>CAVXKS010000004.1:0-595449 GCA_963762465.1 uncultured Acidobacteriaceae bacterium | reverse complement strand
CGAACATGGGCGCACTTTGAAGGAGCCGGATCTGCCATCGAGTGCCGGACGATTGCTGTGCGTCGTGTACGTCCATTCTCCGGGGTGATCCGGCATGAACCGTATGCGATAGATCCCGTGCCCGTCGTAAAAACCTGAGACAGGAATGCTCCTTTCACTACTGCGAAAGACCGCCGTGAACACGACATCAATGAAGGGATTGCCGCTCTCGGGCCCATCGACAGAAACCTCGTAGATGTCCCACTGATCTACCTGCGGCGGTGGCGCACTGGCGAATTGTGTGAAGAGCCCCGCAACTCCTGAGTTATTTGCCAAGGCCGCGGCGCCGCCCTACAAGTTCGCGACGAGATAGGGGCATAGAACATCCTTATGTCTAACTGTGAAGCCGATTGACCTACGCTGCTCACCGTCTACAACAGCTCGCTCCCTTCGACCCGCAAGGTGTAAGGGAACGGGCTCACCGAAGCTGGCGGCAACGAAACAAGTAGTCCCTCATTGGTCTGCTTGAATCGCAGAGGTGATGGTCCCAGCAATGTGACCTTCTCGACCTTCGTCGCCGACCCAGCGAGCGACCGAACCATTGCCTGGGATTGCTGCCCATCCGACCCGGCCACTTCAGACCAAAGACATAGAGGCTCCGCTCATTGGTCGTGAAGCGGAACTCCGCCTCCGTCACAGGTGCGGCAGGGGTGCGCCGTATCGTTGGCCCGGGATTCGCTGTCGAGCCGCCCTTCCAGTCTCCCGGAGGCTCCTTCGGCACATCGGCCCTTCGCCATACGCGTCCACGGGACGATGCCATAGATCCCCTCGCCATTCACCTTCAGCCACTCACCCACCGCCAGCAGAACCTGCTGCTGCGCCTCCGGAATCGACCCATCGCCCATCGGCGAGATGTTCAGCAGCAGGTTGCCGCCCATGCTGGCAATCTCGATCAGTTCCCGGACCATGCTCTCCGCCGGACGATAGTCATCCCCTTCGTGTAGCCCCACGTGCTTCCCAGCGCATCATCCACTGCCATCCGCCCGGGATAAATCCACTTCGGCGCCCGCGCTGCTTCTCGAAATCCTGCACGGAGCCGAAGAGATACGCCATATCCTTCGTCGCCAGCGTCGCCTGCTTGCCCCACTCCGCGGCCCGATTGTAGTAATAGGCCGCGGCGCGCAGCTTTACATCGTCGTACTCGCGCGGGTTCACGCCGTTGTCGAAATAGATCATCTGCGGCTGATACTTTCCACCAGCTCCTGAACCCGCGCCAGCCAGTCCCCCTGAAACGCCGCGACGCGTTGCCGTCGTTCATCTTCACCCGGAATCGGCGGCCCATAGAACCCCGCATACTTCGGATCGAACTCGATCGTTCGGAACGCCCGCCGCGGGATACGCGAAATCTGATGCTCCATGCGATGCGACGACACCCCGAAGATCAGGTCCTGCCTGCGCACAGCCTTAGCCAGCTCACCGATCAGATCGCGCTTCGGCCCCATCTTGCCCGCGCACCACGGCGTGATCTCCGAGTTCCACATCGCAAATCCGTCGTGATGCTCCGCAACCGGCACGACGTACCGTGCGCCGCCCGCTCGAACAGCTCCGCCCACTCCGATGGATCGTACTTCTTCGCCGTGAACAGAGGAATGAAGTCCTTGTATCCGAACTTGTCCGGCGGACCGTAGTGCTCCGTGTGCCACTGCACATCGCTGGTGTACATGTGCCGGATATACCACTCGTTGCCATGCGCCGGGATGGAGTACAGGCCCCAATGGATGAAGATGCCGAACTTCGCCTCGTTGAACCAAGGCGGCACTCGCTAGTTGATCGCGCAGCGACTCCCACGTGGGCTGGAACGGTCCTGATCATCGGCTTTGGCTTCGCATACGCATCGGGCTGCCCGGCCGGGCCCCGGTCTGCGCAAGCAACGTGCCGGGGAAATACGTAGTGACTTGCCGGCTAGAAAGCTTGACCCCGCTAGAAACCGGCGGCGTGACAATGGCATACTGAATGACCTCGATGTCGGCCACAGGAATCTCTAGGCATGGTGGGCCGTCTGCTTGCTAGAACTCCAGGCGTGCAGAGAGCTGGGCATCACGAGGGGAGTTGGCCTGGCTCGTCACCGTGCCGACTGGAGCTGCCGAAGCTTGTGTTTGGTCCGCCGAAGTCGGTGTGATTGTCGACGTTGAATGCACTGGCCTCAAACGTGAACTTCAAGCGCTCCCACATCCCGAAGGTGCGACGGATGCTGAGATCTTCTTCATATCCGCCGGGGTTGCGCAATCCGAACACGTACGAGCGGGGCGCGTCGCCGAAGGTGTATGCAGGGGGAACGGTAAACGCAGCCGCATCGAGGTAGGGAATTGTCGCGCTGTTAGACGCATTGTTTTTGCGTCCCCAGCCGCCGTTGATGCGGGCGAATGGGTGTAACTGGGATTCAAGTTGGGATAACACGTGCCGGCGAATGGAGTATTGCAACCGCTAGCGGTGACGGTGATGGAGGTCCGGACTGATAACGGAAGATGCCGGAGACCGACCAGGCTTTGATCAGCTTATTGACAAATCGGGAACCGCCTCGCTGGCCGAACGGCATGTTGTAGACCGCATAGAAGGTTGCATGGTTGGGGATGTCGGTTGAGCTCAGGCCGTACTCCACGAAGTTGGAGGGACACCGTTGACTCCATACGCAGATCTGGAGCCGCCCGTGTCATCAAGGCTCTTACTCCAGGTGTAGCTTAGATCATAGGTAAAGCCATGACGGAAGTCCTGTTTGAGTTGTAGCTGGAGCGAGTGGTAGTTGGAGCTGCCAACGTCGCCCCAGATATCGCTGAACCCGTTGTACTGAGGAAATGGACGTACGCTTGGCCGATCGTCGCACTTGGGGAGAAGTTAGGGAAGGGAACATTGAAGGACGGCAGTATCTTCTTTGCAGCGGCAATATTGGACGGGGTAGCTGACTGGGTGAACAAGCCACCGAGTACATAATAGGAAGGGTTCAGCTGGTTGGAATAGATTCCCGGCCTATCGAGGTGCCAAGGAAGTGCCCTGTGGAGGCGCTGTAATCGACGCTGACTACGGTCTGCTTCATAAGCTCTCGCTGAAATCCGAAGTTGAAGTCCTGGTAGACGGTGCACGGCGGCTCAGGTAGGGGTCCGCGTAGTTCACGCTGTTTGGCGACGTGCTGGTGTAGCCGGCAATGGTGGTGAACCCTGTACCGAACCCGGGATCGAATTTTGGCGGAGGCGTATAGCTAGGCAGTGCGGAGTTGGTGCTGTTCAGATAAAAGGCTGGCGTTATACCGCCATTGGGCGTGGCCGGAGAAGCGCCACCGGTGAACCCGTTTTGGCCGGTCCCGGTGCTGGCGTTCACGCGGCCTCCCACTCCACCGGCGTGGCTGTAGTAGATTCCATAGGCCCCCCGCACAACCGTCTTGCTCTCCAGCGCAAGGCGAACCCGAGCCGCGGGCCGAAGTTCTTCGGCCAGATCTTTACGGGCGTGGAGCAGCTGCAGTATGTCGGACCCGTTCCGCTGCCTCCGTACTGCATGGCCCCGAGAGTGCCGGTGATGGGATTGTTGATGTTGATATTCACGAATGAGATCCGGTTCTCCTTCTCCGTGTAAGGCGAGTAGAGGTCCCAGCGTAGGCCTATGTTCAATGTGAGCTTCTGAGTGGCCTTAATGTCATCCTGAATGTAAGGCGAGAAGTTATGGTACCGCCCGTAGGTTTTTTCGACAGGCCGGTTATCCGTAATGCCGGCGCTGTCGACGGCGCCCAGCAGGAAACTGGCATAGCTATCGCCCTGCTTCGTATTCACCGACTGGCCCGAAAACCCGGCCGTCTCGTTGTTAGAGTAAGAGAGGCTCAGGTAAGTGCCGGTATCCAGGGATACATTGTTTACCTCCTGCCACTGGTATTCCCCCCCGATGCTGATGGAGTGCTTGCCCTTGAGAAGTTGAAGGCCATCCTGAATGTGATACACGGCGACGTCTCCACCCGTCGAAGCCCGATCGTTCGTGGCCCAACCCAGGGGAGCGTTGGGACCCCCGAAACTGGTGCTGGGGAAGGAATCAGATGCCTGCCCCGGTGGGATGTTTGTAATGCCAGCCGCGACGGCGTACCACTTTGGATTGGCTTCGGTTGGGTTGGTATTACCGACACCATGAAACGCGCCGAGGCTTGCCGCATAATTCAACCTGTTCACCATGCGCGGCGTGATTGTCCAGGTATCCGACACCATGGCTGTGAGGTTGTTTTGCGTATTGCCCACGGTCGTAAGGTAAGGGAGGGGAAGGCCGCTCGCGTCGCAACAGGCTGGGTTGGGATACCTGCCGCCCTCAACCATCAGAAGACTTATGCTGTGGTTAGGGATGATATTGAAATCCACCTTGTAGCTCTGGCGCGGATACGTGAATCCGGTGTTGAATCCGCCGAGATAGTTATTGCTCAGGTTACCGTTCGTCGGCGCAGGCAGAAACGACTGCATGTACTGCGAGATGGGGGAAAGCCGCGCTGGATTGATAACATTCAACTGACCGTTGTAGGAGAACTGTGTGCGGGTGCAGGACGTTCCCGTACAGTTCGTGGTGGTCGGATCGTAGATCGGTTGCGACGAGGGCAACTGAGTGAAGTTGCCCTGACGCTCCAGCAGTGTAGGAATGGTGGTGTAGCCGGGGTTGGTACCGTGAAGATAGTGGTCGTCGTCAAAGGAAGCGAAGAAGAAGATCTTGTTCTTGAAATGCGGGAGATAGCCGCCGAATGTGCCACCGAACTCGTTCTGATGTTCTACCGGCTTCAGGGCCGTCCCAGTGACCGCGTTGATGGAGGCAGGGGAAAAAAAGCCCCACGCATCCAGAACAGTGTTCCGAAAGTACTCGAAGGCCGAACCGTGATACTGATTCGTGCCTGACTTGTGAACGAAATTCTGCATGCCCTGGCCTTGGTACGCGGCAGAGACACCGCTGGTCTGCACTTGGAACTGGTCAACCGCGTCAACAGAAAACGTGCTGTGAACCGGAGCCCAGTCGCTCTGCTGGTTTACGTCATCCATGGCCACGCCATCGATGTACGTCTCATTCAGGTTGCTTTGCCCACCGTTCATCTGGTTCACGCCGCTCCCGCCTGTCACTCCGGGCGTGAAGTAGATGAATGCGGTCGGGTCGCGCGGTTGACCGCCCAGAATCAGCGGCAGGGCTTTGTAGGTCTGGGTCTCCATCGAACTTCCAAGCGTCGCGTTGGCCGTATCGATCGGTGGAGGAGCATCTGTAACAGTTACCGACTCGGCGCCTCCACCTACGTGAAGTTTCACGTTCAAGCCGAAGGTCTGGATCGCATCAAGAGGGATGTTTTCCTGCGTAAACCTTTTGAATCCGGGCGCGGTAACCGAAAGCGCGTACAGTCCAGGTTGAAGTCCACCGAATGAATAGAAACCCGCATGCGTCGAGGTCTGCTTGTTCTCCGTGTGGGTCCTGACCTCAACAAGGTCCACTTCTGCACCGGGTATCACCGCACCGCTGGGATCGGTGATCGTGCCCTGTATCGTCGCGCGTCCGCTGATCTGCGCAGATACAGTGGCCGGCATCGCCCAGAGGATGGCTGCCCCTGCGAGACTCGCGAGCGAAACGAACAACGCACCACGTCTATGAACACCGCCTTGGCCCTCTCTGTACGAGAGCGCTAATAGCCATTTCCCAACGACTGAGAGGGGATCCATTGCCGTCTCCTGTGAACGGATGCTTAAAACCGTTGAAGAAAGCTATAACTGCAACGTTAACTCTGTCAATTGGGAATTGTTTCAATGTACAAATAGAGATGCAAATGGTGTGCCCGGGGCACCCCGGAAAACTAGCCCGGTAGAGACGAGACATGCCAAGAGATTTGGAGGTGATTAGGATGCATCACTTGGCGAAGCTCGGCATCCTTAGCCTGTGCCTTTTCGCTTCGCCGTGGGAGATCGCAGTAGCATCACTGGCTCATCAGCCACAGGTCGGCCCCGCACCAGGCTCAAGCTCCGCTTCAGAGCCGCCCCCCAAACGGGACCCCGAGCGTTGGGGTGATCAGGGTAACGGGACATACGCCAACCCAGTGATGCCCGGAGACTTCAGCGACCTCGATGTGATACGGGTCGGATCAGATTTCTACGCGTTCTCATCCACCATCCAGTTCTCACCCGGCGTAGTCATCCTCCACTCGACAGACCTCGTCAACTGGAGGATCATCGGTCACGTTTTACACGATCTCACCAACATAGACCCTGAGCTCGGCTGGAGCAGAATGGACCGCGCTGGACGAGGTGTGTGGGCGGGAGCGATCCGCTTTCACGCGGGCAAGTTCTGGGTCTACTTCGGCACGCCGGACCAGGGCATCTTCATGAGCCAGGCCACCAACCCGCGCGGTCCCTGGAGAGCCGCGCAACTCGTCTTGGCCGGTGCTGGATGGGACGATCCATGTCCGCTCTGGGACGACGATGGCCGCATTTACCTTGTCGCAACGCGGTTCGCTCCGGAGGGCTTAGTGCAGACCAAGTACAACATCCATCTCTTCCAGATGAACTCCCGTGCCGACCATGTCCTTCCCGCCTCGGACACCATAATCCATCAGTCTAGGGGAAGTGAAGCCAACAAGCTCTACAAGATCAACGGCATTTACTACCACCTCTACAGCGAGGTCGCGCATGAAGGCCGAGTCGTCATGATGGAGCGCTCGCGCTCCCTGCATGGTCCTTGGGAGATCCATCAGTTGATCCACGTGAACGCCGCCCTCGACAAAGAGCCGAACCAGGGCGGCCTAGTCGAACTCCCGTCGGGCAAGTGGTACTTCGTCTCACATCAGGGCCACGGAGATTGGGAAGGCCGTGCCGGTGTTCTGCTGCCGGTCACCTGGATCGATGGGTGGCCCATCATCGGCGCAGTGGGCCCGGACGGCGTAGGCCACATGGTCTGGAGCGGTGCAAAGCCGATCGACGGCAAAACCGAAACCACCCTCTCCGCCAGCGACGCCTTCGATGCTCCTGTGCTCAAGTCCGAATGGGAGTGGAACTACCAGCCGAGGCCCGACATGTGGTCGCTCACCGAGCACCCCGGATACCTTCGGCTGCATGCGTTTCAGCCGCTCCGTCCTGGCGATTTTAAAGCCATAGGCAACGTGCTCACGCAGCGCTCCTTCCGCACCCGCCGCAATGAGGTCACGGTTAAAATGGATCTCTCTGGAATGGCCGATCATGAGGAGTCAGGTCTCGCACATTTCGCCCGCACCTATTGCACTCTCGCCGTTGTTCAAGAGGATGGCCAGCGACGGCTGGTCTACAACAACGCCGGACAACAAACAGTTGGTCCTTTCGTGCAATCAGATACCATTTACCTGCGATCAACCTGGGGCTTCGACGGCAAGAGTCAGTTCTCGTACAGTTCTGATGGGATCGCCTACAAGCCATTTGGTGACATCTATCAGCTAACGTGGGGATCTTATCGTGGCGATCGGGTCGGAATCTTCACCGTGAATCCGGCAATCGAGGCAGGATTTGTCGATGTCGACTCGTTCCAGTACGAAACCGAGCACTGATGCAGATATACACCCGGTTGACCCAATGCACCCTCTTCCAGCTCTTCGCGCGTCCGGACGCCTAAATCGTAAAGGCAATCCGCATCGGAACGCGTATTCACCACCGTGCAGCCTGACAGGTTGCTGAAACCCATCGTGGTGCTCAAAAGCCGGCATTCTGCACGGGGCGCGTAGCACTCACGCCGACTCCAGAACCATATTGGCCTACTGAATCATGTCCCTGGGATCAGTCGCGTCGCCACGAGCTCTTGAGGTCCGCGTGCGCTCGTGCACAATGTCGCCAGCTGCTCGACAACCCGCACTGCGGCGGCGCTGTTCTGATCTTGAGAGTCCGCGCACCATGTACACACGGCGACATGGAAGTTCAGCAGGATCGCTCGAACGACCTCCAGCGCCACCGCAGATCGTCGACCAGCGAACAGGCCGATCTTCAGGCCACCCGGGGAATCCGCAAAGACTCCCGTGTTGGTGTTGTGGCGCACCGGTCTGAGAAGAAAGTTGATCACGAATCCGAAATTCCGGTCTCGAGCAGGAGATTGTCTCCCTTTTCACGCCGCGCGGAGATTGCAAACTTTGATTTCAAACGGGGCACACGATATTATAGCGTTTACTGTAACGCACCAATTCAGATGGCAAAGAGCCTCGTGGCTCCCGGCCGCAACACAGGATTCGCGCAGGAGCTGAGTAATGCAGCGAAGAACACTCGGCAACACCTCTCTCGAAACTTCCGTTATCGGCTTCGGCGCCTCACCGTTGGGAGACGTCTTTGCACGCACAGATCCCTCTGAGGGGGTGCGTGCCGTCCAGTGTGCGATGGACTGGGGCGTCAACTTCTTCGACGTCTCTCCCTACTACGGCCTAACCCTTGCGGAAGAGCGCCTTGGTGCCGCGCTCGAGGGCAGGCGTAGCGATGTTGTCCTCGCGACCAAGGCCGGCCGCTACGGCGTGGACGTTTTCGACTTCTCGAGAGAGGGCATTCGCAAGCGCCTGGAAGGCTCGCTCAAGCGCCTGCGCACGGACCACGTCGATCTTCTCCAGGCTCACGACATCGAGTTCGGCTCCGCAGAGCAGATCATCCACGAGACCGTACCCGCTCTGCGTGAACTCCAGCAGCAAGGAAAGGCGCGTTACATCGGTATCACCGGCTACTCTCTTCAGTTCCTTGTTGCGGTCGCAAAAGCCGTGCCCGTGGATACCGTGCTCTCCTACTGCCGCTACAACCTCCTGTTCACCGACATGGATGAGGTCCTGACACCTTTCGCCACCACCGAGGGGATCGGTCTTATTAACGCATCTCCCATGGCCATGGGGCTGCTTACCTCACGCGGTGCGCCCTCTTGGCATCCGGCGCCGGCTAAGGTTCGCCAAGCTGCTGAGAGAGTCCGGGAGATTTGCCGCGCTCACAACACCGACGTCGCCACTGTCGCGCTACAGTTCTGCCTCGCCCACTCCCACGTTTCCAGCACGCTCGTGGGCATGTCCAGCGTGTCAGAAGTAGAAGCGAATTTAGCGGCCGCCGAAGCTCCTTTGGTTCCAGCGCTCGTTTCCGAAATCCGCAGCGCAGTCGGCTCTCAACGTCTGAACCCGTGGCCCTCCGGTCGGCGCGAGAACCAGGATTCTGTCCCTGAACGCTGCGCCTCTTGATTGCCGCTCACTTACTCCTGCTCGCGCGCCTTCGTATCGCCCCATTTGTTCCAGCGTTTGTGGGTTTGCGTTCAGGATCGGGCGGCCGGCTGTCCGCGCGGCGTCGAGTTGACGCTCGCACTACCAGCGCAGGCTCGAGGATATAGCTGCGCGGCCGAAGCTTCTCCTTCGACTCGATCAGAGATAACACCAGCTCAGCGGATCGTTGCCCGATCTGCTGACTGTGCTGGTCGATGCTCGACAGCGGTACGCGCAGGCAGTGGTTGTAATGCAGGTTACCGCAGCCGATCAAGGCGATATCCTCCGGAATTCGCAACCCGGCATCGATGATGGTGTTCATCGCCCCGATCGCCAGCGGATCGTTGTAGCAGAAGACGGCATCCGGCCGCGGATCACACTCGAGCAACAACCGCATTGCCTGCGCGCCCTGCTCCGTGCTCTGTGTATCGACAGTGGACCGGCTGATGACATACTCCTCTGAGTATTGCAACCGGTGGGCGAGCAGAGCCTTTCGATATCCCTCAAAGCGCCGAATCCCTGTGCTGTTTTCCCTTCCGCGGATATGCGCAATCCGTTTGCATCCAATGCTGATCAGGTGCTCGGTCGCAATCCGCCCCGCCGCCTCGTCATCGATGCCGACATAGTTAGCAGCCAAGCCCGGCAGATCGCGGTCAATCAGCACAAATCGTTCATCACTCTTTTCCATCCGCTCGAAGTCCGCCGCGTCAGTGCAGGTCGACGCAATCACCAGTGCATCCAGCCGGCGGGCCTGCAACTGGCGAATCTCGCGGCCCTCCAACTCCTGGTCCTCCTCGGACGAGGACACAATCAGCGAGTACCCTTCGCTTCGGATCGCGTTCGAGAGAGCCTTGGCAACTTCCGCAAAGAATGGATGTATGAGGTCGGGCACCACGAGTCCCACAAGGTAGCTGCGGCCAGTCACGAGGCTCCGCGCGAGGGTGTTGGGCTGGTAGTCCAGCTCCTTCACGCGCTGCAGGACACGCGCCCGTGTCTCTTCGCTAATGTCCGGGTGATTTCGGAGGACCTTTGAAACGGTAACCACCGAGAGCCCGAGATCAGTGGCAATGTCTTTCATGCGTTTTGCCATGACTCGAAATATACAGCGGACCAGGCGACTACGCCCATATGCGGGAGCTTCCCTGAGTCTCGGGGGTGCTTGGGTGCAGCGGTCTGAACTGCTAATCGGAACCTCCGGACAGAAATCTTGGCTTTTCGGTGTTCTGCTGCTCCGCCTTCTTGTTCGTGGTCCATCCCGAACGCACACGATCCCATCACAACGTCGGCTGAAAAGGTCTTGACCAGCTGTACAGCATCCCTCGCTTGAGCTCCGCTTTGGGTTAGCGGTCCGGCCTACCCGAAGCTGCCATCCCGGCCAGCAGCGGGTACCCTCCCATTCTGCGAATTTGGCTTCCAAGTTGAGGATATGAGAGAGAGAAGAGAAGGGAAGGGAAGCGTACCATCGGCCCCGCAGAACTGTCCGGCAGACAGAGCAGGAGCAGCCCGAAGAACCGGTCCAGCGCCAAAAACGTGGATCATATGCTTCTTAACTGGGCAAACCACACTGGGCCCTAACTCGGCTGCTTTCTGCTGTGTGATCGGCCTATCGTGAGCTACGACGACCTGATACCCGAGGCGAATACACACAACTGCCCTGAACACCAGCGACTTGAGTGCGAACACATAGAGTCATGAGCGCCCGAGATAGAGAGTGAACACGCAGCGAGACTAGACGGCTTGGGAGGCCATCACACCGCTTCCAAGATGGTGCTGGCCGAAGCGCGCCACTTAGGGTCTCTCCAATCGATTGCGAACGGCCTTCTCGTATGCGCGGCTCTGCCTGAAGACCGGTATTTCAATTTTCCTAACAGATCTAGCCACTCTCATTTTCGCAATAAGGTCCTAGAATGAGGTGGTTTTCCTCGCCGGACTGCTAAGCACTCGGGAGCAGAGCTCGGGTTGGCAGGATGGCTGCCCACTGTTGATTGGCGTACAACCAACGTTGGTTTGAGGAGAATATTGAGTGGTTGGTCAATTTTCTTGTCCACCGCTGCAAGGGCGAGTTCGGCGGCACCCTCGCCGAGTGCGGACGTCGACTGATCTACAGACGTGAGCGGGATGGGCAGGTACTTCGAGTAGTTCACGTTATCGAAACCGACGAATGCGATATCGCCGGGAATGGTCAGGCCAGCATCCTGAGCCGCCTTCATGGCTCCGATCGCGACGACATCATTGTGGCAAAAAACGCCATTGGGCCGCGATCTCCGCTTCAGCAGCGTCATCATCATTTCGTAACCGGCTTGGTCGGCGGGTTCCTCGCTCGAGTTTAAGAGAACGAAGTCTTCACGTAGTTCGATATCGTGGTCCCTCAAGGCATGGCGAAATCCGCGATAGCGGTCTGCCGCGGGGCTAAGATCGGGACTTCCGATGTAGGCGAGACGCTTGCGTTTTAAATGAATGAGGTGCTCGGTCGCCAATCTTCCTCCTGCGTAATCGTCCGTACCCACGAAATGCGCTCGAAGTTGTGGGAAAGGGCGATCGATCAAGACTAATGGCGTACTGACGTCGTGGATCGAGAGAAAGCCCCGCAAGGTCGATTGGCAGGAAACCAGCAGCAGAGCATCTACGCCACGGGTGAACATCGCACGTATCTCTGACTGCTCGATTTCGGCCGTATTCTCTGAGGAGGCGAGGATGAGCGCATAGGAGCGTTGGCGAAGCGATCGGCTCAGGGACGTTGCGAATTCATTGAAGAAGGGATTAAGGAGGTCGGGTACGATGAGCCCGATGATGAACGAGCGGCCCGTGATAAGAGTGCGCGCCGTCATGTTGGGCCGGTAATCTAGCTCGCTTACTCGTTTCAGGATGCGTTCACGGGTTGCGTCGCTGATGTCCGCCTTGCCGCGTAGCGCCTTCGATACGGTAATGACAGAGACGCCCAGTTCCCGAGCGATGTCTTTGAGCCGAATTGCCATGACGCCACCTTGCACTCTAAGGTAAGGTTCCGGCTGCGGACACAGTTCGATCCGCGCAACCTCGTCTCAGGGTAAACGGTACGGTATCGGTGACGCCACAAAAAGCGCGCCTCACGCTGGGCTCGTTGAAATGCTCTTGCAAAGCGGACTAGCAATGCGATACAAGATCCCGTTGTGTTACGGTACCGATAACGTACGTCTTCGATGAACAAGCCTATCCAGGGATGAGGTGACAGTGCCCATGCACGTTCGGACCGAAATCCCGCGCAAAATCGGCTTCTGGGGCGCCTTTTCTGCCAACGTGCTGAACATGATTGGCGTAGGACCGTTCCTGACGATTCCCCTTGCGCTTGCGGCCATGGGTGGTCCGCAAGCCATGTTGGGCTGGATACTCGGGGCATTCATCTCTTTGTGCGACGGCATGGTGTGGTCAGAGCTGGGCTCGGCAATGCCCTCATCGGGCGGTCCATACCGCTATCTGATGGAGGCATTCGGGCCCCGCAGTTTTGGACGGTTGTTCGCGTTCCTGTTTCTATGGCAGGCGATTGTGCTTGGGCCGATTTCGGTTGCGAGCGGCGCCGTAGGCTTCGCTCAATACGCGGGATATCTGCTCCCGAAGATGCACCACCCCGCAATCATAGCGATCGCAGCGTTTGTATGCCTGGTCAATGTGGCACTGCTGTATCGCGATATTCACTCGATCGCCCGCCTCTCGATCGCGGTTGCGGCCATCGTGTTGGGCTCGACGGCATGGATCATTGTGGCTGGACTTACCCACTTCCACGTTGCGATGGCGTTTGACTTCCCTCCAGGCGCCTTCCACTTCGACCGTGGGTTCATCCTGGGACTGGGAGCGTCCACGCTGATTGCGCTCTACGACTATGGGGGGTATTACAACGTTTGCCTGATTGGGGACGAGGTCGCAATACCCCAGAAAACGATCCCAGGTTCCATTCTGTTTTCAATCATTATCGTATCGGCCATTTATTTGGTTATGAACATCTCGATCATCGGCGTTCTCCCGTGGCGGGTTGCAGTGCACTCGCAGGCGATCGTTGCTGAATTCATGGTGCGGATCTATGGTAATGCCGCAGGAACAGCAATTGCGCTCCTGATTCTGGTTGCATCGTTCGGTTCAGTTTTCGCGATCCTATTGGGCTATTCACGCATTCCCTATGCCGCAGCCCGGGACGGGCAGTTCTTCTCAGCGTTTGGACGGCTGCATCCGAAGGGACAGTTCCCGTATGTCTCCTTGCTGGGCATGGGCGCGTGTTCCGCGTTCGCGTGCCTCTTCAGCCTGCAGAGTTTGATTACCGCGCTGATCGTTACACAGACGCTGCTGCAGTTTGCAGCCCAATGCGTTGCCGTGATGCTTCTACGGAAACAGAAGCGCGAGGCCGTGGGGTCCTATCGCATGCCTCTCTACCCGTTGCCTGCGCTGGTAGCGCTCACGGGATGGACCTACATCGTCGTGACTAGCGGCCTGCGATATATGGCGATCGCTGCACTGTTTTTAGTCGCCGGCGCAGCTGTCTTTCTGTTTCGCGCGCGTCGCAGTGCGAGCTGGCCGTTCGCCGAGGCGGCAGCATGAGCCGGCGCTGGGATGCAGTTACGGTCGGCGAAATCTATATAGACCATGTGTTCTCGGGCTTGCAAAATTGGCCGGTTCCAGGAGAAGAAATCTTCACTCGCAACTATCTGCGTGAGCTAGGTGGAGGTGCTGCAATCACCGCATGCGGTCTAGGCCTGCTTGGGCGAAGAACCGCCGTATTCGGTGTCATCGGAGAGGTCGAGTGCCAATGGATTAAGAAACGGTTCGCTGATTTTGACGTGGAACACGATGGCCTCAAGCAGGTGCCCGGAAGCTCCGGAGTTACCGTAAGCGTCTCCGTAAGCGAGGAGCGCACGTTCTACAGCTACAAAGGCAGCAATGAGAAACTTGACCAGTATCTCTCTTCGCCGGGGCTCGTCGAGCAGTTACGGCAAGCAGCACATGTCCACTTTGCAGTTCCGTTAGACAGACGGATCGCCCAGGAATTGCTGCCTCAGCTAAAGGCCGCCGGATGCACAGTGTCGCTGGATGTGGGATGGCAGCCCGAATGGTATCTGCGGCAAGAGAATCTGCAGACGTGCCGTGAGATCGATTACTTTCTGCCGAATCGAAAAGAGGCAGAGTACCTCACCGGCAACGAGCATCCGGAGGAGGTGCTGCTGGGGCTCGAGAAGCTCGGCTTCACCCACGTTGTCGTCAAGCTTGGTGCTGAAGGCGCAGCCATTCACGCTAACGGCAGCATGCTGCATGTGCCTTCTCCTGCAACCAAAGTGGTCGATACCACCGGGGCAGGAGACGCGTTTGATGCGGGGCTGATCGATGCTGTGCTGGACGGAGCCGGCGCACGCGAGGCGCTGCTGCGTGCGGCCGCATGCGGAGCCCTCTCGACCCGCAGCCCGGGAGCCCTCAACGGACTCGCGATGCGGGAGGAATTGGAGGGCATCCGTGGGTAACCGCAAGGTGACAGTGATCGGTGGTGGGGGCGTACGGACGCCGCTGGTGATCTACGGGATCAACGAATCGAGCAAACATCTGGGCGTCGACGAGCTTGTGCTCTACGATCTTGACGCAGAGCGCGTGCGGTTGATTTGCGAACTTGGACGTGCGTTGATTGCGAGGGAAGGCGGTACGCTGAAGCTCCGGGTCAGCGCGAACCTCGAAGATGCAATGTCCGGTGCTTCCTATGTGCTGACAGCGATCCGTGTTGGAGGCATGCGGGCACGAGCGGTCGACGAACGCATCGCGATCGAAAATGGATACCCGGGTCAGGAAACGACCGGGCCGGGTGGGGTTGCAATGGCCTTGCGCACGGCCAGCACGGCAATCGCGTATGCGCGGCAGATGGAGCGCTTCTGCCCGCAGGCATGGATGATCAACTTCACCAATCCTGCTGGATTGATTACGCAGGCAGTAAGCCACCACACCGGCATTCGCGTGATCGGTATCTGCGATACACCAACGGAACTCTTTCACCGCATCGCGCTCGCACTGGACGCCAGCGTCGACGATGTCCACTGTGAGTATGTCGGTCTGAACCATCTCGGCTGGGTGAGGCGTGTTCTGTTGCGCGGGAAGGATGTCACGGAAGAATTGCTCGCTAGCGACCAGCTTCTCGCCACCGTATATCCAGCCAAGCTCTTTGACTTCGATCTCCTCAGGACTCTGCGACTGATTCCGACGGAGTACCTGTTCTTCTACTACAGCCGGCGTCGCGCGCTGGCCAACCAGCGTACCGCAGGCGCCACGCGGGGCGAAGAACTGGAGAGACTCAACGCTGGGTTATTTGCCCAACTTGCCTCCGCGATGCGTGGCGACGGGAGCGCAGCCGCGCTCGCGATTTATACGGATTACCTGAATCAGCGCTCAGGTTCCTACATGCAACTGGAGGCGAGCGCGGGGACGGCCTTCGATAAGTCCCACGCACTCACCGAAGATCCATTCAAGGTAGCCACCGGCTACCATCGCATCGCGCTTGATGTGATGAACGCACTGTGCAGTGACGAGCCCCGCCGCATCGTCGTAAACGTTCGCAATCATGGTGCGATTGCTGATGTCGACTTTGAGGATGTAGTCGAAGCCCCGTGCGCCATATCGAGCCGCGCGATTGTTCCGGAACACTGCGGGCGTCTTCCAGAAGAGGTCCGCGGGCTCGTGCTGAGCGTCAAAGCCTATGAGCGGGCTGCTATCGAAGCCAGCGTTAACGGTTCAGAAGAGCAGGCGCGCAAAGCCATGCTGCTGTATCCCGCCATCGGCGAATGGGAGCCCTCCGCGGGCCTGCTGAGGGACCTGAAGGCCCGAAGCCCGGCATTTCCTTCATTGCGATGAACAGGAGCGCTGAATAGCGGTAACGATACCGTAACTCTGCAATCAGGATTCTTATCAGCCCCGGTTGCAGACGCCAGCCCTGCCGAACCACCTAGAGCGCGGTCAAAACCCCACATGCAAAAGAAAACAGTTGCCAAGTACGTTAACGATAACGTAATGTTCTTGGACATTAGGTGAAACGGAGTTTTACGCCTGGTCTCGGTTCCCGGAATCGGGGTGCAGCCGTGATCTCCGCAAGACATTCACCCGTTGGGAGCAGGAGCGCATGGCCCTCAATCGCCGCACCTTCGTCCAGACCGGATCCGCGTATGTTGCGGGCGTTGCAACGCAGCGCGGGCTTCCGGTTGGCGGCGCCCGAGACGCAAGATCGGTCGCGACTAGTGCTGTCGTTGAACCAGAAGTGGCGCTACAGCCGCGCGGTCGGGGAAGCCGCCAGGGCCCGCGACTTCAACGATGGCTCGTTTGAGACGGTCGTGTTGCCGCACACAAATCTAAGTCTCCCATGGCACGAATTCGACCAGAATAGCTACGAGTTTGTCTCGGTGTACCGGAGAGAGCTGCGGCTCCCAGCTCTTGGCTCACGCAGAGTATTTCTGGATTTTGAGGGCGTGATGGCCGCGACTACCGTGTGGCTCAACGGCAGACGAGTCGGAGAGTACAAGGGCGGGTACACTCCTTTCTCCTTTGAACTCACTCCGCACCTTGAGGCGCAGGGCCGCAATGTGCTGGCCGTGGAGGTGGATTCGCGGGAACTTTCGGAAGTGCCACCGTTCGGTTACGAGATCGACTACCTGACGTTTGGGGGAATCTATCGCGAGGTTTCGTTGCGAATTGTGCCGCCCGCTCACATCGAAGATATTTGCGCCAGACCAAGTGGTGTTTCCGATGGTACTGCCACGCTCGATGTCATTGTCGATTTGAG
Organism: uncultured Acidobacteriaceae bacterium; assembly: GCA_963762465.1. Classification (GTDB taxonomy): domain Bacteria; phylum Acidobacteriota; class Terriglobia; order Terriglobales; family Acidobacteriaceae; genus Granulicella. The sequence continues at coordinate 578,473 of CAVXKS010000004.1, read as the reverse complement.
CCAATACGAATCGAGCGACCGTGCCTATTCGCTCGAGGCCGCACTTCTACAAGCGCAGACCGTGATTGCGCGGACCGAAACCAAGCTGGCACCGGTCAAGCAGGACCCTGCTCCGGCCCGCTACATCCTCCACTTTCCCCCTCTGGTCGGGATCGTCGCGTGGGAGCTTGACAACCCGCACCTCTACACCGTGAGAGTGCGCCTGTTGGCTAACGACAAGAGTGTCGACGAGGATTCGCGCAGAGTGGGATTCCGCACCGCATTGTTCACCGACAAGGGATTTGAACTGAATGGGCGAGTTGTCCAGTTGCGCGGCCTCAATCGGCACCAGACCTATCCATATGTCGGGGGAGCGATGCCGGCGAGGGTGCAGCGACGCGACGCGGCGATTCTAAAGCACACCCTGAAGTGCAACATGGTGCGGACCTCGCATTACCCGCAGTCGAAGCACTTTCTGGATGCCTGCGACGAACAGGGTTTGCTTGTACTCGAAGAGATTCCAGGCTGGCAACACATCGGAGACGCGGCTTGGCAGCAACGCGCTGTCGACAACGTACGGCGCATGGTCTGCCGCGACCGGAACCGGCCGTCGATCGTGCTGTGGAGCGTCCGGATTAATGAGTCTCGAGACGATCACGCGTTCTACACCGAAACCAATACCTTGGCGCGAAAACTTGATCCCACGCGCCAAACCATCGGAGTGCGCAACTTCCAGGATTCGGAGTTCCTGGAAGATGTCTTCGGTATGAATGACTTTACCTTCCCGCTGAAAGAGCCAAACCATAAACATTATCTAAATACCGAATTCGTTGGAGCGGAGTGGCCAGTTCGCTCGTCCGACAACAACGCGATTCAACGCGAGCACGTGCTCCGTTATGCGCGGATATACGACCAGCTCGCCTCGAACCCCGCATACGCGGGAGGGCTGGGGTGGTGTGCCTTCGACTACAACACGCACGCCGACTTCGGCGCGGGAGATCACGTTTGCTACATGGGCGTAATGGATATGTTCCGGGAGCCCAAGGCTGCTGCCGGGTTCTACAAGTCTCAGTGTGAGCCTCAGGTCGAGCCAGTGCTCGAGCCCGCATTTCACCTGGCGGAGAACGATGAGTCGGGTGACTTCCGCGAGGAAGTGATCTGCTCCAACTGCGACACGCTGAAGTGCTTCCTGAAGCCGCTCGATGCCTCGGGCCCGCAAGCGTTCCACCCGGTTGTAGAGTTGACCCCCGCTCTAGAAAAATTTCCTCATCTCGCGCATCCGCCATTCTTTCTCAGTCTCCCGAATGGCAATGACGACTGGGGCGACCTTCGCATCGACGGCTATGTGCAAGGCGTAAAGGTGATCAGCAAGACTTTATCCGGCCGAGGCGCCAGCGCTCGGCTTGAAGTTGTTGCAGATGATTATTCGTTGTTTGCGGATGGGTCGGACTCTACCCGCATCGTGATGCGTGTGACGGATGAGTACGGCAACGTGCAGCGTCTGTGTGCCGATCCGCTGCAGCTCACCATCTCCGGTCCGGCCACGCTCGTCGGGCCGAACACTGTTGCGTTAGCCGGGGGCAGGTTAGCCGTGTGGATTCGCGCCACTCAGCGGCCCGGCCGCGTCCGGATCACCGCGTCCCACGAGAGATTCGGGCCCAAAGAGATTCAGATCCGAACGGCAGCCGCGACCCAAGAGGCAGTTTAGCTCCAATACCGGGGAAGTACCGCAACTCAAGGAGAAACTGATGAAAAGCACGCCAGCTTTGCTCTTTCGGGATTACACGTCATTGTGGAGGCGCATCGCGCCGGTTGCGCTGATGTGCGGGGCACTTCTTTACGCTCTAACCGCGCAGTCCCAGTCATCCACCAGCGCACGACTGGGCGGATCGGTCGCCGATCCAAGCGGAGCCGTCGTGCCGGACGCACAGGTGATAGCGCACAATGCCGGTACGGGCCTATCCGTAACTGTTCGAAGCGACGCGACCGGCAACTACGCCTTCAACTCATTGCCCGTCGGTGTCTATACGATCACGGCGTCCGGCCCCGGATTTGCGTCACTGGTGCAAAGCGGCGTGGAGCTTACCGTCGGCCAGTCGGCAACGCTCAATCTTGTTCTCAAAGTAGGTGGCGCTGAGAATACCGTGAATGTCAGCGGCGGTGCGGAGCTGATCAACACCACAACGCCCGAACTGAGCCAGACAATTGATGAACGAACCATCAAGGACCTGCCGCTAAACGGCCGCGATCCCGGTATGTTGGTGTTTCTGGCGGCGGGTGTCACGAACGAGATGAATAGCCAGGCCTCGACGCTGCAGGCAACGAACTCCTTCCCGAACGAGTCAGGCGCGTCCGCTGGTGGACAGCGGCAGGGAAGCACCTGGTATCTGTTGGACGGTGTCTCGCACATGGATACCTACACGCTTCTGGCTCTGCCGTTCCCAAATCCCGATGCAACGCAGGAGTTCCGAGTCATCACCAATAACTTTGATGCCCGCAACGGCTTTGCCCCCGCGGCTATCGTGAGCATCGAGACCAAGTCGGGGAGCAATGCCTTTCATGGCGGCGCGTTCGACTTCATACGCAACGGTTATTTCAACGCAGCGAATCCGTTCAGCGGCAATGTCGATGGCCTGCACCGCAATCAGTTTGGCGGGTTCATCGGAGGGCCGGTCCTCAAAGACAAGCTCTTCTTCTTCGTCAATTATCAGGGCACCCGCCAGAGTTACACTGCGAACACGAACAACGCGATTACGCCAACCACTGCGGAGCGGAACGGAGATTTTTCGGCACTGCTGAACCTGAAAGACGCGCAAGGGAACCCGGCCCCTGTCGTTCTGCCGGCTCCGTTCGTCAACAACAAGGTGGATCCGTCCGTCTTCAGTCCTGGCGCAGTCAAGCTCTTGCAGTACATACCCACGGGCGACCCGGTCACAGGCGCCGTAGTATTTTCATTCCCGCCGCAGGTGACGTCCTACAACGAAGTGACGGCACGGCTCGACTACGACATTAATGATAAGCAGCGCATATTCGTGCGTAGTTTCACGAACTACTACAATCAGATCGGGCAGACCGAACCGAACAATATTCTGGCTGGTGTGCTCGGCTCGAATGGTGTGTTTCTCAGTGAGGTAATCAACCACACCTGGACGATTAACCCAACCACAGTAAACACCCTGGCAGTCGGCTACATCACTTACGACTTCCATACCGGCACTCCCATCCTGGATTCATCCGGCCAGCCTATCTGTCTGTCACGATTCATCAACGTTGCCGACCCTCCTGGGGCCTGCTATATGGAAGACCTCAACGTATTGCCGGGAGGAAGCTACAGCCAATATGCTCCAGCTACCGGATTCAGTTCGTTCTCCAGCAATCCGGATAACACCAAGCGTATGGACTACACTGCCAGCGAAACGTTCACCAGGACGATGGGTCCGCACACCATCTCCGCCGGAACCGACATCTTCCATCGGCACCACACCGAGCGTTCGCTGTTCTTTCAAAGTCCAGTTATAGGATTCAACGGCCAGTACGACAATGGGGTTCCCTTTGCCGATTTTCTGCTAGGGAAAGCTGACAGTATCTTTCAGGGCGCGGGTGAATCCGGGGCCACATCGCAATGGATGTTCGGCATCTATGGGCAGGACCAGTGGAAGGTGCGACCGAACCTGACGGCCACTTTGGGACTGCGATGGGATCCCAACACACCTGCGCACGTTGCCGGCGGCCGCGGAGCCATGTATATCCCCGGGCAGCAAAGCACCCGCTATCCCAACGCACCCCTAGGGCTTGTCTTCCCCGGCGATGCTGGAGTTTCCGACACGCTTTATAACGCCAGCTACCGGTACTTCGAGCCGCGTATCGGGCTGGCATGGTCCATGACTCCGAAAACCACCGTGCGCTCGGCCTTCGGTTTGTTTACTACGCCGATGGAAGACGCCTTCTACCAAAGAGTGTGGGACGTCGCGCCGTTCCAACCCAGCTACAGCGTTGGGGGCGGCCAGACGGTTTGGGTCCCATTCGATAACCCATGGACTAACTTCCTTGGCGGCCCCGGACTTGCCGCGGGGAAGAGCCCATTTCCGCCATTTGCCGGGCCGCAGCAGGACCCGCCCAGCAGCTCCACCTTCGGCCAGGGCACAAGCGTACCTGCCACCTTTGCGCCAAATCTAAGACTGGGTGTTACCCAAAGCTGGAACCTGTCGATCGAGCAGCAGATTACAAATGCGCTCGCGCTCCATTTGGCTTATGTCGGGAGTGAGTCTTACCATCAGGCGACAACGGTGGACCTAAATCCCGGGAACCCGGCGACAAGAGGCAACACCCGATTCAATTCGAACTTCGGGAGCATCCTCCAGGTGCAGGACGGTGGCACCGCAAGCTACAGTGCGTTGCAGGCCGGTATTGAGCACAAGTTCGCTCATGGATTTCAACTTCAGAGCAACTTTACCTGGTCGAGAACAACGGACGTCGGAGGTTCTGGAGACCCCGACTTCGAATCCAGCGTCAGCGATCCGTTCAGCGTCCAGCACGACAAGGGGCCGTCAAGCCTTAACGTTCCGCTCGTCTGGGTCACCTATGGCATCTATCAGGGGCCGAGGTTTCAGAATCGTGGCGCTCTATTAAAGACCCTTCTGGGCGGTTGGGCCTTCAGCGCTCTCTTCTCGGCTGAATCTGGAGAACCATTTACCATCAACGGCGGAAACGGCAACAACAACTCCGGATACGATGTAGGGCAGGATCGTGCCGACCTGGTTCCTGGGCAGCCGTTCAAGGTCCGTCAGGGAGGTAAGCAGAACTGGCTCAACAACTACTTCAACCAGGCCGCCTTCGTTCAAAACCAGATCGGGACCCCGGGAGACTCTCCAAAGTACCTGTTACATGAGCCACCAGACCGGGACATGGACGTCGCCTTCATCAAGAACTTCTCGTACCGCGAGCGCTACACCGCGCAGTTCCGGTGGGAGATGTTCAACGCGACGAATACGCCCAGCTATGGTCAACCCGATAACAACCCGACGGACTCCAACTTCGGTCAGATCACAGGAATTGGTCCCATCAATCCACGTGTCATGCAGGCGGCGCTGAAACTTACGTTCTAACTATCGTGCGCAGGGAAGAGTCCGCCTGATCGCGAGAGTACTGCAAACACCGGCTCTCCAGCACTCCTGGAGAGCTATGGGCTCACACTTCTTTTTCGTTGAGCGGTTATGGAATATCCACCATGCCTCCACTGCTGGCGCCTGTTCAGTACGCCCAGGTGGAGAACTGCGAACATCTTGTAAATGGGCGTCAGAAGACATCAAAGCGGCAGAGCGTGATTCACCCTTTGCGATGAGCGGGTGCGCGAGCGCGGCGTAAAAACGGCAGCTGACAAGCAGGAGAACCCGGCTGCTAAGCCAGCGCTATCTTAAGCGCTGCTGCATAGTCCACTGGCGGTTGGTACTGTTTTGGGAGTTCGACGCGCAGCCCTTCGGCTGTCTGGCTCCAATGCAGCTTCTCTCCGGTGCCGAGCAGTTCAACCCGGGCGATCTTGCCCGGATTGGTAGACGCGGAGATCCCCAGGGCTTGAATGACGATCGGATCGGCGGGCCAGCCCAGAACGAGTGCGTAGATGACAGAGTTTGCCTTGTTTCGGGTAAAGCGAATGTCCTTGGGCCCGAGCTTGCTGACACTATTCCCCTGGAACGATCCGCTCTTTACGACATTTGGCCCTTCGCCGTAAATCTTCCACGGCCTCGTGTCGTATATCGCCTCACCATTCACTTGCATCCAGGACGTGATGCCGTCGAGAACAGCAATCTCCTTGCTGTCGATTGTGCCGTCGGGCTTGCCAGGTACGTTCAGGATAAAGGTGCCGTTCTTGCTGACTGTGTCAATCATCCAGTGAATGACATCGCCGGCCGGCAGGTACCCGCCGTATGGTCCCGGTTTGTCGAACAGTGCGCGCTTGTAATGCCAGTCCCCGATACATGTCTCGGACTGCCAGGCGTACGGCATAATCTGACTGGTCAAGCCGCGCTCATAGTCGGCCACCAAGGCTTTCGCTAGGCGATCAGGAACCTGCTTGCCATTCAGCACGGCTTCCATTTTGCCCCGCGTTTTCAGATTGTGATTGTAGAAGTACGCTCCGATGTTCATGCCGCCCCAGCCGAGCGGAAGCAGCGAGTTGTCGAAGTAGAGCAGGTCAGGATCGTGCTGGTCGATTAGATCGCGCGTGCGGTCATAGAAGTCTTTCACGAAGGAAGCGTCCGGCAACGCATCGAATGGATGCTTCACGCCATACAGTCGATGCGGATCCAGCCCCTGCCACCACTGTTCCTTGCCTTCCTGCGGGGTAAGGGCACCATCGTACGGAACGTTTGCCAATGGACCGGTCTTGTCTGCGCCGTGCGAGGGTTGGAACCACCACCAGTTACGCGCCTGGTGTACGGTGACTCCAAAGCGCAGCCCTTGCTTGCGTGCGGCCGCTGCCCACGTCCCCACGACGTCGCGGTGCGGTCCGATGACAGAAGAGTTCCACGGCTGATGCTTCGAGGCCCACGCGTCAAAGCTGTCGTGGTGGTTGGCCAGTGCGATGAATAGCCTCGCCCCGGCCTTCTTATACCGCGAGACCAGTTCATCGGGTTCCCAGTTCAGCAGGGTCCACTGAGCGCAAAGGTCCTTGTAGCCAAACCGCGATTGGGGCCCGTAGTGCTCCAGTTGAAACTTGTAGTCGTCAGAATCCTGCTCATACATCTGCCGTGCATACCAGTCTCCGTACTCCGGCACACATTGCGGGCTCCAATGCGCCCAGATTCCAAACTTAGCGTCCCGATACCATTCAGGGGCGTCATATCCCAGCAGGGAGTCCCAATTTGGCTTATAGGGGCCTTCACCCGCGAGATCAGGTAGGGGCGCGTTCATGGGCACGCCGTCCCATGATCCGCCAGGGAGGGGAAGATCAGGCGGCTCACCCCACGCGGTCGGGCGCCAGCTAGCCTGATCGAGCTTTTCCTCGACGATTTTGCCTCCGCTCAGACGATAAAACACTCGCTCGTTCGCTGGAGTTGCACAGAAGCTCGCATAGTCCCGCTTGAGAGTATTGAACCCGTGGGGCATCTCTGATGTATCGGATTGCCCGAAACCCGGAAGCGCCTTCGCTGCGGTTGCGGCCCCTATCAATTTGCAAAATTCCCTGCGCTCCATCAGCACTCCTTCAGGATTCCTGGCGTCGGGTGCGCCGGAATTGTTGAGGCGGTCTTCTATACGCGGATCGGTTGTGCGACATCGCGGAACCACACAACTACACAGTAAAGATAATGCTAAAGTAATCGATAAAGCAAGTAGCCTTCATTCTTCATTGCCGCCTTCGCGCGGAATGAAGAGCTGGCCACAGATTGACTCTGAACCGCAGTTCGCGTCGCAATCGAATCGACGCACGTCACTTGTTGTGTAGAGTGCCAGACCGGCTTAGGCCAGAAATGCAATTACGGAATGGGTGCGCTGAAAAAGTAGTGCCCGGAGCGAACTCGACAAGCGGGCCCGGACGGAGGTCAGAGCACAGGATACGTTGGGGTTTTTGCTGGTTGAAGGCTGATCGTCGATCCGGATCTTGTCGAGAGCGTTTCCCGGGAGCAAAATTTGCGCGTTTGAATTTGGGGGAACCTCCACATGGAGAATGAAGGTCTTATCCGCGACCTGCCACGAACTCCCGATCATCCCCAGCACGGAATCGTACGTGGCCGCAGCTGATTGCACACCGGGGACTGGATACGGATGAATCGTGATTCGTTCCGCAGGAGCGGCGGCCATGTCGAATTCGATTCCTGCGAGGCCGCGATACAGCCATTCGTCGGCATGCCCGAGCATAAAGTGATTCTGCGAACTTGCTGGGTTGCTGTCCCATGCTTCCGTCAACGTAGTTGCTCCGTGCACTAGCTGATAACCGTAGCTCGGAGAGTCGGTCCTAGACAGCATATCCATCAGGACGTCGGAGCGGTTCCACTGCGTCAACGCGCGCACGACGTAGTGGAAACCGACGTCTCCTGCGGTGACGTGGTCTTCGTGTTTACGAATATCGTCGACAAGGTGAGCGAGCACGCCGGCTTCGTGGCCTTTCGGCACCATGCCGAGCGCAAGAGGCATCGCGTTTGCTGTTTGGCTGTCCCTGTCGTAGAAGTCTTGTGCTGGATGAAACAGTCGATGATTGAAGGCGTCGCGAACTTTGGAGGCTTCTGAAGCAAAGCGTTTCGCCTCCGTTGGTTTAGCCAGCAAGGTGGCGATCTTTGCCATCGTTGTGAGGTCCTCGAAATAGATGGCAGTCGCAGTCGTTGCCCGGCTGGTCAACTTCGAGTAACCCGGAGCTCCGGGACCGATGTCGTACCAGTCACCCAGGCCGTAGTCGATGATATTGCCTTGGGCAGTGCCGCGCAGGTACGCGAGGTACTTCTGCATCATGGGGTATGCCTGCCGTAGCGGTTCCGGGTCGCCGGTGAACTGGTAGGCGGTCCAGCTGGAGAGAATCGCGGCGCTTCCCCACTCCGGTGAATCGCGAAAGGCCGTTGGATTACCCTCGGGCGTGTTGAACTCGACATATTCGGGTGCTATCGAAGGGACCAGCCCATTGGGCCTTTGGGCCTCTTCCATGTCCATGTCGATTTTGCGATAGAGGTTGGCGTAGCCGTAGTTGTAGAAGAGAGAAGAGCCGTTGAGGTAAGTCTGCTCCAGCCACCCGAGCTTTTCCCGGTGCGGACAGTCGGTCAACAGTGACATGCTGTTGCTCAATATCGCCATGTCGATCAGCTTGTGAATCTGGTTAAGCAGCGAAACCGAGCTTTCGAAGCCTCCGTCGACGCTCAACCTGGCATGCACAAACTCTCCGCTGATGCGGGTCAAACGAGGCGGAGCGTGGAGACGATCGTCCTTAGCCGCAGACGACTCCACCTGCACGTAACGAAAGCCGTAGTAACTGAAGCGTGGATGCCACCGCTCCGTGCCTCCACCGCGAAGCGTGTAGGTGAACGAGTTTCCCGAGCCTGAACCCGCTTGCGTGACCGTTCCATCGGAATTCAACAGCTCCCCGCAGATCATCTTGACGGAACTGCCGGCGGCGCCTTCGACCTCGATCTCCGGCCACCCCGACATATTCTGTCCGAGGTCGTAGACCGTGACCCCGGGCTTGAGTTCGATTCGACCCACCGGCGGATAAAGTTTTTCAACGGCAATTGCCGGGACGATGGATGCTCGCAACCGGCCACCCGGCCCGTCGACCACGCGGGCCGCTCTCCAGGCTGCGGAGAAACCCGGACGATCCCAACCGTTCGCCACGCGAGTTGCGTCGAAATCCTCGCCGCCATAGGTGGAAGAGAACACAATCGGTCCGGCAGCCGAACGCCAGGATCGGTCGCTCACAATCGTCTCAGAGGTCCCGTCCGCATAGGCAATGTGACATTGCAGGATAAGCTTCGGTTCGCCGAAACTGCCGGTGAACTTCGTGTAGCGCCCGGCAGTCTCCTCCACGTTGTACATACCGTTGCCGAGTAGCACGGCGAAAACATTCGCTCCATGTTGCAGCTGGCGGGTGATGTCGAACGTGTTGTAGAAGATGGTCTTCCGGTAGTTCGTCCAGGCTGGGTTCAGGACCGTATCGGTGACCGGATTGCCATTGACCCGCAACTCATACTGGCCCAATCCGCTGACCATAATAAAGGCCCCGACTACCGTTTTGTGCAGCGAGAACTCGCGCCGGAATACCGGGAGTGGCGACCCGGGCTGGTATGGTTCGGACGCGGCGATCCAGTTCGCCTTCCACTCGTCATCGTGGAGCATCGCGGTCACAAATTCTGCGGATTCGCTCCAGACCGGCCGGATGCCCGTTCACCTTGATCGCCACCTTCCAGAAGTAGCGCCGGTGCGAGAGGAGTGGCCTGCCGGCGAACTGAACGCGGAACGTTGCTCTGTCGCGAACTTCACCGGAATCCCACACGTCGCCGCGATTGTCTCGCAGCAGGTCAGGGGTGCTTGAGACAACAATCCGGTAGGACTCCTGAATGAGCCCTCTCTCCTGTCCGTCGCTCGCCAGCTTCCATAAAAAGCGTGGCGCACTCGCATCGATACCCGTCGGGTTCGTCTGGCCGTCTGTCTCAAGCCATGCCACTCTTACGCCGGATTGCTCGGCGCGGGCGGATCCGTGCAACAACGTTCCGCATAACAGGAACGTAAGCAATAGCAACGTGCGCTGCACGCTTCTAAGACTGAACGAAATACAACTCGCAGCGCAATGCTTGTCGTCTTGTTTGCTTCCGCTGCTCATTGGACGAGTACCGTTTTCGTGAGATTGCGCGGCCCGATTTGTGTCACTGTGCTCTCGATGCGACATGAAGTGGCGAATAAGCGTGTGCGCGCAGTTTCACGCCAGAGCGATCCTTCCAGGACGGTTCACGATGCAGTCTCCGCGCCCATTCTTCCCGCCTCGCCCAGGCCCTCGGGAGAAGCGATGGCATTCGTCGACGCGTACACCATGATCGGAACCCTCGCAGGACAATCAACGACGATCTGCCCTCCCTCGGTCCGGATCGGGAATGGTTTGCGGCCATTGACCGTCAATGCGCGCGCCGTCATCTCCGAGGCTGCCCAGACGGGCGGGACCGGAAAACTCAAGCGACCGCCCGCCCGCGAATAGAACGCGATCCGGTTGTCGTCCACCGGACACGTGGTCGACTCATCGCGCGCGATTGTCGCGCCATTCCACACGACCTCGTAAGAGGCGCTGCCAGCATCCATCGCAATCTTCGAGTCTCCCTCGAGTGCAATCTCCCGTATCGTCCCATGCGTTGCGTATGACTTCGCATCGAGCAGATGAACCTTGTTGTAAGGCAGCACGACCAGATAATAGAAGTCGGTCATCGCCTTCCTATCGGTCTTATGCTCATACCAAACGCCCGGCCGGCTGTTCCAGAATAAGTTCTGCTGCGGACGGAAGACTCCGTCTCCTGAATCGCCGAAGATAGCTGCCTTGCGGTAGATCACGGCGGTCAGCGGCACCTGTTCGCCACCAAACGGGCACTCACGCGGCTCGGGCCCATTCACCGAGAGCGCCAACTTGCCCAGCATCGGATAGCGAAATTGCTCGGACGTCACATTCACTCCCCGCCTGCGAAACTCCTCGAGGATCTGCCACTTTCCATTCACCAGGTTCGTATACCCGCTCGCCGGATGCGCTCGGTCCCAGTCATTGCGGATGGCGAACCAGGAGAGCGCATCGATCAGCATGGCGTCGCGCAGCTTGTAACGGTCCATCATCGCTTCGATCCGCCGCCTCGCCCAGCCTCCCGAAACATACTTCGCCATCCCCACTACATAGGAGTCTTCGCCATCCCAGGCGCGGCTCTTCCAGAGCGCACCGTTCGGCTCGCGCGCGATAAATGCGGTGTCGAACTGCGGACTGCTCTTGTACGCGTCGTCATAGTTCACATTCACGCTGACGTTGGCGTTCAGCCGCCCGCTCTCTTGCATCAGCCTCATAAGCTCTTCATAGCTGCCCAGGCTTCGATTTACTACATCCTCGGACGGATATCCCGTATCCTGCCCGTCGTACACCCATCCGCTGATGTAGGCCACCTGTGGAGCGTAATCGGTCAGCCGCGCCATGTCGCGTATCAGCTCCGCGCTCTGTGCAAACGTAGTTCGCGGCTCCGGCTCCACCTTCATTTTTCCCGCGATCATGTATACGAACCGAGCATCGAAATACTGCGTCGGCCTCAGCGGCATGCGCGCTCGCAGCAGCTTGGCCGCCGCAAACCATGGCGCCTCACGGTCCTCCACCTTGTAAAAGTCAAGCCTGCATCGCGATCTTTGGCCCACCAGCAGATTGGGTGTACCGCTTGTTCCGCATACCGCGTCCTTGCCGTCGTTCATGCTGTAGCAGCGGCCGCCATGCACTCGGTACACCTGAACGGTTCCGATCGCTGCCCTGCGTTCGCTGCCGGACTGCGAGACCGCCGTCTCGGTTCCATCCATGAACGCCGTCACCTCCATCACGCAGCCCACGCCTCCGGTGCCAACCGCCCCCATGGGAAGCTGTGTGCTGATGCGGCCGAAGTTCTCATCATCCTTATAGCGATACGGCTTCGCTCTGGAGACGCGCACGAACGATCCGCCATCGCGCCCCTGCGTCATCCATGCAGTTTCGTCAGTCTCGGATACCATAGCGAGGCTGGGCAGAGCCACCTCGATCAGCTCGAAACCCGCATGCTCGGCCACGTCCTCCATCGTCACTACAACCGACGAGCCCTCCAGCGCGTACTTGAGCGAAAATCTTGCTGCCGTCTTCTGCTCCCAGGGAGCTGCGAACGTAAACACAATCTTGCCGCCGCCCTTCACAACCGAGACCACCTTCAGCAACACCGTGTTGTAGCTCCGCGGCTGAAGTTCGCAGACGATTGCGGCAATCGGAGTGCCTCTGTCTTCTCCGCGGATCGTCTCCCCCGCGAAGTTGTACTGAAAGGGCAAACCGGTCTCAGCGTCGAAGGCTACGGTAAGGGAGTCTGATTTCAGAATGGTGCTGCGTCTGGCCGGCGACGTCGATGAACTCACTCCCAAGCCGCTCGCATCGTCTTCGCTTGTATTCGCTGGCACAACGGGCGTGGCTATGGAGCGGCGTGCCGCTCCGACGACACCAAGCGCCGCGAGTGCGTTCAGGAACCCTCTTCGATGCATCACTCGTAGTCCTCTGTGGCCGGGAACGTCGACGGCACGGCGCCGTATATCAGGAAGCGGCTAAGACGGTTGGCCGACGATCGCACGGGTCACCTCATCTGAATCCGCGCGCTTGTTTGGTGACAATGACGCCCATCAACGCATTATATAAGCGATAACTGTATCCTATATACTCCGGGGTGAAAGTGAGCGGGCAGAGCGCTCCGGCACTAAGCCCTCGGCGGAATGGTGACAAGTGAATCAGGTGGATAACCATTTGCGGATCGGCCTGATGGGCATAGGCCTCGAAACTTACTGGAAGCAGTTCGCAGGACTCGAAGAGCGGCTTCAGGGATATTTGGATGAGGTCGCTGCGAAAATCACCTCCGACGTGCGTGAAGTCGTTAACCTCGGTCTCGTCGACACTCCGTACAAGGCACGTAAAGCTGGTCACGACAGTCGGCGTAACGATATCGACATCCTTGCGATCTATGTAACGACATACGCGCTGTCCTCGACCGTGCTCCCGGTCGTGCTGCGGGCCAAAGTTCCCGTCCTCTTGTTGAATCTGCAGCCAGAGGCAGCGATCGACTACACAGAGTTCAACAGGATGGGCGACCGTACGGCTATGACCGGAGAATGGCTGGCCTACTGCAGTTCCTGTCCGGTACCCGAGATAGCGAACGTGCTGAAACGGGTAGGCATAACGTTCCACCAAGCCACGGGCATGTTGCATAACGATCCGCAGTGCTGGGCAGAGATTGAGGGCTGGATAAAGGCGGCCGAAGTAGCTAAGTCCCTCAGCCACTCGCGGCTCGGCCTAATGGGCCACTACTACAGCGGCATGCTGGATATTTCCACGGACCTTGCTCTAGTTAGCGGCCGATTCGGTATCCACATCGAGATGGTGGAAGTGGATCAACTGTCCGGTCTTCGGCGCCAGGTAACTTCCGCAGCCCTGGGCGAGAAATTAGCGGAGATAGAGAGCTTTTTTGACGTAGAGCCTGACTGCCCGCGCACTGAACTCGAACGTGCGGCCACGACCGCCGTGGCTTTGGATTTACTTGTAAACGAGACCGACCTCCAGATGATGGCGTACTACCACATGGGCACTGGCGTCCCCGAAAACGCCGACACCATGAGCTCCATCATCCTTGGAGCCTCTATGTTGACCGGCAGGCACATACCCGCAGCAGGGGAGTATGAGGTGAAAAACGTCATCGCAATGAAGATCCTCGATTTGCTTGGCGCTGGCGGATCGTTCACTGAGTACTACGCTATGGATTTTTTCGCTGATCTCGTTTTGATGGGCCACGATGGCCCTGGGCACATCGGCATTGCCCAGGATAGGATCCGAGTGCGCCCGCTCCGTGTGTACCACGGTAAAGTTGGTGCTGGTCTCTCGGTCGAGATGTCTGTGAGGTGCGGAGCCGTGACACTGCTGTCGGTGGTGGAGGATCGGGAACACGGCTTCAAGCTGCTTGTCGCCGAAGGCGAGAGTGTTTCAGGTGAAATCCTGGAGATAGGAAACACCAACAGCAGGTACCGGTTCCCGATCGGAGCGCGCCGCTTTGTGCAGGACTGGAATTCGGAGGGTCCCGCGCATCATTGTGCGATTGGTGTTGGGCACCACGGCCCCCAACTCGCAAAGCTGGCCGCTCTGCTGCAACTCGGGTTTCAACAGGTCTGCTAGCAGGCGGGAATAGAAGTAACGCGTAATCCATCAAAGCGAGTTTTCGCTACTCTCACGCTTCTACGACGATTGCGACCGGCCCGAGCAGACCTGCTGAAACCAACGTGCGGCGGTCATGGAAGTAGTTCCAGGTTGTGAACGTGTATCTGTTTTTGGAAGGCCTGGGCTCCCCTTTCAAAAACCAATCCGGCAACTCCTTGAGAAAGTATCCACCCTTCAGCACGGGATCGCCCTTCTGCCATACGACATCGGCTGGTTGTTCCTCGTCTCCGATCAGGCGATTCGCCCAGCCGTTCGTGACGGCGATCTCAAGGATATTTCGTCCGGGCCTCACGGCAGAGGAGATCTTAATGCGCCACGGGTCGGTCCACACTACGCCAACTTCTTGGCCATTCACCGTCACTTTGGCTATGTCCTTCACCGTGCCCAGAGATAACCAAAGTGTGCGTCGCGCATCCGTTTCGGAAAGGTCCACGGCCTTCTTGTATACAGCGGTGCCGGAGTAAAACCGCACACCATCTTCCCGTCGCAAGGACCAATCGTCTAGCGCTGCAAATGTGATCGTCGCAGGTCCTCCGCAGTCTGCATCGAATTGCACGTCCCACGGCCCGGAAAGTTGGGCGACTTCCGTTAGCGTGGGGAAGTCCCGCCGCTTGCTGCGAGCCGCCACTGGTTTACGGAACACGATGAACCAGCTCTGCGCCGGCGCAAAGTCCAGATTGACAACAGTACGGCCTGCGATGTGCTCCCACTCATGAAGATCGCGAATGCTGCCAGAAATCGGATCCCATAACTCAATCTGCTGCTCGGTCCCAGGGAAGCTGCAGCTAACACGACCCGCACCTCGTGACGTATTCGCAAGAAAGAAGATGTGCTCGGTCCCGCGTTGTCGATGGGTGGTCATCAGGTTCATCGTTCCGTTCGGTGCGGTGAGCTGGGCGCTTGTACCCGCCGACTCGGGAACGAACTGACCGGTCTGGAGTAGGGTCTGGCAGCGCCAGAGATACGCAAGCCACGCTTTGCCGGGCTCCCACCACGTCTGGTACCGGCCGAAATGAATGCCCCATTGGCCCATCGCATTGCCCGGCCGGTACTCCGGCCCCCATGGCTGCTGGACAAAGTGATGAAGGTTCATTCGGTTGACACCGTCGCAGAACGCTGCATCACCGATCGGCTTAAGCCATGCCGGGTTGGCGGTCCAGGACGCCCACTCGGGCTTTGTAGTAAAGGCCTCTGCGCCAACGATTCGTTGTCCTACGCGGTGGGCCGTATCGATGACCGACCGATTGGCAACGGGGGAATATCTGCCTTTATCGGTCCAGAACTCCATGTTGGCGTGATCCAGAAATTTGACTACCTCTGTAGTCTCCCAGGGACCCTCATACGGTTCGGCGACGAACTCGAGACCATATTCATGTGCCAACGCGCGCGGTGTGGCCCAATAACAGTCGCGATATAAATCCTTGACCGTGCGCTTGAAGTCTGTCTTGAACCCCGCAGTTGCAACTTCGCTGCCGACCGTTCGGCCGGCAATCACGGGGAGGTATTTCACCAGATCGTAACCGCGGCGTGAATGAAATTCATCACGCATCTTCGGCGTCCACGTAGGATCACCAGCCTCGTAACTGTCGAAGTACAAGGTGCTCAAGCCGGGCTTGCCAATGAGATCCCCGACGTGCCGCTTTATGTCATCGAGCACGTGCCGGCAATGAAATGTGACCGCCTCCACGCTCATCTTGTCGCACTCGAGGCCCATCGCTGCCCATTGTGCCGGCTGGATCATGGCGCCCGTCGTGGTGTGACCAAAACGGAAGATTGTCCACTTGCCCGCCGGGGCGGTCCAGCTAAGCTCACCGGAGGCGCTCATCTTTTCGGTCAAGTCGATAACCTCGTCGAGCGACGGGATGCCCGCGTAAGGGAGCGCGACGACCGCTACATCGCGATAGTAGGTCTCACGGGCCTCGACGATGGGAATGCCGTCCCTTCCCAGCGACGGGATGTACACGGTCGGAAACTCCGCATGCGGATGAGGGTCAACCTTGGCACGCGAAAGTGTGAGGCTGATCGATCGTCCGCCCTCTATTACTTGTTCCGACCAGATCAGCTCCTGCATCGAGAGCTCCGGAGTAATCCAAGGGCCACCGCTGCTCTCATATCCGGCGCAATTGTGCAGAAGAAGTTCGAGGCCGAGACGTCGGCTCTCTTGTATAGCGTGCCGCATCAGAGCCCACCAAGGCTCTGAGAACGTAATGATCTGCGGCGTTGGACTCTTCTGGATCACGCCCGCCCATGGCGTGAGGGTGTCTGCCAGGCTATAGATCGTCGCGCCGCCGATCCCCGCGTCCTTCATAGCCTCAAGATCGAGAGTGATACCGCCCTCGCTCACGTTGCTTCCCATCCACATCCAGAGCACGTACGGGCGCGTCGCCGGGGGAGGGTTCGTAAACCCTCGTTCGAGATCGGAGACCGGGTCAGGCATCGAGCCCACCGTGGTTCCGCCCGCCAGACGTGCACGGAGCCACCAGGGCGAACTGGCGAGAATCGGAAGAACTTTTCTGCGAGTGAGCATGCTTTGTGAACTCCTTGGAGCGCATCCCAATGGGGTGCTTCCCTAGCTGAGGTTTTTGAACAGGGGTGCGCTGCTTAGGCCCAGCGCCCCCGGACGATCGATGCGCAGCAGTTTTGGTCCGGCTGAAAGAAACCAATCAGTTGCTCACGAATGGCCGGGATCGATCCTGCACTGACGAGCAGAGGGCTGACCTTTCTCAGCGCTGAGCCTTGCTGGCGGACTCCGCGGCAAGGAGAGCCCGCTTCGACTCTGTATCGTCGGGATCGAGGGACAAGGCCTTTTTGAGCTGAGCCAGACCTTCGGACCATCTAGCCTCGCGGCATAGAACCAGTCCAAGATTGCGATGAAAAACAGGGTTGTCCGGATCAGCGCCGACTAACTGGCGATAATCCTGCTCCGCAGCCGGATAGTCGCCCTTTTGCTCAAAGGAGATTGCCTCGGAGTTGATCCGTGCAAGTTCGGGGCCTTTGTGACCAAGCGCCACCTCGTCTTCGACAATAGCCTTCAGATGCTCGGTAACCATTGCTGCATCAGCTTTCTGACCGCATGTATTCAGCGCACGGGCGAGGTGGCTAAGCAAAGACCGATCATTGGGACGTAACCTGTCCGCTTGTGAGTAGGCAAAGACCGCGGCTCTGCAGTCCCCAAGGCTGGTGTCAATACGGCCGAGCTGTTCCCATGCTTGGGCATCCTTGGCATCGAGCGCAACAGCTCTTGTGAGGGCCGCCGCGGCGTCCTTTACCAGCGTCAATTGCTCGAGAGCGGTGGCTAAGCCAACAAGGGCGGGTTCGCTATTTGTGTCCAAACTGAGTGCACGGCTGAAGGAGTGCCGGGCTGAATTCCAGTTATGAGCGAGGAGGTATATCTGGCCTGCAGTGGTGTAGAAGGTCCGGAGCCGCGCTGGATCGTGAGACAGAGCTATCGCTCTCTCCAAAGTGGCCGATGCGGCGATCGGCTCGTCCTCGCTCGCCTCCAAGACGGCTAAGTCGTAAAGGCAATCCACATCGGAAGGATCTAGCGCCTCTGCCTTTTCGAGTTCAGACCGAGCGTCCGGAAGATCAGCCATCATCATCAGCGCGCGGCCATACTGACGGTGAACATCGGATCGGCGCGGCGCCAATTGAATAGCCTCGTCGAATTCTTTGCGTGCGCGCAGAACATCAGGAAGAAGTGTGTAGGCCGAACCGAGAGTTAGCCGCATTTGCAATGCATCGATCTCACGCGGGTGCGCGAGGAGGAGATCGATCGCTTGCTGTGGCCGGTCCTCTTGGAGAAGTGCCTCGGCACGGCGCAGGACCGACGACGAAGACGAACCGCCTTGAGCCATCATCGAAGTCGCGAACAGCAACACCGCAGCACGGAACGAGAAACATTCCCCGGCTACGGTTAGATGTTCGTAGCCGGGGGCTAACTGGACCGTTCTAGTGATCTCTGCTCGCATTCGGGCCTAAAGCTCGCTAGAACTCCACCCGTGCTCCAAACTGGAGTTCACGTGGCGTTCCGCCACTGCTGACAACGCCGAAGTTGCTGTCGAGAACGCCCGTATCTGGATTGCCGAGATTCAGATGATTGACGAAGTTGAAAGCCTCGGCACGTAGCTGAATGGTGGCCCTGTCTCGGATGTGAACGGACCTGAAGAGCGAGACGTCCGAATAGACCGCGCCCGGTCCACGAATCACGCCGCGGGAGGAGTTGCCAAAGGTGCCAAGAGCCGGAATTGAGAACGCGGCCGTATTGAACCAGTGCTGTACAGCCTTTCCGCCGGCGCGAGGATCCCCGTTCTGATTTGCCCGCTCGTAGCCTATGCCGAACAGGCAGCCTGAGGGGCCGCAAATCTGTGCCTGATCGCCCGGCACGGTCACGCTCAAGGGGCTGCCTGTGTACATGCTCGTGTTTGTGTTGAACTGGAATCCACCCAGGATTGCCGAGCCGATACCCTTGTTTAGGAAGGGTTGGTCTTTGCCGAACGGCAGGTCGTACAACCCCCCGACCGTCAGATTATGTGTCACATCGAATGCAGAAGGACCGTATTCTCCAGCCAGATTGTTAAGCCATTGAGGCCCCGGGCCGTTGTTTTCGGCTGCAAAAAACCCGCTACCTACGTCCAGGGATTTGGAATAGGTATAGGACGCGAGAACGTTGAGGCTGTGCCTGAACCGGGCTTGATAGTGCACTTCAAGGGCGTTAAAGTTCGACCATCCTTTGCCGTACGCCATTTCAGTTGGGCCGAGGTAGGGAAATGGTTGGTTTGCGCCTTTGCTGCCGGGGTTCCGGTGTTGAAATGGCCTGTTATGGGAAGCCGCTTACTGCTGCTGCCGACGTATGCGAGACCGTGATCGAAGAACTCATTTGTTAGCTGTTGCTGGACTTCGAGATTCCATTGTTCCGAGTAAGGATTCTTCAACTTGGGATCGTACATCCAGTTGCCGGACTGGAAAGGCGTGGGCCCAGGCAACGCCAAGCCCTGATTTTTGGTGGCCGACTCGAGCGTGGTGGAGGGTACGGTCGTAGGCGATGTCGGATTGTAGACAGTATTGGTCTGAGCCGAATCCGGCCAGGTGCCGATGTTCGCTTGAATCGTCTGTAAGACACCGCTGAGAGTGTCGGCGACGACACCGAAGCCTGCGCGGATGGCCAATCGCGGGGTTAGGGCGTAGGCTGCGCCGATCCGAGGGCCAAGAACAATAGTCGATTGGGGCATCAGATTATTCGGGGCAGTATACGCGATGTGATTTGCTGCGGAAACTCCAAGTCCGGTGTTACCCGTAGCTTGGGCGTACCCAGATCCCGTCGGTATGCACGGAGCGGTTGCGGGAACGCATTGCGGTAAAGCTGAAGCGCTTCCGATCGTATAGTTTCCGGTATTCGGGTCGAACTCGGCGACGATACCATGCCAGGTGATGTAAGGTGAGCTGAAATAATCGGCACGCAAACCGAGATTCACGGTCAACTTTGGCGTGATCTTCCAGCGGTCTTGCACGAACGGAGCATAGACCCCGTACTTCAAGTTGAAGTGCTGCGCGCTACTGTTCACTTGAGACGGGTAGCCGAGTAGAGCGGAGGCCAGCCCGTTTCCAGTCGTGCTTACGTTCGTGCCGTCGCTGGTTTGAGCGTCCGAGAATGTATAGACCGTCGTTCCGCTGGTGTTCCCGGTTCCATTCGCATATCCGACAAAGTAGAACTGGAAGCCGGTACGAAACTCATGTCGACCGTGTGTGTAACTGAGATTGCCCGACGTGTTGAAGTTCCTGGCGTAGCGGTCCAGCGTGCCGGGAGAATCGCTTCCGCCGATGCCGCTTTCCCCATCCATCGTAAAGGACGGGTAACCGGGGTTCACCAAACTTGTGAACCCAGCGGCTTGGATGTCAGGGACACCCGCATTGGGCAAGTCATCCTGTGCGTAATTCAGCTTTGCATATCCGAAGTGGAAATCAGATGAGAGGTTGGGTGTAAAGAAATAAGTGAATCCAACCGCATAATTCACCGGATGTTCAACTGACTGGCTGGTTAACTTATTTGTGTCGGGCGTGGCCTGAATATAGTTCATACGGGTGTAGCGGAAAAACAGCGTGGTCTTTTCATTCACCCGCTCATCGATACGCGCGTCGTAAGTGTCATCATTGTTCGTCTGAGTTCCGGAAACGAGATCGTTTGCCCTGGGATTACCTATGGTCGCGCCGTTGAAATTGGGGCGATCAAAATACGTTTGGATGTACTTCAGGGCAAGTTGGTCGATGCGGCTCGACGGAATCATGTTGTTGGGAAAGGGCGTTCGGGGCGCCTGGGTCGGATCGTAAACCACGTTCGGGACGTTGGTTGAGCCCGCAGGATGTGTCAGGAGCGAGTTGGAGAAATCCCCCGAGAGCTCCGCATCCGTGGGCACAGTCAAGTAGTGCGCTCCGAGATTCGAGGTGTATCGCCAACCCTCATACCCAAAGGTGAAGAAGGTGCGGTCCTTACCGTTGTATATCCACGGAATTCGGACCGGCCCGCTGACAAGGCCGCCAAATTGATTCTGATTCAAGTTGTTCACACCGGTGTAAGCTACGCGCGCGTCGAAGATGCTGTTGCGAGAGTACTCCCAGCCTGCCCCGTGGAACGAGTTGGTGCCCGGCTTGGTGACAACGTTGACGACGCCGCCGAGAACGCCGCCGAACTCTGCATTATCGCTGTGAGACTGAACTTTGAACTCCTGGATGCTGTCGATCATGGGCAGCACCACATAGCTGCTGCTGATCGCCGAGCTATTGATCGCGCCGTCCAGGGTATAGAAGTTCATCCGGTTCCATTGCCCCTGAATGGCCGGCTGTGCAAGCGAACTGCCCGGAATACCGACCGATGAGATCGGCCCAAACCCGATGTGAGCGGATTGGCTGGTAGCAACCGGACCGGCGCCCGGAGCGAGATTGATCAGTGTCGTGAAGTTGCGCCCATTCAGCGGGATGTCGTGAACCTGCTCAGGGTCGACGACGACGCCCACTTCAGAGCTCGCCGTTTGCATGATCTCTCCGCTGGCATTTACCTCTACTGTCTGCGACTCTGAACCGGTCTTGAGGGACACGATCTCATTCAAGGCCTGGTTCACTTCAAGCGCGTCAACCCTGATAACAGTGGTGGCGAAACCAGCCGCTTCCACCTTGATGCTGTAGGGACCGGGATTAAGCTGCGCGACAACGTACGCTCCCGCGGCAGTCGTCTTCACTGTCCGGGAGACATTCGTCGCCGTGTTGGTGACCGTAACCGTTGCGCCCGGAATCACAGCACCGGTCGGATCAGTCACTGTGCCAAGAATCTGCCCGGTTGCGCTTTGGGCTGCCGCGGGCATGTCGGGGAGGACAACCGCGAGAGCTGGTACGAGGGTCCCGGCGAACCAGACTAACAATCGGACCGAGTTTTTCCACTGTTTCATCGATCTCTCCTTTTGGTGTTTGCGCCGGGCAGCGGCGACTCGCAGGTCGGATATGGATCAGGTCGGATATGGATATAGCGCGGCCTTTTTCCGGGGTGCACGTAGTGCCCAGAAAAGCGTCAACTTCATCGTTTACTCTAACGCGAATGCAAAGGTATTCCGGCGAGAGAACAGTTGTCAACGGATTTGTGGATTGCACGTCGAAGAGTTCTACGAAGGCAGAAGACTACGGCTCCCGCCGGGCTCATTGGCCTGTCCCCGCCTCTATTGGATCCTTGTTGGCCAGACCTCGGGCCAAAATGAGCCGTCGCTCACCGGACAAATCGATCGGGCGAACATTGGCCGCGCGGCGCGCAGGAACACTCGCTCTCAGGCACCGTCCGCAGGTTCTAAACAAAGGCCGAATCATCAAGTTGATGCCTTTGTGTACATGTTACAGTTATCGTTACCCGCCAAGCGGCGCATTCTCCATAACCGACGCCGCGCTTCACCCCACGTCACCTCCGTCTGGAGACGCATGCATTCTGACCTGCCCATACCGCCGCCACGCATCGATGCTCACCGCTACACCGACCAGGAGCACGGCTGGATCGACGAGAGTAAGGGGTTCCTGCGGCGTGACTCCCTCGTTCCCGATCTTCTCGAAGAGCTGCACGCAGTGGACGTGCAAGGGACCGTGGCGGTACAGGCTCGCCAAACAGTGCAGGAAACGGATTGGCTGCTCTCAATTGCGCACGAGACCCCAGCGATTCTCGGTATCGTCGGCTGGCTTCCGATCGCCTCCCCTGAACTCGACCGACACTTCGATCGTTTCGCGGGGGAGACTCTAGTTTGCGGAGTCCGCCACGTCGTTCAGGCCGAGCCCGACGGCTTCCTCGACGCGCCAGCATTCAACGCCGGCATTCGGAAGCTCCAGCCAGCCGGCCTCGCCTACGACATACTCGTATTCGAGCGTCAGATGCCCGAGGCTATCCGGTTTGTTGATCGTCATTCTTCGCAGTCCTTTGTGCTCGATCACATCGCGAAACCGCGAATCGCGGCAAACGAACTCGAACCGTGGCGGACGAGGATTCGCGAGCTCGCCCGCAGGTCGAACGTGACCTGCAAAATGTCTGGCATGGTCACGGAAGCCGATCCTCTCGAATGGAAGCCAGACCAACTTCGCGCGTATGCCGACGTGGTTCTGGAGACCTTCGGCCCGAGCCGCTGCATGATCGGGACCGACTGGCCTGTGCTGACCACGGGCTGCACATACGCGCAGTGGTGGAAGCTCGTTGAGGGCTGGATCGCGCCGCTTTCGCGAAGCGAGCAAGCGCAGATCCTCGGAGGAACGGCGCCAGGCATCTACTGCCTGCAACACTCACTCGCCACCATCCACAAACAGCAAGGCGGCGTGCCGCACGGAGAACACGCATGAGAGCGCTGTCCCTGATTGCACCTGGCGACGTCCGGGTGACAGAAATCCCGGGACCGCAGAAGGGAACTGACGATCTTCTGCTGCGGGTTGAAATGGTAGGGCTCTGCGGCACGGACCTCAACAGTTTTCGCGGCAACAATCCCCTGATCAGCTATCCCCGCGTTCTCGGCCACGAGATCGCAGCCACCGTGGTCGACGGCTCTGCCACGGTTCCGGCCGGCAGCCATGTGACTGTCGCTCCGTATACAAGCTGCGGCAACTGCGCCTCGTGTCGTCTCGGCCGCACCAACGCCTGCCAGTTCAACCAGACCCTTGGTGTGCAACGTGACGGCGCGTTAACCGAGTTCCTGCGCGTCCCCGAAGCCAAGGTGTACGCCTCTGGTCTATCGCTCAAGGAGCTCTGCCTTGTCGAACCGCTCACCGTCGGGGTGCATGCCGTAGCCCGCGGGCGTGTCACCTCTTCTGACGTCGTCGCTGTTTTCGGTTGCGGCGGCGTAGGTCTCGGCGCGATTGCGGGCGCTGCGTTCCGCGGTGCTCGCACCATTGCCATCGATCTCGATGACGAGAAGCTCGAGATCGCACGGGCCGCCGGTGCTACGGACCTGATCCACACCAAGCGCGATAACCTCCACGAGAGACTCACTGACCTAACCGGCGGCCTCGGCCCGGCGGTCATCATCGAAGCCATTGGCCTTCCGGAAACCTTTCGCGCTTCGGTCGAGGAGGTCGCGTTCAGCGGCCGGGTCGTCTATATCGGTTACGCGAAGCAGCCGGTTGCTTACGAGACCAAACTCTTCGTCCAGAAGGAGCTCGACATCCTCGGCTCGCGCAACGCGCTTCCGGACGACTTCCGCGAGGTTATCTCGATGCTGGAAGCGAAAAGATTCCCGGTCGATCGCGCTGTTAGTGCCATCGTCGGTCTGGACGAGGCTCCCAGCGTTCTCGCGCGCTGGTCGGAAAATCCGGCGCTGTTCACAAAGATCATGGTTCAGATTCAGCCTTAGTCTCATACAGGAAACCCGCAATGGCGATGTTTGTCCCCACGAGTCAGAATGAACTCCTACCCGACCGGGACTTCACCGGCCCTGCAGCATTACTGCCCCCCGGTGTCCTTCGCGTCTTCGTTCTCATCACCGGCCTGTTCTTCCTCTGGGGAATTCCCAACAACCTCAACGATGTCCTGATTCGCCAGTTCATGAAATCGTTCGCCATCTCGCGCTTCCAGGCGGGACTGGTGCAGTCGGCCTTTTACATGGGCTACTTTCTGCTCGCGATTCCGGCCGGCATTCTTATGCGCCGGAAAGGCTATAAATACGGCTTCGTGACCGGTCTTGTGCTGTTCGCGACCGGCTGCCTTCTGTTCCTCCCAGCCGCGAACGCCGCGCGCTACAGCTACTTCCTCGCCGCGCTGTTTGTCGTCGCCAGCGGACTGGCCTTCCTCGAGACCGCCGCGAATCCTTTCATCGCGCAGCTTGGACCGACGGCAACCTCCGAGCGCCGGCTGAACATTTCTCAGGCGTTCAATCCGGTAGGCTCCATTCTTGGTGTGCTCGTCGGTACACGTTTCATCTTCTCCGGGGTCGAACTCACGCCGGCGCAGGTCGCGGCCATGCAGGCACACGGCTCCTACGTCGGCTATCTCCACCAGGAGACGAACCGCGTCATTATGCCGTACCTGGTGCTTGCTGGCTTGGCGCTCCTTTGGGCCGTGATGATCGTCCTCACTCACTTCCCCAAGTTCATCCACGAGCGCGAAGTCACCGCGGAACACAGCTCAAATTGGCGCGAGCTGCTGCGCCAGAAGCACTTCCTCTTCGCCATGTTCGCGCAGTTCATGTACGTCGGCGCGCAGGTAGGCACCTGGAGCTACTTCATCCAGTACTCGCAGGAGTACGCGCATCTCCGCGAACGCACGGCCGGCCTGCTGCTTACATGCACGCTGGTCGCCTTCGGTGTCGGACGCTTCGTTTCGGCCTCGATCATGCGCCGTGTCGCCGCGAGCCGATTGATGACCTTCTACGCCCTCGCGAACATCCTGCTGCTCGTGCTTGCAATTGCGGCGAAGGGCTGGACAGGGGTGATCGCGATCCTGCTCACCAGCTTTTTCATGTCCGTTATGTTCCCCACGATCTTCGCGCTGGGTCTAAAAGACCTTGGGCCCAATACCAACCTCGGCGGCTCTCTGATCGTGATGATGATCATCGGTGGGGCGGTGATGACGCCGGCGATGGGCTGGCTTGCTGGTAAGAGCACGGCTCTCGGATATCTGCTCCCCCTGATCGGTTATATCGCCGTTGCTGCGTTCTCGGTCTATATAAGCGGGCACCTGCGTGAGCGGCAGGGGATGTCCACATTCGAAATCTAGTCACCGCAACAGACCGCAGACTCCACGGTCGCCTCTAAACGTCTACACCGCATGCTGGAGGCCTGACAAAAGGATCGCCTGTTACGTGTCGAGCCAGGAGCCTTTTTTGCTGGTTCTGTGCTGCATGCGCCACTCAGGACCAAGCCTCGCTTGATTGTGTTTTTAATTTCAAGCCAGCCAGCGGCAACAAGTCGGCGCAGCGCCGAATCCATGACGAACGTGCCGAGACAGGCGTCAAAGTTTGGCAAAGGGACGATTAAGAGGATCGACGGCAAAGATGCATGCTGAGGTCCCCGATCACTGAACTTCGCAGGGTTCACTCGTCACGCACAAATATCGGTTGGTCGGGTGTATCTTCTCGGCAAGCCGTGCTTCTACTGACTGGCTGGCAGCGATGCAGATAGACAACTGAGTCCCGTCGGTAAACCGCGCCAACACTTCGCGTCCGAACAGCGGGTCATCGTGCACTGCGATTTCCTTGACCCGTTTCTCGTTCCCGTACTTCCACAGCTTTGGCAACGTGCTGGAGATCGCGCGGCAGATGCCTACCGCCACGCGGGTTGCGGGGTTCTGGACGTGGAAGAACCTGGGCCGCAGCGTGAATGCCGGGGCCAAGAGCATTCGTATCCTTGCCCCCATCATCGGCGTTCGCCGCAAGAAGGACGAAGAAGCCGAGAAGGACATCACGCAGCAGAACACACGCGCGTTGCTCGGCTTTCGAAATGCTTACGTTTTCGACATCTCGCAGACCAGCGGAGTTGAGCTTCCCGAGATGCACGAAATCTCAGGAGACCCCGGCGAGAACATCGAGCGTCTGGCCGCGTTCCTGAAAGCGCAGGCCATCCAGCTCGTCTGCAACGAGAAGATCGCCCCGCGCTGGGTATGAGCTACGGGGGACGGATTGCCATCCTTCCGGGTCAACGAGAACGTCACGATTTCAATACGGCTTTCGCGAAGTGCATCGCGAGCAGCGGCGGACTGTAGCACTTTATGCCGTATGAGGCGCTCCTTCGCAGAGACTGCATGAACCATATTAGAAACCGGTGGCCTACATCATCGCTGCTGCCACCGTGCTCTAATCGGTTCTGAACCGAACCGAAGGCAGTGACACCCTGTACGTTGACTGGTGATTAAAACCCCCTCAACACGCTCCAAGCCGGCTGCACCTCAGTTGCGGGGCCGAGGTCTTCACCAATTTCTACAAGACCTTGGACCTGGCCTCATCACGGGGGCTGCAGACGATGACCCTTCCGGCATTTCGACGTATTCGGTTGCAGGTGCGTCCTACGGGTACGCCACTCTCTGGACGGCTCTACTTTCTTTCCCCCTGATGGCTGCTGTGCAGCTGATGTGCGCTCGGCTCGGCATGGTAACCGGTTGCGGTCTGGCAAGCGTCATCCGCACGCGCTATCCACGCTGGGTTCTATGGCTTGCCTGTGGGCTGGTGATCGTCGCAAACATCTTCAACATCGGCGCCGATCTTGGTGGTATGGCGGACGTGATGCAGATGATGACCGGAGTCCGCGCATACTTTTGGACCCCGCTGTTCGCCGCGGCGATCCTTGCCCTCCTGCTATGGACCTCCTATCGGGTAATGGCGCGTGTTTTCAAATGGCTCACGCTGGTTCTTTTCGCTTACGTTGTTACAGCTTTTCTCGCTCATCCTGATTGGAGCTCGGTTCTAAAAGCAACGTTCATCCCGCATGTCGAGTGGAATAGAGAGTATCTTGCCGTTCTCGTCGGCATTTTGGGCACGACGATTTCGCCCTATCTTTTTTTCTGGCAAGCGGCGCAGGAGGTCGAAGAGGATCGCGACCACGGCAAGAAGACCTTGGCGCAGCGCAAAGGCTCAACCGCACGTGAACTGCGCATCGCCAAGAGGGACGTAATCACCGGAATGTTTCTTTCCAATCTGGTGATGTACTTCCTCATCCTGACGAGCGCAGCTACGTTACACGCTCACGGCCAGGGAGACATAGAGACTGCCAAGCAAGCGGCGGAGGCACTTCGTCCTCTCGCAGGTCAGGGAGCATATTGGCTCTTTACACTCGGTCTGCTTGGAACCGGAATGCTTGCCATCCCGGTCTTAGCCGGCTCTTGTGCCTACGCAGTCTCCGAAGCAGCCAGGTGGAGGGCGGCTTCACTCAACCTCAAACCTCGGCTCGCGCAGAAGTTCTATGCGATCATCGCCGTTTCGATTCTCGTGGGTCTGGTCTTTGACTTCGCTGGATTGAACGCCGTCAAGATGCTGTTCTGGTCTGCGATACTAAACGGGCTGCTCGCTCCCCCGTTGGTTGTGATGGTCGTGCTTTTGACCAGTGATCGCCAGGTGATGGGCAGCCGCGTGAACTCCTGGAGCATGAAATTGCTCGGCTGGGTCTGCGCTGCGATCATGAGCGCCGCCGCTATAGCACTGCTGGCTTGTTTTCGGTACTGAGGGCTTCAGTAACCGCGAGACAGCTCGCGAGCGAGTGAGAACGACTGAATAGTTTTCCCGCGGGTGAGGGGTCGACGTGCAGACTTGCTAGCATGTGGCTCGTTCGGCATTGTCGTCCATGTGACATAAGGCGGTATGGTAACCAAGAGCGCACAACTCGGTTGACAACGGTTCCGTCTCGCCGTCCCATCCTTAGTATCAGGTCTATGCGTAGCGTGATCCTCCACACGCTGCCACCGAGTGAAGCCCCTGTTTATGTCAATTTAAACAGGGGCTTTCGTTCGTTCATTAGCGCTCGTGTTGCCGAAGTGCAGCGGCGCGATGCAGTCAAGAAGTGGGCGGCCCAGAGGACGAGCAAACCCTCTGTTTAAGCGATCAACCATCGCAGAATGTTCTCGCAGCGGGAGCTGGCTGTCGAAACTTTGGTATTTGTTCCTGCGCGGACAGATCATCGCCCGGTGTCAAGGCTTGGATCGACTCTCGGTGGTGGGTGCCCGCAGAGGCACAAAGATTCGAACTGTTGTGCCATGGTTTGCTGCATCGTTCTCGCTTCGATGTTGATCTGGCCTCCGTGTCCCTCGATCAATTGCTTCGCAACGAACAACCCGATTCCAGTCCCGACAGTGGACCGTGTTGTGAAGAACGGTTCGAACACCCTTGGAACGTTGCTCGGCGCTATGCCGACAACATCATCAGAAAGCGTCAGGACAACGCCCTTCGCCGGCTCGTCCGTGTCCTCCACGGATAAAAAGAGGTGGCCACCACCAGGCATAGCGTGGATCGAATTCGCAACGAGGTTGGAGATCACCTGCATCATCTCTCCGCGGCGGATCGCCGGCTTGAGGGCGGATTCAAACGACGTGCTTATCCGGATCCGGCAGCCGTGCAGCGGGGCTCATAGATGGCGATGGCATGTTCAGCAACATTGCGGCGAGATGTGTTCGTCGCAGCCCCGTGCTCGCGATAGTACCCGAGCGTCTGCTTCGCGATATGCGACACCCGCGCGAGTTCCGCTTCGGCAGTGGAGAGGTAGTTGGTTCCTTCTTCGTCACTGATCTTTGAGCGCAGCAGAAGCAGCAGATTCCTGACGGCTTCAAGAGGATTATTGATCTCATGCGCGATGGTTGCTGCCATCCGGCCGGTCGCTGCAATCTTCTCCGCTTGCAGCAGGGATCGCTCGATCCGCTTCCGGTCGGAGATGTCGCGGAGAATTTTCGAGGCCCCGACCACTCGTCCATGGACATCCTTGATTGGCGAGATGGTGAGCGAAACTTCAATCGCCGTTCGGTCCTTGGTGAGGCGAATCGTCTCGAAATACTCAACGCGCTTCCCAGCCCGGATACTCTCGATAATCGTTTTCTCGATCGTCTGGAATCAGTTTGAGAATCGATTCGCCGATCATCTCTTCCGCGGTGTAACCGAAGAGGCGGGCTGCCGCGCCATTCCAGCTTGTAATAATTCCGTCGAGCTCTTTACTGAGAATCACGTCATCCGACGAATCCACAATCGCGGCTAACCGCTGCATTGCATGATGCATCTTTTGCCGGTCAGTAACATCGTTTCCGATCACGATGACTCCGAGACGCTACCGTCCGCTTCGCGCAGAGGCTGATGCACGAAGTCGACGTATCGCTCCTGCGCGGGTGAACCATCGTCGGCATCGGGCACAGTAACCGCGCTTCCCCTGGGCTAAAGCTTTTTGTAGACGATGAACTTAGTTCGGAATACACGAAACGTGAATTTCCAGCGCTTCACAATCAGAATCCGTCATCTGCCGCCTCTGAATGCATCCGTTCTGTTGAGGTCCTGGAATGCAAGAAGAACGCGAAGAAATAGCCAGCCACCTACGCCGACATTTCGAGGGAGTCGCAGGCGTCGAAGTGGTCGAAGATCTGATTGATGTTTGTGCGGGTGAGGTGTGCGAACACTTTGGTGGATGCGCGAGCTGTCAAGGAATGATGGTGGCCCGCGAATTGAACGCGACAGGCCAACCAGCCGGACCAGCGCGGATCTTTCTGTGTACGCACTCCTGCCATAGGGCAAGCGGCGCGAACTGAATGGAGCTGTCCCTTGCTCGCGACAGGGGGTCTGCCGGGGACCGTAGGCTTAACCCGAGATCAAGCGTGCGCGCCGCTCGGCCGGCCAAGCGGCGGAATCCGGACAAGGCAACATGCTTTCGCACCGCCTCCGCGATACCTTCGCGGTCCATCTGCTAGAGCACGGACGCCGTGGGTCAGTCCAACGGCGCCGGCGATTACCTAGTCTGTAGACCTCGCGGGGCGTTCTGCAAGGCCCCGGGGAGCTAGTACCTAGGTAGCGACAACCTTTGCACTCCATCCACGCTTCTTAAGTTCGGTTAGGTGAAAGGGAGGCAAGACGTGGCTAACGACGACTCCGAACTCAATCAAGATATCAACTCGGGCACGTCCTTCTCGCCTGCTCACAAACATCTACAGGACGACTCGCCCGAAGCCATTACTTCGGCTAAGAACGACCGCGCCGCCCTTGACCGTCTCGGAATGGAAAGCGCGAAGCGTGCCGGGAATCGCTTCAAGCGCAACGCCGAGCGAATCCCTTCCGACACCACGTTCACTAAGTAACAACGAGGTCAAGCTGGACGGGCACCGCATATCTGACCTCGTGCAGCCGGCGCGCGCGCTTGGCTTAGCGAGCAGACGTCAGATCCTGTTCGCCGGTGATCTGCCAGCCCTGTGCGCTACGACGCAGCCAAAGCCTTGACTGCGTTGTATGCAGCGGGCCGGTGCCGTCCGATGTGCGGATGGTCCAATTCTTATGCAGGTTCACAATCGCGGACGAAGGCGAAAGCAACTGGGTCGTGACGTCACTGATGGTGAAGGTTCCCATACTGTTGCCACGGGCGCGGAAGGCCTGCTTAGTGGCAAGGACGTAGCCTCGCGATACGTTTCGGCGGAGGAAGTAGCGGTCCACCGACGGGGCGTATAAGGCGCTCTCGGCAATCGGGTCGTTGCGTGCGGCCGCGGATGCCCAGCGTCCGAGGGTGCTGCTTATCTCCTGTTGCGGATCCCCCTGAGCGCGCGCTGCAGGAACGCTCATGCGGGGTGACCGGTTAGCTGCGCCGCCGGGGAGGCGGCTGCTTGGGGCGGTCTCGGAGCCGGCTTGGGAGCTGGCGGTCTGGGAGCCTGCTGTGTGGCCGAGACCGGGAGCGGTGACGTGTGGTTTCGCGAGGTGCTGAAATCCGAGTAAGGCCGCAAGCAGCAGGACGATGAACCCAGTCAAGGCAATCGGCCACCAGCGCGGCAACGAGGGACGACGCGAGGGCCGCGGAACCGCCGCAGCTGTGTTGGCTTCATCCGGCGGGAGCCGGTGGACCAAGCGCGGCTGCTGAGACACGGATTCGACAGCTTCGCGCCTCTGGCGAGGCGCCCGCGTCTGCCGTTCCGGCCGGTGTGTTTCGAGTGTGACGGGCGCCTGCTCGGGGGCGCCTGGTGGAGTCTGGGGAACCGCAACGGGACCAGGAACGGCGTCCGATGCAGTGGATGACTCGATTCCAAGCTCCGCCTCGACTTGCGCCTGGGACTCCGCGGGTGCCTCGGTCGACGCGGATTCGCTCAGGACGCCCAGCTCCTGAATAGCGTCGGTGAGGCGCTCTTCGATCTCCTGCATTCGTTGCTGCAGGGCCTGTCGCTCGGAGGCGAGAAGCCTGACCTTGGCAACCAGTTGGGGTCCCGGAGCGGGAGTCGCGGGCTCGGCGAGCACTTGCTCCGGCAGTTCGGCGCGCAAAGCCTGCCCGAGGATAGGTAGTCGGCGCGGCGGAGCCGAGGGCGCTTGCGGCGCAGCCGAACGCGATTGAGCATGCGGGAGAGCGGGCGCGTGCCGGGTTGGGATCTGGATCGGAGCGGTGGCAGGGCCGGGTTGAGGTCGGGAGGCGCCCGGCTCGGTCCCGGCGAGGTTTGTGATTGGTCGGCGGCCCGCGGCCAAGGTTGCAACAGGTGCCGGCATAACCTGTTCTGCGACGCTTCTCAGCTCCTCCGGGGGTGCGGGATCTGGTACTGGCACGGGCGGCCCTGATGCCGGCCCCGAGGCGCCGGGTTCCGCGACAGCTTCGAGCTCATCAGGGGTAAGGACGGAGCGAAGCATCCCCATAAACTCGTCCGGGACCTCGAGTTGCTGATGCGCCGCGATCTGGAGGCCTCCGACCGCGACGGCGAGGACCACAGCCACTTCGTTGAGCGACAGCGGCGGATCATTCGACATCGCCGCCGCCGCCAGGCGGAAGACGCCGGAGCGAAACTCCGGATGTTCCCGGAGCACCGAAGCGAGCGCGAAGAAGTCTTCGGGCTGCCCATAGCGGACCTGGTGCTTCTTGCAGAGATGTGTGAAGCCGTAGACGTGCATGCTTCGCTGCCCTGCGATCCTGGCGACGTTAGAAAGCAGTGCCATACGCCCGCCAGTTAGATGGCGGCGGGTGGCACCACAGTTGGTGTAGGCGCACGGGCATTGCTTTGGGGGCTTTAGCCACTGCCCGCCCGCGATGGATAGGATGCCTGGGCATCCTTACCCAGCACGCGCATCAGTGCACGACAAACCTCAGCGGATGGAATTGCAGTCTGTGAGTCCGGCATGCGGGCCGGGCTCACGGCGGCGTCCAGCTGAGCTAGTTCGCGCCCCCACGATTGAGCCGCACGAAGACTTCGTTTAAGCCGTGGAGATCCAAGTCTATGATCCCGGAACATGAGTGCTGTTGCTCGACGGCAAGTATCACCTCCGGCGTTCCGGTTGCGACTGCATGAAAGCACTTCGGGCAGATTGAATCGTACGTGCCGTCAGGATTCCGGCGGCGGGGAAACGCCGGTTGATTTTTCAGCTCTCCGAGGTCGCCCATCAATTCCTCCGGCCGCCCTCTTGCGGCCCATGCGCGGATGCTGCTCAGCGGCGGGGGGAACGTTCATCTTGCACTTTAAGTGCCCAGCAATGCAATAGGAAGCCCTGTAGAAACAGGCGGTTTAACCGTCGTGTGCCGCATTACCGGCTCAGCCCTCAGCTCGGGCGGCAAGCGGCGGATCACCGCAGCGCGGCATCGCTCCGCGCGAGCCTTTGCGTACGTTTTGTTGAAGGCGAGTTGCGGGACGCATTTCGCGAATCGTCGCTGCCCACGCCCCGGCATTCGCGAACCCGCTGCTACCCTCATCGTGGCGATCCGCACAGCGAAGTGGGCCGCGCAATCGAAGGGCGATCAGCGACTTTCAGATACCGATGTTGACTTGGATCGAGAGATTAGTTTCGCCGCACGCATCAGTATTCGGGTCCTGCATGAGCTGTTAAGACGGCACGAAAGCCTGTTTCCGCAAAGGTTGGTGCCGACCTATGAGCCGACAGACGAAGACGTCCCTCGGTGATTCCGTTTGGGCCTTGCTGAGGGTCCAGTTTCAGGTTTCGGCTTCGCTCTAGATCGTGACTCGTCTCCGAGCTGTGGATAGGCTTCGAGCAGCGGATCAGGGATCGGATTCTCCTTCACGCCAAGAAGGCGTTTCAGATCAATAGCGTTCACGGCTGCCTGCCCCTTGTAGTGATTGTTCGTAGCAGCAATGACCTTCTTCGCTTCCCGCCGGGTCGGCTCCCGCTCGACCTTCTTCGCCATGGATTTCATGGACTCTGCGATCGGCTCAAGCTCTTTCGGTGTGTAGAGGTAGTCGTATCGTTCGTCACGGTTCTTCGAGTTGAACCACTTCTTGTAATTCCGACCGTGAAGTCGCAGATACGCAATCGGGGCTGTCACATAGTCCGTGCCATGCAGCGATGCCCCTAGCCTCGGCTCATCAATGTTGACCCATGCAGTTTCGTGCTCGCGCTAGCGCGACAGATACGTAAGCTCTGGGGTAGCACCACCCACATCCCGCTTCACAGATTTCGGGTAGACGACGTCTCGCCAGTCGGGATAGGACTAGCCGGAGGTACCGACGAATAGCTCGGTTGTGCTTGATTTCGCCATGTCAGATGAGACGCTATTCTTCACTCTTGCAGCATCGCCCCGCTAAGGTGTCCGCACAACATCTCGCGGATCTTTGTCTTCGCATACGCCTGCGTAGCTCACACGTCGAAGATGGTCACCGACCGTCCACTCCTGGTAAGTGCATCTCACGACTACTTGCGGTTTGACCCATACGCAGGTCAGCATCTTCTCGGCGGTGAATCCCCGGCCCCATCGGCCCGGCGATCGCTCCGGAAGATTGGTGAACGGGCATCGGTCAGTAATGAGAGGTTCCAGTCGGGTATAGAGCTCGCGCCGGGATGCAGGAACGAAGCCGGCGCGCACACTTGCGCAGAACTGGAGTTCGCGCCCACGGTAGAAACCGATGAGTAGGGCGTCGACTCCATTTGCTCCCGGTATGACCCGCCAACGACGAACTCTTCCGCTTGAGTCAGGCATAGCATGGACACCTCACTTTCGATCGCGAACGTCATCGTATGCCTGGAGGCTGGTGCGGCCGTCGGGGAGTTTCCAGCGACGGCAAAGGATGATGAACCAGATGAAGTTGAGCGCGGCGATGGTCGCAGCGACGCCAAAGACCGGTGGGAACCTGGAGCTCTTGGAATCGACGGTCAGGATGGGAACGATGAACAGCGTGCCTTCGAGTGCGGCGAAGACGAGCGCGAAGACGAACTTCGACCCGCTCCACAGGCCATCGCGCTTTTCCTGCCGATAGCCATGGACGACGAAGACGGCTTGCATGACGACAAACAGAATCCACCACATGAAGCGAGCCTTCTAGTAGGACTGGCCATTGCCATGGACTTTGGTGTCTTGAGTCCAGTTGCCTTTGAGGATGCCGTTCGGATTGGTGTTGGGATCGTTGGTCTGAAACCACTGGGTCTGATTACCGGTGGTGCTGGACCAAGTTTGCGAGTAGGCGCTGGAGACCTTCACGGTGCCGCCCTGGCCGGTCACTGTCTGCTGGTCAAGCGCATAATCCACCCAGTCGGAAGCGGCAGTCGTGCGGGCGTTCATGGCATTGTTGGCGTTGTTCATGGAGCTGCGGAAAGACGACTCCTGCTGCTGCATGAAGGCTTCGTGATTGTGTTGCATGGTGCCCATGAACTGCTGGTGCTGCTGGAGGAGCAAGCGACTGGCCTGCTCGTGCATCGCGTTCATCGTGTTCATGGTATCGCGGGCTTGCTGGTGCATGCGGTTAAGCCACTGCTGCTCCCAAGCGGGGTCGTTGACGTTGCGCGGCAGGTTTTGACCATCGACCTGTGCGATGAGAGAGTCGAGTTTGCCTTTGGGGGCGCGCAGGACTTCGATGCGCACCCAGCAGTTGCCGCCCTCGAGGGGACCCGGGTCGGGTCGGATGTCGCAGAAGAGACCTGCGCGCAGGCGTTGCTCCACTACAAAGGTGCCGTTGATGGTCTCGATGCGGAGTGCAGCGACATCGCCGGTGTGCTGGATGTGGAATCTTCCGCCGGCCTTGGCGTCACCGGCCTGCTCCGAACTGACCAGCTTGTCCTTCCAGGCGGCGAACTCGCGCGAAACCGGCGCAGGTCCGACGACGTGGACACCGCCGGGGATCATTTCAATATATTTGTTAAGGAACTCCGCGGCGGTCATGGCGCCGGGGAGCGGCAGACAACCGCTACGGTCCCCGTTGTACTTGCTCCAGCGCCAGCCGAAGACGGGCAACGCGCGCATTTCGCTGAGGCCGTCTTGAGAGTAGGCGCGATAAACAGGCCAGGGAAGCTGGTTGCAGGCGCTGGTCAACATGACCCCCTGGAATTTCCAGCCAGCAGGAATGGTCAGCGTCGCGGCCTTCATTCCTCCGAAGGAAGGATCGTTGAGGGTAGCTGTAGTGACGCCTTGAGCACGGGAAGCAAACGAGGTGCCGGTGAACAGAAAGATAGCAAGAAGGCGGAGATTCATAGCAATCCTCAAGAGCTTGCGGGGCCAAGCATATCGCAGAAAATACGCGGGTTGCGAAAAAGTTTGCATGACTTCGTCCGCATCATCAGTTTCCTTGCAATTCGAGAATGCAAAGATCCAAAACGATTTTCCGCCATTTGGGGTGCGTGCAGAGATCCCAACTATTGACTGAAGTGAGAACATGCCCACGTGCTGCAACTTCGACCCGATGATGTTCCGCCTTTACCGTGCGCGAGCCTCGTGAGTACATTCCGCGATGTGCTCATTGGGTTTGGGCGAGCGCATCGGCGATTTGGCATAAAATCGAGAACTCTCCCGGCGCCGCAGTATGCTCAGCCGATACCCTGAGTTGGAAGCCGCAATTGACTTGACGCTTCCAAGCCCTCCATGCATACTGATCGGTATGTTGGCGGGATCTAGAGAGTCGACCGGTCGAGCAACCGCGGCACGAAATCCCGATCGCACCCGGGAACGCTTGCTCCACGCTGCATCCCGCGAGGTCTACAGATCGGGCTTCCAGAGTGCAGGCCTGGACAAAATTTTGGCCTCAACTGGTGTCACCAAGGGAGCGCTTTACCACCACTTCAAAAGCAAAGAAGCGTTGGGATACGCTATCGTCGACGAGGTCATCGCCCCTAACCTCCGCTCCAAGTGGTTACTTCCTCTGGAAACGGGGAAAGACCCTATCGACGCTCTGATCGGCATAGTCCAAGGGGAATCACTTCGGCCTGAGGATGTCCGGGGCGGTTGTCCTCTTAACAACTTGGCGCAGGAGATGTCTCCTCTTCACGAGGGTTTCCGCAAGCGGCTGGCGATAGTGTTCCACACCTGGCAAGAGGGCATTGCCTCCGCATTGCGAGCGGGACAGGCCCATGGAAGGGTTCGTCGGGATGCAGACCCAGCCGAAGTCGCTGGCTTTCTGATCGCGACGCTGGAAGGCTACGTCTCACTGGCAAAGAATGCTCAGGATCCAAAAGTATTGAAAGCGGGAATCAAAAACATCGTGGTCTGGCTGGAGTCACTGCGTCCCTCCGGCCACCGAAGGAAGGGCTGACCGCAACGGGCGGAATACATACCAACCGGTTCGTATTACGTGGAGGAAAGTTGACTGATGTAGGTCCACCGGTGAGCGACGGAAGTAGCGATGATGGAAATTCGAAGGGGACTCGACATGACTGAGAGTGCGGTATTGCGTCGAAAACTTCTCAAAGCGGGAGCGTTCGCTGTTCTGTTGCGCGCAGCAAGCGCGCTTGCTTGGAGCAAGGGACGGTCAGCTGCAGCCACCGCGGCGAAGGGGCGATCGACTAGGACAAAAGAGGAGATGATCCGGGCCTACTACTCCGGATTCGAGAAAAAACAGTGGAGCACGCTTGAAAGCGTGTTGGCAGACGACTTCACCTTCAGCAGCCCCAACGACGACGACCACATCAACAAGCGTGCTTTTAAGGAGAGGTGTTGGCCCACTGCAGACTGGATCGACACCATCAAGATGGAATGCGTCGTTGTGCATGGTGACGATGGCTTTGCGAAATATCTCCTAACGACCACAGATAAGAAGTCATTGCGAAATACGGAGTATTTCAAATTCAAAGATGAAAAAGTACACGACATCGAGGTTTATTTCGGCGGAAAGCTGGGCTATCCGGGGCAGCAGGCTTGAGGCTCTGTTCCTTCGATCGAACATTTGGAGTGCCCTCAATTCGAATTACACGAACGACCCGAGCTCAGTGGGCTAGCATTTCTAAGCTTCGGCGGCCGGTTACCAGAATGAAATTTTCAGGAATCAGTTCAGGAGGCCGTATGAAAAAGATATCCGCCGTAGTGCTGATGTTTGTGGCCGGTATTGGCATGTCCTTCGGACAAGCCATTTCGGTAAACGGTGGTGCCATTCAGGGCTCGATCACCGACCCTACTGGTGCTTACGTCCCAGGAGCTACTGTAGTGATCACCAGCCCGGACACGGGATACACAAAGACATTGCAAACGGACTCCGCGGGTTTCTACAGTGTCGGCCCACTCGATCCCGGGCCTTACAGGCTGCGGGTTTCGGCGTCCGGTTTCGAAGCTCTTGACGTGAGTACCGTCATCCGCATCGGAACAGTGACCCCGGGCACTTTCAAGCTGACGTTAGGCAATTCGTCTGAGACCGTCGAAGTCAATGCCGGCGCGATTCAGGTGAACACGGATCAAATATCAGTGTCGGACGTGCTGACACACGATCAGTTGAATGGGTTGCCAATCAACGGTCGCAATTTCCTTGACGTTGCCCAGATCGAGCCCGGCGTCATTCTTGAATCCGGCAATACATTCGATCCGACCAAGGCTGGCTACTCAGCCATCTCAGTGTCCGGCGTGTCCGGAAGGACAACCCGCATATTGCTAGATGGACAGGACATCACCGACGAGTTCGTCGGTACCACAATCTTCAATGTGTCGCAGGGTTCTATTTCCGAGTTCCAGCTGAATCGCTCGACACAAGACGTTTCTGGCGACGTCACTTCCACGGGCCAAGTGCTGGTTTCGACGACATCCGGGACCGATTCGCTCCACGGTCAAGGTTTTTATATTTTCCAGGACGCGCGCGCTCTCTTCGCGAACCAGACCAACAACGGCGCACTAACTGCGAACCCTCCCTTTCAGCGTAATCAGTACGGTGGCAGCATCGGTGGCGCCGTCATCAAAGAGAAGCTTTTCTTCTTCGCCAACGCAGAGCGCATTCAGCAAGCGCAAGCCGCTTCAGCAGGTCTGGGACCGCTGTTCGCCGGTACCACCTTCGGTCAGCAGTTTGCAACATTTGGCACACCGTACAAGGAAACTTACGAGGTCGGTCGTGTCGATTACAACGGTCCATTCGGGGGCCATTATTTCGTACGTGGGGCCTACAACTTTAACGGTTCGGTCTCAAACTTCGGCAACAACTATGAGCTCTATAAGAACCGCGACAACACCTACGGCATCTCAGGCGGCGCAGACTTCGCCAACGGCAAGCTCACGCACTCGGTTCGCGGTAGCTACGAAAAGTTTCACAACTTCATCGCGGACGACACGATCGGCAACAGCGGCGTTTACAATCCGATTCCTTCACTCACCTTCCGTTACACGGCGCAGCATCTCTTCGCTGGCCCTAACGTCGACGCGCCCCAGGGCACGTTTCAGTCCGACAAGCAGCTTCGCTATGACGGCACTTACACCCGGGGTTCGCATATCTTCAAGTTCGGCGGTAGCGTGAACCGCCTTCAGAGCGGCGCTTTTGCCGCGTTCTTCGGTCTGGCTCCCCGGGCTACGGAAAGCGTCTCCACCGGCCTGCTCGGGACTGCGAGCACACAGAATCCACTCGGGCTCGGCTGCAACGGAGTTATCGGGGCCGCCCCTTGTCTTTCCGATCCGATCAACGGCTACAACACGTCAGCACTCGTGATCGGCAATAACCTCGGATTCTCGACAGAAGTCCCGGCCTTCGGTTTGCAGGGCGGGGGCGGCAATGCATGGCGAGGCGCGGCTTACATTGCCGACTCCTACAAGGTCACTCCAAACTTCACGGTTAGCGCCGGCGTTCGCTGGAGTGTGGATACGAACCGCGAAAACAATGACCTCGCTCCTCCAACGTGCGGCAGCCTGTCGTCTACAGCCCTTGCCTCATTCGCAGCCAATCCTGGGACCAATCCTTGCGCGGGAAAGGATCCTACGACTTCCTTGTTTGCGCTCTTCAATCCCAACTTCACCGGCTCGGTCCGCCAACCTTATGGTGACTTTGCTCCGCAGATCGGATTGAACTACAGCCCCGGAGACCACAAAACTTCCTTACGTGGGGGTTTCGGTCTGTTCTTCGAGAGTGAAGTGTTCAACAATACCGAGAATTCTCGCAGCAATCTGCTCCCATCTGGAGCTTTTTTCGGCGACCAGGCAGGAGCCTGTACCGCAGGCTCGGTCAACTTCCCCGACGGTCGGTCTATTACGAACATCAACGCCGCCGGACAAGTGGGCACTGCGACCGCGCCCGCCGCGGGGGGCATCCCGCTGATCAACGTTTGCCGCAGAAACACTCTTGCCCAAGCTGCACCGCTATTCGCTGCACTACAGCGTGCCTATCAGGCGAATGCAGCCGCCAACGCAATCAGCGTAAACGGTGGCTACATCGGTGCTACGCTGAATGCGACTGACCTCTTTGCGCCCAATTTCCACACACCCTACTCAGAGCAATGGAACTTCGGCGTGCAGCGCGAGGTGTCCAAAGGCGCAGTCCTGAGCGTGGACTATGTGCATAACACGACCCTCAAAATCGGTCAGACGCTGGATGTGAATCATGAGGGCGCTGCGCG
This sequence comes from uncultured Acidobacteriaceae bacterium, assembly GCA_963762465.1. Classification (GTDB taxonomy): domain Bacteria; phylum Acidobacteriota; class Terriglobia; order Terriglobales; family Acidobacteriaceae; genus Granulicella. The sequence continues at coordinate 538,210 of CAVXKS010000004.1, read as the reverse complement.
TAACTTCAACAAAGCGAACGCTACCGCCGCCGTAAATGCAACCTTGGCTGCTTGCGCACCCGGTGCAACTGTCGCGACGGCCATCGTGGCTGGGGGCTGTCCCGGTTTGCACGGCACGGGCTCTGGCGCAACAATCTCCGACTTCGCTACGAACGGCCTCGACTCGCAAAGCATTTATGTAGGCGCTGTGCCATATGCGATCGCAGGCAAACCGAACGCTGGCGCATTTCCCGGCAGCAACCCGCTCCTGGGCGCCGGCTCGTTCGTTCAGCCTATTGGCCGTTCCGGCTATGACGCCCTTCAGGTCGTGTATCGTCAGCAAAGAAACCATCCATTCCGATACACCGATAGCGCCAACATTCAGGTTTCCTACTCGCGTTCGCGCATTGTCAGCACCGGCACAGCAGGCGGTGGTACCGCGGGCAGCTCGGATGAGTTTTTCAACAATGCGGTTTCGGACAACGACAACCCGAGCCTCTTCATGGGTCGCTCCAGCTTGGATAGGTCCAACGAGCTCTCGTTCGGTGGATCGATCACGCTGAAGTACAGCCCACGCATCTCGGCAATCGGCCACTTTTACTCGGCTCTTCCCGGCACGCTCGCCCTCGACACACAGCTCACCAACGGTGGCATTTTCCAGACTGACGTCACCGGTGACGGTACCGTAGGCGATCCGGCTCCCGGGACCGTTCTTGGCGACTACATGCACCGCGTCAACGGCCGGAATCTGCAGGCATTCATCACCAACTTCAACGCTACTCAGGCGGGGAGGCTCACACCGGCCGGCCAGCAGGTTGTGAATTCCGGCTTGTTCACGCAAGCGCAGTTCGTCGCCATCGGCGGCGCAATCCAACAAGTGGCACACCTGCCACAGGCCACGGGGCTCAACAACCCAGCCTTCCGTTCTATGGACCTTTCCGCCTCTTACCCGATCCGCCTCCCCGTCTTTCGGGAGGGGATGAGTCTGGAGCCGTCAATCTCCTTCTACAACGTCGGCAACTTCTCAAACTTTGCCACCTATACGACCACATTAACTAACGTAAACTCGGCCGGCGGTCCAGTGAACAATAGCTCTAGTAGTGTTACGGGGCTCAACAACTTCGCCACCCAAGCCGCTGGACGCACACTGCGAGGTTCAGGTACGTTCGATCAGGGTGCACCTCGATCTACAGAGTTCGGTCTCAAGCTGAACTTCTAACTTGCATCAAAACACGGATACTAACGACCACTCTTGCGTCACTGTGGCTACGGAGAGCAGTGACTCATGCCCGGAGAGCCCTTTAGTGGCGCGACGCCCGGCCCGCCAAGCCGAGCATGAGCAGCGCATAGCGGAATACAACCCGGAGCAGGAGCGCAAGGAGGAGGAGCCCAAAGCCGAGTTCGACCGCCAGCAAAAAGAGTTGGAGGCCGAGCAAGCCCGCCGTGAAAAACAGCGCAAAGCGCGGGTTGCCGCGAAATACGTGACAAATTCACGAAGCGGCCGCTCGGCGCGGCCACAGTTAATGGTTGGACGACCAGTCGAAGATATCGGAGCCCGCCAATGCCGGATTTCCCGGGAAGACCCAAACGCAACCCGTTCCGTTGCATCATCCTAGCCGCAAGCCTATTAATGGTTGCCCACTCGCTCGGGGCACAGCAGCCGCTCTCCATTGTGGACAGCCAGCGCGAGGCAATGCAGAAGCTCGCCTTCCTTGTGGGCCGCTGGTCGGGGCCGGTCACTATCCGCGGAGCCGGGGAGCCATTGCAGCTACTCCAGACTGAAGATGTCCAGTTCAAGCTTAGCGGGCTGGTTCTTCTCATTCAAGGCGCTAGTCGTAAAACCGACGGCTCGACGTCGTTTGAGGCGCTGGCTACCGTCGCGTACGACGAAGCGACCAAAACCTATCGCTTCCGCGCCTACAACGCTGGTCATTATGTCGACGCGGAGATGAACGTCGTGGCCGACGGGTTTTCCTGGACCTACAATGCCGGTCCAGCTCATATCGCCAATACTATGCACCTCAGCCCCAAAGGTGAATGGGCGGAGAGCACTGAAGTGACCGTCGGCACCAAACCCGCCATGCACAGCGTCGACATGCTCCTGGTACGCCAAAGGTGAGCACAAGCCGACGCGGACTGCGATCGCTCACTCAGCAGTTGGTTGTTAGACGGCCAGCGGAAGACTCCTCTGCTCGGGTTCTGAAGTTGGCCTAGGCTTGCGCACAACCGCCGCTGTTGAGCACCACGCTCTGCCCGTCCGAGCTAATCCAGTTATGCGTGAATTGATTCGAAATTTCGATCTTCCTGCCGGTGTTTGGGTCGATGAAATCCTGCCGGTTGTTGAGCCCACTCCACCTAATCGGCATCTCCGCAGCAGGAAAAGCAATGATCGTTTGCGCAATCCAATGTTGGGTAGCCCGCAAGCTTTCATCTTTGTTAATCCTGCCCAACGATTCTTGACCGGAAATCATCTCCGGCCCCAGGCAACGACTAGGCAGAGGAGGAAGAGCAAGCTGTTTACAGCAATCGGCTTCAACTCGTGGATGCGGTAGTGAATACCAGCGGCTCCGCACATGATGACCGCCAAACCGATTGCAGCAAGTGCGGTTAGTTGTGGATGAATTCCACAAGCCTGAGGCGCGATCAGTCCTATCGCGCCCAAAATTTCGCATATCGCGATAAAGCGAACAAATCCTATCGGCATCGCTGCCGCTCCCGTTTGCCCAGTGGCTAGCATGCGCTCTTTCGACATAACCGATTTGGCGATTCCCGAGCCTAGGAACAAGGCGGCAAGAACTGCCTGTATTACCCATAACGATTGGTTCATCTTGCGTTCCCCTCTCTCACAACCTACCCACCGGTAACCACACTTGAAATACAACCTACTGCTCGGTAGGTTATGATGTCAAGATGGCGGAACAAATCAAAAGGCGACTTCCGGGGCCCGAACGTCGCGAAAGGCTGATTCAGGCGGCGATCAAGGTTTTCTCGCGGAGCGGGTACGACGGATCTTCGGTTGAAGAGATTTCGCGAACTGCGTCTGTCACCAAACCGGTCCTGTACGATCACTTCTCTTCGAAAGAGAAGATCTTTGAGGCGGCAGTTGAGCAGATTCGAGACGGACTACTGCGGAAGGGCGAAGCGGCACTCGCTCGCGAGAACACCCCCAGCAAACGGTTGAGGGCGTCGATCTCAGTTTTCTTCGATTTGGTCGAGCATGATCCCGACGCAGCGCGAGTTCTGCTAATCAGTTCGAAGTCGCTGCCCGCAATTCAAAATATCTGCGGCCGAGTGCAATCGGCAGCAACCTTTGGGATCGCCCGGATCATGAAGTCAAATGAATCATCCGCCAATACACCTGTTTCCGAGCAGCAATGGTTTTTGAGAGCAGAATTTACCAAGAAAGGTATGCATGGGCTCGCCGAGTGGTGGCTGGAGCATCCAGAGGTGGCGCGCGCGGACATCGAAGAAGCTCTATTCGGCATCCTGAAAAACGGCCTCAAGCTGCGCTAGTAGCTTTTGCATTATTTGCTCCTGTTTCTGATTGTGGTCAGAATGGCAACACTTTAAGGCCACCACCACTTCGGGGTCTATTCAGAGTCACATTACGATATCACTCTTTCTACTCGCATCTGCTACGTGAAAACATGAAGATCTAACGCAAGGTTCGTGCTTCTTCGTGGATCGATGCTCACATATGAAGCGCCTCAACTTTATAGAGGGGGCTCACATCTTCATCAACCGTAAAGCAAGTGACGCAGTGACCAACACTAACCACACAAGAGGGTATGTCAGATGTGCGAAGAAGCGCGCGCGTAGGGTGAACCCGATTGCGCCGAGGAAGAAAATCACTAGACACACACCGGAAAGGATTCCGATCTTTGGCATCATCAGACCAGCTAGCAGACCGACAGCACCGGCTCCCTTTAGAACACCGAGCGTAGTTAGCCATGATTGCGGGATGTTCAGGCTCTTCATGTTTTCTATCATCCAATCCGGTCGGGTAAAGTCGTTCGAGGCAGCATAGCCTGTTGCTACCGCGGCCAGAATCGTCACGAGTATGTAAGCCACATTCATCGGGTCACCTCGGTGTAATGAACCCCGTTCGGTCGCTCCCGTGATAGTGCGGAGAGTAGCTTTTCCCTAACGGCTTCGAACCGTTCTAGGGAGTCCGGCTTGATTTTGAATTGAGCCATGAGCACACGCACTGGAATGAATTCCTCCTTTGTCGCATCGAGATTTCCTTGTCACCTCCGTGCAGTCTCGATCGTCAATACCAATGACGGAATGCGGCGAGGAAAGGTGACCATGAATCAATCTGGCTGGCTCACGGAACGATTCGAGGACCATCGTGGTCATCTTCGGGCTGTGGCTTTTCGAATGCTCGGCTCGTTGAACGAAGCAGACGACGCCGTCCAGGAAGTATGGCTACGCCTTAGCCGCTCGGACACGGACAGCGTGGAGAACCTCGGCGGATGGTTGACCACAGTCGTCGCTCGCGTCTGTCTCGATATGCTGCGGTCCCGGAAGTCACGAAGACAACACAGTCTTGACCTGCCGATTACGCAAGTGAGAACGGAGCTCGCAAGCCGTCATGATCCGGAACAAGAGGCAGTGATGACTGATTCAGTAGGCCTCGCGCTACTGATTGTCATGGATGCGTTGCCCCCTGCCGAGCGGCTGGCATTTGTACTTCACGATATCTTTGCTATGCCGTTCGATGAGATTGCCGCTATCGTCGGGCGAACCCCGGTCGCGGCAAAGAAATTGGCTAGCCGTGCTCGCCATCGCGTGCATGGTAAGGATACGGTGAGCCGCTGCGACCGAGTCCGTCAAAGGAAGGTAGTGGAGGCGTTTCTCGCGGCTTCGCGATCCGGCGATTTCAATGCGCTGATCGCGGTGCTCGATCCGGCCGTGGTCCGTCGGGCTGACCGTCACGCCTTGTCTTCGGATGGTGCTATCGAAGTTCATGGCGCTCAAGACGTCGCAACAGAAACACTCACCAACACGGGTCTTGCACGATTCGCGCATATCGCCCTTGTGAATGGTAACGTTGGCCTGATCGTCGCGGTGCACTATCGCCTGCGACTGGCACTTAGTCTGACGATCCAGAATGACAACATCATTGAGATAGACGTAATTGCAGATCCCGTTCGACTTCGTGACACTGAATTGGGCGTAGTGAATGCGGACTAATGTCTCATCACCCGGTCTCCAAGCTGGAGGTATCGCGCCTTGCAAGCATTCCGCCATTTTCTAACCCGACAGCGCGTATCGTGAGCACTCTGATCAGAAGGCGAGCGTCCCAACTGTGTGACAACCAACAGCAAATAGAGAACGGCGAGCAGCGCTGCCATCAGCACCGGAGCGATCAAGCGGGCTGACCATCGCTAGCGAGGCACGAAGATCGCGGTAGTGCGGATCGCATTGTGCCAGAGTGCCCGGCGCGCCGAGTGGTTTTGCGGCTGACAATACAAAGCGGCGGAGATTTCTGGACGAGTACGCGGGCGCGAGGCCGGTTCTAACCAGCGTCGCTTACCTGATAACAGCGAGAAAACAGCCAGCCAATGATTTACACCTGAGGGAAAACTAGGATTGCCCCCTCTCCTCATTTCTCGTGAGCAAACCTTCATGACGAACCGTCATCTAAACATACATAGCAGTCGGGCCTCCGGGATTGCTGAGTCACCCACCCGGATCGATTTAAACAAGCTGCCCTTGCCTCTTCCGCAACCAGAAAAGGCAAGGGCAGCTTGTTCCGTCTTAGGTACGAGAGCTGCACGTTGTTGTTCCGTCTGCTCCGTGACATAGTGACCGCCTGAATGTCGCGTCAAGAAAGAGCTTTCGTTAGGGCGCGAAGATCCGTAGGTTCGTAAGCGGGCGCTGAGCGCGATTAGTCCTCCACACGCTTAGCGCCCGCATGCGATCACATACACGCTCAAATTGTTATTTGTTGGGTGTCTCTTAACGATTCTAAGCGTGCCCGGAGTATAGGGTCGCACTCGTGCCGGCGCTCTTCCGCTCCTAATTCTGCCTCGCTCCTGGCGTTGGCAACCGTCACAAAGCAGTGCGGGCATATCGAATCGATAGTGCCATCTTTGTTCTTTCGATGGGGAAATGTCATCCCGAGCGATTCCATGCCAACTCCATTCGGAAGCACTGACAACGAATCTCTACCGGGGGGACAGAACATATTTATACACGCTATAACACGGAAAGGCAGTGACAGTTGCGTCCCCCCGGCTGTGAACGGACCTAATTGATATCGGTATTGCCGCCCCACAACAAATTGCTCTAACCCTGACTTCGGACCTTTAACTCAATTCACAGGAATCAGCTCCGTCCAACTCTGCCGGACGGGGTCAATCAAGCCGTTCGGGTCGAGTGTGGGATCGCTGTTAAGAACCACGCTTTGCCCGTCCGAGCTAATCCAGTTATGCGTGAATTGATTCGAAGTTTCGATCTTCCTGCCGGTGTTTGGGTCGATAAAATCCTGCCGGTTCAACGAGTCGCGGACCTGCATCTGGGCGGCATGGTCAATCGCACCCTGCGTGGCGCGGTCTTGCGCCATCGCGTTGTTAAAGCTCGATTTCTGCTGGTCCTGGAACTGACGCCCTTGTTCGAGCATCTTGTCGCCGACCTCCTTGTAATGGCTCTGGATAGCCTTGAACTCGTCGTCGTTCCGCTTTTGCCAGACGGCAAATTGTGAGCGCATGCGCTGAATGACCTCCTGATCCCACTGCCTATCAATCTCAGGGGGCGGCAATTTGGAGGTCTTGGCAATCAGCGCGTCCAGTTTGCCTTCCGGGGCGCGCGTAATTGTTGTTCCTGTTGAACGGCAAGTATGACGTTCCAACGCTGGCCGATGAAGCATCGGGAACGGTGGCATATCCAGTTCGCGGCACGAGATTAAGGCCCAAAGGATCTCTTCTACGGGTTTGCCGTTCATTGCGTATTTCAGACGAACACGCGCGGCGTCAACTGTAATCTTCATTCCTTGAGGGGCTTGGGACTGAGCTTGCTGCCTCGCGTTCGCGAGCATGTCTTTCATCTTGGGCGTAAATGGGACGACAGTGATGTTCCTAGCATCTGGTCGCAAATTCGGAATGGCAATGTTCAGCAAATACTCCGAAGCCGAGCTGATCTGGACGGGCTTGCACTTCGGGTTGCCTCCGGCAGTGCCGTCGCTGGCCCACCCCCAGCTCGTTCCTGCCATCTTCTCGACCGCTGTGATGCCATCGGGGGCAAGAGCTGTGTAGGCGAGCCCATCCCCGGGAACCTCGGGCCCGTGGCAGCCCGGAATCCGCTCAAGCATCCCGGTAAACTTCCATCCTGCGGGAACTTGCACCGTGTAAGCAGTCCTGTTCAGCGCAGGATCCGTCACCGGCTTGGTGACCGTACTAGACCAGTTTGCGGCGTCGCTCCCACTTGCAGACGCGGTGCCGTCCAAGCGACTTGTGGCGGAGGCGGAGGACTTGGATTGGCTGATGCAGCAAGTGAGGACCATTGCGGCTATGGTCACGATTCTGCTCAGCACGGCTGCATGGCTGTTCATGGAGGCTCCGTTGCCGGAGAATCTCCGGCTCGTGTTGCTAAAATTTCGATTCACCAGGTACGCGGCGAATTCAGGAAACCGAGTCATTCGCCCGGCAGCCCGCCCGGACCGAGTAAGTATAGGCGCGTCGACCAGCGATTGAGTTATTCTCCTCATCTTTGTCATTTGGCGGGTGGAGAATGCCCCTGGGAAGAAGTTGACGGGGTAGAGCGAGAGAGCCCACGCCACATTGATTCGCGAATTGGGATGAGCGCGCTTTTGCAATGAGTCGCGGCTGCACGGAGGAACAATGTTCGAATTCTTCAAGCTCTGCTGGGATTTTTTCGTTCTACGGGACGCGGCGCGAAAGGGTCGGCTGAATTGGCGTGTCGTCTTTATCGCTGTCGGATTCGTACTGTTTCTCTACGGTACGGGACTTCCAATAACCTTGCTCTATGTAGCTCATCCAAAGTACAAGCCTCTTTTCGTTGCAACGCTTGTCGTCGATGGAATGGTATTCGTCTGGTTCATGATCTGGGGCGTGCGCCGTTACTTCCGCCGAACGGCGAATGAAAAGCCGGGCTAGCAAAATGCCGAATTAGCATCGCCATGTTTGATAGGATGGGCGCGAATGTGGATTCTTCTCGGACGACGAGTACTCGGCGCATGGCATTGGCGGTGATGCCGATGAAGTGCGCACGATTCTTCCAGTCCATCGGGTCGCCGAGCAGGCGGAGGTAGGCTTCGTTGATCAGCGCGGTGGGTTGCAGGGTATGGCCGGGCCGCTCGCCCCGCATGTAGGCTTTCGCCAGACGATGCAGCTCCGAGGAGACGAGGGGCTGCAGCCTCTCGGCGGTCGCACGAACGCCGTCGTGCATTGCCTCGAGGAGCTGCGTTACCTCTCCACCGGATTCCATAGGTTTCCCCTGCTGTTCTCCATGCTATTATCGTGGCGACTTGACGAGCGACCGCACATGAAAGATAAGGTGATTCCGATTATCTGCCCGCAGCGGGCCGACCGAACCGGGCAACTGGTCTGTCGCTGTGAGCCGCGATCGAGGCCGCATTCCATCGAAAAAATGAACGAGTCGGAGCCCATCGCGGAGGAACTCTTTGAAGAGTCTCTCGAGCTGAGCCCGGAGCAACGATCTGCGTTTTTGGAGAAGGCGTGCAGGGACTCTGCGGAGCTGCGGCGTAGCGTGGAGGCGCTGCTGGACGAGAACGACCGCCTGAGGAACTCCCTGGCCGAGCCGTTGTTTGAGGCAGCGGAGACGCAATGGGATAGAGCAACCGCGGCGAATGGAAGCCCGTTTCTGCCGGCGGGGACAAGGCTGGGGCGCTACTCGATTATGGAGCCGCTAGGGTCGGGCGGCATGGGCGTGGTGTACCGCGCGCGTGATGAGAAGCTGGAGCGCAGCGTAGCAATTAAGATTCTGGCGGCGGGCACGCTGATGGGCCAGGAGGCGCGCAGGCATTTTCGCAGGGAAGCGCTGGCGCTGGCAAAGCTGAACCATCCGCACATTGCGGCGGTCTACGATGCCGGGCAGCAGGATGGGATCGACTACATCGTGATGGAGTGCGTGCAGGGGGAATCGCTTGCCGGAAGGATCAAGGCGGGCGTGCTGCCGTGAAGGAGGCTACCTCGATTGCGCTGCAGGTGGCGGAGGCACTCGAAGAGGCGCACGAACAGGGTGTGATGCACCGCGACCTGAAGCCCGCGAACGTAATGATTACGCCGCGTGGGCATGCAAAGGTGCTGGACTTCGGACTCGCAAAGCTCTTCGCCGTATCGGGTACGGACGCGACGCTTTCATTTGCGGAGACGCGCGGAATTGTGGGCACGCCGCTGTATATGTCTCCGGAGCAGGTGCACGGAAAGGCGGTGGATCGGCGGACGGACTTGTGGAGCCTGGGTGTGCTGTATTACGAGTCACTGGCGGGCCGCACTCCGTTGCAGGGAAGCAGCAGCCTGGAGGTTTTGCGCGCGCTGACGGAGCAGTCGCCGAGACCGATTCGGGCGCTGCGGGCCGACATACCGCCGGCGGCCGAGGCGATCCTTGCGCGCTCTCTCGAAAAGCAACCGGAGAGGCGTTACGCATCAGCTGCGGAGATGCGGTCGGCCCTGGCCGATCTGCTGATGCGGATGACGGCAACGAACCCAATACTGCCCGGGCGGGCGAATCCGGTCTCGCGTGTCCTGATTGCGGCGGCCGTGCTGGTTGCAGTGGTGCTGGTGACGCTAGGTGGATGGCAGTATCACCGCTTCTCGCAGAGGCGATGGGCACGCGAGGAGGCACTTCCACAGATCGTCAGCCTGCTGAATGCAAAGAGATCTCTGGCGGCGTTTCTTCTTGCCGAGAAGGTGCAGAAGATCCTGCCGTCGGATCCGCAGCTGCAGCAGATTGCGCAAGAGAATACGTCCGCCGTCTCGTTCACTTCCACTCCATCGGGAGCGACGGTGGAGATGCAGGACTATCTGACGCCGAAGGGGGTGTGGTATCGATTGAGCACCACGCCTTTGCAGAACGTGCGGATTCCGAATGGGTATTTCCGCTGGAAGATCTCAAAGCCCGATATTGGCGAGATGATCGAAGCGCCTCAGACGAGCGCAAAGATGAACTTTGCTCTCGCATCCTTCCGGAGCGCGCCAAAAGGCATGGTGTATGTGCCCGAGCGAACCTGGACCACGTATGTCGGCTTCATTGGCTGGGTAGGGCCGTACATGCTGCCGCCGTATTACATGGATCAGTATGAGGTGACGAACCGCGAGTATCAGCGGTTCGTCGATAGCGGAGGTTATCAAAAGCCGCAGTACTGGCCGGATCATTTCACGCAGAACGGGCGCGACATTCCGTGGCAGCAGGCGATGACGGAGTTCCGGGATATCAGCGGGCGTCCGGGGCCTTCAACCTGGGCAGGCGGACACTATGCGGACGGCCAGACCGATCTTCCCGTGAGCGGTGTGAGCTGGTTCGAGGCGTCAGCGTATGCCGGGTATGCGGGAAAGACTTTGCCGACAGTCGCGCAGTTCTTTGAAGCGGCTCCGCCGGATGAGGCGGAGTACACGGTCGCGGTGAGTAACATCTCCAATAGCGCGCCCGCAGCGGTGGGAGCGTACCCGGGAGTTGGTCCATACGGCACCTACGATATGGCGGGGAATGTGCGGGAGTGGATCGCGAACACAGTGGATGGTGAACTCCGCTTTATTCTGGGCGGATACTGGAAGTCTCCTAGCTATCTGTATGCGGACCCTGAGGCGCTCTCGCCTTTCGATCGGTCGGATGTGAATGGATTCCGATGCGTTCGCAACCTTGGCTCGATGCCGGAAGACATCATAAACCCTTAGCCGGGTCTTGCGCCTACGCAGTCTCAGAAGCAGCAAGGTGGAGGGCGGCTTCACTCAACCTGAAACCTCGGCTCGCGCAGAAGTTCTATGCGATCATCCCCGTTTCGATTCTCGTGGGTCTGGTCTTTGACTTCGCTGGACTGAACGCCGTGAAGATGATGTTCTGGTCTGCGATACTCAACGGCCTGCTCGCTGCCCCGCTGGTCGTGATGGTCGTGCTTTTGACTAGTGATCGCCAGGTGATGGGCAGCGGCGTGAACTCCTGGAGCATGAAATTGCTCGGTTGGGTCTGCGCTGCGATCATGAGCGCCGCCGCCATAGCGCTGCTGGCTTGTTTTCGGTACTGAGGCCTTCAGTAACGGCGAGAAAGCCCGCGAGCCAGCGAGAACGCCTGAATAGTTTTCCCGCGGGTGAGGGGTCGACGTGCAGACTTGCTAGGATGTGGCTCGTTCGGCATTGTCGTCCATGTGACATAAGGCGGTGCGCGCGCAACTCGGTTGACAAAAGTTCCGTCTCGCCGTCCCATCGTTAGTATCAGGTCTATGCGTAGCGTGATCCTCCACACGCTGCGACGAGTGAAGCCCCTGTTTATGTTAATTTAAACAGGGGCTTTCGTTCGTTCATTAGCGCTCGTGTTGCCGAAGTGCAGCGGCGCGATGCAGTCAAGAAGTGGGCGGCCCAGAGGACGAGCAAACCCTCTGTTTAAGCGATCAACCATCCCAGAATGTTGTCGCAGCGGGAGCCGGCTGCCGGATCTGCGTTATTTGTTCCGGCGCGGACAGATCATCACCCGGTGTCAAGGCTTGGATGGAGTCTTGGTGGGTGCGCGCAGAGGCACAAAGATTCGAATCGTTGTCCCATTGTTCGCTGCATCGTTCTCGCTCTCGATGTTGATCTGGCCTCCGTGTCCCTCGATCAATACGGTGTTTCATACCGGGATGAGAAGCTGCGAACTCGGTCGAGAGTCCTGCGGATAAGGTTCGTCGCTTGGGAATGATTGTGGGGCTTGCGAACCACACGCCGATCTTGACGCGAAGGATGAGGCCCGGCTCGACTCTCGAACGCACGATTGCGCCGCCTGCTGGGAACAAGCTTCACGGCTTGAAGCAGCGACCGGCAGGAACGTGCACACAACGAACGCGGAACGCAACAGGTACAGCAACCGAACGGATCTCATGTCGATCTCACAGACCGGGTTAAACGATGATCAATAGTAAGCGCGCGTGTTTCTGGGAGGAAGGGTCGCTTCGCTCGTGTTCTTTGGTTGTCGTGCCGCGCTTAGTTTGACATCAATCCCGCGTCACGCAATGCTTGTGCGGGTCAGAAATTGCTCGCTCTCGGGCGCGGTCGAGGCGCGGCTCGGAGACCGCGGGTTTGGCCGCCTTCAGAGCTCGCGTGTAGGCCTCCAGCAATGCGTCGGCAAACTTGGTTTCGATATCCGGCTGAACTCCAACCCCCTCCCAATTCGTGTTGGTGATTGGATTCACTGCTCGACCGGTCGGGATGAACGCTTCGAACCCCGAGCCCAGTCGGTTGGGTTGCAGCTGCGGGATTCGCCCCGCCCCCTGTTGCGTGTCCAATGAGTGTTGCTCGATGGAGGGTTTTGAGATCGTAGGCGAATTGTTCGCCCGCTGAGAAAGTGGCCTGCACTGGTCAAAACAAAGACGGGAGTGCCGACGAACCTTTCGCCCGGAACATAGACCAGTGTCCACTGTTCCTCAGTGCGTTCCTTTCCTGCTTCCCGCCACACAATCGAGGTAAGTTGCACTTGGCCTGCAAACAAGTATGTCAATAAACGCTCGACCATTGCCGGGTGACCGCCCATATTACGGCGAAGATCAATGATCAAGGCGTCGGAACCATGGAGAAGACTCATGGCTGCGTCCATTGCGGCAAAGCGCTTCCGGATCATCGGAGAAATATCCAATGTCGATTAGACCGACATTGCCAGGAAGGCGAGCAACGGATCGGATACCAAATCCCTCTTACCTGCTCGATTCGGTGCATCTTCTCTTCGTCTGGATGACTCGGCGACGCTTCGCTTGGTGAGGCCTGAGGATTGTAGAAAACCGCTAGATGTTTGTCGCTGGCTACTGCGCGCATGTCGGAGGTAAGCTTTGCAGCCAAGGCCTCCGGAGTGGTGGTTGCCTCGTAGGCGTCCATGTGTTGGAGAAGGTACGCCTTGAGAAGCGTTGGCCTTCTCAGGAAAGATGTATACGTCCAAATCAGCAATCAGTTGTTGAACGACGGATTTCGCGGCTGAGGGTTCCATGCTTGCTGCATCGGCTCTGCGCCGGCCATCGTAGTTAGGACGAGCGCCGTAATCGCGAAGATAGCTCTCATTATCTGCACTCCACGAGATCAACTAGAGACTAGGGAAGGATCGTTCAGATCTTGTGAAGGATCCGCCCTATCTTGTCGTAGCGACCGGCACCAGGATGTAAGCAATGAACGAGCTGCCGTTCGGTGCGTTTCCCTTCATAATTCCTTAGCAACGGACACATAGCCTTTCCGCTAGGAGGACTTCTATGAGTCGGTTCGTTGGGTGGTGTGCAGGTTTACTTGCTTCAATCTTGGTATTCGGATCGTTGGCCCACGGCCAGCAGGTGCTCATGGGAGGGCCCCCACCGGAGATCAGAAACCATATTGATTCGTTCGTGAAAGCGCTCAACAATACCGCGCCCGAAGCGTGGGAGAAAATGGCTCAGGAGCATTTCACGGCGAGCCAACTAAAGCGGCAGACCGTCGAGGAGCGCAAGCAGACATACGAAAATATTCGACGTGACTTCGGAACGCTCACTCTGGGTCGCGTCGAGGGCCCCGATCAGCCACTCAGGCTTCACATCAAGGGGTCAACCGGTGCGAGCGGCGTAATCGAACTTACTTTGGAAAACGATCCTCCGTTCAAGATCGAAAAGATCGGTGTGAGGATTGGAGGGCCATCCGGCAAGGCCCCGACGCGAGTGTCGAGCCCCCTGCGGGTCAATGGCGCAATGTCGGAGGAGCAACTGACCTCAATACTGGACGATTACCTTCGGCGAGTTGGCAGAGAAGGACGTGTTTTCAGGCGATGTCCTGATCGCGAAAGACGGAAAGACCGTCTACGCGGGCTCAGCCGGTTTCGCCGACCGGTCAAACAAACTGCGAAATGGCCCCTCGACTCGCTTCAATGTGGGGTCTATCGATAAAGCCTTTACGAAGACAGCGATTGAGCAATTGGTGGCACGAGGGAAGATTTCGCTGACCGACACAATAGGAAAGCTGCTGCCTGATTATCCGCAGGCAGAGAGTAGGACAGCTACGGTTGACCAGTTATTGCATCACTCGGCGGGCATTGCCGATGTGTTTGGAGAAGAATTTGACCGCGTATCGAAGGATCGCTTTCGTTCCAACGCTGATTACTACAACTTTGTTTCGAACGCGAAGCCGATGTTTGCGCCGGGTGCACGAACTCAGTATTGCAATGGCTGCTATGTAGTGTTGGGTGCCATTATTGAGCGCGTCTCTTCGATGTCCTATGAGCGATATGTGGAGGAGAACATCTTCAAACCTGCCGGCATGGACTCGACGGGATTTCTCCAGGCTGATGGCATTAATCCGGACGTCGCGGTAGGTTATACGCATCCTGAACACGGAGGGGCGTTGCAAAGCAATGTGCTCATGAATGGGGCGGCGGGGTGTGCAGCAGGCGGAGGCTACTCCTCGACTGGCCGACCTTTTCCGCTATTCGGAGGCCCTACGAACCAAGCGGATTCCAGACGTCGCTTCGTCAAACAGCTTGAACATTGGAGGCGGTGCACCCGGGATCAATGCAGTCGTGCAACAGAGCGGTCCTTGGACAGTTGTTGTCATGGCCAATCTGGACCCACCAGCCGCTGAGATAATCGGATCAGCCTTGACGCGTTCGCTTTCTCGCTAAGGTGGAAGGAGGAGTATGCGCATCGTGATCGTGGAGGATGACGCCGTTGTCTCATCGACTCTAAGCCTCTACCTAACGCGGGCTGGATACGAGACGGTGGTTGCCCGGGACGGCGTTCGGGGTTTGGAATTAGCATCTGGAAAGGAGGTGGCCCTCCTGATTCTGGACCTGATGATCCCAGGTATTCCCGGTCACGAGATCTGCAAGCGTCTTCGCCAGACCTCGACGTTACCCATCATGATGCTTACCGCGCGAACTTCTGAAGCCGATCAAGTCGCGGGATTTGACCTTGGTGCCGACGATTATGTTTCCAAGCCGTTCCGGCCACGTGAAGTTGTCGCGCAGAGTACAAGCCCTTTTACGCCGAACATCGCTGCAACCTACAGAACCGCCTCCACCGATTGTGGTCGGCGGTCTCGAGATCAACTGCTGGAGCCGCAGCGTCCGACTACATGGCGAACCTGTCGCACTCACGCGGACCGAATTCCGCCTTCTCGAAGTGTTTACGAAGTCCTTAGGACGTGCATTCACGCGCGAAGAATTACTGTCTCGGGCTTTCGACCCCGACTTCGACGGGGTCGATCGCACCGTTGACGTCCACATAACCAACCTGCGAAGAAAGATAGAACGCCATGGTGACCACTACATTGTCACTGTCCACGGCGTCGGCTACCGTATGGGGGCCCAGTGATTCGGAGCCTGCGGCTTCGCATGATGGTCGCCGTTGGCACACTGGCTGATTGCGGCAATTGTTGCCGTTGCCCTGACCGCCCGGCAGCGCACGCGAACAGAATTCCGTCGCTTTCAAGCACTCACGAAGACTCGCGACGTCAGCTAACGGCGGTGAAGTCAATGGTGGCAAAGTTGCCGCGATCCTCGAAAAGCATTGTTGCGATTCAGCATCATTGGAGGCCGCCGCGGCCGCGCTCTCCCCAAGAGACGTTTATGTTCTTGTCGACTCCGCCAATCAAATCCTTGCAAAGTTCGGTAAGCCATTGGATGGTGTTAGCGACATCTCGATTGTCTCGCGCTGGACCAGAAGTGACTATTTACCTGACGCAGAGCGGACACGGCAAATCGGCAGCGCGAGCCACTCTGATGATTCATATGGACGGTACTCCGATCCATTACCAAGGCGGCGGATCAGCAACTCTCTACGTATTCCCCATACCGGATGGAGAGACTTGAGCAGCCGGACTCAATTTTTCTCGGATCTGTGGATCGCTCGCTGCTTCTGGTAACAGGACTGGTGGCTGCCGCCGCGTTGCTAGCCACTTGGACACTGACGTCGAAGAGTTGTCGGACCCGTCGAGGAACTCCGCAAGGCTGCGCGCGAACTTGCCATGGGGGACCTGACGCGGAGGGTAAGCATTCGAGGGTCGGACGAGATCGCCGAACTGAGCAAGAGCTTCAATGCGATGGCTTCCGAGCTCGAAAATCAGCAGAGCGCTGCGGAGAAACCTTGTACACGACGTAGTACACGAACTGAGGACACCACTGACCGCGCTGCGGTGTCGGCTGGACTCCATTTCCGATGGCATCTCCGAAGACCCGCGCAGCGAAATCGAAGGAGCTAACGAAGAAATCGGCCACCTTACAAGACTTGTCGAGGATTTGCACGAAGTGGCGCTCGCGGAGGCGCGCGAACTGCGGCTGAACATCTCCGAAGAGCCTCTCGAACCTATCATCGCATCAGCCGTTCGAGCGGCTGGGCTCGAAGGCGATTCCAGACTTCACGTAGTTGTGGCCGATGGTCACGGTTCTTCAAGCTGATCCGGTTCGATTGCGTCAGGTCATGCTGAATATCCTCACGAATGCAGCTCGACACACTCCCGCAGACGGAACGGTTACCGTGCATGCGCATGACGTCGATGGGGAAGTGAACATTGAGGTCCAAAATACCGGTAGTCAACTCAGTAGTTATGAGATTACGCATGTGTTTGATCGCTTTTATCGGGCCGACCCGTCACGCGAGCGGTCTACAGGCGGTACGGGTCTTGGCCTGGCGATCGTCAAGAACATCATCGAAGCGCACGGAGGACGTGTTTGGGCAAGCAGCGACGAAGTGGGAGTGTCCTTCGGCTTCGCATTGCCCCTCAAGGTAGGGAAAGCGAGCACCGCATGAAACCAACATCTATATAGGAGATGTGAGTATCAGAACCAGCTGGTGGAGTTCACGCGATCGGACTGCCAGCCGCTTGGTAGATGGCCTCAATAGCCAGGAGATCGGCCAAGCCTTCCTCTCCTGGCGTGTTGAGAGGCTTATTTCTGAGAACGCTGTCCGCAAAGTGAACGATCTCTTCGATAAATTGATCCGGATGGGTGACTGGGCCACCTCCCGAAATGTCTCCAGACGCGCTTACCCCAGTGTATTTGAGGACCACGTCTCCGTAACCGAAGGCGGGTTCGAGGCGTAGATGACCCTTCGAGCCGTTAATTTGCAAGAAGTTCGTGCCGCTTTGACCGTACGAACTCCCGCAACTGGCGAGAATGCCCGACGGGAACTTCATGAGCCACTCGACGCTTTGTTCGACCGACGAAAACTTGTCACCCTTTTCTCGGGTGGCCACGAATGCACGATAGTCATTAGCTTCCTCGGCGGCGAGCCAACGTATCGAATTGAGCGGATATACGCCGAGATCCATCAGGGAGCCACCGCCCGCCAAAGCACGGTCGAGTCGCCATTGTTGCTTATTCTTGAACCCGTAATAGCCTGCCTGGAAAGCTTCGATGTCCCCGAGCGCGCCTGAACGAACGAGGTCACGAATTTCAAGAAAGGTGGCGTCGTAGTGTATCCGGTAGCCGATCATGAGCTTGACCTTCGCGCGGTGGCAAGCATCGATCATGAGGCGGCACTCGGCTGATGAGATCGCCATCGGCTTTTCACAAAAGACATGTTTGCCGGCCTCTGCGGCGCGAACGGTGTACTCGCAGTGCATGCTGTTCGGCAAAGCTATGTAAACGGCGTCAATAGCGGCATTGTCGCGGATGTGGTCAAAGGTATCGTAAGTGTAGATTGACGTTGTTGGCACTCCATACTGCTGAGAGAACTTTGTGCCTTTTTCCGCGGGATGGCCGGTTACCAAGCCCGTGATTCGGGAGTTTGGCGTTTGGCCGACGGCACGCATGAAGACTTCGGCGATGCTCCCGAGCCCGACCGGCGCGATCCCGAGTCGTCTTGCGGAACCTGCTACCGCAGTCAATGAGTGTGCAGGAATCGACACTTGCGTGGCAGCAAGGGTTAAGGCGGATAGGCGAGCGAATCGGCGACGGTCCATAGAGTGATGTGACGAGTAGAACACTGAACGGTCATCGGTTCAAATCTTGTGTATGCGCATAAACAGCCACCCACAAGTGAGAAGAGCTTCTTCATAGAATCTTAGCAACTGCTCCGTATCCTGCCACCTGAGGAATTTGTGATGCGGACGCGTTTTCGGAGCGCACGGCACTCCTAAGGAGAGTAGCTTGCTTCTTGTATATTCTCTGTTTTGCTTCCACGGGCATCGCACAGCACCCGCTTCGCGCAAGTGGACAGAATTGGGACGAATGGCATCTCCCGACCTGTCGGAGACTCGGCGCGCCCTACGGTCAACCACAGCAGACTTAGAAGGGAAAAATCGAGCAACCCAACAGGCGATCCCTCCGAAGATCAGCGCGACTATTGGAGTTATAACGAGATGCGTGAATCCTGAATCGAGTGTGTTCGCCGGCCAAAGGCCCGTGCATCCGTCCATCCGCTCCGCTTGAACTCCGCCCATGTGCCAACATATGCCGGTGCGGGGGGAAGAAGAAACAATTGAATCACGAAGCCGCTGTCACACCGATAAGCATACAAATGCATGCACTGGAAACCGCTGCGACCAAGCCAGCACGGTTCGACTTGAGAGTGCGTGCGATTCGGCCCCCCGCTATCCCCCATACGGTAAAGAGGATCAGTATGGAGACAATTTGAAGAGCTGGGCCACCGACTGAAAACGGGGTTCCGTTTTCGAACCCCATGCTCACAATTTCCAAAGTTCCAGTGAGAACACCGAAAATGGCTGCGGTCGGCAGAATCGCATCCCAGGTTGCACCGCGCACTTGTGCGAAGCAGACAATTGCCACAGCATAGACGACCAATGCACAGATCGGTTCCACTTCAAAAGTACGTGCTCCTGGCTGGGAAAATAGAACCGGATACTCCGATACGGCGACAGTGATCATTCCGAGGTCGGCAACGACAAGCGCTGAGAGCGCTAACGTGATCGGAGCGCGGCGAAACACAAATAGCTGTCTTGCTCACCACGCATGCAGAAAGCCTCCGCTAAGACACTCAGATCTCCCCTCGCATTAGAGTGGCGCGTTATCCGCATCGGGATTCAGAGCTACTATAATCCGGCTTTTGGCCCTTGCTTGTGTCTTGCTCGTTCAAGCGAAGCCCGGTTTGAAAGCGTGCACGCCCTGTTCTCGCATATGAAAATGCTTCGGGTACCAGTTCGAGTGAGCAATCCTGAGAATCGCCCTGCCGCGATGGTGTGAAACGCTGCTCCCGAGCCATCAAGTTGCGTCGCCATAGCCCACGGTTCGATTAAGAGTAGAAGAGATAAGCCGCCTTGCGGGAATCTGGGTCCGGGCGGTGAGTTTCAAAAGCAGTCGCGCTGGCCGCATAGGATTTCGTGTGCCCCACGCCTGCAGGCCTTCCGGGGGCCGTTGAATGCTGACGTTCTCAAAGACGATGTCACGCCTTAAGAAGCAGTATGGGCAGCTTGACAAGCCTGCTGCGCAAGGACCATTTGAGTGGGTCATGTGGGAGAATGCCTGCTACCTGCTGCCGGACAAGCGCCGGCGAGAGGTATTTGAAGCGCTGCGCGACTTGGTGGGAATGAGCGCTGAGGCAATAGAACGGGCACCCGACGCAACGCTGTTACCGTTGGCACGGCGAGGCGGGATGCGGCCCGAAATGCGTGTGTTTCGATGGCGTGAGATTGCCCGCATCACGCTGGAGCAGTTCGACGGGGACTTGAACCGCATCCTCGATATGCCGTACCTAAAGGCCAAGAGAGCACTGAAGCAATTCCCGAACATCGGAGATCCAGGGGCTGAAAAGATACTCTTATTCTGCGGAATAACCGCAGGATTGCCGCTGGAGTCTAACGGGTTGCGGGTGTTGGTTCGCGTGGGTTGGGCAAGAAAGCAGGAGAACTATGGACGCATGTACCTGGATGTGCAGCGGAACATTGCCATGGTGCTGCCGCGGGACGCCCCGGAGGTGCAGGCGGCATTCCTTCTGCTGCGGGAACACGGGCGCGTGACATGCAAGGATAAGAGGCCTCGATGTCAGCAATGCACACTCGCGAGTGGTTGCGACTACGCGCACCGAACCGCTGCGGAGTTTCTCTCGTGAACTTACGCAAAATCGCCAATGCGCTGCGTATGATGAGCAATTCTGATAATCATGAACACAATCGAAGCATGTCAGGGCCACGAGTGCGGAGAAACGGAGTATCAAAGCGTTCGGAACACGCCCGCCTTGGTCCCAATGCCTAGAAACAGTTACTGGTTTCGACGATCCAAACGTCATATTGTTCTCGCAACGGCTGCAGTCGCGCTTATTGTCTTGGCGTATGCGGCAACACCTCCACCAGACGTTCGCCATCGGCTGAGCATGGCGACTGCCTACGCTGGTCTGATCTTTCTCGGGGCATCGCTATGGCTCGGACCATGGAATGTCCTATGGCGGCGACCCAATCCCATCAGCTCTGATTTTCGTCGGGATGTGGGTATCTGGACGGGTATCCTGGCGATCTTTCATACTGCAGTGGGCTTGACCGTCCATCTTCGCGGACGGATGTGGATGTATTTTTTCAAACAGCTTCATCCGCTCCGATTGCAAAATACGAAATTTGGCTTTGCCAACTTCGCCGGACTGGGTGCTGCCTTCCTCTTCCTGATGCTCTTGGCGATCTCCAATGATCTGTCTCTCCGTTCCCTGGGAACTCGCCGCTGGAAGTCTCTTCAAAGGTGGACGTATGCAGCCTTCGTGCTGACAGCGGCTCACGGCATTGCGTATCAAGTCGTTGAGAAGCGCCACTTGCCTTGGGTTCTGGTTTTCACAGCAGTCCTGATCGCAGTTGCTGCGATTCAGACAATTGGCGTTCTGCGGTTCCAAAAGCACTTGAACCGCGCGCAGGGAGGTTAGGATCATCTCCGGCCAAATCCCGCCCATCGAATCGCGGCCTCGGTCGGGTGCTTCGCACCATCTGACTGCACCAGGCCTCATTAGAGGTGCGGCCCACCCGGCTGACGCTGCTACGCAACGGCGTAACAAATTGGGACAGGCGAACTTTTGAGCCGGACATTCAATGATCGCGAAGCAGTTCGCGGCGCATGCACAACTTCACTCCTGACGAACGAAAATCGGCTCGTCGGGAGTCTCCTCGCTGCAGTAGCGAGCTTCCACAGATTGGGTTGCGGCAATACAGATAGACAACTGAGTTCCATCCGTGAATCGCGCCAGCACTTCGCGTCCGTACAGCGGATCATCGTGCACGGCCATTTCCTTGATAGTTTTTCCCACCACCTCCGGGAACTCGATAGCTGCATTTTCCATCTGTTCTGTGATCCTTCAGATCTCTCTGGCAAGGGTGTCCCTTATTAGGGGATTCGTCAAGAGTTCACCACACTTCAGGGTGTGGCGGCGCGTGCAAAACCGGAAGCGAGGCGATCCCGAAAGGGACGGAACGCCAGGTTGCGCGCATATTACGATCGTGTTCTGTCGAGATTGGTCGCTGCGCGCCTGGAATCCGGTCTGACCCAACGCGATGTCTCTATCCGGATGGGGATGTCACACTCATTTCTGAACAAGTGCGAATCCGGTGAACGCGTCATCGATATCGCCGAATTGTGGGAACTCTCCAGGATTTACGGCAAACCACTCAGTTACTTCGCTCCGGATGATTGATCTATACCGCGCGGCCTTCTACGCTACCCGTGGGCTGATGCTGTCTGTCTGCTCGATCGGGCGCGCACTCTGAGGCGGAATTTTAACCTGTGAGATGCGCCGCATGAAAGCGCGCGCAAATTCACTGACCAGCTTCGATCGATTGTCTGCTCGCGATGCAAGGCATACTTGGTGCTGAAGCTCTTTGTCCGTCAGGGGACGGACGACAGCGCCTTGCCTGGCGATCCGCTGCGCTCCCGTCATACTGACGAACGCGACGCCAAGATTCTCTGAAACTAGTTGCGCCGCGTCTTCTGCAGTGAGGACTTTTTGCCCGCTGCGCACCACAATCTCTTCTTCCGCGGCGCGTCTCAGGATGGCATCGTACATCCCCGGATGAGCCTTCCGCTCGAAGAGTATCCAGCTGTAATTGGCCAGGTCGGCCAAAGCCACGGCTTCCTGAGCAGCCAGCGGGCAGTTGTCGGGAAGCACCACATACATCGGTGCCTCGCTCACCTTGGTCGTGGTCAGCTTCCGATTGGGACCGGGGTTCGCAATGAGCGCGAGATCCAGCTTGGACACAATCAGATCGTGAATCAGCTCGGGAGCAAAATCGCTCCGGAGTTGAATCTGCAGGTGCGGATAAAGCGGAAGGTGGATCGACAAAAGGGCAGAGGTTAGGAAGGGATCTGTGTACGGCGACCTGCCAATCGCCAGGACCGATTCGACACCTTCCGCAAACGCCCTGGCCGACTGCATCGCGCGCTCGTCATGGAGAAGCGAAAGCTTCGCTTCCTCCACGAACACCCTACCAGCCTCTGTGAGCACTACGTTGGCGTGGTCTCTCTCAAAGAGCTTGATTCGATTCTTCGTCTCCAGCGTGCTCACTCTTCGGCTCAGGCCGGACTGGCTGATGCCGAGACGTCTCGCTGCGCGGGTGAAGTTCAACTCCTCTGAGAGAGTGACGATTGCAACTAATAAGCGAACCTCAGTTAACCTCTGCATGGTCCGCCTCCCCTTATGAGAGATCGTGCGATCAGTGCCCATCCAGCGACAGATTGGGTCGAGATCGTGATGATTTAGAGACGCTTTGTACTTTTCAGGTTGCCGGCCCGGCATCGCCTACGCGGCTTCCGGCGTCTAAGGCCGGCTTCGCAAAAGCGGTTCGTATGCGTCGGCGTCATAACGCATGTCGCGCAAATCATTGGACAGCACGCCTCGGCACGGAAAATTATGTACGCACGGGGGCCAAGATGCCTTGGAATACATCGACTATCGATCCCGCTGATAGGAAGCCGGTGCAGAGCGAAGGCATTCATTCGGTTGCACTAGAGCGTCATTACACCGTTCCGGAGATCGCAAACCTGTGGGGTGTAAGTGAAAAGACGGTGCGCCGCCTCTTCGATGACGAGGACGGAGTCCTTCGCTGGGGCAGCGACGAAACCAGTCGTAAACGTGGCTATCACAACCTGCGCGTGCCGCAGAGCGTCCTTATTCGCGTTCACCAACGGCGGGAGCGCGCCTGACGACGGCCGCATTGTTAGCCAGCCATCGCAAGCACTTTAGCCTTTTTCTTCGGCTTCGGAGGAGGAACCGCGCCGAGGGTGCCCCAGGCATTTCGCACGCTAGCTGCGAGCTGCTCCTGCCGTGCCTTCACCCAGGGAGAGTAGTGCTTCTCCGTGATCTTTACGCTCGAATGTCCAAGGAGCATCGAGACCTGATCGATCGGCACGCCGGCGAGCAGCATTTCGACGGCAAAAGTGTCTCGCAGCATGTGAGGGAAGCAGCGTTTTGACGTGCCATCCGGCTTCTCGAGACCCGCCAGCGTGAATAGCCGCCGGAAACTCCTCTGCCAATCAGCAACGGCTGTCTTCGGCAGACCATTCCCGGACCAGAAGAAGTACCGCGGATTTGGCTTGTTGCCGGCGGGCACATCCCGCAGCCCCTGCGCCACTTGCGGGGGAAGGGGAACATAAACGGGCGTACCGGTCTTTGCTTGATACAGCAGCAGATTGTCACCAACGAGACGCGTGCGTTCGAGCGTAATGGCATCGCGGATGCGGAGCCCGCTCCAGCGCATTAGCAGCAGGAGGGTCCGAAGGCGAGTGCCATTCGTGCCACCGATCGAATCGTCTGAACGACTCTCGCGATACAAGTAGGTGGAGTCGAGCAGCTTATCGAACTCTTCGCGCGTGAAGTAATCGGTCGGCGCCTGATTGACTGCAATCCGGCCAAGGTTGTGCGTGGGGTTGGTCGTGATCCAACCAGCGCGAATACAGAACCAGAAGAACCCAGTGAGACGCTCCTGTTTTTTCTTCTTCGCCATTGCGCCGTCTTTCCAGGAAGCACGGAAGGAACGCACGGCAGGAAGGTTCAGCTCGCGCAGCAGTTTGTATCCCTCCGACTTGCACCAGGACAGGAACTGTTTGCGGAAAAAGATGTCCAGCTTGTAGAGCGTCGCTTCGCTCAGCTCGCGCGCCTTCGCGTCCGCGAGATATTCCGAGACGGCTTGCTCCACCGTCACGGGTTCCTCTTTGCGTTCCGGTGTGCTGCCGGGCTCCTCCGAGTCTTCGATAAACCGAGCGAGCTCCGCGGCTCGTTCCCAACTTCCCGTTTTGAGGCTGCGGCGGATGTATTCGCCACGAGCCGTGCCCTCTACCCACATGGGGCAGGAGCACCGCTTATAGAACCTGTCTGAAGTCTTGGAACAGCGCTTGAGATGGCGTCGATAGAGCGTCAGCATGACGCATCTATCGTACGTGTATCGTACACGGGAAAACAAGGTGCACATAAAGCACTGAAATTAAAGCAGTTAAGTATGGTGGAGGCGGCGGGAGTCGAACCCGCGTCCGAAAAAGCTGACAACAGAGAGCATTCATGCTTTTCCCGGTTCTGATTTGTCTCGTAGCCGGCGCTTAGAACGGGCGAAGATGCGCCGGCCACCAGCCTGATTGATCTCGTCCTTGGCGTACAGGCGGAACCCCGCGGACCAGCCTACTGTGCGACGATCGGTACCCGCCCATAGGCGAAGCGGGAGCGATCGGCTACTTAGTTAATTAAGCAGCAAGAGCCAGATTGTTGTTGGCACTTATGGTTTTGTGAGCGATTACGGGTGCACACACCCCGGCATGCCTCTCTGCCGCAAGCAATCCCGTCGAAGCCGTGACGCCCCCATATGGAGCTGGCCGCAACATTGCGTTGTGGCGCTGCAAAGAACTGTCCTCATTATAGATGTGCCGGGAAGCGACACGATTCAAGCGAGAGTGTGGCCGATTTTAGAAAAAAAAAGGCGGCACGAAACGGTATTTTGCTTCGTGCCGGGAGGCCAGTGACGCAACTTGTTCTGAGCCGTAGAGCGCTCAGGAAAACGTTTGCCGTAGGGAATTCCCTTGGCAGGGCTTCAGCGTAGCACAGGCTCGGCCGCAGACTCAAGCAATCATTTCTCGCCACACCGAAGAATTTCCTTCAATGCGCCAAGTTGTTGATTTTCTGTGCAAGTTCGATGTCGTTCTGCGTAATCCCCCCAGCGTCATGGGTCACGAGTGTCAGTCGGACCCGGTTATAGCGGATATCGATGCCAGGATGGTGACCGGCGGCCTCGGCGAGCTGCGCGACGTCATTCACAAACGCCATCGCCGTGACAAAGTCCTTGAACGTGCGTTGCTGCACAATCTCGCCGTTCTGCAAAACCCAGCTGGGTAGCGTCGTCAGAGCTTGCTGCACCTGGCTGTCAGACAGCTTCTGCATGAGGTCTCCTTTGTTTCGAGCCGTTCAGGGGGAAAGTTTGCGCGCCTTACGTGCGGCGACCCACCCTTCCTTGGTGACTTGCCGGCTGCGGCCCAGGGCGAGTGCGTCCGCCGGTACATCTTCTGTGATGCAGGAGGCAGCGGCCACATAAGCGTCGTCCCCGATGGTGAGCGGGGCGACAAGCGTGGAATCCGATCCGATAAAAACGTTGTCGCCGATCGTAGTCGTGTGTTTGTGCGCGCCGTCGTAGTTGCAGGTGATCGCGCCGGCGCCGATGTTGGTGCCGGAACCGATGATGGCGTCGCCGAGATACGTGAGGTGGTTGGCCTTGGATCCGCGGCCGAGGCGAACCTTCTTGGTTTCGACGAAGTTACCGATGTGAGCTTCCGGGCCGATCTCGCTTCCGGGCCGAAGGTGAGCGTAGGGCCCGAGCAGCGCGCCCTCGCCGACACTGGCTTCGTCAAGAATGCAGCCGTTGCGCACCAGCACGCCGTCGCCGAGCGTCGAGTTCTGGACGACGGAATAGGACCGAATGCGGCAGTCGGAGCCGATCCGCGTATTGCCAAGGAGCTGCACAAACGGCTCAATCACCGTATCGGGCGCGACCTCGACGGCCGCATCGATGACGCACGTCTCCGGCCGAAAGATGGTTACGCCTGCAGCCATAAGGCGCCGAGCGGCAGCGGACCGCATCGCCGCGTCGAGGTGCATCATCTCCGTGATGGTGTTCGCGCCAAGGACCTCCTCGATATCGAGCGCGACGGTGGCGACAACGCGCTTGCCCTCGGATACGAGCAGTGCGGCGACGTCGGTCAGATAGAACTCGCCGCTGGCGTTCTGGTCGTTGAGCCGATCGAGGTTATAAAACAGCGCGGTGGTGTCGAAGCAGTAAATGCCGGAGTTGATCTCGCCTGATTCATAGTCCCCAGGCTTTAGATCCTTTTGCTCGACGATGCCACGAACCTCTTTCGAGAGCGTGTCTTTCCGAAGAACGCGGCCGTAGCCCGATGGATCGGAGGGGATCGCGGTGAGGATGGTCATCGCTGCGCGCTCAGACGCGTGGAATTCCATCAAGGCGTGGATCGTTTCAGGGCGGATGAGCGGTACATCGCCGGAGAGCACGAGCAAATTTGATGGGGGGCGTGTGCCGTTCAGCGCGAACTCGGCCTTGACCATCTGGAGCGCGTGGCCAGTTCCGCGCTGCTCGGCCTGGAGGACGAAGCCGACGCCGGTGTGCTCGACGGCAGAGCGGACGCGCTCGGCCTCGTGGCCGATCACGCAGTAGATGTGCTCCGCGGAGACGACAGTCTTCGCTGCATCGATGACGTGAGCAAGCAGCGCGCGACCGCCGATCTCGTGAAGCACCTTGGGACGGCGAGACTTAAGACGAGTACCTTTGCCGGCGGCCATGATGACCACGCCGAAGCTGCTTGTATCCATACGGCATTAATCCTCTCACGGAGGAGTAGAGGGTAAGGGGTAGAGGATAGAGAACGAACTCAGTCCGCGCGGCAGAGCTCGACAACTGCGGGGCCGAACCGGTCGAGCTTGTCCGGGCCGAGTCCGCGAATCGAGCGGAGTTCGGAGAGAGATGCCGGTGCGGCAAGGACGATGTCGCGCAGTACGGTGTCGCTGAAGATAAAGAACGAGGGAAGACCCGCGGCGTGGGCCTGCTCCTTGCGCCAGGCGCGCAGACGCACCTCGAGAGCAGATTGCAGAGGGTTGAACTCGGCCGGTTGCGCGGATGGCTTTGGCATGCGCTCCGTGCGTACTGACGTTGGCGCGGACGGTTGGCGCGGAGGCATGGAGAGCTGCGATTGCGTGTCGCGCCTGCGGCTCGGCGCATCGTGTTTTTTGGGTTGTTTTGGGGATCGTTGCCTGGAACTTGGGCTGCGCTTTGTAGTCGATGAAGACGAATCGCGGAGCCAGACGGTGGAGAGCGTTTCGTCGTCGGGCGTGCGGCCTTCGTGGGTGATCGACACCTTGCGGTACGTAATGTCGCGTCCGTCGGGCGCGCGGAAGGTGTCGTTGGCGAGCGTGATCAGGCCAGCGCGCGCGAGGCCGTCGAGCAAGGCGTCGAAGTGCTTGCGGTCTTTCGTGAGGGCGAGCTCGGTGAAGAGCTTGCCTGTCGAAGTGCTCCGTGAGGCGATGGCGGTGAGGATGACACGGAGATCTTCGCGTTCGCTCGCGGTGGGCTGGCGCATGGCTGAGCCGGTCGCAGCAGAGGGGTGGCAGATGTCGCACTGGCCGCAGGAGCGGAGCGGATCGCTGCGGTCGCCGAAGTGTTCGACCAGTGCAGTCATCCGGCAGCTCGCACCTTCGGCGAAGGCCATCATGGCATCGATCTGGCGGCGCCGCGCGGAGACCTGGGCGTCGTAGCCGTCCTGCCATTCGGCGTTGTCAGAATCGGCGAGGCGGACGTTGCCGTTGAAGTCGGAGGTTGCGGCGCCGTGCGTGATGAGCTTCTCGAGCGAGCGCTCCAGAGTTTCCTGGTCGAGCTTCAGTTTGCGTTGCAGATACTCAGGCGAGACGAACTCAGCAGATAGCGCCCGTGATAGCCGTTGCAGATCGCTCGCCGGAGGATAGTTCCGTTCGAGCAGGAACTCCTGCGTTTTGCGATCGGCGAAGCTGTAGAGCAGGATCGAGCGTGAGGCGTTACCGTCGCGTCCGGCACGTCCGATCTCCTGATAGAAGGCTTCGACCGAGCCGGGAAGCGCGACGTGGACGACGGTGCGGATGTCTGCCTTATCGATTCCCATTCCGAAGGCGATGGTCGCGACGATGACGTCGAGCTTGCCCGCGAGGAACTCGCGCTGCACGCGCTCGCGTGTCGCGGGATCGAGACCAGCGTGGTACGCGGCGCTGCGGAACTTCGCGTTCAAGCGGACGGCGAGTTCCTCCGCGGATTTGCGCGAGGGAGCATAGACGATCGCGGGTCGCGCTGAGGGTTCGCTGAGGAGCTTCTCAGTGAACTCGGGGCGTTGTGGCTTGGAGAGCTCGAGCACTTCGACGGCGAGGTTGGAGCGGCGGAAGCCGGTGATGAAGATCGCGGCGTCGTTGAGGCCAAGCTGGCGGACGATGTCGCGCTGCACCGCGGGCGTGGCCGTAGCGGTGAGGGCAATGATGGGGCTCGGGCGCAACGCGGCGAGGTGTTGGCCGAGTGTTCGGTAGTCGGGGCGGAAGTCGTGACCCCATTGCGAGATGCAGTGGGCTTCGTCGATGGCGATCAGCGCGGGCTTGCGGCGCGAGAGCATCTCGGGAAAGCCGGGGACGCGGAGGCGCTCGGGCGCGATGAACAGGAAGTCGAGCTCGCCGGTGAGGTAGTCGCGGCAGGCCTGCCGTGAGGCTTCGCGGTCCAGGCCGGAGTGGATGCGGGCGACCCGGAGGCCGAGGGCGCAGAGCTTGGAGGCCTGGTCGTCCATGAGGGCAATCAAGGGCGAGATGACGAGCGCGGTGGCGTTCTCGCCGGCCGAGCGACGGGCCAGGGCGGGGAGCTGATAACAGAGGCTCTTGCCGGCGCCGGTGGGCATGACGAGCAGGACATCGCGGCCGGAGGCGGCGGCCTCGCAGACCTCGCGCTGGTGGGCGCGGAAGTCGCGGTGACCGAAGACGCGCTGGAGGAGTTCGGGGAGCGACGCGATGATGCTGGGGCCGGATGCGGGCATGAGCTTCGGCTATGGTCGCATGTTGCCGGCGGTGCAAAAGCAGGCGGGAATCGCGCCCGGTACGGGGGGTACCCCCTCCCCCTGCTCTTCACGGTGGATCTTTGTTTTGTTCAGGTTAGAACAGAGGGTTGTCTGCAAAGCATAGATTGCAGAGATTTTGTTCGCAAATTCTCTGGTTTGAATATTTTGCGGGCGATTTGGGCGGTATTTGGGTTTGTGCGACAGACTTCCAGTTGTCAGCTTGCCAGTTTTCAGTCCAAAAGCGAAAGGCTGCGCGTGGCCGCAGCCCTAGATTAACTCTCTATACCTATTGTAGCGAGTCGGCTCTAATTAACTGCCGCGATTTCTCTCTTTGTTTTCAGGAAGATGACTGGTTCAGGGGCTTGACAAGCGATTTCTGGGCTGATTGAGGAAACAAATTGTAATTCGCAGAAAACAAAATAGGTTAGGCGCGCAGGAGTTTGTCCGGGGTGATGGGGTATTCGCGGACGCGGATGCCGGTGGCGTTGTAGACGGCGTTGGCGACGGCGGCCATGGCTCCGGTAATGCCGATCTCGCCGATGCCGCGAGCGCCGAGCGGGTTGAACTTCGTGTCCGGGATGTCGAGGACAGTGACGTCGAGGGTGCCGATGTCCCGGTTCACGGGGACGTGATAGTCGGCGAGGTTTTCGTTGGCGGTGCGGCCGACCACGGGGTCGAGGAGGGCTTCCTCGTGAAGGGCGAAGCCGACGCCCCAGACGATGCCGCCCTGAAGCTGGTTGATGCCGGTCTGCTTGTTCATCAGGGTGCCGATGTCGTACGTGGCAACGACGCGGCGGACGTGGGGCATGCGGGTGTCGCGGTCGACGGCGACCTCGGCGAAGACGGCGCCGAAGGATTGCTCGGTCATGGCGCTCTTGTCCTCGCCGGGTTCGGCGGAGCCCTGGGCTTCGATGGGCTTGTTGCCGTTGCGGGCGATGAGTGCGGTGATGTCTTCGCCTTTGGAGGGATCTTTCTTGAGGAAGACGCGGCCGGCGTGGACGTCGACGTCGATGGCGAGCGCGCCGTGAACGGGCGATTGCGCATCGCCGACGGCGAGGGCACCGGCCTTGAGTTTGGCTTGCTTGCAGGCGTCCTGCACGGCGGGGCAGACAGACGCGGCGGACTGCGACCCACCGGAGACGGGAGCCTTGGGCAGCGTGGAGTCGCCGAGTTTGACATCGAACACGGCGGGGTCGAGACCGAGCTCCTGGGCCGCGGTCTGGGCCATGATGGTGTAGGTACCGGTGCCGAGGTCTTGCGTGCCGGAGCCGACGAAGACGCGGCCGTCAGGCATGAGGCGCACCACGGCCTGTGCGGCGGAGCGGTTGGCCGGGTAGGTCGCCGTGGCCATGCCGTAGCCGATAAGGTTGTTGTCCTCGATTATCTGACCGGGCTTCGGATTTCGTTTGCTCCAGCCGAACCGCTCGGCCGCCTGGGTGTAGCAGTCGCGAAGGTGCTTGGAGCTCCAGGGTTTGTCCTGGATCGGGTCGCGCTCGGCGTAGTTGAGGAGGCGCAGCTGGACGGGGTCGATGTTGAGCTTTTCGGCGAGCTCGTCCATGGCGATTTCGAGCACGGCGGTGCCCGAGGATTCGCCGGGCGCGCGCATGAAGGTACCGACACCGATGTTCATGTCGACCATAGCGGTGGACGTGATGATGTTGCTGCTGGCGTAGAGCTTGCGCGCGGGGGATTCGGAGTGCTCGACAAAGTCCTCCATCATGGAGGTCGTCATCGTCACGTCCTGCTGGACGAGGGAGAGCTTGCCGTCGGAGCTGGCGGTGAGCTTGATCCTGTTCACCGTTGAGGGACGGTGGCCCACAGGACCGAACATCTGTGTGCGCTCGAGCACGAGCTGGACGGGCTTCTGGACGATCTTGGCGGCCATCGCGCAGAGCGGGACGTGCGACCAGGATGAACCTTTGCAACCGAAGCCGCCGCCCACATATGGGTCCATGACATGCACGTTTTCAAGCGGAAGGCTGAAGAGGTTGGCGAGCGACATGCGGTCGCCGGAGATGTACTGCGTGGCGTCGTAGACGGAGAGCTTTTCGCCTTCCCACCAGGCGATGGTGGCGTGCGGCTCCATGGGGTTGTGGACCTGGATGGGCGTGATGTAGGTGTTCTCGATGCTGACGTCGGCGCTGGCGGCGGCTTCGGGACGAGCGGCGGATTGCTTGGGCGGCTCCTTGCCGGGCTGTTTGGGCGGCCGCGCTTCGTTGAGGCGGCCGAGGAAGTCGAGTTTGGCGGGCTGCTCGTCGTACGTGATTTTGAGCAGGCGCGCGGCCTGCATGGCTTCGGGTAGCGACTGCGCGATCACGACAGCGATGGGCTGGCCGTTGTAGTGGACCTGGTTGTCCTGCAGAACGGTGAGGCTGCGCTTTCCGGGAGGTTTCGGTGGGCCGACGGGGAGCTTGGGCGCGTTGAACGGCGTGAGGACGGTGATGACGCCCGAGGCGCGCTCGGCAGTGTGCGTGTCGATGGCTTTCACGCTGCCGCTGGGGATCGTGGACTGCACGATGAAGGCGTAGACGAGGTCTTTGCGCGGGAAGGGCTCGCGGAACTCGGCCGCGTATTTTGCGGTGCCGGTGACCTTGGCGACGCCGTCGTAGCGGTGCGGCGGCTGCGGGAGCGGCGCGGGCTGCTGTTCCTGCTGCTGCTGTTGGGGCTCTGGTTGGACGACGCGAGGGCTCATGCCTGCTGGACTCCTTCCACTGCCTGCGTGAGGGCGCGGACGATGCACTGCTTCGCGAGCTCGGTCTTGAAGGCGTTGTATTTGTAGCCGTGTGCGCCGCGAATCGCGATGTCGGCCGCGTGGCGAAAGGTATCTGTTTTCGCCGGTTGATTGCTGAGCGCGGCTTCGGCTTCGTGCGAGCGCCAGGGCTTGTGCGCGACGCCGCCGAGCGCGAGGCCGGCGGAGCGGATGGTATTGCCGTCGAGCTCGAGGCCGGCGGCCACGGAGACGAGCGCAAAGGCGTAGCTCTGGCGATCCCGGGCTTTGAGGTACCAGGAGTTTCGCGCGAACTTTGCGGCCGGCAAAGTGACGGCGGTGATGAGTTCGTCGGGCTTGAGGTCGGTATCGAGGGCGGGATCATTGCCGGGGAGGCGGTGAAAGTCGACGACCGGAATCGTGCGCTTCCCGTGCGGGCTCATCACTTCAACCTGCGCATCGAGTGCATAGAGCGCGACGCACATATCACTGGGGTTGGTAGCGATGCAGGAGTGCGGCGAGTGCGGGCCGTCGTCGGTCTGGCCGAGGATGGCGTGATAGCGGTTGATGCCGCTCAGGGCACCGCAGCCGGTGCCGGGCGCGCGCTTGTTGCAGGAGGGGAAGGCGGTATCCATGAAGTAGTAGCAGCGGGTGCGCTGCATGAGATTGCCGGCGGTGGTAGCCATGTTGCGAAGCTGCGGGCTGGCTCCGGAGAGAAGCGCGAAGGACAGCAGCGGGTAATTTTGGACGATGCCGGCGTGATTGGCGAGATCGGAGTTGCGCGCGGAGGCGCCGATGCGTGCGCCGGTGGAGCTCGCTTCAATTTTGTCGAGCCCGATGTGGTTGACGTCGATGAGTTGTGTGGGGTGCTCGACGCCGTCCTTCATGAGGTCGACGAGATTGGTGCCGCCGCCGAGGCATTTTGTGCCGGCGGAGGTGAGTGCGTGGACGGCGGCTTCGGGAGCGTTGGCGCGGGTGTAGGTGAAGGGGTTCACGCGCGGCCTCCGGCTTGATCTTGAGAGCGGGTGAGTTGCCGCACGGCGGCGACGATGTTGGGGTAGGCGCCGCAGCGGCAGATGTTGCCGGACATGCGCTCCCGGATCTCGTCGTCGGTGACCTCGGGGTGGGATGTGTGGCCGGTTTCAAAGCTGACCATGGAGAGTTCGCCGCGTTGGGCTTCTTCGGCGAGTGCGGTGGCGGAGCAGATCTGGCCGGGCGTGCAGTAGCCGCACTGGAAACCGTCGTGTGCGAGGAACGCTGCTTGCGCAGGGCTGAGGTTCTCGGGTGTGCCGAGGCCTTCGATGGTGGTGATCTCGGCGCCTTGCGCGGCGACGGCGAGGGTGAGGCAGGAATTGACGCGGCGGCCGTCGAGGAGGACGGTGCAGGCGCCGCACTGGCCGTGGTCGCAGCCTTTTTTGCTGCCTGTGAGATCGAGGTGCTCGCGGAGGAGATCGAGCAGCGATGTGCGCGTGTCGATGGTGAGGGTGCGCTGCTGTTTGTTGATGGTGATTGTGATGGGAACCATGTTGGCCTGTGCTGAGGAAGGACTGTGCGGACGTTGTGCTGCGGCGGGAGTGATGCCGATCGCGAGCCCGGCAGAGACGACGCTCGAGGCGGCGAGGAACTGACGGCGAGTGAGTTCGAGGTCGTGCGGCTGCGGGAGGTCTTCTTCGCTGGATTCGAGTTCAGTGCATGGAGTCACGGGCACCTCGGGATATGGTTCCAGGAACCTGCATACGCAGATGTAACGGCTCACGAGGTGGGATGCCTGAGCGGGGGAGAGGCGAGGCGCAACGGGTATGCTGGAGGTTCATGGCATCGAATCCGATCGCGCTGACGAAGCAGTTGGTCAATATTGAGTCGACGACGTATCACGAGGGTGCGTGCGGCGAGTTTCTGGCGGAGTTTTTGCACGCTGATGGATGGGTGGTGGAGCGGCAGCCGGTGCAACAGCCGGAGCTGGCTCGGACACCGGGCGGGGGCGATGGGCCGCGGTTCAACGTATACGCGGGAATGAAGGGCGTTGGTAACGAAAATCCTGATGTGGTGTTCTCGACGCACTTCGATACTGTGCCGCCGTTCCTCGGGCCATGCCTAGAGGATGATGAGTTTCTTTACGGACGCGGCGTGTGTGATGCGAAGGGAATTCTAGCCGCGCAAGTGACGGCGGCGGAGCGGCTGCGCGATGAGGGCGTGCGCGTGGGCATGCTGTTTGTGGTGGGCGAGGAGCGGGACTCGGCCGGCGCGAAGGTGGCGAATGAGAATGCGCGTGGCTCGCGTTTTTTGATTAATGGCGAGCCGACAGACAACCGGCTGGCGCTGGCGAGCAAGGGATGTCTGCGGGTGGAGCTGTATGCGACGGGGAAGATGGCGCATTCGGCGTATCCGGAGCTGGGAGATTCGGCGATCGACAAGCTGCTGTCGGCGCTGCATGATCTCCAGGCATTGAAGCTGCCCGTCGTGGAGGGGATTGGCGAGACGACGATGAATGTGGGGTTGATCTCGGGCGGGCGGGCGCCGAATGTGATTGCGGACAAGGCAGAGGCGCATATCCTGGTGCGGCTGGTGGGGCCTGCGAAGGAAATTCGCGAATCGATTGTGCGGGCGGTGAACGGGCGGTGCGAGGTGAGCTTCTCGCTGGAGCTGCCGTTTGTGCAGATGCGCGCGCTGGAGGGGTTCGACACGATGGTTGCGAAGTTCACGACAGATGTGCCCAGCCTGACGAACTGGGGCGAGCCGTTTCTGCTGGGGCCAGGAACTATCCACGTGGCGCATACGCCGGATGAGCGGATTGCGAAGCGCGAGCTGCTGGAGGCTGTGGAGCTTTATGTGAAGCTTGCGCGCCAGCTGGTGAATCAGCGCTGAAGACTCAGTGCCAGAACAGGCTGTAGAGCAGGACGATCAGCACGATGCCGGAGATCACAACGTAGAGCATGTCCCGTTGGGAGAAGAATGCGAAGACGGACAGGATGACGCGGGCGATGGGTGTGGCGATGAGCATCAGGAGGCCGAGCTGAATGATGGCGAGGCTCTGTCCGTGTGCGGCTCCGCTGAAGATTCCGGAGAGCGTGTGAAGCTGCGGAGAGACGCCGTGGAAGGTGTGGTAGTCGGGCCGGTCATGGCCGTGGTGCGCGAGGTAGAGGACTCCGCCGAGGAGAATGACGAAGGCAGAAGAAAGTGTGCCGATGCGAAGCAGCGCGCCGATGCGTTCGTCGAGTTTCGTGTCGTCTTCAGCGGGCACAAAGGGCTGATGGGCCATTACAGCCTTCCTGTGATGCCGCTGTAGATCATCTCGACACCGAGCGCAGCGATGACGAAGGCGAAGACGAGCCGGAGAGATTTGGTGCGGGTGCGGACGAGCAGCTTCGCGCCGATCATCGAGCCGGCCAGCACGCCGAGCGTGACGGGCATTACGAGTGCGGGATCGATATAGCCGCGGCTGAGGTAAATGCCTGCGCTGGCGGCGGCAGTGACGCCAATCATGAAATTGCTGGTGGTGGTGGATACCTTGAAGGGCATCTGCATGACTTCATCCATCGCGAGGACCTTGACCGCGCCGGAGCCGATGCCGAGCAGACCGGAGAGCGTGCCGGCGCCGAACATCATGCCGAAGCCGAGCGGGACGCGGCGCACGTTGTAGGGCTGTTTCACTCCGGCGACGGGGTAGGTGCTGTTGAGCCGGAGCCTGACGGCGAGGGTATCGACAGGAAAGTTGGGGTCGGACGCAGAACGCCGGCGGTTGGAGATAAGCGCGGAGAGAATCAGGATCGAGCCGAAGACGATGGCGATGCCCTTGGTGGGCGTGATGGTCGCGAGCCATGCACCAAGAAGTGCGCCGAGCGTGGTCGCGATCTCCAGGAACATGCCGATGCGGACGTTCGAATAACCCTCGCGCACGTAGGCCGCGGCCGAGCCTGAGGAGGTGGCGATAACCGACATCAGCGAAGCGCCGATGGCGTAGTGGATGTCCACGTGGAAGGCAAGCGCGAGCAGCGGCACGATGACGACACCGCCGCCGAGACCAGTAAGCGCGCCGAGAAAACCGGCGGCAAGTGATGAGACGCCGAGCACAATAGAGAGTTCGAGTGAATTCATCTTCCGCGTTCGATGCTCTCATACATGGACTGGAGCGTAGGTTCGCAGAGGATGGCAGGAGAGCTCAGGTGCGGCTGGCGTGAGCTCTTCGTGAAAGCTGCCGTTCAGGTTTCCGAAGATCTGATCGAAGTTGCCGTTCTTCTCGGCCCAGCGGAGTGGCTTGACGCGCTCGACGAGGATTTCGCCGGAGGCTGGCGGGTTTTCCAGAAGTGAGACGGTTTCAGAGATGTAATCGGCGAGGGGCATGGCGCGTGGATCGGCGGCCTGCTGCGGGCCGTTGAGTTCCGTCTGCACATAGGGCGGGACGAGTTCCAGGACTTCGATGCTGGTATCGCGGAGCTGGATAACGGAGCGATTGCGTGAACGAGTGGATCGCGGCTTTGGTGGCGCAGTAGGTTGGCGTGATCGCAAGCGGAAGGAATGCCAGGCCGGAGCTGACGGTCATGATGGTGGCGTGCGGCTGCTTCTTGAGTGTGGGAAGAAGTGCAGCGGTGAGGCGCAGCGGGCCGAGGAGATTGGTGGTGATGATCGACTCGGCGTCCGAGAGAGCATTCGCCAGACTGCCCGCGTCGGCTGTCCAGTCTTCGGTGCGCATGATCCCGGCGTTGTTGATGAGCACGTTCAGGGCAGGGAACTCGGCGGCGACTTTTGCGGCGAATGCTTCGATCGCGTCGGCGCTTTCGATGTCGAGGGTGAGGGACTTCATGCCGGGATTGGCCGCGGTGGTCTCGTCCAGCACGGCCTGACGGCGGCCGGCGATGATGACCTGGTTGCCTTGCTTGTGAAGGGCTTCGGCGAGACCGCGGCCGATGCCCGAGCCGCCGCCGGTGATGAGAATCGTGTTGCCAGTGAGGTTCATGCGCTTGCTCCTGTGTTCGAAGTAGACGCAGGTTGGATGAGGCGGGTCACGAATTGATTCGAGATTTTTCATTAGTCTTGGCAGGGGAGAGTGGGGCAGAGCCGATGGTGGCCAGGACAGGGATTCTGAAAGCAGCGCTCCTGCTGGGCTCGCTGCTTGCAAATTATGAGGCGATTCCGACGGCGAATACGAACGCTGACGCATTTCGATACGTTGATCGTGCTGGGAACGCCATGCACGGCGGAGGGGAAGCCTTCGCCGGAGCAGAGGGAGCGCGTGCTGGAAGGTGTGCGCGAGTTTCGTGCCGGTGTTGCCGCGCACATGATTGTGACGGGAGGCGCGGCGCATAACCAGTTTTATGAGGCCGATTGCATGAAGCGGCTTGCGGTGCAGCAGGGTGTTCCGGCCGGATGCGGTGACTGAAGAAAAGCAGGCCAAGGACACGATCCAGAACATCTGGTTCAGCAAGCAGATTATGGATGCGCATGGGTGGCGGTCGGCGGAGGTGGTGAGTTCGCCCTCGCATTTGCCGCGGACGGCGCTGATCCTGGAGCACTACAAGGGCAAGGATGCGTTTACGTGGAAAACGCATCCGGCGCAATGGCCGAAGGAGTTCACCGGCGAGCAGATTGCGCAGCACTATGCGGGCGAGATGAAGGGGTGTTGGCGGTTGACGCACAACGGGTTCCCGAAGAATCGGTGGCTGCCGGGCAGTTGAGGAAAGATAGCCGACTTGAAGCCTCTACCAAGGTGCGTTTTGCGGAAGATTAGTTGCCAGGAAGCTTACACACGCTCCGCGAGTCTGCCGGTCAAGTTCGGCATCGCGGGTTGAAAAACTCTTCTCGTAGAGTTCCTCGTACGCGTAATTCAGCACTACGAATTCCTTGGCTGGACCTTGGTGGTCCCAATCGTAGAGCCACGCAATGCTCAAAACCGCCTTGGCCGGTTCCAGGTGGTGGTTCAAGACCTTTTCTGCAAGAAATGTAGTAAGAACCCTATTGGCGGCTGCTACGTCCATGGGTTCAAGAACTCCTAGTTCTGTAAACGTCTTCTGGGCAAGTTCAGCGACATCTGCTCTCGTACCCGCCGCCATTTCGCCGGCGAGCCTTCGAAGGTATTTACCGTCATACCCAACCTCGAGCAGATTCCCCGCAAGCGGCGGAAGTTCTTCGCTTCGAATTTCGTTAACGGTCCACAGTGCAGCGAGAACCTCCACCGGTTGGTCTTTCCATTGATCTTTGGGAATGATGCGATCGCGTACGGGAAGGTAAAAAGCGTAAGACTGTTCAGAAGACGGCTCTTGGATTCGATAGCTCAAACGTTCCCTCTTGTCTGCGCGCCTGCGAAGTAGAGATATAGCCAGGCCAGCAAGGAAAAGAAAGATATACGGCGCGCCAGAGTCGTACAGCTTTCGCATCGTGCTTGCAATTTACACGACCGGCGTCGCCCTAGATTCGTCCCGCCTTTTCAACATCCGCAGGACGGGTTACCAAGCCGTAAACTTAAGCCATGGCCGCTGAGTTTACCCACCTTCATCTTCATACGGATTATTCGCTGCTGGACGGCGCTTGCGATGTCGACAAGCTGGCGAAGCATCTGGAGAAGATCGGGCAGAAGGCGGCGGCGATCA
Organism: uncultured Acidobacteriaceae bacterium; assembly: GCA_963762465.1. Taxonomy (GTDB): domain Bacteria; phylum Acidobacteriota; class Terriglobia; order Terriglobales; family Acidobacteriaceae; genus Granulicella. The sequence goes on along the minus strand of CAVXKS010000004.1, from coordinate 499,789 downwards.
CGGACCACGGCAACATCTTTGGCGCGGTGCATTTCTTCGATGCGATGAAGAAGCGGAACCTGAAGCCGATTCTCGGGTGCGAGCTGTATGTCTGCAAGGAAGAGGATCATCGCGCGAAGGCGGATCCGGACTCGAAGTACAACCACATGCTGGTGCTCGCGGAGAATGAGGCGGGCTATCGGAATCTTGTCCGGCTGACGAGCGAGGCGGCGCTGCATGGGTTCTATCGCAAGCCGCGGGTATCGAAGAAGTTTCTGGCGGAGCATGCGGAAGGGCTTGATCGGATTTTCCGGGTGCCTGGCGGGTGAGGTCTCGCAGCACATCATGGCCGGGGACTATGAGGCGGCCAAGAAGAGCGCGGGATTTTACGAGGAGCTGTTCGGGCGAGGGAATTACTTCCTCGAGATTCAGGACCATGGGCTGGAGCCGGACAAGAAGGTTGTGCGAGGCGATGTTCCGGCTGGAGAAGGACCTGAACATTCCGCTGATTGCGACGAACGACTCGCACTACATCGAGGACCAGGACGCGCGCTCGCACGAGGTGCTGCTGTGCGTGCAGACCGCGGACTCGATGAACAATCCGAAGCGCTTCAAGTTCGACACGCAGGAGTTCTACATCAAGAGCGCGGAGGAGATGCAGCGGCTGTTTAAGGATGCACCTGAGGTCTGCACGCGCACGATGCAGTTTGCGGAGCGCTGCTCGCTCGAGCTGACGAAGGTGAAGAATCCGTTTCCGCAGTTCGATGTGCCGGAAGGCGAGACGATCGACAGCTACTTCGAGCAGGTGTGCCGCGCGGGTTGGCGGAAGCGGCGCGAAACGGCGGTGGCGCACCTGGAATCGCGCGGGATTCTGCGCAAGACGATTGCGGAGTACGAGGCGCGGCTGGAGCGCGAGATCGACTGCATCAAGCAGATGAAGTTTCCCGGCTACTTCATGATCGTGTGGGACTTTATCCGCTACGCGAAGGAGCAGAACATTCCGGTGGGGCCGGGGCGTGGATCGGCGGCGGGGTCGCTGGTGGCGTACGTGATGGAGATCACGGACATCGATCCGCTGCAGAATGAGCTGCTGTTTGAGCGCTTCCTGAATCCGGAGCGCGTGTCGATGCCGGATATCGATATCGACTTCTGCATGAACCGCCGCGGCGAGGTGATCGAGTACGTGCGGCAGCAAGTATGGCAACGACCAGGTGGCGCAGATCATCACGTTCAACACGATGGCGGCGAAGGCGGCGATCAAGGACGTGGGCCGCGCGATGGACATGCCGTATGGCGAGGTCGACCGCATTGCGAAGCTGATTCCGGCGACGATCGGGATCACGATCGAGCAGGCGCTGAAGGATTCGCCGCCGCTCGCGCAGGCGTACAACACGGACGCGAAGATCAAGGAGCTGATCGACACGGCGCTGCGGCTGGAGGGGCTGGTGCGCGGCGCGGGCGTGCATGCGGCCGGCGTGGTGATTGCGCCGGAGCCGCTGACGGAGCTGGTGCCGGTGACGCGCACGAAGGACGAGGCGATCGTCACCAGCTATGACATGAAGGCCGTCGAGAAGATGGGCCTGCTGAAGATGGACTTCCTCGGGCTGACGACGCTGACGGTGATCGACGACTGCCTGAAGCTGATCAAGCAGAATCGCGGCGAGGATGTCGACATGGCGACGGTGCCGCTGGACGATCAGCGCACGTATGAGCAGGTGTTTCACAAGGCGCTGACGAGCGGTGTGTTCCAGTTTGAGTCCGGCGGCATGCGCGATGTTCTGCGGCGCTACAAGCCGAACTCGATTGAGCACCTGACCGCGCTGAACGCGCTCTATCGGCCGGGGCCGATGGGGATGATCGACGACTTCATCGAGCGCAAGTGGGGACGGCGCGAGGTGGAGTATCTGCTGCCCGAGCTGGAGCCGCTGCTGAAGGAGACGCTGGGCGTCATCGTGTACCAGGAGCAGGTGATGCAGATCTCGAACGTCATCGGCGGGTATTCGCTGGGCGGAGCGGACCTGCTGCGCCGCGCGATGGGCAAGAAAGATCCGGCGGAGATGGCCAAGCAGCGCGACATCTTCATGGCCGGAGCCGCGGCGAAGAAGTTTCCGAAGGATCGCGCGGGCGAGCTGTTCGACCTGATGGAGAAGTTTGCGGGCTACGGGTTCAACAAGTCGCACTCGGCGGCGTATTCGCTGCTGGCGTATCACACGGCCTGGCTGAAGACGCATTATCCGGTGGAGTTCATGGCGGCGCTGCTGACGAGCGAAACGTCAGCAAGCCGGAGAACGTGGTGAAGTACATCGGCGAGTGCCGCGAGATCAACATCACGGTGCTTCCGCCGGATGTGCAGATCTCGGCTGCGACGTTTACGCCGGCCGGCGATGCGATCCGTTTCGGGCTGGAGGCGATCAAGAACGTCGGGCACAACGCGATTGAGTCGATTGTGCAGGCAAGGGAAGCGCTGCGCGCGGAAGGCAAGCCTGGGTTCAGCACACTGTGGGAGTTCTGCGAGAAGGTTGATCTGCGGCTGATGAACAAGCGCGTGCTGGAGTCGCTGTGCAAGGCGGGCGCGCTGGATTCGTTCGGCAAGCGGTCGCAGGTGATGGCGGCGCTCGACAAGGCGATGGAGCGCGCGCAGAAGTCGCAGCGCGATGCGGCGGCAGGGCAGCATGGGCTGTTCGGGATGTTCAGCGATGAGCCGAGCGCTCATGCGTCGGCGAAGGAAGACGCGCTGCCGCCGGCGCCCGAGTGGGACGAGCACACGCGGCTCGCGAACGAAAAGGAGGTGCTTGGGTTCTTCGTGTCCGGGCATCCGATGGATCGCTATCGCGAGAAGCTGCGCAACCTGAAGGTTGTGGACACGGCGACAGCGTGCGAGATGAAGCCGGAGCCGGTGGTGTTCGCGCGCGGCAAGATGGAGCCGCAGAACGAGATTCAGATCGCCGGCGTGATTACCGGGTCTGAAGGTCGCGAAGTCGAAGCGGTCGGGCGAGATGTACGCGCAGGCGTCGCTCGAAGACACGGTTGGGAAGATCGAGCTGATTGCGTTTCCGCAGAACTACGAGAAGCTGGCGGAGAAGTTGAAGATCGATGTGCCGGTGCTGGTGCGTGGGTCGCTGCGGGGTGAAGAGGACGCGGCGCCGAAGCTGTCTGTTTCGCAGATTACGGCGCTCGAAGATGTGAAGATCAAGCTGCCGGATGCGCTGCGGATTCGGGTGCCGCTGCACAGTCCGGACGACGGCGCTGCTCGAGAAGCTGGAGAAGGTCTTTCGCGACGCGCCGGGGAATGGGAAGCTGCTGCTCAACCTGGAGGAACCGGGGGCGTTTTGCGCGGTGCTTGAGCCGCAGGGCTTTTCGGTTGCAGCGGATGTGCAGTTCATCGAGCGCGTGGAGGCGCTTGTGGGGCGCGGTGCAGTGCAGGTCATCTGATTTTCGGTGCCACAGGCGTAAGCTTCAGACGCGGAGGCGATTGTTGGGGACGAGTTCTGCTGCTGATCGCGGTCGGCGTGATGATTGGATCGTGCGCGCCAAGGGCCGCAGCGCAGGATCCGACGATTACGCTTCCGAACAACTACCGCAAGGTGCTGGACAATGCCGATGTTGTTGTCCTGCGGGTGCACTATGGACCGCATGAGCAGGTGCCGGTGCATGACCATGCAGAGCATCCCACTGTCTATGTTTATCTGAATGATTCGGGGCCGGTGCGATTTGTGCATGAGCCCGAAAATGTAATCCTCACGCGGCCGCCCACCCGGGTGGGATCGTATCGTGTAAGTCCTGGCAGAAGAGAGCGTCACAGCCTCGTCAACCTGAGCGACAAGCCATCCGAATATCTGCGTATCGAGCTGAAGAAGGTTCCGCTGGGAACTCTGAAGTGGGAGTTTCGGGGCAGCGCTCCGCAACAGCTGGTGCAAGGAACGAAGGTGGAGTTCGAGGATCCCGTGCTGAGGATTGAGCGCGTGGTGTGCGATGCAGGTGCCACGTGTCCGCTGCCCCAAGAGAGTGCACCGTCGGTCCTGGTGGCGTTTTCGCCTTCGGAGTTGATCGAGAAGAGACGAAGGCAGGCGTTTCCTGAGGAGTCGTCGACCTTGTGGTTGGCTGCCGGCAAAGCTGCGAGCGTGAAATCGGTGGGCGGATCACCGGCCGAGCTGTTGCGGATCGTAGTGCGAGAGCACTGATCGCGTTTCGGCCTTGAGCCGCATCGAACCCGGCATGGAGAATACGACTTTCTCAATAGAGCAGCGCATCGCCTATCTGCTGCTGCGGGTCATCGCCGGGATGGATTTCTTTGGCCATGGGTTCGCACGGATTTTCACCGGCACACACCTTGGCGGATTCGCGCACTGGATGGTCGGGGACATGGCGAAAGCTCCGCTGCCTGCCAGTCTCGTGCTCCTGATCGGGTACGTGGTCCCGTGGGTGGAGCTCTTGCTGGGGCTGATGCTGCTTTTCGGCGTGGGCGTGCGGTTTGCGCTGGTCACCGCTCTTCTGTTGATGCTTTTGCTCATGTTTGGCATCACGATGAAACAGGACTGGACGGTCGCGGGACAGCAACTGCTCTACAGCCTGGTGCTGGCGGTGCTGTTGTTCGGCCGCGGGCGGCTGGACGTGACATGGTCCGCGTTGTTGCGGCGGCACTAGTCCCAATATCGCTTACAATCGCTTTGGTACATTCGATGGCCGAGAACCCGCAGCCGAAACAGCCGCACCCGACCGAAGCAGCCGTTCCAGAGGCTTGGCGTAAAACCGAGTTGGCGCGCCACCCGCAACGTCCGTACCCCATGGACTACATCCAGGCGATCTTTACGGATTTCAGTGAAATACACGGCGACCGTCAGTTCGCGGACGACGGCGCGTTGACCGCTGGCATGGCGAAGTTCCATGGAGAGCCGGTGCTGGTCATCGGCAATCTGAAGGGCCGCAGCGTAAAAGAACGCATTGCACGCAAGTTCGGCTCCCCGGATCCAGAAGGCTATCGCAAGGCGCTTCGCGCAATGAAGATTGCGGAAAAGTTCAACCGGCCGGTCTTCACCTTCATCGACCTCGCCGGAGCAAACCCCGGTCTGGGCGCCGAGGAGCGCGGGCAGGGCGAGGCGATCGCCCGCAATCTGCTCGAGATGTCGCGCCTGCGCGTGCCGACGATTGCCACGATTACGGGCGAAGGCGGATCTGGCGGAGCGCTGGCGCTGGCTGTCGCGGACCGCGTGCTGATGCTGGAGAATGCTATCTACTCGGTGATTTCGCCGGAGGGCTGCGCGTCCATCATGTGGAAGGACGCTGGCAAGAAGCAGCAGGCCGCCGCCGCTCTCCGATACACGGCGGAGGACGTCAAACTGTTAGGCTGCGTGGACGACGTGATCACCGAGCCTGAGGGTGGAACGCAGAATGATCCGGAGCGCGCGGCTCAGTTCGTCGACGAACGCCTGCAACAGCACCTCAGCGAGCTGCGGTCGCTCCCGGTCGAGCAGATGCTGGAGACGCGATACGCCAAGTTCCGCAACATCGCGCAGTTTTACACGGCGGTCTGAGCGCGAGCGGACGGTCTGACGGCGAGCCCTGCGCAGAAGGAGTTTGAGCACCGTTGTCGTCCCCCGTCGTTCCAGCTCCGATCCCCAGATCCCTGCACCTTGCCCTATTCGTCACGGGCATGCTGTGGCTGCTTGCGGCACACGCCATCGCGTTCCGCGCCGCGCAGGGAATCGCCGTCCGCTTCGGCTGGAGCGCCGGCGGCCAGGACTTTCTCTCCAACGTCGTGCTCTTGTTTCTGCTGGTCGTCGGATTCACGTGCCTGAACTGGATCGGCACGCGGCAGGGCAGTGTGCGCCAGGCGAATGCGCTCCCGGTCCGCGCAACGACCGGCCAGGAGTGGACGCGCGGCGTGGTCATCGGCTGGGCAGCCGCCGTGATTGCTGTCATTCCTATGGTGATTGCCGGCGCCTTGCACCCGGAGTTCACCTGGACGGCGTCGGCCTGGGGCGGAACGCTTCTGTCCATCGTGACGCTCGCCGTCGCTGCGCTGGCCAGCGAGATCGCCTTCCGCGGGTTCCTCTTCAGAAGCCTGATCGACGCAGTCGGCCCGACCGCCGCGACTCTCCTGTTGTCCGGAATCTATGCCCTGATCGGCGGCATGTCGCCCAACGCCAGCGGCCTGAGCTTCATCATCATGATCATCGCCGGCGTGCTGTTTTGCGTCGCCTATCTGCGCACGCATGGGCTCTGGCTGGGATGGGGATTGCACTTCGCCTGGGCCGCTGCAACGGCGGTCATCTTTGGTCTGCCGGTCGCAGGAATTGCCAGCTACTCCAGCATCGTCCAGGCCGACACCGGCGGCCCCGTCTGGCTCACGGGCGGAGTCTATGGGCCGGACGGCGCGCTCTTTACCGGCATCCTGTTCGCCGTCGTCATGGTCGTGGTCTATCGCGCGACCGGGACCTACGCCTGGAACTACACGCACCCGGTGCTCGTGCCTGCTGGCTATCCGATGGACGTCCCGCCCCCCGCAGCCCACACGGCGATGGAGCAGGCCGCCGCTCTCGGCCCTCCTGCGCTCGTGCAGATTGCGCCAGCGCCCAACAGCAACGGTTCGGAGCAACCCGCGTCTTCGGAGCCCACGCATCATCTCTAGACCGCATCTGAGCCCTACATCAGCCGGACTTGCGCGACGGGAGATGGAAGCGCACAATCATGGTGTTCGCAGGTGACTGCATGGGCCCAAGCGCACGCAGATCGCAGATTTCGCCGCTCGCCGGGGCTCTCCTGTACGGCGTAACACTCTGGGCAGCGTCTGTTTCCGCGCAGGTCTTCACAGTGGGAATGAAGACCGCCACGGCCGACGTCACCACCGAATTCCACCCGACGCGCGTTGAGCTCCCGAAGGAGCCCCTCGACCTCAAGGGCCGCCAGGAGCTCATCCGGGATCTCGAATCAGAGCAGGGCTTCGCGCATCGCGAGCTGCCTCTCGGCGCCGGGCTGCAGCTCATTGCCAACGGCAATATGAGCCCTAATGATGAAGACTACAAGCGCATGCTCTACCAGAAAGGGCAGTCTGCGGCGGCGGGAGATCGGGTCGAGGTCACGAACCTGGAATTCCGCGGCGACCGCCTCATCATCGACCTCAATGGCGGGCCGTACGCGAAGCATCGTTTCCTCAGCCACATCTCGGTGAATGACATTCCTCTCGCCCAGCAGGGCCCTATCGCGACCGGTTGCCGGATCACGCTGATCTTCGAGGGTGGCGTCCCGGACGTGACTGCGGCGGAGGTGAAGGCGCTGCTCGATCCGGTGATCGACTTCCGGGCGAAGTCCAGCGCCGAGGCGTACGCAGACACGCTGCCGCCCAGGGTGCGCGAGGCAGTCGCGGCGCACGAGATTTTGGTCGGCATGAACCACCGGATGGTTTTGGCCTCCATGGGGGAGCCCAAGACCAAGGAACGCGAACACACCGCGACCGATGATCCGGACAGCCCCATGTACGAGGAGTGGATCTATGGCGATCCTCCGCGGCCGACGCAGTTTGTCCGGTTCAAGAACGGCAAGGTCGTCCGGCTCGAGATTGCCGCCCTCGGAAAGCCGATCGAGGTCCACGACAAGAACGAGATCGGCGGAGAACCTGAACCAACACTCCAGGCCCGGACCATCGTGAATGGTGATCCGCAGATCACCGCGGACGGAGACAGGAACGGCGCCGCAGCGCCCACGCTGCGGAAGCCCGGCGAGGTGCTGGATTCCGCGCAGGCCGTGCCCGGGATGGGGAAGGTCAAGATGCCAGTCGACCAGACACCGGCCCAGCAAACGCCCGGGCAGCCACAGACTTCGGCTTCGCCGCAGCCGAGCCCAGCGCCTCCGCAGCCTGCGCCTGCGCCGATTCCCGATCCCTCCAAGACACAGCAGTTGGCCTCCTCGCGGTAGCGTTGGAGAGCACCGGAAAGTCGTGTATTCTGGGTGTGGAGCAGTGCCCGGCGTCTGCTTCAGATCCCTCCTGTTCGGCAATCCCATTGGCCCGCAGAGAGTGAGTGCGCTTTACGGCGCATGACGCGTCCGGGCTACGCCAGATTTTGAGTTTTGCAGGAGAGACACCATGGCGAAGATTGCCAAGACCGGTGACCGCAAGAAGGTCATGGACACACAGAAGAGCACCGACTGTCCGAAGTGCTCGAAGCCGACGCGGATTGTGAAGCGCGTGAAGGACCGCGAGCGCGGCGTTCCGGGCGGGGTTTACATCTCCTGCTCGGCATGCGACTTCTACGAGAAGCTGTAAATTTCTACGGAATCACGTAAACGTTTCGAAAAAGCTTCAGACGATTTGCACAAAAGGGTCCGCCGCTAAGGCGGCCCTTTTCTGTGATTTGCATCCAAAGTGGGAGGGGTGTCCCCAAAAGAGGCACCCACTACCGTCGGGACCCACTTGACTAAGGTTGTTGGCCGGAGGCAGACTCCCTGACGGAAAGTAGGGAATCAGTACATATGGCCACTAGCAGCACCGTAGTACAGCAGGAAAGCCTGGATTCAACGCCTCACTATACCCGCCCAACTTTTTTGATGTGCCCGCCGGAATGGTACGGGGTGGACTACGTCTTGAACCCATGGATGGCCGGTAATGTGAACCGGTCCTCGCGCGATCTCGCCTTCGCACAATGGAAGAGCCTCTACAACGTTCTCCATAGCGTGGCGGACGTCAGACTCCTTCACCCTGAGCCCGGCTGCCCGGACATGACGTTCCTGGGCCACGGGGCATTGATTCATCACGGCGTCGCCGCTGTTTCGAGCTTCAGCCCGACACAGCGCCGCGCCGAGACCGTCTTCCTCAAGCAGTGGCTCCTCAACCAGGGCTTCCTGCTCTGGGAGACGCCCCGCGAAACCGCCTACGAGGGCCAGGGCGACAGCGCCTTCGACGACCAGGGAAATATCCTGTGGGCCGCCCATGGCGTTCGCACCTGCCGCGCCGCGCACGCCCATGTGGCCGACGCCTGGCATATTCCGGTGCACTCACTCCACCTCACGGATCCGCGCTTCTATCACCTGGATACCTGCTTTGCGCCGCTGCATGGAGGATTTCTCCTGTACTACCCCGGCGCCTTCGACGCCGCTTCCCGCGCCGGGATCGAGAAGGTTTACCCGGCGGAGCGCAGAATTGCCGTCTCGGAAGCGGACGCCACCCGGATGGCCTGCTGCGCGCTGAACATCGGCCGTACGGTGTTTACCGGCGAGGTCAGCGCGGAGCTCGCCAAGACGCTCTTCGATCTGAACTTCGACGTCGTTCAACTGGAGCTCAGCGAATTCATCAAGGGCGGCGGCGGCGCAGGTGCGCTGGCGCTGCGGCTCAGCGATTTGCCGGTCACACACGGCGTTGTGCGGTCGGTTCGAGCCGCCTGAGTTTCCAATAGTTTGTCCAAAGAGGGAAGCCCCGCTCTTCACCAGAGGAGCGGGGCCTATTTTTTCCCTTTATGAGCTATTCGATTGTCTCTTTATCGACTTACCTGACGGTAATCGGGCTCGCCGGTTTTTCAAGTTCGGCGACGAGCTGGTCGGTGAGCGCAGGATCGTTCGGTGTGACCCGTTCAATCTTTACCTCAGCCAGACCGGAGACGCCGATCTTGTGGGCAGCCGCATACGAAAGATCCAAAATGCGGCTGGTTGGGACCGGACCGCGGTCGTTGACGCGGACAAAGGCCGATCTGTGATTGCGAAGGTTCGTCACGCGCAGCCATGTCCCTAAGGGGAGTGTGCGGTGGGCGCAGGTGAAAGCGTTCATGTCGAACTTTTCACCGTCTGCCGTCGTATGGCCCTGAAAATGAGAGCCATACCACGAAGCTTCGCCGATTTGATACCAGTGATGGTGCTTGACCGGTTTGGTCGGCACTGGCGCGTTTTCTTTGGCGGGACTGGCGATGATGCTTGCCGTCACGCCGAGGGTAGCGGCCAGGAGGCCGGCTTGCAAAGGCCGACGCATCCACTTCGACCGAATCCCTCGCCTGGAACTTCTCGAGGTATCGTTCATACATATATTGTCTCTGGTTCCTCCCACCTAAGTCAAACAAGCTAAAGGTACTTTCATTACCTTCGTACCTTGCGCTCACCGCCCTTGTATGCTAGGAAAACCAGTCCGAAATTCGAGGTCATGATTGCGCTCCGCCGCTAGCTCCGATCCCCAAACCGGCTACCGCCCTGCCGCCGTGGCACTGTCCATCGCCGGTTTCGACCCCTCGAGCGGCGCCGGGGTGACGGCTGACCTGGCTGTCTTTGCGGCGCACGGGATCTTCGGCACGTCGGCGATCAGCGCGATGACCGTGCAGTCCACCATGGGAGTGGCGGCGGTTCGGGCAGTGGACCCGGAGTGGCTGACGCGCACCTTGGAGCACGTTTCCGTGGACCTGCCGGCGGCTGGCGTCAAGATCGGGATGTTGGCCTCCGATGCGATCGTCCAGGCGGTTGCCGCGTTCCTGCAGCAGGTCCCGTATCAGGTGCCTGTGGTGGTGGACCCGGTCCTGCATTCCAGTTCGGGGCAGCCGCTTCTGGAGGCCCAGGCGCTGCGGCGGATTAACTCCGAGCTTTTGCCCCTGGCGGGTTGGATTACGCCGAACTGGGGCGAGCTTTCCACTATGACCGGCATGACGGTCCGCTCCCTCGAGCAGGCCAAAGAGGCGGCCGACCGCCTGGGGAAAGTGCACCCCCGGCTGCATATCGTGGCGACCGGCGGCGACCAAAAGCATCCGGTGGAGCTGTTACGGATTCCGGGCGGGGCAGTGCAGACGTTTCCCGGCGAGCGCGTCGAGACGACATCCACCCATGGAACGGGGTGCGCCTTCTCCTCGGCCCTGCTGTCGCGGCTAATACTCGGCGAAGCTCCGGCCGTTGCGGTCGCCCGGGCGAAGGCGTATGTGACACAGGCGCTTCGCTCGGCGCCGGGACTGGGGCATGGGCGCGGGCCGCTGGACCTGCTGTGGCCGCTGCGGAATGGCCGACGCAACTGCTAGGCTGAAGCTATGGAATCGGGTCTTTGCCTGGTCGTCAACGGTCAGCAGCGCACATTGGATGGGATGGATTCTCCCGCGCTGTTGACCGCTGTTCTGGAGAGGCTTGAGCTGCGCGCAGACCGGATTGCTGTGGAATTGAATGGCGACATTGCGCCGCGGGCGAAGTGGGCCGAGCTGACCGTGGCCGACCGCGACCGCATCGAGGTCGTGCATTTTGTGGGCGGCGGGCGCGCTTAAACAGAGGTGGTCTTAGGCGTAGTGCCCGGTCTGTGGGCTAAGGTGGTTTGCAATAGCCGCTCCCAGCGGTCGCCGTACTGTTGCCAACCGCCAATGGAATGAACGCGCTGGAGGGCGGCTGCGCGCATGGAGTGCTGGAGGGCGGGATTGTCGGCGAGGCGCTGGAGGCGATCGGCGAGGGCGCCGGGGTCGCGGATGGGAACGATGAAACCCTCGGTGCCGTCGGTGAAGAGGTCCTCGCCGCCAGTGTTTGTGGAGCAGATGACAGGACAGCCGCAGGCCATCGCCTGGGCCTGCACTAGCGCCAGACCTTCCTCGAGACTGGGGAGGGCGAGGACGTGGCTACGGCTCATCAGATCGATGAGCTCGGATTGCGGAACAGAGCCGAGGAACTCGACGTTGTCCGTGGGGAGGCGCGGGAGAACGGAACGGATCTCCTGCTGCACAGCGCCGACCAGTCGGAGGCGCTTGTGCGGATGACGGAGCTGCGCGAAGGCTTGGAGCAGGTAGGGAACTCCCTTGCGCAGACCGACGGAGCCGGCGAAGAGGACGTCGAAGCTACCGGCAGAGGCCTCGCCGGCGGGGTGGAAGCTTTCGAGGCGAACGCCGTAGGGGATGACGTGGAGTTTTTCCGCCGGGACGCCCATCTCGACGAAGGACCGGGCCGCCATGGTTGAGGGCACGGTGATGGCGTCGGCCTGCTGGTAGATGGCCTCTTCGCGGCGGGTGTCGCGCGGATCGGAGGGCGGGGTGTCGACGCCCCAGCGGCGGAATTCGTCGGCCAGGATTTGCTCCTGGTATCGCTGGTGGGTGGAACCGCGGTCGCAGATGAAGTTTCCGCCGGAGCGCTGAACGAGAGCGCCGGCGCGGAGGCTCGAGCCGGAGATGCCGATGAGGGCGTCGATTTTGTTTTTGGTTCCGGCGGACCTGAGTTCGCCGGCAAGGCGGCGTTCGGTCCAGCGGTCGAAGGCGAGGGCGTTGGCATAGCCGAGATGGTCGGTGAGCCAGGTGAGGTTTACCGGAGCGCGGCCGGCCACGTACTCGGGAACGTGGAGCCAGGGGAAGGTCTCGACTTTTTCGTGAGGGAGGCCTTCGCGTTTGAGCCGCGCCCGCGGCCAGGTGGAGTAAATCCGCCGGAGGTGACCGCGGCGTTCGAGTTCGCGGGCGAGTTCGAAGTGATGGAACACGCCGAAGACGGTCTGGACAATCTGCATGAGTTCGGCGGAGGGCTCTCGCTGAGTTTAGCAAGAGGGCTACATGTGCGGCACCCTGGTCTTGAGGGAGGCGGTTAGAAGAGGAGCTTGAGGCTGAGTTGGATCTGACGGCTGCTGCCGGCCGTTGAGGTAACGACGCCGCCGGTAGGGCTGAGGACAGCGGCGGCGTTCTGGTTGGTGGCGCTTCCTTGTGCGGGGCCGGCGGAGTAAACGACCGCGTTGGGGGTCTGCAGATTGGTGTGGTTGAGCATGTTGAAGAACTCAGCGCGGAACTGCAGGCGAGTGGATTCGGCGATCTGGGTGACCTTGGAGAGCGAGAGGTCGAGGTTGCGGTAGCCGGGGCCGGTGAGTGTGTCGCGGCCGAGATTGCCGACGGTGCCGTAAGCGGGCGCGAGGAATGCGTTCGGATTGAAGAAGCGCTGGGCGCGAGCGGATGTGCTGCCGTGTGTGTAGAGGCTGCCCGTGAAGTTGGGATTGATGTTGGGGCGGACAGGATTGCGTGTGTCTCCGGAGCCGGTGGGGTTGTAGCCGAGCTGCGGGCTGAAGGGGAAGCCGCTTTGCAGGTTGGCGATCGCGGCGAGCGTCCAGCCGTTGGAGAAACGAGATGCGAGATGCGACATGCGAGATGAGGATGGGAGGTCCCAGGAGGCGTTGACGGCTGCGGAGTTGCGCACGTCCGTAGAGGCGGGACCGTAGTCGAGATCCGGCAATGAAGGCACCGAAACGAAAGCGGGTGTGTTCGCGGATACGGAGGTGTTCCAGGCAGAGCCGTCGTCGAGGTTCTTCGACCAGGTGTCGTTCACGCGAAATCGCATGCCGTGCGCGAGGTCGTGGCGGAGGTCGACGACGAGCGCGTTGTAGTTGCCGACGCCGGAGGAAAACCAGGATGTTGTGTTTGCGAGTGCAGGGTTGGGCTTGGTGGTCGTTGGGTAGTAGATGGTGCCGTCCGGGCGGGTGGTGAAGGCGGGCTCGTTGAGATCGCCGGAGAGAATCTGGTGGTAGCTGTGCGACCCGATGTAGCCAACCGAAAGAGCGGTTGCGGGAGCGAGCCGCTGCTCGATGCGCAGCGTGTAGCTAACGAGTGCAGGTGTGGCGACGTCGGTCTGGACGGTCGAGGGCGAGATGCTGACGGTGCCAGTGGCGGGCGATGTGACCGTGGTGCCGGAGTAAGCGAGCGTTGTGTTGAACGGCGCAGCCTGATCGAGCCGGTAGTCGAGTGCGTCGAGGAGAGAGTGATGGAGCCCGGCGGAGGCGCGAATGCTCGTGCGTCCGTTGCCGAAGACGTCCCACGCGGCGCCGAGGCGGGGTTCGGGGAGGAAGAGCCCGCGATTGTCGGTGAGGGCGCTGGATTGCACGGTGGGGTTGGTGTTGATTGCGCCGTTCGAGAAGAGGTAGATGCCTGCCCGGCCCTGCTGTTCGTTCCAGCCGGAAGAGGATTCAGTGCGGAGGCCGGCGCGCATTTCTACCCGCGGGGTGAGGTGGAAGGTGTCTTCGACGTAGAAGGAAGCGAAGAGTGCACGCCATCCGAGCTCGGTGGGCGTGGGGACGACGGTGAAGGTTTTGATGTTTCCGGCGAGGAAGGTTTGGAGCGAAGCGAAGGAGGCTTGGCCGTACTGATTCTGCGCGAGGTTGTCGTTGGATTGGAGTCGCTGCAGCCACGCGCCGAGCTCGAGCTGATGGTGTCCGATGGCCCAGAAGACGTGGTCGTCGAAGGTGAAGAGGTTGCGCGTGATGGCGTTGTTAGACCCGACGTTGGCGCCGGCGGTGGTGATCTGCGAGCTGCCGTTGGATGCCGTGGAACCAGCGATGACGACGGCACCGGTGGGCTTCCCGGGAACGAAGGTCGAGGTGATTGCCTGAATCTCTGCGGGTACGGAGCCGACGAAGTAGAAGCTAGCGCGCGAATAGCCGACGCGTGCGGTGTTAAGGAGCTTCGCAGAGAAGACGTGTTGCTCCTGCACGCTGGCTATTTGTTCGCGGAGGTTCTCATGGATGAGTGAGTAGGGGTTTTGCGTCGGTGTGTGTGCGGTGGAGTCATCCACGGTGTAGACGGCGAACAGGAGATCGCTGCCAGTGATGTTGTCGTCGAAGCGCGTTGTGCCGAAGTCTTCACGGATGCGCTGTGTGGGCGAGGAGTAGGCATAGGCGATGCCGGTGGGCTTACCGTTGGCGTCCAGGAGTTCGGGACCGTTAGCGACAGGCCAAAGGTTCAGGAGTGGCTTGACCGAGGGCGCGGCTGCGGCGCGTGAAGCGGCATCAGGAACAAGGGCGGCGTTGGAGAGGCCGAGGTTCTGGCGATAGCCTTCATAGTTGGCGAAGAGGAAGAGCTTGTTGGTACGCAGCGGGCCGCCGAGTGAGGCGCCGAAATTATTGCGCTGGAACTCGGGGATTCGGGATTGGTCGAAGTAGTTGCGGGCGTCGAAGAACGAGTTCCGGAGGTACTCGTAGACGGCGCCATGGACGTGGTTGGTGCCGGATTCGGTGACGATGGAGATCTGCGCGCCGTCGCGTTTGCCATAGGCAGCGGAGTAGGAGTCGGACATGACGTTAAACTCGCGGATGCCATCTACGCCGAGTAGCTGGCCGGAGGTGCCGCCGGGCGTGACGTTGATGAGCGAGGCGCCGGTGTACTCGATGCCGTTGAGGAGGTAGAGATTGTCCTGCGGGCGGCGGCCGGAGATGGCGAACATGTTGCCGACGGACGAGTTTGACGTGCCGACGGAGCCGGAGCGCTGACCGCTGTAGTTGACGCTGGCGGGGTTGAGCGTGAGGAGCTGATCGTAGCTGCGACCGTTGAGCGGGAGATCTTTGACCTGACGCGCGTCGACCACGCCGGAGGTCTCTTCGGTGGAGAGGTTCACGCCGAGAGGATGCGCGCTGACGTCGACGGTTTCATTGCCGGAGATTTGGAGTGATACGTGGAGGCTGATGGACTGGCCAACGGTGAGCGGGAGATTGATGAGCTTGTAGACGGCGAAGCCGGATGCTTCCGCCGTCAGGGTGTAGCGGCCGGCGGGGATGGATATGGCGGCGAAGCGGCCGTCATCGCCTGTCACGAGAGTGCGGTGTGTGCCGGTCTCCTCGTTACGGACGACGACACTGGCGTGCTGGATGACGGCGCCGGCGGGATCGGTCACGATTCCGGTGATGGTGCCACCGACGACCTGGCCGTGTGCGGCGCTACTCACGAGAAGAACTGCGCTGGTGGCGAGCGCGAGGATGCGCAAGGAAAATTTCGTGTGCTTAGACATGGCTCTCCGAAAGTTAAGCTGGGTGCGTCTGCTTCAGCAGACTGCGAGTATCGGGACGCATAGGCGCGGAGTTCGCGCGCAGATGGGGAGAGGTCAGCGTCTACAGCGACAGCGCGCGGGCAGAAAGAAGCTCATCGACCGTTTCAAGGGTGCTCCTGCTTTCGCTCGAGTGCGGCGCTGGAATCGCAAAAGAAAACCCACGCCCGGAAGTCGAAATGCGTGGGTGCTTTGGCATCGAGCTCTCGGAGGAGCTTCGCGATCAGGCCATAGACACACCCGCGCAACAGTGCAGGGAACAGCTCATGCAACAGAGCGCGGCGGTGTGGGCCAGCATCATGACCAAAGGTTAGGGATGTGGCAGGTGAAAGTCAAGCTGTGCCGGTTTAGCTTTCAACCAGCTCTGAACATCCGCTTGATGCCGCGGAGAGCCTGGCGCGTTCTCTCCTCGTTCTCGATGAGTGAGAAGCGCACGTGCCCGTCGCCCTGATCGCCAAAGCCGATGCCCGGGCTTACCGCGACCTTGGCATCGAGCAGCAGCTTTTTGGAGAACTCGATCGAGCCCAAGTTGCGGTACTGCTCCGGAATCCGCGCCCACGCAAACATCGTCGCCTTCGGCATCTCAACCGGCCAGCCAAGATTGTTCAAGCCGGGCACCAGCACGTCGCGGCGGTGCTTGTAGATCTCCACAATCTCATGCACACAATCCTGGGGGCCCTCCAGTGCCGCGATCGAAGCCACCTGAATGGGCGTGAAGGTCCCGTAGTCGAAGTAGCTCTTGATGCGGGCGAGAGCGGCGACGAGCTTTTTATTTCCGACCATGAAGCCCACGCGCCACCCGGGCATGTTGTAGCTCTTGGAGAGCGTGAAGAACTCGACCGCAATATCCTTCGCGCCGGGAACCTGCATCACGCTCGGAGCCTTGTAGCCGTCGAAGGTCAGGTCCGCATAGGCGAGGTCATGCACGAGGTAGATGCCGAGCTCCTTGCAGAGCTCCACTACTTTCTCGAAGAACGGCAGGTCCACACACTGGGTCGTAGGGTTCGCCGGAAAGTTCAGGATCAAAAGCTTCGGCCTTGGCTGCATTCTGCGCAGATCATGGTCCAGCTTCGCGAGCAGGGAAGCTTGGTCGGTCCCATCGACGGCAATGTTCTGCGCCTTCGAGCCGGCAATCACCGGGCCAAAGATGTGAATGGGATAGCTGGGATTGGGCACCGCCACGGTGTCCTCATCGTCGAGCAGAGCGAGGCAGAGATGCGCGATGCCTTCCTTGGAGCCGATGGTCACGATCGCTTCGGTGTCGGGATCCAGGTCGACCGCGTACCGGCTCTTGTACCAGTTGCAGATCGCGCGCCGCAGCCGCGGAATCCCTTTGGAGAGGGAATAGCGGTGCGTTCTGGTCTTCTGCGACGCCTCAATGAGCTTGTCCACAATGTGCTTGGGGGTCGCGCCATCAGGATTGCCCATCCCAAAGTCGATGATGTCTTCGCCGCGCGCGCGTGCTGCCGCCTTCAACTCCGTGGTGATGTTGAACACATATGCCGGCAGCCGCTCGAGTCTTCTAAACTCTTCCATTCTGTCCTCTGCTTCCTTTTCTCTATTCAACAATGAACGACGCTTTAGAAGAAGTAGCAGCACTGTTACCACGCCCGTGACGCAGGCGGCAAACAAGAGATGGATGGAGTGGATAGGCAAGAGAGCGTTGGCTCGGTATGCTCAGATGCTGAGAGGGATTCATGCGTCTTTGCATTGCGGCAATGGTGATTGCAGGATGTGTCAGTGGATTGGCGGGTGCACAGCAGGCACAACCGGAGTCGAACGCGACGGGGCTGCCGGTAAAAGATCCGGTGCTGGAGCGGGTGTTGCGGCAGTGGCCGGACGGGCGGACCGACACGGTGAAGAACCCGGGGGAGTGGGCGTACGAAGAGGGCGTGCTGCTGGATGGCGTGACGGCGCTCTGGCGCGTGACCGGCGATGGGCGTTTGTTCAGTTATGTGAAAGGGGCGGTGGATCACTCGGTCGATAAGGACGGGACGATTCACATGGCGAACGGCGCGGCGTTTCCCGGGAGTGCCCATTCGATGGATAACATCGAGATGGGACGCAGCGTTCTGGTGCTGTACCAGGTGCTACAACAGCCGCGTTATTACACGGCGGCGGCGTTCCTGCATGACGAAATGGCCCAGCAGCCGAAGACCGCCAGCGGAGGGTATTGGCACAAGCAGATTTATCCGAACCAGATGTGGCTGGACGGCGCGTATATGGCGCAGCCATTTATGGCCGGGTATGCGCGGGAGTTTGGGGTTGAGGGTGGCGTTGATGCGGCCGCCGATCAACTTCTGATAATGAGCGAGCATATGCGCGAGCCGGGGACGGGTCTGCTGCGGCACGGTTGGGATGAGTCGAAGCAGATGGGCTGGGCGGACAAGAAGACGGGGTTGAGTCCGGAGGTGTGGGGCCGCGCGATGGGTTGGTACTCGATGGCGCTGGTGGATGTGCTGGACAAGATGCCCAGCAATGATCCGAAGCGGGCGCAGCTTGAAGAGGATGCGCGGAGGACGCTAACGGCGGTGATCCATTTTCAGGATGCGGCCTCTGGGTTGTGGTGGCAGGTGATGGAGAAAGGCGGCCAGAAGGGCAATTATCTCGAGGCTTCGGCGAGCTGCATGTTTGTGTACTCGATTGCCAAGGCGGTGCGGCTGGGAGTGCTGCCGCTGAGCGATGAACGCGCGGCGGAGCGCGGGTGGGCTGGGATTCAGAAGCGGTTTGTGAAGCCGGATGGAAGCCTGAGCGGGACGGTCAAGGTCGCGGGGCTGGGGGGCAACCCGTATCGGAGCGGAACGTACGACTACTACATCGGCGAGCCGGTCGGGGACAACGATGCGAAGGGTGTGGGAGCGTATCTGTTGGCCGAGAGTGAGATGGTGCAGCACGAGCGCGCGGGAGCGCTGTTGGCGCCGGCGCGGGGCAAGACGGTGCTGCTGGATGCCTGGTTCAACTCACAAAGGCGGAAGACGCCGGCTGGCAACGAGCAGCTGTTTCATTACAAGTGGACCGACGAGGCGAACAGCGGGTACTCGACGTGGGCAGACATGTTCGGGCAGTACGGGATGCGGACGGAGATGCTGGAGCATGCCCCGCGGGCAACGGACCTGAAGGGCGTCGGTGTGTATGTCATCGTCGCGCCGGACAACCTGAAGCTGAACCCGAACGCGCACTTCATGGACCAGGAGAGCGCAGACGCGATCGTGGACTGGGTGAAGGCGGGCGGTGTGCTGGTCCTGATGGAGAACGACATTGAGCGGGCCGACCAGGTGCACTTCGATCTGCTGAGCGATCGCTTCGGGGTGCACTTCAACCCGGCGATGAAGCAGGACGAGCTGAACAATAGCTATGTGAATACGATCGTGCCGGTGCCTGCGGGTACAGGCGGAATCTTCAAGCAGGACTTTAAGGGCTTAATGAAGCAGATCTGTACGATTACGGCGTCGGCGCCTGCGAAGGTGATCCTGAGGGCGCACGGTACAGATGCGGAGGGCGAAACGGTGATGACGCTGACGTATCTGGGCCGCGGGGTGGTTTACGCGAATGTGGACCCGTGGGTCTACAACGAATACACGGACGGCCGGAAGAATCCGCTGGATGAGCAGAATTTTGCGGCGGGGCAGGAACTGACGCGATGGATCATTGAGCAGGCGGTGGATCGGACGGGAGGTCAACCGCGGGGGGCCAAGCCCGGGTTCTGAGGCACGCCGGCGAGCGTGTTCGGCCACGATACAGAATATGTGTTATCGGACATAGCGTAACGGGGCGGCCAGGCGGTGTGGTGCGCAGCCGCTGGCCTCTATGGCATCTCGATCCCACGGTTTGGGACTGCCAGGGACTGCCAGTAGGCTGCGATCGCATGAGAGTTGGAGGCGAGGATGAAGCAATTTGATCTGAGCGTTCCCTGTCCGCACTGTCACGCGAAGATTGAGCCGGCCGAACAGGAACGGCTGGACAATGTGGGGACGATGCGCTGCCCGAACTGGAAGCAGACATTCAACGCAGCAGAGGTTCTTCGGACGATTCGAATGGCCGGAGGAGCCCGGCGGTAGACCGGAGGCTTATCTGCGCGACGAATGCCTGGAAGAAAGGATGCGTTGACATAGGGCTTCGAAAACGCCGGTTCGGCAGTTCCCTTTCAAAATCGGCCTGATATTGGCTAAGCCAAGGGTTAGGTGTGGTTTGGGTGAGTTTGGTAGGTCCAGAGCGGACGGGCTTGAGATGTGGAATTGCTGATGATTCACCGAACAGCCTGAAAACGGAGTCCCCGAGCTCCATCTGACGCGTCGAATCGCTCCACTCAACCTTGCTAATCTGCGGAACTGCGCAGAACTCTTCGAGGAAGCCATGTCGATCCCGTTTCGTACTCTCCTGGTGTGCTTTCTACTTTTCAATATCCGTTTGTCGGCTCAATCGAAACCGAACCGCGTCACAGCTCACGGCGCGGCCCCGCACCACATTCTGACCGTGGCTGGGAATAAGTTTCTGATGGACGGCAAATCTTTCCAGATTATCTCCGGCGAGATGCACTACACGCGCATTCCGCGGGCGTACTGGCGCGACCGGCTCCAGAAAGCGCGCGCGATGGGCCTCAACACCGTCACAACGTACGTGTTCTGGAACATCCACGAGCCGCGTCCCGGTGTGTCCGACTTCTCGGGCCAGAACGACATCGCAGAGTTCCTCCGTGAAGCGCAGGCTGCCGGCCTCAACGTCATTCTCCGTCCCGGTCCTTACGTCTGCGCCGAGTGGGAGCTCGGCGGGTATCCGTCCTGGCTCCTCAAGGATCGCAGTCTGACATTGCGATCAACAGATCCGAAATACACGTCTGCGGTCGACATTTGGCTCAGCCGGCTTGCCAAGGAAGTGACTCCGCTGCTGGCAAAGAACGGGGGCCCGATCATCGCTGTGCAACTTGAAAATGAGTACGGCTCGTTTGGCGATGACAAGGCCTACCTTGAAGGCCTGAAGAAGGAGCTCATGGACACTGGCATGGGAGACACTCTTCTCTACACGGCGGATGGTCCGGATCAGCTCCCCAAAGGCTCTCTCCCCGAGCTCCCGGCCGTTATTAATTTCGGCACCGGGGACGCGCAGCGCGCCTTCGCGAAGCTCGAGCAACTTCGTCCCGGGGGGCCACGAATGAGCGGCGAGTACTGGGCTGGCTGGTTCGATCACTGGGGCGACAAGCACCACGTCACGGATGGCGACAAAGAGGCGGCCGAGCTCCGCTGGATGCTCCAACAGGGCTATTCGGTCAGCATGTATATGTTTGAGGGCGGCACGAGCTTCGGCTGGATGAACGGCGCGAACTCCAACGGCGCTGATTACCAGCCCGATACAACGAGCTATGACTACGATGCTCCGCTGGCAGAGAACGGCGAACCCCGCGCCAAGTACTTCGCCTTCCGGAAAGCAATTGAAGAAACAACGGGAGCACACCCTCCGAACCTTCCCAGGCAGACAGCGCGCAAGGCGTTTCCCGTGTCGTCGATGACGCTCTCTGCCTCGCTCTGGCGCAATCTTCCCAAGCCGGTGAATGCTGACACGCCACTTACCTTCGAGGACCTCGACCAGGCATACGGCTACGTGCTGTACCGTACCGGGATAGACGAGGGCGAAGGCGGCAGGCTGGTGCTCGAAGGTCTGCACGATTACGCGCAGATCTACATCAACCAGCAGCTCGTCGGTACCCTCGACCGCCGTCTGGGCACGGATTCGATCCAGATACCGCGCCAGAGCCATGCCGGTACGCTTGATATCCTGGTAGAAAACAGCGGGCGCGTGAACTACACGAAGGTTATCCGTACAGAGCGCAAAGGACTCACCGGCGCCGTGACGCTCAATGGCAAAGCGCCGCAGCATTGGGAGATCTATTCACTTCCGATGGACGATCTGTCGCATATACGGTTCGTGCCTGAATCCTGCACCGGCCCCTGCTTCTATCAAGCTACGATCACCGTCAAGACACGCGCCGACACCTACCTCGACACAAGAGCTCTGCATAAAGGCTTCGTCTGGCTTGGAAGCGCTCCACTCGGCCGGTTCTGGTCCATCGGTCCGCAGTTCAGTCTCTACACACCGGGGTGCTGGCTGGAACGGGGACGAAACACCGTCACGGCTTTCGATCTCCTGGGCGACTCCACAGAGGCTCTCAGGTCCACTGCCGAGCCCATCTTGTCGGGCTCTGTTTCGACACGCGATTGAGCCAAGGAACGAAAGTGATGCCGCGGAAGTCTGCGGGTAGTTCTGGGTTGGAATTCAGATATCGAGCGATACCGCGCAACGACCTCAAGGCCGGAAAGCTCCGGTGAGATCATAGGCGACCACAGGCGGTCCGGATCCCTGCGCGAATGGAACATGCTCCCACTCCAACCACGATCCGCGTGTTGGCTGCGCAAAGCCAATCTCGTATGAGGCCGGGTAGCAGGCGAGGAGCTTGTCGGCACAGTAGATCTGAACGCAGGTGTCGTCCCGAACGGCCATCCGAATCTTCTGCGTCGAAGGGGATGCGGAGAGAAGATTTTGCCACATGCCGGCATACCAATAGGAGACTCCTTCCTGCGTGGCGCGGAGCCAGTAGCGGTTGCTCATCGTGCAGCCACTTCGTACAAATCCGCGCAGGATGAAGTAATCATCGTCAGTGGCAAATGCTGGAAGCTGAGCTTCGACGGTGAACCCTTTGGTGAGGTCAAGAGCATCCATTGCGCCGGTGCGCTCATTGGTCCAAAGACGTAGATCTGCGCGATAGCGCTGCATCTCTGCCTTCGGGATCTGGACTCCGAGCTCCGTCTTTCGCCCAAGGCTGATCGCCCGCGGCATGGGGGTATAGTCCTTAGGCCCGCTTTCAATCCACTTCAGGTTGAATTCGTAGTGATTCATGCTGCTCACCACATGGATCAGCCCATTTCTCGCCTGCGTCAACGTGACGTAGCCCGTCGGCTCGGCATTTCCTGGTCCCATGTAAATTCTGCCGCCGCTCATGCCTGTAACGCCGTGGTCGGGTTTCCCGTCAGTAAGGATGCGCCGCACTGGCCAGGTCTTTCCTTCGTCATAGGACAGACAGACGCAGAGCTTGGCCAGTTCACGATCGGTCTTCTGCTGCGGCCCCACATCGGAAGGGTCGGGAAGAAACGTGGCGAGTGCGATCGGGCCCTCGGCCAGCCGTTGCATGGAGAACCGCTGAGTGTAGGTGATCGGCGGAAGGTCCGTGGCTTCTGCAGTCCACGTCTTGCCGTAATTTTCGGACAGGCTCATCGGCAGGTAACCGTTGACGTTATCGCCTCTGCCGAGCGCCATAATCCGGCCATCCTTCAACTCGACAATTGCGGCATGGATTCCGTTGATGCTGCCGCCGGTATGTTCCCATGTCGCACCCTGATCTTTGCTCAGCCACATGGCGGAGCTCTGGGGGTGGGCGTCGGCACCGAATATCCACCAGCCATTCTTCAGTCGCAGGATGGGTTGACAGACCATGTTACGCAAACCAAAGTCCGGGGCGATGTAGCGCGGAATTGACCACGTGACACCATTGTCTCTGGAGCTGCGAAGGATGATCTGCAACGGTTCCCAGAAATGCGACAGCGCTGTTCCGTTCAGGTGATAGAGGGTGTCGTGTCCGTCGAACCAGAGCGCAGGACAGTGGTCGTTCCGGTCCGGTGTGTCGTAAAAGGAATAGGCCTCGCCCCATTCATCTGCCTGGAATGGAAGCCGGCTCGCCGCGACGCTCAGTTCTCTGCCCTGTTCACGCGCGCAGGTGTACCAAATCGCCAGCATATCGCCGTTTGGGCATTCCGCTAATCCTGTGTCGTGGTTGTGCCAGTGATAGAGCGGCCCTGCAGCATCCTCAGGAATCTTCACAAACTGTCGCGGACCGCGGAAGTATGGCGCAGAAGCGTCAGGGCCGCGGAGGACCTGATCCATCCCGCGCCGCGGCACATTTCCACTCGAGAGCACGACAGGGCTCTGTCTTTGCTCCCGCTGGCGCGCAGGAGCTTCGCCGCAGGCCACTCGGAAACCGATCGTAAAACCGCGCGTCTGTGGTAACACCGCGGCGCGATTGGCTGACCTGAGGTAGTAGGCGAATGTTCCGTGGCTGCCGCCGCGAGTAACTTTGAACACGCCATTCGACGGGCCACCGATCGCTCGCTCACCGGAGTATGGTGCATACCAGTCATGCACCCACTCTTCGACGTTCCCATGCATATCGAAGAACCCCCACGGATTGGGAGGCGTCTTGCCGACCAGCAGCTTCACCTTGTCCTGTTCGGAGGTGAAGTCAGTGACTCGAGCATTTTTCAAATAAGAATCGGGCAGCGTGTCGCCCGTCGAAAACAGCGTAGACGTGCCCGCACGCGCGGCATATTCCCACTCTGCCTCCGTGGGCAGACGAAACGGCCTTTGTTCTTCCCTGGAGAGCCATTCGCAATACGCGACTGCATCATGCCAGCTGACGTAGATCACCGCCTCATCATCCAGCTGCGAGAAGCCGAATTTTCCGCGCAGCTCGTGGTGTGCGGGATCGAACCGCTCGTATTGACGATTCGTTACCTGCGTGACGCCGAGGTGGAAAGGAGTCTGGATGCGAGTTAGGGCGGCCGGGCGTTCGTCGTAATCACCGCGCTCGAAGAGGACATCCGAAAGAACGAACCGCGCTGGATCGCCATGCGGGAACATCGCCTGCAATTCCGGGCGCGTCATGTACGCGAGCGGCTCGCCCATCGAAAGCGGGATGGCCTCATCGTTACCCATCCAGAAGGCTCCCGGTGACACGAGAGCGTACTCCGCTCCGCTCTTGTCAATAATCGAGCTGTTGCTGAGAGCATTTGCTCTCGCGAAGCGACAGAGAGCACCCGGCGCCAGAGCAGCGGTCAACTGCAGAAGGCGCCGGCGGCTCCAGGTTTGTCGCATCTGGATCTCCTTCCGGTTCCCACTAGAACTTGTATTTGAGTTCCAGCTCGAGTTGGCGCGGCTCGGACCGCGTGCTCTGCACGAAGCCCCAGGTGCTCCCTCCGTTCACGGTGCGGCCCTGATTGTTATAGCTGGTGAGGTTCCCCACGTTGTAAGCCTCGGCGATGAACTCGAGCGTATTCTCGCGATACAGGCTCCAGTCTTTCTGAAGTGAGGCGTCCACCTGGCGGAAGCCCTGGGCGCGCTCGGAACCGACGCTGGCGTTGCCGAACACTGGAGCTTGCCCAGTCACGCCGGCCGCCGGCTGACCATACGCACAGACCCCGTCATCAAAACCGGCCTGGCCGCAGGTGCCTGGGCCAGTATTGCCGGAGTGTGTTGCAGACGGATCGCTTCCCCACGCGCCTGCGATAACGTACGTCGCGGGAGAGGTGATGGTGCCATCGTACCCGGTGTTGTTGTATCCGCCCGTGCTGGTAACGTACAGACCATCCTTGATATTCACGATCTTCATATGGCGGTAATGATTCGCGCGCAGCGAACCGGCCGTACCGATTCCCGCTGAGCCGGTAGCTGTAATGGTGTTCGGTTGTCCGCTGAAGAGCACAGCACTTCCAGAAAGCTTCCAGCCGCCGACCACCTCGTCGGCCCAGGTGGGCATCGCCGAACCGAAGTGTCGGCCCTTGCCGAACGGCAGGTCGTAGACCCAGCTCCCATTCAGCATGTGCCGGCTGTCACCGCCGGAGGGACCATATTCGCAAGCAAGGCAGTAGTTGTTCTGCGGATAGCTGCCGGACACGTTGTTGTCGTTGATCGCGACAATACCGGAGGTGTCACCCATTGCATGCGAGTACGTATAGTTCACCTGGAGTTCCAGGCCGCTGGTGGGCAGAAGCCGGTAGGTCAGCTCGCCTGCATTGAAGTTGGAGTAGGCCTCGGATTCATATTTTGTGACCGTGCTTGTGCCAATCGTGACATTGTTCACGCCTGTAAAAATCGTCTTCGAGTTGAATGGCGCGCTCGAAGCTGTATTCACCAAAGTCTCCTGATTAATGTTGCGCTGGTCCGCCAGATGATTTGCGACATTGCCTACGTAGGCAAAGCTGACCTTCGACTTTGCCGTTACGGCATACTCAGTCACAAGGCTGTACTGAGGCTCAAACATAGGTTTCAGACTGTTATCCCAGGCGACAAACGCATAGCCCGTCGCCGAAGCGTTGGACGTGCCGAACCCATTGGTGACGAGGAATGGATTGCCGCCCGAGGTCGAGGTGGGCGTCGTTGCGACGGCCGAAATGCTGAGGTGGTAGGGAACATTGAGCAGATGGTTCCGCTCGATAAGGTTGTAGTCCATGTAGGTTGTCGTGCCAAAGCCGCCCCGCAGCACGAATTTCTTACTCCACCAATCCGGATTCCACGCAAAGCTGATGCGCGGATCGAAATCGGTGTAGGTGGGATCGTAAAGCGCGCGCGAGTTTCCGTTCTGGCCAGCGACCAGCAAGGCGCCGGTGTTCGGATCCAGCTTCGACATCTTGTCGTGGACCTCATACATCGGTTGGTCATATTCCCAGCGGAGGCCGTAGTTCACAGTGAAATTGGGTGTGATCTTTACAGCGTCCTGCGCAAAGGCCGCGAACCGATATTGCCTCAAGCCATAGTCGCCGTTCGTCGCGGTGACGCTGTAACTGGAGGAGTAGTCGAGCAGAAAATCGGCGAAGTCATACCCAATCGTCTGACCTGCAGCCGGATCGCCGGTGAACACGCCGCTGTAATTGAAGTTGCCCAGGAGGCCGCCGCTTCCGTTGAGATACAGATTGTTCTGCACCCGCAGCAATTGAAAACCGAACTTGCTGATGTGACGGCCATGCTGCCATGTCATCTCGTCGGCGTAGGTGAAATGGTTATCAAGCGCAAGGTTGTAGGCTCCGGAAGTGCCGAGCGTGCTGACACCGGAACTGTTGGTGCTTTGCGTAAAGCTCTGCGAACTGAAGCCGGCGACGACACTCGGCCAGGGGATGCCAACCAGCGACTCACCGCTCGCGAACGCTGCCGAAGCCGCCGTCGTCTCTGCGTACTGGTTGTAGTGAAGGCGCGTGAAGCCGAGCCGTGCCTCGTTGACGATGTTCGGCGAAAACGTGCGAACGTAGTTCACGGCGAGTTGCTTGAACGGAAAATCATTATTGGTCGGGAACGAGATTGGATCGATCAGTTGCGAGGTGAAGTCGTAAGCTTCCCCTTGGGACCAGCGCGCGCTCAGACGATCCTTGGCAGTCGGGGCCCAGTCCATCCGAACGTCACCCTGATTGTTGCGCGCCAGCCCCTTTGAATATCCGAGATAGTTGCCCTGCACGGGAGCCGTGCTGGCGGTATGGTTCGGTAACGGCAGGAGCGCAGGGTTGTTGAATAGATACTTGGCCACTGGATTCCGGATTGGAACCAGGTTCTTATACAGCGTTCCGTTGATCGTCTGGTTGAACGGCGCATAACCGTTCTGGGAATCGTATAGCTGAGGAACAGACGAGCCAAAGTATGCGTAACCGGCCAGTGGTGATACCGAGGTGTCGGCCGCGCCGCAGGTGGAGCACGCCGTGGTGTAGCCGCGCCACGCGTTCAGAGGAACGTTGAGCGTGCTCTGTCCGGACGAAGGCTTGACGTACACCTCCATATCCGCAAAGAAAAAGAGTTTGTGGCGCAGGAACGGCACCGGCCCACCAGCGGCCGCGTCGTAGATCGTCTGCGTGTAATGCGTGCGGTCTGCGAAGGCCGATCCCGGAAGAACACGCTTGTTCTGAAACAGGTTGGCGTCCATTAGATAGTTCTGCAGGTACGCGCTGACGCCCCCGTGATAAGACTCCGTTCCGCTCTTGGTCACCAGAGCCATCTGTGCGGCGCCGTCACCGTATTCGGCTGGCGGCACGTTGGAGATCAGCGTCACCTCCTGCACGGCCTCGGGCGCGATGCTGTACGTCGGCACGCCGAAGCCATTGCTCAGGTTCGCCCCGCTGTCCACGATGCTGATGCCGTCCAGCGTGTAGTTCGTCGTGTACGTTCGGTTGCCATTGATATTGGGCAAAGTCGCAAAACTCTGGGTGCGCTCACCCGAGTTGTTCGGACTGCTTTGGCCGGCACCGTTCCATTGATTACCGTCCGCTACCGTTGACCCCGGCATCAACTGCGAGAGTTCCTGGAAATTGTGGCCGTTGATCGGAAGATCGTTGATCAGGGTCTCGGAGATCGTGTTGCTGATCATTCCATTCTCGGTATTGAGTAACTCCGCCGCAT
Source organism: uncultured Acidobacteriaceae bacterium (assembly GCA_963762465.1). Taxonomy (GTDB): domain Bacteria; phylum Acidobacteriota; class Terriglobia; order Terriglobales; family Acidobacteriaceae; genus Granulicella. The sequence goes on along the minus strand of CAVXKS010000004.1, from coordinate 471,898 downwards.
TTGCCGAAACCTCGACGACGGTGTTCGCGCCCCCAGCCTTCAGACTGGCATCGATCTTGGCTACCTGTGCGACCTCCAGGAGAACCGGGGAGACGACTTGCCGCGCAAACTCGGGCGCAGTGATGGTGAGACTATAGGTCCCGACCTGGAGGAAACGGACATTGTAGATTCCAACGGAATTTGTCTTAACCGTGGTAGATAGACCGGTCCTTTTGTTGGTGGCAGTGACCGTTGCGCCCGGGATTACAGCGCCGGCTGAATCCGTCACTGTCCCGGTAATGTCAGCGGTAACGGTCTGGGCGTGGCCGGCCAGACAAACCACTAAGATTGCTGTCCACATCATGCATACAAGCGATTGAATGCGCATTACAGTCTCCTGAAGTGGTCGCCTTTTTTATCTCACCGTCGGCTTGGTGGGTCCCATTTATCGCTGCAATCCAATGATGAGCGGCTGCCGAGATGGTCAGCCATCACGGGATCATTCTGCGATTTCACGAAAATACACGGTCGATGCCCTTGCTGGCAAGGGCCTGGAAGGAGAAAAAATGCCGATTTCTACCTGTATGACTACTTCATGTCGACATACACTACGCAGAGAGTGCACACGCTGCACAGAGCCGGCCGCGGTGCGATTGAAGGAGCCCTATGACAGGTAAACGTTGTACTTTGCTTGGACTAAGCAGGTGGCTCCGCCTCTTCTCCCCGCCGCTGGCAGTGATGGCCATCATCACGCCCGCGGTCGGGCTTCAGGCACGCGGGGACCTCATGTCGACCGCACGGCGACCGAGGCCGAGCCGAAACATAAGTGTCATCCAAAGCGCAGCGCTGAATCCCGCAGAACGGGTTGCGGTCATGATGTTGCTGCAGGAATCGGAGAGCCGCACCGGACGGCGGTGGCCAGTAAAAGCTGGCGCTGTGTCGGCAGTCGCGGAATCAGGCTCGATAGATATCGTGGTCGGAGAAAATGGCCAGATCGCTTCGATGCTGCCGCCCCGAATGCGAAAGGACTGGGCGATGCATGCGCCAGAACCGGCGTTCGTTGCAAGGGCGGAGGGCTACACCGTTCGAACTCTCGATTGGCCCACCCATCCAACTCTCGTGGTTGCAGGGAACGATGCTCGCGGCGTGCTGTACGGGGTGGGCTATCTGCTGCGCCATCTGGACCTTGCTCCGGAAGGCACCGTCTTATCCCAACCGCTTTCGGTTTCGACAGCACCAGAGGTTCCTATCAGAAGCCATCAGATTGGCTATCGGTACAAGAACAATACGTATGATGCGTGGACCCTCCCCATGTTCGAGCAGCAGATTCGTGACCTCGCCGTATTTGGAATCAGCGGTCTTCAAGTGGTGGCGCCGGTTTCCGACGATCGTGCAACGAGTCCCCTGTTCCCTGCCCCTGCGCTGGAGACCGTCATCGGCATCTCACGTTTGCTTGACAAGTATGGCCTGGATTGTGACCTCTACTATCCCGAGATGCGGAAGGATTACACGGACGCCGCGACGGCAGCCGTCGAACTGAAAGACTTCACTGCTTTGATAAAGGCGATGCCGCGCATCAATGCGCTGTACGTTCCGGGTGGCGATCCCGGGCACACACCTCCCGGGCCTCTGCTGGGGCTGCTTGCCAGAGAGGCCGAAGCGCTGCACCGGTTGCATCCGAAGGCTACCGTCTGGATCTCAGCGCAGGGCTTTGATCGCAAAGAATACGCGGATTTCTACGCAATTTTGAAACAGCAGCAGCCCGCATGGCTTACCGGTGTTTTCTTCGGGCCGCAATCTCGCGACAGCTTCGAGAAACAGCGGGCGAACATCCCCCCACGCTATCGCATGATCTTTTATCCCGACATTGCTCACACCATGCATGCGCAGTTTCCGGTGCCGCAGTGGGATCCCGTCTTCGCTCTCACGGAGGGCCGCGAGCCGATCGATCCCCGGCCAGTCGATGAGACCCATATCTATCGGCATTTCGCACGGCTGCATACTGGTTTCGTCACGTACTCAGAGGGCGTCAACGATGACGTAAACAAGTTTCTCTGGACGCGCCTGGGATGGTCTTCCGATGCTGATACCCGGGAAATTCTCGAAGAGTACAGCCGGTACTTCTTCGGGCCACGAATCGGCAAGGACTCTTCGTCCCGTGTGGCCGAAGCCATCTTCGACCTGGAGCGGGACTGGCGCGGCCCATTGGCGTCGAATGTGCAGATTCCGAGTACGCTGGCTCTGCTAGAACGACTGAATGCCGAAGCTACTCCCGAGCAGCAGAACAACTGGCGCTTCGAATCACTGTTGTATCGGGCGAACTATGATGCCTTTCTGCAAGCTCGGCTAAAAGCAGAGACTGCACAGCAACGATCCGCCTTGCGCGAACTTGGCCACGCAACCCAGATGGGAAGCATTACGGCGATGGATTCCGCCGAGAGGGATCTGCAGCCTGCCGCGACTGAGACTCAGATGCGCGGCCGAATTGACGCCCTCGCCGCGCGACTGTTTCAGCATGTGCGGCTGCAGTTGAGCGTCACGAAATATGGAGCTTCGGGCGTCGAACGTGGCGCGAACCTCGACCGCGTAGACATTCCGCTGAATGACCGCATTTGGATGGAGAACCGTTTCGCAGACATTCGCAATCTGCCGAATGAAAACGAACGACTCGGGTCGATTGAGAACGTCGTGTCTTGGCAACATCCGGTCGCAGGTGCGCTCTACGACGACCTGGGAAGCTCAACTGCGGAGCCACACCTCATCCGTGGTAAAGGATTTGCGCGCGATCCAGAGATGTACGAGACGGCCATCGATGGCGTCGCGGACCACACGACTGAAGATGGCTGGCGCATGTCCGAGTTGAGCTACGCCGAGACGCTGTACGAATATCCACTCGAACTCCATTACACCGGCCTGAACAGCCACGTTCACTACAGAGTTCGCCTCGTATACGCGGGCGAGGACTACACGCTGCCGCTCGAGTTGATCGCCAACGACAAGTTCGTGATCCACGCTCCCAGATTGCGCAAATCCAATCCCGAGATTGTCGAATTCGGTTTGCCGGCGCAAGCGACGGCGCATGGCAGGCTGGACCTGAAATGGAATCGCCCAGCAGGTATAGGTGGCGGCGGTCGCGGTCGTCAGGTCGCGGAGATCTGGCTGCTCCCGCAACGGCGAGCCACTCGCGCCCCATACAACAGCGTAATTGCAATCGCGAGATAGATCACACCCGTCGCACTCAAGCAAGTGCCGAGGCTAAAGCGCTGCGACATTACGCCGACAATGAGCTGCGCCGCTCCTGCGCCCAGCCAACCAAGCGAATTCATGAGCCCCACCGATGCTCCGCGCCGCTCGATTGGCACAACGTCGTAAAGGGATGCCCAAAGGCTAGACTCATAGACGCCCTTGCCCAGGCCAAAGCCGGCTATTGCGGCGAGCGCGAACGGAATGCGCTCGGCCCATCCACTAAAGAAGAGAAACGGCACTGCCAGGCTAAGTCCGAGTGCCTGCACGCGCATGCGTGCAGCACCCGCACGGCCATGCTGGTGAACAGTGGCATCTGCGGCAATGCCTCCCACGGTAACTCCGGTGATTGAAGCCACTTGCATGTAGGCGCTGCCGTACAACCCGGCGAGGCTCAGGCTCATGTGAAAGTGAGTGAAGAGGTATGTCGGAATCCAGACCGTGAAAACCATCGCGACAAAGTTGGCCCCGATAAACACCACGACCAGAAGTCGCGCCACTCGATTGCTCGCCAGTTCGCGAAACGCGGGCCACAGCTTTCCTTCTGTGCTAACCGGCCCTGCATCAGGGTCGGAGTGACCGCGCACGGGCTCACGAAGGACTATGTACAGAACGAGGCCGAGCGCAATTCCTAATATGCCAAAGAAGCGAAAGCCGCCACGCCAGCCGGTGTGTTGCCCTAAAACACCAGCAAGCCATCCGCCGGCGATGCTGCCTACGTAAATGCCCGATTGATGAAGTGACATCGCGCGCGAGCGAGAGTCTACCGGATGGTAGTCGCTGATAAGCGACATGGCGGCGGGAAAGTAGAAGGCCTCGCCCAACCCAGCCATCGCCAGGCCTGGCAGAAGCTCCCAGTAACTCCGCGCAAAGGAGCTTAGGGCAGTCGTACCCGACCACAGCACTAAGGCGGCGATGATGAGAAGCCGGCGTGACAGGCGGTCGCAGATCCAGCCGGCAAACGGCCCTGTCACGGCGTACATCACCATGAATGATGCGCTGAGTAGACCAAGATAGAAATTGTTGAGCGAAAACTCCGCCCGCAACAGCGGAAAGACGACGAAAATGACCTGCCGGTCCGCGTAGTTCAGGAAGCAGACAAGCCAAAGCATGCCGACGACGAGCCATCGGTTATCCAGCTTCATCGTCAGTTCGTCACGCTATCCGCGACCGACCATGTTCTGCAGGTCAAAGATCATGGGTAGATTGGCGCGCATCGTAGCCTCGCGATTCCACCTGTCGAAGTCATTGATGCGCTCGCGCTCGCTTAGCTGGATGTGTTCAGACAGCGCAGCTACCGCGGAAGACGGATCCTGGTTGGCGACTCCGTCCAGCACTCGCTGGTGATACTGCTGAACGCTTTGCAGTTGTGGCGCATCGTGCCCTCCGCGCTGCATCGCGAAGATGCGGATGAGTAGCCGAGTGTCATTGACGATCTTAAGGATTCGCGAATTCCCGGTCAGGCTGAGCAGCAGGGTATGGAACCCAAGATCGCAAGCGAGAAAGCGTTTCATCTGCTCCGCATCAAGCTCCTTGGCCTCGGTCTCTAAAATCTCGTTGCGCAGCCTTCCGATCTCGTCCACCATGAATTGCAGCCGGTCCAGGTCGGCGGGACGGAGCGGGAGCTTCGCTACCTTGCCTACGCTGTAGACCTCCAGGGCCTCGCGGAGTTCATAGAGCTCGATAATGTCATCCCGCTGAATCTGCGCGACAACCATACCCCCATTTGTTCCGGGGCGAAGGAGACCCTCAGCCGCGAGCTGATTCATCGCCTCGCGGATCGGAGTGCGGCTGCTGCCAAGCTCTTTCGCGAGGCTAAGCTCCGAAATCCCGCTCCCAGGGCCTAGAACCCCGTCGGCAATCGACCTCTGAATATGTTGATAGGCCCGATCGCGTACAGAAAGGCTCTGCTTGGTCGCGGGATGCATCCTTCGCTTCATGGGCACCAGCATACACGGCCTTCTCTGGGTCTTCGCACGCGATGAACCGTTGCTGCCGACGGTCCGAATGTTAAAATCGCAGCTTCTAAGTTATTCAAGCGAGTGGGACTTCAGCCGAGTCTTCACACCGCACAGATGCACTGTGATCCCGAGTTCATGGAACATCGCTGCTTTCAGCAGCAGGCCTTCAGCCGCCTTCGCAGCAGACGGCGCGTAAACGATATTGATGTGGTTGGCACGATGCCTCGCCATGAACGAATCCCGGCCGACGCCATGGAGCCGCGCATGCACAATGGGCCACTCATAGGTGACCTGCCGCCATCGGCGCTCCGTCTCGTGTGCGGGCAGCTCCAAGACTGTACCTAACCCTATATCGACATGGAGCGCACCGCTCTCCTGGAAGACGCGACTCCACACGATCTCACCCGGTTTGCCCACGCCCTTGAGGGAGCCTCCTCCTAAAGGAAAGTACATAGCCGGCTGCCGTTCGCTTACTGAACCACCGTAACCGCCTGTGAAGTGCGACGCCGGCGCGGCTCCGGAAATCTGCAGCAACCAGATGAACTCTGCATGAGGCACGTCAGCCGCGGGGTAATCTTCACCCCAGCGAACATCATGCAGTGTGGTCGAGGGGTCCCATCCGAGCTGAGTCCACACCCGATTTGTGATCAGCGCATCGACACCTGCACACTCATCCACCTCATTGAAGTGAGGGACAGCGCGATCTTGATAAAGCACACGCCCCTCCACGCTCTTTACCGGCGGCCGGTGGGGATTATTCAGCAGTCCCTCCACCAAGTCTGACGCCGGCGTCATGTCCTTCAATCCCTGTTGATACTGGATGCCAATCGCATCGCACCGGAACCGGTCCGCGACGCGGATCGCAGCTATATACATCCGGCACTGCTCCAGGATCTGCTCATCCGTAAGCTCAGTGCGCCCGTCCGGCCCGGTGATGAAGCGCACGCCCTGCGCATCCAGCCATGAGCGCACGGCCTGTGCCTCGTCATCCCGCACGGTCCGCATCTCCGCCACGAGGGCAGACTGGCTCAGTCGCTCCTTATAGATGCCCGCGGGATTCAGCAGTTCATCATCCAGAATCGCGTTGTACATGCCCATGCAGCCTTCATCGAATACGCCGAGGATGGCTTTGCGCGACAGCATCTCCTGCGCAAGTCGGCGCGCGCTGTCGGCGAGAGCCGCCGGGACAATCTGTGGATCGAACCTTTCCACGTGAGAGAGGTCATGTTTAACCCGGCCCGTGGCAATCCATTCCCTGCAACCACGCAGGAAGAACTCATCGTTGAAGTCCCGGCTCCACAGTGTCGAGAAGCTCACACCGGCCTTCACGAGCGAACCGTTCAGATTCAGCAGACCAACCAGCCCGGGCCACTGCCCGGACCAGTTCGCGATCGTGAGAATCGGGCCGCGATGGCTCCTTAGCCCAGGAAGGACGTGGTGAGAGTATTGCCACGCGGCAGTGGCAAAGACCACCGGCGCTCCTTCAGGTATATGGAGAAAAACATCCATCCCTTGCCGCTGGCTGGCCACAAAGCCGTGACCGCGGTCCTGATCCACCGGAACCGCGCGAACCAGTTCGACATTCAGGTCTGCGAAACAGCTGCGCAACCGCTCTTCGAGCTCTCGCTGCGCGGGCCAGCACAGCCGATTCGCGGACTCCCGCAGATCTCCACTGGTAATCAGATAGGCGGTCTTCACTTTATCCTCGAACTCACTCCAAAAGTCTTCGCCCTAACCTGCAACTTCGTCTGACACCGCGTCCAGCGCCGCGCGATTGGCCTCAAACCACTCCAAAAATCGACGTCGCGCGACCTGCTTGTCGGGCGACAGCGGCATCGGAAACTGCGCAGCACCGAGCCCGCGTGCCTGGGCGATTATCTTGAGTCCCCAGGGCGCAGGAAATCGGTCAAGCCATGACAAAAACTCGTCGAGAAGACGTTTCAGTTCGACAGATTTCGCACTGCGTGCATCCGCCCTGCCCTCTCTATAGACCCGCAGCATGAACTCTGGCAGGACGCAAGATACCCCCGAGACAACGCCGTCGCAAACCCCATCCAGCAGACCAGAGCGCAACATGCTGTCCCGTCCGAGAATGCAACCGGCGTGCGGTACCTCACGACGAAGCAGTGAGAGCGTCTCCAGGGACGCGCCCGAATCCTTGATGCCAACGACGTTCGACAAGCGGCCGATAAGCTCAACTGCAGTAGACGCCGCAAGCGGCGACGTGAAGTCCGGCAGGTTGTAGAGGTAAATCGGAAGCGCGAACCCGCAGGCGACAGACTCGACGAACTGCACAAGATCATCCTGTTGATAGGGAAAGAAGTAAGGCATCGGCAGGAGCACCCCGTCGCTGCCTTCCTGCTGTGCGATGGTCGCAAGTTCCCGAGATTTCCCGACGTTCGGCCCGCCGATTCCGGCGATGAGACGCGCCGAGGGGCCGACCACCTGACGAGTGGTTTGCAAAAGCCAGCGAAACTCCTCCGGCTGGGTCAGGGTGTACTCACCCGTAGCCCCGTTCACGGCGAAGCTCTCGATGCCGCGCTGCTGCAAAAACCGGACCTGCGCCTCATACGCCTCACGGTCCAGGCCGCCGGTTTCGTTTCGCGGGATCAGGATTGCAACCGCTACGCCAGAGAGAGGTAAAGTACTCTTCGAATGAAGACCGCCAGTGAACGTCATATCAGCCAATCCTTCAAGAACCGCGAGATCCAGCCTAGAGTAGCATGTAGTCGTCAGCATGTCGACAACGTGTATTACATTGAGAAGAAATGCCGTCGCGCAGCTCCCCGCCTGAGCCGAGCAGCCCTCGCCGTCATCTAGAGCCCCGAGACTACAGACGAACATCGAGAAAGGGTCACCCATGAAGCGTCAACTTTTCGCGCTGCTTTTATTGCTTACCTCGATCTCTTGCTGCGTTTCGGCGTTAGCGGCCTCGGGGCCACTCTTCGTCCCGCAGCCGCGCGAATGGCGCCCAGGCGGTACTCTGCCATTCAACGTCGCACGGATTGTCGTCCCTGGGCGGGACCCTGAGGATGCCTTCGCTGCGTTGAACGTTCGAACCGCCCTCATCGAGAACGGCATCCGGATCACCAGCGAACCGGCTTATACCATCAGCCTGCTCCGCAGCGGCACACCGGAAGCAAGCGTTGCTTTGCGCCATGCCGGGCTAACGTTCGACGCTGCGATGAACGACGAGGGCTACATCATCATTGCGAAGCGGAGCGGCACTACAGTGATCGCGCGCAACGCGAGCGGCATCTTTTATGGGACACAAACGTTTGAGCAGATGATCCTTCCGTCGCACGTCCTCGCCTTGGGAACAATACGCGATTGGCCGGCAATGCGCTGGCGCGGAGTCGACGATGATCTCTCGAGGGGGCCGGTCCCGGCCCTGGCGTTCCAGAAGCATCAGCTCGACGTCCTGGCTAGTTACAAGGTCAACATCTACTCGCCGTATCTCGAGAGCACGCTGGAATACAAGGACAACCTGATGGTGCCCCCGCCGGGTAGCGCCCTCACGCCGGCAGACGTCGCTGAGCTGGTGGCCTATGCGAAGGAGCGCCACATTATCATCGTCCCCGAGCAGGAGGCCTTTGGGCATCTGCACCATGTGCTCGAGTTCGATCGCTACGCCGACGTTGCCGAGACGCCGCACGGAAATGTGCTTGCACCCGGGCAGCCGGGAACACTTCCGCTGATCAAAGATTGGTTTACCCAGATAGCGGCCGAGTTTCCAGGTCCATTCCTGCACGTCGGAGCTGATGAAACCTTTGATCTCGGCACAGGCCGCACCCGGCAGGAGGTCAAATCGCGCGGCCTTGGGGATGTCTATGCCGACTTCCTTACCCAAATCCACACCGAACTCGCTCCGCTGCACCGCCGCCTGCTCTTCTGGGGCGACATCGCCTGGAACGATAAACAGGCCGTAGCGCGTCTTCCCAAGGACATGATTGCCGTGCCCTGGATCTACTGGCACGAGGACAACTACGACAGCAACATCGTTCCCTTTCGCGACGCCGGTATTGAAACCTGGGTCGCTCCGGGTGACGCCAATTGGAACGTCGTGTATCCGATCGCCGCGACAGTGCTGGACAACGTCAGTGGCTTCGTCGAAGCCGGGCAGCGGCTGGGATCAACCGGTGAGCTCATGACCGTCTGGAACGACGACGGCGAAGGACTCTTCAACGAAGACTGGTTCGGTGTACTCTTCGGCGCGGCTGCAGCGTGGCAGCCTGCGCGCATTACGGCGGCTCCCTATGAACAGGCGTTCGGGCTTCGGTTCTATAACGATCCTTCCGGTCGAATCGATGAGGCGCAACAGAAACTAATGATTGCGCAGAAGCTGATCAATACCTCCGATGAAAACTTCTGGATCGACCCCTGGAGTGCAGAGGGTCAGCGATTTCTCGCGATAAATCGAAGCAAACTACTGCCGGCGCGTGTGGCCGCAGAGCGTGCCCTCGAGTTGCTGGCGGAGGTGGAGCATGACACTCCGGAGCTTCGCGAACGAAATGCGCTGCAGGCCATGGAACTCGGGGCCCGACGCATCGATTTCCTGGCTCAGAAGTTCGAGTGGAGCGACGATATGGCCAGCGCCTATGCCAAGGCGTACGCGCTGCGAAACGATAAAGCCCGTTCGGTCGAAGCGCGCGAATCACTGTATTCGATGTCGAGCATGAACGGCCGCTGCCAGGACCTGCGCGATGGCTACTCGCTGCTCAAGACACTGTATGCGCAAACCTGGTTAGCGGAGAATCGTCCTTACTGGCTCGAAAATGTAACGGTCCGCTACGACCTCCGCATACAGCTATGGCAGCAGCGCGGCGAGCGCATCAACGATGTCATCAATCACTGGCAACAGACCGGTGAGTTGCCCACGGCAGCGGAACTCGGATTACCTGGCGTCGCAACCGACGATACCGCGGCGCAACCGGACGGCAGGAAGTAGGCTCGCGGAATAACACCTGCGTGATTCACCGCTTTTGCGCAGCGAACACCTGGAACTCGCGGATGCGGGCGGTACCGGCGCTCGCAAGGATATGCAATCGAAAACGGCTCGCGGTTACCGGACCAAAAATATCGATCTTCTTGTGCCCGATCGCCTGCGCCTCGGTGAGCGTCTTCCACCCGCCATCGACCATGGCCTCGATGCGATAGCGCTGGACCTGCTGGCCTTCGGCCAGCCACTCCATCGTGAGCGTGCGATCAACGGTGGCGGGCGCAGGAAGCCGCAGTTCCAGTGTCGCCGCATGCGAGCCTTCAGGCGCACTCCAGAAGCTATGGCGATCATTGTCAAAGGCGTGCATCGCGTTCGCGTCCGCTGCTACGGCGTGTGCCGCTAAGTTCACTTGCGGACCATACCGGGCCTGGATCGCTACCCCGAGCTCGTGCAGGCGCTTCACATCCGCGTCGGGCAAAAGGCCGCGGTTGTCCGGCGCCACGCCGAGCATCCACTGCCCTCCGCGTCCGACAGACAGTTCGTAACTGTCCATAAGCTCCTGCACGGTTTTGAGCGATGTCTCATCGTGCGGATGCCAGAACCAGTGCAGTTTCCGCAGCGGTGTGTCCACCTCGATTGGGCGCCAGCGTAGCTGACCGTGTCGGTCGATCACGTTCCAGTTCTCGTAATCAATCTTGCCGGACTCGTCCCCTCCCCAACGCGCATCGCCGTACTCGAACAGCCCAGTATCGGCGAACACGATGGTGTTCGGCTGGTAGGTGCGCAGCGTCTCAATGTATTTGTCGAAGTTATAGACGTGGCCGGCGCTGCCCGCACCATCGAGCCACCACTCGACCAGCTCGCCGTAATGCGTCACCAGCTCTGTCATCTCTGCGCAGTAGTAGTTGTCATACGCGGCAGCGTCCTTATAGCGTGGCTCATGACGATCCCACGGCGATAAATAGATGCCGAAACCTAGTCCCGCCCGGCGAGCGGCTTTCGCCACGTCACCAACCACATCGCCCTTGCCGTCACGCCACGGGCTTGCCTTGATGCTGTACGCAGTCTGGTCGGAGGGCCAGAGCGCAAAACCGTCATGATGTTTCGCGACGAACACCACATAGCTTGCGCCCGCGGCTTTGATCGCCTCCATCCACTGGTCAGGATTGAACTCGGTGGGGTTGAAGACCTTAGGATCTGCCGTGCCGTCGCCCCACTCGCGGTTCAAAAACGTATTGGTGCCGAAATGCAGGATCACGCCGAACTCGCGATCCTGCCATGCAGTCTGTTGCGGCGCCGGTTTCAGATCCACGAAGTTCTGCTGCGCCCGAGCCGCACTACACAAGACCGCCAGCAGCAGCAGCATGGCGCATTTCGCAGCAAAACGGGCCTCCGCACTGTAACGCCTCACCGACGTCCGTCTTTGTCCTGCGAATTCGTTGCTGAGGATCATAGAAACTGTTCTCACGATTCTGTGGCGCAACAACGCGGAATACAAGCTATACATCCGCGATGAGAACACGCACTCCGTGACGCTCCAGTTCTGCCCGGGCGTCTTCCGGAATTCCACTATCCGTTATGAGTACGTTGATCTTCTGAATGCCGCAAATGACCGCGCGGCTCGTCATACCTACCTTGCTCGAGTCTGCGACGACAACAACCTCTCTAGCCTGGCGCACCATCGCGCGAGAGACCGCAGCCTCTTCGATCTCAATCATCGTCGCGCCGTGCCTGATATCGATCCCGGTTACTCCAAGCAAAATGCGGTCCAGAACGAATCCTTCAATCGCTTCGAGAGCCGTCGGTCCAGTGAGCGAAAAAGCCCCGGGCCACATCATGCACCCCCCGGTCAGCGTCGTCTGGGGGCCGTCGGAAGCGCTCAGTTCCAGCCCAATGTTCACGGCATTGGTAAGGACCCGCACGCCCTTTCTTCCACGCAGCACGCGCGCCACCTGGGTCGTCGTCGTGCCGGCCGTCAGGCCGATCGTCTCGCCGTCGGCGATGAGAGCCGCCACCTTCGTCGCGATCAGTTGCTTCTCACGCTGAAACCTCTTCTCGCGTTCCGTGAATGTAGCGTCGAATCGGAATGGCTCATACGTTTGCCGCGCCAGCATGGCGCCACCCCGCGTGCGATGCACCAGGCCTTCCCGTTCCAGGCGCGCAAGATCGCGGCGAACACTTGTCGATGACGTGCGGAAGTGTTCCGCGAGCTGTTCGACGGAAGTCTTGCCTTGATGAAGAAGAAGGTGCAGGATCTCCTTCGCGCGCTTCTCAGTCTTCTGAGCCATGGCGATATTCTACGAATCCTCATTGAACCATGTGCAATTGAATCCGGCGCCCACGTCACCGGGTCGCGTCGTTTTTCGTATTCTGCGATCGTGTCGCCGCAAGGAGCTCGCGCACTTCCTCTGCAAGCACCAGGTTTCTGCTGAACTCATCCACTCCCGGCTCGCCAAGATTTAGTTTCCGCGCCTGGTAGCGCATCGGGCTCGGCATCATGCGTCGCATGGACGAGTGGAATTCCGTCGCGCCCGTACTCGCCATCAGTCGCGAGATCTGCGCGGGACGCACGCCGCCGCCGACGACGATGGTGGTGCGGGCGGCGGCCTGTTGAACCATGGCCCGCAGGCGTTTGCGGCCTGCCCAGGCGGAGGATGCGCCTCCTGATGTGAGTACCCGCTGGACACCGCAGGTGATCACGTCTTCAAGGGCGCGCTCAGGATCAGAGGTCATGTCGAGGGCGCGATGAAAGGTGACTTCCATGGGGCGCGCGAGGTGAACGAGGGCGCGCGTGCGGTCCATGTCCACGTGGCCGTCGGGCGTGAGAAGCCCGAAGACAACCCCGTCAACTCCTTCCTGCCCCATGATGCGGATGTCCTCCTGCATGGCGCGGAACTCATCTGGCGTGTAGAGAAAGTCTCCACCGCGCGGCCGAATGATTGCGAACAGAGCGATCGTGCAGGCCGATCGCACGGTACGGATGAGCCCAAGACTGGAGGTGAGGCCACCTTCGCGCAAGGCGCTGCAGAGCTCGATACGCTGCGCGCCACCCTGCTCGGCGGCAAGAGCCGATTCGGTTGAGTCGACCGCGATTTCAATGACAGCCATGGTCAGTCCATTCAGAACGAATCATGCTGTCGATTAGAAACGGTAGTTGGCTGAGAACTGCAGATGACGCTCAACCGAACGGATATTGTTTTCCTGTGCGAGCCATCCGAACTGCGGCGACATACTAAGATCGGGATTCCCGAAGCTTACGATGTTGAATGCGTTGAAGGCATCCACGCGGAAGCCGAGGTAGCGTTCGCCAACGATGCGGAAGTCCTTGAAACCGGAGAGGTCCACATCGCGGAAGCCCGGGCCCCGCACGACACCGTTGACAGAGTTGCCGAAGGTATTCTGCGCAGGGACGCCGAAGGCGCACACACCGTTATCGACACCGGCCACGGTGCAGGGTTGGGCCGAGGGATCAGTACCGAACCAGGCATTGCGGGAGCGGTTGACAATGCGCAGCGGACGGTACTGTTCAGCCCGAGTTTGTCCGTAGCTGTTCACGCCACTGCCTCCAGCGGAGATTGTCTGCGGGAAGCCGCTGTAGAACATAAATCCTGCGCTGGCCTTCCAGCCGCCAAGCACCTCATCGACAATCCGGTTCGCATGGTTCATGTACTTGCGTCCGTAACCCAGAGGAATCGCATAGGTCGCGGTCCCGTTGAGGTTGTGCTTGACGTCAGATCCCGCTACGCCATAGTCAGCGTGGCTGTCATAGTAGTTCTGGAATCCGGGATCGGCGTTGTAGCCGCCGGTATTCAGCCCATAGTTGCCCACCGCGTTCGTCATCGACTTGGAATACGTGTAGTTGATTGTGTATTCAAGGCCGGTGTCCGACAAGCGCTGCCGGAGGACAGTCTGCAGCCCGTTGTAATTCATCATCGCGCGAGACTCGGTAATGAGCAGGCCATTCGAACAGACCTGTGTAGCCTGCGGTGATTTGCAGCCGATATACGGGTTGTTGTAGAAGGGCGCGGAGGTTGGATCGCCGGGAATTTTGTACTGGTTGACGTTACCGTAGTCCTCGATGTGCTGACCGCTCTCTCCTACATAGCCGGTCTGCAGGCTAAGTGAACGCGTCAGCGCATATTCCAGCGTGAAGTTATAGTTCTGCACGTAGGCCGGCTGCATGTTCTGGGGATACGTGTTGTAGGTTCCACCGGGTTGCGCCGAGACATCGAACGCAGTCTGGGTGGTGTACGGCGTAGGAACGTTGCCGGCGGCCACCGTCAGGCTGGGAGTTTGAATCGCCTGGATGAAGGGCGTGATCGAGGTCAGGCGCTGATTGCTGGAGTTGCCTTCAAAAAAACTGGAACCGCTGTAGCCACCACGTACAACGAAACGCGGATCGACCTGCCAGGCAAAGCCGAGCCGCGGCATGAACTGATGGAAGTTCCAGTCATAGCAGGCGCGGTTTGAGCACAGCCCGGAATTGGGCGGCGCGCCCGCGGGGATGTGGCCGGCATAGATAATTTGACCCGTGGCGAGGTTGACGTTGCCAGTCTTATTGTTTTCCTCGACCCAGGGCTCATCCAGCTCGTAGCGGAAGCCATAATGAACGGTCAGGTTTGGGGTGACCTTGAAGTCGTCGGTCGCATAGATTCCCGTACGCCACTGCCGTTGGCCAACGTTGACGCTCGCCAGCGTGGCTGCGGCCGACGTAATACGGTCGAGCAGAAAGTCCGCTGCTGGGTATCCGCCGCTGCCGATCGCCGCATTGCTCGTGTACTGGCCGGTATAGGTCAGATTGCCAAGGTAACCGTTGTTGTTTGCGGTCGGGTAGTTGTTCTGGTAACGAAGCGCTGAGATGCCGAAGCTGAAGTAATGGCGGCCGTGCTGCCAGCTGGCCTGATCCAGGTACTGGTAGGTGTTGTCGATCAATCCGCCGCCCGTAACCGGGTTGCCGCCGGCGACAATGCCGTTGAGATCCTGATAGGTGAAACCCGGCACGCTCTGGTTGGGAAAGTTGATGCCAACCTTTGCATCGCCGCTCAGGCCGAACTGTCCGGTGGAATCGACGGAGAAGTTTTGCGCCCATACGACCCGCGTGAAGCCAAGGCGAAGCGAGTTTACAAAAGCCGGCGAGAAGGTATGCACCCAAGTCAAGCCGCCCAGCTTGGTGGGATAAAGATTCGGGCCTGAGAAGCTGATCGCCAGCAGAGGCGTGATCCCGTCATAGGCGGTGGACATCGAATAAAAGCCGGTGAGCTTGTCCTTATCGCTCTTGTCGTATTCGATCTTGATGTCGCCCTGGTTGTTGGCCTTGTAGGTACGCTGGGGGCCCTGGAAGTTGTTGGCCGCAATACCGTCTGTCGGCGTCGCGTTCGGCAGCGGATACAAGGAGGGATTGGCGAAGAGAAACTTCGCTACGGGGTTGATGATCGGAATGCCCACGTTTCCCACAAACGGCTTGTTGTTGTTCAGCGTGTCGTAGAGCTGATAGGTGTCGGGCGAAAAAGTTGTTACACCGTCAGTCGTAGTGCTGCACATCGCCACACCGGTCGTGGGATCCACACCTACATACGTCCCAGTGCAACCCTGAGGAAGCAGTGCAGAGAAATCTCCGTTTCTCATGGCTGCGGTGAGGACACTGGTGGGTTTGCCACCGCCGAAGTGATAGCGCGAGCCAAGGTAGTCAACGAAGAAGAAGAGTTTGTTATGCAGAATGGGACCGCCCAGAGTGGCGCCGAACTGGTCCTGCGAAAACGGGTTCTTGGGAATGACAGGGGATTGGTTCTTGTTCTGCCAGGAGTTCGCGTTCAGACGATAATCCTGCAGGTAGCCAAAGAGCGATCCGTGGAAATGATTCGTGCCGCTCCGGAGGACGTTGATCACTCCGGCGCCGTTCACGTTGCCCGCGTCGGCGGGTGAGTTTGCCGTAACGACCTGGATCTCATCCAGTGCAAACGGCGATGGGCTGTAGGCGATCTCGTTGTTGAAGGTCTCGTTCATGTCGATGCCTTCGAGCGTGTAGTTGTTCGCCTGAGCGCGATTGCCGTTCACGTTTACCGAGTCGCTGTAATAGGTGTCGCGCTCGATTACGTTGGTGGCGGTGTTGCCATACGTGCTGACCGCGCCGGGTGTATAGAGGGTGAGCGCGCTGAAGTCCAGACCGTTCAACGGAAAGTTCGAGATTGTGTTCGCCGTAAACGTGCTGCTGATCGTGTAGTCCTGCGTGTTCAGAATCGGTGCGGCGGAGGAGACGTCCACCGTTGCATTCGACCCCTCCACGGAAAGCTTCGCGTTGAACGTCACCGTCTGCAGGGCTTCAAGGCTGAACGACGGCAGCGTCTGACGGCTGAATCCGTTCGCATTCACAATGACTTCATACCTGCCGATGGGCAGATGTTCGATGTGATAAACACCATCGCCGTTGGTGGTCGTCGGCGTGGACACGTTGGTGTCCAGATCGTGGGCGCTGACCGTTGCGCCCCTAATCGCTGCGCCGCTCGGATCGGTGACAGTGCCAGTCACCCCGCCGGTTACGGTTTGCGCCTGGGCTGCGAGCGCACACAACGTGCAGGCGATAAGCCCAACGAAGATCTGGATGCGAAGTTTTCTGATCACCGGATTTCTCTCCCAAGAAGTGCAATAGCGGACACCCAAGGCCGGCAGAATGCGGCTCCTTCGCGTGAAAGCACACTCGCGTGGATGCATTGCCACCGGCTGGCCCTAATCTAATGAGAGGAGCCTATGTTTCGTAATGAGCAGATGTCAAGGGAAAATGAGCGAAAAGAGCACATTTGTGGTCGTAGCGCCCTATATTGTGAGCAAACCGGTCATTTCTATCCCGCAATTGAACGAGACACCGCCCGCACGGCTAATCTCTTCGCAGCGCAATTCGGTTGATCAACCCGACCCGCGTCGCCGTCGGGAACACGATGGCAAGCTCAACAGCAAGGGAGGCTTTCGAGTGAGTCTGTATCTCGCAATCGACGCCGGCGGGACAAAAGCCGAATATGCGCTCGGCGATGAGAATCGCATCCTGTCCACGATCCGGGGCGGAACAATCAAGCGCATGCGTGTGTCCGCGGAAATTGCCAAAGCAAATCTGGTGGCGGCGCTCGCTGAGCTCGAATCACAATCTGGCCGTTCCCTCCAGCAGGTCGAGATCACATGCGTCGGCACCGCCGGCGACACGGTGCCGCTCGTCACGGATTGGCTGCGCCAGGAACTTGGCTCCCGGGTTGGCGGCCGCCAGTTGCTCCTTGGGGACGTAGAGATTGCGCTCGATGCAGCATTTCCTGCCTCGCCCGGCGTCCTGATTCTTGCTGGCACTGGATCCAACGTAAGGGGCCGCGCACCCAACGGGTCCATGGCTGGTGCCGGTGGCTACGGGCCGATGCTCGCCGACCAGGGTTCCGGCCACCGCATTGGGCAACGCGCATTGCGCGAAATCTTCCGCGCGATCGACGAGGAACGCGAAACATCGCTGCTGGCCGCCGTCCTCGCGCACTGGAAGCTAAGGGGTGTCGTCGATCTGGTCGCCTACGCAAACACCTGCGAACTCACAGAGTTTTCAGCTCTCACGCCGCTGATCGAGATCGCCGCACAGGCCGGAGACGCCGTCGCCCGCGATCTCCTGCTGCGAGAAGGAGACGAGCTTGCGCATCTCGCTTTGCTCACACACGGCAAGCTCGAGCGCCTCGAAGGCAACACTATCCCACCGCGTTTCGCCTTCGCGGGCAGCATTCTTGAGCACGTAACCGTCCTTCGCGATGCCGTGATCGCTAGACTGCGAGCACAGTATCCAAATGCCGAAATCCACACAACGCCCGCGGCACCGGTTCGCGGAGCTCTGTTCCGCGCCCGGCATGCCCACGAAAGATCTTCCGGTGAATAATCTTTTCGCTTGTGTTGAACCGCTTGCGCCTTGCCAATGGCACAAACACGATTCGCATCTTTGTCTAAAGCGGCTTGGGTATTCCTTTGTCCTGCTCGCCTTGGCTCTCACGATCCTGCAGCGAAACGCATCATCGCAGACGTACCTCCAGTCTTTGGCTAACGGCTGGAGATTCCGCGCAGTCAGCGCACCGGAGCACAAGGATGCGGAACAGTGGACCCCCGCAACCGTCCCTGGTGTGGTGCAGACCGATCTGCGCCGGGCCGGCGTCATCCCTGATCCATTCTTCGGCGACAACGAACAGGCGCTGCAATGGATCGGTACTACCGATTGGGAATACACGGACGAATTCGACGCAGACCCCGCAACTCTGCACCGCCGCCACGCCGAACTGATCTTCGAAGGCCTGGACACCTTCGCCGATGTCTCGGTCAATGGCCAGCCGCTTCTCCATGCCGACAACATGTTTCGCTCTTGGCACGTGGACGTCACTGGCCGTCTGCGGCCTCACAACACGTTGCGCATTATCTTTCATTCGCCGGTAAACACGATGGCCGCAACAGCGGCCAAGCTTCCATACATCATTCCCGGAACCGGCTATGAACCGCTCGAACCATCGAAGGGCATCTACCCCACCAGCCAGTACGTGCGCAAAGCCGCATACAGCTTCGGTTGGGATTGGGCACCCAGGCTGATCACCTCGGGCGTATGGCGTCCGGTGCATCTTGAGTCATGGAACAACGCCCGCATCACTGCGTTCCACTTGCATCAGAGTTCCGTCACGGCCGAGCGCGCCGTCGCGCAGGCGGAACTCGATCTTGACACCGATCACGCCTCTCCGCACGCCCTCCTGCTCATCACGTCAACTGCGCCCTCCGGCGCTGCTCTTCCGTCGCTCCGAATTCCCATAGTGCTCGATGCCGGAGCCAATCACTTTATCGTCCCGATGCGCATTGAACGTCCCCAGCGCTGGTATCCCAACGGCTACGGTCCCCAGGCGCTCTACAGCTTCAAAGCCACGCTGATCGACGGTGCGCGATTGCTCGACAGCCGCATCCTGCGTACAGGGCTGCGCTCACTCGAACTCCGCCGTGAGCCGGATGCCTGGGGAAAGAGCTTCACCTTTGTGGTGAATGGCATTCCCATCTTTGCGAAAGGCGCGAACTTCGTCCCTCCCGACAGCTTTCCGCCTGACGTCACCCCCGAGCGTCGCCTCAAAATCCTGACGGCAGCGCACGACGCACATATGAACATGCTGCGCGTCTGGGGTGGTGGCTACTACCTGCCCGACGATTTCTACGAGGACGCCGACCGGCTCGGTCTCCTGATCTGGCATGACTTTATGTTCGGCGGCTCTATGATCCCGCACGATCCCGCCTATCTCGACAATGTCCGCGCCGAAGCTCGCGAGCAGGTCCAGCGGCTCAGCGATCATCCCAGCATCGCGCTGTGGTGCGGCAACAACGAGGTGGAAACTGCATGGCATAGCTGGGATGACCGTCAGCGCTTCAAAGCAGCACTCACGCCCGATCAGCGCGAACAGGTCTGGCAGGATTACCTGCTCGTTTTTCACGACATGCTCAAGTCCGCCGTTGCTGAATTCGGCAACAACGTCCCTTACTGGCCAAGCTCTCCCAGCGCCGACTTCGAAGACACAGCCGGTTCCACCCGCGACGGCGACGTGCACTCCTGGACCGTTTGGAGCGCCGGCGCACCGATCACGGAATACGCCTCAACCACACCGCGTTTTCTCTCCGAATTCGGCTTTCAGGCCATGCCCGACCTTGCTACGGTCCGTGCCTTCGTCGGCAGCGACCAAGATCTCACCTCGCCAGCATTGCTCGATCACGAGCGTTTCGTGCACGGCTTCACCCGTATGCAGCAATACCTCGGGAAGCAGTTCCGGCAGCCGCGAGACTTCGCCGCGATGGTTTATCTCAGCCAGGTGATGCAGGCAGAAGCGATCAAATTCGCGGTTGAGAGCATGCGCTCGCGTCGCCCCCAGAACATGGGAACGCTTTTCTGGCAACTCGATGACTGCTGGCCGGCCGTTTCGTGGTCGTCGATTGACTATTTCCTCCGTCCGAAAGCGCTCGAATTTTATGCGCGGCGCTTCTACGCTCCGCTGCTGGTCACCGCCGCGATTGAAAATCACACCGTTCACGTAATGGTTGTCTCCGATGAAACGACGCCACGCGACGCGAGGCTTCACTGGCGATTGCTCACGTTCGACGGCCACACAGTCGAAGAAAAGCAAAGCCCGGCCAGTGTTCCTGCGCTGGCCAGCACTGCAGCGGCGACCATCGATCTGGACAGCGTCGCCGGGTTCGATCCCACCCATGACGTCCTTGCCCTCTCGCTCGAGGACGCGACAGGCAAACAGCTCGCATCACAGAACGTGTACTTTGATCCTCCGAAAGAGTTGGCGCTTCCAAACCAGCAAATCACTGCCACTGTTGAGGACGATGTCAGCGGCCCAGACCGATTTCTCGTTATCCTGCACGCGACCACGCTCGCACGTGCAGTCGAGATCAGCTTCGGAAGCCTCGACGCTCAGCCCGGCGATAACTTCTTCGATCTGCTACCTGGCCAGACCCAGCGCGTTCGGATCCGGTCCACCGCACCGCTCGAACAACTCCGCGCCGCGGTCCGCTTGACTAGCGTCGTGAGCGCCACTCAATAACGTCCCGCAAAGCGCCCGCAGCATTTGGGCCGGACAGACAAATTTCGACCGGAATGGGCATAATTCCGCCGACCTCTTATCGCATTCCGCCCAGAAGGCGGCATTGTGACCATTTGAACCACTTTACTGGACAAATCGCTCACTTCATGAGTATCTTGACCTTCCAAGCGACGGAGACTGTGCCCGGATGTCAGTCAAGGCCGCGCTCGCCAGATTTACGTAGCTCGCAACGCAGTATGTGTGCAGAGGGCAATCAAGAGCCTTCTGCGGATAATCCGTCATCGCTCCAGGAGGTTTCCCATGAACTTTTCCCCCGCCGCTCTGCGCATTTCGCGCCGGTTGACTGCCGCCCTGGGAGTAGGGCTGCTCGGCTTCATGATGGTTCCGAACAGTGAGGGCCAGGTGGTCACTGTGCCGTCCACACCGGTGGTCGGCTCTTCGAATCCGGCGACTGCGGAGCCGCCGGTCTCCCGGCCTTCGACACAGCCCTGCGTGGTGACGCTGTTCAGCAATGAGGAGTTCGGTGATTACAGCGCGCATGCCATGAGCTATGCTCCGCCGGCAGCATGCCCGGGCCCGTGGGCGAAGGTTGTCCTCATCATGGACTTCACCGTGACGGCCGGCCGGCAGTACGACCGCACGGCCGCGCTCTATCTTGGCAATGCGAATATCTACTACGGCACCACCGCAGAGCCGCGCGCCACCCTCAGCCCATCCTGGCATGTCGAGCGCGACGTAACCGACCTCACGCCGATCTTCAAAACGGCGGAAAGTGGGCAGGCGGTGATTTACAACATTGTGAACTCCACCTACACGGGGATCATCTACGCGACGGCGAAGCTGTACTTCTATCCGGCGAACTTCCGGAATCCTCCCGCGGCGGTGCCGCAGGTTGTGGTTCCTGTCAGCGGCTCCAATAACGCCGTCGCGCTGAACACGGGAAGCGATCAGGTGACGGCGACGTTCACGGCGCCGCGGAACACGATCAAGGCGTACCTGGACGTGATCTCCCAGAGCCAGGGCGGCGATGAGTTCTGGTATCAATGCGTTCCGAACAACGTGACTGGACCGCTCGAAAGCTGCGGAAACACGGCGTTTCGTGAGACCGAAGTGACCATCGACGGCAAGCCGGCAGGCGTCGCTCCGGTCTATCCATGGATCTACACCGGCGGCATCGATCCCTATCTGTGGGAGCCGATCACCGGCGTGCAGACGCTCAACATGAAACCCTATCGCGTGGACCTGACTCCATTCGCGGGCGTGCTGAGCGATGGAAACCAACACACCATCGGCATCAGCGTTTACAACGCAAACAACTACTTCTGGGAGACATCCAATCTGCTGCTCTATACGGATCCATTCCGTAGCGAGACGAGTGGTGCGCTCGAGGAAAACACGTTGAGCCCGGCACCGACACCCGCGATTTCGGAAAACCTGTCGACGAACGGCTCGGGCGACACGGTCGGTACGGTCTCGGTTGATTCTGTGCGCAACTTCACGCTGCGCGGATATGTCGATACTTCGCTCGGCCGGGTCGAAACTACCGTCGCCGAAAAGGTGCACTTCAACAGCACGCAGACATTCGATGTCGCGGCGGCTGGTATTCCGGAAGTCCAGAACGGTGTGCAGACCAGCACGGTCAGCCAGACGACGACGGAGCAGGTCGGTATTCTTCGCAAAGAGACAGACTTGAACGTCTCCTTCCCGCTCACAGTCGACTACTCTCTCCTGCCGGATCCGGATGGAACCTTCTCGCAGATTACGAGCGTCGATCAAGGCTACAAGGTGCAGCATGCGACATCGTTGAACGGCTTCCCGACGGGATCGAGCAGTACGCAGGAAGAGGTCAAGTCGAGCGACACGATGTTCCTTAACTCCAGCTTGTCGGCAATCACCGGGCACACCGGAGCGCAGAGCTCGGCGAGCTACATTTTCACCGACTCGAACGGTGACTGTTATAGCCGGCAGCTCACGTCAGCCGATAACGTGTTGACGAGCGTTGTCAATGGAAAGGGCTGCCCCGCACACCTCTGGTAAACGCAGTGCAGCAATGCGAGAGGCAGGCGTGCTATTCGGCCCCTGCCTCTCACTCTTCTTGCGTGCCGGAGAAATTCTTCAGCGTGGAGTTCTGTGGTTGCAGACGTGTCGTTCGTCTGCCACCGCGCCGTTCGCAAGGTCCAGCGCTAACGCGTCCTCAGGAGCGTGCGATCAGTGCAGCCATACAGTTCTAAGTTATTGAATAGAAAGATTGGCGGAGAGACAGGGATTCGAACCCTGGATACCTTGCGGTATACACGCTTTCCAAGCGTGCGCCTAAGCCACTCGGCCATCTCTCTTTAGACTCAATGGTTTACGTGGGCTTCTTCCACAAAAGGATACACGCCTGGGAGGGCCGCAAATGAGCCGTTTTGCTGATTTCATCCGCGAGAAGAAGTACCTCTGCAACGTATCGCCCGCCACTGTCTCTTGGTACACGCACGCCCTGAAGTGGCTCCCATCGGAATCGCCCACGCAAGCCGCATTGAAGGACGTCGTCCTACGGATGCGTGAAGCCGGCCTGAAAGAGACCGGCTGTAACGCCGCCATTCGCGCGATCAATTCGTATCTGCACTGGACAAGCGAGTCGGAGCGCAAATGCGGAGCGGGTTGCACCCATCCGCGAATCCGACAGCTCAAAGAGCCCGAGAACATTCTCCCCACACTGACAGACGCGCAAGTCCGTTTGCTCGTGGGTTGGCGGCCGAAGCCGAAGAGCTTCCATGAGCGCCGCTTGCATCTTCTCGCACTGTTGCTCTTGGATACGGGCTGCCGAATCACGGAGGCGCTCACCGTGCGCCTTTGCGATGTTGATCTCGACAACCTGCTCATCATTCTGGACGGGAAGGGACGGAAACAACGAATTGTCCCCATCTCATTTCCGTTGCGGAAGGCATTGCACCGCTTCGTGGCCGACTTCAACCTCAAGCCCGATTCCCTGCTCTTCGCAACGCTCGAAGGCGTTCCCGTGCGACGTATGAGCGCGTTGCGGAGCATCAAGCTTCTGTGCGAGCGGCTCGGGTTCAAGGCACCCGCGCGAACGCTGCACGCCTTCCGACATTCGTTCGCAGTTTTCTATCTGCGCCGCGGCGGAAGCGTCTTCCATCTCCAGAAAGTTCTAGGGCACAGCTCGCTTGAAATGACCCGGCGTTATGCCAACCTCGTGACCGCCGATCTCCAGGCGATTCACGAGCGCGTGAGCCTACTCTCGAAAACGGGGTAGGCGATGGTGCGGCCGTATTCAGCGACGCGCCTACGGGCCTGTAAACGCGATTGCGTGGCATCACAGGCGCGTGAAACCTATCGTTGGCCGCGGGACGCTCGACGGGCTTTTTGCTATGTCGAGCCCGCCGACACCGCCCGGCCCATAACCCCAGACCTTGGGGAGGAACCTTAGTGACTCCCAAAGGGATGGACGTAGTCGACAGACTGTTCTTTGTATAGGGTCCTGTCGAGCTACTGTCGAGCCGCAATGCTTCGACGGTTATCGAAACGAAGTCTTTTATTTTGTTCGATGTTCTCCGGCGTCGGATCTCGCCAAAGCACGAAAGTCCGCGTCATTGCTGCTTAGGTAACGTGACGAAAGACTGAATTTCGGATTTATTTTCAGCTGTGTAAATTTGGGGATTGCGGCGACTTTTAGAGGCTTCATGGTCAAGATTTAGACTCCCCATGTCCTTTGCGCGGGGTGCGGCGGCGCGGCACATCCCTATCAGAGAAAGAAACCCGCCTCATTACATTCATTCAGTAGAGAGAACTACGTTCTTTTCTCTACTTCCTGAATTTTGAACAGACAACCTGCCGCGGGTGCGGACGTAGAAATAAACCTGCCGCGTCTACTCCGACGTCGTTACGCCCGTGCCGTTGTCAACTGTCAACTGTCAAGGTCCCATACTCGCCGCGAACCGGGAGAAGTCCGTCCGCGCCGTCCCACAACAACAACACCCCTATATAGGTTGATTGTTGTTGTTGCTGTTGTTTGTTCTCTCGTCCCCATACCTTTGGTATATGGGACTCGAACGAGCGGGCCGGTGCGGAGGTCTATTTCCGCGGCCGTGTTGGCGTTCGGCAGGTCGGCAGGTCCCTACACATAAATAAATCTGCCGATTACATCCACCCCCTAGTGAGTCAGAGACTCTCTACTAGGGTGCGGAATTGGACGGGAAACTTGCCGCCGACTCGGCATAGCAAATAAACCCGCCGAGGCCGGCTGTCTGTCGTCCGCTATATACAAATACACAGACGACAGACTGTCCCAATCCACCACTACGTGGAAGTAGGTGGGTGGTATTTTGGCGCGAGACAGACGCTGTCTGAAATCGGGGCTCAGGAAAGTGCAAGATTTACCGCTTCGACGAAACGGTGAGTGTCGAGGAAGTAGTTCGGGTAGGCCCTACGCAGAGAAGACATGGATTCGACGGACACGAGCACAGCATCACTGTTGCCATTGAGACTCTTTTCGACGTCTAGATAATCTTTGGTCGCTTTCTCCAGCTCGTCTCTTCGGTATCCGATTACGTTTATCTTCATTGCCGAGGGATCGAGACTCCAAGAGGTAATAGTTGGAGTCTTTGTCCTTTTCGGAATCCATGGATTCCACCGTCTGAAGTGCTGCCCCAAATGCCTGGAGCTTTTGAGCCACGTCGAGGGATTGCGCGTAATCGCGCAGCTCGCTTCTAAGATCATTCGAGTTCGTTGGCGTTCCAGGCACGGGCGGCGTGCCTTCGCGTTCCGCAATGGCGGTTCCCATCAGGGAGAAGAATCTAAGCCAGTCTTCCTGCCCCTGACTAGACTTGAGCGCCTGTTTTGTGAACGTTCCTACCGTCTCAACGGCGGTGGCCCAAGCGTGCTGAAGCTGCGAGCGGAATTGAAGCTCGATTCTTAGTCCGTTATGGGTAGCCTTCTTATCGCTAAAGAATTTGTAGATCAGATGGACGCTGCGATACCCAGAGGGCTTTGGATTCGTGATGTAGTCATCCGTCCCCAACAGCTTGTGTTTGATGTCGCTGCTGCGATAGTTCTCTACCAGCTTGTTGACTTTCTTCACATCCTCTACGACCGCACGACAGCCGCCTATGTCCTGCATCTGCGACAGCTTCATGTTCGGCGAAAGCTTGAGCTTGAGTCGAATTGACGAGAGTCGTTTGATTCTCTGCGCGACCAATGCGTTATCGTCTACGCGCTCCGCATGCCTCCGCACACCGAAGCGGAAAGTGTAGAGAGGCCGGCTGTGGGACGACCGCCAGTTGTTGATAATCTCTAATGCGTGAGAGTAGTCGTCAAGTGCGACAGGATTGAAGCCCCGCGCTAGCGTTGCTCCTGCGCGGTCGACCTCGCCCCGTGAGAACTGAGGTGTTACCCAATCCATGGTGTCCTTATCGTTTCCCTCTGTGGGCCGGGATATAAGCGGAGTGTACCGGAATCCACAAAGATGTTCGCCTTTACTTCGCCTATACTGCTCTGGCGAAGGGGGTTGATATGGGATACAACAAGCGGGCGGCGGCACAGCACGCCAAGGAATGGGCGACGGTCCGGCCGGTGATGATGCAGTTCGCTTACGACCACACCGTGAAGCTCTGGCGGGTCGTCTTTCGGCCGCGCGGCGATTCCGTTCCCCTCCCGCGCGTGATGCACTTCGGAGACGCCGAGAAGCTCCGGGAACTCTTCCGGCGCTTCGGCTCACGTCAGATGGCGGAGGACGTGGCGGCCCTGGACTTCGCCATCAACGCAAAGCGCGGAGCCGTCGAGTTAATGCTCGGCGACATGCAACTGCGGCATCTCCGAAAGCGCAAGACGCCACGCCTGAATACAGAACGTGGCGTGAGTTATCTGTAGATTGGAGAGACAACTATGTGTGGTCGATACGTTCGGCGCTCAGATAAACAACGCATTGCGGAGACGTTCCACTTGGGTAGCTCCCTGAGGGCTTTATCCTTCCACCTGATTACAACGTGGCACCAACGACATTTCAGCCCGTCATCCGTTTGAATCGTGAGTCGGGCGAGCGCGAAATCGTGATGATGCGTTGGGGTCTGATTCCCCACTTCGCGAAGACGCTCGCGGACTTCAAAGGACTGAGCAACATCAACGTCAAAGCGGAGACGATACAACAGCGCCCGATGTGGCGTGTCCCGTTCCAAAAGCGGCGCTGCCTCGTGCCGGCCGATGGCTTTTATGAGCGGCAGAAGGTTGACCCGAAGACAAAGAAGCCTTTCTTCTACTCGCTCAACAACGGCGAGCCGTTCGCGTTCGCAGGGCTGTGGGACGCCTGGAAAGATCCGGGCAACAACGAATGGTTACTTTCCTTCGCCGTCATCACGACGGAGCCAAACGAACTCACCGCGAAGGTTCATAATCGAATGCCTGTAATCCTGCACCCGCGTGATTACGACCGTTGGTTGAAGCGCGGGACGGTCGAGCAGCTTCCTACCGATGTGCTCCGCCCGTTCCCCGCCGAAGACATGGACGCAATGCCCTGCAATCCTGCCGTTGGGAACGTGAAAAACAATGGGCCGGAGATGCTGACCTTAGATGCGCGCCGATGAGGCTCGTCATGGCGACGTGGGCCGTGCGGCCAAAGGACAGCAAACCAAACTCCAACTAAGACTGCATCGGGCGGAGCAATTTGGCACCTATGGGCACCTCAAAAGCGCCAAACGAATTCGCAGCTCCGCAAGACACGCCTTCTTCCGCCGTGAGTACCAGATCGGTGGTTTTGTGTTTCTCCCAGAGCTCATCGGTCAGAGTTAGGTTGGCCCGCAGAATGTCCTCAACCCTCGCGTTGTCCTTGGTAAGAGAATCGACTACGGTTTCCAACTGTTCTACCGTTCCAAGTTGCACATTTTGCGTCGCTCGATGAAAGAGGAAGCGCGCGTGCTTTTCGACAATCCGATGCTTCGCTCCAAGAAAAGCCAGTGCCGCAATCGACGAGACTTGGCCCGCGTTGTAAATCCACAAATCGTAGGGAAGAGATCGAAAGAGATTATGCAGATAGATTCCTTCTGAGATGAACCCTCCCGTTGACTGAAAGAGAAGATGCAGCCGTTCAGGTCCATCAAAAGACACAGCAGCTAGCAAATTCGATACAGCTTTCGCGCTGTCCTGGTCGATATTTCCGCAGAAGACGGCGTACATATCGGTGAGTTGCTTTTTATCATTCAATTCCTTTGTCCCTCCGAGCGAGAACAATTATTCACCGTTTCTTCGCCTATAATAACCCCATGTTCGATCCGGACGCACACATCGCACTGCCCCGCTCGCCCGAAGCCCGTTGTGTAAGCTAAGGACGCCAAGAACTTGGCTGGATAGAGTAAGCGACCTATGGCATTCGTTGAGTTGAACCTGAATAAGGGAGTGCACCGTCAGATAATTTTCCTTTGCGTGCCGATCATCCCGGGCTCTTTCTTCCTTGTGGCGACCGCGGCATACCGGAGAGACCTGCGACACCTATTCGGCGTACCGCCTCAAGTAGCTGTTAGCCACTATGAGGCTTGGCTCATCGCGATTCTCTTGGGCTTTTTTTTAGGCTATATCGCAATGACGTGGGTTGGCTTCATCTTGAGACTCACTGCATTTATTGGGAGACTCTGGCAGTTCCATGCGCCGAACTGGCTGTCCAAATTCACGGGTTATCTTTATGCCCGCAATTTTCAGCCGAACAAATGGCCGTTGAATACGCTTTCACAGATTCAGTTGCGAATGCATGCAAAACGAAGAAAACACCCGTGGAATGACGCTACTTTGCGCGCCGTAACCGTTCAACTCATGAAGAGCAGGTATGGTTTCACGACTAACGATTTGTTGGGCCTAAGGTGGGACGTCTTGTTTTGGATGCTGTCGAGAGACAACGATGACCGTGCTCACAGCCACGCGCTGCTTGGCGCATTCCACGCTTGTGCGTGGTGCGGCTTGCTTGCTCTGTATTTGAATCGAAATCTACTGAACCGCGGGTTCGCCATTCTGGAATTATTGCTCGGCATAATCGCGGTCTATGACGTTTGTGGCTACTTCCGTGAACTGTATTGGACTGAGGAAGCGGTGATTACTCAGGAGCGAACATGCTCGCGGAAATCCCCGCATCCCCCACAGAGAAGAGGGAGGAAAGCGGCACCGTAGAAGCATAAGACTCTCTTTCGTCTGAGGAACGGTAAATGCCCTGCTGCACTCGCAAAGAGTAAACGGGGCTTTCTTCGCAGGTCCCCCTAGCGAACAGCCAACCGAACCCGCAATTCGGCCCGGCAAAGCGGCGGATCTGGCGAGCCGTGAGCGGTTCGCGGCATGTGAACTTCCCGACGAGGCCGGTCCAGGCGTAGCTTCCCACGCCGTATCGAGAGTTTGTCGCGGAATCTCTAATGTGGACTTTATAGCGATTTCTTCCTGGATACGACGTGCCGCTTGCTGTCGCGAAAACCCACCCGCACCTTCCTCAATTGCTCCAGGGTCTTGGCGTCCTTCCGTATGTTTTTCATTTTTGCTTTCTTGTACTCCCGGTGCTGAGGGGAACTGTCATATAACCACTGACGACACGCCGAAGAGCAGGTGCGAGCATCGGACCGCTTCGCGAGGAACCAGCGTTCGCACGCCTCGCACCTGCGGAGAAGCAGCTTTTTTCCCAGGCCTAACCTCGGAAGCGCGGTCAGCAAATCGCGCACGGCTTCGTGCTCCCACAGAGCCGCTTTCCCGAGACGCGCACGGTCAGCGATCGCATTCAGAACAACAAAGCCTTCGGTCGACGGAGTCACATAGCTGACCCATCGGTACGCGCCAAGTCTGACCCGAAGTGCGGCGAGCGCCCCAGCCTTTTCGTTCGTAGCGGGACCCTCGGTGAGCATTCCGAGCAAAGTAACGATGCTCTCGACTCGCGCGATTTCCGGAGTTTTCTCGTCGTTCATAGCCCCGATCACGTCTTCTAGGCTCTCCAGTGCAATCTGGCTAGCGGCTGACTGTTGGTTCTTACGTTTCTTGTTATTCATTCGTAAGAAAGTATCACTTCCCTCGATTCCCGTCTACGCATACCTTTTGGAAATGGACGCGCACGAACAACTCACCGTGGAGAGCGAAGCCTGCTTCGCCGTCGTTGGCAAGGGTGAAGACTTCTTACTGATTCGGCTGGACGACGGGGTACCACTTGACGACGCCACGACGGCGAGGGCGCATCAAGGAGGCTTCGCGTATTGCGGCGTATTCGGAATAAAAAATGGCGAAATCTGCTTCCGGATCGCGCGGGAGAACCGGGGGGCGGTTTACACGATGATGTTTGCCTCCGTCGCTTTCGTCAGACAAGCCGCAGACCGCCTAACAGCGATACCCAAGTCGAAGGGCGATTCCGTCGAGTGGCTCACGGGGCTCTTCGATTTGGTGGATGCACGCGGGCACTAAGGTGCAAAGGATTAGAGCTGCTCGGCGGAAAGGCACCGGGTCACTCGCGATAGCTTCCGGCACAGCCCAGCTCAGAGACGCGATGCACGGTTATCCCTGGGAGGAGATGACCCTGCGAACACCGACAGCGGCGACACGGGCGTGCGCAAGCTCGCGAAGCCGCAGCGGTATCTCAAACAGAAATGAGAACACCATGAGTAAGTATTTTGAAGCACGCCAGGAAAGACACGCTGTCTCACAGAATATTGAGGCAATCGTGATGAACGCGGGCACAGAAGGGCGCGCCCTCACGGACCGAGATCAAAAGGACCTCGTCATGCTTCGCGCCAGAGCGACCGACTTAGACGAACACATCCGCGCAATCAACAGCAAAAACACGCTTATTGGCGCGTTCGGGGGAGATCCCGCAGCCTTCCTGCGCTCGGGTGCACCCACACGAAGCGACCCCGAGAGTCTTGGGGCAACGCCAAAGAAGAGCCCGGTAACCCATCTCAGTGCGGAGTACGCCGAAGCGTTCTTTGGTTGGCTCGGCTCCAGAGGCGAGAGCTTGTCCGCGGCGTTGTACGAAGGAAGCGGTTCGGCGGGCGGCTTCGTCGTTCCCAGTGTCGTGGATCAGCAGATTGTTCCGCTTGCTCCGGGTGACTTGGGCGTCCGCTCAATTGCAACCGTGTTGCCGACGAGCAACGACATAAAGGTGCCTCGCCAGACCGCTTTCAGCACGGCGGCGGCCAAGGCCGAGTCGGGCGCGAGTAGCAACACCTTCACCGAATCTGACCCGACTCTGGATCAGTTCACGCTCTCGGCGTTCATGGCCGGGGTGACTCACACTTGCTCGTGGGAGCTGCTCGAAGACGTTCCAAGCTTCCGCTCATTCGCCGTCAACGACATGCTGACGGCGCAACAGCTCTACGAAGAGAACCTCTACGTCAACGGCACGGGCACGGGACAGGCACAGGGGCTCATCGGCAACGTCGGGACCGGGACGGGCAACGCCGTTCTCGTCGGAACGGACAACTACGCGAGCGAGCTTCTTTCGGCAACCGTGGATGTTCTCGGCACGCTGAAAGGCCAGTACCACGCAGGGGCATCCTTCTTCATGCAGAGGGCGACGGCCGTTCTGTTGCGGAAGGCACAGCAGCAAGCCAATCTGTTCGTTCCGGCGTTCACGCGCTCGAATGGGCGGGACTACCTGCACGGCTACCCGGTGACCTATTCGACCGGAATGCCCGCTGTTGCGGCCGGGAACACTCCGGTGCTGTTCGGCGACTTCTCAGTCGGGTACATCATCGGCGACCGCGGCGGCTCGGGAATCAACGTCAAGATCCTCGACCAACCACTCGCTCCGCAGGGTCAGACGATTCTGTTGGCGTATCGCCGCACGGATGGGCGTGTACGTCGCTCTGAGGCCATCCAGAGCATCCAGCTCCATAGCTAATCAACATTGCGGGGAGTAGTCCCGCTCACTGCTCCGCATGGGCCTGGCGAGGCCCCATTTCACAGTGAGCGGTCTTTATGCCCGGCTTCGATGCCGCCTTTCCGGATGTTCGGGGCCGGGCTCCTTTTTCCTGATATTGGGCCGACGCCCACTGATAGGAGTCTCTTATGGTTGACGCAATAGACGAGCTAGTCGCGCGCTCGAAGCCTTCACAAAGAACTGCGCGCGTTCCATGAGTTCCACGGGGCGCACCCCGAAGTGTTGGCGTTCTCAATCGATGGAAATTGACCGGGTCGTGCGCGCGCGGCGGCGGGCATTCTCGTATGGCAGTCTATGGAACTACGCCCGGTGGAAACTGGAATTCGACCCAGACGGCGGCGAGACCTTCCAAATGAACGACCATTGCGTGCCGTTCTACGCGCGGGTAATCACGATCCTTCGGCCGGATCTGAATGGACTCGCGGAGTTTCGAAAGAGCGCGGCCGATGAGATTTTCGGGCTCGCGTTGGAGCCCGTTTCCGATGATGGCGGGGTTCGCTGCGCGCGCCGCCGCTTGCGTTGGGCCGATGGCACGTCCCTTGAGCGTGGATGGCGTCCGACTCTTCCGCACATCATCGACCGCGACGTCCGCCGCCGGCCAGATGTGCACGAGCGACCGCCCATCACGGCTTAGGGGAGGAATCAAATTGGCTGCGTAGGAAAGGCTCACGCTTACGGTTTCCGTGCTATTGTTCTTCACGGAAGCCGTTCGCGTAAGTTATTGAATAGAAAGATTGGCGGAGAGACAGGGATTCGAACCCTGGATACCTTGCGGTATACACGCTTTCCAAGCGTGCGCCTTAAGCCACTCGGCCATCTCTCCGGTCGGTGACCGACCTTTTGAATCTAACACAGCAATCAGGAGCTCAGCCGGAGATGATGCCTCGGGTGACGGCGTAGCGGGTGAGATCGGCGGTGGTGCGCAGGCCGGTTTCGTTCATCACGGCGGTCTTGTGAAACTCGACAGTTTTTGGGGAGATGTTCAGGAGGGCTGAGATCTCTTTGACGGTCTTGCCTTCGGCGACGAGCTGCAGGACCTCGCGCTGGCGCGCGGTCAGCTCGGTGGCGAACACCTCCGACTGCGCGCGCAGTTGACCGGCAGAAAGGGCTGGAATCTCGTCCTTGAGGAGCGGGGTCACGTAGGGCCGGCCACGCAGGGCGCGTTCCAGGGCGATCAACAGCTCGTCTGAGGCGGTCTGCTTGGCGACATATCCCAGACCGCCCGCTTTGAAGGCCGCCCGGAGATAGGTGACATCCACCTGCTGGGTGACGAAGACGAGCTTTGTGCGGGGCACAAGCTTGGTGAGCCGCGCGGCTGCTTCAATGCCGTTCAGTTCCGGCATTCCGACGTCGAGCACGATGAGGTCAGGGCGTTTGGTGATGGCGTCGGCGATGAGTTGCCGGCCATTTGGGGAGATCCCGATGACTTCGTATTCGTCGGCGAGGATGCCTGCCAGGCCTTCGGCCATCAACGCGTGATCGTCGGCGATGAGGACCTTTGGCCTGGCTGGCGGATTTCCGTGGGTCTCGACTGGTTGAACGGCGTGGGGCACAGGAGACCTTCTTCCCTAACCCGCTGCCTGGACGCGTCGAACACGATCGGCCTGCGGTCCCTTGTCGCCCTGGATGACGTCGTACTCGACGCGCTCTCCCTCCTTGAGGGCCTTGTAGCCGTCTTCCTGGATTGCGCTGTAATGCACGAAGACGTCGGGTCCGCCATCATGACCGAGAAAGCCGTAGCCCTTTGCATTGTTGAACCACCGAACAGTGCCCTCGTACTGTGCCATATCTCATCCCTCCTTAAAGCTGAAAAGAGGACAGAGTTGGCCCAGCCCTGTAACGTGCCCGTTGTGAGCAGTGCCAGGGACAAGGCCTAACTTTGCCGTTGGACTTCAGAATCAGAATCTTTGTGAGTCGCAAGTTGTTGCGCGACAACGCCCAGCATGGCTGCCGGATTTGCGGAGACTGCGATGTGGTGAGGGCCGGCTGTGGCGTATACGTCGAGACGCGAGACAAGCAGCACGGGGGTCTGCGGTGTCACGCGCCAGAGTATTTCGAGAATGTGGCTGGCGACCGTCTCGGGGATCGAGTGGCAGAGCAGAACCAGGTCGAAGCCGCGAAGCTGAGCCTCGTCAACAAGGGCGTCGCTTCGCAAGGTCGCGACGAGGTAGCCGTCTCTTTCGAGTACAAGACGGCGCGAATAGAGGAGGAGCGGATCGTCACCGATGGACAGAATGCGGGCGCGGCCGCGTGACACGGCGCTCTCGCTGGTCTGCTCTCGGGAACTGTCATCGGGTTCCGGTGGCCACGCGGAAGGCGGGTTCACCGGCAGATTCAGTGGAGGATGGGGAGTACGGACTTGGGGGAGATGGAACATCAGTGGGCCCTTCGTGAGTGATCGAGTAACAGGACCAAGCGGAGCCCGTGGGCCAGGCTGAACGGCATCTTTGAGAACTCGAGTACTCCAAAGGCTAGCCAGCAATAGCGACTCTTGGAACTAGGCTGTTCCCTAGGCATGGCGATTTCTTATCGCGTCCATGTTGTCGGGCTAGAATTAAGCCGATGAATTCAGTGATTCAGCCGACATTGGTGGGGTCCAGACGGTCCGCGCCGACGCTCAGGAGCGTGAGGCAGACGCTCTTGATCGACGCGGACGACACGCTGTGGGAGAACAACATTTATTTCGAGCGGGCAATCGCTTCCTTCATCTCCTACCTGGACCACCGGGTGCATAGCCGCGAAG
Source organism: uncultured Acidobacteriaceae bacterium (assembly GCA_963762465.1). Lineage (GTDB taxonomy): Bacteria > Acidobacteriota > Terriglobia > Terriglobales > Acidobacteriaceae > Granulicella. The sequence goes on along the minus strand of CAVXKS010000004.1, from coordinate 437,568 downwards.
AGGTGCGGGAGCGGCTGAATGCCTGTGAGCGGGTCACCATCGCGAAGCACGGGTATGGGCTGAAGAGCTTTCGGCGGTCGCTCATCGACTGCTTCGAGCAGCTGTCGGACGGGCCGGTTACGCCGGAGAAGCACGAGCGCATTGTTTCGTTTGCGAACGCCATCGCGTTGCAGGAGATTGAGCTGCTGGCCGGGGTGGAGGAGACGCTGCGCGAACTTGCCGCGCGTCATCGCCTGATCCTCGTGACGAAGGGAAATCCGGAGGAGCAGCACGACAAGGTGGAGCGCTCCGGGCTGCGGGAGTTGTTTGCGGCGGTTGAGGTTCCGCACGAGAAGACGGCAGAGATGTACCGCGACCTGGCGTCGCGTCACGGCTGCGACCCGGCGAAGACGTGGATGATCGGGAACTCACCGCGCTCGGACATCAACCCGGCGCTGGCTGCGGGGCTCGGTGCGGTGTTCATCCCGCACGACTTCACGTGGGTGCTGGAGCATGAGCTGTTGGAGGCTCCGGCGGATCCGGCAAAGCTGCTGGAGCTGAAGAGCTTTGCTGAGCTGCTGGAGCATTTTTAGGGCTATTTTTCATAGCTTGTCTTGTTAGCTTTTCTATGGCTCGTCTTTGTAGATTCCTGTCTGGATCTGACCGCCTTCGACGAGGCGTGCGCGGAACATTCCGGGTGAGTTGTAGCTCCAGGCGATTTGGCCGTCAGGCGTCATGGCGATGACGCCGCCTTCTGCGTCCCCTTGGCGATCGTTTTGGAGGGGTGCGAGCTGCTTCTGGATGACCTCGTCGGCGGCGGCCTGCAGGCGCATGCCTTTGTACTGAACCAGGGCGCAGATGGTGCGCGCGACGGTGAGGCGGATGAAGTATTCGCCTGTGCCTGTGGCGGATACCCCGCAGGATTGGTTCGAGGCGTATGTGCCGGCGCCGATGATCGGCGAGTCGCCGACGCGGCCCCACCGCTTGCCTTGTATCCCGCCGGTGGTTGTTCCCGCGGCGATGTTGCCCTGGCGATCGCGAACGACGATGCCGGTTGTGCCCCACTTGTGTGTGTCGGCGGTTTCGAGCTGGGCGATGGGCTTGGTCGGCTCCGGCGGCGCGCCGGCCGGGCGCGAAGGAATCGGCCGGCCTTCCTTTTTTAGCTGGCGCACCAGACCTTGCCAGCGTGGTTCGGTGAAGAAGTAGCTGGGGTCTACCTGGGTGAGCCCGACGCTTGCGGCGAACTGGTCGGCTCCGGCACCAGCCAGCATCACGTGCGGACTCTTCTGCATGACGGCTTTGGCGAGCGAGATGGGATTCTTTGTCCGGGTGACTTCCGCGACAGCGCCCGCCTCCATTGTCTTGCCATCCATGATGGCGGCGTCGAGCTCATTCTTGCCGTCGGCCGTGAAAACGGCTCCCTTGCCGCAGTTGAAGAGAGGGTTGTCTTCGAGCTTGTTGAGCGCGGCTTCGACGGCGTCGACCGCAGAGCCATTCGCGTCCAGCACCTTTGCCGCGGCGCGCACCGCCTCCTCCATGCCGGCGCGATAGGCCTTGTCGCGCTCAGGGGTCATGGAACTGCGCTGAATCACGCCGGCTCCGCCGTGCAGCACGATGGCCCATTTGCCCGGAGGCACCTGGGTGACGAGCGGAGCTCGCTCATTTTTCTGGGCGAGACAAGCCAAAGCGGTTCCGAGCAGAACCCCTGCGAGAGCGGCCTGCACCAAGCGCTTGCTTTGCATCGACTACTTCCCTTCCTTACTTTGCGGCTGTTCGAACTCTACGTTCACCCAGGACTTGAGTGCGTCGAGACTTTGCGGGCGGCCGAGAAAATCTTTGACCAGTTGCGCGGCAGGTTCGGTTGCACCTCGCTCCAGCACGGTCCGGCGGTAGCGCATCGCTGTCGGGCCGTTCAGCAGATCGTGCGGATCGAACTGCGAGAAGAAGTCTACCGCGATGACCTTGTCCAGAACGTACGTGTAGTAGTTGGAGGCGTAGCCGGTGAGGTGCGTGAATGCGGCGAAGTCGTGGTCTCCGGGAACGAACGTGGTGTGGAGAAAGCGATCGTGATCCTCGCGCCAGATGTCGTCGAACTTCAACTGCGCTGCGGGCTGGTTGTGCAACTGGAGTGAGTAGGCGGAATAAAAGAGCTGCGCCTGCACCCAGCTGCCACGTCCGTAGGCATCCGCGGCATTCATTTTTGCGACCAGCGGCTCTGGGATGGTTTCACCCGTCTTATAGTTCTTTGCGAACGGAGCGAGCACCGCATAGCTGCGGAACATCTCTTCGAGCATCTGCGATGGAGCTTCGACGAAATCGCCCTCAACGTTGAAGCCGCCCTGCTGCGACCACTCGTTCTGGCTGCCGAGGATGTGGTGCATCAGGTGTCCGAACTCATGGAAGAAGGTGACGACTTCGCTGTACTCCATCAGCCCGGGGTCGCCCGCAACGCCGCCAGAGAAGTTGCAGATCAACATGCCTTCAGGGATTTGCCGCCCGCGAATGCCGGGAAGGACGGGGCCGGACGAGAACCACTTGTCCTTCCCTTCCCTCGGGTGCATGTCGAGATAGATACGGCCGATGCGCTTGCCGCTGTCCATCACGTCATAGGTGGTTACGGATTTGTCCCACACGATCGCGTCGGGCACGCGAGTGAAGCTCACGTGGAAGAGCTTCGAGGCTGTTTCAAGAATTCCGGCTTCGACCTGTGCGTAGGGAAAGTATGGCCGGACAGACTGCGCGTCGAAGTCGTAGGTAGCCTTGCGATACTGCTCGGCCCAGTAGCGCGAGTCGGAGTCTGAGATCTCCGTGAGGCCGGGCTGACGCTTCTGCGCGAAGGCGAGCAGTTGTTTGTACTCGCGTGCGGATGTGTCTTTGGTTGCGGCATCCACCTGATCGAGAAAGGTCTTCAGATTGGCTGCGGAGCCGATCATCTGATCTGCGGTGGCGAGATCGGCGTAGGTCGGGTATCCGAGCGTGTGCGCGAGCTGTTCACGGGTCTCGAGGAGCTCTCGCAGGACAGGCTCGTTGGCGGGATAAGCGCGCGAGTGATAGGCGATGAACATGCGGCGGCGGAGGTCGGGGCTGGTTGAGAAGTCCTCGACCGGCGTCATGTCCGGAGAATCGGTGGTCAGGGTGTAGCTTCCATCCGGGTTGGGCTTGTGGCGGCTGATGTAGTCCGCAGGAAGGCCATCGAGTTCCTGCCGGGTTGCAGGAACCTTCTTCACGTCGTTGGCGACGTTGTGGCCGAAGTCGAGCGAGAGCGACGTGATCTTGTCCTGCAGCGCGTGAATCTTCGCGCGCGTCGCGTCATCCTTGTCGACACCCGAGAGCCTGTACTCGAGCAGCGAGCGCTCGATGTAGTGCTTCGTCGCAAGATCGTCCTTCGAGGCTCCCGTTGGGAGCGGAACTGCCGCGAGCGCGCGATAGACGGCCTGGTTCAGGCTGAGATCGGTGCCGGCTGAAGAGATGCGGTTGAGCTCCGCCTGAGCTTTATCGCGCATATCAGCGGCGTCGGCGAGCGAGTACAGCAGGAAGGCCTGATCGCCGGCGATCGAAAGCTCGTTCTGAGCGTCATCAAAAGGCCGGACTGTGTTCTCGACGGTGCGAGGGCCGGTGACTGCGGTCAGCGCGGCGACATCCTTCTGCTCGGCTGCGAGCCGGTCGCTGATCCATGCGGTGATGTCGGCCGGCGACTTGGCGCCGATCCACGCATGCAGCGGATCCGGGCTCGCGGATGCAGCGGGACCTTGCGCCCGTGTGGACGTCGAGCAAGACAGCAGCAAAGCCGCGGCAAGCAGCAGAAAAGACTGGCGGATAGTCATGCAGCCTATTCTGCCATGCTGGCTGTTGGGCGGCTGCCAGGATTGTGACGGAACGATGCTATACTGACACACGGAAGAACCGTCACCCCTGCCGCACCCGCGTGTGTGTCAGGCCCATGCGGAGGTGGCGAAATTGGCAGACGCACTAGCTTGAGGTGCTAGCGCCGCAAGGCATAGGGGTTCAAGTCCCCTCCTCCGCACCAACCCATAAGACGGTACTTCTCACAGGGTCAGCTTTTCCGGCTGGCCCTTCAGATTTTCGGGAAGCCTGAAGGCGTAATCTGCGTCGATGACATTCAAGAGCGACGCATACCCGGCTGTGACGCGGCACGGTGAACTGGCGATCACGGCACGCCACTGTGTATATTGCTTAAAGGTGCATATGCCTTCAGGTCAGGGGTTGATTCTCCAGATCGCACCATAATTCCGCAGTTCGCGCGATAGCGCCAGAGATTTCGACCCAGCATGATTATTCTTCTTGTCATTCTTCACGTTATCGTTTGCCTGTTCATCATCGGCGTCGTTCTGCTTCAGCAGGGCAAATCCGCCGATCTCGCCAGCGCCTTTGGCGGCCAGGGATCACAGACTGCGTTCGGTCCTCGTGGTGCGGCAAACCTGCTCACGCGGCTAACCACGTGGTCGGCAGTGATCTTTATGCTTACGTCCATCGCGCTGACGATCGCCATGTCCCACTCGACGGCGAACCGTTCTGTTCTCTCCGGAACGACACAGTCCGCGCCCGCGCACAAGTAAGTAGAGGCTCTGCCCAGCGGCGCAGGCCAATCGCCTGCGCTCTTTCATTTCTGGGACTGATCCAGCCATGATTCGCGAAACCCTCCCCGTCGGCCTTCTCCAGTGCAACTGCACGATTCTTGGAGACGAGCAGTCGCGTGAAGCCATCGTCATCGATCCCGGCTACGAGGTCCCGCGCATTCTTGCGATGCTCGCAAAGCATCAGCTCACGGTCCGCCAGATCGTCGTCACTCACGCGCACATCGATCACATCGCCAGCGCGCTCGAGCTCAAGCAGATCACAGGTGCGCCCATCCTCTACAACAGCGCCGATATCCCCCTTACGGCGATGATGGACGCGCAAGCCGCGTGGATCGGCGTGGAAACTCCTACGGTCAAACCGCCGGATCACTCCCCTGCGGACCAAGAGCGCGTGAGTGTCCGCGGGATCGAGGCCGAAGTGATTCACACGCCCGGCCACACCCAGGGCAGTCTGTGTCTCTATCTTCCTTCGAACACAATCCTGATCGCGGGCGACACACTCTTTGCAGGATCAGTCGGTCGCACCGATCTTCCTGGCGGAAATCACGCGCGGCTCATCCAGAGCATTCGCGAGCGGTTGCTTCCCTTGCCGGACGCGACGCTTGTAATCCCCGGCCACGGGCCCTCGACAACGATCGGTGAGGAGCGCCTGTCGAATCCGTTCCTCACCTGAGCGTCACTCGTCGATCGGCAGCAGCGCCAAACCACGCCCCCACACGCCGGCCGTGCAGAGAAGGCTCACTACGGCACGGCCTTCGGGCAGCCCGTAAAACTTGCCGGGTTGCACAAGCACACCGCGGTCGAGCGCTGCGTGCGCAAACGCTTGCCCGTCCGCCTGCCGGGGAACACGCAGCACAGCGGTCCATCCACCCTCAATCGCGAGGCGGTCCGCACGTGTTCCGCGCAAACGCGCATCGAGCTTTTCGATGTTCGAATGAACGCGCGCCCGAATTTGCTCCTGAAGCAGATCCCGTTGTCGCAACCACTTCGGAAGTGCCGCCTGCGTCGGTGCATTCACTGAGAGAAAGGTGTCGGCGACGACCTCCAGGCGCGCGAGCGCCGGGTCCAGCATCTCTCTCGGACCTCGCGCCACAATCCAGGACAACTTCATCTGTGGCAGCGCACAGATCTTGCTCAATCCGCTCAGGACAAAGCACAACACGGGGGCATCACCCACTGCAAACGTGCGCGGCGCCGTTTCCGCTTGCACGGAGTAATCCAGGAACACCTCGTCCACAATCAGCGCAATGCCGCGCTCCGCACAGAGGCGCTGCAACTCTTGCCGCTCCGCCTCGGATGCGTAGTTCCCCGTCGGATTATTTGGGTGCACTACGACGATGGCTCGCGTTCGCTCTGTGATAGCGTCTCGCAGTGCGTCGAAGTCGATTGCCCACGCGTGCGCAGACGCCGCTGAAGCTCCCGGATCGTAGCGCAACGGATACTCTCGCAGAACCACGGAATCCAGGCGCGCAATGAACTCGAACAGCGGATAGCTTGGTCGGGCGACGAGCACCTCGTCGCCTGGGTCGCACAGCAGCCGGAATAGATAGCTGTACGCCTCGCTGGTGCTGGTCGTCAGGCAGATATGCCCGACCGGCACCTCAGCGCCATGCTCGGCGTAGTATTCCGCGACGGCGGTCCGTGCCGACTTCAATCCAAATGGCTGCGGGTCATAATCCAGGGCCGAGGGTACCGCAAGCGCGGAGAGCAACGCCTCGCGTTCGTACACGAACGCGCACGCGGTCGGATTCGACACAGTGAGGTCCAGTACTTCTTCGCGGCGCGCACGTCGCTCTCGCAATCTGGCGGCGAGCGAATTCTCGCCAAGCTCCCAGGCCGTTCTCGCCGAAAACCTCATTCCTCACTGAGCATACCTGTCTACAATCGATGCAGATGCCAGAGATTCGCGCGGTTCTTTTTGACTTCGGCCTCGTACTCAGCGGGCCGCCAGATCCCGTCGCCCACGGCCGTATGGAGACGATCCTCAATACCACACACGCTGAACTCGAGGTTGCCTACTGGCGCCACCGGCACGACTATGACCTAGGCATCCTCAGCGGAGTTCAGTTCTGGCGCGCTGTTGGCCGCGAACTTGGGCATCCGCCAAACGACGGCGAGCTCGCGCAACTCTTACAAGCTGACGTCGACCTTTGGACACAGCCCAATCAGCCGATGATCGACTGGGCGATGGCTCTGCAGCGGAGCGGCATCACGACGGGCATCCTCTCGAACATGGGGGACGCCATGGAGACCGGCATCGTCGAGCGCTGCTCATGGCTCACTGGATTCCCGCACCATACGTTCTCGCATCGCCTCAGGATCGCCAAGCCTGACCAGCGTATCTACCATCACGCAATTGGCGGCATCGGCCACCCTGCGGAAGCGACGCTCTTCATTGACGATCGCATCGAGAACATCGAAGCCGCTCGAAGTTTGGGCCTGAACGCAATTCAGTACAACAGCCACGGCAGCTTCTTACCCGCGCTTCAGGATATGAACGTCACGGGTCTTCCTCTGCCAGCGCCGCTTGTTACGCAGTAGCTCAGCGTCTGCTCGTCTCGTGGTTCGTAATACCCGGAATTGGCGCCTGCCCTACGATCTCGATGCCGAAGCCCTGCAACGCCGGTACGTGTGTCGGATGGTTGCTCAGCAACATGATTCTGCGGATTCCTAAATCCGACAGTATCTGGCCTCCGAGCCCTACCTGCCGCAGCACTCGCTGATGTCCGTCCTCGCTCCGTTCTCCGCTCGCGGGGGCACCGCTGCGATGGAACGCGAGCCGCGGTGGCTGCAGCGTTCGGTCGACGCCCAAACCTCGCTGGGTGTGGTGCAGGTAGACAATCGCGCCCGCTCCTGCCTCTGCGATCGCACGCATGGAGCCCTCGAGTGTCGCCTGGCAATTGCACAACGATGAGCCGAATAGATTCCCGGCGAGACAATGCGTGTGCACTCTGACGAGCACCGGTTCCCCTGCTCCCTGTGCGCGCTCCAGGTCGCCATACACCAACGCGACGTGAGACTCACCTGCGTTGCCGTACGCTTCACCCATGCCGGCCTCGCTCTCGTATGCAATCATCCGGAACTCGCCGAGCGGCGTTGGAAGCTGCGCCTCGCCGACGCGATGCACATAGCGCTCGTTCTGCAGCCGATACCGGATCAGTTCCGCAACCGTCAGCATCTTCAGCCCATGCACTTTGCAGAACTCGCGCAGGTCCGGAACCCGCGCCATTGTTCCGTCCTCGTTCATGACTTCACAGATCACGCCGGCAGGAATCAGACCCGCCATCCGCGCCAGATCCACCGAGGCTTCCGTCTGTCCCGCGCGCACCAGCACTCCACCTTTGCGTGCCCGCAGCGGAAACACATGCCCGGGCCTCGCGAGATCATTCGGCGTCGTTCCCGGCGCTATCGCCACCTGGATCGTATGCGCGCGGTCCGCCGCCGAGATTCCGGTCGTCACACCCTCGCGCGCTTCGATCGACTCCGTAAACGCCGTCCCAAAACGCGACGTGTTGTCCTGCGTCATTGGAGACAGCCGCAGCGCATCGGCGCGCTCCTCCGTCAGCGTCAGGCAGATCAGGCCCCGGCCATATTTGGCCATGAAATTGATAGCCTCCGGCGTGCAGAACTCGGCCGCCAGCGTAAGGTCGCCCTCGTTCTCGCGGTCCTCGTCGTCGACGACGATGATCATCCTGCCGGCCTGCAGCTCGGCGATTGCCTCCGGCACATCGACAAACCCACCCGCCAAGTTTGCCATCGCGCTGCCTCCTCATGTCACCGCCGAAAGAATTGGCCGCCCAACGGCGGCCACTCTTCCCGATTTATGGATGTCTTCCCTTTCCGGACCGATGCATTGCACCTGCCGGAACAACTTACAGCGTTGACTCGATCTCGAATCCCCAGGCCTCCAGCAGCGCCTCGGGGATGTACTTTGAGTTCTTGTTCCGGCGCGCCCACTCCCGGAGACGCGTCGACCGCACGTATTGGTCCGGAGTCAGCTTATATTCCTTCACAATCTGTTCAAACGATGTGACTGTGGGGACGACCGGCCCGATGGGCTCAGGCTTGCCCCAGTTTGGATTTCCGCGGCGCTTTGCCATCTGTTCCCGTGGTTCCTTTCCCGTCAACGGCATATGCCGCAAACACTTTAGTTTACCACGGATTCCGCCTGAAATTCACTGCTTAGTTGCTGCCCTTTGCACCGAGACACTCCGGAAAAGGCCAGTACATTCGGATGGGGCTTTTTAATGGGAGCCCTCGCCGTACCAGCGCTCCAGGTCTGCGTGCATCTCCTTCAGCGCGTCCACGTTGAGGTACACCATGTGTCCCGCCGGGTAATAGCCGAACAGCACATTTCCGAGGCTCGACTGCGGCAGCATCAACTGCCCCAGATCGTGCTCTGTCCCAAAGAACGGAGTTGCGAGGTCGTACCACCCGTTGGCCGAAAAAACCCGCAGGTGCGGATTCTTGCGCATCGCATCGGAGAGATCGAGCACCGTGTCCGGAGCAGTCTCCTCACCGCGAGTACCGGCACCTGCAAAGCCCTGGCCGGATGGCCGGTGGTGCCAATCCCAGTTCTGATTAATTCCGGGTCCCTGCAGGTAATACGGCTCCGAGCTCATGTACTTCAACTCGCTCTGGATGTAGTCATGGAATGCGCCCACGAAGACGCCGCTGATCGCTGTATCACTCGGGTCATAGCCCGGATTTTCACCCGCGGCATCTGCATCGTCGCCCTCGAAGCGAGCGTCATAACGGCCCAGCGTCTTCTCGTCCCCTCGCAGCAGCTCCTTGCGGAACCGTGTCGGTGAGATTCGCAGCTTCGCATCCTTCACGTACTCCAGTGAAAGCCCGGTGAAGCTCGCCACTTTCTGTGCAATGTCGTCGAACTGCGCCTTCGGCAGCATGTCACCCTGATGCAGTGCCTCGGCATAGGGTCCACGCGCGAACTCACGCGCCTTCTGCACGAAGTCCTTCATTGCGCCGTTTTGCGGCACCTTTTTGTAATACCACGCGATCGCGGCATAGCTGGGTAGATAGCGCTCCGATTCAAGGTCATATCCCGGAGAGTTGACGTAGTAGTTCAAAACCGATGACAGCAGGATGACGCCGTTGAACTGAATCCCATCGTTGTTCAGCGCAGCGACCAGTGCCGCCGAGCGCGGCGTCCCGTAGCTCTCGCCAAACAGATACTTCGGCGAATTCCAACGCTGGTTGACGGTGATGTAGCGCGTGATGAACTTGTCGAACGCCTTCACGTCCTGATCGACACCAGCGAAGTCCTTCGCCGTTCCCTTGCCGACGGCCCGGGAAAATCCGCACAGCGGCGCGTCGATGAAGACCAGGTCCGTTTTGTCCAGCAGACTGTACTGGTTCTCCACCCACTTGAACGGCGGCGGTCCGCTCACGTCCGGGCTCGCCGTGACGACGCGTACCGGCCCGACCGATCCCATGTGCAGCCAGATCGTCGCGGATCCAGGACCGCCGTTGTACAGAAATGTCACCGGCCGCGTGCGATGGTCGGCGCCGTCCTCGGTATACGCCACGTAGAAGATGCTTCCATTCGGCTTGTTATCATCGTCGCGGATCAGCAGATTTCCCGCCGTCGCGGTGTAATGGACGGTGCGCCCACCTGCACTCCACACATGCTGCGTGTCTGTTTTGTTTTCGGCCGGAATCGGCAGAGCGTTCTCTTTGTTCTGCTCCGGCTCGCTTGCGGCGTGCGCATTCGCCGCCGGCTCATCACTGCGTCTCGGCCGCTGCGGCTGATCCTGGGCAATCGCCGAACTTACCAACGCCGTGCTGAGAAGCACAGCAAACAAAGACTTATGCAAGGTGGCCAAGGACACGCCTCCTGAATCGCGGATTCTGACTAAGTGAAAAGTCTGTAACTCCGTGATGAGACGACTATACCGAAGCCGAAGTCTCAACCGCCGCGAAGCCGCTGACGCATGCGTAAACTCATCTATGTGTCGCCCTTCCGCTCGCATGTGCAGACCATCGAAGATCTTCGAGGCCCCGCGGGCCGCCTCGAAGCGCTCCTGAACACCGGCGCTGATGATGCGCTCTACACCGCATTGGTTGCGCATCCACATCCGCTCGGCGGCGGTACTATGCACAACAAGGTCGTCTATCACGCGGCCAAGGCGTTCTCCTACTTCGGGCTTCCAACGTTGCGGTTCAATTTCCGCGGCACGGGATTGAGCGAAGGCGCGCACGACGATGGGCGCGGCGAGGTCGACGATGTGCGCGCCGCACTCGACTGGCTTACGGCGCGCTTCAATCTCCCGATTCTGTTTGCGGGGTTCTCGTTTGGCTCGAACGTCGGCCTTCGCGCCTGCTGCGGAGACGCCCGCGTCCGGGGCCTCGTCGGGCTCGGCCTTCCGGTTCGCGCCGCCGGCCGCGATTACCGGTACGATTTCCTGCCCGCCTGCGGCTCCGTGCCGAAGCTTTTCATTTCCGGTGATCGGGACGAGTTCAGCCCGCGTGGCACGCTCGAAGCCTATCTTGTCTCCGCCTCACACCCACGCGAGATTCTCTTCATCGAAGGCGCCGATCACTTTTTCGCCGGCGTCCCCGGCTCTCCCGAACCCAAGCTCGATCGCATGTCCACCGCGTTGCGCTCCTGGATCGAAAGGTCTTTCGGCCTTACTCCGCCGTCTTAGATTGCCGCGGCTGCGTGAACCTTCTATCAGTTCGCGCCATCAGCCACGTTCTGATTAACGATCCGCACTCCTCTGGCCGCTCATCAATCGGCAGATGTCCGACGCCGCGGAGCGTCGCCTGCTCGCTCTGCCCAAGGTGCTGCATCAGCTCCATTCCAGTTGACGCCGGCACCACAGGATCCACCTCGCCCCACAGGACAAACGCCGGAACCTCGGTCCTGCGCTCCCGAAGTGCATTCCCCAGCTCTTCCATATCGCTCTTCCAGCTCTGCAGTAGCCTCAGCACGTACGCGATCGTTCCCGGATGACGCAGCGCTTGCAGATATGGCTCAATCTGTTCATAGCTCACATTGCGGCGATCTCCCGGCATTCGCCGAAACGTCTCCAGCATGAAACGCCGGGGCACGCGAGGAAGCAGATGAGCGAACCACCGTCCGGCACGGCCAAGATAAAACCGCACCAGCGGATCCTCGCGCATGGAGAATGGGTGCGCCGGCGCGATCAGGATCATCCCGTCCAGCAATTCTGGCCGCCACGCGGCCAGCTCCAGTGTGATCGCTCCCCCATACGAGTGCCCGATGATGACCGGCCGCTCCATACCCAGCACAATCATGGCCTGTGCCACGAGCTCCGCAACGCTGCGAAAGCTCACGTCCATCTCGGCAGGTCGATCAGAGTAGCCTCCACCGGGCAGATCCAGTGCAACGACCCGCCTCTCATCCGGAAGCTCATCGCCAAGCCTGCGGAAACAATCCCCTCCTGCAACAAGACCATGCAGCATCAGGACCGGAGAACCCGAGCGCTCCGCCGCAGTCTCACGCTCGATATAAGAAAGCCGAAGGCCGCGCACATGCAGCTCACGCCGAATCCACTGCATAGATTCCCGCGGCGGCCCCGTCACAGGGGTTTCAGGAAGCGCAGACACCGGCTGTCAGATGCAGGCAGTGATTGCCCGGGCTGTCAAACAGGTGCACTCCCACGCCGCCCTCCATCGGCACCGGAGACCGCGCGCAAACCGGGAGTAAATGCTCACCGTCCCGCTTCAATATGGAACGCGCGTCGGCATTCCGCCGTAAATCAACCATGATTCATCCAGTTCACAGGACTTCCCGTCACTGGTCAAGCAAACCAAAGGTGCGGAATCACCCTGAATGCGGCAAAATAAGGACATACTAGAGCGAGAAGACAGGTGGAGCAGTATCGGTTTGCGAAAGCTCCCAAAACCCGTAGAGCTCTATGGATTTGTGCAATAAAGGGCCCTTGGGCTTTCGTATCAAGCTGTTAACTCCTGAGTATGCTGTTTGGCAGTTAACTTGCTCTACAGAAAGAAAGCGGTTCCGCAAGTAACCAAGAGTGTCCCTGTGAAAAGCGGCTCTCAAACCCGTCTGCTGGCAATCCTGCTTGCCGTCGTCACGCTGGGCGCAATTGGCCTCGCGATCGCCAATCTCGTCCAGGAGAGCACGTACCCCGCTCCCACGGACGGCGCACGCTGGATTGAAGACGGACGGCGGCTTGCGCGCCTACGTCGTGCCGGCCGGGTCCGCCGCGGAGAAGGCCGGAATTCGCCAGGGTGACGTCCTCACCGCCATCGACGGGATTCCGACCCCGATGGTTGCGACTGCAACCCATGAGATGTACCGCACCGGCGTCTGGGGCCACGCTACCTACTCCGTCCTCCGCCAGACCTCAGACTGGGCCAAGCCCATCGCGATCGACATCGGCGTCATCCTCGAGCCTACCGACCGAACCGATTTTCAGGTCGAGCGGCTCATCGGTCTCGTCTACCTGGCGATCGGTCTCTACGTTCTCTTCCGACGTTGGACCGCGCCGAAGTCGACACATTTTTACGTGTTCTGCCTGATGTCCTTCGTGCTGTACGCCTTCAAATTCACCGGCGTGCTCGATGGACTCGACCTCGCGGTCTTTTGGGCAAACATCCAGGCCGCGGCGCTGCAGCCTGCGCTGTTCCTGCACTTTGCTCTTAGCTTCGGCGAGCGCCCCCGCCGCGACCGCACCAGCCTCGTCTACGCTCCGCTCTACATCCCCGGTGCAGTGCTTGTCATCCTTCGCTTCCTCTCTGTCGAGCATTGGGCGCCGACGCAGCTCCTGCAGCACCGGCTCGACAAGATCGGCTTCGCCTACATGGCGGGGTACTACATCATCGCTGCCGCCGTGTTCTGGGTGCGCTATCGTCGCGAGCACCAGCCGCTGCAGCGTCAGCAGCTCAAATGGCTCTCTCGCGGAACGCTGCTCACGGTTCTACCCTTCACGCTCTTCTATGTCATCCCCTTCCTGCTGGACGCCAACACGCCTGGCGGACTCGTCAAGCTGGCGACACTCTCGCTTGTCCTGCTGCCGCTGACGTTTAGCTGGGCCATCGTGCGCTACCGCCTGATGGACGTCGATCTCATCTTCAAGCGCGGCGTTACCTACACGCTCGTTACCGGCGCGCTCGTCGGCCTCTACTTCCTGGTCATCGCCATCAGCGCCGAAGTCGTCCACACGCGCTTCTCCGGCCTCGGCACATGGGGGCTCATCGCGGCGATCATCATCACGGGGCTCCTCTTCGACCCACTCAAGAATTGGATCCAGTCCTGGGTCGATCGCGTCTTCGACCCCAAGCGCCTCGATTATCGCGAAACGCTTATCCGCTTCGGCCGCGACCTGAACGCGCATACTGATTTACGCGCACTCGTTGACGCCATCGTCGTTAAGCTTCCTCAGATGTTGCTCGTCACGCGCGTTGCCGTCTTTCTTCCGCATGACGACGGAGCACCGCAGCCGTTCCAGCTTGTCGCCTCAAACGGCGTGACTGCGCAATCTACCTCACTCGACCTCGGCTTCCTTGATTTCGACTCGCCTGACGCCGGCAATCACCTCTTCTTCGAGTCGCCGAACGCTCTGCTCCGTCTACCCGAGTCGCAACGCCAGACCGCTTCAGCGCTTGACCTGAACTACTACATCGCGTGCCGCGCCGCGCGACATGAGGGCACCGGCTCTGCAACCGTTGCCGTGCTCGGCCTCGGGCGCACCACCGAAGGCGACTTCCTCTCCAGCGAAGACATGGTGCTGCTCGAATCGCTCGCCGGCTACATCGGCATCGCCATTCAGAACGCGCAGCTCTATCGCCGTCTCGAGCGCAAAGTGCTTGAGTACGAGCGCCTGCACGATTTCAACGAGAACATCGTCGAGTCGATCAACGTCGGCGTCTTCGCGGTGGATCTCGAAGACCGCATCGAGAGCTGGAACGCACAGATGGAGGTCATGCTCGCCACACCGCGCGCTGATGCGCTTGGCCGCCAGCTTCCGGAGGTCTTTCCGCCCGAGTTCATTGCCGAGTTCGATCGGGTCCGCGCGGAGCAGGGTGCCTCGACGCTTTACAAATTCCGCCTGCCGACGCCGTCCGCTGAGCTCCGCACCGCGAACATCACCATCGCCCCGCTGCTCAACCGCGAGTTCCACGCCGTCGGCCGCATCGTCATCGTCGACGACATTACCGATCGCATCAACATGGAGACGCAGCTCACGCAGTCCGAGAAGCTCTCCTCGATCGGTCTCCTTGCCGCCGGCGTCGCCCACGAGGTCAACACGCCGCTTGCGGTCATCTCAAGCTACGCCCAGATGCTCGGCAAGCAGCTCCGCGCGGACGAGACCACGCACGCTCGGCTGCAGCCGGTTCTCGAAAAAATTACGCAGCAGACCTTCCGCGCCTCCGAGATCGTCAATGGCCTGCTCAATTTCTCGCGGATGGGCTCCAGCGAGTTCAGCCGCGTGGATCTCAACTCCGTCGTACGCGACACAACGCTCCTGCTCGAACACCAGCTCCGCTCGGCAAACGTCGAGGTCACCACCTCACTCGACGAGACCCTTCCGGAGATCTCCGGAAACCGCGGCAAGCTCCAGCAGGTGCTGGTCAACTTCATCCTCAACGCGCGGGACGCCCTGCAGGGCCGCGAATCCGGGCGCATCCGTATCGCAACGCACCACACTGGCTCCGTGGTGCGGCTGCGTGTTGAGGACAACGGCATCGGCATGTCCGAGGCTGTTCTTCGGCGCATCTATGATCCCTTCTTCACAACGAAGAGCAGTCCCGCTCAGGGCCATCGCAAAGGCACCGGGCTCGGACTTGCAGTAACCTATGGCATCGTGCAGGAGCACGCCGGCACGATCGATGTCACCAGCACCGTTGGTGAGGGCACAACGTTCGAGGTCGTCTTCCCTGCCGCCGAGTCTCCGGGTCGTACCTCAATCACCGGACCCCCCGTCGACGAAGGGAAGGTAATTCATGTCTAGTTCGGCTGTCGGGGTACAGCAACCCTCCCTAGAAACTCCCTTGGTCCAGTCCAGCAGCAGCAACGCGACGCATTCTCATCATCGATGACGAGGCGGGCATCCGCGACTCGCTCGAGACCCTGCTCACGCTTGAAGGATTTTCGGTCGATCTCGCCGCGGATGGCTCGGCGGGCCTGGACCTCCTGACCCGGCACAGCTACGATCTCCTGCTGCTCGACCTTGCTCTGCCCGGCGAGAGCGGGCTCGACCTCCTGCCACGCATTAAGAGCCTCGCCCCCGAGTTGCCGGTCATCATGATCACGGCGTACGGCACGGTCGGCAATGTTGTGGACGCGATTCGCGCCGGGGCCTCGAACTTCATCCAGAAGCCATGGGATAACGAGAAGCTGCTCGCAGACATCCGCGCCGTCCATCGGGAAACAGAAGGCCGAGAGCGAAGTCGTACAGCTCAAGCGCACGCTCAAACAGCGCTACTCGTTCAAGAACATCGTCGGCAAGAGCGACGTGATGCTGAAGATGTTCGACCTCGTCTCGCAGGTCGCTCCCAGCCGTTCCACCATCCTGATCCAAGGCGAAAGCGGAACGGGCAAGGAGCTCATCGCCAAGGCCATCCACGCTAACTCGCCGCGGCGCGAAAAGCCGTTCATCCCTGTGAACACCGGCGCAGTCCCCTCCGACCTGCTCGAATCCACGCTCTTCGGTCACGAGCGCGGCGCCTTCACCTCAGCTGTCGCCGCGAAGAAAGGCCTCTTCGAAGTCGCCGATCAGGGCACGCTGTTCCTCGACGAGATCGGGACGATGAGCATCGATATGCAGGCCAAGATCCTCCGCGTTCTGCAGGACCGCCGCTTCATGCGCCTGGGCGGAACCCAGGAGATTCAGGTCGATGTCCGCATTGTCGCCGCGACGAACGTGAATCTGCATCAGGCCGTCAAAGAAGGCCGGTTCCGCGAAGACCTCTTCTATCGGCTGAATGTTATCTGCCTCGAGCTTCCGCCGTTGCGCAGCCGCAAGGAAGACATTCCCCTCCTCGCGCAGCACTACCTCAAGTTCTACGCGGACGAGAACGGCTTCTCCACTCCCGACCTCACGCCGGAAGCGCTGCGGGTCCTGATGGAATACGAGTGGCCGGGAAACGTTCGCGAGCTGGAGAACGTGATCGAGCGGTGCGTGGTGCTGTCGACCGGCGCACAAGGCGGAGCGGCACAGATCGGGCCGGACCTTTTCCCCACTCAGCTCCGCGGCAATACCTACTCGACCAACCTGCTGGAGCAGCGACCGGATGCATCTCTGTTCGATGTCATGGAAGACATCGAGCGCAGGATAATCTCAGACCGCCTGGAGCGCTGCAACTGGAATCAGACTGAGGCGGCCGAGTACTTCCGCATTCCGCTCTCCACGCTGAACCAGAAGATTAAGCGGCTTACTATCGAAATCCGCAAACGGAACCGCGAGTAGCTGCGCCACTCACAAAAAAAGCTGCCACCGCACTGCCTAGCGGCGCGCCTTCTTTGCGGGCTTCTTCTTGGCTGCGGGTGCCTTGTGCGCCGGAGCCTTGGAATGGGCCTTCCTCGCCACCGGCTTGGGCTTTGGCTTGGCAGATTTTCCGACGGGCTTCTTCGCAGCTGCCTTCTTCGGCGGAGCTTTCTTCACAGCCTTTGCAGGGGCCTTTACGGCCTTCTTCGCGGGCGCAGCCTTCTTCGCTGGTGCCTTCGCTGCGGGCTTCGTAACCTTCGCGGCGGTCTTCGCAGCAATCGGCACGCCCTTCTTCGCGGGAGCGGTCGTCTTGATGGCGCCCTTCCCCGGATTGAAGTCTGCCGCGGTGCTCACAGCTTTCGTGCCCTTCGCTACGGCGGGGCTGGCTGTCTCAGCGTTTACTTCAGGAGCTGCGGCCGGCGGTGCTTTAGGAGCCTTCTTGCTCGCGCGGCTCTCCCGCTTGGCGGGACGGCGGCGCAGGTTCGGCGGAGGCGGAGGCGCAGGCGGCGAGTACGGCTCGAGGAACGCCCGTGCAGCCTCCGGAGTCTCGAGCTTCGCGTCCATGATGACGAAGAACAGCTTGTCCATCAGCTCGCTATAGACCGGAAGATCAGGAGTAATTCGCATCTCCTGCATCAGCGCATATGGAACCCGATTGCGGGCTTGCGGCCACTCGTTAAAGAATTGCTCGAACCTCTGCCTGACCGCGTTGCTCTTCGTGCCATAGATCAGTGAAAGTACGGCTTGTGGATCGGCGGAGTAGAGAAGCTTCCAGGCGGCCGAAGGTGAGGCGTATTCCTTGCTCGAGAACTGTGCCGCAAGGGCTTTGGTGCGGGCCTCGAGCGATTCGATCTCCTCGACGAACCCGGGACGTGCAAAGGCCTGTTTCAGGGAAGCGACTTCCTTGGTGCCAAGCTTCGCCGTCAGCAAGGGAAAGAAGGCGGCGGAGGGATCCGGATAGATGCCGGCTACGTTAAGTCGCCCGACCTCGTCGCGCAGGCGCTCCACCTCGGCCTCGTTCGCCTTGGCCGCCGTCCACTGCGGGAAAAGCAGCTTCATCCAGCCCTCGGATTCCAGGCGGCGAGCACTACGGAGCGGGTCCTCCTCGTGAAAGACCTCTTCCAGCTCGTAGCTGCGCTCCCAAGAGCCCAGGGCGTCGATGTAGTTTTCCGCCTTGCCCGTCTCGTACCGCTGCTGGGTCCGCTCCTCCAGAGCCCAGCCCAACCGGGCCGACAGGCGCGCTGCCCGGATCATCCGGGACGGGTCTTCGATGAATCCGTAGTTTGACACCAGGCGGAGCTCGCGGTTTTCAATGTCTGCAACGCCGTTCAGCGGGTCCATCAGAAGGCCGTACGAGCCCTCGTTCAAGGAAACCGCCATCGCATTGGCGGTGAAGTCCCGGCTGCGCAGATCATCCAGAATCCCGGCCATTCGAGCCACCGGCTTTCCGGGCTTCGGATACGTAATCAGCAGGGTCGAGCTGACCTCCGCCCTCACGCCTCCAGGGAAGCTGAGGTGCAGGCCTTGGAACGTATCATTGGATCCTACGACCCTTCCGCCGGCTTTCTCCAGGTCTTTCTTCAGTTTAAGGGCATTTCCCTGAACCGCTACATCGATGTCCCGAATCGCGACACCGCTGGTAAGGTCGCGGACGGCGCCGCCAACGAGAAAGACTGTAACTCCGTGAGTACGGGCAACATCGCGGATCCGCTTAAGCGCCTCCCGCTGGGCTGGCGTGAGCCGCGACTCCAGGAGATAAATGTAATCGGCCATCGGTTAGATTGAACTCCCGGCGGGCTGCTCGACCGCTAAGTCACAGTCCCTCAGAGGTTTAGAGGACACGATCTGTCGCTCGCAACTCCTGATTGTACAACAATTTGGGCAACCGGGTGAATTTTCTGCACTGATTCTGTTGCGGATGGGGTTCCATCTCACTGAGCAAAGCGAGTCGCAAGATGAATTTGCGTGGCTTGGCCTCCCCTCGCCGGGTTCCCGCTTTCCGCGCCATCGCGCGTGCGACAATCCCGTTGGAGCGGTCTCGAATGGCTTCCGCGCAGAAGAAGGTCATCGTCCGTAGCTTCAATGACCACCTTCACTGGGGCTATCTGCCTCAGGAGGTTACGCTTCTGCATGGCTACATCGAACTCATGGACCCGGCCGCCCACGTGACGCCCATCCAGCTGAGCGAGGTCAAATGGATCGCCTATGTGCGTGACTTCAATCTCGCGGACCAGCATCTGCCGGAGCGGCTGGAGCGCAGGAAATTCACGGCTCGGCCCAGGGCCGAGGGCCTGTGGGTGCGCATGCGTTTGACCGACGGCGATGTACTGGAGGGTCTCGTGCAGGTGAACCGGCTGCTGCTGGACTCGCTCGCCGACTCCCTTGGGCTCTTTCTCGCGCCTCCAGACACTCGCGGCAACACGCAGCGGCTCTTCGTGCCGCGCTCGGCAATTGAGTCCATCGAGGCGATGGGGTTGATTCAACCCACCACGGCGAAGCCTCAAAAGCCTGCCAAAGAGGAGCCGCAGCCGACGCTGTTCGAGAAGTAGCTCACCCTGGCAGCTCGGCCGCCGTGACCTTGACAGGCGCACTCCGTCCAGCTTCGCTACAATCAGCGCCATGAAACTGGCACTGTTGGCCGAGAAGCTGGGCGCGTCGCTGACGCCTGCGCCGGGAAAGACTGCGGACTCCGTCGGCAGCCTGGAGATCACCGGAGTGGCGGGGCTCGAAAAGGCCGGGCCACACGAGGTTAGCTTCCTGACGAATCTGCGCTACAGTTCGCTGGCCAAAACCACCAAAGCGGCGGCGCTTCTGGTTGAGCCGAACGCACCGGAATTTCCCCTGCCCACGCTGCGGGTCGCAAACCCCTACCTGGCCTTTGCCCGGGCGCTGGAGATCTTTCATCCAACCCGCCGCTTCCCTCCCGGCGTGCACGCAACCGCGGTGTTCAGCCCTTCCGCAAAGATAGGCGCGCGGGCGCATATCGGCCCCTACGTGGTCATTGGCGAGGACGTCATCATCGGCGATGACGCGGTCCTGCTGCCGCACGTCGTCATCTATCCGGGAGCGCGGATTGGTGCCAGGTTCTTCGCCCACGCTCATGCGGTGGTTCGCGAGCGATGCGTACTCGGCGACGATGTAACCCTGCAAAACGGCGCGGTCATCGGCGCGGACGGTTTCGGTTTCGCCAAGAGTGCTGATGGGAGCTGGACGAAGATTCTGCAGACAGGTCCCGCGGTCCTGGAGGACCAGGTGGAGGTGCAGGCGAACGCGTGCATCGACCGCGCCAGCGTCGGCGAGACGCGTATCGCGAAGGGCGCGAAGATCGACAACCTGGTGCAGGTCGGCCATGGGTCGACGGTGGGCGAGAACTCGCTGCTCTGTGCGCAGGTGGGGCTTGCAGGTTCAACGACAGTCGGCAGGAACGTCATCCTCGCCGGCCAGGTCGGCGTCGCCGGCCACCTGACGATCGGCGATGGCGCGGTCGCGACGGCCCAGACTGGAATCCCATCGGACGTCGCTCCCGGCGCGGTTGTGAGCGGCTATCCGGCGATGGACAATAAGGCGTGGCTGCGGACTGTTGCGGCCGTGAACCGGCTGCCGGACTTGCTCCGGAAGCTGAGATCGCAGGAGAAATCGTAGTGGGTCGACGGATTTTTGCGCCTGTCGGGCTTGTTGCGGCTCTGTCACTCATGGCTGCAAGTCGCCGTATGTGAACGCAACAGTCCGGAACGACACGGGCGCCGCGGTGACGCTCGTCGAGGTCGACTATCCCAGTGCCAGCTTCGGGCGGGAGTCACTGGCCGCAGGAGCGACCTACCCGTACCGGTTCAAAATCCTGGGCAGCGGGGCGACAAAGGTCTCCTGGAGCGATGCCGAGCGCAAGCAGCACACTGCCACAGGGCCGGACCTGCATGAAGGCCAGCACGGTTAGCTGACGATCACCCTGACGCACAGCCGGAGCGCAGTGGAATGCGCAGCTGACGCCCTGAAACCGCTCTAGCTATCGGGCGGTGTGGCGCGCGGATCGCCGCGTCTGCTGGTTGTTGACTGCGTCCATGCCGCTTTGGCCGGCGCGTTTGCGCTGATTGGCACTGTAGGCGACGAGGAACCACGCGATCCCGATGATGGCGAACACGGCGAGAAGAATGATCGTAAGCATTAGGAGCTCCCTGGACTCAGGCCGGTTCCGTGGCAAGCCGTTGCGGTGCCGGCAAGCCTCTTCTGCTCATAAGATGCCTGTCGCAGTACTCGCCGTGCAGTAGACTCAAGGCGTGAGACGCGGCTTTTTCATCACTTTCGAAGGCCTCGACGGTGCGGGCAAGACGACCCAGCTCCGCCGCCTGGCAGCAGTGCTTGAGGGCGAAGGACATCGCGTGGTCACCCTGCGGCAGCCGGGTGGAACCAGGCTGGGCGACCGCATCCGCGGCGTGCTGCTCGATTCAAAGAGCGAGGCGGAGCTGGGGGAGATTGCCCCTGCCGCCGAGATGGCGCTTATGTTTGCCGACCGCGCCCAGTCGCTCAACAAGATCATCCTCCCGGCACTTGATCGTGGCGAGATTGTGCTCTGCGACCGCTACACCGATTCTTCGGAGGCATACCAGGGCGCCGGCCGCGGGCTGGGTGCCGAGCGCGTGCTGGCGATGCACAAGGCTGCCTGCGATAACGTGCAACCCGATCTCACTCTGCTCTTGCTTCCGCCGCTGGAAGCCTCATTGGCGCGCGCGCGCCGCAGGAACGACCGCCATGCGCGGCAGCATGGCACCGATGAGAACCGCTTCGAGCGCGAGGGCGACGCGTTCTACAGCCGCGTCTACGAGCAGTACCGCGCTATCGCCGAGCGCGAGCCGCAACGCGTCGTGCTGCTCGATCAGCCCGGAACAATCGATCAGATTGCGGATCAAATCCTGGCAGTAGTCCGCCAGCGCCTGGGCAATACCGTGGGGGTTGAGACTGCGAGCGTGTCGTGAGCACAGGCGTCTATCACGGCGACTACGTTGGTCCAACCCACGAAGGTGAGTGGCACCTCCCGCCCGGCCTGAAGCGCCCGCTGCATCGCTACTTTCGCAGGCGATGGGTAAACTTCGGCAAACCCATCCCGCTCTTTGAGCACCTGCATCACGCGCTTCGGACGCATAGCGTGCTACCGCTTCATGGGCACCCTGATCGTCTTCGTCAACGATCCGGAGTGGATCAACGAGATCCTTATCAACCAGGCGGCGAGCTTCGTCAAAGAGCGCACGCTGCGCCGCATGAAGATTCTGCTCGGCGAAGGCCTGATCACGTCCGACGATCCGATTCACATGCGGCAGCGGAGAATCGCCGCCCCCGCATTTCACCGCCAGCGCATCGCAGGTTACGCCGCTCAGATGGTGGCGAACGCCGTTACGTTGCGCGAAAGCTGGCGCGATGGCGACGAGCTGGACATCTCTGCGGCGATGATGCGGCTCAGCCTGCAGATCATTGCCCGCACGTTATTCGACCAGGAAGTAACGCCCGCCGTGCTGTCCGTCGCCGACGAAGTGAACACGATCATGGGCCTCTATAACTTTCTCGTCGCCTTCCCCAGGTTAGAGGACGTACTACATTGGCCCATCCCAGGCGTGATGCAGTTTCGCAGGTCGCGCGCCCGCCTCGACGCCATCGTCCACCGCATGATCGCCGACCGTCGCGCCCTCACCCGGGACGAACTGGAGCAGCGGCACGATCTGCTCTCGATGTTGATCGCCGCGCAGGACGAGGACGCCACATCGATGACAGCCCTGAGCCAAGCAATGCCAGCCCTGAGCCAAGCAATGCAGCTCTGAGCAAAGGAATGACAGACGAGCAGGTGCGCGATGAAGCGCTGACCATCTTTCTCGCAGGCTATGAGACCGTCGCGAACGCGATGGCCTGGACCTGGTATCTGCTCAGCCAAAACCCTGCCGCACGCGAGCGCATGGAGCGTGAGGTCGACGAGGTGCTCGGCGGACGCACGCCCAACATCGAGGACCTCTCCAACCTGCGCTACACCGAGATGGTCTTCGCCGAATCCATGCGGCTCTATCCGCCCGCATGGGCCATGGGAAGGCAGGCAACAAAACCCGTCCAACTTGGCGAGTACCGCCTTCCACCCGGAACGCACATCTTCTTCAGCCAATACGTCATTCACCGCTCCCCAAACTTCTGGGACGACCCGCTGGCGTTTCGTCCGGAGCGGCATACCGCGGAAGCCAAGGCGACGCGCCTTCGGTTTGTCTACTTCCCTTTCGGCGGCGGCCGCAGGCAGTGCATCGGCGAGGGCTTCGCGTGGATGGAGGGCGTGCTCGCGCTGGCAACAATCGCGCAGCGGTGGCGGCTGGAGTTCGTTCCGCGCTTCCCCGTGGTCCCGCAGGCGAAAATCACGCTGCGACCCAAGTATCCAATGATGATGCGGCTGCACCCGCGATGAAGGATCCTGCCGCAGCCTTCCGAGGCACAACGCGGAAAATCGCTTCATCGTCCGGCCATGTGGGATATGATTCGGGGCAAGTTCAAAGAACTTCCAGGTCCGCTGTTCATTCGCTCTGCGGAGTCGCGCCATGATCTCCCCTCGCCTACGTACGGGTTGGTTGCCCATCACCGCTGCCCTGCTTCTCCTCGTGCTCTTTGCGGAGCTGTTCTTCTCCGTGCGCCAGAACTCCCAGACCTTCGACGAGAGCGCGCACATCTACGCGGGCTACTCCTACTGGAAGCACGGCGATTTCGGCATCAACCCCGAGCATCCGCCGCTGGCAAAGATGTTTGCCACGATTCCGCTGCTTCCGATGAGACTCCAGGTTCAGCCGCCGCTGCCGATCTACTTTCGCGCCGCCTCGACAGTTGGCGGCCGCCAATTTCTGTACACGCATGATGCCGATACGGCATCCTGCTGCGCTCGCGCATGGCGATGTCGATCTTCACCTTTGCGCTCGCCCTGCTGGTGTTCTTCTGCGCATTAGAGATGTTCGGCAACATCGCCGCGCTCATGGCGCTGCTCCTGTTCGTCTTCGAGCCGAATATCCTCGCGAACGGCGCGCTCGTGACCACCGATGCGGCTCTCTCGGCGACGCTCTTCGGCGCCGTCTACGCGTTCTACCGCTACACACGGAAGCCCACGATGGCACGCCTGCTGGTTTGCGCGGTTGCAGCGGGACTGGTGCTTTGCGTCAAACACTCCGGTCTCATCCTGCTTCCGCTCTTGATCCTGCTTGCGGCCGGCACTCTGTTTCTGCCGCGTGAGCGGAGCGTGGCGCCCAGCCAGCCGCGACGTCAAGAGGTGCTGCGCCTGTCCCTGGCACTCATTGTTATCTTCGGCGTCGCCTACGGAATGCTGTGGTCGGTCTACGGCTTCCACTACGCTGCGCGCCCGGGCAATGGCGCGATGACGCCACCCACAGCAGCCTTTCTCGCAACGCTGCACCGGCCGGTGCAGGCGAAGCTGATCGGTTTCTCTGAGCAGCATCATCTGTTGCCGGAGGCCTATCTCTTCGGGCTGACGGACGTCGCCGTACTCACCAGCGAGGGCCGCTCGACCTACATCTTCGGCAAGCTTTATCCTCAGGGCAAGTGGTACTACTTCCCCTGCACGTTTCTGATTAAGAGCACGATTGGGTTCCTTCTATTGCTCGCGCTCGCCTTGACCGCAGCACACGTGTGGCGCAAGCAGCGAGCACGCGAGCTGATGTTTCTTCTGCTGCCGCCGGCGCTCTACTTCGCCGCGTCGATAAGTTCGAAGCTCAACATCGGTCACCGCCACATCCTTCCCGTTTATGCGTTCCTCATCGTTGTAACCGGCGGTGGCGCGGCGATTCTGCTGCGCCGTTCGCGTGTCTGGGCGAGCATAGTTGTGGTCCTGCTGGTGTTTCACATGGTCTCGTCCGCAAGGGCGTACCCGGCTTATCTCGCGTATTCGAACGAGGTGTGGGGCGGACCTTCGCAGACGTGGCGAGTGCTGACGGACGCCAACGCCGGATGGGAGAGCGGACTCAAACCGCTGCAGCAATACATTCGCGCCAAGGACATTCGCAACTGTTGGCTGGCCTACAGCGGACCCGCGGATCTCTCTTACTTTCACCTGCCCTGCAAGCCACTGCCAACGATGTTCTCGATAATGCTTCGATCACCCCAGGGCCCGGTGCAGCAACAGATCCAGGGGCCAGTCTTCGTCGGTTCACTCGCGATGAGCGGCTGGGGCTTTGGGCCGATGGACGTAAATCCTTACGCCCCGTTCTTGCGGAGCAAGCCAGATGATGTGCTGGACGGCGAAATTCTCGTCTACAACGGTTCCTACACCGTTCCACGAATCGCGGCCCTGAGCCATCTGGTTACGTCAGGAAATGCCGGCGCGCAGGGACACGCAGATGTAGCCCTCACGGAGGCCCAGCAGGCTGAGTCGCTCGCGCCGGAACTCCTGATGACCCATGAGCTTCTGTCACAGCTCTATGCGGCAAACCATCAGCCGGCAGAGGCTGCACGCGAGTACGCCACGGCCATGCAGCTCTACAACGGTGTCTACGGCGCGTATGCCGCGCAGTTCGAGCCGCCGGTGGATCCTTCCGCACCTCCGCGGCCCGGATCGTAGGGCCGATTCTCCACCCGCATGCGATAGGCTGGAATCGTGGTCTTCCCTTCCAGCTTCTCTGAATTCCTGGGCAATGCGGCCGTCGTGGAGAACCTCCGCGCCGCCATTGCAACCGGACGGCTGCCGCACTCGTTCGTCATCGCGGGCGCACGCGGCAGCGGCAAGTACACGCTCGCTCTGATGCTCACGATGGCGCTCGACTGCGAGGAACAGCCGCGCGAACTCGCGCCGCCCGGGGCCGACGGTTCGGCAGGGCGCGAGCTGGCGAGCTTCTGCGGCCGTTGCCGCAACTGCACCCGCATCGCGGAGTCGGCCGACCTGGAGGCCCGCGTAGACGAAGCCATCACCGCCCGCGAGGACATGCGCGACAGCGACAAAAAGGACACGCGCGTGCTCGTCCAGACGCATCCCGACGTGCTCGTCGTTCCTCCCGATCCGCCGCAGCTCCTGATAAAGCTCGGCCAGATCCGCACCGTCATTCACCGCGCGCAGTATCTGCCGACCGAGGCCCACGCGAAGGTTTTCATCATCACCGCCTCCAGCTTCATGAAGGAGGCGGCGAACTCTCTCCTCAAGCTGCTCGAGGAGCCGCCAGCTTACGTCCATCTGATCCTCCTGACCGAAAACCCCGGGGAACTGCTGCCCACCATCCGCTCGCGTTGCGCATTCGCCAGGCTCGGCGCTCTGCCCGCCGAAGAGATCGCAGACCTGCTGGCATCGCGCAGGCCCGATTGGTCGCGCACCGATCGTGAGCTCATCGGCCGCCTCAGCGAGGGCGCGGCCGGCCGCGCTCTCGCGTTCAATCTGCCCGAGTACGCCGCAGCCCGCGCCGACGCGTTCTTGCTGCTCGCTGGCCTCGAACGCACCAATGATCACTCGACACTCTTCAAGACGACCGAGACCTACCGCTCCGGCGCCGAGGGACAGGCCAAAACGGCCGCTCTCCTGCGCGCACTGGCGAGTCTGCTTGAAGATCTTCTCGTGATTCAGTCCGGCGCGCCGGACCGCGTGCGCAACGTCGATCGTCGCAAAGACCTCGATCGGCTGGCCCAAACCGTGTCCTTCGACTGGATCGAGGCGGCCATGCGCGCCGTAGACGCGGCACATAGCGGTATGCGGCGCAACCTGTTGCGCTCGCTCTCTTTGGACTCTCTGGCGCTCCAGCTGGAGAGTGCACGAGCGTAACTTCCGCGGTGCTCTTGAAACATTCATGCACACATCTGCGTCTCTGCATCCTAATAGGTGACACCTGAACGTTATTCATATTGAAAAGGACCTTGGGCGGTCGCACGCCCCCGGTGGAATCACGAAGGCCCATCCAAAACAGGACTTCCCGCGTGAATGATGCCACCACTCCGCCGCCGCTGAACAACCGCAAAGAGGACACGAGCACCTTTAACGGCACACGCAAGCTCGTGCGTCCGAGGCTTCCCGCGCGCGAGCGACGCCACGATCCCCATGCCGAAGACCCCCTCTCGCACGCCATGCAGGACGCGCTGCCGAATCTGGAGAGCTCGCACGCCGAGGCGTTCTATTTTCAAAAGCAGATCCAGCAGCAGACCGACATCACCGTGGTGCTCGAAGACGGCGAGCAGTTGCACGGCCTGCTGGAGTGGTATGACCGCTGCGTCGTCAAGCTGCGCGTCGGGCGACAGCGCGTATTAATCTACAAAGTCTGCATCAAGTACCTCTTCAAAACCAGTGAACTGCATGCGGGCTCGTCGATCATGAAATAGCCAGATCTGTCCCTGATCCGCCGCTACTTGTCGCGAGCGGCCTTCAGGAGTCGGTCGCGAATCGCGTCGTACACACCGCCGGGCGGCGGCAATGGGACGACAATGTTCTCGACGCCCCGGGCATCCAGCGCGCGCAGCCCGGCGAAGAGCGTCGCAGCCAACCGTTCGGGTTGATCCCACGTCGCCCACGGCTGCACGACCGCATTCCGCGGCGCCGCCCAACCAATCGGCAGCAGAACTCCAGGGTTCGTCTCTTCTGCAGCCGCTTCGGTCACCTTCCGCTGCAACGTCTCCGGTGAACCCTCGACCAGGCGCACGCGAGCGCGCGGAGCGTAGTGCCGGATGCCCACACCGGGCGAAGCCAAAGCTTCCGGTTCGTGCACGTTCTTCTCAGATATAGCTGGCACATAAACCTGGACAGGCACGCCGCACGCCGCCTCGATCTGCTGCGGCGTGATCGCTCCCGGCCGATACTGCACGATCGGCTTGTGCGTGATATCGATGACTGCCGACTCGATACCCACGTGCGTCGGTCCACCGTCCAGGACGGCATCGATGCGGCCGCCCAGATCCGCGAGAACGTGGTCCGCCGTGGTGGGGCTCGTGTGGCCGAACCGGTTCGCGCTCGGCGCCGCAATCGGCAGACCCACCGCGCGCAGCAGCGCCAGCGCCGCCGGATGCGCCGGCACCCGGATTCCCACCAGCGGCCGCCCTGCCGTCACAGCATCGGGCACCGCCGCCGATCTCGGCAGCAGGATCGTAAGGGGTCCGGGCCAGAATGCCTGGGCGAGTTGTTCTACGCAGTCGCGGAGTTCGTCCGGAATCCTGGCAACTCGGTCGATGTCCCCGACATCCGGCAGATGCAGAATGAGCGGATCCCACGCCGGGCGCTGCTTCGCGGAGAAGATGCCCGCGACCGCCTCTGCGGAAAGCGCATTGGCGCCGAGTCCATACACGGTCTCCGTGGGGAAGGCGACAAGGCGGCCGGCTCTCAGCAGATCTGCCGCCCGTTCAATGTCGGCCTGATTGTCGGCCCGTAACCTGATCGTGTCTACCATTGCACCTATCGTATCTAGACGCTGCTTCCGGCGCTCCTCGTATACTTGTGCGCATGCACGCTCCTGAAATTGAGCTGAAATTTGCAGTCGAGAATGTCGATCGCTTCCGGGCCCGGGTGCAATCCCTCGGGCTGAAGCTGGTGACGCCGCGAACCTTTGAGGCCAACACACTCTACGACACGCCCGAGCGCGACCTCCGCGTGCGCCGACAGGTGCTGCGCCTCCGCGACTACGCCGGCCGCTCCGTGGTTACGCACAAGCGCGTGGCTTCGAACGACGCCGACGCGCGGTACAAGGTCCGCATCGAGACCGAAAGCGTCGTCGAAGACGCGGCGGCGCTGGCAGAAATCTTCACCCAGCTCGGCTACAAGCCAGTCTTTCGTTATGAGAAGTACCGCACGGAGTGGGATGGCGGCGAAGGTCATGTCTTCCTGGACGAGACGCCCATCGGAACTTACGCCGAGCTCGAAGGCCCGCCCGAGTGGATCGAATCCATGCGCGAGCAACTCGGCGTTCGCCCCGAGCAGTGCACGACCGAGAGCTACGGCATGATGTTTCTGGACTGGAAGGGCCGCACCCACAGCCCCGCCGAGAACCTCACCTTCAACGAAATCCAAACGCCTGTAGCGGCGGAGTAGCAGAGGAAAAGATATGAGCAGTGAACAAAGCGCTCGTGCCTTTGCTTTCTTCACTATTCACTTTTCTACTCACTGGCTCTAGAAGATCTGGAAGTTGACCTCGACATTCAGGTACACCGCGACAGCTTTTCCATTCTGCATTGCGGGCTTGAACTTGTACTGCTGCACGGCTTCGATGGCTTTCTCATCCAGTCCCATGCCGACCCCGCGCAGCACATGCACGTTGCGCGGCCTACCATCGGCTCCCACAATCAAGGACACAACTACATTCCCCGAGAACTTGGCCTTGCGGGCCTCCTCCGAGAACTCCGGGTCCGGCGTGTAGATCGCAATCGGCGGCCGCACTGACCCGCCCACCTGGTACACGCCGCCGCCGATATTGCCACCTGATCCCGGCCCGATGCCCGCACCGTCACCCGACCCGATTCCGGTGCCATTGCCGTTGCCCATCGAGAACCCCTTCAGGTTCGAGTTAGGCACGCCCAAATCGGGCATCTTGTTGTCCGCGAGCTTCAGATTCGGCTGCACAACGACGCTCGGCTCAACCGCCAGCTTGGGCGGAATCGTCGGCGGTGCCTTGGGTGGAACAATCTGTGTCTGAGCCAGTTTGGGCAAATGCCCCTGCGTCACCGGTCCGAGATCATGCTGGCCGCCACCGCCGCCAATCTTCTTCGCCTGGGGCGCCACCGGCGGGGTTGGCGGAGGCTCCAGCAGCGCTGTCACTGCCTGCTTCATCGGCGCCGCAATCGGCACCTTCTCCGCAATCAGAATCGCGATGATCGCAATGATCACCGCATGAATCCCCACAGCAACCGCCGTGGACGTCGGACTGCGCTTCACCGCCATGCGGTCCGGCACAGCGACAGGTTTCGATTCGAGAACCAGGGGCGGAAGTTTAGGGGCGAAGAAAGCGTCGCGAATGTTGGACATCAGCGACTGAAAGACGCCCTCTTCCTTGATCTCGCCGCTTAGATGAGGCGTCTCTGTCGCCGGGCGCAGAGCTGGGGCCGGAGTGCTGGAATCTTGCTGAGGCGGGAGAACGGTTAGATCAGCCATGGGGAGGGCAAACTTACGGCTTCGGGTATCCTTTTTTCCTTCTGCGGCCTACACCATAAGACGTCGTGGGCGCCGCTACCCCGGCACTGTCATTGTAGACGGGTCCCGGTTTTCCTGCTTTCCATATAGACGTAGACGGGGCGCAAGATGTCGCGTGCACCACAGCACTCCACTTCACCTGTGGACGCCGGTAACCTCCGCACTCCCTTTACAATAAGGGCTTGGCCGCGATGCCCGGCGGAGACTCCCGAGGCATCCCTGCCACGGAGAGTTCATGCCCGACGCGCGCCCGGCTGCAACCCAGCCCGCCAGCAAGCAGCCCGCAGTTACCGAGCAAGACAAGAAGAAGCGGCTGAAGGACACCCTCAACCTGCCGAAGACCGACTTCGCCATGAAGGCGAATCTTCCCCAGCGGGAGCCCGAGCGCCTCGCCCAGTGGGAAGCCGCCGGCCTTTATGACCAGATTCGCCGCGCCCGCGCCGGCGCCCCACAGTACATCCTGCACGACGGCCCTCCCTACGCCAACGGCGCCATCCACCTCGGCCACGCGCTCAATAAGTGCATCAAGGACTTTGTCGTCAAAACCAAAACCATGGCCGGGTTCGACTCGCCCTACGTTCCCGGCTGGGACTGCCACGGCCTTCCCATCGAAATCAAGGTCGATGAACAGCTCGGCGGCCGCAAGCTCGAGCTCAACCCGATCGAGGTCCGCCAGGCCTGCCGCGAGTACGCCCAGAAGTACATCGACCTGCAGCGCTCCCAGTTCAAGCGCCTCGGCGTCTTCGGCCGCTGGGATGACCCGTACTCGACCATGAACTTCCCCTACGAAGCCCGCATCGTCGAGACCTTCTACGGCTTCTTCGAGAAGGGCTTCGTGTACAAGGGCCTCAAGCCCGTCTACTGGTGCTGGCACGATCGCACCGCGCTCGCCGAAGCCGAAGTCGAGTACGAGATGCACACCTCGCCCTCGGTCTACGTGCGCTACAAGCTGACCTCCCGCGCCGAGCAAATCGATCCGCGTCTCGCCGGGCGCGACGTCTACACCATCATCTGGACCACGACACCGTGGACGCTGCCCGCGTCCATGGCTATCGCCTTCAACCCTGAAACCGAGTACGTCGCGCTCGACGACAGCAAGCACGTTTACATCGTCGCTCGCGAGCTCGCCGCAGCTACACGTGAAGCCTCCAACGAAAACGGCGACCTCAAGAAGGCAGTTGAAATCGCAAGCTTTCCCGGCGACAAGCTCGATCGCGTCACCTTCGCGCATCCCTTCCTCGACCGCCCGATCCTCGGGGTCCTCGCCGACTACGTCACCACCGAGCAAGGCACCGGCGCCGTGCACACCGCGCCCGCCCATGGCCCCGACGACTTCGCCACCGGCATCAAGTACAACCTCCCGCTCACCTGCAATGTCGACGCGCAGGGCAAGTTCCGCAACTACGAAGGCCTTCCGTTCGACGGCCTGTTCATCTTCAAAGCGAACCCCACCATCATCGACCTCCTGCACGAACGCGGTGCCCTTATGGGCCGCCACAACCTCGAGCACTCCTACCCGCACTGCTGGCGCTGCCACAACCCGCTCATCTTCCGCGCGACCGAACAGTGGTTCATCGGCATGGAAACCCCGGTCCGCTCGCCGCACGAGGGCAAGCACCAGACCACCTTCCGCCAGCGTGCTCTCGACGAAATCCAGCGCGTCACCTGGGACCCAGCCTGGGGCCAGGAACGCATCTCCAACATGATCGCCACGCGCCCCGACTGGACGCTCTCGCGCCAGCGCATCTGGGGTGTGCCCATCGCGCTCTTCCTCTGCGAAAGCTGCCATGAGCCGCTGAACGATCCTGCGATCAACAAGTCCATCGTCGAGCTCTTCGAGCGCGAAGGCGCCGACGCCTGGTACAAGCACAGCGCCGCCGACCTCCTGCCGAAGAACACACAGTGCGCCAAATGCGGCGGCAAAGAATTCCGCAAGGAGATGGACATCCTCGACGTATGGTTCGAATCCGGCTCAAGCTGGCACGCCGTGCTCGAAGTCGAACCCGAACTCCGATTCCCTGCCGACCTGTACACCGAAGGCGGCGACCAGCATCGCGGATGGTTCCACTCCTCTCTGCTCTGTTCTGTCGGTCTGCGCGACGAAGCTCCCTACAAAATGGTCGCGACATCAGGTTGGACTTTGGACGAGCAGGGCCGCGCGTTCTCCAAATCGCTCGGCAACGGCGTCGACCCCGTCGATATCGCCAACCGTCTCGGCGGCGAAATCGTCCGCCTCTGGGTCGCCTCGGTCGATTTCCGCGAGGATGTCGCCGCCAGTGAAAACCTGATGCAGCGCGTCAGCGACAACTACCGCAAGCTGCGCAACACCATCCGCTTCCTGCTCTCGAACCTCTACGACTTCTCACCGCCGCAGCACGCGTTGCACTTCACGCAGCTGCAACCTCTCGACCAATACATCCTCGCCCGCACCGCCGAGCTCGACGCCGCGATTCGCCGTGCCTACGACGATTTCGAATTCCACCGCGCTTATCAAGCTCTCAACGAGTTCACGAACACCGACCTCAGCGCGCTCTACCTCGACGTCGTCAAAGACCGCCTCTACACCCTCGCGCCCGACGCTCCCGCGCGCCGCTCTGCCCAAACGACGCTCTGGCGCATCGCCGAAGCCCTCACCCGCCTGATCGCGCCCATCCTCAGCTTCACCGCGGATGAAGTTTGGCAGCACCTGCCTGCGCTTGAAGGCCGCGAACCCAGCGTGCACCTCGCCCTCTTCCCTGACGTCGCCGACATCGTCCCTGGCCGCGTCGCCGGCCTCGAAGAGGACTGGGCACACCTCCTCCGCATTCGCGAGCTCGTCAACATTGAGCTCGAGACCCTCCGCGCGAACAAGGCCATCGGCAAAGGACTGGACGCCAGCGTCACGCTCATCACCACGCAGGGCTCCGACGAAAGCCTCATCCTTCGCCGCTACGAAGACGCGCTCCCGGAGTTCCTCAACGTTTCCCAGGTGACCGTGCAGTCAGTCGCCGCAACCAAGGACACCGCCGCCGTGCTCATCCAGGCCGAAGTTGCCAAAGGCGCCAAGTGCGAGCGCTGCTGGCGCGTCGTCGCTGATGTCGGTGCCGATGCGCGCTGGCCCAGCGTCTGCGCGCGCTGCTCCGACGCCCTCAATGCCATCGGCTTTCCTCCGAGCAATAATCCGCAGGAGGCCGCATAGTGCCGGCTCCGAAAACCAGAGGCTTCCTTCGTGATGGCCGCGCCATCGCCCTCATCGTCGCCGCCACGGTCATCGTGCTCGACCGCTGGTCCAAGCTCTGGATCGTGCACAACATCCGCATGGGTCACGCACGCGTCATCATTCCGCACGTCTTCCGCCTCACCCACGTGCTCAATACC
This sequence comes from uncultured Acidobacteriaceae bacterium, assembly GCA_963762465.1. Taxonomy (GTDB): domain Bacteria; phylum Acidobacteriota; class Terriglobia; order Terriglobales; family Acidobacteriaceae; genus Granulicella. The sequence continues at coordinate 404,092 of CAVXKS010000004.1, read as the reverse complement.
GGCGCCGCGTTCAGCCTCTTCGAGGGTTCCACCTCACCCGCGATGGTGCGCAACCTGCTCATCGCCTTCTCGATCTTCGCCGTCGTAGTCGTTCTCGTACTGCTCTGGAAGTTCGCCCGCGAGTTCTCGCTCGTCACCTTCTCGCTCGCGCTCATCCTCGGCGGCGCACTCGGCAATCTCTACGATCGCGTCCGCTACTCCCACGTCGTCGACTTCCTCGAGGTCCACATCATCCACTACCACTGGCCGGACTTCAACGTCGCCGACTCCGCCATCTGCATCGGCGCCTGCCTGCTCCTCATCGAAATGCTCCGCCCCCAACACGGCTCGAAACGCTGACCACATATTGGGTGCACCATTCGCCTTGGCACCCAATCTCCCGGATAATGGAGTGTGGCCCCGATCGAAGAACTGATCCAACCTGAACCCGCGATGCTGACCGTGCAAGACCAGATCACCATCCGCGGCGCGCGAACCCATAACCTCAAGGGCATCGACGTCGACATCCCGCACAACGCCCTCACCGTCGTCTCGGGCGTCTCCGGCTCCGGCAAATCCTCGCTCGCGTTCGACACCGTCTACGCCGAAGGCCAGCGCCGCTACGTCGAATCCCTCTCGGCCTACGCCCGTCAGTTCCTCGAGCGCATCGAGAAGCCCGACGTTGAATTCATGGATGGCCTCGCGCCCGCCATCGCCATCAAGCAGAAGAACCAGACCCGCAACCCGCGCTCCACCGTCGCCACCGCCACCGAAATATACGACTACCTCCGCCTCCTTTACGCACGCTGCGGCACCGTCACCTGCCTGCACTGCGGCGGCACCGTTCGCCGCGACACCGTTGACGAAATCGTTGCCCGCGTCCTCGCCCAGGGTGGGCGGGAAGGTGAACCAGCCACCCGCGTTTACGCACTCTTCCCCATCCAGCGCCGCGAGGTAAAACTGGAACCCATGCAAGGCCCCTCAGTCGCTGCGGAAGAGAGCGAGTCAGAACTCTTGAAGGCTCCTCCGGCTTCCAAGCGTGCCGCGAAAAAATCAGTGAAGAGCAAAGAGGCCGCCGCGCCCGCGTTCGACCTCACGGACACGCTCAAAGAGCGCCTCGCCGAGCTCCGCCGCCGCGGCTACAACCGTCTCTGGCAAGGCGACGCGGATCCGAACAGCAACGGCAGAATCGTCGAATTCTCCACCCCGGAATCCCTCCTCGAACTCGATTTCGCCGCCGCCGCCGCAGGCACGCGCCCTATCTACGTTCTCGCCGACCGCCTCGCGCTCAGCCCAGATGTCCGCTCCCGCCTCGTCGACGCCATCGAAACCGGCTACCGCGAATCCGGCGAGATCATCTTCCGCGTTGTGCCCTCCTCATCTGAAAACGAGGCCGACGAAAAGGGCCGCCGTACACAGTACCGCTTCTCCACTGCATTCGAGTGCTCCTCCTGCCATCGCGCCTACCGCGACCCCGAGCCGCGCCTCTTCAGCTTCAACAACCCGTACGGCGCCTGCCCGCGCTGCCAGGGCTTCGGCAACACCATCGACTTCGACCCCAACCTCATCATCCCCGACCGCGCCAAATCTCTCGAAGCCGGCGCCATCGACCCCTGGACCAAGCCGAAATACCGCTCGCCCTGGCACGCCGAAATGAAGCGCGCCGCAAAATCCGAAGGCATCCCACTCGACATCCCCTGGTACGACCTCACCGACGCGCAGCAGCGCTTCATCTACGACGGCCGCGGCGCGTACCCCGGCATCCGCGGCTTCTTCGACCAGCTCGAGCGCAAAAAATACAAGCTGCACGTCCGCGTCTTCCTCTCGAAGTACCGCGGCTACGCCACCTGCCCCGACTGCCGCGGCCAGCGCCTCCGCCCCGAAGCCCGCGCGGTCATGCTCACCAGCGACCCCGGCGGCTGCAATCCGTCGACGAAGAACATCTGCGAAGCGTCCGCGCTCACCATCACCGAAGCTCGCGAGTTCTTCAACGCGCTCCAACTTACACCCGCACAAGAACAGATCGCCGGCAAGGTTCTCGAAGAGGTTCGTCAGCGCATCCTCTTCCTGGAGCAGGTCGGCCTCGAGTACCTCACCCTCGACCGCCTCGCCTCCACACTCTCAGGCGGCGAATCGCAGCGCATCCAACTCGCGACCTCGCTCGGCTCGCGTCTCGTCGGCGCGCTCTACGTCCTCGACGAGCCCTCCATCGGCCTCCACACACGCGACACCGCGCGCCTCATCCGCATCATGGAAGAGCTCCGCGACCTCGGCAACACCATCCTCGTCGTCGAGCACGACCCTGACGTCATCCGTTCCGCCGATCACCTTCTCGACCTCGGCCCCGGCGCCGGCGAGCTCGGCGGCCGTCTCCTCGCCGCCGGCACTGTCGAAGAAGTCCGCAACAACCCCAACTCCATCACCGGCAAATATCTCTCCGGCCGCGCCCAGATCGCCGTCCCCAAACTCCGCCGCGAGCCCGGCCGCGAAAAACTGGTCCTCAAAGGCGCGCGCATCCACAACCTCCGTGGCATCGACGTCGAAATTCCGCTCGGCCTTCTCTGCTGCGTGACGGGCGTCTCCGGCTCCGGTAAATCCACGCTCGTCCACCAGGTCCTCTACCGCGCTCTGCTGCAAGCCCTTGGCCAGGGCGACTCCGGTGACATCTCCAACACCTACCGCGAGCTCTCCGGCACGCATTTCCTCAACGACGTCGTGCTCGTCGACCAATCACCAATCGGCCGCACGCCGCGCTCCAACCCCGTCACCTACATCAAGGCTTTCGATCCCATCCGCGAGCTCTTCGCCGCGCAGCCCGACGCCCGCCGCAAAAATCTCACCGCCGGCAGCTTCTCCTTCAACGTCCCGGGCGGCCGCTGCGACGTCTGCGAAGGCGATGGCACCGTCACCGTCGAGATGCAGTTCCTCGCCGACGTCGAGCTCCCCTGCGAAGAGTGCAACGGCACCCGCTACAAGGCATCCATCCTCGAAGTCAAATACAAAGGCAAAAACATCCACGACGTCCTCAACATGACGGTGCGCGAAGCCATCACCTTCTTCGCCGGTCACCCGAAGATCGTCGACAAGCTCGCCGTGCTCGACGAGGTCGGCCTTGGCTACGTTCGCCTCGGCCAATCCGCCACCACGCTCTCCGGCGGCGAAGCCCAGCGCGTCAAACTCGCGCAACATCTCGCCACGGTTCGATCTGTAGATCGCTCCACCTCGTCGGGCGCCTCAACACAAAACGGTCACCCCCGCCGCGCTGCCAGCCGGATCCTCTACATCCTCGACGAGCCCACCACCGGGCTGCACTTCGAAGACGTCGCCAAACTCCTCGCGGCGTTCCGCAAACTCATCGATGGCGGTGGCTCTCTCCTCGTCATCGAGCACAATCTCGATGTCATCAAGTCCGCCGACTGGGTCATTGATCTCGGCCCCGAAGGCGGCTCCCGGGGCGGCCAGATCGTCGCGACCGGCACTCCCGAAGAGATCGCCGCCGACCCGCACTCGCACACGGGCCACTGGCTCGCGCCCGTGCTCAACATCTAGCCTTTATCTGGATTGACAATGACCGCTACCCAAAGAAACAACGTCCACGTACTCGGCTCCGGCAAACAAACCATCATGTTCGCGCATGGCTATGGATGCGACCAGAACATGTGGCGGCATATGGTTCCCGATTTCTCTCGCGACTACAAAATCGTTCTCTTCGATTACGTCGGCTCCGGCGCTTCAGACGCCGCTTCATTCGACCAGTCGCGCTACAGCACCCTCCACGGCTATGCCCATGATGTGCTCGACATTCTCGAAGAGCTCAACCTTCGCAACGTTCACTTCGTCGGCCACTCTGTCAGCTCAATGATTGGCGCGCTCGCCGCCATCAAGCAGCCCGATCGCTTCGAAACCCTCACCATGATCGGCCCCTCGCCCAGCTACATCAACGAAGGCGATTACATCGGCGGCTTCGAGCGCAGCGACATCGAGAACCTCCTCGAGACCCTCGAGAGCAATCACGTCGCCTGGGCCGCCACCATGGCCCCTCTCATCATGGGCAATCCTCAAGACCCCGAGCTCACGGCAGAGCTCGAAGGCAGCTTCTGCCGCATGGATCCCTTCCTCGCTCAACATTTCGCGCGCGTCACCTTCCTCTCCGACAACCGCCGCGACCTGCCCCACGTCCCCACAAGAACTCTCATCCTCCAGTGCCATGAAGATGCCATCGCCGGGACCACCGTGGGAAAATATGTTCATCGATGCATCCCGAACAGCCAGTTCGTCGTGATGAATGCGACGGGACATTGCCCGCACATGAGCGCGCCTCGGGAGGTCAGTCAGGAGCTCAAGCGCTTCCTTCCGCGACCGGCGACCGCTTCGGCTGCGACGAACTGAACGTCGCTCAGTTTTGCGACCAGTTCCACTGCGGCCTGGCGGTCATGGCTTCCGATGGCCGCCTGATCGATGCCAACACCGCCTTCGCCGCGCTCGCCGGACGCGATCGCTCCGTCCTCCTTCGGCTGCGGTTCCAGGATCTTCTCTCCCGCGGCGGCCTCTTCTTCTACGAGACGCACTTCGTTCCAACCCTCCTCATGCGCGGCTCGCTCCAGGAGATCGCCTTCGATCTCCTTCGCCCCGATGGCGGAACTGCGCCCATCTTCCTCAACGCAGTCCTGCGCCGCTCCGACGTTGGCCAGCCCTCGCACGTCCTCCTCGCCGCCTTCGACGCCACACAGCGCCGCCTCTACGAAGCCGAGCTCCTGCGCGCGCGCAAGGAATCCGAGCAGATCGCCGAGGTCGTGCGCCGCTCCTCCGACGCCATCATCCGGCTTACACCCGCCGGCCTCATTCAAACCTGGAACAACGGCGCTCAGCAGATCTTCGGCACACCTGCATTGGAGGCCATCGGCCGCCCTCTCGTCTCGTTCTTCATCGAGAGCGGACGCCCCACCATTGAAGCCCGCATCCGCAATCTGCATACGGGAATTGACGCGCTTGAGGAGACCACGGCCCTCCACCCCTCCGGCCGCACCCTCGACGTCTCCGTCAGCCTCACACCGCACCTCGAAGCTCCCGGCACGCTCGTCGCCTTCTCCGCCATCATTCGCGACATCACTGCGCGCAAGCTTGCCGCACGAGCGCTCCTGCAGAGCGAAAAGCTCGCCTCCGTAGGCCGCCTCGCCAGCTCCATCGCGCATGAGATTAATAACCCGCTTGAATCCGTAACGAACCTGCTCTACATCCTTCAGTCGCGTGTCGACGACGACGAGACCCGGTCCCTCGTCATCACCGCGCAGGAGGAGCTCGCCCGCGTCTCGCACATCGCCACTCACACACTGCGCTTCCACAAGCAGAGCAGCGGCCGCACCCAAGTCGATCTACACGCGCTGATGCAGAGTGTCTTTGGCCTCTATCGCGGACGCCTTCAGAGCTCGCACATTACCGTCATCACCGAAGTTCCCGCCGACATCCGGCTCACCTGTTACGAGGGCGAGCTCCGCCAGATCCTGGTCAACCTCGTCTCCAACGCCTTCGACGCCATGCGCTCCGGCGGAACCCTCCGCCTGCGCTGCCGCACGACAGTCTTCGAAGGCCGCTCTCACCTGCGCATCTCCATCGCCGACACCGGTACAGGCATCGACCCCTCGATGCTCGAGCACATCTTCGAACCCTTCTTCTCCACTAAGGGCGCCGCCGGAACCGGCCTCGGCCTCTGGATCACTAAGGATCTCGTCGCAAAGAACGGCGGCTCGATCTCCCTCCGCAGCACCACCCAGCCCGGACGCTCCGGAACCGTCGTCACCATGTCCTTCCCCACTGAGCCGCGCTCAACATAACCGCGCCAACCCGGCGGTCGTCACACGCCTATGGCTCGCGCCCGTGCTCCACTCTCGAGCGACACTGATTGTCGTCTTCCCGCCCGCCGCATAGAATGTTGCCCAACGAAGACCGGCCATGCGCTTATCTGGAATTCTCCTCCTCGCGATGCTGGCAGCCCTTCCGGCGAATCTCCGCGCCGCCCGACAGAAGCAGCATCCTTCGTACAGCTTGGTTTTGCAGTCCAGTGATCTTCCCGAGAAAGACCGTCAGGACATACTCAACAGCATTGACGTGTCTGCCTGCCCTGTTGAGGTCGTGAGTGAAATGATCGTGCGGAAGGCGCGCGATCTGGGATACCTCCAGGCCGCGGTGCAAGAACAGAAGAGCGAAAGCGAAAATCGCATCCAGCTTACGGAGAACATCACGGCGGGCGTTCGCTACCGCCTTCGCACGCTCAAAGTTGTGAAAGCGACTCTCTTCACCCCGGACCAGCTGCGTTCAGAAGTGCCGATCGCCACAGGCGAGATATTCTCGTTGTCTCAATTCGTCAAAGGCCTCGATCGCATACGTCATCTCTATGCGACCAAGGGCTACATCGATGCCGTGGCGATTCCTGAACCCGCGTTCGATCCTGAAAAACGGCTTGTCAATCTCACTCTCGAGATTGACGAGGGATTGCCGTACCATTTCGGGGCGCTGCTCCTTAACGGAGCCGAGCCTCGTCCCGGAGCCGCAAAACAGCTAACCGCCTCATGGAAACCACTGCGCGGCCAACTGTTCAATCCCTCTGTGATCGCCAACTGGTTACAAGCGAATAAAGCCAGTTGCCCTTCCTGCACGGAACGAGATCTTACCTACACTGAGCGGAACATCTCTAGTCCCTCAAACTTTGTCGATATCACATTGCAACTTCCACCGCACCCGCTCCAATAGGGTTCCGGCGGGCTCCATCGCTCCTCCTCAAAAATCTTCTTCCCAAACGCCGAGCACAATAACTGCACCGCGAGCTCCGCCGTGCGCGATTATGCTCATCCAGAATCGGATTCACCTCCACCATCTCAAAGCTCAGCATCCCGCCGTATCCGCCAGAATTCCGCACATTCTCCACTCATCCCGCCCTCACTACGTTTCGTCACCGCAACCTTGCTTCCGGACTCACGCAGTCGTATCGTGCGGCGCATGAACCGCACTCTTCAGCGCCACATTCCCGGCGTGATAGCTGTTCTCGTGCTGCTTCCCCCGATTCGGCTCTGCGCCGCTACCGCTCACAGTGCTGATACACCGCCGACTCAGACCTTCGCCCTCATTGATACAAAAGACCTCATCGAGCAGGGTCTTCACGCCAAGCCCGCCGAATACCTCGGCCGGAAAGCCGTCCGCCTCACTCGGCCCGGCGAAGACGGCGCCGGGATCGCGATCCTCAAAGGTTCGCAGTTTCACGACGGCACCATCGAGGTCGACGTCGCCACAAGGGTCACTGCGCCTCCCGGCCAGCGCGCGCCCGGCTTCAGCGGCATCGCGTTCCGCACTGCACCGGGCGCCTCACACTTCGAGCTCTTCTATCTCCGCCCCGGCAACTCACACGCCCAGGATCAGGCCATGCGCAATCACTCCGTCCAGTACGTCTCCGAGCCGTCCTTCCCTTGGCAGAAGCTTCGCCGCGAGTGGCCCTCCATCTACGAGTCCTGGGCAGACCTCCAGCCCGAGCAGTGGACGCACGTCAAAATCGACGTCCACGGCCGAAAGGCGCGTCTCTACATCAACAACTCGCCCGATCCCAGCCTCTCCATTGACGGCCTCAAGGGCGACAGCCTCGATGGCGCCATCGGTCTCTGGGGATACACGCGCGAAGAGTCCTACTTCTCCAATCTGAAGATCACCAGCGACCCACCCGAACCCATCACCAACGATGGCGAGGTCGCCGGCACCTGGACCGTCACCTGCCTTGGCGACTACGGAAGCTTTGGCGGAACCATGAAGCTCGTTCGCGAAGGCTCGACCATCGCCGGTCTCTGGTCCGGCGGCCTCGGCCCCGACCAGCCTGTCAGTGGCACATGGCGTGACGGCTACGTCGAGCTCACCGTCAGCGGCACCTGGCCCGAACTGCCCGGCTCCGTCACAGCAACCCTCGCCGGATGGATCGACAAGAACTCAGGGACTGGTCGCATGAAGATTGAAGGCCTCACCGACGGTCGCTGGTCAGCCGCCCGCAAACCATAACGGTCGCCACTCGGCGCGAGCATGACGCCGCGTACGTCACGTCGCGGTTCTCAGACCCGGGTTCGCAGCGACGAATCCAATCCCGCGCTTTCAAAAAATCTTCTTCCCAAACGCCGAGCACAATAACTGCACCGCCAACTCCGCCGTGCGATTGTGCTCATCCAGAATCGGATTGACCTCCACGAGCTCGAAGCTCAGCATCCCGCCATGATCCGCCAGGATCTCCATCGCCAGGTGTGCCTCGCGATAGGTCGCCCCGCCCGGCACCGCCGTGCCCACACCCGGCGCCTCTTCCGGATCCACCCAGTCCAGATCCAGCGATACATGGTATCCGGCAGTCCCCTTCGCCGCGATCGGGATCGCCCTCTCCATCACCCCGCGCAATCCCAGCTCGTCGATATCCCGCATCGTGAACACCGTCACTCCGGTGTGCCGAATATTCTCGCGTTCCGCCTCGTCCACATCGCGGATCCCGATCAGCACCGTATTCTCCGCCTGCACCTTCGGCGACCACCCCAGCAGATCGCGCAGCGCCGCCGGCTCCATGCCCAGCAGCGCCGCCACCGGCATCCCATGCACGTTGCCCGAAGGCGACGTCTCCGGCGTGTTGATGTCCGAGTGCGCATCCATCCAGATCAGCCCAATCTTCTTCTGCTGCCCTCGAAAGAAATTCGCCACACCGGCAACCGTTCCCGCCGCCACCGAGTGATCCCCACCCAACACAATCGGCGTCGCTCGATGCGACAGCGCCTCCTGCACGCACTTCGCCGTCGCTTCCGCACTCTTCGCAATCTCCGCCAGAAACCGCGCCCGCTCATCGCCGCGAGGCTTCGTCTCCGGGAGCGCCACCGCGACATTGCCGCGGTCGATCACCTGATAACCCAGCGCCTCAAGCTTCGCCTGCAGCCCCGCAACCCGCAGCGCCGAGGGCCCCATGTCCACGCCGCGCCTCTGCTGCCCCATGTCCAGCGGCACCCCGATAATCTCAATCTGCTTCGTTCCATTCAACGCCATCCGAAATCCTCACCCCGCCGCCCCACCGCACGCAGCGGATGAGTACAAGACGCCGTTCGCACTACTTATATCGCTGAACACGTTCATACTCGACGCATTTACAAAATCCAGACACCCCGATGACAACTCACCCCCTCCCGCGGCGTATTTCTGATCCTGCGCCCATCAGCGCACGCCGCACAGGAGGATCAACATGTTCGTCCTACCGGCCGGCGTCTACCTCATCGACAACATTGCCACCAGCACCTTCCACCCACAGCACTAACCCTCCCGCGGGCCAAGCCTGCGAGCCGGCCAATCCCCAGAGCGGCCGGCTCGCCGGGAACCCCGTCCAGGCGCTACTGGATGGGGTTATCTGTTCCACAGTTCCTTCTCCGAATTCTCCTAGGCAAACGTCGCGGCCAGAGACTATAGTCAAGCCCGTCTTACCACCTTCCATGCATCGCCGAGGCCCCATGCACCTTCGCGCACTTGTTGCGTCCGCCACGCTCGTCTTCGCTCTGACAGCGCCTGCCCTCTCACAGTCCACTGCCCCAGCGAAACTCGCCACACCTCAAGTTTTGGGAGCAGCTGACCCGAGCGCCACAACTCACTTCAGCGTCTTCCTTCCGCTGCGCAACACCGCCGCGCTCGAGCAGCTCGTCGCCGACCAGGCCAACTCCTCGTCGCCGAGCTACCACCAGTGGCTCACGCCCGCCGAGTTCAAATCCCGCTTCGGCCCCAATCCGGAGGCTGTCGATCGCGTCGTCACGCGTCTCGAAGGCGCCGGCTTCACCGTCACCGCGCAGCACACGCAAAGCATCGAGGTCACCGGCCCCGTCGCTGCCGTCGAAGCTCTCTTCTCCACCCGCCTCAACCAGGTCGTCACCCGCAATGGAAAGGTCAGGCTCTCCGCCCACGCGCGCCCTCTCACGCTTCCGCAAGAGCTCGCATCCGCCGGCGCCGTCATCCCCGGCTTCTATCCTGAGCTCGCCGCGCGCGTCCACTACGCGCGGATCGCCGGCTCGTCCACCATGGGCCAGCTCGCGCCCACGCACGGCACCTCGCCCTTGCAGCGCCTCTCCACCTCGTTTCTTCTCTACTATCCAGACGACCTCAACGAAGCCTACTCGCTTCCGTCCTTCACCACTGAGGCCCACACTTTCTCCGCTCCGAAGAAGAAGCAGATCGCCGGTGTCGGCTCGCACATCGGCATCGTGATCGATTCGGTCATCAATCCCGCAGACCTCAGCGCCAGCTTCAACTCTGGGGTGTCCATCGGCCCCTACATCGACGTCCAGGACTACTCCGCGGTCTCCAACCTCCCCGTGCCCTCCGTCACCGTTCGTCCCGTCGATGGCGGCAGCGGCCCCTTCAATCCCGCCTCCGACAGCGCGGTAGAGGCCTCGCTCGACGCACAAATGTCCCTCGGCACCGCCCCCGGCGCTCAGGAGACCGTCTATGACATGCCCGACCTGACCTATGCCTCCATCGCCGATACCTACGCTGCCATTGACGACGACAACTCCGTCGACGTCGTAAGCTCCTCCTTCGCTGGATGCGAGCTCTATTTGACCGCTCCGTACAACGGTGGCACCGACTTCACCAGCATCGCCAAACAGATCCACCAACTGTTCCTGCAGGGCAACTCCCAGGGCATCACCTTCGTCGCCGGTTCCGGCGACAACGGTGCAGTCCCCTGCGTCTCCGCCGCGTTCGCGAACAATCCCAGCAACGGCACCTCTTACGTCAAGGGTGTAGATTTTCCCGCCTCTGATCCCTCCGTAACCGCCGTCGGCGGCACCAATCTCGTCACCGTGCCCACGCCCACGCCCAACGACTCCACCTACTCGCAGGAGAACGCCCAATTCGATCCGCGCCTCCCCGCCGAATTCGAAATCGGCCCCGGCGAGTTCGTCACCGTCAACAACAACACCTGGGGCTCCGGCGGCGGTTACAGTGTCATCTTCCCCAAACCGCTCTACCAGATCCTCACTCCCACATCCGAACCTGGCCGCGCCGTTCCCGACGTCTCGCTCATGATGGGCGGCTGCCCCCTCGATGCCGACACCGCCGCCGGTGCCTGCACCGAGCCCCACAGCGCCGATATCATCTGGTTCGCCGGCGCCCCGTCCACCGTCATCGGCACCAGCGCCTCGGGACCCGAGTTTGCCGGCGTCCTCGCCCTCGATGTCGAGCTGAACGGCCGCATGGGCAACGTCAACCCGCTCATCTACACCCTGTCCTTCCTTCAGACCGCGGCGGGCGGTGAACACGCACCCGCGCCTCTTCAGTACTTCCATCGCGACATCGAAGGCAATAACAACGGCTACACGGTCAAGCCCGGCCAGCCCTATAGCGAGGTCCTCGGCAACGGCACCCTCGACGTCAAAAACTTCCTCCAGCTCCAGAACGCCGCGCCTGCCGGCACACCCGGCACGCCCAGCAATCCATAACCGAAGCACCTGAACAAGGTACAGAGACCCCATCCAGCCCTCCTGGATGGGGTCTCTCTTTTGTTGGCATCGCCGTGCGCAGATGTGCGGCACACACTACGTCTAGAGCCCTTTGCTCACCAAACACCCGTGCGTGATACAACCCGATTTCCTCAACCGGACGCGAGCAGGAACACCGCGCAGGTGAGCACAGATCAACATCCAAATTCAGCGGGATGAATGCTCTCGATGGATCAAGGTCCCGCAGGCCGGCATCGACACCGATGCCGGCCCACCATGTCACTCGAATTTCAGCGAAGCCATATCGATCGAGAACCGGTACTTCACATCCGACTTCACCAGCCGCTCGTAAGCCTCGTTCACCTTCTGAATCGGAATCACCTCAACGTCCGATGTGATGTTGTGGTCCCCGCAGAAGTCCAGCATCTCCTGCGTCTCCGCAATCCCGCCGATCATCGACCCCGAGAAGCTGCGCTCGCCGGTAATCAGCAGCCCGAATACGTTCACCGGCAGCGGCTGGTCCGGCGCCCCGACCATCGTCATGTTCCCGTCGCGCCGCCAGAGTCTGCATGATCGCGTTGATGTCGTGTCGAGCCGCAACCGCATCCAGGATGAAGTCGAAACTTCCCGCATGCTTCTGCATCTCGTTCGCATCCTTTGAGATCACCACCTCGTCCGCGCCCAGCCGCATCGCGTCATCCTTCTTGTTCGGCGATGTCGTGAACACGACCGTCTGCGCTCCCAGCGCATGCGCAAACTTCACGCCCATGTGGCCCAGCCCGCCCAGCCCAACCACGCCCACCTTCTTGCCCTTCGTCACGCCCCAGTGCCGCATCGGCGAGTACGTCGTGATGCCCGCGCACAGCAGCGGCGCCGCGCCCGCGAGGTCCAGGTTCTTCGGCACCCGCAGCACAAACCGCTCATCCACCACGATGCTGTCCGAGTATCCGCCGTACGTGACCTTGCCCGTATGCTTGTCCGGAAAGTTATACGTGAACGTCGGATTCGCGCAGAACTGCTCCAGCCCCGCTTTGCACTCCGGACACGTCCGGTCGGAATCGACCATGCAGCCGACCGCCGCCAGGTCGCCTTCCTTGAACTTCTTCACCGCAGCCCCGACCTTTGTCACGCGCCCGACAATCTCATGGCCCGGAACACACGGATACATGGTCGGCATCACGTCTCTCCACTCATTCCGCGCCTGGTGGAGGTCCGAGTGGCAGATCCCGCAGAACAAAATCTCAATCTGCACATCCGTGTCGGTTGGATCGCGCCGCTCGATCGTAGAGGGGACAAACGGCGATGTTTCGCTGGCGACTGAGTAAGCCTTTGCGTTGTACATAGGTTCGGTTGGATGTCCGACGTCCCGCGAAGACTCACTACTTCGCGCTCGCGACTGGAAAACTCACAGCTCGAAGCTGAACCAGACCTTCTTGACACCGCTGCTAGCATTAACTAGAGATTCTCTGCTGGCCCGGTCTCGGTCGCCAGGCTTCGGTGGTTAACGCGCACACCTAAGTCCAGACCTAAATTACCTTCTTCGAAGACTTTGCACACTTTTGACCGGGGGGAGGGGTCTAACCCTCGAATGCCAATTCCTCACCCCAGCTCACCCTGTCCAGCGCTCCTGCTCGCCGTTCTCCGCGAGCGCCCAGAACCTTCCCGCCGGAACCCGCGAAGCCGATTCGCCCCGCCCGACGCCAAAACACCCAGATCCGCTCCGCCGAATCCGCGCTCGAAAGCGGCAACTACACAGCCGCAATCACCGCCTTGAAGCCCCTCGCCACCGCCCAGCCCCGCAACGCGCACATCCTCTACGACCTCGGCTTCGCCCAGGAGCACACAGGCGACGACACCGCAGCCGCAGCCTCCTACAAGGCAGCCATCGCCGCCGACCCGTCGCTCGCCGAACCCCAGCTCGCCCTCGGCCTGCTGGACGCACGCAACGACCGCATCGACGCCGCACACCACGAGCTTCAGGCCGCCAGCAACCTGGCCGACGCCAGCTCCCGACCTGCGCGCACGCGCCCTGCGCTCGCTCGCCGTTCTGGACGAGCACGCCGATCCCGACGCCTCCCGCGACGAGCTCCTCGCCGCCCTGAAGCTCACCCCCGAAACGCCGGCCGATATCCTCCTTTCCGCGCGGCTCGCCGAGCACGCCAACGCCTTCCCCGAAGCCGAATCGGCCTACCGCCGCCTCCTCGCCATCACCCCCAACGACCCCGCCGCCACCGCCGGCCTCGCCCACGCCCTCGCCGCTCAGGGCAAGACCGCCGAAGCCGAATCCGTCCTTACCTCCGCCCTAAAATCCACACCTGCAGATCCGCGACTGCTCTCGCAATTAGCCGCGGTTTATGGAGCGGAGGGCAAAAGTGAGCAGGCGATTCCGCTGATCGAGCAACTGCGCGCTTCGGATTCGAGCGCGGCGGCGAATCCGGCGATCACCCGGCTGCTGGCTCACCTGTACACGCTGACGGGCGACAATGCGAAGGCCGAGCCGCTGTTTCGCGCTCTTGTGGCGCAGAATCCGAAGGACCCGACGCTGCTCGATGATCTTGCAAGCTCACTCGTAGAGCAGCAGAACTTCGCCGAGGCCCAGACGCTGCTGGCCAAGGCGGTCGCAATGCGATCGAGTTTTCCGTCCGATGCTGACTGGGGTCAGGCGGCCGGACACCTGGCGTTTGCTGCCTCCCGTAACCACGATCCACAGCTGACATTGCAAGCGTTAGCGGAGCGTGCTACAGTTCTGCCCAACTCGCCTGCGTCCCTCTTCCTTGAGGCAACGGCGCATGACACGCTGCATCACAACAAGGACGCGGAACGAGCGTATCGTGCATTCCTGGCACTGGCCGGCGGCAAATATCCCGATCAGGAGTTTCAAGCTCGCCACCGACTTATCGCCCTGGAGCACGAGAGGTAGAGCATCGCTGCACTCGAAAGGGGGTGCGCCATGGTCACTCAATCCGGGTCACTGAATTGGGTACGTCGGGAAACAGGTCTCATTCTTACTGCCGCCATCCTTCTGTAACTTTTCCTTGCGCTGCGCGAGCGACGCACATGGACGAGGCTCCGCTGGACGCTGCTGCGTTGATGCAAATGGAGCAGCGTGCCGAAGCAGCGCAACCTCGCGACCAGTGCTACATGTTTGCCGAAGTGTTGCATGGTCTGACGGAGCTCGCGGGCCGGCAGATTGCCGCGGGCGATGACGGCGACGCGAATGCGACGCTGTACGCAGATCGATTCGGTCGCAGTGAAGATGGAGAAGGCTTCCGCGACGAACGCGAAGCGGCTGAAGAACGCCGAGATGCTGCTGGAGCACATTACGCGCCGCCTTACAGACATGGCGCACGTCGCATCCTCGGATCAACGCAGCGCGACGCAGGCGGCACTCCAGCGGGTTAATCGCCTGCACACGCAAGTGCTCGCGGTGATCTTCTCGAAATGACTCTGCGCACCCTAGTTCTCCGCCTCATAGCTGATTCCCTGCCTGCTCGTGGTCTTTGCGCCGGCGATGCAAAGCCGCTGCGCAGGACGATGACAGCACGATGAGCCAGAAGGAGATTGAATCCCTTCGCGACGCGGCGTACATCCCGAACGACCGCGTGATGACGTTCGTGAAGATTCTGGACACGCGCGAGCGCGAGATTGAGGACCTGCTGTCAAAGCCGCGGCGGCCCGGCTTCGACCAGGACATGCACGATCTGATCGAACAGTTTTCGTCGATCGCCGATGAGTTCAACGACAACCTGGACGAGTACCAGAGCAAGCATCGGGACATCCGCAAGTCGCTGCCGAAACTGGTCAGCGCGATTGAGCGCTGGACAACCACGCTACGCGCACCCGCGGAGGACGAGGCCTATAACGTCGTCCGGAAGATGGCGCTCGATTCCCTGAAGGACATGCGGGACACGGCGACGACGACGCAGACGGAGCAGGCAGAGTATTTCAAGGCGCATCCGGATGCGGCGAAGGTCGAGAAAGAGCGCGCCGACCCTGGACACAACCCGGTTCCACAGTAGGGTTTGGGAGTGTTCCACGTGGAACATTCATTTGTAGGCCACTAAGAAATGTGGGAAACGCAGTTTTCTGTGGATCGCGAGGGTCGCGGTGCGGCGATTATCGAATCCCGCAACGGTTTTGTGCGCCGAGTTCGCAGGTTCCAGTCGCCAGTGATCGGTTAACAGCGCGTGTTAACCTGGCCTCAGCGTGTCCCGTTCTGCCCTGCCCCCTGCATCTGCTGATCTGGTCTCCGTATTTGCGACGGAGTACCGGGCGTTGCGTCCGCGCGCGCCGATGCCTCCGCTGGAGGTGAAGTTCCGGCGGTTTACGAGCCTGAACACGACGATCCGGCTGCGCGAGGGACGGCTGATTGTGCGGCTTTCCGATCTTCTGGAGCATGCGCCGGAGACGGTGCATCAGGCGATTGCGCACATCCTGCTGGCGAAGCTGTACCGCAAGCCGATTCATCCGCACTTTGCAGACCGGTACCGGCGATACACGCAGTCAGAGACTGTGTTGAGGCATGCGGAGCGGATCCGGCAGGAGCGCGGGCGCAAGCGCATCAGCTCGGCGCAGGGACATCAGTACGATCTGGATGAGGTGTTCGAGTCGCTGAACGCGCGGTTCTTTCATGGGCTGCTGGGGCGGCCGACGCTGACCTGGAGCGCGCATTATGCGAAGCGCATGCTGGGCCACTATGACGCGGCGCACAACACGATTGTGGTGAGCCGGGTGTTTGATCGACCGAATACGCCGCGCTATGCGATTGAGTATCTGCTGTACCACGAGATGCTGCACCTGAAGCATCCGGTGCGGGTGCGTGCGGGACGAAGATGCGTGCATTCGCGCGAGTTCCAGGCGGAGGAGAGATTGTTTCCGGAGCTGGAGCTGGCGCGGGAGTATCTGAAGCGGTTGTAGGGCTGAGGGCGTGAAGCCTGCGCCATAGCGAAAGCAGATCCCGTGCCCACCCAGCGAGCACGCTCGCCGGGGACCCCGGCTGCGGGGATGACAACAAGAAACAACCCGGCGACGATCAGGCGGCGGCGGGTTTGTGGACGGTGTTGTTCGCGGGCAGCGGCTGTGGAACGACTGCCTGATTGTTCCGCGTGGCGAACATGATGAGCGCGCCGACGGCGACAGTGCCGAGCGCCGCGACCTGCGCGTTGGACATGGTGTGGCCGAAGTAGAGCTTCGGGTTGATGCGCACAAACTCGACGAGGAACCGGCCGATGCCGCTGATCAGGAGGTATTCGCCGGTGATGAAGCCGAGCGGGCGCGGCCTGGATGCGCGCTTCCAGAGCCACCACGCGAGGGCCGCGGCGAAGAGGAACTCGTAGATGGGCGTGGGCTGGACGAGAGCGTTCGGCGGGTTCGGCGGAACCAGCGCGTCCTTGGCCATGTGGACGCCCCAGGGCAGCGTGGTGTTGATGCCGTAGTCGCCATCGCCGGAGAGCAGGCAGCCGATGCGGCCGACGCCGTAGCCGAGCGCCGCGGCGGGTGCAGCGAGATCCAGCATGCGGGCGGCGGCCCAGTTGCCGCGGAGTCCATTCGGCCTGAACGATGCCCCTGCCAGATGCAGCACGAGGATTGCCGCGAGGAGACCGCCAAACCACGCAAAGCCGGCCTGAAACCAGTGCAGGAAACCGAAGAAGACGTTGCCGCCGGCGTCGCGGATTGCGTAATGGATTTCGGGCATGATCCGGGCGGGATCCTGCAGCTCGTGCCAGGCTTTCGCGCCGATGATGCCGGCGACGACGGCCAGCGCGACGACGTTCAGGGCGTCTGCGTCGACGCCATTCCGTTTGAAGTTGAAGTGGAGAACGACCGTGGCACATGACCGCCGCCAGCCAGAGCAGCAGACCAAAGGTTCCGATGTGCCACGAGCCAAGGTGAATGTACGGATACATGCAGATTTCAGTATATCGGCGCGGCGGTTTCGGACAGGAAAAGCAGATCCCCTTCCCACCGCAGCTGCGGGGATGACAACAAGAAAGCAAGAGCTAGAACAAGAATGGCGAAAGTGGCGGCCTTTTCCTCATCCCGGCAATCCGCTAGTCTACGCATAAGTATGTCTTTGCCTGCCTACGTTTCGCCCCAGAAGATGGATGTTCTTTTTTCGCGCGAGCAGCTTGCCGAACGCGTGCATGCGGTGGGCGAGCAGATCTCGGCCGATTATGCGGGCAAGGCCGTTGTGCTGATCGGCGTGCTGAAGGGAGCGGCGATTTTCCTGTCGGACCTGGCGCGCTCGATTACGGTCGACAACACGTTCGACTTCGTCGCGGTGTCGAGCTACGGA
The DNA here is from genome assembly GCA_963762465.1 of uncultured Acidobacteriaceae bacterium. Taxonomy (GTDB): domain Bacteria; phylum Acidobacteriota; class Terriglobia; order Terriglobales; family Acidobacteriaceae; genus Granulicella. Next base: position 386,335 of record CAVXKS010000004.1, on the reverse strand, counting down.
CGCGCGCGTGTGTCGTCGGGACAGGTGAAGCTGATCAAGGACATCGACAATCCGATCGAGGGCAAGCACGTGATCCTGGTCGAGGACATTCTCGACACGGGCTGACGCTGAGTTATCTGCGGCAATTGATGCTGCAGCATAAGCCGGCGTCGCTGAAGATTGCGACGTGCCTGGACAAGCCGGACCGCAGGCTGGTGCCGATTGAGGCGGACTATGTCTGCTTCAAGATTCCGAATAAGTTCGTGATCGGGTACGGGATGGATTTCGCGGAACGGTATCGCGGGGTGGGCGATATTCGGATCTATCCGGAGACGCCGGCGGGACATTGAGCGCGCTTGTGACAGTTGCGAAACTGTCACAAGCGGACCGCGGCCTGGTCCGAAGCTCGGCCGCAGACTCGTATGGCATGAAAACGCTAACGATTACGCTGTGCATGCTTCTTATCGCCGCACCCGCTGGTGCCCAGCAGACCATAACTCCGACAAGGCCGAACTTCTACGTGCCATATGCCGTCTTTGCAGAGAGTCCGCGGTTTACTGTCGCGAAATCCGAAGACGTTCGACCCGAGGAGCAGGCGCCAACCGCGGGCGCTCCCCCGCAAAAGCCGTCTCCGGCTCAACCCTGCTATCAATCCTGCTCTCCCCCATGCTGCTGCCCCCAGCCGTCGCGCTCACACGCGGAGCTTGTAACCGGCATCGCGGTGGGTCTGCTTGTATTAGTCCTCGCCGGCTTCCATGACTAGGTGCGATTCAGAAAAGCGCCGCGATTTGTAGCGGCACTTCAATCCGGTGCGTCTCATGGTCCAGGGATGCGGGGCGAGGTGCCTGTGCCCTAGTGGCAGCATCTACGAAGGTGGCGGTCCCGCCTGAGCTGAGGCGGCTGCCGAGTCGAGGTCGCAACGATGGTGACGAAACCGGCCGAGAAGACGTCTGCCGCACCGTTTGTTCCGCCGGAGCACAAGCTGCCGGTCCTGGTGCGAGGCGATGCCCGCGTGCAAAGGCTGCGATCTGTACAAGCACGCGACGCAGGTGGTGCCCGGAGCGGGCACGAGCCGCGCGCACCTGATGCTCGTGGGCGAGCAGCCGGGCAACGAGGAGGACAAGCAGGGCGAGCCGTTCGTGGGACCGGCGGGCGGTGTGCTGCGGCGCGCGATGGATGAGCTGCACATCAAGCCTGCGGAGGTGTACGTCACGAACGCGGTGAAGCACTTCAAGTTTGTGCAGCGGGGCAAGCTGCGGCTGCACCAGAATCCGCGGATGAGCGAGATGAATGCGTGCCGGCCGTGGCTGCTGGCGGAGATCGATGCAGTGAAGCCGCGGGTGATTCTGTGCCTGGGCGCGAGCGCGGCGAAGTCGATGCTGGGCAGTACGTTTTCGGTGATGAAGCAGCACGGGCAGATTCTGTCGACGCCGTATGCGGAGCGCGTGATGGCGACGGTGCATCCGTCGGCGATTCTGCGCAATCGCGATGAGCAGGATCATGAGCGGCTGTATCACTGGCTGGTCGATGATCTGGCGCTGGCGTACTCGACGGCGATGGGCAAGAAGTAGCGAATTCGATTGCCGCCGCTACAATGGTGGCAATGGTTTCTGCGACACACACGAACTCTACGACGCGGGTCATCTCTCCCGCACGCGGGCTGCGCGGCTCGCTGATGCTGCCTGGCGACAAGTCGATCTCGCACCGCTATGCGATGCTGGCGGGATTTGCGAAGGGGACTTCGCGGCTGACGAACTTTTCGACGGGCGCGGACCCGCACAGCTCGCTGGCCTGCATGCAGGACCTCGGCGCGCAGACGGCGCGTGTGGGGCGGACGATTGAGGTGACGGGCACGGGTGGGCAGTTTCAGCAGCCGAAGGGTGATCTGGATTGCGGGAACTCCGGGTCGACGATGCGGATGCTGGCGGGGCTGGTTGCGGCGCAGCAGGGGACGTTTCGGTTTGTTGGAGATGAGTCGCTGACGAAGCGGCCGATGGAACGGATTCGCAAGCCGCTGGAGCAGATGGGCGCGCGCGTGTCGCTGACCGATGGTCATGCGCCGATGACGATTCATGGCGGCGAGTTGAAGGCGATTGATTTCGAGGCGCCGATTGCGAGCGCGCAGGTGAAGACGGCGGTGCTGTTCGCAGGGCTGCAGGCGAAAGGGACGACGTCGTTCGCGGAAAGTATTCGGACGCGCGATCACACGGAGCATGCGCTGAAGGCGTTTGGTGCGGAGCTGACCCGGCGCGACGACCGCGTGTACATCGCGGGCGGGCAGGAGCTGCATGGGATCGAGGCGACGGTGCCGGGCGATATCTCGTCGGCGGCGTTCTTCCTGTGTGCGGCGCTGCTGTTTGAGGACTCGAACCTGGTGCTGGATGCGCTGGGGCTGAACCCGACGCGTGCTTCCCTGCTGGATGCGATCACGACGATGGGCGGCTACATCAAGGTGCTGGATGTGCAAGGAGCAGCACGGCGAGATGATCGGCACGATCCAGGTGAACCGCAATCGCACGCTGAAAGGAATTTCGATTTCGGGTGCGATGTCGGCGCAGTTGATCGACGAGTTGCCGGTGATTGCGGCGATTGGGCCGTATACGACGGAGGGTGTGCGGATTCGCGATGCGCGCGAGCTGCGTGTGAAGGAGTCGGACCGGATTGCGCTGGTGGTGAAGAATCTGCGCGCGATGGGCGCCGAGGTGACGGAGCACGAGGATGGGCTTGACGTGCCGGGTAATCAGCAGTTGCATGGCGCGGAGATCGATTCGGGGTCGGACCATCAGGATTGCGATGGCGTTCTCGATTGCAGCGCTGCGGGCGAGCTGGCGACACGGCGATTCATGGCGCTGAGGCGGCGAGCATCAGCTTCCCGGAATTTTTCGACTGGCTGGACGAGCTGGCGATTCGCTAGCTGGAGAGCTTCGCGATGCCGTCCCTCGCCCACAAGACGCGCGCTTATTGTCCTCGCGGGCATTGAGGCCATGGGTAGTTCGCTGAGCGAAGTGTCGCGGCGCTCGCGCGATGGCCTCTGTGAGTCAGGATCTCATCCAGCCGGTAGCCGGTTACGTACGTCGATCCGGTCTGGGCTGGCGGAAGCATTTGCGGAACATCCGATCGAAGCCATTCGAGCTGAGCCGGCCAGTTGCGCGCGAGGACAAAGATCGCGGCAGGCTGCGGCGGTACTTGCGGATCGTTCCGGTGCCCGAAGCCGCTGATGTCGGGATATCAGCCGGCGCTGCATGCGCACGCTCGCTCGGCCTGACGCGTGGTTCCACTGCCCGATGCACGATACGCCGAGTCCACCTGAGGATGCGACGCGTGGCTCTCGATCTCATCGCGTCCTGCGGCAGTGCCGGACGCGATCATCGGATATCGGGCTGCGCAGTGAATGGCCGCACCATCGGCAAGAGCGAGTTCTGCGTGGCCAGTGCAGCCGCGGAGTCCTCAACTTCCGCTGCCGGCGATAGCGCGCATGGGCGGGCTTGACGTCCGCGAATGATTCTGCCCTCGGCCGGTTACGAACGAGCTGCGAATGCTGAGCGTGTCGCGCGTGAGCCGAACAAGCGGCTCGACTGGATTCTGCGGGCGCTCGCAGCGCTGGAGCACGAGAGCCCCGGCGCTTTCGGTAGCGCGTGGACTGGCACTCTTCGATGTGGCGGGCAAAGGATCGGCGCTCGAGCGAATGCAGCACTTGCGGCGAACCCGGGCCTCAGAGACCGGGTGCAATTTCACGGGTATGTGAGCGACGAGGAGCTCGCGCAGCCTGTACGAAGCGCACGCACCTGTTCCTCATGCCGGCCGTACAGGGCCACGGCATTCCGGCGATCGAGGCGCTGAGCCGCGGGATTCCGGTGCGTGCTGCACAGAGATTCAGGCGTGAGCGATATTCTGCGGCGCACGCCGTGGGCTGTCGTGATCGAGGGCAACGAAGAGCTCGTGCTGCCAGGACTTCGGAGCGCCAGCGACAACACCATTGCGGGCGCGCAGCTCGGTGCCCCGCTGCCGCATCTTCCCACGGAAGATGAGCAGGCAGAGCATGTGGTGCGTCCTGTGCAACTGGGGTTAGATCTCAGACCGCAGCGGCAACGTTACATTTTGTAGCGGCCCATTTCGTCGTCGTTCAGGCCTTCCAGCCAGCGGCGGAGATCCTCGGCTGTGGGATTCAGCGCACCGCTGGCGGCGAGCTTTGCCTGCTCGAGAACCTGGCGGCTGACGAAGATGGGACAGTCGGCGCGCAGGGCGAGCGCGATGGCATCAGAGGGCCGGGCGTCAAGTGCAGATGACCTCACCAGCCTGATCCATCCAGATGGTTGCGTGGAAGGTCTCCTCGCGCAGAGAGCCGACGACGACGCGAGTAATGCGAGCATTCAGGCCGTGGATGGCGTTGCGCAGCAGGTCATGCGTCATCGGCCGCGGCATGGTGGCCTTCTCGATTTCGAGCGCGATTGCGTTCGCTTCAAAGAGGCCGACCCAGATGGGCAGCACGATCTCGCCTGCGAGGTCGTTCAGGACGACGATCGGCTGATGCGTGGACGGGTCCATCATCAGCCCGCGAATCCTCACTTCGATCTCAGCATCGGAGGTCTGCTGGGTCTCGGGCTCCGGCTTGAATCCAGGCAGATTCATGGCGCTCCCAGTGTACACTCGCTAGGCTGGCACGCGCGCGTTCAAGGCCTGGTGCGCAAGCAAAGCCGGCGAGGGAGCGACGGGAATCGAGACTGCTTCGCCGACTAGTGAGTTCGGGAAGATTTTTGTCACCCGAACATCAACGTAGCTGCCGATTGCAGGGGCTTTCATTTCCAAGCTTCCGCTCATTTCGTTATAGGTGAAGTTGACTGTCTTGTTCTGCGACGAGCGGCCGACGATCTGGCCGCGTGCCGTATTATGGCCCTCAACCATAACCTCCAGCACGTGATCGAGATGGCGCTGATAGTTAGTGCGCTGGATTTCGCGCTGACGATCGTTGAGGATTGCGAGCCGCTGCACCTTCACCTCGTCGGCGATTGAGTCATGCATATGGATGGCGGGCGTGTTGGGGCGTGGCGAGTACTTGAAGCCGAAGACGCCGTCATAACCGACCGTCTCCAGCAGCATGATCGTCTGTTCGAAGTCGCGGTCCGTCTCGCCCGGGAAGCCAACGATGATGTCGGTGGTCAGCGAGATATCGCGGTTTGCGTCCTTGGTCCACTGGATGCGCTCGAGGTACCACTCGCGCGTGTACTCGCGCTGCATGGCGCGGAGGACATCGGTCGAGCCCGACTGCACGGGCAGGTGGATGTGGTTGCAGAGCTTCGGGTGCTGATCGATCGCGTCGACGATGTCCTTCGTGAAGTCGCGCGGGTGCGACGTGGTGAAGCGCACGCGCTGGATCCCGGTAACCTCGCTGATAGCGACGAGCAACTCGGCGAAGGTACGGCGGCCGCTAGGATCGCAGTAGCTGTTCACGTTCTGGCCGAGGAGTTGGATTTCGGTGTAGCCGAGCCGAGCGATGCGTTGAGCCTCGGCAAGCACCGAGGCCGAGGAACGCGAGCGCTCCTTTCCGCGCGTGTAGGGAACGACGCAGTAGGCGCAGAACTTATCGCAGCCTTCGATGATGGTGATGTAGCCGCGGTGGGGTTGGAGCGTGCGGTGAACTCGGTGTCGAACGTCTCGTCCGTCTGGCGGTCGTCCAGCCCGGTGACGCGGCTCTCGCCTGCTTCGAGGCGGTGAAGCATCTCGGGCAGATTGCGATAGCTGGCTGAGCCGGCCACCAGCGGAGACATAAGGTGCCCGCTCGAAGATCCGCTGGCCTTCCTGCTGGGCGACGCAGCCTAGCACGCCGAAGCGCTTGCCCTGGGCCTTGATCTTTTTGTACTCGTTCAGCCGGTTGAAGACCTTCTGTTCCGCCTTATCGCGGATGGAACAGGTGTTGTAGAGGATCAGGTCGGCGTCGGTCTCTTCGGCAACCTGGGTGTAGCCCTCCTGCTGCAGCGTGCCGACGACTTTTTCGGAGTCGTGCGCATTCATCTGGCAGCCAAAGGTTTCTAGATAAAAGGTCTTGCCCATTGCGTCCACTCGTTTACTGAAGACAGTATATCGGGCGCCGCCTCAACTTTAGTAAGAGCCAAGTGAACAGACGTGGCCATTTCCCCTGCAAGAACTTTCACATCACTTCAGATAGTTACCTTGTTTTTTCAGGCATTTCGGGGTTTGGCTGTGCAAATCGTAATGCGAACAATGGCACGGTGTTTGCTTCATTCCACTGCGAGTTCCAACTCAACTTACGAGGTCAACATGAAGAAAGCGCTCCTTCTGTGTGCGCTGGGCACTGCTCTTTTGGGCTCCCAGGCCATCTATGCTGAAACCTTTGCTGGTTCCGCGTCGTTTACCGATCTTGGGCCGAACACGAACAAGGTCAGCTTCACCGGTGTATTTGACGATCCGAGCTTCTCGTTCAGCGGGGGCACCGGGTACGTCTACACGGACAATCTCAACATTACTGGGTATGACCTGAATCTGGCCGACAAAACCCAGTCGGACAACCTGCAAGTAAGCCTTACATTCACCCTTCCATCCCCAGAGAACGGGACGATCGGCGGAACGGGTACCATCACGGATACCTTCTATGGCTTCTTCTGGGCGGATAGCGACACGATCACCTGGTCAAGCAACAATCCGGCTACGGTCAACTTCGCAGACGGCTCGCAGCTTAGCGTTTATATTGCGGATGCCAGCTTCGGTGGATTTGATGGCGTCTCGTGGAGTTGCGATGACCCCGTGACGTTTACGGTCACGAACGTCGGCGCTGCTCCGGAGCCGGGTAGCCTGGCCCTGCTGGGAACGTCGATCCTGGGTGGCGCAGGCATTCTTCGCCGCCGTCTCCGGGCGTAAGCAAGCTGTCACGGTAACGTAAAAAAGCCGCCTCCGCACGAGGCGGCCTTTTTACGCGCAAATAACAAGCGGCAACGTGAGGTCGCCGCGGGATGAGAACACAGGGCGGGTTGCTTCCGAGAAGCCGACTTCGCTTACTTATAAGTCGCAACTTCCCGCTGGCCTACCATCAGGAATAAACGCGGCGATACCCGGATTATTCCACCGCATAGGACCAGACACTCGAGTGCGTAGCGGTTATGGGAGAGTTGGATAGTCTGGACGTGGATTGTCGGGCGGAGTCGGATATGGCTCGCTGCCATTATTCAATTCCAGCCGGAGGTAATCCCAGACGACACCTGTCGTCACGTCGCCTGCGGGAACGGTAAACGTCATCTCATTGTCGCCGGGTTTCAGCAGAGAGGCGTCGAACTTGCTGCAGATATTGGTTCCACACGCCTTTGTTGGTGTTGTAACGCAAAGCATTGGTTGCGATTGGATGGATGGTGCCGACACTCTGTCCGTTCACCCCAATCGTGAGACTACCGGGCGCGCTGGGTGCGTTGCCATTGCCGCCGTCTGCACCGGCTAACGCGATGCGCAGGATGGCTTCGCCTCGAGAGGCGTTCGGCAGATTGAACTTCACCGTCCACGTCGTGGCGCGCCCCTTGCCCCATGCCGGCCACGGGTCCGCACTGGTCGGCGGAATGGCTACCCACCCGAAACGCTGGTTGTAGGGGTCCTTGGCCGCGGGGTTCATCCACGCCGTCGTCGTAGAGTGCGGCACCTCCTGGAAGAACCAGTCCGTGTGGTAGTCGCTCTTTCCAATTGTGTATGTAACGTCGTTCGGGAAGAGACCCGCGTACCGCAGGCCCCAGCCCCACAGCCAGTAATTCGCGCCATCTCCCTTGAAGAACTTGTCGCCAGTGCGATCGGGGTAGCCAATCTCCCACACCTGCCGGCCGTAACGGACGGGCTTCCAGTCGAGCTTGCCCAGCTCGACGGTCTTTCCCGGCTGTACCGTGACAGTTCCGGCCATGTCGTACTCGCCGAGCACGCCATTGGCAAACGCACGCAATGCATAAGTGCCGGGACGAACGTTGGGAATTGTGAAGCGGCCGTCCGGAGAGCCGACGACCCAGAATTGATAATGTTCTCCGTCATGCGGCCACGTGACGATGTTCCCATTGCCCGCCCGCGGGCTGGTGATTCCGATGTAGTTCGGAGCCGTGAGACCGATGTTCAGATTCGGTAGCAACTTGCTCGAAGCTTGCGGGTCGTCAAGTACCAGTTGTCCGGTGACAGTGCCGCGCTCATCCTTGTGCGGGTAGTCCATCGCTTGCACCCAGCCGTATGGCCATTGCGCCTTCACCTCTTTCGACTTGGCCACGGCGTCATTCCAGAGCGCGAGAGCATTGTCGGTCCACTCGCGTGGCACGGCGGGCATGCCGGTGCCGTAGGTAGCGTGCAGCGTATCCAACTCCGCCCTGGACGGCTCCGCCGGGTGCTCCAGAGAGTTGAAATACACAAAGATCGGACCTACGACATGCGTCCAGTCCTGGCCGGCAGGGATGCTATTGCTCGCGCCTCCGGCGTAATGGCCCGAGGTCCAGTAATCAAGGACAATTGCTCTCTCGACAGGCGACCCGGGAGCGGAGAGATGATCGATTAGATCGAGCCTCTCCGGGCCGCCCACGATGTATTCGGTAGACGGGTTGATGAAATACACGCCGATGTGGTCCTTCGTGCTGGACCAACCCCACGCCTGGAGCTGATACATGGGCGCGTTGTAGCTGTACTTGTGCTCGACCGAGTTCTTGTAGATACCCGAGTCATACACGCTTTGCTCCTTGGCGTGAACCATGTGGTCTTCGGGAACGTCGATCGGCATGAGTTGATTGCGATCTTTGTCGACGGACAGCCAGTCAAACGTCGGGTTCAGGTCCTGCAGGATGAATCGGCTTTCGCCCTCGCCCGCACGAGGGTAGGACGCCGGATGGCTGTACTGTGTGTAGGTGTAGAACCCACTGACGCCGCGTTCCATCGTGTAGCGGGTCTCCAGATCCATGCCGCCGCGATTGCCCTGCGGAGCGCCCCTGCTCATGCTGCCATTCGCGCCGAGACCACCGCCGGATGGAATTCGGCTGGGTTCGCCGCTGCCGGGGTTCACACCTTTGACGGACACTTCTGCGCGATCGCCACCGTTCGTCGCGGGGTCAATCGTCACCCTTGCGGTTACAGTACCGGAGGGCCTCTGCTCCCAGTAGCTATGCCGCGGATCCGTTAGCAATTCGACGCCGTGGTAAACCAGCGACAAGAGGTTGCCGTCGCTCTTCCGCATCGTCATTTTGACGATGCGGTTATCCATGGTCCAACTATCGCCATTGTCGGTGAGGCGTACCGCATCCTTCACGGTAACCTTCGCAATGTTCGGGATTACCTCGGTTGACTGCGCATCTGCACCGGAGCTAAAGACGGCAGCCAGGGCGACAAACGTGGACAAAAGAAGAATTCTCGCTTTGCTCATCGGGCCTCGATGTTTCCTTAGTACTGGTTAATTGGCGGCGTTTCTGCCCCACCGGGAGCCGCTGCTGGGGGTACATCCGCTAGAAGCTCCGCTGGAACTTCGGTGCAGTATTTGGGCGCACGGACAACACTAGGCTCGCGGGCGGAAGCCCCTGCGCAGTCGCGGTTATGGTGATGCTGCCCGGCGCTTCCATGGCACGAATGATGGCGACAGTATTGCCAGCGTAGAGTTTCCGATCAGAGGCATGAAATGCGTCGTGATCGAGCATATCGCCGTTACCCACGGCTACCAGCCTGCCAGGTCCCGTTACATTGAAGTGCACGCGAGTTGTGCTGTCCGGCACCACAACATCATTGTTGTCGAGCAGAGTGGCCGTGACATAGGCGACATCGTTCCAATCAGGCGTGAGCGTTGGAGGCGGCGTGGGGTGCGGCGTATTCGTGAGGTGGGCTTCATTCAACCCGGTGGAAAGAAGCAGATGCGTAGGCTTGCCTGCTGTGCGGAGTTCGTCCGTGACGACCTGCTTGCCCGCTATCCGAGCGATCGCCTTGAGCGTGCCGGGCTCGTAGGCGACCTGGTACGTAATCGGGCTGGCGTCGGCGTGCCGCTTCTGCACGCCAAGAGAACTTCCGTTCAGGAAGAGTTCGACCTCCTCCGCATTCGTGTAGACCTCAATGTCTTCCGTATGTGGCGATTGATCTTTAGGAGTCCAGTCGAGCAGGAGTGGCTGGTTGAAGCGCGTGGTCAGATCGAACGGAACACCTTCAGGCTTAGCAGAGGTCTGCGTACTCGAGGGCGGGCGAAGCGTATCCCGGATCGATGGGGCCCCTGCGAGCGGGCTGCACGCGGCGCGCGATCCGGACCATCGGCGCCGTGTCAGGATCGGTCCACCACGACTGCCGCTCAAACGCACGTGCACGGGGAAGCGAGGTAGTCAGCAAAAGACCGCTGCCGCTGCCGATTGCCGGCCAACGGCCCGCCTCGCCAAGGTAGTCGATACCTGTCCAGAGAAACTGGCCGGAGTACTCGGGGTGATCGCGCATGGCAACCCACTGGTTTCGGTCGTGTGTGTTCTCCGTGCCGATGATCTTGCGCGACGGTTTCTGTGCATGTGCCGCGAGGATCTCCTGCTCGCGAGTAATTCTGACCCACGACGTCGAGAAGATCGGCGAGACCGTCTTCGTAGTCGTGGCTTGCATTGGGGCGGAAGAGTGCCTGCGTGACTGGCCGCGTGGGATCGTTCTGGTGGAAGGTCTCGACCAATAACTTCAGGATGGGAATGGCGATCTCGGGATGCGGCGTATCGTGAATCTCATTGCCCGCAGACCAGAGGATGATGCTCGGATGATTGCGGTCGCGGCGAACGGTATCGGCGGTGTCGCGCAGGGCCCATTCCTTGAAGTACAGGTGATAGTCGTATGGATTCTTCCCAACCGTCCAGCAGTCGAACATCTCGTCCATCACTAGAAAGCCCATGCGATCGGCGAGATCGAGAAATTCGGGAGCCGGAGGATTATGTGCCGTACGAATGGCATTGACTCCCAATGCGCGCAGCGCGCTCAGCCGCCGTTCCCATGCGGCAACAGGAACCGCCGTGCCTAGCGCCCCGGCATCCGTATGCAGCGCGACACCATAAATCTTGTGGTGACGACCGTTCAGAAAAAATCCTTTATCGGGATCGAAGTGAAATTCGCGTATGCCGAAGGGGACCACTTCTTCATCGATGCGCTGATTGTGATCCAGAACGATCGCATGGATCGTGTAAAGCGCAGGATGGTCAAGATCCCAACGATCGGGGTTCGCAATCGTCGCTTCAGCTTCGAGATCACCGTCGGCCCGAGCAGCGATGGTTCGGGCAGTTGACGAGAAACTCTTGATACGGCGCCCATCCGGCGCAACGAGGCTTACGAGAAGGCTCACTGTGGACGGAGCCGTCGATTGATTCGCCACCGTACTGCGAACGTGAATGGTGGCCGAAGCCGCCGAAACGGAGGGAGTGGAAACGAAGGTTCCCCACGGCTCAATGTGCGTGGACGAGGTCTCCACAAGCCGGACCTGACGGTTGATCCCTGCCCCCGCGTACCAGCGAGAGGCGGGCTGCTGGCTGTCATCGACTCGGACCGCCACTGTGTTCGAGCCACCGTAGTGCAGGTGTTCGGTTAGGTCGTAACAGAAGCTGATGTAACCATACGGCCGGTGGCCGAGCAGCTCTCCGTTGATCCAGACGTCACTGTTGGCCATCACGCCATCGAAGACGATAAAGGTGCGGCGGGTGGCTGCGGACGCAGGGACGACGAAAGTCTTTCGATACCAGCCGATACCCGCAGGAAAGAAACCTCCACCTTGCCCGCTCGGGTTCTTGCTGTCGACGGGACCGGCGATCGCCCAATCGTGCGGAAGTGTGACCGTATGCCAGGAGGAGTCGTCGAAAGATGGCGATTCGGCGCCTACCGCATCGGATTGGAGAAAGCGCCAGCCATCCGTAAATCGCTGCACCTTTCGCGTTGAAATACTGCCGGTGACGGCATGGGCTGCCATTGCAGCAAACAAAACCCAGAGGGTAGCAAAACGACGCATTGCTGCTCCTAAAGAAATGAACGGACTCGGTAACGGTCGGATCGCCCAGTCATAGAGGTCGGCGGTGAAGGCATAGGAATCAGTCAATCACCCCATTCGCCTGAAGGAACCTCAGGCTCAGGAGCATAGATTTCTGTTGTTCTCCAGGAGAAAAATTACCGTGGCCGCCACCCACGACGATGTATTGGCCATCGGGAACATGTGCGTTATCGAGAGCCTTCTTCAACTCGGCTGACTGCGAAGGATCGACCGTGTGATCGCTGTCTCCGTTGACGATGAATGTGGGAGGAAGGCCAGGTCTGACGTAGGTGATCGGCGACATCTCCTTCGCCTTGGCGAGGAGAGCAGTATCCGGTTCAGGCCAGCGAGGAGGAGCCCGATGACCTGTACCGCTACTGTCCTCCGAAGCCGTGGCAGATGACAGCGGCAAATCCAGACCGAGCCACTGATGTGTGAAGTCCATGCTGCCATGCTCGGTAAGACCCTCGGCGAGATTGGTCGGGCCGTAATCATCGAGAACGGCAGCGACCTTCGGCTGATCACTACATTCCGTTGGCGTGAAGGAAGCAGGTGCGTAGGCAGCCATCAACGCAAGATGGCCCCCAGCCGAACCTCCCCACGTGATCACACGGCTCAGGTCAAAGTTGTACTTCTTTGCATTAGCTTTCACCCAGGCCATCGCGCAACGAACGTCCTGAATAGCGGCAGGCGCGGGCGCATCAATGGCATTCCGATACTGCACAGCAACTACGCTGGCGCCGGCGGCAAAGAACGGCCCGAAACTCCTGGAAGAGGCTGGACGATCACCACGTATCCATCCGCCGCCATGGATCTGAATGACTACAGGAGTCGGCTTTGATGAAGCGACCTGGTAGACATCCAGGTGAAGGTCCATGGTGCCGGACGGGCCTGTGTTCGGGACAGGGGCGCGAATTCCGCGGGGAACACCGGGATTTGGTGAAGCGGCGGCACTGGGGTTATGAATCACCGGGACGATCGCATAGACGATGTCATCGGTCTCCGTAGCCGTGGCTGTTTTCCAGTTTGCGGGATCAGCCCACGCCGGTGCAGATCCCGCTTGTAACGGCTGCGCGGATATCTGCAGCCCCATTGTTCCGAGCACGAGTCCTGCGGCCGAAATACCGAGCCTAACTCGCGCCAGCCATTTGTTCATGCTGATCCGGTGCCCTTCCCGTGAGGGGACAATCCTATATCCAAAAGGGAGCAATATTCAAACGGGGAACAACTCCTCCCTTGAATAGCACGACTCGCCGATAGTGCGCGCTTGTATAAGTTTCAGAAGGATCTCAGAAGAGATGGATCACACAACGATGGACTTCCCCCGAGGTGGGCTGGTCCGAAGTCCTGCGGCACCGCCTGGCCCCCAGACCGCCGCACGTCCCCCTTCAAATCGCGCTTTAGTGAAGATCAATGCCATAGTGGCGTCTATGGTTGCGTCGCGGGCGGGACCTTGGGATTCCAGTTGGATATGCCGGCGGCACGGTCCTTATAGAACTGCTGCACAAAATAAAAAGCCTGCTTGCGCTTCCCGTCTTCCGCGATAAGACCTTTGCGGTTGTAGCCGTCCTGTAGACCCGGGATGTTTCGGCCAGGAGAGCGGAAATCCATGAGCACCCAGGGAACAATTCCACATATCTGTGGGATTTTGCTGAACATCACAAACTGGTGCTGATAGACGTTAAGCTGCTGCTCTTCGCGCCAACGGTCCATCTTTCCGCCGTGCAAGCCTTGCTTGGCTTCGGCGCCGAACTCTGAAATGAGGACCGGTTTCTGGGGCATTTGCCATTGGATCTTGTCGGCATCATCCGGCGTACCTTCGTACCAGCCAATGTATTCATTTTGCCCGACGACATCGAGCGCATCGGCGAACTTGTCGTTCTGGACCATGCTGAAGCCGTTCCTGCGCGGGCCAATAAGTGCCGAAGTGATGAGCCGCGTGGGATCCGACTTGCGTGCTTCATTGGCAAGATTGGTGAGGAACTCCGTCCGGACGGGATTGTTAGGAGTTTCATTAGAGACCGACCACAAGATCACAGAAGCCTTGTTGTGATCGCGGCGAATCATCTCATGGAGCATGGCGACAGCTTTGGCGTAGACCTCTGGTTTATCAAAGGAGATGCGCTGCCAAAGTGGAATTTCCGACCATATCATGATGCCTTCACGATCGGCGGTCCGTTCCATCCGCTCGTCGTGAGGGTAGTGAGCCAGGCGGACGAAGTTAGCATTGAGATCCTTGAGGAAGGCGAAGATGGCCGCGACATCTGCATCACTGTTCACGCGGCCCGTGCGAACGGGAGCTTCAGCATGTGCGTTGACTCCGCGAAGGAAAATCGGCTCTCCATTGAGCAAGATTTTCAGTCCCTCGACGCGAATATCGCGGAAGCCGATCTGCTCCGTAAGGGAGTCGGCTCCCGCGGAGAGGGTTACCTTGTAAAGCCGCGGATGACCTGGTCCCCATAGGACGAGATCGCGGACGGCAACGGTGAACTGCGCGCGGCCGGCGGCATCAGTGCGAGCAGTGATGTGAACTCCGGCTTCTGGTATCTCCACGGTAACGGGCATGCCCGCCGTCGCACCTTCAACGTGAACGTAGCCCGTGATATTGTGAGGACCCGCGGCCGTGAACTGAGCAGGATGCTCAAGCTGCACCACGTAATCATCAATAAAGCTGGATGGAAGGCTAACGAGCGAGACATCGCGCGTGAGTCCGCCGTAATCGAACCAGTCGTAGTTTACCGACGGAATATCGTCCTGATGGCGAGTGGAATCAACCGCGATCACGACGTAATTAGAACCTGCATGCACGGCATGGGTGACCTCGCAATCGAACGGTGTAAAGCCGCCTTCGTGGTCACAGATGCGCTTGCCGTTGACCCACACGTGAGACATGTAATTGGCCGCGCCAATATGCAGGAAAGTGCGCGTGTTCGGCCGGGGCTGGAAGTCGAAATCACGCTGGTACCAGACCACGCCTTCGAAACGGAACAGCGTTGGTTCCTGTGTGTTCCAGTCCCCAGGGACGGCCAAGGTAGGGGCCGTCGCGAAGTCGTACTCGTCGTTGTGCCGCCCTGTAGAGATGTTGGGATGAGTATTGAGCGCGTACCCGTTATCGCGCACCTCTCCGCGATCATTGTAGAGAGCCTTGGCTGGAGGTTGGTCGACCAGGTAATGCCAGCGGCCATTCAGGGATGTCGTCTCGCGTTGATCCACCCCGACGAGCAGGGTTTTCAGAGGCAGTGGACCGTTATCGGGGACCGGCTGGTCCGGTCGCTGTGCCACGGAAACAGAGAAAGATGTGGTGAGCGCAAATGTTATTGCAAACGACGAAATGCGTCGGAACGGTTGGAGGCATACGAGCGGCATAGCGTCTCTCCACTTGACATTGGGGCGTATTGCCCGTGAGCAGAATGAAACAGCAGCGGAGGTTCCGCTGCTGTTTCGTGAACAAAGATGCTCGTTGGTTAGAAAGTGAATTTTCCGCCGAACTGCATTTGGCGTGGAGGGTAGGCACTGCTGAGGCGGCCGAACGAGGTCCCACTAGTAGCTGTAGTCCCCATGCCGCTGTAATTGGTGCGGTTGAAAACATTGAAGAAATCAGCCTGGATCCGGAACTGAACGCGTTCGTGAATGGTGAAAATCTTCGCGAGATTGGCGTCGGTTTGATTGAGATTAGGCAGCACTACTTGCCCGTTCCCGGAGTTGCCGAACGCGCTTGCCGACGGTGCAGTAAAAGCAGCGGGATTGACCCACTGACGCTGATGGTTCGGCAGCGAACAGCACGGTCCCTTTGCATAGACAGACTGGCCGGCTACATAGTTGGCGCGGCGCGTGCCAAGTGTCGGTGCGCTGGCCGTGATGTTGTAGAACGGGCCAGTCTGGAACCGGGTAACAACCGTGATCATGAAGCCGCCGACGCCCTCGCGCAGCGCGACGTTGCGCCCGGCGAAGCTCGGCAACTGGTAGTTCGCTGTGGCGACAAAGGCGTGCTTGCGGTCTATGTTCAGCTCGCCATAGTTGTACTGCAGGTCCTGCCAGTTGGCGAGGTCAACGTTGTTCTCAGAGGAATCTCCAAGTGCCTTCTGGAAGGTGTAGCTGACGGTGTACGCCAGAGCGCCCTTGCGTTTGGACAGGTACGCCTGCAAGGCGTTGTAGTTGCTGTTGGAGTCGCTGCGGTTCTGGCCGATGGAACTGAACCCCTTATACGGGTTGTAAAAATTGGAGTTCACAGCGGGATTGGCTGCTAGCAGCGCGATAGGAGGCGTGTTGATGTTCGGCTGCCGGAGCAGATGATGGCCCACATTACCCACATACGTGACTTCCAGCAGCTGCCCGAAAGCAAGCTCGCGCTGCACGCCAAGCGAGTACTGTTCGATATAGGGATTTTTGAGGTTGGGATCGATAGCGCTGATTCCGCCCTGGAGACCGGTGTTATTCGGGCTGCCCGCAGTAATGTTGCTTAGATTGGCGTTGTCGAACTCCGTGTTTTGCAGGTACGGTTGGATGTTGACCTGGCTGAATCCAACATTGCCTTCAGGACGGTAGTAGAAGGTGCCGAAGCCGCCGCGCACAGAGGTCTTCGGATCAGGGGCAAACGCAAAGCCAAGCCGGGGACCGAAAGCTCCATTCATCTTGTACAGCCCACGGGGAGCAACCTGCGGAATCTGTGGGTATGCAGCGGTGTTCACGTTGGGCACGCGCGCTACCTGGTCCTGGGGGATGCCTTCAGCCGTACGTACCAAACCGTTGTACGGATTGCCGGTGCCAGGAACGACTTTACCGGATGTGGTGACGGAGATGGCGTTGGCCGGGTTGTAGTAAGCAGGATCGAAGTTGCCATAGTTGTTGCCCTGCGCATAAAGAGGAAGAATGTCCTGCCAGCGGACACCGAACTCGAGGCTGAGCTTGGGCGTGGCTTTCCATGTGTCTTGGGCGAACACCTCAGGTTGCGAGAAGCGGAAATGCCCAGTGGGGTCGGCGCTGGCTTCGGTATAGCTCTGAAAGTTGCCCAGCAGAGCATCCGCAAGGGCATTCCCCGTCGTGTTGGGATTGTTGGCAGGATTGAAGACCACGCTGCCGTTATAGTTGGGCCGGCCGTTCTGGTCGACGCGATCACGAATGTAAACGCCACCGAACTTGATCAGGTGGTTGCCTTTCACGATGGAAACCGTGTCACCGGCCTGGATGTCCGTAGTAGGCGAGTTAAGCGAGAAGTAGGGACCGGTGAAGTTGGCATAGTTCAGGATGTTGACGAAGGGAATGCCATCCGGGTAGAGGCCGGCTGTCGGGTAAAGCTTGTTATAGGTGAAATTGTAGGTCGAGCGCTTGTAGTTCGCGCCGTAGGGAGGGATGTGCTGCGAGACGAAGCTGAAATTACCTGTGGCCTGGTTGATGATGTTCGGACGGAAATTGAACGTTTCGGAAACCAGGTAGCTCTGCCCGGGCCGGTTACGGGTGGTGGGGACGGTGGGAAGCACGCCGCTCGTGGAGAACGTACCGTAGGGATCAATCAAGACGTTGTGGTCGCTGAGCCACCGACCGTAAATATTGTTGCGCTCATTGATCTTGAAATCAAGACGAACAAAGTCCTCGCGGAAGTTCAGCGGGTTGGAAGGCGAAAGGCTAAGGTTGTTTGTTGTGGGCGTGTCGGTAAGAGTGCCGAGAGCACTCATGACCCGATAGACATTCGCAATCGCCTTGCCATCCGATGTCATAAGAGCAGCAATATTGTTGCCCGAGATCGGCGTTTTGGTCGTGTTGAATGTCCCCGGAACATAAAGCTGGGGCTGACTGCTAAAGTCACCGTTGAGCAGGGCGCTGGACGGGACGGTGAATAAAGTTGGCGCGTTCTGCTGGCGGAGACGCTTGTATTCCTGTCCGCCGAAGAAGAAAAGCCGGTCGCGTACGATGGGTCCGCCGCCCGAAAAGCCGAAATCGTTGAAGCGCAGGTGAGTTTTCTTCGCACTGAAGAATGGGCGTGCGTCGAAGACGTTGTTGCGGATGAACTCGAACGCCGAACCGTGGAACTTGTTGGTGCCCCCCTTCGTGACAATGTTGAAAGCTGGACCGGAGGTCCGGCCGTACTCGGCCGAGAAATTTGAAGTCTCGATCTTGACTTCCTGAATGAAGTCCGGGCCCACGTTGTTGATGAGCGAGCCGTTGGAGCCAGAGGCCTGATTGAACGCCCCGTCCACTGTGAGGTTTGCGGAGTCTGAGCGGTTGCCATTAATCACTTGGTTGTTCGAGTTGAGACCTGTGGTGATCGCAAAAATATCCGGGTTGGTAACGACCGCTCCGGGAATGAGGGTGAGGAACTGGGTGTAGTTGCGTCCGTTCAGCGGAAGAGTCTCGACCTCACGTGTGTCGACTACATGCGCGAGTTCACCGGACGTGGTGTTCAGTTGCTCTCCTTGAACCGCTTCAACGGTGATGGTTTCTCCCGTGGAGCCAGCCTGCAGCTGAAAGTCGGCAGTGAGGTGCGCGTCGGCGGTGACAGTCAATCCGGAGCGTTTTTCAGAACGATACGAGGTCTTGGCTACTCCAAGAACATAGCTGCCGATCGGCAGGTTGGTGACAATGAAGAAGCCACTGTCGTCAGTATGCGCAGTGTGCACTGCACCGGTGTTGACTTCCGTCACGGTGATGTCTGCGCCTTGGACGAGAGCTCCCGTCACGTCCGTGACGGTACCGGCGATTTGGCCAAGCGAAGTTTGCGCACGAAGCGATGCCGTCGAAAGCAGAACCGTGAAAACCAGGACCGCCAGGAAAGACCAAGCTGACCTGCACCTGTGGAATGTAGTGGCGTATTGCATCATCTTTTCTCCCTGAATTTTGTTTCTGCTTCCCTCGCGGCGATGGTCCGGCGCAAAAATGTGGAGCTTATCTTCTAGCTCCGGTTAAATCGTTTTATTTGAGTGAACGAATCTTTACTGGAACCGCACAGACGTGTCAAGCGTGGTATATCTCCGGGGATGTCAAGCGTGAGATCTTTCCACGCTCGCGTATGGCCGAGCATCCATACCCTGCTTGAACGTGCTATTTCGTTTAACGGAAAGCTGGGCTTATAGGCACCACGAAATTTAAGTACAGGAGGATTGCCGAGTTCAGCAAGCGCGGCGACCGGAGCAGTTGAGCAGCAATTGTGCACTGCGCTTGAGCCGTAGCGGCGAGGCCGAAATCTTCGCGACGAACAGTCTCGGGTTTATGTAGGTGGGAAGGTCCCGATGCTGGGAAAATAGTCGGCCTCGAGCTTAGCGATGTTGACCTCTTCGATTGAGACCTGTTCCGAAGACTCAATCTTGAGAACCTGAAAGGCCTCCAGACGGTCTCCGCTATCGATTTCAAAATGAACGAGGGCCTCGAGAAGAGCGGTGGCGCCGAGGAGCCACGGATTCGGACGATTCGGCTGCAATAGCAGCTTTTCGTATCACGGCCTGCGCGCAACCTGCTCACATTACAGCGGCATTTGTCAGGGGTCTACTATAAACGCGAAACCCGCTTGTAGCGAGGTATCACATTCGTATCACGCCACGGAAACAACAAGAGCCGCTGAAGGGCGGCCCCGCTGTGGCATGTCATTCATCTCATCGGTTTTGTTTTGGTAGCGATATCGGGGCTCGAACCCGAACTCTTCGCCTTGAGAGGGCGACGTGTTAACCAGTTACACCATATCGCCACGGGAGCAGGCCAGAGTGGCTGCTTGGGACAAGACCAGTATACCAAAGATGTGATACGGGACAAACGAGATGTGAGTGGCCGCCGGGGGTCCGCGAGTTTCGCATCTTCTTTCTACAACCCGAGTTTTTTGACCTCGTCATTGTAGTACTTGCGGTAGAGGATGTCCCACTCCTGCGAGCCCTCGGGAATGATGCGCCGCTGCGACGCGATCTTCTGCCGTGCCGCCGCGTCGATCTTGGTCTCCTGGGTGAGCAGGGTTTCAAGAGCCTTGCGCGCCTCTTGGCGGATCGTGTTGCGGTCCTCCATGAACTCGACCTCGTCGATTTCGGCCAGCGTGTCGGCCACGGTGTGGGCCAGCTTGTTGAGCTTGTCGCGGCTGATCCTCATAGCACCGCCTTGTACTTGCGTGCAAGCTCCATCTTCACCTTCTTGAACATCTCCGGGTAGCTGGCGCCGCTCTTGAGCATGTCATCCTGGAAGGCTTCCAGGATCACGCGAACCTCTTCATTGATCCGGTCTTCGAGCCCGAGCTCGTCGATGAGCGCAGCTGTCACGCGCGCGTTCGCCAGATCTGGCTTGTCTGTCTTGATCATCTTCGCGGCGACCAGATGTTTCGTCGTCTGCCGCGCAAGATAGCCAATGTAGTCCTTCGAGAAAATCATGGGCAGCCATAGGTTAGCACGTCGTGAACCGAGCTCTCACGCGTTGCGGTGTGGACACTCCTTCGTGTTAATGCAGCCCTGCGGAAGCCGCAAGCGCTCCACCGGCCGGCCGTGCTTCAGGTGTTCCTCGACGATCTCTTCGACGTCCTTCGGATGCACGAAGCCGTACCAGACGGCCTCCGGATAAACAACGATTACGGAACCGTGCTCGCATTGATCCAGGCAGCCGGCCTGGTTGACGCGGACGCTACTCTTCAGCCCTGCAGCCTTAACGGCGTCTTTCATCAGGTCTCGAATCTTGTTTGAGTGGCGGTTTGCGCAGCTCGGGCGGGCGGCGGTCTTGTCCCGCTCATTGAGGCAGACAAATACGTGATGCTCGTAGTTCGACATGCGGATTGGATGCGCTAGGGTCCTGCGGCACCGCAGCCCGCAATCTGCGAAAATGGATGCTTATGGTTCTGGATGATCTGACAACTGTGAAAGATGACATGATCGCGTTCATCGCCGGGCACGGCATGCGGCGCATGAACGGGTACGTCTCCGAGGACGTGCCGACGGTCATCTTTGAAGCCGACAGCGACGACGGCTGGAAGGACTTCGTCGAACACGCCAAGGCGGCCAACGCGCCCTTCATTACGATGAGCGAGGTCGTGCTCGAGCCCGAGGACGTTGCGACGCTGATGGAGCAGGTTCGGAGCCACAATTATCCGGACCAGGACGCGCCGGAGCTCCACGAGGCACAGGAGTTGACTGAGCACGTCGGCAAGACCGGCTATCTGCAGCTCGGGTTCTCCCACGGCGGCGTGATGTACCTGTTCGAGACGGCGACGGAGTGGTACGACACGTTCCAGAACCTGATGGAGACACTTACAGAGCTGGGACACATAATCGTCGACGATGCCGACGACGATTGACTGGGCTAAGGCTTCGGCGCCGCCGTTTCATCGGTGCGATATGTCTTGAAGTGCAGGACCATGGGGCCTTCGATCTGCACCGGCGCGCCGTCCACTTCGAGCGGCTTCAGCTTCGAAAGCAGCGCCAGGCGAACCCCGGCATCCTGCAGCTTGTAATTATCGGAGCTGTCCCAATACGACTCGCGTATCTTCCCTGTCCGGTCTGTGCGCACGTAAAGGATCATCCAGCCTTCGACGGCTTCGCTGTTTTCCGCTGGCCATTCGTACTCCGGCAGTGGCTCTTTCAGATGATCGATCCGTTGCCGCGAGACAAAGACCGTGGGTATCTGCCCGCTCGGCGGCGTCGGCTCTGAGACGCGGATTGCCCGGGCGTCTTCTTCGTCCAACTTATCCAGCCGGGTGATCGTGCCCTCTAGAAAGATGTTCTCCGGGATGTCGTCCAGCCATGTACGCGGAATCATCTGCTTGCCAAAATGGCGAAAATCCTTGAAGGTCACATAGCGCGTAAACTCCTGCCCCGCAGCGATCCAGGCGTGGGAACGGTCGAAGCAGACCCTGGCTTCGCTCGTCTCATCCGAGATGCCGCCCAGCCGATCAGATTTCGAGATGCAGCGCGGTATCGTCACCGATGGCCGGCCCGGCATATTCATGATGCCCCCGCCGTACATCTTCAGCTTCAGTTCGCCAAGCGATTCGGACTGCGGAACGGGCTCAAGTAGCGCACGTACAAAGTCATCGAGCCACCGCGGGAGGAAATCGCCTGTATCTGTCTCCTGTACCCGCGCGCCATCAACGATCTTCGTCTGGCCGAAGTCCGGCGTGGTCAACATCAGCTTGTATCGTGATGGTCCCGCCCAGAGGACTTCGATTGATCCGTGCATAGCCGGCGAAGCAGTATGCCCCGGGAACAGAATCTTGCCCGGGTGAATGTCCATAAAAAGATGGAACGGGGTTCGGCCGTTAACCAGTGAGCTATTTTCCAAGGCCTCGTGAATCAGAGCGGTGTGTGGCTCCGCGACCGGTTGCGGACGTTGAGCTTCTGAAACGCAGGTGAGAACCAGGCCCAGGATTACAATCAGCGCTGCTTTCTTCATCGCACAGATGCTATCAGCGGCCGGTTCGGGACTCGTTTTCCACTCAGAGCCCGGTGAGAATGAATTGAATGTCACCCGCTGAAGCAGCCGCCGAGGCTCGCTGGATATCCGCCACTGCGCGCTCTTCCGCCTCGGAACAGCTCGCCCGCGATTTGAGCCTACCGGAACCTGCTGCCCGGCTGTTGATCGCTCGCGGCTATGCAGACGCCAGCTCGGCGACAAAGTTCCTCAGCCCTTCCCTTTCGCATCTGCACGATCCGTACGCGATGCGCGGCATGCGAGACGCCGTGGAGCGCATTCGCCAAGCCCTGCTGGCAGGCGAACCAGTCCTTATCTACGGCGACTACGACGTTGACGGCACGGTGGCCACTGTGCTGCTGAAGACGGCGTGCGAGCGCGTAGCCGCGGCGCTCGGTGTCACGCCGGATATCCGTTACCACATACCTCATCGAATCCGCGAGGGTTACGGGATGCGGGAGTCGCGCATCGCCGACGCAGCGGCAGAAGGTGTGCGGCTGGTTGTGTCCGTGGATACAGGGATTCGGGCGCACGCCGCGGCCGAAGAAGCGGTCCGGCTCGGGCTGGACCTCGTCGTGACGGACCATCACCTTCCGGATGAGCTGAACGGCACGCCGCGTGCCCTGGCGGTGCTGAACCCGAACCAGGCCGACTGCACATATCCGTGCAAGGACCTTTGCGGCGCGGCCGTTGCGTTCAAGCTTGCCCAGGCGCTGCTCGAGGGGGCAGCGCGCGATGATGCCGAGCGCGAGCGGCTTCGGACGAAGACGCTGCCTTCATTTCTTAAGCTGCTCGCTGTGGCTACGATCGCGGACTCCGTTCCGCTAAGGGACGAAAACCGCACCATTGCGTCGATTGGTCTGCGTGAGCTTCGAAGTCCGGCGCAACCCGGGCTTCGTGCCCTGATGGAGCTGGCGGGCATCGACATCTCGCGTCCGATCTCTGCAACTGACGTCGGGTTCCGGCTGGCTCCGCGCCTGAATGCTGCAGGGCGCATGGAGGTCGCGAGCGATGTTGTCGAGCTGTTTCTCTCGCGGGATTCTGCCGCTGCCCGCGCGCTTGCCGAGAAGCTGCATCGCCTCAATAATGACCGGCGGGCCACCGAAGCCAATGCGCTGCGCGAGATCGAGCAGCAGATTGAGGCACTGCTCGCCTCGGCCGACGGCCTTCCGGCGTGCCTTGTTCTCGACGACCATGGAACCGACACCGCCGGATGGCACCGCGGCGTCGTCGGAATTCTCGCCTCACGCGTCGTTGAGCGTACCGGGAGACCAGCGTTGGTTGTCGCGCATGAGGATGGCACGGCTCATGGCTCAGGCCGCTCGGTTCCCGGCTTTCACCTGCTGGAAGCCATTACCGCCGCGCACGAGGAAGCCGATACCGCGCTGTTTTCCCGGTTCGGCGGCCATGCCCATGCGGTCGGGTTCGCTCTCCCCTCAACGAATGTGCCGCAATTGCGCGCATCGCTGGCCCGCATTGCGGCCGCCCAGCTCGGGCTGGCACCTGCGGCAGAAGATATCCGGTTGGATCTGGAGCTGCGGTTCGCGCAGATCACGCCTGACCTTCTCGCTTTCCTCGAACAGCTGGGGCCTTTTGGCCTCGGCAATCCGGACCCGATCTTTGCGACGCGCCGTGTCCGTCTGGTGAACCCGCCACGCATACTGGCAGAACGCCACGTGCGTGTGTCGCTCGAGGACCAGGACGGCGCCGGCCGGTTCAGCGGAGTCGCTTGGGGACGCCGCACCCCGTGGGCCGAGCAGTCGCGGCAGCAGAGCTGGTCGGCCGGCGATTTCTTCGATGTCGCCTATCATCTCCGTCGCAACTGGCACCCCGATTTCGGCGGGTGGGAGCTCGAGATTCTCGCCTTTGAGAGATGCTCCTGAGGCGCACAGGACTCAAGTTTGTAACGTCGCGAGAAGCGCTGTAATCCATTCGTCATAAATGTTTTGGACCTCAAAGCCATCTCGGGTCGTCCTATATACTGACCCTTTGCATATGGCTCAAGAAGGAAAAACCCAATCACGTGCGTGGCTCTGGATTCTGCTCGCCGTTATCCTCGTGGTGGTGGTTTTCTTCCTCCTGCACCGCAAGCCCGTGGTGCAGGTGCGCGCTGCGCGAGTGAGCCGCGAGGACCTTACCAGCACCATACCGACCAACGGCAAGGTTGAGCCGATCGTCGATTTTCAGGCGCACGCTCCGAATCCTGGAGTGATTGCTAGGCTCTACGTGCATCTCGGCGAGCAGGTCCGCAAAGGTGAGGAACTCCTCCGGATGGATGCATCCGACGCGGCAAACCGTGTCGCCGGTGCTCGGGCAGGGCTGCAGGGCGCCGAGGCTGCCCTGATGAACATGCAGCACGGCGGAACGCAGGACGAGCAGATCGGCGAACAGTCCGACCTGACGAACGCACAGAATCAGGTCCAGCAGGCACAGGCCACGCTCGCTACCGATCAGAAGCTTCTCGCGCAGGGTGCTGCTTCACCCAATGAGGTCGCGCTCGCGCAGCAACAACTCACCACAGCACAGAACCGCGTCGCGCAGATTCAGAAGCGAATCCACAACCGGTTCGGCACGATCGATTTTTCGAACCAGCGCGCCCAGGTTGCGCAGGCTCGAGCGAATCTCGCCGCCGCTCAGAGTGGCTTTGCCAATGTAGACGTACACGCTCCGTTCAACGGGACCGTCTATTCTTTGCCGGTTGCGCAGTATGACTTCGTGCAACCCGGCCAGCCGCTGATCAACGTCGCCGATCTCACCAAGCTGCAGATTCGTGCCTACTTCGACGAACCCGAGATCGGCAAGCTCGCCGCCGGGCAGCCGGTAAGCATCACCTGGGAAGCCAAGCCGAACCTCGTCTGGCACGGTCACGTCGAGCAGGCACCTACAACAGTCATCACCTATGGCACGCGGAACGTCGGTGAATGCCTCATCACAGTTGACGACGCCCGCGGCGATCTGCTGCCCAACACCAATGTCACGGTCCGAGTCACGACTTCGCAGCGTAAGAACGTCCTCAGCGTACCGCGCGAGGCATTGCACACCGAGGGTTCCGTCAACTTCGTCTACAAGATTGTCGAGAGCAAACTGGTGCGCACGCCCGTGGAGATTGCACCGAATGCAGTCGTCAACCTTACGCGCGCGGAGATTACCAGTGGACTCAATGAGGGCGATCTCATCGCGCTAGGCGCAACCAGCGAGGTCGACCTCGCCGACGGAATGAAGGTCCAGGTTGTTCAATAACCGATCCATGCATCCTTTGGAAGCTCATCTATTGAAGTTCCCGGCAAAAATCCTCAGCCTTCGCAGCGCCGTTCTCGCCTTCGGCGCTGTAACGCTGCTCGCACTTCCCCGCGCCTCGCGCGCAGCCGATCTCACCTCCGCCACGGACGCGCTGCTGAACGGTAACGCCACCATTGCCGTCGCGCAACTGAAGCAGGTCCTTTCCACGGAGCCGTCCAATGGCCACGCGCATCTGCTGCTATGCCGCGCCTATTACGCGCAGTCGCTGGCCTCCGCGGCGGCTTCTGAGTGCACCGCCGCGCTTCGCACGCTCGGCAGTGACAGCGCGGCCCAGGACTGGGCCGGCCGCGCATATGGAATGCAGGCTGATAGCGCCGGACCGATTGCCGGCCTGCGCCTCGCCTTCAAGGTCCGCAACGCATTCGAAGCAGCCGTCCGGCTCAACCCGCTGAACGGCGATGCGGTCAACGATCTCAGCGAGTATTACATCGACGCCCCTTCGATCGTAGGCGGCGGCTTTGAGAAGGCTGCTCTTCTCGCCGACCGCTCTGCCGCTGAGCTGCCGCAGAACGCGCACCGCACTCGCGCGATGTCTGCCGAAAAGCAGAAGGATTACACGACCGCCGAACGCGAGTTCCGCGCCGCGACCGCGGTGGCGAACAAGCCGAACGCCTGGGCTGACCTGGGGGCCTTTTACTCGCGGCGCTCACAGGACGATCGGGCAGTCGAGGCTCTGCGCCACGCCATCGCTGTCGATCGCCTCCACGACGCCACACTCGTCGACGCGGCAACGACCCTGACCGAAATGAATTGCGAGCCACGTCTCGCCGAGCGTGCTCTGCGTGATTACCTCGCGTCTGGCTTCAAGTCCGACGCCGCTCCGGCATTCCGCGTGCACGTAACGCTCGCTAGACTTCTCCGCAACCAGGGCAATACGGCGGACGCTAAGATCGAACTCGCACGCGCTCTCGATCTGGCCGCGGACTACGCTCCCGCGCGCAATGAACTTGCCGCGCTCGAGCAACAGGCGACCATCGCAGAACGCTGAACGCAAATGGAGGCGGACGAAAGACGACGATGCAGAGGCAATCCCCAGTCGTTCGGATAAACGCAGCGGCACTCCTGATTGTTTCCGTGCTCGCGTTCGGCCCTGCGTCGAGATCTGCCCACGCGCAGATCTCGCTGGTCTCCGCCGTTGATCTCGCGCTCAAGAACAATCCCCGTGTTCGCCTCGCGCAGGCAGACGTCGATAAATCGACCGCGATCCTCAGTGAAAGCAAAGACGTCTATATCCCGGCGATTACGGTCGGCTCCGGGCTCGGCTGGTCCTACGGTTACCCGCTGGGACAACCGTCCGTCGTTAACGCCACGTTGCAGGGCGTCCTGCTTAGCTGGTCGCAGAGAGACTACATCCGCGCCGCGCGTTTGGGCCTTCAGGCCGCAGTCCTGAACCTCAACGACGCTCGTGGCTCAGTTGAAGAGGACACAGTTGTGACCTACCTGGCGGTCGACCGGGACCTCTCTCGCGAGCAGGCGCTGGATGAGCAGCTTGCACGCGCCGAGCAGCTCGTCACCATCGTCAGCGATCGCCTCAACGCGGGCGTTGACACTGGAATGGATCTGACCCAGGCCAAGCTCACGGCCGCGCAGATCCGCCTGAATTACCTGAACGCGCAGGATGAACGAGCGCTCGATCAGCAACGCCTCGCAGATCTCATCGGCCTGCCGTCGACGGATCTTACAACCGCACACGACAGCGTTCCGCAACTCGGCGCCCCGACCGAGGATCAGGCCAAAATCAGCTTGCCGGCCAGCCCGAGCGTACAGGCGGCGCTCGAAAGCGCTGAAGCGAAGCAGCGGATCGCCTGGGGCGACCAAAAGAAGCTCTATCGGCCGCAGATTTTCCTCGCCAGCCAGTACAGCCTGTTCGCCAAGTTCAACAATTATCAGATCTACTTCCCTCCGGGGACATTCCGCTACAACAACGCGGGCGTCGGGATCCAGATGAGTTGGCCCATTTTTGACCGGGCTCTCAAGGACAGGGCGAAGGAGTCCGCTGCGGACGCGGTCCACGCCTATGCCGATTACAACAACGCTCGCATCAAAGACCGCGAAGGACACGTGCAGCTCGCCCGCAGCACGCGGACTCTGGCGGCCAAAGCGGACGTCGCAGACCTGCAGCAGCAGCTCGCGTCGCAGCAGCTGGCCGCCATCCGCACGCAGCTTCAGGCCACTGCGGCGAACTCCAGCGCGCCCCAGCGCACCCCTAAGGACCAGGCGAATGCAGAGATCGATGAGCGAGGAAAGTTCATTACCATGCTCAACTCCCGGTTCGATCTCGAACAGGCCCAGGTGCAGCTCATGCGCGCACAGGGGCATTTGGACACGTGGCTTCGCAATGCGGCCGCGACTCCTGCGGCCACCTCCGGCCCCAACCCATAACCCTCTCTTTAAGAGGGGGTTTGCCCGATTTCGCACGCCGGGAACCTTCCTTTCCACCCCCGCACTCAAACGCGGCGTTATCCGCAGTAACGAAATGGTAAAATGAGACTTATCGTATGCCGCTTAAAACCCTGCTCCTGAACCCGCCTTCCTTCGAAAACTTTGATGGTGGCGCCAGCTCCCGCTGGCCTGCAACCCGTGAGATCGAGTCCTATCTGGTACCCGGTCTGGTTGACCTATCCGGCCGGTATGCTGGAGGGTTCGCGGCTGCTCGACGCCCCGCCCCATCACATCTCGGCCAACGAGGTCATCGAGATCTCAAAGGACTACGAGTTCCTGGTGCTCTTCACCTCGACGGTCGGATGGGCTGGCGACCACGGACTCGCTCGTGCCATCAAGGCGGCGAACCCGTCAATCCGCATCGCCTTCGTCGGCCCGCCGGTCACAACCGACCCCGACCGCGCGCTCAACGAGTGCGAGGTCCTCGACTTCGTCTGCCGCCGCGAGTTCGATTTTTCCGTTGTCGAATACGCGAACGGCAAGCCGCTGAACGAGATCCTCGGGATTTCTTATCGGGGCGCTGACGGCAAGATCCAGCACAACCCGGATCGCCCTCAGGTCACGCCCGAGCAGCTCGACGAGATGCCATGGGCGACCAAGATCTATAAGCGCGACATGGACGTCACCAAGTACAACGTGCCGTTCCTTCTGCATCCGTACATCGCGCTCTACTCGACGCGCGGCTGCCCCGCGCAGTGCACCTTCTGCCTATGGCCGCAGACGCTCAGCGGCCACGCCTGGCGCAAGCGGTCCACCGACGATGTTGCGGCCGAGATGAAGTGGGCCAAGGAGAACTTCCCGCACGTCAAGGAATTCTTCTTCGACGACGACACCTTCAACATCCAGAAGGTCCGGACGATCGAGCTCTGCGAGAAGCTGAAGCCGCTCGGCATCACGTGGTCCTGCACCTCGCGCGTCACCACCGACCGCGAAACCCTGAAGGCCATGAAGGAAGCTGGCTGCCGCCTGCTGATCGTCGGCTTCGAATCGGGCGACCCGCAGATCCTAAAGAACATCAAGAAGGGCGCCACCGTCGAGCGCGCACGCGACTTCGTCAAGGACTGCCACGACCTCGGCCTCGTCATCCACGCCGACTTCATCCTCGGCCTGCCCGGCGAGACCAAGGAGTCCATCCGGAACACCATCAACTTCGCGAAATCGCTCGATTGCGAAACCATCCAGGTCTCCGTCGCGCACGCCTATCCGGGCACGGAGTTCTACGACTTCGCCGCACGCAACAACTTCATCACCAACGAGCAGATGGAGGACGGCGGCGGGCACCAGATGGCACACATTGAGTACCCCGGCCTGCCCACCGAGTACGTCATGGAGCAGGTCCACCGCTTCTATGACGAGTACTACTTCCGTCCCAAGGCCGCCGCTCGTGTGGTCTGGAAGGCGATCGTCAATCGCGACGTCCCCCGCCTCTACCAGGAGGCCAAGTCCTTCATGAAACTCCGCTCGCAGCGCAATAAGGCCGCACGTGCCAAGGCTGAAGAGCGCGAGATCAAGGCACAGGAATCGGTCAGCATGAACGCTTGATTCTGTCGCAAAACTGGAAAGACTTACGGCTGGCGATATGCGCCAGCCGTACTCTTTTTAATCCGCACACTCGCCAGATTACAGTCGTGCCTTTACGAGCCTGCGCCGCATCGCACCGGCCGCGGTTAAAATTCCCGTGCCTAGCAGGGCCAGTGATGAAGGCTCAGGTGTAGCAGCAACCGCCGGATCCAGCGTCCCGCTGCTGAGGTCAACCGGGTTATATCCAAATGCCGATTGCAAATAAATTTGGCTGTATGACGCCTGATATGAATTGCACGTGACGTTCAGGATGCAAAGGTCGATGTTTCCAGAAGCATCGAACGTGGTTAGATACTGCAGGAGAATTTGACCATCCGCCCCCGCTATATACGCGTAATCGGCCACGGGGTTATTGCCTGCGGGGCCGCCTGCGGAGTTGACATGGGTGAAGGTCGGATTGCCCAGCGCCGCGTAATTCAGCGTCAAGTCAGCGGACGTCACAATCCCGCTGCTGTTAAGCACAACATCGCCGGTGATCTGGTATCCATCGACATATGTGTTGGTGAGATCGTACGTGCCGGCAGTGATCGCAGAAGCGTGAGCTGCAACGGCGCACAGAGCGGACACGAAGAGAAGAGGAAGTGAGAAACGGCCCATTGGGTCTCCATCGTTAGAACAGAATCGCGATCACAGCCGCTAGATAGAGACCCGTGACCACGGGAGACGGGATGACCCGTTGGTCCAGCCCTAAACAATCACTGTTGAAAGCTGTCCGGACTGTAACAGTAATCCCCAGCCTTCCGGCCGATCTTTTGGTAACAAATTCACATAGCAAAGCGGTTACGGCGGGATGTCTCGCGTAGTTTTGCCGAGAAGGCGTTCTGAGGATGGCGGCTTTGTGAACTGCGCGAAACTCGCCCGGACCCGGATGACAACTGGCGCATCACAACCGCGATACAGTCATTGTGTTGAACAGCCGCACGCCCGGACACAAGCCAAATGCGCACCTCCACGAACGCGCTCGGAATCGTTACATCCCTGATCGCGATTTCCCTGCTCACCACGTGCGGCGGTAACTCCACTCCGAAACCCACGCCGGACTTCTCCCTCGGGGTCGCGCCGGGCTCACTCTCGCTCACCGCGGGAGCGACAAGCAGTGCGGTCAGCGTCACCGCGTCGGCGATGAACGGCTTCAGCAGCTCCATCTCTGTTGCGATCTCCGGGCTTCCGTCCGGCGTCACCGCAAACCCGTCCTCGCTCACGCTCACCCCGGCGCAACCCTCCGCGTCGGTTACGTTCACCGCCACGATCACCACACCATCCGCCGCGCCCACCTTAACGTTTACTGGCACCTCCGGTTCCCTCACCCACACCGCCACACTCGCGCTCACCGTTCAAGGCGCGGCGATGACCAACGCCCCTGACGTTACCACCTGGCACTACGATCTCGCGCGCGATGGTCTCAACCCGCAGGAGACGATCCTCACTCCCGCAAACGTCAACAGCACCCAGTTCGGCAAAATCGGCTCCTTCTCCACCGACGGCAAAGTCGACGCACAACCGCTGTTCCTCGCCAACGTCGTCATCGGCAACGTGCTGCACAACATCCTCTACGTCGCCACCGAGCATGCCAGCGTCTATGCGTTCGATGCCGATACCGGCGCGCAGCTCTGGCACACGTCCGTTCTCGCCTCTGGCGAGACAACCAGTGACGACCACGGCTGTGGCCAGATCACTCCCGAGATCGGCATCAC
The DNA here is from genome assembly GCA_963762465.1 of uncultured Acidobacteriaceae bacterium. GTDB lineage: Bacteria > Acidobacteriota > Terriglobia > Terriglobales > Acidobacteriaceae > Granulicella. Next base: position 355,000 of record CAVXKS010000004.1, on the reverse strand, counting down.
CTCGACTCCCGTCATCGATCGCAAAAACGGGTCCAACGGCACGCTGTTCACGGTCGCGATGAGTAAGGACTCTTCCGGCGGCTACCATCAACGCCTGCACGCCCTCGACCTCACCACTGGAGCCGAGCTCGCCGGCAGCCCGACCGCAATCTCCGCGACTTACCCAGGCACGGGCGACAACTCACAAGGGCGGCAATGTTGTCTTCAACCCGTCGCAGTACGCGGAACGCGCTGCTCTTCTGCTGGTGAACGGTACGCTGTACACCACCTGGACATCGCACTGTGACATCGGCCTCTACACGGGCTGGGTGATCGCGTACAGCGAGCCTTCGTTACAGCAGACTGCCGTTCTCAACCTCACGCCCAATGGGCACGAGGGCTCCGCGTGGATGGCAGGCGCCGGGATGGCCGCGGATTCCGGCGGCTTCATCTATCTGCTCGACGCTAACGGCACGTTCGATACCACGCTCGATTCGAACGGCTTCCCATCCCATCAGGACTTCGGCAACGCCATGCTGAAGCTCTCCACTGCTGGCGGCAAGCTCACCGTCGCCGACTATTTCGAATCCGCCAACGGCATCTCGAATTCCAATGCCGACCTCGACCTCGGCTCCGGCGGCGCGCTTCTGCTGCCGGACCAGACCGACGCGAACGGCACGCGTGCATCACCTCGTCGTCGGCGCCGGCAAAGATCAGACCATCTACCTTGCCGATCGCGACAATCTCGGCAAATACAATCCGTCTTCCACAGCCAACATCTATCAACAACTCTCGGGCGTAATGACCGGCATGGTTTACTCGAGCCCCGCCTGCTTCAACGGTGTGCTCTACTACGCCGCAGACGGCGATTCCCTCAAGGCTTTCCCGATCAGCAATGCGCGCCTCGCCACCTCCGCCTCGAGCATGACGGCGGTCAAATTTCCTCATCCCGGTCCGACACCCACTATCTCCGCCAACGGAACGCAGAACGGCATCGTCTGGGCGCTCGAGTCCAGCACGAACTCCGCCGGCGTGCTTCACGCGTACGACCCCACCAACCTCGCCCACGAGTTCTACAACAGCAACCAGGCAGCCTCAGGCCGAGACAGTTTTGGGAACGGCAATAAATTCATCGTCCCGCTGGTCGTAAACGGGAAGGTCTACGTTGGCACCCAGAACGGCGTCGCCGTCTTTGGTCTCCTCTCGCATTGAGGTGTACAAACCTCCTCAGTCGCGTCGCTATAGCCTCCGTCGTCGCGATCGCGGCCGGGTTATTGAGACCAGCCAGATCAGGCTGGTGCCCAGCAGAGCCAGTGTCGCCGGCTCGGGCGTAGGCGAACTCGCCGGCGTGTTCGGATCCAGACTTCCGCTGCCGAGCTCTACCGGGCCGTAGCCAAGCGCCGACCCGCTGTAGATCTGCATAGTACGAGGCCTCGTAGCTATTACAGTCATTCGCCGCCAAAATGCAGAGACCGATATCTCCCGAAGTGTTCTGCGTTGTCAGGTAGTCGAGTGCCAACTGTCCCAAGCCCGGATCGCTGATGTACGCATAGTCTGCTGTCGGGCTGTAGCCCGATGGCCCACCGGCTGAATTCACATCCGTGAACACCGGATTGCCCAGCGCCGAATCGTTCAGCGTGATGTTCGCCGCATCAACGAGCCCGCTCGTATTCAGCCTCAGCGTTCCCGTGAGCTGATATCCGTCCACCGTCGCGTCGGTCAGCTCGTAGTTTCCCGCTGGAATTGTGCTGGCGTGCACCGTCGCAGCGGCCGCCACGCTCGCCAGGAGTATCACGCCCTGGATCAATACTGATCTACGCATATCGCTCCTCTTGAAAGCTGCATTCCTGCAGCACGCAGCCCAGAAATTTCCGCGCGCGGGCCAGCAGCTTACAGAAGTTCTGATCATCCATCTCTCGAACACTTACATGTATCGGCATCTATTCCAGAATCACTAGCCGTCATTTTCAATTCCGCGAAGCTTGCAGGAAACGCTGCTGCCTGACCTCTCCATCCGTTCTTTGTTATCGTGGTTAGTCACAGGTATTTGAGCGCTAGCAGTTCACTGAAACAACGAAAGGGACACTTGCAATGCGGATTGGAATGCTTACCGGAGGCGGCGACTGCCCCGGCCTCAACGCCGTCATTCGCGCCGCCGTGCGCAAAGGCATCAACCACTACGGCGATGAGTTCGTCGGCTTCCTCGAAGGCTGGCGCGGCGTCATCGAAGACAAGACCATGCCGCTCGACCTCCAGACCACCAGCGGCATCCTCCATCGCGGCGGCACCATCCTTCGGTCCTCGCGCACGAATGTGAAGAAGGTCGAAGGTGGCTTCGAAAAGTGCCTCGCCAACATCAAGAAGCACAACCTTGACGCCCTGATTGCGCTTGGCGGGGACGACACGCAGTCCATCTCCGTCGAGCTCATCGAGCGAGGCGTGCCCTGCGTCGGTGTGCCGAAGACCATCGACAACGACCTGTCCGGCACTGACGTCTGCTTCGGCTTCGACACCGCCGTTACGATCGCTACCGAAGCCGTCGATCGCCTCCACTCCACGACCGAAGCTCACTCTCGCGTGCAGGTCGTCGAAGTCATGGGCCGCGACGCCGGCTGGATCGCTATCACGGTCGGCATTGCCGGCGGCGCCGACGTCATCCTCACCCCCGAGCGCCCCATCGACCTCGATCGCGTCGTCGCGCTCCTCAAAAAGCGCTGGGAGTCCGGCAAACGTTTCGCCATTGTCGTCGTCGCCGAAGGCGCACAGCTGCCGCATGTCGAAGGCCAGATCTCCGCCGGCTCGAAGGTCGACTCCTTCGGCCACGTGCGCCTCTCCGGAATCGGTCAGGCACTCGCCGAAGAGATCGAGAAGCGCACTGGATACGAGACACGCTCCGTCAACCTCGGCCACACCCAGCGCGGCGGCACACCTTCGGCCTACGACCGCATGCTCGCCACGCGCTACGGCGTTGCCGCAATCGATCTCGTACACGCCGGCAAGTTCGGTCGCCTGGTTGTCCTCAAGGGCACGCAAATCTCCGACATTCCTCTCAAGGACGCCATCGCTAAAACCCGCACCGTCGGCGACGACCTCTTCGCCGTTCAGGAATCTCTTCGAACCGAAGCTCTAGCCTGCAACAAACATCCAGTGCAAATGCGAACGGGACCCCTGGGGAGGTCCCGTTTCGCTGGAGGTTACAGATGATCTCTCATCTGTTCGGAGTCTCGAGGAGTGAAACTCCTGCAGCAAGCAACAGCGGGGATATCGTCGGTGTCACCCGTGGGTAGACGCAGGCGCTAAGCATGAACTGACGCTTCTGGTACCGTTCACCCTATCAGAGCCCTGCCACCTTGTGCTCCATCCTTTTAGTAACCTTCCCGCGTGGAAAACCGGCCATTTTCATCTCGCGGAGCGACATCGCTACCGCTTTCAGCGTGGCAAAAAAACGGGACCCCCTTCTGGGGTCCCGCTCACCAGGCACGGCTGATTACTCAGCCGTGAAGGAAACCTCTTTCGTATCCCGGCGACCTCCCCGTCAGCCTTGGACGCAGTAGCGTAGTTGAACGTGCTCTCGAATTCGGCGTTGCGGGGTCGACACCCCTCGCGCTCCATCCGGAACTGTAGCTCGCTTCCACTCAGAACTTATCAGAGCGCAACGGTACGGCTTGTCGGGCATTGGTAACGCGAAATGGATCTTTAGGGACACTTACCTTCGTCTTCATAGCCCCCCGTGACATTCAAGCCGCGGCAATCACCGCTAAGCCCGGCTTTGCCATGCGCGACCGGATGCGGCCCTGGCACGGGTCGTATCGGCCGGCCTGTAATGATGTGCGTGTGTTCGCGCGTCACCCGAATCCTGCATCCCAATGGGTCGGCGACGACGCCGCACGTTCGCTCTCGTATCAGCAACCAGTCCTGCTGGTCCGGTCCAATCATCCACGCCGTCGCGTTCGTACGGTAGTCCACCTGGTCCAGGTAGTATGCCGCCACCTCATCCAGATCGGCCGCGTCAGCGTCCGCCTGTTCGCACAACTCACCCCGCGGCACCAGGTTCAAATTCGCCCCTGAGCAATAGTCCTCATCCCTCATCGTGCTCCAGCAACACCCGCATATTGCTTCCGGTCAAAAAGTAGCGCGTGGTCACGGCCGGCACCATCGACCCGCCTGCCCACGCCGCCAGGTCTTCCCCAAAGGCCGGCGGAAGATCACTCATCCCCAGCGCCTTGTCCTTCACCTGCCGCGAAAACACCGCCACCGATGGAGTCGGCTCTCCGTTTGTCGGGTGGAAGTAGAACGCCCCCAGCCCAATGCCTTCCTTCATATCAATCCAGATCATGGCGCGCCCCACCAGGTACGGCCCGTTCGATCCGGCAATCGTGAAGTACCGGCCCTCGCGAATCTGCGCTGGCACCCGCGATCCCTCCATCACCATGTGCAGCGCTGCATCCAGCCCCATGTCTCTGCCGTAATGAAACTCGCAGCTTGGCACGAAGAACTTCATCAACTTCTTGAACTGCTTGTCCCGAATCACATCGTTCGAGCTCGCTCCTGCCAGGCCGTTCAAAAACGCCATCTCGTCTGTCGGAATCCGGCTCACGAATAAATCCAGCCCACTCCCCTGCGGCGCCCCCTGATCCACCGCCGGTGCCTGCACCTGAGGCCTCTCTACCGGCGCGGCCTCTTGCTGCACCATCGGGACATCCTTATCCGGCTGCGGCGGAGCATCTGTTGACGGGCTATCCTGCGCGGTTGCCGTCGCGACGCTCAGGGCCATCACCAGCGCGACCGCGCACCAGAAATCCGATATCCACATCCGCCGGAACCCACACACGGAGCTCCCTACCATCCTCATTGGAACGCCCCCTCTTGGCTGCCACATCGATTGGCTGGAATTGTATCGCGAGCCTCCGCATCGGCAATTGCTTCCGCTGCGCTACCATACTGCCAATGCGCTTCCGCCCCGCCTCACTCGGCCCGACGATCTACTGGGTGTTCTTGACGCTCTTCTGGGTCGCGCTTACTGCGGATAGCGTGCATCGGGATCTCGTCCGGCATCGCACCGGCCAGTTGCACTTCCACGAGTTCACGCTTCTATTCTTCGTCGCCATCCTCTTTATCCACGTTTACCTGTACCTCTTCAGCTGCATCGAGCTGGAACCGGCCACTCTCTTTCTCCGGCGCGGGCTCGGTGGTGGGACTCGCATCCCCTACAACAACATCGTCGCCGTTCGGCCCGTCCAGACCGCAAACGGCCGGCCCATCCCTAATCAAGTAGAGATCGAAACTGCGCGCCTGAGCCGCGACATCTATCCGCACAACTATCACCGGATCGCCGTCGCCGATCCGAGAGCACTCGCCGCCAGCCTGCGCGAAAAAGCGCCTCAGGCCGAATACGAGCTCGCATGACTCACCGCCTCAAACCCTCGCAGTATGCCGTCCTGATCTGCGTCATGCTCACTGCCTCGATCGGCGATACCCTGCTCTCCCGCGGCATGGCCCAAGTCGGACCCGTCGACCTCCACCACCTCTCGCTGCTCTGGCACGCCCTTTTCAATCCCTTCGTCGAGCTCGGGATCGTCCTGCTCATCGGCTTCTTCGCCTGCTACATGACCGCGCTCTCCTGGGCCGACCTCACCTTCGTCATGCCCGCAACCGCTTTCGGCTACGTCGTCATCGCGCTCCTCTCTCGCTTCTGGCTGCACGAGCACCTATCGGTCTACCGCTGGATAGGCATCCTCCTCATCACCTCCGCGGTCGGTTTCGTCGCCAATTCTCCCTCCCGCACCGAACACCCCGAACTTGACCGCATGGATTCCGGAGTTGCCCTCTGAGCCGCTCCTCAAAACTGGGAACTGGACGCTGAAAACCGAAAGCACAACCCGCACCCGCAACCCCTTGTCCCGCTACGGCTGGAGCTCGCGCGGATGACGCACAGCGCCGCCATTGTTCGCTCCTGGTCCTGCATCCTGGTCGTCGCCGCACTCGCCATCACCGGCGAGTGCCTCATCGCCGCGGCCATGCGTCGCCTCGGCGACCTCGACCGGCTCCGCACCGGCACCGGCCTGCGAAGCTATTTCGGCCCCGATCCGCGCCGTGCTCTCGTCGCCCGTCTTCGTCATCGGTGCGCTCTGCATGGCGCTCAATTTCTTCGCCATGCTCTTCACACTCTCGCTCGTCGATCTCTCGCTCGCCGCTCCCGCCATCGGCTCGCTGACCTACGTCGGCAACGCGATCGCCGCTAAGCTCTTCCTGCATGAAAACGTCGACCGCCGCCGCTGGCTCGCCACCAGCTTCCTCGCCATCGGCGTAGTCCTCGTCTCGAGATGAAGTGAATAACGAGTAGTGAAAAACAAAAGCAGCGGTCGTTGCCTTATTCTTCGCTATTCACTTTTCACTGCCTACTGCACATCCACGCTCCGGTCATCCTCGTGATGCAGGATGTGGTAGTACGCCTCCCATTCCCAATCCATCGCGGCAGGCACGGGAGTCATCGGGTCATCAATGTACTTCGCGAAGATCTGCGCGGTCTCCTTGCGTCCGCTCTACACCGCTCAGCCAGTCGCCGCGATACCAGTTCTTCCATTTGCCATACTCCGCGGACTTCCTCGTCGTCAGCAGATGATCCATCGCCGCAACCGCCTGCTGCGCGTCACTCTCCGCCTTCGTCTTGTCCCCGGTCTTTAAATCCTCCACCGCATGCGAGACCTCCAGCAGCATCCGGTTGCTGTCGCGATTCGTCGCAGCCATCGTCAGCACGGCCATCTTGTAGAAGTTCCTCCGCGCCGGCGACACAAGCGCCTCATCCGCAACGGCCTTCTGCCACACTGCATCCCACCTCGGCTGCGCCTCACCGCACGCCGCAATCTCTCGTTTCGCTGTCGTATCTGCCCACTCCGGTCCGCCTGATCGCGTGTTACCGCGGCGGCTCCCACTTCGGAGCCTGGCTCGGCACGCTCACAATCGGCGTCTGCAGAATCGTATCCAGCATCAGCGCGCGCCCTTCCGTGTGATACAGCTGATCGCCATACTCACGCGTGAAGTGCATCGTTCCTTCCGGCTCCGGACGAAACGGCTGCGTGATCGCCGGCGCTTTGAAGTACGCCTTGTAGAACTCCGTCAGCGCCGGCACCGCTTTGGCGCCAAACTCCTCCGTGATCCAGGCCTTATAAAACTCATCGGCCGTCTTTTTATCCGCGCCCTCCCACACCGCATCCATCGCCGCCCGCGTCGTCATCGTTACCGGACGAATGTCACTCGTGTTCACCAGGAAATACGCCGTCGCTCCGGCCTGCTGATAGCGCTCAAGTTGCTCGTAGATCCGCTCCACCGGAACCATCTCCGTCAGCTGATTCGCCCGCCAGTTCATCATCGCGACGTGGAAGTAAAGCCCCTGCCCCGCGGCCACCAGCCCGTTGTCCTGCGGATCGCCATATCCCGTGTCCGCCCACACCAGCGTCACCTCCGGCGGAATCTTCAGCAATCCGTCCTGCTCCAGCCGCGATCCTTCCTGCCACAGGTCCGTCACAAACTTCGCATTCGGAAACCGCGCCCGCACAATCTTCATCTGCTCTTCGATCGCCTTGCTGATCAAGATGCCCAGCCGCTTATCGTTGTTCACCACGCTCGGGTCCATCGACGCATAACTCACATCCGACAACCCGCGCAGCCCCACCGACCACAGCACCTCCTGGTCCTGCGGAATCGCCGCAACGGCGTTCTTCCACGCCCGCTCCAGAATCTCCGGGTGCGTCGAGAAGTTGTACGGAACATCCTTCGGCCACCGCGCCACATTCACACCCAGCGGCATCGCATGATGCTGCGTCAGGATCAGCCCACGCTCACCCGCAATCTGCATCTCCTGCTCATCCGGAAAATTCCACGTTCCCGGCACAACAATATTTCCCTTCAGCCGCAGAATCGTCTCGTCGATCTTCTCCCACACCGCTGGCGCAATCCCCGTCTTCTCATCCGGAGCCCAGCCCGTCAGCAAATCCTCATCATTCGGAAACCATCCGCGATACTTGAATACCGGCGCCGGATACTCCTTGTGCAGGTCCGCCGCGAGCACCACCTGACTCCTTCTCGCCGGCTCATTGTCCGTCCAGTAATACATCGGGTCCACGCCAAGGAACTCTTGTGAAAACTCATAAATCGCATACATCGTCCCGCGCATATCCGCGCCCTCGAGCCGCACAACCTTCTTGCCACCGTCCTCCGCCACGCCAATCGAAAACGATTCCGCCGGCCGCGATGCATCCGTTCCCTCACGAATCACAATCGGCGATCCACCCGCATCGCCCCTACTCGACACAATCCGCGGCTTCACACCAAAAACCTTGCTCATATCCGAAGCCAGATCCTCCGCCGCGAGCCGCACCGGCCCTTTCGCTCCCGGCTCAAGAACCAGGACCGTTCGCGAGTCCACCACCACACCTCGCGAGGTGTGCGAAGCTGTCTGCCCCGCAGCAGTTCTCAATACTGCGGTACTCAAAAAAATTACCGCCACAAGAGCGAGTAATGACGACAGCCTCCGCCGAACCACAAACCCACGCTGCAAACGAAACCCACCCGCCGACCGAACCGATCTCATGAGAGTCCTTCCGTAAACCGATCTCAGCAACGCGATCAATCCGCATCGCCGGTCGCACGAAATCATACCCTCGAACTCACACCCACGTCAGTTTTTCTATAGAACTGTAGCGGCCCTGAACCCTTATTTCGCGATCCAGCCCATGATGCCCCGCCCCGGAAGCTCCGGTGTAAGAAAGCCAGCGGTCTGTCCCGCCGCACTCGCCACACGCTCTGCCGCCAGACGCCCGCTGCGCACCCCACTCTCCATCGTGCTCGGCCAATCCGTACGAACCCAGTCTCCCGCCAGAAAAAGTCCATCGTGCAAAATATCTGGCTCAGGACGAAACCGCTCCAGACCCGGAGTGACCGAAAACGTAGCTCTCGTTTCCTTCAGCACAGCCGCGCGCAGTACCTGCGCCTCACGTGCGGCGGGAAAGAACATCTTCAGTTCCTCGATCGCCGAGTCCAGAATCTCTTCGCGCGTCTTCTTCAGCTCCGCGTGCGATGCGCTGATCACCAGTTCGTAATAGTGCTCGCCAGCCTTACTCCGTCGAATTCGTGACTTATTAAACATCCACTGAATCCGGGCATCCAGAAGAGCCGCCTGCTCGATCTCGGTCACCTCGCGATCCAGCCATAAATGAATGGTCGTGATCGGCGCGTGAACAAAGTGACAGAAGCTCTCGACCAACTGGCGCATCATCTCGCTCGGTCGCTCAATCGTAGCGATCAACTTCTGCACCTGCTCGAACGGGAGCGCGAGTACTATCGCCTTTGCCGAAACAACTCCGCCATCGCTCAGCACCGCGCGCCAGGCACCGTCGACGCGCTCAATCCGCTCCACACTTGCACGCAGCCGCACGTCAGTTCCCTGCCGCTCCGCCAGCTGCAGTATCGCCGAATAAAAATCCGACAGCGGCTCCGCCGGCACACCCAGCCGTCCGCCCTCCGCCGACTTCAGCAGCGACTCGTACATCACCTTGGCCGCATACCGCGTCGACGTCCGCTCGAACGTATCGTTAAGCGTGCTCACCACAATCGGTTCCCAGAAATGTTTGATCGCTCGTTGCGTCTGCCGCGTCCTCCGCAGCCAGTCCGAAAAGGCCTCATCATCGGTCGCCGGAATCCCGCGCATGAACTCCATCAGTCCGCGCGCAATCCCCGCCTTGTCCCGCACGCTCAGCATTGGCGCACCCAAAAAGCTCATCCCGGAGTGCGCGGGCGCCGGCAAATCTCCCGGGACAATCTCGCTTCTCCGAGCCTCCCCGCGATCGTGCGACGGCTCCAGAAACGGAATCGAGTCATACCAGCGGATCTTCCGCTCCACACCTGCCAGCGTGCACAGATCGATCAGATTCGTGCAGCACCCCAGCAGCACATGTTGTGAATCGATCACCTCGTTCAACGCTGGATGCAGATACGAGTACGCCCGCCCACCGACATACGGCTTGCGTTCCAAGAGCACCACGCGAGCTCCTGCTCCGCTCAGCGCGACGGCCGCCGCAAGCCCAGCTACTCCCGCGCCCACCACCGCGACATCGGCTGTTTCACTCAAGGCTGCCGTCTCCGCAGCCGCCACGTCTCAAACATTCCCCGCCCCAGGATTGCCAGCTTCGTCACCGTCGGGACCGACACTCGCTTGTGAAACACCGCCTCGGGCTTTGCCGAAATCCTGTCCAGCAGCCCCTCATAAATAGCTACCAGCACGCGCATCGCGGGCTGCGAGTCCGCATCAAGCAGCGGAATCAGCTCGTTTGCATCGCGATAGAACACTCCCGCGCGCTTGACCTCACGCTTCACCAGTTCCGCCATCTCATGCGTGATCACCACTCCACGCGTCGCCAGCAGCAAATCCTCTAGCTCCACACCCTCGTGCTTCAGCTCCGCCATCGGCAGATAAACGCGTCCGCGCTCCGCATCTTCTTTGATGTCGCGCAGAATATTCGTCAACTGGAATGCAATCCCCACATGTTCCGCGTATTGCTCCGCCCGCGGGTCTTTGTATCCAAAGATCCGAATGCATACCAGGCCCACCACCGACGCCACCATGTAGCAGTACCGGTACAGCTCCTCAAACGTTGTGTACACCTGGAAGCTGCTCGTTGTGTGCCCGCCTTCGGTGATCCGAATCGACCGCACCACCTCCACGCCCGGTTGCGTCTCCTGCAAGTCGAGTGTCGTGCCCTGCACCAGCTTCTCCAGCAGCTCATCGCTAATTTCGAACCGCCGCTGGGTGTCGTTCAGCGCCAGGAACACCGGCTCATGCGTATTCCCACCTCGCGCCGCGCGCCATGCCTCCGTCCACTCCGCCATGGCTTCACGGCGCTCCTCAATCGTCAGCCGCTCATCGTCGGCGAGATCATCCGCCTTCCGCATGAACGCATACACGGCGCACATGGCGTCTGACTTATGCTGAGGAAGCACGCGAAAGGCCCAATAAAAATTCTTTGCTTCACTCTTGGCGATCTCGCGACACGCCGCGTACGCCTGCTCCAGCTCCGATGGCGGAAGCCCCTTCCCCGTAGTCTTCATGCAGCCTGTCCCTGCGCCGGTCCCCTTCTCGGCAGAACCGCCGCACCCACGCGCCCCACAAGCGCTCCCCCCAGCAGCCTCAGCTTCGCCGCCTTAGTCACCACCGGCCGCGACTTCAGCGTGTCATAATCCTGCGCCGCAATCGCATCCAGAATCGACAGCCCACCCTTCACAAACAACGACAACGTCGCAGCCAGGTCACGCTCCACCATGGTCGCAATCTTCGCGCCGCGCAGCAGCCGCGCCCGCGCATCCGCCACAAGAAACTCCATCAACGCGCGAAAGTTCGCATCAAACCGCCGCGCTGCGATCTGCTCATCCGTCACACCGAACCGCCGCATGGCATCCGCAGGCAGATAGCGTCTGTCACGATCGACCCAGTCCGTCACTACATCCTGATAAAAATTGGCCAGTTGCAGCCCGGTGCATATCTCATCGGACAGCCGCATCAACGTTTCATCTCGATAGCCACTCAGCAACAACACGAGTCTTCCCACCGGATTCGCCGAATACCTCGAGTACTCCTCAAGGGTCTCCAGCGACGCATGTTTCGTGCAAATCTGGTCCTGCTCAAACGCCGTAATCAGATCATCAAACGGTTCTATCGGCAGCTCGCAGCATTTAATCGTTGGCTGCAGGGCCACAAAGACCGGATGCCTTGATTGCTCCGGATGGGCGAAACACTCATGCAACATCGCGCGCCATTCAGCCAGTAGCCGGGTGGCCGTCTTCGTGTCGCCGACCTCATCACCCAGGTCGTCCGATGTCCTGCAGAACGCATACACGCTGTAAAAATGCGGCCGCAGCTTCTTCGGCAGAAACATCGTCGTCACATGAAAGTTCTCGTAATGCGTCGTCGCCAGTTGCTTGCACCACAGCATAGCCTGCTCGTCGGTCGGCCGCTCCACGGGAGTCAGATAGATCTCCGGCGCGCCGTCCAGTTCCCCGAACACGTGCACGGCGCTTTGCAGCTGCGCATTCATCGTCGCTCTCCCACAAGCTCGCCTGCGCTCGCACGCTTCATCTCGACCCCCCGCCGGTGTGGACAGATCACCGTCTTGATCTCCGGCGCCGTTCCCTCGACTGGCCGGGTCAGCATCCGCTCAAACACCTGCGGCACATCATCCAGCGACGCCGTTCCCGTTAGAAACGCCTCTGCCTTGAACCTGCCCGACGCAATCATCTCGAACGCTCGCCGCACTGTCGCCGGTGTGTGATGGAAGCTTGCCTTCAGGGTCAGGTCGGTGTAGTGAATCAGGTTCGTGTCCAGCTTCACCTGAGTGCCGGCCGGCGGTCCGCCAAACCAGTTCACCACCCCGCCTTTGCGTACCAGCTGGACGGCCCACTGCCACGCCTCCGGAGTCGCCACTGCTTCAAACACCAGGTCCGCTCCACGAGCATGGGGCGTGAATGCCTTCGCCGCTGCGACTGGATCCTCCACATCCGCAATGCGCACCACATACTCCGCGCCAAACAGCTTGGCGGTCTGAGCCTGGTCCGTGCGCTTAACCACCGCGATCACATGCAGCCCCTGGATCGCCGCCGCATGAATAAACAGCAGCCCGATAGGCCCCGCACCCAACACAATCGCAGTCTGTCCTGCCTTGGCGTTCGACTCCTCAAGCCCGCGCACGACGCAGGCCAGCGGTTCCGTCAACGCCGCATGCTCCGCGCGCATCCCATCCGGAATCCGCAGCGTATTCTTCCGCACAATCCGTTCCGGCACCCGGATGTACTCCGCATACGCTCCGTTGTTAAACAGCAGATGGTCGCACAGGTTCTGCTGACCCTGTTCGCAATAGAAACACTTGTCACAAGGCGCGGAGTTCAGCGGAACAACGCGCTCACCCACCTTAAATTCCGCCACGCCCTCGCCCACCTCAACAACCGTACCCGCAACCTCGTGCCCGAACAGCCGATCCTTCGTCAGCATCTTCGCGTGGTATCCCCGGCGAAATACCTTCAGGTCCGTCCCACACGTCAGTGCCGCATCCACGCGCACCACCAGTTCTCCGGCCCGGGCCTTCGGCAGGGGCACCTGCTCCACGCGCAGGTCCTCTTTCCCGCGCAGAACTGCGGCCTTCATCGTGGCGTACATGCCTCTATTCTCGCACCTTCCATGCATTGAAGGCTGCGTTGGCTCTGTTACTCTTAGCCACAGCGGACCGAATGAGAATTCCCTCCCCAGAGGCCTACGCCAAGGGCATCGTCGCCTCAGTGCAGGAGTACTCGCTCCTCACCTGGCATGCCATCGCTGCCGTCTTCTCTCCGCCCCGCTATATCGCCGACACCTTCACCCAGATGGACTACATCGGCTTCGGCTCGCTGCCCATCGTCGTGCTCACCGGTTTCTTCACCGGATGCGTCCTCACCCTGCAATCCGCCACATCCCTGCAGCAGTTCGGCGCTGTGAATATGACCGGCCGCCTCGTCGCGCTCTCGATGGTCAAGGAGCTCGGCCCCGTGCTGACCGGCCTCATGGTCTCCGGCCGCAACGCCTCCGGCATGGCGTCCGAACTCGGCTCCATGAAGGTCACCGAGCAGATCGACGCCATGCGCGCTCTCGGCACCGATCCTGTCCGCAAGCTCGTCTCGCCGCGACTCCTCGCTACGGTCGTCATGCTCTTCTTTCTCACCATCATCTCCGACGCCTGCGGCATCTCCGGAGGAGCGCTCGTCGCCGTCGCTCTTCTCGGCCTAAAAGGCGGTGCCTTCTTTCACACCGCGTTCCGCTCCCTGGTCTTCGCAGACGTCGTCGAAGGTCTCACCAAGCCGCTCTTCTCCGGCTTCATCATTGCCAGCATCGGTTGCTTCTGCGGCCTTCGCACCACCGGCGGCACACAAGGTGTCGGCCGCTCCACCACGCAGGCCGTTGTCGTCAGCTCCGTGCTCATCATTCTCTGCGACTTCCTCGTTACCAAGATGATGATCGGCGTCTTCGGGAGATAAGCGTAATGGCCAGTCCCGCCTCCGTGCCCTCGCCTCCCATCCTCGATCCCGGCACCCCCGTGGTCGAGTTCGCGCACGTTTCGATCACCTTTGATCGTGAGCCGGTGCTTCGCGACATCTCCTTCGCGGTTTGCCACGGCGAGATGCGCATCCTCCTCGGACCAGCCGGCGTCGGCAAAAGCGTCATCATGAAGCTCGCCAACGGTCTTCTCACGCCAGACTCCGGCGAGATCCGCATCTTCGGCCGCCCGCTCTCCTCCCTCAGCCCGCGCGAGATGTACGAAATGCGCGCCCACATCGGCATGGTCTTTCAGGAAAGCGCACTCTTCGACTCCCTGAACGTCGAAAACAACGTCGCCTATCGGCTCAACGAAGAGCACGTCCCCGAGCCCGCAGTCCACGAGCGTGTCGTCGAAGCCCTTCGCTTCGTCGAGCTCGAGCAAGCCATCGCGAAATTTCCATCCGAGCTCTCCGGTGGTATGCGGCGTCGCGTCTCCATAGCGCGAGCGATCATCTCCAAACCCGATCTGATCCTTTACGACAGCCCCACCGGCGGCCTCGATCCCATCACCTCAACCACCATCATCGAGCTCATCGTCAAGCAGCGTGACGTGTCGCAGACCACATCCCTCCTCATCACCCACCGCATCCAGGACGCCTTCACCCTTGCCACGCACCGCTTCAACCCCGCCAAAAACCACATGCAGCTGATCCCCAACGGCGGCATCGATCCTGGCACAAAATTTCTCGTCCTCAACGATGGCCGTATCGTCTTCGACGGCACCACTCAGGAGCTCACCCGCACGACCGACCCCTGGCTCGAAGCCTTCATCTCCTGAGGAAGTTCGCAAATGAGGGATGAGGAGTTAGCAACACGAGGAAGTTATTACCAGGGGCAAGCAGTCAGGATTTGACATACTCCCGCCATTCCCAACTCCTATCTCCTCACTCCCTGACTTCTCCTACGCCAGCGTGCGATGAAACAGATCCAGTGCCAGCCCGAACATCGCCCGCGCATGCTCCGGGTCATACCGCACGCCCTCGTCGCGCAGAAACGCATGCGCTCCATTCACCTCGTGCCAATTCAGCTTCACGCCCGCCTTGTTCAGTGCCTCCAGAATCAGCATCCGCCCCTCCGTCGGAATATGCGGATCCTGCCGTCCCCACACCATCAGCAGCTCGCCCTTGATCTCGCCTGCCCGCGCCAGCGAATCGTCATGCCGGCCATGGCCCAGGCTTCCTTTGTGAATGTCCGTCGCATAAAAGCACACAGCTCCGCGCACCTCAGCATTGATCGCCGCCCGAAATGCCAGGTGTCCCCCGATGCAGATGCCCATCACGCCCAGCCTTCCCGTGCAATCGCCTCGCTTAGCCAGGTGCGCCAGCACCGCCCGCGCGTCGTCGTCAAATCCACGCACCGGCTTCGTCGTCTTCAACGCATTCCCGCGGTCCGATCCCTCCTGGTCATACTTCAGCACGGTCCCCAGTGGCTCATACTCGTGATAAATTTCTGGCACCGCGACCACATATCCGTGTCCCGCAAGCTGCGCCGCCTGCCGCCGAATCGGCTCCGTGACCTGAAAGATCTCCGAGTAGAACAGCACGCCGGGATACCTTCCGTCCGCAGCCGGACGGAGAATATGCGTACGCATCGCTCCACTCGGCGTGTCCAGATCTACGAACTCCTGCACAATCACCATGGTCCCAGCTCCTCGCTCTAGTCTGCCTTAACGCACACGGCTGCTTTCATCGCCTCGCAACCTCATCGCGCTTCTATGCTTCTTATCGACGAACAAGAAAGCAAAAGGTCAGGAGCGACCATGCCCGACAACCCCGCCGACTTCCCCACTTACACCGCCGACCAGGTCGCACGCGCCGCCCGCGAGCTCCGCGATGCCGCCGGCGCTCCGCAGGAACACTTCACCTCTGCCCAGGTCGTCAACATGCTCGCTGACGAGGTCCGCCTGCTTCGCGAGCGCGGCTTCTCCGACCAGCGCATCGCCGACCTCTTTACAGGATTCGACATCGCCGTCACATCCGACGAAATCTCCCGCGTCTGACGACAGACGCGTTTAGCCACAGATTTTGCTTTTGCCTTCGCCCTTGCCTTTCTTTCTGTCATTCCAGGCGCAGCGAGGAACCTGCTTTTGCGGGCGGGCGCAGCTTTCAGCCGTGTCCCGCCGCAGCTCCAAACCGCATCAGCACGCACGTCACATTATCCGTCCCACCGCGCGCATTCACCGTTGCAATCAGCCGCTCGCAAACCTCCGCCGCAGTCAACGTCGCATCCGCCACGATCCTGCCAATCTCCTCATCGCGTATGTGCCGCATCAATCCATCCGAGCACAACAACAGCGCATCTCCCGCATCGACCGCCTCGGTGTAGAAATCCGGCTGCACGTCCTCGTCCATTCCCACCGCGCGCGTAATCGCCGCCTGATATGGCGACCGCTCTGCCTCACTCTGCGTCATCAACCCACTACGCATCTGTTCGGCTACATACGAGTGGTCCTGCGTCACCTGCCGCGCCACGCCGTCACGCACCAGGTATGCCCTGCTGTCACCCACGTTCGCGACGAAAAGCTGTTTGCCGTCCAGCCGCCCCGCGACCAGCGTCGTTCCCATCCCGCGAAATCGGGTGTCATAGCTCGCACGCGCCCTCACGGCACGGTTCGCCGCCGCCGCCGCCCTGCATAACGCGCGCTTCGTCCGCTCCACATCGGAGCTCTTGCTCGTATCAATCTCCTGCCGGGCCACCTCGATAAAGCTTTCGAGCGCCACCCGGCTCGCCACTTCACCGCCAGCCATCCCGCCCATGCCGTCGCAGATCACCGCCAGCCCCAGCGGCTCCAAGACTGCAAATGTGTCCTGGTTCGTTCGCCGAACCATCCCGATATCGGTTCTTCCGGCGACCTCGAACTCCAGCGAAATCCTTCGCTCCGCCACACCCGATCGCAAAGCCGGCTCTCCCAAAAGCTTCCACCTCTGCCTTTAAAGCCCCAACAAGTATAGCCATCCCGTCAACCCCGCTGCGTTCGGTCGCCGGCGCCTTTGCTTTTGTTCTCGCTTTTGCTTTTCTTGCTGTCATCCTGAGCGCGCCGGGGCCCCCGGGGAGCGTTTTGTGCTCGCTCGTGCGGAAGCGAAGGACCTGCTGTTGCTCTTCACTAACCCACTAACTACTAACCACTCGCCTAACCGCCCTGTCACCTCTACCCTCTATCCCATACCCTCTACTCTCCAATCACCTCCTGCTTCCAATTCCCACCAAACCATGGTTAACTCTTTACCGATGCCTATCGCCGAGATCACCGTCTCCAAAGAGGACTACCTCAAGGCCATCATCGAGGCCGAGAGCGAAGGCCATACCGTGATCCCGGCATTCCTCGCCCAGTGGCTCGGCGTCTCCGCGCCGGCAGTCACCAAGGCCCTTCGCCGCCTCCGCGAAGACGGTTACGTCAGCGCGACCGACGGACCCCTCAAGCTCACCATCAAAGGCCGCGAAGCCGCGCATCGCACCGCCCTTCGTCATCATCTCGTCGAGCGCATGCTCTCCGAGATCTTCGGGATGGAATGGCACCAGATCCACGCCGAAGCCGAGCGCCTCGAGCATGTCATCTCCCCAGCTTTCGAAGCCAAGCTCATCGAGCGCCTCGGTGAAGCCGGCGAGTGCCCGCACGGCAACCGCGTCCTCCCGGAAACCCCCGCCCAGCTCAAGCGCCGCGGGCTGCAGCCGTTGTCCGAAGCCCCTGCGGGTTCGCCAGTTGTCGTCTCCAGCCTGTACGAGCGCGACGCCCGTCTGCTCGAGTTCCTCCACACCCTCGGCATCGGCCCCGGCATCACCCTGATTCCTGTCTCCCGCAATTACGATGACACCCTCCGGGTCCGCACAGGTTCGCGCGAACTCACCCTGGGCCTCTTCGCCGCCGACCGCATCTGGGTTCGCCCGCCCTCGTCAAAACCCCGGCAGAGCAAACTTTCGTAACCGCGGTTAATCATCTGTGGCATACTGCATCTAAGCGTTTCCAGGTGGGTGTGTCACAACGATGATGCCTGTACGAGAGATCGAGCCTCCAGCGGAGCCGCGTCACCATCCGGCCGCCCCGTCGCTTCCCGGCTCGTTCCGCTCCGTGCATCTTACCCGCAGCGGCAGCTTCTGGCGTCGCATCCTCGGCTTCGCCGGCCCCGGCTTCCTGATCGCCGTCGGCTACATGGACCCTGGCAACTGGGCCACCGACCTCGCCGGCGGCTCCCGCTACGGCTACACCCTGCTCTTCGTCATCATGCTCTCTAACCTGATGGCGATCCTGCTCCAAAGCCTCTCGCTCAAGCTCGGCATCGCCTCCGAATGCGATCTCGCGCAGGCCTGCCGTGACACTTACTCGCGCCGCACCAGCATTGCCCTTTGGCTCTTCGCCGAAATCGCCATCGCCGCCTGTGACCTCGCGGAAGTCATCGGCTCCGCGATTGCCCTTCAACTCCTCTTCGGCATTCCGCTCATCTTCGGCGTCCTCATCACCGGCGCCGACGTCCTCATCATTCTTCTCCTGCAAAACCGCGGCTTCCGCTACCTCGAAGCTCTCGTCATTACGCTCATCGGCACCATCAGCGTTCTCTTCGCCATCGAAGTCCTCCGTTCCCAGCCCGACTGGCTCCCCATCGCCCGCAACCTCGTCATCCCCTCACGTGGCATCGTCGCTAACCACGACATGCTCTACATCGCCATCGGCATTCTCGGCGCGACGGTCATGCCGCACAACCTGTACCTGCACTCCTCGATCGTGCAGACCCGAGACTACCCGCGGACACCGGCCGGCAAACGCGAAGCCATCCGATTCTCCAACATCGACTCCGCCACAGCGCTGATGCTCGCGCTCTTCGTCAACGCCGCGATCCTTGTGCTCGCCGCCGCCGTCTTCCACCGCAACGGGCATTTCGAAGTCGCCGAGATCAACGACGCCTATAAGCTCCTCACCCCGCTGCTCGGCTTCACCGGAGCCAGCACCATGTTTGCCCTCGCGCTGCTCGCCTCAGGCCAGAACTCCACCATCACCGGGACGCTCGCCGGCCAGATCGTCATGGAAGGCTTCCTCAGCCTGCGCCTGAAACCATGGCTCCGCCGCCTCATCACGCGCTCTGTCGCCATCATCCCCACCATCTTCGTCACGCTCTTCTACGGAGAGCGCGGCACCGCCGACCTGCTCATCCTCAGTCAGGTCATCCTCTCCATGCAGCTCAGCTTCGCTGTCTTCCCCCTCGTGCAGTTCACCAGCAATCGCCAGAAAATGGGCGAGTTCGCCAACGGGCGCACCCTCAAGTTCACCGGCTACGCCGTCGCCATCGTCATCGCCGCTCTCGACGCCTGGCTCCTCGTCCAGACCTTCCATCAAATCTGAACTTCACCGTCCGCGCAGGAAAAAGCGGTGCCCTGTGGAGGACCAACCAGAGCACCGCAAAACTTACGAAATTCACTCCTATCGCGACGTCAACACCCACTCCTGGTTTGTCCCGTTATTGCACCCCCATGTATCCAGCTGCGTGCCGTTACTCTTTGAAAACCCCGGCACCTCCACGCACAAGCCGCTGTTCGAATTCACCAGCCGGTAATTGCCATCCGCCGTGTGCGTCACGATGTACTCCTGATTGCTTCCGCTCAGGTTCGACCACTGCTGCAGCTTGGTTCCATTCGTTGTCCCGTGATTCACCGCATCCAGCACCTTGCTGCTGTTCACGTTGGTCAACTGGTAGAGGCCATTGTTCAGGTACGACAGCACCCACTCCTGGTTCTTCTGGCTTCCACCCCACGTGTACTGATCAACAATGCCGCCGTTGGACGTCGACCATCCACTCACCTCCATCGCCAGAGCGCTGTTCACATTGCTCAGCTCATACGTTCCCGTCGCCGGTCCGCCGCCGCTCGTAATCAGGCTCTGCAGGTTTGAGGTCAGTGCCGGCAGCTCATCGCCACTCCAGCTCGTGTTCATGATCCCGTAGGTCTCCGCAGTCCCGAACCCGCCTGCGTGACCGGTCTCTGTCGTCCCATTGAACGCCCAGTAAGACCAGTCCACGCTGTACTCCCACAGGAACTGGTGAATGAACCCGAACCAATATCCCAGATCCGCATTGTTCGAGCTGCTCACGCACGTGCTCGCTGTATCGCATGTGCCGAACTCTCCAATCCACAGCGGCACCGGATTGCTCCCCGTCACCAGGTACCCCCACTTCGGATTGATCCGTCCATACCAGTCGCTATAGCCTGTCAGATTCTTGTACCAATAGCCATAATCGTGCGCCTCATACACCAGGCGGTGCGCGGTGCTCAGCGTGACCGGCGTACTCGCCACACCCGACAGATCCCCCGCGTAACTGATGCCCTCGACAAAAATCAGCAGGTTCGGATTCACGCTCAGCACAGCATTGCCGCCCGTCTGTGCCCCCGCGTGCCAGTCATCCGCGCCGCCGCCACCCCACACCGCCGAGTTCCGCGGCTCATTCCGCAGGTCGGCCCCAATCACCATCGGATTACTCGCGTACCTCTGCGCCATGCCCTCCCAATCGCTGATCCAGCTCGTCTGCGGGTAGCTGCTGTTGTACCAGAGGTTGTTCACATCATCCCCGCAGCACCACATCGCTGTACTCGTGTGATTGTCCAGGATCACCATGATGCCGGCGCTCGTCAGCGCATTCACCACGGCGTCGAAGATGGTCATCGCATTCTCGCCTTCCAGACTCGGGTTCGCCGTCAGCGCATAATTCCCCACGACCGGGTTGCTCTCATACATCTCGTTCGACCATGGCAGCCTCACCGCATTGAACCCGCGGCTCTTGATCTCGCTCACAATCTGCGAGATCGTCTGCGCCTCGAGCCCCATCACGACGTAGTCCGTGCCCTCCGCTCCATACCAGTTCACCGCGTTCAGCCGCACACGGAACCCATTGCTGTCCACAATGTATGGCCCCGCCGTATGCAGAGGCACCGCTGGCGCCGCCTCCGCGGCCACCGCGATTAGCAGCATCGCAAGTACCGCGCTCAATACAGTTACGGCCCGCATCGCAGCGCGCCCGGCATTCTCATTGTCTAAGCGAACCTTCTCGCCCCTCAGCATTCCCTGTGCATGAACCATGCGATCACTGTCTCCTTGTGATTGAGTTCCCTCTTCAACGGCAAGTACAGACAAGTCGCACAGAGCGCTGCGCTTCTAGCGGCCGATTAGAGACCGGTCTCTCGGATCGAGGGAAATCCTAGTGCCCCCACCAATCTCGTGTCAACTCTTTTGCTCGCCCAACCCTCTCTATTCCCGTGCCGTTCGTAACCCGCAAAAGGTAAGGGAGAGAGCGCCGGCGACTAAACAAATAAAACGATCCCGTAAATGCCGATTTCCCCAGCCCGAGGACGCCGAGAGCGTTTCAGCCGCCTGAAGCTTCTGACACACCCATTTACAACGAGAGAAAATTTCCGCCCTGCAGCCGCGGGCATTCAACTTTCCGGCCCGGACTTGTCCACCATAGTCTAGACCTAAGCCTTCTCTCCTGAATACTTTGCGCAAAACGTACGGGGGGGGTACCGCTACGGCTTCAACACAACCTTCATCGAGTCCGGCTGCGGATTCGAAGCGAGCTTCACTGCTTCCGCAGCATCCTCCAAGCCGAACCGATGCGAGATCAGCTTCGTGAGATCCAGCTTCCCCGACCGGTAACCATCGAATACCAGGTCAATCCCCTCCTGCTGGATCGCCACTGATGCCGAATACGACCCCATCAGGGTCTTCTCGTCCATGCACACTGCCGCCGGATCGAACCCCGCCGTCCCGTGCTGGGTAGAGGCGAACAGCATCACCCTTCCCCCCGGCCGTATCGCCCCCATCGCCATCCCAATCAACGCATCGGAACCGACAGCGACGAGGGCGACATCTGCTCCGCGGCCTCGGGTCGCCGCCTTGCAGGCAGCCACCACGTCCCCGCGGGCGTCGAGAGGATGGTTTAGCCCATATTGGGCTGCGATGGCGTGGCGGGCTGGATAGAGGTCACTCGTGAGCACGGTCGCTCCGACCTGCGCCGCCAAGGCCGCGAGCAGGATGCCGATGCTTCCCTGGCCAATCACAAGAACCGTCTCATCAGGCTCGAGGTTAAGAAGCTTGATGGCCTTAAAGCAGGTATTTACCGGTTCGATCCATGTGGCCTGCTCAAAGGGGATGTCCTCTGGGATCTTGACCAACCCAGCGGTGCGAGTTCCGTCGCCGACGATCCAGTCCATCACGCGGATGTACTCCGCGAACCCGCCGCCAGCCGGCTCGCCGACGCCTGCAGTTGTTCCGACCTTCTTGTAGCGCTCGCATTGTGCGAAGGTCTGCTTCCGGCAGTAGAAGCATTCACCGCATGGAATGTGATGAAAGGCCATGACGCGATCGCCCGTGGCGAAGCCGCGAACGCCTTCTCCTATGGCAGCGATCGTTCCGGCCATCTCATGGCCGAAGACACGAGGCGCGGAGTGGGAGCCGGTGTGAATTTTCTTCAGGTCCGTGCCGCAGATTCCGCAGGTGTCGATCCGGACGAGGACCTCGCCGCGGGCAATCTGGGGAACGGGAATCGTCTCGGTTCGAACATCGTCGGGTGCGCGATAAACAGCGGCCCGCATGGATTTCGGTAGAGCGTCAGTCATTGGTTTAAGGATATCGGAAGGTGGGCTTACTCCGTCTCGGCGACCAAAGAACGCAAATTACTCCAGAGCTTCGTGAGTGCACGATTGCTCTCGCGGCCTAGACGCATCGCGGATTGCCAACTGGCCGGACGAAGCGCCGTGTGCAGAGCGAACGCCGCGGTGCGGAAGTGACCGCGAGCATCGGCAAACCGGCTCAATGATTCCATCTCGAAGTCGTGTGCATCGGAGATGCCCTTGACGGCACGAAAGCGCAGACCGTTGGCGTAAGCGACGCGGGCTACCGTGGCAGCTTCCATGTCCACGAATCCCGCGCTGTAGGTTGCGAGCAGGCGCGACTTTTCACGCCGACCTGCGATGGTTTCGGTTGTGACGAGCACACGCTGTAACCCTGGCACCGCACAATCGAACCGCTCGCCGGTCCTGGCGTCGATCACAGTGCTCGCCTCGACGACTTCTCCCGCGGCGATTTCGGGGGAGCATGCCCCCGCGAGTCCGGTGGACACCAGGAGCTCTATTCCCGAGTCCCGAAGCGCAGCTTCGACCGCCAGCGTGACCCGGGCGGACCCCATTCCCGCGGCGACGATCACTGCGCCGGAGGTGCGGTGCAGATGGATTCCGCGTCTTCGCAGCTCCGGGTCAGGCGGTATTCCCCGAGCGAGCCCAGAGAGCTCTCGCGGGAGCCCCGCGATGATGGCGACTCTCGAAGGCGCCACTACGGCCTCGTCCGCTTGGGCGGAGGGCACGTGGAGTCTCGAACGACGAGTTCCGGGTCGACGACGATCTGCTTGGCCTGAGGGTGTTCTTCTGGTGCGGTGATGCGGCGTACAACCGCCTCAGCGGCCAGTATGCCCATAGTGCGAAGTGGCTGCCGGACGGTAGTAAGGCCAGGGTTTTGGAAGGCTGCGGACTGGACGTCATCGAACCCGACAACGGAGACGTCCTGCGGCACACGAAGGCCCGCTTCGCGCAGCGCGCGCACGGCTCCAATGGCGGAGACGTCGTTGAACGTGAACAGCGCGCTGAAGCGGGCATTCGAGGCGAGCAGCCGTTGCGTGGCGAAATACCCGGGCTCATGACCCGGCTGATCGCCTTCCAGTTGCGCGACAAGTTTGGGGTCGACGGTGAGCTTTGCGCGTGCGGCGGCATGGCGGATGGCCTGCCAGCGCGGCTCAGTATCGGAGCTGAAGCTCTGGCCCTTGATGAACGCAATGTCACGATGTCCGAGACCGACGAGGTGATCGATGGCGAGCTCGGCCGCGCGGCGATGATTGAGAACGATGTTGGTGATCCCCTCGTGCTCGTCCGGACAGGAGACAGTAATCATCGGCAGGTGCGGATGCTTCACCAACGGACTGTCGATGGCGATGATGCCGTCAACGGCGCGGTCGACCATCATGATCTGGGAGCGCTCGAGCAGCTCCGAGCGGTGATGGTGACTGATGAGGAAATAGAAGTACTCGGCCTGCAGGAGTCCCTGCTCGATGCCGGCGAGGACGGCGGTGGCGTAGCCTTCGGAGACCTCCGGGACGAGCACGCCAATGATCATGGAGCGGCCGCGACGGAGGCTGCGCGCAAGCACGTTGGGCCGGTAGTTCAGTTCCTCGGCGGCGGCGAAGATGCGATCTTGTGTCGCCTTTGGAATCGATTTCGCCGCTGGCGCACCGTTGAGTACGCGAGAGATTGCGGCGACCGAAAGGCCAAGGTGCTCGGCGATCATTTTGAGGCTTGCGGGCCGGTTTGCATCGCGGACTTTAATGGGCAGAGTCACGCTTCGCAGTGTGCCACAAAAACCGTGCAAACCTGACATCCCTGAGGAACAGCTTGACATCCAAGCTCGGCAGCGCGTACAACACTGCTGACTTAGGCAAAGGTTTGCCTAAACGCACTCAACGATCCGGGCTCCCCCGCCGGACGACGCTGTACCCCTTTGGAGGCAATATGCGAATTTCTGTGCGGACAGCCTGCGGTCTCCTGCTCGCGGCGATGCTCATGTTTGCCGGCGCGGCGGCGCGCGGACAGTTCAATGCGAGTCTTTCGGGCAGCGTGCTTGATCCGACCCAAGCCGCTATCCCCGGCGCCAAGGTAACGCTCACGAATAATGCGACGAACGCAACCAAGACCGTGACCTCCGGCCCCGCCGGGACATATACCTTCACCGAGCTACCTCCAGGCACTTACAAACTTATTGTCACGGCACAGGGGTTTCAGCAGAACGTAATCCCCAACGTTCCTGTCGCCGCGGAAACGCCGGCGAGTGTCAACGTCACGCTGCAGACCGGCTCGGAATCCCAGACGGTCACCGTGAACGCCGAGACCATCCCGCTGCTCCAGACCTCGGACGCAAGCATTGGTCAAACGATCGATGGTGAGGAGGTGAAGCGGCTGCCGACTGTGGGTGCCGATCTGTATGAGTTGCTGCGTACGGCTCCCGGCATCACCGGCAACGGAGCACGCGCCGGCAGCGGTAATGCTGTCTTCCTCCCGAACGGCGTCGGTCCCGGCGGCTCCAACTCCGGCATTTTCCAGACCGAAAACCAACCGCAGATCTCCGCCGACGGCCAGCGCGTCGCCGATAACAACTACATGATTGACGGCGTGAGCGTGAACTCGCTGTCGCACGGCGGCTCGGCGGTTGTCACACCGAATACGGAAGCGGTGGGGCAGATGACCGTCGTCTCGACATCCTACGACGCGAGTCTCGGCCGCAACACCGGCGCGCAGATCCAGGTTGTCACCAACAGTGGAACCAACGTATTGCACGGCTCCGCGCTCTTCCTTTACGATGACCCGGGCCTCAACCAGTTCAACAAGTACGGCGGCCCCGGCACCAACGTACCGACCATTCGCAACCAGAATGCGCAGCGCACGTGGGCTGCTTCGCTGGGCGGACCTATCGTCAAGGACCACCTCTTCCTGTTTGCCTCCTATCAGGGCTACAAGCAGAAGAACCCGACCTATACCAACGTCTACGTCGAGACCTCACAATATCGCAGCGCCCTGGCGTCGCAGCGCAGCGGCGGAGTGTCGGCGGCCATAGTGGCGAATAACTCGGCGCCGCGCGTAGTCAGTGTGCTGACCCCGCCTTCGAACGCCTGCACGGGATTCCGCACGTTCGCCGTGACGACGCCGTTCACCGCGAACGGCACCACCTACGCCGTAGGGAGCCAGGCCCCGGCGTGCCAGATTGTCTCCGGCGGTCTCGACATCGGGTCACTAATTCCCGGTGGCACATCGCAGATCGGCAAGTTCCCTTCCACCACGGCGATCGCGACCGCGCCTTATTACGGCGCCTCCCCATTCCTGGTCGGCGGTGGCTTCGACGCCGTACCCGATCTCGAGTATGTTCAGGTACTCATTCCCCAGCAGAGCCGGGGCAATCAGTTCAACGCTCGAGTGGACTACCAGCTTACTCCGAAGGACTTGATAGCTGGTTCGGTGTATTTCACCAAGCTCGATAATCTGGGTTCCAGCGGGGCGGAAGGCTCCCGTCCGCAGGGCGATGTTCCCTTCAAGCCGTTGAACTCCGCCGCAACCCTGATCTGGGTTCATACCTTCTCGGCATCCTGGCTGAACGAGGCGCGCGGCAATGTCACGCGCTTTGCCGACAACGAGCTTGCCGACGGGGGCAACACGGTCAACTATGGCATTCCATTTGTGAATGTGCAGGACTACCCCGGTAGCTGCTGCCAGTTCGGCGTCACCCAGTCCACGACTACACCCGCATCATTCGCAGAGAACACCTATGAGGCGCGCGACACTGTAACCCACACCTGGGGCGCCCACACAGTGCGAGCGGGCATTGAGCTTCGCTTCGAACAGGACAACGACAACCTCTATGGAGCGGAGCGGCCGGTCTACGCTTTCGACGGCCTGTGGGCCTTCGCCAACGACGCTTCGGTATACGAAGCCCTGACGGTGAATCCGAACACCGGCGCGCCAGCGAATGAAGCCCGCTATTTCCGGGACGAAGATTATGCGGTGTTCGTGCAGCACGACTGGAAGGTCACCCCGAACCTCACGTTCAACGCTGGTATTCGCTGGGAAGAGTTCACCCCACCCGCTAACAAAGGGATGGAGGTGAGCAAACCTATCCTTGGCCCCCCGGGCAGCGAGCTCGCCGGCATGATTCTTACTCCGGCGAATCATCTCTGGAACTTCGAACACAACAACTGGAGCCCGAAGATCGGATTTGCGTGGAATGCGATGCCCAAGCTCGTAGTTCGCGCAGGGTATGGCCTTGCCTATAACCCGCTGGATGCTGCGATATACAGTCCAGCTGTAGAAGATGGACCAGCGGTGGCTAATTTCGGCCTCTGCTGCGGCGGTCCGAGCAGTACCGCGGGCATTGTCTATAACCTGGGGACCTCGAACTCACCTTCGAGTTTCCCGATTAACAAGAGTGTAGCGGTCGGCACAAAGCCGAACGGCTTCCCGAATACCGGCTCGATCGAAGTCTGGGGCCAGGCGCCCGTGATCAAATATCCGTCCACCGATGAGTATTCGTTCGAAGTGGAGCGCGAGGTTGGCTGGGGCACGACCACGACAATGGGCTACCAGGGCGCAAGCGGCCGCCATTTCGCGCGTGTAGTCAACCAGAACTTCCTCTTCAACCAGAACAACACTCCGGTCTTCGCGGCGTATTTCCTCACCACCGACTCGGTGATGAACTACAACGCTCTGAACCTGCGGCTGAACCACGTGCTGCGGCACCATATTGGGTTCAACGTGGCCTACACCTATGGCAAAACGCTCGACCAAGTCTCCAATGGCGACGGAGCCGATAGTCTGGCTAACCAGACCAATCCTGCAAACAACCGGAGTGAGTATGGGCCGGCCGACTACGATGTGCGCCATCATGTGGTCGCGACCTGGCTGTACGAAACACCGACGATCCACACCGGCAACGCCCTGATGACCTCGCTCATCAGCGGATTTCAGGTCAACGGCACCTATACCTTCAACACAGGATTCCCGTATACGCCGGTTGTCACCAGCTATACGACGGTGCCGATTGTGAACGGCGCGGCGGTTCAGAACGTCGTTCGCCCGCTTGCCTACTACGGCGGCGCAGGAAATAGTTGCTCCACGAACTCGTTCGAGGGCTCGAAATCGGGCAATTTCCCCAATGGCGGCGCGTCGTACTTCGCGACTACGCTTCCCGCAGGCACGACCTACACGCCGGGTATCGGTCGCAACAGCTTCCGGAGTTCCTGCTATCAGGACGTGGACCTGACGCTGGCGAAGGATTTCGGCTATGACTGGCACGAACACCACACGCTGCTCCGCCTCCAGGCGAACATCTTCAATGTGTTGAACCTGAACGAAGCCGCGCCAATCTCCAACGACAACAATCACAATAATGTGGTGAGTTCGAATTTCGGCCTGTCGCCCGCCGGCGATGCTGGCCGCGTCATCGAGCTGGAAGGGCGCTTCCAATTCTAGCGCGCGTCTCTACAGAACAAGGGCGCGGCCGGTGCGGCGCGCCCTTGTTGTTTCTGTTGAGCAAAAAGGAGACCCGGCGTTGGGACCTCGAGCCTAATGAGCTCGTTCTGCTGCACGTTGGAGGACAAACTTCAATGCGCAACGCCCGGAGTTCCACCCATAGGAGTGTCTCTGATGAGTAAGCTGCGGGCGCTGACGGCCTTCCTCGCAACGGTGACGTTGGTTCCCCTTGGGATCGCGCAGAGCGTGGCGCCGGTTCCGATCGATGTGACGATTGACGCCGCAGCACCGACAACGCCGTTTCCGCATTTTTGGGAGGAGACATTTGGTTCTGGGCGGGCGATTCTGTCTCTGCGTGACAGCTACCGGACGGATTTGACCACCGTGAAGGAAGCTACGGATTTCGAATCGGTTCGATTTCACGCGATCTTCCATGATGAGGTGGGCCTGTACGATCCGGACCGCAGGACGATCGAATTTGCGCAGACGGCCGGCAAGACCGGAACGGCTTCGCAGGGCACATCTGCATACAACTTCTCTTACGTTGACCAGATTTATGACGGTCTGCTGGCAAGGCATGTGCGCCCGTATGTCGAGCTGAGCTTTATGCCGAAGAAGATGGCGGCGGATCCGAACAAGCTCCATCCGTTCTGGTATCACCCAGTGGTTTCGCCTCCGAAGGACTACGCCGAGTGGGATGCGATGATCCGCGCCTTTGCGCAGCACCTGGTAGATCGTTACGGTCTGGACGAAGTGGCGAAGTGGAAGTTCGAGGTGTGGAACGAGCCGAACCTGGACTTCTGGGGTGGTGAGCCAAAGCAGCCCACATATTTCGAGTTATATGATCACACCGCGCGGGCGATCAAATCCGTCTCGCCGCGACTGCAGGTGGGAGGGCCGGCGACCGCGCAGGCGGCGTGGGTGACGCCGTTTCTTCAGCACGTGAAAGAGGCGAACGTTCCAATCGACTTCGTCTCGACGCACGTTTACGCCAACGATACAGCGCAGGATGTCTTCGGCACGAACGAGCAGATTCCTCGCGACGAGATGGTGTATCGCTCGGTGAAGAAGGTGCACGATCAGATTGCGAGCTCGCCCTTCCCTAACCTGCCCCTCATCTTTTCGGAGTACAACGCGAGCTATGCGAACGAGCCGGATGTGACTGACACGGACTATATGGGGCCGTGGCTCGCAAATACAATACGGCAGTGCGATGGCCTGGTGAGCAACATGGCGTATTGGTCCTTCTCCGACGTGTTTGAGGAGCAGGGCGTGGTGCGGTCGCCATTCTATGGCGGCTTCGGGCTGATTGCTGCGGACGACATTCCGAAGCCGTCGCTGAACGTATTCCGTGCGCTTCACAAATTAGGCACGCGACGAATTCATGCCGAATCGGATTCGGTGCTCGCAACAAGGGGGCCGAACGGGAGCGTCGTGCTGGCGTTGTGGGACTACGCTCCGCCGGATGGCACGGGTCCGCACTATACGATGCCGAGCGGGCCGGCGGGGCCTTCGAAGGTGTTTACAGTCACGTTGCAGCACGTTGCCGCAAGTGCCGGGGTGGAGATCTGGCGCGTCGATGACGACCACGGCAACGTGATCAAGGCATTCAATGCGATGGGCCGTCCGGCGGGGGATTTGACGCCGGCACAGATTGAAGAGCTTAGGGCGGCCGGTGCAATGAGTCCCGCGGAGCACACGCACCTTCAGCACGGAAACCTGCAGCTTACGGTTCCTGCTCACGGACTTGCCGTCGTCCTTGTGGGACGCTGATCCGTCACACTACCGAACATGGACCGACGACACGTTCTGAAACTTCTTGCATCGAGTGCTGCGCTGCCTACGCTCGCGCCGCTGGCGCGTGACCAAGCTGCGCCCCGCCCGGCTGTTGCGACGCCGGCCTACCGTCCGACCGGCGCAGATACGGCGTTTCTGGATGACCTTCAGCGTCGGGCGTGCATGTTCTTTCTGGACCAGGGCAGTCCGGCAACCGGCCAGGTTCTGGACCGCGCGAAAGCATTCGACCCGCCGGGCGTGCGCGACAAACGCCGCATGGCTTCCATTGCCGCAACAGGGTTCGGGTTAACTGCGCTGTGCATCGCCGACCGGCGCGGGTACATTCCGCATGCCACTGTGCTTACGCGGGTGCGGAACACGCTACGATTCCATCACGACAAGATGGAAGACAATCATGGGTTTTTCACGCACTTCAACGACATAGAAAGCGGATATCCATATCAAGGCAGCGAGGTCTCGCCGATCGATACATCGCTGCTGCTTTGTGGCGTGCTCACTGCGCGGCAGTATTTTCGACGCGATCGCGAAATCTTTCAGCTTGCGACTGATCTTTATCACCGCGTGGACTGGACGTGGATGCTGAACGACGGAGATATGTTCGCGATGGGCTGGCGCAATGGTAATTTTCTGAACGGCCGGTGGAATCACTACTGCGAACTCATGATGATGTATCTCCTGGCGCTTGGATCACCGACGCATCCGATTGACGCTGCGTCCTGGAATGCATGGGCGAGGCCCGTCATGCATTTCGAGGACTTCACGTATATCTCGGCCGCTGACCCGCTGTTCGTTCATCAGTACAGTCACGCGTGGTTCGATTTTCGTAAGAAGCGGGATAATTTCGCGAACTATTTTGAGAACTCGATCACGGCGACGCGTGCGCATGAGGCGTTTTGCGTCTCGCTCGGAGCGCCGTATTCGGCGGATTACTGGGGCATCACGGCTTCAGACACGCCACATGGATATCGCGCGTGGGGTGGGCCGCCGGCGCATGGCGGCATCGATGGATCCGTAGTTCCATGTGCGGCGGGTGGCTCTGTTGCGTTTGTGCCGGAGGATTGCCTGCGAGTCCTGCATGCCCTGAAGCAGAACTACGGTGATAAGGCGTGGGGACGATATGGGTTCTGCGATGCGTTTCATCCACAAGCGGATTGGTATGACGCGGATTGCCTGGGCATCGACCAGGGGATCACTGTTGTCATGGCGGAGAATCTGCGGACTGGTTTTGTTTGGAACACGTTCGCGGGCAATCCGGAGGTTGCTGTTGCGTTCCGGCGAGCCGGGTTTCATTCAGAGTGAGCGGTTAACCTTGCTGTACTTCGCGGAGCCGGAATCGCAGCCGGCAATCTTCGCCAAACCATTGAATGTAGTTCGTTCCCCAAGCGTTATTGAACAGATTGCAATGAACTCCCTGGCTGAGGTCTGGTTGTGCCTGAGAGAAATTGAGCGGAGATCTTTCTCCGAGTGCGACGACGGGAGCATCGATGGTGTCGACGAAGAGAGTGCTCTTGCCGGAGCGGCAGCTAAAGCCGGTCGAGAGGCTGTGCATGTGACGGGCGCCGGCGACAACAACATCATCCGGAGAGATTGCCTCGGAACATTTTTCGAACGTCCACTGAGGGCCGACAGAGGTCAGCGGATTAAAGGTGAGCCACAGAGATTCCGGAAGGCGTGTTGCGGGTTTCTCGAACCACGAGAGAGTTATCGAAATCGTCGGGCCGGCATCGGGGAGGACAAGCTCCAGATAAAACCGCTGCGGGAATGAGGCCATACCGGATTTGAGAGCTTCGGAATCTTTGATGCTTGAGGCGATGATGATGCTTTGTCCTTGGCCGTCCTTGTTTGTGTAGATCCTGTCTACCGTTGGGTACCAGGTTTTGCTTACTACCCCGAAGCGGTCGATATTTGGTTTGCCGAAGTCTTTGGCGACCCAGTCCGCTTTCGCGATGATGTAGTTGTTGAAGAAGCGATCGTAATCGTCAGTTGAGAGTGCCTGGTACGCGAGCAAGGCGAGAGGCTTGTCCTGTGAAGCCCATTCGTGGCCGGAGCTTTTGCTCAACAGACGGTGGAGCGCTCCAGTTTTGGGATCGATCTGCAGCCGGAAATGTTTGGATTCAACCTCCGCGCCGGTGTGGAGACGATGTCCACTCGACGGCGACGGCTCGTGAGGTTCAAGCGACGCGAGCGCAGACCGGCTTTCCTTTTGCAGCGCGGAAGGCAACGTCGCAAGCGCTGAGAACAGGTCCTGTCGCTTCTCCTGCCAGCTATAGGTGACCACTTTGTAATTTTTCGTAGGCAGCATGCGGGTCAACTGATCTGGTTTGTAGTTGTCGAAGTCCAGCCATGTTTTCGTGTCGGTGCCCCAGGTGTGTTCCGCTTCAAGGAGAAGATCGGAGAGGAGAGCGAGATCGGTTTTGTCACCGGAATGGAACTCGCCGCGGTCGATCCATGTTTGACGCAGACGAGACACTTCCCTGTAGCGTGCGACCTTGGTGGGGTCGCTGGGAACGCCGTAGATCCAAGTGTCACCGATCTCCTGGGTGATTATGGGAAGGTCGTCGCGATGAGGTTCCACGGCGTTGGCGATGTCTCCCATGCCGCAAGCTGTGATTTCCGCGTTGGGGAAACGCTCTTTCAGGCCTGCATAGATGGACGCTATTTCTGCCGGAGTGTGCGGGCCACTGTTGTCTCCGCGAACTTCGATATCGAGTGCGAGATCGGAGTTCGGTACGACCGCGATGGCGCCGTAGTCGTGGTGGTACATGACTGTTAGCGACGCACCTCGCGAGTCCTTCCACTGAAAGAGCGCGGGCAGAGTTGCAGGGCGGCTTCCGCCGTTTACACCGATGTCGAGGAAGGTGACGCCGCCGGCCGCGAGCGGCGTTACCAGGCCGCGGGTGTGGCCGGGCACGTCGGTCATCTTCGCACCCGTGGTTTTTTTCCCGAACCTTGAGTCAAGGGAGCGGGAGATCGCCAGGCTGCCAGTGATCTGGGATTCATCCATCAGCTCGGTCTGCCAGTTGAATGGCAGGGCATGCCAGGCGAGATCGCCGTCTGCTATTGCCTGCTCTGCGTCTTTTCGTACCGGGGCGGAGGCTTGCTCGAGATAGCGGTAGAGGAGCCACGATCCCGTCGTCCAAACGTAGCGAGGCGTTCCCTGTTGGCGCGACTCGCGCGCGACTCGAATCGCGGCAGGGAAATATTGCTGGAAGTACTTCTGTACGACGTGTTGCTGCGTATCGATGAAGCCGGCATCAAAGTGGCACTTGAACATGACGAGCACGCGGCGAACCTGCTCGGCATCGCGCGACGGTGGCGATTGCATCCCCCAGACCCGCTCCAACGAGCCTGAAGCGACGGCTCCGCCGGCGGCCAGCATTGCGAAGAGAAAATCACGTCTTTGAATATGCGTGCTCACGGCAAACCTTTCGGGTTGCTACGGGCGCGCAGCAACGGACTGGATAGTACAATCATTTGTAATCGATTGACGATTATCTGGGGCGTTGAATATAGTGGCCCTTGCCCACTCTGAGTTACCACCGATGTATGGAAACGATCAGGAGAAAGATTCACGATGCGCAAGAAGCTTACACCGGGAAAGGCCGCAGGACTTAAAGCGGTTGCTGATCACCGCGGAGTGATCGCTGCGGCTGCGATGGACCAGAGAGGACTGCTGAAACAGATGCTGATCAGAGAGCTCGGAGGGAAAGAACCGACGAATGACATGATGTCCGAGTTCAAGGAGATCGTTGCAGGGTCGCTGACAAAGCATGCGTCGTCGATTCTGCTGGATGTGCAATATGGCCTGAAAGCCACGCACAACATCAATGGCAAGGGATTGCTGCTGGCCTATGAGCACGCTGGGTATAGTCCGGATAAGCCGGAGCGACTGCCGTCATTGTCGGACGGGTGGTCGGCGCTGCGGCTTAAAGAGGCTGGTGCCGATGCGGTGAAGATTCTTGTGTATTACACACCCTTCGAAGAGGAGTGGGTCAACGAACAGAAACACGCGTGGGTGGAGCGTGTGGGAGCGGAATGTCGCGGAGCCGATATTCCGTTCTTTCTCGAGTTTCTGAGCTACAGCGTGCATGGCGAGGATGAAAAGGGGCCGGAGTTCGCACGCCGAAAGCCGGAGATTATTCTCGCTGCGATGGAGGAGTTTGCGAAGGAACGCTATGGCGCGGATGTGCTGAAGGTCGACATTCCCGTGCAGATGGCCTACGTGGAAGGAACGAAGGCGTTCAGGGGCGACGCGGCGTATACGCGCAGCGAGGCAAAGAGATTGATTCGCGAAGCAGCGGACAAAACGGACCTGCCAATCGTGTATCTCTCCGCGGGAGTGAGCAGCGCGGTGTTCATCGAGACACTGGAATTGGCAGCAGATGCTGGTGTGGAGTTCCACGGTGTGCTGGCTGGTCGCGCCACATGGCAGGATGGCGTTCCCGTGTACGTGAGGGAGGGACCCGAGGCGCTGGAGCGATGGATGGACACCCAGGGTGCGCAGAACATTGAGAACATCAATCGTGTACTCCGCCTGGCGAGGCCATGGACTGAGGCGCGGGCGATGCGCGGTTAGCTTTAGACTCCGTAGATGAGAGTGGGGTTCGCTTGCCGGAGATAGTGGAGCAGCAAAGAGAACAGACCGGCTCCGTTGTGGAGCAGGCGCTGTATCGCCGGCGATGGCTGGTTCTCGGGTTGCTGTTTTGCATCACGGTCATCAATTTCATCGATCGTCAGACGCTATCAGTACTCGCACCAGTCATTCGTTCCATCTTCCATTTGACGAACGTGGAGTACGGGCGCATTGTTGCGGCGCTGCAGTTCGGGATGATGTCGGGTGAGTTCCCGATGGGCTATCTGATGGATCGCTGGGGAACGCGGCTTGGGATTTCTGTGGCCGTGGCGTGGTGGTCTTCCGCAACAGCCGCCCAGGTTTTTGCGCGCTCAGGGACTCAGTTTGGATTTATCCGCTACTGGATGGGAACGGGCGAGTGCGGAAATTTCTCGGGTGGCGTGAAGACCGCCACCAGGCTCTTTGCACCAGCTGAGCGAACGCTGGCCATCGGTATCTTCAATAGCGGCAGCATGGTGGGAGCGACGATCGCTCCTCCGCTGATCGTGTACCTTCTGCACCGGTTCGGGTTCCGTGCGGCATTTCTGGTTCCGTCCGCGCTTGGAATTATGTGGGTCATCGTGTGGTGGTTCGTCTATCGCCGCGAGGCGCGACCAGCGAAACAGGTGGAACAGACTAAGATCTCACTTCGCGAACTGCTGAGCGACTCTTCGGCCTGGGCAGTCATGATGTGCAGGTTCTTTGTCGGGCCGGTGATTCAGTTCTACTGGTACTGGATTCCGAGTTATCTCTACAGCGTGCGTCATATGACGCTCACCCAGGTTGGCTTTCTGAGTTGGATTCCATTTCTGATGGGTGATGGGGGAAACATACTTGGCGGATGGGCGGCGGGCGTCCTGCTGCGGCGTGGCGTGCCGGTAGCCAGCACACGGCGCAGGCTGATGTACGGAAGCAGCGCCTTCTGCTTCGCGAGCCTGCTTGTGCCATTCTCGCGCGCCAGCGGAGTGGCACTTGCGATGATCGGCGTTGCGGTGTGCGCGCACAATTTTCTCTCCGCAAACATGTATGGCGCCATCACCGACCTGTTCCCGGATCCGAAGGTTGGCCGCGCCACTGGATTGACGGGAGTGGCGGGCGGACTCAGCGGGCTGTTGTTCCCTCTTCTCACAGGGAGTTTGATCGACCGCTTCTCCTATCGGCCTGTGTTCGTGCTGATCGCAATCATGCCTCTCATAGGTACCATGGCGCTGTTTCTCCTCGGACGGAAGTATCGGACGATGCGCATGGCGTATTTTGCGTCATAGTCCGTTGACAATCAATCGCAATCGATAATAACGTGGACTCACCCAAAGAAAATAAGCGATGCCTGAATGTAACCTGATGATCGTGCAAGGCGGCGGCCCAACAGCGGTCTTCAACGCCAGTCTTGCCGAGATCATTGCGGAGGCTCAAGGCCAACCTTCAATTGGTTCCGTCTTTGGCTCACGTTATGGAATCCGCGGCCTGTGGGCCAACAGCATCGTCGATCTTACGGACATCGCTCCAGCCCAGCTTGAGCTGCTACGCAGGACGCCGGGCGCCGCGCTAGGCTCGTCGCGTCATAGTCCGAACGATTCCGAGTTGAAGAGATTACTCGAGACACTGGATCGGTTGAAAATCGATCTCCTGCTGTTTCTCGGCGGAAATGGAACGATGCGAGGCGCCGAGATTGTCAGCAGACACTGCGCTTCGGACGGGCTTGACATTCGCGTCGGGGGCGTTCCGAAGACCATCGACAACGACATTGCCGCAACGGATCGCTGTCCGGGTTATGGCAGTGCAGCACGCTACATCGCCATCGCTGCACGCGAGCTTGGTGCGGATCTGCGTTCCCTTCCCCAACCGGTCACAATTCTGGAGACGATGGGGCGTTCGGTAGGATGGATTGCAGCTGCGACGGCACTCGCACGCACCGATCAAGACAGCGCGCCACATCTTGTTTATGTTCCTGAGGTGGCATTCGATACGGAGGCGTTCCTCTCCGACTTGAGCAGGATTGTTGACCGGATTGGATGGGCCGTCGTCGTTGTGGCGGAAGGAATCCGCAATGCAGATGGAACGCTGGTGTATGAGAGCGGCGATGCCTCCCAGAGCGACCCGTTGAAGCGGCCGATGACAGGCGGCGTCGCGCAACACCTCGCCACGATTGTCAGCCAGCGGCTCGGCATTCGCTGCCGGAGTGAAAAGCCCGGACTGCTGGGACGAGCGTCGATGGTGTGCACTTCAGCGCGCGATTTCGAAGACGCACAGCAAGCAGGCCGGGCAGGCGTGCAGGCGCTCGTGGCCGGACAGAGAGACATGATGATCGCGCTTGAGCCTCTTGGGTCGGAATGCGCGACTCGGATCGTTCCACTGGCGGAGGCCGCCGGCCACGAGCGCACCATTCCGAAGGAATGGTTGCAACGCGGACCCATTCCCGTGAATGAGAGTTTTGCCGCGTACGTGCGTCCCCTGGTCGGCCGGCTTGATCCGCACATAGAGGAGCTCGGCAGAGCTGTTTACGAGAGAGAGGCAAGGTAGAGGTGGAAACCCAGCAAGCAAAGACGAATGCTCCGGTAGGAGTTCTGATCTTCGGCCGCAAGCGACCGGGATTTGATCAGGACTGGAACGCGGAAATGCGCGAGCGCTGCCGCAACACTCTTGGACAGCTCGGTATGAGTGCCATCGGCGCGGACACGATTGTTCTCGACGATGAGAGCGTCAATGGAACGCTGGACAAAATCGTGGAGGGGCGCTGCCGCGCGCTTGTCGTGATTCAGCCATCTCTGGCGGACGGCCAGTATGCTCTCACTGTCAGCCAACGGTGGCGTGATCCGATCATCTTGTGGGCGACGCCCGAACGTCCTGGCGATGGAAAGGTGAGCTCCTGCTCGCTGGTCGGTCAGCATCTCTGGGCATCGATTCTGCGGCAGGCGAACCACCCGTTTGAGTTCGTTTATGGAGCGCCGGAGGACGTTGAAACGGAGTTGCGCGATGCAATTGCGCTCGCTGAGACGGTGCAACGCGTGCGCTCGGCAAAGCTCGGCGTTGTAGGTACGCATGCGCCTGGTTTCCTGGATCTTGCCGCTGACCCGTTTCTCATTCGGAAAACCTTCGGTTTGCAGCTTCATCCGCTTAGCCTTCCGCAGTTCATTGAACGCGTGCAGGGAGTTGCGACAGAAGACGTCACGGCGGACCTGAACCGTGTTCGCTCGCTTGGGTTGCGAGAGACGGGAGGACGGTCGGGACCGGCGGAGGAGTTGCTCTCCGTTAACTCGCGTTTTTATCTATCCATCCAGAGCCTGATGCAAGAGACAAACCTGGATGCGATTGCGCTGCAGTGCTGGCCGGAGTTGCCAAACGTGCTGGGGCAATGGCCTTATTTCGCGGTCTCACGGCTTGGATCGGAAGGCAGCGCGGTATCGATCGAAGGCGATGTGGATGGCGCCATCGGGGCTCTTATAGGCAGATTCCTCGGCATCGGGCCGGGGTTTCTTTCCGACTGGCTGGAGCATGACGCTGACACAATCTTCTTTTGGCATCCCGGCATGGCTCCGCTGGATATGTGCAACGCCACGGGCTGCGACGGAGAGCCGACGCTCGGCGGACACTTCAACGGGGCACGGCCATTCGTAGTCGACGGTCCGCTACAAACCGGCGGTGACGTCACTGTGTCGCGGGTATGGCGTTGTGACGGTCGATACCACTGGACTGCATTTGAGGGCCGTGCTCTCCCGCCGCGCCGAGCGGTTACGGGCAATAGCCTGCTGTTCCAACCGGACGGGGCCAACGTTCCTGAACGTTTTGACCGGCTAATTCATGCAGGACTGCCGCACCATGTAACTCTTCACTTTGGGCGCCACGCAGAGACGTTCCGGAGACTAGCAAGGGCGCTGCAGGTGGACTGGGTCGGTTGAGAGAGACTGCGAAACTTCGGGCCGCGGAGGTTCGACAGTTTACAATCTATTGCCGCAAGAGATTTAGTGAATTGAGTTCGGTTGAGGGAAAAACTGATGCCCAGGCACGGTACTAAAACTCGAGTGGCACGACATGAAATCCGGGAAGAGATCGAACGAAGAATTCTTTCCGGCGAAAGCAAGCCAGGAGAGCGGCTCAGTCAGCAGAGCTTAGCTCGTGAGCTTGGTGTTGCTCAGGGTACGGTGCGGGAGTCCTTGCTGGAGTTGCAGTGGCTAGGGCTTGTCGAATCCATTGATCGTTTGGGTGTTTTTGTCGACAAACTGGATGTCGGACGCATCTGCGAGGCATACCAGCTGCGGGAAGTTCTCGAAGGGCTGGCAGCTCGGCTTGCCTGTTATAACGCGGGCCGAGCGGACATCGTGGCGCTTCGGTCTATGGCTGACCAGATTTACAAGATGGCGCAGGATCACGATGCGGAGACCGCATCGGTCGACCGTCAATTTCATCTGCGCATTGTCGAGCTGGCACGAAACAACACCCTCATGCGGCTCTCTCAGACCTACCGCGCGCTTGGCATGACGGTCAGAGCGTACCGTGAGCCCGCGGTGATTCATGCCGAGCACCTTCGCATTGTGGAAGCCATCGAACACAATTTTGCAGAAGAGGCCGAGCGTCAGGCGCGCAATCACGTCGTGGGTGCACGAGAGATGATCGAATCGCTCGCACGGCAAGGCAAATTCATTCCCCAGTGGGTGAAATAGATGTCGACGAGTGCAGTTGGAGAAACGACGGACCTGTTGCAGGGCGGACCGGCATCCGTATGGATCCTATATCGCCGGAAAATGGGTTCAGACGCCCGAACAGATGGATGTGGTCGATCCCTCCACTGCTAAAACATTCGCAAAGGTCTGCTCGATCCAACGGGAACATCTATCGACTGCACTCGAGACAGCAGAGAAGGCCTTTCGTGAGTGGAGGCAGGTCCCTGCGCTGGAGCGCGGAAACGTTCTCCGCCGGGTGGCAGATGAGTTGATACGCAGACGGCAGGAGATCGCGCGGACGATAACTCTGGAGAACGGAAAGCCTCTTGCGCAGAGTGAAGGTGAGGTTGCGATGTCTGCAGATCACCTTTATTGGTTCGCCGAAGAGTCGCGCCGCGTGTACGGACGCAGCATTCCAAATCAGGTGAAGGGCAAGCGCCACCTGATCGTGAAGACCCCCATCGGAGTTGTAGGGGCAATCGCGCCCTGGAACTTCCCTCTTGTTCTGCCGTGCGGAAGGCGGCGCCAGCTTTGGCGGCAGGCTGCCCTGTCATCCTGAAGCCTGCAACCCAAACGCCTCTCTCTGGTATTCATCTTGCGGAATGCATGGAGGCTGCAGGTGTTCCGCCGGGAGTTTTTCAATTGGTGATCGGCGATGCGGCGATGATCTCTGAGACGCTGCTGTCGAGCCCCGTCTGTCGCAAGGTAAGCTTCACCGGATCCACTCAGCGTCGGCCGACTCCTAATCCAAGGCGCGGCGGAGACGATCAAACCTCTCTGCCTCGAACTTGGCGGACTTGCTCCGGTTCTGGTCTTCGATGACTGTGACCTCGACGTTGCTGTGCGGGAGACGGTGATTGCAAAGTTTCGCAATACAGGCCAGTCCTGCATCGCGGCGAATCGTATCTACGTACAGAAGACGATTCACAAAGAGTTCACCGATCGATTCTGTGCAGCGGTATCCAAGCTTCGCACCGGACCCGGGCTCGAGCCGGGCACTGACGTTGGCCCACTTATCAATCAGACTGCCGTGATCGCCGCTCTGCAGCAAGTACAGGATGCGGTAAAGCAAGGGCGCCCGCCTCCTCACAGGCGGAAAACGGATCGGGCACCTGGCAGGTTTCTTTCTCGAGCCGACGGTTCTGGATGAAGTTCCGGGCCGAGCCGCCTGCATGTGCGAGGAGACATTTGCTCCCCTGGCGCCAATCTCCACGTTCGACACTGAAGATGAGGTGCTGGACCTGCAAATGGTTCCCCCTACGGCCTGAGTGCCTATGCAATGACTTCCGATCTCAATCGAATGTTTCGTCTCAGCGAGCGGCTTGAGGCGGGAACGATCGGCATCAACGATGGCGCACCGACCGTCAGCGCCGCGCCATTCGGGGGGTGAAGCAAAGCGGGTGGGGCCGAGAGCTTGGGATTGAAGGGCTGGACGCCTTTCTGGAGACAAAACATGTTTCCATTGGCAATCTGGCCTGATGGACTGCTTATCAAGGAGCTGTTGATGATTCACTTTCTTGTCCATGATGCCGCAGATAACGTTGGCGTCGCAGTGGTTGATCTTGAACCAGGCACTGATTGCGTCGGTAGAAACCTCACGAATAATTCAACGTTAAAGGCGCGCGCCGAACAGGCCATTCCGCTGGGACATAAACTAGCGCTGAAGGATTTTGCGGTTGGTGACACCGCAATCAAATACGGATGCGAGATTGGCAGAATTGTACAGCCGATTAAGGCCGGCCAGCATGTTCACACACACAATTTGAAGACGAAGAGGTGGGCGTAGTTATGAAGAAGCGAACAGTGCTGGGCTACCGGCGAGAGAACGGCCGGGTGGGCGTACGCAATCACGTCATCATTCTTCCTGTGGACGATATTTCTAATGCGGCATGCGAGGCAGTCGCGAACAACATCAAGGGAACGCTCGCACTTCCGCATGCCTATGGGCGGCTGCAGTTCGGTCAGGACCTGGAACTGCACTTCCGGACCATGATCGGAACCGGCAGCAATCCGAACGTCGCCGCTGTCGTCGTGATCGGTATTGAAGCGGGCTGGACCCAGCGAATCGTGGACGGCATTGCAAAAACCGGGAAGCCTGTGAAGGGATTTTGGATCGAAGGCAAGGGCGACATACAGACAATTGCCGATGCCTCACGTCAGGCGAAGGAGTATGTGCAGTGGGCGTCTGAACTGCAGCGCACCGAGTGCGGTCTGGAAGAGCTGTACATCAGCGTGAAGTGCGGAGAATCCGACACAACCACCGGTCTTTCGAGCTGCCCGACCGTAGGCAATGTCATTGATAAGCACTGCGCGCTGGGTGGTACGGCATCATTCGGGGAAACAAGCGAACTCACCGGAGCTGAGCACATCGTCGCCAGCAAAGCGGCGAATGATGAGGTCCGTA
This sequence comes from uncultured Acidobacteriaceae bacterium, assembly GCA_963762465.1. Lineage (GTDB taxonomy): Bacteria > Acidobacteriota > Terriglobia > Terriglobales > Acidobacteriaceae > Granulicella. Next base: position 313,400 of record CAVXKS010000004.1, on the reverse strand, counting down.
AGGAGTTCCTCGCTGCCTTCGAGGACTACACGAAACTCGTTTTCGATCAGAAGACGAACGATCTTTCAGAATCGCAGCCGACAAAAGGAAACATCGCAGGCGGCCTGACAACGATCGAAGAGAAAGCTCTCGGCAACGTTGAGAAGCTTGGCAAGAAAACGAAGTTCGTCGGTTGCCTTAAACCTGCTGCCGAACCTGACAAACCCGGCTTGTGGTTCATGGACACATCGAGTGCAGCGGCCGAAGCGGTGACGCTGTGGGCGGCTTCGGGGGCCGTGGTCCACCTCTTCCCTACCGGGCAAGGGAACGTGATCGGCAATCCTATTGAGCCTGTCATCAAACTGAGTGGGAACCCGAAGACAGTCTCAATGATGTCTGAGCACATCGATCTTGATGTCTCCAGGATTCTGCAGGGCGAGATGACGCTCGATCAGGCTGGCGATGCCCTGCTCGATGTCATTGTGCGGACGGCGAACGGTCGGCTTACCGCTGCCGAAGCCCTCGGTCATCGTGAATTCGTGATGACCAAGCTCTATCGAAGCGCTTAAACAGCCCAGAGCAAGTAATCGATGAACCGATATCAGCCGTCTTTCCTGCGGCGCATTACAGCCCGATTGGCCGAGCACGCCGGCGTCTCAGCCCAGGACGCGAGTATCTTTGCTCGTATTCTCGTGGACGCCGATGTGCACGGCACGTCGACGCACGGCGTTTCAAGACTGAGCGTTTATCTTGAGCGAATCAGCAAAGGTCTGATCGATCCACGTGCAACGCTTTCGGTAGACCGCGAGCACGGCAGTGTTCTCGCAATCGACGCCGGCAACGGTCTGGGCCAGGTGCAGGCGATCAAGGCTCTCGAGCTTCTGATGCCTCTGGCTAAGACAAATGGAATTGCTGCAGCGACCATCCGTAATTCGCAACACTTCGGCGCTGTCTCCTACTATTGCAATTACGCTGCAGAACGCGGGCATGATTCTGCTTGCAATGACGAATTGCGAGCCTGCAATGTCTCCGACGGGTGGCTATGAACCGTTCTTCGGGACAAATCCCATTGCCGCTTCTTTTCCACGGAAAGACGGCCCTCCGGTCAAGGTCGATTTGGCGACTTCGATCGTTGCGCGCGGAAACATCATCGCAGCTAACAAGAAAAACCAGCCAATTCCCGAGGGGTGGGCCCTCAGCAGGTCCGGACAGCCAACCACCGACGCCGCCCAGGCCCTGCTTGGTACCGTGCAAACCATGGCGGGACACAAAGGATATGCATTGGCGCTCATGGTAGAAGTTTTGAGTGGCGTGTTATCGGGTGCGGCGATTGGCTCGAATGTCGGATCGATGTACAAAGATCTTGATCGTAAACAAGACGTAGGTCATTTCTTCTGTCTGTTCGATATTGACGCGTTCATTGATAGGAAGCAGTTCGATGATCGGATGGAATGGATGATCGAGCGTATCAAGGCCAATAAGAAGCAGCCCGGCTTTGAAGAAATTCTGGTTCCGGGAGAGCGGTCGGCACGTGCGGCCGCGCAGAGCGCACGTGACGGTGTCGCCCTGAGTACCGAGACTGTTGCGGAACTCGAAAAGTGGTGTGAGCGCTTTGGCATCTCCTTCGAGGCCGACGGAACGGAACCCAAAGATGCGTGACATCTTGATCTCTGAAGATATCCGCGGCAGCGCGGTGGACTCTCTCGCGAAGCGCTTCGATGTAGTCAGAGTGCCGGATCTGTGGCGTGATCCTGCCGGGCTCGCAAAAGAGATTGAGAACGTACGCGGCTTAATCATTCGCAATCAAACGCAGATCACTGCAGATATACTAAGCCACGCGAAAAACCTGGTCGTCCTCGGCCGCGCAGGAGTCGGCCTCGATAACGTCGACGTCAACGCTTGTGAGGAAGCTGGCGTCATCGTCACTTCCACACCGGAACAGAGCACCATCAGTGTTGCGGAGCTCGCGATCGGACTGATGATTTCGCTTGCGAGACACCTACCAGCGGCGGATCTCGACACCAGAGGGGGAAATTGGAATCGTCAGCGCTTTTTGGGAACCGAACTGCACGGCAAATGTTTCGGCATCATCGGAGCTGGAAAGATCGGGCTCGCAACCGCACGCAGAGCACACGCGTTCGGGATGAAAATTCTGGCGCATGACCCCTTCCTGAGCCGCGACAACGTGTTTCTTGCTGAGCTCAGCGCAGAGCTTGTAACGCTTGAAGAGTTGCTGGCACGGGCTGACGTTGTCTCCTGCCATTTGCCTGCGACGCCGAAGACCTGCGGAATCCTCAACGCCGCTGCGTTCGCATGGATGAAACCTTCTGCGTTCTTTATCAACACTTCACGGGGAGAGGTCGTCGACGAAGCTGCCCTGATCGAGAGCCTCAAGTCCAACAAGATCGCCGGGGCGGCGCTGGACGTACGCGAAAAAGAACCGCCGATCGCGGACGAACTTGAACGGTTGCCAAATGTGCTCTTGACTCCCCACACGGCCGCGCTCACGTATGAAGCACAGGCTCGCGTCACGCGCGCTATCTGCGACGATGTAGGTCGCGTTCTTGACGGTCAGCAACCGCTGAATGCCGTTGTCAATCCAAAGCGCGCAAGAGACGGCTCCGGAACGAAGTAAGGGAACTTCACGGCTCTCACAGAAAGATAGAAGTTGCGCCTCAAGTGCGGTCTGGCCTAATCACGCCGTCGTTTACGTGGCCAGAAACGAATTGTATAAAACCCCCCAATGAGCGTTAGCAGGACACCGGCCCAAAAGTTCAGATGATCATTCGCTAGAACAACCGGAGCCGGGTGCGAATAGTTCAAAATGCTGACGGTCAGGATGATCAGACCGTAAATCAGCAGCAACACTCCAATGAACAACCATATTGAGAGCATCTCGTGATGGTGATGTTTCATCGTATGGGGTCCTCGCGAATCGCCCGGATTACCAGAACAAGAACTGCAGGATGACGAACAAAACGGCAACACCGACGGCCCAGAAGATTGGTCTCTTATAGAGCGGAACATCGCCGTCACTGGGTATATCAGTGTAGGCGTATACAAGGCCCTGCAGTTCAGCAGCGGGTTTTCGAGCCGTAAACAGGCTTACAACCACTGTTACCAGTACGCAGATCATCCATGACCACAGAGCGCGATATAAATTCTCCGCCATTGGCTTCGCATCCGGTGAGAGGGCTACATAACGCAGCCATTCCGGATGGATAACCACGGCCGTATACATCCCTACCGACGAAACTGTTCCCGCGAGCAGTCCCCAGAAACCGCCCTTCGGGCTAGCTCGCTTCCACAACATTCCCAAAATCACCGTACCGAACAGAGGCGCGATGAAGAAGCTGACAAGAGCCTGCATGTAATCCATAATGCTCTTGAAATGGGTGACCAGATATGCCGTTCCGATGCTCACGATCACGCCCACAATCGTGGACCAACGTCCCACCAGGAGGAAATGCCGATCTGTACCGCGCCTATGAATGTATGGACGATAAATGTCATAGGTCCAAACAGTAGCGAACGCGCTCACGTTGCCCGCCATTCCCGACATGAATCCTGCAATCAATGCAGTTACGCCGAGTCCGAGCAGGCCAGGTCCGCAGTACCGGGCCAGCATCAATGGAAGGACTTCGTTGTAACTGTGCAAGCCAGGGCGTACAGCACTCTCTGGCACCAGTTTGAACGACAGCAGGCCAAGGGCAAGTAATCCGGGAAGGATTACGATTGCCGGAACAATCATCTTGAAATAGGAAGCGATAATCGGCGCCATCTTCGCCGAACGCAGGTCCTTGGCTGCCATAGCGCGCTGCACAACCAGAAAATCTGTAGTCCAATAGCCGAAAGCGATCACGCCGCCAAGTCCAAATACAATCCCCGTCCAATGCACGCCCATCGGATTGTCTCTGAAGTGACCCATGGTCGACCACAAATGAACATAGTCTCCTTGCACACGCTCATTGATGCGCGCCACAAGACCAGACCAACCTCCCGCCTCAATCATCCCCGCAACCGGGATAATGAGAGCTCCAAGCCAGATCAGAAAGAACTGGAGCACTTCATTGAATATCGCCGAATAGAGGCCGCCGAGAGTGACGTATACGGCTACAGTTAGCGAAGAAACCCAGATGCTGAAGTGGATGTTCCAGCCCAGCACAACCTTCATGACCAACGCCATAGCGTACATATTGATGCCGGACATCAGGACAGTCATGAAGGCGAACGATATCCCACTCAGAGCGCGCGTCGCCTCTCCATATCGCAACTGCAGATAGCCCGGCACAGAATGCGTATTGGAGATGTAATAGAACGGCATCATCACCAGTCCCAGAAACACCATCGCTGGGAATGCCGCGATCCAATAAAAATGTGTTGCCAGAATCCCGTACTGGTACGTTGCCGCAGCCCACCCCATCAATTCGAGCGCGCCGAGATTTGCCGAAAGGAAGCTGAGGCCGGCAACCCACGCCGACATATCGCGCCCAGCCATGAAGAAGTCTTCGCTGCTGCTCCCAGCAAATTTCTTGAGATAGAAGCCGATCCCAAGGACCGTGACAAAGTAGATCGCGATGATCAGGATGTCGGGGGTAGAAAGGGAGATGATCCTACCCGGATTGGCAACATACAACGCGGCGGCCTCCAAGGCAATGTTCATGCACATCTGTCCCTTCAATTAGTGCTTAGCAAACCGGTCTCGATGGAGCCAAACTGTTAAACTTGAAATATCTTCTCCATCATGACCCATTTTTCTCCCGGTTTCGCGGCCGGTATGGCCTGTTGATATTTCCACATAACTTCCTCCCATGCACGCATTTTGGGATTCGCACGAAGCTTTGCCGTCTTTGCCTCAAATGAGAACTCATCAGTCGTCGTGAGCACCATGACCATCCGCGTTCCAGCCAGGTAGATCTCCTGCCTCAATACACCGTCATCCTTAATTGCTTTCAACACTTCCGGCCACATGCGGTCTGGCCGATGATAGCTTTTATATTCCTCTATGAGCTTGGGGTCATCCTTGAGATCGAGCGCCAAGTAGTATGTCTTCACGTTGCCTGTCCCCGTTTGCTGTCTACTCTGAGACCACCATCTCTTCACATTCTCTGAAGTAATCAATGCTCTGTTTAACGAGAGCATCCAATCGGGATTTGTCTGGACGGCCATGCATTGCCGGATAGGGATCGCCGCCGGGCCCAAGGGGTTCGAACGTGACGAAACGTCCCTCACGGTTGTGTTCTATCAAATAAAGAGCCCGAATGATTGTGCCGATATCCATGGAGCCATCTCCCGCAGCAGAGCGATTGCTATCCGCGAAGTGCAGGTTGACCAGCATTTCGCCCGCATCCAGAATCGCCTCTCCGATGTGCTTCTCCTCAGACTGCATGTGATAAACGTCCCCGTTAATCGACATGACCCCCGGATGATCCACTCGCTCGATATATCGTTTTGCATCCTCGACTGAATGAACCAGACTGGTTTCGGCGGCCCGAATAGGCTCTATTGCCGCCTTGATCCCATACTGCGAAAATAGATCTGCACAAATACGTAAAGTTTCGGCGGAGCGCTCCTCCTCAACGTCGTCGTAAGCCTTCGGCCGGCCCACTGCGCCGGGAACAACAAGCAAATAGTACCCTCCAACGGCGTTGGTGAATGGCACCTCTCGACGAATGTAGTCGATCGCATTCTGTCGGCACACTGCACGGTTGCTGGCCAAATCGTTGTCCGTCGAAAACATTCCACACACGCCTGAGACGCGCAGACCGTGCTGGCCCAAAGTTTTGAGTGTCTCTTCAACTTTGTATCCCAGATCCGGACCGTAGTGATTGCCGTGCAGTTCAATGAACTTAACTCCAGACTCACTCAGCCTGCTGGCAGAAGCTGCAAGGTCTTCGCGGCCAAATCCCCAGTTACTCCAGGAAAGGTTAAGACGCGATTGGAATCGTTCCGGTGACCTCTTCTTGATATCCAGAAACCGATCCCTGATTACCTGATTTTTTGTCTCAAAGTTTTGCAGCCGCATCCAATCCCCCAAGCACTCCTTGCCGGCGAAGGCGCGGTGCTCACCGCCCATTAACGCCGTTCGCTTTGTGATCGCCGACATTAGGCATGTCTGAATGAACATCTGGACCGAAATAACGGAGCGTAACGAGTGGATCGGTTTCCGAATGATTCTCGATGATGACTCCCTGAGCTGCGGCTTCCGCAGAGATGAACACCTCGTCCTGAGTCATCTGACCGAACCGAATCAGCGATGGACAGTCGATATCCACCTTGCCCAGGCGACCGTGCCCTTGCGTCACAATCAACCCGGATGCACCTGGATCTCGCAAGATACATCTGGCCCCGGGCTGTATAGTCAGTTCCTTTGCACTAAAGCGCTGTTTGTCAGCGATGGTGCCATAGACCACCCAGCGGTCGACATACCCTTCGCTTGCCGAATTCTCAGCCATAATCGGCTCGATGTAATGTTTGCTCTTGAAGTTGGCGTCCGTATTGCGTTCCCAATCGACCATGTCCACCAGGTAATCGAGGTCCTCATGTTCCGATTCCGGAACATCCTGCACCAGTAGCTCGCGCTTTACGTATCTGCCATCCACCAGGGACTGGAACATCGAGAGCACATCACTTCCCCACTGGGGCTCATAGGTCAACAGCGACCCCGGCGCGTGCAGAACACGCGGCGGCACTAACCATCCCGTTCCAGGCTGCAGCCGGTACGCCTTTGCATGATCAAGAATGCCGTTATCGCCAACGTTCCAATTCGCTAAGCAATCGCGAATATCTTCTCTTCTCGTGCCGGGCTCCAGTCCGAAGTACGTATGCGGAAAATTTCCAAAGGTAGCGTTCAGTTGAGGTGGAAAGTAATAGCCTTCCGGCTTCCCTTCTCTCCCGACTAGTCGTGCCTGCTCGTCGCTTTGATGGAGGTGGTGCGGAATCGGGCCGAGATTGTCGAAGAACTTGCTGTACACCGGCCAGCGATGATAAAGATTCCAGATATCTTTCCCAACGAGCCGCTCGCCTTCTGCCTCGATAGCGTCCTTCAGCGTGAACCGCTCACCCTCGAACTCTACAAAGCTCAGCCCTTCGTCTGGCGTGCGGTTTTCGTTCATCGCCATCGTAGTGGAAGAAATCCAACGCTCGTCAATTCCTCCGCGATCAGCACCATAGGCGTAGATATCGCGGGAATCCAGCTTCAACCTTCTTCCCGGAACAAGATAGGATCTCGGAACCCAGGTTGGCGCAAGGCGCAGGAGCCCCTCTCCGGCCTCAATCGCGTTGTGGATCTTACTAACCATCGTCGCGGTCTTCATCGGTCTTCCGTCCTGTTCCTGAACTTCCGCATGCTACCTTCGGAGCCGTTCGGGAGAACGGTCTCTCATAAGTACATCAACCTACATGGACGCTTGTGAGATGTCAATCGAATGTTCAACAACTGGTGCTGTATAGCTCGCCGGTAGCTGATGATCCCGTACCAGTATCCACCCACATCCGACGCCGGGAGAACCGGTCTCCTCGTAAGGGCACCATAGTCACCCGGCCGTTCGTTCGGGCGATGACACCGGGTTGTGGTCCGACTACGATAAGGTGTATCCGACGGGGAGGAACGCCAACAGATGAGGGCGCTTGTGCTCGAAGAGAGATTGAAGCTTTCATTGCGCGACATCGATCTGCAGGAAACGCTGGGGTCGTCAGACGTCCGGATCAAGGTCGAGCGCGTAGGCATCTGCGGCAGCGACGTGCACTACTATACGCACGGACGGATCGGCCCGTTCGTCGTGAATTCACCCATGGTCCTGGGCCATGAGGCTTCGGGCACGGTGATCGAAACTGGCTCTTCCGTGCGAAGTCTCAAACCGGGTGATCGCGTATGCATGGAGCCTGGTATTCCGAATCCGCAGTCGAAAGCGAGCCGGCTCGGTATGTACAACGTTGATCCTGAGGTCCGGTTCTGGGCAACTCCGCCGATTCACGGCTGTCTCAGGCCCGAAGTCGTCCATCCCGCGGCGTTTACATTCAAACTTCCAGAGAGCATTAGTTTTGCTGAAGGAGCCATGGTGGAACCGCTCGCCGTCGGCATGCAGGCAGCCACGAAGGCCCGGATGAAGCCCGGCGATACTGCGCTCGTGATCGGCTGCGGTCCAATCGGAATCATGACCGCACTGGCTGCCTTGGCCGGCGGCGCAAGCCGTGCAATCATCGCTGATCTGGCTCAAGAAAAGCTGAATATAGCGGCGACATATTCAGGAATCGTCCCCGTCAACGTCAAGAGCGTCTCTCTGTCTGCCGAGGTGGATCGGTTGACATCTGGATGGGGCGTGGACGTCATCTTCGAAGCGAGTGGAAGCCGGAAAGCATTTGAGACTCTTTTTGACCTGGTTGCACCCGGCGGGACCGTCGTACTGATCGGTATGCCGCCGGAACCCGTGCAGTTCGACGTGGTGCGGGCCCAGAGCCGTGAGGCGCGCATTGAAACGGTCTTTCGCTATGCGAACGTCTATGACAAGGCAGTAGCACTCATCCACTCGGGAAAAATCAACCTTCGGCCTTTAGTTTCTGCCACTTTCCCGTTCGACCAGAGCGTGCAGGGGTTCGAGCGTGCTGCAGAGTTCCGCCCCGGCGACATCAAGCTACAAATCCAGATGTAACAGACTTCCGCTGATTAGGCTGAGTAAGCCAATGCGCCCTAGAACGTCAGCTTTCCGGAGAATTGCAGAATTCGTTGGCTGTTTGCGGTCCCCGTAATCACGCCGAAGTTCGTCGGAGTTGTAGTTGCCGTGCTGGCCGGGCTACTGAGCACCGGATGATTCAGTACGTTGAACGCATCAAAACGGACCGTGAAGTTCAGTGCCTCCCAGATCGGAAAGTTTCTAAACACTGAACTATCCAGTTGGTAATACGTTGGAGCCATCAGCACATTGCGGCCGAAGTTGCCCAGGGTCCCTGAGGCAGGCGTGCTGAAAGCCGATGTGTTGAACCATTGAAATCTGCTTCTTCCTCCCGCCGGTATAAGGCTGGCGCCGTTGTACTCGGCACGCTCATAAGTATTGCCATTGCCTGTATTCCCAATGTCGCCGGCAGAGGTGATGTTGAAATTCTGCCCAGAACGCATCAGGAAGATTGTGCTTAGCTCCCAGTTTCCCAGGACATAGTCCACAGCATGATTGCCCGTGGTAAAGCCCTGATTTTTCCCAACGGGAACCGCGTAGGTTAGCGCGAGCGTCAGCAGATGGGGAATATTAAACCCCGCTGGTCCGCGGCTCCCGCGGATGTTGTACGGATCCTCGGACACGCCTCCTTCCACACCGAAGAAACCGTCATCCGCTTCGTCAATCGCTCTGCTCCATGTGTATGCCGCGTGATAGGTCAATCCTTTCGAGGTGGAGTGCGCTAACGAAGCTTGCAGGGCGTTGTAGGTCGAGTTGCCGCCGGGATGATCCCATTTATCAGGCTGCATATACGGAAACAGTTGTCCCGTAGCATTCTGCCCGGACCACACACCTGTGGTCTGGTTAATATCCTTCGCCAATCGCGTCGCAAACGATGTTGTCGAAAGCGCACCCGTGTTGTAGTACCCGCCGATATCGAGCCGGTGCGACTCCGATCCAACATAGTTCAATGTAAGAACAGTGTTACCCAACAGTTGCTGCTCGATGCCGAGGTTCCATTGCTCCGAGTAGGGATTTTTAATCAATGGATCGACAAAATAGTTCACATTGCTGGTGAACGGTGAGGCTGCCGGCTGCAGTCCTGCCAGCGAGGTACCCACAGCGAAAGGGTTTTGCCCAGAGACATACAATGTGGAGCCATTCGTGTTCAATCCCGTCACGCCGAGGGTTCCCACATCTGGCCACGAGCCCTGAAAGTTTTGTGGCAGTTGAATGGACGCAGCCCAGTTGTCGAAGAAAATGCCATAGCTTCCGCGAATTGCAAGCGTGCTGTTGGCGCTGTATGCGAGCCCTAAGCGGGGGCCCAGGTTGAGCTTCGAGCCGTGGAGAATCTTCTCGTGTGGTGCGATCACCACGTTAGCCGGCAGTGTCGCGGAAGGTAGACACGGAGCCCGTCCGCGCACCGCGCACGTCGGCGGCGCGACCATGAGTTCGTAATAGCCGTTGTTGAAATCGAAGTCTCCGGTCTCGATGCTTCCCTGGTTGCCTATTGACGCATCCGTGCCGTACTGCGGTATGACTGTCCGGTCGTAGCGCAGACCAAAGTTGGCTGTCAGCTTTCTCGTCACTTTCCACGAATCTTGCACGTAAATGTTTGCGATTCCACCCGGCCGCTCAGTCAACAGCACGTTACGCTTCGTTGCAGACGTCGGTTCATCGATCAGGAAACTCGCCAAACCTAGGCCTGTCTGGTTCTTGTAGGCGGTGGTCAATCCTGCCGATGAATTGATTGGATTGCCGGAAAAGTTTGCCGTCTGCGATCCATTGAACGTAACCGTGTCATTACGAATCGTCTCGCCGTAATTGATCTCCGACCAGCCTCCGCCGATCTGCAGTACATGGCGCCCGATCGTCTTCGTGACAGACCCCAGCCACTCATGGATGTTCGCCTCATTCGGGGCGGGACTGCTATTCTCGCCGGCTCCGAAGCCGTTCGTCCCGCCACTCACCGCGAGGTCTGGAAACAGCGTGACACCCCCGATGAAGTTCGCCGCCAAGGATTGATCCGGCACATACGCTTTCAAGGGCGCGGTAGTATCGAATTGAGCGTACGAATTGTAAGTGACGTGAGTCCGGCCATACTGTACCTGCATCGTCAAGCTCGGGCTGAATACGTGCAGCCAACTCGCTCCGTACTGCTGTGCAGGCAGTTGGGTGTACGAAAACAGGTGCGGAAAACTCGAGGATGTGTTCTTTTCCTGCCAATTGTTGTACCGGAGAAAAACGAAATCCCGCGTGCCGACGTGTTGGTCCAATCGCAGCATGTAGTTGTATGTGTTTGAAACGGATGGTGTCGTCACCTGCACGTTGTACGTCGTACTCGCATAGCCCGGAATCGTGGTTGGAGCCGGGAAGACGGCGTTGATATAAGCGACGGCGCGCGGATCCAGTTCCGAGGCGGGGATTTGGTTTCCGACGTATGCCGGACGGCTGTTGCTCGCATTATTGTTTCCGGTTGGGTCGAACAACTGACACGCCGCCGTGCTTACCGTTGTTGTATTGGCCGGGCAGCCGGGAATTCCAGTTTGCGCACTGCTGAAGTCTGCATACGGAAGATTGATTCCGCTCCCCCATGAGGATTCCGCCATCTCCGCCGCGTTCGGAATCAGCAGATTCGACGCCGAGTTCACCGTTCTACGGAAACCCTCATACGCGACTTCAAAGAACGTCTTATCGCGGCCGTTGTACAGATGCGGGATCAACACCGGCCCACCAGTCTGGATCCCGAACTGGTTAATTTTGTAGATGCTCGGTGTCGTGGGAGGAACCCACGGAACTGCATCGAACGCGTTATTCCGCACGAACTCCCACAAGCTGCCGTGGAATGAATTTGTACCCGACTTCGTCGCGAGATTGACGACTCCGCCGGTCACCCCGCCATACTGCGCCGAATCGTGAGCGCTGATCTTGAACTCCAGAATCGTATCGATGATTGGCGGAATCGCGTACGTGTTGTACCAGTTGTTCGTATCGTTCAGACCATCCAGTGTGTAGAAGGTTGAGCGGCTCGTTTGTCCGTTCAGCGACGGCGCCACATACGCATCGCCGCTATTGTTGGCCGTATTGCTCGAGCTGTTGTTCTGCCCTACGCTGATCGGCGTTGCCCCCGGTGTAAGCTCCAGGAGCTGCGTAAAGTTCCGCCCGTTCAGGGGTAGATCGTTTACCTCAGTCGTGGACATGACCGTGCCCAATTCGGACGTGGTCGACTCGACCTGGACACCCTCGGCCTGCACCGTTACGCTGTCATTCGTATTTCCCGGCTTCAGCGCCGCGTTAATCTTGATCGTCTGGTCTACTCCGACATCGAAAGGCTTCGTGCGCTGCGTCTGAAACGACGCCGCTGTGATCGACAGCGTATACCTCGCAGGTGGCACACTCACGAAGTTGTAGTCGCCAGCTCCGTTTGAGACAGTGCTGCGCGCCACGTTGGTGGCCACGTCGGTCAAGACAACCTCGGCGCCTGTAACCCTTGCGCCCGTGCTGTCCGAGACGCTTCCCGTCACCGCGGCCGATGAGTTCTGCGCATCCGCGTGACCCGCTGGGTACAGCGCGATGGAGCTTGCCAGTGCAAGCAAAAGGGCTATGCGAACACCCGCTCTGATATGGCCTTTCGATTGATTCACGGCAGTGCCTCCTATTGAAACAAGCGGTTCATTCTTGAACGCGAATCCTAGTGAGGCAGGTATTTAGCTGTCAAGGCAATTTCATATTTTATGTTTGTCATTTCAACATGTGAACTTGCGTCTTGACTCGTTCGGGGCACGAGCCAAGCGGGCTCGGCCCTATCTAACCCGGCTCGCCTAGCGCAGGAGGCGGTCCAGATACGATTCGACGGCCTCAGACCACAACAACCCGTGCGCCTTCAGGCCTGCATCATTGAAGTGGACCCCCTTGCCATTGTTCTGGCGATACGCAGCGGTCAGCGTATCTGTATCCGGCCCCTCGACAGCCACACCGCTGTGCCACAGATTGCGTTGCGCCTCACGAATCGCTGGACACGATGGCCTCTGCGGATCCCCGTAGCTAGCCTCCGCGACGAACCACGGCACATCCCATCCAACTGCTCGTCGCGAATCCTTAATGACCTCCATCAACATCCGTTCGTAAGTTGCCCCTGAGATCTCGTGCTCAGGCGCCTGGTTGGAGTCCGACTCGCCTTGGTGCCAGAGCACGGCGCGAAAGCCATGTGTGCCAAGCTGTCGCATGCGAGCGATCATTCCGTTGAACAGTGTCCCGTCGCTGACCAATGTCCCCTCTGGCTCTCGAATGACATACTTCGTGATTGTCGGCATTACCTCGATGTGCTCCCCTGCGGGCAGCCATTGCCGCACACTTGTAGAACCGTGGCCCACCGAGGCGATGCCGATCGGAACACCATACCTGCGGAAGAGCGCATCGCCGAATGAAGGGATGAAGCTTCCTTTTGTGCTGTTGTCCTGCACGCCCGGCTGCGGATCATTCGCCGGCCTCCAGGCCACGCCGCTGAACGTGGTCACCATGCCGGTCTCCGTTACCTGCTTCACCTCGCCGTAGTTCGTCGAGTTGGATTGACCGGAAACCACAAAGACCTCGCCGACTCCAACATGCTCGATCGTGACGCCGCCTGATAGCATCGAGCGGTATCGCCCACGAAACTCCACCTCATAAAACCCGCCGGCGGCCGTCTTCACATCGGCGTGAAACTCTCTCGTGCTGTGATCGAACGGGATATGCCGCCATTTTCCGGGGAGCGGACCGCGAAGAGATTGCCCTGTGATCCGGACGTCGACCCTGTCTACTTCGCCTTCCGCACGACCACGAATAGACATCTTCCCATCGAGTCGTGTCTTGCGTTGAAACACCTCATAATCGAGAGGCGAAGAAACGACCAGACGTGCAACTGGCGCCGCTTTCAGTTGTGCAAATGATGTGTCATGCGCGCCGCCGGCCGCCAGCAGCGCGACAAGAAGTGGAACTCTAACCCGACTGGTTCTCGAAGCCATCACAGTCCATTCCTTGAATTGGTTCCCTAACCAACCTAGCGGCTACTTTACGGTTCACAATGTGAACTTTACATTTCATGGCAGAATTAGCATACGCAATTTTGTGACGCGAACGATACCACCGGTCGGTGGTTGACGGTCAACATCGCAGATCGCGAATCGAATCGAGGACATGTGCGCGTTCAGTCTCAGAGCAGAAGAGCAATTCCTCTCATCCTCGCGGCCTTTGTTGCTGCCGTCGCTGCTGGCACATCGAAAGCGCAAACGATCTATGTCTCAACGCATGGCCGAGACGACGCTAAGGGAAGCAGAAATGCGCCGGTCGCGACCGTTCAACGAGCTGTCACGCTAGCCCGTCACACACGCGATCATGCCGTTGAGATCGACGGCGGAACGTACAGACTTGCGATACCTTTGCACCTTACGGCCAGGGATTCTGGACTCTCATTGAAGGCCGCCGCGGGACAGGTAGTGATTCTTAGCGGGGGTCTGCGTGTTGAGCACTGGAGGCTGATCGACCGGAGGCGTTCTCTCTGGTCGGCCAAACTTCCCGCTCTGGTTCCAGCTCCGCGGCAGATTTACATTGATGGCGTACGCGCCAGCCGCGTAAAGGGGCGGCTTCCCGTCGGGCTCACAATGACGGATGCCGGCTACACCGCAGACAGTGATCTGCTCTCTCACTGGAAACATCCTGACGAGCTCGAGTTTGTCTATACCGGCGGCAACGCTCTATGGAGCGAACCCGAGGCCGGACTCGGCGGCTGGACTGAGCCGCGCTGTCCCGTATCTGCGATTCACGGCATAACCATCGAGATGGCGCAGCCCTGCTGGGACAATTCGACAAAGCGTATCAAAACCCCGGGTTCCCCTCGACCTAACAATCTCGTCGGTCCTGCGAGTGTGGGCAAGCAGCCGACCTTCATCGAGAATGCGTACGAGTTGCTTGGCAGGCCAGGTGAGTTCTACTTGGATCGCAGCACACACAAGCTCTTCTACACGCCGCGGGCAGGAGAAGACCTGAACAAGGCCAATGTGGAGGTACCTGTGCTCGAATCGCTGCTTGAGATTTCAGGCACAGAATCGGAGCCGGCGCATGAGATCACCATCGCCGGCATCACCTTCGCCTACGCAGGCTGGCAGGAGCCGAGCGGACCGCAGGGCTTTTCGGAGATCCAGGCGAACTATCGCGTGACTGGCAAGGATGGCGCGACCCGGCAGGCGCTCTGCACGTTCGTGCCAGGAGGAACTTGCCCTTACGCCGCGTGGACTCCCGAGCACGCAAACGTCTCAACCGACTTTGCAGATTCAATACATTTCGAGCGGGATACCTTTACCCATCTTGGCGCCGCTGGACTTGCAATTCGAGCAGGTGCGCATAACGACCTGGTAGAAGGCTGCGTCTTTACGGACGTATCCGGCAACGGACTCGAACTGGCCGGCGTCGACGAGCCAGAAGCATCCGACGCAGCTTTTAGCATCGGTAACCGGATTGAGAACGACCTGTTTCGTAACGTAGGAGCGGAGTTTCACGGGGGTATCCCGATTGTGGTGGGGTATGCGCGCTCGACGCATATAGCGCACAACCAGATCGATCATGTTCCCTATGCCGGGATCTCCATGGGCTGGGGCGGATGGCCTGACAAGATTGGTCTGCCCGGGGTCGCCAATCGTTCCAGCGGCAATGTCATCGAGAAAAATCGCATTACCCGTTTCATGCTCAACCTGGCCGATGGCGGCGGAATCTATACGCAGGGGCGCACGGGCCGGACGATCGCGGACGGCGAGCACATCGAAGGCAATGTAATCGACCGACAATTCAGCACTGGGCATGGCATCTATACCGACAATGGCTCGGCGATGATCACGATTCGGAACAACGTCATCTTCAACACAAATCACGACAACATCGCGTCGGCACATAAGGACTACTACGACGGTCTGAAGGGTGACGTATACGATCCACTGGCGATCGAGGATAACTGGTGGCAGCAAGGCGACCCTGATTCCGATGCAAAGCAGGTGGTGCGCACTGGAAATCACCTGATTACTGAAATGAATCAAGCTCCGTCGGAGCTTTTGTCCGGTGCTGGTCTGGAACCGCGCTTTCGCGATTTGGGTGCACCGCCGCACCGGGTCGTTGCTCCCGAACCACCGACCGGCGTTGCAGCGTTCAGAACACCGACTTCAGCCTTCATCACGTGGCGTCCCTCTGTGTTCGATGGCGGTTCGGCAGTGACGCGGTACATCGTCCGAGCCGAGGACGGTTCTGAGACGAGTCTCTCGCAGGATGATTTTGATCGCGTCGGGTATGCCGTGTTGAAGCTGACGTCCAATGCAGAGCCCCTTCGCTTCACGGTTGTCGCGGTGAACTCCGCCGGGTCGAGCCCACCGTCGCTACCTTCGCTTCCGGTCGCTCCTGTCACTTCTGAAGCACCTCGGCCAGGTCCGCCTGTTTACGCGACTGTCGACTTACAAGGCACACGGGCCAGTGTTCACTTCGCAGCCCCAAAGGACAGCAAAGACATCATCGGCTACGCCGTTAGCATCGTGCCTGGCGGACGGCACGAGATATTCACCGGCCGCAGAATGATGACGCTGGGAGGTACGCACCGCACCTTCGTGACTGTGGATGGATTCACCCCGGGCCAGCATTATCGCTTTGGCGTCTCCGCGATCAATGCAGCGGGCGAAGGCGAGATTCTCTGGATTGACGAGAAATCCAGTCAATAGCTCTTCGGAGCAGCTACGCAGGCACTGCGCCCGAGTCTACGAAATCAGGTGGCGTCCCCGACGGGATTCGAACCCGTGTTACCGCCGTGAAAGGGCGATGTCCTAGGCCACTGGACGACGGGGACGCAATACAACCCTCTCATTCTACGCTATCTTCGATGTTGAGTCGCTAAGCCCGATGCTTCGTTTGGACCCGGGCCGCGCTCGCTTCCGAACGCAGAAACTGTTGTACCTCCGCATACTGCTGCAGGATGAAATGATCCGTCATGCCCGCAATGTAATCGGCGATAACCCGCGGCAGTCCGTCAGTCTCGATCTCGCGGGCATATGATTCCGGCAGTTGGTCGGGACGATCGATCCAAAACTCAAGCAGCTCCGTAACGACAGCCTCAGCCTTTGCGTGCTCCTGTTCAAGCAGTGGACAAGTGTACAGCGTGTCGTACAGATATCGCTTTCCTTCCGCGCGCTCGGCTTCTGCGTTCGCCGACAGTTGCGCTACACGCTGAGGCAGCACGCGAACGTCGTCCAGAGTCTTTGCGTTGTTCTTCGTTACGTTTTCACCGGTCTGCCGCACAAGATCCAGGACCAGAGCCTTCTGCATCGTCTGCAACGCGTCATGGAAAACGTATTTCTCTTCAGCCTTTGGGTGAGCTTGCCGAACCACATCATAGCTGCGCCGCAAAATTCCAACATGCTCGATGATGTGGTCAATTTCCAGCAGCCCTGATTCAACGCCATCATCCAGATCTGCCGTCAAATATGCGATTTCGTCGGCGAGATCAATAATCTGCGCCTCAAGCGGAGGCTGCTTGTCGAGGAAATATTCTGCCAGCTCTGGATGAGATCTCTCGTCGTAGTCGCGGGAGTGCTTGATGATCCCTTCGCGCGTTGCAAGCGTAAGATTGAGTCCGCGATGCCCGGCGTATCGCTGCTCGAAATGCTCAACAATCCGCAACGCATGCAGGTTGTGATCGAACTGCAGCCCATAACGTTGCAGGCAGCGGTCCAACGCTCGTTCCCCAGCATGACCGAACGGTGGATGGCCGATGTCGTGCGCCAACGCCAGCGTCTCAGCGAGATCCGCATTCAGTCCCAGGGCCGCAGCCACTTGCCGCGCCACCTGTGTAACCTCAATCGTGTGGGTCAGCCGGCTGCGAAAATGATCTGAGGCCCGGCTGGTAAAGACCTGCGTCTTCCCCGCCAGTCTGCGAAACGCACGCGACTGCACGATGCGATCGCGGTCCCGCTCAAACGGAGAGCGGCCATCGCCCGGCGGTGCCGGAAACGCTCGTACCGCGAGACGCTGCTCTTCGGCGCCAAAAACGCCGCAGTCGTGCAGATCGAATCTCACCGAGTCAGTCTAATCGCCTTCAGAAGAGCCGGTTCACCCATCATTTAGGCGTGTTCACGTGCGCCATCTTTACTCGCGCACTCTCCAGCTTGTGCTGCACCTTCGCGACATCCGCAGGATCGGCCTCCGGAGCGAGAGATGTCGCATACTGCTCGAGCGAGTGCTGCCATTCGTTAATGGCCTGCGACCACTTGCCGCTCTTTGCGTCGATCTCTCCCATGTGATCCAGGACGGTGGGATCGTTGGACATCCGCACCGCAGCCTTGCGCTCATAATCCTCCGCCAGCGCATACTGCCCCTGTTTGTAATAGGCCCACGCCAGCGAGTCCAGGTAGGCTCCGTTCTGCGGATCGAATGTGACAGCCTTCTTGAGCATCGTCACGGCTTCATCCAGCTTTTGCCCACGCTCCGCCAGCATGTAGCCAAGGTAGTTTTCGATGGGTGCAAAGTCAGGCTGGAACTGTAATCCCTTGCGGAACTCAATCTCTGCCTGGTCGAAAAGCTTCTGCCGCTCGGCGACAGTACCGCGGTAATAGGCAACGAACGCCTTTTCCTCTGGCTTGGTAGCCAGCGCCTCGGCCTTATCCAGGAACTCCGACGCATCCTTCCAGCGTTTATCGCGCACATCCATATCGGCCACGGTGAAGTAGACATCACGGTCGTCCGGCGTCCCGGTCAGTTGTGCTTTCGCCAGTTTCAAACCCTCATCCACCTCGCCTGAATCGGCGAGCTGGCGCGCGTAAGTCAACTGAATGTCATGGTTCCTCGGCATAGCCTTTGCGGCCACCGCAGCCGCGTCGAGCGCAGCCTTCCAGTTGTGTGCGTCCCTGTACGCGTCAACTACACCCTCGGCTCCGCGTGCCTGGTAATCGCCGCCTAGTTGCGCAATCTCCTTGTACGCCGCAACCGCATCGTCAGTACGGTTCGCCTCACGGTCGACAATCGCCAACCGATCCAGAAAGAGCGCCCGATTGCTCCGGTCCGCGTCGGTATACTTGCCGTCCGCCGGCAGAGTTGCAGTCAATAACTGCTTCAGAGTCTTGATCGAATCATCGAGCCGGCCAAGCGCGTCGTACACGAGCGCAAGGTTATAGCTCAGCTCGACGTTATCCGAGACCAGTCCCTGCGCCTTTTTCAATGTCGCCAGCGCCTGCTCGTAATGTCCTTGCTGCCGTTGAATATCGGCCTCGCGGATCAGTGCCTGCGCATCCTCAGGGTCGCTTCCCAGAATTTGCCCATAGACCTTTGCCGCCTCATCCATCTGGCCCGAAGCCGTCAGCGCCGCCGCCAGTCCTCGCTTCGCGTCGGCGTTGTCAGGATCCTCCTCCACGGCCGCGCGGTAAGCTTTCACGGCGTTCTTCGGTTGCTTCAGTTGGTCGTAGATACCGGCCAGCGCGAAATCCATGCGCGCGCTGCGATCATCGGCTGGTACGCTGTCAATCACCTTCGCTGCCCGCGCAAGATCTCCCTGCTCCGAGTACAGCCTTGCGATGCTCAGCACGACCTCCTCAGAGTTCGGATCGATCTTCTGTGCCGCTTTGAACTCCGTCTCAGCCTTCGCCGAATCGTGAGCAAGCCCGTACAACTGCCCGAGCAGAAGGTGTGTTTCAACGTCCTCCGGCTTCAGCTTCGCGATCGTTTCGTACTCCTTGATGGCGGCCTGCAGCATCTCGCCTGATTGCGGGTTCTGGCCGTCCCCGAGCGACCGCAGATAGACATGCCCCAGCAGCGTGTGGGCCTCGATATCATCTGGATGCTTCTGAATTTGTTCCTGCGCTGCGGATACCGCTTCGCGAATTCGCCCAAGCCGGAAATACAGGTTCGCCAGCCCGTCCTCAAGCGTTTCAGAGTCCGGATCCGCCTCGAGCGCCAGCTTGTATTGCTCGATCGCCTGCGTCGCCAAATCCTGTCGCCCGTTCGCGACCGCCTGGTTCTCATAAAGCTTCGCCAAACCATAGTGGTAATACGAGGACGCGTGATCCGGTTGCGCTGCCGCGGGTTGCGTCGCCGGTGCACTGCTCTGCGCGGTGCCCGTTGCACCGGGCAGTATAAGGACACAACCCACAACCAGGGTTGCGCTGAAGATTGTCTTGGTCATTGGCACGTCCTGGGCCGTTTTGATCGAATTCACCCGCTGCATCCTTAGACTGTAGTCTACAGAATTTGGATGCGATATAGCCCAATTGGACGGGTTTTCCGGTCATCCGTGGCGGAAGTGCCGTAGCCCCGTCATGACCATCGCGATACCTAGGCGATTGGCGGCATCCACCACCTCCGCGTCTCGGACCGATCCTCCCGGCTGAATGATCGCCGTAGCCCCTGCTTTTGCAATAGCCTCCACACCATCCGGAAACGGAAAGAAGGCGTCCGAGGCAGCCACCGTGCCCTCCAGCGGGAGCACGGCCTTCATCGCGCCAAACCGCGCCGCGTCGACCCGGCTCATCTGGCCCGCGCCGACCCCGACTGTCTGTCCGAACCCGTCCTGCGACCGTGCATAGACGATCGCATTCGACTTCACGTGCTTGCACACCTTCCAGGCAAACAGCAGAGCCGCTGTTTCCTCTTTAGTAGGCTTGCGTTCGGTCGCAATTTTCAGTGTCTCGGCTGTCGTTGCGGCGGCATCCTCTTCCTGCAGAAGATACCCGCCGGAGATCTGCTTCAGGACACGATCCACGTTGGCTGGCTTGATCCGCAGCAGCCTCAGGTTCTTCTTTGCCGAGAGCACATTCAGCGCCTCTGGGCTGAACTCCGGCGCCACAATCGCCTCCACAAACAACTTCGCAATCTCCGCGGCCGCCTCTTCATCCACCACGCGATTAATGCCGATCACACCACCGAACGCAGACACCGGATCCGCCTGAAGCGCCCGCTGGTAGGCCTCCAGCACCGTCGTGCCCTGCCCCACGCCGCACGGATTCGTGTGCTTGATGATGGCCACCGCGGTAGTTTCAAACTCACTCGTCAGCGCCCAGCACGCATCCAGGTCAACCAGATTGTTGTAGCTCAGTTCCTTGCCGCCCAGTTGCTCCGCGCCCGCGATTCCCAGCCCCGAACCGTCGACGTACACAGCCGCCTTCTGATGAGGATTCTCTCCATACCGCAGCACCGTCTTCCGCGCAGCAGAGACGCGAAGCCTCTCCGGAAACGCTGCACTCCGTTCCACGCTGCCCGGTTCCTCCGGCAGCAACTCCAGCGTCGACGCAATCCCCGCATCATAAGCCGCCGTTGTCGCGAAAGCCGCGCGAGCCAGTCTCCATCTTGTTTTCGCGCTCAACGCTCCGCCATTCGCGCGCAATTCATCCGCGATCGCCGGATAATCCGCGACCTGCGACACGACCGCCACATCCTCAAAGTTCTTCGCGGCGGATCTCAACATCGAGGGGCCGCCGATATCGATATTCTCGATAATCTCCTCGAACTTCACACCCGGGTTGGCGGCAGTTTTCTCGAACGCATACAGATTCACCACAACCATATCGATCGCCGGAATCTCATGCTCCTCGACCGCCGCCACGTGCTCCGGATCTCCGCGCCGGTGCAGAATCCCGCCATGCACCACCGGGTGCAGCGTCTTAACGCGGCCGCCCAGCATCTCTGGAAAGCCCGTCAGCTCGCTCACATCCTTGACTGCAAGCCCCGCATCGCGCAGCGCCTTCGCCGTCCCGCCCGTCGAGACCAGTTCCACACCCAACCCGCTCAGAGTCTTCGCAAACTCCACAAGCCCCGTCTTGTCGGTCACCGACAACAGAGCACGCCGCACAGCCTTCAGATCACTCATTCCAAATCTGATTCTATCCATCTTCAGCTGGCGAACCCTCCACGGCCTAGAAATCATCTGTTCAACCTCATCGCGCGAACCTCACGGCTCTTAACTCAACCCAGCGTTTCAGCTACACGCTAAAATGTTCCAGATATGCTCGATTTGGCCTTCGTCCGTGCCAACCTCCCGTTGGTCGAAGAGAAACTGCGGCAGCGCGGCGCCGACACTTCCCTATTGTCCAACTTCGTCGCGCTCGACAGTGCCCGCCGTTCCGCGATTACTGAAGTCGAGACCCTGAAGGCACAACGCAACGCTCTCTCTCAGGAGTTCGGCCGCCTTAAGCGGGAAGGCAAAGACGTCGCCGCCATCAGCCTCGAAACCACCTCGCTCAAGGACCGCATCGCTGCACTCGAAACCCGCGCGAACGGAGCGGATCTCGAAATGCGCACCGTTCTGGAGCAGCTTCCAAATCTTCCGCACGATTCCGTGCCCGCTGGCTCCGATGAGCACGCCAATAAGCTCGAAAAGACCTGGGGCGAGCCAGCTCAGTTCGACTTCCCTGCCAAACCACATTGGGAGCTCGGGGAACAGCTCGGCATTCTCGACTTCGGCCGTGCCGCAAAGATCTCTGGAGCGCGCTTCGTCCTGCACTTCGGCGCTGGCGCCCGCCTGG
Organism: uncultured Acidobacteriaceae bacterium; assembly: GCA_963762465.1. Taxonomy (GTDB): domain Bacteria; phylum Acidobacteriota; class Terriglobia; order Terriglobales; family Acidobacteriaceae; genus Granulicella. The sequence goes on along the minus strand of CAVXKS010000004.1, from coordinate 291,253 downwards.
AGCGTGCACTGGCAAACTTTATGCTCGACCTCCACATTCGCGCCCACGGCTACACCGAGGTCCTCCCGCCCTACATGGTCAACTCCCGGTCCCTGTTCGGCACCGGCCAACTTCCCAAGTTCGCCCAGGATCTCTTTCACTGCGACGATCGCGGCCCCTTCACGGGCGAGCTGCAGGAATCTGACCACTGGCTCATCCCCACCGCAGAGGTCCCCGTCACGAACATCTTCCGCGACGAGGTCATCGACCTCAGCGCCGGAACCATCTCCTTCACCGCCTACACGCCCTGCTTCCGTTCCGAAGCCGGCTCCCACGGCAAGGACACTCGTGGCATGATCCGCCAGCACCAGTTCCAGAAGGTCGAGCTCGTCAAGTTCGCTCGGCCCGAGGACTCCTACGCCGAGCACGAGCGCCTCACCCGCGACGCCGAGCGCGTCCTCGAACTCCTCGAACTCCCGTACCGCCGCATGCTCCTCTGCACCGGCGACATGGGTTTTTCCAGCGCGAAGACGTACGACCTCGAAGTCTGGCTTCCTGGCCAGCAAACCTACCGCGAAATCAGCTCCTGCTCCAACTTTGAGTCCTTCCAGGCACGCCGCGCTAACATCAAGTACAAACCGGCCGCAGGCGTTGACGGAAAACAGGTGAAAGCCGAGTTCGTTCACACGCTCAACGGCTCAGGTCTCGCCGTCGGCCGCACCTATTTAGCAATCCTCGAAAATTACCAGCAGGCGGACGGTTCCGTACGCATCCCTGCCGCCCTTCAGCCCTACATGAACGGCGAGACGGTCATCACGCGTCAGAGCATCCGCGGTATAGCGAAAGAGCCAAAACATGAGTAATCCAGCCCGGCTCCTCCGCGATTATTTCTTCTGGACCTACGAGCGCGGCAGCCTCCATTACGACGTGATGGTCACGCTCATCTTGCTGTTCCTGTTCCTGGGTCCGCGCTTCATCAACTTCAAGGACCGGCCCGTCGAGGATGTCGGATTACAACCCACCCAGGTCCTCGTCCGCCACGCCGGTTACGCCGCCGGCACCGAGCATCTCGTTTATACGGTGCGGGCCGCCGAACTCAATGGTGCATCTGGTCCCGCGCTGCAGGATGCTGCCATGAGGATCATCCAGCCGATCTCCGGCCCTGTGACCGTCGAACGGATCACTCCAGTCGAAGACACCGCCGGCCATACCGTTGCCTACGACGTCACCGTCCATCGCTATAACTGCCACAAAATAATCCAGCCGCCGCATCTAAGACTATGGAAGCAAAACGCCGGCTCAGAGGATCTCTCATGAAGCTTCGCCATCTTTCGCTCTCCGCCGCGCTCCTTATCTCCCCATTCGCGGCATCAGCGCAGTCCCAGCTCGCCTCCGTACTCTCCCAGATGGACGCGGCCAGCGCTCACTTCAAGAATGCTCAGGCAAACGTCCGGTACGACAACTACACGCGAGTTGTAAACGATCACGACATCGAGACCGGCTCCATTTACATCGAACGCACCGGCTCGACCGAGCAGATGGGAGCCGTCTTCTACAACACGGATCCCTCCGGCAAGCCTGCAAGCACTCCAGCCCGCATCGTCAGCTTCGACGGCGGCACACTTCGCATCTTCACCATAGGCACAAACCAGGTCGACCTCTTTAAAGCGGGCGCCAACCAGGCCAGATACGACAGCTTTCTCACTCTTGGGTTCGGCGGCAGCGGCAAAGACCTCGCGCGCGCATGGGATATCAATGATCAGGGCGTCGAGACGGTCGATGGCGTGAAAACCGAAAAGCTCGACCTCGTCAGCAAAGACCCGAGCGTGAAGAACATGTTCACGCACATCACGATCTGGATCGATCCCGCGCGCGGAGTTTCGCTCAAGCAGGTCTTCTACGCACCCAATGATGACAACCGCACGGCGACCTACTCCAACATTCGCCTGAACAGCAGCATCAACAAAAAGCCCTACAGCATCTCCTCAAAAGCGCAGGTCATCACCCACTGACCGGGTCACCGCAGTCCCGGGTCGCCAACGCGCGAATGCCATTCCAGCCAGCAACAGCACCACGGGATAGCACTCCATCGTGTACCGGGGTTCAGAGTTATCGATGGTCAACAGCAGCGCGCACCGCAGCGCGATAAATCCAACCATCGACCAGACCACCACCCCCGACCGGCGCCACCGCCAAAAACCTGCGCCCGCAAGCACCATGTAAAGCACATTCAACGCTCCTATGGCGTATGCGCGCATCGAGGCCCAGGGATGCAAGCGTAGCCGCCACCAATCCAGCGGAATCTTCATGTATTCGATCCGGGGACGAAACCACATATCCAGCAGTCTGGCGACCGGCAGCTCCACGTAATACCGGAACGGATGCGCTTGCACCCGCTCGTGCGCAAGCCGCGCAAACGCCGCGTCCACTTCTGGCGTGGAGGCCGACTGCTCGTTGTATTGCGCAATTGCCTGCGCCGTCTGCGCCCGCTGCTCCGCTGAATCAAACGCCCTCGCAGGCAGATCGCTCATCGAAACCGTCTCGCCGTCGTACTCCCAATAGACCTTCACAGTCGACGGAAAGCCGACCGCCCACGTCCGATACCACCGCATGAATCCATACGGCACCTCCTCACCCGGATCGTTCGCGTACTTCGGCGCAATCGGTTGGAATACGTGAAACACCCGCCAGTTCCGAACCGCCCAAAATGACAGCGGCAGCACCAGGAAGAGCGACGCCACCACTGCGGGCGTCACCCACGCAATGTGCCCCATCTTGCCTTCGCTTTGATAGCCGCGAACGTCGGCGGAACGCGCTCTCCACCCCACCCACAACATCACGGGCACCACCGCTGCCGCCAGCAGCCCCTCATCAGGCCTCAGCAGAACCGCCGCCGCAAGCGCGAAGCCCACCAGCGCCGCCCACCTCATCACCGCAAGCCCGGCCGCCCAACCTTCCGCGCATCGAGCCAGCGCATAAAACGCCAGCGCTACAAAAAATATGCTCAGGCACTCCGGAACCACAACCACGGCATAGTTCGCCGTAAACGGACACAGCACGGCCAGCCATAGCGCCCACATACCGGCGCGCTTTCCGGCAATCCTGCTTGTCGTCGCCGCAATCAACCCACAGCTCGCCAGGTCCACGAAGAGCTGCACCCACAACACGCTCAGATAATTCGCATCCCCGAACGCTTCAAAGCACGCCGCCAGAATCGCCGGATACCCTGGCAGTCGGATCAGCGTCGGCTTCAATATGCCCGTATCGACGAGACCATAAACGTGCTGTTTGATCATGTGGTGCGCCAGCTCTCCATATACCAGCGCATCGCCCCTGAACAGCGGATGCCGCCACAGAAACAGGACGCGCACCACAAATCCCACCGCCATGGCGAACAGGATTGCCATCCACCCGGGTCCCGAGCGAGCCTGCGTTGCTGCCGTGGAGCTCGCCGGGTGCGATTGGAACGCCACAGTTACCCTGTTCGCTGCTAACCTCCGCATATCTTCCGCATCATACCTTCGTACACTCTGGTAGCCCTTCAGCCCGCATCTCCTGTCACGTTGACTGCGGATAACTTGCTCAATAGCATGGGCCTTATCGCCGAGAAACGAATCGACACACCTGATGCCGAAACAAGTCTTTTACGACCCCCAACGAAAGCGCTGGAAGCGATTACGGAGGGTCTTTGATCTTCTTGCGCTGTTCGGCGCCATTACGGGGATCCTCTTCATCGTGGGCCTGCTGCGCATTCGGCCAATGCACGGGCTCGCCCTGCAATCCACGTCAAAACGCTACCGCGCCCTGTCCAACCCTCCCGCCCCTGAGCTGAGCACTCGCGAGAAGCTCCACCAGTCTGCACATCGCAAAACGGATCTCAAGCCCTCGGACGTCATCTTCAACACCACAGAAGGCCTGCGCGCCGCCTTCTATACGGACGTTGACCCAGCCAGCTACGCCTCGCTGAAACAACACATCAAGGAAATCGACCTTCTTTTCCCCGAGTGGCTGCACGTCATCACTCCGGACGGTCACCTCACTGCCTTCAGCGCAGACAACACGCCTTTTCCGGTCATCGACAACGCCGGGGTGCACGGCGTCGATCGCGAGAACAAGGTCGCGCACGTCATCACCTCGGCCAAGGAAGACACCGAAATCTTCCCGATGGTCAATAATTACAACCCCAAGGAAGGTGTCTTCGAAGACAACGTCGGCCAGTTTCTCGCCGACCCCAATGCCCGCGCCAACTTCCTTCGCCAGGTCGACCGTTTCATGGCCGCCAATACCTTCTACCGTGGCCTGACGCTCGATTTCCAGGCGCTCGGCCCGCAGGACCAGGCCAACTACAACCAACTCATTGCGGCGCTCTACGCTGACTTCCACTCACGCAATCTGCGCGTCTACGTCAACGTTCCCGTCAGCACTCCACCCGCGCAGCTCACATTCATCGGGAACAACTCTGACGGCGTCGTCCTGATGGACTACGACCAGCACCAGACCGGCACGCAGCCCGGGCCGATCGCCGGTCAGGACTGGTTTGCGAACAACCTTCGAACCGCGCTCTCCGCCGTTCCGCGCGAAAAGATTATCTGTTCCATCGGCAACTATGCGTACGACTGGTCAACACCTCTGCCCGCGACTCCCACTCCCGCGCCTGGGCCTGAGACAAAGCGTACGCGCCGGCACATGACCCGGCGCTACAAAGCAGCTCCACCGGCAGCGGAGCAGACCGACGTGGACGCCGTCTACATGTCCACGCAGGAGGCTTGGCAGGCGGCCTCCGACGCAGACGCAAAAATCGGCCTGGACGATCCCTCCCTGAATCCGCACTTCGCCTACGTCGACGACGATGCACACGTCAGTCATCAGGTCTGGCTCCTTGACGCTGTCACTGCGCTGAACGAGATGCGCGTTGCTCGCGCCCTCGGACTCCAGACATTCGCTCTCTGGCGCCTCGGCTCCGAAGACGCCTCCATCTGGAACGTCTGGGACAATCCGCTCAAGATCGACCCAGCCAAGGCCCTTGCCGACATCGCGCCCGGCTGGGACGTTGACACCGAAGGGGACGGCGACATTCTGCGCGTTACCAAGCCGCCACAGAACGGCCACCGCACGATCGAAATGGACGACGACAAGACGATCCCCTCCCAGTACCTCTCGGTCGTCTCCGAATCCATGGATTCTTACCCGCTTCCATATACCGTCTCGCAGTACGGATATCATCCCAAAGAGGTCGCCATCTCCTTCGATGACGGCCCCGATCCCACCTGGACGCCGAAGATCCTCGACATTCTCAAGCAGTACCACGTTGTCGGAACGTTCTTCATGATCGGCGAGGAGGCCGAAGACAACGTCAGCCTTATGAGGCGTGTCTTCCGCGAAGGCCACGAGATCGGCAATCACACCTTCACGCATCCGGATATCAGCGAGATCTCGGAGCGCTCCCTCGACCTCCAGCTCAACCTGACGGAACGGCTCTTCGCCGCGAAGCTCGGCGTGCAGCCTGTCTATTTCCGCCCGCCATACTCCATCGATCAGGAGCCCGACACCAACGACCAGGCCGCGCCCGTTCAGCACATCCAGCAGCTCGGCTACACCATCATCGGCGACAAGATCGACACCGACGACTGGAGCGAGCAGCCGCGAAAATCTCCGCAGGAGATCATCGACTCCGTCTTCCACCAGATCGAGCTCGCCAACACAAAAACCTGGATGCGCGGTTCGATCATCCTGATGCACGACGGTGGTGGCAATCGTCAGCCCACCATCGACGCCCTGCCGAAGCTGATCGAAGCGCTTCGCGCCCACGGTTACACCATCGTCCCCGTCTCCCAGCTCGTCGGCAAAACCCGGGCTGAGGTCATGCCTCAGCTGGTTGGCCATCAGAAGTTCCAGGCCGCCGTGGACTCCGTCGCCTTCTTCTTCATCTCCTTTTTCAATCACTTCGTCATCGACGTCTTCTTCGTGGGCGACTTCCTCATGAGCCTCCGCCTCATCGTCATCGGTATCTGCGCGCTCATCGACCGTTTCCGCCGTCGCCACGACGATCCCTCCGGCGCGTTCGCCCCGCGCGTCGCGGTCCTCATCCCCGCTTACAACGAGGAGAAGGTCATCGCACGAACCGTCCGCTCGGTGCTCATGTCCAACTACAAGAACCTTCGCGTCATCGTCATCGACGACGGCTCACGCGACAGCACCTACAAGATAGCCACGGAGACCTACGCCCGCGAGATCGAACAAGGCCGAGTCACCGTGCTCACCAAGCCCAACGGGGGCAAGGCTGAGGCCCTCAACTTTGCCTTGCAGCAAACCGAGGAAGAGGTCTACGTCGGCATCGACGCTGATGGTGTGATCGCGCACGATGCCATCTCGCGGCTCGTCTGCCACTTCGCGAATCCGCGCATCGGGGCTGTCGCCGGCAACGCCAAAGTCGGCAACCGCGTCAATCTCTGGACCCGCTGGCAGGCTCTCGAGTACATCACCTCGCAGAATTTCGAACGCCGCGCGCTCGATCTCTTCGACGTCGTGACCGTAGTCCCCGGCGCGATCGGCGCCTGGCGCACCGCTGCCGTCAAAGCCGGCGGCTGCTATCACCCCGACACCGTGGCCGAAGACGCCGACCTCACCATGGGCCTTCTCGAGCAGGGCTACGCGGTCATCTACGAAGACCAGGCGCTGGCCTTCACCGAAGCTCCCATCAATGCCAACGGCCTCGCCCGCCAGCGCTTCCGCTGGTCCTTTGGCATTCTTCAGGCGCTCTTCAAGCACAAGGGCGCTATACGCAACCGCCGCGCCATGGGCCTCTTCGCCCTTCCCAACATCCTCATCTTCCAGATCCTGCTTCCGCTCGTCTCGCCGCTGATCGACCTGATGTTCGTTGCCGGCGTCATTCATTACTTCATCGACAAGCACTTCCACCCCGAGACCACCAGCGCCGCTGATCTCGTCAAGCTGCTCGTCTTCTTCGGCGCCTTCCTCGTTATCGACTTCGCCGCCTCCGCCCTGGCCTTCATGCTCGAGCGCAAACATCCCGCAAGCAAAGGCGATGCCTGGCTCCTGTTCCACATCTGGATCCAGCGCTTCACTTATCGCCAGCTCTTCTCTTGGGTTCTTCTCAAAACCGTCAAGCGCGCCATCGATGGCAAGCCCTTCAATTGGGATAAGCTCGAACGCACAGCCAAAATGTCCAAGGCCGCTGAGCAGTTCGCGGAACAATAAGCTCGCGACGCCCGCCGAGGCCCGCCGTTTTCACCAACTAAAAACGCGCCTCGCCGGTGCGGATGAACTTTCGTTCATCATTGTCTGCGACATCCATCTACAACGCATCACAAACGATATGTACGGTTTCACCCGCATTTCGCTTACGGTCTTTCTGCTTGTTGCCCCGGCTCTTCTCGCCCAGGACACACAACAACCCCCGCCAGACTCCTCGTCCCAGAGCACTTCACAGCCCCAGGCCGCCCCGCCGAAGCAGGAGACCCCGCAGCCCCAGACAAGCCCGGCCACTCAGGCCAATCTGCCCAACGCACCGTCCTCCATCATCACCGGCAAGCCCCACCATCAGGGTCAGGTCCCGCTCGAAGACATTCCGCACCCGCCCGTCGATCTCATTCACACACCCCTCAATATCGCTGGCGACACCTTCCGCGTTATTACCTCACCCATCTACATTCGCGCCGGCGACCTCCGCTGGATCCTCCCGATCGCCGCCGCCACCGGCGTCTCCGCCTCACAGGACACCCACGTCAATCGCGACGTCGTTAGTCACAACCCGAGCTTCAACAACACCGCTGACAACGTCTCCTACGACCTGCTCTACAGCTATGTCGCCGGCTCAGTCACCATGTACGGCACCGGCCTCTTCAGCCATAACGACCACCTGCGCGAAACTGGCCTGCTCTCCGGGGAGGCGCAGGTCGACGCCGAGATCTTCGACACCCTCGTCAAGCTCGGCAGCTTCCGCGAGCGGCCCTCGCCAGCCGACAACTACGCCGGCAACTTCTACCAAACCTCTGCCGGTGCCGACTCTTCCTTCATCTCTGGCCACGCCATCCTCACTTGGTCCGCCGCCGCCGTCATCGCCGCCGAGTACCCGAGCCCGTGGAAGCAGGCGGCCGTCTACACCGGAGCCGCCGCTACAGCGCTCACCCGCGTCATGGCCGAAAGACACTTCCCCACTGACGTCCTTCTCGGCTCAGCCGCTGGCTGGATGATCGGGCACTACGTCGTCCGCGCCCATCACCACCATCCCATCTACCGCCACCACGGCAACCAGCCAATCCTTCAATAACAGCTCGCGAATTGCACGCGCTTGGGTGGCCCGTCCTTTCGCGGTTCCATCGCGAAAGGGTGGGGTATCGTTTGCGGCCGGGTCCCCGGCGAGCCGGCTCGCTGGGGCGCGGTAGCAAACGATGCGAAGCCAGGCAGCAAACTACAGGCCCATCTTCGCCGCCTTCGGCGCATACCCATTCGCAACGAACCACTCGACCGCTCTCCGCAGCGCGCTATCGACCGGCAGCACCTGCCACCCCAGCTCCCGCTCCGCCTTCGCCGAGCTCGCCCACATCATCTTCTTCCCCATCCGCACGGCCTCGACCGTCGCCCGCGGCTCTTTGCCGCGCAGCTTGCCCGTGACGGTCTCATCGAATAACGCAAACACCATCGCCACCGCATGTGGCACCTTCATCGTCGGTGAAGGCAGCCCCGTGATCGCACCCAGCCTGTCCAGAATCTGCTTCAGCGTCAGGTTTTCCCCGCCGAGAATATAGCGCTCACCAAACCGCCCACGCTCCAGCGCCGCAACATGCATCCGCGCAATCTCTTTAACATCGACAAGATTCAATCCAGTGTCGACGTACGCCGGAAACTTCTTATTCAAAAAGTCGACGATGATCCGTCCGGTCGGCGTCGGCTTCACATCCATCGCGCCCACAGGAGTGGTCGGATTCAGAATCACGACCTCCTGCCCCGCACGCGCCGCCGCAATCGCCTCCTGCTCCGCCATCCACTTCGAGCGCTTGTAGTGGCCAATCATGTCTCGCTCGCCGACCGGCGTCTCTTCGTCCACGACACTCGCGTCCTTGCCAAACCCCATCGTCGCCACGCTAGACGTGTACACCACGCGCCGCACGCCGGCCTCTCGCGCCAGCAGCAACAACTCGCGCGTCCCTTCCACATTGGCCTTATACATCTCCGCCGGATCAGGCACCCACAACCTGTAATCCGCGGCCACATGAATCAGCGCATCGCATCCCCGCAGTGCTGCAGCAAACTTCGCCGGCTCGCGCAGATCTCCCTGCACCAGTTCCGCGTCCTTCGGCAAATTTTCCGTCTTCGACGTCTTGCGCGTCAGCAGCCGTAGCTCCGCCCCCTGCTCCGCCGCCATCCGCGCCACGTGCGACCCCACAAATCCTGTCGCACCCGTAATGAAAAGCTTCATGCGTTACATCTCATTGGAAGTCGGGCTGCCACCATCGTCTCTGCAATCCCCAAAAGATTACCTGACCAGGCCGAGGTGGAACTGTTCGATGACCACAAACGTTCTTCGGCACAACTCCCAGTTTGATTGCTTCTTCAACCTGCACGGTGGCGGAACCGTTGCAGTCGACGTAAGCCAGTCGATATGGCTCAGGTCCAGTCTTTGGTCCCTGGCTCATCCGAAACGTGGGCTCACCGGCGCGAATGCTTAATTCCGCATTGGCCTGTCCATCCAGGTGGAGTACCGTCGGCTCGACGACATCTGGCCAACGGATGGTGATGTTTTGGCCGGCGAGAGGCTTACCAGATTTCGCATCGAGCACACGAATCTGAATACTCTGCGAGAGCGCAGGCACAACAACCAGGATCATCGAGATAGACCCGGAGCGGAGGCGGCGTAACGAACTCACGTTGTTAGCATCCAGAGTCGCGACTCAGTCCAGCTTCTCCGCCTCGATCCCGATATTCCTCTCGCCGGCGGCCTTCTTCTCCCAGTACTTCTTCACCCAGGCATCGAAGCTCTTGCCCGCCGCCGTGTCGCGTCCGCTGAATTTCAGCGCCGCCACTTCGATGTATGGAATCATCATCCGCTCGGTCGGCGCACCTTCCTTCGGCGTCGGAATAATCCTGACCACCGAATCCGCAAGCGTCGGCCCATCCCGTCGGTCGTACAAATATCCCTCGACCACACTGCCGTCGCGCCGCGTAATCGTGATATCTCCGCGATAATCAAACGCCTTCTCCAGCGCCTCGCGAATCTCCTGCTCGCCCGCAAGCTGCGGAACCCATCCCTCCAGGTTCTCGCGCTCGCGCCCCGCCATTACCTCCAGCTCATCCGCGCTCGCGTGCTGCAACTGCTCAATCTTTCCGTGCTCCTGCTGTGCCGTCGACATCGTTACTCCCCCGCCACGCTGGTCAGATTCTCGCTCAGCTTCGAATTCACCGAGGTCGTCACCACCACCGGCGTCTCCGCAATCTGCACCAGCGGCCCATGCCCAGCGGGCTTCCACTCGTTCAGCATCTTCATGCGCGCCGTCGTCTTCATACATCGGCTTGAACATGTACTTCGCCGCCGTCGTCAAAAATCCCTTGATCGACCCGAAGTTGTAATCGACGGCCGACGCCTCATGCCCCGAGTGCACCATGCAGTTGGCGCACTGCGGATTCCCGCTCTTCGCTCCGTAATTCGCCCACTCCGTCGCGTCCAGCAGCTCCTGATACGTATCCGCGTAGCCATCCTGCAGCAGATAGCACGGCTTCTGCCACCCAAAAATCGAGTACGCCGGCATGCCCCACGGCGTGCACTCGAAGTCGCGCTTGCCCATCAGATATTCGCTGAACAGCGGATGCGTGTTGAACTCCCAGCTCTTCTTGCGGTTCGACAAAATCATCCGGAACAGTTTGCGCGACCGCGCCTTGCCCGAGAAAGTGCTGCTGGTCCGGCGCCTTGTCGTACGTATATCCGGGCGAGACCATCATCGACTCGACACCAGCTTCCATCAGCTGATCGAAATGCCGCCGCACCGAGTTCGGATCCGCACCATCAAACAGCGTCGTGTTCGTCGTCACCCGGAAGCCCGCCGCCACCGCGGCCCTGATCCCCTCCATCGCGATGTCCCATCCGCCCTCGCGGCACACCGCGAAATCGTGGTGCTCCTTCTCGCCATCCAGATGCACCGAGAAGCTCAGGTACTTCGACGGCGTAAACAGATGCAGCTTCTCCTTCAGCAGCAGCGCATTCGTGCACATGTACACGTACTTCTTGCGCGCCACCAGCCCCGCCACAATCTCCGGCATCTGCGGATGCAGCAGCGGCTCGCCGCCAGGAATCGACACCATCGGCGCGCCGCACTCTTCCACCGCCTTGAAGCACTGCTCCGGCGTCAACTGCGCCTTCAGGATATGCGGTGGATACTGAATCTTGCCGCACCCGGCGCACGCCAGGTTGCAGCGAAACAGCGGCTCCAGCATCAGCACCAGCGGATACCGCTTGCGCCCCGACAGCTTCTGCTTCAGGACATACGTCGCAACTGTCCACGCCTGCGATACCGGTACAGCCATCTCAAACCCTCCAAATTTCAGCCGGCGAATTCAAATTACGCCGCCGCTTCCTCTTCCTGCTCCCGCGCCATCGCTTTCTCATACGTCGCCAGCGCCAGCAGCGGGAAGTACTGCTTGTACAGGTGGTAGCCCAGGTAAAACACCCGCGGGAACCCCGTACCCGTGTAATAGCTCTCGCCATTGCGTCCGGGCATCAGTTCTTCCCAGCTTCCATCCTCATGCTGCCGCTCAATCAGCCAGCGAATGCCCTTTGCTACTGAATCCGACCGCGTATCATTCGCCGCCAGCAAGCCCAGCAACGCCCATGCCGTCTGGCTCGGCGTCGACGGCCCCACGCCGCGCTGCGATGGATCATCGTACGTTCCGCACGTCTCGCCCCAGCCGCCGTCCGGATTCTGCACCATCCGAATCCACTCCGCCGCCTGCTGCACCGCCGGCTCCAGATACGAGTACTCCATCGCCTGCAAACCTCTCAGGACGAGAAAAGTCCCGTACAGATAATTCACGCCCCACCGCCCGAACCAGCTTCCGTCCGGCTCCTGCTCGCGCAGAATGAACTGCACCGCCTTCTCCACCCGCTTGTCCCGCCGCGTGTAGCCGTAGCTCGCCAGCATTTCGAGCAGGCGGCCCGTGATGTCCACCGTCGGCGGATCGATCATCGCGTTGTGGTCGGCAAACGGAATCGACTCAAAAATCTTCTTCGTGTTGTCCTTGTCGAACGAGGCCCACCCGCCGCTCTTGCACTGCATCGCAAACACCCACTCAATTGCCCGCTGTGTCACCTCATACTGATATCGCTCGCGTGGATTGTCGACGGACTTGAGCGCCAGCAGCACCTCGCCGGTATCGTCCACATCGGGCTGGTGGTCGTTATTGAAGAAGAAGCACCAGCAGCTCGGGTCGGCCACCTTCGCATTGTGCGACCAGTCGCCCTTGTAGCGAATCTCCTTCGACAGCAGCCAGTCCGCCGCCTTCACCAGTCGCGGATCCGTCCGCGCTATATCGCACTCACCCAGCGTCGACAGCACCTGCGCCGTATCCCACACCGGCGAGAAGCACGGAACCATCCGGAACGTCGGCGTCGGATACCCAGGCTCGCCATCCGGGCAATCAATGCCCAGCTTCTCAAACTCATCCATCGCGCGGATCATCTGCGGGTCATCGAACCCATATCCCAGGCAGCGCAGCGCCACAATCGCATTCAGCATGGCCGGATAAATCGCTCCCAGGCCATCCGACCGCTCAAAGTGTTCCAGCATCCACTTCTCGGCATGCTTAATCGCAACCTTGCGCAGCGGCCGCACATGCACCCGCTCAAACCAATGCGTCATCCGGTCGAGAAACAGGAAGAAGTTCCGCCACGAGATCCAGTGCTTCTTGTCCCACCGCAGGTGCAGATTCGAGTTCTTCCGCCCGCCCACAAAAAGCTCGTCAATCCCCTGCTCATCCGGCAGCTTCTTGAAAGGCTTCGTAGCGTAGATGATCGACAGCGGTACAAGAATCGCGCGCGACCACGCGCTGATCTCATAAATATTGAAGTAGAACCACTTCGGAAACAGCACGATCTCCGGCGGAACCGCCGGCACCGCGTCATAGTCATACTGCCCGAGCGCGCATAGATAGATCTTCGTGAACGTATTGCAGTTCACGACCCCGCCCTGTTCCAGCACCTTCTCGCGCGCCCGCACCATCACAGGATGATCACCCCTGTATCCCATCAGCTTCAGCGCGAGATAGCACTTCACACCGTAGTTCACATTCGACGGTCCACCCGGATACAAACTCCATCCGCCGTCCTCATTCTGGTGGCGCAGAATCTCATTCACCGCACGCTGCAGTTTGCCCGGATCTCCGGTCCCCAGCAGCGTATGCATGAAGATGTAGTCCGACTCCAGCATCGAGTCGGCCTCCAGCTCGCCGCACCAATACCCGTCCTCGTGCTGCTGTCCCAGAAGCCAGTCCACCGAGCGCCGGATTCCATCGCGCACACGATCCAACGCGAGGTCAAGGCGGCCAAATCTCGGCTGCGCCGCCCCCTTCGTCTCTCTTGGAGATGTGTCCATTCGCAATCTTTTCGCTCGAAATTCCAACAGCCCAACTGGGGCTGCTCCTGGTCTGCGGCCGTTCGTTATGACGTGCGCCGCTTCGGGTTGGCTTACAACGCGGCCGCTGCTGCCTTCGGAGCCGCAGCGATCGCCTGCACAATTTCCGGCGGAAGTCCAAACCGGACGTTCTCCGGCATTACCTCAACCTCTTCGACCGAACCATAACCCTTGCCCTGCAGAAAATGAATGACATCCTGCACCAGAATCTCCGGCGCCGACGCCCCTGCCGTAATCGCCACCGTGGCTGCGCCCGACATCCACTCCGGCTTGATGTCATCCGCCTTGTCAATCAGGTACGAGCTCGTTCCCAGGTTCCGCGAAACCTCAACCAGCCGGTTCGAGTTCGAGCTGTTCCGCGATCCCACAACCAGCACCACATCCGCGCCATGGGCCACGTTCTTCACCGCCGTCTGGCGGTTCTCGGTGGCATAGCAGATGTCCTGCGCATGCGGCCCCACAATATTGGGGAACCGCTTCTTCAGCGCCTGGATCATCGTTCCAGCCTCGTCAAGCGAGAGCGTCGTCTGCGTCAGGTACGCCACCTTGTTCGGATCGGGCACCACCAGCGATTCCACCTCTTCCGCGGTAGATACCACCTGCGTCACATCCGGAGCCTCGCCCTGCGTCCCCTCCACCTCCTCATGGTCCCTATGTCCCACAAGAATCAGCGAGTAACCCTGCTTGGCGAACTTGATCGCCTCGACGTGCACCTTCGTCACCAGCGGGCAGGTCGCGTCAATCACCTTCAGGCCGCGCTCCTTCGCCCGTGCCCGGACAGCCGGCGAAACGCCATGGGCCGAGTAGATTACCCGCTGCCCCTCCGGCACCTCATCCAGCTCGTTGACGAAAATCGCGCCCTTCTGCGCCAAATCGTTGACAACATAGCTGTTATGCACAATCTCTTTGCGAACGTAAATCGGCGCGCCAAACGTCTCCAGCGCAATTCGCACAATATCGATCGCCCGCACCACGCCGGCGCAGAAGCCCCGGGGCTTCAAAAGCAGAATGCGCTTTTCGGCCGAGGCGGAGGTCAGATTGTCTGTATCAATGGGCGCAGCTGCAGGACTAGGCACGTCCTCTAGTATACCCGTCTTCGCGCCCTGAAGCACCCCTTCAGGTGAACCATGAACGGTGCAACCACGCTGTCGCTCAGCCACCGCCAAAGCGGCATCCAGCTCGGAGTCCCCAGCCGACTCCGAGCTCCCCGGCAAACTTGCTTGCACGGGTGAAAGCTCGCCCGCTGCTGCACCCATCTGCTCCAGCTCAGGAGCAGTCATCTGCCCCTGCCCCTACACGTGGCCGGAGCAATTGTCGTGAGGACAATGGCAGGCAAGTGACGTCTTGCCGGCCGAGTCCTCGCAAAATTGCGAACAATACTTCTTTCCGTCCGTGCAGACACAACTGCAAGCCGTATGCGCACATTTCTTGGCTTCCGCCATAAAGTCCCTCCAGCTTCTGTCTCAGACAGGCACCCGCCCCCTGGGGTTGCCTTCAGCCGAGGTCCATCCGATAGCGGCACTTCCGCGGGTGCCCACTCTGGAAGATCACACAATCGGGTGGGACGTCCACCACCTCCACCAGACTCGCTCCAAGTCTCTCCAGCGTTCGCCTCGATGCCGCGTTTTCCGGATCACACGTCACCCACAAGGGATCAAGTCCGAATCGGCCTGCGAGTGGCAGCAGAAGGCGCAACGCACGTTCGGCGTACCGGTGTCCGCGATGCGCCTCGTTGACGCCGTAGCCTAGGTGCCCGGCAAACATCAAAACGTGCCGGCTGTCGCCAACTCGCAGACGTATCGTCCCAAGCTCGCCGCTATTCTCCGCATGCACCATACGAAAGCTCAGCGTCGGAACATGGTGGACCGCGTTCTGCTCAAAACTCACGAGCTCAAGCCGCAGTTCCCCATCGCGCAACTCCCGCGCCATGCTCTCGAGTTCGGCATCCCATTCACGCACTCTGTTTCAGCATCTGCTCCGCGTGTCGCAGCGACGTCTCCGTCAAACTCGCGCCCGACAGCATCCGCGCAATCTCCTCCACCCGCTCGCTCTGCTCCATCCGCCGCACGCCCGTCTGCGTCCTTCCCCTCCGCTCCGTCTTCTCGATCAAAAAGTGCTGGTCCGCGAACGCTGCAATCTGCGGCAGGTGCGTAATGCACAACACCTGCTGCCCACGAGCCAGCGCCTTCAGCTTCTGTCCCACAGCCTCAGCCGCCCGCCCGCCAATACCAATATCAATCTCATCGAACACCAGCGTCCGCGGCAACGGAGTCTTCCTTTTTTTACTTCCCGCCGCTCCATCCTCCACCGCTACCTTCAGCGCCAGCATCACGCGGCTCATCTCACCGCCGGACGCAATCTCGTCCAGCGGTTTCAGCGGCTCTCCCGGGTTCGTCGCAATCTTCGCCACGACACGGTCCCACCCGCTCGCGCTCCAATTCGATTCGGCCTCCTCCGCCGCCACCTCCACTGCAAACCGCGCATTCATCGCCAGCTCATTGATCTGCTTCTCCGCGAGCTTCGCCAGCCTCTTCGCCGCCGCCCCACGCTGCTCACTCAACTTCCGCGCCGCATCTCTGTACGTTTTGCCCGCTACGCCGAGCTCAACCTCCAGCTCCTTCAACCGCGCCTCGCGGTTCTCCAGCTCGTTCAGCTTGCCCTTCACCTCTTCGCCGAACGCAATCACCTCCATCAAAGCCGGCCCGTACTTCCTCTTCAGCCGCTCCAGCGCCGCCAGCCTGTCCTCAATCTCGCCCAGCCGTTCCGGCGACGCCGTCACATTGCCCGCAAAATCCCGCAGCGTTGCCGCCGCATCCTCCACACTCGCCTTTGCAGCGCCCAACGCACTCACTGTCTCCCGAAACCCCTCATCGAACCGCGCGAGATCCTCCACATGCTTCAGCGCTCCGCCGACCAGCGACTCCGCCGACACCTCCGCCTCGTACAGCATCTCCAGCGCTGCATTCGCTCCTGTAAACAGCCGCTCCGCATTCGCCAGCACGCGCTTCTCTGTCTCGAGCCGCGCATCCTCCTCCGCATCTAAAATGCCCGCTCCGTCAATCTCCCGCGCCTGAAAGCTCCACAGGTCCACCAATCGCAACCGGTCCGCTTCCGCCGCCCGCAGCTCCTCGATCCGCTCCCCCACCTCGCGCCATTTCGCGAACGCCGCCCCCACATCATCCGTACTCAAATCCCCAAACCGGTCCAGCAACAATCTCTGCTGCCCCGCGTCGAACGCCATCAGCGTCTCGCTCTGCGCATGCACCAGCGCCAGCTCCGGCGCAAGCTGTCGCAGCACATTCAACTTCGCCGGCTGATTGTTCACAAACACGCGGCCCTTGCCGTTCGCCCCAATCTCCCGCCGCAGCAGAATCTCGTCACCCTCCGGATCGATCCCGTTCTCCTCCAGAATCTCCTCTGCCCCGGGCGTCGACTCAAACACGCAGCCCACCACAGCCTTCTCCGCACCAAACCGCACCACATCGCTCGACGCCTTGCCGCCCAGCAGCAGCACCAGCGCATCAATCAGGATCGACTTCCCCGCGCCCGTCTCACCCGTCAGCAGGTTCAATCCCGGGCCAAACTCCGCCACAGCGTGATCAATCACCGCATAGTTTTCCGCGCGCAGTTCCAGCAGCATCTCGGGGTCTCACCGAGAGCATAGCAGCCCCACCCTCCACAACCTTAGGTCCCGCCGCTCTCTCCTCCGGCCCTCCCGAAACGTCCATTCCTTGGTACCCCGGAGAACACTGCGCGCGCATTTACACTGATCAAAGAGCTATGACTGTCCTCCCCCTCGCTCTCTTCCTGCAAGACGCGGCAACGCCCGCTGGTCCTCTCGCCGGCACGCACTCCAATGCTCTCGTGGACATGGTCCACTCCTCCGGTCCCACGGCGCTCGTCGTCCTCGGCATCCTGCTCCTCGCCAGCATCGTCTCTTGGGCCATCATCATTGCCAAATGGCGCGCCTTCAATGAAGCAAGTGTGCAAAGCAAACGCTTCCTCCGCGCCTTCCGCAAATCCGGGCGCCTCTCTGAAATTGCCGCCATCGCCGACCAGTTCAAGCCCAGCCCACTCGTCGCCGTCTTCCACGAGATCCACGACGAATACCAGCGCCAGGCCGGCGGCCGCGGCACACCGCCCAACCCGCAAGCCCTCGAACGCGCCGCGCAAACCGCCGCCTCCGAGTCCCTCACCATCATGGAGCGCCGCATGACCTGGCTCGCCACCACTGCTCAATGCGCTCCCTTCGTCGGCCTCTTCGGCACCGTCATGGGTATCATCGACGCCTTCCACGGCCTCGGCACCGCCGGCGCCGCCACCCTCCGCGCCGTCGCTCCCGGCATCTCGGAAGCCCTCATCACTACCGCCGCCGGCCTCGTCGTCGCCGTCCCCGCCGTCATCGGCTACAACCAGCTCACGCAGCGCCTCCGCGAATTCGCCGCGCGCATGGACGACTTCGGCCGCGAGCTCCTCAACGCCATCGAGAACGCCGCCAATCTCACCTCGGCGCCCCACCCACCTGCCTACGAAGAAACAGTTCGGCGGAGGCCCTGACCATGGCCTTCTCCGCCAACGGCCGCACTCAGTCCGCGCTCTCCGACATCAACATCACGCCGCTCGTCGACGTCGTCCTCGTGCTGCTCCTGATCTTCATGGTCACCGCCCCGGTCCTCCAATCCGGCATCGAGGTCGCCGTTCCGCAGACCCGCACCGTCAATCAGGTCGCCGAAGAGCACATGGTCGTCACCATCGACAAAGACCAGAACGTCTTCCTCCAGGACAAGCCTGTCAACATCCACGACCTCCCGCGCCTCCTCAGCTCCAACAGCCCCGCCGGAGCCAAGCGCGTCGTCTACGTCCGCGCCGACCAGAAGGTCCCCTTCGGTGCCTTCGCCTCTGTCATGGACGCCGTCAAGCAGGCCGGCATCACCAACATCAGCATCGTCACGCGCCCCATCGAGGGCACCAATCCCTAGCCGCCTGTAAGCCATGAGCGTCTTCGCCAGCCTCGACTACGACAACCCCGATCGAATCGGCAGCGGATTCGCCGGCGCCGTCGGCTTGCACATCCTCATCGCTGGCTTCTTCGTCGCGCTCGCTTTCATCGTCCCCTCGCACAACCAGCACTGGGGCGAGAACTCCTCCTCCGTCGGAGCCATTCAGGCCTCCATGGTCTCCGCGCTTCCTCTCCCCACCAAGGTCGCGCCCGTCGAGCACTCCGTGCTTGCCAGCGAAAACGTCACCCCCGCGCCCAAGCCGCCGCCCAAGGAAGCGACCCAGCCGCCTCCCAAGCCCACCGACATCCTGATCAAGGAGAAGACCCCCGAGAAGACCAAGGTCGCGCCTGTCGCACAGCCCACGCCGCCTAAGCACCCGCAGCCCGCGCCGCCCACTCCCAAGGCCGCCACCGGTGACGCCGCCACGCAGCTCCCGCAGGCCATGACCCAGCTCAAAAACGGGACCGCCATCGCCACCGTGCAGGACCGCACCTTCGGCAACCGCTACGCCTATTACATCCAGATCATCAGCCGCATCGTCTCGCAGAACTGGTACACCCAGGAGGCCGACCCCACCACCTCGCAAGGCAAGCGCGTCAGCGTGCTCTTCGATATCAACCGCGACGGCGTTCCCCAGAACATTCGCATCGAAGGCAAGAGCGGGTCACCCTCGCTCGACGCCTCCGCCCTTCACGCCCTCCAACGCGTCGACAACTTCGGCCCCCTGCCCGCCGGAGATCACATAACAGTGGAATTCGCCTTTGACTACAAACAGCAATAATATCCACAGCGTTCCAGCAAGATTTCCGTCTACACTTCAAGAAGAAGGTCTGATTACGATGCAAATTGGCCCCCGTCTCGGTGGACCCCTCGCCAACAAATGCCGCGCCGCACTCACCCTTCTCTTCTCTGCGCTGCTCTTCGGTCCCGCTCTCCATGCGCAGGAAGGCCCCATCCACCTCGAGACCTCTTCCGGCGCCAACAAGCTCCGTCTCGCGGTAGCCAGCTTCAAGGCGGCCAACGGCGACCCCGGCACGCTCCCCGACAAGGCTGTCTTCGACCAGACCCTCTACAACGATCTCTCCAACGCCGGTATCTTCGAGCTCGTCTCGAAGGAGATGGCCCCAAAGGCCACCCCCGGCGGGCAATCTGAGATTCAGCTCTCCCAGTGGTCTGCCGCCCCGGCCAGCGCCTCCATGGTCGCCTTCGGCAATCTCTCCGTCTCAGGTGGCCGCCTCGTCGTCAACGGCTTCCTCGACGACGCCAAGAACCCGCAGTATCCGCAGATCTTCGCGCGCCAGTACGCCGACGCCCCCAGCGAAAACAGCGCCCGCCAGATCGCCCATCGCTTCGCCGACGAGATTATCGCGCGCCTCGGCGGCGGCAGCATCGGCATCGCTGAAACGAAAATCTACTTCGTCAAGCAGGCCGGCCACGACAAAGAGATCTGGGGCATGGACTACGACGGCGCCAATCAGCACCAGATCACCCATGTCGGTTACGCCATCTCGCCCCGCATCTCGCCCGACAACTCCCGCATCGCCTTCGCCGAGATCAGCAAACGCGGCGGCTTCCAGATCGGCATGTACTCTTTGCTGCTGAACCGCACCGTCAACTTCGCCAACGCCGGCGGCACCAACGTCTCTCCGGCCTGGGCCCCGAACGGCCAGCAGCTCGCCTTCTCCTCCGACCGCACCGGCGACCCCGAAATCTGGGTCTCCGACGGGCAGGGCACCGCCGCGCACCGTGTCACCGACTTCCGCGGTCCGGATGCCTCTCCCACCTGGAACCCCAAAACCGGCGCGCAGATCGCCTGGGTCTCCGGCCGCACCGGCCTTCCGCAGATCTACATCATGGAAGCTGACGGCTCCGGCGTGCAGCGGCTCACCGACGGCGGCTACGCCAGCTCTCCCTCATGGTCGCCCAACGGCCAGTTCCTCGCCTTCGCCTGGGACCGCAAGTACGGCCCCGGAGCCCCCGGCGGCCAGGACATCTACGTGATGGAGATCGCCACCAAGCGCTGGATTCAGCTCACCCACGATTCAGGACGTTGCGATTTCCCCTCCTGGTCACCCGACGGAACCCATCTCGTCTACGCAAACTCGCCCGACGGCCGTGCCGACCACACCCGCATCATGACCATGCTCGTGGACGGCACGCAAAAGCGGTCTCTCACCGGTTCCGGCGGCGATATGCCGAACTGGAGCTGGCGGTAACCTCCCAATGTTCCTCAACGCATACGAGTTTCCATCCGGGCCCTAAACTAAAGACGCATAAATTCTTCGACTGATTTGGCCTGGCTCGGCGGCGAACTCAAATAAGGACCCCCAAGCGTGTTTCATAAATCAGATTCGCTCGAATACGGCTCGTATGAAACCTGGCAACAAGCCGGGTTCCAGGCAGTTTGCGTTCCGGACATGCCGGATATGAAACAAGCTTCACTAACAGAGGACAAGATGATCTCTCGACAAACCTCCCCATCCCGCAAGCTGACAACTCTTCTGTTCAGCGCTTCGATCTCTCTGCTCACCGCCACCGGCTGCCATCACAAGGCGAACACGCTTCCGCCGCCCTCCGCGCTTCCGCCCGAATCCTCCGCGCCCGCGCCCACGGCTACCATCTCCGCCGATCCCATGGCGATCGATCAGGGCCAGTCCGTCGTCCTCAACTGGCGCACCACCAACGCGTCCTCCGTCTCGATCGATGGCATCGGCAATGTTGCCACCAACGGTACCCAGACTGTCACGCCCGATAGCTCGACGAACTTCCATCTCGTCGCCAAGGGCGACGGCGGGACCACCGAGGCCAACGTCCGCGTCACCGTTCGCGTCGCCACTGTGCCTGAATCCGGCAACATCACCGAAACCGATGCTGGCGCCGATGCTGCCTTCCACGCGGCCGTCAAAGACCTTTTCTTCGAATACGACAGCTACGACATCCGTCAGGCGGACGAACCCGCTGTCACCGCTGCCGCCAGTTACATCAACGCGCACCCTGATCTGAAGATTCTCATCGCCGGCTACTGCGACGACCGCGGCTCGGCCGAGTACAACATCACCCTCGGCGAAAACCGCGCCAACGCCGCCAAGCAGGCCCTTGTAGCCGCCGGTGTCAATGCCAGCCGCATCCGCGTGGTCAGCTACGGCAAGGAGCGCCAGTTCTGCACGGAAGAAAACGAGTCCTGCTGGCAGCAGAACCGCCGCGCCCAGTTCAACGTTGACCGCTAAACTGATAACTGAACCTCTTTGTCTTTCGCTTCTAGGTAGCCCGAGGCTTTAGCCTCGGGTCTACTTGCATCCCAGGAGTCCAACTAGCATGTCACGCACCCGCCTTATCCCCCTGACCCTCGCTGCTCTTCTCTTCGTCGGCGCGACGCCACGAGCCCACGCCGTCAGCAAGGACATGGTCCAGCTCCAGACCCAGGTGCAGCAGCTTCAGGACGCCGTCGCACGCCTCCAGCAGTCCAGCGATGAGCGCTGGGGCGTCCTGAAGGACCTCGTTCAGCAGACCGCCGACGCCGTCAACAAGATGTCCGTCACCGTAAACGGCATGCAAGTGAAAATGCAGAACCTGCAGGATGCCGCCGGCCAGAAGAACGATCAGCTCTCCGGTCAGGTCCAGTCCCTCAACGACTCCCTCGACGAACTCAAGGCCCGCCTCGATCGCATCGAGAAGGTCGTCAACAACGTGCAGGCCTCGCAGCAGTCCACCAACGCCCTGCTCGGCAATCTGCCGGGCAACGTTCCTCCCGCAGGCGGAACCGCACCCGCCGCGCCGCCGAACTCCACCGACAGCAGTGGCAAACCACTTCCCGGAACACCCTTAAGCTCCGTCGCCAACGGTGCCACTCCGGGAGCAACTGCCGCGCCCGGAAGCACTGGCGGACCGTCCGCTGGCGAAATGTACCGCACCGCTTACAGCGATTACATGTCCGGAAAGAACGGACTCTCTACCTCTGAGTTCCAGGACCTCATCAAGGCCTACCCCGACGACAACCTCGCCGGCAACGGCTACTACTACATTGGCGAAATGGACCTTCGCTCCGGCAAATACTCCGCCGCCATCAAGGACTACGACCACGTCCTCGAGCACTACCCGGACAACTCCAAAATTCCCGCCGCCCACCTGCACAAGGGAGACGCCCTGGTCGCCATGCACCAGAACGAAGCCGGCGTCCGCGAGTACCGCGCCTTGGTCCAGCGCTTCCCCAACTCCCCGGAAGCCGCTCAGGCGAAAGCTAAAATCTCCCTCGCCGCCCGCCGCTAACGAGTAAATGATCGCCGCTTGAACTTGCCTGCTGAGCGAAGCGAATGATTCCGTATTTCGCCGGGATCACCAAACCGGCAGTCTGAAACCGAATCGGAAAGGCCCATCTTTAGATGGGCCGTAAGCACCCGTTAAGAAGAACAGGGCCGACTTTAATCGGCCCTGTCTCCCAGCTGGCATCCGGTGTTGCCCGCACCCGGAGCACAATTCGCCGCGCCTGCGTGCGGTTCGGACAGAACTCCACATCTAGTTCCGAACTTCGCGCAAGGCCCTTCCGACCCGCGCCTTCTCCTCCGCCGTCAACCCAACCCTCGGCAGCCGCGGAGCCCCACCGTAATATCCGTTCAGATCGCACGCATATTTCACGGCCGCCACACCGAGCTCTGACACGACCACATCTGCCTCACGCAACCGTTCCGCCTTCAGCCGCGCCAGCTGCGGATCACCCTCCTTGAAAGCCGCCCACACCTCATGGCACCCCTGCGGCGCGCACCCAGCCAGCTCCGGCGCAACCCCCTGCACCCCCGCCTCCAGCAGATCAACACTCGCACTCGCCCGAGCCGCCGCAACAATCTGAAATCCAACCGTCTTGGTCCGCGTTTTCAACGCTGGCTTCGGCGGAGCCACCGCAACCGCCGCTCCCCCACTCGACAGCGCATCCGCCGCCACAAACGTCGCCTTACCCTCGCGCGCAGTCTCGAGCATCCTGCCCGTCACCGCGGTGAAAACCGTCGTGACCGTCGCCTCACGCTTCAGACCGTCAGTCGCGCCACGCAATGCGGCGAAACGGTCCACCGTCAGCGCCGCATCGATTATCCCAATCACATTCGGATGGGCTGCCAGCGCGCCCACCATCTCCACCGGAACCTGAAACTCACCGGCGGCCGCATCGCTCCACAACACCACCGGCAACGGCGATCGATCCGCCACCGCACAAAAAAACAACTCCACCTGCCCAAACGCTCCGCCGCGCGCCAACCGCCACCACTCCATCGGCCGCAGCAGCACAGCGTCAAACTTCGCCTCCGCCGCCTGCTCCGCAACCTTCACCGCGCCCGCAACACTCACCGCGCCCCCGCCGGCGATCAGCACCTTCTCCTTCGCCGCAACCTCACCGGCCACGCGCAGCGATTCATTCCGCTCTTCATCGCTCAGCCCCGCAGCCTCGCTTGTCGGCCCGAGCACCACTATCCCCGCCGCAGGCGTACGCGAGTAGCGATCGATATTGTGCTCCAGCTTCCGCCAGTAGCACGCGCCATCCGCATAGAACGGCGTCGTCACGGGAATAAACAATCCTTCAAGTAGGGTCCCGCTCAGCATCAGGCGGTCACCGCCTTGTCTTCCGTGAACAAACGCGCCGCATGCAACTCCTGCAAGGAGCTCACGTGATACTCGCCCCTCTGCAGCGCCTCGATCCCGTCCGCCGCAGCCTTCGCCGCAGCCATCGTGGTAATCGTCGGTACCCGCGCCGCAACGGCCGCGCGACGAATCGCCTGCTCATCAAACACGCGGTCCTGCCCCTGCGGTGTATTCACGATCAGCTGAATGTTCTCGCCCTTGATCAGGTCGACCACATTCGGCCGCCCTTCCTTCACTGCATAGACGCGATCCGCCTGCAGCCCCGCGCCTTCGATCACCGCGGCGGTCCCGTACGTCGCCACCAGCTTGAAACCCATATCGACGAACCGCCGCGCCAGGGCCGCCACCTGGCGCTTGTCATGATCGTTCACGCTGAAAAACACCGTGCCGCCGGTCGGCAAGTGCAGTCCAGCCGCCGTCTGTGCCTTGGCAAATGCCTCGCCAAACGTCGTCGCGACGCCCATGACCTCACCCGTCGAGCGCATTTCCGGCCCGAGCACAGGATCCACGCCCTGGAACTTGCCCCACGGAAATACGGGCGACTTCACAAAGAAGTGCTCGCCCGTCCCAAGATCTTCTCCACTCGCCACCTGCTCCGGAAGCAGCTCGCGCAGTGTCCTGCCCGTCATCAACCGCGACGCCACCTTCGCCAATTGCACTCCGGTTGCCTTCGATACATACGGCACTGTGCGCGAGGCGCGCGGGTTCACTTCAATCACAAACACTTTCCCCCGCTGCACCGCGAACTGCAGATTCACCAGACCGATTACGTTCAGCGCGAGCGCCAATTTCCGTGTATACGTGCGCAGCGTCTCCATCACCTCGGCTGACAGGTCCACCGCAGGCAACACACACGAAGAATCCCCCGAATGCACACCGGCCTCTTCGATGTGCTGCATAATTCCGGCAATCACCACATCCCTGCCGTCGCACAGCGCGTCGACATCCACCTCCTGCGCATCTTCCAGGAAGTGATCGATCAACACCGGCCGCTCCTGCGAGTACTCGATCGCCGTCGACATATACCGCACCACCTCGGCATCGTCATACGCAATCACCATCGCGCGCCCGCCCAGCACATAGCTCGGCCGCACCAGCACGGGATACTCCACCTTGCGCGCACCGGCAACCGCCTCATCGACGCTCGTCGCCATTGCTCCCGGCGGCTGCGGAATTCCAAGGTCCTCAATCAGCTTGCCGAATCGCTTTCTGTCTTCGGCAAGATCGATCGATTCCGGCGATGTCCCGATGATCGGCACGCCCGCAGCCTTCAGCGGCAGCGCAAGGTTCAGCGGCGTCTGTCCGCCGAACTGCACGATCATTCCGATCTCCGCGCCGCTCGATGCCTCGTGCTCATACACGTCCAGCACGTTTTCAAACGTCAGCGGCTCAAAGTACAAACGGTCGCTCGTGTCGTAATCAGTCGAGACCGTCTCCGGATTGCAATTGATCATGACGGTCTCGTAGCCATCTTCTCTGAGCGCAAACGCCGCATGGCAGCAGCAGTAATCAAATTCAATGCCCTGCCCAATCCGGTTCGGCCCCGAGCCAAGAATGATGATCTTCTTACGATCCGTCGGCTGCGCCTCATCCTCCTCGTCGTAGCAGGAGTACAGATAGGGCGTGAAGCTCTCGAACTCCGCCGCGCACGTATCTACAAGCTTGAACACAGGCCGCACGCCGAGCTTCTCGCGCAGTGCGCGCACCTCCGCGATCCCCTCGCGCCCATCCTTGCCGAACGCCGCGGCCAATCTTTCATCCGACAGGCCCATGCGCTTGGCTATCTGCAGGTCATGCGCCTCGATTCCATCGATGCCCGCGAACTCCAATTTCTGCATCTCATCGGCGATCATCTTCATCTGGTGCAGGAACCACGGGTCCATCCCCGAGAGCCGCGCCGCCTCGCGCACGCTCATACCTGTCTCGAACGCATAGCGCAGATAGGCCAGCCGCTCCGGCGACGGCGTCACCAATCTCTGCCGCAGCCTGCGCGGATCAATCCCGTCCGCACCCGCCTTCTTGCCGGTCTCGAGCGAGCGCACCGCTTTCATCAGCGCCTCTTTGAACGTGCGCCCGATCGCCATCACCTCGCCCACAGACTTCATCTGCGGCCCCAGCGTCTCATCCGCGCCGGGAAACTTCTCAAATTGCCACTTCGGAATCTTCACCACCACGTAATCAATCGTCGGCTCAAAGCACGCCGGCGTCGCCTTCGTGATGTCATTCTGCAACTCGTCCAGCGTGTAGCCGACAGCCAGCCGCGCCGCAATCTTCGCAATCGGAAATCCCGTCGCCTTGGACGCCAGCGCCGACGACCGCGACACACGCGGATTCATCTCGATCACCGTCATGCGCCCGTTGCGCGGATTCGACCGCGAACTGCACATTGCTTCCGCCCGTTTCGACGCCGATCTCGCGAATCACCGCAATGGCCGCGTCACGCATCTTTTGATACTCGCGATCTGTCAGCGTCTGCGCCGGCGCCACCGTCACGGAATCGCCGGTGTGCACGCCCATCGGATCAAAGTTCTCGATCGAGCAGATGATCACGACGTTGTCGTTCAGATCGCGGACAACCTCGAGCTCATACTCTTTCCACCCGAGCACGCTCTCTTCGAGCAAACACTCATGCACCGGCGAAAGATCCAAACCGCGC
This sequence comes from uncultured Acidobacteriaceae bacterium, assembly GCA_963762465.1. Taxonomy (GTDB): domain Bacteria; phylum Acidobacteriota; class Terriglobia; order Terriglobales; family Acidobacteriaceae; genus Granulicella. The sequence goes on along the minus strand of CAVXKS010000004.1, from coordinate 264,353 downwards.
GACAGGATCTCCATCAGCTCTTCGCGGTTGTACGCGATGCCGCCACCCGATCCGCCCAGCGTGAAGCTCGGCCGGATCACGACCGGAAAGCCAAGCACTCCAGCAAACTCAAGCCCGTCGCGAATATTGTTCACGAGCTTCGACTTCGGCATGTCCAGCCCGATGCGGTTCATCGCATCCTTGAACAGCAGCCGGTCCTCGGCCTTCTTGATCGCCTCCAGCTTCGCGCCGATCAGCTCAATCCCATACCGATCGAGCACGCCCTTGTCCGCAAGGTCCACGGCCAAATTCAGCGCCGTCTGCCCACCCACCGTCGGCAACACCGCGAACTTGCCTCTGCTCGCGTCGAGCGACTCCGCCTCGACGCGCAGAATCTCTTCGAGGTACCCCGTCGTCAGCGGCTCGATATACGTGCGGTCGGCGATCTCCGGATCGGTCATGATTGACGCCGGGTTCGAGTTCACCAGCACAACCTCATACCCCTCCGCCTTCAGCGCCTTGCACGCCTGCGTCCCCGAGTAATCGAACTCCGCCGACTGTCCAATCACAATCGGCCCCGAGCCAATCACCAGAATCTTCGAAATATCGTTTCTACGCGGCACTTATTTTCATCTCTCCACAATGCGGTTGCATCGATCTCGTCAAGCAGGACTCTGCACTTCCGCCGCAATCAACGGTTTGCTGTAAAACTTGTGTTTCAACCGAAGGAACCGTCTCTCATACAACTGAAAGCTCAGGTACGCCAGACCTACCGTTGCACCCAGCATTCCGAGTACAAAGGCAGCCGCACCCAGCGGCCGGTTTCCGGTGGCCCTGTTCACCACGCCGCGCAGCGCTTCGCCGACGCCGATGAGCATTACATGGAACACATAAATACCGTAGCTGTACCGGCCAAACCAGCGCAGCCACGCGGCGTCGAAGGCTGACGCCAGCCAGCTCCCCCGCCTCACACTCTCGAGGATCGTCCCCAGGCTCAGCATGTCGATCCCGGTGTAGAACAACTTCTGCACCGCGGGCGCGAACACGTACAGCTCACCGCGAACTTTCACCAGCGTCACGAGACAGAGCGCAGCCCCGCCGACCAGGCATGCAACGCGCAGCGCGCCTTGCGCTCTCCTGCCATACCGCTCGATCACGATGGCACCAAGCGCACCCCACGCAAGGCTGTCGATGCGGAAGGGCGTCCAGAAGTACAGATGACCTGAGTCTATGCCCATTCTCAGCGCCACAAAACGCGCCACGGGACACAGCACAATCGGCGCGAGCGGCAGCGCCAATAGCCAGCGGCGCCGGGCCGTGAGATACACCATCAGCGGCCACACCAGGTAAAACTGCTCCTCGATCGCAAGCGACCAGAGATGATCGATCCGAACGTTCGCCAGGTGAGACATCAGCACCATTCCGGTGCCGCGGAAATGGAAGTTTTGAACATAGAGCAGGTAGTACTTGAACGACCCCTGCCAGTCGAAGTGCATGATCGGCGTGGCCACGAGCAGCACCAGCAGCACACCGTAGTACAGCGGAAAGATTCGCAGCGTGCGCCGTACATAAAAGTTGCGGAAATAGGAAGGCGCGTCGAGTGTCGAGAGCAGGATCCCCGTAATCAAAAATCCCGACAGAACAAAGAACAGGTCCACCCCAATCCATCCGCCGCGCGAGAGCTTCCCCAGCAGCTCGACGACCGGTCCGCGCGATGCGAAAGAGACCAGCCCCGCGTGATAGAAGAACACCAGCAGCACGGCGAGCCCCCTGAATCCGTCAAGAGCAGGAATGTGCGATCGGCCGGCAGAGCGCTTCGCCGGGACAGCACCTGCCTCGATCGCACGAGTCACTTCTTCCACTCCTCCATCATTTTTCTGAAGTCGCGAAACAGGTAATGCGAATCATGCGGCCCCGGGCTTGCCTCGGGATGATACTGCACGCTGAACATCGGATCGCTTTTGTGCTTTAGTCCCGCCAGCGTGTTGTCGTTCAGATTCACATGCGTCGCGACAACATCGTCCGGCAGCGAGTCCGGATCCACGTTGAAATTGTGGTTCTGCGACGTAATCTCCACCTTGCCGGTCTCGAGATTCTTGATCGGATGATTGCCGCCGTGGTGCCCAAATTTCAGCTTGTACGTCTTGCCGCCCAGCGCCAGCCCGAACAACTGGTGCCCCAGGCAGATTCCGAACATCGGCTTCTTGCCCTTCAGTTCGCGAATATTTTCAACCGCGTACTCCAGCGGCTCGGGATCGCCGGGTCCGTTCGAGAAGAACACGCCATCCGGATTCAGCTTCAGGACTTCGGCCGCGCTGGTCTTTGCAGGAACCACCGTCACGCGGCAGTTCTCTCGCGTCAGCATCCGCAGAATGTTCTGCTTGATCCCGAAGTCATACGCGACCACATGCATCGGCTCCTTTGCCGCCGCATCGTCAGCAGGCAGCAACGAATCTCCACTCTGATTCCGAACCTCGTCTGCGCTCCACTCGTACGGCTTCTGCGTCGTGACCACGCTCGCGAGATCTGTACCATCCATGCGCCGATGCGCACGCGCCTTCTCCACCAGAGCCTGCGAGTCCTCTACATTGCTCGAGATCACGCCGCGCAAGCATCCATTCGCGCGCAGATGACGCACCACCGCACGCGTGTCGATCTCGGCGATCACGGGAACGCCGCTGCGCTCCAAATACTCGTCAGCGACTTCTGTAGACCGCCAGTTGGAGGCCACCGGCGAAAACTCGCGCACCACCAGCCCCTCGATGTACGGCCGCGCCGACTCGGCATCGCTCGGCGAGGTGCCATAGTTTCCGATGTGAGGATTGGTGAGCACGACGATCTGCCCCGCATAGGACGGATCGGTGAAAATTTCCTGGTACCCAGTGAGGGAGGTATTGAAAACGACCTCACCTACGCGCTCCACCGGCGCGCCGAAGGCTCGGCCGCGAAAGATGCGCCCGTCTTCGAGCGCAAGAATTGCCTGCATGGAATCTCCCTTGGGGAGTGGACTCTATCCATCGTAACAGGGTCGCCGCCAGCTCGTCCCACCACCCAAAGCGCAGCAAAAAGCCCGGCCTTCACCGGGCTCCTGCAGCAACGGTCGCCTCGCGCTAGCGGTATCGGCAAACCCGGTGATGATGTCTCCACCAGCAGTGCCGGTGCCGATGCTGCGCCTGCGAGTTACCAGCCACACCCAGAACCATGGCCAGGGTTAGCGTTCCCAACAGAACCCGTCTCATGTGACACTCCTTTGCCGGAGAGGAATCTCCCTCAAGTCGTAAGAATGCACAAACCTCGCCAGACGCTGTATGAATGCCGCAAAAAACCCGGCGCTCAGGCCGGGTTCTCTGCAACGTCTTTCTCTGTGGATCAGCTCATCTCGATAGAACCGGAACTAGCGGGCCCGGCAAACGCGGTGATGATGCTGATACCAGCAATGCCGGTGATGGTACTGCGCCTGTGATGGGCTTGCCGTTCCAAGAACCACTGCAAGAGAAAACACACCCAAAAGAATTCGCTTCATCATCGTTTCGTTCCTCTCGCCGGCGTCTATTTGTTTGGTCAATCCCGAACGCCGTGCGACAGAGAGTAAGAAGCCATTCGCGCCTCGAAGTTTGCCCGACAACGCGCCGGTGCGTCTCGTAAAAATTCGCGGAAACCCGCAAAGGGTTGCCTTTTCACCCCATATGGATCAGCACATCCTCACCCTCGATCCTGATTGGAATCACTTCCACCTGCCCGCAGTCCGGCGGCAGAGCCCGCCCGCTGCGGGTGTCAAATGCCCATGAGTGCCAGGGACACACCACGGCCTCGCCGTCAATCCAGCCCTGCCCCAGCGGGCCGCCGCGATGCGGGCAGATATTGTTCAGCGCGCACAGACGTCCCTCCACATTTGCGAGGCATACCTCCACACCTCGCACCTCAGCCTCCGTCACCTCGCCCGGCTTCGGTGCCTCACTCGCGGCACACAAGCGAACCCACTCGCTCACCACATTCTCCATTCACGGCCGCACACGCGCGCCCGGCCCGCGCATGAGATGCTGAATTCTGTACAGAAGACTCATGGCATCGCACTCGAAACGCAACCCTCCGCGCCCGCAGCAAGCGGGCAGACCAAGACCCCCGCAACGCACCAGACCTGAGCCGGGCGGTGCGCCGGAACCGAGCGGCGCGCCGGAGCTGATAGACCCCCGCTGGATCTTTAAGGCCCTCGCCATCGTCTTCGCAGTCGCGCTGCTCCTGGCCTGGGGAACGCTCTGCCTGCTGTGGTATCAGGGCCAATGGCAGCTCGTGCTTCATCCATCCCGCAGCGTGGCTGCAACACCCTCATCTGTAGGCCTGCAATTCACCCAGCTCCACTTTGCCGACGATGCCACAGGCCAGCCACAACTCGATGGCTGGATCATGCCGGCGTCCGGAAACGGAGCGACAGGCACCGCACTCATCCTCCACTCAGCCGATGGCTCTATAGCCGACGCGCTCGCCCAGGCGCTCATGCTTCACAATGCGGGGCTCAGCGTTGTCGTTTTCGATTACCGCGGCTACGGACGAAGCGTCGGTCAGCATCCGACGGAAGCCAGCATGAAGCAGGATGCCGATGCGGCACTCAACTGGCTCATCTCCACACGGCACATCCCGGCCTCTAACATCATCCTCTACGGCAATGGCATCGGAGCCTCACTCGCTGTCAGCCTGGCCACGCAACATCGCGACATCGCAGCGGTCATCCTCGATTCACCCGATGGCGACCTCACGGACCGGGTCGTACACGACCCACGTTCCTCTCTCGTGCCGGCACGCCTCTTCTTCAACGAACCGTTCCCACTCGCCGAGCCGCTCTCGAAACTCACCACGCCGAAGCTCCTGATCATCTACACGAGCGCCGCGCATCCGCCGGCAGCGCTCGCGAATGCTGCCGATCCGAAGGTAACTCTGGAACTCCCCTCACCCAACGACCCCAAACTCGTCCCGGCCATTCAACGCTTCCTCGATCTCTACGCCACGCATACCACGTCATCGCCTTAAAGGCGCGAAGGCCGCCGGTGTTCAGGCAGCCTCGGTACAGGTGGGGAGGGTAATGCGGATAGGGGAAGCCGAAGCCGTGGGTACTTGCGCTCCAGCAGGTGTTACATCTGTTCAGACGAAGGATCGCAGAAAAGGTTTTGCTCTTCGCGCGAAATTCCTCACAGGAATCTGCTCTGCAACTTCAGGCAACAGACGCACGAAAACCCGCATCCTGTGCGGGTTTCTTGCATAGAACAGGCTTTGCGACATGTTTCATCGCACGTTCAAAGAATTACAGAACGATGACACATCTCGCGCACAACCTTTCACGCGCAACGGCTCACCCTTCTATACGCACGAGGCCTACACAAAGTTCAAAAAGCTTCGCGGCTCAAGCTGCGCACCCGGAAAGACAACGTCCAGCTTCCTCGCGCCCAGCGTTTTGTACGCCGCCTCGCCCAGCACATTTCTGAAGTCGGTGGTCACCTTCAGATCGCGCCCTTCGTTCAGCTGCTCATCGTTCACGCCCGGCCAGTTGCCGTACACTTTCCCGCCCTTCACCTGCCCGCCGAGCACGAACATCACATTCGCGTGTCCATGGTCCGTTCCGCCGGTTCCGTTCTGCCGAGCCGTTCGTCCGAACTCCGACATTGTCACCAGCGTCACGTTCTCCGCGTCATCACCCATGTCGCGCCAGAAGGCTGCAATCGTGTTTGAAAACTCAGTCAGCCGGTTCGCAAGCTGTCCATTCGCCGCGCCCTGGTTCTGATGTGTGTCCCATCCGCCTATATCCGAGAACGCCGCCTCGACGCCAAGATTCGCCTTCAGCAACTGCGCAATCTGTTTCATGCTGTTGCCGAACGCGCCATTCGGATACACCACGCCATCCGCCGGCTTGTACTGTGCGGGGTTGGCCGACTTCAGCATCTTCACTGCTTCAAACGTCTCCTCGCCGGTGCCATGCAGCACGGAATCCGTGCTCTCGTCATACATGGCCTCAAACGCGTTCGAGACGGCCGAGGTCTGCGATCCGCGCCCGCCAACCGAGAAGTCCGCCAGGTTCGCCACAGCTACTGCCGGCACCTTTCCCTGCAGCGTTCGCGGCACCTCCGCGTTCAGCGCAACGGCCCGAAACGGCGACGGCTTCCCATCCAGCGCCTCAACCTGCAACGCACGATTCAGCCAGCCATCCGGCGTGCTCTTCACACCCGGCGTTCCGCTCTCCATAAAATCCTGCGCGTCGAAGTGCGATCGCGATGGATCCGGCGATCCCGCGGCGTGCACAATCGCGAGATGTCCCTGGTCATACAACGGCTTCATGGCACTCATCGCCGGATGCAACCCGAAGTATCCATCCAGATCCAGCACCTGATTCTTCTGAATCGCAATCGTCGGCCGCATCTTGTAGTAGTTCTTCTCGGTGTACGGCACAACCACGTTCAGTCCATCGCACGCGCCGCGCTGAAAGATCACGACAAGCTTCTTGCGGCTCGCGGCCGCGCGATCCACCTCCGCATACACGGCGCGCGTCAAAAACGCCGGTACGACAGACGTTCCCACCAGCGCCAGCGCACCTCCGCGCAGAAAGCCACGCCGCGTCACGCCATTACGCCGCGCGACGTCCCGCCCGCACATATCGCATCCCCAGTCGCTCGCATCCGTGAACTTCATCCTGCTCGCCATCGCGCTTCCCTCGTGTTGCCTTTCCTGACCCGCTAACTTGCTGACTTGCTGACTCGCTTACCTTCTCTGAAATTCCGGCGAGCCCAGCAACAGCCCCGCCATCGTATCCAGCGGTTGCTCCTGCACTGCCACCGGCCTGTCCTTGCCCGGCCTCTTCGGATAAGCCTGCCCGTCGCGGGCACCATTAAGGTCTCCGTCTCCATGGCCGGCTTGGCCTTGAACGCCTCCTCGGCACTCTGCTGCACTGTAGGATCGCCAAACTGTGCCAGGACGGTGGAACGCGTCCTGTCCGACGCCGGTTCACCCAGCAGCGCTACCTCCAACTTGTTTTCCGTCGCGACATCCGGAGCCGGCGGCGGAGTTCCATCGCTATCGCCCAGCAACTCCGGCCAGTCCGTCTTCACGCCCATGATGCGGTTGCTGCTCAGCACCAGCGCGAAGTTCATCCGCGAGATCAGCGCATTGCTGCTCACCCAATCCTCGCTCTTCCACGAGTACCCCTGCGGCGTCAGCATCCCATAAATCGGCATTCCCAAACGGTCCATTGCCTGCACCAGTTGCAGCGGCGTCTTTACTGAGGCTCCACTCGCCCGGAGCGCACTCGCCATGAACTCAATCGGCGTCTTCACCTTGGCGCGATACACCTGCGGGCTCCAGAACTCCGGCGAGCGATACATCGTCAGCAGCACCGCCCGGATGTTTCCGTCCGACTTCAGGAACGTCGCCGCCATTCGGTTGACCAGCGCCGGCGGAGGATCGTCGCTCACAAATCGCACCGCCAGCTTCTGCGAGATAAAGTGCGCCGTCGCCGGGCTTGTCGCCAGGATGTGCAGCACCTCCAGCCCTTCCTTCTGGCCGTTGTCTTTGATCTTGTGGCCGAGCACGATCTTGGTCCCCGGCTCGTGCCGGTTTTCGTCGAAGTACGCCCCGCCCCCCTGGAACGGCTTGTCGATCGTCCACCCCGTAAAGCACTTCGAGACCTCGATCACATCCTTCTGGGTGTAGCCGCCGTTCACGCCCAGCGTGTGCAGCTCCATCAACTCGCGGCCATAGTTCTCGTTGATGCCCTTCGGTTGCTGCTTCTTCGCATTGGGCCGGAAGAAAGTCGCCTGCTCGGCCCGCATCGCCTGCGGTGAGTTCGGCCCCACGCTCTCCCAGTTGTCCAGGTACATCAGCATCGCCGGGCTCTGCGCGACGGCAACCAGCAGATTTTCAAACTTACCCAGCGCGTTCGGCAGAATCACATCGCGCTCGTACGACGGCAGGTAGTACGGCTCGTTCTGGTTCTTGCGGAGATAGACGCTGAAGTGGTTCAGCCAGAAATCCGTCATCACCGCCTGCAGCTGCCGCTCACTGAACACATCACGCTCCAGCCGCGACTCCAGGATCTCCGCTCCTACCACCCGCTCTGGCGCCGTAATGAACTCGCCGGTAATCTCCTGGTCTTCCGGCGACATCCCTTGCACCAGCAGCAGCTTCTGCGCGGGTTTCAGCGCCGCTTTGAACGACATCATCTGGTCCGGCTTCATCGCCACCAGCCGCTCGACGCGCTGGTCTGCAGGCAGAGCCAGCACCGCCTGCACCTCTTCCGGCGCGGGCTCCGCCATATCCTTCGCCTTCGGCTTGCCCTTCTTGTTCAGTTCTACCGGCTGCGTCGCAATCTCTCCGTTCGACATCAGCACCTGGCCCTGCGGCGTGTTGCCGTTCCCCGCCATCGAGGGTTCCACGTCGCCGCCGCCCGCCATCGCCATGCTGGCCTGCATGTCATTCTGCGGAGCCGGTTGCTTGGTCGGCGTCTCCTCTGTTTCATTCAGGGCCGCAAGGCCCGCCATCGCCTGCCGCCGCACCTGCTTCGCATTCTCCGGCTGAGCTGCATTGCCCGCCTGCGGTTGCATCTGCGCTTCCCCGGGCTGTCCCGGCTTCGCGCCGTTCGCCGCCTGCAGCTTCAACTCATTCTGCTTCTGGTCGTATTCATACTTCGCGTCTTCAAATATCGCGTGTACCACGCGGTCGCGCGGAATCGGACCATCGCGCTTCTCGGCCATCCGCAGCATGGCCTGTGACGGGAACTGGTGCATCAGGTCAGCCTGGTTCAGCTGCAACAGCGGATACTCACTCATCCGTTGCTGAAAGGCTGCATCGTCGATCTTCTCCGGCTGAAGCTGCTCCAGAAACCACTTCTGCAGACCCATCTTCTCGACGGCCTCAACATCGCCCGGCCGAGGTCCAAACGTGAAGCGGTTCAGCGCATGCAGCACGCGCTCCTGCTGCGTCAGCGGAGTCTCGCGTTCAGTACGGTTCGGCAGTTTGGGCGTGGCGGACGGTGCACTGGCAGCCGCCGCAAACGCCGCCTGCGGAGCCGCCATCAACCCACACAGCAGACCCGTCAATGCGGTCCGCCCCGCCTCACGCATCCATGTACGCCGCGGCATCATGACAGTTTTTCTCCACAAAACTCGCATATCAGGCTGCATGCCTAAACCCCGGCACCCTCCCGAAAGTTGCGACTCGGACCGCATTCCTGATCCTAAAACTCCGAAAGCTCCTTCATAACGGCAAACAGCCGCTCCGGCTGGGGCAGGATCACATCCTCCAGCAGCGGTTGGTATGCCACAAAGGTGTCCATCGCGCCCACGCGCCGCACCGGAGCATCCAGGTCGTGGAACAGTTCATCGCCGATCCGCGCCGCAATCTCGGCGCCGTAACCCCAGCTCAGCATGTCCTCATGGGCCACGATCACCTTACTGGTCTTCTTTACCGACGCAGCAATCGCCTCAAAGTCATACGGGCTCAGGCAGCGAAGATCGATCACTTCCACCTCGACCTTCAGCTCGCGAGCCATCCTCTGCGCCGCCTGCAGCGCCCGCGGAACGACCGCCCCATAGGTCACCATGGTCAGGTCCTTGCCCTCGCGGACGACCTTGGCCTTGCCGAACGGAATCATGTACTCCGGCCCCGGGTAGGTCGCGCGCCCAAACGTCTCGCGATACAGCCGCTTGTGCTCCAGGAACAGCACCGGGTCGTCGCACCGGATCGATGTCCGCAGCAGCCCCGCCGCGTCCAGCGCATTCGACGGCATCACGACCCGCACGCCCGGCGTATGCGTGAAGATACTCTCGCCGGACTGCGAGTGATAGATCGAGCCGCCCGTGAGATACCCGCCAATCGGCACCCGCATCACCAGCGGGCACGAGAACTGCCCGTTGGACCGCCACCGCATCACGCTCAGCTCATTCCGCATCTGGTGCATCGCCGGCCAGATGTAGTCGAAGAACTGAATCTCCACGACCGGCTTCAGGCCGCGCACCGCCATGCCAATCGCGCGCCCCGTAATGTTCGCCTCCGCCAAGGGCGAGTTCCACACGCGGTCGTTGCCGAACTCTTTCTGCAGCCCGGACGTCAGCTTGAACACCCCGCCTTTGCCCTTGATCTTGCCTTTGCGCAACGCCTCGTCGCGCGTCGCGTCGGCGACGTCTTCACCAAACACGACGATCCGCTCATCGCGCCGCATCTCGTCCTTCAGCGTCGCGTTGATCAGGTCCGCCATCGTGCGCTCGGTGTCGTCCGCGGTCACTGCAGGCTTCGTCGCAAAACGCGCACCGGTCGGGTCCACGTCCTCCGAATACACATGCCTCAGGATCGTGTCCGCCGTCGGCAGCACCGCCGAAAGCGCACGGTCCGCCGCGCGCTGCACCTCTTCATCCACCTTGCGCTCGAGCTCATTGATTCCCTGCGCATCCAGAATCCCCTCGCGAAGCAGCCACATCTGCATCCGCGAAATCGGGTCGCGCAGCGCGTCCGCCTCAATTTCTTCAGCGCTGCGATAGAGCCGCTCGTCATCGCTCAGCGAGTGCGAGTACGGCCGCGTCACATGGCCGTGCACCACCGCCGGTCCCTGCCCTGAGCGGCAGTACCCCACCGCCTCGACCATCGCCTTGTAACTCGCAATCGCGTCCGTTCCGTCGACCTCCCAGAAGCGGAAGTTCGGAAAATTCGCAATCAGCTTCGAAATATTCCCGCCCGGCGTATTCACCTCCACCGGCGTCGAGATGGCATACCCGTTGTCCTCAATGACATACAGCACCGGCAGCTTCTCATTCGAAGCCGTATTCAGCGATTCCCAGAACTCGCCCTGGCTCGTCGAGCCCTCGCCGATCGACACATACACAACCTCGTCGGCCTCGAACTTCACATCCTTGAAGCTCCGGTAATCCGAGCCGGCGCGCCGCGGCCGCATCGCTGCCCAGCCGCTTCGTCGCCCCGGATGATTCCGGTAGTACCGTCCCGCCTCCGCGCAGCCCACCGCCTGCAGGCACTGCGTCGCGGTCGAGGATGACGGGGACACGATATTCAGCCGCTCGCTCGTCCAGTGGCTCGGCATCTGCCGTCCACCGCTCGAAGGATCCGTCGCCGCGCCGACCGCCTGCAGCAACTGGTCCTCAACGGTCATCCCCAGTGCCAGGCAGATCGCGCGGTCGCGATAGTACGGAAAAAACCAGTCATAGCCCGGCTTCATCGCCATGCCCGCGCCCACCAGCAGCGCCTCATGTCCGGCGCACGAGACCTGAAAGAAAATCTTCTGCTGCCGCTTCAGCATGATCTCGCGGTCATCCGTCCGCCGCGAGAGATACATCAGCCGGTAAAACTCGATCAGTTGCGGCGCCGTGAGACCCGCGGCCACCGCCTGCTCCGCGCCGCGCTCACCAACCCGCTCGGCAACGTGTCCAACACCGCGCTCCGCCAGCTTTCCCGCCGTCCGCTTCTCCCCCAAACCCCTGGCCCTCCTAACGGATTGCCCCGGGCGAGCGTTTTCTGCCCGCTGGGGTATACCAGCCTCGACGATTTTACTCGTCCACACATCCGCTGTCCCGCCCCGCAACACGACCTTCACATCCTGGCAAACAGCGGTCCGCGCGTAAGTCCCAGCGGCTAATTCTTCATCCGGCTCTGCACGTCATGTGCGAGCTTCTCGATCTCCCCGGCCTTCTTAATCACATCCAGCGAAAGCTCGTCCTTGTTCGTCTGATCGACGTCCGTCTTCAGCTCATTCGTCAGCGCCTGCAGCTTCGTCACATCATCTTCCAGCCGCTGGTGCCGGCTGTCGTTCATTAACTCAATGCGCTGCTCGTTCATCCGCCCGCGGATCCCTCCGTCCGGCATGCCGGCACCCAGCGCCGAAGCGTTCGGGTCGTGCGACGACGGAGCAGGAGGAAGCTGTTGCATCGGACTTCCCTGTTGCGCCTCTATCACGGCCCCGTTTCGGGCTAGACCCGCACCCACCAAAACAAAGAGCCCAACCGCACTCACCACCGCCACCCTGCTCATCTCGCCCAATCGCAAATCCACTCCTCCTGCACCGCGCTGATAGCCCTTGTTCCAGCCTCGTCCAAGCCGCCAAAACCGGCCGATCCTTTATAGCTCCGCCCCCGCTCCTCCGAGCACATTCTTCAAACCTTGCGCACCCAGCCGGGCATCTCTGCGCGCGCGACCGCCTCAGTTCTTCATCCGGCTCTGCACATCGTGCGCCAGCTTCTCAATCTCCTGCGCCTTCTTGATGACCTCCACCGAGAGCTCATCCTTGTTCGTCTTATCGAGCTCGCCCTTCAGCTCATTGGTCAGGGCCACCAGCCGGTCCACATCCGCGGCCAGCTTCTTGTGGCGATCGTCGTTCATCGCCTTCATGCGCTCCGCATCCATCTTCACGCGGAGCGGATCCGGCGCGGGCGGCGGCTGATTGGGGTTCATTGCATCCGGCCCCTGCTGCATATACGGCGGCATCTTCGGCTGACTCTTCTGCGCGTGCACCACACCGCTCCCTGTGTGCAGCCCCACTCCCGGGACCACTGCAAGCACAGCAGCGCACACAAGTCCCACTCGCAATATCTGATTGATTCCTCTCGGTCGCATCTCACTCCTCCTTGCCAAAAAGCTACCTGCCGCCGGGTGCGACTCGCTTATGCATGGCTTCTCTCGTATCCTGCGGAGTAGACCGGAATTTCATTCATGATCACTCCTTCCGCCACTCTTCCACAAGAGCAACGCTCCCTTGTCTCACTCGAACACGGCTGGCATCTGGACCTGCTGAATTTTGTACAGCATGGCGTCCCCAAGATTGTCATCGCCGTGATTCTAGCTGTCATCGCCCAGCAGATCTTGGCGTTCTTCGTCAAACGCATGCGCAGGCGCGCCGAAGCCATGGTCGGCAATGCGCACCGCGCCGCCCAGCTCCGCACCCTGGCCGGCATCATCCGCGCCACCGGCTATGCCCTCATCGCCTTCTACGTCTTCATCCAGTTTCTCGGCGCGCTCGGCGTCCCACTGGGCTCGTTCATCGCCGCCGCCGGCGTCATTGGCCTCGGCATCAGCTTCGGCGCGCAGTCGCTCTTCAAGGACATGCTCACCGGCCTCTTCATCCTGCTCGAAGACCAGTACACCATCGGCGACAACATCAAAATAGCCGGCCTGCAGGGTACCGTCGAACACCTCACCCTGCGCGTCACCACCCTGCGCGACGGCGATGGCACGCTCTACATCGTGCCCAACAGTCAGATCACCACCGTCTCCAACCTCTCGCGCGACTTCTCCGTGGCCTCGCTGCCCGTCAGTGTCAGCACCAGCGAGAACCCCGACCGCGTCGTCCAGGTCCTCACGCGAGTCGCCAATGACGTTCGCCACGACGAGGCCTTCAAAGACGTCGTCATCGACAACCCTTCCGTCCTCGGCGTCGACAAGATCAGCGGTCACGAGGTCATCTATCCCATCAACGTGCGCGTGCAGGTCAATCAGCGTGATGGGGTGCTGCGCGAGCTCCGCCGCCGCATCCTGCTTGCGTTCGAGAAGGAGAGCATTGCCTTCGGCACCGCGAACAGCACGCTCGTGCTCGAGCGACCCGATCCCACCTTCGCTCCGCCGGCTCCGCCCGCGCCACCCGCCACATCGCGCTAGCACAACGAGCACGCAACATTACCCTGCTACCATCGGCGTGTGAGTCAGGCGATTGAGCTGTGGAACTCGTTCCTCATCGCGTTCAGCGCGCTTCTGCCACTCATTAACCCAATCGGCTCCGCGCTCGTCTTCCTCGGCCTTGTCGGCGACGCGCCGCCGGCGGCGTATCGCAAGCTGGCCCGCAAAATTGCCCTCAACAACGTCATCTTTCTGGTCGTCATTGAGCTCCTCGGCTATGCCATCCTGCACTTCTTCGGCATCTCGCTGCCCATCGTGCAGGTCTCAGGCGGCATCGTCATCGCCGCCATCGGGTGGTCCATACTCAACGCCAGGGAGTCGGAAAAGACCCTCGACAAGCGCGAAGAGATTCGCGTCAACCCGGATGAGAGCTTTCAGGCCCTTGAGAAGAAGGCGTTCTATCCCTTCACCTTTCCCGTGACCTCAGGCCCGGGCACCCTCGTCGTCACGCTCACGCTCTCCGCGCGCGCGCAAAACGGCGGCATCGTGCTCAACGCTCTGCGGCACGGCGGCCTCTTTCTCGCGATCATGGTACTCAGCACATTCGTTTATCTCTGTTATGCGAACGCACCGCGGCTGACCAGGGCGATTCCGCCGGCGACAACGCAAGGCATTCTCCGCGTGATTGGATTCATCGTCGTTTGCATCGGCGTACAGATCGCGTGGAACGGCTTCTCCACACTCGTACCGGCTCTGCTCGGCCACTGATTACGCAAGCGCCGCGTACAACTCCTCCGCATCCCTGATCGGCGGCAGACAAGAGTTGCCCTTGCACACCAGCGCAAAGCTTCCCCCATCCGCCGGCGGGGTCCCCGACGAACTTGTTCGTTGGGGTGGGGGCACATTGGGCAGCGTTTCCTTGAGCGCCGGCGGAAGCGCCTGCACCTCTCCGCCGCGCAGTTGAATCACGCTCTTATTCACCATGAACCGCGCCATGCCAGCGACGAGCAGTTCCTTCGCCGCACTGTCTTCTCCGATGATGCACGCCTGCACCGGCGGCTCGATCATCCTCCGCAGAGCCAGCGCGTAACTCGCCGCGTACAGCCCGAAGTGCTCCACGATTCCCGCAAACGTCTCCAGCGTCTCCTGCGCACGCGTCTCATAGGTTTTGTCATTCGCCAGCACAGCAACCCGCAGCAGCACAGTCGCAGCAACGGAATTGCCCGCCGGCGTCGGCGCATCCTGTAGCGGCTTCCGCCGCGCGGCCAGCGCCCCGATGCGCTCCTCCGTCGAGTTCACCTCGGTGTCAAAGAACCCGCAGCCCGTCGCGTCATAGAACTTCGTCAGCATCGCATCTGCGATCCTCTGCGCCGCCTCGAAGTACCGCATCTCGCCGCTCGCCTCCCACGCGTCCAGCGCGGCATTCGCCACAAACGCATAGTCCTCGAGCACGCCCGGCACAGCGCGCTCCGGCGCCACGCCCTCGCCATACGCCACCACGTGGGCGAGCCCACGCTCACCGCTCCATGCCTCGCCGAGCACCCGATCCAGCGACTTCAGCGCAAACTCGACAGGCTCCTGCAACCCGAGCGCGCGCCCCGCAGCGATATACGCCGAGATGCACATGCCGTTCCAGTTCGTGTAAACCGTCTTGTCAACGTACGGCGTGCGCCGCTTCAGCCGCGCCGCATACATCTTGTCCTTCGCAGCCTTCACCAACTCACGCGCCTTCGTCTCCTCGATCCCCAGCGCCTTCGCGACATCCTCAATCGGCCGCGGCGTGTGCAGCACATTCTTCGCCGGGTTGTGGTGCATATCACCGACTGGCCGCAGATTGAAGTACGCCTCCGCAACCCGAAACTCCTCTGCAGTCAAAACCTCCTGCACCTCGTCGCGCGTCCACGTAAAGTAATCGCCATCGTCATCGAGCGAATCGTCCGCGTCCTGCGATGCATAGAACCCGCCGCGCTCGCGATCGCTCAGCCACTCATCCATCCAGCGCAGAATGCCGTTCGCCACCTGCGCGAACTCGGGATCCGCGAAGCTCTGGAAAGCGTGCGCATAATTTTTCAGCAGCTCGCTGTTGTCGTACGCCATCTTTTCGAAGTGCGGCACAATCCACTGCTCATCGACCGAGTAGCGATGAAATCCGCCCGCAAGCTGATCGTGAATCCCGCCCGCCGCCATCTTCTTCAGCGTGACAATCGCCACGTTGCGTGCCGCCTCCGCACGTTCGCCTTCGCGCGTCGCCGCCGCTCTTGTCGATTCATCAATCAAAAGATCGATCGCGCCCGAGTGCGGAAACTTCGGCTGCGACCCAAAACCTCCGTTGCGTGCATCGAACATCCGCACAATCGGCTCAATGATCTTCTCAAGCAGGGTCGCTGCCCGGCTCTCCGCTCCGCCCGGAAAAGCTCTCGTTGTGCTCGATCATCGTGAGGATGCTTCCCGCCGATTCCTCAACCTCTTCACGCCGCTCCTGAAACGCCTTCGCCATCGTCAGCAGCACGCGCCGGAAACCCGGCCTGCCGTAGCGCTCGTCCGGCGGAAAGTACGTTCCGCCAAAGAACGGCTTTCCGTCCGGAGTAAGAAACGCCGTCAGCGGCCATCCACCCTGCCCGCTGATCGTCGCCACTGCCGACTGATAGCGCGTGTCCACATCCGGCCGCTCATCGCGGTCCACCTTCACAGCGACGTAGTGCTCGTTCAACACCTTTGCGGTTTCATCGTTCTCATAACTCTCGCGGTCCATGACGTGGCACCAGTGGCACCACACCGCGCCGATATCCAGCAGCACGGGCTTGTTCTCGCGCTTCGCCTTCTCAAACGCCTCCGCACCCCACTCATGCCACTCCACCGGCTGATGTCGCGCCGACCGCAGATACGCCGACGCCGATCGCCCCAGCCCATTCTCCATCGCTTCACTCATCCCACTCACTCCAAACTCTCAGGGTACAGCAGTCAGAAGTTAGGAAGTGAGGAGTTAGCCAGTAACGGAACCATGCACGTTCAACGGCTCGAGCAGATTTTGCAGACGCGCTTGGCGCAAGCAAAAGGCCGCAGCTCTCGCCGCAGCCCCTTTGGTTTTCTACTCTCTACCCTCTACCCTCTACTCCCTGCTCTACTGCGGCATCGGCGGAGGCGTCTCCGTCAACGGCTTCGGCGGAGCCGGAGGCGTCGGCGCCGTCAGCCCAGGAATATTCGGCTTCTGCGAAATCGTCCCGCTGGCCGCCTGCGTGATGCTGATGCCGTACTTGTCCAGCGTGCTCGCCAGAATCTGGCTCAGGCTGGCACGGTCCCGCGCATACGCCGCCGTCGCCGAGATCATATTGTCCTCGGAGGTCGCCAGGTTGCGCTCCATCTGCAGCACGTTCGCAGTCGTCGATGCCCCGAGCCTGTACTTCTTCTG
This sequence comes from uncultured Acidobacteriaceae bacterium, assembly GCA_963762465.1. Classification (GTDB taxonomy): domain Bacteria; phylum Acidobacteriota; class Terriglobia; order Terriglobales; family Acidobacteriaceae; genus Granulicella. The sequence goes on along the minus strand of CAVXKS010000004.1, from coordinate 247,375 downwards.
CTCCGCTTCCAGCGCCTGCGCCGCATAGTCGCGCGCCGACTGCGACGACTGCACCGCCGCGCGATCGTTCGTCAGCGCGTACACGCCGTTGATCACCTGAATGCGAATCTGCGTGTACAGCTGTTGCAGCCGCATCTGCGACTGCCTGTACTCCATCTGCGACCGCACCTGGTCCGCCTGCGCGATCCGGTTGCGGATCGGAATCTGCAGGTTCACACCCACGCCCCAGTCCGGTGACGTGTTGTTCAGCGTGTTGCCCAGCACCGTGCCATAACCTGAGCTCGGATACTGTCCCGGAGGGCAAGGCGTGAATGATCCCGTCAGCCCGCCGCAGTTCAGGTTCGGGTTCTGCGCCCCTCCCACACCGCTGCCGCCATAAAATCCGTACGCATCCAGCACCGGCAGCAGACCATTCTTCTCTGCCCGGATCGTAATCTGGTTGTTTTTCATGTTCAGCGTGGCCTGCTCAATCTGCGGATTGTTCTGATACGCCACGCGGATCAGGTCCTCGGTCTGCATGTCCTCTTCGGGCAGCCGCTCCAGGCTCACGCGGTCCGTTGGAATCACCGGCGCATTCGCCATCTGCGGATCGTTCAGGTTGCGCACGATCGCCTGCTTCATCAGCAGCTGCTGATACTCCAGGTTCGACTGCGACGTGATCAGCGCCTGCTTGTCGCTCGCTACCGCCGCATCCGAGTTCACCACATCCAGCGGCGCCAGCGTTCCAATCTGCAGTTGTTTCCGGTTGTCGCTCGCCAGTTGCGTCGACTGCTGCAGCGCGCGCTCCTTCGCCTGCTCATCTTCATACGCGCTCACCAGCGCCCAGTAGATGCTCTCCACTTGGCCGACCGTATAGATCAACTGCTGCCGAAACCCTGCGTCCGTGATCCGCCGGTTGTTCTTCGCCTGGATGATGAACCGTTCGTTCACCCACTTGCAGCATCCCTGCAGCAGGTGCTGCGTCAACTGTGCGCGCATGCTGGACTGCAGCAGCGGGCTGAAGCTGGTCCGCTGGCTGTTCGTCGTCACGTGCGAGTTATCGAAAATAACGCTCAGCGCCTCGCCGCCCAAAAACCCTTCCGTGTATTGGAAGTTGTACGTCGCCGTATCCTGCGACAGCGTGTTCGTTCCCGTCAGCAGCGTGGTCGACTCTTGTGTATTCGCCCGCTCATACTGCAGCGTTCCCGTGAACTCCGGATCCAGCAACTCCGGCAGCGGGCCGCCGCCGTTCGTGCTCAGCACCAGTCCCGACGCACCAGCGCCACTTCCGCCCGCCGCGCTCGTCGTTCCGCCCGGGCCGCCGCCGCCCGTAATCGTTGAGCTCGATCCTCCCAGCGTGTTCGCCACAATTCCCGTTGACACGCCACGCAGTGACGATCCCGCCTTCGCCCGCAGAATGTCCGTATCCGCAATGTCCAGGTTGATCCGCGCAATCGCGATGTCGTAGTTGTTCTCGAGCGCCAACGTCACCGCATCGTTCAGCCCCAGATAAATCTTCCCATCGCGCAGCAGATCGCGCAGGTCCGGCGTGTTCGACAGCCGCGGCGCCGGATAGTTGGTCGGCGTGTAGTCCTTGAACGGGTTCGGCAGGAACGGAATCGGCTCCGTATAGTCCCTGCCGGTCGGCCGCAGATACAACGGCTCCGTCGGCTTCGGAGCCGGCGCCTGCGGCAGCCCCGGCGTTCCCGTCGTGTCATTCTGCACACTCTGCTGCGGTGCGGGCGCCGTCGGGTTCACCGTCCCTGCCGGCTGTTGCGCGCCGGGAGTCTCACCCGCCGCATTCGGATTCGCGGGTGCCGGCTGCTGTTGCGTGTCTGCCGGCTGCTGGGTCGCAGCAGGGCTCTGTCCGGTCGCGGGCGCAGCAGGAGTCTGTGCTACGGCGCTGCTCAACATCAGGGCGACGCACGCCGCAGCCTGCAAATCCCTCAATCTCACGTTCGCTTCTCCGAGTCTGATCCAGACCTTTTGCGCTTCAAATAGATTGGCTTGCCGTCCTCTTCCAATACGGCGAGCGAGAACCCGAAGTTCCACCCGACGAACAGAAGGCAAAGAGTCGCTACAGTATATCGTCCACTTCACCGCTACTCTCTACCCTCTATCCTCTACTCTCTATCCATGACCGCCTCCACCAACTGGAAGCTGACGCTCGCCTACGACGGCTCCAGCTTCCACGGCTGGCAGATTCAGGCGGCCCACTTCAACGGGGTCCCCGGCGAACTTGTTCGCCGGGGTAGCTCCGGCCTCGCGACCGTCCAGGGCACGCTCGCCGACTGCCTCTTCCGCCTCACCGGCGAAAAAGTTCTTCCCCAGGGCTCCGGCCGCACCGACGCCGGGGTCCACGCACTCGCGCAGGTCGTCAGCTTCCGCCTCGCAGCGCCGCTTCCCGCAGCCAATCTCCAGCGCGCCCTCAACCGCATCCTCCCCGCCACCATCCGCGTGCTCTCCTGCGAGTCCGTCCCGCACAGCTTCCACGCCCGCCACAGCGCCCGCAGCAAAACCTACGAGTACCGCATCTTTGAACGTAGACCTGAGCGCCGCATCCGCCCCATGCCCGGCCAGCCCGCTATAGAGCGCATCTGCTCGCCGTTCCTCGCGCCCTACGCCTGGGACTGCCGCTGGCCCCTCTCGCTCGACGCCATGACACAAGCCGCCGCGCTCCTCATCGGCACACACGACTTCACCTCCATGGCGGCCACGGATCCCGACCGAACTCAGCGCGACAGCGACGACAACCCCTCGCATCGCGCAACAAAAATTAACCCGGTCAAAACCATCACGCTCGCCGAGTGGTCACGCCGTCCAAATCCTGCACAGCAGGACCTCCTCGTCTTCCGCATCGCCGGAAGCGGCTTCCTCCACCACATGGTGCGCAACATCGTCGGCACACTCGTTGAGATCGGCCGCGGCTCGCTCGAACCCACCGACCTAACACGCATTCTCGACGCCCGCGACCGCACCGCCGCCGGCCCCACCGCTCCCGCCCGCGGCCTTTACCTCGTCGAAGTCGCCTACGACGCCGACGCCACCACCCAAACCGAGGACCACACAAACACCGGGTGCCCCATTCATGACGGCAACGAAGTGGACGTCATGAGTGGGCCAGGAGTGGCCCGATGACACCCGCTCCCTCCACCCTCGCCAACACCCGCATCTCCACCCTCGCCGCCGATCGCAGCATCCACCGCGCCTTCCACTGGCTTCACCTCTACGAGCAGCAGCTCCAGCGCTGGCAGTCCGAGTTTCTCGCCATCCCCGCCCCGCCCTTCGGCGAAGCCGCGCGCGCCGCCTGGTTCCTCTCCCGCTTCGCCGACCTCGGCCTCACCAACCCGCACATCGACGACGTCGGCAACGCGCTCGCCGAGCTCCCCTCGGAACCCTGCGCCCCGGACTCTGGCCCCTCTCAATCCGTCATCCTTCTCTCCGCGCACCTCGACACCATCTTTCCAGCCGCAACCGACTGCACGCCTCGCGAACAGGACGGCAAGCTCCTCTGCCCTGGCGCCACCGACAACGGCGCCGGGCTCACCGCGCTTCTCGCCATCGCCGCCGCGCTGCGTTATGCGAACCTCACGCCCGCCGCGACCATCCTCTTCGCCGCCAACGTCGGGGAAGAAGGCGAAGGCGACCTCCGCGGCATGCGTCATCTCTTCTCGCGCTCGCCGTACTCGAAGCGCATCCAGACCGCCATCGCGCTCGAAGGCTGCGGCACCGGCACTGTCGTCGACCGCGCGCTCGGCTCGCGTCGTCTCCGCGTCGAAATCACCGGCCCCGGCGGCCACTCCTGGGCCGACGCCGGCCGCCCCAGCCCCATCAACGCGCTGGCCACTGCAATCGCCGCGCTCACGCAGCTCGCGCTCCCCTCCAACCCGCGCACGACGCTCAACTGCGGAACCATCTCCGGCGGCACCTCCATCAACTCCATCCCGTCTTCCGCCACCGCCGACCTCGACCTCCGCTCCACCTCCAGCGAGGAGCTCGAAAGCCTCGAAACGCTCGTCCTCTCCACCGTCTCCAAGTGCGTCAAGGCCGAAGCCCGGCGCGGCCGCGGACGCGACTCACTCCGCCTCCGCGAGTCCCTTCGGGTTACAGCGCGTCGCATCGGTGACCGCCAGACCGGCGCGCTGGCCTCCGACTCCAGCCTCGCCGTCACGCTTCGCGCCGTCGACCGTCACCTCAACATCCGCACCGAATCCCGCATCGGCTCCACGGATGCCAACCTGCCCCTCTCGCTCGGCATTCCCGCGCTCGCCATCGGAGCCGGCGGCACCGGCGGAGGAATCCACACACTAGAAGAGTGGTACTCGCCCACCAACCGCGAGCTCGCCCTCCGCCGCATCCTCCTCCTGCTGCTGGACACCTGCAACCTCGCGCACCAGGCCACACTGACAGCAGCACTCGCCCAACAATCCTGAACTGGATGGGCTCTTGCCTTTCTTGTTGTCATCCCCGAAGGGGATCTGCGTTTGCTGTTCCCTTCGCTGTTGGCGTTGCCCTTGCCGTTCTTTCTGTCATCCTGAGCCGTAGGCGAAGGACCTCTGTATTTTGTCTTTGCTTCTGAGAGACCCGAGCCTTCAGGCTCGGGTCTCTCAGATCACGCAGAATGAACGGGGCTTTAGCCCCCGGGGTATGCATTCCGCAATCTCCGCTGCACGCTAGATTCGGCAGTGTCTCAGTTTGAAGTCTGGGGCAAGCGAGCTTACCGATAACCCCTTTTTGCGGGAACTGCCCAATTATTGCTTGCAGCGTGAATTTTTAGGATAAGCACTCTCAAGGTCGCTCATAGGAAATCCGCTCTTATCCAAATCGCTTCGCCAATCGATCCATGCTTCGGGTAGGTAGTCACAGGGCAAATCACATCCTCCACCGGGCTTAGTGAGACATCTGAACGAAAATGCAAAAGCATGTTCCCGTTGGACTGCGTCAGCATGCCGGTCCAGTAATACGCGCAGGTAAGGTTTACCAACCGGCGTTGGGAATTGATAAGGCTCTGTTCGCCCTATTCGGCGGTAATCGTCTGGTATTTCGGCGTATTCGTCGACCCATCCTGCGGACGCAGCGAACGTCGGGTAAATGGGCATCGACCTCATTAGCCCTGCATAAATACGTGTAACCGTGCCATCAAGCACGGTAAATCCCGCATCGAACTCGGCCTTTGGTTCAGCATGGGCCCAAGAAAGTACCCTGTTTGACACGACAAAGCGGTAGTCGCATGGCCCATGATCGCAGTTGATCTCCGACAGTTCCTTTTGATGAGCTTCAGTGATGCGCTTGGCATCTTCGGCAGACGTCTTCCCCACTCTTAGTGACTTCACGTCCGTCAACAAACCGGAAGCCTCGTGCTGCAAAAACATCCCATACAGCCAAAGCGAAACCGTTACTACCAAAATCAAAGTGGCAGCGACAACGAGCGAAGAACGGAGGCGGGAACGGCTTATCACCGAATTGACTTCACCTCCTGGGTCCTTCCGCAAAGTGTTCAAGTGAGTTGACTCCCCCAAAGTCCTTTCTTCGGAAACTTCGGTCGCTCCCTTCAAACTGAGGCACTATCCTAAACTCATCCATGTGAAGACCACAGCACTGCTGACCGTTCTCTGCATTCTTCCCATCGCTGCCCCAGCACAACACTGCAGCACCATCTTCTACAACGGCAACATCCTCACCGGCGTCGGCCTCCAGCCTCTCGACGACCACCACACCACGCCCCAGCGCGTCCAGGCTCTCGGCATCGCCGCCGGCCGCATCCTCCTCACCGGCACCAACGACGCCGTCCTCGCCTGCGCCACTCCCGACACCACCAAGATCGACCTCCACGGCGCCTTCGCCATGCCCGGCTTCAACGACGCCCACACCCACACCGCCGAAGCCGGCCTCGATCGCCTCTCCGCGAATCTCAACGGCGTCACCTCCCTCGCCGACATGCAATCCCGCATCGCTGCCTACGTCAAAACTCTCCCGGACAAAAATGCATGGATCCTCGGCGGCGGCTGGGACCACACCAAGTGGCCTTCCAAAACTCTGCCCACACGCCAGGACGTCGACGCCGTGGCCGGTGACCACCCCGCCTTCCTCTACCGCGTCGACGGGCACATCGCGATCGCCAACACCGCCGCTCTCAAGGCCGCGGGCATCGACGAGACCACACCAGATCCGCCCGGCGGCCACATCGACCGCGACGCCCAGGGCCAGCCCACCGGCATCATCCGCGAAACACCCGCAACCTCACTCGTCGAAAAACACATCCCTCCGCCCAGCTACGACACCCGCCGCCGCGCCCTCGAGCTCTCCATCCACGACGCGCTCGCGCACGGCGTCACCTCCATCCAGGACTTCTCCACCTGGAACGACTGGCTCATCCTCGAAGGCATGGAGCACGAGAACAAACTCCCGCTCCGCATCGCCGAGTGGATCGACTTCAATCTCCCCGTTGGCGACCTGCAGCAGCGCCGCGCCAGCCACGACCCCAACGACCCGCTCCTTCATGTCACCTTTCTCAAGGGCTTCATGGATGGCTCGCTCGGTTCCCGCACCGCCGCCATGAACGCGCCGTATAGTGACGACCCCAACAACTCCGGCATCCCGCGCTACGACCAGGACAAGCTCAACGCCATGGCCACCGAGCGCGCCGCCGCCGGCTTCCAGCTTGGCTTCCACGCTATCGGCGACCGCGCCAACGACATGGCCCTCGACGCCTTCCAGGCCGCCGAGCAGGCCGGCGTCCCCGCGCCCGCCTTCCTCTGCCACGCGAACGAGGAAAAATACGAGCGCAGTCTTCCGCCCGACGCCATCGTCACCCGCGCGAACCCATGCCCTCAACCGCCCTATGCTCCGCTCGACTTCCGCTTGCGCATCGAGCACGCGCAGGTCGTCACGCCGGACGCCTTCCAGCGCTTCCATGATCTCGGCGTCATCGCCTCCATGCAGCCCTCACATCTCCTCACCGACATGGCATGGGCGCCCGCGCGCCTCGGCCCCGAGCGCATGAAGTACGCCTACGCCTGGCGTTCGTTCCTCAACCACGGCGTCACGCTCGCGTTCGGCACCGACTATCCCGTCGAGTCCATCAACCCCATGCGCGGCCTCTACTCCGCCATCACCCGTATGAACGAGGCCGGCACCCAGACCTTCGAGCCCCAGCAAAAACTCACCCTCACCGAAGCCCTCTACGCCTACACGCAAGCCTCTGCCTTCGCCGAGTGGCGTGAAAACATCAAAGGCAAACTCGCTCCCGGCTTCCTCGCCGACCTCATCGTCCTCGACCGCGACCTCACCCGCTCCACCCCACAGCAGATCCTCCACGCGCGCGTCCTCCGCACCGTCATCGGCGGCGTCACGCGCTACACCGCCGATGAGTCCACTCCGGCCACCCCTCCACCGCCCGGCGAACCACCGCAACGCACCGCGCAAAAACCCACCCCACCGCCCGCCAAACCCAGCCCCTACACAAAACCCTCCACTCCCGACGCCCGCACCGGCGTCTCCCACCCACCCGACAGCCCCGAATGAGCGAACACCGCGAGCGAGCCCTCCTGGCCCACATCCTCCTCATCGCGGTCGTGCTCGTCTGGGGTTGCACCTTCCCGCTCGTCAAAGCCGCCCTCCGCGACATCTCCCCCCTCCTCTTCAACCTCCTCCGGATGTCCCTCGCGGCCATCGTCCTCCTCGCCCTCAACGCCAAAGAACTCCGCGGCCTCACCCGCTCTGACCTCCGCCTCTGCGCCACCGCCGGCCTCTTCCTCGCGCTCGGCTACCAGTTCCAGACCTCAGGCCTCGCCCACACCACGCCCTCGAAGTCCGCCTTCCTCACCGGCCTCGTCGTCGTCCTCGTCCCCATCCTCAGCCTTCTCCCCCGAGTCACCCCTCCCACCACCGCGCGCCCCCACACCATCGTCTTCCTCGGAGCCATCCTCGCCTTCCTCGGCCTCATCCTGCTCACGTCCGAACCCGGCACCGGCGCCGCCATCCTCTCCGGCATGCACCTCGGCGAGTGGCTCACACTCGCCTGCGCCGTTGCCTTCGCCGCGCACCTCCTCACCCTGGCCCACGCCGCTCGCCAACTCTCCGCCCGCCGCCTCGGAACCCTCCAGATCGCCTTCGCCGCCATCTTCATGCTCCTCACGCTCCCTCTCGGCGGCCACCCGACCCTCCACCTCACCCCCACCGCCATCCTCGCCCTGGCCATCACCGCGCTCTTCGCCACCGCTGCGGCGTTCACCATCCAGAGCTGGGCCCAGCAGCTCCTCCCGCCCACCCACACCGCTCTCATCCTCACCTTGGAGCCCGTCTTCGCCGCCCTCACCTCCCTGCTCTTCTTCCACGAGCGCTTCGGCCCCCGCGAGCTCCTCGGCGCCGCCCTCATCCTCGCCGGCATTCTCCTTGCCGAGCTCCGCAGCTCCCCTCCCGTCCCCGCCAGCGCCCCCGCCTGACCCCACCACCCACTCCCTCGCCCCACGACCAGCGGTTACTTTTTCCCGCTGGATTCCCGCCTCAAAACGCCGTATGCTTCTCGCACTTCATCGGCCCCTTGCGTATACGCCACGCTCAGCCGCCGCCTCCCGCTGAGCCTCCGCTCCGCTTCTCATCTGCCTCCGTAAAGGAGCAGCTCCATGCGTCTCCATCACGACGAACGCGGCCAGACCATCATCGTCGTAGCCCTCTCCCTGCCGTTCTTGCTCGGCTTCATCGGCATGGCTACCGACGTCGGCGCCCTCTTCAAAGACAAGCGCACCATCCAGACCGCCGCCGACGCCGCAGCCATTGCCGGCGCCCTCAATCTCTCCCGCGGCACCTATCTCGCCTCCGGCAAAGCTGCCGCGAAGGCGAATGGCTTCACCGACGGCAGCAACGGTGTCATTGTCAACGTCGTCAATGGTCCCACCTGGGCAAACAGCAACTACAAGGGCGCGAGCGGCTATATCGAAGCCACCGTCACTAAGACCGAGCCCACCATCTTCCTTGCCCTCTTCGGCTATCCCTCGGTCAATGTCCTGGCCCGCGCTGTCGCCACCAGCTCCGGCCCCAGTTCAGGGTGCATCTACACGCTGGGCCCAACAGGCACCACCCTGACGATTAGTGGAAACCTCGACCTTACCGGGTGCGGAATCAACGTCGACTCCAGCGATGCGAGTGCGATGAACGGCGGAGGCGCAGCCGTGAACGCATCCGTTGGCATCGTCGGAGGCTGCAGTGATTGCAGCACTTTTGTGCAAGCACCAGTCACAGGCATCGTCCCCTTCAGCGACCCGCTTTCCTATCTTCCGCAGTATTCGTGTACCAACAGCGGCTGCGCCTGCGTCTCCAACTGCGCAAACAATCCGGTCACTAACATGCCGACAAGCTGCGTCGCTGCAGTGGGCGGCGCGCTCTCTCCCGGCTGTTACAACGGCCTCGCGATCGGCAAGGGCACGCTCACGCTGAATCCGGGCGTCTACTTCATCAACGGCAACATCACTATGAGCGGCGGTGCCACCTTCAACGGCTCCGGCGTCACCCTCATTCTCGCCTCCGGCAGCCTCAACATGACGACTACCGACACCATGAACCTTATGGCCTCCGGTGTGAACACACCATTCCCCGGTCTCCTCTACTATCAGGTCGTCTCGGATCCGAATGTCGTTCAGCTCGCCGGCAGCGCTTCCACTCTCCAAGGCATCTTCTATGCTCCGTCGGCCAGCCTCACCTTACAGGGTTTCAATGGCGCAAACGTCTACACCGGCTTCGTCGTCCAGTCTCTCTCTGCCTCAGGTAGCACAAGTTATACCAACTACGCCTCGGCTCCCAATGCAGCCGGTGGCATCACCTCCGTCGCACTCGTCGAGTGAGCTATGACCCCCCGTCTAAACCGCAGCGTACATTTCGGATCCGAATCCGGCCAGGGCACCGTGGAACTTGCCCTCAGCTTGCCGCTCTTCGCTCTCCTCATCGTGGGCTCCGCGGAAATCGCCAATCTTGCATGGGCATCCGTGCAGGTAAACAACGCCGCCCGGGCCGGCGTCGCCTTCGCTTCGCTCTCGCACGCCAACGCCGCTTCGCCCACACAGATTCAGGCCGCCGCGCAGAATGAGGCGCCTAAACTCATCACCGCTCTTTCACAGGTCACCGCGGCCCAGACTTGCAGTTGCGTCGCGCCGGACGGCTCCTTGCCTGGCATTGATTGCAGCAACTGCGCTGCTCCAAACGATATCCAAGTCACGGTTCAAGTGAGCGTTCATGCACCCGTCACTACGCTCGTGCATTATCCCGGCCTGCCCGCCACCTATACCGTCAGCGCCCAGGCCAGCATGGGAGTCGTGCAGTGAACGCTCCAACCAACCCGTCCTGCTCAGAACACGGCGCAGCCGCAATTGAGTTCGCCGCCTCCATGATCCTTCTTTTCACCCTCATCTTTGGGTGCATCGCCGTCTCCTTGGCCTTCTACACGTACGAGGTCGTCAACGAGTACGCTCGCGACGCCTCTCGTTTCGCCATGGTCCACGGAAGCGGCTGCAACTCTCCCATCAACGGCACCTGCTCCATCGGGGTGGGCGATAACTTCGCCCCGAACGGCACCCAGTCCGGCCACGCACCCGCGGACACGAAGCTCTTAAGCTACCTGAACAACGAGATCTTTCCCGGCATCAACGGCACCAAGCTCCAGGTCACGACAACGTATGGTCCCGCCCCCGGTGTCACGACCTGCAACACCGCCACCTGCAATGGCGCCGGTGACCAGGTCACCGTCAGCGTCTCTTATCCCTACCTCTACGTCGTTCCCTTCGTCCCGCAGAACTCCTTCACCATGCACGCCAGCTCGACAATGGTCATCTCTCAGTAGTTCCAGTACGACGCAAGTCCTCCCGCGCCTCGTGTGCCACTCGGAAGACATTTACACGGTTTCAGCGTCTAATTGAGTAGGCACGCCGCGCTCAGGAAATGGCCGGGGCAGCGAGCGATCTTCTCTGTCGCCAGCGCCAGCGCGGCGACACACTTGCGTGAGGAAAACAAAAGTCATGGATACACCGAATCGGTTCGGGCGCGGCAGTTTTAGCAATCTGCTCGTTCGCCTGCGCAGCGGTCACCTCTCCACCACCTTTGCTCTGCTCGCTGTCCTCTCAGTGGGCATTCTGCTCGGCTCCGTCGCTACCGGGAAAGTCAGCGGCCACGAATCACAACGGCTCGACTCCACCGATGCCCGCCCGCTCGCCCTGCCGAACCCAGTCAATCTCTCCAACGGCTTCTCCGCCATCGTCAAGCAGGTCGGTCCCGCCGTCGTCAATATCAACACCGATTACATCCCCAAGCAGCCCAACCGTCGCGGCCGGCGCAACATGCCCAACCCGAACCCCAACACGCCCGACGGTGGTGATGACGACAACAACGACATGCAGGACTTCCTCAACCGCTTCTTCGGCGGCGGCAACGGCGGCCAGATGCCCGAGATGGGCAAGCGTGAGGCCCTCGGCTCCGGATTCATCGTCGACCCGCGCGGCTACATCATCACCAACAACCACGTCGTCGACAAGGCCGACCACATCTACGTCAAGCTCGCCAGCGACCCCAACGATCCTCTCGATCAGGGCCGTCCCGCGACCGTCGTCGGCACCGACCCCGACACCGACATCGCCGTGATCAAGATCGATCCCAAGGGCCTGAACCTCCCCGTCGCCAAGCTTGGTAACTCCGACGGCGCGCAGGTCGGCGACTGGGTGCTCGCCATCGGCAGTCCCTTCGGCCTGTCCCAGACCGTCTCCGCTGGCATCGTCTCCGCCCGCAACCGCGCCATCGACGACCCAGGCGCCAATGGCATCGACCAGAGCCAGTTCCAGCGCTTCATCCAGACCGACGCCGCCATCAACCCCGGCAACTCGGGCGGCCCCCTCGTCGACATGGCCGGCCAGGTCATCGGCATGAATACCGCCATCTACACCCAGTCCGCTGGCTCTGAAGGTGTCGGCTTCGCCATGCCGGCCAACACGCTCATCAGCGTCTATAACCAGCTCATCAGCCCGTCCCATAAGGTCACCCGCGGCTCGATCGGCATCCAGTTCCAGGCGGCGACCTCGTCGGCTGTCAGCCGCATGTACGGCTTCTCCAATGGCGGCGTTCTGGTCTCCACCGTCACGCCCAACGGGCCTGCCTCCAAAGCCGGCGTCCAGCCGCAGGACGTCATCACCTCCGTCGACGGCAAGACCATCAAGAACGGAGATGAACTTGTGAACATCATCTCTGAGAAGCAGCCCGGTTCCACCGTGCGCCTCGGCGTCCTGCGCAATGGCAAGCCCCTCACCCTCGATGTCGGCATCGCGGACCGCTCCAAGCTGTTCGCAAATATCGCTGGCAACGCCGAGCCAGGCAACAGCCCTGACGCGGGTGACATCGGGCAGAACAAGCTCGGCATCACCGTCCAGCCCGTCCAGCCTGCCGTAGCCAACAAGCTCGGTCTCAAAGGCGGGGTCACGGTCACCAGCGTCCGGCCCGGCTCCTTCGCGGACGAGATCAACCTTCCCAACAACGTCGTGATCGTCGAGATCAACCGTCACCCGGTAACGGATGAGCAGAGCTACCGCGCCGCGGTCTCCTCCCTCAAGCCCGGTGACGATGTCGTCTTCGTCGTCCGCGACCCGCAGGGCCAGAACGCCGGCAACACCTACATCGGCGGAACCCTCCCCAGCAGCAACCAGTAACCTCAACAAACAAAACCAGAGGGGCACCCACCACGGGTGCCCCTCTCTCTTTGCCCTTTATTCACGGTTCCGCTTGAACGTGCGCTGGTGTTGCTCTTGTTTTTCTGCTGTCATCCCGAGCGCCGCGAAGGACCTGCTTTTGGCTCCTGGCCGCGACTCCCTTTCTTTCGCCCCAGAACAAAACCAGCCTTCCGCTCCGCTGGCGCCGACCGAACAAGCCTGCAACTACCCGTCTTTCCGTCACCCACAGTACAAAAGCCTCTACATCTGTAATACTTCCGTCACGATACGAATTATGTACCGCCTTAGGCACAGGGTCACTTGCTTCATCCAAATGGTTCAGTGAGAATTAAGACACGCTGATGAGCAACCCCTCGCAGCGACCTCTCTTCACCCGAGGTGACGGCCTGATGCGTACCCTTTCGATCCTCCCGACCGCCGCTCTTCTGTGCGCCACGGTCCCGTGCTTCGGAATCACACACCACCATTCGCCCAACGCCACCATCCGTCACGCCTCTGCGAAGGCGCACAAAAGCTCCCACGCGACCATCCGGCACGAGGCCATGGACACCGAGCGCGCTACCGAGATCCAGCAGGCACTCATCAAATCCGGCTACATGACCGGCGAACCCTCGGGTGTCTGGGACTCCGAGTCCGCCGCCGCCATGCAGAAGCTCCAGGGCGATAACGGCTGGCAGACCAAGATTACGCCCGATTCCCGCGCCCTCATCAAGCTCGGCCTCGGCCCCGAGCAGGACACCATCGCCACCAGCGCCGGCCCCCACTAATCCACAGCCCCGCTTGACGGGCCCGATACACTGAATTTCACAGAACACCTCAGCCCGGCTCTCGCCGGGCTTGCCACTTAAGCGCGCATGTGCTCCTCGAAGTCCGAACGTAAGTGCAATTTTTCGAAGACTTTGCGCAAAAAGTTGCGCGTATGGCAAACCGTCAGATGGCCGCCCATGAAGTGATCGCCAATGCCGCGATATGCAGCGTTCTCATCCGTCATGATGTATGAGCGCGGGTCGACTACGTTGCGGATTGCAGCCTTCAGGGTCTTGCCCGTCACGTCCGCCACTACATGCCGCCGAATTTGGCCGCCGCGCTCTACCGCAGCGAATACCGGAACCTTGCTGCCATCCATTCTCGGGCCGCGCTTCGTGCCGTGATAACGGGGCTTGCCGCCAACGTAGGTTTCGTCGCATTCGACGATTCCTTTCAATGGCTCAGCCGTTGGCAAATCTGGAGCCATCACAAAACGGATGCGGTTCATCAGGAATAGTGCGCTCTTGTAGCTGATCTGGCAGTGACGTTGGATCTCAAGAGCGGAAACGCCTTTCTTCGACGTGCACGCCCGCCAGAACGCATAGGCCCAGTGCTTGAGCGGTAGGCGGCTCTCTTCGTAGATGGTGCCGATGCGTACCGTGTACTGACGGGGGAGGGGGTACTACTCCTCAAACCCCACAAACCTCCCCGCGCAGGAGGGTAGCGACCGCTTCCCAGCCTTGCCCGAGACCTTCACATCCTCTCCAGCCACCGAGAAATTCACAGGCCCCGGTCCAAGATGGACGTCCGCGTGCGCCGCATCGATCTTGTACTTCTCCGCCCCATCCATCAGTTCCACACCATCCAGCTTCACTCCCACGCGATGCACAGCATCCAGCCCACCGAACTGGATCTTCCCTCCTCCGCTGATCCGCACGTCGTGGAAGGTGATGTCCTTGTAGTCCGGGAACAGGTCCTTCCCCCTACCCGGATAGCTGTAGGCCGTATCCAGGAGGATCGGGTTGCGCGAGTCCCGGATGCAGACGTCGTCATAGGTGATGTCCTGGACCAGCCCGCCGCGCGTCGGGTTAGATTTGATCCTCAGCGCGTTGTCGTCGCCATCGAGCGTCAGGTCAGTGATCAGCACGTGATTGACTCCGCCGTAGGTTTCGGACCCAATGGACATCCCGTGGCCGTAGTAGAAGTGGTTGTGGCTCACCGTCATGTCGGTGAGGCCACCCGCGCCGCCCTTGATCGCAATATTGTCATCGCCATCGCGGATGAAGGAGTGAGTCACGGTGATGTTCTTTGAGCCGTTGCCTGGATCCACACCGTCGGTGTTGCGAGCGGTCTTTGGTGTGTCGATGCGCAAGCCCCAGACGGTAAAGCCGTCACCCTTGTTGAAGGTGACGTGAAAGAAGGCAGAGTTCTTAAGCGTGATCCGGTAGATCGTCACGTTGTTGCTGGCGTCGAAGACGATCAGCCGCGGCACCTGCTGGTGGCCGCCCTTTCGCGCATCCTCCGCCAGGTCCCACCAGCTTTTCGGGCCTGATTTGCCGTCAACCAGCAACTTAGCGCCACCGCGGCCGTCGATGGTTCCGTCACCCATGATGCCGGTGCCATCAGCACGGTCGGCATGGATGAGTGGACGGCATCCGCCGCGCTCGTTGTTCACGACCCCGCAGCTTCCGGCGGCGACGGCGTAGTCGGCAGGATTGCGCGAGCCGTAGAGGGTAACGCCCTTGTCGATGAGCAGCGTGACGCCTTTGCGCAGCTCGATTGGCCCGGTAAGGAAGGCGTTGCGCGAGCCGTCTGGAGCAAGCTCAAGCGCGTGTCCGGGTGTGCAGCGATCGATCGCCTGTTGCAGGCGCGCGGTATCGAGCTTCGCCTCGTCAGCGGGGCCGATGCCGTCTGGCGCGCGGAGGTCGGCGCGCAAGGTCGCGCAGACCGGCGCAATTGTTGGCTCGGTTAGGGTGCGCGTGTCCTGCGCGCGCATCGTCGCACAATACAAGACAACTGCTGCTGGGAAGATTGTTGACGACATTTTTCGGATCACCGTTACTCCATAACCTGCCTGACAGGATTCAGACTCAGGTATATCGCAGTTCTGGCCGAGGTCCAAAATCCGGCAACAGCGATGCGCTTTGCCGTGACCGTATTCTGAGGATATGCACCTTCGCACGCTTGCTTTGCCGTTAGGAATGATTGCTGCATTTTCGATTCCCGCGAACGCGATCCAGATCAACATCTCGTCGCAGGCACTGGAGCGCACGCTGCACAAACAGCTCTTTACGCAGGATGGAAAGTATTACTTCAAGGGCAAGCCTGGGTCAGCGTGCTACGCGTATGCCGAGGACCCGAAGGTGAGCTTCAACGGCGATCGCGTGGTGGTGCATGTGAAGGCGCACGCGAAGCTGGGCACGAGCCTGCACGGCGCCTGCCTTGGTGTGGTGCTGAACACGGAGGGCGATGTCTCGGTGCTTCCGGACGGTGAGGCAGAAACGATTGGCTTTCGCGATGCGCGCGTAGAGCACCTCAGCGAGTCGCGCGAGCTGAACTTCTTTCTCGAGCCGTTTCTCAGCCGCAAGCTGCCCCAGCAGATGAAGGTGAACGCGGCGGAGTTGTTGCGGGAGGTGCTGTCGAAGTCAGTAGAGGCCACTGGCTACAACATGACGCTTGATAATCTGAAGATCCACTCCCTGCAGGTGACTGGACCGAATCTGGCGGTTGATTTTGATGGGAATCTGTCGGTCAAATAGCTTTTTCCAGCTGTCCGATTCTCTATGTCCCAGGTTCTCTTTTGCGATAGAGGCGGTAGGAAGATATCGTGCGACTGCTCCAGCGAAGGCTGCCGGCCACGCTGCGCTTCCGTGCAGCGGGCCGGCAAAGCCTTGAGTGGTTTTCTCGTGAGCGCGAAACGAGCTTACGCGCGCAGTTTGCGCCGCATCGCTCCTACCATCCCAAGCAACCCTGTGCCAAGCAGCGCAAGGCTCGCCGGCTCCGGCGTTGCAGCGGCAACGAACGAGGGGTTGGCATACAGCTCGGCATAGATCGTTTCCGTGGCACCACTACCAGCGGAGTTATTGGAGGTGAACACCACGAGGTACGGATCGATAGCGCTATACGTCGGGGTGCCAGGGGTGAACAGCGATGAGTCGAACGCGGGGCTGGAAAAGTAGGTCGACGTGTTGGTACCGGACTCCGTGATCGTTTCCGTTCCAAACGCCCCGTTGACGTTGATGGTGAAGCTCAGGGGGTTTGCTTCATTCGTGTCAGAACCGGTCGGTGAGTAGGCAAAGACAATCGCCGAGAAGTTGGAGAGGGCGTTGTTCGTGGCTTGCGACTGAACGGTTTGGCCGAGAGCTGCGGGAGGGTTGCTGGTGATGTTGGTGACGCTGTAGGTATCCGCATGGGCGGCAAGTGGCAGAATCAGGGCAGACGACAGGGATATCGCGGTGAGCATGCGATGCATGAGTTACTCCGGGGATAGGATTGTGGGACAAGCAACACTCTCCATGTCGGGTGACGATAAGTCAACGAAACTTTGGTTCCCCCGTTTGGGTACCAATGCGCATGCGCGAAATATGGCGCGAAGGATCGCTTCATTCAGTGCCAGTAGCAGATTGTGCTTACTTTGCGGCCAGAGCTTCATTTGCCGCTTGTCTCGATCGGTTGAGGCCACCGTTGAACGGTGCAGATGGATGGAGCTGCGCGCGGCAATGAATCAGGAGCTACCGGTCAACGCCAGCTAACCGCAAGATGCCAGCGGAGGCCGCGCTCGGCGGTCTTGCGGAGGACCTCTTCGTACTCCAGCAGTTCGGCCAGGACTTCGGTGCCTTCGCTGCCGAGTTGCTGCGGATCGTTGGTGAGGGATTCGACCAGCGCTTCAACGGTGCGCAGGCCGTCCTGGGCGCGATACCACTGCGGCGGCGGAAGCTTCTTGAGGAGTTCCGGGTTACCAGCGCCCTCTTCGATGAGGAGGGCCATGGAGCTTTCATCAGCGGAGAAGAACTCGAGCAGCGGGCGGACGCCGAGCTCAAGCGCGAGACGCTCGACGGCGCTCTCGTAACGGGCCAGCGCGCGCCCGTTGACGAAGATATTGAAGCCGGGGTCCTCGCCCTCGACCACGATGTACATGGATGCTGCCATTCGGGTTCAGTTTACTTCTGCCAGCTGTGTATGACGCATTAATCCAAGTGCGACGGATGCGGTGCTGATGCTCCCAAATCGAAGGATGGCTCCTCCGAAGGTGGGATGAGAAGGGCGACGGCGGGGATGCCGAGTAGCAGTAGGCCGACGATCATCCGCGATGGAATTCTCGACGGCATGAAGGAGATTCCTTCGAGCAAAACGAGCAGCGGAACAATGGCGAACTGTGCAGACCACCGCGTCGCGGAGAGGCGGCCGAGCGCGAGAAGCGCGAGCAGCGCCTCGAGTGCATCGAAGCCGGCGGCGAGACCGGCCATGTCAGGCCAGGTGCCAACCTGCATCGCAACGTTGATCGCAGCACCGAGACCAAGCGCAGCAGAGGCGCCGAGCAGCGCTGCGGGGACACGCCAGGCGCCCCGGCGCGCACTCAGGAAAAGTACGGCACCGCAGCCGGTCAGCAGCGGCGTAACGACAAGGATCAAATCTTGGGCAGGATCGGCGAGCGAGGGCTGCGGCAGCAGAAGCAGCAGACCGGCGACAGCTGCGAGTCCGGGCCAGAGGCGGCCGGCAAGGGCGTCACCGGTGTGGCGCGTGGCGGCTTCCGCAACGGCGATCACGACGGGCGTGAGCGCGAGGGCCATGGTGAGGCTCGCGGCTGGAATGGAGTGTCGGTAGATGAGAGCGATCAGCGGTCCTGCGAGGAGAAGTGCACCGCCGAGAGCTGCACGTGCGAGTTGGTTTAGCTGTTCGCGCGTGGACGGCCGCAGGATCAGAACGTAGAGCACAGCGGCCGAGCCGCAACCGACCGCGGCCGAACCAAGCGTGGTGGACGAGCCGGGCAGCGACTCAGAAACGATCCAGCGGCTGCCGCGGATCAGGCACAGGAGAGCGAACGGCCACCAGAGGCGCCAGATTGAGCTTCGGCGTGAAGGCGCATTCATCGTCTCTGATGGTATGGACGGGATAGGGCTGCGCAGAGACGACAAGGGCCGCGGATGAGCGCGGCCCTTGTCTGGTTCTGCGGAGTCGGAGTTAGTGGTTTCCGCCACCCTGTGGCGCAGTGCCACCAGCGCCACCGGGACCACTGCGGCGTCCGCCCCGACGACGACGGCGTCGCTGTCCCTGCGCACCTGCGGGACGGTTGCCACCCTGCGGAGCACCCTGACCTGCGACCGCCGGAACGGCCTCCTCGCCTTCGGTCTCGTCCGTCTCCTCACCGTCCTGTTCGTCGCCGATCTCCAGGTCCTCGTCGTCCTCGTCGAAGTCCGCTCCGCCCTCCAGCGTGATGGTGTTCTCGGCCGCCGGACGCTCTGCACGTTCGGGACGAGGTGCGCGCTCGGGACGCTCGCCACGGTCCTGACGTTCGCCGCGATCCTGACGTTCGCCACGCTCCTGACGGTCTCCACGTTCACCGCGCCCCTCACGTCCGCCGCCGCCGGTACCTTCCGGAACCTCGGGGAGGCCCAGCTTGGCGCGCTGCTCGCGAAGAACGGCTTTGCGGGACAGCTTGATGCGGTTGCCCTCGATGGCGAGCACCTTGACGAGGACCTGATCGCCCTCGCGGAGCTCGTCCTTGACGTCCTTGACGCGGTGCTCGGCGATCTCGGAGACGTGCAGAAGCCCGTCCGTGCCCGGGAAGATTTCGACGAAGGCGCCGAACTCAGCCAGACGGACGACCTTGCCGAGATAAGTCTTGCCAACCTCGGGGACGGCGGTGAGGTCGGAGATCATCTGGATCGCCTTGGCGAGTCCCTCGGCGTCGGACGACGCGACGTTCACGCGGCCGGTGTCGTCGACATCAATCTTGACCCCGGTGGCCTCGATGATGCCGCGGATGACCTTGCCGCCGGGCCCGATAAGATCGCGAATCTTGTCGGTTGGGATTTGAATGGTGTGGATTCGCGGAGCGTACTTCGACTTCTCCTGGCTGGCCGCGGGGATGGCGGCGTCCATGAGGTCGAGCAGGAACAGCCGGCCACGTTGCGCCTGCGCGAGAGCCTCGCGCATGATCTGGGGTGTGATGCCCATGATCTTGATGTCCATCTGGAGCGCCGTGATGCCGTTGCGCGTCCCCGCGACCTTGAAGTCCATGTCGCCGTAGTGGTCCTCGGCGCCGGCGATGTCCGTGAGGATGGCGTAGTTGTCACCCTCCTTGACTAGGCCCATCGCGACGCCGGCGACCGAGCCTTTCAGCGGAATGCCGGCCTGCATGAGCGCGAGCGACGCGCCGCAGACCGTGGCCATCGAGCTGGAGCCATTCGATTCGAGGATGTCGGAGACGACGCGAAGCGTATAGGGCGACTCCTCCTCACCCGGGAGTACGGCGTCGATAGCGCGCCAGGCGAGGGCGCCGTGGCCGATCTCGCGGCGGCCGACACCGGTCATACGTCCAACTTCGCCAACTGAGAACGGCGGGAAGTTATAGTGCAGCATGAAGCGGCGCTTCTGCTCGCCCTCGTAGCTTTCCATACGCTGCGCGTCGTCGGTGGTGCCGAGCGTGGCGGAAACGAGTGCCTGGGTTTCGCCGCGGGTGAATAGCGCGGACCCGTGAACGCGGGGAAGAACGCCGGTCTCGATGGTCACCTTGCGGATCTCGTCGAAGGCGCGGTGATCGGGGCGGATACGGTCGTTGAGGACCTGGTCGCGGAAGATCTTCTCGCGGAGGAGCTCGTAGTACTTGCTGAGCTTCTTACCGGCGTCCGGGTCATCGGCGGGGAGCTCTTTCTTCAACTCGTCCTTGATCTCCTTGACTTTGGCGTAGCTCTCGAACTTGGGGTGCTTCTGGGTGTCGAGCGCGTCGCGCAGACGGTCACCGACCTTGGCTTCGAGCTGTTTGGCATAGGCTTCGTCGAGCGCGGGTGCGGTGACCTGGCGCTTCGGCTTGCCGGATTTCGCGACCAGTTCCTCGATGCCGGCGACGATCTTCTTGATCTGCTCGTGGGCGAACTCGATGGCGTCAACGACGCGCTCTTCGGTGATCTGCTTGGCGCCGGACTCGATCATGGTGATGCCGTCTTTTGTGCCAACGACCATGATGTTGAGGGTCGATTCAAGGCGCTCCGCGTAGGTCGGATTGACGATGAACTCGTTGTTCACGATGCCGATGCGGACGGCGCCGACGGGCCCATGGAACGGGATGTCCGAAAGCGCGAGGGCGCAGGAGGCGCCGTTAATGCCGAGGACGTCGGGGTCGTTTTCGCGGTCGGCGGAGTAGACGAAGGCGACAACCTGGGTCTCGTTGCGGAAGCCCTCGGGGAAGAGCGGGCGGATAGGGCGATCGATCTGGCGGGAGGTCAGGATCTCCTTCTCGGAGGGGCGGCCTTCGCGCTTGATGAAGCCGCCGGGTATGCGTCCACCGGCGTACGTAAATTCCCTGTATTCAACCGTTAGCGGGAAGAAGTCAATGCCTTCCTTCGGCTCTGGCGAGGCCACCGCGGTTGCGAGAACGGCGTTGTCGCCGCTGGTTGTGAAGGCGGCGCCGGAAGCCTGCTTGGCCAGCCTGCCTGTCTCAAATCTGATTTGCTTGCCACCTGCAAGCTCGATCGTTACGTCCTGCTTCATGATGTTCCTCTTTTTCTCTTCGTCGATAAAAATCTGGGGTCGCTTGAGGCGGTCTGTGGCCTAAAGCGAAAGCCCCGCCAGAGAGGTCTCGGGCGGGGCGGGAAATGAGTTGGGCGAGCTGCCGGGACGGCGAGCGGCGCGACCGCGCGGGCGTACAGAGGCACAAGCATCTCCGGAGGGAGAACCTGCGCGATCGATGGCGCTGGAAACGGTCAATGTCGTATTCGCTGTCGTCTTCGCTCTCCGTCGGCTCGTCACACGTGAGCGCGCGAGCCGGAGCGATGGGTGAGTTACTTGCGGATGCCCAGCTTGCCGATCACGTCGCGATAGCGGTCCGAGTCCGTCTTCTTCAGGTAGTCCAGAAGGCGGCGGCGCTTGGAGACCAGCATGAGGAGGCCGCGGCGGGAGCCATGGTCCTTCTTGTGCGTCTTGAAGTGCTCGGTCAGCTCGCCGATGCGCTCGCTGAGGATGGCAATCTGCACCTCAGGACTGCCGGTATCGGAGTCGTGCGTGCGGAATTTTGTAATGATTTCGGTTTTCTGTGCGGGGGCCAACACGGCTGGTTGTTACTCCTCGTCTCTTATGCTCAGTCACTTCTCTCAGTGTCTCTATTAAAGATAGCACGCCAGAAGGCGATTTCCTGGCCCTGCGGCGGCTTGTTTCTCGGGGTATTCGGCAGCCCGGAACGTCTATGCGATGTGTGTTTTGAGGAAGGTGAGCGAGCGCTCATCCGCGAGCTTCGCGGCGTCTGCGTTGTAGGAGGGGCGGTCCGGGTTGGCGAACGCGTGGCCCACGCCGTCGTAGACGAAGATCTCGACTTCGCCCTCATGTTTCGCGTGTGCATTGCGAACTGCATCGACCTGGTCCTTGCCGATGTGATCGTCAGCGCCGCCGAAGTGAATGAGCACAGGGCAGGCGGGTTCTTCGGCGGCAAACTTGCCGATGCCGCCGGGGTAGTAGCACACGGTGCAGGCGGGCTCGAAGGCTTCCCTGTTGCCGCGGACCGCGGAAAGCCAGCTCATCAGGCCACCGTAGCAGAACCCGAGCACGCCGACGGCGTCGACGATGCCGCGGACGTACTTGAAGGCCGCGGCGATGTCCTTGAGGGAGTCGTCGGGATTGAGCTTGGGGTAGAGCCCGAACGCTTTCTTCAGGTCGGCCTCTCCGTAACCGAGCTGGAGATTGCGCTCAAGGCGATCCATGGTGGCGGGCGCGATGGCGAGGAAGCCCTCCTTGGCGTAAGAATCTGCGACGGCCCGGATCGACTTGTTGACTCCGAAGATCTCCTGGATGATCACCAGAGCACCGAGCGGTTCCCCCTGGGGACGGGCGACGTATGCGGAGAGCTCGAACCGATCGGACGCCGTTACCTTGACCCACTCACTCATGAAAATCTCCTCTGCCCACGATTAGCATGCGGCGCACGGAAACGATTGTACGCGGCGAGAGAAGCGCGTTCTGTGAATGCTCGCAGGCGAGTTTTGATGAGGCTGCATGGGTGCAGATCAATTAGAGCGGTGGGCTGTGCGGAGGATCGCGTCGGCGAGTTCGCCGGCCGGGACGCGGTACTCGCCGCGGTCTATGGCTTCACGCAGCACGTGGATGCGGCGGCGACGGTCCTGTTCTGTGCGACCTTCCAAAACTGTATCGTTCGCGGACAGCCGGACAGCGATTGCTTCCGAAGTCGTAACATCCACCATAAGAATCTCCTCACGGAACTTATCGGCGATGTGTCGGGCGACTTTAGCGCGTTCTTAAATTTTCTTTAAGTCTCAGGCTGCTGCGTTGTGCGGCGAGCGAGGACGGCGCGCAGGAGTTAGGCGAGAAGGAGCGGAGGCTGCCAGGCCGGTGCGCAGGCGGCGCACGGCCGCGGAGTGGATCTGCGAAACGCGGGATTCGACGACGCCGAGTGTTGCGCCGATCTCGCGCATGGTGAGCTCCTCGTAATAGTAGAGCGTGAGGACCAGGCGCTCCTTTTCGGGCAGCTCTTCGATGGCGTCGATGACACGCTGGCGCGATTCGGCGGCGAGACAGAGAAAGAGCGGATCCTCTTCGGCGGACGCCGGGACATAGTCGAGCTCTTCGTCCTCTTCATCCTTGCTGTGTTCAGCGTTGAGGCTGCCGAGGTCCGCGCTGCGCAGCTCACCGAGAAGCTGCTGAAGCTCGTCCAATTGCATGCCCATCGCGTCAGCGATTTCGTGCTCGCCGGGCGTTCGGCCGAGCTGCAGGGTGAGGATGCGAGACGTTTCGGCGACGGCGCGTGCCTTGCGGCGCAGCTCGCGGGGTCCCCAGTCGAGCGTGCGGAGCCAATCCAGAATCGCGCCGCGAATGCGGAACTGCGCGTAGCTCTTGAACTGCACATCGCGGCAGGCGTCGAAACGCTTCAATGCCTCCATCAGGCCGAGCATGCCGGCGGAGATAAGATCGTCGAGTTCGACGTGACGCGGCAGGGTACGGTGGAGCTTGCGAGCGATGAAGCGAACCGAAGCGAGATGCTCCAGGACGAGCTGCTCGCGACCAGCGGAATCGACCCGCGGAGCAGCGAACGTGACGGCAGGCGGGAGTTCGGGGGCGGCTGCATGCAGACTGAGCAGGATGGGGTGAACGGCGGGCATCGGAAGGCTCCTTCGGTCGTTTGGGGTGGCGCATTCTCTATGCGTCAACACGGGACAGAAGGAGCAAAAGAGCTGCCGAACTCGAAGGTGTTTCCTAAGCGGTTTCCAAGGAGAAGGTGAGAGAAAACACAGGATCGGAGCGGGGCAGCGAGTTAGCGAGTCAGCGGGTCAGGATTACCGACGCAGGATTCGCGGAGCAAAAAAGAAAGCCCCTGTTTCCAGGGGCTGCGTTGAAGTCGGTTTCTTCGTCGTTGGTAGATGGATGCGGGGTCAGAAGGAACACGTTGTACCTGAAGCGGATTTTTTTCGTCTCGCGAGGCGACCTTTTCTTTACCGGCCCTGCTAAGCCCTCGGCCGGCGGCGGCAGCGGATGTGCTCGGCGGTAATTTGCGGCGATTCCGCGGCGAGGATGACGGCGCGCTCGAGGACATGGGCGAGCTCGCGGACGTTACCAGGCCAGTCGTGTTGCTCAAGGGCGCGGAGCGCATCGGCGGAGAGCGTTTTGCGCGGAGCCTCGGCGCCGAGCCGCGCGAGGAGATGCTCAGCGAGCGCGGGAATATCCTCAATGCGCTCACGAAGCGCGGGAACCTCGATCGGGAAGACGGCAAGGCGATGGTAGAGATCGAGCCGGAAGCCACCGTCGAGGACGCGCTGCTCGAGGTCGCGGTGAGTGGCGGCTAGGATGCGGACGTCGACCCGGGTGATCTCGTTGTCGCCGACCCGCTGGATTTCGCCGCACTCAAGGAAACGTAGGAGCTTGGCCTGGAGCGGCAGCGGAACCTCACCGATCTCGTCGAGGAAGAGGGTACCGCCGTGAGCGGCTTCGATGCGACCGGTACGGGACTGGACGGCTCCGGTAAAAGCGCCGCGGGTGTGGCCGAAAAGCTCGGCTTCGAGAAGCGCTTCCGGGATGGCGGCGCAGTTGAGGACGGTGAGGGGCATCGAGGCACGGCTGCTGAGCCGATGAATGGCGGACGCAACGACCTCTTTTCCCGTGCCGGTCTCGCCTTCGATGAGGACGGCGGCGTTGCGTGGAGCAACGAGGCGTATCAGATGGGCCAGCTCGCGCATCGCGGGGCTGTCGCCGATCAGGCCGGGGATCGGAAGAGTGCGTGGAGCAGACAGCACGGGCGCGGCCGGCGCAAGTGCGGGCACGATCGCGCACTGCACCGGACAATCGGACAGCACATCGGCGGGAAGCGGCAGGGGAACGGATGCCCATTTCCCTGCTCCGCTACCCGGGATGATTGCCGGCGCGGCGTTCCATGCGGCGGTGTCGGTTTTCGGCGCAGAGGTCTGCTGGGCCTCGCGGAGGGCGTGGAGCAGCTCGTGGCGATGGACGCTGCGGGTTGCGGTGAGCGCGCCACCGTCCACGCTGAGGACGTCGACCGTGGGGTACATCATCGCGATGTGACCGGCGAGCTCGGAGGCTTCGAGGTCGGGAAGCCAGCCGTCCATGAGCAGCGCCTCGGAGGGCTGGCGCTCGAGAAGCGTGAGGGCTTCAGCGCCGCCAGCAGCCTCGTGCACACGCCAGCGGAGGCCGGAAAGGCTCTCACGAAGGCGCTGGCGGAGCGCTGCGTCAGCGCTGGCAAGGACGACGTCTCTTTCTGAGTTGCGGGCGGATGCGATCATGCTGTGGCCTCCTCGTGTTCAATCGTGGATCGTATGCGGCGCACCCATTCCATGAGTTCGCGTGTCTCGGCGAGCGCGCCGTCGACGGTCTCGCGGAGCTCGGCTTCCCCGCCCCGCCGGCCGAGCTCGAGCCTCCACTGAAGCCGCGTGAGGGGCTGGCTGAGGTCGTGAAGATCCTGGCGGAGCGTGGACCCCAGGTCCTGGTCGTGAATTGCGGTCCTCATGCGTTCGCCGCCGTTGCGAGCCGGATGGCTGGTAACGGGAGGCGCCGCCGGCGAGGCTGCGATGCGCACCCATGCGGTAGCCGATGCCGCGGACGGTCTCGACGAAGGCGCCGGCCGCTTGCACTTCGGTAGCGGCGGCGAGCTTGCGGCGCACGTAGTTCACGTACACGTCGAGAACGTTGGTAGGGGTTTCGGGCGGCATCTGCCAGACCTGTTCGAGGAGCTCGGAGCGCGTGCAGATCTGGCCGCGGCGCAGCATAAGCGATTCGAGCAGGGCGAACTCCTTGCCGGTGAGTTCGATGACAACGCCGGCCCGCTCAACGGTGCGGCGCAGGCGATCGAGCTCGATGTCCTCCCAACGGAGGACGGAATCGGCGTGACGCTCGCGGCGGCGAAGGATGGCGCGGCAGCGGGCGGTGAGCTCCTGGAAGCTGAACGGCTTGGGGAGGAAGTCGTCGGCCCCGAGATTAAGGCAGCGGACACGTTCTTCGAGCTCGCCGCGGCCGGTGAGGACAACGACGGAGGACTGCGAGCATTCGCGGGAGAGGAACTCGAGAACTTCGCGGCCATCGCGCCGCGGGAGCCCGAGGTCGAGCACAACCAGATCGGGCGCCCAGGAGCGGGTGCGCTCCACCGCGGCGTCACCGTCGCCGACCCATTCCACTTCATGACCTTCGAACGAGAGACCCTTCTGGAGAAACATCCCCAGGGCCCGATCATCCTCAACTACTAAAACCCGCATCGCTGCTCCTTGTCCCTCCGCTTGGAAGGGTGGTACAGACCTGGGAGCGCATCTTTCGGCTGGGTGGAGAAACGTTTAGCCGATTGTTCTATTTTTCTTCGTGCAAGTTTCGCTGACCTGCTTGAGTCGAAGATGATGCGTGTCGCGACATTACACAATGAAAAAGTGCTCTGGAATCAATAGCGTGACGTTCCATTTTGGGAATCGCCAGCGGAAGCGAGAGGTTCGGCTTGCCATTTGACTTTTCTGATTCCCGGCGCAGGTTCCTGCTTGCAGTTCGCCTTTTATTCGCTACAATGGCCGCATGGCGATCACCCGTCGGCAAAAAGAGGTTCTCGACTTCCTTTCCAGCTTCACGGCACGTCACGGCTACTCGCCCTCGTATGAGGAGATGGCATCCGGACTGGGGCTGAGTTCCCTCGCGACGGTGCACAAGCATGTGACCAACCTGCAGAACAAAGGACTGCTGCAGCGGGCGCATAACCGCAGCCGGTCCATTGATGTTCTGCCGCAGCGCTCGCAGAAGAAGAGCTTCGATCGCCTGCCGTTGCTTGGCCGCATCGCCGCCGGCCAGCCAGTGGAGGCGATCGAGAACGCTGAGTCGATTTCGCTGGGCGACATCATCGGCGGCCGCGAGGTCTTTGCGCTGGAGGTGCGCGGGGATTCGATGCGGGATGAGCACATCGTCTCCGGCGATTACGTTCTGGTGGAGCGGACGCGGACGGCGCGAGAGGGCGAGATTGTCGTGGCGCTGATAGATGGGTCGGACGCGACGCTGAAGCGGTTTTACCGCGAGGGCAGCCTGATCCGGCTGCAGCCGTCGAACACCGAGATGGCGCCGATCTATGCGCCGGCCTCGAATGTGACCATCCAGGGCAAAGTGCTGGGAGTGCTGCGGAAGTACGCCTGAGGCGGCGGGAACCAACCGCTGTCTGACTGCGTATCCAGCTTCGACCCGCATTGCGAAGCTGGAGGCCCGCGTTGAACTCGTCCCGTAAGTCCCGGAAGCGGCTTTGGATCATCCTTGGCTCGGTGGCCGCGGTGCTGATCGCCAGCGTGATCTTCGTCGCCCGAGCGCTCTCCACCCCGGACAAGCTGGACCCTCGCAGCTCGGCAAGGCGGAGGTCGGCGACATTGCGCGCTCGGTGGTGGCGACCGGAAAGATCTGGCCGATCACGCAGGTTGAGGTGAAGTCGAAGGCCAGCGGCATCGTCACCAAGCTGGACACGGACATCAACCACACGGTTCACGTCGGCGAGGTGCTGGCCCAGCTGGATCAGCAGGAGATTCTGGACGAGGTCGCGGCGCAGAAGGCGCAGCTTGAGGCGGCCGAGGCGAACCTGAAGTCCGCGCAGGCGGCCGTTGCAGTATGACCGGGTCGCGGCCGCAGGCGCCGGACCTGCCCGACTGGGAGCGCAACTGGCATCGCGCGGCGGAGATGGAGAAGTCCGGCGTGCTCTCGAAGCAGAACGCCGACCAGGCGCAGCAGCAGTATCTGTCCGCGGCGAATGCACGCGGACCGCGCCGTCGCGCAGATTACGGTGGACGCGGCGAAGCAGCGCCAGGCGCAGTCGCAGGTGGCGCAGGCCGAGGCGTCGCTGAAGCAGCTCGAGGAGCAGCTCTCTTATACGACGATTACGTCGCCGATCGATGGCGTGGTGCTCTCGCGCGACGTGCAGGTGGGCGATGCGGTGAGCTCGATCCTGGTGCTGGGATCGACCGCGACGCTGGTGATGACGCTCGGCGACACGCATGA
The DNA here is from genome assembly GCA_963762465.1 of uncultured Acidobacteriaceae bacterium. Classification (GTDB taxonomy): domain Bacteria; phylum Acidobacteriota; class Terriglobia; order Terriglobales; family Acidobacteriaceae; genus Granulicella. Next base: position 219,269 of record CAVXKS010000004.1, on the reverse strand, counting down.
GGTTTATGTCAAGGGCAAGGTCGACGAGTCGGACATCGGCAAGGTGTATCTTGGCCAGGCCGCGCGCATCAAGGTGCAGAGCTTCCCGGACCGCACGTTCTACGGCAAGGTGACCAAGATTGCGCCGCTCGGCGTCGAGAAGGACAACGTGACGACCTTCGAGGTGCAGATCTCGATCGATAATCCCGGCGGCGAGCTGAAGGCGAACATGACCGCCAACGCAGAGATCGTGCTCGAGGAGCACAAGCATGTGCTCACCGTGCCGGAGCAGGCTGTGCTCTACGACAAGGACCGCAATGCCAGCGTCTGGGTGCCGGATCCGCATGGCAAAGATGGACACCGCGTTGTCAACGTGAAGACCGGGCTCTCGAACGGCAGCCGCATCGAGATTACTTCCGGGCTGAAGGCCGGGGATACCGTCGTCCTGCAGCAGACTTCGTAGGATTTACCGCAACGGCCGAGCGCCAGCGCGCAAGGCGCACATAACGCGCGCAAGATCTGGAACTCAGCGCGATGGAGCACTCGATGAATCTTCGACCGCTACTTCTCACGGCACTACTCAGCGTCACAACGGTGGCGCTGGCCGACAACACCTTCGACCGCACGCTCAACGTGTCGGCGCAGCCCGATCTTTACGTCTCGACCGGCTCGGGCAACATCCACATCGTGCCGGGCAGCGGCAGCCAGATTCACATCGTTGGCCATGTGCACGCGGGATGGAGCGCGTTTGGCGACGTGAACTCACGCATCCAGCGCATCGTCGACAATCCGCCGATTGTGCAGAGCGGCAACAGCGTGCGCGTCGGCGAGGTGAACGATCACAGCCTGTTCAACAACATCTCGATTGACTACGACATCAACGTGCCGGCAGATGTGGCGCTGAACCTGCACAGCGGATCGGGCGATGTCGAGGTGAACCAATGTTGGCCGGTTTTTCTCGGCACGAGCGGATCAGGCAACGTGCGCGCTCATGGCGTTCACGGGCCTGCGGATCTCGAATCGGGCTCGGGCGATCTGGAGCTTGAAGACGCAGGGCGCGGGTGATGTGAAGGCGAAGACCGGCTCGGGAAACATTCATATCCAGGACTTCAATGGCGGCTTCACTGCACGCACCGGCTCCGGCGACATCGAGGCCGACGGCCACCTGCAGAGCGGCGGCAGGATCATGACCGGCTCAGGCGATGTGCGGCTGCACCTTGCTCCGGACTCGCGCTTCACGCTGGAAGCGGCCACCGGCTCGGGCGACATTCGCGTGCATATGCCCGGTGTGGTGGCGACGAATACAGCGACAGCTCACGCCACCATCTGACGACGGCAGTCAACGGCGGCGGACCGGCGCTTCGAGATTCGCACTGGCTCCGGCGATATCGAGATCGCGCCGCGTTAGATCTGGATCCAGTCGCGTCTGTCATCGCCAGCCGCAGGGGCGAACCTCTGCGGCTAGACTGTCTGGATGCAACGGCCCCGGCTTCTGGTCTTCGATCTCGATGGAACGCTCATCGATTCGTCGCTGGACCTTTGCAACTCCGTGAATGCGGCGATGCAGGGTGTCGGCAAGAGCACGCTGCCGAACGCGGTGATCGCAAGCTACATCGGAGACGGCGCAGCGATGCTGGTGCGGCGCGCGCTGGGCGATCCGGGCGATCTGGATGCAGCAAATGCGCCCGCCGGGACGCGCTGTTTCATCGCGCGTTCGAGCTGTTCCTGCAGCACTACCGCGAGCACAAGCTGGATAACACGCGCTGCTATGACGGCGTTCTCGATTCCCTGCGCGCGATTCGCGAACGGAATCCGCAGCTTCCGATGGCCGTGCTGACCAACAAGCCGGTGAATCCTTCGCGGCAGATCTGCGAGGCGCTGGGGCTGTCGCCGTTCTTCTTCCAGAACTACGGCGGGAATTCGTTCACGACGAAGAAGCCCGATCCGGAGGGCATGCTGACGCTGATGGGTGAAGCCGACGAGTTGCTCAGGCGAGATGGACGCGCAGCGCCGCCCGTTGCGCCTGAAGAGGTCGTCATGGTTGGCGACTCGGATGTGGATGTACTGACGGCGCGGCGCGTGGGAGCGCGCGCAGTCGGCTGTCTGTTCGGGCTGGCGCCGCACTCGCTTGAGGCGGTGCCGCCGGACCACGTGGTGCAGCATGCGTCGGAGTGGCCGGAGGCCCTGGGACTTTAGGTCTTCTATCTCTTCCAGGCTCCGAGCAGACGCCGCAGCAGGACGAGTTCGCCGACGTGATACGCCTCATGGTCGGCGATCAGGAAGGCCTCCCGCAGCAGATTCTGGCCGTTGCCCCACGGGAATGGCAGTGATGAGGTCTTCGTCGTCGGTCGAGTCCAGAAGACGCTCGAAGCTTTGCGATCGGCGCGGATCTGCTCGACGCTCTTCTGCCAAGCGTCGGCGTTGGGCGGCTCAGGTTTCTTCGGCCAGTATTCATCCGGCCACTTGAGCTCGCGATAGCTGCCATCATGGTTGCGGCTGAAATCGAGGATGTCGCGCTGCGCGATCCGCAGTGCTCGAGCAATTGCCACGCGGAGTATGGCAGGCCTTCGGGTACGATGCCCTGAAGGTCTCGCAGGCATGTCCTTCACAGCCTTGGTCGAAGCCGGCATGCGCCTGGCCGCCGTCGAGAAGAGCTTTGAGCTGCTTGCGGAGCTCACCACCAAGGCTGCGGCCTTCCGGCCGAGCCGCATTTATCTTCGCTGCCATAGACGTGCTCCTGTCACAGGTTTTCTGCGTCCATTGGATGCGTGTGGCCGGCGGAGGGCCATAGCCATGCGGCGCCGCGCACGCCGCTGGAGTCGCCGTGAACGTTGCGCCGGATGGGAGTTTCCACGCCGCCGCCGAACCCGTAGTCACGCAGACGGTTCGAAATGCCGCCATCGTAGAGACGATCGATGCGCGAGAGGCCGCCGCCGAGCACGATAACGTCTGGGTCGACGATGTTGACGACCGTGGAGAGGCCACGCGCGATACGATCTTCCAGCCGCACGAGCGCTGCTTCGCGCATCCGAATCGCCCGTATCGGACGCGGCGACGATCTGCGTCGCCGCGAAGTACATGCCCCGTGACTCGTTCGAAGTCGCGTTCGAAACCGGTGCCGGAGATCCATGTCTCGAGACAGCCGCGGCGTCCGCAGTAACACTGCGGACCGGGCCATTCGTCATCAGTCATCCACGGCAGCGGAGTGTGCCCCCACTCGCCGGCGAGCCCGTTTGGCCCCGTCAACAGCGAGCCACGAACGACCAGGCCCCCGCCACATCCGGTTCCGAGGATCACCCCGAACACAACCTCAGCGCCAACCGCAGCGCCGTCGGTCGCCTCGCTGATCGCAAAGCAGTTTGCATCGTTTGCACAGCAAACCTCGCGATTGAGAGCAGCGCTGAGGTCGCGCTGGAGAGGCTGACCGTTGAGCCATGTGGAGTTCGCATTCTTTACGAGACCGGTGCCTGCCACCAGTGTGCCGGGAATCCCCACGCCAACAGTGCCCTGCGTCCCGACGTCGTGCTCGAGATCGCGAACCAGCTTGGCGATCGTCGTGACTGTCGCCGCGTAATCCTGCTGCGGCGTGGGAACGCGAACACGGCGAAGCTCCCGACCCTGGCTGTCAAGGGCGAGCGCCTCTGTCTTTGTGCCGCCGAGATCGACTCCGATCCGCATAGTTCTCTATCAGGATGCACGTGCCGAGAGGCGAAAAGCAGCCTCCGGAGAGCGCAGTATAACTGCGATGCCGGATTGGAGCGATGGTTAGCGCGAGGCCGGTGCCTGATCAGCTCTTGGCGGCGATACGGGAAGCGTGTAGATGACCTCGCCGGCGCGCGTGTAATGGAGCTCCTCGCGCGCCTGATGCTCGATGGCGGCGGGATCGTTCTGCAGCTGATCAACGTGGTCGCGCAACCGGCCATTTTCCATCTGGAGCTGCTGCATCTGGACCTGCAGCTCGCGAGCCTCCGCGCGCTTAAAGAGGAAGGCGGTGACCCCGTTGTGGCCGAAGACCACGCCGTAGCCCATCAGGATGGCGAGCACACCGGCGCCAAGGGTGGCCAGTTTGCGCCGGGATTCGTAAAGCCGTGAGCGCATCGCAGACACGACTGCGATGACTCCAGGCCTTCCCGAATTCGTCTGTCGTTTGCGCAAAGGCCCCAGCCGGCAGGTGGACTCAGCTAAGTATCACCCAACCCAGCGAGGAAATTTCACACGATGCAGCAGGGCCGAACCACATTCGTCATCGATTCTGCAAGCGGCGCGCTCGTTGGCAGGAGTTTGGTATTCTGGGCTGCGACCGATGCGCATCCTGTTCGCCATCTCGCTGGTCGCGCTCGCTGCTTTGCTATGGGCCTCGGTTTCAATCGCGCAACACATTTATCGCGCCCGGCAAAAACAGCGAACACTCTCGCACGAGAAGAAGAGACGGCATCTGACGACCGTTCCGGCGGCGAACAGAGAGTCGGCTACGAAAGAAGCGACCGGTCAACGCAAGGCATCGTAGGATTCGCCCGACCAAGATTATGCAGACTGCTCTGACAAACCGCTTTGGACTCTCCCGCACGCGCGCCTTCGGCTCAACGATTCCTGGCAAGCTGACGCTTGGGCTCGCAGCGACAGTGGTGATCGCGCTTGCGGCGCACGTCTCGTTCCCTCTGCCGTTTACGCCGGTTCCCTTCACCCTCCAGCCGCTCGCGGTGCTTGGAGTCGGCCTGGCTTTTGGTCCTGTCGGCGGATTCCTCACGCTGCTGGCGTACTTAGCCGAGGGCGCGTGCGGCCTGCCGGTCTTCAGCCCCGCTGGGCCCGGCGGCATCGCGCAGCTCTTCTTTGGTCCTACGAGCGGCTACCTGCTCTCCTATCCGCTTGTCGCTGCAATCGCGGGCGGCCTGACCCGCCTGCTCGAGCAGCGGCTGTCGTTCTTCGCGTCGGCGGTCGCGGGCTGCGCCAGCGCGACCCTCGTTCTCTTCCTCGCGGGCGCGGCCTGGTTCATGGCGTTCACACACCTGCCGCCGAACGCCGTTTGGATCGCCTCTGTCGCCCCTTTCCTGCCGGGCGAGGCGATTAAAGTTCTTGCCGCCGCTGGCATCTACAGCACGCTCCGGCACCATCCGCGCAACAAGCGCTCTGCTTAAAGCATCTGAAGGAACTGATGACCCCCGCTGCATCTGCTGTCCGTGAAATCTCTATTGCCCATAGTCCTGACTCGGACGACGCGTTCATGTTCTACGGCCTGGCCACGAACAAGGTCCGCGTGCCGGGCTTCCGGTTCGTCCATACGCTGACGGACATCGAAACCCTCAATCGAAAGGCGATGAACGAGCAGTTCTACGACGTAACTGCGATCAGCTTTCATGCCTATCCATACCTCCAGGAGCACTACACACTGATGGCGTGCGGCGGGTCCGTGGGCGAGAAGTATGGTCCGATGATCGTGGCCCCGCGGCCGTACACACTGGATGAGATCAAGAAGGTTCGCATTGCCGTGCCCGGCACGCTGACCACCGCTTACCTGACGCTGAAGCTCTTCGCTCCCGAGATCGAAACCGCCACGGTTCCCTTCGACAAGATCATTCCCGCCGTCCTGGCGGGTGAATTCGATGCAGGGCTCATCATCCACGAGGGCCAGCTAACCTACGCGCGGCAGGGACTGATGAAGATTCTCGATCTCGGCGTGTGGTGGTTTGAGCAGACCGGGCTTCCGCTCCCGCTCGGCGGCAATGCGATCCGGCGCTCGCTGGGCGGTGATGTTCAGCTCATCACGACGAATGCGCTGCGGCAGAGCATCCAGCATGCACTCGAGCACCGCGAAGCGGCACTCGAATACGCGATGCAGTTTGCGCGCGACCTCGACCCGTCGCTCGCGAACCGTTTCGTCGGCATGTATGTAAACGAGCGGACGATCAACTACGGCGATGACGGGCGTGAGGCGATCCGCAAACTGCTAGACATGGGTTACGAGCGCGGAATAATTCCGCACAAAGCTGCGGTCGACTTTGTCGGGTAAGCTTTTCGGTCACCCGCAGAAGCCGCGCTCCCATCGTGATATACTTGTCTTCGTGCGTGAGCAGTTCTGCGCACTTCCTTGCGAACTTCAATGCAGTTCGCTCCGCTCCCTCAGAGCGGATTCAGGTCTGGACGCGTAGCTCAACTGGCAGAGCATTCGACTCTTAATCGACAGGTTGAAGGTTCGATTCCTTCCGCGTCCACCATGTAACCATGAATATACCAACAACTTAGCATGTTGAGCAGTAACACGCTTGTGCGCGTTGCAACGGTCGAGTGGCAGTTCTGGTGGCAGTTGATCCGAAGACGGTACGGTGGAGATAGAGCAGTTAGCTCCGGTTTGCCTATGCGAAGCTGTGACGGACGCCTGCGGTTTCTTCACCGGGTGCAAGCGATCGGTAAGCTGCGGGGATTCGGCCATGTAGCTGCTGAATGACAGTAGTCGGGGCCACACCGGCCCGTTCCGGCCTTCCTTGGCCGTAACGGCCGCCCTCTTTATCGCACCAACGAAACTTTGGCCGCGACCAAGTCTGTCTCGTGCATCAAGTCCTTGGTTGTGGACGGACAGCTCCGGGCATTGCATGCACAAGGCCAGCTCTTCAGGGTCAGTCCGACGGACAGCTCGCGATTGCACAGCGAGCAGGTCTCAGTTCCCAGACGCTGCCATTGAGATCTTCCGCGTCAGCTTGCCTCATCTTCCAACAAGACTGAACCATGGGACGGGTGTTCTGGATCTGCGTAAATGATGATCTGCCGCTAGTCATATAAAACAGCAACTCTACGCGGCTGGTAACCCCCAGCTTCTCGAATGCTCGAAAGAGATAGTTTTTGACCGTATGCTCGCTCAGTCCCATCTCCTTCGCAATCTCCTATTTTTCTTTCCCGTTGCCGCATGTCGCACGACCTGTAATTCCCGTGTGGTAAGAAGTGCAGCATTGTCTTCTGTCAATTCCATCGGAGCAGGAATGCGTTGGATAGCTGCTAAAAGAGCAGTTGCCTCCTCCCCACCCGCCCAGAGGAATCCCCTCTTTACGTGTTTACACAATCGAGGAATCGGCCATAGGTTGATGACGACAAAACAAGCCGCGGGCGCCCGACCGGAACGCGGTGATAACAGCCTTCGCGGAGACGTCATCCAGCAACACGATGATCGGAAGTCTAGGGTATGCGCGCGCGACCGACTTCACTAGATCAAAGCCCAGGGTTGCTTCCCGTTTAAGATCTGCGCTTATGGCAACGAGATTCACATTCCGCGACGCAAGAGTTTGAAGAAGGTTAGAGGGCCGAACCGCAATTGCACTATAGTGAAGATCTCGAATGAGAGCATCCGCCAACAGCTCGCTGCTCATTGAGTCACGGTCCACAATCACGGTACAGAACGTGGCATCGACAGACCGCCATCTCTAAGCGTCGCTTGACGCTCAGTCGCTTTCCCGACCATCGACATCTCCTGGGGCACTCAACGCACCAAACTCAGGACCTAACCCAGGACTTGGCCCGATTGACCAAAACAGGATGCGGCCCGCACAACAGATCTAATTCCAACGGTCCAACACATTCGATTCACGCACAGATTCCACGGTGGACTCGCTTACCCGGAATTAAGAAAAGCAATATCGTCACAGGACGTATCGTGATAGCCGGCCACATTAGAACGTGGTCTGTGTCTGAGCAGGAGCATATTGCAAGGGAAATCTCTTTACAAGACTAATTTTGTGCGAACGGTGCCATCGCGCCCATGTGTCGGAGACTTCCTTCTCTAGCCTTTCGGGGGTTACGACTGTGAGAGCAAAGTCACTCGTTAGGGACTTCGGGCCGGATACGGTGGGAATATCGGTCTTAATGGCCGTTCCGATCTACTCTGTCGGTTTGGGAGGTTATGGCCTCTTGTCGAGCATCGGTGATGACTTACGCTGACTCTCACATGCCCCCCCTATCCGTCATTCAGCCTGCTACGCAGCGGCGGTCCGCACTTCGGTACAGGCTCCCCCTACCGGTCATCTTTCATTGGAATGAGGGGGGGGAGTGCACGGAAGGTGGCTTCACATACGACGTTGCAGTAAATGGTGCTCTCATCTTTAGCACACGGTGCCCGGCGGTTGGGAGTGATATTCGGATCGAAGTTCTCGTTCCTTCCCCAGGCGACACGAATGAGCAACTGCGAATTCAGTGCGTGGGCAAGGTGACACGCGCAGACGGCGACGGCGATCGTTGCAGCTTTGGGGTTAGAGGTTTTTTTGATGACGATCACATCGTTAGTCAGATAGTTGTGTGATTGCGTTGTTGAGGTAACAGGGTAGCGATAGCTGTTGCAGGTGCAGTGGTCGTGATTTTCCAGCGTAGATGTCTTTGAAGATCCGGAAGCGATCTTGGGACTGAGAGGGCGAAGCTATGTCCGGCCCAAGTGAGAGTACAGCTGACAAGTATGAGATCGGGGTGTCGACAAGAGGAGCTAACAGTGAAACCCCCGATCTTGAAACCCGCTGGTACGCTGTCTGGACGACGATCCAGGCAGGAGAAGGCGTCGGCTGCTGTTCTCGAGGCTCTCGGCGTCCAACACTACCTTCCGCTGAAATCGGAGCTGCGACAATGGAGCGATCGGAAGCAACTGGTGGCATCGCCTCTCTTCAGTGGGTATCTGTTCGTGCGCACAGGCTTGTCTAATAACAGCAAGGTCCAGATTCTCAAAGTTCCGGGGATCGTCACGTTCATCGGAAATCAATCGGGACCTCTATCCATTCCTGATCAACAAATTGAAGTGTGCGGACCCTCGCTAACCGCCGCAGTCGAGTGTTAGTCCACCAGCTCTCCACGAAGGAGACCATGTTCGGGTTGTGAGAGGAGCTCTTGCTGGCGTCGAAGGTACGCTTCTCCGTACCAATTCAGCATCTCGGCTGCTCGTATCAGTCGAATTAATCCGCCAATCGCTATCTGTAAATGTTTGCGGGAAGACGTTGAGCCATCGGCCCAGCCTTCTGTGCGACCCTCTACGGCATGCACGCGAACCGCGGCGTACGAAGCTTGAACGTAGCGAAATTATGCAACATTTCCACGACCATTCAATAATAAGTAGGAAATGTCTTGCAGCGCCGGTCTAAGCTAAGAGCGGCATTCACGCGCGAAGACTCTCGCCGGGCTAAGATCCCATCGATTCTAAGCACATAACCTTCTATCTCTTCCTATCCATTTAGTGAAGCGTCTGGTCCGACGGCTCATGCCTTGCATGTCGAGCATGTCTTCGGCCAGATCCGAGGATAACCATGGGCACAGTCGGTACAGCAGATCAACAAGGTCAGGCGCTACCATTTCTTCCGTTTACGCTCGACCGAACGCCAGCGAACAGAGGACAGTTCGAGGCGATTACGTCCTTCTTGGAGCGATTAGCTGACTTTAAGTGCTGTGTTCATAGCTGCGTTGCTCGCATATTCCGTCTACGAGTGTCTGCACGTTGGGAGGCATGTGCACTACTCGGTCGGCACCGTTGCGTGCCGCAGCTCTGGTTTTCGCGACCGGTATTTGTGATCATGCTCGACCACGATGGGGCATATAAGCGAAGCAACAGTCTTCTGCGTATCCGCGAAACTGAACGCATTTTACGGGTATCTACGGAAGCCTTCGGAGCAATGTTTGTAGTCACTTTCTTTCTTCCTGCATCCTTGGTCTCGGTGGGTGGTCGCTCTGGCAGTCGTCTTTGTTCCCGCTGTACTGGTCATTGAAAAGCAGTTTGTCTACATGCTTATTCGACATCTGCATAGCCGAGGTCATGGCGTGCAGAATGTGCTGATCTATGGTGCGGGCAATACCGGCCGTCATGTGTTTTCCGCGCTCGTGCGTTCGCCAAAGCTGGGCTTGAATCCGGTCGCCATCGTCGATGATGATGCAGCCCTCGCAGGTAAACAGATTTTCGAATTCGGCTACAAGCGCGAACGTCCTCTTCCAGTAGTTCCGGGGCCGTTCAATGGCGACCTGATCCGAGCGCACCACGGTGGTCTCGTTGTGGTCGGCATACCTTCGTTGTCACGGCAACGCCTGCAAGAGATCACGGCCGAAGCATTCGCGGCGGACGCACAAGTTGCCTTTGTTCCGCAGCTTTCCGCCGCGTTAGGAACATCGACGGACTATGTCGATATTGATGGCGTCCTGATTGCATCTCTGGACAGCCAACTCGCAAACGGCCCTACGAGATCACGAAGCGCGTCTTCGACATTTGTGCCGCCGTTATGCTTCTGGTTTTAACAGCACCGCTGTGGGCCATCTTTGCCTGCTTGATTCGTCTGGACTCGAAAGGACCCGTATTTTTCCGTCAGACTCGCGTCGGATACGAAGGCAAGATGTTCGAGCTCTACAAATTCCGTTCAATGCGTGTCGATGCACCTAAGTATGATTTCCATCCCGTCGCTGCTTACGATGTCAGGGTTACGCGCCTTGGCCGGTGGCTCCGGCGAACGAGCCTGGATGAACTGCCGCAACTAATAAATGTGGTGAAAGGGGACATGTCGCTTGGTCGGGCCCGCCCGGAGATGCCTTTCATTGTGGAGCGCTACAACGCTAGGCATCGACGGCGGTTGCAGGTTATCCCGGACTGACCGGCCTGTGGCAACTCAGTGCCGACCGCTCGTTCTTGATTCACGATAATATCCAGTACGACCTCTACTATATCCGGGACCGAAACTTCTTTATGGACCTAGCAATTTTGCTCCATACGGTCGTGTTCGCCATGAAGGGCATATAGTGTGCGTGCGGCTCACTTATCAAAGAAAGTGAATTCCCAATGAAGAACCCATTAATTGCATTAGCAGGTCTCCTGGCAGTCGCGGTTGCCGGAGTCGGCCAAGGCACCGTGCCTTCCTCCGGGACACTGGGAAGCGCGTCATCGATTTCTGCCGCTTCAACGACTGCAACTCCGCAGCTTCAGCAACGGAGTCCACGCTATAGGTTGCGAAAGAGTGACAGCTTGGATGTTGATTTTGCATTTTCGCCGGAGCTCAACCAGACGGTAGCGGTGCAACCAGACGGTTATGTGACGCTGAAAGAAGTTGGCTCCATTTTTGCCGAAGGGCAGACAGTGCCAGAGCTCACGGAGTCCCTCAAGACTTCGTACGCGAAGATTCTGCATGATCCGGTCCTCACGATTGTCCTGAAAGGTTTCGAAAAGCCGTACTTCATCGCGTCGGGTGAGGTCGGAAAACCCGGCAAATACGACCTTCTGAGCCCGCTCACAGTAAACAGAAGCGGTAGCGATCGCGGGAGGCTTCAAAGACAGCTCCAAACATTCGCAAGTAGTTCTGTTTCGTCCGATGCCCAACGGAGTGTTTGAGTCAAAGGTTCTGAATATCAAGAAGCTGCTCGCTACGCGCAATTTGTCCGAAGACATATATATGCAACCCGGCGACATGCTCTACGTTCCGCAAAACAAATTCTCGAAAATCCAAAAATTTATCCCGAATGCAAGCATGGGTGCATACTACAATCCGGCAGTCCTCTGAGGCATGAAAAACATGAGATCTGACGAACTGGAAATCCGATACCACACTCCACAATCGCTGCCAACCGCACGCGACATCGTTGCAATATTGTTTCGCCAGCGTTGGGCCATGTTGATCGCCTTTGTTGTCGTCGTCGTCGCATTTGTGGCGTCTGGTATTTGGGTCCCGAAGTATGAAGCTCACATGAAGATATTGGTTCAACGTCAGCGCTCGGATGCGATGATCACATCTTCGCCTAATGCGCCCTCCCAATTCACGGGCGATCAGGTAAGCGAGGAGGATCTCAACTCAGAAGTGGAGCTACTCAACAGTGAAGAGCTCTTGCGCAAGGTAGTTCTGACGACCGGTCTAGGCCGCTTCTCATCAGCCCGCTGGCCGTGATAACGAGGTGAGGATTGCAACCGCCGTCCGCAAACTCGCCAGCGATTTGAAGATCGAGCCGCTGCGCAAGAGCAATGTGATCTCCGTCGAGTACTCCAACCGCAATCCACAGATGGCGGCACATGTGCTTCAGGCGCTGTCTGCCGCATATACAGAGAAGCACCTTGAGTTGCACCGCGCTTCCGGCGAATTGAAGTTCTTCGATCAGCAGACACGGCAATATCAGCAAGGATTGGGTCAGGCGCAAGCAAAGCTGGCGGATTTCACCCAGAAAACCGGGGTGGTCTCGGCAGAGATCCAACGCGACTCCGCACTGCAGCAAGCGAGCGAATTCGATTCCACGGCACATCAGGCTCACACTAGTGTGATTGAGACGGAAGGACGAGTGCTCGCACTCAAGACTCAGCTGGAGTCCATGCTGCCCCGGATGACAACTGTGATACGGACATCCGATAATGCTCAACTTCTCCAACAGCTAAAGTCGACTCTCTTACATCTCGAGCTAAAGAAGACAGATCTACTGACCAAGTATGAGCCTACATACCGGCTGGTCCAAGAGGTAGATCAACAGATTGCGGACGCGAAGAGTGCGATTGCTGGGGAAGAGAGCAAGCCGATAAAGGATGAAACTACAGACCAGAACCCGGACTATGAGTGGGTGCGGGCTGAACTCACCAAGGCTCAGGCTGATCTCAGCGGTTCGAGAGCGCGCGAAACAGCTGCCGCCGCGGCGGCCGCAGGATATCACGAAGTCGCCCAACATCTTGGCCAAGACGACTTCGTCCAGCAGGACCTACTACAAGCCGCCAAAACGCAGAAGGACAACTACCTCCTTTATGAGCGTAAACGGGAGGAAGCCCGTATCAACGACGCCCTCGACCAGCGCGGCATCCTAAATGTCGCTTTAGCAGAGGCTCCGGTAACTCCGGCACTCCCCAGTAGGTCTCCGTTAAGTATTGCTCTGCTCGCATTCTGCCTGGCCGGAACATTCAGTCTCTCAACGGCCTATGCTGTCGATCTGATGGATCCGTCATTCCGCACGCCCGACGAAATTGTTCGCTACCTGGGCACACCCGTGCTAGCTGCCCTGCCAAACGAGGGGGGGCGGTAGACCAATGTTCCGTCAATATTTTGGGTTCAGCGACGATCCTTTCGGGGCTACACCAGACCCTCGATTCTTATATAGCAGTCGCACACATCGCGAAGCACTTGCGTCGCTTAAGTACAGCTTCCTCAGTAACCGCGGTTTTACCGCACTTATCGCCCCGCCTGGAATGGGGAAAACAACACTCCTGTTCCGTTTCCTCGAGGAGATTCAGAAGTCTGCCCGCACCGTATTTCTCTTCAATATCGATAGTGATTGCGGACCTCGGGAGTTGATGGGCCAGATCCTGCGCGATCTCGGCATCAGCCCGGGTGCGACAGGTGGAGAAATGCGTGACCAACTGTCGGCAGTTCTAGTCGGAGACGCTGAGGCACAGAAGAGGTTAGTTGTCGTGATCGATGAAGCACAGAATCTATCGGACGCTGCACTGGAGACGCTTCGGCTACTCAGCAACTTCGAAACGCCACAAGCCAAGTTGATGCAAATTGTGTTGGCGGGACAGTTGCAATTATCTGAAAAGCTGCTGCAACCCTCCTTAGTGCAGTTGCGACAGCGAATTACTATGGTCTGTCATCTCGAACCGCTTTCGGCAGAAGAGACGGCAGCCTATATAGAGCACCGGCTCAACTTTGTCGGTTACAACGGCGATCCGCTTTTCGCAAAGGATGCTCTTATAACACTCGCGGACGCCACTCAAGGGATACCGCGCGAAATCAACAACGTATGCTTTAATGCCCTGTCCTTGTGCTGCGCGCTGAAGCGCAAGCAAGTGCACGGACACATGGTTGAAGAGGCAATCGGTGACCAACAACTTCCCATACCTTTAAAGCCGAGCCTCACGTTCCCTGCCTCACAGTTTTCTGGCGAACCAAGCAAAGTGCGACCTAACGTGCGGCGGTTGTGGATTGCGTCTGCCGCACTACTTCGCTCCTGCTTGTTCAGGGTACGCTGCGGGTCTCCGGGCGGCATCGGCCACGTGTCATTGCGACCCACTCGTATGCGCAATCCCTTCCGGTCTCATTGATTTCAGGCAGCGCCACCAGCATGCTCCAGTCTCAGGGCGCCACGGCGACTCTGAAAGTGGAAACGACTTACATTACAGTTAAACCCAATCAGACGATTAGAAAGATCGCCAGGCAATATCTGGGCGGTGATGACTTCAAGCGTCTGCGGCAAATCCAAGATCTCAATCCGAGGCTGACTGACCCGAATCATATCGAGCCTGGCCAGAGAATCACGCTTCCCGAAGCGCTAGCGACATCATTCGCAAAACAAGTGACGTCAACACCTGATGAGGAGAATACTCCATGAGCCGTAACTACGAGTTATTGACGCGTATGGGTTATGAGTTCGGAGAGGTGGAAGTTCGCCCCCGAACTATTACCGACCGTGCGGCTGAAAGGGGGGGCCGCCAGAACAGATTCGGCGGCTACTATGCGCAGGAACTGTTGCGGCTGATTCAGAATATCTTTCTAATCGCTAACGGAAAGCCACCGAGACAAGTGACCTTCTGTGGGGTGGACGAGGACAGCGGCAGCAGTTCTATCTGTGCTGGGGCTGCACGGACTCTTGTGGCCAACAGTTCGCGGTCCGTTTGTCTCGTCGACGCCAATCTGCAGTTTTCTCGTCTCAGTAGTTTATTTGAAGTCGACAGAACGATTCCGTCCACTGGCAACACTGCTTGTATGCGCGACCGGTGCGTTCAGATTGGCGTCAACCTCTGGCTAGCAATGCCCAGCCTCCTGACAGACGATAACGGCGCACTACTGTCAGCTGACAAGCTCAAACACTTTCTAGCGGATCTTCGTAGTGCGTTTGACTTCGTGTTGATCGACGCGCCGGGAACGTCCGTCTCTGGAGTTGCCACGACTCTGGGTCAGGCCTCAGATGCGATGGTCTTAGTTATAGAGGCCAACGAGACACGCCGCCTCAGCGCGCGCAGGGCTAAGGAAAGTCTTGACGGGGCGGGCATCCGATTGCTCGGCCTAGTGTTACACAACCGTTCCTTTCCAATTCCGGAAGGTCTGTATAAGAGGCTGTAATTGCGGGACAGTTAGCGGTCGCCGGCATTTCTAACAAAGGCCCTCTCACCGAGAGCATCTGCCTAACAGGAGACTTTTTGAGTGAGGGGGATTGTCTCATGAACTCGATGGATGGACAAGAAGCGTCTCAAGCGGTGATGATCCCGCAGCGGGAGGTAATCTTTTCCCGTCTGAATCATTGGATCGCCATTACGGACGAAGTTTTCGTCTGCCAGAAATTCAATTCTGTTATGTTTCGCGTTTCTGCGACGGCGCGTTGTATCGGCACGTACGAGCACATATGGCACACTTGCTAATTCTTCGCCTCGTGCGGGATGGACTTTCCACGCGGAAACACGCGCCGAAGCCCGCTGGGCTCGATAAGCCGCGACTCGCGAATGTTGTCATAGATCACGCCCTTAGCCCTACGGCACTATCGATAGCCAGCCAATTGACATGGGGCGCGCAAGGATTCATCACATTCCTTATGGCGGGACGACTACTGCCGCAGAAAGAATTTGGTTTCGTGGTGGTGGCAAATGCAATCTTGTTTGGTTGTCAGTGTCTGCTACTAGGTCCAGTGACCAATCCAACACTTCGTTTCGGGGCACTTTCCCGTAGGTCCCTGCGTATCACATATCTCATGTATTACGCTGTGACGGCGGTTGTCTGCTCCGGATTCTTTTTAGGCAGCAGCTAAATTGGATGGTTTATTGATAAGGATCCTAGCTTTGTCAGCCTCATCAAGTACTTAAGCATCCCTTCGCGACGACCTGCCTCTACGCAGTGAAGAAAATCGTATTGTTTTCGAGAATACGATATAAGACCGTTCTCGCTATGGACATCCTGTTCACTACGACCAATGTCGCTGGGTTGCTTTTGTTGCACTTTAGTGGACTGCTGACCTCGGCAGTGTGGTTTTACATAGCACGAAGTGGCGCGGCAGTGATGGGACTTGTTCCTGCGCTGGTTCTGTGGCTGCTGTCCCGAAGCACGCCGGTGCTTCAGGAAGATCAGCCTTTCGACCTGCGAGAGTACTTTCAACACTCCAAGTACTCATCGATATCGATGTTTAGTGCTTATGGGCAAGGACAGGTTGATGTATTGGCGGTCGCGCATTTCTTGAGCCCGTTGAGCGCAGCGATCTATGGAGCGGCGAAGATCTTCTACACAGGCATGACCATGGTCACGACTGGCCTCATTATGGTCGTGCTGCCCACCTCCTCAAGGATAGCCGCTAACGGAGCGGAAGGACTTCGCAGCTATTATCGGCGAGCTCTGTTGCTCGCATATGCATTGCTACTGCCTGGTGCCATTGTATTAGTAATATTCGCAAGACCCATTGTACATCTGTGCTTTGCGGGCGCTATGCAGATGCTGTTCCGATTGTTAGGATATTCTGCATCGCCGCTCTGATTCTACCCGCCAGTTCGGTCACGGATGCTGTCGCAAACGGAGCGGGATAGTTTCGGAGCGCATGTGCCGCAGCTGTCGCTGGTGGCTCTGTGGAATTGCACTGTCCCTCTATCTGCCGCGCATAATGGGGATCGCGGGAGCCGCCCTCGCGCCAATCGCGGCATTGCTGGAAGCGCCTTCGTAATCGTTTCACTAACTTGGACTTCGTTGATTGCCCGCAACTGTCGCCGCGCGTGAAAGCTCAACACTGCGGCGATACAAGGGAGCGAAGGTTGACAATGTCCTCGAACACCAATGTGTCGCCAATTCGAGGCAGCGGAATCAATATTCCGCTTCCCTATATCGCGGCGACGATTCTAGCTACGGCAGGGATGGCTGCACTTCTGATCGGCGCGCAGAGCTTAGGAGTAGCGCTGGCTGTTGTTTCGGCAGCAATAGCCTGCGCTTTTCTGATCCGCGCGCCGCTGTTCTGGCTAGCCGGGTTGCTTGTTCTTTTGATTCCCTTTCAGGCCCTAATAACACAAGCCCTCGGCGGATTTGGGTCGAATGCTCGGCAGCTATTTGCCGTCTGGAAAGAGGTACTGTTACTCGTCGGTATCTTTCGGCTCCTTTATAACAACCCGAATCGAAACGAGGTTCTACGAACGAATCGCTGGGTTCTCATCTGCAGTGGCGTGCTTATAGCAGTTTATGTCGTGACGTTCTTTCGAACGCCAAGCATGCCGGCAATATTCTCCCTCGATCTCGAGATGCGGTTTTTGGCCATGATGTTGTTTTTCATGTTACTGCGGCTCGACGGGAGGCATGCCGCAATACTGGTTCGACTGATGTTGTGGAGTGTTGGTCTACTTGCTGTCTATGGCCTCATACAGTATTTCTGGGATTATGAGCGTCTGCTCCCGCTCGTATACAATCTTCCGGATCTTTTGGCCGACGGCCATCGGCGGCTGTATTCGTATTCTTTGAGCGCGCTCGAAGCGGCGTATGCCGCAATGATAGCAATCCTGATCCTGTTCTCTGGTGCGACCCGCTCTACACTACGTGTGGCGCTGTGGTGGACCGCAATTCTTGTCCCCTGTTTGCTCTTGACGTACACGCGCAGTGCATACCTCGGCCTGATAGTTGGTGTGGGCGTCCTGTGCATACTAAAGCGACCCCCACTCAAGCATATCTTGGGGGTCGGCGTTATCGCCTCGTGCTGTGTCTGCGGGGTTGTCCAGTTTTACGGCAATGTGACATCCAAATCCAGCCTTGGTCAGAGACTAGAGTCGATATTTTCGCAGGACGATCAATCCAGCCTAGCGCACAAAGAACGCATGCAGAGCGCAGTCCGAGTGGTTGCCGCCGACCCGCTTGGGATTGGATTAGGCAAGTACGGAACAGTGCAGGCACGATTCTCGGGTGGCGTTAGCGAAGCGGCATACACCGAGAATTGGATACTTGAAGTGGCCGTGGAGACTGGAGTGATCGGGGCATTCGCGTATGTTGCCCTCACCGCAGCCGTCCTGGTGTCATTGGTGCTCAGAATCAGAGGAAAGATAGCGTGTCCGAAGATGTTGACTGCAGCCATCGCGGTGTTTGTTGCAATGACAATTGCCGGAATCATGATTCCGGTGTGGGACACTCTCCTCCCGACCGTATACACATGGGCTCTGGTCGGAATGGCGCTGAACCCGTCCTTGACCAACAGCCTTTCCCACAGTGCAAAGGGGCTCAGGAGATCTGGACTATGAAGGTTGGTATAAGTCTGCTGAGTGCGCGGGCACATCGTACGGGAGTCGAAAACTGTGCCATGAACCTGGTTACACATTTACTGGCAATGGGTAGTGAGGACGACTTTGTAATTTATGCCAATACTCGCAATCTACCGTGGCTATCTGACATTTCGGGCCGTATCAGGGTCGTTGACGTAAAAGTCTCTTATCGCCGCGCGTTATGGTTCTGGGAGCATGTCTTCTTTTTGACCGACCAACGCGTTAAGGAGGTGGACATCGTCCACTTCCCGATCGGCGGTGGTGTAGTTGGGTATCAGCGACCCTTTGTGCTCACGATACACGATTTGAATCATTACTCGAATGGTAGCGGTGTTCAGTTGCGACGGCATCTTCTGTGGCGTGTCTGGTGCAAGGCGAACATCAAGAAAGCCACAAAGATCATCACTGTATCCGAGCACGTAAAGGCCACAAATTCTGCGAGAGTTTCCCGTGGCGCCGAATCGAGTAGAAGTTGTTGCAAACGGGGTGGACCAACGGTACTCGCCATCCCCTGATAAGAACACCAACTCTAAATATCAGCTCCCATCTCAATTTGTATTGTTTGTGGGGCAGACCTCAACGAACAAGAATCTCCACCGCGCTATAGACGCCATGCACTTCGTCCGAAACCGATACGGAATTGATCATATTTTGGTAATCGCCGGAATGCCCGGCGACGCTGACATGAGCCTGAGGGCTTATGTTAGAGAACACCGCCTTGAAAATGCCGTCCGATTTCTCGGCTATGTCGATGACGAGGATTTGCCGCAACTTTACTCGAATGCAGCACTATTCCTCTTTCCATCTATAACGGAGGGTTTCGGGATACCTCCGCTCGAGGCGATGCGTTGTGCAACCCCGGTAGTGGCTGCTCACTCAAGTTGCCTGCCTGAGGTGCTTGGAGAGGCTGCAATCTGGGTTGATCCTTTTTCGGTTGAGTCGATTGCAGAAGGTGTCAGGACCGCTCTGTTGGATCAGGACGCCCGTAATAACGCCATAGTGCGCGGTTTGGCCAGAGCCGCACAGTTTAGCTGGAACCAAATGGCGCTGGAAACGATGAAGGTTTATAGACAGGCGATGTCTGTCTGCACCTCAGTGAATTGGGGCTAACATTGAAGATATATCAAATCTATAACGAGCAGAGAAGCCGACTGCGGAACTGTACCGACGGCGGTAGTCACTACTATTTGTGTTGTTGCGTCACACGAACGCACATACGTCGCCGAGAGCGTGGACCCGTTATGAGAATCGCAATATCTACTTCTGTCATACAGCACGGCAGAGGTGCACTTGCTCAATATATTTTCTCACTGCTGAAGGCGTTGTTACCGCACGCACAGCGGCATGACATTTACTTGTTCGTCTTGGAAAAGGACCTGCCACTTTTTCGAATTTGCAAAGGGGACAATGAACCTCGTCTCCGTTTCGGAGACATTTCGGCCACCTATTAGAAATATCGTGTGGCACCAAACCGTACTACCGAGACTGCTAAACACCCTCAAAATGGATGTGCTTCATGTGCCGACCTACCGACGAATGCTCTGGTCGGCACCATGTGCATCGGTGGCGACAATACACGATCTCGCACAGTTTCGAATCGCAAGAAAGTACGATCCTCTGCGGATGCTCTATTCGCGTGGGGTAGCGAGGCATTTGGCGCAGTTCCAGAACGAAATAATCGCAATTAGCCAGAGCACGGCGGACGATATCGAGCGCTTTTTTCGGATTCCGCCGGAACATATTCACGTGATTCATCACGGCGTTGACTTTGAGCGCTTCTCTCCTGGAGATCGCACGCAAGCTGCAGTGTACGCTGCTGCTCGCTGGAAACTGGACCGCCCGTTTTTATTGTATGTTTCGCGGATAGAACACCCATCGAAGAATCACCTGCGGATGATCGAAGCATTCAATGAATTCAGGGTTTCGACGCGATCAAATTATCTACTAGCGCTCGCTGGCAGGGACTCCTTTAGGTCGGAAGTGGTCCACGCCGCGGCAGAAAGATCGCCATTCGACCAAGATATTCGATTTCTAGGATTCGTAGATGACTCTGCGCTGCCAATGCTCTACCGGGCCGCGAAAGCAATGGTTTATCCCTCGCTGTTCGAAGGGTTCGGCCATCCGCCCATAGAAGCAATGGCATGTGGGTGTCCCGTAGTTACCTCAACGCGTGGATCTCTAGCCGAAGTCGTTGATGGGTCGGCCGGCATATTCGATCCGGAGCGGGTTGACGATATTGCAGCGGCGCTGACGCGAATTTCGACGGACCCCGAATGGTGCGCGCATTTATCTGCCGCTGGCATTGCTAATGTGCGGCGATTTGACTGGAACAAAAACGCAGAGCACGTGCTTAGTGTCTACAGCGAGGCAATTGAGAGGCATCGGACGTACCCGAGCAGGCTATTACGGGGGGGTATCCGAATGACGCATTGACACAATGTGTGCCCCTTTTCTCTGTGATTGTCAGCTGTTACGGACACCTCTTCCTGACCGGCTTAATGTTTGAGGTCGCAATTGTAAACGAGACGTTACACCAGAAGTGAGGACAATGAATAACACGTTTGAAATGACGCCGGAAGTCGAGAAGCGAATAAGCTTCTTAGGTCTGTCCTTGGAATGTATTTCTTACGAGAATATGTTCTGCAAATTTGACGGATGGCTTCGCGAACGGGGTGAGCGCGGCCGTGCAGTCGCTGCGGTCAATGTGAATTGCTGCGTGTCCGGCCTTTTGGATCCAAGGCTCCGCGCATTGTACCAACGGGCAGACTTGCTCGGGATCGATAGCATGCCATTCCTGTATGTGGCGCGCTTGTTCAAAAATCGCCAGAGCGACCGGCTCTACGCACCGGACATGATGCTTGAAACGGCAAAGGTGGCATATAGCCGGGGATATAAATTCTTTCTCTACGGGGGAGCAACTGGCGCTCCGGAGGCCATCGCCGAGATGTTGAAGAAGGTCGCTCCGGACTTGGATGTCGTGGGCTCCATTTCCCCCCCGTTCCGCTCGCTCACGCGGGATGAGGACGACCATGTCTGCAAGACGATCCTCGAGTCAGGCGCAAACATCGTGTGGGTTGGCTTGGGTTCACCCAAACAGGACGCCTGGATTGCAGAGCACATCGACAAATTGCCTGGTTGTGTCCTCATTGCGTCTGGCGCCACGTTCGACTTTTTCTCGAACCGGATACGGCAGGCGCCTCGCTGGATTCGAAGCACAGGTTTTGAGTGGCTTTTCAGACTTACCCAGGATCCCAAGCGGCTGTGGAAGCGCTATACGTTATATAACGTTCTCTTCCTGGGAGCACTCGCGCTCGAGCTGATTGGCCTGTTGCGCTTGGATACCAAGAGCTTGCAATCGCACGAGCCGTGATATGCGGTCCGATTTACATCTGAGGCACCTGATTGTCAAGATACTCCACATGGAATGTGTCGTTTGGAAATCACTTAACTTAAAGGAGGTTTTTACAATGGATGTTGTAGTTACCGGAGCGGGCGGCTTTATAGGGAGTCATCTAGTCAAGCGTTTAAAGCGGGAAGGGCATTGGGTCAGGGTGCCGATCTCAAGAAGCCAGAGTTTTCAGAATCGCATGCCGACGAGTTTCTGATGGGCGACCTTCGTGATCCACTCTTTGTGAAAGATGTTCTGTGGACATGGATCGCGTATATCAGCTCGCCGCGGATATGGGAGGCGCTGGATACCTTTTTACCGGTGAGCACGACTCCGACGTAATGCACAACTCGGCACTGATAAATTTGAATGTACTCGAGGCAGGCATTAAGGCCGGAGTGAAGCGGTTTTTCTACTCGTCTTCGGCATGCATTTATCCAGAACACAACCAACTGGACCCGGACAACCCTAACTGCTCAGAAGATACAGCCTACCCCGCAGCACCTGATAGCGAGTATGGCTGGGAAAAGCTGTTCAGTGAACGTCTCTACTCCGCGTACAGTCGGAATCATGGGATTGATGTCCGCATTGCTCGGTTCCATAACATCTTCGGTCCGGAGGGGACATGGGAAGGGGGGCGCGAAAAAGCACCCGCCGCAATGTGTCGCAAGATTGCCATGGCGGTGGAGGGCGGAGAGATTGAAATTTGGGGTGACGGTAAGCAAACGCGGTCCTTCCTGTACGTGGATGAGTGCGTGGAAGGAGTTCACCGCCTTATGGAATCTGACATCTCGATTCCGATAAATATCGGCTCGGATCAGATGATCACTATTAATCGGCTCGCTGAAATTGTGATGCAAATTGCTGATAAAGAGCTAATAGTGCGCCATGTCCCAGGACCGCTGGGTGTTCGCGGGCGCAACTCCGACAACCGCCTTATTGAACAGGTGCTGGGTTGGCGTCCATCGCGGCTCGTCGAAGAAGGACTCGCGAAGACATATACATGGATTGCCGAGCAGGTAAAAGCGACCAAGGTGAACGAACTAGTGACTGTGACTACATGAGTAGTAATGTCCTTGTGTTTTCAGCCCCCTCGTGAAGATGACCTGTAGGTCGGGTGCATTAATCTCACATAATGTGACTTCTCCCTCTGCTGCTTGCGCATAACCCAAGTTGATTTTCGGGCTAAAACCATTCTTTGCTCCTATACTGATTGAGGGCTGCTTAGCATCGGGCGCATAAAGACTCTAAAAACAGTCTTTCTCGAATTGTGGCGCATTGGCTCGCTCTTCCAACTGATCGTTTCACGGGAAACAACCTACGCACGGTAGATCTCTAAGCGAGATACAGAGATGACATCTGCTTAGGCGACGATGTTCTCGGGATGATCGCCAAGCGCATACTTGCGCAAATCAGCTACAGGAATTAAAACCCTGCCCCCGATTCTTCTGGTCGGTAAGCGACGGTTCGCTATCAGGTAATCCAAGCCACGCTGGCTTATGGAAAGCAGCTGAGCCGCCTCTTCGCGGCTTACCAGTAGTTTCGCCTCGGGCGCGATGCTGACTCGCGCCGGCGGCTTCTTGTACGTGCTGTTGGTTGCCTGCATTTTGTGCTCCTTGGATAAAAAGTGTCCGCTCTGCTCACATCCCCAGCCCTAACCCGATGCCCTGTTCGGGTCGGTGCACTGGAGACACATTGCTCTTGAATTGCTTGGAAGCTATTGCCTGTTCCGGCTTGTAGGCACTTTGGTGGGAAACATCGTGGCTGAGAGTCTGTGCTAGCTTCTCCCGATCATTTGTGAAAATCTGTGCGTCGCATTGACCGCGCGAGATCGACACATAAGCCATGCGGCTATTGAGCAGATCCTTTGCTGCAAGCTCTGTGTCTACGTTGACCAAGACGCGCTCAGCGGTCTGGCCTTGGCTGGAGTAGCTGGTCAGGGCGTATCCGTGATCGATATGCGGATGCTTACGCGGATTTCAAGTCGACCTTCCGCTCATCATCCAAGCGCAGGCGCATCGCCCCGTCTCGCCCGATGCTCTCGACCGTTCCCAGATCACGATTAGCAACCCTTAGTTCTGGACTGGGCGCGGTGAACTGGATGCGATCTCCTACAGAGAACCGCTTCTCCTGCTCTCGGTAGACGGAGACTCCAACCTGACGACGCGGGTCATAGGTGGTCTGCTCGCCGCTCGCGCGCACCACGGTCAGAGTGTTCGCCTGCGCGTTGACGGCAACGACACGGGTATATTCGCGCTTGTCGATACCGGTTTCCTTTGAGGTGCGAGAGTACCGAAGGATGTCATCGAGCTGGTACTGCTGCGCCCAACTGCGGTCCGCGCCGGTCATCTCCTGGCGTGGTACAAGCGTCCGCACGGAATGCTCGTGCCTGTTCACAAGTCCGCGCGATTGCAGCTCATCATGTATCTGCTGATTGATCTCGCTGCGGGACCGGTTATCCGGCGAAACAACCAGTGTTCCGGCGGGAGACTTGGCATACTCCCGCGCAATGGCGGCCATGCGCTCCTCGTGTCCCTCTACCTGATGCACACGGCCTTGTTCGTCAAGGCTCTCGACTGCGGCTCTAACCTGCCCGGCCGCCAGTTGTTCTACAACCTGCTTCAACTCTGGATCACGCTGCCGGACGATGTCGTTCAACGTCGCCGTTCGCATCCCTGCTTCTTGCAATTGCGCGAACGGACGGCCCGCTTCGACAGCCTCGTGCTGGCGGGTATCTCCTACCAGGAGCACACGGTCATTCCGATGGAGACGTTCGATGAACTCGTGCATCTGCCGCGTGGAAGCGAGTGAAGATTCGTCGAGCACATATAAGCGCTTCTCTCCAGTGTCCCGCTGTGCTCCCTTGGCCAGATGATGCGGAAGAGTCGAGGTCTCCATGCCGGCCTCGGCGAGTTTGTGTGCCGCGCGAGATGTCGGCGCGAATCCTTCCACTTTATAGCCCTGGGCTTCAGCGCCTTCGCGGACAACCGATAGCGTCGTCGTCTTGCCTGCGCCGGCAACGCCATCTAAGCCGACAATCTTCTCTCGACTGATGAAGATCTCATCCACGGCTTTGCGTTGCGAACGATTCAGTTCCGGGTGGCGATCTTCTGTCCAGATTCGCAACTGTGGCGACACGAGCATCGGATCGCTATAGCTCCCCTGATTGCCGCTCTGCATGTGACCGACTATCTCCCGTTCCATACGCATCATTTCAGCGGTTGTGTATTGTGGTGCGGCTCGGCCGTCCGAACGGGCGACGGCACGGAATTCACCTCGCATCACCCGCTGCTCGAACTCCTGTCGAACCTGGCTATAGGAAGCCTGTCCCATGCTGCGGTCTAGCGCCGCTTGTAGGATTGCGCGCTCGTCCTGAACAGCGGAGCGTTCGAAGACGTGATTGCGAGAATATGTCACCGACTGTTGCGCCGTCTTCTCTGGCTGCACTTTCTGGCGTGGCTCCCGTGCTTTTGCGACGACACGATCTGCCTGATGGCCGAACCTTGCCGCGAGTTCACGGTGCTGTTTCAACACCTCTTCGGGCGAGTGAAGCTCCTTGCTGTCGCGGGTGCGATGGGCAGCCACTTGTGCGGCTCCCGCACCCTCTCTGCCGATCTCCTGCAGGTGTTCTTTGATCTGCACGCGGCGGGGACTCGATGCCTCCAGATACTCCTGCGAATAGCCCTTGATCTCTGGCTGGCCATGCCTGCCGCGCTCGACCTCATAGCCCAGGCTTTGCAGCCTCATTGCAAGCTCCGACCGATACACCGTTGTCGCGTACTGTTGCGACTGGAATAAGCTGCGCTCTTGCAGGGCGCGCGTCTGCCCATTGTCCCGCTCGGTCACATTGAAGACGACCGCATGAGTGTGAAGCTGCGGCGCAGCATAGCCGTCCACGGGACGAGCGGTGTCATGCTCGAAAGTCGCGGCGATGAACTTGCCTGTCGTCTCCGGCGCATGGATGTTGCCGATGCGAGCCTGGGTGTATCGCTCCAACTCCCGCAATGCCACGCGTACGCTCTGGCGATGCGCTTCGCGCACGCGATCGTCGCCGCCTACGAGGGCAGTTAGCGACACAGACTTAGGTGCAGAGAACGTCGCATCCCAACCTGCACGATGTTCTGAACTGGTGATCTGCTTGCCGTACTGATTCTCGTAGGTCCTGGCGGGCTGATGCTTGACGAGCTGCGCATCACTCTCGGGATCACGACCTTCGCTCAATCGTGCAAACTCTTCAGCGCCCACGTTGCCATTTAGGCCCCAATCCTTCGCGAGGCTCCCTTGCCACTCGCTATGCCCCTGTTGATCGCGGCTCCAGTAGTTCTGCCGTTCGGAGGTGAACTCGCGGGCATGATAGGTCCGCGCTTGTCCAGCTGACAACGATTTAGAGATGGTCAACATACTAGGGCCGCGAGAAATGCAGCTAGTAACTAGCTTGATGCTCAGAGTAACCCAGATTTGCACAATTGTGACCGATTATGCAGATATTTTCTTGCCAGTGATGTCGCTAAAAACCCTATCCTATTGATGTTTATGCCTATTCATAGCTCATTAGTGGAGCTATTAGTCGTAAATTGGTCGGGTAATTAGCCTACTGATAAGTAGCTATTAGGACAGGTTATCAACCGCCATCGAGCCGCCATTTTGGGACCGATTCGAGCGGCTTATTGGATTTGATTGTGGTTGTCGGAGGACAGGCAAACTTCAATGGTTCGGCCTATTCGATCCACTCAGATTCATGCCATGCATGGGTGTCCTTCGAAGGGACGTTCGAGGGAGACGATCCCGGAAACACAAGATGTACGCTCTGCGCGACCGTCGCATTCTCAAAAACGACGCAGAACTCACGGTTTGTGAAATCTGCCGAGTTCCGTTTCCGAAACTCCGCGAGCATGGCTACGGCGGAAGGTTTGTGATCTGGAGAGAGGTGCGAGTATCGAACTGTCATGGAGATGGACTTGTGACCGGCGAGCTCTTGAACCGTTCTTATGTCTACTCCAGCCATGACCAGCCGTGAAATGTACGTGTGCCGGAATACATGCCACGTCACGTCCTTCAGGGCGGCGCTTTTCCTGCGAGCATCCTGCATCACGAGCTTGAACCAGGCAACAGGTGAGTCCAGTGGTTCACCATAACGTGAGAGCCACACCCTGTCGGTAGGCACCCAGCCATCTTTGTTCTCCAGTTCCCTGCGGCGAGCCTGCACGGCCCCCAGAGCATCGATCGCGTCGGCACTCAATACCACAACCCGAGATTCCCCGTTCTTAGTGCGGTCGAGGAAGACCTGGCGGCGCCCAAGTTAACTTGATCCCATGTCATGGTGTGCTGCTCACTGAGGCGCATCCCGGTTTCGAGCGCAAAGGTGAAGCGGGCTCATGGGTCGGAGTGCCGTCCAGAATGATGGCGCGAATCAGGTCTTCCTCTTCGAAGGTGAGGAAGCGGATGCGGGCATTCGCTTCTTTACGGAGCCGAACCAAACGGGCCGGGTTCTTCTCTGCCTTCCCATTGCGTATAGCCTGCTGGAAAACCATAGACAGGAAGGAACGCAGGCGGTTGATCGTGGCAGGCTTCAGATCCGTCCTTCTTTTGAAGTATTCCTCGATCAGGGCGGGAGAGATGGTATCTGCCGGCAGATTGCCGAATACCGGGTCCAGCGACTTCCAGTACGAGCGATCCTGGCGAACCGTCCGCTTGTGAGCCTCCGAATAGACGAGAGCCTCCTGCACCAACTCCCGAAACAAGATGACGCGGCTCGCACGCATCGATTCGGGCATCTTTACTCCTCCCGAATCTCTGTGCGCCTTTTCTGGTAAAGGGCGATGGCTGACGACCTGCGTCCAACCTTCTCCCGGTGACGCTTCCCGTGGGCGAAGAATTGAATCCACCACACGCCGGAGCCGACGGGATTTTCGTACACGCCTCGAACCTTCGCTGGGGCTTCTTTCGCCATCCTCTACGACCTTTCGATTTATCGTCTACGATAAACGAAAAACTGCCACTGGTGGCAGTTCTGATGGCACTTCGGCTGGAACTTTTCTTCGCCGCACTTCAGCACACTGCAATTCGGCCAGTTCGCAAATGGCCTGTGTTTATAGGGGTTTAAGCGTGTCATTCGGCTTGATGCAGACGCGTGCGTTCCTCTGCAAAAGGGCCAAAATTACGACTCTTAATCGACAGGTTGAAGGTTCGATTCCTTCCGCGTCCACCATCTAAGTCTCCTCCTGAATCACGGATAGAACTCTCGTTCAACAATCTCTGCTCTCGGTTCGCCTGCTTCCACCATTTTCGCCAGCAGACGCTCGCGCAATTCCGCTGCAGCCTGCTGCGGAGGCACACTCAATCCGTGGACGAGCGCCCGATCGTCCCGCCGGCCGGCAAGATTCATGAGTTGGTGAGGATCAGCCGCCAGGTTGTACAAGTACTCCTCCTGGTAGTGATCGCTGGCGGCTGTCGAAGCATGGCCTGAGCCCGGCGCCATCACGGCATAGGTCCACTCTGGTGTGCGCAGAGCGCGTCCGGTTCCGACTTCGGAGATCTGCACGTAAACCTCGTTCGGCCAATCCTGTGTCTTGCGATCGAGCAGCGGCATGAAGCTGCGCCCCTGCATCGACGCAGGCACTGGAACTCCGACCGCCGATAACAGTGTGGGGGTTATGTCGATCTGGCTGGTGAGCTCCGGAATCTCGAGAGAACGGTCGAAGCCCGGACCCTGCACGACCAGTGGAACGTGGATCGAGCTCTCATGCGGGCTTCGCTTGTACTCGGCGTTGCGAGTTCTGAAATGGCAGCCGTGATCGCTCAGGAAGAGGAAGATGGTGTCGTCTTCCAGGCCGCGCTCAGCCAATGTTTTGCGAATTTCGCCGACTGAGTCGTCGATGCTCTTGACTGCACCGCAATAGTCCGGAAGCTGCTTCTGCCAATCGCCGGGTAGCGCTTTCAGATCGCCCGGCACGAACGGATTCGTGTACTTGCCGGCATATTCTTTCGGGGCTACAAAGCAGTTGCAGTCGTTCTGCTGATGAACTTCAAGCTGTGAAATCACGAGCAGGAACGGTCCATGCACTGAGTTGAGGAACTGCTTCGCGCGTTGCGTGATGAAGTCCGCGCGGTATACGTCAGAAAACGGTATGGCCTTCCCTGCACCGTCGTAAATTTCACCTTGGTACGGATGCGACGTCCATTCGAGCTCGTTGGAACCCTCCCAGAAGTCCAGAAATCCGCCTCTCTCCTGGGGCGCAACTCTGCCACGGTCGGTGTTCGCTTCCTTCCCGGGCTCGCGCGGAGCGAGATGCCACTTGCCGACGTAGTTTGCACTGTACCCGGCTTTGCGAAGTTCCGTTGCAAGCGTGACGGCATCCGGCGCGAGACCAAACCCGTTGCGCCACACCCCGTGCTTGTTCTGGTATTGCCCGGTAAACAGGCCCGCCCGTGAAGGAGCACACACGGGCTGGTTCGTAATATGTGACCGGAAGAGCGTTCCCCGGCGCGCCATCGCATCGAGGTTCGGTGTCAGTTGCATCGGGTTCAGTCCATAAGCGGACACCATGTCCCAGCGAAACTGATCGGAGATATAAACCACGATGTTTGGCTTCCGCCGGCCTGCCTGGCTCTGCTGCGCATTGTTGCCGAGCGTCGCCGACTCAGACCCGGTTCCGGGAAATGCAGCGGCTACGGCGGTGCCTTTGATGAAATCCCTGCGGTTAAGTCCGGTATTAGTGGAGTCGAGGTGCCGGTTTGATCCGCTCATGGGCTGTGATTCTATCGTCTGAGGCGCGCGGTTGTGGAACACTGAACTTGCGAATGATCGGGAGCACACAAACACAAGAGCGCGACACAGCTGAACATGGTGCGCCGGCACGCGAGAACAGGCGCTCGCGAATCCGCGCCGCTGTGATCGCAATTATTCTGGTGCTTGCAACAGCGCATTGCGTTCTAAGCATCTTCTACACGAACTATTCCTTCATCGACCTCGCCGCGTACGCGAACGGGCAGGAACGTATGCCTTTCCAGGGTCGATTTCTGATGGCGCTCGTGCTTCGGGCAACGCAGCACTCACACGCGCTGTTGAAATTGGCGCCAAGGTTCACGCATCACGTTCCCGCGCTCGAAACATTCACCGTTTACAAATTGACCAGCCTGCTTGTGGCGTTGGTTTCAGCCAACATTCTTGGGATCGCACTGGCATTTGCTTCGCGGCGGCTGGGCCTGCGGCGTTGGTGGCTGCCCTGGTCACTGGTTCTCGTCATCCTCTACGCCAGCTACGCAGCACGGTATGAGCAGCCGCTGTGGTATCCGTACGACATTCCGCACATGGCGATCTTCGGATTGGCGACGATCTTCCTGTTCGTCGATGCACCCGTGGCTTTTGTGGGTGCCGTCATGCTCGACAGCCTTGTGCGCGAGACAGCTTTGTTTGCGATCGTGCTCGCGGTCGCGATGCGCTGGTCTCAGGCTGCCTGGAAACGCGCGATCGTGATTGCCGCAGTCGGGTGGGCTGTTGCAATCGCGGCAACAAGGTACATCTACCGTGCGAACGGCGATGTAGGGATGCCGCGATTGGAGCAGTTTCGGTATCTGTTGCCGTGGCACTGGCCTCAGCTCTTCAGCGTAGTCGCCTTTCTGCCCATTCCGGTGTTGCTGGCGCGCCGATACCTTCCGGCATTGCATCGGCGCGGGCTCTACGCCGCGTGTCTGATGATTCTCGGCACCTATTACTTCGCAAACTGGGTCGAGAGCAGGGTCTGGATCGAATGGTCCACGGCATTTGCGGTCTGGGCAGCCCTGGAGCTTAGCGCAGCGCCTCTGCAACCCAACACACCGGCCGGCTAATCGAGATCGAACTCCCGCAGCGGCTTGTCGCGTCAGCGGCGATTCCTTGGCCTTCTTGACCGCCTCTGCAAACTTCTTAGCCAGCACATCGTCCTTGTTCTTCTGTGCCTCGACCGACTGCGCGAAGATGCTCTCCCGCCGCGCGTCAGCGTCCTTCAGCGCGCGAGCCGCGGCCCCAAGATCCTCAAACGTCTTCTTCCTTGGCGCGGAGGTGTGGCCGATGATCTGGCGGCTCACCGGATCGATCTTCAGCATCGCCCCGCAGTCCGGACACATCACCTCAAACGGCTGATCACTCATTCCCATCGCGCACCTGCCTCACCTCACATTGTATGGCGGAGCAGATCGAGGTACATAGGGAACGTAGTAGAAGCGCGGAGTGTCGCAGATTGCCCAGATCAGCGCGATGATCCAGCCCACCACCGTCCAGCTCAGGAAAAGGTTGATGACCAGAATCCACCCGAAGTGACGCGCATGACGCACCCCAGCGATGATCGCCGGAAGGAAATGGAGCGCGAGCGCCGGAAGGCAGAATGGCAGAAAAAGGAAGTGCACGGAGAACCTCCACAGAAGTGTACGCAGTGCGCGCCCCGGCGGTTCCTACAGGAAGATCACCCGATGTCCGGGGCACTCCTGCGCAGCATTCTCTACCAACAGCCTGGGCAAGCCCTCTCCGTAGCGCGCCAGAAACCATATGCCGCCGATCACGCGCTCCTGCAGATGCCCGTCTGGAAAAAGGTTCAGCATAAGCGCGTTCGCGTGCTTGCGCAGCGACGCCTCGCGCTGGACCTCGAAGTCCGCGGCCAAACGGCGCAGCCGGTTCATCTGGTATCGCATCTTGTTCGCCGAGACGCCGGCGGCACGGCCCAGCTCCGAACTCATGGCGGCCATGTATTCCGTCAATGCGCCGAGCTCCGCATCCAGCGCATTGCCGGCTGCAGAAAGCTTGCGCTTCAACTCAATGGGCATCGCGCGTGCGCCAAGCCGCTGCGCCAGTGCATCGGCCGTCTTCGCCTCCCAGAGTTGCGGCAATTGGAGCTCATGCGTGGCCATCACCTTCACCAGCGCCGGTTCAACGAGCGTCGCGGAGAAGCGTGGAAGAATGGGCGTCACGCGGCCAAGAATCTGCTCATAGGCCACAGCCGACTGCGCGAAGTACGCGATCTCGGCTGGTCCGCCGATGTACGCTGCGGTTGGAAGAATCGCATCCTGGAATACGGGCCGCAGAAGCGCATTCGGGCTCAGGCGCTCCGGTGCAGATTCCAGAATTGCCAGAAGCTCCGGCGTCGAGTACGTGTGGCCGCCGGCCTTCCATTCGCCGTTCTCGATGCGGCGAAGAGGCTGCCGGGCACCGGTTTCGGCATCCAGCAGAAACAGCAATGAGTGTCCAGGCGAGACCAGAACCTGCGCGTGATATCCGCTCGCGGTCAGCTCCTCTGAGCGCTCCAGAAGCGCCTTCTCCAGCGCTTCCGCGTTCTCGACAGCAGCTCGTAGTACTGGCGCCCCAAGCTCATGGAAGCCTCGCGAAGATGCATCCATCACGATGAGCCCGAACTCCGCAAAGACCACAGTCAGGAGCTTCCCGAACGCCTGCGCCAGCGTAGTCCCAGGCTCCGCCGCGTAACACTCGCGCAGCAGATCCGCCACAGGACCCCATCCGATCAATTCGCTGGCGCGCTCGATCGTTGCGTTGAGCTTGGCCCGGCCCGCTTCGATGTTGCCATCCACGCGCAGGCTGCCAACCGTAACCGGCCGCACGGGATTCAACCCGAGCTTCAGCGTTTCGAGTTCTGTCTTCGTCGGCAGGCTGATCTGGTCAACCTCGGCCAGATCGTGATCTTCGCTCGCGAGCCAGAAAACGGGAACGTGCTTGCGATCGCTGACGGCGCTCGCGTCCTGCGCCTTGCGGATGGCAGTAGCCGCCTTCAGCAACGTGAGCAGCGGCCCGCCGAACAGAGCGACTTGTTGCCCCGTAACCACCGCAGCGGCGCCCTCGCGGAGATGCTGAATGTTCTCCCGAGCTACATTCCCTGCCCCAAACTGTTTCGCCTCATCGAGCAGCAATGCCGCAAGCCGATCGCCGTGCTCGGGACTACGCTGAGGCGCGCTCGCTGCCCAGCCAAACCTGAATGGTTCGGAGGGATACCACCGGCGCAGCGAAGCAGTGTCAGCAACGGCTGGCTCCAGAAACGCACGCAGAAGCGGAGTCGTTCCCGGGACCGTTGATATCGGCTGACACTGAACTTCCATTCGCCTGGTCTCCGCCTGTTCGAGCCTTGAGCCTTTTGGATGCGCCGTCCCGCCGCCCGATGCAGAATTCAGTTCCTCATCGTGTACTGTACCCTCATGCCCGCCAACAAGACGCCTGTCCTCGAAAAGAAGAGCACCCGATCAAAGAAGTCATCCACCAAGGCAGCAACCGCGACGACGAGGCACACGAAGAAACTCACGGGCCGCGCTCGTATGCTCTCGTCGAAAACCGTCTATCAGGGGAAGGTCTTCTGGGTGACCACCGACGAGGTGATCGAGCCCGGCGGCATTCGCGCACGGCGCGACATCGTCCGCCACAACGGCTCCGTCGTCATCCTCGCCATCGACCATCGCAAGAACCCGGACGACCCAGACGTGATGCTCATCCGTCAGTATCGCCACGCTGCAAACCAGTTCCTTCTGGAGCTGCCGGCAGGCCGAATCGAGCCGGGTGAAAAGCTCCTTCCTGCAGCCAAACGCGAGCTCCTGGAAGAGACCGGCTATCGCGCGAAAAAGTGGTCCCGGCTGGTGCAGTATTACGCCAGCCCCGGCTTCGTCGCCGAATCCATGGACATCCTGCTCGCGGAAGATCTTGTCCACTCCCCGGGTGAGGGTACGCCCGACGAGGATGAGCGCATCGAACTGCACCCGACCCCGCTCTCCGAAGCCGTCCGGTTTGCCCTTACGGGCAAGCTTCATGATGGCAAATCGCTCATCGGAATACTCTTCTACGCTACAAAACGGCTGATTTCGATCTAGCCAAAAACTTTTCAAAAAAAATAAAACCTACTTACCTCGTTTGTACGCACGACGACGTCCGATCGCGCAACTCTCTTGCGAAGCTTTGGTTTCTAGGCATTAGAGAGTGCGTTGTGAGGAATGCGATTCATGGCCCAGTACAAAGGAACTATCAAGTGGTTCAACAATGCGAAAGGTTATGGCTTTATCGGGCGGGAGGACGCCCCGGACCTCTTCGTTCACTACAGCTCCATCCAGCAGGACGGCTATAAGAGCCTGCGCGAGGGAGATCAGATCGAATTCGATGTAGTCCAGGGCGCGAAAGGACCCCAGGCCGACCAGGTCATTGTCGTGAGGCCGGCCTGAGCCACTCACAACCCGTCTACAATCAAGGGCGGACGGCCGCCCGACATGGATAACATCACGCTTGCTCGCCTGCTGGACGAGACCGCCGCGTTGCTCGAGATCGACGCGGCTGACCCGTTTCGCGTACGCTCTTACCGGCGCGCGGCGGAGGCCATTGAACAGCAGACGGCAAATCTCGCCACTCTCGCCGAATCGGACCCGAAGGCGCTGCTCGCCATCCCCGGCATCGGCAAAACCATGGCCGCCAACATCTCCGACCTGGTCTCGACCGGGACGATGCCCCTGCGCGAACAACTGCTGTCGCGCTACAAGCCGACGATGCTGGAACTGTTGCGGCTGCCGGGCATGGGCCCAAAGACGGTCGCGTTGCTCTACTCGTCGCTTGGCATCGCCGACATCGATGCGCTCGAGGAAGCAGCCAAACGCGGAGACCTGCTGACCCTGCCCCGCATGGGACAGCGCTTCACCGACAAGCTGATCAAGGGCATTGAGGACCACCGCAAAAACTCCTCGCGGTTCCGCATCGATGTCGCGCGCGACCACGCGGAACGCATCAGCGCGCTCATACGCGAGTTCCCCGGAATCGAGACCATTACGCCCGCCGGCAGCCTCCGCCGTGGCCGCGAGTCGGTTGGCGATCTCGACCTGCTCGTCACCGGTCCGGCGTGCGAGCCGGAAATCGTCGCTGCGGCGGTGGAGTTCGTCGCCGCGCTTCCGCTTATCGACAAGCTGCTGGCAAAGGGCCAGAACAAGGTCAGCTTCACTCTGCGGAACAACTTGCAAGTGGACGTGCGCCTGCTTCCGCGAGCCAGTTACGGCGCTGCGCTGCAATACTTCACGGGCTCCAAGCACCACAACGTGGCGCTGCGACAGCGGGCCATCAAGCGCGGTCTCACGCTCTCCGAGTACGCCCTGCTTCGGCTCGAAGACAACACCATCGTCGCCGCGGCTACCGAGCAGGAGATCTACAACGCCCTGGACCTGGACTACATTCCACCCGAGCTGCGGGAAAACTGTGGAGAGATCGACGCCGCCGCAAAGCACACATTACCGCAGCTCATCACACGCAGTGACATCCGCGGCGATGTGCACATGCACACCTTCGAATCCGACGGCGCGAACTCAATCCGCGAAATGGCCGAGGCCGCTATCGCGCGCGGCCTGGAATACATCGCCATCACAGACCACTCAAAGAATCTTGCGATGACGAATGGCATGGACGACGCGCGGGCGCTCGCGCATGCAACGCGAGTCCGCGAAGCCTCGCAGCAGCTTGCGGAGGAGTTCGCCGCCGGCCGCGGCCCCCAGTGGCAACGCTATGAGGCTCAGTTCGGGGAGGACAATGCCCTTGCCCGCAAGCCGACCGTTCCCTTCCGCATCCTTGCAGGTGTCGAGGTGGACATCCTCCTCGACGGCGCATTGGATCTCGAGGACGCCACGCTGGCGCAGCTCGACGTTGTGGTTGCCAGCGTGCACTCCGGCTTCAACCAAACGCCGGAGGAGGTCACCGCGCGTGTCCTTCGCGCAGCGGAGAACCCGCACGTCCATATCCTCGGCCACCCCACCGGACGCAAGGTCCTCAAACGCGAGCCCTACAAAATTGACGTGGAGCAGCTCCTTACAAGTGCCGTGCGGCTCGGAGTTGCCGTGGAGCACAACGCCTCGCCGGCCCGCTCTGATCTTTCGGACCTGAACCTTCGC
The DNA here is from genome assembly GCA_963762465.1 of uncultured Acidobacteriaceae bacterium. Taxonomy (GTDB): domain Bacteria; phylum Acidobacteriota; class Terriglobia; order Terriglobales; family Acidobacteriaceae; genus Granulicella. The sequence continues at coordinate 183,849 of CAVXKS010000004.1, read as the reverse complement.
CGCGCCAGGGAGCTCGGCTGCAAGATCGTGGTCAACACGGACGCGCACTCCAAGGAAGAGCTCGATCAGATCGACTTCGGGATCGTTCAGCTTCGCCGCGCCTGGCTCACCCCGGCCGACGTCCTGAACACTCTGTCGGTCGATGAATTTCTCCGCCGGATACAACGCAAACCCTGAATAGCGTTATCCTTTCGAGCATGGCTGATCGCCCCGTACTCGCAGTCGTCCTCGCCTTCATCATCATGGTGGTGGTGGCCGTGACGGTCTATCTCGTCATCCCGCACAAAATTACCGCGCTGTCGGTCTCCAAGGTCGACGTCTTCGCGCCCCACACCGAGTTCAAGGCATCCCAGGGCTCCATGCAGGTGGTGGGTGAGCCCGGTCAATCGGAAGATGATCTCTACGTTGTCGCTCACATCAACATCACCGACAGGCTGAATCAGCGTGTCTTCATCAGCGGCTGGTCTGCGACCGTCATGTTCAAGGATGGATCCACGGAGGACTCCACCTTAGTCGCCCGCTCCGAGCTCCCGCGCCTGGAACAGATTTTCCCGCAGGTCGCGACCCTGGCGACCGATCCGATCGGGGACGGTGACGAATTGGACCCCGGTGTGACCAAGTCCGGCTCTGTCGTTCTCCTGTTCCCGAACACCACGCAGGACAAATGGAATACGAAAACGTCCGCAGTGCTTACCATTGACCTTCACGAGCACGTGGCACAAACGGTCAAGCTGCCATAGAAATCGCTTCCGTTCCCATACGCGAAAAGGGCTGCATCCGATGAATGCAGCCCTCGTTCTTCGCTTGCAGAAAGCCTACGGAACCGAGATCGGTGCCGGTGCATTCTTCGGCGTGCTCAGATAGCCGGTGACCGAGTTCTTGCTGATGTTGTTCACGACGATCTCAAACAACGCCGGCGTCTTGCCCGAGTAAAACTGCACAGGCTCGTCGACGTTCTTGTCCTTCTTCTCGATCACCCTGTCGTCGGAGTCCACGTTCATCGTGTACTTCGCATGCTTCTCGTTCACCTTCTTGAGCTGCAGCTTCACCGTCCCAACGTTCTGAGCCGGCCCGCCCTTCTGCAGCGTGAACTCGTAGTAGTTCCGCTCGCCACGACGCTTTAACTCCATCAACTCGTCGTGGTTCGTCGCGATCAGTCCGCTCATCACGCCCTGGTCACCGACCACACGCGTCAGCTGGCCCTTGGTCTGCGCGAGATCATTCTGCGTATTCGTCAGATCCGTCTTCGTGCTCGCGACGTCCGTCTTCACCGCCGAAACATCCTGCTTCACGGCGCCGACCTGCTGCTCGGTCTGAACCTCTTCCTTGCGCAGACGAGCTGTAACAGCGATGGCCTGCTTCTGTGCGGCCACCAGCTGATTGGACTTGTCCTCCAGCTGCTTCTGCGTCAACCCAACACTCTGACCCAACGCCTCGCCCTGGGCACGCATCCTCTCATTCGTGTCCTCCAGTTTCTCGCTCAGTTGAGTGTTCTGCTGTGTCGCCGCGGTGAGTTGACTCTCCGCTGCCGTCAGATGGTTCTGTAGACCGAGACTCCAGCCGAGCGCACCCAGCGCCAGCAACAAACTCACAACGGAGATCCCGATCAGCCACCCTGGGGCTTTCGATTGGACTACGTACTCGCGCTCCAGATCGCTCATGCCCTGCTCCTCCTTATAAGGTCCAATGCGCCCTTGTTCCCGCTCAAAGTAATGAAGTGGCGCAGCTTGGCTCTGGTGTTGGACGCACCCGCCCCGAAAAAGGTGGGTGTATGACGAAAATCTTCTTACCTCAGCCCGGCACCCCGTGCTCGGCCAGTGGTCCTTTCCCTTCTACACTATACGAGGACATGCCCCCCGTCCTCATCCCCGATTTCGCGATTGCAGGCGCCGGAATCATCGGCCTGACACTAGCCCTCGAACTGCACTCCCGCGGCGCCTCCGTTGCTGTCCTGGACACCGCCGCTGCTCTCTCCGGAGCCTCCAGCGCTGCCGCGGGCATGCTGGCGGCCGAAGATCCGCACAACCCTCCCGAACTGCGCGAACTCTCCGCGTTCAGTCTCTCCCTATATGACGGTTTTCTCGACGGCCTCTCGGCACTCTCCGGCCTGGACGTCCCTTACCAGACGTCCACGACCATCCAGTACTTCGACGACGGAGGCTCCGGTGAACTGCCGGAAAAATCCGTCGATCCCCGCCAGCTCGGTGCCGCAACCCTGGAAGCGGTTCGCCGTTCGGGCATTCCTCTGCTCGAAAACTGCGGGCGCGTCGAAGTCACCGAAGGCGCCGGCCGCATAACCGTCACTCCACTGAACGGACCTGCGCTGGCGGCAAATCAACTCATCCATGCCTCCGGCGCCTGGTTTAAAGGACAGCTCGCAGGACACCCTGCGATCCGCCCGCGGAAAGGCCAGATGCTGCGCGTGCGTTTGCCGTCCAGCCTGCGTTTGGAACAGGTCCATCGCAGCTCCTCCATCTACGTCGTGCCTCGTATTCACGGTCCGCAGGCCGGCACGGCACTCATCGGTGCTACCGAAGAAGACGCCGGCTTTGACGTCCGCACCTTCGCCGCCGATCTTCACGCCCTGCGCCTTCGCGCGTCAACCCTGATCCCGGAACTCGGCGATTCCGCCGCAGCTCCGCAGGTCGAAGCATGGGCAGGACTTCGTCCAGCGGCTGCCGACCGTCTTCCAGTAATCGGCAAACTCCGCGAATCGGCACGCCAGTGGATCTCCGGTGGGCACTACAGGAACGGCATTCTACTTGCGCCAGCCACTGCTCACGCCCTTGCCAATCTGCTCGAAGGCAAAGCTCTGCCTGTCCACTTGCAGCCATTCGATCCGGCGCGCCTGATGCAATGATTTCGCCCGGTCAAACCGATATTCGGCTATCGCGTCGTGACAATCGTTTTCCCACTCTCCGATAATCAGTAACGCTGTTGCTACTCGCAACTCGGAGCACCTCGAAATGTCCAAGACTGCACCCAAAGGCCTGCAGGACGTCGTCGCCAACGAATCCTCCATCTGCTTCATCGACGGCGCGCGCGGCATCCTCTCCTATCGCGGCATCGACATCCACGAGCTTGCCGAGAACTCAAATTTCGAAGAGACCACCTATCTGCTATGGAACGGCAAGCTCCCAACGGCGAGCGAGCTCAAGCAGTTCACCCAACAGCTCGCCGCCGCGCGCACCCTGCCATCGCAGGCAATCGACTTCCTCCGCACACTTCCGAAGACCGCCTCGCCCATGGAGGTCCTGCGCACGACCGTCTCTCTGCTCTCCACGTACGACACCGACGCGAACGCCACGACACACGAGGCCAACCTGCGCAAGAGCTTCCATCTGACCGCGCAGATCGCGATGGTCATTGCCTACTTCGATCGCATTCGCAAAGGCAAGAACCTCGTCGAGCCCGACCCATCCCTCTCACACGCGGCGAACTTCCTCTGGCTTTTGAGCGGCGAGAAGCCTTCCCAGACTGCCACCCGCGCGCTGGACGTCGCACTCATCCTTCACGCGGATCACGAGCTGAACGCCAGCACCTTCGCGGCGCGAGTGATCGCCGCAACGCTTTCAGACATGCACTCAGCCATTACCGGAGCTATCGGTGCACTCAAAGGCCCCCTGCATGGCGGCGCGAACGAAGCTGTGATGCGCATCCTCTACGCGATCGACAAGGCCGGTGAGGATCCCGTCGAGCACGTGCGGGGCATGCTGCAGCGCAAGGAGAAAATTTCAGGCTTCGGCCATCGCGTGTACACGACGGAGGACCCACGCGCCACGCACCTTCGCCGCATGTCCGAGGAGCTCGGACGCGACGCCAACCCGAAGTGGTATGAGATGTCCCGCAGCATCGAGCTCTTCGTGAAAGACCAGAAGCAGCTCAATGCCAATGTCGACTTCTACTCCGCCTCGACCTACACGACGCTCGGCCTCGACATCGATCTCTTCACACCCATTTTCGCCGTCAGCCGCATCGCCGGCTGGTGCGCCCACGTCATCGAGCAGCACGACGATAACCGGCTCATCCGGCCGCGCGCCGAGTACACTGGCCCGGCATACCCGGCGCCCTACACGCCCATCGAGAAACGCGCGTAAGTAGCCGGAAAAGTTAGGAAGCTAGGAGTCGAGAATCTCCTGGCTGCCTAACTCCTCACTTCCTAACTCCTCCCTACTTCGATCCGGGCGGAACAATCCCATTCATGCGCAGATACTCAACCATCTGTCCGTAGTGGTCATACCCATGCGCGGAGATGAACGACGCAATCACCGCCCGCGTATGCAGTCCGTCCACTCCGTCAATCGCGACATACGCATTCTCAGGAGTAATCGACGCGATCGCTTTGTGCGAGTAAGCAAACGAATCCGCCGCAGCCTTCAGCAACTCGTCCTTGTTCGTCAGGCCGTTGATGCTCTTCCCATCCACCGGCACCTTCTCGCCCAGAATCTTCGAAGCGAAGAAGTAGTTTGCCAGCGTAACGTGCGAAACCTCCTGCGCAAATGTGCGAACCCCCTCGTACTTCGCGCCATTGGTCGACGGGGGTGCGTAGCTGTATTTATCCGCCGGCATGGCCTTGGCGACACCCATGAACTCCTGCTCAAACAGATTCAGCAACTCGTCCTGCGCCTGCACCGGCGACATCACAGTGCCTGCGGTCACCTTCGCTCCCGCCGAGCCCATCTGCGCCGAGCCCGCCAGAGTCCACCCCGCAACAACCAGAACCGCGCAACAATACCCCATACGATAACGAAGCTGCATAGACCACCTCATCCTGTAAGTTTGTGACGCCAACAGCCTAGCAGAGCCGGCATCGCAACTTGTCACAGAACCGGATACTCTCGTCACAGATGCGCATCGACCTGGACGCCAACGCGACCACGCCCGTTCTCCCGCAAGTCCTGGAGGCGATGCAGCCCTTCTGGCTTGAGCGTTATGGCAATCCCAGCTCCGCTCATCAATCCGGACAGCGCACCCGCGCAGCCGTCGAGCACGCCCGCACTGCCGTCGCCTCGCTTCTCCACTGCGCACCCAAGGAGATCGTCTTTACCTCCGGCGGAACGGAGAGCGATAACCTCGCACTCTCCGGAATTCTGCAGCCGTGGTTAGACCACCACCAACCTGCCCATCTGATCACGACCCAGCTCGAACACCACGCCGTGCTCTTCACCGCCGAGTCGCTGGAGCGCCGCGGCCGCGAAGCCAACCGCATTTTGGACGTCACCTATCTCGCACCTGACCGCAATGGCATCGTGACCGCCGCACAGGTCGAAGCCGCCCTGAAACCTCATACGAAGCTCATCAGCGTGATGCTCGCGAATAATGAGACCGGCGCGATCCAGCCCGTCGGCAAGATCGCTCGCATCGGGAAGGCACACGGCGCGATCGTCCACACCGACGCCGTGCAGGCCGCCGCCAAGCTGCCGCTCGACCTTTCCGGCGAGTTCAAGAACGTCGATCTGCTCTCCATCTCCGGCCACAAAATGTACGCCCCGCAAGGCACCGGCGCGCTCTTCGTGCGCAAAGGAATCGAACTCGCTCCTCTCTTCCACGGCGGTCCCCACGAGCGCCAGCGCCGCGCCGGCACCGAGAACGTTCCGGGGATCGTCGGCCTCGGCCGCGCCGCAGAGCTCGCCGTCGCGTGGCTCGAAGGGCAGGACCACCATGTCTTCGCTCACCGCGCCGAGCCTGCAGCGCAGATCCCGGGCTCTCAATCCCCCGCCGAACTCATCGCTCGCCGCAGCCACTTTGAGCGGCGTCTGCTCGCTCTCATTCCCGGCTCTACCATCAACGCGGCCGACGCACCCCGCATCTCGAACACCATCAACCTGCGCATCGACGGCATCGACGCGGAAGCGCTGCTGATCGCCCTCGATCTTCAGGGAGTCTCCACCAGCTTCGGTGCCGCCTGCATGTCCGGCGCGACAGAGCCCTCGCACGTCCTGCTCGCGATGGGCCTCACACCTGAGCAGGCCAGTTCCAGCTTGCGACTCTCTCTCTCTCGCCTAACCACGGACGAAGAGCTCAGTCACGCGCTCGAAATTATCCCCGCCGCCGTCGAACGCCTGCGCACTCTCAGCTGACTCGCTAACCTGCTGACTCACTCTGTCACAAATACCACGGGATATTCACGACCACGATCCGTTGATTGCCCTTCAGCAGCAGCAGCAGCTTCAGCAACTGCACGCGCTGATTATGCAGCAGGTTCTCCCACCAGTGGCGGACAACCAGCTCCGGCAGCAGCACGGCAATCTTGCGTCCCGGATTTTCATCCTCCAGCTTCAGGATGAAATCCATGAGCGGCGACAGAATGGTTCGATACGTGCTGTGAACCGTCACCAGCTCCGGCTCCGCGCAGCCATGTTCGCGTACCGGTTTGAGCACCAGGTTGTCCCAGACCTTCTCTACGGAATCGAACTCTTCGCTCGACGCCACATGAACGACCTTCACGACCGGGCTCATCAGCATCCCGAAGCGCATCGCCTTTTCGCCGATTTTGTCCCACCGCGCCATCGGAATCACAACAATCGGCGGCTCCAGCCCACTCAGCCGCAGCGGCGTTGGGTCGGCGGTTTCTAGCTTTACGCGCTTGTAGTGCCGCTTCACCGCCGCCATCAGCGCGATGATGAGCGGAACCAGGATGACGACGATCCAGGCGCCGTACATGAATTTCGTCATCAACAGGACTAAAAGAGTGATACCCGTAGCCGTCGCACCAAGCCCGTTCAGGAACATCTTCACGAGCCGGTGCTGGGCGTCCTTCTCCTTCATCCAGTGCCGAACCATACCCGCCTGGCTCAGGGTGAACGCCAGAAATGCGCCGATGGCATAGAGCGGAATCAGCCTGTCCGTAACGCCGTCGAACAGAATCAGAATCAGGGCCGTGAACCCGGTCAGCGCATAAATGCCGTGCGAGAACAGCAACCTGCGGCCGCGAAGCAGAAAAACATGCGGCAGGTAATCCTTTTGTGCGATCGCCCGGGCCATGCGGGGAAAATCAGCAAATGCTGTATTGGCGCTAAAGGAAAGCGCAGCGAGCACACTACCCATGGTGACGAAATAGAACCAGCCCCGCCCGAAAACAGCAGCCACCTCGATCGATAGAACGCTTTGATAGTTCGAAGCATCGGGGTCCATCGCCGTGACGCCATAGGCCCGCGCCACGTACGACAACCCGAACAGCAGGATAACCAGGATGAAGATAATGACAGTCAGGGTCTGATTCGCTCTCCTGGAACGCGGCTCTTTGAACGCTGTGACGCCATTCGAAACCGCTTCGACGCCGGTCATCGCCGCGCATCCGTTCGAGAACGCCTTGAGCAGCAGCCAGATTAGCGCGAACCTGGTAAGCGTCCCGAACGCGGGTAACGGCGGCGGAGGCGGCGCCATAGCCGCCGGATGCCCACCAGCTGCAATCGATCGAGACACGCCTACAGCGATGGTAGCCAGCAGCGAACCGACGAACAGAAACGTCGGCATCATGAAGACCAGGCCCGTCTCTTTCACGCCACGCAGATTCACCACAACGATAAGGGCAAGGACAACGAGGCAGAGCCCGAGTTGATGCGGATGTAAGGAAGGAATTGCACTGACCAAGGCCGTGACGCCGGCCGAAACACCCACCGCGGCCGTCAGAATGTAGTCGATCATCAGTGCCGCAGCCGCGAGCAGCCCGGCTCCATTACCCAGATTTTCACTTGCGACTGTAAAAGAACCGCCACCCGTGGGATAGGCATCGATCGTCTGCCGGTAACTGAAGTACAGAATCACCAGCAGCGCCAGAATTAATCCGAAGATCGGCAGCAGATGCTGCTGCACTCCGGCAATTCCCAGCGGAATCAGCAGCACCATCGCCGCTTCCGGGCCGTACGCCGCGCTCGTCAGTCCATCGAGCCCGAAGATCGGGACTCCTGCCGCTACACCGATGTGCTCGTCCTTCTCGGCACTGGTAGCCAGCGGCTTACCAAACAGAAGATCGAAGAAGCTCATGCCTGGGCAAAATCCTCGGCCGCACAGAAGCGCACCGATAAATATCCTACGCTACTCTGTCAATCCGCACAGCGAACTCCTTTATTCACACTGACCGCCACGCTTTTCCGTGTCACAACCGGCACCTTGCGATAATTGCCCCATGCCTCAGATTTACGACATCCCGCTCACCACCCTCTCGGGCGCCGCCATCTCGCTCGACTCCTTCCGCGGCAAGGTCCTGCTCGTCGTCAACGTAGCGTCCAAGTGCGGTTTCACCCCGCAGTACACCGGCCTCGAGTCTCTCTATCAGCGCTACAAGGATCGCGGTCTCGTCACCCTCGGTTTCCCGGCCAATGATTTCGCCGGCCAGGAACCCGGAACCGAACAGGACATCGCGAAGTTCTGCTCCATCGACTACCCCGTCAGCTTCCCTCTCTTCAGCAAGACGGTCGTCAGCGGCCCTGACAAACACCCTCTCTATCGCGAGCTCATCGCCACTCATCCGGACCGCACCGAAAACGGCAACGCTCTGCGTGAAGACCTTGCCGGCTTTCTGAAGTCCCAGGGTCTTCCTGGCCCGAACAATCCACCTGAACTGCTCTGGAACTTCGAGAAGTTTCTGATCGATCGCCACGGCAAAGTGATCGGCCGGTTCGCCTCCGACATCACACCGGACGATCCGCGCCTCACAGGTGCGATCGAGCAAGCGCTCCAAGCCTCCTAGACCGCAGCCGCCGCGTCTTCGGCGGCTTGTTTCTCGTCATCCCCCTTACCGGCATCCCATCTGCTCTCACGAGAGGACCTTCCCCCAAGATGCTCCGCACGTCTGTGCTCCTCGCCGCCGCGTCTCTGCTTGCGCTCCCGTGCTTCTGCCAAACGCCCATCCGCATCACCGCCGATCTCACCGACGCTCCGCGCAAGCTCTATCACGCCGAGATCGACCTCCCCGTGAAGCCCGGCCCGGCCGCATTCACGACACCCGAATGGATCCCCGGCAACCACCGCCCCACCGGCCCTGCCGAAGAAATCACCGGCGTCGTCTTCACCGCAAACGGCAAAACCATTCCCTGGCGCCGTGACGAGACCGACCTTTACCAATTCCACATCGACGTCCCGCTTGGCGTCACCACGCTTCACGCTCATCTCGACTGCATCGTGCTCTCGCGCGTCTCCGACAGACTCGCCGTGCTCGAGTGGGAAAAGCTGATGCTCTATCCCGCGAACACTCCCGTCCGCGACATCCCGATCCAGCCCAGCGTGACAGTGCCTAAAGGCTGGGGCATCGGCACTGCCCTGCAGCCCGTCGGAGCCTACGATCCAAATTCCAAGCCCGGCGGCACCACGCAATTCCAGCCCACTACCGTCGAGCAGCTTGAAGACTCCCCCGTCATCACCGGCGAGTACTTCCACGAGTTCGCTCTCGCGCCCGAGATCTCCCCAAAGCACTTCATCGACGTCGTCTCCGAGGAGCCGAAAGATTCCAACCTCCGCCCCGAAGTTCTCGCCGAGGTCTCCAACCTCGTTCGCGAGGCCAGCGCCGCCTATGCCTCGCATCACTACAATGTCTATCACTTCCTCCTCACGCTGTCGGACGTCGCCGGCGGTGAGGGCCTTGAACACGGCCAGTCGTCCGACAACGGTGTCGGCGAGCTCGGCTTTGCCGACGCGCGCCACCAGGTCTACAACGCCGATCTCCTCGCCCACGAGTTCACCCACTCCTGGAACGGCAAGTATCGCCGCCCCTACAACCTCTACCAGCCGGACTTCCACCAGATGCAGCAGGGCGAGCTCCTCTGGGTCTACGAAGGCATGACACAATACCTGGGCAACGTACTCGCCGCGCGCGCCGGACTCAAGACCGCCGCACAGTACCGCGCCCTCCTCGCCGCCTCAGCCGCCAGCCTCGACGACAAGCCCGGCCGCATCTGGCGCACCACCGACGACACCGCAATCGCCGCCAGCATCCTTCGCAACAACGACCCCGCATGGTCCAACTGGCGTCGCGGACAGGACTACTACCAGGAAGGTGAACTCCTCTGGCTCGATGCCGACACGCTCATCCGCCAGCTCAGCGACGACAAAAAATCCCTCACCGATTTCCTGCACATCTTCCTCGCTAAAGGCGGCAATACAGGTCCACTCATCGTCACCTACGACCGCCAGGAGCTCATCGATGACCTCAACCAGGTTGTGAAGTACGACTGGGCGAAGTTCCTCCACGACCGCATCGATCTGGTCAATCCGCATGCCGACCTCGACGGCATCGAGCGCGGTGGTTACAAACTTGCCTACCAGGACCACCCGTCGGACGTGGAGAAGCTCGCCGGCGGCGAGCGCCGCATGGCCGGGCCGAACGTCTGGTACTCGCTCGGCCTTCGGATCAGCAGTGAAGGTAATATTAGCGACGTTCGCTGGGGAGGGCCCGCCGACCAGGCCAAGCTCGCGCCCGGCGGGAAGATCATCGCGATTAACAGCCGCACCTTCTCCGCCGACCGCCTCCGCGACGCCATTGACGAGGCCCACACCGGCACCCCTACAGGCAAAGAGGCGATCCACCTCCTCATCCAGACCGGGGACTACATCCGACCCGTCGATATCCCCTACCACGACGGCCAGCGCTACCCAATCCTGGTTCGTGACGACAGCAAGAAGGACTTCCTCGACGAGATCACCACCCCACTCACCGAGGAAGCAAAGAAAGCCCGCGAACAAGCCCCCACTCACACGAACTCCCCGACCGAATAGCACCGTTCTACACTTGGAGGCCGGGAAGACCGCACTCGATTTTCGCGCCCTCCGCTCTACTGAGAGCCGACAATTGCAAGCTCAAAACTGATTCACATTAGCTGTTGCTATTGCTGTTGCTCTTGCTTTTGTTGTTGCCCCTTGATTTTGTTTCTGTCATTCCGAGGCGAAGCCAAGAAACATGCTTCTCGCCACCTCAGGAGCCCACGCATGCGCTCAATCCTCCTCGCCCTCGCGCTCACTGCCTTCGCCACCATCGCCTCCCCGCAAACGATGTCGACCACGCCGGCACAGCCACGCCCGCGAACTAAGTGGCCCACCAAGGACGAGCTCTACATCGCGCACGACTTCAAATTCGCCACCGGCGAAACGCTCCCCGAGCTCAAGCTGCGCTATCTCACCCTCGGCGCGCCGCACCGCAACTCAGCCGGGCACGTCGACAACGCTGTCCTTCTCCTCCACGGCACCGGCGGCGACCGCCACACACTCCTGAATCCCATCTTCTCCAACGTCCTCTTCGACCCCGGCCAGCCGCTCGACATCACCCGATACTTCCTCATCCTCCCCGACGACATCGGCCAGGGCGACTCCTCCAAGCCCTCCGACGGCCTCAAGATGAACTTCCCGCACTACGACTACGACGACATGGTCCGCTCGCAGCACCAGATGCTCCTCGAAGGCCTGCACGTCGACCACCTCCGGCTCATCCTCGGCACCTCGATGGGCTGCATGCAGTCCTTCGTCTGGGGCGAAACCTACCCCGGCTTCTCCGACGCACTGATGCCCCTCGCCTGCCTGCCCACGGAAATCGCCGGGCGCAACCGCATCATGCGCTACCTCGCCATCGAGAACATCAAGCGCGACCCCGCCTGGAATAACGGCAACTACACCTCTGAACCGATGGAAGGCATCCGCACCGCCAACGAGCTCCTCTTCGTCATGGGCGCCGCCCCGCTCGTGCTCCAGAAGGCCGCGCCCACTCGCGAAGCCGCCGAAAAGTACATCGACAACTATCTCGACCGCGTCGACGCCCACACTGACGCCAACAACTTCATCTATTACGTCGACTCCTCGCGCAACTACAACCCCGAGCCCCACCTCGACCGCATCACCGTTCCCGTGATGTACATCAACTCCGCCGACGACTTCATCAACCCACCCGAGCTCGGCATCGCCGAGAAACTCACTAAGCAAATGCCGCACGCGCAGTTCGTCCTCATCCCCATCTCCGACCAGACCCACGGCCACGGAACCCACACCGCCGCCGCCGTCTGGAAGGACTACCTCATCAAACTCCTCGCCGAATCCGAACCGCAGCACTAAACAAGTCTGAGAAGTTCGCCGTTACGTTCGAGCCATCGCATTGAGGACTTGAAGTAAGCCCGGATGTTGGTCGACAGATATCGCGTCCACTCCGGGTTCATCTCTTGGCGTTCGAAGGCGAACCTGGCCAGCGCATAGCCCCACACCTGTTCAGGCAAGTACCCCAGTCTTCCCGCTGACCATCCCTGCGAGTAGACGTCCGTGTACTGCGAAAACCGAAACGCTGCATTCGCGTTGAACACGCCAAAGCCGAGGAACACTGTAAGCAAGTCGTTCAGCTCCTCCATGTCGTCTGAATCGCGATCGACAAGGCCACCACCCAGCAGTAGCAAGTGGCCGAGCTCATGGGCAAGAACAGCGATCAAACCTAACGAATCCTCTATCTGTTTCGTATGGACTGCAATCACCTTCGGGCCATTCTGCGGATCCATGTACACGCCGCCGGGAGTTGACCATTTTCCCGATGCGAACGGAACCGAGTGTTGTGTCGATTCGAGCGCGTCCGAAAACAAACGGAGCTCTGTCCCGTCGGCCGTCACTCCCATGCACCGCGCCACACGCAGAAACAGAGCTCGCACCGCTGCTTCAGAACCGTCGTATGGATCGGGAAAGTCTTCTGGCGTGGGCAGTGCCACCCGGGCCGCCATCATTCGCTGCCAGCCCACCATCGCGGCCAATCGAGCGAACCCGGCGTCAACCCACCGTTGATCCTCTTCACTGACCGGCAGCCTCACAGACCAGAGCCCGAGCATGCCATCCCTTATACAAGGGGGAGCACAACTCAGCTCAGCAAAATTTGTGATGCATGGCTTTCACCGTCTCCGCAACGGCCCACGACAAAATCCGAACCTGAGCACTCACGCAACGCAACCTGAAGCGCTCCGGATGCATTCATCCCCTCATGCGGAGCCTCACCTTCCCCCGCTTCCTCGCGCTCTGCACAGCCGCGTGCGTCTGCATCGCGCTCGCCAACCTAAAACTTCTCCAGTACCGCTTCGGCGGCTACGATCTCAGCCCGCTCATCGACTGCGGCTGGCGCGTCTATCTCGGCCAGGCGCCCAATCGCGACTTCATCTGCACCTTCCCGCCCATCCTCTATCTCGCCATCGCACTCGCCTTCAAGATTCTCGGAGTCCGCTGGCTCGCCATCTCCATCGCCGGCGCCGTCCTTCCGCTGCTCCTCACGATCGCCGGCCTCCGCATTCTCTACCTGCTCCGCACACAAATCTCTGAACCCCGCCTGCGCTGGCTCGCGCTGCTCTACTGCGCTCTGCAGATAACGCCGCTCCTGGCCATCGGCTTCCCCTGGCACTCCTCGTGGACCGAAGGCCCGTCACTCTACGCTCTGCTCGTCTCCTTCGCGCTTTCGACATCGACCCCTCCGCTCCGCTCCGTTCGCACCGAACACTTCGCCCACCTCGTGCTCGCCGAAACCCTGCTTCTGCTCGCGAAACCCAACGTCGCTCTTCCCATCCTCCTCGGCTGCACCATCACACTCCTCCTCGCCCATCGCATACGCACCGCCCTGCTCGGACTCCTCGGCGCAGCTCTGCTCTCCTCGCTCGTCCTCGTCTTCGCCGACACCTCGCTCATCGCGACCTACAGCGTCTACTTCCAGCTCACCTCGCGCTTCCAACCCGGCCATTTCCTCGCCGGGATCCTCTACAACAAGGACCTCTCCGTCGGCTTCCAGCGCTGGACCATCTACGCGATCCTCTTCCCCGCCGCTATTTGGATCTTCAGCCAAACACCTCGCCGCTCCACACCAGTCTGGCTCCGCGCACTCGCACTCACCGGCCTCATCGCCGCATGGCTCGGCATCGGCACCAACGTCGAGTTCGCAATTATCGACGCTCCCGTTCTTCTCCTCGGCGCCGCTCTGATGCTGACACGGCTGCCCAAATCCCACGCCTTCACACGATCTGCCATCACCGCCGCAACCTACATCCTCTTCGCCATAGCGCTCTTCTACGCCGTCTCACGCGCCCGCATGCAGGAGATCGGCGTCTGGGCCGAAGCCGAAACCTGCGGCACCGAAGCCCGCATTCACGACCCCTTCTTCGGTTCCTTCACCACCTGCCGCAATCTGGCTTCCGTGCTCGAAGAAACCGACGCCGCGATCCGCACCATCGGCCCGCGCTCCGTCTTCTTCGGTCCGCGCATGGAGTTCCTCTACGCGCGCTATCGCCTCGCCTCACCCCGCGGCCTTCCGCTCTGGTGGCACCCCGGCAGCTCCTACCCACTCGAGTACGAGCCGCGGATCCTCGCCGCCTTCGAAGCCGACCGCTCTCAACTCCTCATCTGTCTCCACGACGACCGCTCGCACATGCCCGCCGCGCTACTCGAAACAATGAGCCACGAATACCGCCAGCTCCCGCACCCACCCGCCCCAAACTATCCCGATCTCTCCGACGATCCCACCGCGAACATCGACGTCTACGTCCGCCGCTAACGAATACCGCTATCTGTTCTTTTGCTTCTGCTTGTGTTTTTCTTACTGTCATCCCCGCAGCGGATCTGCTTTTTCTACCGCAGCTCGACCGCGCTCGCCCGCGCCTCTTCGAACACCTGCGTCAGCCGATCCGGCTGATCCAGCAGCGGCTCCATCGCCCTGCCCACCAGCACCAGCAGCGGAGCCGGCCCGCACTCCATCTCCGCCAGCCCCTCCAGCCGCGACACTGCATGGCTCTGCCGCGCAGTCGCCGCCTGCGACACCGCCGCACACGGCACATCCGCCGCAACGCCCGCCTCCGCCAGCTCCCGCGCCAGGCGCGCCGTATCGCGCCCCGGCATATAGATCACTAGCGTCGCATCCTCCGGCAGCGGCCCGCTCCATATCGCGGCGGGATCCTTCCCCGTCGCATGATGCCCTGTGCAAAAAATCAGCTTCGACGCATACTTCCGATCCGTAAGCGGCAATGCCAGCGCCGCTCCCGCCGCAAACGCTGCCGTCACTCCCGGCACCACTTCCAATTCCACACCCGCCGCCCGTAGCGCCGCAATTTCCTCACCCGCACGCCCAAACACCAGCGGATCGCCCGACTTCAGCCGCACCACACTCTGCCCCGCGCGCGCCGCCTCAATCATCAGCGAATGAATCCCCTGCTGCGTAATCCGCGGCCGCCCGCATCGCTTGCCCACACTCGTCACCAGCGCATGCCGATTCGCCAGCGCCAGCACTTCATCGGGAACCAAATCATCATGAAACACCACATCCGCCGACTCCAGCAGCCGCACCGCCCGAACCGTCAGCAGTTCCGGATCGCCCGGCCCCGCCCCCACCAGATAAACCTTCCCCGCCTCCGCCCTCGTCATCGAACCACCTCGTCCTCGACGTACCCAAACTCTCTTGCATGCTCTCTCGCTCGCGCCCGCGCCGGACACTCCGCAAACCCGCACACCTCACGCTGCGCCAGCTCATGCAGCAACTGCTTCCTCGGCTCGCCGATCGGCTCAACCGCCGTCACCTCACGCCGCAGCCTTCCCAACTCCATCAGCCACTCGCCCGTATCCAGCGGCAGCGCCGCATTGATCTCCTTGCGCAGCCGCTGCGCCAGCGCCGGGCTCTCCCCCGCCGTCGAAATCGCAATCTGCAGCTCACCGCGCTTCACAATGGACGGAAAATAAAAATCGCAGAACGGTGGATCATCCACTGCATTCACCAGCACGCCGCGTGCCGTCGCCTCCGCAAACACCGCGCGATTCACCTCCGCAGTCGCGGTCGCCGCAACCGCAAGAAACGCACCGGCCAGATCGCCGTCGCGGTACTGCCTCTGCACCCAGGTGATATCGCCGCCCTCAGCCCACTCACGCACCCGCGGCAGCGCCTCCGGCGCAATCACCGTCACCTTCGCCTCCGCCTCTAGCAGCGCCCCGATCTTCCCTTCCGCAATCGCGCCCGCACCCACCACCACGGATGGCCGCGCCGTCAGCTTCAGAAACATCGGAAACAAACTCATCTCACAACCTCAGCCAACATTCGCCGGTACGCGGCCCGGAGCCGGATCTCTCGGCACCGGCGGAAACTCACCGCCTGCCAGGTCCTCGCGCAGCTCCGCATCGGTCGATCGCCGGAAGTACCCGCGCAGACTCTCGCCCTGGTTCCGCTTCGCCAGGTACCCCCGCAGCAGCCGCTCAATGGCCTCCGGGCAATCCTCCGCCGCGGCGCGATATCCAATCTGCCGCGCAACGCCAGCATACTCACCCACCGCGCCACCGACGCAGAAGTAAAACGCGTCGACCATCTTTCCATCCTTCTTGATCTTCTTCCCCTCAAGCCCGATATCCGCAATCCACGACTGCCCGCAAGAGTTCGTGCACCCCGTCACATGCAGCCTGATCTGCTGATCGAACTCCGGCACCCGCTCCTCCAGCTCGCTCACCAGCCACTTGTTGAACTGCTTCGTCTCCGCAATCGCCAGCTTGCAGAACTCCGTTCCCGTGCACGCAATCGCCCCGCGGAAGAACACCGTCGGCTGCACCTCCAGCCCCAGCGCCCCGAGCTCCCGCACCAACTCCTGAACCTTCTCATTCGGCACATTCACAATCAAAATGTTCTGCCCAATCGTCGTGCGCAGATGCCCATCGCCAAACCGCTCGCTCAACTCCGCCAGCCGAAACATCTGGTCCGCCGTCAGCCGCCCATTCAGAATCGTCGCGCCCACATAGCTCAGCCGATCCTGCTTCTGCCGATGCACGCCCACATGATCGCGATAAATGTCCTCCGCAACCGGACCCTCCTCGGCATAGTCAAACTTGTACCCAAGCCGCGCCTCGATCGCCTCCAGCATCTGCTCCGCGGTCCATCCAAACTTCGCAAACAGATACTTGATCCTCGCCGCCGTCCGGCTCTCGCGCAGCACATCCGCATCGCGAAACACCTCCAGCACCGCCTTCACCGCATCGAACGCCTTATCCTGCGGAATGAACGCCGGCAGCCGCACCGCCAGATGCGGCTGGTTCGACAACCCGCCACCCACGCGCAGGCTATAGCCGATCTCCTCCTTGCCATCCTTCACACGCTTCAGCGCCGTCAGCGCCACATCATTAATCTCCGGAAACGAGCACCACACCGGGCATCCGCTCACCGAAATCTTGAACTTCCTCGGAAGGTTATAGAACTCCGCATTTCCCGTCAGCTTCTGCGCGATCTCCACCGCCAGCGGCGACGAATCAATCAGCTCATGCCCATCCAGCCCGGCCAGTGGGCACCCCGTCACATTCCTCACCACATCGCCGCACGCGCCCTTCGACGACAGTCCAATCTTCTCCAGCTCCTCCGCCACCACCGGCAGCGACTGGATCGTCAGCCAGTGCAGCTGAATATTCTGCCGCGTCGTTACATCGCCAATCCCGCGCGCATACTTCGCCGTAATATCTGCAATCCCGCGCAATTGCCGCGACGTCAGCAATCCATTCGGCAGCGCAATCCGCTGCATGAAGAACTCCGTCGCCTTGCCCTCGCCACCCGTCCCGCCGGTCACGCCCAGGCCATCGCCCTGCGAGTAGATTCCCCACCACCGGAAATACATCGCCCAATCGGCCGGGATGCTGCTGTGCCCCAGCCGCGCAAACTCCCGCACCTCCTCCCACGCATCCCACGGATTCTTCTCGCGCTTCAGCCGTTCGGCCTTCTGGGCCTTTGTCTCTTTTAGCGGTGCAGCCTCTTTCACTGGGGCTGCCGCCGTCACAGGCTCCAAAACAGTCGTCTCGCTCACTTGAAAATCTCCCGAAAAAAACTCCCGCAAAAACGAAAAGCCCACGACGCTTGTCGTGGGACCTCAGGGGTGAAGCTTATGGGTTTGCGCTTATGCTTCTGCCGCGCACGCCGCCGCCCCAGCCCTGAGGCCAAGACAACACGCGCACATGCACATCACCTTCACAGCCCTAACGATACGTCGATACCCCCACAAAATCAACCTGCCGCCCGATAAGATCTCCTAATCACCCATAAGAGCCCACACTCCCGGGTACCCACCACAACTCCGGGTGCCCACCCGCGATGTACCGACCCTCACTCAAGGACCCACCCTCGACTCGACCTCGTCCCACAATCCGGACGCCCCAACCTCAGCGAAGCGACACGTTGGGGTGTGTTTGCTGTAGCAAACGACCGCTTTTTACCGCGCTTTATACCCCCGCCACACATACTCCAGCGCCTCCGGCAACGTCTGCGCCTTCACCGGGCGATCGGTATGCCCAGCATTCCGCGCAAACACAAACTGGTAGTGATATCCCTTCTCCGCCAGCACCTTCGCCATCCGCTCATTGGCCGCCACCCAGTCATGCATCCCGTCGCGCATCACATTCGGATTCAGCAAATCCCGATCCCCAACCTCCATCCATACCCGAATCGGCTTCTTCGCCGTTCCCGGAATCAGCCGCTCATGAAACTCCCACGCCCCGCCCGGAGTCGCCGCGCTCGGCGGCCATTGCTGATTCACAAATGTCCCTGAATACGTCAGCACCCGGTGATACCACTCCGGGTGATACCACGCCATCTCCAGCGCAGCCGACCCGCCCGAGCTCCCACCCATCGTCGCCCTTCCATCCGGATCATGCGTCAGCCGAACATGCGCCTCCCGCTCCACCCGCGGCAACACCTCGTGCTCCACCCACTCCGCATACTTGCCCGACATCGTGTCGTACTCGAGCCCGCGCTCACTCCCCTGCGCATCGCCGCCGCCGTTCTGGATCGACACCGCAAGCATCACCGGGACCTTGTGCTCGGCGATCAGCCCGTCGATCGCCCTAAACAGCATCCAGTCCGGCCCATCCGCCCCCACGATCAGCGGCGCTTCCATCCCCCGCACATACTCCTGCGGCACATAGACCGTCACCTTGCGCGTCCACGGCGCCGGATGGCTCGTCGTCACCACCAGCTTCGCCGGATCGTTCGGGTCCGGCGTGCCAAAGGTTCCCTTGTCCCGCGCAATGCCCGGATAGATCTTGCTCTCCGCCGAGCTCATCGTGAACTCAACCACCTGCCCACGAAGCTCCGCCTTCGGATCAGACACCTGCATTCCAGGCGCCGGCACGTGCGTCGGCCCAATGATGTAGTTCCCATCCTTATCCGCCGGCGGAGCCTCCCCATCGGGCAACTCCGTCGCCTTCACAAACCCAGCCGTATGCGGATCACGCGTCGGTGGCGTCGGTCGCACATACTGACCAGCCGGCGCAGCCGCCTGCCCGCCCGCCCTGCAGCCGACCGCCGCCGCGACAAACAACCCCAACAAGATCTGCAACATCCGCCGCTTCGCCATCAATTTCGACCGCACCCCCCTGTGAACCCTACTCCTTTGTTTTGAAGACTTTGCACGTTAAAGCCCTGTTTTCGCCTAGAAGTCCAGACTTAAATTCCCTGTTTCGAAGACTTTGCGCGGAAAGTACCGGGGGAAGGGGTACCCACCACAACAATAATCGCACGCCTAACCCAGCCGCCCCTCCGCCTCCTTGGTCGCTTCATAGATCTGGTCAAAACTCTCGATCGCGTACAGCACCGGCTGCATCTTGGCCACATCCACCACCGTATCCAGCACCTTCGCCAGCTCAAACTCCCGAATCTCCGGTCCTCCGTTCATCACATGCGTGCACTCCCCATGCGACGAGATCAACCCACTCCCATACACCTTGATCTCCCCCGCCTGCCGGATCACCCCAAACTCCACCGTGAACCAGAACAGCCGCCCCATCCGCTCCAGATCATTCTGATCCGTGAGCGCGGCGCAGACCTTGCCGTAGTGCTGCAGAAACTCCGCGAAGACCGGATGCGCGTGCATCGGCACATGCCCAAACACATCGTGGAAGATGTCCGGCTCCGGCGTGTACTCCAGCGATTCGCGGCCGCGAATCCAGGTTGTCGTCGGAAACATACGCGCCGCGAGCATCTCGAAGAACGCTCCCGCGGGCAGAAACCCGCTGACGGGCGTGGAACTCCACCCGGTCCGCGGACGCAGCCTCTTCGTCACTTCCGTCAGATTTGGCAGCCGGTCCTGCTGTAGCCCGATGCCCGCGAACCCGTCGAGATACTCCGCGCACGCATACTGCTCCAGCTGCGGCATCCGGCGCCCCACCAACTCCGACCAGATTGCATGCTGCTCCGGCGTATAGGCCGCCCAATCCTGCTCAATCAGATACGGTTTTGCCTGCGTAAGCTCCGGTGCTGCTGTGGTCCCCATCTCCATCACTACCTCTATTTACTTAGACGCCTGCCGTTTGACTGCCCGACATGTCCGCTCCGCGAGCCTCACGTCCAAGCGAAGTCACGACTGCGATAAACACCGCACAGAACACTACCGTCCAGCCCAACACAGGCGCAAGTCGTCCTCCAAACACCCTTTGTGCCACTACCGCCTGGTAGTGCCCGTTCCTGGACGAAAGCAGGTTCCCGAGCTGGTACGCCAGGCCCGGCAATATCGCCCTTACCGGCCCGGGCGACAGCTCATTCAGGTGCACCGGAATGACCCCCCACGCCCCCTGCACCGTCAACTGCATCAGAAAACCGCCAAGCGCCAGCATGGGTGCGGTCTGGCTCCAGATCCAGATTGGAATCACGGGCACAGCCAATAAGGCGGCGAGAACAATCATCCGCCGCCGCCCAAACCGCTCCGAAAGCGCCCCCGCGCAGATCCCGCCGACGAACGCGCCTACCGCCCCGAGCATCGAGACGACCGAAGTCATCTGCACGCTGAAACCCTTATCGTGCTTAAGGAACGTCGGATAGAGGTCTTGCGTCCCATGGCTGAATGAATTGAAGCCAAACATCAGGAACGCGAGGAAGCAGAACAGTGGAAGCGACTTCAACAGAGCGCGGTAACTCTCACCTTTGGCTCTGGTCCGGCCTTTCTTCCACGCGGGTGATTCTTCCACCCCGGCGGCGATGAATGCGGCAAGCGCGGCGGGAATTCCGCCCAGCAGGAAGAGCATCCGCCACTTGGTCATGAAGCCATGCGCATGCAGGTGGGGATAGAGTGAACCATACGCCGCGGCAGCGAGCAGGTTCCCTGCCATATAGCCCTCCTGCAACAATCCGGAGAAGAACCCTCGTACATCTGCGGGAATGGACTCGAGTGCCAGCGCCGCGCCCACGCCCCACTCGCCGCCCATCGCCACCCCGAACAGCGCGCGCATGATGAGAAACGTCGTGAAGCTCGGCGCAAAGGCTGACCCCACCCCGAAGATCGAAAACGTCAGCACATTCAGCATCAGCGTGGGACGGCGCCCAATCTTCTCGGCGAGCAGGCCGAACAGCAGCGCACCCACCGGCCGCATGCACAACGTCCAGGTGATGCTGTCCGCCGCTGTCGCGAGGCTCACGTGAAACGTGGCTGCGATGGAATCGAGACAGAATGTGAGGAGGAAGAAATCGAACGCATCCAGCGACCAGCCCAGAAAGCAGGCCGAGAAGGTTCGCCATTGCGCGGGGCTAAGGGATCGAAACGGCTTTAGGAACATCCTCGCGCACAGCCCTCAGACTATAAGTTCGGACCACAGTCTAGAGCTTGGCACGCAGGGGCACGCCCGGATCCATGTACGCCATCTCCGCCGCCGCCGTCTCCTGCTTTAATATCTGGTGGTGCAGGCAGTAGAGCGCCAGTTCCAGGCGATCACTCACACCCAGCTTGTCGTAAACCTTACGCAGATAGTTCTTCACGACCTGCTCGGTGGTCCCAATCTGGTACGCGATCTCTTTATTGCGCATCCCGCGGGTGATGCAGGCAATGATGGCGAGCTCCTTGTCAGAGAGCCGCGGCTGTGTTCTCGGATTCGTGAGCGAGGCAGCCTGCGCGCGGTACGCATCAATCACCCACGAGATGGACTGATTGTCGATCCAGGTCTCACCCGCAGCGATTTTGCGCACGCACTTGACCAGCAGGTCCGGCGAGATCGACCGCGGAACAACGCCACGCACCCCACGCCGGTACAGCTCCACGGTATTGCTTTCGTCGCTCTCCGATACCTGCACGATCAGCTTCGCATTCGGCGCGCGGCGCACAAACTGTGGGATAGCGTCGACCGTGCCGGCAATGAGCTGCCCTTCGAGCAGCACGACGTCGGTTGGAAACCGCTGGAGCGCGGCGTATAGGTTTTCTAGGGTCTCCGCCTGCGCGACGACACGGATGTCATCCTCCAGCGCGAACACCTTGCGCATTCCAACGCGGTAGATGGCCTGTGAGTCCGCCAGGATTACCCGAATTCCCGGCCCGGCATTGGCTCCGTTCTCCGGAGCTTTGGTTACTGTGTTTTTTGATCCATCAGTGGTCATGGCGTTCAGCCCTTAGGGAGTACTTATCAATTACAGCCGCGGCCCGGCTGCGGCCCGCGGAAAAGTCATGTCGAACGATTCGCCCAACACAATCCAGCAAAACATCCTCTGTCCCACCCATAATGGCAGCCGGCATCTTGATCTGAAAACGAACCGTACTATCCACTGGCGGTACTTCATCGCTGACAAAAAGCAGCCCGGCCGAAGAGACGTCCTCCGTCACCGCATGGTACTCGCGGTCCTCTGACGTGAGCGTCAGATCAAGCCGCAGCGGAAAACGGACGGCTGCACGAACCGGATCACTGGCGGGGGTAGTAACGGACATAGGATTCCCTTTTCGGGGTCAGCCTGTTGGCAGCACCGATTGTCGCACGATTGTACCCCACGTAAACCCGGGTGGAACCATTACCAAGGTGTCTCCTTTGGGATCATGCCGGCCGATCCCCCCACCCACGTACGGTCCCGGTTGTGATCGACCCCCATCATCAGCCCCCGCCCCATACGTACGAGGCTGATCAGCGGCGTCATCCTACCCCGGTCCGGCCATGCGTACAGGATTCGGATCTCCGCCTGAGTCATCCCCTCGGGCGTGCGGATTACCGGCTCAAACTGCACGCGCTCCTGCAGCAGATAGTTATGTCGCTCTCCGTCAGGAATCGATGCGAGGTCGTCATCGTTCGGAGCAAACTGTATGCCCTTGCCGGCAAAAGAATAGAGCGGCTTCAGAATCCAACGGTTTCTGTCTTCCGGCAGACGGTGGCGGCTTCGGCCGGCAAACCAGTCATCCAGGAAGACCGCCGCGGGGACCGACGTGTGGTTGAGGTACGGGATCGAGAACTTGCTGATCCGGAAGTACCAGTTCGGGTGGCCTGCCCACTCGACCTCCAACTCCTCGCGGTAGTCGAAGGGCAGTTTGATTTTCTTCCGCGCCAGCTCATCCACAATGGCCCGGTTGTAAATCCGCTCGATTGGCACCTCCGCGCCGTCTCGCTCGTAGAACAACCGTTTCCCCCGCTTGGTTACCGTCGCGATGTCCACGGTGCGAATGCCGAGCCGCTCCTCGTGCACGCGAAAATCCGGCAGCGTCTTCTGCTTCTCCGGCTCGATCTCCATCAGGACGACGTTCTCCGGGTCGTGTCGGCCGACGATTACCTCCCGCAGCACCGCCCAGTACGCGGCGTCCTGCATTCCGCCGAAGAGATACTGGAGTCCTTCATCCAGCTCGTAGACCTGCTTGTACGCCTGGGAGAGGACCATCTGGTATCCGAAGACCGACGGGAACGCCTGCATCTCAACCAGCTTCGGTTCGAGCTCCCCAGCCGCATTGCGCACGTGCCCGAAGTCCACCGTCATGAAATGCGGATGCGCGTCCTCGGCGGGCACGCGATACTCCGCCGGAATCGCGGCATCTGAATCGCGCATGTATTGCGGGTTTCCGAGCAGCTCCGCTGTGAGTTCTTCGCCCGTGCGGACCAGTTTCTGCATCAGCTCCGGCGCGAAGAAGCAAGGGGTTTCGGCGACGCGGAAGTCAACCTCTGTACGTGTGCGGTTCTTGAGCAGCCGCAGCAGCTCTGCATACTTGCCCTGCGTGAAGCGCTCGTTGAACGCGCTGCGATACGGCTCGAGCATCGACTATCTATGCCTCGATGAGA
The DNA here is from genome assembly GCA_963762465.1 of uncultured Acidobacteriaceae bacterium. Taxonomy (GTDB): domain Bacteria; phylum Acidobacteriota; class Terriglobia; order Terriglobales; family Acidobacteriaceae; genus Granulicella. Next base: position 159,897 of record CAVXKS010000004.1, on the reverse strand, counting down.
AACTTGCCTTCACTCATAATCTGCTCTTCGTGCACGCCATCGCCGAGCCAGATATTGAACTCGAGCCCGACGACATCAATGTGCGTCGTCGACTTCCACGGCGCTCCGGTGTGCGCCCCGTACGGATCGCCGAACGCAATGTGAATGCCGGGAAACTTTTCGTCCTGCAGGATATTTCCAATGACACGCGACACGCCGATGTTGGTTCCGATCGCAAACTCACCGACGCGATCCGAGTTCTCATCAGTGTGCGTGTAGTCCCAGAACGCCTGCTCCAATTCTTTGTTCGCACACTCCACAGTCGTGATGCGGTTGTGGCCCACGTGAATCGTCAGAGGTGTAGTGCGCAGAATGCCGAACCGCGCGCAAAGAAAATCCCCGACCACTCCATCCACAACAAACACCCCGTTGACTTCGCCGGGCGCGGTGAAGCACTCGCCGCCGGGCAGGTTGCCCCACTTCTCCGGGCTGATGATGCCGGAGGTCTTGAACCATTTGTAGTTCGGCTCAAGCTCGGCGAAGATGTTCGTCCCGACCGCGGTAGTAGCCCGCACGTACCTGGCCGCGCGCACTTTTTCGAGCACCTTCTGGCTCAATCGGTCGACCGCATTGAAGTCGGCGCGCATGCCCTCGACCATCACCTCGGGCGTGATGTTCACCATGTGCGCGTGCCGCATCCTGCGGCGATTAACCACGTCAGTCATCTGCATGCGGCTGCGCAGCTCGTTGGGCTGCACCTGCACCGCGAAGATCGAAACCGCTGAGCTCTCCATGTCGTCGAGCACTGGCTTCGGCATTTCTTTCAGCGGCCGTTCCGCGAGCTCCTCCAGCACGAACGCGTTCCAGCGGCAGCCGATCGCATCCAGCTCGACGGCGATGGACGCGGCAATCTCGCGTGTGGCCTCGTCGGTGATCAGCGTCACTTTTTCGCTCGGCTGAATCCTGAGACACGTCGTCACGGCATTGCGCGCACCCGCGCGAAACTCCTCGGGGAAACTCATGGTCCGCAAATCTGTCATTAGCTGCAAATCTCTTCGCTCCTGGATGCTTGGCGCCGTTTCACAGTCCCGCTCGTGTCTCTTCCGCCATGTAGTCCACAACCTTCTTCAGGTCGCCTGTCTCTCTATAGACGCGCAGTTGGCGATCCGCGCCCGAGCCCTCGCGAATCATCTGGCGGATGTGCTCGATCGCGTCTCTGCATTGCAGCCCGTCGACAACCTCATCGATAAATTCCAGGTACTCCAGGATCAGATCGCACTCGGGGACCTCTTCTTCCTTGCCGAAGTCGATCAGCTTGCCCTCGAGGCCGTAACGCACGGCGCGAAACTTGTTCTCCATCAGCAGCGCGCGAGAGTACTGCCGATAGTCCTGATTGCGCTCATGCAGAAGGCAGAGCTTCGCGGCCGTGGCCTGGATGAGCGCGGCAATCGCCACCGTCTCTTCTGCGCGCATGGGGATGTCGCACACGCGCACCTCTACGGTGTTGAAGAACGGATGCGGCCGCACATCCCACCAGATCTTCTTCGCGTTATCGATGCAGTTCGTTTTGATCAGCAGGTTGACGTAGTTCTCGAACTCCGAATAGCTCGCGAAATGGTCCGGAAGATTCGTCCGCGGGAAGTTTTCGAACACCTTTGCGCGATAGCTCTTGTAGCCGGTTTCCATCCCGAGCCAGAAGGGCGAGTTCGTGCTGAGCGCGAGGATGTGCGGCAGAAAATATCGCAGCGAGTTCATGATACGAATTGCCGCCTCACGGTCCTCGATACCCACATGCACGTGCAACCCGAAGATGAGATTCGCGCGCGCGACGAGCTGCAGGTCTTCGACCACCTTGTCGTAACGCGGGTCCGGATAGATCTCCTGCGAGCGCCAGTCGGCGAACGGATGCGTCGCGCCGGCGACGAGCATCAGCCCGTTCTCCTCGGCGAGATGAATCATGTTGCGACGCAGATCGTACAGGTCCTCGCGGGCCTCCTCGATGTTGCGGCAGACGCGCGTGCCTACCTCAATCACGGACTGATGCATCTCGGCTTTGACACGCTCTTCCAGCCGCAGCTTGCCCTCGGAGAGCATCTCGGTCTTGATGTGCGACCGCAGATCGCGCGTCTCCGGATCGATTGTCTGGTACTCCTCTTCAATGCCCAGCGAAAACGTCGGCGGCATCGTCGTTCCTCCACCTTAAGTGCGATCTACAGTGCGCTCTTCTTGCTCGCCCGCTTCTTCCCTGCCGCTTTCACCTCTCGCTTCTCCGACGCGTTCTTCGCAATCGCGGCGCGGGTCGTCGATCCGGACGCTTTCTTCGACGCGCTCTTCTTGCCGGCCATTGTCCCGCTGGCCTCATGCGCCAGGAAGCTCGACCACTTCAGCTCCTTCGGCGGCGCACCCGCCAGCTTCGCTTTCTCGATCGCAAGGTTCGCGACCTTGTCGACGATCCAGTCGAAGTTCTTCTGGCCAACGGAGTGCACATCCGCGTCCGGTGCAGGGTTCATGAAGTCGATCGCGTACGGAATCCCGTCCTCAACCGCGAACTCCACCGTGTTGAGGTCGTAGCCGAGCGCCTGGCACAGCGTGCGCGCATCGTTTTCAACCCGCGCTAACAACTCTTTCGGGTACTCCGGCGGATCGAGCACGTAGCGCTCATGGTGCGGCCGCCGCGGATCGTAAGGCATGATATGGACGTCTCTCTGCCCCACCACATAACACCGGAAGTATTCGTTGAAGTTCACCGCGGCCTGCAGCGTCATGCAGAGGTCGCGCGTCGAGTCATACGCGCGGAAGAACTCGTCCGGATTATGTACGTGATGCACGTCGCGCCATCCGCCGCCATCGTGCGGTTTCAGGAATGCCGGAAACTTGATGTAATCGAAGATTGCATCCCAGTTGAGCGGAAACTCGAGGTTGCGCACCGACTGGATATTGATCTCGGGCGGAAACAGCTTGTGCGGCAGCAGGACTGTCTTCGGCACCGCAACTCCGAGCATCTTCGCCAGCGAGTAGTTGAAGAACTTATCGTCGGCCGACCACCAGAACGGATTATTGATGATCTGCGTGCCCGTCAACGCGGCGTTCTTCAGGTACGCGCGATAGAACGGCATGTCATGCGAGATGCGGTCAACGATCACCGCATACCCGCTCGGATCGGCTTCCTTCACCCCGCCCACCTGAACAAACTCCGCGCGAATGTCCTCGAGCTCCATCGAATTGATGCGCTCCACCAGCGCTCCCGGAAACGTGTTCTCCATCCCAAACAGCACGCCAATCTTCTTCATCTGCTCAACTCCGTTTTTCCTGACATCCCAACTCGCTCACTCCTAAGTTCCCTACAGATACACCTCAAGCATGCGTTGCCACCACGGCCAGTCGTGCCGCGCGTTATCGCCCCAGACGTCCAGCCGCACGGGGATACCCTTCGCGCCCATCGCCGCGGCCAACCTCTCATTGTCATTCCAGCACTGATCGTGCACGCCTGTCGCCAGCACGTAGTTCCGTCGCCGCATCTGGTCCAGATGCCACTGGTCGTTCAGATTTGGCAGATAATCCAGCGGCAGATTGAAGTAGACGTCGTCGTCGTAGTAGCTGCCGAGAAATCCCAGGTTCTTCAGATCAAATGCGCCGCTCATCGACAGGCAGCCCGTGAACACGTCCGGGTGCCGGAGGGCAGTGTTTACCGCATGGAATCCGCCGAAGCTGCATCCCACGCCCACGAGGTGCGGCTGCCGGTTCTGTCCGCGCACAAACGGCACGACCTCCTGCACGATGTACCTGTCGTACTGCACCTGCCGGGCAATCTTCCAGCGCGGGCCGACGTTGCGGTTGTACCAGCTCTCCGCGTCCAGCGAGTCCACGCAGAACAGCTGCAGGTCTCCGCGCTCGATCTGGCCCGCGACCGCGGCCACCATGCCGCGATCTTCAAACTCGTAGAAGCGTCCCTGCGATGTCGGATACACAATCGCCGGCAGGCCGTCGTGGCCGAAGACCAGCATCTCCATATCGCGTTCCAGCTCCGCCGAGTACCACTTGTGATAGTCGCGCCTCATCGTCCGGGCATTAACTCCGAAAACTGGCTCCTATTTTGATACCCTGAGGACTCATTCTCGGCCCGATTGTTTATCAGCTCTTCGAATAAGGACCGCCGCCCCGATTTGACTCTTGAATCTCCCTCAGACTCGCGCAATCTCGTTCCTTCGACCACGGAAAGGCAGGCCGCCTCTGCGGGCTTCGCGCCGCTCCAACCCGCTCCCCGCGCCGACAACGACCTGAGTCCCTCACACGAGCTGGACAACAATCCGCGTTACCTCGTTCTCAAGCAGTTTCATTCGCGCTTCTTGCCGGATGACCGCGACATCGAAGTCTACCTGCCGGAAGCCTACACGAACGAGCCGACGCGCCGGTTTCCCGTCTTCTACCTTCACGACGGCCAAAATCTTTTTGATGGCCGAACATCATACCTGCCCGACTGCACCTGGAAGCTCCACACCACCGCCGACCGCCTCACCCGGGAAGGCCTCATCGAGCCGCTCATCCTTGTGGGCATCAACAACACCGGGCTGCGCCGCATGGCCGAATACACGCCCACCCCCGACATCCGCCATCGCGGAGGGGACGGGGACCGCTATGGCCGGCTCCTGGTGGAAGAGCTGAAACCCTGCATTGACCGCGAATTTCGCACGCTGGGCGACGCGCCGAACACCGGGCTGGGCGGCTCCTCGCTGGGCGGCCTGATCTCGCTCTATCTCGGCTTCACCTATCCCGAGGTCTTCTCCAAACTCGCCGTCCTCTCGCCCAGTGTGTGGTGGGACAACCGTGCGATCCTGCGGACGGTCTCGACCGGCCGTGTGCGCCCTGATCTCCGCATCTGGCTGGATATGGGCACCGCGGAAGGCCTCCGTCATCTGCGCGACACCGATCTGCTCCATCGACGGCTGCTCGACCGCGGCTGGCGGGACGGGCCGGACGGCACCAATCCGGATCTCCGCTACGTGCGCGTCGCGAACGGCATTCATAACGAGGACGCATGGGCCCGGCGATTCGACCGCGTGCTCCGCTTCCTTTTTCCGGCGCGGCGCGACTGACCGGGATTTGCGCAAACTTCAAAAATTCGCGATACTTAGGTGTTCGGACTCTTTGCGCCCGGCCCGTGTCGACATCCATCCACGGCCAGCAGCGCGGCTCCTGAACCAATTTTCTTTGAAGGCTTTTTGAGAGGACCTTTCCAGTGTTGATGATTCGATTGGCGCGCGTTGGCGCCCGTAAGCAGCCGCACTACCGCGTCGTTGTAATCGAGAAGGACCGCGCCCGCAACGGCCGCTCCATCGAGGTAGTGGGCACGTACAATCCGCGGACCAACCCGGCCAGCGTGAACCTCAAGCGCGACCGCATCGATTACTGGACCTCCAAGGGAGCGCAGCTGTCCGAGACAGTCGGCAAGCTGCTGGCCAAGCACCAGCCGACCGCCGAAACCACTGCTGCTTAAGTAATCCGCAGCGAAAATCGATAGTAATCGGTTATATTACTGACGTACAACCCAAAGACTTCGATGGACTCCCTCGGCATCGCGTAGACTTCCTCAGAAGCCGCTCGTCTATGGAGTATCGGATTCTGCTCAACCGGGCCCTTCCGTCTAAATAGAAATTCCTGGCTGCCTGGTCGCAGTTCGTCGTAGTCGCATTCCCCTCCGGGACCTCTTCCATGGGAAAGAAGAAGGCTCTGGCGATGTAGACGCCTGTGCGAGCTTTGAGGTGGAGTGGTGACAGACAATATTGAATCTTCAGACCCGGTCTCCGAGATTCGCACTCTCGTTACTGAGATCGCGCAAGCCTTGGTCGATGATCCTGCAGCCGTCAAGGTTGAGGCCATCATCGAGCAGGACACGGCAGTGCTCCGGCTTGAGGTTGCCCCCGCTGACGTTGGGAAGGTCATCGGCAAGCAGGGGCGCACTGCCCGCTCGCTAAGGACCATCCTCGGCGCCGCCAGCATGAAGCACAGAAGGCGGTTTGCGCTGGACATCGTCGAGGCCGACGATCGTGCCGACGACGACAACGACGAATAGCTCCGACACTCCTATATCCGCAACTTGCGCGAAGCTTCCCTTTGACAGAAAATGTGCCCTCTCCCGTACCCCCGGCCAGCGCCGCAGACTGGACGCCGGCTGCGCGCCTGCTTCGCCCCCAGGGCCGCCGTGGAGAGCTGCTGGCTGAGCCGCTCAGTGATGTGGCCGCATTGTTCGAGCCCGGCCGTCGGGTGTTGCTCGAGCCCGCCGCCGCCGCTCCGGCCGTCCTAACGACCATCGAATCGAAATGGTCGCCCACTGGCCGAAACGCTGGCCGCATCGTGCTCAAACTCGCCGGCGTCGACAGCATTTCAGCAGCCGAGCTCCTGGCGGGTCGCGAGCTACTTGTGCTCTCCTCGGACGTTCCGCCGCTCGAACCCGACACATGGTTCGTTCGCGACCTCCTCGGCTGCCAATTGTTCGACCGCAGCGCCCTTGTGGGCGAGATTACCGGCGTCGAATACCCGATGTCTCCCGACGGACGTACTCGACTTTCGGACGCCGCGCCGCTCCTCGAAGTAACGCGAAATGTCGATTCCCAGCGTAATCGGAGAATGTCGTCCATCGACACTTCGAGTCACCCTGCTCCGGCGCTCATTCCGTTTCTCAAGGCCTGGCTGGACTCCGTAGATCTCGACCGGAAACAGGTCGTGATGCATCTTCCCGCCGGCCTCCTCGACCTCACAGCAGAAGAACATTCCGGAGAACGTTCCGGCTGATCACTCAGTTCTCCGCAGGCATCTGCAGATTATCGATCACCAGCACCTGGACGGGACCCTTGGATGATTCCAGCTTCAACCCGAGCTGCTCCTGCATCGCGGTGAAGATCGAAAGCGGCGCGTCACCCGGGACGCCGCTGTCCGTTACACTCTCCGGCGTCCATTTCAGCGTGAGATCGTACTTGCGTGTCATCCCCGTCCGATCGACCACTACCCGACCCAGCTCTCTCGACAGCTCCTGCGTCAGGGTGCGGGCCAGGTCGTCCATCGTGATCCCATGGGCTGTCAGTTCGCCATCGCCCGATGACGTCCCGCTGTTTGGCTTTGCAGCCTCGCGCAGCAATGGCCCCTTCTTCGCCACCATCAGCGCATAGACCGGCATCTCCCGCGTCTCCCAGTGAAATACCAGCCTGAAGCGGTCCGCCAGCAGTTGCTGGACCGCCGCATGGATCTCCGCCTGGCGTTGCTCGCTGCCGAGCTTGTCCAGCTGCCGCGCCACCTCGGCGTCGAGCTTCGCCTCGATATCGAACCGTGCCGACCCCAGCCAGCTCGGCCCGCCCACGATCCGTGCCTCCGGAATGCCGAACGCCGAATATTCCATCACATTCTTCAACAACACATTGGTCGCCGTGAATCGCCCGTTCTTGAAGTTGGAACGCGATTCTGAATCCCCGCTCCTGTTCACCCTCACCGCGCTCACCTCAAACACCGGAGACGCCGCAAGCGCCTTCTGTGCCGCGGCCAACTGCCCAATGGCCGCGACCCCGACCATGCACATTCCAGCCCAACATTTCGCCCGCTGCAGCCACTCCCTCACGCGCATCCCCGATACCCGATCCTAGAAACTACACTTAGGGTACCCATGCGCTTCGACCTCGTCACCCTCTTTCCCGGCTTCTTTGAGAGCACGCTCCGCTACGGCATCCTCGAGCGCGCGCTCCGCTCGGGGCTCGCGTCGGTCCACACGCATGACCTCCGCAACTGGACGCACGACCGCCATCGCACCGTCGACGACCGCCCGTTCGGCGGCGGCGAGGGCATGGTGCTCAAACCGCAGCCCATCTTCGAGTGCGTCGAGTCGCTCGGCGTCACGCCCAAATCCGAGCGCGATACCGCTCGCGAGTCCGTCATCCTGCTCTCCGCGCAGGGCAAACGCTTCACACAGTCCGTGGCTCGCCATCTCGCCACGCTCGAGCGCGTCGTGCTTATCTGCGGCCGCTATGAAGGTGTCGACGAGCGCGTCGCACAGCTCCTCTGCGATGAAGAGCTCTCGATCGGCGACTTCGTGCTCTCGGGCGGCGAGCTCGGGGCCGCCGTCATCATCGACGCTACCGTCCGGCTGCTACCCGGCGTGCTCGGGTCACGAAGACTCCTCCGTCTACGAGAGCTTCGGGCTGGGCGATGATGCCAACCCCGACAACAAAACACCCGACGGCGTTCCCCGCTCCACTCACGGCTGCGGGAGGCCTTCTCGACTATCCGCACTACACGCGGCCTGCCGACTTCCGCGGCGTCGCCGTCCCGGAGATCCTCTCCAGTGGCGACCACTCCGCAATCCGCCGCTGGCGCCGGCAGGCCGCACTCGCCAAGACCCTCGCCAACCGGCCAGACCTGCTCCATGACGCGAACCTCTCCGACGACGATCGCGAGATTCTCGCGCAGATCAGTGATAACTCAGACCGTCCGCGTTAGGTGTCTTTTCCATACGCTTCTATCTCTTTCGCGGTCGCGCACCCTCTTGCGGCGACTCTCTGCGGCCGCCGTCACAACCCGCCCTGCACATCAAGTACTCTTATCCGGCTGGACAGCAGACTCAAAACAGGGCCTTAACGATTCAACCACGGGATTCAGGAGGAACCATGAACGTATGCAAGTCGGTGATCTTATCTGTTGTGGCTGGAGCTGTTCTCGCTCTGAGCAGCCCGTCCGCGGCCCGCGGTCAGGTCGTCGTCAACATCGGCCCCGCGCCTATTTGCCCCTACGGCTACTTCGATTACGCTCCTTACGACTGCGCTCCCTACGGCTACTACGGCCCTGACTGGTTCGCCGGCGGCGTTTTCGTTGGCGCCGGCCCCTGGTTCCATGGACCGCGCGGGTTCTACGGCCACGTGGATAACCGCTATGATCCTCGTCGCGGATACCACGGCCCCATGCCGTCGCGCGGCGCCCAGGCCTTCAACCACTTTCAGCCCAATGAGGCTCGCGACGGCCGCGGCAACGTGGGCAACGCCCAACATGCGCCTACCAATGAACACCAGCCCGGCTACTCCGGCGGTGGACATCCCGGCGGTGAAGGCCACGGGCAAGGTGGCGGCGGTCACGCAGGGCGGCGGACGTCACTAGGTCTCGCTCGGGAAGTTTCCGCATCGTGCCGGCGGCGGCCACATTCCGCCGCTGGCATTCACGTTCTGCACGCGAAACCCTGGACATCTATTTTTCGCGAGTCTAGAATTCCCGGCCGAGGATAAAACCATGCGCCGGCGTTCGAGATCCACACCCGTCCTGTTTCTCGTACTCGGAGCTCTCACCACCGCTGCCGCACAGATGCCGTCCACGCCACAGCCCCAACAGGTTCCTCTCGGCCCTCCTGCGCAGTTGTTCGCAACTCCCCAACGCAATATTGCAGCGCCGGAGCCACAATTTCACTTCCACTTGCCGGCGCGCATTCTGCAGGCGCCTTCGCGCCCTGTCATTGCCGAAAATGATCGCGGAAAACGCTGAAAATAAGTGCTTCACTATCCGCAGCTATCGTTTCGCACGGAACCACGACGCCGCAGAGGCGCCGCAGTTGCAGGCCTATTCCACCTGCACCTCAGGAACCGGTCGCGAGCTACACCCCGCCGCGAACCGCACTGACCCCGAATCACTGCCGCGCAAAATTTCCATCACGTTTGCTGCGGTCCCTTGCTAGACTGTCCGCGCCTGCAAGGAGGTCTTTGTGGTTCGCTCAGTCTGCGCTCTGCTTATCGCAAGCTTCTTCGTTCTCCCCAACGCCGCCACTGCGCAAACGGCTCCGCCCGCGACGCACGCTCCGGATGGCACAACCCAATTCTTTGTGCCCGGCATGGACGTGCTCCCCTTCACGGGCTGCCGTTCTCCGCAACCGAGACCATCGTTCGCGTGCGCCCGTTGTCCGACGGCGGAACGATGACGTCCTTTCTAACCGGGAAAGTCTTGCGCGATTCCCAGGGCCGCCTCTATCGCGAGCGCCACCGTTTCGCGAACGCCGACGCCGACCCGCAGAAGACGCTCTAGGAGTTCTCGATGCCTCGATCCCTCGGCTCACACGCGCACCAGCTGCCTCGTAAGGACCCGGCAATGTGTCATCACGCCGTACTATCCGCGCCTCACCTTCCCGCAGATGCCGGTCGGCTCGTTCGATGGCGGCAAGCGCGTGAATTCGCGCGAAAGCCTCGGCGAGAAGATGATTCAGGACCTGAACACCATCGGCACGCGTGAATCGGTGACCTTCGCGCCCGGCACGATGGGCAACGACAAGTCGCTGACCATCTCGCGCGACCTCTGGTACTCGCCCGATCTCAAAACGAACCTGCAGGTCGTCCGCTCGGATCCGCGCGATAGTACTGTGACCATCCAGCTCAATATCCAGTCGCGCGGCGAGCCCGACCCGTCCAGCTTCGCCGTTCCGTCCGGCTACACAATCGTCCCGCCGCACACGCCGCCACCAGTGCTTCCCTCGAACTGATCACTCGCGCTGTTCAGGAGTACAATTCCTCGCATGAGGGCCCTGTTCGCAGCAGCGGTTGTACTCGCCGTGGCTCTTCCAGGTGTTGCGCAACGCGGCGGCGGACACGCCGGCTTTGCAGGCCCCAGCCCGTCTGCTGTGCGTTCCGCATCGGCCGTCCACGGGAACTTTGCTGCCGGCCCGGCAATTCGTTACAACGCCGCTCCGCTCGGTCGCGCGCCTGTCGTTTACCCTTCCGGAATCCGCACTCTTGCTCCGCCGGTTCATTACCCGGTCACAGCGCCAGTTCATCGCCCGGCGTTCTATCAACCGAATCACGGCGGGACATCGAACGGGACGCATAGATTCAACAACCCGCAGGTATCCGTACGCCTTCTACCCCGGCGCGGTGTATGTGGGGTATAGCGGCATGTTGGGCGATTCCTACGATGATTACGACACTCCGCAGCAGCCCGCGCCCGAGCCCGGCTACGACTACAACGGTCCACCGGATTACAGCAACGTTTCAACGCAGCCTGCACCTCCGGCGGATGACAGTTACGCATACCCGCAAGCCGCTGCTCCGCCTCCACCGGGGTACAGCTATGCGTATCCGCAGCCGATGCCGCAATACGCGCAGCCTGCTCCCACACCACCGCAGATGCAGTACGTTCCCGGCTCAGCAGACAAGGTCACGCTCATCTACAAGGACGGCCGCCCACCCGAACAGATCCAGAACTATCTGGCCACTCGCACCACCCTGACGGTTCTCGACAACGGTCGCCGGCGCGAGGTCGCACTCGCTGATCTGGATCTGCCCGCAACCATGAAAGCTAACCGCGAGACCGGCGTGGGCTTCGAGCTTCCCAGCCCCGCTCACTAGCATCCTTCGCTGCATCACATCCTGTGCACGTCCAGCCACAAACCCGTGCCAAACCCGTGGTACACTGAACCCTGCGACTTCAAGCAAGGAAAGCACCAATGGCAATCCATCCGATTATGCAGAAGCTGGCTGACAAGCTCCAGCGCACAGATCTCCCTGACTTCAAGCCGGGCGACCAGGTTCGCGTACAAGTGAGAATCAAGGAAGGCGATAAGGAGCGTCTGCAGGCGTTCGAGGGCATGGTCATCGCCTGCCGCAAGGGACCCCAGGGCAGCTTCACGGTTCGCAAGATGAGCTTCGGCCAGGGCGTCGAGCGCATCTTCCCCTACAACTCCAAGGTCGTCGATAAGGTCGAGAAGATCCGCTCGTACCAGGTGCGCCGCTCCAAACTTTTCTACCTCCGCGGTCTGCGCGGCAAGGCTGCCCGTCTGCGCGAAGTCGAACGCACTGCGTAATCCAGCCGAGCGCACCGCCTAAGACGTCATCCTGTACAGGATTGAAAACACAAGGAGCCGCCAGCGAATGGCGGCTCCTGTCGTTTGCGCGATGAAGCCCCGGATCATGCCCTTGCTCAAAGCACGCCGCTCACCAAACTGGGCATGACCGGCAAAAAAGCCCAATGCCACCGGGAAGAGCCCTGGATTCTAAGGAGCTTCACACGGTTCCAGCCCCACACCGTTTGCGTGAACCCCGCTCCTGCACATGACCGGAGTGCCTTACAAACGTAACGTGACGATGAAAAGCCCTTCCACTTTACGGGAAGGGCTTTTCATCTAACCTCGATCTGATTTCAGTTCTGCTGTTAGTTCTTCGTCGCGTCTGCCGGCTTTGACGTGTCCTTCGCAACGGTCGTCGCGCCCGAACTAGTCAGCGTCGCTGTCTTAATCGGCACGCAGGGCTGAACCGGAGCCGTCTGCCCCGGCAGAACCGGCGGACCCGCCTTGCGCATCTGCCCTGCCGGGCACGGGCTCAGAAGCTGAGTCGGCAGCAGGTCCGCGGGCGGCGGCGGCGCATCATCGTCAGCCACCCTGGTATTGGGCCTTGCTCCCGGCCACTGATACGGCGCCTTCCGGACGGTCCCGTATCCCATTACCGGGAAGCGCGAGGGCAAAGTGAACTGCCGATCCATCATTACGTATGCCGACTCAGCCTTCTTGCCCAGCAAGTTCTTGTCTGACGCCAACTGCAGGGTGTGCTCGCCCACCGTGACAGTCAGCGTGTTGTTCAGGAACGCCTTCTTCTGCTCAACCGCCCCCGGAAACGGCTCACTCGACACGATCGCCACGCCGATCCCCGGCGCGTACAGATAGATGTACTTCAGGTCAGCGATGTCATAGTTAAGTGCCGCCTTGCCCGTCATGCCATCCACGGTCATGGTCCCGCGCGCCACCGAAACCGGAATCTTCTTCGGCTCCTTTTCCTTCTGCAACTTGATTTTTTTGCCGTGCTCGTCGTAGCCCAGCTCGGTCTTGGTCTGGAAGACCGGCTTGCCGCTCTCATCAAACAGCGGGTGCCCCTTCTTATCGCGCTGCTGCTTCACCGGCGCGTTCCACATTGGCTTGCCATCCGGGTCCAGCCGCTGCATGCCCTGCTCGTCGAGCATCGGCGTTGGCGGCAGTTCCACAATCGTGTTCGGCCCGGTGTACGTGTCCTTCTTGTTCTTGCCCTTGGACTTCGCCGCTGGCACATCCCGCACCTTCAACGGCGGAACATCCGCCGCTGCACTCGCAGGCGCAGGTGCAGCCTCGCCGATCGTAGGCGCCGGTGCCGCTGGCGCTGGCGTACTCGCCGCCAGTTGCTGCTGCTCCGCCGCCGGTCCTGTGACCGCCAGCGTCTGCGCGTTCGCCTGCCATCCTGCCAATACGATTGCGCCCGTCAATGCAAGGAGTTTCCGCATCGCCATCGTGCCCTCCAAATTCCTGAGCTTTCGTGACATAAAGCTCTCCGAAGCCAGCCTACGGCACCTCGCTCGGCGACGATTTGGCGCATTTGGGGCAGACGGACCTAACCAATGGTGGAATGCCTTGTGGAAACCTGGTCCCCAACCGCCTGCCCGCGTCCGCGTTGCATCCGCTAAACTGAAGCCGGCCCGCCCGATGTCGATGCTCTTCCGCATTCCCGAAGTCCAAGGCGTCACCAAAGCCACCGCCAAGCAGCAGATGCTCAAGCAGCTCGTCTGCACCAACGCACCCGAGCAGGCCCTCCGGTATCACGGCTTCCGCACCATCGCCGGCGTCGACGAGGTCGGCCGCGGCGCGCTCTTCGGCCCCGTCGTCGCCGCAGCCGTCATCCTCCCCGAAAAAGTCGGCATCCTCTCGCGCATGGGCCTCACTGACTCAAAGCAGCTCGACCGCAAGGCCCGCGAGCGGCTCGACCGCAAGATCCGCAAGATGGCCCTCGCTATCGGCATCGTCGCCATCGATGCCGAAACCATCGACCGCATCAACATCTACCAGGCCTCACGCCTGGCCATGCGCCTCGCCTGCGAGCAGCTCACCATCCCGCCCGACCACCTCATCATCGACGCGCTCCGGATCGACTACCCCTGCCCGCAGACAAAGCTCTATTACGGCGACGCGCTCTGCCTCTCCATCGCCGCCGCGTCCGTCGTCGCCAAGGTCTACCGCGACGCTCTCTGCCGCGAACTCGACAAGCAGTTCCCGCAGTACGGTCTGGCCAGCCACAAGGGCTACGCCACACCCGAGCACCGCGCCGCCCTCAAGCAGCACGGCCCCTGCCCGCTCCACCGCCGCAGCTTCGCTCCCGTCCTCGCCGCCGACCCCGAAGCCGCCCTGGACGCGCAACTCGACCTCGACGACATGTTCGACGAACTTCCCCCCCGAAGAGCTCGCTCCCGATGAGCTTGCTCAGCCTCGTCTAATCTCAGCGCTGCCGGTTGCAGCTGATATTTTTCGCGAGGTCTTCTTAGGGATCCCACCGGTTCTCTTCTGTTTGCTTTGGCACGGAGTGGGAGTTCGGTCCGCGGTTTACCGCACCGAAAATCCGAAAAGGTTTTGGCGACTGGTCGCGACGCATTATCTGTGCGGAATCCTCCTGATTGGATATTTCCTTTACAGGTTCTACGGACTTCCAAAATGAGCTGACCTGACGGGATGGGATGTCGAAGGGCGGGACTTCGACGGATGACCCAGTGAACGTCTGGTCAGTTTGAGAACAAGCCCGATCGATATAGGTAGTACCCGATAAAGCCGATACCCGCGAGATAGTACGTTGCGAGAGCCGACCAATACTGCTTCGGGTCTCTTGTCCGGTACGACACATCACCAAAGCGTCCCGGGAGTTTTCCGGCAAACGTCCCGCCTATAGCCATGACGAACATCAGAATCCCGCCAAATAATGCAATGTGTGAACGAGTCAATTGAGAAACTTGCACGAAGAGTGTCCCATCCTGGCTGTGTCAATGTTCGTCATACAAGCAGAATTCAGCAGCGAAGACAAGATTAACCATCGTTAGGACCAGATCAGGCACAATCGCTCCATGCCCCTTCGCCTCCTCTGCATCTGCGCCCACCCCGACGACGAATGCTTCGGCTTCGGCGGCGCGCTCGCCCTCTACGCTTCACGCGGCGTCGAAGTCTCCGTCCTCTGCCTCACCGACGGCCAGGCCGCAACCAACCGCGGCGACACCTCCTCGAACAAAGAGCTCGGCCAGACCCGCCGCGCCGAGTTCGAAGCCTCCTGCAAGGTCCTCGGCGTCAGCCACTACGAGATCCTCGACTACCACGACGGCAAGCTCGAGTGCGAAGTCTTCTCCGAGCTCGCGGGCGTTCTCGTCAAACACATCCGCCGTTTGCGCCCGCATGTCATCATCACCTTCGGCGGCGAAGGCGCGCTCAACACCCACCCCGACCACACCACCGTCTCCGCCGCGACGACCGCAGCCTTCCACTGGTCCGGCTCGCACAAGCGCTACATCACCGTCGGCGACCTCTGGCAGCCGCAGCGCCTCTATTACCTCACCAGCAACTTCATGCTTCCCGACCGCCAGGCTCCGCTGCTCGCTCCCTGGACCCACACGCTGGACATCAGCTCCGTCTTCGACAAAAAGAAGCAAGCCTTCGAGCAGCACAAGTCCCAGGCTCCACTCATGGCCCTCGCGTATCCGCTGTTTGAAAAGCACGGTCCCGAGGAGCGCTACACTCTCGCCGCCGCCGTCGCCCCGCAGCCCGCCCGCCCCAGCACGGACCTCTTAGAAGCCGTCGCCGAAAACTGATCACTCGACTATCGCCTCGGCGCCAGCTCCTGCGCTAACTTTCCGTCCGCATCGAAGAAGGCGAGGCTCGGCGTTCCGTCTGATCCGACCTGCATCACAATCCGGTTCTTCCCGTTCGCATCCGTAAGCGAAACGCTGGCGACGCCGGAGTTTCCATGGCCAATCCATATCCGGTGACCGCCCTGGCTGACGGCCAGCCCCGCAAACTGATTGTCCTTATCGTCCACACCCGCAAGCTCAAGCACCTGACCCGCGCCATACTTGTCGAACGACAAGCTGCCGCCGGAGTCCACCACCTCACCCTTCTCGTTCTTTCGGCCGCCGAAGATCAGCCCGCCGTTCTCTGTTCCTTCGTCGTTGTAAAAGATCATCCCAGCCTGCGGCCTCCGCTCTCCCATCTCGGGGTGCTCTTTGCCCTTGATGATCACTGGCGGAAGCTTGTTGTGATTTGAGATCACCATCCGCAGCGTGCCGTCAGGCTCCACAACGTCGATCCGATGCACCCGTAGCACGTCCAACTCCTGGTTGCCAGGTTTCTTCGCCCCAATCAGAACGAAGGCGAGCAAGACAGTACTCACAACAGCTGAATACATCACAAGGAACTTCTGAATCGATACCCGCATGGCAAAACTCCAAAGTTGATGGTCATGACTATACGCTGATGCCGCCCGTCATCGCCCCGCGCCTTGCAGGGGTCTAGAATCGCTGCGTGCGCGCAACTTTTCACTCACAGGCGCCCTGCGGCCATTCCTTCGCACGGCTTGTGCTTGCGTGTTTACTGCTGCTCGCCGGCCTGTTGACCTGTGCAGTAATCGCTCATCCGGTCAGCTTTAGCGGTTCCGGGAGTCACGTGTTCTGGTCGGACATCGCCCTCCTGACGGGCTATGCGGTCGCCGTGCTCTGGATCTCAGCTCGCGCCCGCGCCACTCCGGAGCGCGTGTTCCACACAGCCGCGAAGCTGGGCTTTCTACTCGCATCCGTTCTCGTCGGAAATGACCTTGTCGAGCTCTTCGCTGCACATCGTCCCTTCGCAGTGATCATCACTCCCGTCTTCCTTGCCATCGGTATCCTTGCAGCCGCCGGCTCCGCTACCTGGGCCGCCACGCGTTCAACAATGCTCGCAGTCATCGCGGCCGTATGTTGCGTTCTCGTCGCAATCCCGCTCTTCCTTTGCATGGCCGTCTGCCTGCATCTGGTCCTCTCCACACGGGCGGAACTGCCCTTGCAGCAACCCTTCGCGGCCAGCGGCATGAAGGATCCAGGTGCATTCCTCGTTGAGAACGTTCTTCAGTCCGCCTCCGAAATCCTGCTGAGATTTCCGCCGTTCGCAGTCATTCTTTCGCTCGCCGGAGTGGCATCGGCTCGTCTGAGCCTCATCTCATCACGCTCCAGATTGACCATAGCCTCGCTCACCCCGCTATTGTTCGCTGCAGGTGCTCTGGCATTGAAGCACGCCAACGTGCTGCCACGCGCACAGCGGCCGCCGTTCGTCACGGCCGGTGTTGCACTCGCGGTCATTGCGCTCTCCAGCGTCCAGACGGTCTGGTCTGCGTTGCGCCGCGCCTGAACTCCGGGCGCCAAATCAACTGCGCGTACTGACCTCGGCCTTTCGTTCGTTGGTCGGCGTGGCTGCTTTGGAACGCATCTGCTTTCCAGCCGCCAGGCCAACGCGCCACAGCAGCAGCACAGCCAGGACCGCGGTCACCTTCCACGGCGTCCGCACTCCGGTCTTCACCAGCCACCAGTAGTGAATTACCGCAAGCATTCCCGCGACATAAATCAGCCGGTGCAGCTTGTTCCACGCCTGCCCGCCCATAGCCCTCAGCACCCGCTGCGGACTGGTCACTGCAAGCGCCAGCAGGATCAGCCATGCCGCCAGCCCCACCTGGATGAAGCGCCGCTTCTCCGCATCATCCAGCATGCTCGGCCAGACCATCTGCAGTTGCCGGAACGGCTCGCCCAGTTGCCCGCCGCGCACACCCGCGATCGCCATGCCCATGTCATACCCTGAGAACAAAAAGACATACGTCGCCAGGTGCAGGCAGGCATAAAAAAAACAGTACAGCCCCACCATCCTGCGAAACCGAATCAGCCATGCCAGCGACCTGTGCAGCCGCCGCAACGGCGTGACCGCCAGCGTCGCGAGCAGCAGCCACAGCGCCCAGTCGCCAGTGAAATGCGTAATGTAATTCACCGGGTCCGCAAACGTGGCCAACTGTCCATTGCGATAGAGATGCAGCAGGTACGCAAACGGCAGCAGGCATAACACATGCGCCAGCGCCTTCAAATATGGAATCGCTTTACTCGGCATCGCCACCGTTCGAGACCGTAGCCTCTTTTGTCTATCTCTCTACTGTCTACTGTCTGGCCTCAGTAGTTCTTCTTCAAATCCATCCCTGAGTACATCCACGCAACCTCGCCGTATCCGTTGAACATCTGCGTCGGCACAAACTTCGGCAGAAGTCCCGTGGTCAACAGCCGCTCATGCGCCTGCGACCATCGCGGATGGTCCACCTGCGGATTCACATTGGAGTAAAACCCATACTCCTGCGGCGCGGATTCATTCCACAAAGTATGCGGCTCCTTGTCCACAAACCGTATCTTCACAATCGATTTCGCCGATTTGAACCCGTACTTCCACGGCACAATCACCCGGATCGGCGCGCCCTGCTGATTCGACAGCACCTCGCCATAGCTCCCGAACGTAAGCAGCGTCAGCGGATGCATCGCCTCATCCATCCGCAAGCCCTCCGAGTACGGCCAGTCGAACCCGCCCGGAAGACTCATCCCCTGCCCCTTGTCCGTCGAGATGAACTGCACATACTTCGCGCTGGGCAGCGGGTCCGCAAACTTGATCAACTCACTGAGTGAATACCCGTCCCACGGAATCACCATCGACCACGCTTCAACGCAGCGGAACCTGTACACGCGGTTCTCAATCGGCCTGTAGTTGATGATGTCGTCTACGTTGAGCGTCTGCGGCTTGTTCACCAGCCCTTCGATCTTCACCGTCCACGGCCGCGTCTTCATCCTCCCCGAGTTGCGCGACGGGTCGCCCTTCTCCGTGCCGAACTCATAAAAATTGTTGTAGCTCTGCGCCTTCGCCTCCGGCGTCACATCGCGGTCCGTCACGTTATAGTTCGACGGAACCGTCTTCAGCTTGTCCAATCCCCACGCACTCTCGGGCAACACCGCCGCCGCGCCCACCGCGCCCAGCCCCGCCAGCAGCCTCCGCCGGGTCATCTGAAACGCCTTGTACGTCTCCTTCGGCGTAATCTCCGACGACGCAATCTCACTCTTCGTCCGAATCAACATACGCGGCACCCCTCGCGCCTTCCCATAACGATACGCTTCACAGCCCGTCACAGATTGGGTGCCCCATTCGTGCGCAGCTTCATCGCGCATGAGTGGGCTTGCGAGATCCCCTTGCTAGGAACACCACCGTCCCCACCACCACCACCGCACCCGCAATCATCAACTCCCTGCCAGACCCCCTCCGCACAAACATGATGTACGCAAACCCCACCAGCGCCACAATGGGCGGCAGCGGATACATCCACATCCTGAACGGCCGCACCATCTCCGGCCGTCTCTTGCGCAGCAGCATCACGCCTACATGCTGCAGAGAAAACTGCATCACAATCCGAACCACCACCAGCGCCGCAATCACCTCGCCCAGCGAGAAGAAGCAGCACACAGCCGCCACCGCTCCCAGCACCAGCAGCGACACATACGGAAACCGTCCCCGCGGATGCAGTCTCCCAAACATCGCCGGAAAGTTCCCATCCCGCGCCGCCGCATACGGTATCCGCGAGTACCCCAGCAGCAGCGAGAACACACTCCCGAACGCAGTCACCACCACCATCGCCGCGGCAATCTTCCCCAACACCGCCGCCGGGCCCACACCCACCATCGGCGCATACGCAATCCGCATAAACTCCGACAGCATCGCCTGCCGTATCTCCGGCCTCTGCGCCTTGATCAACCCCGGCGCGCCCATCACCGACAGCACACTCGCGTTCAGCGCCAGGTACAGCACGGCCACAATTGCTATGGACCACAGCACCGCGCGCGGAATCACCCTTCCCGGATCCCTCGCCTCGCCGCCCAGAAACGTCACGTTGTAATAGCCCCAATAGTCATACGTCGCGATCAGCATCGCGCTGGCCAGCCCTGCAAAAAATCCCGCGTCCAGATGAAACGCTCCACTCGGCACTGCCACCACACGCGCCCACTCGCCGCGCCACACGCCGGTCACCACCGTCCACGCGATCGTCGCCAGCACCACCACCAGCAGCGCCTGTGCAACGCGCTTCACACCACTCAGTGTCCGATACTGCAGCGCCACCGCCACTGCAACACTCGCGACCGCCACCCACACGGCGTGCCCTGCAAGCCCCGGCACCACCGCGCCCGCATACATCGCCACGCCAATGCATCCGCTCGCCACACTCAGCGGAGCCGATAACAACAACTGAAACGCAAACAAAAAACTCAACCACCTGCCCACCCGCCCCGGATACATCTGCTGCAGATACGCATAGGCTCCGCCCGCCTCCGGCATCGCCGCGCCCAGTTCCGCCCACACCATGCCGTCGCATGCGGCGAGCACCGCACCCAGCACCCATCCCACCATGGCCTGCGGCCCGCCCATCGCTCCAATCAGCAGCGGCAGCGTAATGAACGGCCCGACGCCGATCATGTCCAGCAGGTTCAGCGTCACCGCTCCGCGCAGCGACAACGTCCGCTCCAGCCTCTGTTCCCCACCGTTCATTCACACAAGTCTATGCACGCGCCTCACATTCCCGTCGACAAAATCACACTTGGCGGCATACGCTTCATCCACCGGCCCTCACATCACCCAGCGAGACGCCAACGGTGGCTGCACACCACCACGCTCCCGTCTAGATCTCCCTCTGGGCCTTCTGCACTCTCATCGCCTTCATCACCGCGAGCAACCGCCAGATCGCCGTGCACCGCAGTGGATGATCCGCTCCTACGCGCTCACCTTCACCTTCATCATCAATCGCCTGCTCAACCTCTGGCCCGCCTACTTCAACCTCACCCCAAGCCAGTTCGGCATCTGGGATGTCTACGTCTCTATCATCATGTTCGTCGGCTGCGATATCGCCTTCAATCACCGCGAGCTCACCCATCGCCGAGCCTGAGCGCTCAAATCCGGGTGGCCCATCTCCCCTGCTTGCCGGCGAACTTGCTCGCTCCGGTAAAGCTTCATGGTCGCGAAGGTGGGCTCGCACCGTCCGTCGGATATGCGAATCTAAACCTCATGCACCGATTCGCGCCCGTCGCCTTTGCGACCCTCCTCGCCGCAACCGCCCCGGCACTCCTCCGCGCACAGGCCCCAACTCCCTTCACCGTCCCCGCAGCAACCACCCACTTCACCGACCCCGCCAACCTCGCCGGCGAGCGCCCCCGCCCGCGCAACGGCGGCGAGCTCCCCATCGACGGCGGCCTCACCTCCGACGGCCACCCCGACAACGCCCTCGCTCTCGCCCAACAACTCCGCCGCCTCAACACCCGCGCCTCGCTCATGCTCATCGTCGCCCATCCCGACGACGAAGACGGCGGCATGCTCACCTACTACTCCCGCGGCCTCGGCGCGCGCGTCGGCGTCCTCACCCTCACCCGCGGCGAAGGCGGCCAGAACCAGATGACCGGAGACTTCGAAGACGCGCTCGGCCTTCTGCGCACGCAAGAGCTCCTCTCCGCCGACCGCTACATGGGCGTCGACCAGTTCTTCGGCACCGAGGTCGACTTCGGCTTCACCAAAACCAAAGCCGAAGCCTTCCAGAAGTGGAACCACGAGCGCGTCCTCTACGACGCCGTGCGCGCCGTCCGCATCTACCGCCCGCTCGTCATCGCCGCCGTCTTCTCCGGCGCCGTCACCGACGGCCACGGCCAGCACCAGGTCTCCGGTCAGATCGCCCAGGAGGTCTTCAAAGCCGCCGGCGACCCCAACATCTTCCCCGAGCTCACCCGCGAAGGCATCCTCCCCTGGCAGCCTCTCAAAGTCTTCGCGCGTGTCCCGTTCTCGCGCGTCACTGACAAGGGCCTCTACGACTACGCCACCGGCCAGACCGTCCCCGCCGAGTTCACCAACTACGTCACCGGCCAGAAATTCACCACCGCCCCCACCGCAGACGTCACCATCAACGAAGGCGCCCCCGACCCACTCCTCTCCACCTGCGCCGCCAACCCCGCCGACCTGCCATCATCGCTCCGTGCATTGGACGCCACCGACTGCCAACCCCTCAGCTACGTCCAATTCGCCCGCATCGGCCTCGGCCTCCAGCGCTCTCAAATCGGCGGCGGCATGCGCATGCCACGCCCCGGCCGCGCCGACGTCAGCTACCACCTCTACGGCTCCCGCGTCTGCGCCCCCAACCTCCCCAATCCCACACCCAACCTCTGCACAACAACCGCCGGGGTCACCGAAACACCGGGTGCCCCACCCTCGCCGCGCGAGCGGCAGGGTGGGGTATCGCGCGTTAAGCGCGCGAGAAAACACCATCAGCCCACCTCGAAATCACCTCCTTCACCCCAACCGCATCAGACCACCCCGCAGCCACTAACAAAAACCCCGTCATCCTGAGCGAAGGCTCGCCCACGCGAGCCGCAGCCGAAGGACCCCGAGCATCTGCGCACAACGAAAACAGCCTAGATCTTTTCAACCCCGAGCTCTCTCATGCCCCATCCTTCTTCGACGGTATCGACACCTCACTCGAGGGCATCGCCACTCTCGCGCCTTCAGCGAAGGGCAATATCGCAATCGTCATAAAAACGAATCTCGCCGGAATCGAGCACAGCATTGCGGAGGCGCAACTCGACTTCAAGCCCGATCACCCGGAACTCGCCGCGCATCGACTGTCCGAGGCTCTGACTCTCACCGACATGACGCTCAAGAACATCGAGGGCTTCACGCCGTCACAGATAACGGCCGAAGAAAAGCAGAACCTCCTCCACGAGCTGCGCATCAAGCGCGTCCAGCTCAACGAGGCCTTACTCTTCGTGCTCGGCGTCAACGTAACAGCAGAAACTGATAGCGCCGACATCATCGAGAATACCGGCGCTAAGGCTAAGTTTCACCTCACGCACGTCGTCGGCGCCCCCGTCACGTACGAAGCAATCCGCAGCATAAACCGCCTCGGCGTTTCGTTAACCACTCCCTATCAGGTTGAACATCCGGAACAAGGCTTCTATGCCGACTGCAATCTTAGCAACCAGCAAACTGCGACGCCCAGGTCGCCCTATTTCACCCGTCACAGCATTGAAGATGCCGTCTATGAAACCGGATATGGCCTGCGCAACGCTCCGCAAGCCCCGCCCGACTTCGCTTGCTATCTGAATCTCACTTATCAGAACGTCAAGCTCACTGCGGGCGCTGTCGCCGGTCACAATGGACAACCTGCACAGGTTGTTCCGGTTGGTTCAATCTTCCTGTCTTCCCATGCGCAGGTACTGCCCAGCACCTTCAACGCCTTCGAAGTAACAGTTACGGGCCGCCCGCCGACACTCATCAACGAGGACACCGCTTGGAATGGACTTCCAAAATCGTGGCGGCTCTCATCGTCGAAACCGGACCCAGCCACGGGAACTGAACGGTTCGCCATTCACGTCCCGAAAGCTGGCTACCGCACCGTGACGCTGAATGCGGCGTTCACCAGGGCTGACGGTTCGCTCGACATCGAGGACGGCTATCGTTCTATTGGCTACGGTTCCCTCCCACGCACCAACTTCTACACACCCGCAACCCTCCGCGTCGTCCCCGTCGACCTCAAGCTCCCACCCGAAAACAAGCGCCGCATCGCCTACCTGCCCGGCACCGGCGACGACGTCCCCGCGGCCCTCGCCTCCATCGGCCTCGCCCCCACCATCCTCAAGGTCTCCGACCTCACTGCCAGCCAATCTCTCAAAATTCGACACCGTCGTCCTCGGCGTCCGCACCTACAACGCCCACCCCGACCTCCATGGCGCGCCCACCCAGGCCCTTCTCGACTTCGCCCGCAACGGCGGTAACGTCGTCGTCCAGTACCAGACCCCCGAGTTCACCGCCGCCGACGCCCCCTACCCCCTCACCGACCGCAACGAGCGCGTCATCGACGAAACCGCCCCGGTCTCGCTACTCCTGAACTCGAAACTCGAAACTGAACGGAACCCCTCTTCCTTCAATCCCGAGTCCCTCCTCACCACCCCGAACAAGATCACTCCCGCCGACTTCAACAACTGGATCGAAGAGCGCGGCCACGGCTTCCTCGACACCTGGGACCCGCACTACACAGCCCTCACCGAGACCCACGACCCCGGTGCTCCCGCCGAGCACATCCTCCCCCAGGCCCCGCAGCGCGGCGGCCTCATCACCGTCCAGCTCGGCCGCGGCCGCTGGACCTACTGCGCCTTCGCCCTCTATCGCCAGCTGCCCGAAGCCGTCCCCGGCGCCTTCCGCCTTTTTGTCAACCTGCTGAATCCATAGCCGCTTAAGAGATCTTTCCGCCTCCAGCTGCCAGAACTACGCATTGGGCTCGTCCCACAAAAAGATGGCCTCCTTCGGGAGGCCATCTTTTTGTTCGACTTCGCTCTACTTGTGCGTCGTGTGGTGCGTGGTCGCCGGATGATGAGCAGGAGCTGCCTTCTTCGGCGTCACCACCGACCCGTCGCTCATCGTGATCATCAACGGCTTCTGCGTGTAGCTCGCGTACGTCCCATCGAGCGTGATCGTGTCGCCCACATTTGGCACCGTCTTGAGCGGCTCCTTCATGTTGAACGTAAAGTCCGCAATCGGCTTCGGCTGCGCCTGCTTGGCATCATCCGAGACCGCAACCTGCAGTTGATCCGCCGTCGCCGCGACCACAACCGCGCCCGGAATTTCGACCGCCTTGCCCTTGACCGTATCGAAGACTTTGTCCGCATCGGCGGGCTGCCCGTAGGTCAGCACGAACTCCTTGTCGCTCAGCGCCAGCGTCGCGAGATCCGGAGTCGTGGAGATCAGGTTCGAGACGATGTCCTCAGGCTTTGGGGCCGGAGTTACGGTAAAGCCAGCCGGAGGATCGACGTTCGTCTGCGCGGCCGTCTGCATCGCCGGGTAGCCGTCCTTGCTGCCGTGGTACTTCGTGTAGCAGTAGGTCGCCAGCTGCCCGATCTGCGTCTTGTACGGCTCGGGAGCGAAGTTCGCCGCGCGCGTTGCGTACCATGCGCAGTTCAGGTAATCGGGCGGCGTCGAGGTGTAGTACGCCTGCGCCAGCACGTACACGTCCTGCAGCACCGGGCTGGGCTTCTCGGTATCTGCCTCGTGGGAATCGATCTCGGTCTTCAGGGCCTTAATCGCGTCCGCGTTGTCCTTCTTCGCAATGTCATCATCAGCGATGGCGGATTCGAACGTTGGTTGCGCGGCGTTCTTCAGCGCGTTGAAATCCGCATCAGACATGTCCTTCGGCTTGGTCGCGTTCAGGCCAGTGTTCGCGTACGTCGCGACCTTGTCGAGAGCAGCCTGCTTGGCCGCCGCATCGGTCAGCTTGTCTGCATCGGCGCGCCGATAGTAAACCTCGAGCGTCAGAGCGCGGAGGTTGTTCGGGTCGATGGCCAGCAGACGGTCCGCAGCATCCAGTGTCTTGGCCTCATCGCCCGTCTGGTTGTAAGCGTAGAGGAGCTGGTTCAGCACATCGGATTTCACGGCCGAGTTGGGATACGCCTTCAGGTAGTCCTCAAAACCCTGCGCCTTGGCCTGAGGCGTCGTCGCCGTAACAGCGGCGTTGTACTTGGCGTACTCCTCCTGCGACATCTGCACCCCGGCGGCATTTCCTGCGGGGGCGGCTTGCCCGAAGGCGGGCTTAATTGCAAAGGGAATCAGAGCGGTCGCTGAGAGCAGCGAAGCCAGTACGACCTTCTTCATAAAGAGAGCTCCTCGAAAATCAATAGTTTCTGCCTGGGACAGCGCACCGCCAGCCTGACGCCTCGAATCGCGCTTCAGCTCTCGCGACCTACGCTCGATGATGCGGATTATAGAAACCGTGTTGCTCAATGCGCAACCAAGGGTCGTATTTCCAGCCAGTTGGCATGAGAGTGAGCGGGTCGGCCTGCAGTCTCACTTCATTGGACGCTCTCTGAGGCATCTTTGTCATAGGCGAGTGAAGGGTCGGGACCCGGGCGAGCCAAGCGCCCGAGTGTGGAAATCGCAACATCTAGACATTGGGACGCCTTATCCACAAGATGTCGCGCGGGTACTGTTGCTTCAGCAGGTTCCTCCCCATACGATTCAGCTAGCACTCGCCCGCCCCGCAGGCGTCCCCTTAAACTGTACGAGGTACCCTCCCTTGCTCAAGCTCAAAAAAGTACAGATCCTCGGCTTCAAGTCGTTCTGCGACCGCACGGAAGTGCAACTCGCCGGTGAAGGCATTGCGGCGATCGTAGGGCCGAACGGCTGCGGCAAATCAAACATCTCGGACGCAATCACGTGGGTGCTCGGCGAGCAATCGGCCAAGAGCCTGCGCGGTATCAAGATGGAGGACGTCATCTTCGCCGGCACACGCGACCGCAAGCCAACCGGCATGGCGGAGGTGTCGCTCACTCTCGTCGATCCCGAGGTATACGACGGCCAGACGCTCGCGGACGGCGAGCCTGACGTCGTCATCGATGCCCAGGCTGTCTCGGAACAGACCAATGGCAACTGGACCAGCGATTGGGACGAAGCCGCGCTGCGCGCGCAGGCTGCGGAAGAAACCGAAGAGGCTGTCATCGATGCGCAGCCCGGTCAGACCTACGAGACCGAGGTGAAGGCCAAGAAGACGGATGCTCCAGCGGACACTGAAGCAGAGATTGGCAGCAGCGTTGTGTTGAAGGTGCGTCGCCGCAAATTCGGCCGCGCTCCAGTACGGGCCGGTGAGATCACCATCACGCGCCGTCTGTTCCGTTCCGGCGAGAGTGAGTATCTCCTCAACGGAAAGATCTGCCGCCTGCGCGACATCCAGGACATCTTCATGGGTACGGGTCTGGGTGGCGAGACCTACGCAATCATCGGGCAGGAGCGCATCGGGCAATTGCTGAGCTCGAAGCCGCTCGACCGCCGGTCGATCATCGAAGAGGCTGCCGGAATCACCCGCTTCAAGACGAAGAAGCGGCTCGCGGAGCTGCGGCTTGAATCGGCGAAACAGAATCTCGCGCGCGTGAACGACATATTCGAAGAGGTCACGCGGCAGATGGGCTCGCTGAAGCGGCAGGCCGCGAAGGCCGAGCGCTATGGCGCCCTGCGCGATGAGCTGCGCGGTAAGCTGCGCGTGGTGATCGCGAGCCGTCTGACCCAGATGGACGCGGAGCAGACGGCTACGGCAGCGGAGATAAGCAGGCTTGCCGGATTAATTGATTCGCAGGCTACAGAGCTCGAGACGATCGATGCGGAGCACTCCGCGGGTGTGGCGCGCGGGTACCAGCTCGACGGCCAGATTCGCGAGGCGGGAGCACGCGCGAACTCCAGTGCTGTTGAACTGGAGCGCATCACCGCACGGCAGGGCTCGAATACCGATCGCATTGCCGATCTTGAGCAGCGCATGACATCAGCTAACGATGATCTGGCGAATGCACGCGGACAGCTGGAGACGCTGTCGTTCGAGCGCGAGCAGCATCGCAGCTTCCTCGAGAATGCGACCGCGGAGTCGAATGCATCGCGCGAGGCCGCGCAGGCCAAGCAGGCGCAGGCGCATGAATCCACGCGCAATGTGCTCGCTGCCGAGGCCACCGCCGAGAACCAGCGGCGCGCGGCGATGCAGTCGATGCAACGAGCAGCGCAGGCCAACAACGAGATTGCGCAGGCCGAAGCGGCGCTGCAAGGACTGGAGCAGGAGAACGAGCGGCTGCGAAAATGAGCAGAGGCAAGCTCACGAAGATCTGGCGTCGCTCGGCGCGCAGCGCGGACAGGTTGCGCTGAATTTCGAGAGTGTGACCGAGCGGCTGAAGCGGCTTGAGGCGGAGATCCTTGATCTCCGGCAGACGCTCGATCAGAAGCGCCAGGCGGAGACGCAGTCGCGGCGCCGCGGCGATGAGCTTCGCGCCGAGATGGCGACGCTGATGGGTCGCCGCAGCTCGCTCGAGTCGCTGATCCGCGAGCACAGCTACTCGACCGACACCGTACGCAATCTCTTCCGCGCCAATGCCCAAAGGCAACAGGCCGTCGGAATTGCGCCGGTGGGGACGCTGGCAGACTTCCTCGAGGTCGAGGGCCAGTACGAGAGCGTTGTCGATGAGTTCCTCCGCGATGAGCTGAATTACATCGTGGTGAAGAGCTGGGACGCGGCGGATGAGGGCATGCGCATGCTGCACTCCGATGTGGCAGGGCGCGCGACGTTCCTGGTGCACCCGAACGACGCGCAGGCATGCTTCCCGTTTGCCGAGGGTATGCAGAGCGCCACGCACACTACCCGCGGCATCGTTCCCCTCAAGGACTGCATCCGCGTGCTGGACGGCTTCGGCAAGTCGCTCGAGGTGATTCTGCCAAAGCTGCGGGAAGGTTTCGTCGCGCCCGATTCCGAAACCGCACGCTCGCTCGCTCTTTCCAATCCGCAGTCGTTCTTCCTCTCGCCTTCCGGTGAGACCTTCCACAACGTCACGGTGACGGGCGGAAGGCCGCGTGAGCAAGGACCGCTGGCACTGAAGCGCGACCTTGCCGAGGTCCAGTCGAAGTTGTCCGCTGTAGAGGCAGAGCTTTCGCAGAACGAGCTGGCGACCGCTTCCCTCACCCGCGAAATTGCGGAGATGACGGCAACGCTCGATGCAAAGAATAACGAGCGCCGCGACGCGGAGCGTGAGAGCGCAAACTCTGGCGCAGCGCTGCGGCAGATGGAATCAGAAACCGCGCGGATCGAGCGCAGGCTGCAGGAGTGGCAGCTTGCGATGGGACGCAATGGCGACCAGCGGCAGGCAAAGCAGGACCTCATCGCACGCAAGCGCGAAGAGGCGCTGACGCTCGAGTCTGAGCGCGCGAAGATTGAGCAGCAGGTGGCGGAGCTGACCGAGCGTATCGCCAGCATGCGTGCGAGCCGGGAGGAGCTGCAGGCGGAGGCCTCCGCGGCGAATGCCGCGCTGGCGGGCATCGAGGAGCGCAGGCGGAACGCCAACGCAAACTTCGAGCAGACTTCGCGGATTTATGCCAGCCAGGAGGCTCGCATAGAGCAATTGGCTCAGCAGCTTGCAACAGCGTCGGCCGAGAAGCTCCGCCGTGAAGAAGAGAACGGGACCCTGGCCCAGCAGCAGACGGAACTCGCCGAGATGCGCGCGCAGGCGATTGCCGAGGGCGAGACGCTTTCGGCAGAAGCCGTGGCGCTGCGGGGGACGATTGCGGAGCTCGACGCCAAGCTGCGCACGTTGCGGCATGCGACGGAGGCTTTTCGTGAGCAGCGGGCGACGCTGTCGGCGCGGGCGGCGAAACTGAGCTCCGACATTGAGCACCTGGAGGCCACGTGCGTTGCGGACCTGTCGGTTGAGGCGGCGGTGTTGCGCGGCGACGACACGATCGCTCATCTGGAAGGCGAGGCGCTGGGCGCCGAGGACGAGGCAGCGCGCGGCCTGAAGCAGCGGCTCGATGCAATGGGCCCGGTGAACATGATGGCCCTCGACGAGTACAACGAGACGGCCGAGCGGCACGGCTTCCTGGAGTCACAGCGCAGGGACCTGGTCGAGTCGATCGAGAACACGCAGGCGTCGATCAAGGAGATTGACGAGGTCTCGCGCGTGAAGTTCGACGAGGCGTTCAAGGTGATCAACGAGAACTTTGCGGCGACGTTCACCAAGCTGTTTGGCGGAGGACAGGCGTTCATGCGGCTGACCGATCCCGAGGCGGACAAGAACGACCAGAGCGGGATTGATATCATCGCGTCCCCGCCAGGCAAGAAGCTGCAGAATGTGCTGCTGCTCTCGGGTGGTGAGAAGGCGCTTACCGCGCTGTCGCTGCTGGTCGGCATCTTCCAGTTCCAGCCGGCGCCGTTCTGCGTGCTGGACGAGGTGGATGCGCCGCTGGATGAGACGAACGTCGGGCGGTTCGCGCGGCTGATTGCGGAGATGAGCGAGAGCACGCAGTTTGTGGTCATCACGCACTCCAAGCGCACGATGGAACAGGCAGACGTGATGTACGGCGTGACGATGCAGGAGCCGGGCGTGTCGAAGATCGTGTCGGTGTCGCTGGGCGGACGCAGCGTCGGCAAAGAGGCACGGGGCAAAGAGCGCACGGCGGCTTAACGCTGCGCAGGGGGCTGCCGGATGAATCCGCTGGACTGGATGCTTGCGGCGCTGCTCGTGTATTCGACGATTCGCGCGGCGATGCGCGGGCTGGTGCGGGAGCTGTTCGCGGTTGGCGGGCTGCTGGTGGGTTTCGTGCTGGCGTGCTGGTACTACCGTAACGTCGCGGAATTCCTGCGCGGACTGGTGAACTCGGAGCCGCTGGCGGACTTCTGTGCGTTTCTGCTGATCGTGTCGGTGGTGATGATTGCGGCGACGCTGGCGGGGGCGTTGATCCGGCGAGCGGCGAGCGCGGTTGGGCTCAGCCCGCTGGACCGGCTTGGCGGAGCGGCTTTTGGCGCGGCGCGTGGAATTGTGCTGGGGATGGCGTTACTGTTGGCAGTAACGGCGTTCCTGCCAACGGCGCCCTGGGTGCAGGGCTCAAAATTTTCACCCTATTTGCTTCGCGCCTCTCATGCTGTATCCTTCGTCATGCCGCGACAACTGAAGCGCCAACTGTTCGAGGGTCTGGAGCGGATCAAGCACACAACACCCAACTGGATCAACTACGGCACTTCGTCGCACACTGTCAGTTAAAGTCAAAAAAAGGAAGCTGAGCGAGTGAAGCGCGAACTCGACAATCTCGTCCTCCAGATGCACGCCGCGGGTATCAGCTACGCCGATGCGGTGCGTGAGTTCAAGAAGCGGTTTCTGCTCGAAGTGCTCGTTCGTCATCGCGGCAATCAGTGCAAGGCGGCGGAAGAACTCGGCATGCACCGAAATACGCTCAGCCGTACGCTGGCGGAACTGGACCTTGACTCGGCGCAGATCCGCAGGGGGATTCGGCGTCCGCCGCGCTCGGTGCGGCCAGTGGCGCGGCCCGGCCTGCAGGTTGTAGGCGGCCGATAACGCCGGCCGGCAGTCTCGTTCGTCTAAACAATAGGATCATGCGCCTCAAACCTTCGCGCCGAAGCCTCCGCCACGGCCCTGCCCTGCTGCCTTTTTGCGGTGTGGTCGTGCTGGCGTTGGCAAGTGCGGGCACGGCGCTGGGGCAATCAGCCGCGAATACGCCGGCCAGTGTGCCGGCGGGAGCAGATTCCGCTGCCGCCGCCAAGCCGGAACACAGCGTCGCAGTGACTTCCGACGTTCCAGCGAAGCAGGTTCGCGAGGCGGAGGATGCGTACCTGCAGGGTGCGAAGGCGGTCGACCGAAAGGACCTTGAGGCCGCGGAGAAGAGTTTCGCCCGGGCGGTGCAGCTCAACCCAAAGAACCGCGATTATACGTTGGCGCTGATCGTCACCCGCGAACACCGGCTGAGCCAACTGGTCCAGCTTGCGGCGAAGGCCCGCCTGCTTGGCATGGACGGGCAGGCCGAGCAGTTGCTCGAGCAGGCGCGGAAGATCGACCCGAACAATACCATCGTCGCGCAGCACTTCGAGACGCCTGGCTTCGCGCCACCCTCTGCGCTCCCATCAGCCAACTCCGTCGCGAGTTCCTTAGCGGGTCCAGTGCAGCTTGCGCCGAAGCCCGGCAAGCAGGATGTCCACCTTCGCGGCGGCGCGGGCGAGATCCTGCGGTCGCTGTATGCGCAATTCGGCATCACGGCATCCTTGGACCCTTCGGTGAGGAGCCCCTTCCCTGTGAAGCTGGAGCTCGACCGCGTCACCTTTGAGGAGGCCTCCCGTATCGCAAGCGAAATGACTCACACGTTCGCCGTCGCCCTGCAGCCCCACAGCGCGCTGATTGCCGAGGACACCGAGGAGAACCGCAAGCGCCTGAAGCCCGTGGTGGAAGAGACGCTGTACATGCCGGGTCTGCAGGAGAGCCAGATGCAGGAGATGGCCAACCTGGCGCGCGCCGTCTTCGATCTCCCGCTGGTCACGGCCAGCCCATCGACAGACACCATCGTTGTGCACGGTGATCCGGACAATCTGAAGGTGCTGAACGCGACCTACGACGGGCTGCTCAGCGGCAGCTCCGACGTGATGCTTGATGTAAAGCTGTACGAGATTGACCGCACGCATACACGCAATCTTGGCTTCCAGCTTCCGTCTTCCATCGGTGTGTTCTCAGTTACGCAGGAAGCGCAGCAACTCGTCAGCCAGAATCAATCACTGGTGAACCAGGCCATTGCGTCGGGCGTGATCAAGCTCACAGGCAATACGGTCACGGATCTGCTCGCCGAGACGGCTTTCCTGATCGGCTCGGGCGTGGTCAACGTCGCACAGTACACCAATCTCCTGGGCGTGGTCGGCAACGGCCTCACACTCACCGGCGTCTACATCGGATCGGGGACGACGCTGAACCTGCTGCTGAACTCCAGCGACATTCGCACGCTCGATGCCGTGCAGCTACGCTCCGGAAACAACCAGGACGCGACCTTCCGCGCGGGGAGCAGGTATCCGATCATCACCTCGACCTATACATCTGGAGTCAGCAGCTCGACTGCCTCCGCCGTATCGGGATTGAACATCAACGGCACCAACGTCGGCTCGCTGCTCCAGCAGTATCTCGGAACGTCGTCGGTGACAGTGCCGCAGGTTCAATTTGAGGACCTTGGATTGACGCTAAAGGCGACGCCCGTCATCCTCCGCGCCGGCACAGTGCAATTGAAGCTGGACATGAAGATCGAGTCGCTGGGCGCAGGATCGTTCAACGGCATCCCGGTGCTGAACAGCCGTCAGTTAACCTCCATTGCGACAATCCCGGCAGGCCAGACGGCACTGCTGGTCAGCGAGATTTCGAGGTCCGAGACGCGCGCCGTGCAGGGTCTCCCCGGGTTGAGCGAACTGCCGGGTTTCCAGGGCACGACGAACGAAAAGAAAGAGATCGACACAGGCGAGTTGCTGATCACGATCACGCCGCACGTGGTGCACGAAGGGGGTCTGCGGATCGCGAGCCGGCCGCTGCTGATGCCCTACAACCCCAATCCGAGCACAGCGAGCTTCTTCGAGCAGCAGATACCTGCGCCGCCCCCGGCGCCAACCCAACCGCAAACGCCCAACACGCTCCCTCCGCGCACCCTCTCGCCTCCCGGGATCATAGCGCCGCAGCAGATCACGACACCGTCACCGCGGTAGCGTAAGTGCGTTGCAAGCCATTGGTATTCTGGCTATACTTGGTATGGCAGGGCGGGAGTAGCTCAGTGGTAGAGTGCTTCCTTGCCAAGGAAGATGTCGCCGGTTCGACCCCGGTCTCCCGCTCCAAAACACCTTCCTCTGCGGTACACTCCACAAGTCAATCTGTGTGTCCTGCATCGCGAGGTTAGCGTGCGTGTGGGACAGTAAGGCGCGGTACCCAAGTGGTAAGGGAGAGGTCTGCAAAACCTTTATGCGTCGGTTCGATCCCGACCCGCGCCTCCAATTTTTCCTTCTAATTCTGGCCAGTCTCGCGCCGCTCTGGCGCGAAGGAATTCCATGCAGACATCGGCGTCAATCCCTTCTCCTGACGACTGATGATCCTCACGACGCATGGAGCGTTTTGCAAAATGCGTGCGCCGATTTCCACTCGTGCCGAACGCTCTGCTGCGCATTGGTGAGTTCGTCTGCAACTCGTCACTCGCACGACCTACACCTACGTTGCACAAACTGTGCACTGGTGTCCGAAAGTAGACCGACTTGTGTACTGAAATGCCCGTTACTCGCGTGATGCCTGACTCACACCGATACGCCTTAGGATTTGTTCATTGCCACCCCCGGGCAATGGAGGAGGTTTTTTCGGATGCATCTCATCGGTAAGTTGTCACTCGCGATCGTTGGCTCCGCCGCGTTTCTGAGTTCGGTACCATCTCAAGCCGCCATCCTCACGATCTCGCAGGACAAGCAGAATGAATGCGGCCACGGTTTTGTGTTTTGCGATGGACGCCAAGCGTATAGCTTGACGGAGATTGAAAACGGCACGATTCAGATTCCGGTGTTCCCGATTCTGCCCAGCGAAGTCGTGATCGTCAACGACACTGGACAGACGGTCACAAACCTGCAGTTTACGTATTCCACCATTCAACTCTTCGCCTTCAACATGGAGTGCGAAATTGCCCCGACACTGAGGAGCAATTTCAGCAACTGCGCGATTCAAACTTCCTCCGGACTGAGGAAGGATCTCTTCAGCATGGTTACGGCGCAGTTCACTTTTACTGCCGACAATAAGAAGGGGATTCCTGACGGCGCCTACTTCGATTTAACCACCGTCGGGTTCCTGCCTGGCGGAATGCTCTGCGGTGGCGGCGACGGCAATGGCGGCAGCGGAGGAACTGGCGGAACCGGCGGCACTGGCGGAACCGGCGGAACCGGCGGCACTGGCGGAACCGGCGGCACTGGCGGCACTGGCGGAACCGGCCCTACCGGACCACCGCAGCAGTAACAGTTCTCACAATCAGACCCGAAGTGGAAACGAGGAGGCATACTGCCTCCTCGTTTCCCTTAGCTTGTAGGAGATGATTACTTGAGCGTCGTCAGGGTCGGCTGCAGATGCACCATGATTCCATCCTCACCTGCCTGGAATGCGATCATCTGCTTCAGCGTTTCGTATGGCACGGAATCGAGCGAGATGAAGTGCCCGTTTACGGCGATCATGGGAACCTGCACGGCGCCGAGATCCTGTGCAAGCTTGACCGTTGCATCCACCGCCGTCTTCGTCTCGGGCAGTGCAGCGCACGCGGAGACCGCAGCAGGGTTGGCGCCGGCCGCGGCAATTGCGGTCTTCAGGGTCTCGTCGGCACTCGCCGGCGTCAGGCCAGCCTGCTTCGCGTAAACCGCCTGCACGTAGCTGAAGAACCCGGCATCGCCTTTCGTCTTGCGGACGCAGACTCCATCCAGCGCGGCGCGTTCCGCGTAGGGATGATTTGGCTCCGGAGCATCTTCGAAGACGATCCGTGCCTGCGGAAAATCCTGCTGCAGGCTGTCCATCTTCTCCTGCGCGTCCTTGCAGCGATCGCACTGCAGATCGGCAAATTCTACGAACAACAAGTCGTTGCTCTTGGCGCCCTTGGCCGGTCCGTCAGCACGCTCCTGCAGGCTCTTGCGCGCGTCGGCGAACGGCTTCACGCCAAAGTCCATCACGTTTTCGGCAATCGCGTGTTTACCATCGGGCGTCGTGAAGAAGACCAGAGGCGAGTTCTTGCCGGGTGCGCGCTTGTCGCCCACCAGAATGAACACCTTTGCCACACCAGGCGCCGGCGTCTTCACGATTCCTTCTACCTGCCAGATCCGGTTTGTGTCATATCCCCACAGCGCTTTCAGAAATCCGTTCACTTCCTCGAGGCTGGGCGAATCCGCGCTGAAGTTCTTTGGGTTGGCGGGAGGGAATGGATTCGCGGCCTCGGCAGCGGACGGCTGCGGCGCGGGTGCGGCCGGAGTTGCGGCGGGTGCTGCGCTCTTTGCCGGCGCGCTCTGCGCAAACATTGTGGTGGTGCTCATTGCCAGAGCGCACGTTATGCCGATGATCACTTGTTTCACGTAAGCCAAAAGAGAATCTCCTTCACGATGCTGCAGCGCCGGGCGCTGCCTGTTTAAACGTCACGCTTCGCCGCGATGGGAAAGCGCCTGCCCATACCGAATGCCTTCTTGGAAACCTTCAGCACCGGCGCGGCCTGTTGCCGCTTGTACTCTGCAAGTTCGACGAGCCGAATGATGCGGCGTACCAGGTCCGGAGAAACGTTCCGCATCTTTGCAATCTCGTCCGCCGAACGGTAATCCTCCACGTACGCGCGCAGAATCGGGTCAAGGACTTCATACGGCGGCAGCGAATCCGTGTCCTTCTGTCCGGGCCGCAACTCCGCCGAGGGCTCTTTATCGATGGTCTCCTGCGGAATGATCTCGCGCTCGCGGTTCGCATACCGGCTCAGAGCGTAGACCTCCGTCTTGTACAGGTCCCCGATCACCGCCAATGCGCCGACCATGTCGCCGTACAGCGTGCAGTAGCCGGTCGCCATCTCGCTCTTGTTGCCTGTCGTCAGCACCAGGCCGCCCTGCTTGTTGGAGAGCGCCATTAACAGGCTGCCGCGAATTCTCGGCTGCAGGTTCTCCTCTGCGAGCCCGAAGGTCGTCGCCTTGAAGAACGGCTCCAGGGCGCGTGAGAACTGCTCGTAAATCGCGCGCACCGGAACAACGTCAAATTCAATCCCGAGATTCTTCGCGAGCCGCTCCGCGTCGGTCACCGAGCCCTCGGAGGAGAACTCGCTCGGCATCCCCACGCCGCGAATGTTCTCTGCCCCCATCGCCTCGACTGCAATCGCCGCGACGAGCGCGGAGTCAATGCCTCCGCTCAATCCGAGCAGCCCCTGCCGGAAGCCGCACTTGCGCAGGTAGTCGCGCGTGCCCAGCACCAGGGCCTTCCACGTGCGCTCGCATTCGGCTTCGCCTCCCGGCATCTTCGCGTTTTCAGCGATGGCCTCGTTTCGGTGCGAGACCGTCACGGGCTGGGCATTCTGCGTGTCAACGACGACAAGGTCTTCCTCGAACTCCTTGCACTGAGCGATCACCTCGCCGCGCGGGTTCATCGCAAACGAGTCGCCGTCGAAGATCAGGCTGTCATTCGCGCCAACCTGGTTGACCATGACGACCGTCGCGCCGTGCCGCTCTGCGAGCGCGCGGATCATACGGCGGCGCACCGCCGGCTTGCCGTGCCAATACGGAGACGCCGAGATGTTCAGAATCAACCGGTGCCCGCTGAGCGGCTGCGGAAGCATGGCCCACTGCTTCATCAGCTCTTCCACGGGATCGTTCGGATAGAAGCGCTGCGGCCAGAACATCTTGTCGTTCCAGGCGTCCTCACAAACCGTGATCGCCACCGCATGCCCTTTGATCTTCGTCAGCCCTTGGCGTGTGGCCGGCTCGAAATACCGCTGCTCGTCGAAGACGTCATAAAACGGCAGTAGCCGCTTGGTCTGGGTAAAGCGACCCTCGCCGGACTCAAGCACGGCGGCCACGTTGCGGACACGCTTGCCGCCCTCCTGGTGGCACCGCATCGGCGAGCCGATAAGAATAGCCGGCCGATTCTCGCCGCTCGTCAGCTCCGCCAAGCTCTGGAGCGACTCCTCCGCGCTGCCCACGAACGTCTCTTTTTCGAGCAAGTCGGCCGGCGGATATCCAGCCGTTGCGAGTTCCGGGAAAATAACCAGCTCGGCGTCCTGGCCGGCTGCCCGTTCGTAGAACCTGGAGATGATCTGAAGATTGCCGGAGAAGTCACCCACCGTAGGGTTGATCTGGGCCAGAGCGATTCGCACGCTCTCAGTTTACCGCGCTGAGTGGAACACCGGCCTAAACGGCCTAGGCTCCAGTCCCGGCAAACACAACCCCGATCGTGCGCGCGAGAATGCGCAGGTCGAGCATCAGGCTCCAGTTCTCGACATACGCCGTATCCAGCGAGATGTAGCTGTCGAACGACGGATCCTGCCGCGCCTCCACCTGCCACAGCCCCGTGATTCCGGGCAGCACGTCGAGACGGCGCAGGTGCGCGAGATCGTACTTCTCCACCTCAGCGGCCAGCGGGGGCCGCGGACCGACCATGCTCATCTCGCCCTTCAGCACGTTCCAGAACTGCGGCAGCTCATCCAGCGAATACTTGCGCAGCCAGCGCCCAACCCGAGTCAGCCGTGGGTCCTCTTTGATCTTGAACAGAACGCCGTCGCGCTCATTCATGTGCTGCAGGTCCTCACGCCGCTGATCTGCGTCCTTCACCATGGTGCGGAACTTATAGCACTTGAAGACGCGTCCTTTGCGGCCCAGCCGGTCGGCCGTGTACAGCACCGGGCCCGGTGAATCGTAGCGGATTAACAGCGCGATGACGCCCATGAATGGCGCCGCGATCAGAAGCGCGGCCGAACCCAGCAGGATGTCGATCACACGCTTCAGCAGGAACGCATCGCGCGGGAAGTCCTGGCGATGGAGCGGAATCGTCGGAAACTGGCCGATGTACTCGACAGGCGCGTTCCACGCGAGCCCGTCGTAGAGGTCCGGCACAACACGCACCTCGATGCCCAGCGCGCGCGCGTCCTCCACCACGGAGATAACCGTCTGCTTTTCGGCGGGCGTCGAGAAGTAAATCTCATCCACGAACAGCGATCGAGCCAGCGCCACGCAGTTGCGGATGTTCCCGACCACCTGCGATCCGGTCACTCCCTCGCTGCGGCCGTCCATCGTGATAAAGCCCTTGAAGCGGAAACCCATGTGCGGCAGAGACTCAAGATGATTGCGCAACGCATGCCCCACCCGGCCATCGCCGACAATCAGCACATTGCGAACCTCGAGCCCTTCGATAAACCGCTTCTGCCGCAACCTGCGCCATAGAGCGCGGCGCACCATCAGCATCAGCATCGTCAACAGCACCGTGACGATCATGACGATCCGGGATACCGCGTAAGCGCGCAGCAGATAGAGCGTTCCGCACAGCAGCAGGCCGGCGGTCAGAGTCGCCTGCACCGTCATCCGCTGTTCATGCATGCCGCTGCGTGAATCTGTCGAGCGGTAGAGCCCATAAATCCGGGCAAAGACCACCAGGTAAAAACAGAAGAGCAGCAGATAAAGGAACAGCACCTCGGGCGCCGGCCCGGCGATGTGCTGAATCAGCGAACCTTCTGCCGTATAGGCTTGCGGCAGCCGGATGCGAAACGCGATCAGTCCGGCAATCAGCACGCTCAGGCAGTCCAGCACCACCCACACCAGGCTGACGACGGAGGGCCTTGAGACGCTGGAAATTCCTTCGCGGGCTATGGGTCTTGACCGCCGCTGCGAGCGCCGCGAAATAACGACTTGTTCTATGTAATCCGGTGTTGCCATCGGAACCAAAAACCTTCTCAGCGATCCGTTAATGCTTTCTCAATCAAGAAGAGCCGCAGACCCGCATGGGTCCATGTCGCTAGCCAGTTTCGATCTGATACGTTACTCCCACGCTAACACGATCCATACCGTAAAGTTTTGCAACAATTGGTGTTTTTCCAGTTACCCTTCAGGGGCAGAAACGGCAGTTCTCACCGATAGGGCGAGTTGCCTCCAGAACCACCTCCCGGCGGCGCTAATTCGTCCAATGACAGGAACTCTTGCAGTACAGGGTCGTCGCTCTTTTTCATTTGTTCCATGGTTCCGAAAAAGCGGGCCCTGCCCTCGTGGAGAAAGACAACCCGGTCCGCAAGCTTCTCGGCAAACCGCGTGTCATGAGTTACGACAATGCTTGTGAGATGCAACTGCCTCTTGAGCAGTTGGATTAATTCACCCAGCAAGTGCCCCATCAGAGGGTCCACCATCGTCGTCGGTTCGTCATAAAGAATCGCCGAGGGCTGGGCCGCCAAAGCCCGTGCGATCGCTACCGAGCGCTTCATCCCGGTGGATAAATCGCTGGGCAGAAGGTTCTCCATCCCGGTCACTCCGACCATATCCAACAGACCTGTAACCAGCTTCTGAATCTGGTCCTCCTCCATGTGCTCGCGTTCGCGCAAAGGAAAAGCCACGTTCTCGCCCACGGTGATCGAGTCAAACAGCGCGCCGCTCTGGAACACCATCGTCACTTTGCGGCGCACCTCCTGCATCTGCCGCTCGGTAAACCCGCTGATGTCCTGCCCTGCAACCAGCACCGTCCCGCCGTCGGGCTTCAGAAAACCCATCAGAATCTGCAAGGAGACCGACTTCCCCACACCGCTTCGACCGAGAATGCACAGGGTCTCCCCAGGATTTACATAGAAGCTCACGTCCTTCAGCACAACAAAATCGCCGAACGACTTACAGACGCCTTCAAATGCGATGTACGGCCCGGTTCCGGCGGCGGCAAACTGCGCACCCGGCAAATCCGCGGTGCCAGCAAACGCCATGTCCTGCTCGGCGGAGACGACCTCCTCTTCATTGGCCTGGGCCGCCTCGGCCATGAACTCCTCGACAACCGGCGCCGCTTCCGGCGAGAGCTCAGCGGCCAGGGACTCCCCCGGTTCCATGTCCAGCTTCGGTTTGTCCGGATCAGGCACTTGCGCCATGGACAGCAGCTCTCCTGTGCCAGTATTTCATCCCCCACCATCCGCCAGAGTGCCTTCCGGCGGTCGCTATGACTCAACTCTGGGACGCTGCGCGCATGCAAGCTCTTCCGGCGTGTTCACGTTCATGAACATCTCGCGAAGAGCCTCGTCGCCCGGATAACGGTCCGCGTAGAGCTCCCTCGCGCTGTACACACGGTGTACCCCACCGCTCCGCACCAGCCAGTCGAACAGCCTTGCCAGCTTGCGTTCGCCGGTCTCTAACGCCGCGGTGAACGCCTCTGCGCACCGGCTCCGAATCATGCAGAAGGCCGGCTGATCTCCGAAAGCGTACAGGTGACCCACCACCACGCGCGGCTCGCGAAGCACCTGCTCCGCCCACCCGCACAGCAACTCCGGCGGGACCAGCGGCACATCCACCGGCACAAACAAGGTCCAGGGCTGCCGTGCCATCCGCAGTCCAGCTTCGATCCCCGCGGCTGGGCCGGCATCAACACGCTCCTCCAGCACGACGGGCGCAAACGATCCGAGGTCGTCGCGGTTGCCCGCAATCGCCACCTCAGCACAGAAGCTTTGCAGCGTCTCAACCGCCATTTCCACCATCGGTCGCCCGCCGATCTCGAGCAGGGCCTTATCGCGGCCCATGCGCCTGCTCTTCCCGCCTGCGAGTACAAAGCCGTGCACCGGCAGCTTCGTGTCCCTCACCGGCCTTGCTCGCCAACAATATCGAAGAACCGGATCACCGACTCGATTCCACGATGAAAATTCGAAAGATTGAACTTCTCGTTCGGCGCGTGCAGATTGTCGTCCGGCAGCCCAAAGCCCATCAGCACCGTCGGAATCCCCAGCTCACGCACAAAGTCGCCGACGATCGGAATCGACCCGCCGCTGCGAATGAACACGGTCTCCTTATGGAAGACCTCGGCCATCGCCTGCTTCGCTGCACGGATGTACGGATTGTCCGAGCTCACCACGATCGGATCACCGGAGTGAATCATCCGCACAGCAACCGTGATCCCCTTCGGGCAGATCTCCTCGACGAACGCTTTGTACTTCGCGAAGATGTCCGCCGGCTGCATCCCGGGCACTAGCCTGAAGCTGACCTTCGCCACCGCCTTCGCCGGAATGACCGTCTTCGCTCCTGCCCCCGTGAATCCGCCCGGCATGCCATGCACGTCCATCGTCGGCCGTGACCACGTGCGCTCCAGCACGCTGAACATCTCTTCGCCGGTCAGTTCAGTCGATCCCACCTCATGCTCCAGATACTCGTCTTCATCAAACGGCAGCGCGCGCCATGATTCCAGCTCGTCTTTAGTGGGGTCCTCAATGCCATCGTAAAAACCCGGAATGGCGATATGTCCATCCTCACGCTTCAACCGCGCGATGATCTGCGCCAGTGCTACAAACGGATTCGGCGCCGCTCCGCCGTACATGCCCGAGTGCAGGTCCTGCGCCGCGCCGCGCGCTTCGATCTCCGTGTAGATCATCCCGCGCAGGCCAACGCACAGCGTCGGTAGCTCCGGCGCAAACATCTCCGAATCGCTCACCAGCGCAGCGTCAGCCTTCAGCGTCTCGCCATGCTCGCGCACATACGCCGCAATTCCCTCCCCTCCAACCTCCTCCTCGCCCTCGAGGATCACCCGCACGTTCACCGGCAGCTTGCCATCGGTCTTCATCAGCGACTCGATCGCCTTCAGATGAATCATCAACTGGCCCTTGTCATCGACCGCACCACGCGCGTAGATGTTGCCGTTGCGCTCGGCCGGCTCGAACGGCGGCGACTTCCACTCGTCGAGAGGATCCGGCGGCTGCACATCGTAGTGCGCGTAGCACAAAACGGTGGGCCTCCCTTGCGCATGCTGCCAGTCCGCATACACCAGCGGATGCCCATTCTTATGCTTCTCACTCGCGGTCTCGATCAGGCGCACATTCTCCATCCCCGCCCCACGCAGCTTCTCCGCCACAAACTCCGCCGCATTGCGCACATCGGCCGCATGTTCAGGCGCTGTCGAAACAGAAGGAATCCGCAGCAGGTCCTTCAGCTCGTCGACAAACCGCTGTCCATTCTGCTGCGCAAACGCAATCGCCGCTTCACTCATTCGCTCACTCCTCTGGCTGCCCCGCAGTATCGCATTCCCGCGCTCGGGTTTGCATGTTACCGATGGAACTCCGTGCTGGCTCGGACCGCATCAAAGGGGTAGACTCGACCCTCACAGGAGA
Organism: uncultured Acidobacteriaceae bacterium; assembly: GCA_963762465.1. Lineage (GTDB taxonomy): Bacteria > Acidobacteriota > Terriglobia > Terriglobales > Acidobacteriaceae > Granulicella. The sequence goes on along the minus strand of CAVXKS010000004.1, from coordinate 117,935 downwards.
ACAGCGCCCATGACCACATCCACTACTTCCCTTGCCGATGGCACCATGGTCGACCGCATGGCGCAATTCGATCTCAACCAGGAGATCGCAGACGCGGCAAGCAAGAAGCCCTGGCAGGCTGGTCATCACGCAAAAACGCTCTTCAAGAAACACGACCTCCGCGTCGTGCTCATCAGCATGGAGCGCGGCGCGCATATGAAGGAGCACCACGCCGACGGCACCATCTCCATCCACGTGCTGAACGGCCGCGTGCGCGTGAATGTCGGCGGAAGGCCGCACGAGCTCGCCGCCGGCAATCTCTTCACGCTCGGCGCGTCCATTCGCCACGACGTCGAGGCACTCGACGACGCAGCCTTCCTGCTCACCCTCTCCTGGCCCAGCGCCGAAGAGCTCGCCGCAATGAAGCACCGCGGCTACGGCAGTTAACTACTTCTTCGGCTGAAACAGCGCCACTCGCGCGCCGAGCGGATCGTTCATGATGGTCATCCACCCGACCTGCGGGATCTCCTGCGACTCCAGGAACACCTGAGCGCCGAGCGACTTCGCCTTCGCGGTAGCAGCGTTGATGTCGTCCACGCCAATGTACGCAAGCCATCCCTGCGGCATGCCCGGCGCCGCGTACATCCCTCCGCCCGGGTCCTTGTCCGGCTTGAACGTCGAGTAGATCCCCATCGGTCCCATGTCATTGTCCTGAAACTGCCAGCCGAACATCTCGCCGTAGAACGCCTGCGCCTTCTTCAGGTCAGTAGTGTTCAGCTCCAGATGCACAAACGGGTTCGCCATATCGTGTTCTCTCCTTCGTCATCAGGAATCCGCTTATCTTTAATCCCGCCATCGTAGTCTCGTCCGTTCATTTACAAGGTTTTCTCACTCGCAACGACCAACTCTCCCGATACGTCTACGGCACCCTCCCGCCCTGGTCGTGTTACCCACGCGATGCCTGCCGCCATCACCAGCCACGGCACACAAAGCGAACCCAGCCCGACCGCATAGCCTCCGGTGACCTCGCGCATCCATCCCATCCAGTACGGCCCCACAAACCCACCGATGATCGACATCATATTCACCGCTGCAATCGCCACCGCACCCTGCTCGCCGTGGAACAACTCTGCAAAGATGGCAACCCACGGCGCCTGCGCCGCGAAAAAACCCGAGAAGACGCACAACAGAATCACAGCTCCGCTCCAGCCCCGCAGATGCATCCCCGCCAGCAGAGTAAGGAGCGCGATCACAACCAGGGGTACCATCACATGCCAACGCCGGTCCCGCGTCCGGTCGGAGTGAATCCCATTGAGGATCATCAACACCGCTCCAGCTGCACCGGCCAGCGCTATCAGATACCCAACCCTCGCTGCCGACACTCCGGTCAGGCCGCGAAGAATTTCCGGCAGGAAGAAATTCTGCGCATAGTGCGCTCCGAGCAGGCATAGCCCGCAAAAACCGAGCAACCAGACGCGGCCGTCGCGTAACACGGTGTTCAGCGCCCCCGATCGCGGAGCCTCCTCCACGGGATATGCCTCTTGAACCTCCAACTCCAGCGCCTCCCGTTCCTCCTCACAAAGCCATTTCGCCCCTCTGGGTCTCTCCGACAGCGTGAACCAGATCGCAATGCTCAATAGGATCGGCGGCATCCCCTCTACCAGGAACAGCCACTGCCATCCATGCAGGCCAAAGCGTCCATCGAGTCGCAACAACATTCCGGCGACGGCACCCATCACCACACTCGCCAGCGGCAGCGACACATAAAACAGGCTGATCGCCCGCGCTCTTTCCTTGGCCGGAAACCACAGTGACAGAAAGTAAATCGCTCCCGGAAAGTACCCGGCCTCCGCCACTCCCAGCAGCAGCCTGACGCCGTAGAAGCTGGTGCGCGTATGCACGAACAGCATCGCCATCGCCAGCATGCCCCACGTGAACATGATCCGCGCCAGCCAGCGCCGCGCCCCAAACTTTAGCAGCAGCCAGTTCGACGGCACCTCGCACAATGCATAACTGATGAAAAACAGCCCCGCGCCCAGGCCGTACACATGTGGAGAGAAATGCAGATCGCGGTTCATCGGCTCTGCCGCAAAGCTGATGTTCACCCGATCCGTGTACGCGGCCAGGTAACCCAGCGAAAGCAGCGGCAGAATCCGCCACCGCGCTTTGCGCAGAGCGCTGTCCAGCGGGGCCCGGTCCGCAACGGCATCCATCCCCATCCGCCTTCTCCAAAAGCCTGCTCGTGTGTGCGGGTCAGCTTACGCCCCCATCGCGGCTTCGACCACACCTTTGTTTTCAACGCGTGCACACGGCTGCTACGTTAACTTTATGTCGCGGCTCGCCACATTCGCACTCGCTCTCTCCGTCTCGCTCGGCCTCTCCTGCTTCGCGCAGCAAGCTCCTCCTGCAACACCACCGCAAACCAACGTCCCGCACAACCCTCCACTCAATCCCGCACTCCCCACGGTCTTCGTCGTCGGCGACTCCACTGCGCGCAACAGCGCGGACCTCGGCTGGGCCGACCACTTCGCGCACCTCTTCGACACCTCGCGCATCAACGTTGCGAACCGTGCCATCGCCGGCCGCTCCGCCCGCTCCTACATCGACGAAGGCCACTGGGCCGCCACGCTCGCCGAAATGAAATCCGGCGACTTCCTGCTGCTGCAAATGGGCCACAACGACGGCGGCGATCTCGGCGGCCCTAAACCGCGCGGGGATCTCAAAGGCATCGCCGACGACACCCAGGACGTCGCCCAGACCACCGGCCCTTACGCTGGCAAAATCGAAACCATCCACACGTTCGGCTGGTATCTCCGCAAGATGATCGACGACGCTAGAGCCAAGGGCGTCCACCCCATCCTGCTCACGCCCACCGTCCGCAACATCTGGAAAGCCCCCGACGGTTCTCCCTGCGGAGCCGCCACCCAGCCCGCCTGTCCAGCCGGCGCCCACATCGAGCGCGACATGGGTTACAACGATTGGGTTCGCCAGGTCGCCGCGCAGGAGCACATCCCCGTCCTCGAGCTCGGCAACGTCGAAGCCGATCGCCTCGAAGCCGTCGGCCCCGAGAAAACTGCGCCGCTCTTCCCCAAAGACCACACCCACACCAGCCCGGAAGGCGCCGAGCTCGTCGCGCAGTCCGTCGCGGCCGCAATTCGCTCCTCCGGCGACCCGCTCTCCCAATTCCTCCAACCCTCGCCGCAAAACAGCAACAATTCGGCCGCGCAATCATCTAAACTATAGATACGTGGCTCTGCGTACGCGCCATCTCGCCTGCCTGTTTCTGCTCGTCTCCACACTCGGAGCCGGGCAGGCGTCTGCCTCGCCTCCGCACAATAGCTTCTACGGCGACCGCATCAGCGCGATCCTGTTTCGTCACGCGGTCGACGCGCGGTCCGAGCACCTCGCGCAGAGCTCCAGCACCTTCGCCGCCGATCCAGAAACCCTTCTGATTCCAGCGCCTTCGCGCGCCGCCCTGCATTCCACATGGACGATGCGGCCGCCTGCAGCGCACTCTGCTGCCATCTTCGCGGCCACCAGCTTCGCCCGCAGCGCCGCTCTCTAGCCTTCTGTCTGCGGCCAGTCTGGCCTGTTCTCACCTCCGCCTGAAATCGAATCGCTCGCGCCCATCAGCTTCATCCCGCGCGCGTCAAAGGACAACTCCCGTGCTGCTCGAAAAAACCTTCGCCAAAGTCTTCGGCACCGCCAATGAGCGCGCCGTCAAGCGCCTGCTCCCCACGCTCTCGCAAATCAACAGCCACGAGCCCGCGCTCAAAGATCTCTCCGACGAGCAGCTCGCTGCCAAAACCATTGAATTCCGGGCGCGCATCGCCAGCGCCATCGAAGGCCTCACCTCGCCCGAAGACATCGCCGACGCCGAAAAGCGTGCGCTGGACGAGCTCCTTCCCGAGGCCTTCGCCGTCGTCCGCGAGGCCGGCATCCGCACCGTCGGCATGCGTCACTTCGACGTGCAGATGATCGGCGGCATGGTCCTTCATTCCGGCAAAATCTCCGAAATGAAAACCGGCGAAGGCAAGACACTCGTCGCTACACTTCCCTGCTATCTCAATGCGCTCGCCGGTCGCGGCGTCCACGTCGTTACCGTCAACGACTATCTCGCCAAGCGCGACGCCGAGTGGATGGGCAAGATCTACGGCTTCCTCGGCCTCTCCGTCGGTGTCATCGTGCACGACCTCTCCGACGAGCAGCGCCGCGAGGCCTACGGCTCCGACATCACCTACGGCACCAACAACGAGTTCGGCTTTGACTACCTGCGCGACAACATGAAGTTCGACCTCAAGGACACCGTGCAGCGCGGTCACTTCTACTGCATCGTGGACGAGGTCGACTCCATCCTCATCGACGAAGCCCGCACGCCGCTCATCATCTCCGGCCCCACCGACAAGACCACCGACAAGTACGCCATCGCCAACACCATCATCCCGCAGCTTGAAGAGGGCGAGATGATCGAGAACTTTGAGACCCAGTCCAAGACCTGGACCGGCGACTTTGTCGTCGACGAAAAAGCGCGCGCCATCACCATCACCGACGAAGGTTGGGAAAAAGTTGAGAAGCTTCTCGGCATCGGAAACATCGCCGACCCCGAGAACTGGGACATGAAGCACCACATCGAGGTCGCGACCAAAGCACACTCGCTCTACAAGCGCGACGTCGAGTACGTGGTCAAGGACGGCGAGATCATCATCGTCGACGAGTTCACTGGTCGCCTGATGCCCGGGCGCCGCTGGTCCGACGGCCTCCACCAGGCCATCGAAGCCAAGGAAGGCGTGCAAATCCGCAAGGAAGATCAGACGCTCGCCACCATCACCTTCCAGAACTACTTCCGCCTTTACAAAAAGCTCTCCGGGATGACCGGCACCGCCGAGACTGAGGCCGCCGAGTTCGAGAACATCTACAAGCTTGAGATCGTCGTCATACCGACCAACCGACCGATGCTTCGCATCGAGAATCCGGACGTCGTCTACCGCACCGCGAAGGAAAAGTACTTCGCCGTCGGCGACGAAATCGAACGCCTCCACGCGTCGAAACAGCCCGTCCTCGTCGGAACCACGTCCATCGAAAAATCCGAACTCCTCTCCGACATCCTCAAGCGCAAGGGCGTTCGTCACGTTGTGCTCAACGCGAAATTCCACGAAAAGGAAGCCGAGATCGTCGCGCAGGCCGGCCGCCTCGGCATGGTGACCATCGCCACCAACATGGCCGGCCGCGGAACCGACATCCTTCTCGGCGGCAACTCCGAGTTCATGGCCCGCCAGGATCTCGTCAAGCGCAACCTCGCGCGTGCTCTTTCGCCCGCTGAAGGCGCCATCCATCCCGTCGCCGCTGCCGGCTTCACGCGCTTCTACTACCAGGGCCAGGAGTTCGAGACCACCCAGGAGCAGTGGAACGAGATCATTGCCGCGCACGAGTCCGCCACGAAGCTCGAGCACGACAGAGTAGTCGAGGTCGGCGGTCTCTTCATTCTCGGCACCGAACGCCACGAGTCACGACGCGTCGACAATCAGCTCCGCGGCCGCGCCGGCCGCCAGGGCGACCCCGGCGCCTCGCGCTTCTTCCTCTCCCTTGAAGACGACCTCATGCGCATCTTCGCGCGCGAGTGGGTCGGCACACTCCTGCAGCGTCTCGGCATGGAAGAGGGCGTGCCCATCGAGTCGCGCATGATCTCCAAGCGCATCGAAGGCGCGCAGAAGGCCGTCGAAGCCCAGAACTTCGAGTCCCGCAAACACGTCCTCGAGTATGACGACGTCATGAACAAGCAACGCGAGGCCGTCTACGGCCTTCGCCGCCAGCTCATGGAAGGCACCGACCAGAAACAACTCATCACCGAGGACTACGTCTCGACAATCCTGTCGAATCTCATCGACGAGCACATCCCGGAGAAGGCGCACGTCGAGCAGTGGAACCTCGAAGGTCTCTTCAACGCGGTCTTGGATCTCTTCGGCGCACGGCTAGCGAAAGAAAGCGGAGCTCCGGAATCAGAAGCTATCAAGGCCGACGAGCTCTCGCGCCACGACATCGGCGAGGCCATCTTCAACAAGCTGCAGGAGCGCTACAACGTCAAGGAGCAGATCCTCGGCCCACCCAACATGCGCTACCACGAGCGCGTCGTCATGCTCTCCGTTCTCGATGGCCTCTGGAAGGATCATCTGCTCAATATGGATCACCTCAAGGAGGGCATCGGTCTGCGCGGCTACGCCCAGGTCGATCCGCTCGTCGAGTACAAGAAGGAATCCTTCATCATGTTCGAGGCCATGATGATGCGCTTCCAGGAAGACACCTGCCGGCATCTCTTCCGCATGCAGATCCTCGCTCCGGACGGCACGCCCATCGAGACCATGGAGCAGCTCGCGACCCTGCAGGCCCGTCATTCCGCCGCGCCGCCGCAGATACCGCCGCCCGCGCAGATGCCTGCGCCATCACCAACGCACTGGCAGTCAAACGGTCAGCAGCAGCCGGCGCAACAGCGCCCTGCCGCGCCGGCGCCTGTCGTTCCCACGCGTGCTCCGCAAACCACCATCGACCAGCTCGAGCGCGAGTTTGCTCGCAAGAAAGAGCGCGAGCTCGAGATCGCGCGCCACGCCGGCGGCTCAACCTCCAACGGCAACGGCTCCTCGCCCAAACGCAGCGGCGCCAACATCGGGCGCAACGACCCTTGCTACTGTGGCTCCGGCAAGAAATACAAGAAGTGCCACGGCGCCAACGCCTAGCAAAGCCAGACGTCGGGTGCCCCACCCTCGACACGCGACTCTAGCGTGGCAGGGTGGGGTGCTCTTTTGCGCTGACAACAACGATCGATCTCTCATGCGCAAGACCACACTCCCCGCGACGATCCCATCCATACTCCTCGTCCGCTTTGCCGTAGCCTTTTCCCCAATCGTGGTCAAAGCCGTGCCCCCGCGCATGTAAAATCTGCCAAGCGCATCTCACTACCAGAGCGTCAACCCACCTCATCACGTGCCGGCTCCCAGCGTACATTCCGAGCTCACCACTGAAGCCCTGCGCCGTCAGATGGAGCAGTTCTTCGATGCCACAACAGACGCTATCGTCTTCCTCGACCGCAACTACAACTTCACCTATCTCAACCGCCGCGCGAATGAAATCATTTCGATGGGTCAGCACCTTCGCGGCCGCAATCTCTATGAGGTCTTCCCCCACGCCGTCTACGACGGCTCACCCTACATTCACGTCTATGGCCGCACCATGGACGAGGGCATCCCCGGCGAGTTCGAGGCCTTCTATCCCGAGCCCCTGAACGTCTGGCTCCGCGTCCAGAGCTATCCCGCAGACGGCGGCATCATCATTTTCTTCCGCGACTTCACGCAGGAGAAGTTTGACCGCGAGACCCTGCAGCGCAAGAACCAAGAAGCCGAGCGCCAGCACGCCGAAATCGAAACCATCTACAGCACCGCGCCCATCGGTCTCGCGCTCTTCGATCTCGACGGCTACCACTATCTCCGATTGAACGATCGCCAGGCGGCGTTCTTCGGTCTGAAACCAGAACAGGTCGTCGGCCGCACGCTTACTGAAATGGCCCCAATCGACGGCCTGAAAGAACTCTTCGATCAGGTCGCGCACGGCGATCCCGTCATCAATTACCCTCTCGAGGGCAAGCTCTTCAACGACCCGCCCGACGAGCACCGATACTGGACGGTCAGCTACTTCCCTGTCTACGCCGCCGACGGAAACATCCAGGCCATCACCGCCGCCTCACTCGAGATCACTGCCCAGAAGAAGGCCGAGCTCGCCTTGCAGCAATCCGAAAAGCTCGCCGTCGTCGGCCGCCTCGCCAGCTCCATTGCGCACGAAATTAACAATCCGCTCGAGTCGGTAACCAACCTCCTCTATCTCGCCGGGCACAGCGACACGCTCGAGCAGGCACGCCAATACATTCGCATTGCGGAGATCGAGCTCCGCCGCGCCTCAGCCATCACCTCGCAGACGCTTCGCTTTCACCGCCAGTCCAGCAGCCCGCAGGAGATCAATATCGCGGAACTCATCTCCACCGTGCTCTCCGTCTACCAGGGACGCATCGCCAACGCCCACGTCAGCGTCGAGACCCGCAGCAAATCCACGCGTCCCATCCGCTGCTTCGAAGGCGAGATCCGCCAGGTTCTGGCCAACATCATCAGCAATGCGCTCGACGCAATGCCCAACGGCGGCATTCTCTGCGTCCGAGATCGCGAAGGCATCAACTGGCGGAGCGGCGAGCGCGGCGTCGTCATCACCATCGCCGATAACGGCACCGGTATGACGGCCGAGACGCAGAGCCGGCTCTTCAACGCGTTCTTTACAACTAAGGGCCTCACCGGCACCGGTCTCGGTCTCTGGGTTACAAGAGAGATCGTCGACCGCCATCTCGGCGCACTCAATCTGCGCAGCAGCCAGGCCGCACCGCATCACGGCACCACGTTCACTCTCTTCCTTCCGTTCGAAGCCGTCGTACGTTAACTACGGCCGCGCCTCATAGACAATGTTGAACGGCGTCTGCGTCGCTCTGCGGAAGCGAGTGAAGCCCGCCCCTGTCACCACCTCGCGAATCCTCGCCTCCCCCGCCTGCGCGCCCAGGCACAGCCCAACCTCCTGCGAGCGCGAGCACGGTGTGCACAGCAGCGTCGAAAATGAATAGTAAACGCGCCCCACAGGATTCATGTTGTCCTTCAGATCATCGTTCGCGAAGGGCTCCACGATCATCCACGACCCGTCCGGCTTCAGCGCTTCGCGCACATGCTTAGCCGCGCCCACCGGATCGCCCATATCGTGCAGGCAGTCGAAGACCGTCACCAGGTCATACTTCCCCGGAAAACCCTTCGCCGCGGCTACGCCGAACGTCACGCGATCGCTCATCCCCTGCTTTGCCGCACTCTCCCGCGCTCCCTCGATCGACTTGTCGTGATAGTCGAAACCGAAGAACGTCGACTTCGGAAACGCCTGCGCCATCAGCAGCGTCGACGCCCCCTTCCCGCATCCCACGTCCGCGACCGTTGCGCCCTTCTCCAGCTTTTCCTGCGTCCCCTCCAGCGACGGAATCCACGAGCTCATCAGGTTCGCCGCATACCCCGGCCGGAAGAACTTCTCGCAGCCGTGAAACACGCCCTCCGCATGCTCGCCCCATCCCATCCCTTCGCCTGTCTTGAACGACGCGGCAATCCTCGGCACCGCCGCCAGGGAAGCCAGCGCCAGCTCAAATGCTCCTGGCAGATACGCCGGGCTGTCTTCCGTCGCCAACGTAAACACCTGCTCCGGCGACAGGCTGAACTTGCCCGTCTTCTGTTCAAACATCACGTATCCGCCGGCAGCCTGTGACGCCAGCCACTCACGCACATACCGTTCGTCCGTCTTCGTCTTCGCCGCCAGTTCCGTCGATGTCATCGGCATCTCGGCGAGCCCCTTATACAACCCCAGCTTCTCGCCGATGACCACCATGCCGCTGTGCACTGCCGCGCCAAGGTCATTCACAAACTGACCTACAAACGCGTTCAGCTTATCCATGTCCAACGCTGGAGCTTCTTTGACCGCAGCCTCTGTGCTCATAACTCCTCCTGGGCAAAAAGATGTGCGCCTCAGAGGGGGCCGCGTTCAGACTCTGTTCAAGAGCTCATGGAATCATTGAGGCGCCAAGATCGCAATTCTCCGCCGCTCCTCTCGTGGCGTCAAGGTTCCGCACCGCAGCCTTTCGCAACTCATTCCATCGATTCACAGAGTCCCGCGACGACACACCGCGTGACACAGCACGTCGACTTTACTCTCTACCCTCTACTCTCTACCCTCTAGCCATGGACCTCGAGATCACCGTCGACCAGCTCAAACAACAGCTCGCCTCCGAACACCCACCGCTTCTGCTCGACGTCCGCGAAACCTGGGAGTACGCCACCGCGCACATCCCCAACAGCACGCTTATCCCCATGAACGAAATCCCCGCGCGCGCCTTCAACGAGCTCGATGAAGATCAGCCCATCGCCGTCCTCTGCCATCACGGCGCCCGCTCTCTCTCCGTCGCCAACTGGCTCCGTCAGCAGGGTTTCGACAAAGCCCAGTCCGTCTCCGGCGGCATCGACCTCTGGTCCCTCATTGTCGATTCCTCCATTCCTCGCTACTGACGGCTACTCGCGCACAATCGCCATGACAAATCCGTCGTACCCTTTGCTCCCTACCGTCTGCAGAGCCGTCGCCTCCAGCCGGGAGTTCATCGCCATCAGATCGAAAAGCTTCCGTGTCCCTTGCACCGACATATCCGTGCTGTCTGCCTCGACGACAGCTCCCTCCCGAATCACGTTATCGACAACAATCACCGTACCGGCACGCGCCAGCCGCAACGCCCACTCCAGATACACCGGGTTATTCGGCTTGTCCGCATCAATAAAGATGAAGTCAAACGGTTCGGCACCCTCCGCCACAAGCGCCGCCAGCGACTCCGCCGCCGGCGCCACGCGCTGCTCCACGCGTGAAGCAACACCCGCGCGCTCCAGGTTCGTTCGGGCCACATCAGCATGCCGCTTCTCAATCTCCAGCGTGATCAGCCGCCCACCTTCAGGCAACGCCATGGCCAGCCAGATCGTGCTATAGCCACCCAGCGTCCCCACCTCCAGGATTCGATGGACACCCTGAACCTTCGCCAGAAGGTACAGAAACTTTCCCTGTGCCGGAGTCACATCAATCGCCGGCAGCTTCGCCGCAGCATTCGCCTCGTGGGCCGCTGTCAGCGCTGCGTCCGCCGGAATCAGCCGCTCTGCAATGTACTCATCAACCTTCGTCCATAGCTCTTCACTCATCTCCGCAGCCTAGCGGCTCATCTCCACCCACGCAACCTCACCGCGCCCTCACCCGGCTCTTGGGTGCGTTTCCTCGTACACCCTCTGCACCTGACCCACCGTCAACTGCGTGTACCGCTGCGTCGTGGACAGACGCTCGTGCCCCAGCATCTCCTGAATCGCACGCAGGTCCGCTCCCTCCTCCAGCATATGCGTCCCAAACGCGTGCCGCAGCGTGTGCGGATGCACATCCGCCGCCAGCCCGCGGCTCAGCGCAATCTGCTTGACGATTCTCCCGACGCTTCGCGTCGTCAGCCTGCACGTCCCAACCGCTCGAAGATTAATCAGTAGCGGCCCCTCATGGACGAGCTTGCCCTTACCAGCCGCCTCTAACCTCTCGCGCCGCTCCGGAAGATACGCCCGAATTGCCGCCGCCGCCTCATCTCCGAGCGGTACGATCCGCTCCTTGCGCCCTTTGCCAAACACTCGAATCGCATCATCGCCCCACAGTATGCTCGTCAAATCCAAACCCACCAGCTCCGAGTTCCGTATCCCCGACCCATACAGCAACTCAAAGATCACCCGATCCCTCGCCGGCCACGCGGCCGCACGGGCATCATCATCTTCTGGGCCCTGGGCCCTGGGCCCTGGACCCTTGCTCGTGGCCCTGGGCCCTGGACCCTGTTCAAGCGAATTCAACACCCGGTTCAACTCCTCAATCCCAGGAACCCTCGGCAGATGCTTCGGCAGCTTCGGCGTGCTCACCAGCACCGCCGGATTTGACTCCACGTACCCACTCCGCGCCAGCCACTTGAACCAGCTCCTCACCGCCGCCAGCGCCCGCGCCACACTCGCCTTCGTCAACCCACGATCGAACAGCACCGCCAGGTACGCCCGAATATGCGTGTGCTCCACCTTGCGAATATCTCCACCCTCACCCAGCGTCTCGCCGAGATACTCCGCAAACCCGCGCACCTCACGCCCATACGCCCGCAGCGTATGCTCACTCGCGCCGCGCTCCTCGCGCAGCATCGCAAGAAACTTCTCACCAAGTTCCACGAACCTTGACGGTCTCTTGCCGCTCATATCGCCACAACTCCGGGTGCCCCATTCATCGCGGTTTCATCGCGATGAGTGGGTTCACGTCGCTTCGCCCGCGGATGATGCATCCTGTGCACCGTCTTCAACCGATCAATCGCCAGATGCGTATACACCTGCGTCGTCGCGATATCCGCATGCCCCAGCAGCGTCTGCACCGTGCGCAAATCCGCGCCATGCTCCACCATATGCGTCGCGCAGCTATGCCGCAGCTTGTGCGGGCTCGCCTGCGAGTTCAACCCCTTCACCAGCCGCCACACCGTCTGCGCCGTCAGCGCCTTTCCCCGCACCGAAACAAACAACGCCCGCTGCACACCATGCCCAGCCCTCACCAACTCGCCGCGTCCGCGCTTCACATACAGCTCCAGCGCCTCTACCGCCGACCGCCCAATCGGCACAATCCTCTCCTTATCCCCCTTACCCCGCACCTGCACACTCGCACTCTCTAAACGCAGATCCTCCACACGCAGCGTGACGATTTCACCCACACGCAACCCACCCGCATACAGCAGCTCCATCATCGCGTGATCCCGCAACGCCACCCCATCCGCCGCATCGCCCCGAGCCGCCGCTCCCGTGCGCTCCAGCATCTCGCGCACATCGCTCTCCGCCAGACTCTTCGGCAGCACCTTCCAGCTGCTCGGGCACTCAATATTCACCGTCGGATCATGCGCAATCTTTTTATCCTTCAGCATCCACCGATAGAACCCGCGCAGACAGCTCAGCTTCCTCGCCACACTCCGGCTCTCCACCCCGTGCTCGCGCAGATGCCGCATAAATCCGCTGACATCCTCCTGCTGCGCCGTCACCAGCATCCGCGCCTCACTCTCCACAAACTCCGCAAAGCTCTCGAGGTCCCTGTGATACGCCTCCACACTCAGCGGCCGCAGACCCTTTTCCACCCGCAGATGCGTCACATACTCGCGCAACAGTCCCACATCACCGGTCCCAGAATTCGCCGAAGCCATACCCCGATTCTTCCCTCTCCCGCCCCTCAACGCCAGCCCCCCAGAACCTCCCTCGTCACGAACCAGCGACCACCCTCCCTAATCCGCTAAACTTAACCCAGCCATGTTTGAGAACCTCTCCGAAAAACTCCAGCGCAGCTTCAAAGACCTGCGCGGCCAGGGCACCCTCACCGACGAGAACATCAACGACGCCCTCCGCTCCATCCGCGTCGCCCTCCTCGAATCCGACGTCAACCTCGACGTCACCCGTAAGATCATCGAGGACATCCGCGCCAAAGCCCTCGGCACCGAAGTCACGACAGCGCTGAACCCCTCCGAGCAGATCGTCAAAATCGTCCGCGACGAGCTCCTCGCCGTCCTCGGCCACGACACCGCGCGCTTCAAATTCGCGCCCCAGCCCCCCTCCGTCATCCTCATGGCCGGCCTCCAGGGCTCCGGCAAAACCACCACCTCCGGCAAGCTCGCCGCCTGGCTGAAAAAAGGCGGCCACCGCCCCCTCCTCGTCTCCGTCGACGTCTACCGCCCCGCCGCCCGCGAGCAGCTCAAAGTTGTCGCCCAATCCATCAACGCCCAGATCTACGAAGGCAAATTAGATTTGTCATCCTTCGCCGAAGGCGGAGGACCTGCTTCTCACGGCACCGCCACCGTCCTCCGCCTCGCCAAGGAAGCCCTCCGCGAAGCCCGCAACTACGCCTGCGACATCCTCATCGTCGACACCGCCGGCCGCCTCGGCATCGACGAGCAGCTCATGGACGAAATGTCCGAGCTCAAAAAGCTCCTCAACCCCTCCGAAATCCTCTTCGTCGCCGACGCCATGACCGGCCAGGACGCCGTCAACTCCGCCAAGGCCTTCAACGACCGCCTCCAGATCACCGGCGCCATCCTCACCAAAATGGACGGCGACTCCCGCGGCGGCGCCGCCCTCTCCATCCGCCAGATCACCGGCGCCCCCATCAAGTTCCTCGGCACCGGCGAAAAGCCCGACGCCTTCGAAGCCTTCCACCCCGACCGCATCGTCGGCCGCATCCTCGGCATGGGCGACATCGCCACCCTTCTCGAACGCGCCGAAGAAAAACTCGACAAATCCAAAGCCGAGGCCTTCGCCAGAAAGGCCCTCACCGGCGACGGCTTCTCCCTCGAAGACTTCCGCGACCAGCTCCGCCAGATCAAGAAGCTCGGCAGCATGCAATCCATCCTCAAAATGCTGCCCTCCGTCGGCCCCTTCGCCGGCATGCAGCAGGCCGCCGCCAACGTCGACGAGTCCCAGTTCACCCGCATCGAGGCCATCATCAACTCCATGACCTCCAAGGAGCGCCACAACTCCGCCATCATCAACGGCAGCCGCCGCAAGCGCATCGCCGCCGGCTCCGGCACCACCGTCCAGGAGGTCAACAACCTCCTCCGCCAGCACACCCAAATGTCAAAACTCTTCAAAGGCATGGGCAGCATGGCCGGAGGCGGCGGCATGAAAGCCCAGCAACGCCTCATGTCCCAAATGCAAGGCAAACAAAGATTCGGACGGTAGGCACTTTCAATCGGTCTCGAACCCCAATTCGCTTACGAATTCGTCGAGATACTCACCGTCGAATTTTATATAGAACTCCGTCGAGTGGCTCTTTAGCGCCTCTTCGAGCCGCAGTAAATATAAATCCTTCGTAGAGCTATATCTGGCAGCCGTCTTCAACTTATAGCTGAGGACCGGTGCGTAGGCGCTCAACTTATCTGAAGAACGCAATTCTAGGTAAAGCCGAAGAACCATTTCAGCAATATAGTTGCGGAACCTGAGACCTATTCCCTTGGATACCAAAACGCTTTCAAGGCAACTTGAAAGGGCGAAAATGCTGCTCTTTACAATGTTGTTATTCTCATGTTCGCTCGGCGCATACTTTAAGGACGAGGTTTGCTGAGTCAATCTCCTCGCCTGCCTTCACGAAGTCAATTAAGGAATCTACAGACTCATAAATCAAATAGGCATACCGATTTGGAAATTCGTCCAGATCGCTCGAGAACCTGCCGCGAACTTCGTAGTTTCTGGCCATTTTCTCAACCATGTACTGGAGATAATAGAGCCAAAGGTGCCAGCCAACGTCTTGATGAATTCCCTCCAAAACCATTATCCGGAAGAAATGGATCGCCGCGTAAATCGGGTCATCATAGATCCTCGACTCCTTGAAATTTCCCAGATCCTGATTGTACGGATCACTTAAAGGGTCCGCGCCAGCGCGATCGAGCAGCACAAGCGCAGTATTGCCAACAGGTCTATACACGCTTAAATCATTGGCCCTTTTCGAGTCCGAAATGAAAAACTGCAGCAGCAGATTCGCCTCGCTAATATCGTATCTATATGACCCCGACATATTCTGATTGTCACGTAGCTCACGAAACAGGACACTATTCGGAGTTTCCATTAGATTTGCGACATAAAGCTCGATGAATTCGGAGACAGCTCCCTTCTTACCCCACGAGTCGATGAGCTTTAGACCCAAATACGGTCGAAGAGAGACTAGCGCCGCAGCAAAAGGCTTCGTGAGAAATACAGACCTCGCCAACTCTTGCGAGAGTCCATAAATATTGCGTCTCACTACCCACCAACGAGCTAATAAATAGAGCCTGACCTGTAGCCCCGGAAACATTCGGATAACCGAAAGCAGAGAAATTGTGCGGCGACGGCTTCTTTTAAGTGTCTGCCCGGGTATTTGCAACAGCAAATCCCATTCGCTCCTCCGCCATAGATCTCGCGAGGGATTCAGGTAATTCATTAATCGTTCCGAAATAGAATTAACAGCCATCAAACGAAACAAAGAAATCCGATGTTCCTCGATCAACTCCAACAGTTCCGCGTGCTTTCCAGCCCAAAGCAATTCCTGGCAAAGCCGCACGAACGCACCGAGCTTGGTGGCACGCAAGGAAGCAAACCGTAATCGGAGCGCAAGAATAATCGCAAAAGTAACGATCAGAAGCTCTTGGATAAGTAGCGGAGTAAGGGCTGTCGGCATCGGACGCGAAATGCAATCCGATGCCGCACCAAGAATTCATTGAACTCTAATAGCAGGACCGGGATTCCAAAACAAAGGGCAAGAAAGACATCCAACAGGCCGAGACGCAAAGTAACGCTAAGCTGCTTGATTGGGAAGAACCGCGTACAAGGCTGGCAGTATGGCAAGAATCGCGATAAAAACGGACATATGCTGGGATACTAAACGGTATCAGCATTCCCGCTCTCATTACGCCGAGGTTCGGTTAACCTAAGTGCCCGCTTGAGGGGAGATGGATAGCCCAGATTATTGCAACCAACCAACCGCCGATAAGTATCCCCAGCAGAACTCCTGCAAACCATCGCATGTGACCGACAGAAATACAGAGCCCGAGCAGACTTGGGCCAAAGCCGAACCACATTGCCCACCCTCGCAACCGGGGCACGTTATCCAATCGAAAGACGCCATGCCAAGTATTCGAGGAACTCGAACACAGCCAGTGACGGGAGAGACAGCGCGAATAAGGTTCCGGGCAGCCATGCGAGTGTCCACTTTTCGTGATTTGCAAGGAGAAGGGTCAGCAATGCCGAGATAAAGGCCATGTACCCCCGTATCAGGCGGAACTCCCGTTCCACACGTTCTTTACGTCCCGACACTATTACGGGTGGTTCCGGAAGCGTCTTAGGTTCTGGCATCGTGAGGAGTGTAGCAGCCGGATGCCCCATCCATACGCGTATAGGACGCGTGGAACGAGGACGTACCACCCACCACCACGCTCACCACGCATCGTCAGGGCACGGCTTCAGCCGTGCCATTAACCCACGCGCACAGCGCGCTTCCTTGCTGCCGCAGGCCGGAGTGGAGCGAAGCGCAACGACTGAATTGCCTTCCTCCCCGTCGCCACAAACGGCGGGTGGCCCGATCACACCTGCGGACCAGCGACATCATGGGTGCCCCGTTCATCGCGGCTCTATCGCGATGAGCGGGGCATTCGCAGGATGCACCGCCCCACCACCCATCGACCGTCCACGAAAACACCCCCGACTTGACAAAACCAACCCTCCGCGAGGGGGTGTGATTCACCCGAATACAACACCCACAGCACAAAATATTGAATTCAGAGAATTTGCACACTAGGTCTCTGGAATCAATATTTGCGACACACCCCTCTCGCAAACGACTGATTCTAAAGATTCACGCAAAAAGCCAGGGGGTAGGGGGAGGGGTTCACCCTTCCAGCTTGCTGGCTGGGGTGGGAGGCCGTCGTGAAGTCCGAAGGACGGAACGACTGACTTGCTTTCCTTTCGGAGGCCACGGAACCCGGAAATATTCCCCAGCAACGCTGCAGGACCCTATAGTTGGCGACGCTCCTCAGAACATCCCGGGCCAGTCTGCATCCACTTTCTCAGGACAGAGGTTTCGTATGCCCAGATTCATCATCGAACGTGACGTGCCAGGTGTCGGCAGCTGGCCGCAGGACAAACTCAACGAGATCGTCGACAAATCCCGCGCCGCCGTGAAATCAACCAACGGCAACGTCCAGTGGGTCGAGAGCTTTTTCACCGCGGACAAGGTCTTCTCCTTCTATATCGCTCCCGACCAGACCACCATGCAGGACTTCCTGAAGCAAAGCCCGCTGCCCCCCGGCCCGGTTCATCGCATCCTCGACCGCGCCGATCCCGCCTACGGCGAATAATCAACCCCTGCCGAACCACCTCCACCCACACACGCATCGTCAGCGGCACGGCTTGGTAGTCCCGGGCTTTAGCCCGGGATGCAGCTTCCGCCACCCCGTGAAAACCCTTCCGCTCTGCCGACGGCCCGTGGCGAAGTCCGCAGGACGGAACGACTGAAGCGCCTTCCTCTCCGCCGCCACAACCCTCACAGCTTCGCCACAATCTCCTGCGCGAGTGTGGTCTCCTTCGCCCGCTCCTGTCCCGCCGGAAAGCCCATAACCTCTACTGCAAAATACACATCGCCCTTCTTTACCGCGAGCGTACCCGGCCCCTTGCCCATCACCCCATAGTTCGCCTGGTCGCCAATCCCGCTCACCGGAGTCTTCGTAACCGCCGGATCGTTGATCGGCGTTATCCGCCCCTGAAATCCCTGCGCACTGAGAAGCGTGAGATACACCTTCTTGCCTCCCATCGGAGGCGCCCCCACCGGCCCCCACTCGCAGAATTTTGGGCCTGTAGCTTGACCCTGCCCCGCCGGCGCGCCCAACACTGCTGTCACCTGCTGCGCCGTCAGCAGCGAACACGGATCTGGCGGCGCCGCATGCGCCACCACGCCGCACATTGCAACTGCACCGAGGGCCCGGCTCGTCCGCACTACAGATCGCGTCACGTTCATTACGCCTCCTCGCTTTGCATTGCTAAAGCAGGCCACGAGAATAAACCAAATGCCGTAGAGCCGGTCCTGAACGCAACCGAAGATCCCGCCGGGTGGCCCACCCGTAGGGCTTCTCTTTTTCCCTAAACGAGAACCCACCGGTGCCCCCTACGTACGCGCGGCGGACGGATAGGAACGAGGACGCGCGAACCACCTCCACCACACAGCCTCGTTGCGCTTCCCCGCACCCTCCTGTATGGTTCAGCCCGGTCCCCAAACACATTTCACAGGAGATTCCATGCGCATCCGCACGTCTATGTTTGCAGCCCTCTTGCTTTCGGCCCTATCCTCGGCGCTTACGCCCAAAACACCAAAGGCACCGACATCCCCTCCCCGAGCACCTGGAAGCTCAACGCCGGCGCGTCAGACTTCGGCGGCGGCCCGGCCGTCAAATCCTCCACGCTCACCGTCTACTCCAACACCGACACTTCCCTGCGCTGGAAAGAGGTTCTCACCGACGACACGGGAACCCACACAGCCTCCTTCCGCGGAGCACCCGACGGCAAGTCCCGCCCCATGACGGGTAGCAATCCGGCGCAAATGATCTCCTTCGACCCTGACGGCTCCTTTCACGTCGACCAGGCCGGCGCCAGAGTCATGGACGGAAGGACCGTCCCATCAGACGACAAAAAGTCCCTCGTTCAAACCGCAACCCTCAAGACCCCGGACGGCCACGAGTACCACCGCAAATTGATCTTCGATCGCGTCAAGTGAAGCAGGCGGTGATTAATCCGGCGGGTGGCCCGCCACAACCTGCCTCGCGAGGTAACGACAAGGGTGCCCCATTCATGCGCAGTTCCATCGCGCATGAGTGGGGTTCGCAGGATTGCAAACCCGCCACCCACCGCGAGCCGGCGCGTGGATGCCCCTTCCGCTAATCCCCTGCGCGCTTAATCGCCTGAGCGTCGGAACCTTCATCGCCAGATTCCCAACATCCGTTGGCCATCAGCACTCTCCGAAGATCCCCAAACAGAATCCGATCGTCCTTCGCGGAGCCGGCTCCGTCCGTGACCGCCGCATCCGCACCAGTACCTGCGGTATCGATGCGCAGATGGATACCGTCGCGAGCGGCCCACAATCGTACCGCCGAAACCACCGCGTTGCCATCGCCGTTGCTGAGTCTTCCTTGCTGCTCCGATTCCATGACTAGCTCCCGTTGGGCATCCTTCGTCTCTGCCCTTACCTGCAAATGCGCGATCTACGCGCAAAAGGGGCCGCCTCTGCCTGGCTGCCCCATACATACGCGCACAGCGGCTCCGGGCCACGTCTTCGCGGGGGTGCCCCCTCAGATCACTTTTTTATAAGCACCTGCGACCTTGTGTGCCGCCAATTTCATCGCCGACGTCGCCACGTTTCCGGCATCAAGCGTGTGCCTCAGCGCCGATTTCCGCCGCGTCCCGCTATGCTCTACCGGAGCCGTCTCAATATCGCCGCCGAAAATCGTGTGCGTCTCATCCAGGCGGTCGATCGCCGCATTCAGCTCCGCGACCACCGCCTCGGCCTCCTCGGAAAACACAACCAATTCGACATTGATCTTTTGATAGCCCATCGATCCGCCTCTCCCACAATCCTACGCCGCCGGGTCAGCGCTTCTGATACGGATGGAAGATGTAGTCCTTCGCCTTCACCGCCACATGACACGTATTTCCGCAGTTTGAACGGCTCGGATCTGCAGTGAACTTGTCCGACGCGGCCTCGTAGTTGAACACCGCGTATCCCCATCCGCCGTTCTCCGGAAATCTCTTGCTATCCTTCTCCATCACAAAGGCCTGCTTTAAGAGGTCCGGCACATCCACCACGAACGGAGCTTCTGTACTCTTCTTCGGCTTCCACTGCAGCTTCACGATCTTCGCGCCATCCGGAAAAGCCTGACCGTTACCCGGAAAGCCCGCTTTGAATGCGTTGATCATGATCGGATTCGCGACGATCACCTTCAGCACTTCGTCCGTCCGCGCGGAAGAAACCACCGCCCAGTCCTCATATCCCCTGAAGTCGGAGAACGCAACGCCGTCCGGCGACCTCAGCGAGTACTTCTCCTGCGAGCATCCGGCCCCGGCAACCCCTAACACACAGAGCACAGCCATAGTCCTCGCAATCACGAGCATGCGTTTGGGTTTCATCGCTGATCCCTTCTCAAAAACAATCTCTACTTGGCCGGTGGATGCCGGAGCATACCACAATGGTCCTCCAGCGAAGGAACCGAACAGCGTCGTTTCGCCGCAGAGCCAGCTTATAATCGGCTGCCTTCCCTCACCCGCACTCTAGTTCCACCGAAATCCACACGATCGGAGTTCCCTTTGAAGCGTCGTTCGTTCCTCACCTCCGCAGCCTCTGCCCTCCCGCTCGCACTTGCCGAACCCTTCGCCTCTGCCCTGGAGTCGAAAACCGCCACCACACCACAAATCCATCTCGTCCAGGCTCACGAGGATCGCTTCGGCGAAAGCCACGCGCCAGGTTACGGCGAAATCCTCTTCAAGACCTCCACCGCCGAAGCTCCCAGCCTCTTCGCCATCGAGCACATCAAAATCATGCCCGGCTGGGGCCCTCCACTCCACCTCCACGTCGCGCAGGAAGAATGGTTCTACGTCGTCGACGGCGAAGTCCGCTTCCAGGTCGGTGACCAGCGCCTCACCCTCAAGGCCGGCGACTCCATCCTCGGTCCCCGCAACGTCCCGCACGCCTTCGCCGCTGTCGGCCCAACCCCCGCTCACATGCTCATCACCTTCACCCCCGCTGGCCAGATGGAGCAGTTCTTTCGGGACACCGTCGCCGTCGGCCCCCAGCAAGCCGCAAGCGTTTTCAGCCGCTACGGCATGAAGCTCATCGGTCCACCTCTCGGCGCCTCCTGACAAGCCGGTTCACACCTTCGCCACGATTTCATGCCCCGCGCTCGCCTCGTTCGTCCGCACCTCTGGGGCCGGGCGACGCGGCAGGAGCAACACCGCCGCTGGGCAATAATCTATGCCACCTCCGCTGGGTGTGCGCTCGATGCGGTGCCGTCGAGCGCGCGTCACACTCCACACGCATAGCACCAGGTCAGCCACCGCCACTACGCCCCAGACGACAAGCGCCGGTACGAGTGCCCCCCTGCCGTGCAGCTTTCCGAGCAGAACAAAGCCATCCACGCCAGCGGAATCAGCAGCACACCGCAGATCAGTCCCTTCACAGAATGACTCGGCATTTCGCACCTCGTTGCTCCCACGCACAATCACGTACTCGGACCTATCTCGTTGGACGCCTCCACATCGCACGGCGCGTCTGGCGGAGCCTGCTATCCTTAAACCCGACTCACCCCGCGGAGGGATGTGTGAGTGGTTGAAACAGGCGGTCTTGAAAACCGCTTTGCCTTAAACGGGCAACGGGGGTTCGAATCCCTCTCCCTCCGCCATTCATCTCCACACAGAATGGTCGCCGTGCCCGTTTTGCTGAAAAGAGCAGAATCTGCGGGTTATTCGGGGCTGCACGGACATTTTCATCCCACTGGGGAGAATCATCTCTCTCCAGACCAAGGCGAAGCCAGCGCCCTTCTCCGGGCACTGCTTTCGGAAAATTCGGCCATTTCGCGATCCTGATGGAGAAACCTGTATAGGTGGTCCCTCGGCACCGTCGACCGCCACCGCGTCGTCGTCATGGCCACAGCTACGGCGCCCCCTGACCGCCAACCTGCTCGCCCACTCCGACCTCTTCCGCGCCGGTCTCGCCCGCTCCGGAGCCTCGAACCAAACCCCCTCCCCTACGGCTTCCCGGCCGAAGAGCGCAGCTACTGGCAGCCCCCGAGGTCTACTTCAAAAATGTCGCCCTTCAGCTACGCCGACAAGATCAAGACCCCATCCTCCTCATGCGCGGCGAGGCCGACGACAACCAGGGCACCTTCCTCGTCCAAAGCGAACGCTTCTACGAAGCCCTCAAAGGCCAGGGCGCCACCGTCCGCCTTCTCTGGCTGCCGTTAGAAGCGCACGGCTACGAAGCCAGAAAGTCTCTAGCACATGCTCTGGGAACAAAGCCGCTGGCTCGACACCTACGTCAAACCCACCACCCCACCCACTCCAACCCAAACCGCCGCCCAATAAACGGGCTCAAATCGTCACGAGAAAAACTCAATTTAATTTGAGAGAACTCCGTCACCGACCAAAGGGATTTCTGTTCTCATCAACTAATGGATAAGTGTCAATTCTCAGAGTTCACATATGGCTACTGCGTCACTGAGGACCTTGTAGTGGGAAAGGGGACGACAATAACTGGCGCTCCGGTTTTCCCTTCTCTCATTGAGGAAGGACAGAAGGGAGCTGGATACGATCTCATGCTTGAAAGACCGGGTGTTCCCCTGTTCGTCCAGTTCAAGCTCGTACATCAATGGTGCGCGATACCGCAATGGAGGCAAAAAAGGGCCAGTTCAAGGCTCCGTTCTATCGAATGCACCTACGCAGACGCTCACTGTCCGACCAGCACGAATCCCTCCTCCCACTCGAACAATCAGGATTCGAGGTGTACTATGCAGCACCGGCATTCCACACGATCGAAGACTTGAACAAAAACTATGTTGCAAATTGCATATGGGATCAAAGCTTCAAGATTCGACCTTCACGAATCGGGAAAATACTCGACGACAAAAAACATCATGTCAGTTTCAAAACCGCTAACGGACCCTCTCGCCGATATTCGGAAGAGCCTAGCGAACTGCTTCATCCGAGCAGCGCAGTCCAGATTGAGAAAATGATCAGGTCGCAGATCGATGCCGGAAACAAGCGAAATTTTAGAGAACAACTCTCAGAGATCGACGCGAAACTCGAACAGATCGTCGCAGACAGGAACAAACATCGAGCCGCAGACGAGCGAGTGGAATTAACGGAACTCAGAAAAGAAATCGACCCAATACGGCGAACAGCGTATCTTGCGAGACAGTTCTTCGACTGTCAATTGATGTATATGACCCTCAAATAGGGGAGTATTGATTCCTCATCATAAGAAAGATAGAACCGGCCAAATCTCAACCTCTGGCCCGCCGTTTGCTGGCTGTGGGTTTCGTCGTCGCATCGATCTCTATCACCTTGATACGACGGTCCGGGTGACTGCGGATAGCCCTATGAAGCTTCTCTAAGGGTGTTTCGCTGGAAGTGACACGCAAGACCAATAAAATGAGATTGTCTACCTTTTCGGCTTCGGCATATGCAGGAAGCTGCTCCCTGTAGGCGTCCACGAGCCGCTCATGAGTCGACAACTTCAACTCAAGGAGTGCCTTGTGCTCGTGCCCAATGCTGAAATGGAAATCGACGGCACCGGGTCCAGCGTTCGGCTCCCTTGTTATCGATACGTTGTACAGTTTCGAAAATATCGCTCCAATCGAATAAAGAATTCGCTGCGCTATCAACTCCCTTCGCGGGGTGCCGGAGTCATCGTACAGACAATCAGATAAGCGGTTTACCTCGATCCCCTGACGCAGATGCTCAATTGTCTGGGAAACCGCGGCTTCTACTCGCTGTCGCTCAGTCATGCCAGCCAAATTCAGCTGAGGTTCCCCGACGATTTCGTGAGCAATCGCCTGAAAGTCCGAGACGCGCTCCCGGTCGCGGTCGAAATCATAGGGCTCAGAAGCGCTTTTCTTGTAGCCAGCTAAGACCCCACGAACGATATCGGGGCGAGACCTGATAAAGTCTCTGAGTTCATTTGTGGTGGGCCGCCTGCGATCTTTCGCGGCGCGTGAGAATAAAGTATTGACCTGCCGACGCATCTCGTCGTTTAGGTCAGCGCTCCATAAAGCATCTTCGATATCGAGTGCGATTGGCAAAGGCCGCAAAATTGAACGCGGCAAGAGAATATGCGCCTTTTGCGATTTAGCGTATCGCGGACATGCATATTTTTTTCCCGTCGTATGGAACGAGGTCGACCCGTTCGACACCAAGTGCACGAGTCATGCGATCCGTATAGCCTAGAAATTGGGATAGCAAAATGGACACCAGCATGTCACTCAGCCGGTCACATCCAATGCCCTCGGAGAAGACGCCGACCAACTCGAAAATGTCTGGATCGAAGCCAATATGAGGGAGAATCTCTTGCGCACGCGTCAATATCCTTTCAGCCAAAATACGGCCTATTGCGTTGCCATCAGTGCCCTCTTTAGAAAAACCTAAGGCTGTATTCGACATTTCCTTAAATTGCATCCGCTTCCAAGCAGCATCCCAAGTGATGTCATGCTTCTTTTTGGATAGCTTAAGCAAACTGACGACCTGACCGAAATACTTTTTGAGAACGGTCTCAGCGTCAGAGAATTCCTTGCCACCATACTCAATTAGCTTGGAATCTACGAACAACTTGCTATCGATTCCAACCTCAGGATTGAAGACGCCTAGCGCCCTCATCTGAATCGCACTCACCTTGAAGCGTTCACTAAAAAACATGAAAACCCTGGTATCTAATAAGATTTTGATAGGTCGCGAGAACGATTCAATATACCGGACAATCGCCAAACAACCTATCGTTTTGTTAGTAGCTGGGTAGGCGAGGCTCTCATCCCACGATGTTCGGGTAACGGCTATCGAGGCGTTTTCTTATCCTTGAGACCGTGGCCGCGCTCAACGAGCTTCCGTTCTGCCGAAGGCCGTCGTGGAGGCGGAGCCCGAACGACCGAATTGCATTGCTCCGGGCGGCCACGACCGCAATCAGACAGCACCCTCCCCGACCGGCGCCAGGCACGATCCGTAAACTCTGGCCCTCGGCGTCCTGAGCGGTCTCCCGCAAGCCCTGCCGCTGGCTTGTTGTACACTTCGTCCGGGAAGACGACGACCCATGAAGCCACCATCGAACGTCAAGACGCCAGCGCAATACATCGCCTCACTCCCCGCTGATCGTGCGAAGACGATTGCGACGGTGCGCGCGCTCGTGAACAAGCACATTCCGCGCGGCTACGAGGAGTGCCTCGTCTGGGGCACGATCGGCTGGACGATCCCCCTGTCTCGATATCCAGACACCTACAACAAGCAGCCGATCACCTACGTCGCGCTCTCGTCGCAGAAAAACTTCTGCTCGCTCTACCTGATGGGCACGTTTTGGAGTACGAGTCAGCTCGAGCAGCTGCAGGCGGCGTTCAAGGCGGCGGGAAAGAAGCTCGACATGGGAAAGTGTTGCGTTCACTTCGAGACGCCAGACGATTTGCCGCTCGAACCGATTGGCAAGCTCATCTTGGCGATTTCGAGCGAGAAGTGGATCGAGATGTACGAACAATCGCGCTTATGACCAAGGCAGGACAGGCGCAGAGGGCGAAGCAACGCGCCCCATCGACGACCAAGGTGGCCGCCGCCACGACCTCTTATCTCGCTGCGCCTGCGCGTGAGCCGCTAACGAACGGACTCCCCACCTCGAACAAACGCAGTCGCCGGTCCACCTCGCGCGCGTGATGTCGATCCGGACACTCGTCCTGATGGGCGCAGTCTCTCGAACCGCAGTCCCAAGCCAAAGCGGACCATCGGCACACAGCTCAAAACCGTGCAGGCTCGGGCCAATCTCCGATGCGGCCGCAAGCCGTCCCGGTCCTCTCGCCAGATCCGTTAGTTTGTCCGGTCCGCGCACCCGATTCGATCCAGAGGCTCTAGGGCACGCAACAGCACTCCCGCGCCAACACCCGGCTCTTCAGACGTCACATTGAGCATGTACGACATCCCAGGATTTATCGGTACCTCATCGCTTCCTCGATGAGTGACTCGGCGATTTATCACTAACGGAGAACTCAGAACATGTCTTCGGTCCACAGCCGGGCCTTACGCCCCGCCAGACGCCGAATCTAGAACGATAGACGGAGCGCAAATTGTATGATTCGCGGGGCACCTGCTCCTGAAATCGTTCCGAATGCGGGGCTGCTCTGGGTGCTGTTAGGTGGGTTCATATTGACGTTATTAAAGATATTGAATGCCTCTGCGCGAAACTGTGCCTGGACCTCTTTATAAAGCGAGAGAGCTTTGAAAGCGGACAGGTCGGTGTCGACATATTTTGGACCAAGCAACATATCGAACCCGGCGTTTCCGTACGGAATGCCTGCAGGCAGAGGGGCAAAAGCGGTCGTATTGAAGAAGACATTCTTCGTCGCAACTCTGCCTCGACCGGCCGACAGGTTGGGATTTCCAACGACATTCGGCCTGTCGTTATTGGTCCCGTCGAAGTTTGTGTCTATTCCGGAGGTCACGTTGAATGGTTCGCCCGACCGCAACGACGTTACACCGTTCAGCTGCCAGCCGCTTAGCAGGGTTTTGCCGAGAATCCCCATGCGCCGAACATCCGGGACGGCATAGATATAGGACACGACAAAATTATTTGGAACATGAGTGGGGAGTAGGCCCCGCGAACTGTTCAGGTCATAGGAGTTGACCAGGGGCCCATATCCGATGGCCTTCGACCATACATAGCTGGCCTCGATCGAGAAGCGGCGATTGAATCTGCGGGTCAGAGTCGCCTGCAAGGAATCGTAGTACGAATTCGCGACCGGCGCAGCTTGTGAAATCGCGGCAAAAACATACGTCGTGGGCGTGGGTTGGTAAGGCCGCCGGATGTTCTGGCCGACCGTCGTGCCGCATGTCGCGCTGGTACAACTCGGGCGATAAATTGGCGAGTTCTGGTCGCGTGTAATGTACAGGTGGCGGCCGGCGTTGCCAACATAGTCGATTTGCAGACTCCATCGTGTGCCGTACTGTTGTTGCACCCCGAGACTGTATTCCTGGACTGACGGAACGTAGCTGTCGTTGGACGGCAGGGCGGAGAGTGTTGCGCCGGAGAGAAAGACAGCATTCGATGGGTTGAAGGTGTATGGAAAAGGATCGGGTCCAGGGGCATACGGGGTCACCAGGTTCTGCGTCTTGGCGACCGTCACGGAGCGCGCGAACGGCTGTTGTACAAGAGGGTTAGCGACCACCAACTGATCGATGACGGAATAGAAGATTCCGTACGCCCCACGCAGCGAGGTCCGTCCGTCTCCGAATACGTCGTACGCAAATCCAATGCGCGGCGCGAATGTGTCCCACGGGGTCAGCAGTATTCCGTCCGGAATTCCCTTGTCTCCTGAGAACAGCAACCCCAGCGGGGCGGTCGGGAACCTCGTCGACTGAACATTTGCGACGAAGGTTGCTGTGTCGCTCTGTCCGGTGTAGATCGGGTAATACTCCCACCGCAAGCCCAGGTTCAGCGTCAGCCTGCGGGCGATGTGCCAGTCGTCCGCCACAAAGAGAGAGGGGTCCTGCGAATGACCGCGGAAGAACGAACCGTCGTTTTGAGTCAGAGAGCTCGCATGACCCTCGAGAAAATCCGTCAGGGCGTTTCCTGTTGTCGCTCCTGAAAAAGTAAAGATTCCACTCGAGGACGCACCGTTCGAACTGATGAAGTGGTGCCATATGTAGGCGCCGCCTAACTTGACCTCGTGGTTTCCCATCGCCCAATTGAAGGTGTCGGAGATACCCAGCGCGGACGAGGGCGCATTGGCAGGACCCGCATTGTTGGTTCCCATCTGCCAGTATCCGGTGATGGAGAAGCAAGGCTGCGTGCTTTGACTGCTCCCCATGGCGGCCTGGCTTCCAAGGTCCGGCAACATGCGCTCGTTTCCATAGATGTTCTGGATGACATAGTGGTTCAACGAGTAATAGGCACGCACCCAGTTGACCTTGGTGGATGAAATCGTCCAGGTATGGCTAGCGACGGCGTTGTACTGACCGTTGTAGTTACGCATGCCGGCATAGCCCACCACCTGGTTTCCGCCGGCGGTCGGGCTGTTCGCTGTGCCGCGCGATTCGAAGAACAGGGCCGACAGCTGGTGCTTCTCGCCGTGGTGATAGTCCACACGCGCCATGCCCTGGTCATCGGTCAGATTGGCGTTCGCTACCTGCTGGGTTGGATGGCCATAGTTCGCGCCCGGGGTTGAATCACCCATCGGCACGAACGCCAGAAGATTCTGCGCGACCGGATCCAGAAGATCGGCGCAGATATTAAACTGCACGCCATTGCAGTTAACATTAGGCCGCGATGCGGCGGGGGTCGCTGTGAAATCTCCCCTGCGTTCCAGAGAAGTCGGTGTAATCAGGGAAGAGGAGGCGACGCTGGCCGGTTGTGCGATCCTCAAACCCTGGTACGAGAGGAAGAAGAAGCCGTGGCCCTTCGTTGCAGGGAGGGGACCGCCAATATTTCCGCCAAACTGATTTTGACGCAATGGTGTTACCGAGGTCAGAAACCAGTTTTTCGCATTGAAGATATTGTTGCGGAGATAGTCATAGGCAAGGCCATGATATTGGCTTGTTCCTGAGCGGGTAATGGCGCCGATCACGCCGGCAGGGAGACGGCCATACTCAGCGTCGAAGTTGCTCGTCAACACACTCAACTCCTCGAGGGCATCCGGATTCGGTAGTTGGTTGCCACCGAACTGCAGGTCAGTGTCGTACGCTCCATCCAAGTAAAACGCGGTATCGTGCGCGATACCATTGATAGTGAGTTGCGTGCCTGCACGAGATCCTGTGGCAGCATCGGGAATATAGTTCGTTATACCGGGAAGAATTTGAACCAGGTCATACGCGTTTCGACCATTCAATGGAAGATCCTGAATGCGTTCCTGATCGACTACGTAGCTGGTCTGTGAGTCGCGTGTATCCACAAGCTCTGTAGAAGCCTCTACCGTCTCATTCTGCTCCATCGATCCGACTTGCAACGTGAAGTTGACGTGGGCGCTCTGATTTGCATCGAGACGGATGTTCGTCTGCGTTTGGGAGCGGAATCCCGTCAACTCCGCTTCGACGCTATAGTCTCCAGGGTCGAGCACGAGGAAGCTATAGTTTCCGGCGGCGTCTGTCTTGGTGGTCGTTGACGTGGATCTATGCGCATCCGTCGCTTTCACAGCAACACCCGGGACCACAGCGCCGGAGGAATCAGAGACCGTTCCATAGATTGACCCGGCAGGCGCCTGCCCGGCGATCGGCTGGATGAACAGGGCACTACTCAATGCGACCGCGATCATTCGGCACAAGACACGACGCAGATAGAGCGCGTGACGGTCCATAATCCCTCAGATAATACCCGAATAACAAAGGAGATCTATATCCGATGGAGGCAATAAAAGCGCGTACGGTTATTGCTCGTGCGAGCCCTGCAACTCCCGCGACCTCTGGCAACCTGGAACAAAGGCTGCCCTGGTGAATGATGCTCTAGTGCACGGCGATCCCCGCCAGAGCGTTGCTGTAGAGCACCGTGACGACGTTGGATGCGGTCACAGTGTCGGAGCTGGAAAACTCAAAGACGGTTCCGATTCCCGCCGTGTTTGCCGCGCTGACATAGATGGTTCCGCTCGAGTCGACGGCAATACCATCCTTGCCAACGTTAGGATTCATCCGGGCATCCGTGACATATCCGATGGGTGCAACGTTGCCTGTGGCCAGGGGAGCAAACTCAAACACTCCGAAATCGGTTCCGCCGTCGGCTCGCGCGCAGGCACAGAGCACGTAGAGTTTCCCAGAACTGTCGGTTGCCAATCCCTGAATCGAGTGAGTGCCCGGCCCGGTTAAGTGAGTCAGGGGCCCGGATATCGTTGCCGCCGGAACGACGGCCCCGTTGTCGGTAGGCCCGAAGATCGCAATGGACGAGTCCGCCACGTTTTGCACGTAGAGGTTGTCCGAGCTGTCTACCGCAATCTGGCCGGGTGTGACTGCAGTTCCGAGAATGTAGCGGTCGGGATCTACATTCCCGGTCGCAGTTGGATTGAATACCGCAATTCCCTTTCCATCGGAGACGAAGATCTCCCCGATTGCCGACGCCGTCATGTCCACTACATTGGAGATTTTTGCTCCCGAACCCACGGGCAAAGTCCTTGAAGTCAAGAGAAGAGGCGCAACCGGGGGGATCACTTCGATTTCGTTGTCAAGAAGGGTATAAATGTTCCCGCCCTTATCGACTGAAATCTGGGATCCAGCAATCTCCCAGTTTCCCACTTCATCATCAAGATAGCCGGTCGTACCCTGAGAGAAGATGATGACGGAGTCAGGTGAGAAGTTGGCATCCGTCGCAAAACCTGACGCAACGAGATAGATGCCGCTCACACCTATCCCGGTGCCATTAGCCGTACTGCCAGGGGTCGTTACCGTCGTGTTGGATTGGCTTAAAGGGCTGGGAGTACCACATCCCCCAAGAGCGGAGAACGTGCAGGAGCAGAATACGAGACCACGTACATACCTGGGTCGCCGCATATGTTCAAACCTCCCTCTTCGAAGACACTGGTGTGGGGAGGTTCGAGCGGCCTGGAGAGGCCGCCCGAAGCCGCACGGACCGTTGCTAAGGAATGAGGAAGCGAAGGATCTGACCGACCGGAGCGTCGGCAGCCCCCCAGTTGGATACGTAGAGCGCACCATCTTTTCCGAAGGTCATGCCGGTTGGAACGGAGAGCCCGGTGATGACGTCCTCTGCGAGTCCGTGGCGGACGCGAACGACCTTGCCGTACCCCGGTGTGGGGAACCCGGGCGCCGCCGAGAGCTCGAGAAGATAGAGCAGGCCATCCGGGCCCCAGTCCATGGCGACGACGGTGGTGAGGCCCGGGGTGGAAGAGCCTGTTACCGCCATGGTCCCCAACTTGCACCCTCTGAAGAAGTGGTCCAGGAAGTTGCAGTCCGGCTTCAGGGTGAGGAGTTGCGATGAGTCAGGGGTGATGGGGAACGGACCGAGGTTGCCGACCAGGAGTCCATCTCCATTGGACACGGCTGCGGTTGGGACGATGTGGCCTTTGACGGCGGAGATGCCCGTTACCACCTGGACGGAACCCCAGGGCGTGATCGACCACACCTGTCCATGGTTCGATTCGACGGCGTAGAGCGTTCCCTGGCCGGCGACGAGGTTGTAGAAGACGCCGTCGGCCTCGAAATCCGGTGGGGTGACGGGCACGGGATGCGCCGCGACGGCTTCGCTCAGGTTGGCGACCATCGTCCAGTGGCCAGTTCTTTCATCGACCCGGGCGATCATATTTGGAGTCAGCGAGGCGTGTGAACATCCACCGCCGGTGATGAGCGCATACAGTTGCCCGTCAAGGAACGCCACGTCTGCGACGCCCATCACGTCCGGTCGTTGGCTGAGAGCGGAGGGAAAGCCGGTGGCCACCGTCGAGAGCCTTCCGGCCCGGTCGATCTTCACAATGCTGGCCGTGTTTCCGTTGGTGTAGGGACCGCCGACAGCTGCGGCCACCTGCAGTTGCGGGCAGATGTCCGCTGTGCTGTTGGTGCCGCCTGGCCCGGACAGCGCCACATACAGACTCCCGTCGGGCCCGAACTTGAGGCCGCGGGGGCCGAACAGGCGCTGGGCTATGGCTGTAGCGCCGGCAGGCACTGGAGGAAGCTGCGCCTGCGCCTTCCACTCTTCACCTGCGCCCACCGTCAGGAGGGCGCAGAACGTGGCAACGATTCGATTGAGTTTCATGGGTTCTCTCCGTAGTGTTTGTTTGTTGGGGGCCCGAGGTGCTCTGCAGTTGCTATTCCAGTTCAGGCTGTTTCGATCAGGCATTCGCTCCCTTACGAGCGAGCCCGCGATGCGGGAAGAGGCCGGGTGCGAACTCTGCGTGCTGATCGAAACTTCACCGCTGCACCGAAAAGGCTGGTACCGAGGAGCGCCAGCGTCCCAGGCTCCGGCGTCGCAACCAGGTCGGGCCCCGTCAACGAGCCTGAAAACGTGAAACTGTTGACGGCAAACACGCCGGTACTCATTCCCGTGCCGGTTTCAACGATGGTTCCCGACGCGTCGAGAAACTCTCCTGTGCCATCCGTGACCAGGTAGGTTTCGTTGATGGTCAAAAGGTGACCTGTCGGTATGTTGACCCGGGTGTCGTACCCGGACCAGGTTCCTTCGATCGTGTCCCCGTCGGAAAAGGTCCAGGTGAAGACGCCGTCGGTGAGAGCGGCTGGGAAAGGCGTGTTCAGGCATGCGCTTTCATCGACGGTGAAGGCTCCCAGGTTGGAGGTTCCGGTGGCGATGCCAATGACATTGTTAACGGTCAGGGTGGGAATCGGGCTGCATCTTCCCCCCGCACTCGCGGCCGGCTGAGCCTCATAGCGAGTTCCTGTGAACGAAACTGTATCGGCTCTCGAAATGGCGAAGCCACCGAAACACAGTAGGAATAGAAGTGGTATCGTGGCTTTCGTTCTATGTGAAAGATGCATTTGTCCTCATTCTGATCGCCTGCAGTAACTGGCTCTCACACGATGTAGGAACCACGAATCAGCATTTCCTCTAAAAGATCCGTGTCTCGTTGTGAACTAGAAGGATTTGCTCCAGGAAGTACAATTCCCGGGACCTCCCAAAAATGTGGAACAAAGGTCCCCTTGTAGTTCCTTTGACTTACGGTCATTCTTGAGCTTCCTGAGCCTTGTTCGAGAGTCTTCATTCCAATGAGGAAGTGTCATGGTTTCAAGTTCCGAAGCCGTCAAGGCCCAGTTTGCTGACTTTGAACTCGATCTTTCTTCGGGTGAGCTGACGCGCAACGGTGGGCGATTGCGCCTGCAAGGTCAGCCCTTCATGGTGCTTCGCGTCCTGCTCGAGCACGCAGGGGAGGTTGTGACGCGCGAGCAGCTGCAACGTCAGCTATGGCCAGACGAAACCTTCGTCGACTTCGATCATGGACTGAATAAGGCGATCGCGAAGTTGCGGGATGCGCTCGACGATCCTAAGGCTGTCTCCAGGCTGATCGACACGCTTCCACGCCGTGGATACCGATTCACTGGAGAGGTGAATTGGATCGGCTCGCGCGAAGGCTTACCCGATCGCGAAGCGGACGCCATCTCACGTCATCCAATCCGGGCTCGAGATTGGCTGATTGGTGGTTTGGTTCTCGCACTGCTCCTCACCACCGCGCTGTGGCTCAATCGGCGCATGGTCCTCGGGCGGTTCGGCCCTCGACCCGTCATCGGATCGATTGCGGTCCTGCCTTTCGAGAATCTTTCCAATGACCCCGGGCAGGAATACTTTGCGGACGGAGTGACGGAAGAGCTCACAACGGATCTCTCTTACGCAAGATCGCTGCGAGTTCTGTCGAGGGCTTCGACAATCGGATTCAGGAGGTCAACTCTATCTCTGCCGCAGATTGCAGAGCAATTGCACGTCGACGCGGTGATTGAAGGAACGGTGCTCCGCGCGAATAACTCGGTTCGCGTTACGATTCGACTCACAGCCGCCCGGCCGGAGAGGCAATTGTGGGCAGCTTCGTACGAGCGCGATACGGCCGACGTCGTGAGCCTGCAAAATCAAATCGCAGCCGAGGCCGTCGCCCAGATTCGAGCCCAGTTGACTCCCCAGCAACAAACCCGGCTCAGCCTAGAGAGCCGGATTAATTCGGAAGCGTACGACGAATATCTGCGCGGCCGATTCCTTCTGCGCCAGGAGAGCGTTGAAGAGAACAGCAAAGCCATTCCGCATCTGGAACGGGCGATCCGGCTCGACCCCAACTTTGCAGCCGCCTACGCTGCTCTCGGTGAGGCCTGGTGTCTACCCTGGAACAAGAGGAACCCTCGGGAAGCGTACCCGAGGGGTCTGGATTACTCGCAGAAGGCGGTCCGTCTTGACCCGAATTCGTCGGAGGCATACTCCTCGCTGGGCCATTCGCTGATGCAAAACCACCGCTGGAACGAGGGAGAGGTAGCGTTGCGGCGGGCCATCGAGCTGGATGCCAACAACCCTTACGCGGCCCAGTACCTGGCCCTGCTTGTGGGCCAGAAGGGCCGTGTGGGGGAGGGCCTGCAGATCAGCCGCGAGTTGGCATCCGCGAATCCGACCGCGTCTGATTTTCAGCGCGTTTATGCCAATATGCTGTTTCGTGCTCATCGATACGATGAGGCGATTGTTCTATGTCAGCGAACTATCGATCTTGATCCCAACCACCTCATGACCTTCGGTACCCTTGCCAACGCCCTGGTGCAGGCCGGCCGCTATTCCGAAGCTGAAGCAGCGTTTAAAAAGGGGAACCTGTTCAATGCGGGAGTGCAAGCGTGGTTGTATGCGCTGGAAGGCAACTCTCAAGCCACCCGCCAGGTCCTTAACGACAATTCGGTCGTCGTGAATGTGCATACTGCCGTCGCGCACTATGTCGTGGGGGATCGCGAGACAGCATTGACCGAGCTGGGTGACCTTGCAGATCAGTGGGATATCAAGACATACAGCCTCAGAGACGACCCTACCTTCGACCCCATGCGCAAGGACCCGCGCTTCGATGCAATCGTGAAGAAAACGGGACTGCTCGATAACTAGCGCCATTGCAGTGCCTCGCGACGACGATAGCTCCCATATGTGCAAAAGGGATCGTCGATCGCGGTCTTCGGGCCGCAAGATGCCGGGCTGGTTGCTCCGTCCAGGGTCATCGTTGGAGCGAATACAGCGTTAGATGCGCTCGGAAGAATGACCACCGGCGCCGAGGGGAATCTCTATGTAACGACCAATCCCAATGCACTTAACGGGGTCGGTGTGCTGGAGTTTGCCCCG
Organism: uncultured Acidobacteriaceae bacterium; assembly: GCA_963762465.1. Classification (GTDB taxonomy): domain Bacteria; phylum Acidobacteriota; class Terriglobia; order Terriglobales; family Acidobacteriaceae; genus Granulicella. The sequence goes on along the minus strand of CAVXKS010000004.1, from coordinate 83,291 downwards.
GATGCGAATGGTAATGTCGCGCCGATAAGGTCCTTGAGCTCGACGAGTATGGGGAACTGGTCAGGCTTCCTGGGCGTTGCTGTGGATTCGTCCGGCCTGATCTACGTAAGAGCCACGGATCCATACTGCGGAGCTGTCTTCGTGTTCGCCGCGGATGCCTCAGGCAATTCGGATCCATTGAGAGTGCTTGGAGCGAACTGCGCATCCGCTGACGATATCGATGGAACGATCGCGATCTTCCAGTGAAAGCCAGGTTTCGAGCAGAACCTGACTTGTCGTCCTGATCGCCGATGGGGTCCGGCTTTCGTTTACACCAGAGCAGTTAGCGCATTGAACTTGTCGGTTGGTGACAACAGGCCAATGCACTCATTCAGTGAGATTAGAAACGTTCGCGGACCAATGCTGCGAAACGTGCGTCTGGTTAGAAGTTGCGTTCAATCACCCTGCCTGGCACGCAGGGTGATTGGCACCGTACAACACTGGAGTTGAAATATCATTCTGTGCCGCATGCGTTTCGCTTTTTCCGATTATTTTCCTGTTCCTCAAATTGAGCCAAGACGAATCTCTCCAATTCCTCGGTCGTCAAATTCTTAGGGTCTTTGTACCTTTCGATGTCTTTGGCCTCTTGTGCCGCTGACGATGCTTCGGCGGCGATTGCCTCTTGGTAATAGCCAACGAAGTTTTTCACCGAAGAGTTATTTCCACTCAGCGCTTTGTTGGTCACCTGCAGGGCTATGCCTTCCAGTTTCGTGATCCGCACGGATCGTCCGCCATCGGTGATGGTGATCAGGGATCTGGCCTTTCGAAGCAATTCACGGTGGAAGTCGAGAGGTCTCTTGGGTCGGCCCGCAGGGTTTCCGGACACGCCCTTCCTGAACCGAGTGTTCTTGGGAGGCTTTCCATAACCGACCTCATAGCTATCTTTCTGTTCCTTCTTGTTGGCGATTGCTTCTTCTCTGGTCAGACGCTGTTCGTCTGTGTTTGTGATCTTTTTCTCGTCGCTCATGCCCTACTGGCCCTTTCGTTCTCTCTGTTGTTGAATGTCTCGCCTGTCTCCATATGGATTGCATGGAGCTTCGTGTGCCTCTGCCAGCGACGGACGATGGTGTCTACGTACAGGGGATCAAGTTCGAGTCCGTAGCACTTCCGGCCCGAACGTTCGGCTGCGATCACGGCAGTTCCTGAGCCGAGAAACGGATCGAGGATCAGGGCACCTCGTGCTGTGCAGTCCTTGATCGCATCGGCGATCAGCGCAACTGGTTTGGGTGTCGGATGGAGAACAAGGAGGTTTCCCTCCGATTGCGAGCGGGACAGGCTATTCGCGCCGGGATAGTTCCAGACGTTCGTCCGATACCGCCCAAACTTACCTAGCTGGACATTGTTCCGATGCGATCCCGTTCCGTTCTTGAAGAGGAAGACCAGTTCATGAGCGCTCCGATAGAAGCTGCCCATACCACCATTGCTCTTTGCCCAGACACAGAGGTTCAGCAGTTGCGCATAGACCTCCTGGCCGGCGGCCAGGATCTCTCGCATGTGCCGCCAATCCATGAAGTAGTACGCAAGCGATCCGACTGCGCTATGATCGCGAGCCAGAAGCATCGCTTTGCGGAGGAACTCCGTGAACTCGCTGGAGGTCATCTCGCCTGATGCCATCGCGAACTCGCGGTGGCGAACCGAACCGTTGCCCGTAGCGTGGCCGTCTATAGGCACATTGTAGGGCGGGTCGCATATTGTAACGTCCGCTCTTGCACTATTCATTAGCCGGTCGTAATCGGCTGCGACAAGCGAGTTCCCGCAGAGCACGCGATGTTTGCCCAGCTGCTATAGATCACCGGACACGGTGACCGCAGGCCCCGAGGACTCTGGTATGCGGTCATCCGGATCAGCCTCGGGGACCGTGTTGAGACCGTCGATGAGGAGATCGATTTCGGGAGTTTCGAAGCCAATCGCTTCGAGATCAAAGTCGAGTTCCAGTTCCGAGAGGATCTTGAGCTGTTCGCCGAGCAGCCGGTCGTCCCAGGCGGAGTTGTCGGTTAATGCATTGTCTGCGATCAGGAAGGCCGCGCGTTGCGACTCGGTGAGATGGCCAAGCCGGATGGTGGGCACGGTGTCGTGTCCAAGTTTCCGTGCCGCTAGAAGCCGTCCATGGCCCGCGATGACCTGCTGCTGGTCATCGATCAGGAGCGGCACGTTGAATCCAAATGACTCGACGCTCTGAGCAATCTGGCGAACTTGTTTGTCGGTATGAATTCGTGGGTTGCGCGGATCAGGTTTTAAGGACGTTGTGCGAAGGTATGTAACTTCTAATGGGGCCGTCGTAGATTGCATGTTTCACCATTGCTCTGGATGAGCTAGATGAGCATGTCAGAGATTTGCAAAACGGAGAAATGAAACCTGTCTTTGATCACGACTGACGAAAATCAATGACTTAGAAGCTACTAAGCCGGCGATCGAGAACTCGTTTATTTCGAGTTGCAGGTCCGACGGATGCCTGCCACAATAACTGGTTTGCGTTCGATAGCTCAGCGCCAAAAAGGCTCGACCTGCAGCTATGCAGAGCACGCAACAGCGCATTGCGGAGCGCTTCGGCTAGTGAAGCCGCCTTCTGCTCCGCCCGATCGAACCAGAGTGTTGCCTGCTGGCGACGATCGGCCATGGTTGCCGCCTTCCAGAAGGCATTTTCGTTTGGGGTCAGGTGGTCTTCTTGGCTGCTTTCTTTTGAGCTGCCCAGCGCTTCCGCTGTGCGGCGGCGATCTTGGCTCGCTTCCGGTGAAAGCTGGCGACGCTTCGGAATCACAACAGGCGCTGCGCTCATGGTCTTACGCGGCCGGCCACGCCGCCTTTCCGCAGTACCAGATGAATTTAGAGCGGCAAGTGCTGCGCGAGCCTTAGTGAGCTTCTCGATTTCCGCGTCTAACTGGCGATAAGTGAACGAGTGTCCGTAGGCACAGCCTACCCGTGATTTCACATGTCGTGCGCAAAAGAGTATGGCCGGCCGGACAGGTAGTTGCGTATCTCAGGCCCAACATGCGCTTCCCTGTTCCAGGTCGCCTATTTGCGGCAGCCTCTGCCGCGTCCAATCGATATCGATCCTTGCGCTGAGCTGTTCCAGGGTGAGTGACGGGTGATGATCGCCGCGAAAGATTGCCTCCGTAACATCCGGCGAAAGCACAGCCAAGTTCAGAAGCCGCGAGACATACTTCCGGTGCAAGCCAGTCCGTTTCGCGAGTTCCCGCATCGTGCAGATCTCGCCTTTAGCAATCCACTCGTACCAGGTCTTCGCTTGCGCGACTGCCCTGACCAAGCTGGGAATAGGTTTGGAGTTGTGTTGGGCGCCCGACGCCAGGATCAGTCGAACCTCGTTACCTCTCTTCGCGATTTGGCACGGCGCCCGGAGCGTGATCGCGCCATTCCAAGCTTCGTTGCAGGCGCCCAGAAGCTCGGCGCCAAGAGCGCCTTTGCTGATTTGGATTTCTAACGCGTCAGTCTGAACTGTGACGCGGGAAACAACCTGGCTGATGACCCGTGACTTCTCCTGTTCGGCGCCTTCGTTCAATAGAGTCGACCGATGCGCGGCGGCCGACGTCAACATCCGAGTCTCCGAGATCGGCAGCCCAGAGAAGTATTGAGCAAGCTCGACCGAGTCCGCGAGGAAGCAGCCAAGCGAATCGACGACCCGTGCCTCGATCTGGCTGCGGGCAGCCGCCTCACCCTTTTGGTAGACTCGGCTCCCGCTTCACGGAGGGTGTAGTAGAAGTAGCGGCGCCCGCCTTTGGCCGAGTGGGTCGGCGTGTAGAACCGTCCATCTTCAGAAGCCAACTTCCCGTGCAACATCCTGCCAGAGGGAAGATTCTTGCTCCGGCGGCGGTTGACTGCATTCTCGCGAAGCAACTCGCGGGTTCGGTCCCAGGTTTCCTGGTCGATGATGGCCTCGTGCATGCCCTCATACACTTTGTCCTTATGGGCGATCTTGCCGATATAGAGGGGGCTGCTGAGCAGATGGTAGAGCGCACCTCTGCCAAGAACGAGGCCGCCGACTTCCCTGCCCGATGATGTGAGGCCCTTCCTCGTCCGGACACCGGCGCGCTCGAGCTCAATCTGCAGATCAGTCACGCTCTCGAGGGCGAGGTATCGACCGAAAACCCTGCGGACAATTTCTGCCTCTGCCGGATTGACGATCAATTGGCGATCGGCCAAGGCGTACCCAAACGGCACATGCCCGCCCATCCACATTCCCTTCTTCTTGGAGGCCGCGACTTTGTCTCGGATGCGTTCGCCCGTGACTTCACGTTCAAACTGGGCAAAGGACAGAAGTACGTTTAACGTGAGTCGACCCATGGAAGAAGTGGTGTTGAATTGCTGCGTCACCGAGACGAAGCTCACTCCCTGTTTGTCGAAGGATTCAACGATTCGGGCGAAGTCCGAAAGCGACCGCGTGAGACGGTCGACTTTGTAGACGACGACGGTGTCGATCTTGCCGGCGGCGATATCCGCAAGGAGCTTCTTGAGACCGGGCCGCTCCATGTTCCCGCCGGAGAACCCGCCATCGTCATATTTCGTGGGAACCACCTGCCAGCCTTCGTGCTTTTGGCTGAGGATGTAGGCTTCACATGCTTCACGCTGAGCATGCAAAGAGTTGAACGACTGTTCCAGGCCTTCTTCTGAGGATTTCCGCGAATAAATCGCGCATCTGCCTTTCGACTGCGGCGGAGTCATCGAGAGGCCTCTTTGGGTTTGGTGCCGAAGAAGGCTGGGCCCGACCACTTGGTCCCGGTGATCCGAAACGCGATGGGCGAGAGACTCTTGTGCAGGTCTCCCTTGTATAGATAGCCCTCCCTTGTGACGGACACCTCGTGAAGCTGGCCCTTCCACTCACGGATGATCTTCGTGCCGGTTTTGAAGCGCGGCAGATTCGAGTTTGCAACAATATTCAGGATAGGCCCCCTCCACTTCGGCCCCGCTAGCCGAAAAGCCTTCTCCTGTATGCGATAGACCAAGACGGGCCGCATTAGCTCCATGCGCAGGTTCCGGGGTGGCGGGGCCCCGAAGTGGGCCTGCCATTCGGAGACCAACTCCGGACGTCCCATCCCTGCGATCGCCCGCACTTTTTCTGAAATTCCCAGTAAATCTGTCATTCTGCCGCGTTCCTCTCGCGGTAGACACAGTGACGCTCTGCTAGGGCACGCAGTCAAGTCGGGAAGTAGGTCGATGAACACGCCCGAAATCGAGGTGCTTATGGCCAGTTGTAGATCACTGGTGACAAGCCGTGTTTCCAGCAGAAACGGTCTCGATGAGCGCATTGGCGATTTCGCGTTAATTGTGTCCGGCAACGTACGTGTAGCCAACGCCACGCCAACAATCATGAGCCCAGACCCTATCAGTAGGGCCGACCATCTCTTTCAGTTGTCGGCTTATGCGCGAATGATTTGGATACCCATATCTCGGAAGGGTGCAATCTTCGCATCCGTGGCATTTACGTCGGTCACGATCGTGTTCAAGCTGCGCGCCTGGCAGATTCGCCAATTCGCCACTTTACCCAGCTTTGTATGGTCAACAACGGCGATGTGACGTCGAGCATGTTCGACCATAGTGCGGCAAAGTTCCCCTTCGTCCTGATCGAACGAGCTTGCTCCCCACTCTGGATCGAGTCCATCGGCGCCGATGAACAGCGTGTGGATCAACATATTATCGAGGCTGCGAATCGCGTGCGGTCCCACCAACGAAAACCACTCTCCGTGAAGTGTGCCGCCTGTCACGAAGACCTTGATGTCTTTGCGCTTGGAAAGCTCCATCACTACGTTGGCAGTGTTGGTGACGACCGTGAGGTTGTAGTTCAATGGTAATGCACGAACCACAGCTGCAGCGGTAGTGCCCGGCGTGACCGCGATGGTCTCATCAGGTTCGATGAGCGCAGCAGCGGCGTAACCGATGCGCCGCTTCTCGTCCGCCTGCCGCTCGACCTGCATCACGAAGGAACGGTCGCGACGAAATGGCTCATAGAACATCGGCTGAATGGGCACGGCCCCGCCGTGCGTGCGATGGAGCAGACCTTTCCGCTCCAGTGCGTCCAGGTCCCTGCGAATGGTAACGAGGGTGACCTGTAATTGCTCACTTAGCGCATCCACTGAAACGGATCCGGTCTTGTGGAGCACCCTCAGGATGGTTTGGTAGCGGGCCTCCTGCTTGCCCTTCGTTTCCTGTTCCGGTTTGTCTTTCAAGCTCCCACCTTTACGCTTCAGCACGCGGTGCTTCTCCTCCGAAGTTGAAGGGTGAATGTTCGCTTGGAACACACTATTCAGGCCCTAATGTAGAGCTTGCGTGCTGGTGCAGCTCAATAGTAGTCTCGCTTTGCGATAAACGAACATGTTTCCTGTCTTTTTATCGCGAAATCGAAGAATAATGGAGGCTTATCGTGTTCGAAACTCACTCGGCCAGCGTCTTTTTCGCCAACGCGATGGAACGCTTGAAGGACCTCGAACAAACGCAGCTTCCGCAGATTCGCGCAGCCGCGCAGGTCTGCGCCGAGAGCATCGGCCAGGGCGGCCTCGTGTTTCTGTTCGGCAGCGGACACTCGCGGTTTCTTTGCGATGAAATGGCTCCGCGGCAGGGCTGTTTTGTGGGCTTTGTTCCCATGGCAAATACAGGGCTTTCGACGTACGCCGATGTTGTAGGGCCGGACGGGTTGCGGCCCATGCTCTTTCTGGAGAGATATGAGGGATATGCTGAGCGCATTCTGGAGGGTTATCGCTTTGGGCCGCACGACGCGGTAATTGTGATCTCAACAAGTGGCATCCGGCCTGTAATCGTAGAGATGGCTCAAAATGCTAAACGTCGCAGGCTTCCGGTAATCGCTATTGTTTCTGTTGAGCACTGCAGCAACGCTACACCTGCTCATTCCTCCGGGCAGAAGCTGATCGACGTAGCCGACATCGTGATTGACAACTGCTGCCCGTCGGGCGATTGCATCATGGAGCTCGAGGGACTGGACTGGCGGACCGGCCCCCTTTCGACCGTCTCGGGAGCGATGATCATCAACATGCTGCGCTGCGAGACGGCGGAGCTCTTGCTTCGCGCAGGGCACAAGCCGACGATGCTGCCGAGTCTTCAGTTCGCGAGCAACCAAGATGCAGATGAACAACTGGAACGCTACTACACGAGTTACCGGCGATCCATCGCCCGTCTGTATTCCTCGTGATTCAGCTTCGTCGACGAAACTACATCAACGGGAGATGTGGGCACCTTCGCTGTTGATCAGGTAGGTCTTATCCTGATGGCGGAATCCGCGCAGTTCGGCCCTCGGGTCAAACTGTGCGATGCGCGATTTGACGCGCAGACCGTCCAGTGAGAGATCCACTCCGAATAGAGTGTCGAGCACCATGTCAGCAAATGCGCCGCCTGCGATGCAGCACCATTCATTGATATAAGGCGGATCGTTGGGGCACTTGAACGCCCCGCCTTTCAGCGAAGGCCACACATCTTCGACGAAGTGTGCCTGTCCGATGGGGCCCTGGTTCCCTGCCTTTGCGACCTCGCGTAACCAGCCTGCGACCTGTTCCGGCGGCATGCCCAGCCAATAGAGTGCCTTAGCAGACATCGGCGGCCACGATGCGTACGCTCCAATACAACTGTGATCCGGACGGATGTTCCAGATCGCATCTGAATCACCGGTCGAAAGCGCTCGCATCCATTTGCCTGTGCGGAGTTGTGTCCAGAAGAAATGCGTCATCTCACCCTTCTGCGCTGGAGTAAGATCGGCGGCCATATTGCCCGCGACCGCGAGGAAGTCGTAGCAGTGCCGAACCTCATTGAAAGTGCCGTCCAGTTGTCCTGCGCGCCACCAGCCGCTGCCCTCGACGTAAAGCAGGCGATTAATGCGCTCTGCCAATTGCTTGCTCTTGGCGCGGAGTTCGTTCCCCCGCCCGGGCTCTCCGCGACGATCCAAGAGTTCGGCAACAAACCGCATAGAGGAGACGTTTCCGGCGTTCATCCCTGCTACTTCGTGTAGATAGGTGCTTACCACTTCGAGCAGGTTCTCGATCTTCCCGTAGTCGGCGAGGCCTCGATCGGTACGGATCAGGCTTTCCCAATGGAGTGCGTGGTCGCTGAGATGGTCGAGTACAGATTTTCCATTTACGGAGTGATTGAGCCAATCGAGGTCGCCGGTGACGCGCAAATAGTCGCGCGCGCAGCTAACGATGGCCATATCGTTGACGGCGTACCATGGACCGACAGCCGTGCCGCTGACATAGTCGGTCGCGAGATGCTGGTGCATGTCCTGTGCGAACCAGACCTCGACGATATTGCGCAGCGCCGTTGGATCCACCAGCGCAAGACTCAAGCCGGTGAGCGATGTATCCCAAGGAAATGACAGCGTAGGAAGCGTGTGGCCGCCGAGCGTGAGGTATGCAGGACCGTACTTTGAGTCAGGCGAGTAACGGCGGGCGCTGACAATGTTGCGGATACCGGCGAAGTACAGGTTCCACAAGGTCTCGTCGTCGGTATGCAAGGTGGGCAGATAGCCGGAGAAGTATGAGTTACCGGGCGTAAACAACGCCTTGAGCATGCCGGAATAGAAGTCTTCATTCGCGTTTTCGGCGTCCGTGAAGGTCGCCTGAAGGCCGTCGTGAATTCGATTCGCCTCCTCAGGTGTATCGGCGATGGCATTCACGTACTGAAAGCGGCGCGTCTCGCCTGGAGCAAGCGTGACCTCGTGCTGAAGGATGTGTCCACCCTGGAGCCCCTGAGCCACGGGATAGATGCCCTGCGCGGAAGCGCCTTCGGAGTGCTGAGCGACGAACGTAACGCGGCCCTTCGCACCATCCCAGAGTTGGCGATTTCCTCCCTCGCCCGGGCACCCTGCCATCCAGAATGTGGTTTTCTTGATGACCGCCGCCTGCATGTTGAAGCCGAGGCTAAGCTTCTGCCGCTCAGACGAGATATTCGTCAACTCGATGGACTCAGCGACGGCACGTTGCTTCATCGGCATGAACGTGCGCGTGCGTACGCGAAGGCCGCTGACGGTTTGTTCGCGGTCGACGCGCTGCGGAAGCCAGCGATACTTCACTCGATTGCCGGGCGGAGGCGCGATCGAGAGCAACTGACCATTCACGACGAGCTCACAGGATGTGAGGAGTCCGGGACTCCAGGTGACTTCCGGCACGCCACAGCACGCGTATGGCGGAAAGGTGATGCCGGTTACGCCAGAGACAGACTTTGAAACCTGACCGTAGCCCCATTCGTTTTGAAAAACGGGCATATTGAACAGGTCCGTGAAGCTGTATTCCATCTCCGTGCTCGCCAGATCATTTGGCCCGGGAGAGGGCGTGAGCATACGTGGAACCCGGCCCGAGGCATTCGCCCAGTCGCTCGCACCTGCAAATGCGGCGCCGCCTAATTTAAGAAATGTGCGCCGGCCGAGGTTCCAGCGTCCTTGTGAGAAACGTAGTGACATGCAAGCCCTTTCAGCGGACAGCAGAGCGCGGGACAACTGCCGGCTGTTCGAGGTGAAGCTTCCGTGAGAGTGCATCCAGAAGGTTCGGCAGCGAGTTGTCCCAGAACGTCCACGTGTGGGCGCCGGGCAGCTCGTGGTACTCGTAGCTGATCCGGCGCGACCATAGTTCCTCAATAACGTGGCGATCCGAGGGAAGGAACGGGTCAGCGGTGCCGCACTCGAGGAGCATGTAGGGCGTCTTCGCAGGGTCGGCAACCGCGATCAAGGGGTCGAGATCGTTCTCCTTGCGCGTGGGGCTCTCTGGCGGACCGAATGCCTGATCGGTGCTCGCCTTGAGCTGCGGCATGACTTGTTCGGCGCCGGAAGGACCGTCAAATGCGCCACTGATGCTCGCCGTGAAGCTGAACAAGTCAGGGTGACGAAGAGTTAGCAGAACTGCTCCATAGCCACCCATCGAGAGCCCTGCGATGGCGCGCTGATGAGAAGAGGCGATCGTCCGGTAATGACCATCAATCTCGGCGATCAGGTCGTTGGCGATGTAATCGGCGTAACGATCGGCAGGATTTGTCGCGGAGTTCACGTACCAGGAGTTGGCGGCTTGCGGAGTGACAATGATGAGTGGGTATCGGGCTGCCAACTCGACAAGGTGAGTCAGCTTGACCCAGTTCGTTTCATCTCCCTGCCAGCCGTGCAGGAGATACAAGGCCGGATAACGCTGCTGGCCAGATGCATAGCCGGCGGGCAGAACGACCTCGTAAGGCATCTGCCGCTGAAGGGCTTCGCTGAAGAAGCTGTGCTGCTCAACGGTATCTCCTGCCGGGGTGAGCTTTGGCTGCTGCGCCCTGCTTTGCTGCGGCAGGACCATCAGCAGCATTACCGCAATGTAGAGAGCTTTCGCCGCACAGCGCATCGACACCTCAGAAGCTTGCACGTGACAAGACAACAACTGCGGCAATCAGCACAAGGACGGCGAACCCTTGTACACGGAAGGCAGTCTTGGCAGCGCTGCGCCACTCGCCTGTCCAGAGGCCAAGCAGCGTTGCGACGATGACGATGAGTGACATGAACAGCGGCCAGCCGACCACCGGACCTAATACACCGAGAAACGCAGTGGCGATGCCATAAAGAACGCTGCTGCCGAACCAGAGGATTCCCATCGCAAGGGTGAGCGGCAGATTGCGCGCGAAACCAGACGCGGTGTAGTTGCGCCCGGTCTTCCGTTTCGTCAGGAGATAGACGCAGTAGAGCAAGTTCGGCAGCGCGCCGCCGAGCAAGAGCGGAACCCAGATCGCGTCCGTGACCCACAGCGACTTTGCGCCGTGGGCGCCTGCCGCGGTTGCAAGAGGAGCTCCGTAGGCAAATCCCACATTCATCATGGAAGCGCACACACCGCTCACGATCGCCATCACCAAACCGACGCCGATCTGTTCATTCTTTGTTCCGCCTGCATCTTTGCCGCGGTCACGGATCTTGCCCGCTACTGCGCTGGCCGCAACGCCGACCAAGACCAACGCAATTCCCGCGAGCGACATGACTCCACCGCGAGTGAACAAACGGTCAGAATGAAGCCGTATGAGCGGAATCAGGCTTCCCATGGCCGCGGAGAGTCCCAACACAATAGAAAATGTGAGTGCGATTCCGATCTTGTCGAGCGCAAGACCAAACAGCACCTGGGCGACGCCCCATGCTGCTCCGCACACGGCTACGAGCAGAACGACAGCTCCGTTTGAATGCAGTATGCCTGTGAATGAAGGAATTGTGCTGAACGCCAGAGCGGAGGGGAAGACGAGCAGAGCGAAGATGCTCCACAGCAGCCACGTGTTCTCCCACGCCCATGAGCGGATGAACTTCATCGGTAACGCGAAGCTCGCGTTCATTACGCCGGCTAAGATCAGCAGGCACATTCCACCCGCGATGTTTTGCATTCCGTCCTCTTACACGATGTAGCAGAGTACCTGAAGACAAAGGACCACGCGCTGGACGCGGCGGTCCTTTCGAGGTTAGAACAGCACTTGGCGGAGAACTGCGCCTGACGCGCCGTTCCATTGCCAATCTGACCATTGCCGGTCTGGTTGGCGACCGTTGAAGCGGTCACACCAAAGTTGGCGTTGGGAAGGCAGCCGGCCGGAGTGGTACCAGAAGCCGGGGAGACCGCGAGGCAGATACCGCCGTCGGGGTTCGCGTAGTTAGGGTGGTTGAGGATGTTGAACAGGTCAGTGCGGAACTGGAGCTTCACCTTCTCCGTGAGCGCGAAGTTCTTCATTGCGGAGAAGTCCCACTGGAAGAACCCGGGCCACGCAGCGCGTTGCGGCCGACGTCGCCCATGTTCCGTCCCCAAGTCCCGTCATAACCGGAGGAACCGCGAATGCAGCGCTGTTGTAGCTTCCCTTCTGCGTCACCCAGGTGATGTGTGGGACGTAGACATTCTTGTCGGCCACATAGTTTGGACGCACCGGGTTGCCGAAGAATCCGCTCACGAGGGTGATGTTCTCCGGCAGACCAGAACGCGTCTGGAAGATGCTCGAGAGCTGCCAGCCACCTCCTGCGAGCCGCTCCCATGTGGATCTGTCATGCAGATCGGCGAAGTCATAGACCACACTGGCGGTGAGGTTGTGCCGCACATCGATGTCGCCACTCGAGCGGTCGAGCTTTGGGTTGAACGGATCATAGTAGCCGCTGAATACGTTCACCATGTCGTCGATCTCGTGCGACCAGGTGTAGTTCACCGAGAGTTCAGGTGGTGATAGTTGCGGCGCAGCTGCACCTGCAGTGACTGGTAGTCGGAGCCGAGGTTGTCACCGAGGTAGTTCTCCGATGCGTACTGGCTATACACCTGCGGAACGCCTGTGAACGGATTGGCCGGATTTTCGTTGATTGCGGCGAAGTTTACTCCCGGCCTGCTGGTGATTGACCCGGTTGGCGCTGTAGTTGATGACGCTTACAAGTCTGTCCCGGGAGTTGCTGCTCAACGCCAAACAGCCAGTTGAGCGCATTGGGATCCTTTGGATGCTGCGGGAACGCATACACGACCTGCGTGCCGGCTGTGACGGGTGGATTCGGCGACGGGAATGCAATGGAATAGCCGCCGAAGAAAGCGTCGAATACGTTTACGTTGTAGCTGGCGTAAGCTGGGTTGTTCGACGACAGATTGAAGCTGAGCCACATGGGCAGATAAAACATGCCGGCGTAGGCGTGAAAGACCGTCTTGCCGTGCCGAACGGGTCATATGCCAGGCCGATGCGGGGAGCAAAGTCCCCTTGGGAGCGGTGTACGGCGACTGCGTGGCGGGCAGAATCTTCTGCGTTGCGATGTCGAAGTTCTGGATGTGGTTGTGGTTTTCGTGCCAGGCGGTGTTGTAGTCGTAGCGCACTCCGAGATTCAGCACGAGCTTGCGCGAGACGTGCCAGTTGTCCTGGACGTAGAAGTCGTACTCGGAGTTATGCAGGCCGAGCGAGCCGGCATAGCCGATCTTCTGCAGAACGAACGGATTGTTGTTCTCCAGATCGCTGATGCTGGCGAAGTCGTACGTCTGCTCGGGCTGCAGCGCTGCACCTGGCGATTGACGCGGATTTGCGTGCCGAACTTCAGGTTGCTGGTGTGCAGCACCTTTGTGACGTTGTCGAAGAACTCGTACGTGCTGTACGCGTTGTTCTGGTTGAAGGATTGTGCGCCCGGCAACGAACCGAGATCCGTAAAGAATCCTGCGATTGTGTAGTACGGGTTTGGCGTGTCGGATGCAGTGTTGGAGAAGAAGCGAGTGTAGCCGAGGCTTGCCTGGTTCAGCAGCGTGGCGCAGAACGTGTGGGTCTCATCCAGTTTGAACAACTGCGTGCGCAGCATCTGCGGCGACATCTGGCCCACGTTCGGGCCATAGGTGTGCTCCGTGTCTGAGTCGTTGATGTTGTATCGGACCATGAGACGGTCCTCGGTAGGGTTGTAATCGAAGCGCAGCGAGCCCGTGTCCTCGCGAAGAACATCGGAAAGGTTTACCGGCGAAAGTACAAGCTGCGCGCTCTGCGCGCCCCCTACAGATCCGTCGGGCGACCCGGGATAGGCGCACGCGGCAGGCGTGGGGATGACGTTGCAACCGGTGGGCAGCGGCGCAAGCTGCGCAGCACGGGCTGCATGGACGCAACAAACTTCGAGCGCACATAGGCGCTGACCGTGTGGTTCAGTGGCGAAGATCGTGGTCAGGTGCTGGCGGGTGCCTTCGTAATTCGTGAAGAAGAACAGCTTGTTCGTCGCACGACCGGGCCGCCGAGATTAGCGCCGAACTGATTGAGCTTCAGCGGTTGTTTGCGGCCATGCTCGAAATAATCGTGAGCATCGAGAGCGTCGTTGCGGAAGAACTCGAACACTGTGCCGTGAAACTCGTTTGTGCCGCCTTTTGTGACGATGTTCATTTGCGGCCCGAGCGAGTGGCCGGTCTCCGCGGTGTAGCCGTTGTTCGCGAAATCGATCTCCTGGATGCTGTCGATGCTGGAGCGGGTGATGTGCGGCTGCTCCTGGCCTTCGGTGTTGAGGAAGCCGGTGATGTCGCCGCGCACGGCGCTCTGTCCATCGACCGTGATGTTCAGCCCGCTGAAGATATTCTCCAGACCGTTGACGCTGCCCTGGAATTCTGGCGCAGAGCCTACTGAACCGGGCGCGATCTCGAGGAAATTGTTCACGTCGCGGCCGTTCACGGGAAGATTCTCTACCTGCGTCGAGTTGAAGGTCTCGCCGGTGACCGTGGTTTCAGTGTTGACCGTATTTTCCGTTCCCGTGACGGTGACGGTTTCCGAAACCGCCGCGGCAGCGAGCCTCATCGTCACGTGCACGGCCGCGCCAACGTTCAGCACGATGTTCTTGCTGGTCGCCGTCCCGAAGCCGGAGGCCGTCGCCCTGACCGTATAGTTTCCGAACGGCAGATCATACGCGCTGAAGACACCCGCACCGTTCGTGGTCAGCGTCACAGATCGGCCGTGCCGGTTTGGTCACGGTATTGTCGCATTGGGGATAACCGCACCGGAGTTGTCCACGGCCGTTCCGGTCATGTGCCGGTATCGAACTGCGCCGTGCCGGCTGGGCCACGATGAACAGCAACAGAAAAGATCGAACCCCAGGAAGAGCACGTCATAGAACGCTACTTGCATATTGATCGACCTCCACATTCGAACCGGAACAATGCCGTTATGTGGACGAGCAATCCTATGAATTGAGGATCCCGAGTCAAGCCAATTTTCTTTTCGACGAAAACGAACGAGAATCGCTATCGAACTGCGGTATCGCTAGTCAAGCGACGCAGATTTCGTTTCTGGCTACATTTCCATAACATACACGAGCCAAAACGGCGATGATGAACAGTGGAGCTTTGCGCGTTTCGCCATAAACGAACAATCTGACTCGACACGGAACGGCAACGCCCTTATAGTTCGATTAGCACATCGGGAGTTCTCGATTCACCGCATGACACTTCTCGGCCTTGATCTCGGTGGCTCTCACGCCTCTTGCAGCCTGATCCGCGGGCAAACGGTATTGGCCACCGAGCACCTGTCGTTCGCTGACAGCACCAGCTTGACGGCAGTTTTGCCGGAGGTAACCAACTGTCTGAAGAGTCTCGCGGGGTCCGCCAAGGAGTCCGTGTCCGGTCTCGGCGTTGGAATGTGTGGCCTGGTGGACTCCCGGACGTAACCGAGTGCTTTCTACGAATGGCAAATACGAGGACACGGTTACGTTTGACTTTGAGGCTGGAGCCTTCAGAGTCTGGGCGTCCCCGTGCGGGTTGAGAACGACGCTCGCCTTGCGCTCCGTGGCGAGATGTACGCTGGAGCGGCGCGCGGAGTTTCGGATGTCGTGATGTTCACTCTTGGTACAGGTATCGGGGGCGTCGCGGCAATGGAAGGGAAACCTCTAGTCGGTGCCCATGGACAGGCGGGCGTGCTGGGCGGCCACGTTCCAGTGCGTGCGCACGGCCGGCGCTGCACCTGCGGCGGACAAGGCTGCGCAGAGGCGGAGGCCTCAGGCTGGTCGCTACCGATGGTATGCCGCGAGTGGCCCGGATTTGCGGAGAGTCGTCTCGCGGACAAGCCGCTGAATTTCAAGTCTCTCTTCGACTGCAGTTCTGCGGGCGACAAGGTTGCGATTGAAGTGCGTGATCACTGCCTGACGGTATGGGGCATGATGGCCGTCGCCGCCGTCCACTCCTTCGACCCTGAGCTCATCGTTCTCGGCGGCGGAGCGATACGAGCCGCCGACCAGATTGTTCCGCCGCTGCAACAGTATGTGGATCAAAACACCTGGACGCCCTGGGGTAAGGTGCGCATCGCAGTAGCCGAACTCGGCGATCACGCTGCAGCGCTCGGCGTTCCTACCCTGTTCAGCGAGGGAAAGCATTGAATGTACGATAAGCCCCCTTCATCCCAGTGGGACCAGAGAGCGAATGCTTTGCTGGATGGGACACAATTGCAAGCACCCTGAGGGTGCACAAAAATCACAGGATCTGCGTGGAATGCTATCCCGGCGTGTTCATCCGGGATATCGTGGAGGCGATCTCGCACCATATGCAAGGCTGGAGGGTGATCCTCGCTGAAGAGGCTCTTCTGCCGGAAGCCGCGATCGAGGAACGCTTCGCGAAGCAGATCACCGAGGACCCGGTATTTGGCCGGATGAGTGGGACCACTCTTGCGGACTTCTTTGATGCCGACTCTCTAGCAGGATTAGCGCGCGAGGCAGCCGGTGCTTCGAAGGTGGTTGTAATTGGCACCGGAGCGACACTGGTTTGCCCGGATTCTTCCCTGCTGATCTACGCCGATATGGCTCGTTGGGAACTGCAGAGGCGACAACGCGAAGGTCTGATCCCTAACTTCGGCTTGAGCAACTTCGGTGAACGCGCGTCATTGAAGTACAAGCGCGCCTTTTTCCTGGACTGGCGTGCCGCGGACCGCACCAGAGCCGACTTGCTCCCACGACTTGACTTTCTGCTCGACACGAATACACCCGACGCGCCGAAGATGGTCACGGGTGGAACATTCCGAAGGGGCCTAGAGATTGCTGTAACGCGCCCCTTTCGGGTCGTGCCGTTCTTTGACCCCGGGCCCTGGGGAGGACACTGGATGGAACGCGTGTGCGCTCTGCCCGAGGACGGCGCGCCCAATCATGCCTGGTGCTTCGATTGTGTTCCCGAGGAGAACAGCCTTCTATTTGGCTTTGGCGACAAACGCGTCCAGATACCTGCGCTGGATGTTGTGCTCATGCACCCACGTGAGCTTCTAGGCGATGCAGTCTATGAGCGCTTTGGCGCCGAGTTTCCGATCCGCTTCGACTTCCTGGACACCGTGGGCGGCGGCAATCTCTCGCTGCAAGTGCATCCTCTCACCGCGTATATCCGCGAGCACTTCGCAATGCCGTACACGCAGGACGAGAGTTATTACCTGCTCGACGCCGAACCCGGCGCGACGGTGTATCTCGGGCTTAAGGCCGGTATCGATCCGGATCGCATGGTCGCCGATCTCGATCGCGCGCAACAAGGCGAGTTCGATTTCCCGGTGGAGGAGTACGTCAACCAGTTTCCCGCACGGAAACACGATCACTTCCTGATCCCGGCCGGCACAGTGCACTGCAGCGGCAAGGGGTCGATGGTGCTGGAAATTAGCGCAACCCCTTATATTTTCACGTTCAAGTTGTGGGACTGGGGTCGCGTGGGATTGGATGGTTATCCGAGACCGATTCACCTACAGCATGGAGAGCGCAACATACAGTGGGATCGCACTACGGATTGGGTAAAGGCAAACCTGGTCAACCAATTCGTTCCGGTAACGTCGGGCGATGGTTGGCGGGAAGAGCGCACAGGCTTACATGAGCTGGAGTTCATTGAGACTCGACGCCATTGGTTCACCGGGACAGTTCCACACGACACACGTGGCACGGTGCAGGTACTGAACCTGGTGGAAGGCGAAGAAGCGATCGTGGAAAGCCCTGCTCAATCCTTTGAGCCGTTCATTGTTCACTATGCGGAAACATTTATCGTGCCGGCGGTAGTCGGTGCGTACACAATCCGACCGCACGGAGTCTCGGTGGGCAAAGAATGTGGCACCATGCTCGCCTATGTACGCCATCAGACAGGGGCGCCAACGAATTGATGTTTAGCACGCCGGCGCGCGAACTGCCCTGACTCGAACATGTCAACTGTCGAGATCACTTCGCCGGCATTGGCACTCGAACGACCTGCGGGTGGTAGATGTCGAGATTGGTGGCGAGTCCCGGCACGTTCATCGTGTTGCAGACATAGGTGAAGAGAAGGTCCCCGTGTTCGAACTCTGGATGCTCTTTGCCGGCGTAGCAGAAGACGTCCTTATCGCGCTTCGGCCCAGGCTGCATCTCCGGGATGTGATAGACGACGTCTCCTTCGGTCCACGGGCCGGTTAGCTCCGGGGCGGAGCGGACGATCACCTTATCGGTGAAGCCGCCCGGATCGAGGAGCACGGCAATCCAGCGATGGAGATCGGGGTGGTAGCGAATGGAGAGCTCGCTGCTGCCGTGAGTCATGATGACCTTGGCATGGGCGGGATCAAAGCCCGGCTTCCATGTTCCGTCATCGGCGAGGTACTCAAGACGCTTCTCTGGTTGAGAGAGGCCAGAGAGCGGAACTCTTGTGACCAGCAGAGGACGGCTACCGCTCTCATAGAGAGCAAACAGATAAGCATACTTGCCATCAACAAGAGTTGTGGCGGATGGATACGCTTTGACTCCATCGGCGACGAGCGGATGGATTTTCACCTGCCAATCCTGGGGATCGCGATCAAGATGGCTGACCTGTGCGAGGTCTGAGCCGCAGGTCTCGAAGTCCATGGCCCAGGGGCTGGGCTGCTTTGCATGGCGGATGCAGAGCAGCGTTACCCACAGGTCCCCGTTGGCGTAGAAGCCATCGAGGGCCCAGTACCAGTGATTGGGGTCCGCGGGCGAGAAATAGCTGACCGCATGCCCCTGAGCGTCGCGTTTGACGACGTAGCGCAGATGCCATCCGGCGTCGTCGCAGGTGGAGATGCCGAGCGTATTGTGAACCTGCTGCGGGTCGTGGCCTTCGATAACGCGCTGCGAACCATAGAGGGTATCTCCGAAGATCCAAATGTCGCGACCGCCGGGCAGCGGAACGGAATAGGCCGCGTCCGCTCCCTCCCAGCCGAGAGCATTCCCCTGCTCGAGCGGAAACGACGGCGTGCAGATGGCAGCGCGTGCCGCCGCGCAGGTGAGCGCGAGAGCGAACAGCGTAAGAGCGGCGAGGGCGGTGCGGCGATACATACGTTCTCCTGAATTAGTTCCGGCTGCGCTGGGGCTTGCTCGGCCTGGACTTTCTCGCGGCGCGGGCAGCGCTCTTGACGCCCGGGCGTGTTGAACTGCGGACGCGGGTCAACGGAAGAGCTTGGTCCAGAGCGCGCCTCGAAGCTATGTTTGAGCAGCGATTCGGCGTGACGGACGTCTGCGTTGATGGCGCGTCTAGCGCGCGTGGCATCGCCGGATGCTATGAGCTCAAAGATGTGTTGGTGGCGGTCGCAGTGTTGTGGTAAATCGGTGACCAACGGAAGAACCCGACGGCGGCCTTCCGCAAGGGCACCATACATCATCTGCATAAGACTCTCGATCGCGCGGTTGTGCGAAGCCCGGGTAATGGCGTAATGGAAATCGAGTTCGTGCTGGACAAATATCTGTGCCTTGCCGGTGGACGCTTTCATGGCGCTGATGGCGAGCCGCATGGCATCGAGATCCGCAGGCGTGGAGCGGCGCGCGGCAAGCTCAGCAACGGCGGGCTCCAGTATCTCGCGAAGCTCGTAGAGCTCAACATATTTGACCTCGTCGAGCAGGAGCAGCCATTGCAGGTGACGGCTCACCATGCTGTTCAGGCAGGGTTGCAAATAGGTGCCGTCGCCGGCGCGGGCTTTGAGCAGGCCGAGAAAGACGAGGCCCTTCGTCGCCTCGCGCAGCGAGGCGCGACTTACTCCGAGTATCTCAGCGAGCCGTGGCTCGGAGGGCAAGCGAGTGCCGCGGCGGATGTGGCCTGCGCGCACGAGTTCTTCCAGCCGATGTGCGACGTGCTCAACGGCGGAATCGCGCTCACGCCGAGTCGGTCGTGTGCTCTTGGTGGTCGTCGATGCAGAGGATCGCGGCACGGTCTAAGTCGTCAGACAATAAAAGGTGCAATTGAGGCTTGTCAATCCGTCGCCGGATTGTGGCTGCGAGGACGATCCGCGCAGTTAGCTTGATTATCTCGCTTACTTGACAGGCAGGGGGAGAACTTCTAGGCTGCTCATCTGTCTGACATTTACGATTCGATCCTGGAGCCATTCTGTGTTCTTCCGTCCACCCCCAGAGCCGATTATTCGCACAGGTGAGATCAAGACATATGCGAAGGGCCTCGACCATCCGGAGGGGCTTGCGATTGATCGGGATCGAGACGTTTGGGCGGGGGGAGAAGCGGGGCAGCTTTATCGTATTGGTGGGGGATCGGTGGAAGTCGTCGCGCAACTGGGCGGCTTCTGTCTCGGGATTACGATCTCGCGTGATCAGGAGATCGTGGTCTGCAACGCCGGCCTCCACTGCGTGCAGTACGTGGATCGGTTGGGAAAAGTGCTGAGGACGATTGACCGTGCCGGAGGGTCCGCGCTCAAGACGCCGAACTTTTCCGTCTTCGACGAAGACGGGAATTTATATTTCTCCGACTCAGGTACGTGGAACGGAGGGGACGGTCATCTATATCGTGTTCGGCCCAACGCCACGGCGGAGCACGTCGCGGGACCGTTCTTCTTCGCGAATGGCCTGGCGATGAGCGCGGATGGCGGCTACCTATTTGTGGCGGAGAGCCAGCGCGACCGCGTCATGCGTGTCGAGCTCAACCGCGATGCGAGCGCAGGTGCCAGCGAGGTGTACGCGTCAGGGTTGCAGCGAATTCCGGACGGTCTAGCGCTGGATTGCGAAGGCGCGCTCTATGTGACCTGCTATGCCTCGGACTCCATATACCGCGTGAGCCCTGACGGCCAAGCGGAGCTGTTTGCGTACGACCCGGAGGGGACGATTCTGGCGCGCCCGACGAATGTCGCGTTTGGCGGAGTCGACCGCAAGACGATGCTGATTGCGAATCTGGGGCGCTGGCACATCTCCGAGATTCGGGTAGATGTCGCCGGCCTGCCGCTGGCGGGAGATCGCGAGGCGCGCCGCTGAAGCTTCGATCATTCAATGTGGCCACGGTCAACTTGCGGACGACGAAGGGCGACCGATGAACGTTGAAGGACTTCGTTGGAGAGGGCGCAAATGCGTACGGCTGGCAAACGATACGGTTTACCTGACCGTGTTGTCTGAGGGCTGCACCCTCGCGGAGTTCGGGTGGGTGCGCGCGGACGGCAGTCGTTCGCAGAATTTGCTCTGGGAGAGCCCGTGGACTCGCCAGAGCTCGAGCGTGCACAGTGCCGACAGGCTGCGCGCTCTTTATGGAGATGTCGGCGCTGGACGCTTTCTGGAGCGCTTCACTGGACACGCATTGTGCCTGAATGAGTTTGGTCCCGCATCGGAGGAGGATATCGCTGCCGGAAGTGGGCTGCACGGCGAGGCATCGCTGGTTTGTTGGGACTTCAACCAGGTACGCCCGGCGTCGATTCACGCAGCGGCAGAACTTCCGATTGCACAACTGCACGTAGAGCGACGACTTTCACTGCCGGCGGGGGAGTGCATCGTACGAGTGGACGAGGCTGTCACCAACCTGTCCGCGGAAGCGCAGCCGCTTCACTGGGTGCAGCACGCGACGGTGGGGCCGCCACTGTTCGGTCAGGCAGCGCTTGTAGCTACGTCGGCCACGAGAGGGCTCACCGGGCCGCGGATGTATAGCGACCACGATCTGTTGAATCCAACGGCAGAGTTCATCTGGCCACAGGCTCCGGGAGCGGAGGGCGGATTGGTGGATTTGCGAGAGCTGTTCGCGCAGCCGGGAACAGGATTCGTCGCGGCCGTTCGACAGCCAGAGCGTGCGATCGGATTCGTTGCGGCCGTGAATCCTGCGGAGCATGTTGCGCTGATCTATGTATTTGCGACCCGCCATTTCCCGTGGGTGACATTATGGGAAGAGAATCGCTGTCGACAGGAGTATCCGTGGAACGGCCACGTCCAGGCGCGTGGGATCGAGTTTGGCACCACACCGCTGCCGCTTGGAGCGCGAGCGATTGACGCTGCTCCCGCTGTTTTGAAGCACGCGACGTCACGTCGCATTGTGCCGGGTGAACAGATACGCGCGCCGTGGGCGATGGCAGCCGTGCAATGGACTGATCCGGAGAGAGCGATCGACGACGTCACCGTGGAGGATGACCTTTTTCGAATGGTGGTGGGTGGTAAAGCGATCGACATGCGAGCGCGCGGCTTGGCTAGGTTCTTGCTTGGGTGAGACCGGCAGGTGTTGAACGAAGAAGGGCAGAAAGCAGACAGATATGCAGCAGACGTGGCGATGGTTTGGTCCGCGAGATAAAGTGACGCTCGCCGATGCGCGACAAGCAGGCGCGGAGGGCATTGTGACCGCCCTTCACGATGTGCCCATCGGTGCGGTTTGGACAGTCGAGGCGATCACCGAACGGCAGCAATTGATTCGTTCCGCAGGAATGGAGTGGACGGTCGTCGAGAGCTTGGATGTGAGTGAGCGCATTAAGCTTCGCGAACCCGGCTTTGAGCGGGAGATCGAGAACTACATCGCCTCGCTGCGCAATCTCGCGCGCTGCGGCCTTCGCGTTGTAGCCTACAACCTGATGCCGGTCTTTAGCTGGATGCGCACCGACCTGCGCTTTCCAGTCGCGAGTGGCGCGACCGCGACGCGCTTCGATGCGACGGTCTTCGCGGCCTTCGACCTGTACATGCTGCGCAGGCACGGCGCGGAGCAGGAGTGGGGTGACGCACGTTGCCGGACAGCGCGACAGGTGTATGACTCAATGTCGGAGCAGCAACGCGAGCTGGTGTTGAGCAACATCTTGCAGGGACTGCCTGGAGGGAACGGATCGTTCACCTTGGAGGAGGTGCGCCGCGGAGTTGAACGGTATCGCGGGATCGATGCGGCAGCATTTCGCGCGAACGCCGCAGAGTTTCTTCGACGCGTTTGTCCGACTGCGGAGCAGTTCGGTGTGCGGCTCTGTGTGCATCCGGACGATCCCCCGCAACCGTTGCTTGGGCTACCGCGTATCGTGAGCACGGAGGACGACCTTACCTTCCTGATGGAGCAGTGGCCGGGCGAAGCAAACGGGATTACCTTCTGCACCGGAGCGCTGGGTGTCCGTCAGGACAATGATCTGCTGGAGATGGTGCGCAGGTTTGCGCCGAGGATATGGTTCGTCCACCTGCGTTCGACGCAGCGCGATCTAGACGGCGAGAGCTTCTTTGAGGCCGAGCATCTTGCGGGGGATGCCGATGTCGTGGGCATCGTTATTGAGCTGGTACGGGAGGAGCGCCGCAGACGCAGCGAACGAGACGCGTTGCCGCTGCCGTTCCGAGCGGACCACGGCCAGGAGCTTCTTGACGATTCGCGACGGAATGCACAGGCTGGATATCCGGCGATCGGCCGGTTGCGCGGCTTGGCTGAGCTGCGGGGAGTAATGCGCGCAACGGAACGTCTGCTATCAAACTGAGGTGAGACGATGAAGAGCTACCAAGGAAAGCGCGCCATTATCTTCGGCGGAACATCCGGCATCGGTCTCGCAACGGCGGCGCTGCTCGCCGAGCGGGGAGCTGAGGTGACCGCCGTGGGACCTGAGGCGAACAGACCGGAGTCGTTGCGCGACTCGACAGAGATCGAGTGGATACACGCCGATGTCAGGCACGCCGATGAGATTGCCGCAGCCGTCGATTCCCTTTCCTCGAGGGGGCCGTTGGACTGGCTGGTCTACAGCGCGGGCATCCAGAGATACGGCACGGCAGACGAGGCCTCGATTGAGCAGTGGGATTTGGTGCACAGCGTGAATGCGCGTGGCGCATTCGTCGCAGCGCATTTTGTCGTACCGAAGATGACGCGCGGCGGCGCGATCGTGCAGGTCAGCTCGGTCCAGGGCATCGCCTGCCAGACGAGCGTTCCTGCGTACGCCGCCAGCAAGGGAACGCTCGATACGCTGACGAAAGCCATGGCGCTCGACTTTGCCGCGCGAGGAATCCGCGTGAATGCGGTGCTCCCTGGGACGGTCGATACGCCGATGGTGCGCGCCGCGGCGGAGATGTTCAGCGAAGGACGATCGTCTGATGCGGTCGTCGCGAGGTGGGGCGCGACCCATCCGCTGGGTCGTGTAGCGCAACCGCGCGAGATTGCTCAGGCAATCGCTTTCCTGCTGAGCGAGGACGCATCGTTCGTCACCGGAGCCCTGCTGCCGGTCGATGGCGGCCTGCTGGCTCAGCTTGCGGTAAAGCTGTAACTCCCAGACGTGTAGTAGTTGTGATTTGCTATCGATAAAGCGATGATTACATCTGATGCCGGCGGCTCCGCTCCCTGGCCAATATCTCACGCTTCAGAGCGCATTCGTAGGCGACCTGCCCCCGCGTGCTGCCCCAGTCTTCATGCGAGACCATTGAAATACTTGCGCTTACTAGCGCATCGTAGACGAGTTCTGTGCAGGTGGATTCCGTCCGGGTCACGGGCAACCCGGAAGTTGAGTTTCAGTTGGCGATAACAGGCCAACTCGCTCATTGAACATGAGTGTTGGCGCCAACCGAACCAGTCTAGGCAAACGCTCTTCTCAATGCCGATTGATTGCGGCGTCAGTGCGAATTCCTGACCCCCACGGTAGGTGGTTTGAGCGTGGTCACCGCATTGGGAGAACGGGCGCCCAATCGCAATTCAGAAGTGAACCGATTAGCCCGCGTTGGTAGACCGTGGCGCCGGCGTTTCTTCGGGTGGTGCGATCGTCGCACATGTACTTCGCCAGTCCGCTACCTACCGCCTGAAGTGACCACTAAGTTCGCTGTAATCTATCGGCAGTTCCCTGCTCCTGTCATTTCGAATTCCCTGCTCGCAACCTGTTAGTCCCGCCCCAACCCCCCGCACTCGGTCTTTATCCCGGATTACGCCGCGAGTTCGCCCCTCATTCCCTGCAGATTTCCCTGATACCAGGGAATTTCTTACGGAGAAGAGTTCGACGTGGACTGTACCCACCGCCACAAGTTCCTAGCGAAATAACTGGCTGTCTCGAATTCTGATGAAAGAGGCAGAATCTGCGGTTCTTTAGGGTCTTTCGGAATCTCTTTTTCGATGCGAGAGAGCGTTCTGGCTCCTATCCAAGCCCGCGGGCCACGTATTCTCGCGTCTAGCGAATCGGACAAACCGGC
This sequence comes from uncultured Acidobacteriaceae bacterium, assembly GCA_963762465.1. Lineage (GTDB taxonomy): Bacteria > Acidobacteriota > Terriglobia > Terriglobales > Acidobacteriaceae > Granulicella. The sequence goes on along the minus strand of CAVXKS010000004.1, from coordinate 58,528 downwards.
CATTTTGCGATGCTGGCGGAGAAACGCCATCGTGGCGCCTCTCGTCTCTCACCGGACCAGGAAGGCTCCGACCCCATCCTCGAATCCGGCATGGCCCAGATCACCCAGGCCATGGTCGACTTCGACACCCGCGTCGTCGGCTGGAAGGTCACCGATCGCTACAACCTGCTCTCCTTCGACGTCAACGCCTCTGACCGTTCTTCTCTCCTTGATCTGCCACGGGAATTGCAGGGCGATAGCTGGATGATTTCCCGGATCACCGTCCATAGTGCCACCCAGACACTTCGACCGAGCGCACCTTCGAAGCCGATGAGAATGCAACCAGCAAAATATCCGGAAAAGCTATCGGTCAATTTGCAGAAATGCTGCGATTGTTTGTGCGTCTTGAGGTGTGACGCCCATCTCCGGCATAGCGGTGCCGGGCTGGAAGTGCTGGGGATGCATGATCCAGTTCTGGAGATCGGAGGGCGTGTTGGGCACGGTGCCGGCTAGATAGGATCTCTGCGGTAGCGAATCGAGCGAGGGGCCAACCTTGCCGACGGCGCCGGGCACGCCGGGGATGACGTGGCATGTGGGGCAGCCGTACTGGATCATGAGTGTCGGCGCGCTGCGATGAGCTTGGGCAGTTTGCGAGTGCCGCGACGACCTGCAGCCGGAGCATGCGACGAGAGCGAGACAGAGAAAGAGAGCGCTGCGTTTCATAGCCCCTGTCCTCCTTTGTCCATCGCGGCCTGGAGCGCGCCGAGTTTGACGCGGCGGTCCGATTCGGAGAGCCATTTCGCGAAGAGTGTGAGGCCGATGACGATGAACACGATGCTGGATGGTACCCACATGATGGCGCCGCCGAGTTGCTGGTCCTGGAGCGCGGTGAGTCCCCAACGTGTGGTCGTGGTGGCGTACGCGGGATACCAAAGCACGGACGAGAAGGTGAGGAGCGCGCCGAGCGCGCTGCATTCGGCTGCGGCTCCGAAGACGTAGAGAGTGCCGGCGCCGTAGCTCATGGCGGAACGGCCTACACCGTAGAGCGCGGACCAGAAGAGCACGGCCGTGAGGAAAAAGCTGAGGTGCTGCGCGGCGTGGATCCAGTCGGAGGTGAGCGTTGCGTCATAGAGAGAAGGGATGTGCCAGATCCACAGAGCGAGCGTTTCGAGCAGCCAGGCGGAGAGGGGAGCGGTGAGCAGGCGGATGAAGTTCAGATTTTCAACTGCGTGCACCCAGCCGCCGACGTGCACTCGATGACGCGGCGCAAACGCCCAGAGGCACGTGGCTCCGGGATGTGACGCGGAGATCAGCGGAGCGGAGATCAGGATCATGATCTCGTGCTGCAGCATGTGGGCGCTGAAGAGCTGCTCCCCGAGTTCGTGAATCGGCGAAGTTAAGGCGAGGAAGAGTGTGAGCCATCCGGCGGCGAAGCTTGCGTGTCTCCAGCGGAGAGTGGTGAGGCTGCCGCGGCGCACGGCACCTGTCGCATAGATGATGAGGATGAGAGCCAGCGGGATTACGATGGCGGGCTGCCAGCTCCAGGGGACGCTCCAGATCGACGGCACGGCTGCCGCGAGTGTGGGAAGCGCATTGTGGGAGATGGCGAGCATCATTAATCACAAGGCTGAACGGTGATGGTTGCAGCGGTTCCGGCAAGCACGATGAGGATGGAGAACGCGGCGAGCACGAGTCCGAGAATGGCCATGAAGCGGCGGCGGCCGAGCTCGGGTTGGGTGTCGTCGGCGGGCGGGAGTTTGCGCAGGCCGGAGAAGGAGAGCGATGCGGCGAAGAGACAAAGGCAGAGGTCGCAGAAGCAGACGAGGAAGTCGGTTCTCTTGTGGTTTACTTGGCAGACCCAGTGCGCGACGGTGAACCCGACGATCGTGTTCGTGAGTACGGCGAAGGGGCAGATCAGAAGAGCGGCAAGGAGCTGGCGGTCGAGGCGGACCTCGGCGGGCGACGATTTGTGAACGAGAGCTTCAGGCATGGAGCCACCGTGGCGCCCAGTAGATGACGAAGTAAATCGGAACCCAGAAGAGTACGACGAAGTACCAGTAGTCCGCGTTCTCAGAGGCATCCATGAAGCGCTTGCCTTCGACGAGCGAGGTGAAGAACAGGACAGTGAGGACGATGGTGTCGACAAGATCCGTGAGCAGATGCGTGACGTGCAGGCCCATGAGCATCCAAACGGCCGAGCCGTAGGCGTCGAGGCTCCAGTCGCAGTTGAGATGACGGAGCTCGAAGTAACGGACGATGACGTTGATGATGCCGATGGCGCTGAGCAGGACGAGACCGATGCGAACGGCGCGGAGGTCGCCTTTGCGAGCGCGGCGACGGTACCACTCGTTGGGAATGATGCTCAGCAGGAAGATGATGAGGTTGAGCGTGCCCCAGAACAGCGCGGGAGGATTTTCATGCGGCGGCCACTCGACGGAACGTGAGTGCAGGTAGAAGTAGGACGCGATCATCAGAAGGAAGACCGTGCCTTCGATGGCCATCATGCCGATGACGCCGTTCCACGTGACGCTGCGCGTGCCGAAGACGACGTTCGGCAGCCTGGAGACGTCGAGGACTGCGGGCTCTATTCGCTCTGCCATATCTCCCTCGCGCGGCGCCGTTCGGCGGCTTGTCTGTCCGGCCAGAACCAGCCGATCATGGTGATCGCGATCGGCACGGCGCCGATGGTGATGCCCCACGGTGTGAAGATGCTGCCGATGAAGGCGGCAGTGGTTGCAAGTGCGGCGAGAAACGGCCAGATGGTGGGGCCGGGGAACTCATCGGTTGCATCGGGCTCGGCGTCGAGAGGACGCGTGGTGAGGAAGCTGCGTGCATCCTCATGGAGCCCGACGACGATGGGCTGATTGGGAGCGGCGTCCCAGAGGGCCTCGCGGCCGTTGACTGTGGGCAGATGCAGGAAGTTGTATTTGGGCGGAGGCGAGGTGGTTGCCCACTCGAGCGTTCCGGCCATCCATGGGTTCGGTCCTGCGAGTTCGCCGAGGCGCCGTGACTGAAAGACGTTGTAGATGAATATCAGGACGGAGAGGAAGAGAAGAATGTAGCCGCAGGACTCGATTTGGTTGAGGGTGGTCCAGCCCATGTTGGCCGGGTAAGTGTAGACGCGGCGTGGCATGCCGCGAATACCGAGCAGATGCATGGGGAAGAAGGTGATGTTGAAGCCAACGAAGAAGAGCCAGAAGCTGAGGTGGCCAAGCTTCTCGTTGAGCATTCTTCCGGTTACCTTGGGGAACCAATACGTGAGCGCGGCGAAGAGCGGGAACACGGCACCGCCGATGAGCACGTAGTGGAAGTGCGCGACGACGAAATAAGTGTCGTGCACCTGGAGGTCGACAGGAACGGAGGCCACGAAGATGCCGGTCATGCCGCCCATGATGAAGGTGAAGAAGAAACCGAGGACCCACCAGAGCGGGGTTCGGAGCACGGGACGGCCGGTGGCAAGAGTTGCGATCCAGCAGAAGATCTGCGCACCGCTCGGGATCGCGATCATCATGCTGGCGGCGGTGAAGTAGCTCTCCGCGATCTGCGGGATGCCGGTGGCGAACATGTGGTGGACCCAGAGGCCAAAGGCGATGAAGCCTGTTGCGACGAGAGAGAGCACGAGCACGAGATAGCCGAAGATGTGTCGTCTGCTAAAGGTGGTGATGATCGTGGAGACGATGGCTGTGCCGGGGATGAAGATGAGGTATACCTCGGGATGGCCAAACCACCAGAAGAGGTGCTGGTAGAGCAGGACGTCACCGCCGACGGCGGGGTTGAAGAACTGCGTTCCGCCGGTGCGGTCGAGCAGCAGCATGGTGCTCGAGAGCACGACGCCCGGCAGCGCAAAGATGACCATGATGGCAACGATCACCTGGCCCCAGACAAGGATCGGAATGCGGTTGAGCGACATGCCGGGCGCGCGCAGGCGAAAGGTCGTAACGATGACTTCGACGGCGACTGCGAGTGCGGAGACCTCGGTGAACGTGATGAGCTGCGCCCAGAAGTCGGGGCGCTTGCCGGGGCCGAAGTCCGGACCTGCGAGAGGCACGTAGGAAAACCAGCCGCGGTCTGCGCCGGTGTTGCAGAGGAAGGCGACGTAGAACATCAGGCCGCCGAAGAGATAGAGGTAGTAGCTGTAGGCGTTCAATCGCGGGAACGCGATGTTGCGTGTGCCGACCATCAGCGGGACGAGGTAGACGCTCACGGCTTCAAACATCATGGGCACAGCGAAGAGAAACATCATGGTGCTGCCGTGCATGGTGAAGAACTGGTTGTACTTGTCGTTGGAGAGGAAGTGGGCTTCGGGGAACGCGAGCTGCAGGCGCATCACGCCGGCCAGCAGACCGGCGGCGAGAAAGAAGCAGAAGGCCGTGGTGACGTAGCGCATGCCGATGGTCGTGTGATGCACGGCCTTGAACCAGCCGAGGACACCGCGGGGCTCTGCCCACACAAGTTCGAGCTGCGCGGCGTGCTTGCGTTCGGCTTCGGTCATCTCGCGCTCTGCAATCAGCGTTGTCGGAGTCATCGCAGCGTCTCCAGATACGCGAGCAGATCCTGCAGGTCGGAGCCTGACATTTGATTTGGCGGCATGCGGCAGCCCGGCTTGATGTCCTGCGGGTTGGAGATCCACCCCGCGAGATTGCCGATTGTGTTCGGCAGTTGGCCCGCCGCGATGGTTGCACGGCTGGCCAGGTGTGTCAGGTCGGGGCCGACACGCGAGCCTGCCGTTGTTCCGCGAATGGTGTGGCACATCACGCAGGCGTGCGACAGGAACACCTGCTGGCCATGCTGCGTCTGAGGTGTGGTCGGATCGGGCGCGCTTTGCGCCTGCGCGAGCAGCCATTTGTTGAAGTCGGCCGTGGATTCCGCAACCATGTAGAAGGACATGTGCGCGTGCTGCTCGCCGCAGTACTCGGCGCATTGTCCGCGCCAGCGTCCGGGCTGGTCCGCCTGCATGATGATTTCGGTGTCGTAGCCGGGCATAAGGTCGCGCTTGCCGTGCACGTTCGGCGCCCAGAAGCTGTGGATCACGTCGCGCGATGTTCCCTTGATGCGGATGGGGACGCCGGTGGGGACGTGAATCTCATTCGCGGTGATGACGATGTGGTCGGGCTCCTGATTCGGGTAGTGGACCTCCCACCACCACTGGTGTCCGTAGACCTCGATGTTCATGGCCCGCTCGCCATTCATTTTTCCGAGCGCCCGGCTGGTCATGAAGCTGCCGATCATCATGACGAACAGCAGAACGACCGTCGCGATCATGGCGGCGCCGACGGCGCGTGAGGCCAGGCGCTCACTGGCTTCGCTGGGGACTTCAGGAGCGGGGATGGTGTCGAGCGTATAGCGCCTGCGATAGACGAAGATCACGAGCGCGAGCAGCGTAAGCAGGTACACGGTCGTGGTGATCCAGAAGATCAGCGCGAATTCATGCTCGATGTGCTGTGCCGCCGGACCGATGGGGTTTAGCGACGTCTGATTGCCGGTGAATCCCGGCACGGCCATGGCGAATGCGATCACGGTTTCACCTGCGGCGCATGCTGGATCGGCTGCTGATCTTCGTCCGCGGGATGCTCTTTCTTTTCGGCCTGCTCTGCTTTGGTGACTGCCATCTCATCGGAACGCGAAGGCGCGATATCGCTGGGCAATTGGCCGCTCATGGAGCGCACGTAGGCGACGAGCTCCCAGACCTGGTACTCGGGGATCTTGCCGCCGAAGCTCGGCATTCCGTTGGGGCGCCCCTGCACGATGTCGGAGTAGATCTGGTCGGGGCGGCTGCCGTAGATCCAGATGGAGTCCATCAGCGCGGGACCGATGGCGCCGCCGCCGTGCGCATGGCAGCCGACGCAGTTGTACGCGCTGTAGAGGCGCTTGCCCTCGGAGACTGCGTACGCGCTCTCTTCGTATTTTGCGTAGTCGGCGGGATTGTGGCCGGGGCTGGAGGAGGATGTTCCGCCTGCGTGAACGGGAGTCAGCGCGGTTCCATCAGCGATCTGCGCCTGCGCGGCGCCGGGGTCGAAGACGCGCTGCTCGCGCTTGCAACCTGTGATCACGACCAGCGCTGTGGCGATTCCGCAGGCGACGAAGCGATTCATAAGGCGCTCCCGGAGATCGGAAGCGTGGGTACGTGCGCCTCTCTGAGAACTGTTGCGATCTGCGGCTGGACACGCGCCAGGGAGCGATTCAGGGCGTCACGCAAAACGATGTCGTTCTTGTGGACAGCCATCGCGATGGAGAACTGAAACGGGATGCCGGAGGCGTCGACGGCTGGAGTGACTCGCCTGAGCTCGAGGGGAAGATGCTCGATCGCGGCGAAGTATCCCGCCGTGGGTCCCCAGACCACGGCGACGCCAACGCGGCCACTGGCGACCGCGCGGACTACGCTGCCGGCTTCCCGCCCGAAGGATTCAAAGCCGACCAGTTGCGACGCATGCCCGCTGCGAATCAGTGGGATGGAAGGCGGCGAGAGGTTCTCTTCGAGAATCTGCAGACCGATGCGACGGCCGTTAAGTGTGGGGTCGGTGAAGGATGTTACTTCGAGGTGCTCGCGGCGGCGCGTTACGAAGACGTAGCTGGAGCGATAGTAGGGGTCAGTGGTTACGACGCCCTTCATGCGCTGGGGAACGCCCATCAAGACGTCGCAACGATTCCGATTGAACTGTTCGCGCAAGAATCCGCGGCGGCTGCGGGTCCAAACGAAGACGGGATCGCGGTGGAGATCGTGGGCGACGAGGATAGCGATCCGGTTGTCGAAGCCTTGCGTGGCTTGGTTGGAGAACGGCAGATCGTCAGGATCGGCGCAGATGCGCAGCGGCTTTGCGGCAGCTGATGCTGCGGCCGAGAGAAGCACTAGCAACGCGCCGAGCTTAAGGAAGCGAGAACACATAAAGTGTTCCTCCCGGCGTGGTTGCCTGTTTCAGATCGCGCATCGCGCTGCCCCAGCCATTGGCGGCTGAATCGTCGCGGCTATCGAGGTTGGCGGAGACGATGGATCCGGGCCATCCACCGATGCCGGCCAGGATCGCGACGTATTGCTTGCCGTCGGGACCCCGGTACGTGACTGGCTGGCCGATGATGCCGGAGCCCGTTTTGAACTGCCAGAGGATTTTGCCGGTGTGGGCGTCCACGGCTTTGAACCAGCCGTCCATTGTTCCGTAGAAGACGAGATCGCCCGCGGTCGCAACCGTTCCGCTCCAGGTGGGGAACTTCTCTTGTATGGCCCAGACCTTTTTCCCGGAGATGGGGTCCCAGGCCATCAGTTCGCCCATGTTGCCGCCGGGGCCGGCGTAGTAGCGAACGTCGGCACCGATGTAGGGAGTGCCTGCGATGTAATTCGCGTCGGTGTATTCCTCATCCATGCACATGTTTTCGTGAGGCACATAGACGAGACCGGTGCGCGGAGAAAAGGATGATGGCTGCCAGTCCTTGGAGCCGGGAGCCATCGGGCAGATGCCGACCGTCTCTTTGCCGACCTGCGGTTTCTTCTCTTCCACGTGGATCAGTTGCCCGCTCTTCAGGTCCACGCCCTTCGTCGTGGTCGTGTAGGCATAAGTGGATGCGGAGAGCACCTGTCCTGTGGTGCGGTCGATCAGGTACATGTAGCCGTCGCGGTCGGGACGCACCAGCACCTTGCGCGTGCTTCCTTGCCAGGGCAGATCGAGCAGGATGTCCTCGTTGATTCCGTCCCAGTCGAACAGATCATGCGGGGCCATCTGGTAGAACCACACCGCCTGTCCGCTGTCGGCATCACGCGCCCACACACCGCTGGTCCAGAGATTGTCGCCGGGACGCGCATCGGCATCCCATGGGCCGGGGTTCGCGGTGCCGTAGTAGATCAGGTTGCTGGCCGGGTCATAGGCGACGAATCCCCACACGCTTCCGCCGCCTTGCTTCCAGGCGTCAGGTGGCCATGTCTTCACGCCGAGGTCGGTTCCCTTGTATTGCGGATAGAACGGCTTGAAGCGGTCGCCGATCAGCACCTCTTTATCGGGCCCGGTGTTGTAGGCCTGCCATAGGACTTTGCCGCTTCCGGTGTCGAGCGCTGTGAGCCAGCCGCGCACGCCAAACTCGCCGCCGCTGTTACCGACGTACACCTTGTTCCGGACGACCATGGGCGCCATTGTGATGGTCTCGCCCTTGGTGATATCAGCCAGGTGCGTGCGCCACAGCAGCTTTCCGGTGTTCGCGGCGATGGCGACGGTATAGCCGTCGAGCGTGTTATAGATGACTTTGTCGTCGGCGAACACGGCTCCGCGGTTTACCCAGTCGCAGCAGGCCTCGCCCTTCGCCGCCGGCGACGGATTCGGCTCATAGATCCACTTGAGCGTGCCGCCTTTGGTCAGGTCCAGCGCGAAAAGTTTGTTGGGCCAAGGGGAGACGACGTACATCGTGTTGTTCGCAACAATCGGCGCGGCTTCCTGCCCGCGTGCCACACCGGTGTCGAAGGTCCATGCGACCTTGAGCGAACCTACATTTCCCGTGTTGATTTGATTCAGGGAGCTATAGCGCGTATTCGCATAATCCTTGGTCGCACGGACCCACTGGCCGTCATCCTGCTCCAACTGGCCGTTATAGGGATGGATCTGCCCACCGTACGATGCAGGCGCCTGCACCTCCTGCGTCTGCTTCCTGCATCCGCCGGCTAATAGTGCGAGGGCGGCTCCTAGCACGAATAATCGCAGAGACATGTGCCTCACCTGAGAGCGTGCTGCCTATCTACTCCGGTGCATACACGGACGTGCTTGCGGGTCAAAAAGATGCCCGGCGGGATCCCCTGCCTTGGACCTAAGAGCGACCGTCATTCTCCGGTCCCCGAATGAGGGGAACTGAGGCTGTTAAGGACAGCGGCTTTGGTGTGATCCAAGTCCGGCAGCCGCAGAACCATTTTGCGAGACGGAGGTTTCCTGCTCTTCTTGCGCATGCACGCGGCCTCCACGCCGCTGATCTGCACAAGGTAGAGCAACCCTCCGGGTCACTTCGCCGCGGTCAATGAGCGCACAGGCGATCATGCGCCAACTGACAAAGGCATCAACACGCGCATTGAGACCACGGCAGGAAAGGAAGAGTTCGCGGACCGTGCTGTTTCGCAGCGCACGAGGGTTCGAAGATTAAATTCCCGTGCCCCTATGAATCATGGCGCATTTGAAGCGAAGAACGTTATGGTGACCTACCGATCCTTGCGAGCGGCATAGACAAAGCCAGCTGTGCCAGTGTTCCCGAGCGCCCGGGCCGCAAATTTCTTAGCGGTGGAAAGGGCGATGCCTTCGGGGATGCCGCTGATCTTGACCGCGACTTCAAGTGTGCCCCCTTAAATAGATAGAGCGCGGCGTAGTAACCTCCGGCCCACACCAAAACGCAGTATCGCCGAACTTCGGCACCTCTTTGTACGTCACTGGCAGCAGTGATCTGTCATTGATAACGAAGCTGCGCCGTTCATTGACAGGCTCGGGGTTAGGGACGGTAGAACGAAATATACCGATGGTCACCTGTTTTTTTCTTCGACTCATCCGTTCCGTAGCCGGTTTCCTGGTACGGCACACGGTGCGGCCGGGTTCCGGCGCGTCCATCGAGACGCCCAGCACCGGTTCGGCTTCCTACTGCATGATCACACTGCAAGCCGGAATTTGCTTTAGCAGGAGGGCATCTTCTGAACCCGGGTTCGCGATGTTCTTCGCACCCTTCGCGGTGCCCACGGTTGCATCGAGATCCCGGCTGCAATCGGTTTCGTCTGGGTGATACAAAAGCGCGGATGTGAGAGGAAGGAATGGTCCATGTCCGGCCTCTGCTCCGCGCCGGTTAATTGTAGAGTCGCGCGTCCGTCTGAAAATCGTCGGCGATCTTGTAACCCATGGCCTCCTTGCGGGCGCACATCACCTTCGCGGCTCCAGTCAGAACTTTGCCCTCGTGATCGAGGAGCGAAAGATACTTGTGCAGGAGGTCTCCGGCGCTTACTCGTCTTTCCAGCCGGTCTCGACGATCTTGCCGCAGCTGGAGCAGCCGCCGCCTTCATAAGCGCGCTTGTGCTGGGCTGCTTTTGTCGCCGCCTCGGTCGTCGCGATATCGCAGCCCGAGGCGCTGCCGTTATTGAACTTGTAACCTTTCTTGGCCAGATACGCGTAGAAGCGGTCGAGGACAACCTGCGATTCCGGAGACGCCAATACTCCCCGTGGTGTGCGCGTCGCGTTCTTGATGGGGAAGACGCCGGTGTAGTAGGTATCGATGCCCGCGCCCCCTCCAGTCGAGCAGGAGATATAGAACTTTGCCGCCGCAGCCTGCGCCGCTGCCGCCTGGGTCGCCGCTGCCTGCTGGGCCACACCTGTGTTTCCTGTCGCGGCTTCGGCGGGCGTGTAGGTGAAATCAACCGGAACGATGTGCCGGATCAGCTTGGTCCCGATGAGCCCACTTTGGTGTTGCATGGTTTGCATTGCCGGACTTTGTGCGCTGCATCTGGGGCTGAGGTCCGCCGCCGGATTGAGATCGTGAACATAGTGGTCGCGGATATAAGCCCTGTAGGCCATGTTGACCGGAGCCGAGTCCCAGTCTGCCTGGAAAAGTGAGCTGATATATCGCGTTGCAATTTCGGCGTTGTACGGCTGCGGCTGAACCATGGTTGTGCCTCCAGCAACATCCAGCGTGCAGAAGTACGTGGTCAGGCGATGCTGCGTGAGGTCGATTCCGTCTTTCGCGAGCGGATCGAAGCCGCTTTGTCCCTGCTTCAGCGGTGGCTGGCCGTATCGCCACCCGGTATCGACCAGCGCCGTCTTACCGTGACCGCCGGCGATACTCTTTTGTGCTGCCTGGGCGTCGGCGATCGTCCAAATCGAGATGCACCGGATGCCTGTGTTGATCTGATACGTCGCCTTCAGATAGCCGGCGAAGCTGGGCTCGATGACCGGAATTGGCCCTTGGGTTGTGACAGGGGCCTCGAACGCGGAGCTCAAGTACGTCTTCCCGTAGCCTGGGTCGGATGGATTGGGAGGCGGGTTCGACTGGCAGACGTACATAGCAGTCAATGAACCATCCGCGCTCGCGCCGGCGCTGGACGCGGCTGCCGGGTTGGACGCAGGCTTGGCAGCAGGCTCCGCGGAGGCGGTCACAGGATGTGAAGCAGCGGGTGCACTGGGAGACGCTCCGAGTACGAACGTCAGCGTGGTGCCGATGGGCAGCGACACGTGCTCGCCGGTTGCAGCGGCGGCGACAGCGGCAGGCGCGCTGACATGATGCCCGAATCCGCCGAGCGCAGAACTGACCGCACTGGCTGCCCTCTGCTGTGCAGCTTGCGCGACAGAAGAGACGCTGGCGGAGTTGCTGGTGACGGCGACGGACTGGCCGTTGATAGTGATGGAGGAGAGCTGCGCAGTGTAGTCGGCGCCGCTCCTGGCCAGGGTGATGGTGGCGGCCGCGCCTCGCGGGATTGTAATGCCATTACCGGCGTCGACCGTCTTGGTTACCGAGCCGCGGTACTGCTTGCCGGCGGGATCGCTGCCGGAGTTCACCATGTCGGTCATCTTGACGGAGACCGAGGTGCCCGCGGCTGGAGCCTGGGCGTGGAGCGATATAGAGGCGAGAAGAAGGAGCGAGAGGAACAGTGGCCCGGAGTACGCTGAGGAGTTGAATCGGCGCATGGCTTGGTCTCCGTTGGGCGGTGCGGATGCCGGCGATCTCGGCGGGGATTCTATCCTACGCCCAGTTGAAGATGGGAGCGGCAGTCAGCAATCGAGGATTGTCCGAGTTCCGCTCAACCCGGCCCGTCTCGACGACCTGGCCGTGCTTGGGTTTCTTCGCATCCTGCATTCCTGCGACCGTGGGCTCAAAAAGCGAGGAGCAGGAAGCGCCCTGCTTGTAGCCGTACTTCTTCTGAACAATCTTCTAATCGACGACTTGCGGGTTCATGCTGTTGCTGACCGAATTGATGGCGGAACTGGAATTCAAATCGACAAAAGTTTCTTGCAAATTCTGCCAAGTCGAACCAGACACGTTCTTTGAACCGACTGTGAGTCCATGCGTGGTCAATCCGGGTAAGCCGGCCAGTCCACTGTTGCCAACAGGCCAACTCGCTCATTGAACATGAGTGTTGGCGCCAACCGAACCAGTCTAGGCAAACGCTCTTCTCAATGCCGATTGATTGCGGCGTCTGTGCGAATTCCTGACCCCCACGGTAGGTGGTTTGAGCGTGGTCACCGCATTGGGAGAACGGGCGCCCAATCGCAATTCAGAAGTGAACCGATTAGCCCGCGTTGGTAGACCGCGGCGCCGGCGTTTCTTCGGGTGGTGCGATCGTCGCACATGTACTTCGCCAGTCCGCTACCTACCGCCTGAAGTGACCACTAAGTTCGCTGTAATCTATCGGCAGTTCCCTGCTCCTGTCATTCGAATTCGCTGCTCGCAACCTGTTAGTCCCGCCCCAACCCCCCGCACTTCGGTCTTTATCCCGGATTACGCCGCGAGTTCGCCCCCTCATTCCCTGCAGATTTCCCTGATACCAGGGAATTTCTTACGGAGAAGAGTTCGACGTGGACTGTACCCACCGCCATTCATTTCCAAACAGGATGATCACAGTGCCCGTTCTTGCTGAAAAGAGCAGAATCTGCGGGTTATTCGGGGCTGCACCGACATTTTCATCCCGCCATGTGGCTGCACGCAAGGCCGCCATGGTGTACTTTTCGCAGGTGCCGGTGCCCCAGGTAGTGTCGACACCATGCAGTTCGCGCAGGTGCAGCAGTTCAAAGCAGAAATCGCACAGACCGGAATGTACTGCGAGTTTTCTTCCGCGAGAACAATTCAGAGATGATTTCAAACTTCACCTCGATATCGAGATGAACAAGCCCGAGTGGCGGTGGCTTCAGTCACCTCAAACTAATCCCGAGATCAGACCGACCGCGCTCTCTGATGATGCGCAAAGCCTACTGCTGGCAGCTTCCAAAGATACATTTGGTTCGATCCTCATTACCTCCGATAATCAAGGCCTTCACATCCAGACTGCCGAGGAAGCCTTCACTGATGGAACGCCGCGGACTGAGGCCAGATGGAAGAGCGCGATGGAGAAGCTGAAAGAACAGGGATTCTTGGAGACGACTAGCGATTACAAGCATGCAATCACCCATGCGGGCTTCGCGGAGGCAGATCGGATCGAGACTCGTCGTAAAACTGAGGAAGAACAAACTCGTTTATCGGATCGGGCTTTAGGATTGCTCAGAGCGATGGGGGTTGCTGCCGGTCGAGCCCACATCTTTTGAATTCACTCCGAACTACGCATACAGATTGGCCCTCCGAGCCTGCGCCAATTGTTCCAACGGACAGCTGATCATCGTGAAATTGCAGCTTGGATGGATGCTGTCGACGAACTGCAGAAAAGATCGTTTGCTGCACCATCGGGTCCCGGCGTCTACTGGACTACGGATATCCAGACACCTACAAGCCGCAGCCGATCACCTACGTCGCGCTCTCGTCGCAGAAGAACTTCTGCTCGCTCTACCTGATGGGCGCGTATGCGAGTTCGAGTCAGCTCGAGCAGTTGCAGGCGGCCTTCAAGGCGGCGGGCAAGAAGCTCGACATGGGAAAGTGTTGCGTTCACTTCGAGACGCCAGACGATTTGCCGCTCGAACCGATCGGCAAGCTCATCTCGGCGATTTCGAGCGAGAAGTGGATGGAGATGTACGAACAATCGCGCCTGATGACCAAGGCGGGACAGGCGCAGAGGGCGAAGCAACGCGCCCCATCGCCGAGCAAGGTGGCCGCCAGGCGCGGCGGCACAGAGCGCAGTCGGTAAGCTTTTCCAGCAAACCCCAAAACCTAATGACCTCTTATCTCGCTGCGCGTGGGCCGCTGACGAAGAGACTGCCCGCCTCGAAGAAACGCAGCCGCCGGTCCACCTCCGCGCGTGATGCCTATCCGCACACTCGTCTTGATGGGCGCAGTCTCTCGAACCGCAGTCCCAAGCCAACAGCGGCCCGTCGGCACACAGGTCAAAACCGTCCAGGCTCGGGCCAATCTCCCAATGCCGCCGCAAGCCGGCCCTCCTCGCCAAATTCCTCAGCTTATCCGTTCCGCGCACCCGATTCCATCCAGATACTCTAGCGCGCGCAACAGCGCTCCCCCGCCAACACCCGGTTCTTCAGACGTCACATTGAGCATGTACGACCTCCCAGGATTTATCGGTACCTCATCGCTTCCTCGATGAGTGCATTGGCGATTATGCGCCTATTGAATATTGAGCACTTCTCCAAGTGCGGTTCCTCAGTGGAAATCGAACTGGGCAGTATCTATAGCATGGGCCTATGCGGACAATCGTGCGAACACTGTGCCTCGCTGAGCTCATGGGCCTTTGCATTCTCGCTTCAGCCGGAGCACAAACCGCCGCGCCACGGGTGGTCATCGCGAGTGGCACGCTCGAAGGTCTGAGGCTGCAGGCGCTTGCTCGAGGCGGAGCATTTTTGGGCATTCCTTTTGCCGCCCAGCCGGTGGGGAATTTGCGCTGGAAAGCGCCGCAACCATTGCCGCCTTGGCAGGGGATTCGCAAGGCAACCGAATTTGGTCCTGCATGCCCACAATGGCCAAGCCCATGGCTGCCGGAAATGTCAGGCGTCAAGCAAATAGCGACCGACGAGGCATGCCTCTCTCTGAATGTGTGGACACCTGAATTGCATCCGAAGACGAGACTTCCGGTCTTCGTGTGGATACATGGCGGCGGAAACGTCGAAGGCTCCGCAGATTGGCCGCCGCTGGGACAAACCCTGGCGGAGCACGGGGTCGTGGTTGTCAGCTTGCATTATCGGCTGGGTGCGCTCGGTTTTCTGGCCGACCCGTGGCTCGCTTCGGAGTCGGCGCACCATGTGTCGGGGAACTACGGCCAACTGGATCAGATGGCAGCTCTGCGCTGGGTGCGCCGGAACATTGCATCGTTTGGAGGGGATCCCGGTCGCGTAACCATCGGCGGCCAGTCTTCCGGTGCGCTGGATGTATGTAATTTGATGGCCTCGCCGCTGGCTGCGGGACTGTTCGAGCAAGCGGTTCTCGAAAGCGGAGTTTGCGTCGACTCCGTCTACCCCGATGCTCATGCAGCCGAGGTCAACGGTGAGCGGCTGGCGACGGACATGGGAATTCCTCGCGGGCCCGAAGCCCTGAAAGCGTTGCGCGCTCTACCCGTGGAACGCATTCTTCAGGCCACGAAAGATGACCCAGACCTCGATCTCGAACCAGTCATCGATGGATGGATGCTCCCCCGGCAGCCAGCCATGGCCTTTGCCGAGGGAAAAGAGGCTCACATTCCCGTGCTGGTGGGCAGCACCGAAGACGAAGTCTCAATTTTCGCAAGCCCGATCGTCGGAGGTAAATCCTGGCGGCCAGAAACGGTTGCTGCATATCGTGAATGGCTCGACAAACGCTTCAAGAGCCAAGCCGGGAATGTCTTTACGCAATATTCAGCTCATTCCGACGGTGAGGCGCGTCACGTCTTCGAAGAGATGGATACGGATTTCGATTTTGGCTTCGGAGCTTGGCTGCTGGCGAACGATATCGCCCGCAGCGGGCACAAGGCTTTCCTCTACCACTTCACCTATATAGGTACCGGTGAGTTTGCAGCGCTCGGAGCCTTCCATAGCGAAGAGCTCATGTTTCTGAGCCGGAAGTACTGGACGAGCTGGATCGCAAGGCCATACGACAAGGTGTTGTCCGATGCCATCCTCGGATATTGGGTGCGGTTTATCCAGACGGGAAATCCTAACGATCCGGAGTTGCCAGCGTGGCCCGTCTGGCATCCGGATGGCCTATGCGAGGCGCTGGGCCGCAGAATAGGACCCGAGCGCGTTCCCCGCGCGCAGCGTTTCGCGGTGTTTCAGAAGTATTTGACATCGCGGTTACAGAAACTTCCGCGCTAAGCCTCCTGACCACGAATGTGACTAAGCCTGTCGCTACTGAGGATCCCTCATGGAAGATTGAATTGTTGAATACAGGCCGAGCACTCGTTCAGGCCTCCGCGAGTGCATTGGCGATTTTTCACTCATCTACGCCAACTCACTACTGCTGACGGCGAGTGGATGCGCTCTTATGGGCAGGCGGCAACGGCCTGTGTTCCGATGTTGGGACGGTCGCAGGAGGCCACGCCGTGAGACCTGCAGCATCGCACTGTACAGGTGTTCGCGCTCCGCTCCCGATTGAGCTTTGACCGCCACGGTACAAGTGATTGTTTCCGACGACCGTCAGAGGCTTTACGGCAGGAGCACCAAGTTGGCCGATTCCTCAGCATCTTTGAGGAGCGTCTTGCGCGGCGTGCCTATCTGCGCACGCATGGTCAGCCCACGCGCTAAATCCGTGACCTGGGTTGCGCGCGCGGCTACGGGAAAGTCAGATGGGATTTCTCCCGCGCTGATCCCATCCCGGAAACGGCGCTCCAGCAGCGCCGACCCGCCCTTGGCCGCGTTCTGCAGGAACCGCTGAACCTCAGCGTCGTTCACAAGCGGCGCGACGCACATCAGAAGGCAGCCCCGGGCGGACCCTTTCTCGGTCGCACTTTCGACGGCGTAGCTCAGAAAGTCCGCGACCGAGTCGCGAAGACTCTGTGGCGAGAAGAGTGCCTTCGCGGCTGATGCGCCCTTCCGTTCTGCGTACGCCCTAAGGACGCGCAAGAATATCGCCCGCTTGTCCCCAAACACGGCATACAGGCTCGGCCGTCCCACACCCATCCCGGCGACGAGATCGTCAATCGTCACTCCGTCGTAGCCTTTGGACCAGAACACCGTCGGCGCCGGCAGTCGACTGTGTCTCGTAAGTTGGTTAGGCAACCGCCTTGGCCGGCATCGCCTATTTGCGGCAGCGACTGTTGCGTCCAATCGAGTTCGAGTGTTGCGGTCAGCTGTTCGACGGTGAGTGATGGGTGATGATCGCCGCGAAAGATTGCTTCGGTGATGTCCGGCGAAAGCACCGCCAAGTTAAAGAAGCCGCGAGACATACTTCCGGTGCAAGCCGGTCCGTTTCGCGAGTTCCCGCATCGTGCAGATCTCGCCTCTAGCAATCCACTTGTACCATGTCTTCGCTTGTGCAACTGCTCTGACCAGACTAGGGATGGGCCTGGAATTATGTTGGGCGCCCGACCCCAGGATCAGTCGAACTTCGTTGCCTCTCTTCGCGACGTGGCACGGCGCCCGCAGCGTGATCGCACCATTGCAAGCTTCATTACCGGCGCCCAGAAGCTCGGCGCGAAGGGCGCCTTTGCTGATCTGGATCTCTAACGCGTCATTCTGAACTGTCACACGGGAGATCACCTGGCTGATGAACCGAGACTTCTCCTGCTCGGCGCCTTCCTTTAATAGAGTCGACCGATGAGCCGCGGCCGACGTCAGCATCCGAGTATCCGAGATCGACAGCCCGGAGAAATGTTCAGCAAGCTCGACCGGATCCGCGAGGAAGCAGCCAAGCGAGTCGACGACTCGTGCTTCGATCTCGGCTGCGGGCAGGCGACGAACCCTTTTGGTCGACTCGGCTCCTAGTTCACGGAGAGTGTAGTAGAAGTAGCGGCGCCCGCCTTTCGCAGAGTGTGTCGGCGTGTAAAGCCGACCATCTTCAGAAGCCAACTTGCCGTGCAACATCCTCCCAGAGGGAAGATTCTTGCTCCGGCGACGCCTCACAGTATTCTCGCGAAGCAATTCGCGCGTCCGATCCCAACTTTCCTGGTCAATTATGGCCTCGTGCATGCCGTCATACACGTTGCCCTGATGGGCGATCTTGCCGATATAGAGTGGGCTACCGAGCAGATGGTAGAGTGCACCTCTGCCGAGAACGAGGCCGCCGACTTCCCTGCCCGATGATGTGACGCCCTTCCTAGTCGGGACACCGGAGCGCTCGAGCTCAATCTGCAGGTCGGTCACGCTCTTCAGCGCCAGGTACCGTCGGAAAACCCTGCGGACAGTTTCTGCCTCTGCCGGGTTCACAATCAATTGACGATCGGCCACCGAATACCCAAACGGCACGGCGCCGCCCATCCACATTCCCTTCTTCTTGGAGGCCGCGACCTTATCCCGGATGCGTTCGCCCGTCACTTCGCGTTCAAACTGCGCAAAGGACAGAAGTACGTTCAACGTGAGTCGACCCATCGAAGAAGTGGTGTTGAATTGCTGCGTGACTGAGACAAAGCTCACACCCTGCTTGTCGAAGGATTCAACGATTCGGGCGAAGTCTGAAAGCGACCGCGTGAGACGGTCGACTTTGTAGACGATCAGGGTATCGACCTTGCCGGCGACGATATCGGCGAGGAGCTTCTTGAGACCGGGTCGCTCCATGTTGCCGCCGGAGAACCCCGCCATCGTCATATTTCGTCGCAACAACCTGCCAGCCTTCTGCTTTTGACTCTGGATGTAGGCTTCACATGCTTCACGCTGAGCATGCAGAGAATTGAAAGACTGTTCGAGGCCTTCTTCTGAGGACTTGCGCGTATAAATCGCGCATCGCCCTTTCGACTGTGGTGAGGTCATCCTCTGCCCTCTTTTGTTTTCGTGCCGAAAAAGGCTGGACCCGACCACTTTGTCCCGGTGATCCGAAACGCGATGGGCGACAGACTCTTGTACAGATCTCCCTTATATAGATAGCCCTCGGTTGCGACGGACACTTCGTGAAGTTGGCCCTTCCACTCACGGATGATCTTCGTGCCGCTTTTGAAGCGCGGCTGATTCGAACTTGCAAGAAGATTCGGGACAGAACCCTTCCGCTTCGGTCCCGCTAGCCCAAAAGCCTTCTCCTGTATGCGGTAGACCAAGACGGGCCGCATTAGCTCCATCCGCAGCTTACGCGCTGGCTTGGCGCCCGAAGTGCGCTTGCCAGTCGGCCACCAACTCCAGACGTCCCATACCTGCGACGACCCGCACTTTTCTGAAATTCCCAGCAAATCTGTCATTCTGCCGCGTTCCTCTCGCGGTACACACAGTGACGATCTGCCTGGGCAACCCAGTCAAGTCGAAAGCAAAGCTGGGCCGATGAACCGAAATAGGGGCGATATGGCCAGCCGTAGATCACTGGCGAGAAGCCGGGTTTAAGGTAGAAAGCCGAGCTCAATGATTGCATTGGCGACTTTGGCGTCAATTCAACCTGACCACTTCCGCGAAGCGCGTTTTCTAGTACTCATCAAAACGGCGTCTGCATTCGCCTCACGCTCGGGCGGATTGAATTCGCCAGAACTTGCGTCAACAGAAGAGCCTATGAACCTTGCGCCCGCACTACTTCTATGGCGCTCTCTGCCCGTGCAGAATGCCCGAACGTATCAACCGGGCGCAGGACTTCGGAAGGACCACATCTTGAACATCTCAGCGCGGCGGGGATCGGAAGACTCGCTCCCAGAAGCCATAGCGCGAAGATCTTCTTCAGAAACCCTGGAGGGCCAAGGTGCCAGAGGTCGATCACCGGAACGATGTCACCCTCGAGATCAGGGTGGAAGATGCGCTGGTCCCAGAAACGGCGGCTTTCGGGGTGGTCTGGGTAGTAGTCTATGACGTGGCTGAAGTTCTTGTACATGCGCCAGCTCAGGGTGTCCTGGTACTGCGGCATGAGCAGAATCGTGCTCTGGCTTCGGTCGCGGATCTCATCCACGAAATCAGAGAAATGGGTTGCATTGGTGAGGTTCAGAGCCCCATTCGGTTCGCAACCATGGCGATCGCCTCCCGAGATGAGCACCTGGTTCCATTCGGCGGCAACTTTTATCACGTCGCGGTTTTCCTGATAGCTCCGCATGCCATTCAGCTCAAAGGCATGCAAATAGCCGTTCGCACTATGCAGAAAGCGGATCAACTCCGCCCGGAAGATAGCTGCGGGAATGCCGTTAAGATTCCAGAGCGGATGATTGAATACCACCAGAACGGTTGGGATGCGGCTTAACTCGATCAGCAGATCGAGAATCTCCGAGTCAGTCGCTGCTTTACTCGCGTTCAGCAGAGCTGCGAGGACCGAGGAGGCTGTACCTGGCGGCAGATTATGCACTCCAATGTGGAAGACTGCGTCACCGAAGGGTGCGGTCCACTCCGTGGAAATCGGAGCTTCCTGAGAGTCTGGTAGCTGACGGAGCAGCGCACCGGCTTCGATGCTGTCGTGGTCGGAGAGAGACACCATAGCGCGCAGCCCCAGGCTGCTGATCTGCCGCGACTCCAGGTCGTACGCCTGCCGCTCGCAAAGGGGCGGTGTCCAGTATGCGCGGTGCAGATCGAGTGCTATGCCGGTGTTACGGCGGCCGCGTTCGCGCTGCAAGCCCAGCCAGGACCGCGTGAGGCTGCGCTGCTCCAGGAACTTGCCCAGGAACCCTAAACTCTCGAATGAGTGCCGCGTATGGCCATGTAAGGACACGCCAGTTTCGAACGAAGGCCGAAGATCCCCACACTTACTCTGAAACAGGACCCGATTTTTCACCGAACCTCCGATAGCTGTCGTTTCCATCGCATGCGGACGTGCCCCAGCCGCTATGGGCGGCTTGCAAAGACTCTGGTGAAAGGTGCTCGTGGTAAGGAGGCATCGAAGATCGAAGACCCGCGAATATGTTGGATGCCGAGACGTGCATCGAAGAGGAGGGAGGGTTGTGAGCAGATTGGCCAGAAAGTACCGAATGAACAGACTCGCCGTGGCCGCTCTCGTGTTGGGAGTCCTCGGGGCAGCAAGGCTTAGCTCGACCGCTCAGAATAGCGGGACGGCGGCTGCTGCGACTGTGCGCTCTTCGGTGACGCCGCCGAGCGCCGCTGCTCCGACGGTCGACGAAATCGTGCGAAAGCTCGTGGAGCAGAATGAACGCAGGGCAGAAGAGCTCAAGGGGTACACGGAGCAGCGCAAGTACACAATCGTCTACCACGGCGTTCCTTCCTTGAAAGCGAGCATGACCGTTGACGCGCGCTTTGTCGCTCCTTCCGAGAAGCACTTTCAGGTCCTTTCCCAGAACGGACCCGGGCTGCTCGTCGATCGAGTTCTGAAAAAACTGCTCGAGACCGAACAGGAGGCAGCAAAGAACCCCGCGCAGACAGCTTTGACACCCGCCAACTACAATTTCTCCCTGGTGGGCGAGCAGGTGATCGCCGGACGCCGCTGTTACGCATTGCACGTCGAGCCGAAGGTCAAATCCAAGCTTTTATACAGCGGGACCATCTTCGTCGACGCTGACGACTATGCGGTCACCGAGATCCAAGCGGAACCGGCGCAGAACCCTTCCTTCTGGATCAAGAAGACAGAGATCCATCACACCTATGCCAAGACAGGGCCGTTCTGGCTTCCGGAGCACAACCGAAGCGAAAGCACGATGCGTTTCGGGGGGGGCGCGGTCCTGACCATCGACTATGGTCCTTACCATGTGCAGCAGGTATCAGCGCCGTAGGAAAGTAACCGGCATGATCTGCGAAGTTGGCTTGCACGAAGTGGCGCCGGATGACGGCGAAACCGGAAGTGACTCTCGACTGTCGCCAACAGGGCAATGCGCTCATTCAAGCCAGATGGAAGCAAGCGCGCTCCTCCGTCGGCAGTTACGTGCCAGCATTCCTGCCTAGCTGTGCACGAATGCTGGCTATCGTAGAAGACAAACGCGAAGTATGAAGTGGTAGATCACCCGAGTATGACCGTCGACATTGTTGACTCTCATCGAAGCGGGGGACGCATTTACGGAGAGTGGAGCCGTCCCGCCATCGAGTCCCATTCCTGCAATCGGAATTAACTCCCAACCAAGTCGTCCTGAGTGCCGCTTCGGCGTTCCTTGCCCCTTTTGAAAGCTATACTCCTATTGAAAACGGGCTTCATCGTCCCGGGTACTCGACGCATGTTCGGTACCGATGCTGGGCGGCAGAGAGGGACACGACATGTCCATAACACGCCGTAGCTTCCTTGCCAGCGTAACTGCGGTCGGCGCGGCGCGCTGGGCATCGGCCTCTGTGTCCCGCTCTCTGTCGTCTTCCAACACCTCAGCCTCCACTCGCGAGCCGCTGCGTCAACTGGACTACAACCAGGTCGAGCTCACGGGTGGGCCGCTCGCCGAACAATACAACTGGGTGCACGCGCATTACCTTTCGCTTTCGAATGACCGGCTGCTGAAGGTCTACCGCCAGCGCGCCGGCCTTCCCGCTCCCGGTCCTGATATGGGTGGCTGGTACGACCTGGATGGCTTCGTTCCCGGACACGCGCTGGGCCAGTTTATTTCCGGCTTGGCCCGCATGGGAGCTGGCACCGGCGATCCGGCCTGTCATGAGAAGGTGCACGAACTCGTCACCGGCTTTGCTGAAACGCTGGGGCCGCACAACCAAAGCATTCTGCGCCCCGAGACGAATCTTTGGATCTGCTACATCCTTGACAAGCACTTCGCCGGCTTGATCGACGCGGCCACACTCAGCAACATGCCCGAAGCCCGCGCGCTGCTCAGCCGCGTGCTCGAAGGCGCAGAGCCGCTGCTGCCCACGAAGGGCCGGGATCGAATCGGGAAAAAAGACTCGCCGTATGACGAAACCTACGTCATGCCCGAAAACCTCTTCACCGCAGCCGTACTCACAAATAATTCGGGCTTCGAGCGACTAGCCGAGCGCTATATGCTCGACCGGGATCTCTTTGACCCACTCGCCCGCGGCGACGACCCCTTCCCCGGGCAGCACGCGTACTCGCACGCCATCGCACTCAGTTCTGCGGGCATGGCCTACCTTCAACGCGGCGACACAAAGTACCGCGATGCCATGCAGCAGGCCTTTGTTCTACTAACGACAAAGCAGCAGTTCGCCTCCGGAGGGTGGGGACCGAACGAAACGTTCATCCATCCGCACCGAGGCGAACTGTTCGGCTCACTTACCAGCACGCCTGACCACTTCGAGACCCCCTGCGGCTCCTATGCTGCGACGAAACTCGCGCGCTACCTTCTCCGCACAACTCCGTCTCCGCGCGATACCCGGCATGGAGACAACCTGGAACGTGTGCTCTTCAACACCATCCTCGTCGTACGCCATCCGGATACCGCAGGTGATTACTTTTACTACTCCACCTACTCGCCCGAAGCCACGAAGGTCTACTACCCAAAGAAATGGCCGTGCTGCTCGGGCACTCTCGTCCAAACCGTTTCCGACTACCCGCTCAACTGCTACTTCGACGCGGGCAACACAGGCCTATACGTGAACCTCTACACTCCTTCGCTACTGAAGACGACACATCGCGGGCAGCCTTTCACTCTTCGTCAGCAAACGCGCTTTCCCGCCGAGGATACCGTTTGCTTCACTCTCGAAGCGCCGCAGGCGCTCGATCTTCCGTTGCACTTCCGCATCCCCGCCTGGGTGCGGGGACAGGCTTCGCTGGTGATCAACTGGACACGATCGATTCATAGCGTCTCCTGGTACCTGGCTCCGCGTCAGCCGCCGGTGGAAACCCGGCGACCAATTCGCCCTCACGCTGCCGCAGGACTTCCGCTTTGAGGCCATCGATGATCTCCATCCTGAAACCGTCGCCCTCATGCGCGGGCCCGTGCAGTACGTTGCGCTCAACGCGCCTGAAGGGTTCCCGTCTGTCGCCGCACCTGCCAGTCTCCGTCCTGCTGGCCCCGAAATCTTCACCGAGAACACAGGCGCGGGAGCCCTAACGTTTGTGCCCCTGTATCGCGTAGGCCGCGAGGCATACACGAGCTACTTCCATCGTGGATAGACACAGATGAAGCCTCTTCGCTTGTGCGCTCGTTGGATTCCCTTCGCCTTGATGGCCGCCCTGCTTCCGTCTTTGCTGTCAGCGCAGGCAGCTGTCACGCCTACGCATCACCCTACATCCGTTGTGGCGGAAGCCTTGCGCAAGGAGCCGTTGCTGCTCGGCTCCGCGTGGTATCCCGAGCAGTGGCCCGAGTCGCGCTGGGATGCAGACCTCTCACTTATGCAGGCCGCTCACATGGACGTCGTGCGTGTCGGCGAGTTCGCGTGGTCTACGATGGAACCTCGCGAAGGCGACTATCAGTTTGACTGGCTTGCTCGCGCTATCAATCTGGCCGCGAAGCACCACATTAAAGTCGTCATTGGAACGCCGACCGATGCGCCTCCCGCATGGCTTACAACGCACTATCCTGAAACACTCGGCGTGGACCCCGATGGTCACCCGCGCGAGCATGGCGGCCGCCGTCAGTTCAACTATGCCAATCCGAAGTACCGCGAGTTGTGCCGCGAGATTGTCTCCAGGCTCGGCAAGCGCTTCGGTCACAATCCGGACGTCATTGGCTGGCAGATCGATAACGAGTACAGCGATGAGAGCTTCGACCTCGCTACGCGCCGGCAGTTCCAGCAGTTTCTTCGAGAGCGCTTCGGCACGCTGGATAATCTGAACCGCCATTGGGCCACTGCTTACTGGTCACAAACCTACACCGACTGGTCGCAGATCCCGCTTGAAGCCACGCACGGCAATCCGGGCCTGCTGCTTGAGCACAAACACTTCGTCACTGCAACGTGGCGCAGCTACCAGCGCAACCAGATTGATACACTTCGTCCAGTCATCGCAGCTTCGCAGTTCATCACGACGAATATCGGCGGCCTCGCCTGGTCTGACAACTGGGACCACTACGCCATCACTTTGGATCTAGACCTCGCCAGTTGGGACGACTACGTCGGTGAAGGTCACCTGCAACCGGAACGAAATGCGATGCTCAATGACTTCGCCCGTGGCTGGAAGCGACAGAACTTCTGGATTATGGAAACGCAGCCCGGGTCGGTGAACTGGGCGCCGATCAACAACGCACTCGCTCCGGGTGAAACCCGTGCGCTTGCGTGGCAGACGGTCGGCCACGGAGCCGATGCTGTCCTCTACTGGCAATGGCGCGCGGCGCTCAATGGCCAGGAAGAGTATCACGGCGCGATCGTCGGACCTGACGGCGAGCCGCTGCCGCTCTATCCCGAGCTCGCCCACCTGGGCGAAGACTTCCAGCAAGCCAGCCCAGCACTCCAAGGTACAACTCCAGTCAGTCAAATCGCGCTGCTCTACAGCTATGACTCGCGTTGGGCGACTGAATTCCAGCAGCACACGGTCCGTTATGACCAGCAGAAGGTCCTGCTCTCGTTCTACACCCCACTACACGATCTCGCGGAAGCGTCCGGTCATCAGGTAGACATCATCGACCCGCAACAACAGGGCTCACTGGCCGGCTATAAACTCCTGGTTGCGCCCACGCTCAACGTCCTGCCGCAGCCACTTGCGGACAAGCTCCTCGCGTGGGTCAGAGCCGGCGGTCATCTCCTGCTCGGTCCCCGCTCAGGCATGAAGGATGCCTACAACGCTCTAGACCCTCACCGGCAGCCCGGTCCATTCGAACCAGCACTTGGAGCACGCGTCTCGCAATACTACGCGCTCCAGAAACCGGTGCCGCTGGAAGGCGCTGAAGCGGGCGCTACAGGCGACATCTGGGCCGAAGCGCTCCAGCCAGAGTCTCCCGAAGCGCATGTGGATCTACGCTACGGCAAAACAACAAACGGTTGGCTCGATAACCAGCCTGCCATGATCACGCGGCATATCGGCCTGGGCTCGCTCACGTACCTCGGTACACTTCCCGACGCCGGCACCATGAAGCTGCTCCTTACGCAACTCGCTGAAGCAGCAGATATCGCCGCTCCGGCATATACTCTGCCGCCGGACGTTGAGCTCTGCGTCCGCAACGCGCCGGATGGCTCCCATGCCGTTTTCATCTTTATTAATCACGGCGCATCGGCTCGGACAGTTCGGCTGCCGCTTGATCTCGAGCCCGTGCTGAGAACGCCCGTCCTGCAAAATCCCAAGCCAGGCTACACAGAACTCACACTTGAGCCGCAAGGCGTAGCTGTGCTCGATTCGCTGCACACTGAGACAAGCCGATGAAGCTTTCCCGCCGGACGCTGCTTCGCACCTCCGCGCTAGCCGCAGGCAGCCGTGCTTTGTGCAGCTTTGCCGCCGCCGATCCCGTCGCTCCCTACTTGACGCCGTATAAGTATCCGAAGCTGCTGCTTGCTCCGACGCACAAGCCAGGCGACTTCGACTCGCATTCTGTCGATGATCCGATCGTGTTCAGCGCCGAAGGCAAGTTCTACATGCTCTACATCGGCTTTGACGGCACCGGGTATCAAACCGGGCTCGCGTCATCCTACGACCTGATCCACTGGACGCGTAAAGCGCTTGTCGGTCCACGGGATCCGCACGCCACCTACACGCGCTACAACCTCGCGATCAGTTCCATCCTGCGCAATAAGCACCTGGATGGCCCCGGTGACGCCATAAAACTGGACGGCGAATACCTCGCCGCGTGGAACGCATATCCCGCCGCAGGTTATGAAGAGGGTGCGGCCGTCATCGGTCTGGCGCGTTCTCGCGACCTGCTCCGCTGGACCCTCACCGAGCCAATTCTCTTTCCCCAGGACGGCGCACCGTGGGAACAAGGAGGCCTTTATCGTCCTGACCTTCTGCTGCACGAATATCAGGGTCACCGCACGTACTTCCTCTACTACAACGCGAAGACGAAGACGCTTCCCAAATCCGAGGGGGGCGGCTGGCACGAGCAGACCGGTGTCGCCACCAGCACGGACCTCAAGACCTGGACGCGGTCACCGCTGAACCCCCTTCTCCATAATGGACCACGCGGATCAGCAACGTACCCTGCAAACAATCCACTGCATAACCAGACTCCACCCGTGCCGGACGCCCGCGACAGCCGGTTTGCCTCCAACCCTTTCGTCATGACGCACGGCTCGCAATTCGCCATGTTCTATTTCGGCTTCGGCTATCAGCGCCCAGGACGCGCTTGTGAGTTGCTCGCGTTGGGCGACGATCCGTTCCATTTCCACAAAGTGCCCGAAGTTCTCATCGACGTCGGCCCTCCGGGCAGCATCGACGAAACTTTCGCACACAAGCCATCGCTCATCTACCACGATGGGGCGCTCTATCACTTCTATTGCGCCGTATCAGGCCAGTGGCCGAATGAACTCCGCGGCATCGCTATAGCGCGATCGAAGCCCTGGTAGCTCCGTGCTTTCGCATCCTCAACAACGTTCCTCATCAGAACAGCTTTCCTGCTATGTTGTCGCGATGAAGCTTCTGCTCCTTGCCGCCGCTGCCGTTCTGCCCGTCTTTGCCTCAGCGCAGGCGCCTGGCCATGCACAACAGAAAGCGGCTATCGACGCCCAGGTGCAGCGCGTGCGCGCGCTTACTGCGCCCGGAAGACACTCGCACGAACTTTTCACAGCCACATGGAGCTCGCTCGCAGCCTATCGCACGCCCGCCTGGTTTCAGAACGCCAAGTTCGGTATCTTTCTGCACTGGGGTGTCTACTCCGTTCCGGCATTCGGAAACGAGTGGTACTCGCGCAACATGTACGTTCCCGGCAACCCCGCCTTCGAGCACGAGGTCGCCACCTACGGCCCGCAGAGCAAGTTCGGGTACAAAGACTTCATCCCGATGTTCCGCGCCGAGCACTTCGATCCCAATGCCTGGGTCGATCTCTTTGTGCGGGCCGGAGCCCGCTACATAGTTCCCGTAGCCGAGCACTGCGACGGGTTCTCGATGTATGACTCGTCCGTGAACCCTTGGAACGCCGCGCGCATGGGGCCGCACCGCGACGTGGTCGGCGAGCTCGAAAAGGCGACCCGCGCCCGTGGCCTCCGCTTCGGCGTCTCCTCGCACACGGCAGAACATTGGTGGTGGTATGGCGTCGGCCGGACGTTCGACTCGGACGTTCGCAGTATGACGTCCGTGCCTGCCGATGGGCTTCCATCAACAGACGAGCTCTACGGCCCCGCAGAACCCATGGCACTGCCCGGGCCCGACGGTGTCGAGAACCCGCGTAAGGAGCCCGATCCTAGCCACCTCGAGCGCTGGCTCCCGCCCAACCAGGCCTACCTCGACCTGTGGCTCGCCAAGTCCGCCGAACTCGTGGACAAATACCACCCCGATTTCTTCTACTTCGACTGGTGGATCGGCCAACCGGCCTTCAAACCCGCACTGCAACAGTTCGCTGCCTACTACTACGACCGCTCCGCCGAAAACCATCAGCAGCCCGTTCTCACCTACAAGGAAGAGGCGATGCCCCCCAACACCGCCACCCTCGATATTGAACGGGGCAAGCTCGACACGCTGCGGCTGCTGCCCTGGCAGACCGACACCTCCATTTCCGTTCATTCGTGGGGCTATGTCGAGCACGACGAGTACCGCACCGCAAAATCGCTGGTCCAGCAACTCATCGACACGGTTTCGAAAAACGGCAATCTGCTCCTCAACGTCGGCCCCAAATCCGACGGCAGCATCCCCGAACAGGCCCGAACCGTGCTGCTAGGAATCGGCCAATGGCTCTCGCTGAACGGTGAAGCCGTCTACGACACACGTCCTTTCACCGTCTTCGGCGAAGGCCCAACCAAAGCGCTCGCCAACTCCACCCAGAAGAACAAAG
This sequence comes from uncultured Acidobacteriaceae bacterium, assembly GCA_963762465.1. Taxonomy (GTDB): domain Bacteria; phylum Acidobacteriota; class Terriglobia; order Terriglobales; family Acidobacteriaceae; genus Granulicella. The sequence continues at coordinate 30,195 of CAVXKS010000004.1, read as the reverse complement.
ACATCCAGACCTATACCCCAGAGGACATCCGTTTCACTACAGGGCGCAGCAAGTCAGGTGAACCACTTCTCTATGCACTGCTCATGGACTGGCCGGTGAACGGAGACCTCACCATCCATACGCTCTTCGCCGCAAACCCCTATCTCGGGGTTCCGGTCTGCCGCGTCGATCTCATCGGTGGCCACTCCAACCTTGCCTTCACACAAAAGCCGGAGGGCCTCCATGTCACACTGCCGTCGACGGCGGAAGCCGCCGGTCTGGGTGACATGGCATACGTGCTCCGTGTTCACACACATTGCTAAGGTCATGAAAGGTTCCGCAGTGCATATGGGACTCGGACGTTCACCAGCACGACTCACGCGAGCTTCAACAATCACTCTCATGCCCGATTCTGACCAATTTTCTGAACAGCACATACGTCTTCAAAGCGTAGCAGCCGCTGCTTGCCCTCCCCGCCCGAAGCAGCCGCGGCCCATCGTCATTCTCGGAGCAGGAGGCATTGTCCGCGCGGCGCATCTACCCGCTTACGCCAAAGCCGGATTCCCTGTGCTCGCACTCGCCGACATCGAGCCCGGCAAAGCTGCCGGGCTTGCGCGCGAGTACAACGTTCAGCACTCGTTTGATTCCATCAACGAAGCAATAAAATTTGCTCCTTCCGATGCCGTGTTCGACATCGCGGTTCCAGCCTCGAAATTGCTGACGATTTTGCCGCAGCTTCCCCGCGGCGCTGCGGTGCTCATGCAGAAACCCATGGGCGAAACGCTCGAAGAAGCTCGCACCATCCGCGATGTCTGCCGAAAGCGCGAACTTCAAGCCGCGGTGAATTTCCAGCTTCGCTACTCGCCCAGCCACTTGGCCGCACAAGCCCTTGCCGCGGCTGGTGCGCTCGAACAGCTGCACGATATCGAAGTCCAGGTCAGCACCTACACACCGTGGCAGCTATGGACATTTCTTGCGGCAGCGCGGCGCCTCGAAATCCTCTATCACAGCATTCATTACCTGGACCTCATCCGAGCCTGGCTGGGCAATCCGCAAGGCATCTACGCACGCAGTGTACGGAACCCGCAGACCGCACAACTCGCCGCCACCAAATCCACGATGCTGCTTAATTACGGTGACCTGACGCGCGTCTTTGTTGCGACCAATCACGGCCACGAATTTCCCGAAACGCAACGCAGTTTCATCCAGTGGGAAGGCACCGCCGGCGCCATCCGGATGGGCATCGGCGTCAACCTCGATTACCCTAAAGGCAAGCCCGACACACTTGCCTATGCGCTCCGTGGCGACCCCTCCGGCTGGCACAACGTTCCGCTCTCGGGCAACTGGTTCCCAGATGCTTTCTTCGGCAGCATGGGCGCGCTCCAGGCGCATCTCGAAGGCAACCTGCCCGACCTACCCATTTCGTCCGAATCTGCGTTCGAAACGATGACCCTGGTGGAAGCCGCCTACCGCTCCAGCGCGCACCCGGGCGAGCCTCTGGAACTCTAAAGCACCATTGCGGCACCTGCCGTACGCACTCGCTTGGTCAGCACTGGCGGGTCTGCAGCCTGGTCAAGCGGATACACCAGGTCCACATTCCTCGGCGTGATCAACTGGTGCCGCACAAACACCGCCGGAACCACTGGCTTTTTCTGCAGAATGCTCAATGCCAGCGGAACCACCTGGTTGCCATAGCGCTCCGGGAAATACGCCACTGAACCCACGAGCCGTGTACCCGGGCGCCGCATCTCGTTGCGCGCCTCGAGAATCGCGTTCTGGCTTACCACCGCACACTTATCCGAAGCCCCGACCTCTTCCCAGACCTTCAGGGCAGCCAGCGCGCAGATGTCATTCACTGTGCCAATGAGCGTGCGCTTTGCCTTCGCGCGGCGCTGGAACTGCCGCACCGTTTCCACCACCTGATCGAAGTCGCCACGGCCGTTCAGATGCACCACCGGCACATTCGCAATTTCCGGCATCTCCGCGCGCAAACCATCTGCGATTCCCGTAGTCCGCAGCTCCAGCAGAGATCCCGCAATGGGCAGATCGATCAGCAGCAGCCGGTCCACGCGGCTAGCCCAATTCTCCTTAGCCCAGCGTCCCACGCGCCCTGCCCGCGATCAGCCCTGCCTTGTAGTTATTCGCGCCGAAGTAGGTTGCTCCGGGATGCGGCACCTCAATCGCGATCACCGGCGTTTTCGCCTCCAGAAACTTCGCCGCAATCACCGGCGCGACCCGCTCGTAGGTCTGGAACTCCAGCACCAGATCCACACCCTCGCGAATCAACAGATCCGCATTGCGCAGCGCCTCACGCGCCGAGTAGCGATTGTCGACGGTAATCAAGTCGATGTTCTCGCGCGCCGCCACCGTCTCGATGCTCCGCCTTACTTCCTGCGAAAACTCCGTCCCACCCTGCGCCGCAAAGCCGATACGGAACCGCTTGCCCGTAACCGGTCCGAAGCGGTTGCGATACACTCCAGCGCACGCACGCTCCAGCAGACCGCCATGAATCAGCGTCCGCAACAGCCGAAACGTTGTCGTCTTCGGTAACTGCGTGCGTTCGATGACCTCGTTCAGCGTCAGTTCTTCTCCAAGACTTTTGAAAACCTTCAACACCTCGCAGGCCCGCAGCACCGTCAACGATTCGTTGCGATCGCCGCGCCGCTGTTCGCCGCCAGGATCGTCCAACTCCAGATCTGGGTCGTGATCGGCTCTGGCTCCCACTCTCCGCTTTGCCATTTCCCCGGGATACTACATTCCGGAAAACGGAATGGGCAAGTGCGTCATTCTGGCGAATTGCTGCTCAGGTCGTCACCAGCGCAGACCTTCGTTCCACCAGGAGCAGGTGCTCGGCAAACAGCACGACCTCCCCCCGCTGATTAATCACCTCTAGCGCCTCCACCACGATGCCGTGCGTTCCACGTTTGGGGTGATCGCGTTTCTCGCTCACCGTCACCTTCGCCTGGATGGTGTCGTTGAGAAACACCGGCTTGATAAACCGCAAGCGATCGTAGCCGTAGCTCATTGCCATGGGATTGATCTCCCCGGCCGTCATGCCGACGCCGACGCTGAAAATCAGCGTCCCATGCGCAATCCTCCGTTCAAAAGGCTGCCTGCGGCACCATTCCGCATCCATGTGGTGCGGATAAAAATCGCCTGTCTGGCCCGCATGCAGCACTACGTCCGCTTCGGTGATCGTGCGCCCCGTGCTCTGCCGGGTCGAGCCCGCGACGTAATCTTCAAAGAACAGCTCTCGTTCCATGCTTTTTCACCTCGTTCCAGATTGCGGAACATTCCAATTGACTCTATCGGGCCCACCTTAGCATTCTTGCAGTGGCATGCGCACCCGCGAGTCTGCAATCTCTCTTACCGGCATCACATGGAATCACACGCGCGGCCTGCTGCCCATGCAGGCGACAGCACAACGATTCAGCGAGCTGCACCCCGATTTCGACATCCTCTGGCAGAAACGCTCGCTCCAGCAGTTCGCTGACGCACCGTTGAGGGATCTCGCCGCGCGCTTCGACCTGCTCGTCATCGATCATCCGTCGATCGGCGAAGCGGCGCACCATGATTTACTCCTTCCGCTCGATGAGCAGCTTCCTGCAGAGTTCCTAGCCGATCAGGGTGCCAATAGCGTTGGCGCTTCGCATCGCAGTTATCGCTACAACGGCCATCAATACGCCCTCGCTATCGATGCGGCGACGCCTATCTCAGGCTGGCGCCCGGATCTCCTGAGCCGCGCCAATGCCGAGCTTCCGCAAACCTGGGACGATCTTCTCGCGCTGGCGGGACGCGGCATCGTCACCGTACCGGCGATTCCGATTGATTCACTGATGAACCTTTTCATGCTCGCGAACGCTTTGGATGCGGAACCCTTCACCAATCCCGACCACGTCATCCCCTCACACCCGGCAGGCGTCGAAGCCCTACACTTGTTGCGCGAACTCGTGCATCGGGCGGCACCCGGCTCGTTCGGACGAAATCCCATCAAAACCTGGCAACTCCTCGCCACCTCGGATACCGTCGCCTACTGCCCGTTTGCCTATGGTTACTCCAACTACTCACGCGACGGCTACGCCCCGCACACGCTTCAAACGGGCAGCCTCATCTGGTTGAACGGCAAACAGCTTCGCTCCACACTGGGGGGAGCGGGCCTCGCCATCTCTAAGCACTGCAAACATCCTGAGGCCGCGGTCGAGTACGCTCTCTTCGCCGCATCCGGCGAGACCCAGCGCACACTCTATGCGTTTTCAGGAGGTCAGCCCGGCCATCGCTCCGCATGGCTCGACCGTGACCTCAACGCTCACACGCATGACTTCTTCCGCAACACGCTCTCCACACTCGATGCTGCATGGGTTCGGCCGCGCTTCTCCGGCTTCATTGCCTTTCAGGACGCCGCCTCAAGGATCGTGCACGACTATCTCGTGCACGGCGGCTCCGAGCAATGCGTCCTGGAGCGTATGGACGCCGCGCTTCACCAGCACCGCCTGCCAGGAGCCTACGTATGAAACCACTCGAAGGTCTTCTTGTAGCAGACTTCTCGCAGTTCCTTTCCGGCCCATCGGCAAGCCTCCGCATGGCCGATCTCGGCGCCCGCGTCATCAAGATTGAGCGCCCGGGCAAAGGCGATCTTTGCCGCCAGCTCTACATCTCCAACCTCTGCCTTGATGGCGACTCGACACTCTTCCACTCCATCAACCGCAACAAGCAGTCCTTCGCAGCCGACTTGAAGAACCCCGAGGACATGACGCAGCTCCGCAAACTCCTCAGCCGCGCTGATGTGATGCTGCAGAACTTCCGCCCCGGCGTCATGGAAAGAGCCGGTCTCGGGTATGAAGACGTGAGGGAGCTTAACCCGCGCCTCGTCTACGGTGAAGTGACCGGTTACGGCACAGAAGGCCCGTGGCGCGACAAACCAGGCCAGGACCTGCTCGTGCAATCACTTTCCGGTCTCCCCTATCTCAATGGCGACGCCGACCAGCCGCCCGTCCCCTTCGGTCTCGCCGTAGCAGACATGATGGCGGGAGCGCATCTCGTGCAGGGCGTGCTCGCCGCGTTGCTTCGCCGAGCTACTACTGGAAAAGGCGCGCACATCGAAGTGTCGCTGCTTGAATCCACTCTCGATCTGCAGTTCGAAGTCCTGACAACGTACCTCAATGACGGCGGCAAGGCGCCCGTGCGAGCTTCCGTCAACAACGCTCACGCCTACCTTGGCGCTCCTTACGGCATCTACAGCACAGCAGATGGCTATCTCGCGCTGGCTATGGGCTCGATCGTCGCGCTGGGCCAACTCCTAGACTGCCCGGCGCTCGCCACTTACACCGATCCTGCGCAGCTGTTCGATAAACGCGACGAGATCAAATCGATTCTCGTGCATCATCTGAAAACGCACACCACGTTTCATTGGCTCTCCATCCTTGAGCCCGCGGATATATGGTGCGCGGATGTTCTCACATGGGATCGCCTGTTCGCCCATGACGCCTTTCGCACACTCAACATGGTGCAAACCGTAAGCCGTCCTGCCACCAAAAATGAGCCTGAACTCATCATGCGAACCACGCGATGCCCGATTCGTATCGATGGCGAGCTCCTCACCAGTTCCGCGCCAGCACCGCGCATCGGCGAACACAACGCGCAGCTGATCGATGAGTTCAAGTTATGAGTTCGCGCGACCAACTCTTCCGCATCGCAGTACGTCGTTACGGTGCTTTTGAACAAGCCATCCGCATGCAGTGGCAAGCGTTTGAAGACAAGGCCAATACCGGGCTCACACTCGATCTCGTTCCGCTCGATCTGCACCCTCTGGAGCACGCCCTCTTGACGTCGAACGGAATGGCCAAAGGAGACTGGGACGTCGCATTCGTCGCGACCGACTGGGTCTCCGCTATGAACGACCTCAACTGCGCCGTTGATATCGCTCCGATGCTCGCCGCGGATCACCCACCTGACTGGCCTCACGGCTGGACGACATCACTTCTGCGTCTGCAAACACTTAATTCCCGCGTACTCGGCGCTCCATATCACGACGGCCCAGAATGTCTCATCTATCGCCGCGACCTTTTCGACGATCCCGCCCATCGCGAACGCTTCCGCAGCCAGCACCAGCGCGAACTCGCTCCGCCAACGACATGGCAGCAATTCCACGAGCTTGCACGTTTTTTCCACGCGCCGGAACAAAAGCTCTACGGCACAGCCGTTGCCGCCTATCCTGACGGGCACAACTGCGTTTACGATTTCCTGCTGCAGCTCTGGACACGCGGTGGAGAGCTCTTTACCCTCGCGGGCAAACTGAACTTCCTTACCCCCGAAGCCGAACTCGCGCTCGCGTTCTACCGCGACCTCCTCACGGACCGCGATGCTGTCCATCCGGACTGTCTCGCGTTTGACTCGGTTGCGCTCGGTACCCGCTTCGCCGCCGGCGAGCTTGCGATGATGGTCAACTGGTTTGGATTCGCCACGGCTGCTCACACCTCGCCCGATTCAAACGTCCGCGGGAAGGTCGATATAGCCGGGCTACCGTCTGAATCACCTGCGAACAGCGTGTCGCTGAACGTCTACTGGATCCTTTCGATCGCCTCCGGATCACCGCATCAGGAACTCGCCTGGCAGTTTCTTCGGCATACACTCACGCCTGCAATGGACCGCCTGACGACTCTCTGCGGAGCTATCGGCTGCCGCAGGTCAACATGGACCGACCCCGAAGTGAATGCACGAATCCCTTTCTATCGACGCATGGATGAGCTTCATCGGGTTGCGCGAGAAATCCCACAGCGGCGCGATTGGCCTGCCATCGCACGCACCATCGACATGCTCGTCACACAGACCATCACCACAAGGACGCCCATCCGCAATCTGCTCGAAGACGCCCAGCGGGCTCACGCCTAAGCCTCACCCCTGTGCATCACGGACAATGGCAAAGAAGTCGTCCGTGCCCATCTGGCCACCCTTTAACGCAATCTCCAGCCCATCTAGGCTGCCGTCCGCATACGCGCGACAGAGCGGCACTCCCCGTTGCAGATTTGCCTTCCACATCAACGCCCGCAACCCAAGTTGGCGCATCGCCTGCGAGCTTGTATCTCCACCACAAACCAGCAGCCTCCGAATACCGGTCCGCTCCAGTATCTCCTTTAGAACCACCCCTAGCGCCGCACCGAGTTCATCGCCATGAGCCGCGTTGGCCGGCGTCCCCAACGCCGTATACGCCACCACGTTGTGTGCCTGATCCAAGGCGCCGCTCACCCGTGCAACCAGAGAGGTGCACTGCGGTTCGAAAGCTTCCATTAGCCTTTCCGCATCGATCTCGATCCCGTGGAAGCCGTGCGCCAACGCCCACCGTATCTGTCGTTCCGTTACCGCTGAGCACGAGCCACTGATCACCAGTAGCGGCCCCGCAGCCTTCGTCGTGCGCGCGGGCGCCGTATCCTCACGTGGCGACCTCACCAATCCCCTGCTCTGCCAAGCTGAAATCAATGCAGCGGTAAATCCGGAGCTACCCACAGCAAACAAACACTGTCGTTCGGCTTCTGCCCAAATGACGTGACCACATTGCGCGAGATCGTGCTCGTCAACCGTGTCGAACAGCACAGCCCTGCAACCTGCATTCACTCGTGTTTCCACGATGGCCGCAAGCTGCTGCGCATCATGCGCCTGAGGCACTTCTCCGATCGGCAAATTCGTCTGCTCGCCCAGATGCCGAACCAGCCTTGCCTCGCGCATCGGTGTTGCCGGATGCCGACTCATCGTATGCCGGTCAATGCGCTGCACCGCGCCATCCGCATCCAACGCGAACAGCCGTCCCTCGAAGACAAACCGCTGCAAATACGGAGCACCCACAACAATAGGCACATATCGGCAGCCAAACACCTCCAGCCCGGTCTCAAGCGCCTGTCCAATGCTGCCGCGCCTGGGCGACGAATCGAAGGTCGAACAGACCTTGTAGTGCAATACGGGAGCACCGAGCCGTTGCAGCGCAGTAAACATCGGCGGCAACTCCGCAGACATCCATTCTGGCGTCTGCGACCGACTGTCGCCAGCCACCCCGATCGCCTGCAGTCCAGGCAATCGCTCCAGGTCGTCATTCATCGGAGGAGTCAGAAACAACGCCCCACGTAGCCCTCCCAACGCCAGTTGCTCCAGCACGTCGGTCGATCCCGTGAAGTCATCGCCATAGAACGTATAGAGCGGACGCTCCATCAGTCACGCTCCAAACACATCGAGTGCCTGCGCCAGTTCCACATGACTCCGGGCGGACTCGGTCAGCGAAACACCGTCTACAGCGGCCTGCCAGGCCTGCTGCAAACTCCGCACGCCTGCAGCGGGCCCACCTGGATGACCCATGATCCCGCCACCGCACGCATAGATCAGATCGGTAGAGCCCAGCGCCTTATACGTATCTGGAGCCTGCCGCGCACTCTGCCCCGAGCTGAAGACCGGCATCACCTCGCAACCCTTCGCGGGCGAAGGAAACATCGGCGCTAGACAGGCACGAGCCGAAGCAATCACCGATTCATCGCTTTCGCAGAACTTGTTCCTCAACCCATTCACGTGCGTATGATCGATACCCGCCACACGCCATAGCTTTTGAAACGCGACAAAGCTCATACCCAGTGCCGGTGAACGCCCAAGCATACCCCATCCATTGCGGTGTCCATGAACCGGTAGTTGCGCATGCGCGCGTAACACCTTCATGGCCGGCAACCCAATCGAATTCATGCTCACCATCACACAAGTGCCGCCTTCCGCCACCACATGATCCTGGCGGCGCAGCATCTCATCGATCTCACCCGTGAGGTTCGCCGCATACATAACCCGCTTTCCGGTACGATCCGCAAAAGCCCGCAGCACGCGCATCACCGCTGATACACGTTCCATAAACGGACAGCTCGCCGCGTCCGTTTGCAGCTCATCATCTTTGATGAAGTCAATCCCCGCCTCGGCCAGAACGCGCGCCTGCTCGGCGGTGGCCTCTGGAGTCATCCCCAGGCTCGGCTTTATGATCGTTCCGATCAGCGGCCTGCCCCACACGCCGCTCAGTTGCCGTGTGCCCTGCACACCGAACTGCGGCCCCTGGTACTTCGTCAGGAACTCTACTGGCAGCTCAAGATCCAGTAGCTTCAGCCCTGAAAATGCCTTCAGCTCCGACAGATTGCCAGCAACCGTTGCCAGCAGATTCGGCAGCGACGGCCCAATGTTCTCGAGCGGCCATGCCAGCGTCAACTCAGCAGTCCGTCGTACACCATCCCAGTTCTTCGGAACTCCTGCGCCTGGTAAGCTCGGCTCGCGCACAGGCTCTTGCTCGCTGATGCTTTCAACGCGCGCCGCACAGCGTTCTCGCAATTCGTCTGTCTCGCCGGGAACGCGCAGAAAGGTCCCCGTCGACTGCTCGCCTGCCATCGTGGCGGCTGCCTGCTCGACCGGAAACGCCGTCTCGATGAAGTACCGCGCCCGAATGATTGGCCGCGCATCGTGCTTCACTGCATTCATTGCTGCCCCTTCACGAACTCATCGTCACAGACTCACACCCGCGACGTAAAGCGCCTCTCGTGACCTGTTCCATGCAGCGGAATTACATACCGCGCACCTCAACCTGTTGCTGACATTGGGGCCCCGGGTTGCATAGGATATGTCATCACCAGGAGTCTTGCTTGCCGCCCAACCCATTCCTTGGACTCCTGTACCACTGGACCGGCGGCCTCTCCGCAGCAAGCTGCTATCTCCCCTTCCGTGGCATCAGGCGTTGGTCATGGGAGGTCTACTGGTTCCTGCAGGGCTGCTTCGCCTGGATCATCGCCCCCCCAATCCTAGCCATCGCTCTCGTCCCTCATGTCGGACACATCCTCCGCAACGCGCCGCACACAACCCTCCTATACGCATTCTTCTGGGGAGCGATGTGGGGCATCGGCGGCTTGCTCTTCGGGCTCGGCGTTCGCTATCTCGGCATAGCGCTCGGCTATACAGTTGCTCTGGGCTTCTCAACCGCGTTTGGAACACTCGTGCCGCCGTTGTTCAGCGGACAGCTTCGAGCCATTGCTTCGGAGCGCTCCGGTGAGGTCACGCTGCTCGGGGTCGTCGTTTGCCTCTTCGCGATCGCTGTCAGCGGCGTAGCAGGCCGACGCAAGGAACTCGAGCTGGCGGGCCGCGAAGCCCAGGACGCAGCCTCTCCTGGCGGCCATGGTGAGTTCCGCTTCGGTCTCGGTCTCCTGGTCGCTGCATTCGCAGGAACCTTCAGTGCCTGCTTCGCCTACGGCCTGGCCGCGGCGAAACCCATCAACGACTCCGCACGAACCATCCTGCTGGCTCACGGCCGCAGCGAGCTCTGGCAATCCCTGCCCGCACTGATCATTGTTCTTTGGGGAGGCTGGCTCACCAACGCCCTCTGGTGTGGCGGCCTCTTCCTCCGCAACCGGTCCGTCGATCAATTCACTCGCGTGCCCGGCTACAGTGGCCCACGCCAGATCACACTCAACTACCTTTTCTCAGGTGCCGCGGGCCTTCTTTGGTACGGCCAATTCTTCTTCTACTCCATGGGCGAAACCCGCATGGGCCCCTACAACTTCGCAAGCTGGGCCCTCCATATGGCCGGCACCATCCTCTTCGCCACGCTCTGGGGAGCCGTGCTCCACGAGTGGCAAGGTACCAGCACTCGTACAAAATTCGTTGGCGCTGCTGGCCTCGGAATGCTGCTGCTCTCAACCATCATCATCGGCTATGGAAGCTATCTCAAAATTCACTGAAACATAGGCAGTTGCTCACGCTGCGTGAACTTCCTGCACCTGCTGCACCACACCGCGCGTGCAGTCTACGCACGCAAACAGAACGAATGCGAGCACCATCATCCCTGCGATAGCACGCAGTGGAAGATCATAGTTTCCCGTCGCCTTCACAACATACCCGAACGCCACCGTGCAGACCCACCCGCCCAGATTCCCGGCTGTATTCATCATCCCGGTTGCGGTTCCGCCAAATCTCCCGCCCAGACTCATACACATCGCCCAGGCCGACGGCAGCATCAGGTCCAGAATTCCAAAGCCCGCCGTCGCGAGTGCCACGACCGCAGCATGTCCGTGCGTGAAGCTCATCGCCAGCAAAAGGGCCGCAGCCACTGCGACGCAAACCGCCGTCACCGCGCGATACGTTTTTCTCCGCCCATAGCGAATTACCATGCGTTCGCTCACGACGCCGCCCACCAGATTGCCGATCATGCCCATCAGGAACGGCAGCGAAGCGAACACGCCCATTTCGGCCACGCTGAAGCCTGCACCCTTCACCAGCCACGTCGTGAACCACCCGAAGTAAAACCAGCTTCCCCACGCATAGCAGAAGTACGCCGCGATCAGCAGCCACAGGTGCTTAAGCGAGAGCAGTTCCCGCCAGGGTACGACGTCGGCGAGCTCGGCCATCTCCACCGGATTTAATTGCGCCGTAGTGACGGTTGCCGAGCCAATCTCTGCCAGCTCTTCGCTCGTGATTCCCGGCATGTTCTCCGGAGCATCGCGAAACACAACCCACCACGCCACCGACCACACTACCCCCACCGCTCCCAGGCACCAGAAGATCGCCCGCCAGCCCGCAGTCTCAGCTAGCGGCACAAGCAGCAGCGGCGCCAGCGCTCCTCCCAATCGACTCGCCGCCCAGATGAATCCCTGCGCGCGCGCATGCTCCTTCCGCGGAAACCACCGCCCCACGACACCGGCTGCGTTGGGATAAGCCCCAGCGGCTCCCATACCGAAAAAGAAACGTGCTCCCGCAATCTGGATGAAGTTCCTGCACCACGAAGTCGCCGCCGTGAAAACGCTCCACCACGTCGTAATGCGTGTCAACTCGCGCCGGCGGCCATGCCGATCACCGAGAGCTCCCGACGGAATCTCGAACACAGCATTGGCCAGCACATACGCGCTCAGCACCCAACCCCACTGCTCAGGGTTCAAATGCAGATCACTTCGTATTTGCGATCCTGCCACTGGCAGCGCCAGACGATCCAGAAACGTGATCGCGCTGACGCCACACAGCAGCGCCAGCACCGTGTTGCGCTTCCTCACACCGCAGTCCCCGCTGGCGACATATGTAAAACCTCAGCCGTGCGTTTTACGGCCAGCTCCGGCGAGCTCAATACAGGCATCGGAAGCGCCGCTGGTCCCATCGCCTCCACGACCCGCGCCATGCTCGCTTGCGCAAGCACGACCACGTCCACACCTTTCATATCCGTCTGCAACGCTCGGGTCAGAATACGATCGTGTGTCTCCGTGTCTCCAGCCAGCACCGCCTCGAACGCTCCGTCGCAAAGCGAAGGCACGAGTTCCACCTGAAGCCCTGCCGCTGCTGCCTTCTCGTCCAGCAGCGCCAAGGTAGGTTCTAGCGTCGTGCGCAGCGTAGCCATCACGCCAATTTTCCTGCCCATACGTACAGCCTGCTCGGCCATCGCTTCATCGACGCGCACCACCGGAACGTCCAAAAGCTCCCGCCCCATCTTCACGCCTTCGCCGATTGAAGAGCACGTCACCAGAATTGCGTCCGCACCCGCATCCTGCGCGGAACCCAGCATCCCTAGCAGCCGCCGATTCGTCACTCGCCGAACATGCCCATTACGGATCGTGTCTTTGATCAGGCTCTCGTCCACCATGTGAAACACCGCCACGTCGGGCAGATACTCCGCGCACAACTTGCTGAACAACGGTGTCAGGGTGGGGCTCGTATGAATAATTGCCAGCGTCTTGGACATGCGGTTCCTCGCTCCACAGCATCTCAGGCAGTTCGTAACTGGCTCCAGATTTCACTCCCGCCGCACCATAGGGACAGATGTGTCTACGCGCCCGCGTTCTCCTGCTCTGGTTCGTGAAGGTACGCACCGGCAATTCTCGCTGTCAAAGTGAGACGGTGCGACTCTTCGAGACGAGCTTACACCCGTTCCGAATTGCGGTACCGATCCCCCCCCCGAACAGAATTCCGTCTGCGCCCGAATACTCCGCTATGCAGCTGCGTTTCGGCCGCAGTCGTAATCAGACAAACTCCGCTCAGACGCGCAACGACGCACGCGCTAGGCCAGTTCAGCACTCCGCCCACCTGAAAATGTTGTTCCGCAAGGCGGAAATTGTCCAACACAAGCCGGGACCAGGCGGTTATCCAGAACAGATCCGCTGTCGCTCACAGTTTTCTCAGCACTTCGCCATTGACATTGCAATTGCACCTTTTCTACGTTCGCCTCGTCAGGCAGGTGTAATCGCAGAAGCTGCAACATGGCTCGCTTGTATCTTCCTCGCCCTGACACAGACGTTGAATTGGAGGAAGCGAATGAAGCCCAATCGTTCTACGTTCCGGATCCACTCACTTTGGAAGGCCCTTTTTTTCGTTCTACTATTCACATTCGCTTCTGTCAGCGTCACGGCACAGAACACAACCGCTGGCGCGCTCAGCGGGAACGTCAAAGACACCTCCGGCTCACTCGTCCCGGGAGCGCAGGTCACCGTCACTAACCAGCAGACCCACGTCGCGCGCTCGGTCACGGCATCGCACTCAGGCTTCTTCACCGTGGACAACCTGCCGGACGGCGATTACTCGCTCGCCGTGACCGCCTCAGGCTTCGCCAGTTCCGCCATCAACGACATACATCTCGATCCCGGTCAGCGCCGCGGCCAGGATGTCACACTCAAGCCAGGGAACGTCGATACCAAAGTGACCGTCGAGGCCGACACCCTCGCCGTCCAGACCGAGTCCTCTGAAAACGCGGGGACGATCTCGGCTAAAGAAGTCTCCAATCTGATGCTCAATGGCCGAAACTTCCAGCAGCTCGCCACTCTGGTTCCCGGAGTCTCGTCTGTCGAGGGCACAAATTCCCAGGTCAATGCCGGCTATCTTGGCCAGACCGACCTAATCGTCGGCGGTGCGTCCTCTGAAGAAACCACCTACACTATCGACGGCGTTTACGACATGACGCCTACCTCGCTCATCAACATCAACATCACACCCTCGATCGATGCCATCAACGAGATACGCGTGCTCAAGAACTCCTACTCGGCGCGCTACGGCTTCGCCGGCTCCGGTCAAATCGTCATCGAGACCAAGTCGGGTACCAGTCAGTTCCATGGCAGCGGCTACGAGTTCGTGCGCAACAACGGCATCGGCGTCGCTCGTCCGTACTCCATCTCTGGCGTGCCAGCCACGCAATCCAGCCTGCACTACAACATCTATGGCTTCACCTTCGGCGGTCCGATCTACATCCCCAGGGTTTACAACACGGCCAAGGACAAAACCTTCTTCTTTGTCGGAGCCGAGTGGAAGACCAACCACTACGCCTCCGTTCTCAACTCCCGGTCCGAGTTCACCCCTGCTATCCGCGCCGGCGACCTCAGCCTCAGTCACGACGCGCAGTCCTGCCCTTCGACTCTCACGTCGGCAGCCAGCGCCGCCGGTTGCACCCCTGCTACCGTTGGCGACCGCTATCTCCTTTGCGGACAGTTCTGCCAGAGTCTGCTTGCCGCAAGGTCGCTCTCTCCTTCCATCTGCTTCTCCAAGGATTCGAAGGGCGTCACCAATCAGATCAATCCGACCTGTTTTGATTCCGCCTCGGCGTACTTCATCAATCCGGCCAATCTGTTCATGCCGCTGCCCAACTTGCCACAAAACAACAACACAGCCTTTGCGAACTACATAAACACCAACCCTGAGTTAGACAGTCAGAACGACACCATCTATCGAATCGATCATCACATCGGCCAGAAGAACCTCATCACTGCGCGCTACATGCATGAGGAGGTCTACAACATCCGGCCGGCGCGCAACTATAACGACCCGGCGCCAAACCCGGGCGCTTCCGTCTACACCCCCGCTCTCAACATGCTTCTGCGCTGGAACTACGACGTCACTCCCAACGTCATCAACAGCGCTGGCCTTGCCTACACCGATCAGAAGGTCGATCTTTTCCCGACCGGCACCTACACGATCCCATCGGGGCTCATCAATAACGTCTTCAATAATGGTGACCTTCGCCTGCCCGCCGCCACTATCGGTGGCTTCTGGAGCTGGCTCGGCCTCGGTGTTCAACCCAACTACTCCAAAACTGGCGACGGCATCTTCTCCGACGACGTGACCTTCTCTCATGGCCGTCACATCATCCAGGCCGGCGGCCTCTACATGTGGAACATCCTCCGCGTCAACGCCTCCGCGTTCTCCATGGGCAACTTCAGCTTCAGTGGGGGCGCCAACACTACCGGCGATACCGCCGCCGACTTCCTGCTCGGCTTCGCCAGCTCATATTCCCAATCCAACGTCCAGCGTGCTGGCGTCTTTCACCAGCACTGGTTTGAGCTCTACGCGCAGGACGATTGGAAGGTCCTCCCGCGCCTTACTTTCACTTACGGCCTCCGCTACAGCTTCTACTCGCCCACTACAAAAGACGGCAATGACATCACCAACTTCAACCCCGCCGATTACAACACCAACCTGGCCCCAGGCATCGTCTACAACACCGGCCAATACACCGTCAGCGGGATCGTCCCCGTGACGCCTACCGGAGCCGTCGCCAACTACCAGACCAATGGTGTCGTCCAGGCCTGCAGCAGCGGAACGCCCTGCGGCTTCACCGTTCCCAAGAAGAACCTCTTCGCTCCTCGCGTCGGATTTGCCTATCGCATGAACGAAAACGGCACCATGTCTATTTTCGGTGGCTACGGCGTGGGGTACGACCAGGTGGGCATGTTCCAGGCCTCCAGCCTGCTTAGCAACAATCCCTACGTCTCCACGCCATCCTTCAGCTACGCGCAGTACAGCAACCCTGGCGGTGGCACTGCCGGCGCGCCGGGCATCCAGACCCTCTCCGCTATCGACGACACCTACCGCCCCGCCACGGCGCAGAACTGGTCACTCTCATGGGAAGACGAGATCGTCCCGCACGGCGTTCTCGACGTCACTTACGCCGGCGACAAGATCGATCACATCTTCTCCAATGGCGTCGACCGTAACTTCGCCCTCAACACAACCAGCAACATCAGCGCCACTGTAAACTCCGCGACCTGCGCCGCATCGAGTCCCACTCCCAGCAATCCCTCGCAGTGGCAGTTCGATCCCTGCCTCAACACCGGTGCCGTTAACGTCAATTACGAGCGTCCGTATCGCGGCTACGGCAGCATCACCACCGGAGTCTCCGTCGGCTCTTCCAACTACAACGGCCTCCAGACAGGCTTCGTCTACCGCCTCCGCGATCTTCAACTCAACGAGGCTTACACATTCTCGAAGACTCTCGGCAACCAAAACCAGAACGCCGGCGGCAATCTGGCCTACGGGTTCGACTCGAACATCGGCTTCCAGAATCCCCGCTTCCCGGGCGGCGATTACGGCCGCCCGAGCTACGACCGCACGCACGTCTTCACCTCCGCAGTCGTTTACACCCTTCCTTTCATGCGCCACTCGCAGCACCTCCTTTCGCGAGAGGTTCTTTCCGGCTTTGGCATCTCCGGCCTCATCACTGCACAGAGTGGATTCGTTCAGTCAGTCAGCCTCAGCACTCCCACCAACGGACTCGCTAACCGCCCCAACCAGATTGCTCCGCTCATGCGTAACCCTGGCAGCGGCAAAAAGGCCCTCGCTCAGAAGCCGCTCTACAGCTACGCCTCCTTCGCCCAGCCTGCCTACGGCACCTTCGGCAACTCAGAGCCCGGCATTCTGCGCGGCCCCAAGGAACTCAGCGTCGCCACCGCCATCAACAAGAACATTCCCATCCATGAGCGCGTTGCTGTTGTCCTCCGCGCCGAGGCTTTCAACCTGTTCAACCACCCAAACATCAACAGCTTCAACTCCACCTGGTCCAACAACCTCGCCACTGATCAGAGCAACTTCGGCTACGCCTCCACCGCCGGCGACATGCGACAGATGGAGTTCTCCGTTCGCATCAACTTCTAACCGCCGCGTTCAAATCCGCAACAAAAGCGAGGAGCCAGCATAGCTCCTCGCTTTTGTTGTCACTGGATAGCGATTAACAACCGCTCGCCTGGCCTTCATTGCCATGGGAAGTGATAGCGTCCAGCGTGCGTCAATCTCCTCGCGGAGGACTCGCCGCCAGTCTTGGCCCGCAGATATAACGTCGCGGAATTAACGCCCTCAGGCAAATCGATCGTTACCCCTTGCGCATCGAGCTCGACCGAGATGACTCCACGCGGCGTCGGCACCGTACCGCGCGCAAACTTCAGTCCGAGAAGCGCAGGCCGAATCTCGACCGAGCTGTATCCCGGGGCAGTTGGCCTCACCCCAAGAATGTTCTCCGCCATCCAGCTCAAGGGCCCCGAAGACCATCCATGCGCCAGCGACACAAAGAAACCGCTGGTGCCGTCCGCCTGGAGCGAAAGATGAAAGTCGTTCTTCGGCCAGCGCAGATCATACGACTCCCAGAAGCTGGTCGCTCCCTCAGCGAGCATTCCGCCCCAGTATTCTCGCATCCACGCAAGAGCTTCTTCACGGTGCCCTGCCAGCGCCATCGCTTGGATCAAATACGCATTAAAGTACGGGCTGATCACCGGATCGCTTGGCGACTCCTGCTTCACACGCGAGAACACATCCCGCCAAACTGCGCTGTCGTCCTCTCCATAAAGCCCGGTGATCACAGCCATCGCGTTCAGCTGCCACGAGGAACCCACCGTCTCCTCCGGACCGTGCAGATACGCCTCACGGCACGCCTTCGCCAGCGCTGCGGCCCGCCCCTCATACAACCTCGCGCGCTCTTCATCTCCGCCTGCGCGTAGAAGAGCCGGCGCCATCTGATAGGCGCGAAGAAACTCAAGCGTCGTTCCAATCTGCGTTTCAGGCGTCTTGCCGTAAAGCCCCGCAGACCAATCCACAAAGCCCCATCCCCGAGCCGACTCGCTCACAACCCCTGTTGATGGATCAATCGCTGCATCCATCGTTTGAAGAAACTGCACCAGCTTGTCATGCTCGCTTGTGACAAACCCTCGGTCGCCGGATCTCTCATAAACTGCCGACAATGCCGCGATCCACTGCGCCGTATAACTCGTGATTCCATTAACCGGTTGCCCGGCACGCGTCTCATCCCCCAGCCGGCGCAGCGTATCCTCCATGAGTGCTTTGTCACCGAACGCGGAGAGGATCGTCTGCGCTTCGATATCGAGGTCTCCAGCCCACCGTCCCCGATCACGTTTCGGAGCATCCCAGATGTCGTCCTGCATGCACAGGTGCGCTGTATACGCAGCTGTCTCCCAAATGCGATCTAACTCGGCATCCGATGACTTGAACGATCCCACATAGCTGACCGGATAGACGATCGCCTCCGCATGGATGGATTTGAAAGCAACACCCTTGGCGCCCCGTAGAAACCGTATGCGCACATAGCGGAATGCTGACTTCGGGCCGCGGGCAACTCCATTCGCGGGAATATCCACTAGATTTGTGCCGAGATAATTCCCTCCGCGCTGCTCCGGTGTAATTCCCGTAGCAAGCGCCTCCAACTCGGACTCGCCGTATGCGACCGATACTACGGAATCGACTGCTGAGTCTGACTCGAAGACAATCCGTCCTGCGATCTCCCGTCCAAAATCGAGCAGCAGTGAAGGAGATTCTGCATCCGTGCTCTCAGCAGTGGACAACAGTACCGCGAACTGCTGTGCAGGCGTGTCTTCCATCAGTGAAGAAACATTCTGAAAGCTTCCCTCCCCTGCATATTCGTGGCTGACCCGCACCGGCTTCAGATTCAGCGTGCGCAACCAGGGCGAGATGCCGCGATACCCTGGCCAGCCATACATGCCGGCATCAATCGACCACTGCCGAAGATCAATGTTTGCCTCGATCGGTCCTAGCGACTCCACATGCTGCCACCCAGAGTCATCGAACGAGGGCGACTGCCAGCCCTCCGCCGGCTGCTCGCTCAGTTGCTCGTTTATTGATCGCCAGTCGCCGTTCGAAACTAACAACGGCTTCCCGCTTCCGTGGCCGAAGCGTCCGGGCAAAACCTTCACCGCTACCACCTCACCATATGCGAGTTGCTGAGTGGCCACAGAGGTCGAGGCCGACACCACACCCCGTCCGCGCTCAGCTTGAACCGCAACAACGTTCGTACCCATTCGCAGTGCTGCCGATATCTCAATGTGAAATACGCGAAAATTGATCGGCTGATCGGTGCTGGTTGAGAACTCGCCAACCAGCTTTCCATTCACGAACACTCGCGCCCAGCGCGGGCCCGCTAGATACAGCGTGGCATTTTGCGGCACCGACGATAGGCTGAACGACCCTCGGAAAAAATGCGGCGCGACGCGCCGGTCCGTGGCGGTCCAAGGAAACTTGCTTCTGTCCGGCCGCTTGACTGTCACATCTCCCGCCGTCCAGATGTACTCCTCGTGCAGAGATGCCGACGCTGGAGTCGACTGGAAATGCGCCCCGCGGCTCGGATCAAGCGGTGGAGCATCCTCCGCTTGTGCCGCGATCCCCATAGGCTTCAGCGACAACACCCAGAAACTTGCGAGGAGGACCGCCGCAAGAAGGAAAACGCGTGCCTTCAAAACAAGAACAATCCCGGGACTGGTCATCGACAAATCTTAGCCTCACGCTCCCGGATAACAGAGCGCCTGTTCTTGGATGCGTGCCTCACGGTTCTCCAGCTTATTGGAGTTGCCGTCGCATCACCAACCGGTTCCGGTCGAATCCGCTCATCGGAGTGGATGCCAATCGCGAACACGTCTTCGCATTCGCCACTCGCCCCGTCGGCTACAGCCGTAACAGCCTGACACTCCAACCAACATCAACTTCGATTTTCGTGCGCTCAAGATGGTCGCGATCAAGGCCGGACATCTCCGACATTGTCGCGGAGAGTCCTTCAACATCCTCAACCACCAGAACATCACTCAACTCGATCCGGTCTACGGATCAGACCTGCAGAGCGCCCCCCTTTGCCCGCCCCATCTCAGCAAGCACGGCACGACAAATCCAGTTCTCGCTCGACTACGAGTTTTAGCCCTAATCGGGCCGAAAGATCTCAGGCCGGACTTGTCCTATCGCCCGTGCGACCTGGTGCAAAGCTGCCAATCGACTCTCGGACGACAGGTTGGTAGCGCTAAGTCGTCTCAGCGGAAGTGATCTTCGCAGTCTCCGCAAAGTCTGGTTCCGCAAGTTCGATGTTTAACTGGTGAGAACAGGGCAACGCACTCATCGAGCACGAGTGCGGTGCCAACCGAGAATTTAGTCCGGAGAAACGCTCTTCTAATTACTTGTGATCACTTCCGACAACTCGATTTATCGGGACAATTTGGGTCACCAGGGGGTGCGCAAGGAATCCCGCAGGAGCTGCTGGCGCCGGCTGAGCGCGAGCATGCGCAGATTCCCCCAGCATGAGGATTTCGAACGCAAAGACGACGACCGGCGCCCGGGAGGTCGTCGAGTCTTGAATGGTGGGAAGTCGGGCCGACCCTGTGCGTCGAGTTCGCCGTGGATCACGGCGCCGGTGCGAATTGCTGACGCTAGCGGTCAATATATCTGCAACAACTGGGTGCGAAGCCGTTACCGCGGCGGGACAGTAACCGCAGGCGGATGCCGTGGATCGCCTGAGCCCGATAGCCGAGCTTCACTTCGTATGGTGAGTCGGGTCATTCAGCTAACACGGCTGACTCCAGCAACTTTACCGGTGCCATACCTTACCGGCGTGAACCGGGCGCTCGCGATAGAGAGAGGGCTAGCCGAAGCGGACTGGTATCAATGCGCCGTTCCGCGCGAGACGATGCGCAAGCTGCTGGATCGCCGCGATGGTCCCGCGATCCGTGACACAGCGTTGTGGTTCGTGCTGATCTACGGCTTCGGCTATGCCACCTATCTTCTTTGGGGAAGTTGGTGGGCGGGTGTGCCCTACATGGCGTACAGCGTTCTCTATGCGTCGACCTCCGATTCACGCTGGCACGAGACCGGCCATGGAACGGCCTTCAAGAGCGACTGGATGAACATCGTCCTTTATGAGATTGCATCGCTTATGGTGATGCGTGAATCAACCATTTGGCGCTGGAGTCACAATCGCCATGACAGTGACACCATCATCGTTGGCCGCGATCCCGAGATCGCAGTACCACGGCCTCCCAACATAGGTGCCATGCTCCTATCCTTCTTCAATCTCGGGGGTATCCGAAATATTTCAAGCACATCGTGCTGCACTCGGTCGGAAGGATGGCTGCCGCCGAGAAAACGTTCGTTCCAGAGATGGAATATCCGAGCGTCTATTACAGAGAGCGCGTCTACGTTGCCATCTATGCCATGGTCATCGGCCTGGTGGATCTCAAGCTTGAAAAAACATACGATGGGCTTTTGTTTCTGGCTGACGCCACGCGAAATTACAGTTCCTGCACAGCCACCATCACACTGATCTCGAGGTAAATCTCGTTCGTTCAAGGAACGATCACCTATGTAGTGGATGGTCTGCGTTTTAGCTTTTCGCCGAGGACTCTGCTCTGGCGTTTCCGGAGCAGGAACACCAGCTAGTCGATCGATCAGCGAATACACAGTTCTACGTTCTCGTCTTCAAACCTGCACTCATCGCCCGCTCCTGCCGCACAGCAGAATACGGTGGTCTGCGTAAGACCTATGAGAATGGAGGAGTGCTAAGCACATTACTTAAGCCGGACGCATTTGATTTGCTTTCGAAGACGATGCATTCGCTCATGGAGGGCTCGCTAGATTCCGACCTACTCAATCGCGAGGCTGGATATGGGGAGACTTCCGAATTCCGCTTCCAACACAGCTACCCGGACGCCTTAAATGCTGGCCTTCATTACCTTCACTTTCTTCGGGAATTCCGTGCGGCCAGATTGTGGGTCACGCTATCGAGACGGACCCAAGCAGATAGCGTCCGTGGTCCTCAATCGCGGCTAAATTGGCGCCGTCCATGAGAGCTATGATGCGATTCCCTGGTTTGGGGAACTCCGGCTAGGACACTGCCCGCCGCATCACTCGATTGTGCCGGCAGTCGTTGATCGTGTCGAAACACTCTGCAATTTTTGTGCTTTTCACGTTCCTAATAGTCATGTATTGTATGGTGCGGTCCAGAGGACAATACTCCCGCCGCTCTGAACGGGTCCTACCCGCAAGAGAGCTGACCAGGTTACTCAAGAAAATTTGAGCCACTTCACCCAATCTTGCATTTCTTGCGGCGAATTCAGTCAACGTTAACTTTAACGCATCAGCGACAGGTCCATAATCTGGGCTTCTGAAGGAGAGTGCTTCATGTCGAGAACCTCGCATCGCTGTTTCGCAGCAGTTTGCCAAGCCGTCACAATCCTGGTGCTGCTTCTCACGGCCAGCATGACCGTTGAAGCGCAGCTCTACACACAAACTCCGGCTACCACTTACTGGGGCCAGGAGCCGCTCTACTCCAAGTCAGGCGTCGTCGACAATCCGGCCTCCGATGGCTCGACGTTTGGCGCCATTCGTATGAACGGAACCACGTGGGCGTCCGCTCCGCTCGAGGCGGAACGCGGCTGTTTCACCTTCGCTACACTCGATAACTATAAGTCGTCGTTTCCGTCGGGAACTGACTTCCTGTACACGTGGTACCGGACGCCCAAATGGTCCCAATATGGCCTCGCGACCGGTGGCGCAACCGCGACAGCCAGCATCAGCTCAGGCAAGGTAAGCAGCATTACCGTTACGGATGGAGGCAGCGGCTATTCTTCTTCCAACATCTATGTCGCAATCGACGGTGGTGGCGGCACATGTGCCACCGCGAGCGCCACAGTTAGCGGCGGGGTAGTCACGGGAATCTCAGTGACCGGTGGCGGCAGCGGCTACATAAGCGCACCTTATGTGTACATCATCAACAACTATGACGACACCAAAGCGCCGACCCACCTCTATTCAACGACCCCCGGCAGCTGCGTTGGCCCCATGGCTGGCCAGAACGTCAACGACTGTTATGTAAAAGAGTTCTGGACCGCACTGATGGAACACGTTTGTAACCTCAGCTCTCCGCCGTCCTCCCCGGTCAGCACCTGCTGGCTGCGCAATTTCGAGCTTTGGAACGAACTTAACGCCGAGCAGTACTGGACGGACTCCAACGAAAATATGGCCAGAATGGGCGTCGATGCCGCTACCATCATTCGCCAGTTCTGCAGCAACTGTATGGTCAGCGCCGGCAGCACTTCTGCGGGAGGCGCCGGTTCCAACGCGAACAGCGGCTATATCGACCCCAACGGGCGATCTGGTTATGCCTACTACGATACGACCCTCGGCAACTCGAGTTCAACGGGCGTGCTCGACTACTGGTATCAATTCGCAGGAGCATCTGATATGCCGGATTTTGTCAGTTGGCATCCCTACACCATCTGGTACGACTACTCCTACAAGAGCGGCGAACTAGGACCAGGGGATCCTGCTCCCTTCCCTGAGTTCAGCTATTCGGGCGATGGAACAGGCGCTGATTACAACGATGGTAACGGCTCAGACTTCCACCAGGCCAGCTATGAGTGCCCGTCCTCGGTCACAAATGAGTACAGCCTCGATTTTTACGACGGCTCGACAGCGGAGTATGCCCGTTGCGGCGACTCCGGATTAAGCCAGATCAGTAAGCTGCAGACAATGGCGAATAGTCACCACATGTCTGGTAAGCAGATCTGGGCTACGGAAGGCGGCTTCTCCGACCTGTTCGCCGTCCAGGGAACTGTGACTGGAATGAGCGGCCTCACTGCCCGGGACTTTCTGCGCACTAACTGGCTGGCGCGGTGGCTCATCCTGCTCAGGGCCAATGGCGTATCGAGATCGTACGCATACGCCTTTGACACCGACGGCACCGACTCGGGCGATGGCATCCATTACAACCAGTCGTCCGGCTGCTGGATGCCGCAGTACATCCCCAAGCAGGTCTCTACCGAAACGACCTTGAACTGCAACGAAAAGGCCAGCAACTTTACCGATGGCTGGAGCACAAGCTACGACCAACTCCCTGCGGGTGCTCTCACGCCGGTTGGGAATGCATGGCTTCAAATCGAAAGCTGGTTGAACGGAGCGAGCAGTCCAACCTGCACAGCCGGGACCGATCACGGTTATAACATCTATTCCTGCACGCTGACCCGCAGCACACCCTCCGGCTACCACGCCACGATCTATTGGGTGACGGACTGGGCGAAATCGGACTCCAGCTTCGTGCCGACCCCGCCTTCCGGAAAGCACTTCACACAATATCAGTGGCTGGACGACCCCGGAGGCTACATCTCGTACTCGGGCGGAACGGTGCGCAGCATCAGCGGCGAGCCGATCATGTTTGAGGGCATCAACTAAACCACACAGCAACCATTCATGCTCAGGTGCAGCCGCGGCAAGCCATCGCCGCGGCTGCTCATTCCTCAAGCAGTGCGCGCCACCCGTGCACACCAATCTGGTACTCGTACCCGTCCCGCGAAGTTACCATTGCTAGCTCGAACGGAGTTTCATCCTCTAGCAAGCCGCCCGCCGAACACTCATTGGAGCGTAAACGGAGGTTTTCAGCGCGGTAGCTGCAAGCTGATCTCCTTTACATGCTTGGCCTGTATCTGGAGTCAGCCGGAAGTTATGGCCTGTTCGGCGACATCGGATGCAGCTCGATGACCTCAACATCCTGTCCTGGAGGAAAGCGCACTTCCAAAGTGTCTTTCAGCGCCCTCCCGGAAACAGTCCAGTTCTCTCCTGTGCTCCACGATGTGACGCGGACCTGGCCATCGGGATACCCTGGAATGCGGAACCGAACCTTGGTAGCAGAGCTCCGATTTCGAAACAATACGACCATGCCGTCGCCCGTCCGAGCGAATCGCGCAAAACCATCCCATCGATCGATCCGTGGTTGGCGCCAATTCCCCAAAGGAAAGAACGAATCGGAAATCCTCGCTGAAGCACACAAACGTTTGTAGCGGTCTATCCAGTCGAGATACGCAGCCGAAGTTTTTACATTCACTCGGCGCAAATCGCCGAGAAATACGTGCCCGGATCCCATCATGGTCGCGGCATGGTCCTGCCATGAGGGCACCTCCGCCTGCAGGTTGCCGATGAGCATGGTGTTCACCGGGATTGCCATTCCGCGTTGATATAACAACGTGCGCACCTGAAGAGGGCCGGCATCATCGGCGGACCGATCGCCGACGTTGCTCATCCAGTCCAGGTCAGCGACGCGCAACAGACCGTAATCGATCAGGTGCTTCTCTCCCCACAACTCAAATGTGTAATCGATCAGAAGCTTCGAGAAGCGTTCGTGCAGAGTACTGGCGATCAAATCGAGCGCCTCGTAGATCCGCTCGGAAGACTCCTGCGGCGTGTTGTATTCTTCGCGTTTCTCGAAGCATCCCGGCTGCTCGCCGTACGCATTGAAAACGGTAGTGAGGTCCAGCTTCACATAGCTAAGGTCGTAGCGCTTTACAAGGTCCGAGATGCGGTCGATGACGGCATACTTGTATGGACTCGCCAACGAGAGCACAATGCCTGACGAGTTGGAATAACGCAGGCTGCCGTCCGGTTCGTGGCACGCCCACTCGGGGTGCTGCAAAAAGTCATGAGACTTGAGATCAACCAATGCAAGCGGGCTCCACAAGCCTCGCTCGAGCGCCAACTGATGCGCTTGGGCGAACAGAGGATCGAGACCGTCGGGAAACTTCTTGGTATCGACGGTGTTGTCCCCGTACCGCAGTTCCCAACCGTCATCCAGCGTGAACAAAGTGAAGCCAGTGGCGGCAGCGCGGCGCATCAATTCCGCAACCAGTGCCGCGCTGATGTCCTTATGAAATGGCTCCCACGTGTTATATATCCATGGCTCAACCTGTCGGCGGTTGATCGCGATTCGATCGCGCACATACTCCGGAATTCGCCAGTGGGGGTCGGAGGCCGTTCCGCGCTGGTAAAACAGCACGGAAACGCCCGCAGTCTTGAACACTTCCCCAGGCGCTACTGTTCTTTGAAACGGAAATAGGTCTGTGTCATACATCGCCGAAAACGCGGGCGTCCATTGCAACCATCCGACTTGACCGAGTTCGGTCCGCTTCATATATCCCGGCACCTCACTGAGAACGGCGAATCCGATTCCTGTCTTCGCATCCTCCAGCAGCACCGCAACATCGTTCACGCGCCCGGTGAAGTAAGTCTCCCGCGGCTGCTCGCCATAGCCGCCGTACGCTACCAGTTCCTTCTCCGGTCCTGGCGAGAGCAGACCATCCGCGACCGTCAGATGCTGAAGAACAACTCGCGTTGATCCTGTATTCCGAATCTCAAGAAACTGGCGCACGGCCGGCTCCCCCTTCGCCAGCTCGTAGTGCACAATCACTTCTACAGGAGCGTGCAGAGCCTCGAGCCGTACGGCCAGTTGGGCGGTTCCATCACTGGATGTCCACTCAGTAGCCCCTTCCAAGCGGACATCGCTGGATTTTCCGCTCACGGGCTTCCCATCAACAGACACTCGAAACTCGTTGAAGCCGTGGTGCATGGACCCGGGCAGAACGAATTCGTGCGCACTGGTATGATCGCTCCACTCCTGCGTCTCCAGGCCGTATTGGGCCGAATAAGACACCGCTTTACGCACTATCCCGCTATCCAGCACCCAACGGCGTGATTGGGCCGAATCATCCAGCCGCTGCGCGCTTAGAGCGGCGGCTGAAATGACCGGAAGCAACGAGAAGAACCATGTGCACCGCAGGGTCATTTTTGAATGCATTTAGAACGCTCGAATCAAGGATGCAAGTGCCCGCGCGCGATCCCCTGCGGCCTTCAGTGGGTGGTCGCCCGAAGGATCAGCTTCGACTTCAGCACGATGCGACGGGATGAAGGCTTCTTGTCCTTATTCAAAAGGGTCAACACGGCCTTTGCTGATTTCTCCCCAAGGGCCTTCGCATCCTGGTCAACCGTCGACAGAGGAATCCGGAGGGCCTGGCCCAGCGGATGATTACCCACGCCGATGATCGCTACGTCCCTGGGAATGCGAAGTTTCGCTGCCAACACAGCCTCAATCGCGCCGATTGCCATCGGATCGTTGAAGCAGAATATGCCGTCGATCTGCGGCTTTTCGCTCAACAGTCGCTGGGTTGCTTCGAAGCCATGGTGGAAAGAACGCGGTCCAGCGTCCACCGGTGTAACTACATACTTTTCGCGAAACGGAAGGCCTGCCTCCTCGAGTGCGTCTTTGTATCCCTGAAAGCGCATCTGCCCCGGGCTCATCGGCGGTCCCATGATGTGGCCGATGCGCTTGCATCCGGTTTTGATCAGATGCTCGGTTGCCATCCTGCCTACCAGCAAGTCATCGACGCCAACGTATGGAACCTTGAAGGAACGCACATCACGATCCAGCAAAACGAATGGAACTTCCCGCTGCTGGAGCAGATCGAAGCAGGCGGTGTCGGAACCGGATGTCGCAATCACCATTGCGTCCGCACCGAAAGAAAGCAGATGTTCGATTTCACTGAGCTGCAGCTTCTCATCTTCGGCCGTCCATGCAATCAGCGTGGTGTAGCCGTACTTGCGCAACACTTCAGAAATCGAGATCGCGATTTCCGCAAAGAATCCATGCACGAGGTCTGGGATGACAAGAGCGATCACCGACGTGCGCCCCGTGACCAGGCTGCGCGCCATCAAGTTGGGTCGATATTGCAGCTCCTGCACACGCTTCAGGACCCTCTCTTTTGTCGCCCGACCGATGTCGGGATGATCGCGCAGCACCTTGGACACAGTGACGGCTGAAACCCCGAGGTCCCGGGCGATGTCCTTCATTCGAATAGCCGGCATAATTCCCCCCATCCTATCTCAGCATTCATACCGAATCACACGGAGACTGCTTCGCGGGACACGCCTCGCAACAGCACAGGACGCTTTCGCCGTGGCAGCCACGGTAAAGCGAGCAGGATCGCTATGGGCAGCAACATCGCTCCGCGCAAACCGAAAACCATCGAGAGCTGCCCGACCAGCAGTGGGCATATGGCGCCTCCCATCGCAGCCGAGGCCAGCACGATCCCCATCCGCCGCGTTCCCAGCCCAGTCCAGCGTCCACGAAAGCACCAGCGGGAAGCCTGGCCCGATCAGAAGGCCGGCAATGAAGCCCGCAGAGATGCCGGCCGCCTGCGGAACAGCAACGAGTTGCGCGAGAACGAGTGCGGTGCCGATCAGCGCAGCACTCAGAAAGCGCCGACGGACTGCGCGTCTCAGTTCTCGCGGCACGGCCACCCGCGAAAGCATCAATCCTAGCCACAGTGCCGATGTCACCCATGGTGCCTGGGCCAGCGTTCTTCCGCCATAACGATATGCGAATGTAGGCAGCCAGCCGCTGATGCATCCTTCCGCGCCGCCGTAAAGAAACATTGCGGCTGCGCAGGCGAGCGTGACGAAGCGCGCAGGATGAGCATTCAGTGCTACGTGCGATGTTGCGGGATCCGTTGCTTCGCCGCGCCATGCCTCCTGGTCGAACAGGCATCCGAGGAAAAGTGCAGCCAGCAACAGCAGGCGACTAGCCAAAGATAGGCCGAGAAGATGCGGCGCGACGAATAGGGGCGAAAGCATTGCACCAACGCACCACACCGCTCCCAGCCGGGCCAGCACCCCCGTGCGCTGCGGAACGGGGAGCCGACCTGCGAGCAGGTTCACCGCGCTCATCAGCGAACCCAGGCCAAAGCCTGTCACCAAAACGGCAAGAAGTGCGACAGCATAGATTTCCCCTGAGCTGCTTCGCGTGCACAGGGCGAAGCCGGCCACGCCGGCCGCCGCGCACAAAACACCGCGGCGCACTGCGCGGTCCAGCCTGCGCTGCAGCGTCAGCGTACCGCAGCAGGAGCCCGCCAGCAGCAAACCCAGCAGCAAGCCGGACCGGTTGTCGGCGAGTCCCCATTGCCTGGTCAATACAGGCAGCAAGGCCCCCATCAACCCGCAACCCAAGCCGGCGCAAAGAAATGCCAACGCCCATGCGCGTTTCGCTTCAGCGGCAATAGCATTTGTCATGCAGATCCTCACCAACACGCCGAAACAGTTATGGTTGCGCTTCGAAGATGGCGGCGCTCGCGGCGTAGTCACCTTCAAGACGGAAGCTGAAACCGTGATTCATCCAGTACGCTCCGGATGCCTTTGCCGGGGTGCCTGCTTCGAGGCCGCCACCGAGGGAGCGCACCGC
Source organism: uncultured Acidobacteriaceae bacterium (assembly GCA_963762465.1). Taxonomy (GTDB): domain Bacteria; phylum Acidobacteriota; class Terriglobia; order Terriglobales; family Acidobacteriaceae; genus Granulicella. Next base: position 1,142 of record CAVXKS010000004.1, on the reverse strand, counting down.
GTACACCGCGTCTTCGCGCAGTCCGCGCGCATGCACCACAGGTGTGGGATACTGCATCTGCTCTGAGTGCAGAAATGCAAACACCACGGCCTTGCGCTCGTCCGAGGAGACCGACTCGGTCGCGGCGAAGTTGCTGCCGTCCCGCGGCGACGCAAGGCGGTGCAATGTTCCCTGCTGCACCACCCCGCGCATCGCCTTGTACTCCGCAATCATTTGCTTTGCCGTGGCGAAGTCCTGCGGAGTCCATTTATTCAGGTCCGCACTGATGCCGAGCGAGCCTTGCATCGCGGAGAGGAACCGATAGATTAGCGACGTCGTTCGATGGTTGTACCAGTTCGGAGAATCTGTCACCCAGGCCATCATCACTTGTGGTGTGTACGCATAGCTGAAACCATCCTGAATGCTGAGACGGTCAAACGGATCGGTATTGTCCGAAGTCCATACCTCGTCGGTGTACCGCATCACGCCCAAATCCACTCTGCCGCCGCCTCCCGAACAGGACCGTCTCATTTCACCTGTGGGTGCTTTGCCCGCAGCTCGCCCAGAATTGAGTAGTAGTTCTTCATGTACCGCACATAAATTTTCTTCTGCTTGTTCAGGGGCTACCTGCGGCCAGCCAGGTTCCGACCAGTTCCGGTTGGCGTCCCACTTCAGAAAGGCAATCTGATTTTCGCTGAGCAGCTTGTCCACCGACTCCAAACACATAGGCACGCACCTCAGGCATTGCCAGATTCAGCACAAACTGCGAGCGAGCCTGTGTACGTGGGCGGCCATCAAAGTGAATGACGATCGAATCCGGATGTTTGCGATAGAGGTCGCCGTTCTCGTTGACCATCTCCGGCTTGACCCAAAGGCCGAAGTCGATGCCGAGCGCATGCACGCGGTCAATTAGCGGCTTCAACCCGTGGGGAAACTTGTCCGGATCCGGATACCAGTCGCCCAAACCCGCGTGGTCGTCCTTACGTGTCAGGAAAGCCATCGTCCATCACAAAACGTTCAACACCGATGGACGCCGCCTTCTCTGCCAGCTGCGCCTGCCCTTCTTCAGAGACGCGAAACTCCGTCGCCTCCCAGGAGTTGTACAGCACAGGCCGCGGCCGGGCGTGCGGCGCATCCGGGAGCACCTGCGCCCGCTGGAACTC
>CAVXKS010000003.1:0-222149 GCA_963762465.1 uncultured Acidobacteriaceae bacterium | reverse complement strand
AAACGAAATCCGCTCTGGAGACTAACCCGGTCAGCGACAAAGCGGTCGACCTCTGGAAGACCTTCAGCAACTGGAAGACGGCGGTCAGCTCCGGTCAAATCAGCCTCGCAACCACGAAGTTTGAAATCTACCTTGCCAAGCGCCGCACCGGAAAGCTGGTGCAGCTCTTCCATGATGCGCAGACCGAGGAAGCCGCTAAAGCCGCTCTGGATCAAGCCCGCGACCTGCTGTGGGGCGCTGCCCCGGAGTATCCAAAGAAGGAAAAGTTGGCCGAGGGCCTGGCACCGTTCGTCAACCATGTCCTCGAAGCTCCAACCGACATTGCTGTCGGCATCATCCAGCGCTTTACTCTTTCGGTAGCCGCCAAAGACCCTCTGCGCGACCTGCGCCCCAAAGTCGACAGCAAGTGGGTGCGGCCGGAAAGCGTCGACGCCGTCATTCAGCACGCGCATGGATGGATCAAGGAGAAGATGGACGGGCTTATCCTCGCGGGAAAGCCCGCCGTTGAACGTCGACGAGTTCAACGCCGAAATGCGCTCGTTCCTTCCGAGGGTCGACTTCCAGCACATTTTGGCCGCCATCGCAGGAAAGCTTGAGCTTACCGAGGACACCCTGGCCGCTGAACAGCTGCGCACCTATGTGCGGCAGCTCCAACTCATCGAGGGCTCTGACGAGGATGTATTCGAGGCCATCAACCAGTTCTTACGCGCTGCCGCCGAGCGTTCCGCATGGAGCAAACAAGGACTTGTTCACGAAAAGAGCTTCGACGAATACGAAGAAGCACTCATTTCTGCATGGAAGAACAAGCGATCGCTTCACAACATCACCCACAAAAACCTCTCCGGCGTAGACCGTGGCAAGCTCCTGCTCGCGGATTGCGGTCTCCATCAGCAAAAACTTCAGGGCCTGGAGCCGCCGCCCTTCTTTACACCGGGCAGCTTCCACGCCCTGGCTGAAGACCAGAGTGTCGGCTGGCACCCCGAATACAAGAAACTTCTCAGCCCCGGAGCGGACCATGGCGATTCTAAATAGAGAGGTTCGCGCCATCCAGAACCCGGCCCTGGGTTCGGTCCTGATCTGGCGCGCGGCCTCCAGCTACCAGAAGAGCCATCCCGACCAGCGACTTCATGCCTTTGCCGCTGGCGTTTTTGGTTCTGCCGATCCTCTATCACGAGGAGACGGCGTCGCTGGTGACCACGACGCGTACCGCTTCCGGCCTGCGCAAGCTGACCGAGAAGTTCCGTAGCGCGGAGGAATCGAAAACTGATCTGCTGCTCGCCGTGGGCGGACGCGCCACCGCCATGCGCGAGCTTTCCTGGGAATCGCTACGGCTCGCCCTTTCCTCTAACATCCTCGCCCTCGATACCGCCAAGGGAACACTTCTGTCGTTTCGAAACCCCGCTCGTTAGCGGGGTGCCTCTCCCGATTCGTCCCATGCTCGGTCAACGCCGAAAAGCTGGGCGCATGGTTTTCCAGCCTCACGATGTATGAGATCGGCTTACAAATGCAGGTGACCTTCTAGTGGACTTTCAGATCAGCAAAATCATCCTGTGGCCCAAGAACCCGAAGCACACCATTCGCACGGTGGTGTTCAAGCGCGGGCAGATCAATGTCATCTCGGGCCTCTCCCGAACGGGCAAGTCGGCCATCATCCCCATCATCGATTATTGCCTCGGATCTGGCCGATGCACGATTCCTACGGGCGTCATCCGCGAGAAGACGAGTTGGTTTGGAGTGGTCATCAGTACCGCCGAAGGAGAAAAACTGTTTGCCCGCCGCGAGCCCGAACAGCAACAAGCGACCGATGACATGTACCTTCAGGAGTCCGCGCAGTCACCATCCCAGACGTGATCACGAAGAATGCGACGCGGGATTCTGTCAAGCAGCGACTCGACAACCTGTCGATGCTGACTACCCTGAGTTTCACCGCGGATGACGCCGGCAGTGACGGACTCGGTCGGCCCAGTTTCCGGGATCTAGCCGCCTTCAATTTCCAGCCTCAGAACATTGTTGCCAACCCCAATGTCCTGTTTTATAAGGCGGACAGCGTAAAGAATCGCGCTAAGTTGCAAAGCATCTTTCCCTACGTTCTTGGAGCCGTCAGCGGTGAAACGCTGGCCCAGCGGCATGAGTTGCAACGGCTGCAACGAGAGCTGCGGAAGAAGGAAGCCGATCTGCGAAACATTCAGAACCTTTCGGAGCGCTGGCGCGCCACGATTGACGCTCGCGTCTCCGAGGCGAAGGATCTGGGACTCATTGCCAGTGATGCGCCCGCACCCGCAAGTCAGGCATTCGCCATGGACCAATTGCGTGCCCTTGCCTCCGCTACGACGGCCGATCCGCTGGTCACTGCGGCTGCGGTGAACGAGGGCGTTACCGAACTGAACAGATTGAGCGCAGAAGAACAAACAGTCGCCCAGGAGCTTTCTCGGCTCCGGCGACGCAGCGCGGAAATGGAACAGCTCCGCCAGAGTTCGACCTCCTATCAGGGATCGATAGTGTTGCAAAGAGATCGGCTGCAACTCAGTCGTTGGCTCAGTGACCAGCAGACAGAACAGGATTGCCCGCTCTGCAACACCCATCTCGTCGCGCCTCCCGCGAAGCTTGGAGAGTTGCTTACCAGCCTCTCGACGTTGGAGGAGGCCGCATCCGCCAACGCTCTCCCGCCGAGTTTTGACCGCGAACTCGAGCGAGTCAGTACCGCCATTTCGGAACAGGTCGAGCGGCTGAAAGGCATCCGTATCCGTCAGGCGGCGCTCACCAAACAGTCTCAGGCAGCACGTGACCGCCAGTATGCCCAGATGCGCGCATCGCGCTTTCTCGGGCATCTCGAAGCCGATCTGAACGTCTTCGACAGTATCGGTCAGGACGGTGAACTTTCGGCTGAAGTCGCTTCTTTACGCGAGCGCGTCCGTGCGCTCGAGCGTGTGATCTCCGAGGCCGAAATCGGGCAGAGATTGCGGCGTGCTCTTGACTCAGTCAACCTGTTTACCGGCCGCCTCATGCCCCTACTGGATGCGGAGACTCCCAACGATCCTGTTAGCCTTTCCGAGACGGAACTCACGCTCAAAGTCAAGCGCGTAGGCCGCGAAGACTTCCTCTGGGAAATTGGCAGCGGGTCGAATTGGCTGTCCTACCACGTTGCCCTGACGCTCGGCCTCACCAGTTCTTTCTAACCTCGCTTCTTGCCCGGTGCCCAACTTCATCGTGTACGACCAGCCCAGCCAGGTTTATTTCCCACAGCGCCTCGTTGACAGAAAAAACGCCGAGCCCGCTTCGGAGCCGGAGTGGCGCGATGAAGATGAAGAAGCCGTCCGTAAGGTTTTTATCGCCATGTCTCAGGCCGTAACGGCTGCGTCGGGCAAGTTCCAGGTTATCGTCCTCGATCACGCGGCCAAGACCGTTTGGGGCGGCATTCCTCGTGTGCATGAAGTCGACGAGTGGCGCAATGGACAAGCATTGATTCCCGCCGAATGGATGAATTAGCCGTGTTGCCCCGGGAAGCTGCAGAAGGTCATGCTTCCCGGGACCTGTGGACGTGGTCCACGCAGGTCTGCTACTCATGCCGGACAAAGATGGGTTTGTCCGGCGTATCTTCCTGGCAATATCGAGCATCAATCGTTTGCTTCACACCCACACAGATCGACAGCTGCGTGTCGTCGGTGAAACGAACGAGAACCTCACGGCCATATACCGGATCGTCAAGAACGGATAGCTCGGCCACAGACTTACCGGCTACTTCGGGGAAATCTATGCGCGGTTGTTCCATGCCGGTTTCTCTTCCTGAACTCGTACCCAGAGTGTCCCTTATTAGGGGATTCGTCAACAGATCACCACACTTTGGGGTGTGGCAGGGCGCAAACAACCAGAGGCGAGGAGATCAAGAAAAGGCCGGAACGCCAAACTGCGCGCCTACTACGACGGGGTGTTGGAGCGATTGATTGCCGCGCGCCTTGAAGCCGGCCTGACCCAGCGCGACGTTTCGTTGCAGATGGGAATGTCACACTCCTACCTGAACAAATGCGAATCAGGTGAGCGCGTCCTCGACATTGTGGAGCTCTGGGAGCTCTCGAAGATCTACGGCAAACCATTAAGCCATTTTGCTCCGAACGATTGAGCACTGCCAATATTAGCTCCTTCAACTCGCGAGCTGCACAGCGCCGTTCCCGGTCAGCCCTTCCTTCGCCCCCTGCGGTGGCTTTTTGACCTGAGCGATTCGGCGCATGAAGGCGCGGGCGAATTCACTTACCAGCTTTGACCGATTGTCTGCACGGGAAGCGAGGCAAACCGTGAGCACCAGCTCCGGATCGTCGACCGGGCGCACTTCCGCACCCTGCTGTGCGATTTTCATGGCGCCCGGCATGCTTACGAAAGCCACGCCGAGATGCTCGGAGACAAGCTGCGCCGCATCTTCGGCACTCAGGACTTTCTGACCGTCTTTGACAGCGATGCCTTCCTCCTCTGCGCGCCGCAGAATCGTGTCGTACATGAGGGGATGCGCTTTCTTCTCGAAAAGGATCCACGTCTGGTCGCTCAGATCGACAAGTGTCACGGCCGCTTTCTGAAGAAGTGGACTGCCGGCAGGAAGCACCGCGTACAGAGGGGCTTCGCTGACCTTGGTCGTCGTCAGCTTTCGGTTCGGACCAGGATTAGTTATGAGTGCCAGATCGAGCTTGGACACAATGACGTCGTGAACGAGTTCCGGCGCGAAATCGCTGTGCAGATGTACGTGCAAGTTCGGATAAAGGGGAAGGCGAATCGAAAGCAGGGCGGAGGTGAGAAAGGGATCGGTGAACGGCGATCGTCCCGATCTTCAAGCTATGCTCAACGCCTTCCGCAACCGTTCGCGCCGCTTGCAAGGCGCGCTCGTCGTGCAAAAGCGACAGCTTGGCCTCCTCCACGAAGGCACGGCCCCCGTCGGTCAGGGTCACATTGGCGTGATCTCTGTCGAAGAGCTTGATTCGGTGTCGCTGTTCAAGGGAGCTGACATGCCTGCTGAGCCCGGACTGGCTCATTCCCAGCCGCTTGGCAGCTCGCGTAAAGCTCAACTCTTCGGAAAGAGTCACGATGGCTACGAGGGATCGAACGTCGACGAAGCGCTGCATGGCCCGCCCCCAATGCCCGCCTGATTCCTAATGCGGGTGTATCCATCCGCGTCCACGGATTGGATCATCATCTACTTAGACACCGTCTGTAGCTTTGGAGTTTCTACCTTTTCGAGCATATTCATCGGCCCGAAGGTCCGTCCGCCACCTCGCGGAAACGCGATGAACCGTGCCTGTCGCCTATGCCTGCCGGCACTGACACAGCTCCGGCCGATTCGGGGCGTTATGCGCTCCAGTCATAACGTTGGGCAGGAAACTCATTGGACACGAGCAACGGTGGACATGGAACCTCTTCAGCATTGGAGCGGTCTCATGGAACCCAACCGCAATCAGGATTTCAGTGAAGCATCTGGTCGTCCTCACCAGCAAACGGAGCGTTTCGCACCGTCAGGTGGCGTCATGCCCGAACCCAAGGAGAGCCGCCTGCGCGGTCGCAAGCCTGTGGCTTCGGTCCGCCACTCGGTCACGGCCCGGGCATTCTCAGCTCCTCCCGCGCAGTCCGACGACTGCCTTCGAGCCGCTCCTGGATTTGCACGAAGCGTCGGCAGTTCTGGGCATGCACTGGAAGACCCTGGAGGCGAAGGCGCGGGGCCACGAGGTGCCCGCATTCAAGGTCGGAAAACGCTGGCGTTTCCGCCTCAGTTCGCTGAATTCCTGGCTGGAACATGGCATAAACTCGAACACAACCGATCACGCCGGCGTGACTAGACAGGAACGGTGTTCTTGAAATTCACTCGGCAACGCTATCAACGTGGCACCCTGCGGCAAAGTGCGCGCGGGCCGATAATCGTTGGGCCTGGGAGTACCGGTACGCGGACCCCCAAACCAACAAAGAAAATCCTTGTTCCTGAGCATCAGAACAGTTCCCGACGCAGACCGCCGTCGGAGCGGCATCTGGAATCTTTTGTGCTCAAACTCAACGCAGAAAACCCAACGTTGGCCGTCCTGGAGCCCACGTTTGACGCTCTTCTTGACCGCTTCATCGAAGAGGAAAGGCTGCTCGAAATCAAACAGCCTCGTCCCGGCGAGACCGTGCGACGGGCAGGGTGATCTCAGCTACTCGACCGTCCTCTCCTACCTCAGCGTCATCAAGCGAATCCGCGCGAGTGGGGCACCACTCGCATCTCCCGGCTGAAGCCGATGATGGTTCAGGCATGGCTCCGGGAACTGGACGTCGCTCCGAAGACCAAAGGACACATCAAGGCCGTCATGCACCGGTTGTTCGAAAAGGCCATGCTGTGGGAGATGGTCGATTGGCAGCGGAATCCCATGGAGCTGGTCGAGATCAAAGGCATCAGCAAGCGGCGGAAGAAGCCGATCATCCTGACAGTCGAGCAGTACTACCTGATCCTGAATCTGTTGCCGGAACCCTATCGGACGATGGTGATGGTGGCGCAGTGCACCGGCCTTCGGGCCGAAGAGGTTCTGGCGCTGGAGTGGGCAGGACATCGACTTCGAAAGCCTCAGCATGAAGGTGACCCGGGCCGTCGTTCACGGACGGGTGAAGACTGGTCAAGACCGAGTATTCGGAAGACGAGCTGCCGCTTGACCCCGGCTTTGCGGACGCTTCTTCTGACCTGGAAGCGGAGCCTGGAGTCCGAACGCAAGGCGCAAAACGGGATTTCAACCCCACTGGTGGGGTTGGATCTCGCTCTTCCCGAGCACCTCACCGGCTCGGCACTATCACGCGACGCCCATCTCAGCAGGACTACATCCGGCCGGCTGGCTGCTGCCTTGTGGCTTGTCCGAAGTGCGGGCAGCGGCAGGGGTCTGGTGCGTGCAGGACGCGCCAACACCGAACGGCAAGCGGCTTCTCATTGCATGACGAGCGCTGGGAGGCTGCCGGGAAGTACGGCAGCGTTGGCTGGCATACGTTCCGCCACACCTATCGTTCCTGGCTGGACAACACCGGAGCACCGATGGGCGTGCAGCAAAAGCTGATGCGGCACGCACAGATCTCGACCACGATGAACGTGTACGGAAACGCGCTGATGGAAGCCAAGCGTGAGGCCAACAGCAAGGCTGTCGTTAACAGAATGGCATTGAGGAGCAATTAGACCCCATGACAGAGAACGTCCAACCGGGCAGAAAACCCCATGGAGCGATTGTTCGTTCGCTCTTACATGGGGTTATTCTGGGGTTGGCGTTTCTGCTAAATGGTTGCGGGGGCAGGATTTGAACCTGCGACCTTTGGGTTATGAGCCCAACGAGCTACCGGGCTGCTCCACCCCGCATTCCTATGATGCCATTCGCCAGCATCTCGGGTCAAACCTGTCCTGCACGCCCTGAGACCGCTGCGGCCGAATGTACCCTGCCTGATATCGGAATGCTTCGCTCCGAGCGGAACTTTTCCTTCAAAGTAGCGTCTGATTTGATGGATGGCGCCTGCCCGAAGTGTCTGCGAAGCCCTGCGATACCTCGGCGCCAACAGGAGTACAGACTATGAGCCCGAAAGGCTTTTCTCGTATCGGCCACCCCATTCTCGTCGGCAGCCTTATGCTGGGCACCGCGGCCCTCGGCCAAAGCCAACCAGCCCAGGGCAACACGACGGACGCCCAGATCGAGGCCAACGTCCTCCGCGCGCTGGCCAGCGCCCCCGAACTGTCGACGCAGAACATCCAGTCCTCCACCGTGTACGGCACCGTGACGCTCACCGGAAATGTGCATGACGAAGCTCTGCGCACCAAGGCCGAGAACCTGGTCGCCCGCGCTGTCGGGGTCAAGAAGGTCGTCGACGAACTGTCCCTCGGCGACTCTTCCGCTGCGGCCGATGAGGCCTCGACGAGTGATCAGCCGGAGCCCGCCGATCAAGCCGCTCAGCAGCAGCCGTCGAACGGTCAGTTGCAATCGGACGGCAGTTACGCTCCGGCGCCCGCACCATCCGAGCAAGCGGAAAATACTCCCCCGCCGACACCAAATCGGGCACAGCCCGACTACAGTCAGCAGCCGCAGCCCAATGCAGCCCCGCAGTCGCCGGATGGCAGTCAGTATCCCGGCGGCTACGGTCCCCCGCAGGACGAGCAGTCCAACGGCCAGCCCTCCGCGAATCAGCAGCAATATCCCGGAGGTTATGGCGCCCAGCAGAATCAGCCGCAGCCGCCTTACGGCGCACCCCAGGCCAATCAGCAGTATCCCGGTGGCTACGGCCCTCCGCAGGCTCAGGGGGAGGCCTACCCCAATCAGCCCTATAACCAGGGTCAGCCTCAGTACAGTCAGCAGCCCTACCCGGGCCAGCCGCAACCGTACGGCCCTCCTCCGCGCCGTCCGCTGTACAACAATGGCCCGGACCAGGCGTATGCCCCTCCCGGAGGACAGCAGGCTGGACTCCAGGTCACGGTCCCTGACGGAGCGATGCTGCGCATCCGCATCAATCGCGGCCTCGACTCGAATCACATTAAGCCTGGTACCCCCTTTGATGGCACGGTCCTTAACGACGTAGCAGCCGATGGCGCAATCGCAATCCCGCGCGGAGCGTCCGTCCAGGGCACTGTCGTAGACGCCAGCAAATCCGGTGCGCTGAGTGGCCGCGGCGAACTCAGCCTCGCAATTACTAGTGTCACGCTCGGAGGCGTCACCTATCCGATCGAGACCAGGCTCTGGGAGCAGCACGGTCGTGATAAATCAACCACGACCGCCAACAGCGCTCTTGGCCTCGGCGCCCTCGGAGCCATCATCGGCGGCATCGCCGGAGGTGGCGCCGGAGCCGCTGTGGGAGCGGTCGCCGGCGCCGGCGTCGGCGTTGCCGGATCAGCTTCATCGCCCAGCGGACGAGTGATTGTTCCACCTGAAGCGGTCATCACATTCCAGCTCGCCCAACCCGCTGTAGTAAAGACCGTCTCTGAGCAGGAGATGGCGCGCCTTGCCTACGCTGCCGGTGCCAACCCGCAGCAGCCGCCGATGCGTCGCTACTACAGCCCGTACTACGGGTACTACTACGCTCCGTACTACGGGCGCTGAGCCTTACCACCTGACGAGAAAGGGCTGCGGATGCCGCAGCCCTTTCTCTTTCCAATCAGCCATTCACCCGATTGGCACATCTCGGCTCCAATCTGGCCCTGGCTGCTGATTTATACTCAGAACGAAGCCCCTGCAGGCAGGCGTGATCCGTCTCGGCAGCGAGACCTGATCATCCTGCGCAAAAATCCCCGGGCACACGAGACCACTCCACGTCTCGTTCTTGAAGTGAAGGTCGTCAACCAGGCATGATCCGCATCTTTCAGCAGGACAACAAAGCCACCAAGATCATCTTTGGTCTTATTATCGCCGCCGCCATCGTCACCATGGTCATCACCCTGGTGCCCGGCATCTTCAATGACGACAGCGCTGCAAACAACACCGCGCTCTTCGCAACCGTCCACGCTCCCGGCACGTGGGGACGTTTCTTCGGCGGCAGCGACGCCATCACCATGCAGGAGGTCACGCAGCAGACCGAGCGGCAGATGCAGCAACAGCACTATCCCGACTTCGCGCGCCCGATCCTTATGAATAAGGTTGGCCAGGAGCAGGTCGAGCGTGCTGTTCTCGTGCGCGAAGCCGACCGCCTCGGCCTGCAGGTGTCCGATGACGACCTCCGCCGCGAGCTCAGCACCGGTCCGCTCTCGCAATATCTCTTCCCCGGCGGCAAGTTCATCGGCGATCAGGGGTATATGAACTTCGTCGAGCAGTTCTTCGGCGTCGGCGTGGCGCAGTTTGAAAAGGAAGTCAAAGAGGACCTCGAGCTTCAACGCCTTCAATCGCTCGTCACCGGCAGCGTCACTGTCTCTGACAACGCCGTCCGCACCGCCTATCTCCAGCAGGGCCAGAAGGTGAAGTTCAACTATGCCGTCCTGTCAGCTGAGGACATCAAGAAGACGATCAATCCCTCTGACGCTGAACTGCAGGCGTTCTTCAACCAGAACTCCGCGCGTTACGCCAACGCAGTCCCTGAGACCCGCAAGATCACCTTCATCGCATTCGACGACGCCAGCCTTCCGGGCGGCAAGCCGCAGGTCAGCGAATCCGATATCCAGGCCTACTACAACGGCCATCAGGATCAGTTCAAGGTGCCTGCGCAGGTGAAGACGCGCCACATCCTCATCTCCGCACCCAAGGGCGCCGACACCGCAACCGACAACGCCGCAAAAGCAAAGGCACAGGACGTCCTCAAGCAGCTTCAATCCGGCGCAAAATTCGCTGACCTCGCCAAGAAATACTCCGACGACCCCGGGTCAAAGGATCAGGGCGGCGAACTCCCCTTGATCCCGACCAGCCAGCTGGATCCCGCGTACGCTCAGGCCGCAATGGCCCTCAACCCCGGCCAGACCTCCGGCCTCGTGCGCTCGCAGTTCGGCTATCACATCATCCAGACCGAGCAGAAGGAGCCGGCGCACACTAAGTCGCTCGCCGAAGTGCACGATTCCATCGTCGCCGCACTCGAGAGCGAGAAGGCTGCTGCCGCCGCACAGACCTACGCCAACCAGCTCGCGACCGAAGCCCGTAAGGATGGCCTCGAGAAGACCGCGCAGGCTCACAACCTGCACGTCGTGACCACTGACTACGTCGCACACGACGCCACAATCCCCAGCCTGCCCGATTCCACCGCGCTGCTCACGGCGGCCTTCACCGCCACGAAGAATGCTCCGCCGCAGAGCGCATCCACCGGCGAAGGCTACGCGATCTTCCAGGTACTCGACGTCAAGCCCGCGCACGCTCCCGACTTCGCCTCCTGGAAGCCGCACGTCCTCGACGACTACCGCGATCAGAAGGCGCCCGAGCTCCTCAACGCGCAGCTCATCAAGCTCGCCGATCGCGCCAAGGTCCTCGACGATCTCTCCAAGGCCGCTGCCGAGATGAAGCTTCCCCTCAAGACCAGCGATCTCGTCGGCCGCGACGCTCAGGTTCCCGACATCGGCTCCATGAGCGGCGCCGCCTCCGTGCTCTTCTCCCTGCCAAAGGGTGGCATCTCGGGCCCGATTAACGAAGGCCCCAACGGCTCCGTCGCCCAGGTAATTGACAAGCAGCAACCCACTCCCGAGGACATCGCGAAGAATCTCCCTGCACAGCGCGAAAAGTTGCTCGACCAGCAACGCCAGGAGGCGTTTGGACTGTTCGCTGCTTCCCTCATGCAGCGTTACCAACAGGGCGGCGCCATTGTCTACAGCCGCAAGCAACCCGCAGGACTACCGTAAACTCGTCGCCATTACGCAATGGGTTGTCGCTGTCGGCATCCCGTCTGCGCGCGCGCACGTCCTACGCTTCAGGCCACAAACGGGTGAAGGAGCGCAATGACGTCAGAGCGGGTTTCCGGAGTTTTGCTGCACATAACCTCGCTTCCGTCCTACGGCGGCATCGGCGACTTCGGGCCGGCAGCCTATGCCTTTGTCGACTTCCTCGCCGCAGCCAAGCAACAGCTCTGGCAGGTTCTTCCGCTCAATCCGACCGGCTACGGCAGCTCGCCCTATTCTGCGCTTTCCGCCTTCGCCGGCAATCCACTGCTGATCTCTCTCGAGCGCCTCGTCGATGCGGGCTGGCTCGCCGCTGATCGCATCCAGGGTGTGCCCGGCCACAACGGCCCCTGCGAGTTCGAACGCGCATTCGATGCCAAGCGCCCGCTCGTCGAAGAAGCCGCCGCCAATTTCCTCGACCGCGCCGACGGCGAGGACCGCGCCCGTTTCCAACGATTCGCCCAGGACAACATCTCCTGGCTGACCGACTGGGCCATGTTCGCCGTCCTTCGCCGCCGCTTCAACTATTCCGGTTGGATCTCCTGGCCGCCCGAGTACGCGCTCCGGCAATCCGACGCGATGACCGCGCTCCTCAACGATTCCGGCCGCGACATCGCCATCGAGCAGGTCGTCCAATTCTTCTTCGCCGAACAGTGGAACGCTCTCCGCTCTTACTGCACCGAACGCAAAATCAAAATTCTCGGCGACATCGCCATCTTCGTCAGCTACGACTCCGCTGACGTCTGGACCCACCCGGAAATCTTCGAGCTCGACGACGACCGCAAGCCGACGCGCGTCTCCGGCGTCCCACCGGATTACTTCTCCGCCACCGGACAGCGCTGGGGAAATCCGCTCTACAAGTGGGGCCTCCTTCAAGAGCGCGGCTTCGACTGGTGGGTCGCGCGCGTTCGCCGCTCGCTCACACTCTATGACACCGTCCGCCTTGATCACTTCCGCGGCTTCGAAGCCTTCTGGTCCATCGCCGCTGACGAAGAGACCGCGATGAACGGCCATTGGGTCAAAGCCCCCGGCCACGCCCTTTTCAATCGCCTCAAAGAAATTTTCGGCGATCTCCCATTCGTCGCGGAAGACCTCGGCCTCATCACGCCCGAAGTCGACGAGCTGCGCGAATACTTCGGCATGCCCGGCATGCGCATCCTGCAGTTCGGCTTCGCCGAGCGCGGCGGCCACACCTATCTGCCTCATCGTTACGTCCCCAACACGGTCGTGTACACCGGTACGCACGACAACAACACCACACTCGGCTGGTGGCGCGAAGACAGCACACCCGACGAGCGCAACAACGTGCAAATTTATCTCGGCCCCGTTGACCCGCAAAACGACTCCGAAATCGTCTGGTCCATGATCCGCGCCGCCGCCGGCTCCGTCGCGAATGTCGCCATCTATCCCCTGCAGGATGTCCTCGAGCTCGGCAGTGACGCTCGCATGAATCGCCCGGCCGCCGCGTCCGGCAACTGGTCCTGGCGCTTCGGCCTCGACGACCTCAAGCCCGAATTCGCCGCTCGCCTCTGCGCGATCACCGAGATGTCCGATCGCGACGGCTACCAGAAACCCATCGAGGGGGAATCCGCCGGCAGCCCCACCGATTCCGCCTCTCTCCGCGTCCAGGAAGGCTCCGACCGCTAAGCTCCGCCCCTGCCTTTTTATTTCTCATGCCCGAAGCGCATCTGCTTCTCCGGTTGTTCCACAACCAGGTCTCAGCCCGTCGCCTGGCTCGGCGTAAACTAACTACATATCGATCAGGAGATTCTGCAGTGCCTCTTTCCGGTGAAGCTATCCGCACCATGAACTACGTTGACGACATTTCCGTCACCCTGCGCCGCATTCTCTCCGTCTTGCCCGTACTCTCTGACGAGGAGAAGGCCCGCGTCGCCGACCACATCCGCCAATCCGAACCCAGCTACGAGTCGGTCCTCGCCGCACTCACCTCAAAGTAACTCCCGCACCCATGCAGACCTCCTGGCCACTGAGCCGCATCGCGGTAATCGGTGCAGGAGCAGCAGGCCGCGACCTCGCTCTCCGCTGTGTTCGCGCCGGCTTCAACGTCGTCCTCGAAGACGTAATGCCTTCTCGCCTGCGTAGCGCCCACCACGCGATCGTCTCCGAAACACCCGCAGGCGCGCTTCACCTCGCCTCTACCGTCGAAGACGCCGTCCGCGACGCAGACCTCGCGATCGACTTCGTTCCCGACGAACTCGAGTCCAAGCTCGAAATCTTCTCGATGCTCGACCGCATGGCACCTCCCCGCACGATCCTTTGCACACCAACCACCGCACTCAGCATCGCCGACCTCGCGTCCTGCACATACCGCCCTCATCTTTGCTTCCGGCCTTCGCTTCCCCGCCCCAAGCTCTGCTGAGCTCATGCACACCTCCCGCTCCTCGCCCGAGGCACAGTCTGCCGTCGCAAGTTGGCTCATCGCAATCGGATACAGCGTGACGCCTTTCGACGATCCCGCCGAGGCCTCACTCCCACCCAAATAAAACCTGCAAAACCGATAGCCCACGCGCGCAGTCGAGTATTCGCGTCCTATCACCGCAGGTGATTCTTCTCAAGGCAATCATCGCCGTCATCCACGCGATCCTGCAGACCGCGGCATCCGTTCTGCTCGCCGGCGCGTCCCTGCTGATCGTCATCGTCATCGCGCTCGCGGTCATCGGCGCGCTCATCGCCACGCTCGCCGGTGGGCTAGGGTTCGGCGGAGTTCACTGGTTGCGTCGCCGCTGGCGCGACCGCCGCGGCTCCGGCTCCCGCGATGATCCACCCTCCTCGTAGTTCCCGCTCTGTATAGTGAGGCCATGCACCGTCGGGTCCTCGCAGGAGTCCTTTGCCTCTTACCTTCGAGCCTGGCCGCAGCAGCGCAGACTTCCACGACGCTGCCATCCGTCCCGACCGCAATCTCGAACACACCATCTGACCTATCCGCTCCCCTGCCCGATATCCAGACCCTGCTTGCCCGTGTTCGAGCGCGCTACGACGCGCTCGAAAGCCTCCGCAAAACCTACGTCTGCACCATGACCCAGGTCGCCGACGAGTTCTCGTCGAACGGCAGCAAGAAATCCCACACTGACGTCTACCAGGCCTTCTATGTCGGAAACACTGAAGTCCTGCAACACATCTCTCATGAGGGAAAGCCGCTCTCCGCCGACGAAGCTCAAAAGGAACAGCAACGCGTCGACAAACAGGTCGCAAAGCTGAAGTCGCAGCAGAACAAACCTGCAAAGGACGAAGTCCACCTCAGCGCCAGTGGGCTTCTCAAAGTCGCAACCTTCAGCAATCCTCGCCGCGAAGTACTCAACCGCCGTCCCGTACTCGTCTTTGACTACAAAGGAGACCCGCACGCGCCCGCGAAAGATCTCAGTGACCGGATCATGCGCGAACTTGCGGGCACCATCTGGGTCGATGAGCGCGACAGCGCCATCGTCCACCTCACCGGCAGCCTCCAGGAGAATTTCCATGTCGCCGGTGGCCTGCTTGTGAATATCAAAAAGGGGAGCTGGTTCAACTTCACGCAAGCGCCGGTCAATAACGAGATCTGGTTCCCCGCGCAATTCACGGCCCATGTGGATGGCCGCTTCCTGCTCCTGAAAGGCTTCAACGGCGACGCCCGTGACACCTTCTCCGACTACCGAAAGCTCAAAACGTCGATCACCATCCTGCCGGGAACCAAGATAGTCGACGACTCAAATGCAGCACCATCCGGCTCTGCACCAGCCGTTGCCGAACCCACGGCTACGCAGCCCCAGGAGTAACCTCTTCGCCGACCCACCCGATTAACGGACACAGGGACAGCGTGCGCTGTCCCTGCTCACATCTCGTAGCGTCCGTACAAGCCTCAAATAGTTGAATCTATGCGGGTACGGCTGATCGATGACTACAGCGGCTGAACGTCAGACGCCTGCCAGCCCTTGGGCCCCTTCACCACGTTGAACTGAACCGCTTGACCTTCCTGCAGGCTCTTGAAACCATTCGTGTTGATCGCGGAGTAGTGTACAAACACGTCTTCGCCGTTCTGCCTACTGATGAAGCCAAAACCCTTGGCGTCGTTGAACCACTTCACTGTTCCCTGTTCCATGTCTCGCAAATCCTTCGTGTTGTGACTTTGACGCTGAATCCAAATCGGGGCTTCGGCCGGTTGAAACCTGCGGAAAACCAATCTGTTTCAAACGATGCCAGAATGGTAGCACGACCGACAAAATTTCCAGAAAAAAATTCGTTCATACCCATTCTGCACTGTGTTTAGTGCAACTTAGGCTGTAATTTGCCCGCTTCCACATGGCTCCGAACGATCTCTTCAGCAGCCGCAAGAACCTCTTCCAGCGTCATCGCTGTGGAGTCCAGAATCACGGCATCTGCTGCCGGCCGCAGCGGCGATTCCGCGCGATTTCGGTCTCTTTCATCGCGTTGCCGCAGCTCTTTCAACACCGACTCTTCAGTAACCTTTACCTGCTCCGGGGCGCGCTGCCGGTAACGCCTGCTCCCACGCACCTCCGGCGCCGCGTCCAGAAAAATCTTCACCTCGGCGTCAGGAAAAACCGCTGTTCCAATGTCGCGGCCTTCCATAACTACCCCGCCGCGGTCCCCCAGCTTGCGCTGTTGCCCGACCATCCATGCCCGCAGCCCCGGATGGACCGACACTTTCGAGGCCGCTTCCGTCACGTCCGCATCCCGCACCCGCCGGGAAACGTCAACGCCGTCCAGGAAAACCCGGTTTCCCTCCGCCTGCGGTTCCAGCGCAATCCGTGTGTACTCGGCCAAATCCAGCAGTGCCGCCTCATCCTCAAACGCCAGATCGCTTTCAATCGCCTTCAGAGCCAAAGCGCGGTACATCGCCCCGGTCTCCAGGTTCAAAAAGCCGAACCTTCTCGCCAGATGCGCGGCCAGCGTGCTCTTTCCCGCGCCGGCCGGCCCGTCAATCGCGATCACCGGCCGCTCCCGTTTCGCCGGATCCTGCGCCACTCTGTCCTTCGCTGCCGTCTCGTTCATGCCTCGCAGCTACTCCTCTGTGTCCTTGGGTATGTCCTTGCGCGGCCCGGGCGGTCTTTCGCCCTTACCCCCGGCCCTCATATCCTTCGCCCTCACATCTCTCGCTCGCGAGCCCGGCTTCGGCTTGCCGCCAAACGTTGGCTTTCCGCCGCCCTCGCCCGCAGGTCGCGCTCCAGGTCCTCGCTTGGCCCCAAACTTCGCTTTCCCGCCGAAGCCCGGCTTCCCGCCAAATCTCGGCTTCCCGCCTGGCCCGCCGCCGGGTCTCCGTTCACCACCTGGACGCGAACGCTCTCCACCTTCTGCTGAACGATATGGCCGCTTTCGCGCCGCGCCCTCCCGCGCCTTCCTCTCTCCTGCGGAACGGCTTCGCAGGACGCGCGCCACCACCCTCGCGATCCCCCTCACTCCTTGGCCGAAACGGCCGCTCCCCTGCACTACCCTCACGCCGTGCACGAAACGGCCGCTCCCCTCCACTCCCTTCGGGACGCGCACGGAATGGACGCTTCTCATCACCACCTTCGCGCTTCGGGCGGAAAGGCCGCTCACCCGCACTATCTTCGCGGCGCCCACGCGGCGGCTCTCCGCCACCAGCTTTCGACCGCGCACGGAATGGACGCTTCTCATCACCACTCTCGCGCTTCGGACGGAAAGGCCGCTCACCCGCACTATCTTCGCGGCGCGCACGAAACGGCCGCTCTCCGCGACCAGCTTCCGAACGCGCACGGAACGGACGCTCCTCACCAGCACCCTCGCGCCTCGGGCGGAATGGACGCTCTCCGGCACCACCTTCACGCGTTGGACGGAACGGGCGTTCTCCGCCTTGACTGCGAACCGATTCAGTTCTGCGCGGACGAGCGACGAAATCCCTCTTCGGCCCCTTACCAAACGCTGGCTTCCTGCCAAACGCCGGCTTGCCCCGAAACTCTCCACCGGTGCGCTCACCTTCCTTCCGGAAGGGCCGGGCCCCTTCGCCCGCCTCACCCTCCTCGCGACGCGGACGCGGCTTCCGATCCTCATCCCACGGGCGGGTAAAGCTCTTCCGCTCGCCCTGCGCTCCACCGCGCTGGGCACGATCCCGCTGAAATGGCCGGCGCTCGCGATCAGCAGATCCTCTGCCCTCACTCTGGCCGCCAGCCCGCCCATAGGGCTTCCGCTCACCAAAGGGCTTGCGCGGCCTCCCACGCTCTCCACCTGTCTTGCGGAACGGACGCTCTCCGCGATCCTCCCGCGGCGGTCGCGGACTGCGCGGACCATCAAACTTCCGAATCCTCGCCGCGCCGGCAATCGCGCCCACTACGCCGGCGACAGCACCCAAAGCAGCCGCTGCAATCTCTCCCACCCCACCCACAGGCTCAGCCGCCGCAATCTCGGGAAACTCCGGCAGCGCACCGGGAATATACAGCAGCGTCTTGCCGTCGAGCACCACATTCTCAAGCTGCCTCGCCGCGGTCAGCCCATGCAGCGCATCGCGCACGCGGGACCGTGCCGATAGCGGCGACAGAAACGTCTGAATCTCGTCCTCGCTCGCTGCAAAGACCTGCGCCAGGTACGCTGAAATCAGCGCCGACAACGCCGTCGGTTGCCCCGCATTCGCGCCCGCCTTCATAGGCTTCGTAAAGCGCCGCGACGTCAGCTCCCAGATCGCCGCAGCCCCGTCCTGCTGCAGCACCGGAATCACCCGCATCTGCCCCCACAGCTCCACCAACGCGCGCGAAATCGCATTCTCCGTCACCTCGCGCCCGAGCTCCCCCACAAGCTCCGCTGCGGTCATCGCCGTCCCCGGCGCGAGCACCTCATACACCTTCAGCGCCAGCGGTGACACCTTCACCGCGCCGGACGTCGATGGCGGCTGCTTCCAGTTCTTGTCGCCGCGCAGCGTGAACACAAACCCAAACACCTGCGCCGAGACCACAAAGTCCGGCACATCGCCCGGCCCGCCCAGCAGATTCAGCGGCAGCACAGATCCCTCCGCAACCATCCGCGCCACCAGCCCGCGCGCGATCTCGCTCTCTGCCGCCGTCGGCGCACTCACAGTTCTTCCCAGCGTCGCCTCCACCAGCGACGGCGCCGCCATCGGCAACTGTTGTCCACGCGGAGCAAACAACACCAGCCCTGCCTCATTCACCCACTCGCGCGCTGCTTCAATCGTCAACAGCGCGTCGCCGCCTTGGTGCCAGTGTTCACTTCGCGCCGCCGCCAACTGCGCCACATCAAACTGCGGTGTAGAACTCAAAACAAACTCTCTCAGACTGCGGAGCTTCCTCCGCGTGAACGGCAATCGGCCGCGTACTCATGGCCTCGAACAGGCCCTAACAGCATCAACCTCCGCCCACGGCGGAGGTCCTCAAAATCTTTCCTGCACTAAGATGCGCGGCGTCAAATCCGCTGAAAGGCGCGCTGAATCTCTTTTAAAGAATACCGCAACGCAATCGGCCGCCCATGCGGACAGCTCGTCGGGTGCTCCGTCTTCGCCAGCTCCCGCAGCAGCCAGTCAATCTTCGCCCCCTCCAGCGGCATGTTCACCTTGATCGCCGCATGGCACGCAATCGATGCCGCAATCCGCGTCCTTCGCAGCTCTGCATTCTCCACCTGCGCTGACTTTTCCGTTACCCCCAGAACCTCCTCCAGCATCCGCTCCAGCTCCTTGCCCTCCAGCCCCACCGGCGCCGCCTTGATCGCCAGCGTCCTCGGCCCGAACGGCTCCGCCTCGAACCCGTTCCCCTCCAACTCCTCCGCAATCTCCGCAAAGGTCACCATCTGCTCCGGCAGCAGGTCCAGCAGCACCGGCATCAGCAGCCTTTGCCGCTGCACCTTCTCCACCTCGCGCTCGCGCAGAATCTTCTCAAACAGCACGCGCTCATGCGCCACATGCTGGTCGATAATCCACAACCCCTCCTCGTTCACCGCCAGGATGAACGAGTCCCGCAACTGCCCCAGCGGCCGCAACGACGCCAGCGAATTCAACGTGCCCCGCGGCTGTGCCGTGAACTCACCTTCGCCCCGGGTACCCCGTTCATCCGCAGTCTTATCGCGCATGAGCGGGTCCGCAGAATCGCCATACCCCACGGCCATCCCCGGCCCGTCGAACCCCAGCCTCCCGGGCGACGGCGCCACCATCCTCTCCCGCAACTCAAAACTGGCCACATCCCGCGGCTCAACGACACCCTCGCTCTGCGACACCATCTCCTGCGGCTGAAACACCGGCTGCTCCACCCCTGGCAGCGGACTCACATCCACCATCAACGACTCCCCCGCCGTCGGCGCCGCACTCAGCGCCTGCAAAAAACTCGCCGCCGGCCTCGCCTGCATCAGCGCCGTCCGCACCGAGTCCCTCACAAAGTCATGCACAAACGACCCCTGCCGAAACCGCACCTCCGTCTTCGCAGGATGCACATTCACGTCGATCTCCTGCGGCGGCATCTCCAGAAACAGCAGTACCACCGGAAACGACGTCGGCGGAATGATGTTCCTGTACGCCTCCGTCAGCGCATGCAGCACCAGCCTGTCGCGAATCAACCTCCCATTCGCAAATACATAAATAGAATTCCGGTTCAGCTTCTGCAGCTCCGGCTTCGACACAAATCCGGTCATCCGCAAAAATCCGGGCTCTGGCGGCTCCCAATCCTCTGCCCTCTTCCATGGCGGAGGCTCCGGCAACCCCGCCCTTGCAAAATCAATCTCCGCCGCCACCGGAATCAGGCTCTCGAACGTCTCGCGCCCGAAGATCTGAAACAGCCGCTCGCCCGAATTCGCCACTGCCGGCGCTAGCAATAGGGTCTGCGCAGCGGTATGCAGCTCAAAATGCTTCGTCGGATGCGCCAGCGCATAATGCGTCACCAGCGCCGCCACGTGCCCCAGCTCCGTCTGCTCGCTGCGCAGAAACTTCCGCCGCGCCGGCGTATTGAAAAACAAATCCCGCACCGCAATCGTCGTCCCCGCCGGCAGCCCCGCATCATCGACGCGCAGCAGACTCCCACCCGCAATCTCCAGCGACGTCCCGACCGCATCCTCCGGCGCCCGCGTCTCTAGCGTCACTCGCGCCACTGACGCAATCGACGGCAACGCCTCTCCGCGAAACCCCAGCGTCGCAATGCTGAGCAGATCATCGCTCGACCGCAGCTTCGACGTCGCATGCCGCTCAAACGCCAGCAGCGCATCATCGCGCCCCATCCCATGCCCGTTATCAACAATCCGGATCAGCTTCCGCCCACCACCCTCAACCTCCAGCCGAATCCGCGTCGCCCCCGCATCCAGCGAGTTCTCCAGCAGCTCCTTCACCACCGACGCAGGACGCTCCACCACCTCACCGGCAGCAATCTGGTTCGCCACCTGGTCTGAAAGAACGTGAATCCTGCCCACTCATCTATCCCCGATGAGATGTAACCGCATAAAGTTTGTCGCTCCAGTGCGAGTAGCCGTTCCCGCAACAATTCCGACAACGTCCTTGTCTTTCACGAACCCGCCCTGCTCCAACATGTCTTCCGCCATTCCCACCAGCTTGTCCGTATCCTTGAACCGCTCGCAGCAAATCGGCCACGTTCCCCACAGCAGCATGCAGCGGTTCACCACATCTTCAAACGGACTCATCGCATAAATCGGCGCATCCGGCCTGTACTTCGACAGCAGCCTGGCCGTGTTCCCCGTCTCCGTAAAGATCGCAATCGCCGCTAAATCCAGATCCTGCGCGGAGTGGGCCATACACTCGCAAATCGTCTCCGGAATGTTCAGCGACTTGCGATGATTCAACAGCGCAGCCACCCTCGGCAGCAGAGCCATCTGCGACTCCGTCTCCGCCACAATCTTCGCCATCATCGCGACGGACTCCACCGGGTACTTGCCTGCCGCGCTCTCCGCGCTCAGCATCACCGCGTCCGTGCCGTCATAGATCGCATTCGCCACATCCGACGCCTCCGCGCGCGTAGGCCGCGGATTCTCGATCATCGATTCCAGCATCTGCGTCGCCGTAATCACCGGTTTCCGATACTCCGCCGCTCGCCGAATCAAATGCTTCTGAATCGCCGGCACCTTCTCCGGCGGCACCTCCACACCCAAATCGCCACGGGCCACCATGATTCCGTCTGCCGCCTCAAGAATGGAATCGAGGTGGTCCACCGCCTGCGGCTTCTCCAGCTTCGCAATTACCCAAGCCTCGCTACCCAGGGCCGCCACTCTGCGCTTCGCATAGCGCACATCCTCCGCCGTCTGCACAAACGAGACCGCAATCGTATCCACGCCCTGCTTGATCGCGAACTCCAGGTCCGCCTCATCCTTCTCCGTCAGCGAGGGCACCTTCACCGGAATCCCTGGCAGGTTGATGCCCTTCTTCTCGCCCAGCATCCCCCCGTTGATAATCTCCGTCACCACGTCGGCGCCTCGCAGCTCCACCACCCGCAGCTCAATCAATCCGTCGGAAAGCAGAATGCGGTTGCCGGGCTTCAGGTTCTCCGCCAGCGTGGCAAACACCGTGCTCACACGCTCCGGCGTGCCCTCCACCGCGTCCGGGGTAATGACCAGTTGCTTGCCGGCCTCCAGCATCACCGGCTTATGGTCCACCAGCACGCCCGTGCGAATCTTCGGCCCCTGCAGATCGGCGAGAATGCAGATCGGCTTCGACTCCTCCGCCGCAACCTTCCGCACCATCGCAATCAGCTCCGCCTTCTGCTCATGCGATCCGTGCGAAAAGTTCAGCCGCGCTACATCCAATCCTGCCCGGACCAGCGTGCGAAACATCTCTTCCGTGCTCGATGCTGGTCCAAGTGTCGCTACAATCTTCGCTTTGCGGGCAATCGCAACGCCCGCGCCGTTGTCTCTGGCGTCCATTGATTCTCTCTTTTCACCCAGGCGTCAGAGCCCGTATGAGCATTTCTCCTGACGATACCAACCGAAGTCAAATCTGCTCGGGCCGTTTCCTGCAAAGAAAACGGCTTCGCAGATGTTTTCCCATGCCACGTATCAGGAGAAATGCTCTAAATCGATCTCCACCTGATCAATCAGTCATTCTACCCGGACTGGCGGTCGACGGTTCTTCCACAAGGCCGCTGCCGCATCGCCGCCACGCCGCGCCCGCGCATACTGCGCATTGAACTCCGCGCCGATCAGCACCGTCAGCGCAATAATGTACAGCCACACCATCAGCGCAATCGCCGCACCCAGCGATCCATACACCCGTCCGTAATTCGCAAATCGCGTCACGTAAAAACCAAACGAAAGCGTCGATGCGAACCAGAGCACCGTCGCCAGTGCCGCCCCCGGCAGACTCGCCCTCCACGTCCACTCTCGCCGCAGCACCACCCACGGCTCGCGCACCATCGGTTCCAGTTGGTCGCGCACGTGCTGGCTCAAATCCGTGCCAAGGTGATACACCACCGCAAGAATCCCCACGCTCGTCCCCAGAGCGATCGCCCACCGCAACACCACCGACGCCGCAAGAAACCCCGGTCGCACAAACGCCGGAATCTCCGCCGTCAGCCAGTGCGTGAACAGATGCCCGAACACCACTAGCGCACTCGCTGCCGTCATCGGCAACAGTGACAGCGGCACCAATGCCAGCGCCCGTCCGCGCCGGTTCCAGAAGCTTCCGCGTGCAAGCGGCAGACGGTGCGCTCGCCGGAATCCCTCCATTAGCGTCGCCATCACGTTCCCCGCGCCTAATAGGCTCACCACGCCAGAGCTCAGCAACGCTCCGGCCGTCTGCGAGGTATGGTGCGCGGTCGCAAAATACCAGTCCATCAGCGGACTGATATTCGACGGAAGCACCCGCTCGAAGAAGTCCGCCATTTGCATCTTCAGCGGAAGCCACGGCGGGAGCAGCGCCACAAATGCCGCGATCACCACCAGCGCCGGAAACAGCGCCACCATCGCCGAGTACGCGGACGCCTGCGCCACGGTGAACGCATCGTGTTCAACTGCCGCGAAAAACGTACGCCGCAACAGCCGTCCGAAGCCGACCGCACGCCTCGCCGGCGCGATCACTACGTTCTGCCACACGGCCACGCCTGTCACCGCGTCCTCACGCAGGCGCCTACGGCTTCCACTTGTTCAGGAACTCCGTGACGGAGTGCGGATCCATATTCCGCATATCGGAGAACTCCTTATTTTGCGAGTAAATCACCTTGCCACTCGGGCTTAGCACCGCCAGTGCCGGCACTCCGCTCACCGGAACCCCATATTTGTGCGCGATATCGAGGTTCTGGTCCATCCGCCCGATATTCACATCCACCAGAACAAAGTTCTTTTCCAGCAGTTGCGCATTCGGGCTCTGGTGGAAATAAATGTTCAGCACCTGGCAGTCGCCGCACCAGTCCCCTCCAAAGTCCAGGATCACGCGCTTGTGCTCCCGCCGCGCCTTCGCCAGCGCACTCTGGATGTCCGTCCTCGCCGCCTGCACGTCCGGATAGATGTGCGCGTGCGGAATGGGGGCCGACTGCGCCGCGGCTATTGCCGATCCCACTCCCAGCACCATGCCGGCGGCAACCATCCGCACCCCGTTTCCTGCCAATTTCCTGTACATCCCCGAAACTCCTTTCAATTGCACTTCAATGATGCGCGAAAGATGCTTCCGATTCCAACTCGCCTTGCGTTGGCGCATTGGGCCGCATCTAAAAACTACATGGCAGACCAACACGATCACGCTGAGCATCCGCATCGCCTCAAGGAGGATCTTCACAAGCATCTGCAGGAGATTCCCAAGAAGCTGAAGGAGATTCCCTACAATCTCGAGCAGCGCCCGCCCAACAAGCCCAGCTTCCTGACGGTCGTCCTTATCTCCGGCGCCGCCATTATCGTCATCTTCATCCTGGCGCTCATCGCCCTCCATGCGGGCGGATTCGGCCTGCGGCGCTCGTTGAGCAAGCACCCCAGCTCGCAACTCATCCTGCCGTCTGCACCTTCGCGGAGCCGCATCGCATAGCTGGCGAACCGCAGCTCGCCCACTATTGCCCCATGTAGTACCCATCCCGCGTCTGGACATCCAGCTTCTTCTTCGTGTCGTCGCCCGTCAGCGCCAGCGAGATCTGGTGATAGCGGTCCTTCGCCACATCCCCTGACGGCGTAAAGCCCAGCCGGTACTGCGCCCGCAGCTCCTCGCCAATCTGCTTATAGATGTCGTCGACGGTCTGGTGCTTGCTCACTTCGAACACCCGTCCGCCCGTCTCCCCGCATATCCGGTCCAGCACATGCTTCCCGTCCACGTACGGCTTATGGTCCGCACCGCCACCCCGCGGATTCTGCCCGCCACTGCCTCCCCCCTGCGGATATCCTCCTCCCGGATACCCTCCTCCGGGATAGCCTCCACCCGGATATCCTCCTCCCGGATAACCCCCGCCGTATCCACCCCGCCGGTCCTCAGCCCGATTCCACTCCTGCTTCGGCTGATCGCCCTTTAGATAAATTCCGTACACAATTGTGTCTGCACGCTGCGCCGCTTCAATCGCGTCGTTCAGAGTTTCCTTGCTCCCGCGGTCTACCCCGTCTGTCATCACGATCATCGCCCGGCGCTTGCCGGTCTGCTTCGACATGACCTCGTCGCCCGACAGATAGATGGCGTCGTACAGCGCGGTTCCGCCGTGGCGGATGTATCTCCCTTCGCTGTCCGTGTTGGGGCCGGAAGTCGTGTCGTCGGTGTTGTGAAAGCTGGGGCTGGATGTGCCAAGCTCTTTCAGCGCGCGCTGCAATCTGGGCTTCGCATCCGTAGCGTCCTGCAGCAATTCCACTTCTTTGGCGAACTGCACGACGAACGCCTTGTCCGCTCCGCGATTCCCGCTCGATGGCACCAGCATCGTATCCAGGAACGACTGGCTCGCCGTGCGCTCCGAATCGATTTCATTGTGCATACTCATGCTGACGTCGACCAGCAAACCCACCGTCAGCGGAACGTCGGTGTCATGGTCGAAGTAACGGATCGTCTGCGGCTGGCCATCGACCTGCAACGAGAAGTCTTCTTTCTTAAGGTTGTTAACCAGCGCACCTTTCTTGTCGCGCACCACAGTCGGAATCACGACCAGGTTGGCCTTGACGTTCATCGTGCCCGCCGAACCGTTCGCCGGAATGTCGCCCGTGCTTCCCGAGTTCGTCGCTGGCGTTGTCGCAGGCTTTTCCTGCTGCGCTTGTAACGACACACTGGCCACGCACAACAGCGCAGCCACACCCATACTCCAGAGACTGGACCTCATACCTCTGTAGACGCGCCTTTCGCGCAGCGGTTTCGCAGGCCCCTACTCCTCATTCTCCTTCAGCTTCGCCAGGAAGCTGAAGTCCTCGAGGGTAGTCGTATCACCCTTGACCTCGCCGGTCGTCGCCAGTTCCCGCAGCAGCCGTCGCATGATCTTGCCGGAGCGTGTCTTAGGCAGGAACTGGGTGAAGCGGAGGTCGTCCGGTCGGGCCAGCGCGCCGATCTCCTTTGCGACCCATTGCCGCAGTTCCTGCCTCAGCTCCGGGCTTGGCTCATGGCCCTGCTCCAGGGAGACGAACGCGGCAATCGCCTGCCCCTTCATCTCGTCCGGGCGACCGACCACCGCAGCCTCGGCGACCTTCGGATGCGCCACCAGCGCTGACTCGATCTCCATCGTGCCGAGCCGATGCCCGCTCACGTTGATCACGTCGTCCACGCGGCCCATCAGCCAGAAGTAGCCGTCCTGATCACGGCGCGCGCCGTCACCTGTGAAGTAACATCCCGGCACATCGGAGAAGTAGGTCTTCACAAAGCGTTCGTGATCTCCCCAGATGGTGCGTGCACGCGAAGGCCACGGTTTCCGGATCACGAGCAAGCCACCCTGGCCGGCAGGAACCGCGCGGCCATCGCGCGTCACCACCTCCGGCGTGATGCCGAAGAACGGCTTCGTTGCAGAACCCGGCTTGGTCGCAATCGCACCCGGCAGAGGCGAGATCATGATCGAACCCGTCTCCGTCTGCCACCATGTGTCGACGATCGGGCAACGCTCTTTGCCGATCTCGCGGTGGTACCACATCCAGGCTTCGGGATTAATGGGCTCGCCGACCGTGCCAAGGAGACGCAGGCTGCTGAGGTCGTGCTTGTGCACCCACTCGTTGCCCCATTTCGCAAAGGCGCGAATCGCTGTCGGCGCGGTGTAGAAGACCGTCACCTTGTGGTCGTCGATGATCTTCCAGAAGCGATCGTTCTCCGGCCAGTTGGGCGCGCCTTCGTACATCATCACCGTCACGCCGGTCTGCAACGGACCATAGACCACATAGCTGTGGCCGGTGACCCAGCCGATGTCCGCTGAACACCAGTACACGTCGTCGTGCAGATCGAAAACGTACTTCGACGTGAGATACGTCTGCACGGCATAACCGCCGGTTGTGTGCACCAGCCCCTTCGGCTTGCCTGTGGTTCCGCTGGTGTACAGGATGTACAGCGGATCCTCGGCGTCCATCTCTTCGCACGCACACTCAGGCTGAGCCTTCGCCATCTCCTCATGCCACCAGACGTCGCGGCCCGTCTTCATCGGCACGCTGTTATGGGGCGCGCGTTGGTAGACAACAACCTTGCGCACGCCCGGACAGTTTCCGAGCGCTTCATCGACGATGTGCTTCAGCTTGACTTCACCGCCGCGCCGGTAGCTCAGGTCCTGCGTGACGACAACCTGGCAGTCGGAATCATTTACGCGATCGGCGATGGCATGCGCCGCAAATCCGCCGAAGATGACCGAGTGCACGGCGCCAATTCGCGCGCAGGCGAGCAGTGTGATCGCAAGCTCCGGGCTCATGCCCATGTACACGGCAACGCGATCGCCCTTTTTCACGCCCTGTGCCTTCAGCACATTCGCGAAGCGCTGAACTTGCCCGTGAAGCTCACCATAGGTGATCTTCCGAATTTCGCTGGCTTTCCCGTCAAGGGTGGGCTCGCCTTCCCACAGCAGAGCCACCTTGTCACGCCGCGAACTCTTCGCATGGCGGTCAACGCAGTTGTGCGAAAGATTGAGCCTTCCACCGGTAAACCACTTTGTCTCCGGTCCTTCGCCGTCGATCACCTTCGTCCATGGACGAAACCAGTCCAACTCGCCGGCAGCTTCGGCCCAGAAACCCTCAGGATCATCTACGCTGCGCCGGTATAGCCTTTCGTACTCCGCCTCTGAGCCAATCCACGCTCTGGCGGCGAACTGCGCCGGTGGCGGAAAAAGCCGGTTTTCTCGGAGCACCGATTCCAGTGCACTCTCGTTTTTTATCTGCGCGGCCGCGCCGCTCTGCTGGCCCTGCGTTTCCATAGGCATGTTGCGAAGACGATCTCCGT
This sequence comes from uncultured Acidobacteriaceae bacterium, assembly GCA_963762465.1. Taxonomy (GTDB): domain Bacteria; phylum Acidobacteriota; class Terriglobia; order Terriglobales; family Acidobacteriaceae; genus Granulicella. The sequence continues at coordinate 194,586 of CAVXKS010000003.1, read as the reverse complement.
GATCTTCCGGTTTGGCGGCAGAGATGCATCTGCATCGCCGCAGAATCCGAAGCTACGCCATCGGTTCGAGCACTTGCAACCGGCCCGCACGGCCCACACGCGCCGCTAGATCAGGACAAACCTCGAAGGTATGCACACGGACAGCCCTTTTCGCGATCTGCAAGCGAAGAAGTTTCCTCAGAAACATCCATCCCCAATAACCCAAACGGGGCAGCAGAGGTCTGTAACGTTACTATGCTGGCTCCGCCGAAGTGCTATGGTCACATGACCTTGCGCGGCCCGAAACTCATCTCAACCACGATGCTGTCCGGGCTGCGTATTGTGCATGTACACGCCTCTCCAACCGCATCGTCCATAGCAACTGAACTTGTGAAGCCGCCGAAGTTACGATCGACGGCCTCATCGCGAGGATGAACAAACCGGCGTGACGTGCCATTCTACAAACTGTGATCTTCGAGTGGGGAGCCATCATCGGTCTATTCCTGGGCTTCGCCTTCGGGGTCGGCTGCGCCCTGGCAGTGATGCACTCGATCTACATGGGTGGCTACCGGGCAGCCGTGAAGGACGCCACAATGTCCGCTCCTCCCGAGCGCCTTATACGCGAGCGCCACAAAATCAGCCGTGGGCTTTCCGCCTAAGCGCGTCCGGTAATCTCCTCCCGCAGCGCGATGACCTCCGCGCGCAACCCCTCGAGAGCCGCCATCAGCTCGGAACGTTCCAGCTCGTCGCTGCTCGGCTGCCTTCCCTTGACGAAAAACGTGCCGTTCGGCTCGAGCACGCAGATCTCGACATCGGCAGGATCGCTGAAGCTGTTCTTGTTGAGCACCGAGATCAGTTCCTCGCGCGTCATGGATTCGCGCCGAAGCGCCTGCTCATCGACCTCGCCATTCTGGATCAACGTGGTGGCCTCTCCTTCCAGCGCCGCGTTCACCTTGGGCGCGCGGTACAGAAACCACATCAACACCCAGTTGATCGCCAGAAGCGCGAACGCGCCAACGATCCCGCCCGTGACGGAATTGTCATCTCCAATGATCGCGTTTTGAACGGTATTCGACAGGCTCAGCAGGACAACCAGATCAAACGGGTTCAGCTGAGCCAGTTCCCGCTTGCCGAACAGCCGCAGAAAAACGATCAGGCAGAGGTAGACGATCACCGGCCTGAGAATCTTTTCCACAATCGGCACAGGCAGGTGAAACATATCAGTCGAAAGAGTTTGCAGCAGTTGGTGGGTCATCAGCGCCTCCGGAAAACAGCCGGGCGCGCCTGTTTCGTGCCCCACCCAGCCGGTGCAGCCATCTTACGGGCATCCCCCGGCAAGGCACGGGGAGGTCCGGTACAGCCCGAAACCGGGTTTAAGGAGTCTAAGTGAGTGCAGTTTGGGGACAGACCCAGGTGCACTTTTCTACCGAAATCTGCCGGGAGATTGCGAGGCTCTGGTATCGTTTGAGTAACTGCCAGATAACCCGCCGCAAAGCATCGGCTTCACCTGAACGACAGCGATAAGGATCGACCAGAGATGCCCAAGCCACTTCGCAGCGACGACCCGAATCCGCAGCCGGTGCAATTTGCCCACTTCGGCGTGCTGAACGACGGAACCCGAAGCAAAGGTGCGACCGTCACCGCCATTGTTGTTAACTGCACGATTGCCGCCCTGGTCGTGATTCTCGGCATGGTCATCAAGACCAATCCGATCGTGGCCAAGCGTGTGACGGAGCTCATGCTTCCGCCTCAGCCAAAGATTGAACCGGCGCCGAAGCCGCCACCGCCGCCTCCGCCGCCCAAGATCAAGATGCCGCCGCCTCCGAAGATCGAGACGCCGAAGATCAAGATGCCGGAGCCGGTGAAGCTTCCGGAGATCAAGCCTGTTGCCGTGGAAACACCGAAGCCCGTCATCCAGCCGCCGGCTCCCAAGAAGGTAACGCCGCCCCCAGCGCCGGTGAAGGTGAACTTGGGCGTGGCGATGGCCGCCTCGGTTCCGAACCATGATGCGAACCCGACGGCTGTGCGCCTCGGTTCGTCGACTAACCCGATGAAGCCGCTGACCGGACCTGCGGTGTCGCCCGTGAATATGGGCGCTGCCGGAATGCCGGGCATGAACGCCTCCAACACTGGCAACGGCGCCCGCGCAGTGGCCGTAAGCATGGGCTCGGGCTCACCGAACGGCCGCATGGGCGGACACGACAACGCAGTCCGCGCCGTGGCTGGATTGGGCACCGGCGTCGAAGGCGGAACCGGACACTCGCCAAACCGCGGTCCTGTCCAGGTCGCTATCCAGACGCAGATGCAGCCTGCGCAAGTTGCACGGCCGCAGGTGCAGCAGGCCACCCTGGCGTCCGCGCCCAAGGTTACGTATAAGCCCACCCCGGTCTACACGGAGGAGGCTAAGGCAATGCATCTGGAAGGCAACGTTTCGCTGCGCATCCGAGTTACCTCGAGCGGTGCAGTCCAGGTGTTAGGCGTCGTGCATGGTCTTGGCCACGGTCTCGATCAGTCCGCAATTCAGGCAACGGAAGCGACACGCTTCAAGCCCGCCCTGGACAATTCGGGACGCGCCATCGACTGGGAGGGTGTCGTACTAGTGAACTTCCAGATGAGCTAAATTCTGCAGAACTTTACGAAATCGCTTTATCGTGTCTATAAACCCGTGAAACGCGACGTCCCCGCGTCGTGCCCAACGTAGAAGTTCGCCTTCGGCACCGCACCCAAGGAGCACCCCCGCACTATGAACCTTCCGAACCGGCTCACCACAGCCCTCACCGCAGCACTCTTGGCGGCGACTGCCCTGCCGGCAACCGCCGCCGTCTTCGGGAAAAACAAGAAGAAGGCAGAGGCCGCCTACGAGACGCGCAAGCTCACGCCTGCGCAGAGTGCCCTGATCGACAAGTCCATCGCTCGCGAGCAGGTGGTGATCAAGACGCTTCGGCAACGCGCTCCGATTGTCGAAACCTACATCCAGAACATGCGTCCGGATCCTGTCATGGGCCAGATTCCGGACTCTGACGTTCACTTCCTCGCACGGGTGAACTTCGGCAAGGTGATCAACGACGAAGGGTACGTCCAGGAGAAGCAGGACAATCACGGCTTCTTCCGTCATTCGCTCGGTTATCTGACCTCGCTGTCCGGCAGCCTGCACCTGACGTACCACGAGACCGGCTTCGTGCAGATGCTGCTGGTCGACTCCAACAGCTACAACCGGCAGATGTACACCTTCAACTTCCTGCGCAACGACTTCCTCGGGACGATCCCGACGGTGGTCTTCGACGTGCAGCCGACGAAGAAGTCGGCCGTGGGGCGGTTCGCTGGACGCATCTGGGTTGACCGCAACAGCGGCAATATCGTTCGCTTCAATGGCAGCTTCTCGGGTGGCGAGAAGGACGTCCGCGAGTACTACCACTTTGACTCCTGGCGGACCAATGTTCAAGATGGCCTGTGGCTCCCCACCTCGGTGTACATCGAGGAGAGCGACCCCAAGAGCCCGCAGGGCACTCTGAAGTTCAAGGCGGTGAACCACATCTGGGGCTACTCGCTGAAGGTGCCGCAGTCTGATGCCGATCAGACAGATCTGCAGGTCGTGGGCGCAACCGACGAGAGCCAGCAGGCGGCGGATGTCTCGCCTCTCCAGGCGCAGCGTCAGTGGGTCGAGCAGGCTGAGGACAACGTCATCGACCGGCTCTACACCGCCGGATTGATCGATGCTCCGAGCGATTTCGACAAGATTCTCGAGGCGCTCGCGAACAACATCCTCGCGTATAACAACGTCCCCATCGATCGCCCGATCAGGGTTCGCACCCTGCTCACGGAGCCGCTCGAATCGCTCTCCGTCGGAAATACCATCCTGCTCTCGAAGGGCCTGCTGGACACCACCGCGGTGCCGACGGCCGACGGCGCACAGCAGATGGGCAACCTGAATGCGCTGCTCGCCTTCCAGGTAGCACACATCGTGCTCGGTCATCACATCGATACCAAGTACGCCTTCAGCGACCGCCTGATGTTCCCGACAGAGTCCGCCTTCGAGAAGCTTCCAATGCACCACACGGATGCGGAGAACGCGGAGGCAGCCAAGAAGGCGATTGAGCTTCTCGGCGCTAAGGAACTCGAGAGTGGTGAACAGTACATCAGCCTTTACCTGCAGCAACTTCAGGCCCGCGAAAAGGGTCTGAAAGCGCTGACCGATCCGCAAATCGGCGACGGTCTGCTTCGCCCCGACGGCACCTTCTGGCTACAGGCTCTCGTCGCCAAGGGACCCAAGCTCAACAACAGCGACCTCAAACAGCAGGCGGCCATGCCTCTCTCCCAGTTCCTCCGGAGAGACCCGTGGACCGACCAGGTGATCAAGCTGAACACAGCCTACGAGCCGCTGCTTAGCGCCCGCGATAAGCTGCCGTTCGAGATCACCCCGGTCTACCTGAGGCTCGCCTACTGGACACCTCCCGCAGCGCCTGCCGCAACCCCTGCACCGGCTTCCGGTACAGGAACACCCGCACCAGCGCAGCCTGCACCTTCGGAGAGCTCCAATCCTCCGGCACCCACCGCAGCTGACAATGCCAGCGCGGCTCCGGCCACGGCGCCTGCCACTCAGCCTCAGAATTAGGCAGCACCTACCGGGCCCGAAAATAGACCCCCGCAGCGTCCCTGAGTTGCATCCATAACTCAGGGACGCCCGCGCAAAGGAGAGTCTCCTGTGATGAAGAAGACCTGTCTGCTGTTCCTCTCTCTTTCCCTCGTCACCATGCTTCCCTCGACGTTGCACGCTCAGGCAACGGCCGCGGCGACCAGGGGCGGAGCTTCACAGATTGGCGCCGGCTATACGTTTTCGAACGAGGATGAATACCCCGGCAAACACCTGCAGGGTATGACGATCTACGGCACATTCGACCTCAATAACCATCTCGGGATTGAGGGCGACCTTCACATGGCCTCCCTGTTCAAGTCCTACTTCAACTACAAGGAGACCAGCTACGATGCCGGTCTGCGGTGGGCGGAGCATTACCGCAAGTTTTCGCCTTACGCGAAAGGCCTCGTAGGATTTGGCCACTCCTCGGCAGTGACACCGCAGCAGATCGTCGGTGGAAGCACGCCGGGAAGCTACTTCCTGTTCGGTCTCGGCGGGGGCCTCGACTACAGCCTCAGCGACAAGATCAATATCCGCTGCGTCGATTTCGAGTACCAGAGGTGGCCCAACTTCCCGCCCCACGGCCTCACGCCTCCGCTCTTTACTTTCGGAGTTGCTTACCGGCTCCGCTAAACTTCACGAAGAAGCCACTTACAATGCCCTGAGAGACCTCAGGGCATTTTTGCGCGTCCAATCCGGGTCAGGGACACATGCACGCCGCTCTACGGAGCCCACGGAGCCTTTTCTGTTGAAGCACTTACCTCTTCTCACGTTGTTAGCCGCTTTGGTCATCCCCCCCTCTGCCCGCGGCCAAGCTCCCGTTACAGCGAGCCGCCTGGCGGATCTGCAACTCGGTGGCGGATACACGCTGGCCAACTCGGATTACGTGCCGAACAAGATTGGTGGGTTTTCCTTCTATGGTGACTACGATCTGCGAGGCCATTACGGCTTGGAGGGCGACTTCCACTACGTAAGGGACCCAAACCCCGATCCCATCGTTCCCAGCAACCACGTCTCCGAACATACCTACGAGATTGGCGGCCGCTATCTGCGCCACTACGACCATGGCCGGATCGCCCCATATGGAAAGGGTCTCTATGGCCGCGGCGTGATGAATTTTCCGGCGCACCAGGCCTTTGTTCCCGGCGGCGGCGTCCAAACTTACATCGACAACATTGCCTACAATCTCGTCGCGGGCGGCGCCGGTGTCGACTACCGACTCAAAGAACGTGTCAATCTGCGCGCCGATTTCGAATATCAGCACTGGTTCGCGCACGACCGTGAGTTGCCGACCGGCTTGTCACCTTATCTCTGGACCTTCGGCGCCGCCTATCACTTTCCTGCCAAGGGTCCGTTCACGATGGGCCGGTGAAATAAGAGATTCAGAGACCGGCCGCAGATACGAGAGAGGCCCGGCGAATGCCGGGCCTCTCGTGATCGAATCTTTGTTCCCCTGATCTCTTCCGTTAGAAGTGATACGCAATGCCAATTGCGGGCGTCGAGTTCACGTAGTAGCGATTCGTCTTCCAGTTCGGGTATCCAAAATCCGGAGCCTTCGTCGCGAAACCGCGATATTCAATCCGGATATCAAAGCTGGGGCTGAGCTCATACGCCAAGCCGCCGCCGAACAGACCGCCAATATTCGTATTCTGCTTGGTATCGAGATTCGAGGTACCGTTGTCCTTGATCGGCGTGAAGATCATGCCACCCACGCCGGCCTCCAGGAACGGGTTGTAGCGCCCATACGTGCGTGAGTAGACATATGCGCCCGTGACCTCTTCCTGGCGCGTGTGCACGTACCCGCTGTAGCCGCTAACGCTATGGTAGCGGATCGTATTCTGCGCGAACGAGTAGTTGAGCTCGAGAGCGCTGCGCGGCGTCAGCATGTAGCGGTAGCTCACCAGCGCACCACCCGTGATCGTCGTGTGCATCGGGAAGACACTAAGTCCGTTCACTTCAGGGGCGAGGACACTCGTTAAGCTGAGACTGGCATCCTGCCGGCTCTCCTGCGCGTGTACCGCCGTGACGAACCCCAGCAGCAGAGCGCCCAGCAACATCATTTTCTTCATGCGTAACAAAACCCCTTCACCAATCGAGCACACTCCTCCGGGTCCGAATCGGCCGTCCGGGAAGACGAATTGCCAGCGGGGCCTTTATCCCGACGCGGCGCTCTAATGCCTAATTGTACCTGTACAAACGGAACCTGCACCGCAACCGCTTCTTTCGACAACTGCGCAACGGAGCGAATGAGGCGCGCAGATTGATCCGCGCCCCTGCTGATGCTGCTTAATTCTGCGGCGGCCCAGAAGGCGGCGGCAGTGGCGGTGCTCCGCCGGGCGCTCCCTCGGGTGGCCCATTCCGCATGCGATCGCGCATCTGCTGCTGCATCGCCTCGAACTTCGTCTTCTGATCCGCCGTCAACACCGCCTCAATTTTGTCGTTCTCGGCTTTGCGGATCGACATCATTTGCGAGCGCCGATCATCCTGCGAAAGCGACGAGTTCGACCGCAGGGCTTCCATCTTCGTGCGGTTGTCTTCGAGAATGGTCTTGACCTGCTCTGTTTGAGAATCGCTGAGTCCCAGGCGCTCCTTCAGCATGCCCGCCCGCCGCCCCGGATCCATCATGCCGCCGCGCGGCCCACCACCAGGAGGCGGTCCCATCTGGCCCGGCGCAGGGGGCGGTGGCGCCTGATCCTGCGCGACAGCAGCGCCCGCTGCCGCAACACTCAGCCCACACGCAAGCACTGCGGAGCGAATCAACATCTTCTTTTTCCGTGTCATACTCACACTCGCTTTCTGCGAAAGTGCGCCGGGTTGGGCCCAGATCGGTGGCGCGGACCGACTACACCATAGAGACGGCTGCCCTTGGAAATGGTTCCACCGAAGAGTTCTGATTTTTTGGGCGCCCTACAGTCGCTCGGAGACTATACGCGCTCCGTGATGAAGCAGAAGGGATCCCCGTGCTCCTGAGCATGCGCCTCCACAAGCCGCAGGAAGGCCTGCGCTGCATGGGACAACGTCGCCTGCCTGCGTAGCACGAGGCGCAACCTGCGCTCGAGCGGAAGCTCCGGAACCGCGATTCCTACTAAGGCGCCGTTCTCCAGCTCGCTCTCCACCGTGAGCTTCGGCACGAGCGCGACACCATCCCCTTGCTGAACAAATCGCTTGATCGCGTCCAGGCTCGGCAGCTCCACCTCCATCTTCAGGGGCTGCTTGTGTCGTTTGAACGAGGCAATCACCTTCTGCCGAAGCGGCGAGGGCACATTATGCGCAACGAAGCTCTCGCGACCGAGCCGCTGCAGCGTTGCCTTTCCGGCCTTCGCAAGCGGATGTGACGGGCTCACCACGCATACCAATTCGTCGCGGTACACCGCGATCGAGCGCACCTGCGGGTCTTCCGGCCGGAAGCTGACCACGCCCATATCTACCGCGTGCTGAAGCACCTCGTCCGAGACACGGCTCGCGAGCGTCCGCTGCACAGCGACCTTCACCCGCGGATGCTCGCGCCGGAACGCGTGTATCAGCGGCAGCAGATAGAGGCAGGTGTACTCATTGGCGGCCAGCGTCAGCTTGCCGGTGTGCATCGACCGCAGGTCGGCCAGAGCAACGCCTGCGTCCGCCCGCAGGTTCAGCATCTTCTCCGCGTACTCTTTTAGGACCTCGCCAGCGTCCGTGAGGGTGCCGTCCCGCGAGCTCCGCTCCAGCAGCGTCTCGCCCAGCTCCGCCTCCAGCTTCGCGATAACCTGGCTCACGGCGGGCTGCGTCCTATGTAACCGTGCCGCCGCCCGCGAGAAGCTCCGCTCCTCCGCCACCGCCAGGAACGTCTCCAGTTGAAAGAGGTCCATCTCCGTCCTTATCCTTCTGTATCGGCCATTTAGCCGCCAAACCGTCGGCTATAGAGCCATTAGAAGTGCGAATACATCGCCGCCCCATCATAAGGGCAGGTTATGCTGAATATCAACGGAAAGGTCACCGGCCATGGCACTCTCCAACCAGATCGTCTTTTTTGACACCACCCTGCGCGACGGGGAGCAGTCACCCGGCTGCACCATGCACCACAACGAGAAGCTCCGCATGGCACATCAACTTGCTGCGCTGGGCGTCGACATCATCGAAGCCGGGTTCGCCATCGCGTCGCAGGGTGACTTCAACTCGGTCAACGCAATCGCTAAAGAGGTCAGCAGTTCGGAGCAGGCCCCGCGGATTGCGTCGCTCGCTCGCTGCAAGCGCGAGGACATAGAGGCCGCGGCACGAGCCATCGAGCCCGCCCGTAAGAACCGCATCCACACCTTTCTCGCGACATCCGACCTGCATCTCGAGGCGAAGCTTCGCATCACCCGCACGCAGGCAATCGACCAGGTTGGCGAGTGCGTTCGCCTCGCGCGCAGCTATTGCGATGACGTGGAGTTCTCTACCGAAGACGGCACGCGATCAGACGTCGACTTCCTCATCCAGATGGTTAATGTCGCCGTGCAGGCCGGCGCCACGACGATCAATATTCCGGACACAGTCGGCTACACCACACCAGGCGAGTACAAGGCACTCTTCGAAAAGGTGCACGCAAACGTGCCGGACTCCGACAAAATCATCTTCTCCACGCACTGCCACGACGACCTCGGAATGGCCGTCGCCAACTCGCTTGCTGGCGTCGATGGCGGGGCTCGTCAGGTCGAGTGCACGATCAACGGTATCGGCGAACGTGCAGGTAACGCTGCGCTGGAAGAGATCGCCGCCGCGCTCAGCACGCGGCACGATCGCTATCCCTACACCTCAAACATTGTGATGAACCAGCTTTACCCAACCTCAAAACTGCTCGGCGAAATCATCAGCTTCACCTGCTCGCCGAACAAGGCCATCGTCGGCGCCAACGCCTTCGCGCACGAAAGCGGGATTCATCAGCACGGCGTCCTCGCTAACCCGCTGACGTACGAGATCATGACGCCCTGCATCCGTCGGCTTCAGCGGACAGAACATTGTGCTCGGCAAGCACAGCGGCCGCCGGGCCCTCGAACACCGCCTCGCGGAGCTCGGCCACAAACTTTCAAAGCCCGAGCTCGATGCTGTCTACCTTCGCTTCACCGAACTCGCTGACCGCAAGAAATCCATCTACGACCAGGACATCCTTGCGCTGCTACACGAACCGCTGGCCGAGGTCGCCAACGTACCCTAGCCAGCTCCGCCGTGGCGCATCTTCGCGTTTTCGTAGCTCCTTTGCGCCAAAGCTTTTGCCTTTGCTGTTGTTTTTCTTTCTGTCATTCCCGAAGGGAATCTGCTTCTCTTCCAGCACCCGTTGAGGAACCCATGAAGCTCAAGATCGCCATCCTCGCCGGAGACGGCATCGGCCCCGAGGTCACCCGCGAAGCCGTCAACATCCTCAAGGCTGTCGCCGAATTCGGCGGGCACGAGTTCACCTTCACCGGAGCTCTCATCGGCGGCGTCGCGATCACCGCCGAAGGCACACCGCTGCCTAAGCAGACGATCGATATCGCGCTCGATTCCGACGCCGTTCTCCTCGGCGCTGTCGGCGACAACAAGTTCAACCACCTCACACCCGACAAGCGTCCAGAAGCCGGCCTGCTGCAGATTCGCCAGGTGCTCGGCGGCTTTGCGAACCTCCGCCCCTGTCTCGCTTTCGCCGCTCTCGGGGACAACTCGCCACTCCGCCCCGAGGTCACCAAAGGCGTCGACATCCTCTTCGTGCGCGAGCTCCTCGGCGGCCTTTACTTCGGCCAGCCCCGCTCCTGGAACAAGCAAACCGGCGAAGCCATCAACACGATGCGCTACACAAAAGACGAAGTCGTCCGCGTCTCGCGCATCGCTTTCGAACTCGCCCGCAAGCGGCGCAAGAAATTAACTCAAGTCGATAAGGCGAACGTGCTCGAATGCTCGCAGCTCTGGCGCGCGACGGTCGACGAGCTCAAATCCGAATACGCCGATGTCACCGTCGAGCATCAACTCGTCGATTCCATGGCGATGCACCTCATGAATATCCCGCGCAACTTCGACGTCGTGCTCACCGAAAACCTCTTCGGCGACATCCTCTCTGATGAATCCGGCATAATCACCGGATCCCTCGGCATGCTTCCCTCGGCGACGCTCGGCGGCAAGGTGAATCTTTATGAGCCCGTGCACGGCTCCGCGCCTGATATCGCGGGCCAGGGCAAAGCGAATCCGCTCGGCGCAATCCTCACGGCCGCGATGTTACTCCGCCACTCCGCTGGCCTCGAAGAAGACGCCCGCGCGATTGAAGCTGCCGTCGACAAGGTCCTCGCCACGGGCCATCGCACCTCGGACATCGCACGCGGCAGCTCGGGCGCCAACGTCACCACGCACGAGATGGGTCGCTTCGTGCACGAAGCCCTCGCACAGTCCATCGACAAACAGCAATCGCTCCACGGGGTTTAGTTCTTCAATCAATGCGTCACAAGCTCCAACTCGCCGCCCTCATGCTGCTCTTCACAGCAGCCGCGGCAATGCGCGCGCAGATCACCAGCTCAGACGTTCTCGTCGCGAATCCGCCGCGCAATCCCGCGCGTGCCCCCGTGAAGCCCACCGACAGCCTGCAATGGCTCTGGGCTTTCGCAAAACCCGAGCCGATCGGGCGCGCCAGCGATCTTCGTTACGACGGACGCTTCCACGCGCTGCTCTCCGACGACTTCAACCAGCCGCAAGCGATGTGGGGACCTGAACCCGCCCATAATCCGCCGCTCAATTCAATCATCCCGCTCTTCCTCTCGCGCTATGGCACAGTGAGCATGCAACAAAATCGCTACCTCACGATTGACGGCTGCGTTCCCGACTTCTGCGCGGCGCATGGCCTGCTCTGGTTCGACCTCGGCACACCCCATCCGCTCGTCATCTTCGCGGGCGTGACCTGGTCACCCGAGTCCCACACCACCGACGAAGCTGGCGCCAACTACAATCTCTGGATCTACCCGAACCGCGAGATCTCACCCGACGATCTGCCCGTCGCCTTCACCGAGACCATCGCACACTGGGACGCTCGCCTCGCCGCGGCGCATCGTATCGTTCCGCACATCGAGCACGCACTTCTCATCGAGCCCAACGGCGCGCCGCACGAGCTCACGCCCTCCCTCGTCGGCGCCAATACCATCGCTCCGCAACCCGACACCACCGCGCAGGACGATCAGCCCGCGCACAGCACCGAACTCAAACCACGCGACTGAAACCAGGTTAGAAACATGAACACGAAAACCACCACGAACCAGCAGCCCCGCACCATGTTTGAAAAGGTATGGGAGAACCACGTTGTCGCCGACCCCCAGGGCGAACCGACGATTCTCTACATCGACCTTCAGCTCGTGCACGAGGTCACCTCGCCGCAGGCCTTTGACGGCTTGCGATTGGCCGGCCGCAAGCTGCGCCGCCCCGACCGCCACATCGCCACCGTCGACCACAACGTGCCGACAACCTCCGCGCACGACCGCCTCGTCATCGCCGATCAAACCTCCGCTGCCCAGGTGAACGCGCTGCGCAGGAACTGCGCCGAATTCGGCATCGAGTTCTTCGATGTGCAGGACGCCTCGCAGGGCATCGTGCACATGATCGGCCCCGAGCTCGGCGCCACCAAGCCCGGCATGACCATCGTCTGCGGTGACTCGCACACGTCCACACACGGCGCCTTCGGCGCACTCGCATTCGGCATCGGCACCAGCGAGGTCGAGCACGTGATGGCCACCCAGACCCTGCCGCAGTCGAAGCCCAAAACATTCCGCATCAACATCGAAGGCGAGCTTCCCTACGGCGTGACCGCGAAGGACATCATCCTCGACGTCATCGGCCGCATCGGCACGGACGGCGCAACGGGCTACGTGATCGAGTACGCTGGCTCGGCCATTCGCGCGCTCTCGATGGAAGGCCGCATGACCATCTGCAACATGTCGATCGAAGCGGGCGCGCGTGCCGGCATGATCGCGCCCGACGAGACAACCTTCGCCTATCTCAAGGGCCGTCGCTTCTCGCCCGGCACGCCTCCGACAAATCTCAACGGCCGCCCAAATCCGAACGCCGCGCACAAGATTGGCTCGACGACAGATGACTACGAGGCGCAGTGGAATGCGGCCGTCGAGCACTGGCGCTCTCTCGTGACCGATCCTGGCGCCACCTTCGACCGCGAGCTCACGATCGACGCGACGAAGCTCGTCCCCACGGTCACCTGGGGCACGTCGCCCGGCATGGTCACCACCATCGACGGCGCAGTTCCCTCACCCGCGGACGCGAAGAGCGACGCGGATCGCAAGTCGTTCGAGCGTGCGCTCGAGTACATGGACCTCAAGCCCGGCACAAAGCTCGAGGACATCAAGGTTGACGCGGTCTTTCTCGGCTCCTGCACGAACGCACGCATCGAAGACCTGCGCGCCGCAGCGAAGGTCGTGCGCGGACATCACGTCTCCACATCCGTGCGCGCGATGGTCGTCCCCGGCTCGCAGAACGTGAAACGCCAAGCGGAACAGGAAGGCCTCGACGAGGTCTTCAAGTCCGCCGGCTTCGAGTGGCGTGAGCCCGGCTGCAGCATGTGTCTCGGCATGAACCCCGACATCCTGCAACCCGGCGAGCGCTGCGCCTCCACCTCCAACCGCAACTTCGAAGGCCGCCAGGGCCGTGGAGGCCGCACCCATCTGCTCAGCCCCGAGATGGCTGCGGCCGCCGCGATCACCGGCCACCTCACCGACATCCGCAAGTGGAAGCACGAAGGCTCGGAAGAGTTCAACGCCGATCAGGTCCTCGCGCCAGGAGGTTCGCGCTAATGCAACCCATCAATATCCTGACAGGCACCGCCGTCCCGCTGCCGTTCCCGAACATCGACACCGACCAGATCATCCCCAAGCAGTTCCTCAAGCGCATCGAGCGCACGGGCTACGGCGACTTCCTCTTCTACGACTGGCGCTACAACCTCGACATCCCCGATCATGTCGAGCCGCGCAAGGAATTCATCCTGAATAAACCCGAGTACAAGGGCTCCGAGATTCTCATCGCCGAAAAAAACTTTGGCTGCGGCAGCTCGCGCGAACACGCCGCCTGGGCGATCAACCAGTACGGCTTCCGCGCGGTCATCGCGCCCAGCTTCGCCGACATCTTCTTCTCGAACGCCGGCAAGAACGGCATCATCCTCGCCCCGCTCACTGACGCCGAAGTCGAAACCCTCATCCAGCGCAGCACCGCGAATCCGAAGCACCTCATCACCATCAACCTCGAAGCCCAGACCGTCACCGACGAGCAGGGTTTCAACGCGCACTTCGACATCGATCCGTTCCGCAAATACTGCCTGCTGAACGGCCTCGACGACATCGGCCTCACGCTCCGCCACGAGGGCGATCTCGACAAGTTCGAATCCAAGCACGACCAGGAGTTCTGGTCCGCACCCAAGGCCAACGAAGCCGCATAGTCAAAAGGAAAACGAAGTGTCAGACGCACCGAAGAATCTCCCCGCAGGCAAAACAAACTCCGTCGTCCTCACCGAAGGCCCATCACGTGCCGCAGCGCGGAGCTACTTCCGCGCCGTCGGCTTCAGCAAAGACGACCTGCACAAGCCCATCATCGGCATCGCCAACACCTGGACCGAGGTCGGCCCCTGCAACTTCCATCTCCGCCAGGTCGCCGAGGCCGTGAAGGAAGGCATACGCGAGGCCGGGGGCACGCCCATGGAGTTCAACACCATCACCGTGCACGACGGCATCACCATGGGCACCGAAGGCATGAAGGCCTCGCTCATTTCCAGAGAAGTAATAGCTGACTCTATAGAGCTCGTCACGCGCGCCAACTCCTTCGACGGCCTCGTCTGCATCGCGGGCTGTGACAAGAACATGCCCGCCGCCATCATGGCTCTCGCGCGCCTCAACATTCCCGGCCTCATGCTCTACGGCGGCAGCATCGCGCCGGGCAATCTCCGTCAGCCCGACGGCACCAGCAAAGAGATCACCATCCTCTCCGTCTTCGAAGGCATGGGCTCGCACGCAGCCGGCAAGATCAACGACGATCAGCTCGAAGCCCTCGAAGCCGCGGCCTGTCCCGGCCCCGGCGCCTGCGGCGGTCAGTTCACCGCCAACACCATGGCCATGGCGGGCGAGTTCCTCGGCATCTCACCCATTCAGCTCTCCGGCGTTCCCGCCATGAGCAAGGAAAAACACGCCGCATCCCGCGAGGCCGGCCGCATGGTCATGGAGCTCGCGCGCAAGCAGGTCAAGCCGCGCGACATCCTCTCGCGCGATGCCATCGATAACGCCATCGCCGCGGTCGCTGCATCTGGCGGCAGCACCAACGCCGTGCTTCATCTCATCGCGATCGCGCACGAGCTCGGGATTCCGCTCTCGATGGAAGACTTCGACCAGATCTCCGAGCGCACGCCTTTCATCTGCGATCTCTCGCCCGGGGGCAAGTACGCCGCGAAGGATTACCAGGAAGCCGGCGGCTCTCGCCTCCTCGCCGCACGCCTGAAAGCACGCGGCTCGTTGAAAGACATCCCGACCGTCAGCGGCAAGAATCTCTTCGCCGAAGCCGACACTGCCGTCGAAACTCCCGGCCAGGTGGTCATCCACAACTGGGACAAGCCGCTCAAGCCCACTGGCGGCCTCGTGATCCTGCGCGGCAATCTCGCGCCCGACGGCTGCGTCATCAAGGTCGCCGGCCACGAGCGCCTCAACCACACCGGCACCGCGCGCGTGTTCGATCGCGAGCAGGACGCGTTCGACGCCGTCGAGCACGGCAAGATCAACCCGAACGACGTTCTCGTCATCCGCTATGAAGGCCCGCGCGGCGGCCCCGGCATGCGCGAAATGCTCGCCGTCACCGCTGCCATCAAGGGAATCCCGGAACTCAGCGAAACCGTCGCGCTCCTCACAGACGGCCGCTTCTCCGGGGCCACGCGCGGCCTCATGGCCGGCCACGTCGCTCCCGAGGCCCAGCTCGGCGGCCCCATCGCCGCCGTCCGCGAAGGCGACACCATCACCTTCGACATTCCGAACCGCAAACTCACACTCAACATCTCCGACGACGAGATGAAGTCACGCCTCAAAAACTTCAAAGCCCCCGAACCAAGATTCAAGCGCGGGGTGTTCGCCAAATACGCCAACACCGTCTCGAGCGCCAGCGAAGGTGCTGTCACAACGTGATCGTTGTTTGAAAGGGCGCGGCTTTAGCCGCGCCGTAACCTGAGGTACTGAATGTCCGAAGCGAACGAACAGCGAATTGAATGGCACGATTATCGAGTCGTCACAGATTCGCCTCATCGCGTTGCTCGCTTTGCTGGATTCCGTTCGGAATACTTCTCGGGACTGGTTGACACCGTTGATTTTCGGTTCATACATAGCCCGCCTACTTCCTAGCGTTCGCATACGTGATTTTCGCGGCATACGCTTGGCTCATATACGCCTTGTACGCCATGTCCCAACTGCGGCAACTCATGTACGAGGACGACAGCTTTTCAGTTCAACATTGCAATGAACTGCGGCGTACGAATCAATCCGCGCACCTGAACGAGGTATTCATGGCTAACAAGAACCACCACCCCACCCTCACCGGCTCCGAAATCCTCTGGGCCACGCTCGCCGGCGAAGGCACCACCACCGTCTTCGGCTACCCCGGCGGAGCGATCCTTCCGGTCTACGACGCGCTGCGCAAATTCCCCACCATCCACCACGTGCTCGTCCGCCACGAGCAGGGCGCAGCGCACATGGCCGACGGCTACGCGCGCGCATCCGGTCGCCCCGGCGTCTGCATGGCCACCTCCGGCCCCGGCGCGACCAACCTCGTCACCGGCCTCGCCACTGCCATGCTCGACTCCATCCCCGTCGTCGCCATCACCGGACAGGTCTCTTCTAAAGTCCTCGGCACCGACGCTTTCCAGGAGATCGACATCACCGGCATCACGCTGCCGATCACCAAGCACAACTTCCTCGTCACGCGCGCCGAAGACATCGCACCCGCCGTCCGCGAGGCCTTTCAGATCGCAACATCAGGCCGCCCCGGCCCCGTGCTCATCGACATCACCAAGGACGCGCAGCAAGCCTCCGCCATCTTCGACTTCGACGCCGCGAAGCCCACCGCCTTACCGCCCACACCCGATGCTGCGCGCCGAATCGCACTCTATCCGCGAAGCCGTCGAGCTCATCCGCGCCGCAAAAAAACCAGTCATCCTCGCCGGCCACGGCATCGTCGAATCACACGCCGAAAAAGAAGTCCTCGCCTTCGCCGAAGCGCTCCAGGTCCCCATCGCCTCCACGCTGCTCGGCCTCGGCGCCATCCCTGCCGGCCATCCACTCTCGCTCGGCATGATGGGCATGCACGGCGAGTCCTGGGTCAACAACGCCATCCAGCAATCTGATCTCCTGCTCGCCTTCGGCATGCGTTTCGACGATCGCGTTACCGGCAACCTCGCGCACTACGCTCCGACCGCGAAGAAGATTCACATCGAGATCGACCCTTCCGAGATCAACAAGAACGTTCGCGCAGACGTCGCCCTCATCGGCGACCTCAAAGAAGTGCTGCAACTCCTGCTTCCCTTGCTGCCGAAGAACTCCGACGCCTCCTGGCTGCAGGAGATCAACAAGAGCAAAGGCACCGCCGCTGTCCGCGACATCATCAACCTCCCTGACAACGGCCACCTCTACGCCGCGCACGTCATCCACGACATCTGGAAGGAAGCGCGCGAAGCAGGAAGATTAGAAAACACCATCATCGTCACCGACGTCGGCCAGCACCAGATGTGGGAGGCGCAGTACTTCAAGCACGAGTCGCCGCGCTCGCTCGTTACCTCCGGCGGCCTCGGCACCATGGGCTTCGCTCTGCCCGCCGCCATCGGCGCGAAGTTCGCCTGCCCTGAAAAGGACGTCTGGGTCATCGCCGGCGACGGCGGCTTCCAGATGACCGCCGCCGAGCTCTCCACCATCGTGCAGGAGCACCTCGCCATCAACATCGCCGTCATCAACAACGGCTTCCTCGGCATGGTGCGCCAGTGGCAGGAGACCTTCTACGAGAAGAACTACTCCGCCTCGCCTATTCTCTCGCCTGACTTCGTCATGCTCGCCGCCGCCCACGGCATCGACGCCGCCAACGTCACCAAACGCGCTGAGGTCACACCGACAGCCACCAAAGCCCGCACCAGCGGCAAACCCTTCCTCATCAACTTCGCCGTAGAAAAGGAAGACGGCGTCTACCCGATGATCACCCCCGGCGCCGCCCTCCACGAGATGGTCCGCCGCCCACAAAAAGATCCCCTCCTCGAAACCGCCGAGGACGAGTAGATGCGGAAACAAACGCTTCGCGGGTACGTTTGGGTGTTCGCTCTATATTTGGCCCTCGGGGTAAGCGCAGTTGCGCATCGCGGCACAGCTATTCGTCCGCCCCATTTTGAACGGTCTTTCTTCTATGCTCTATTTCCTGGTGTTATTGCGCCCGCGATCCTCGCAATCATGTGCTTGCGGATTACTTTCGGAGTTCAAGCACCCGATCACGAAGTCAGTTCTCGTCTTTACTGCAGCAACTTTTGCATCGACCGCGGTCTTTTCGCTACACCAATTCGAGTACATCCGATTCGTTACACCTCACTGGCTCTCAACTTGTTCTTGGCTTATCACAACAGTTCTATTGGGTTATCGCACTGATCAATTGCTGAAGTGCCTGCAGCACAGATGTCGAGGTCACCTAATGACTCTTACAATCTTTCGGCGTGCTACAGTCCCCGTTGCCATGGCGTCGGTCCTATCGCTGACGGCCTGTACACCCGCACCCACTCCTGCGCCGACACAACGAACCACCACAAAATCCACCCTCCCACCGCGCCCCACCATCGTCCCGCCGCCCTTCAACGTCTTCCACACCACCGACAACTCCATCACCCTGGTCACCGCTGACAACGCATCGGACGAACAAATCGAAGCTATCCTCTGGCAGCTCCACGACGCGGCGCGCACCCACACCTTCGCCGCACTCCAAATCCCCCAGCAACTCGTCGACAAGCGCGACCCGATCATCTGGTTCCACATCTACCGCGGCCCGAATTGTGCGACCGAAAAATACACCACCGGCAAACTCCCCTGCGGCCCCAGCTACCACGCCGCCGGCGACTACACGCTCGGCAGCTTCTCCAACAAGAACCGCGACGACGCCATCCTCCTCCACGCCGACGACAAACAAACCGAACTCTGGAATCCCGACGTCCCACACTAGCTGCCTGCTCGCTTTCTGGACCCTGGGCCCTGAACCCTAAACCCTGAGGCTTTATGCTCCACACCTTCGTCGCCATCGTTCAAGACAAGCCCGGCACGCTTACCCGCGTCGCCTCGCTCTTCCGCCGGTTGAACATTAACATCGTGTCGCTGACCGTCGGCGAATCCGAGCGCCCCGACACCTCGCGCATGACCATCGTCTGCGAAGCGCACGAGCACGCCGCGCACCGGATCCGCGCCTCGCTCTACAAGCTCGAGACCACCGTCGAGGTCGACGAGGTCAACCGCGCCGAAGCCGTCGTCCGCGAGCTCTGCCTTATCAAAGTCGCCGCCGGCCCCAATTCGCCGCATGGCGTCCACTCGCGCTCGCAGATCTTCGAGCTCGCCAACGTCTTCCGCGCGCGCGTCGTCGACCTCGCGCCCGAATCCATCATGCTCGAGCTGACCGGCTCCGCCTCCAAGATCGAAGGCCTCCTGCAAGTCCTCCGCGAATCCGGCTACGAGGTCCTTGAGGTCTCACGCACCGGCCGCATGGCCATGCGCCGCGGCCACCACACCTCGCGCGTCCTCAAAGCCCTCGGCACGGACCAAGGCCGACGAGACCGGCGCTTCCAACGATCCTGAAGATCGTCTTGATCCCGCCGCTCTCTCCGACGACGAAAAACTCCCCACAGAATTCGACGAGGCCTGACGTCTCATGAACCGCCGCGAGTTTCTCAAATCGAGTGCCACTCTCTCCGCAGCGTCCCTTGCGCCGCATACTCTGCGCGCCCTCGCACCCTCCGCCGCGACCCTCATGCGCCAGCTCGACTACTCGCAGGTGCAACTGCTCGACAGCCCTTTACGCGCGCAGTTCGATCACAACCACGCACTTTTCCTCGCACTCGATAACGATCGCCTCCTGAAGCCCTTCCGCCAGCTCACCGGCATGCCCGCGCCCGGAGAGGACATGGGCGGCTGGTACTCGCCATCATCAAACTTCGATCCACCGAAGAACTTCACCGGTTACATACCAGGCCACACCTTCGGCCAGTGGGTCTCCGCGCTTTCACGCATGTACGCCATCACCGGCGACAAAGCCACACAGGAAAAAGTCCACGCACTCGTCACCGGATTCGCCGCAACTGTCTCGCCGAAGTTCTACGAGAACTACTGCCTCCCCTGCTACACCTTCGATAAAACAATGTGCGGCCTCATCGACGCGCACCAGTTCGCGCAGGATCCCATCGCCCTCGAAGTTCTCGGTCACGCCACTGACGCCGTTCTTCCCTATCTTCCCGACCACGCACTCACGCGTCCGGAGATGGCCGCGCGCCCTCACCCGAACATCGCGTACACCTGGGACGAGCCCTACACACTTCCCGAAAACTTTTATCTCGCATACACGCGCAGCAATAATCCGCGTTATCGCAAGCTCGCGCAGCGCTTCCTGCAGGACACAAACTACTTCACACCGCTCTCGCAAAACCAGAACGTTCTTCCCGGCGAGCACGCCTACTCTCACGTCAACGCACTCTCCTCCGCAATGCAGGCCTACCTCGTCGACGGCAGCGAGATGCACCTCAACGCCGCGCGCAACGGCCTCCGCTTCGTCCAGCAGCAGAGCTTCGCCACGGGCGGCTGGGGCCCCAACGAAACCTTTCAGAAGCCCGACAGCAACGGCCTCGCCGACTACCTCACACGCACGCACTCCAGCTTCGAAACCCCTTGCGGCGCCTACGGCCACTTCAAGATCACACGCTACCTTCTCCGCGTTACGGGCGACTCGCTCTACGGCGACAGCATGGAGACCGTGCTCTACAACACCATCCTCGGCGCGCGCCCCATCCAGCCCGACGGCACAACCTTCTACTACTCCGATTACAACAACGACGCGCACAAGTTCTGGCACAACGACAAGTGGCCCTGCTGCTCCGGCACGTTCCCGCAGGTCACGGCGGATTACGGCATCAGCAGCTACTTCGCCACGCCGCGCGGCCTCGCCGTCAATCTTTACCATCCTTCGCGCGTCACGTGGAAGCAGGCCGGGGCCAACATTTCTCTGACCCAATCCACGAACTATCCAGGCAGCGGCGACATCACTCTGAGTCTCGCGACCGATCGCAACCGCTCCTTCCCGACTCCAGCTCCGAATCCCCGCATGGGCCGGCCCCGCAACTCGCGTCCGGCTCAACGGCCGCACAGTTCCGAACGCCTCACCACGACCCGGCACATGGCTCACCTCGATCGCGAGTGGCGCAACAACGACAACATCGAGCTCACACTCGACATGCCACTCCGGCTCGTCCCGCTCGACCCGAACCACCCCAATCTCGTCGCGCTGATGCGCGGGCCCATAGCCTTGCTCGCGATCCTTCCGGCGCCCGACCAGCTCACCCGCGAGCAGCTTCTCCGCGCAAACCAACCATCACCAGCAACAATCATCACGTCGTCACGACCGACAGCGGCAAGGTCGACTTCCAGCCCTTCACCTCCATCACCGACGAGCACTACCGCCTCTACCACCAGATCTGATTTCGCTCGCCCAGGCTCTTCATCAAGTACTCCATCTCAAAAAGGATGTAACACAATGGCAAAGACCTACCACGATCAAGACGCAGACCTCTCGCTCATCCAGGCCAAGAAGGTCGCCATCATCGGCTACGGCTCGCAGGGCCACGCCCACGCGCTCAACCTCAAGGACTCCGGCGTGCACGTCAAAGTCGGCCTGCGCCCCGGCTCCGCAAACGCAAAGAAAGCAGAGCTCGCCGGCCTCGAAGTCACCAGCCCCGCCGAAGCCGCCAAATGGGCCGACGTCGTCATGCTCCTCGTGCCTGACCAGACTGCAGCGAAGGTCTACAAGGAGATCGAAGCCGGCCTGCAAACAAAAGGCTCCGACGGCCAGCCCAAAACCCTGATGTTCGCGCACGGCTTCAACATTCGGTTCCGCACCATCACTCCGCCCAAAGACATCGACGTCTCGCTCGTCGCACCGAAAGGGCCCGGCCATCGCGTGCGCGAGGTCTTCACCGAAGGCGGCGGCGTTCCCGCCCTCGTCGCCGTCGAGCAGGATGCCTCCGGCAAGGCGCTCGCCAACGCGCTCTCCTACGCGAAGGGCATCGGCGGAACCCGCGGCGGCGTGCTCGAAACCACCTTCACCGAAGAGACGGAGACCGACCTCTTCGGCGAGCAGGCCGTCCTCTGCGGAGGCACCGCCGCGCTCGTCAAAGCGGGCTTCGAAGTCCTCACCGAGGCCGGCTATCAGCCCGAGCTCGCCTACTTCGAAGTCCTCCACGAGCTCAAGCTCATCGTCGACCTCCTCTATCGCGGCGGCCTCGAGTACATGCGCTACTCCATCTCCGATACCGCCGAGTGGGGCGACTACGTCGCCGGCCCGCGCATCGTCACACCCGCAGTCAAAGAAGCCATGCGCGGCCTCCTCAACGACATCCGCGACGGCAGCTTCGCCAAGCGATTCATCGAAGACCAGAACACCGGCCGCAAGCAGTTCGAAAAGTTCCGCGACCAGGAGCGCAACCACCCGGTCGAAAAGGTCGGCGCCGACCTCCGCAAATCCATGCCGTTCCTCGACCCCGTCAAGGTCGAGAACGGCGCCGTCGTCAAAGCCTGATCGCTGTCGTTCTGTCTTTGGTTTTCTGGTTGTCATCCCCGCAGGGGATCTGCTTCACCAGATTCCATTGCGTGCCCCATTCATGCACAGTTTATCGCGCATGATGGGGTTATCCTTTTGGAGCGCAACCGACGCCCATCGGAACGTTCCCTATGCCTCTCGCCATCCCCGTCGACAAGCTCCTCACCTGGAGCGATACCAACGCACAGCAGTGGCGCGACTTCGCCCTCGCAAAACCCGTGATCCTCATGCTGCCCTGCGACATACGCAACAGCAAGTTTGTCGCCGACACCTTCCAGCACATCTTCGCCGCCGAACTCCGCTACGCCCAGCGCCTCTCCGGCCTCCCCGAGTCTCCTTACGAAGAGATTCCAAAGCACTCCATCAAGCCGCTGTTCGAAGCGCACAGGCTCGCCTTCGAAATGGTTCGCAATCTCCTCGCCCAACCCGACTACGACTGGTCCACCGAGATCACCTTCGAAACCCTCACCATGGGCCGGCTTCGCGCCTCACGCGAGACCATCCTCGTCCACCTTACGTTGCATAGCATCCGCCACTACGCGCAGCTCGCCACGCATCTCCGTCGTGAAGGATTCAAGCCAAAGTGGCCGATGGATTACCTCTTCGCCGATGCGCAGCAGACCTGACGCGCTCGCCATCCAAATCTCCGAACGACCTTGCCCGGAGAAGACCCATGCCTCAAACCCTCACGCTTCGCCTCAACGCCTTCGGTCTCGACAACCTCGCACTTGAGCCCGCCTCACTCCCGGCACTCGGCCCCACTGACGTTCACGTGCGTTTCTACGCCGCTGCGCTCAACTACCGCGACCTCATGGTCGCCCTCGGGCAATACAACCCAAAGATGCAGCTCCCGCGCATCCTCGGCTCCGATGCCGCCGGAGAGGTCGTCGCAATCGGCTCCGGCGTCACACTCTTCCACCCCGGCGACCGCGTCTGCAGCCTCTTCTTCCAGGATTGGCTCGACGGCGAAATCCAGCCACTCACCGGCAAATCCGCCCTCGGCGGCGCCATCGACGGCGTCTTCGCCACCGAGCGCATCCTGCCCGAGACGGGGCTCATCCACACCCCCGCACACCTCAGCTTCGAAGAGGCCGCCACGCTTCCCTGCGCCGCCCTCACCGCCTGGAACGCCCTCGTCGAGCAGGGGCACCTCCGCGCCGGTCAGACCGTGTTGGTCCAGGGGACCGGCGGGGTGTCACTCTTCGCGCTCCAGATCGCCCGGATGCACGGCGCCACCGTTATCCTTACCAGCTCGTCCGACGAGAAGCTGAACCGCGTCCAGCGACTTGGCGCCAGCCATACCATCAACTACAAATCCGTGCCCGACTGGGACAAAGCCGCCAAAGACCTCACCGCGAACACCGGCGTCGATCACGTCGTCGAGGTGGGGGGCCAGGGCACCATCGCCAAATCTCTCAGCGCCGTCCGCCCCGCCGGCCACATCCATGTCATCGGCGTGCTCTCCGGGACCGGTCCGGGCATCGACATCCGCTCCGTTCTCACCAAATCCGTGCACATCAACGGCATCTATGTCGGCAGCCGAGCCATGTTCCGGCGCATGAACGCCGCCGTCTCTGCCAACCACCTCAAGCCCGTCATCGACCGCGTCTTCCCGCTCTCGGAAGCCCGCGCCGCCTTCGAGCACATGCAGAACGGCAGCCACTTCGGCAAGATCGTCCTCTCGCTAAACCACTGAAAACAAACTCCCTAACGCAGAAAGCCCCTGCGCGCTGGCAGGGGCTCCCTAATGAATTGTGTTCAGGACTAAGTCGTAACGATCTCAACTCCGCGCCAGAACGCCACATGGTGCTTCACCGACTTCGCCGCCGGCTTCGGGTCGGGGTAGTACCACGCTGCATCCAGGTTCTCCTGGCCGTCAACGAGCACAGTATAGTACCGCGCGCGTCCCTTGGACGGGCACGTCGAACTGCTGGAACTAGGACGCAAATAGGCCCGGTTCACGCTCTCCTCTGGGAAGTAAATGTTTCCCTCGACGGTCTCAACCTTGTCGCTCTCCGCCAGGGTTTGTCCGTTCCAAATCGCCTTTGCCATATACGCCTTCCTGTCTTTTCAGCCAGATAGCAGCGGCCCGTCTCTTCCACACCTATCCAGAGAGCCCTAGGCCACGGCTTGTGCCGCTGGTCTGACAACAGTTTATCACGCTTGTACCGGAAATGGAAAGTCCAGCTTCGGGTTCCTACAGAACTCCATAGAATCAGCGAAACTTACGAGAACATCAACAAAGGAAAATTTGTGTGGGCGTACCACGGGCCGGGTTTCGGAATCGGTTTCCTTAAGGGCACGGCTTCAGCCGTGCGCGACCGCCATCGAGATCGAGCGGCTTTAGCCGCTGAGGTCAGTCTGATGGACTTCCAGCGGCTCTTACGCCACCGCCTCGACCACCGGCCGCGTCTTCTCCGGATCCGGCCGCTTCAGCTCCTCGGGCTCTTCCTTGCGGCTTCGGCGGCCCAATCTTCTTCTCGAACGTGCAGACGACTCCGTTAGCAAGCTGCTCCGCGCCCTTCTTCGTCCGACGCTTCGGCATCCGCTCCTGGTTATTCGGACAGACAAGCCACGTGCCTTCCTTGTCCGAAACCTCCACCAGATACGGCGACTTGCACTTCGGGCAGGCCTGCGCGACCAGCTTCTGATTGCTCGTGAAGTCGCACTTCGGATACCGCGTGCACCCGTAGAAGACATCCCCGCGCCGGTTCTTCCGCACGGCAACGTCGCCCCCACACTTCGGGCACGGCACGTCCAAAATCTCCTGCTTCACGTACTTGCACTTCGGGTACCCGGAGCACGCGATGAACTCGCCATACGGCCCCTCGCGCTGCAGCAGCGGCTTGCCGCACTTCGGGCACGGCTCCTCCAGCTGCACCGGCGGTTTCTGCTGCACCTTCTGGTTCAGCTTCCGGATCGTCTTGCACGGAGGATCTTCGTTGTACCCAGGGCATGCCATGAACGGTCCCCACGGTCCATTACGCAGCACCATCTGGCGTCCGCAGTTATCGCAGAACTCCTCTTCTTGTTCGTCGGCCGCGTCGGCTCCCGGAGCATTCAGGTCCGGCTTCGCCGCAATATTCTCCTTCGTGTAATCGCAGCTCACCGGCTCGACTGAAACCTTCTTCCAGTCCTTCATCGCCAGCCGCAGCGCCGCCGCGAGTTCCTTGCGGTCCTTCGAGTCCGTCACCTCGACGGTCCTCTCCGCGCCCTCTGCATCCGTGCCCTTCACCTTCAGGGTCGCGTGGTGGAACTTCTCCGAGATCTTCGTCAGCACCTCGCGTTCGCTCTTCTTCCAGGCCGCCGCGCTCACGCTCATGGGCTTCTCATTCGTGTAGTTCGCGCACGAGTAGAAGCTCCCGAACTTGCCCCACTTCAGGTACAGCGGCGCTCCACACTTTTCGCAGGTCTCATTCGTCTCCTGCTCCATCGCCTTCACGTCTTCCATCGTTTCGCTGGCGACCTTCAGTTCGTCCTCCAGATGCGAATAGAAGCTGTTCAGCAGGTCCGTCCACTTCTCCGTGCCCTCTTCCACCGCGTCCAGCTCGTTCTCCAGCCCCGCCGTGTACTCCACCTTGAAGATGTACGGAAAATTCTTCACCAGAAGATCAGTGACGACCATGCCGATCTCGGTCGGCACCAGCCGCGCCTTGATCTTCTTGACGTAATCGCGCTCCTGGATCGTGTTGATGATCGACGCATACGTCGACGGCCTTCCAATGCCGTTCTCCTCCAGCGTCTTCACCAGGCTCGCCTCGTTGAAGCGCGGCGGTGGCTGCGTGAACTTCTGCTGCGATTCGATCTTCAGCTTCGTGAGCGCCTGGCCATCATTCAGCTCCGGCAATCTCCGCTCAGCCTCATCCTCTCGCGTCGCCTCGCCGCCATCTCCATCGCTGTCGTTATCCGCGCGAGCATCCTGGGCCTTCCGCTCCAGCCTCGCTGCCTCCACGCTGGCCTTCGCATCCCGCGCAGCCTTGGCCTTCTTCGCCTGCTCCTCATACCACAGGAAGCCCGGAAACTTCAGCACACTTCCCGTCGTGCGGAAGTCATAACTCAGAGCCGCCCTGGCTTCGATGTCCACCGTTGTCTGGTCGAACACCGCCGGCGTCATCTGGCTCGTCACCGCGCGTTCCCAAATCAACGAGTACAGACGATACTGCTCATCGCTCACATACTTCCGTACAAACTCCGGCGTCCACGCAATATTCGTCGGCCGGATCGCCTCGTGCGCATCCTGCGCGTCCTTCTTCGACGAGTACACATTCGGCTTCTCCGGAATGTACTGATCCCCAAGCTGCTTGCGCACATGCTCGCGAATCGCATCAATCGCATCCGGGCTCATGCGGGTCGAGTCAGTACGCATGTACGTGATCAGACCGACCGTGCCCTCCGGCCCCAGCTCAATGCCTTCATACAGCCGTTGTGCCACACCCATCGTCCGGCGCACGCCGAACCCGAGCCGTCCCGCTGCCTGCTGCTGCAACTGCGACGTCGTAAACGGCGGCTTCGGCTTCCGCCGCGTCTCCTTCTTCTCCACCGTCCGCACATGCCACGTCGCGCGCTCCAGCTGGGCCATCACCTCATCGACCGCAGCTTTGTCCGGCAGCGCATTCGCAATGTACTTGCCTTCCTCGGCGCGATCTTCCACGCGCACCGGAACGCCCTTCACACCAACCATGCGCGCCGTAAATTGAGAGCCCTCGCCATCCTTCACGCCCGTCGGCGACAGCACCGCATCAATATTCCAGTACTCCGTCTGCGGGAAATTCGCGATCGCACGCTCACGCTCCACGATCAACCGCAGCGCGACCGTCTGCACACGCCCTGCACTCAGACCGCGCTTCACCTTGTCCCACAGCAGCGGCGAGATCTGATATCCCACCAAACGATCCAGCACACGCCGCGTCTGCTGCGCATCCACTAAGTTTTCGTCGACATCGCGAGTGTGCTCGAAGGCGGCTTTCACGGCCTTCTTCGTGATCTCATTAAAGGTGACCCGCTGAATCTTCTTCTTGTCCTTCACGGAGGGCAGCAACTGGAACTTCAAATGCGCGGCAATCGCTTCGCCTTCGCGATCCGGATCGGGCGCCAGAAAGATGGAATCACTCTTCGCCGCCAGCTTCTTCAGCCGGTCGACCACCTTCTCCTTCCCCGGCGACACAATCAGCGTCGGCTCAAACGTCCGCCGCTTCAACTCCACACCAATATCGTTCTTCGGCAAATCCATGATGTGGCCAATCGAGGCCTCCACCACGTAATCGTTCCCGAGATATTTCCCGATCGTCTTCGCCTTCGCAGGCGACTCTACGATCACCAGATTCTTTGCCATTCTCTTGCCTTACTCCATCGGAGGACGATTCCGCCCTCTTTCCGCCAACCAACGTCAATGCACCCTAACACGCTTTGCCAACCACAAGTCAAACGCCCCGCGGGCTGGCGCTTGTTCCGTTGGACGTTCCCTGTCGTTAGAAATTGTGAAAAAACGACGTGTTCAAAATGCGCCAAAACGCATCAAAAACGCCAAAAAGCACTCAAAAAAAGCACATCGAAATTAATGCTAAAAACAGCGCACGTAGTTTTTGCCGGGCATCTGTTTCACCCTGCCCGCGAGCTCTAACTCAAACAAAGCAGTGAAGATCTCACCCGAGACCATCTTAGGCTCCAGCCGTTCGATCAGCTCATCCAGCTGCACGGCCTCATCCTGCCGTAACTCGCTGAAAACGATGCGTTCATGCTCGCTCATCGCTGCGGCGGCGCCGCCATCGTTAAATAAGGATGCGGTCTCCCCCACTCCGGATTCATTTCGCCCGCTCTTGCGCTCCAGCTCCTCCTCCAACTCCACCCGGACCTGCGACTCCAAGTCCTCCCAAATGTCCTCCCATGTTGCAGTTAGCTTCGCCCCCTGCTTGATCAGGGTATTCGGTCCCCACGCATTCTTGTTCGTCGCATTCCCCGGCACGGCGTACACATCCCTGCCCTGCTCGAGCGCGCACCGCGCCGTAATCCGCGTCCCCGAGTACTCCGCAGCCTCCACCACCAGCACCCCCACGCTCATCCCGCTCAGCGTCCGGTTCCGGATCGGAAAATTCTGCGGCGCCGGAAAGGTCCCCAACGGAAACTCGCTGACGATCGCGCCGCCGCTCGCCACAATCTGCTCGGCCAGCTTCTTGTTTTCTTTCGGATAGATCACATCAATTCCCGTTCCCCACACCGCGACCGTCTTCCCTCCGGCCTCGACCGCGCCCTTGTGCGCGCACGTATCCACACCCCGCGCCATGCCGCTCTGGATCACCACCCCGCGCTTCGCCAGATCCCGGCTCAGCATCTCCGCCATTCCCGAGCCGTACGGCGTCGGGTTGCGCGTGCCCACAACCGCAATCCCCGCACGATTCAAAATCGACGCATCCCCTCGCACCCATAACACCGGCGGCGGATCAAAGATCTCCATCAGCCTGCCCGGATACTCCTCGTCATCCATCGTCAGAAACGTCCCGCCCGCGTCTGACAACCGACTCACTTCCTCAGTCGCCGCCTTCCGCGCTCTTCCATCGAACACAAACTGCGCCGCGCTGCCCGGCAAGCCCAATCCCTCCAGCTCCGTCAGCGACGCCCCGAACATCCGCTCCGCATCGCCGCCGAGCCGTTGCACCGCCCTCGTACACCTCGTCGGCCCCATTCCCGGCGTCAGCACCAGTGCCATCCATGCCAGACGTGCCTCCGCCGACACCCCCATCCGTTCCCCTGCGCCTGACCCAACCCCAACCCCTGCCTCAACCATCTGCGTCATTACCTCAACATCCGTAACGTGCTCGCATCGTATCGCACACCGATTTCACAGCCATATCCCACTAAAATCTCCTTGTGCCCCTTCGCGTCTCCGCCATCTCCTTCCTCAACCCGGCGCCCCTCCTCTTCAACTTCCAACATCAGCCCACCGCCGCCTCGTTACGCCCCTGCTACGAACTTCACTACACCTCGCCCGCTCACTGCGCGCGCGAGCTCCACTCCGGCGCCGCCGACCTCGGCCTCATCCCCATCGCCGAGCTCACACCCGAGCTGGCCATCGTTCCCGGCTGCGCGATAGCCAGCCTTCACGAAGTCCGCAGCATCCTCCTGCTCGTCAAAAATCCCGCGAACCTCTCGGCCGACGAGGCCCTCGCCAACGTCAACACCATCGCCACCGACAACGCCTCGCGCAGCTCCACGGCCTACGCGCACATCCTCTTCGAGCACTTCTACAACACCCGCCCCACCTTCACCGAGCACCGCGCCGACCCGGTCGCCATGCTGGCCACCGCGGACGCCGCCCTCCTCATCGGCGACCCCGCTCTCCTCGCCCGCGAGCAGCGCGACCAGATCCAGGCCCACATCGACGCCACCTTCGGCCCCACCCCGCTGCTCTGGCTCGATCTCGCGGCCCTCTGGCGCCACCACACCGGGCTTCCGTGGGTCGCCGCCGTGTGGGCCGTCCGCCCGGTCGCTCTCAAGCTCGCTTGCGTCTCCGCCCAGCAGCTCGCCCACGACCTCACCGCCAGCCGCGACGCCGGCGTCGCTAACATCGATACCCTCGTCCGCGAATGGACGCCCCGCATCTCCGTCCCCCCCGACGTCATCCGCACCTATCTCACGCGCAATATCCACTACACGCTGGACTCCGACTGCCTCCGCGCCATCGAGCACTTCCGCGCCCTCGCCGCCCAGCTCGGCTGCCTGCCGTCACTCCAGACCCTGAACCTGCTCGAACCTGGAACCTAGCCCCTCCACGAGACTCCTCAGCCTCCGCAAGCGTCCTAAGTACCAGCATGACGCCCGCCCACCAGCCGATCGCCGCTCTCCTCGCCGCCGCGGCCGGGCACAAGATGATGCATCTGTTTTACCGGGCCGGGCTGGCCGGGCTAATCCTCATCTCCACCATCGACAGCTCCTTCGTTCCGCTGCCGATCCCAGGCGTGACCGACATCCTCGTCATCCTCTACGCGGCCAACCGCGCCAATGTCTTCCTGCTCGTGTTTCTGGCGACCCTTGGCTCCGCCCTCGGCGGCTTTCTCTCCCACTGGGCCGCTCAGGCCGGCGGCATGGGCTTTCTCGAAAAGCACGTTTCCAAGCGCTACCTGAAGCCCATCCGCGGCTGGGTGGAAAACCACTCCATCCTCTCCGTCGCTCTGCCGGCAATTCTTCCGCCGCCGGTCCCGCTCTCGCCCTTCGTGCTCGTCGCGGGCGCGGTCAAGATGAACCGCAGGAAGTTCATGACCGCCTTCACGATCAGCCGCTTCGCTCGTCACTGCATCGCCGCCTGGCTCGGCCTTCACTACGGCAAAGCTGTGCTCCATCTCTGGAACCAGTTCTCCGCCCGCTGGGCCGTCACCATCCTGATCGTCTTCTGGTCGGTGACGATCCTCTTCACCGCAATCGGCATCTGGAAGCTCGTCCAGACCTCCCGCCAGATGAAGCTCCGCCCCAACTCCGCCCAGCCCACAGCCCAGTGACCTTCTTGGTCGTTGCTGACAACTCCCTATTCCGTAATCCCTGATCCCTGATCCCTGCTAAACTAACTCCTGTGCCGGGTCCTACGCGACGCGTACCCGCCAACCCCGCCAGGTCCGGAAGGAAGCAACGGTAACGGGCACACGCGGGCGCAGTAGGTTAACCCGGTACACTTTATCCCCCCCACAATTTGTCTCTGGACGCCGAGAGGCTCTCTGCGGCTGCGGTCTGCCGCTGCCCAGGTTAATCCCTAACTCCTCACTCCCTAACCCGTCACCGGCCTGCTCGGATAAGATTCTCTCTGTCGCCACATTCCTCCGGAGGAGCCCATTTTGAGTCTCACCCTGAAGCCCCGGCATGCCGCCCGCGCCAAAATCTCCGCCCTCGGCACCTACGTTCCTCCCCGGGTCCTCACCAACGCCGATCTCGAAAAGATGGTCGACACGAACGATCAGTGGATCACCGAGCGCACCGGAATCCGCGAGCGCCATATTGTCGACAAAGGCGTCGCCACCAGCGACCTCGCCTGTGAAGCCGCGCGCCGCTGCCTCGCCTCCCGCGGCATCCACCCGAACGAGGTCGAGGCCATCATCGTCGCGACCGTCACCCCGGACATGCTCTTCCCCTCTACCGCTTGCCTCGTGCAGCACAAGCTCGGAGCCATCGGCGCCTGGGGCTTCGACCTCTCCGCGGCCTGCTCAGGCTTCCCGTACGCCCTGCAGGTCGGCGCCAAGCTTGTCGAATCCGGCGCCCACAAAAAAGTGCTCGTCATCGGCGCCGACGTCATGAGCTCCATCATCGACTACACCGACCGCTCCACCTGCATCCTCTTCGGCGATGGCGCCGGCGCAGTCCTGCTCGAGCCATGCATCGAAGGCGAGATCGGACTTGTCGACTTCTGGCACGAGATCGACGGCTCCGGCGGCGTCGCGCTCAATATGCCGGCTGGCGGCTCGCTGCTCCCCGCCAGCCACGACACCGTCGACAAGCGCCAGCACTTCGTCTTTCAGGACGGCCAGTCCGTCTACAAATTCGCCGTCCGCAAAATGGCCGAAGCCGCCGAGAAGGTCCTCGAGCGCAACGCCGTCAGCGGCAGTGAACTCGGCTGCTTCATCCCTCACCAGGCCAACAAGCGCATCATCGAGTCCACCGCGCAGCGGCTCGGCATGCCTATGGACCGTGTCATCGTCAACATCGACCGCTACGGCAACACCACCGCCGCCACCATCCCGCTCGCCATGGACACCGCGATCCAGGACGGCCGCCTCAAGAAGGGCGACCTCGTCCTCCTCGCCTCCGTCGGCGCGGGCTTCACCGTCGGCGCCACACTCCTCCGCTGGGAGTTTTAGCTCTCACCAATGGCCCGTCACGTCGTCGTCGCAATCAAATCCGGAACTGACCCTGTCGCTCCGCTCCCGGAAGCGGCGTTTCATCGCACGCTGGACACACCGCTCTACTGTCCAAGGTGCGAGGCCACCTACATCCTGCTTGCCGACTACGACTGGGCGGTCAGCCGCCACTTCGAAGAGGAATCGCGCCACCACCTCACGCTGCTGCGCAAGACGATCCGCCACGGGCACGATCACGGCCACCGCATCACGCACTTTGAGACGAACGGCGTGATCGTTACCCGCCACACGCAAAGCGAAGCACGACCCTCGGTCAAAGAGCTGAAGCCGCTCACAACCCTGCCCCAGTAGAAGCTCGCCCCGATTTGCTTAACCCTCCGGTAAACCGGCGCGCTCCTGTCCGTCACCGCGCTCAGAACGTCAGGCTTTCAACGCTCTCCGCCGCGCCACCGCCAGGATTCCCATCAGCCCCGAGCCGAGCAATGCCAAGCTCCCCGGCTCCGGGACCGGCGGCACCGCCGTCGACGGCACTCCGGTCACATCGAACGCCGA
The DNA here is from genome assembly GCA_963762465.1 of uncultured Acidobacteriaceae bacterium. GTDB lineage: Bacteria > Acidobacteriota > Terriglobia > Terriglobales > Acidobacteriaceae > Granulicella. Next base: position 161,772 of record CAVXKS010000003.1, on the reverse strand, counting down.
GAAATTATCCCCGGCCGTCGCCGCGGTCCACGGCCCCGTCGCGCTGTTCAGCTCGTTGTAGTACCACGTGCCGGTATCGCCAAAGCTGTACAGCCATCCGGTCGCATTCGCCGGGTCCGTCTGCTGCGCCACAAGCCAGTACGTCGACCCCGCATCCAGCGTCGCGCAGCTCCCGCCGCAGGTAAAGTTCACCACTGAAGTCGTCGGGTAGTAGGTATAGCTCCCGTTCTGCGTCAGCGTAGCCAGAACGCTGCCCGGAGCGCCGCCGGAACTTGATTCGATGTACACCGTCAGCGGAGTCACTGTCTGGACCGCTCCCGGAGGAGGAACCAGCGCCAACGCCAGGTCCGCACCCGTTACCGTCGCCGTCTCGCTAGGCATGAACGAGAACGCGTCCACTTGTGCGCCAGCCGGCGATGGCGAATTCCCGACATTCCACCATTTGTTCCCCACATAAGTCTGCGACGGCCCGAAGTTCGAAAACACCGTATCTGCCCGCATTTCTTTCGCTGATCCCGCCAGCATCAACGCCACAGCCGCACTCGCCAGCACACCGCACACCCGCACACGCATAAGACCTTCTCCCATACTCACATTGGAGAGCCGAAAGCCTCCCCGGAGATGCCCCACCCGCCCTGACCACTACCCACTGATCGTCATCCCGCGAACGCGGTATACTCCACTCCCATGTCTGTCTTCGTCATTCTCCCCGCTGCGGGGATCGGTACCCGTATGGCCTCCGCCACCGCTGGAGCCAACTCGAAAGGCGGAGCTCCCAAGCAGTTCATCGAGCTCCGAGGCATCCCCATCCTGCTCCACTCTCTTCGGGCCTTCCTCGCCGTCCCACGCATCACCGGCATCTACGTCGCCGTCCGCGATTCCGAACAGCCCCGCGTGTCCGCCCTCCTCCAGGAGCACAACCTCTCCGACCGCGTCCACGTCGTCGCCGGCGGCGACACCCGCCAGGACTCCGTCGCCAACGCCCTCGCCGCGCTCCCCTCCACCAGCGACAACGACATCGTCCTCGTCCATGACGCCGTCCGCCCACTCATCGACGCCGCCACCATCGAGCGCACCATCGACGGCATCGAAAAACACGGCGCCGCCATCGTCGGCACCCCCGCCATCGACACCATCAAGCAGGTCGAGCGCACCGCCGACGGCGCCCTCATTACCGCCACCATCCCCCGCGAGCTCATCGTGCACGCACAGACACCACAGGGCGCCCGCGTCCCGCTCCTCCGCCGCGCCTTCTCCGAGGCCCAGGCCGACCAGTTCACCGGCACCGACGAAGCCTCCCTCCTCGAGCGCGCCAACATCCCCGTCTATGTCGTCCCCGGCACCTCTCGCAACCTCAAGGTCACTCAACCCGGCGACCTCGAAATCGCCGAGTTCTACCTCGCCGGCTGAAGGCTCCTCGCAGGCTGGACGCTCCCTCGCCTGCTAACGGCTCACTCCTTCAGCCTTGCGCGAATCGTCTGTGCGCCTCAACCGCAAATGGCGTTTGACACTTCGAATTGTCACCAGTACCGTGAGACTATTCGCAACATTGAAGTCCTGGGATCATTCTTTAGGACCGCAGAGTCTTCGTTTTCGTCATATCGGCGCGAGGCGGAGCCGCACTCTCAGCCTCCCCACACCTGCCTGGAGGCGTAATGCTGCTGCGAAAACTCTCCCTCTTCCTTGCCATGCTGTCGCTCTGCGCTTCGATTGCCTTTGGGCAGGGCACAACCAGTCGCATCTCCGGCACCGTGACTGACCTGACGGGCGCTGTCGTGCCCAACGCCTCCGTGACCGCAACCAACGACGCGACCGGCGTCTCTTACGTAACCCATAGCTCAGACGCCGGCACGTACGCCTTTGACTCGCTGCAGATCGGCAGCTACACGGTCAAGGTCGATGCCGCTGGTTTCAGCGAGTTCATTTCCAAGGGCAACGTTCTCGCCATCGGCGTGCCTACCAGCGTTGATCCCAAACTGAAGCCCGGCTCCAATACCGAGACCGTCACGGTCGAGGGCGGCTATGGCCTGGTGCAAACCGAATCCTCCGGCAACTTTGGCGGCGTCATTGACAGCGTCACGATGACCCAGCTCCCCATCGTGGGCACGCGCGGCCGCAACCCTGTCGGCTTCACCCAGTACATGCCGGGCGTCATCCAGAACAACGCCGGCAACGCACCCGGCGGCGACATCGTTGTGAACGGATCGCGCGACCGCGCCTGGAACTACGTCCTGGACGGCATCGACGACAACGAGACATCCTCCGGCGGCTCCAATACCTCGCCCTCGCACCAGAACCCCGACATGCTCGCCGAGTTCCGCGTCATCGTGGCCAACGCGACCGCCGAGTATGGGCGCAATTCGGGCGCCCAGGTCCTGATGGTCACCAAGTCCGGCACCAACCAGTTCCATGGCAATCTGTTTTGGTTCTATCAATCCCCTTTCCTCCAGGCGAACACTGCCGCCGCGAAATCTCAGGGCCTCTCCCGTCCCCAGTTCGTGCAGAACATTCCCGGAGGCTCGCTGGGCGGTCCCATCCTGCGCGACAAACTCTTCTTCTTCGTCAACGTGGAGATGCTCCACGCGCACTCCAGCTCGGTCGTCACCCGCACTGTCTACACTCAATCCGCGCGCAATGGAATCCTTCGCTATATGTCCAGCGCCAACGGCGCCATCCGCAACGGCAATGCCGGCTCTACCAACCCCTCGGTCGACTCCAGCGGAAACGTCGTGCTTCCCGCCGGCGCTACACTCGGCACTTATGACATGGTCGCCAACGATCCGGCGCACATCGGCCTCGATCCCGCCGTGAAGTCCTACCTTGGCCTGGCGCCGCTTCCAAACAACTTCGCCTTCGGCGATGGCCTGAACACGGCTGGTTACACCTTCGCCGCACCCGCCACTGACAAGCAGGTCGATGAGACGGTCAAGATCGACTACACGCTTCAATCAGCACAACTCCATCTTCGGGCGTTATTCGCAGGGGCATCAAAACACCTATGCTGACGTAGTCAACGCCGGTCTGCAGGAGTTTCCAGGGTTGCCCGCCACGGACAACACCTTCCGTCAGCCGCGCAATCTGGCCTTGAACTGGCGCTTCTCGCCCACCACAAACGTCACCAATGAATTGGTCGCTGGCTTCAACCGCTTCGGATATGCGTTCGTCAATCCGGGCTACGCCACCTCCACCCAGAGCCCCTTCAACCCCAACCTCGCAACGCCGCCGCTTTCCAGCTACGTGGGCAACAACCGGTACCTCACCACGCTGCAACTGGTGGATAACTTCTCCTTCGTCCACGGCGCCCACCTGTTCAAGGCCGGCGTAAATCTCCGCTATGGTCGCGAGATCGATCATCGCGGCTCGGTCGGTGCGTTGAATGTCATCCCGCAAGTCGCTTTTTCGACAAGCAATAACCCGGTGAGCTCCTACTACAACGTTCCAACGACCTCCTCCGCTTGCCCGACCTGCATCAACACCAATGACATTTCGACACTGAACAGCTCCATCAATGATCTGCTCGGTCGCATCGGCAGTGTGGCCGCCGGCTATGTGGCTCAGAACCTCAATACATTCAAGCCCGCAGGGTCGCTGAACGTCATGGACGCCCGCTGGCCGGAGTATGACTTCTACCTGCAGGACACATGGCACGTCACGCCGCACCTCGTTCTTGACTACGGCATGCGCGACGACATGCGTCTTGCTCCTGTATTCAAGGGCTTCACACCGCTGGTCCCCAACCAGGACGTCACATACGGCCACGCTTTGACAGGCCCGCTGCAGTTCGTCCCCGGCAAGTTCATGGATAACCGGCTCAACAACATCGGACCCTCCGTCGGCTTTGCGTGGGATCCGTTCGGCGACGGCAAGACATCGATTCGCGGAAACTACCGCATTGCGTTCGACCGCATCAATTCCTTCTCCTTCTCATCCTCGGTCTTCCAGGGCATGCCCGGTCTTACCTACCAGGTCACTGACACTACCGTAGGTCAGGACGTAACGGGACCATCCGGCTTCGTCTCCGCCGGCGAACGCGCGGCCCACTGGGCGCCGCCCGCCCTCCCTGCCGGCGCGTCGCCACAATCGCTCACCACGCCTCCGGCTTACAGCACCAATTCCGTCACTGTTTCCGACCCGCACATGCAGACGCCAACCGTCGAAGAATGGGGCTTCAGCGTTCAACGCGAACTCGTCCATAACGCGGTGCTCACGGCCAGCTACATCGGAAATCACGGGACCCACCTGTATGGTGGCTACGACTCAAACCAGGTCAACTACTCCACCAACGGATTCCTCGACGCGTTCGTTGCGGCCCAGAATGGCACCAGCACAGCGCTGATGCAGCAGATCGTGAACGCCGACACCCGCCACACCACAGGACAGACGGCGGTTCAGTTCCTGCAGAAGTTCTACGCCGCCAACCTGAGCCACAACGATGTGGCCGGCGTGGCCAACTCCTTCGCCAATCGCCTTCAGAATGCGACGACGGCCAATCCTTACGGCGTTCCCCTCGCAGTCACCGCGGGACTCTCGCCAACCTTCTTCAAGCCGTACCAGCAATATCTTGGCGGCCTCTTCGTCCTGCAGACCCGCGACTACTCCAACTACAACGGCCTGCAGATTCAACTGGAGAAGCGCTACTCCCAGGGCCTCCTCGTGACCGCGAATTACACCTACTCGCGCGCCATGGACGTCAGGTCCTACGATCCCGCATTCACCGTCGTCGCTACGGGCAGCAGCCAGTCGGCGGCCGGCACGCCTTTCGATTACCACACTCCGCGGCTCAACTACGCTCCCGCAGACCTCGACGACACGCACGTCATCAACGGCTTCTTCGTCGCCGACGTGCCTTTCGGCCACGGCCGGCATTTTGGAACAAACTGGAACCGTCCTGTGGACGCCGTTCTCGGCGGCTGGCAGCTCTCCGGCGACGGCTACTGGCAGTCCGGCCGGCCCATCACCTTCTACTCCGGGTACAACACCTTCTCCGGCAGCGTGCAGACACCGGCCTCCTGCTCCGGCGACTGCAACGGCCATATCGGATCAATTCACAAGGAGAACGGGCAGAACTTCTGGCTCACGGCCGCTCAACGCGCGCAGTTCTTTGTACCCGCCCCCGGCCAGTTCTCCAATATGGGCCGCAACCACTTTCGCCAGGATCATCTCTGGCAAATGGATACCAACATCTCGAAGAGCTTCCGCACCTTCCGGGAGCAATCGCTGCAGCTTCGCCTGGAAGTTCAGAACGTCTTCAACGTGGTCACCTACGATACCTTCGGCTCACAAAGCATCCAGTCCACAGTCTTCACTCGGCTCAACGCCGCCAGTGACGGCGTTCTCAATAACTCCCCTCGACGCGCTCAACTTGCCGCCAAGTACGTTTTCTAACCCGGCTTCGCTTGAGGCGCACAATATACTTAGATCAAGGGGATCGACCTGTACCCCATCCCTCGCTGTTGACCTTCAGCGCACCTGAAGTCCGGACCTAAAGTCTCTCCTTCGAAGACTTTGCACAAAAAGTACGGGGGGAGGGGTACCCTACCCCCTTTCGCATTTACGATAGTCAGAATGTCGATGCGCATCGGTCTCGGCTTTGATTCGCACGCCTTCAAGGCCGGAATCCCGCTGGTCCTCGGCGGTCTCAAGATCGACCACCCCGAAGGCCTCGCCGGCCACTCCGACGGCGACCTCCTCCTCCACGCCATCACCGACGCCCTCCTGGGCGCCGTCGCCGCCGGCGACATCGGCACCTTCTTCCCCCCCACCGAGCCCAAGTGGAAAGGAGCCGACTCCACCGTTTTCCTCAAGACTGCGCTCGAGGAGGTCGCGCTGGCCGGGTACAAGATCGTGAACCTCGATTGCGTGCTGGTGATGCACCGGCCCAAGATTGTTCCGATCGCGGCTGAGCTCCGCGAGCGCGTCTCCGAGCTGCTGCAACTGGACATGAAGAATGTCAGCATCAAGGGCAAGACCCCCGAAGGTCTGGCCCAGGACGGCACTGCCGTCTGCCATGTGGTGGTTCTCCTCGAATCGATCGAGCTTCCCGCGGACGACAAGCTGATCGCAGTTGCTGCGGAAGCTCCGGACGAGGCCGAGATCAATGGCGTGGTGAGTTCCCTGCTCGAAGAGCCGCATGACCTGACCGCCCTAGGCCGCAAGCGTCCGGCGTTCGATCCCGACGACCTTACCTGATCGAACGTACAAGCCTGTGTGAAATCTCTTGGTTAGGCTCGCAGTTGTTCGATACAGTTGGTGCAATTCCAGGGAGGCAATCTGATGGATCAGTATCAGGCACAACATTTAGGCGCCGCATTCGCGGGGATGATCGGGATTTTCATGTTCATCGCCGTAATCATTGTGGCTTTCGTCATATTTCTATTCTGGCGAATCTTCGTAAAGGCAGGTATGGCGGGGCCTCTTTCGCTGCTGATCCTGCTGTGGCCGATTGGCCTCATCGTGGATCTCTGCATCCTCGCGTTTTCAAACTGGAACGTGGTTCCAGCGCCGCCGCAGTACGGCATGCTGCCGCCATATCCTCCGCCGTATCCGCCGACGCCGCCAGCGCCACCCGCACCACCAGCGCAGTTCTGACCTGCAGCGAGCGGCAGCGTGTTCCCCAGCAAACTTGTTGCTGGGGACTCGCTCGCTGGGGTAGGCAACAGGCTCTAGTACCATTGAAGTTGTTCCAATGACTGAGCCTTCCTCCGCCGCATCGCCTGCAACGTCCCGCCCTGTCCGCGTCCGCATCGCCCCTTCCCCGACCGGCGACCCCCACGTCGGCACCGCTTACATCGGGCTGTTGAACTACCTTTTTGCCGCGCAACGCGGCGGCAAGTTTGTCCTGCGCATCGAGGACACGGACCGCACCCGGTTCGTTCCCACCTCCGAGCAGATGATCTTCGACGCGCTGCGCTGGCTTGGGCTGAGCTGGCACGAGGGACCGGATGTGGGCGGACCTTACGGCCCGTACCGGCAGTCGGAACGCACTGAAATTTATCGCGAGTACTGTGACAAGCTGCTCGCGAGCGGGCATGCTTACCGGGCGTTTGAGACCCCGGAGGAACTCGAGACTGAACGGAAGGCGCAGCTTGCGGCCAAGCAGCCGCCGAAATATGGCGGACGCTCGCGCAACCTGTCGCAGGAGGAGATCGATGTCAACCTCGCTGCGGGCAAGCCGTTCACCGTGCGGCTCAAGGTGCCACTCGACGGCTCAACGAGCTTCCGTGACGAGCTTCGCGGCGAGATTACGTTCGACCACTTCAACGTTGATGATCAGGTGCTGCTCAAGTCTGACGGGTTCCCGACATACCATCTCGCGAACGTCGTCGACGACCACCTGATGGGCATCAGCGATGTGATCCGGGCGGAGGAGTGGATCTCTTCGACGCCGAAGCACGTGCTGCTCTACCAGGCATTCGGATGGGAGTTGCCGCGCTTCTGGCATATGCCGCTCCTGCGCAACGCGGACAAGAGCAAGATCTCGAAGCGCAAGAATCCTGTTTCACTGAACTACTATCGCGAGGCCGGCTTCCTGCCGAATGCGATGCTGAACTTCCTTGGGCTGATGGGCGGCGGAATGCCGCACGCGACCGAGCAGGAGATCGTCAGTAAAGGACTGGACACCAAGCAGGCTGATCTGTTCACGCTGGACGAGATGCTGGAGCGGTTTGACTTCTCGCGCATTTCGCTCGGCGGCCCGGTCTTCGACCTGGTGAAGCTGCGGTGGATGAATGGCGAGTATCTGCGGAAGCTTTCTGCGGAGGAGTTCTTTGCGGCGATGCGTGCGACCGTGTTCTCGGATGCGTATCTGAAGGCGATTGCTCCGCTGGTGCAGACGCGCATCGACACGCTGGGCGCGTTCGGCGACATGGCAGACTTCTTCTTCAAAGACAATGTCATCCCGGCGGAATCCGTATGGCTACCGAAGAAGCGCACGCCCGAGGAGACGGTGGCGTTCGCCGGCGATCTGCTGGCAACGATCGAGGCCGCAGCGTGGGAGCCTGAGTCGATCGAGTCTGCGATGAAGAAGCTCGGCGAGGAGAAGGGCTGGAGCGTCAAGGAGAATTTCATGCTGCTGCGCGCGATCATCACGGGAAGCGTTCAGTCGCCGCCACTGATGGATTCACTGATCGTCTTTGGGAAGGCGCGTTCCATCGATCGTTTGCGCCGGTTTATCGAGACGCAGAAGAAGATAAAGCGGTAAACTTCGCGCACACGTTTCAGTGGAGCGCAACATGAATCTCCGAATAAATGAGCCCATCGCGTTCATCCCGACGCGCAATCCAACCGCTGCACAGGCGTTCTACGAGGGCGTACTGGGGCTGCGACTGGAGAGCGAGGACGGGTTTGCACTCGTCTTTTCCGTGGGAAATACGGCAGCGCTGATGTTGCGTGTCGTTCATACTCCGGACTTTACGCCGGCCGGCTACACGATCTTCGGATGGCAGGTGGAAGACATCGTTGCAAGCGTGAAGGAGTTGGTCGCAAGCGGGATCGAACCGCTCCGCTATGGCTTTTTCGAACAGGATGACCTGGGCATCTGGTCTGCGCCGGGCGGGGCAAAGGTTGCATGGTTCAAGGACCCGGACGGCAACACGCTATCCATGTCACAGCATCCGGTTTAGCGTGCGGCGACGGCGATCTGCACCGGCAGCGTCTTCGCCGGGAAGCATGAGGCGGTGTCGCACGCCTGGTAACGCAGCGCGCCAGTGAGCGTGGTCGCGCCCTTGGGCGCTTCAATTCGCAGCATCACGCGGAACTCGCCCTGGTAGACGTCGAGGTCTTCGCCTTTGCCGACCTGCAGGCGAAAGTGCTGCCCGGGAGGATACTGCTCGTCCGCGATGTGGAGCGAGCCCGCGGTGAGCTTGAGCACCGTCGGGATCAACAGCTCGTCCTTTGGAGTGTGGGAGTTGATGTGAAAGCCGGGCTCGACGCGGAAACGAAGCTCTACATCCTGCGGCTTGTTCGCAGTGAGCTGGAGCGAGTCCGTGAGGAGCTCAACGTGCTGCTTCCTCGCTTGCGCCGCGGGATCCATGCCGCCGAGCGTAATTTGCGCTGTCGCGATGAGAGGACCCGCGATAGCTACGCTGAGGAGAGCGAACTTCTTCCCGATGAGCCTGCGGTTCACGCACCACCTGCAGCGATCGTCTTTTCGATCAGCGCCTGCATCTGGTCCTTGCTGGGCGCGCCTGCGGTCACGTCAACGACCTTGCCCGCGCGATCGATGTAGAAGGTTTCGGGCAGGTAGTCGACGCCGCCGTACTGCTTCGCCACCTTCTCATCAGGCATGAGGATGGGATAGGTGACGCCGATCTTCTTTGCAGCGTCGGCCACGTCCTGGCGCGAGGCGCCGTCATCCTGCGACAGGCCGAGCACCTCAAGTCCCTGGTCCTTGTATTTCGAGGAGAACTCCTGAAACCACGGCATCTCCAGCTTGCAGGGACCGCACCATGTGGCCCAGAAGTTGATGACGACGGGATGGCCTTTGAAATCGGTGAGCGAGACCTTTTTCCCGGAGACGTCCGTGAGCGTGAAGGCGGGCGCGTCTTTGCCGCGGAGCTCTGCTCCCTCGGCTTCCGGAGCCGGCGAGTTGTCGTCTGCAGGTGAGGCGGGGATGAGCCGGATGCGCGGGACCTCACTGAGAGCGCGGCGGTGGCGCAGGTTGTGCACGCCGGCCCAGAAGAGCACGGCCACCAGCGCGATCATCATTGCAAGCACAGCCACTCGACGTCCCACGAATCAGTTCCCCTTCAGCTTTGCGCTGCTTCAAGTTTACGCTGCAGCGTGTGTTGGCGTCCGCGAGGCCGCTGGGCTCTGCTAGCATGAGCGTCAGTTTGCAGCCCATGGATAAAGTGCAGCTCGACGCGACGCAAATGACTGACGACGCAAGTCCCTCCGCATTGGTGCGTATTGAAGCGGCGGCACTGGAACAACTCGCGACGCGATTGGAAGGGGCTGCAGGTGAGACGTTTGAGCGCGTGGCCGCGTTATTGGCGGAGGCCGCGCGCAACAGGCGGCGAGCGATTCTGACCGGCATTGGAAAGAGCGGGCTGATCGCACGCAAAATCGCCGCGACGATGGTCTCGACGGGAACGCCCGCGTGCTTCCTGCATCCGAGCGAGGCAGTGCACGGCGATCTCGGGATGGTGGGGCGCGGCGATGTGATGATTGCGCTCTCGTACTCAGGCGAGACAGAGGAGTTAGTGCGGTTGCTGCCGGTGCTCCCCCGGATTGGCGTAACGCTGGTGAGCCTTTGCGGGTGTGCGGGGTCGACGCTGGCGCAGGCGAGCGAGCACGTGCTGGATGTGAGCGTGGGCCAGGAGGTATGCCAGCATCAGCTTGCGCCGACAGCGTCGACGACTGCGATGCTCGCGCTGGGTGACGCGCTGGCGATTGATGTGAGCCGCAGGCTCGGCTTCCGGGCTAATGACTTCGCGGAGTTGCATCCGGGTGGACATCTGGGGCGCAGACTGATGCCCGTCGCGAAGTTGATGCACACGGGCGAGGCGATTCCGATGGTTGGGCCGGACGCAAGTCTGCCGCAGATTGTGCACGAGATGAGCGCGAAACGCCTGGGCATGACGACGGTTCAGGAGAACGGGCGGCTCGCGGGTGTGCTGTCGGATGGCGATTTGCGGCGCATGCTGGAGCGCGATGGAGAGCGGGCATTCGGCAAGACAGCAGCCGAAGTGATGAATCGCTCGCCGCGCACGATTGCGCCGGAACCGCTGGCGCCGGAGGCGTTTGAGATTATGGAACGGCACCGGATTACGTCACTGGTGGTGACGGAGGACGGCACGGCTGGCAGTGCGGTGGTCGGCGTTCTGCACACGCATGATTTGTGGGCAGTGCCGGAGTCTTCGAAGAGCTAAGGCGTCGTCTGGACCGCCAAGTCCGCTACTCGTCCGAACCCCAGGTTCGGCGATAGGCTCCCTCGACGATGGAGTAGCACTCGCACGCGGCTTCGATGGTGCGGGGCCGGTCGAGGATGGTGATCTTGCCGCGCGAGTACGTGATGAGGCCACGATCCTGCAGAGCGCCGGCGGCGACGGTGACGGTGGAGCGGCGCGCGCCGAGCATTTCGGCCATGTATTCCTGGGTGACGAGCACCTGGTCGGACTCGACGCGATCCGAGAGCGTGAGCAGCCAACGGGCGAGGCGCTGCTCGACTTCATGGAGGCGGTTGCAGAGCACGCTTTGCGTGGCGAGCACCATGCGCATGTAAAGCACGCGATAGATGAGATTCCGGAAGCGCGGCAACGAGTGCACGGCGTTGCGAAATGCCGGCGCGCGCATGCGGTAGCCGTGGCCGGCGACCTGCACGACGACACCGTGGGCCATCTCGGGGAGCTCGAAAAGGGCAGCGACGCCGGAGAAGCCTTCCCGGCCGGCGAGGAAGACCTCGACGGACTCACCGGCGGAGGTAGTCGCGACGGTGGAGATACAGCCGGAGCTTGGGAAATAGACGAAGTCGATGGGAGCGTCGGGCTCGGTGAGCTTCATGCCCAAAGGCATGTCGACCTCTTCCAGGAGTTCAGCAATCTGCTGCCATTCGTCATCGGGCAAGCGATCGAAGAGACGATTGCCGGTTGCACGGCGCAACACCGTTTGATCCTCGGTATATAGCACGTTTTCCTCGAAGCGTTGAAGCGTACGTGGCGCCACTGAATCCGCCATCTGGCTGAAAACTTGGATGCTTTCTGGAGCTTTCCGGGTATACGGCCGGACGGAGGCGCTTCGGTACAATCGAGCAAGACATGCATCGTTGGTCAAAGCTCTTTATTCCCACTCTGCGTGAGGCCCCGGCCGACGCGGAGGTCGCCAGTCACAAGCTCCTGCTGCGGGCCGGTTACATCCGCCAGCTCGGCGCCGGTATCTACAGCTATCTGCCGCTGGGTCAACGCGCGCTGAACAAGATCATCGCGATTGTTCGTGAGGAGATGGACCGCATTGGGCAGGAGTTTTACCTGCCGGCTCTGAACCCGCTGGAGCTGTGGGAGGAGTCCGGCCGCGCCGCCGTGATGGGCGAGAACATGTTCCGGCTCGAAGACCGCAAAGGCGCCGAGCTTTGCCTGGCCATGACGCATGAGGAGGTAATTACCTCCATCGCGCGCAACGAGCTGCGCAGCTACAAGCAGCTGCCGCAGATCTGGTACCAAATACAGACGAAGTTCCGCGACGAACCCCGCCCCAAGGGAGGGCTGCTCCGGGTCCGGCAGTTCATCATGAAGGATTCGTATTCCTTTGACCTCGACGCGCCCGGGCTGGACGAGAGCTACAACAAGCATGACGCCGCCTATCGCGCCATCTTCACGCGTTGTGGGCTGCAGTTTGTTGCAGTTGAGGCCGACTCCGGTGCGATGGGCGGGTCGGGGTCGCAGGAGTTCATGGTCTACACGGACGCCGGCGAGGACCTGATCGCGAGCTCGGCGTCCGGCTACGCAGCGAACATCGAGAAGGCAACCTCGCAGCTCTCGGCGGTAAGTGATCTTCAGGCCACCAGCGATGCACCGGAGCTGGTGCCGACACCGGGCAAGGCTTCGATCGCGGATGTGACAGAGTTCTTTGGCATTCAGGCGGCGCAGGACATCAAATGCGTGGCATTTATGGGCTCAGGTCGCAAGCCGGGCGAACCCCTGCGCCCGGTTGTTGCATTTTTGCGCGGCGATCACCAGGTGAATGAGACGAAGCTGAACGGTGTCGCCGGTACAGCCGACCTGCGCCCGATGATGCCGGAGGAGCTTGCCCTGCACATCGGCGGACCGGCGGGTTATCTCGGACCGGTGGGCCTATCGCAGATCATGACCGAGGGTTCGCTGAACGGGCTGAAATCCGGGAAAGCTCTTGACAAGCTCAAGGGCGTGCTGCGCGACAACGCGAGCGAGGGTCTGCGCACAATCGTCGTCGTCGATCTCGGGCTGCAGAACCGGAAGAACCTCGTGGCCGGCGCGAACAAGCTCGACTTCCATTACCAGAACGTCACGCCGGGCCGCGACTTCACGTGGACCGTCGCCGCCGACATTCGCAACGTGAATGAAGGTGAGCTGGATCCGCTCGGCGGGCAGCCGCTGCGGATCGGCAAGGCGGTTGAGATCGGGCATATCTTCAAACTGGGCTACAAGTACGCCGAGTCGATGGGCGCGCGCGTGCTGGATGCCAACGGCAAAGAGGTGATGCCGATTATGGGCTGCTACGGCATCGGCATCGAGCGCATTCTTACCGCGGCGATCGAGAGCTCCGCCGCAGCTTTCCGGCAGCGTTTCCCGGATGCCGAGCCGTCGGCCAACGCCGCCACAGACCAGTACGCTTTGCCGTCTTCCATCGCACCGTTTGAGGTGATTATCACCATTACGAATGTGCGTGAAACAGAGTTGCTGGCGGCCGGCGAGCGAATCGCCGCCGAGCTGACGCGCGACGGTGTCGACGTTCTACTGGACGACCGTGACGAGCGCGCCGGCGTGAAGTTCAAGGACGCCGAGCTGATCGGCGTTCCGTACCGCGTGAACGTGGGCAAGAAGCTCGCCGAAGGCAAAGTTGAGGTCGTCGACCGGCTGCAGCATACCTCGGCAGAGGTAACGCTCGAGGGGCTCGCTGCCCACATCCAATCACTAATGGCCGCGTCCAAGAAGTAGCATCAACGCGTCGACTGGAATCCAATGCCCGTAAAAGTAAAGATCGACCAATCGCAGCAGCACTCGATCTGGTGGAAGCTTCTGCGAATTGCTCTCGTTCTTGTGCTCGCTGTGGTGGTCGCAGGCGCCGCGATCTTCGGGTACTTCTACCACGAGTATCAGGGCATGGTGAGTGACCGCCTTAAGCAGGGTCCGCTCTTCGCCTCCGTGGCGCAGATTTATGCGGCGCCGCAGGAGGTTCGCCCGGGACAGCAGCGCACCGCTGACGAAATCGCCGCTTCCCTGCGCCGGGCCGGTTACAACACCAATCCCGAGATGGGGACCTTCCGGCTGCAAGGCGCGACAATCCAGGTGAAGCCCGGGCCGGAGAGCTATCTTGCAGCCGATGGCGCGACGATTGTCACCACTGACGGCCAGGTGAAAACCATCACCGCGGAAGACGGCGCTCCGCTTGCGGGTTACAAGCTTGAACCGCAGCTCATCACGGCGCTTTCCGAGGGTGCCAGCCGCACCAAGCGCCGCATGGTGACCTACAGCCAGATTCCGCCGACCATGGTGCAGGCAGTCCTTGCAATCGAAGACCGGCGCTTTTTCGAGCACGGCGGTATCAACTACGTTCGCACGCTCAAGTGCGCCGTACAGGACCTCACCGCGCACCACATGAGCTGCGGCGGCTCGACCCTCACCCAGCAACTCGCGCGTGGGTTCTTCCTCACACCCGAGAAGAAGCTCTCGCGCAAGATCGCAGAGGTGATGATCACGTATCAGCTCGAAGCGCGCTTCACGAAGCAGCAGATCTTCGAAATGTATGCGAACGAGATCAACCTCGGACAGCGCGGCAGCTTTGCGATCAATGGCTTCGGCGAAGCCGCACAAGCGTATTTCGGCAAGGATCTTCGCCAGCTCAATGTGGCTGAGTGCGCGCTGCTCGCCGGCATGATCCAGCGGCCGAACTACTTCTCGCCGTACAAACATCCGGACCGTGCCATGGAACGCCGCAATGTCGTGCTTGATTCCATGGTGGAGACCGGCGCCATTACCGCGTCGCAGGCGGAGCGCGCGAAGGCCGAACCGCTGGGCCTTGCGCCGCCAAACGTCGACGGCGCTGAAGCGCCCTACTTCGTTGACCTCGTGCACGACCAGATTCTGCAGCGCCTTGGCGACACCGATGTTGCACGATCGGGGTCGCTGCGCATCTATACCTCGCTTGATCCCGCGCTGCAGGCTGCTGCTACCGACGCGGTCGAAGCGGGGATGAAGCATGTCGACGATCTGATTCGGAAGCTGCACAAGAAGGGCGAACCGATCACCTATCCGCAGGTGGCGCTGGTTGCGCTGGACCCGCACACCGGCCAGGTGCTCGCACTGGTCGGCGGCCGCAACTACGGTGTTTCGCAGCTCGATCATGCGATGGCCGAGCGGCCTACCGGGTCGATCTTCAAGCCGTTCGTTTATGCGACGGCGTATAACACCTCCCTGACCGGAACCAACCTCGACGGCAACGGCGTGTTCACCGCACTCACCCGGCTGAACGACGATCCGACGACTTTCACGTTCGACGGGAAGGCCTACACACCAGGGAACTTCGAGCGCGGCGAGTATCCGGGGATGGTCACGGCCGTCACCGCAATTGCGCATTCACTGAACATCGCAACGATCAACCTGGCGCAGATGGTCGGCTTCGACAATGTCGCTTCGCTCGCGCGCCAAGCCGGCATCGTGAACGCGCGCGGAACACCATCTGTCGCGATCGGGACCTACAGCGCGACGCCGCTGGACATGGCCGGAGCCTATACGGTGTTCGCGAATAACGGTGTTCACCTGAAGCCGTGGTTGCTCTCGAGTGTTCGCAACCCAAACGGCGACATCATCGCGGACTACGCGCCCGAGGCCAAGCAGGTGCTCGACCCGCGCGTAGCGTATCTGACGGAATCTCTGCTTGAGAACGTGATGAGCTATGGCACGGGCTCCTCCGCTCGCAAGGCCGGCTTCACCGCTCCTGCTGCGGGCAAGACGGGAACCTCGCACGACGTCTGGTTCGCCGGCTACTCATCGAACCTGCTGTGCGTGATCTGGGTGGGCAATGACGACTACACAGATATCTCGCACGACCTCACGCATGCGCTGCAGGGCGCGGATGCTGCCGCGCCGATCTGGGCTGAGTTCATGAATCGCGCGATCAAGCTGCCGCAGTACTCGGACATGAAGTCGTTCTCAGCGCCTGACGGTGTGCAAACACTGCGAATCGATCGCGCGACAGATTTGCCCGCAGATGCGACGTGCCCGAGCGATAGCATGAGCATCGCCTTCCTCGTGGGCACGGCGCCGCAGGGCACATGCTCGCAGATGGGCGAGGACTCGCAGACGCTCGCGGACAAGCTGTTCCATCCTGACGCTGTCCCGGGCAACGCGAATAATCCAGGCAATCCGAACGCACCGGATGACGGCACAAAGCACCGCAACTTCTTCCAGAAGATGTTCGGCATCGGGAAAGGCAAGCAGCAGGACGAGCAGCAGCAGCCTGCACCTCCTCCGCAGGATTAACTCGGGACCACAGCCCTGGTTTCACCGTCAATCCAGGGCTGGCACGATGGGCACCAGTACGTCGAACGTGCCCCAGTTCCCTGCCTCCGCATCTCGATAATCGCTCCGCAGCGGCGGCACTCCTGGCCTTGGCGCATGTAAACCCACAGCCGCGCACCGCGATCCATGGCGCGTGTTGTACGGCGATTGCCCGTGTAGGTTACGATCCCTTCAGCCCGTCCCTTCGGCGACGTTCGCCTGCATGTAGCGCAGAGCGATTTCTGCGATGCGGTCAAGTTCACGATCGCTGATCGTCTGCATTGTGCGAAACGGATTCACGCCCGCGGTAAACGCGATCTCCGACTTGTAGACGTTGCCAATCCCCGCAAGTACACGCTGATTCAGCAGCACGTTTCCGATCTCTGCTTCCGGGTGGGCGCGGCGATACTTCTGCAGTGCGTGCACGCCTGTGTCAATCGTGTACTTATCTCCGAGGACGTCTACGCCGAGCTTCGGCACATTATCGCTGCGCTCGAGCGAACGCGCAGTGTGAAACTCGGCAACGGGAACGCTGAATGCGACAGCCTGTACATCGCCGCAGATGATCGCAACCCGCATCGCGCTGCGCGGAGCCTGCCACCGTTCACCGGTTTTATAGATGTGCCATGAGCCGGACATGCGCATATGCGTGAGCAGGATCAGGTCGCCCGAGAAAAATATGAGACACCACTTGCCGCGTGCCTGGACGCACTCGACCGTCCGGCCTGCGAGCGGCGTGTCGTCGTTGACGCGTGCGAGTGGAGCGAGTGTCGTCTCGAAAACCGTAACGATCTTGCCGGCCAGCGCTCGGTTCAAAGCACGCGCGGCACGAAAGATGCTGTCGCCCTCAGGCATCGCTGCGTGTCTCGGCAGACGCCCCGGGCAGCGACGGCAGACCACGTCGAACATTGAACCCGAGCGGCGCTGCCTGGAAACCCGCGTCGAGCAGGGACCGCGAGAGCGGATGCTCGGCTACTGGGATGCCATTCACGCTGCTGATAAGCATCGACGTTCGGCCGCGGCCGTCCGGATTCTCTGCACGCTGAACATACGCGGCGAGGAACTCCGCTAGCGCCCGGGCGACCTGAGAACGCGCCGGCTCATCCTCGGGCAAGAACACCTGCACATTCGGGTTGCCG
This sequence comes from uncultured Acidobacteriaceae bacterium, assembly GCA_963762465.1. Lineage (GTDB taxonomy): Bacteria > Acidobacteriota > Terriglobia > Terriglobales > Acidobacteriaceae > Granulicella. The sequence goes on along the minus strand of CAVXKS010000003.1, from coordinate 144,443 downwards.
CGCCGAACATAGGCGGTCAATGCGCCATCGACTAGCACAACGCGCGCTCCCACAGTTCGCGTGAGCATCGAGCCCTCTTCCGGCGCCGCCGGCCAGCGCAGCAGCGCGCCATACGGATTTGCAGGATCCGTCGCGGCGAGCATCACGACTTCATGCTTCTCCTGCACGGGGGCGCGGAGCGAACGCAGCAGATCGACGGCCGCTGGAAGCGCAAACTGCGTCGCGCCGAGATCGGCAGCGAAGTAGCCGCGACGAATGCGCCCGCTCTCCTCAAGCGCTTTCAAAACGTCGTAGATTGCGCTGAACCCGCCGGGCAGATTCTCAGCGTGCGCCGTTTCGCGAAGCACAATGCCATATCGCGCGAGCAGTTGTTGCGCGATCGCGTGACTCCATACGGTCTGCTCGGCGGGCGAGGTGCGGGTCTCAGCGAACGCGGCGGCATTCAGGCTCCATCGCCCTTGCGCGCTGGGCGGCGTGGTTCGCCGGCTGCGGAAGCCTTGCTGATTGTGAACGCGCCGCGTCTGCTTCGTGCTTCGCGACAATGTCGACGGCTTGTTGCAGTAAGCGCGTACAGCGTTCATGGCATCGTTCGTCACAACGCCGCGCCACACAAGCGACCAAAGTGCATCGATCGTCTCGCCCGGATATCCTCCGCCCACGCCCTCATGCAGCGGCTGAAAGAACGAGGCTCCATTACGTGTGAGATATCCAACCACGGCCTGTTCGCGATCGCTCAGCGCACTATCCTGATTTTTCTCACCGATAAGCACACGATCCGGAGGCCACAACAGCGCGAGCTTCTCCGCCAGATACAAACCGATGCGGCCATCACGTTCGCCCAGCGGCTCCAACCCTACCCAGACCACCTCGCCTGCCGCGATGAGCGTGTCCAGGTCTGCCGGCTGATAGCCGACGATGCGCGCAGGCAATATCTCCGTCTCCAGAAGGGACGCCGGGAGCGCCGCACCTTGCAGCGCCTCAACTGCATCCAGCAGTGCATCCAGTCCGCGGCGTGGCTGCACGACACCCTGCCATCGTGTGAACAGCCTCGCGAGCGTACGCTGCTCCACCGGCTCGATCTCTTTGCGAAGCCGCGCAAGCGAGCGCCTGCGAATCGTGCGCAGCACCTCCACATCGATCCATTCACGGTTTACACCGCTCGGGCGAAATCCTCCCTCGACGATTCGGCCCATTCCGACGAGCCGCTGCAACACCGGTTCGACTGCGGCATTCGACAATCCGTAGCGCTTCGCCACCTCGGCCGTCGTGAAGGGGCCATGGGTACGCGCATATCGCCGAACGATATCAACCAAAGCCTCGGGCGTTTTCCCAGTAAATGCGGCAGGCACGCCTGGCGGTAGCGGCACTCCGAGTGCATCGCGCACCCGCCCAGCATCCTCGATCGCGATGAGGCGAGGCTCGGCTGCGATCCTCACCTGCAGCACTCTTCGTGCACGGAGCAAGCGGGCCACGCTCGCGTCCACATCCACTCCCTGGCAACGCGCTGCCAATTCCAGTGGAGTAAGATCCCCAAGCCGCAGCAACAGATCGTGCATCGCGTCCAGATTGCGCGCCTTGTAACCCTCTGCAAGTGCCTGGAGCTGCTCCTCGGTCTCTTCGATCGCATTCACATCCAGCAGTTCACGAAGATCAGCGTCGCCGAGCAACTCATGCAACTGCTCCTGGTCGATGGATAACGCCTGCGCCCGACGTTCTGCCAGCGGCGCATCGCCGTCGTAGATGTAGTTCGCCACGTAGCTGAACAGCAACGCGCTCGCAAACGGGGACGGCGTACGCGAATCCGCAACATGCACGCGAATGCTGCGGTTCGCAATCGCGCGCAGCGTTTCCGAAAGCGCCGGCATGTCGAACACATCGCGCAGACACTCGCGATAGGCCTCCAGCAGAATCGGGAAGCTCGCATATCGCGCTGCAACGCTCAGCAGATCGTAGGCACGTTTCCGCTGCTGCCACAACGGTGTGCGGCCGTCGGCACGACGGCGCGGCAGCAGCAACGCACGGCTTGCCGCTTCACGAAATTTCGCGGCGAACAGCGCCGTCGATCCAAGTTGACGCTGCACAAAGTCGGCTGCTTCTCCAGGATCCAGCAACAGCAGATCGGCGTCAGGCGGTTGGTCCGTCTCCGGGAAGCGCAGCACGAAGCCGTCCTCGCTCCACATCGTCTCGACATCCAGCCCGGCAGCTTTTACCTTCGCGGTGGCAGCCATCGCCCACGGCGCATGCACGCGGCTGCCGAATGGAGTCAGACAGCAGACCCGCCAGTCCCCTAACTCGTCGCGCACGCGCTCAATCACAATGGTGCGGTCATCCGGCACCTGCTCTGTAGCAAGTTCCTGGTCCGCGAGATAGCGCAACACATTCTCCGCAGCCTGCTGGTCGAGATCGTGCTCGCGTGTAAGCTTTGTAATCGCAGCGCCGCGCGGCAATTCACGCAGCTCGCGCACAAGCGCACCGATACGCCGCCCGAACTCAATAGGGCGGCCCGCTTGATCACCGTGCCAGAACGGCATCTTGCCCGGCTCGCCGGGCGCGGGGCTCACGAGCACTCGATCGTGCGTGATCTCATCGATGCGCCACGTCGATGCGCCAAGCACGAACGTCTCACCCTCGCGAGCCTCAAACACCATCTCTTCGTCGAGCTCACCCACTCGCAGCGGCTTCGCATGCGTGCCGCTGAGGAACACGCCATACAGGCCGCGGTCCGGAATCGTTCCCCCATTCAGAATCGCAATGCGCTGCACGCCTTGCCGCGGCGTAATCCAGTTGCGCTGACGGTCCCACGTCACACGCGGGCGCAGCTCCGCAAACTCGTCGGACGGATAACGGCCCGCCAGCATGTCGAGCACGCCATCAAATACCACCGGACTCATTCCAGCAAATGGAGCCGAGCTGCGGACAATTGAGAGTAACGCCTCATAGGAAATCCCCGGCGCCTCCGCCTCGAGCTCTTCGCTGCCGCGAACCCGCTCCGCTTCAGCCACAGGCAGGGGCGGATAGGCGACGGTCGCCACAATCTGCTGCGCAAGCACATCCAGCGGATTGCGCAGAAACCGCGTCGACTCCACATGGCCCTGGTGCATCGCCTGCGTTACCGCCGCACACGCAATCAGGTCCGCGCGATATTTGGGGAAGATGATGCCATGCGACGGCGCGCCCACCTGGTGTCCCGCACGTCCGATGCGCTGCATTCCGCTCGCTACGCTCGGCGGCGCCTCAATCTGAATGACAAGATCAATCGCGCCCATGTCGATGCCGAGTTCGAGCGACGATGTGCACACCAGCGCACGAATACGCCCTTCCTTCAGCATCTCCTCGATGTCGCTCCGTTGCGCCGCCGCAAGCGATCCATGGTGCGCGCGCGCGATGGGCTCACCTGCAAGCTCATTCAGCGCACCTGCGAGACGCTCTGCAACACGCCGCGCATTCACGAACAGCAACGTCGACGTGCGGCTGCGAATAATCTCCAGCAGACGAGGGTGAATAGATTGCCAGATGCTCGTGCGCTTCGGCCCCTGCGCGGCTGGTCCGCTCGGCTGCTCTTCCAACTCGCCGAGCTTCGCCAGGTCCTCCACCGGAACCTCGACACACAGCTCCAGCGGCTTGCGCGCACCGGCGTTCACGATCGTCACCGGCCGAAAGCGCACGCCGTCTATCTCGGTCTCAGACTGATCCTCTTCGCTCAACTTTTGCTTTACGGACTCGCCGCTCGGTTGCTGACTCGCAGACTTGTCGGTTCGCTCACTTCCTGGACCTGCAGCGGCACCACCTAGGAATCGCGCAACCTCCTCCAGCGGCCGCTGTGTTGCACTGAGACCAATCCGCTGCATCGGCCTGCCCACGAGTGCCTGCAGCCGCTCGAGCGAAAGCGCCATGTGCGCGCCGCGTTTCGTCGGGACCAACGCATGAATTTCATCGATGATGATCGTCTCGATAGAACGTAGCGCCTCGCTCGCGCTGGACGTGAGCATCAGGTACAGCGACTCGGGCGTAGTGATAAGGATCTCGCCGGGATGCCTCTTGAAGCGGGCGCGCTCCCGCGGACTCGTGTCGCCCGTGCGCACGCTGATCTCCGGCAGGTGCACGCGCACACCCTCGCGCTCGGCGATGTTCGCAATGCCTGCCAGCGGCGAACGCAGGTTCCGCTCCACATCCACTGCGAGCGCCTTGAGCGGCGATATATACAGCACGCGGCAGCCCGGCTTCGCCGGCGGCTCGCGCAGCATCAGCCGATCGAGACACCAGAGAAATGCTGTCAGCGTCTTGCCCGTGCCTGTCGGCGCCAGGATGAGCGTGGATTCACCGCGCGCGATCGCCGGCCAGCCCTCCCGCTGCGGCGGAGTCGCCGCCTCAAACACGGCACGAAACCACGCCGCGGTTACAGGATGAAACAGATCGAGCACATCGTCGGAAGCCGGCGCCGACACCTTGACTGCCGCCTCGTTTTCAGACGTCCGTGCTGTCCTCGATCGATGTTCCCGGTTGGCCAAGAATTTTGCTCCAGATTCTGCCTCTGTTTTTGATGCAGCGATGCGGTCTTCAGCGTCAATTTGCCGCTATTGCGCATTCCCGCATCTGCGTTGACACCTTGCCTTCGTTCGCCCGAGCGTCTACCCTAAACAACTCGCTATGTCGTCTGCCGCTGTTACAAACTCGCTTTCTGCCGCTGAGCAGCAGCGCCTTCGCGAACTCGCCCGGGCCGCTGCCGCAAACTCCTACTCACCCTACAGCCACTTTCGTGTGGGAGCTGCACTCCTGCTCGCCGATGGATCGATCGTAACCGGCTGCAACGTCGAAAACTGCTCATACCGCCTCACCAGTTGCGCCGAACAGGCAGCCATCGCGCGCGCCGTGTGTGAGCGCGGGCCTTCCATCCGCCTGCGCGCCGTCGCCGTAGCCAACCTCAACAATTCGGCTTCCATGCCCTGCGGCGGGTGCCGTCAGACGCTCAGCGAGTTCGGCGATGACGACGTGCTCATCCTCTACCCGGGCAAGAGCGGCGCAGATGAATCCACTACACTCGGCGCGCTGCTTCCGCACGCCTTCCGCATGCAGTTTCTCCAGCAGGAGCCGCTCCAGAAGTGAGTATGCCCGAGCACGTCTTCCATCCTATCGATCTCATCCTTCAGAAGCGCGACGGCCACGAGCTGTCCACAGAAGAGATCAATCAGTTCGTCCGCAGTGTTGTCGAGAGTGGCGAGAAAGCCTCCTCGCAGCAGCAGCGCGCCGGAATGATCACGGACGCACAGATCGGCAGCTTTCTGATGGCGGTCTTTCAGCGCGGACTCTCTCCGCGCGAGCTCGCCGATCTGACAACCGCAATGCGTTACTCCGGCGAGACGTTCGACGCCTCCGGCCTCGAGACGTTTACCGTCGATAAGCACTCCACCGGGGGCGTTGGCGACAAGAGCTCACTGCTGATCGCTCCGGTGCTCGCCGCCGCGGGCCTCGAAAGCACACCCAGCATCTCTGTCCCGATGATCTCTGGCCGCAGCCTGGGTCATACGGGCGGAACTTTAGACAAGCTTGAGACGATTCCCGGATTCGACACCCAGCTGTCCCTCCAACGCATGAAAGAGGTGTTGCTTGAGTGTCACGCTGCGCTCGTCGGTCAAACACCGCGGCTCGTCCCCGCCGACCGCATTCTCTATGCGCTGCGCGATCACACGGGAACCGTCGAATCACCGTTCCTTATCACCGCGAGCATCATGAGCAAGAAGCTCGCAGAAGATCTCCGCGGCCTGGTGCTCGATGTGAAGGTCGGCTCCGGCGCATTCATGCCGAGCTACGACAAGTCGCAGCTGCTTGCGAATCTGATGGTCTCCACCGGCGAGCTCGCCGGCACACGCACGGTCGCACTGCTCACATCGATGGAAGAGCCGCTCGGCCGTTTCAGCGGCAACTGGATCGAGGTCTGGGAGTGCGTGGACATCATGCGCGGCACACGCCACCCCATGTCCGCCGACCTCATCGAGCTCTCGAATGCGCTCTCCGGCTGGATGCTCTTCCTCGCCGGCAAGTCACAGTCACCGGATCATGGAGCGAAGCTCTCGGACAATCTGCTGCGCTCCGGTGCGGCTTATAGAGCATGGCTCGACATCGTGCGTGCGCAAGGCGGAGAGACCGGCGTCTTCGAGAATCCCACCGCGTTCCACAAGCCGAAGGCGACCCGGACGCTTACAGCTGCCCGTTCAGGTTACTTGGCCGGGATGGATTGTAAGCAGGTCGGCTGGGCCGTTCAGCGGCTCGGAGCAGGCCGGGCGAAGCCTGGCGATCCGGTCAGCGCGCACGCCGGCATCGAATCGCACGCAAAGCTCGGCGAAAAAATCGAAGCAGGCCAACCAATTTTTACTCTGTTTACGGAAGACCCGGCGCTGCTCGACGAGCCGTACCAAATGCTCCAGAAGACCATCCGCATCGAGAATACGCCACCCGCGCTGCACCCGCTCATCCGCGAGGTAGTTCAGAAACAGTAGAACCCGACCGCGCTTGCCCGAACGCCGCCTGCTACGCTTTGCCCTTCTTCTGCATGTACTGGCGAACGCTCGCCTGCCAATCGAGCGAAGTACCCGTATACGGCGAGCTGCTCTGCTGAGCGACGTTCCGGGTGGGTGCGGAGGTCTCGACAGTCTCGACACTTGCTGTCGTCTCGACCGGCGGCACAATTTCGGCGCCTGTCTCGTCCTTCGGGCGCAGCGAACGCGGCAACTCGCTCGGCTTGAACTCAACGCCTTCAGCGGCCAGACGGCGCGCCGTCTTCACCAACGTCTCGCGCTTTGTCGTCAACTTGTGCGCCGCAAGGTCGCGCTCCGCGTCTGAGTCAAATTTCTCGAACTTGCTCAGGTGCGCCAGCTTGCGGTCGAACAGGTCGATCTCTTCGTGAATGGTCTTCAGGTGATACTTGTCGGGGACGATAGCTGCCATTGTTCCTCCAGCCTTCTATTAGATGCAGGCGCACGCTCGCGGGCCAGGAAACCAGCCGGGTCGCACGGGAAAGCGAAAGGGGCGGCCAAACGACCGCCCCTCCATCAATTCATTCGCGGGCTCTTAGAGAGCGCGAACGTTCTCCGCCTGCCAGCCCTTCGGGCCCTTCACGACGTTGAACTCAACCTGCTGGCCTTCCTGCAAAGAGCGGAAGCCGTTGCTCTGGATGGCGCTGTGATGCACAAACACATCGTCGCCGGTCGCGCGGCTCAGAAAGCCAAAGCCCTTCGCGTCGTTAAACCACTTTACTGTTCCCTGTTCCATTGATTTGTTCCTGTTCGATTTTGGTGTACCGCTGAACGCAATTTGGTGTTTTTGCGAGTCGAGCAGTAACGCTGGAACAGGCAAGAAAATCCAGATCGGATTCGTCGATCATTTCTAGTATACACTTCTACACTTCAGCCACTCATAATTTCTCCCGCAGAGCAGGAGCGCACGCGTTGGGCAGGTTTACCGGACTGATTGGACTTGTAGTACTTGTTGGCGTCGCTTATACGCTCTCCACTGCCCGCCGAGCCATCCGGTGGCGCACCGTCGCGTGGGGTCTCAGCCTCCAGATCATCTTCGCCTTTCTGGTCATCAAGTGGACCGTGGGCCAGATCATCCTCAAGTGGTCCGCCGACCACGTGACAGCCATGCTCGGCCACGCCGCCGACGGCTCCATCCTCGTCTTCGGCCCGCAGCTCGGCGATCCCAAGAGCCCGCTCGCAGTCTTCGCCTTCGCCGTGCTGCCGACCATCATCTTCGTCTCCGCGCTGTTCGCCATGCTCTATCACCTGGGCATCATGCAGCGCGTCATCCAGGTCGTTGCGTGGGCCATGCAGCGCACCATGGGCACCTCCGGCGCTGAGTCCACCAACGTCGCCGCCAGCATCTTCATGGGGCAGACGGAAGCCCCGCTCACCATCCGCCCCTTCCTCGGCGACGCCACGCAGTCCGAGCTCATGACCATCATGACCTCGGGCATGGCACACGTCTCCGGCGGCATTATGGCGGCCTATATCCTCTTCGGCATTCATGCGCAGGATTTGCTCTCGGCCGTCATCATGACCGCGCCCGGCACCATCCTCATCGCAAAAATGCTCGTGCCGGAGACCGAAGTCCCCGCAACGCTCGGCACCGTGAAAATGCCCAAATCCGAGGAGCATCGGGAGGAAAATCTCGTCGGGGCCGTTGCGCGCGGCACGATTGACGGCGGCAATCTCGCCTGGAATGTCGCGATCATGCTCATCAGCTTCCTCGCGATCGTCGGCCTCATCAACGCCATCATGCTGGGCATCTCCAACGATCTCTGGGCGCACGGGCACATTCACTTCCCGCACTCGCTCGGCAACGCGCTCGGCGTGCTCTGCTCACCGATTGCGTGGATGATCGGCGTTCCCTGGCACGACGCTCCCATCGTCGGAAACCTCATCGGCACGCGCGCCGTGCTCAACGAGTTCATCGCCTACACTCAGCTCGGCGTGCTGGCGAAAACCGGCGCGATCAGCGCCCGCACGCTGTCCATCGCCACCTTCGCGCTCTGCGGGTTCGCCAACATCGGTTCCGTCGGCATGCAGATCGGCGGCATTGGCGCGCTCATTCCCCACCGCCGCAACGACCTCGCCCGCCTCGGTCTTCGCGCCCTGCTCGCCGGCACCATGGCCAACCTCATGTCCGCCTCGATCGTCAGCATGCTTCTGCCGAGATAGCGATGGCTACCGCCGCCGACCTCCGCCGCATCGCGCTTTCGTTTCCTGACGCCGAGGAGTCCTCGCACATGGGCCAACCGGACTTCCGCGTCGGCGGCCACATCTTCGCCACGCTCGCTCACGAAGCGAAAGGCTACGGCAACCTCATGCTCACCCCGGAACTCCAGGCCCAGTTTGTCGGCGAGGCGCCCGAGATCTTCCTCCCCGTCGCCGGCGGCTGCGGACGTAACGGCGCCACACACATCGTTCTTGGCGCAGCCGGCGAGGACACCCTCCATGGCGCGCTCCACACCGCTTACAAACTCCGCGTCCAAAAGAACGCCGCGACCCGCCGATCAAAGACTCGTCGATCGCGCTAGCCTGCGTCGCTGAAACCGATGGTATTATCTGCGCACACCATGTGCACATCCTTTGTCATCGCCAGCTCAAAGGACGATTCAGATGCTACTGTGCGATTGCAATCCGAGGCCCTGCTCGGCGGTCTACAGACTCTCCCTGGCGTCTCCGCACGGCTTGTTCGACCGGATGAAAATCTCGAAATCGCGGATGGCTCTTGCGCTCTCTTTCACTTCGACGACGATCCCGCAATCAGTTCCCTGAAAGTGTCGCGCGACGCGCGACGCAAATTTATTGCGGCGTGTTTCGGCAGCGATATCTACGATTTCTCGCGCTATCTCCCGAGCTACGAGGTTGCCGACCTCTACCTCATGCCGACACCGCTGCACCGGAAGGTGCTCGCCAGCCAGTTCTACAGGCCGGTCTATTACATGCCCGAGGCGATCGATCCCATCGCCGGCGCGGATCGCCTGCAGCCACCTTCATTTCCGGTCAAACAAACTTCCCGGCTCCTCTGGTTCGGGTATGCCGAGAGCTTCTACAAGGGAATGGCGTCTCTCATTCCGGTGCTCGAATTGCATCTGGCGGCCGGCCACCTCGCCGATTTCTCGCTCATTCTGGATCAGCAGGTGTTCAAGAATGAGCGCAACTTCCGTACAATTCCCTTCCGCAACGAGTCGTTCAAAAAAGAAGCTAGCGCCTTTGACTACTGCATCCTGAGCCACTTTTCGCTCGACCTCGCGCTCAATTCCTACATAAAATCGCCCAACAAGCTGGTCACTGCCCTCATGACTGGCCTGATCCCCATTGCCTCCGACACGCCGAGCTACTCCGCCCTGCTGCGCGAATTTGGCCTGGACAGGTTCCTCTTTGACTCTCCCGTGCAACTGGACCAGATCCTGCGCAATCTCGATCCGGTGAAGGACTCACAGGACATCATCAGCTCCGGCATCATCGAAACCCTGTGGAACAGATTGACGCCCACTCAGTTAGCCAAGGACCTTCTCTCGATCCTGTCCCAATACAAGAATCACAACGCTCCTCCGTTTGCCAATCTGCCCCCGCAGAGGATCTCGCCTCCCCGGCCGCACACTGAGCTCTACTTCACGGAGCACCTCAAAGATCTGCTGCCGAGCTTCAAGAGAGCGCTTCGAAATCGGACCTCACGTTAGCGGCCCACGAACCCCGGCGCGCTTCGCTTATAGTTTTCGAATGGCCGATAACCAGCCCAGAAACGCCACTGACCAAAACGCGCCCGACCTCCACACCCGCGTCACACAAGCCCTGACGCACATCTTTCTCAAGACGGACCTCGAGCCCACGCTCGGCATCATCCTCGGTAGCGGTCTTGGCGGTTTCGCGTCCCAGGTGGAAAACGCAGTCACCGTCCCCTACTCCGAGATCCCCAACTTCCCGCGCTCCACGGTCGAAGGCCACGAGGGCAAGCTCGTCCTCGGCACCATTGGAGGGATCAGCGTCGCCGTCATGCAGGGCCGCGTGCACGCTTACGAGGGCTACTCCATGGCCGAGGTCACCTTCCCCGCGCGCGTGCTCGGCATGCTCGGCTGCAAGGCGCTCATCGTGACCAACGCCGCCGGCGGCATTAACGAGTCCTTCGCGCAGGGCGGCCTCGTCGCCATCTCCGACCACATCAACCTCACCGGCCAGAACGCCGCCATCGGACCCAACGAGCCGCGCTTCGCCACACGCCCCGGCGCCGGCCTCCGCTTCTTCGACATGACGACCGCCTACTCCCCGCGCCTGCGCAAGCTCGCCGCCGACGAGGCCGCACGCCAGAACATCCCGCTGCCCGAAGGTGTCTACATCGCCGTTCTCGGCCCCAGCTATGAGACGGCCGCGGAGATCCGTGCCTTCCGCACTCTCGGCGCGGACCTTGTCGGCATGTCCACGGTGCACGAGGTCATCGTCGCGCGCCACATGGGCGTCGAGGTCCTCGGGCTCTCGCTCGTCACCAATATGGCCGCGGGCGTCGTTGACCAGCCCATCCATCACGCCGAAGTGATGGAAACCGGCCTCCGCGTGGAAGCGCAGTTCACCTCACTCGTCAAAGCACTCATCCCGCAAGTCGCCGCTGCAGTCGCTTAGCTTTCTTTCTGTCATTCCCGGAGGGAATCTGCTTTTTGCTTCTGCCGCTCGATAGACTAGCTTTGTGCCTCCGCCCGAACAGCTAAGCCTTCCCGTGCAGCCGATCCTCATCGGCATCGCCGGCTGTTCCGGCTCCGGCAAGACCACTCTCGCGCGGGAGCTCGCCGCGCAGCTTGAGGCCACACTCTTCCCGCTCGACCTCTACTACCGCGACCTATCGCAGTTCCCTCTCGACTCGCGCCACAAGCAGAACTTCGACCACCCCGATTCGCTCGAGAGCGAGCTCTTCATCCCGCACCTGCTCGCGCTCAAGCAGGGTCACGCCATCGACCGGCCCGTCTACGACTTCCGCACGCACACGCGCGTCGCAGGCGCGTTCGAGCGCATCGAGCCCACGCGCTTCGTCGTTGTCGAAGGCATTATGGCGCTGCACTGGCCGGAGCTGTGCGAAGCGTACGATCTCTCGGTTTACGTCCACGCGCCTGACGAGCTCTGCCTTGCGCGCCGCATCCACCGCGACATCCGCGAGCGCGGCCGCACGGAAGAGTCTGTCCGCGAGCAGTACGAAGCCGCCGTCAAACCGATGGCCGACCTGTACGTCATACCCTCGCAAGCCCACGCCACCATGACCGTTCTCGGCACAGACGCCCTCGACTGGTCAATCGAACAAATCTTTCGCGAGCTCCGGACGCGTAACATGCTCTAACCAGCGATGACGACACTGCCCCTCATCGGAAACATCGCGCCGCTGGCGAACGGCGCGAAACGCGGGCAGCTCAAACGCATGTCGTCCGACTTCTCGTACTACGGCTGCAGCACCGTCACGCTGTGGCTGACCTCCGGAGAAGGCTTCCGGCTCGCATCCTGCATGCGCAATCTCGACGATCGCATCGAGATTGGCGTGCTCCAGATTGAGCTTACGCTGCGCCCTCAGCCGGATGAGGCTTCCGTGGACCTGCCGTGGTCGTTCAGGAACGGCGGCTCGATCTCGAAGCTTTCGATTGAACAAAGCGGGTCGCGCGCAGACTCCGGCCTTCTGCTTCGCAGCGGCGAAGGCGAAGAGATCGTCATCGTCGCCGCCGCGTTCCCACATCACCTGTACGTCGGCGGGGTCAACACGCCTCCGCAACAAGTCACGCCGGAGTACAGCTTCAGCCGATATCTACAAGAAGCGATCTAAGGTGCGAATTCCATGGCAGCACTTATAGCTTTCGGTATTCCGCTGGTTGCTCTTGCGATCATCACCAGGTATCTGCGTCCAAGTAGGGATTCGAGATCAATCGGAATAGCTCTCGCATACGGCTCGGCCGTTCTCGGACTCATTGGACAAGTTCATGTGCAGGGCGCATTCCGTTGCGCACAGGAGTACGTAGGCTTTGAGTTGGCCGCAGCCAGTCTGCTCGCCTCAATGTTTCAATTGCGGAAATCGGGATGGGCATTGAGAACCCTGCTGCTTGTGGACGTCTATCTTGTAATCTCTTGGTTACTGTTGATAACTGGCTGTCGGCAACCATCGTGACTGCAGCTATCGAGCAGAACGGCGGAGCCGAAGCTCCGCCGTTCTACTGTCTACTGTCTATCCTCTACTGTCTGCGTTTACGCAGTAACGAGATCCAGCTTCTCCGCGAATGCCTTACCCTTGCGCGCAGCAGCCGCCTTCTTGTGGAAGGCGTAGCCGGCGATGAGCGGGAAGGCGATGGTGGCCTCAGCGAAGACCATCTGCTCGTAGTTCAGATCGACCTTGCCCCACGAGCTCGCTTCCTTCAGGGTCGAGCCCGAGAGCGCACCATCGCGTGCGTCGGCCACCGTGATCTGGATCGCGTACTTGTGCATCGAGGCTTCGACGCCTAGGATGTCGGCCGCGACTACGATGTCCTGCGCGAAGTTTTTGGGCACGCCGCCGCCGATCATCAGCAGGCCCGTCGTCGGGTTCTGGATCTTGATCTGCGTCAGTTCGTAAAAATCCTTCCCGGAATCGATGGAGCAGTGCGGCTTGGCCTGCCGCGCGTGCATATGCGCCACGATGCCGAACCCGAACGAGCAGTCCGAAAACGCCGGCACGAAGATCGGCACGTTCTTCTCATAGCAGGCGAGCACGATCGAGTCGCCGTTGCCCTTCTCCGGTGTGCGGCCGTTCTCCTTCAGGTAGCGGCCCATCTCGCGGATGTACTCGCGCGACGAGTAGGCGCCCGGCTTCATTCCGTTAATGATCTTCTCGGTCGTCTCGTCGCAGATGCGCAGCTCTTCCTCGTCGATGAACGTGTCATAGATGCGGTCGATCATCAGCTCGCGCAAATCCGCATCGCCCGCGCCGTACTTGTACTCGTCGCCCGCGATGTAGTGCCGGAAGCCCAGCGCCTCGAAGAAGTCCTGGTCGACGATGTTCGCGCCGGTCGAGACGATCGCGTCGACCATATTGTTGCGCACCAGGTCGACGATGACCTTCTGCAGCCCGGCCGAGATAAGCGATCCGGCGAGGCACAGGATCACGCCGCACTCGGTATCGCGCAGCATCATGTCATAAATGCTGGCTGCACGCGCCAGATCGCGCGAGCTGTAGGCCATCGAAGCCATCGCGTCCACCAGCGGCACAACGTTGTGCTCGGTGATGTCGATGTGCTGAATCTGCTTGTTGAGGAGTTCCTTTTTAGTAGCCATGTCAGCTACCAGTTTATCGTGTTTTCGCCTGTGATTACGCGGGTGCCCTGCAAATCGGCGATGAAATTCAGGCCAGCCTCATCAAGGGTCCCGGCGGCGTGCGATCCATCATCTGGGAGTTGGCTCCGGCGTCAGGCTGGAGTTGACTCATCGTCTGCGCAGGACGCGACGGATTGCACAGCAGAGCGATGCCGATAAGCACCAGAACAAGCGCGACGAGATACTGCACAAGCGATTTCACTGAAACTCTCTTCCGCAAACACAACCATCCTACGCCAGACTGGTTTTCTCCCTTAGATTTTTCGGGCATAGAACCTCTGGAATCGCGTACGCTGGATTTGCCAGAATGAATGTGAACTTCGCCGAGCGCGCGCATAACCACAACTGGAAGCTGGATCCCATCGTGCGCTCGCTGCTCGATACGGACTTCTACAAGTTCCTGATGCTGCAGTTCATCTGGAAAAACTTCCCGCGCGTGAAGGCGACCAGCGAGGTCTATAACCGCACGGTAAGAGTTCGGCTGGGAGAGCGAATCTCGGCCGAAGCGCTGCGCGAGCAGATGGACTACGTCACGCGCCTGAAGTTTGAGCGGTCGGAGCTGGTGTGGCTGGCGGGCAACACCTTCTATGGAGTGCGGCAGATCTTCGAGCCCGCCTTCCTGGATTGGCTGGAGCACAGCTTCCGGCTGTCACCATACGACGTCAGCGAGCACGACGGCCAGTTGGTGCTGCGGTTCAGCGGGTTGTGGACCGAGGTAACGATGTGGGAGGTCTACTCGCTAGCAATCGTCAGCGAGATGAAGACGCGCGCCGCGCTCGCCGAGCTGAACGAGTTGGAGTTGGACGTGCTCTACGCGCGCGCCAAGACGCGGTTGTGGGACAAGATTGAAAAGCTGCGCAGGGTGGAGGGGCTGCGATTGTCGGACTTCGGGACGAGGAGGCGGCACAGCTTCCTCTGGCAGGAGTACTGCGTGGAGGCGCTGCAGGCGGCGCTCAATCTCGGGGAGGAGCGGTTCAGCGGCACCTCGAACACGGCGCTCGCCTACAAACACAACCTGGAGGCGATCGGCACCAACGCGCACGAGCTGCCGATGGCCCTGGCCGCAATGGCCTCGCGCGGCAGCGATGAGGATCTGCGCGCGTCGCAGTATCGCGTGTTGGAGCTTTGGCAGCAGAGCTATCACGGCGAGCTGCTGATTCTCCTTCCGGATACGTTTGGGACGAATCAGTTTTTGGAGGGGGCGCCGGAGTGGGTGGCGCGGTGGACCGGCGAGCGGGTGGACTCCAAGGACCCGTTCCAGGCGGGCGATGAGTACATTGCATGGCTGCTGCGCCAGGGGCAGGACCCGCGGACCAAGCGGCTGATCTCCAGCGACGCGCTCGACGCCGAGACGATCATCGCGCTGCACGAGTACTTCGAGGGCAGGATACGGTTCGGCGCCGGCTGGGGGACGCTGCTGACGAATGACTTCCGGGGGTGCCACCCGCGCGGGGAGGATACGTTCGAGCCGATCTCGCTGGTGTGCAAGCTGACCAGCGCGGACGGGCGGCCAACCGTGAAGCTCTCGGACAACGCGAGCAAGGCGACCGGGCCGGCGGAGGAGATTGCACGCTACCGCAGGGTCTTCGGCACACCCGTGGCTCGGGAGTTGCCGGTGCTGGTGTAGTTGATGCCGGAGTGGATGGCGTCGGAGAGCATGGCGGAGCTGCCGGGGTAAGGCATGGTGCGAGTTGCAACAATCGCCACCAAAACGCGGCCCCACAGCGGCAGTTTGTCGCCCGCCTGCCCCATCAACACAGGCAGGAGGCGACGAGAGCCAACGAGGTCGCCGAAGGCCAAATGGAACGCCAATTGATGAACACCATCATCTCTGTTATTCCACATCGCTATACTCCGGTCATGCGATGTGTTCGTGGCATTATGGCGGCTCTGGCGCTGGCCGCGGCGGTGTTGGGGTGTGGGGTGCAGGCGGCTCATGCGTGGGGGCGGGATGGGCACATGATTGTGAACGAGCTCGCAGTGGAGAATCTGCCAGTAGATCTGCCGGCGTTTATGCGGAATGGGAATGCAGTGGACGTGGACACGTGGATGGGGCCGGAGCCTGACCGGTGGAAGCAGAGGGATGCAGAGCCGGAGCTGGTAGCGACGCAGTCGCCGGACCACTTTCTGAACTATGAGACAGCGGTGCTGGGGGCCACGAAGTGCACGGACGGGACCGCTGATTGCGTGGATGGATATAAGTTTCCACGGCTGCGGTATGACTACATCCGCGCGATGGCGGCGGTGCAGGTGAAGCATCCGGAGCTGAAGTCGTTTGAGACACCGGGGTTTCAGCCGTGGCAGGTGGAAGAGGTTTGGGAGCGGCTGAAGTCGGACCTGCGGGAGTACAGGAAGGAGACGGCTGCGAATGAAGACACGAGCGGGGCGGAGCTGGCGGTTCTATACGACGCGGGGTGGCTAGGACATTATGTGGCCGATGGATCGCAGCCGCTGCATCTGACGATTCAGTACAACGGGTGGACCGGACCGAATCCGAATGGGTATACGACGGAGCACAAGATCCATTCGCTATTTGAGTCGGTGTACGTGAGCGCGAATATCAAGCCGGCGGATGTAGACCCGCTGGTGAAGACGGCGGCTCCGGTGAAGATTGACGATGAGTGGACGCAGTACTGGGGGTACATCGACCACTCGCAGGGGCTGGTGGAGAAGGTGTACCAACTGGAGAAGGCTGGAGGGTTTACCGGCGCGGGGACTCCGGAGGCGAAGGCGTTTACGGAAGAGCGGCTGGCAGCGGGAGCAATTGAACTGCGGGATCTGATCTATTCGGCGTGGGTGCACAGCGCGGACCCGGTTCAGGAGTATCACGGGACGCCGTAAAGAAGTGGGTAATGGGTAATGGGTAACGAGTAGTGGATGGTTTGGGGGCGCGTGATTTGCTGAGGACGATGTGGCGTGCGGCGAAAGTGGTGGTGGTCTTCGCCCTGCAATTGATGAAGCTGGTGGTGACGCGGCCGCGCACGCGGCCAGAGCGTGCGGCGTGGCTGACGGGGTTCTGCCGGCAGATGCTGCGGGTGGTGCACGTCGAGTGCACGACGGAGGGCCCGGTGCCGACGGAAGGCGCGGTGATTACGAATCACCTAAGCTATCTGGATATCGTGGTGCATGCGTCGATACGGCCGTGCGTGTTTGTGTCGGCGATTGAGACGAGGAAGATGCCGCTGATTGGGTGGATCAGCATGATGGCGGGCACGGTGTATGTGACCCGCGGCGGCGGCGGGAGCGCCGAAAAGGCAGCTCAGGGGATGGCGAAGGGATTTCGTGATGGGCTGCCGGTGGTGTTCTTTCCGGAGGGCGGCACGTTTATCGGCGATGAGCCGGCGATGCCGTTTCATAGCGGGCTGCTGGCGCAGGCCCTGGAGGCGGACGTGCCGGTTTGGCCGGGGTTCATCCGGTACGAGGTGCCGGAGCAGGACCGGGCGCGGGGCAAGAGCGCGAAGAATGACATTCACTGGAGCACGCAGACGCTGATGCAGCACCTGTGGAATTTTCTGAGACTGCATGGCGCACGGGTGGAGGTGCGGTTTGCCGACGAGCCGGTGGCGTTTTCACGGGCGGCGTATGAGGACCGCAAGGTGGCGGCGATGGAGGCTCGGGAGGCAGTGGTGGCGGTGGCGGAGAAGCAGAGCGTAGAGGTCAGAGGGTAGAGCGCACGGGATATAGGTTAGTCACGCTGAGCGCGTGGGCCGCCCTAAGATTTTTTATCTAAGATCTTTCTGCAAAGGGTGCCCGAGCAGTTACGAGGCCAGAAGTCGTAAAGGGTCGGAGACCTTCGTACCCGTGCCGGTACAACGATTGTTGCAGGTCTGCGTTACCATTAGGTTCCGGTCCGCTCTGCTTTCTATGCTTTTGATCTGGCTCTTAGCGGCTCTGATGGTCGCGCTTGTGATTGTCTCGGTCGCCCTGGCGCGGGCGCGCCGACGAAGCGCGTTGCTGGCCGATGAGCTGGCGAGGGCGATGCGGGAGATCCTGCAGCATCAGACTGCGCTGCAGCAGCGGAAACAACTGGACAATCTGAAGGATGAGTTCATCTCGACGGTCTCGCATGAGCTGCGGACGCCGCTGACGAGTATCCATGGGGCGCTGGGTCTGCTGTCATCGGGCAAGGCCGGGCACGTGGATGAGAAGGCCGCGAATCTGCTGCGGATTGCGAGCAGCAATACAGAGCGGCTCGTCCGTCTGATCAACGACATTCTGGACCTGGAGCGGATGGAGTCCGGGCGGGCGCCGCTGCAGATTCGCCGGCTGGAGCTGCGCGATGTGGTGGCGCAGTCGGTCGAAACGATGCGGTCGATGGCGGAGAAGTTTGGGGTGGCGCTGGAGATTGAGCCGGAGCCAGCGGAGACGATCATCTCGTTCGACGGCGACCCGGACAGGATTCAGCAGGTGCTGACCAACCTGCTGTCGAACGCGATCAAGTTTTCGCCACGCGGTGGGCTGGTGAAGGTGATGACGGCCTCCGACGGTGACAACCTGGTGCTGCAGGTGGTGGATATAGGGCGCGGCGTTCCGTTGGACAAGCTGGAGAGCATCTTTGACCGGTTTGGACAGGTGGAGGCCTCGGATGCGCGCCAGAAGGGCGGGACCGGGCTGGGGCTGGCCATCTGCCGGAGCATTGTGGCACAGCACGGCGGGACGATCTGGGCAGAGAGGAATGACACGAAGGGCAATGGGCCGGGGACAACGGTGATCCTGCGGCTGCCGCGCTACTCGAGCGTGGAACAGGTAGCAGCGCTGCCGGCCGCGTCCGAGGGATCGATCCTGGTAGTGGACGACGATCCGATTGTGCGCAATGTGGTGCGCGAGCATCTGAGGCGCAATGGGTACACCGTGATTGAAACGGCGAATGGCGAAGAGGCGCTGGAAGCCGTAGGCAAGCAGCAGGTGGATGCGGTGCTGCTGGACCTATGCATGCCGGGAATGTCGGGCTGGGAGACGCTGGAGCGGCTGAAGAGCAAGCCGGAGACGGCGGAGATTCCCGTGGTGGTGCTGAGTGTGCTCTCGCCCGCGACGCGGACGCCGGATGTGCCGACGACGCAGGGCTGGGTGCAGAAGCCTTTTCACGAGACGCTGCTGCTGACGGAGATCACTCGCGCGCTGCACCCGACCAGCGGGCCGGGAAAGATTCTGCTGGTGGAGGATGACGAGGACCTGGCAACGGTGGTGCTGTCCGGTTTCAGATCAGCGGGCGAGGAGGGCGCGATCAGCATCGATCACGTGACTTCGCTTGCGGAGGCGGAGAGTTATTGCCAGGAGAACGCGCCGGACCTGCTGATTCTGGACCTTACGCTGCGGGATGGGTCAGGCTTTGCGCTGGTGGATTGGCTGCGGAGACAGCCGAAGCTAAGAACATTGCCGCTGGTGGTGTACTCTGGCAGCGAGCTGAGCGAAGCGGAGATGGCGCAGCTTCGGTTGGGTCCGACCCAGTTTTTAACCAAGGCACGGGTTCAGCCCCGCCATGTTGAAGATTTGATTCTGGCGATGGTTCGACATTTAGGAAAACCTGCCATAGGTCCTGTATCAGCGTAGAATCGTTGCAGCAATCTCCCTTAGGTCTGGTAATGCGCCGTATTCTCATCATTGATGACGAGGACGACATCCGCGAGGTCGCGGCCCTGTCGCTGGAATCCGTTGCCGGATGGCGCGTTTTGACTGCGTGCTCCGGCGCCGAAGGCATTCGTGCCGCCCATGAGGAACAGCCCGACGCCATTTTGATGGACGTTATGATGCCTTCGATGGATGGGCCTACCACCTTCCGTGAGATGCAGCGCTCGCCGGAGATCGCTAAGATTCCGGTAGTTCTACTGACAGCGAAGGTACAGGGCGTAGATCAACGGCGTTTTGCGGGGCTCGGGGTTGCGGGTGTTCTATTCAAACCGTTCGATCCGCTTACGCTTGCCGAGCAGATGGCTACGACGCTGGGATGGAGTTAGAAGTCCGATGGAGTCTGGCTGTCACCCGCCCAAGCGGCGTAGCTTAGCAAACGGCGCGGGAAACGGCCTGGCACACGTGTCTCATAACGGGCATGTCTCCCCGAATGGACACGTCTCTCACAACGGAAATGGATCGGGAACAAGGCCGGGCGAAGTTGCGCGTGAGTTGATCAGCGCGCTGTGGGAACGAAGCGCGCCGCTGATTTGTGACCGGCTGAATGGATTGGACATCGCGTGCGAGGCGGCAGTGATCGGGAGGCTATCTCCGATCATGCGGCGCGGCGCGGCGGATACGGCACATAAGCTCGCTGGATCGCTGGGGATGTTTGGGTATCCGCGCGGAACGGAACTGGCTCGGGAGATTGAGCACCTGCTGGAAAGTGATGGCGTCGTGGATGCGGGGCTGCTGCGAGAGCTGGTCGTGGAGTTGAGGGCGTGTCTGCCGTTGTAGTCCTGTCTTGCACCCCTCATTACTGAGATGCCGGACGGCAAGACTCGAAATCCTCTAGAGGTACAACGTTAGTTGCAGGTGAGGGATGTCCAGACGCCGGCGACGGTTCCGGAAGCGCCGCTGATCCGGAGGTCGACGAAGCTGCCCGCAGGAATGGAAACGGATCCGAGCGCGGGGCAGGAGCCGCTGCTGGACGGCGTGCAGGAAAGCGCGGTGTCGGTCATGGTGGCGCCAGACGCACCGAGGCGGAGCGTCACGGTGATGTTTCCGCTTTGGTGGGATTGGACGTCGAGCTCGGTGGCCGTGCAGGCCTGCGGAACCCAGGCGAGGACGGAGTCGCTCTCGGTGGTGGAGGCGTTGGTCGAGTTCAGTGCGTAGTAGGTGTTGTTGTAGCTTGCCGGGTGGTACGTGGCCGCGAAGCCCCCGGAGGTGGTGGTCGAGGTACCGGAGCCTGAGCCCGAAGGGCCGGTGGCTCCCTGCGGGATGCCGAAGTTCAGGATGGCGTTCTGGCCGCTGCCGGAGTTGGTGACGGTCGCGGACGCGCCTGGAGCGAGGGTGCTGACGGTGCCGATAGCGATGGTGGCGGCGGCGCCTGCGGGACCGGTGGGACCGGTGCTGCCGGCTTGGGCGATCACGGTCCAGACCTGGGCGAACTGGTCGGGTTGCTGATTGGAGCCGGCGGACAGCGCGAGATAGGTTGAGCCGTCAAAGCTGACGGCGTCGTTGGTGGCATAGTAGGCGGCGGGCGACCACTGGCCGCGGAAGTTCATCCCCGGAGCGCCGGTCGCTCCGGTGGGCCCGGCGGAGCCTTGCGCGCCGGTGGGGCCTTGGGGGCCGGTGGCTCCCGTTGCGCCAGTGGGGCCTTGCGGCCCGGCAGCGCCCGTTGCGCCGGCGGGGCCTTGGGCGGCGAGAAGCATCCAGTAGGCCGGCGAGACGTCGGGCGCCTGCCCGTGATTCGAGGCGACAAGCGAGGCGTAGCTGGAGCTGTTGTAGGTGACGACGTCACCGATGTTGTAGCTGGTTGTGGCGGAGTAGGCTCCGGTAACGTTGAGCCCCTGCCCTGCCGGGCCAATGGGGCCCTCCGGGCCCACGGAGCCGGCGGGGCCCTGCGGGCCCGTAGCACCGGTCGGGCCCTGCGGGCCGGTGGGGCCGGCGGAACCCTGCGGTCCCGTTGCGCCGGCGGAGGCGAAGATCGACCAGGCGGAGGGCGATTGTTCGGGAGCGTTGCCATGGTTATTGGTGAGGAGCGAGACGTAGCCTGAGCCGTTGTAGATTACGGCGTCGGCGAGCGCGTAATTGCGGGTGGGGTCGTACGGGCCCTGAAACGTGAGGCCAACAGGGCCGGCGAGGCCTTGCGGACCGGTGGCGCCCTGCGGACCGGCCGGACCCTGGGGGCCGGTCAGACCTTGAGCTCCGGGCTGGCCGGGGATTCCCTGGGCGCCTTGGGGACCGGTTTGGCCGGGAGGGCCGGCGGGTCCTATCGGACCTTGGGCGCCGGTGGGGCCCTGTGGACCAGATGCGCCCATGGCTCCGGCGGGGCCCTGGGCCGTGAGCATGCCCCAGGCCGAGGTCTGGCCGGGTGTGTTGCCATGGTTGCTCGCGAGAGTCGAGACGAAGCTGGACCCGGCGAAGAGGACGACGTCCCCGAGGGCGTAGTTATGGGTGGGGTCGTAGGCACCCTGATAGATGAGGCCCGGCGAGCCTGCGGGGCCGGTTTGTCCCTGGGGCCCTTGCGGACCTGGCGGACCGGTTGCGCCGTTTGCTCCAGCAGGGCCGGTTGGGCCTTGCGAACCGGTCGAGCCTGCCGGTCCCTGGACGCCGGTGGCTCCGAGGGCGAGGGTTCCCCAAGCCCAGGGCGTCGAGGACGGTGTGTTGCCGTGATTGGCGTCGGCGAGAGAGATATAGGTAGAACCGCCGAACGCTACGACCGCGCCTTGCCCGTAGTTGGTGACGGAGCTGTAGGGGCCCTGATAGACGAAGGCGCTGGCGCCGGAGGCGCCTGCGGGACCTTGCGGGCCGGTGGCTCCAGCGGGGCCTTGGATTCCCTGCGGACCTGCCGGGCCGGTGGTACCCTGCACACCGGCGGGGCCTTGCGGGCCTGCTGGGCCTTGCGCCCCGATAGTGCCGCTGCCGCCGGCGGCGAGGGCGATTTCAAGTTCGGGCGAGTGCGCGGTCTCGTCGTTCTCTTTGCTGTCGAACTGGAGGACCCCGGCCGTGGACGTGAGGGCCAGGCCGTTGTTGGTGGAGGGCGCGGCGACCCAGGACTGAACGGCGGAGGTGACGTCGATGGTGATGAACTGATCGGCGGCTGAGACCGTTGCGGAGGTGAGGGAGGAGCCGACGGTGGGCAGAGTGTTGTAGGTGACGCTGTACTCGCCCCAGGCGGCGTTCACCGGCGCGGCGGAGAGTGTGCCGGGCGTGCTCGCGAGATTGCAGTAGAGCCGGAGGGTGGCGCGGGTGATTTGCGCGGCGGTGGTGCCGGAGGGGAGGACGCCGAGGTCGAACTGGAGGAGCGTGGTGTAGCCGCCGCCGACGTTGAGGTTGGAGAGGGTGCCGGAGTTGACGTCAGGCTGGGCGGAGGAGACATGTGTGTCGGCGACGAGCGTGGCCTGGACGGCGAGGGCCGAGCGGCTCGCGACCAACGTGATCAGAGCAAAGAACAGGCTCTTCCAAATTGTCCGGCGATGCGGTCCCGACAAACCTCTGGCCCTCACAACGATCGAAGCTCAGCGTGTCACGTCGCTACAGCAGATGTGGCTGCTTGCAGCGGATGTGATGGATGCTCGTTATTTTTTGTAGCGAGATGAGGCACTTGGCGCAATACAACTCAATGTTGATGCTGGAGTTTGGTGCAGTGCGGGCCTAAACTGTGAGGCATGGGACGTGTGCCAAGTCGCCGGAATGCAGCGGTGTCGATTGCGGTGCATGCCGGTGCGGCCGGCGTGCTGGCGGTGATGGCGCACGTGCATGGGCCATTGCTGGCCCCGAAGCATATGCCGGGGACGGCGCAGGGCACGGTGCTGATGTTCAACTACCAGCTGCTCGGCGCGCCGCCGGGGTCGACGAGCGCGAGGGCACGCGAGCAGGCGAAGGGGCCGGCGCTGCCGCGGCCGGCCAAGAGTGACCTGGATAAAGCGAAGCAGTTGACGCGGGCGGAGGCGAATACCGATCCGGGCAATGCGGCAGACGGGTCCGAGGGCGATGGCAATATCACCATCGCCCTGGTGCAGTTTCATCCGCGGCCGGCGCCGGATCTATCGACGCTGGCGCCCGGAACGAGTGGCGATGTCGTACTGGATGCGCTGATCGACGCGGAGGGGAAGGTGGCGAACCTGTCGGTTAGTAAAAGCCTCGGGCCAGATGTGGACCAGCAGGTGATCGCGACGGTGCGGACCTGGACGTTTACGCCGGCGACGCGGAATGGGACGCCGATCGCGAGCGAGCAGGAGCTGCTGTTTCATTACGAGCGGCGTGGGAGGGCGGGGTAGTTTCTCGCGCGCCGACGTCACTTCATTGTCAGGAGCATCAGCTTGTCTGCGAGATAGACAGTGAGGAGCAGGTTGCGGCCATCCGTGGAGACGGTGATGCTGCGAGGGAAGTCGCCGGTCTTGATGGTTTGCACGACGGGCTGCTTCGCGGGGTCGATGGTGAGGTCGATGACGGTGGCGCTGCCCGGGCCGTCAGTGAAGCGGTTGGAATTGGCGATGAGCAGCTTGCGGTCGTGATCGAAGAGCGCGAGGCCGACGGGGGCTTCGCCGCCGGTATCGATGGTGCGGATGAGGGCGTGCTCGGGGTCGTGCTCCAGCGCGGCAGCGTTGAAGACGAGAATTTTGTTGTCTCCCTGGGCAGTGACATAGACGGTGCGGCCGTCCGAGGAGACCGCCTCGTGCATTGGGGAGCAGCCGGCGTTGATCACAGTCAGGGTGGCGTGGCGCTCCTGCTGCGGGCTGAAGTCCCTGGTGGGTGCGGCTGCTTTAGCGGTATCGATGATGGAGAGACCACCGTTTTGCATGGGATGATTCAGGTCGTCCTGCAGGCACCCATCGTGCTGGAGGTCGGGGTTGTCGTGGCCGGGGAGGCGCTCCGGCTGGTGCTCCGGCAGGATTTCGTTGGCGGCGTAGACGCGTGTGCCATCGGGTGAGATCGCGATGCCGGGCGTGGCGATCTGGGTTGAGATCTCGCCGATGCCAACGGGCGCGAGCTGGCCCTTGGGGTCGCGGCGGAGCGAGATGACGCCGACGCTGCCGCCGCGGAGGAACTCATTGGCGACGAAGAGCGTTTTGCCGTCAGGGGTGACGGCAAGATCGCCGGAGCCGGCGTGATCACCCTGGGCGATGATGTGCGCGGCGGCGTTGCCCTGGAGGACGCCATCGAGCGGGAGGAAGGCGACGCCGGCATCGAAGAAGCCGACCGCGATGGTGCGAGTGTTGGGGATGAGCACGATGCCCTGTGCGGGCTCGGCGCCGAGGGGGTTGTAGGCAATGCGCTTGATCTTTTCGCCGTCGACACGGAAGACCTCAATGCCGGAGCCGAGGCGGTGCTCGCGCGTAACGGTGACGAGGATGTATTGGCCGTCGGGGGTAAAGATTGCCTGGCCGGGGTGCGCGTCGGTGGGAACGGTGCGGAATTCGAGGACCCGATGCGGAGTCTGCGCCGCAGCGACGGACGAAAGGCCGAGGGCCACTGCGGCGAGCAGAGAACGCATGGAGCCACCATATCGTCCGGCGGAGATTCTGTCAGCGAGGATTAAGAACTTTGAACGCGCGGACGTTCGCCGTATTCTTGTGACCTATGGCTACTGAGACGGTGAACGCGAGCGCGGCTGAGAAGAGTTGAACACGCCCGGACATCTTCCCAGCCCCGACCGGCTGGTGAATGTGCCGCGGCTGGTGACGGCGTTTTATGCTCGCCATCCGGATGTGGCGAACCCGTCGGAGCGTGTGAGCTTCGGGACGAGCGGGCATCGCGGTACGTCGCTGAACACGAGCTTCAATTACGCGCATATTCTCGCAATCACTCAGGCGATCTGCGAGTATCGCGCGAATGAGAAGACGACCGGGCCGCTGTTTCTGGCGCAGGATACGCATGCGCTGAGCGAGCCGGCGTTTTCGACGGCGCTGGAGGTGCTCTCCGCGAATGGCGTGCAGGTGCTGATTGATAAGGACCTTGGCTACACGCCGACACCTGCACTGTCGCACGCAATCCTGAAGCACAATGCGGACGCGAAGGCGGCGCGCGCGGATGGCATCGTGATTACGCCCTCGCATAACCCGCCGGAGGATGGCGGCTTCAAGTACAACCCGCCGAGCGGCGGTCCGGCGGACACGACCGCCACGAAGTGGATTGAAAATCGGGCCAACGAACTCATAGCCGCGAAGCTGCAGGGCGTGAAGCGGCTGGCGTATCACCGCGCGGTTTCGGCGGAGTCAACGATGCGGTTCGACTTCATCGGATCGTATGTGGATGAGCTGGCAAGCGTCGTCGACATGGATGTGATTCGCACGAGCGGACTGAAGCTTGCGGTGGATCCGCTCGGTGGCGCGGGCGTTCACTACTGGCCGCGGATCGCGGAGCAATATAAATTGCCGCTTGAGGTATTGAACAAGTATGTCGACCCGACGTTCCGGTTCATGACGCTGGATTGGGACGGGCGCATTCGCATGGACTGCAGCTCGCCGTATGCGATGGCGTCGATGATTTCGAAAAAGGATAAGTATGACGTGGCGTGGGCGTGCGACACGGACCACGATCGCCATGGCATTGTGACACGCAGTTCGGGGCTGCTGAATCCGAACCACTATCTGGCGGTGTGCATCCAGTATCTCTTTATGCATCGGCCTGGATGGAGTGAGAAGGTGGGGATCGGGAAAACGCTGGTCTCGTCGAGCATGATCGACCGGGTGGCGAATGGGCTGGGGCGCAAGATGCTCGAGGTGCCGGTCGGCTTCAAGTGGTTTGTGGATGGGCTGCTGGATGGCACGCTGGGGTTTGTCGGCGAGGAATCGGCGGGCGCGAGTTTTCTGCGGCGCGATGGCAGTGTGTGGTCGACCGATAAGGATGGGTTGATCTGCGGGCTGCTGGCGGCGGAGATGACGGCGACGACGGGCAAGGACCCGGGGCAGCTGTATGGGCAGCTGACGGCGAGATACGGCGCGCCGGTGTATCAGCGGATCGATGCGGCGTGCTCGAAGGAGGATAAGGCGAAGCTCGCGAAGCTGTCGCGCTCGCAGGTGACGGCGAAGGAGCTGGCGGGCGATCCGATTACGGCGATCCTGACGGAGGCGCCGGGGAATGGAGCGGCGATCGGCGGGCTGAAGGTGGCGACGGAGAATGGATGGTTCGCCGCGCGGCCGAGCGGGACGGAGGATGTGTACAAGATTTACGCGGAGAGCTTCAAGGGCGAGGAGCATTTGAAGCGGATCCAGGAAGAGGCGAAGGCGCTGGTGAGTGCGGCGCTGAAGGGCTAAGCGTGCGACGACAGGGCGACGCTGCTTTGAGAGCGTATCGTGCAGCTTCGACGCGCGATATCCTCGCTCCTTTCGACTGCGCGACAGAATTCGACGGGCCGCTCCGGCTCAGGAGACGGGTCTTGATCATTAGCGGACGAAGGACGCAATCCGTTAGGCGGTGACGGCGTGGCGGAGGTGGGGGCGGACGCGTTCGAGGGCGGCTTCGGCGGTGAGGCCGTATTTGGCGCGGAGGGATTCGACCTTGCCGTGCTCGATGAACTGGTCGGGCCAGCCGATGCGGACGACGGGTGTGTCGATTCCCTGC
Organism: uncultured Acidobacteriaceae bacterium; assembly: GCA_963762465.1. GTDB lineage: Bacteria > Acidobacteriota > Terriglobia > Terriglobales > Acidobacteriaceae > Granulicella. The sequence goes on along the minus strand of CAVXKS010000003.1, from coordinate 117,432 downwards.
TCTGCGAGGCTTTCAAGGACGGCGGAGCCGAAGCCGCCGGCGAGCACGTGGTCCTCGAACGTGACGAGCAGGCTGCAGCGCTTTGCGTAATGCGCGACGCACTCGTGGTCGACGGGCTTGGCGAAACGCGCGTTGATGACGGCGACGCTCTGGCCTTCGTCGCGCAGCATGTGCGGCGAGGCGTTCGGCCTCGGGCAGCATGCCGCCGAGCGAGAAGATCGCGACGTCGGAGCCGTCGCGGAGGACTTCGGCTTTCCCGATCTCGAGAGCTTGCGGCTGCTCTTTGACTGCAGCGCCGGGGCCGTTGCCGCGCGGGTAGCGGATGGCGCTGGGGCCGTTGTGCTGGAGCGCGGTGAACATCATGTCCTGGAGCTCGTCTTCGTCCTTGGGGTCCATGTGGATGATGTTCGGGATGCCGCGCAGATAGCTGATGTCGAAGAGGCCGTGGTGGGTGGGGCCGTCGTCGCCGGAGAGGCCGCCGCGATCCATGCAGAAGACGACGGGCAGTTTCTGCAGGCGACGTCGTGGACGACCTGATCGAACGCGCGTTGCAGGAATGTCGAGTAGATCGCGCAGAACGGGCGGAAGCCCTTCGTCGCCATGCCGGCGGCGAAAAGCACGGCGTGCTCCTCGGCGATGCCGACGTCGAAGTAGCGGTTGGGGTGGTGCGGCCGGAAGAGATCGAGCGCGGTGCCGTTGGGCATCGCGGCGGTGATGGCGACGACCTTGTCGTTCATGTCCGCCAGCTTCGTGAGGCTTTCGGCGAAGACCTCGGAGTAGGTCTTCTGGCCGGTCGGTTTCGTCTCGCCGGTTTCTGGATCGTAGGGGCCGAGGCCGTGGAACTTCTTCTGCTTTTCGAGCGCGGGCTGGAAGCCCTTGCCCTTCTGCGTGATGGCGTGCAGGATGACCGGGCGATCGTGCTGCTTGAGGACGCGGAAGGTTTCGATGAGCAGCGGAAGATTGTGGCCGTCGATCGGGCCGTAGTAGGAGAGGCCGAACTCCTCGAAGATCATGCCGCGGCCGACGATGCCCTTGGCGGCTTCTTCGGCCTTGCGGACGATGTGCAGCGCGGCCTTGCCGCCGAGCTTCTCGACAATTCCCGTGGCGCGGTCATGCAGGTTGATGTAGGTGGCGCTGGTTGCGATCTTGTGCAGGTACCCGGCGATCGCGCCGACGTTCTTGTCGATCGACCACTCGTTGTCGTTGAGGATGATGATCATGCGCTTCGTCTGCGCGGCGATATTGTTGAGCGCTTCGAAGCTGATGCCGTAGGTGAAGGCGGCGTCGCCGGAGAGGGCAACGATGTGCTCGTGGCCGCCGGCCATGTCGCGCGCCGCGGCCATGCCGAGCGCAGCGGAGAGCGCCGTGCCTGCGTGGCCGGCGCCGAAGCTGTCGTGCTCGCTTTCGGTGCGGAGCATGAAGCCGTTGAGGCCATCGGGCTGGCGGATGGTGTCGAAGCGGGACTCGCGGCCGGTGAGCAGCTTGTGGACGTAGCTCTGGTGGCAGACGTCGAAGACGAAGCTGTCGCGCGGGGTGTCGAAGACGTAGTGCATGGCGATGGTCAGCTCGACCACGCCCAGGTTCGGCCCGATATGGCCGCCCGTCTTGGCGACGCCGATGATAAGGCGTTCGCGAATCTCCTCGGCCAGACGTTCTAACTCTATTAATCCAAGCCGTTTCACATCCGCCGGGGACTTGATTCTGCTCAGGTACTCGCTCATTGGAACTCATTTCGCTCTGGGCTGATCACCACGTTTTAGGTCAGCGCACCGACTTCCCAGTGTATCAACCATGGGACGTTAAACCCCGCACGGGCGCTCGAGGTTGCGGTAGGATGGCTGCCATGAAAGTCAAGGCCCTTGCAATTCTGTTCTCTCTGCAGCTTGCCGGCGCTGGCTTGATTCACGCCCAAACCGTCCTCCCGCTGTGGCCACATGGAAGTCCGGAGCCGGCGCAGACGACCGAGCCGGAAAAGGACGTGACGACTGACCAGGATGCGCTCATCAACGGACACCGCACAGCACGTTTGACGAATGTTACCCAGCCAACGATGACAGTTTTTCTTCCGCAACACTCCACTGGAGGGACGGCTGCGGCGCTGGTGTTTCCGGGCGGCGGCTACCGGCGGCTTGCCTGGGATGGCGAAGGCCTCGACGTCTGCCATTGGCTGAACTCGACCGGTATGGCATGCCTGCTGGTGAAATATCGGGTTCCCGAGAAGGGGCGCTATCCGGAGAACCCGGCGGATCTCGAAGATGCGCAGCAGGCCATGCGGATAGCGCGTGCGCATGCAGCGGAGTGGCACATCAATCCGGCGCGGATTGGAGTGATCGGCTTCTCGGCGGGTGGGCACCTCGCCGTGGCCCTGTCAAATCACTTCGAGGACAAGAGCGTGGAGAGCACGCCCGCGGCGAAGGATGTAGATACGAGCATCAGCGCGCGGCCGGAGTTTGCAATCCTCGGGTATCCAGCGTATCTGTCGACCGGACCGAATGGCACGCAGCTTGATCCACAGCTTGCCCCGAATTCGCGAACGCCGCCGACCTTCATGGTCCAGGCGGAGAATGACAAGACCTACATCGACAGCTCGCTGGTGTACTACCGCGCGCTGAAGGATGCGGGAGTTCCGGCGGAACTGCATCTGTACGCGACGGGTGGACATGGTTTCGGCGTGCGTCCCGTAGGCTTTCCTGAAGAGCACTGGACACACACGGCAACCGATTGGCTGCGCCGGATCGGCATGCTGCCGGGAAGGAACGGCGAGTTTGCGCAGACGCAAGGACCACCGACGCCGCAGCCGTGCCCCGCACACGAGTTGGCGATTGGCCGGCCCACGAGCGCGACGCCAACTCCCCCGGGGCCGCCGGAGAATCCGAACTGCCTGTAGGTCAGCCTGTAGGTCAGTAACGACTGCTCAGGCGTCGATCGCCGCTTCGAGCACGGCCGGACTCGGCTGCTCGGTGCGGAAGGCGTGCTCCGATCGAGCCACGACCGCGCTGGCGAGGCAGTTGCCGACGACGTTCACGGTAGTGCGCGCCATGTCCATGATGGTGTCGACGCCAAGCAGAACGAAGATCGGTTCGGCGGGAAGATGGAAGGTCGACACGGTGCCGAGCAAGATGACGAACATGGATCGCGGAACGCCGGCGACGCCTTTGCTCGTCAACATGAGCGTGAACATCATGATGAGTTGCTGCGCGATGGACAGGTGAATGCCGCCGGCCTGCGCGACGAAGATTGAGGTCACGGCGAGATAGAGCGTTGAGCCATCGAGGTTGAAGCTGTAGCCCGCCGGAATAACGAACGCCACGATGCCGCGCGGAACGCCGAAGGCCTCCATCTGCTCCATCGCGCTGGGCAGGGCCGCCTGGCTGGCGCCGGTAGCGAAGGCGATGGTTGCCGGCTCGGCGACGGCGCGCAGGAACCCCATGACCGGAATGCGAAAGAGCAGTGCTACGGGAAGCAGAACGCCGAAGCCAAAGACTATCAGAGCGATGAACAGGGTCAGCACGAGTTTGCCGACATTGACGAGCACACCGAGGCCGAGGCCGCCCACCGTGAAGGCCATCGCCCCCGCGACAGCTACAGGCGCGAAGTACATGATGATGTTGGTGAAGCGGAACATCACCTCGGCGAGGCTTTCGCAGAAGCGCAGCATCGGGGCGCGGCGGGACTCCTGTACGAGCGCGAGTGCGATGGCAAAGAGGATGGAGAAGACGGCGACCTGCAGGATTTGCCCTTCGGCGACGCTTTTCGCGAAGTTCTCCGGGAAGATGTGGATGAGGAAGTCGTTCCAGTGCGCGGGCGGCGGTGCGGCTTGCTGCGCGATCGTGCCGGGAGTGAACGCCAGCCCGACGCCGGCCTTGCTGATGTTGATCGCGAGCAGGCCGATGGCGAGCGCGACGGTTGTGACGAGTTCAAAGTAGACGAGCGACTTGATGCCCATGCGGCCGACGCTCTTGAGATCGCCGTGGCTGGCGATGCCGACCACGAGCATGGCGAAGATGAGTGGCGCGACGACGCACTGAATCAGCCGCAGGAAGATGTCGGAGAGGAAGCGCATCTGCACAGCGAACTGTGGCGCGTCGAAACCCAGTTCGGCGCCGGCAACCATCGCGACGAACATCCAGACGGACAGGCTGCGGCGCAGGGCAGCGAACACCAGAAGCCCGAGAACCCCGGCGCAGCGAAGGTCGAGCGCGGCGGCGCCGGGTCCGTGCAGCGCGGCGAGGGCAATGCCGGCGCCGTAGCAGGCTATGCCTGCGATCAGCGCGGTAGCTTCGCGGCGAGCGGCCTGGCCGGTAAGAGATCGCGGGGCTTTGGACATCGTTCCGGAAGGATATCAATCCCCGCGCTGCAGTGTGGAAGCGCAGCTAGCTTCCGTGGCTCGGCTATCCGCGGCGAACGGACGTAGACTCTTGGCATGTCTCGTCTGTTCGCCATCCGGCTCTCTTCGCTCCCGCTCGGTCTCGCTCTTCTGGTCACAGCTGCCTGCGCCCAGCAGCCGTCCATTCCGGCCCCAGCTCCGGCGGATAAGCACACGCTGATCCCAACGCCCATGCCGACGATCCCGCGGGGGGCCTTGGAGCTTATGAAGCTCGAGGGCGACTTCGCGAACGACGTCGCGAAGGGCGGCGGAAAGGCGTTTGCCTCGTGGTTTGCGGAGGATGCCGTGACGCTGAACAATGGCCAACCCGCCGTCCAGGGGCAGCGCGCCATTGCCGCACAGGCCACCTGGGACCCGAAGACGTATCAGCTCACCTGGTTCCCCGAGGGAGCGCAGATGGGGCCTTCCGGCGACACCGGCTTCACGTGGGGTCATTATGAGGCCAAGGGCCAGGATGCGAAGGGCCAGCCGGCAACGTCCTCGGGCCGATATATCACGTTCTGGAAAAAGGTAAACGGCCACTGGAAGGTCGCCCTGGACGCAAGCGCGAACGATGCTCCGCAGGTAATGCCGCAACCCTAGGAATCCACAGAAACCTCACTTGCAGAAAGAGTTGCCTTGACCCATCGTTCGCAGCTTGGCGCGAAAGTGGGACGCACTCCCCCACGCACAGTTCGTATTCTCGGATACGTAGCATGATCGAGCTGACCCCGCTTAACTCGACGCTTGAGCAGCCTCGTCTCGAGGCTCTGAGCCACTACGACCTCCGCGAGGCCCCTCATGACTCCGCGCTCGACGACATCGCTCGTCTCGCGGCGCACGTCTGCAATGCTCCGGTGGGCGCAGTCACGATCATTGACCGGCATGAGGTTCTGATCGTCGGCCGCTACGGTATTGAGCAGACCTCGGCTCCACGGCGCACGTTTCCGTGCGAGACCACAATCAACGGGGACGGCTTGTATCAGATCCCCGACGCGCGGCGCGACCCCGAGTACGCGCCGAATGGAATTCCTGTCGGCGACAAGCGGTATCGATTTTACGCGGGCGCTCCGGTCACGACACCCGAGTCCGTCGCGATCGGTTGCGTCGTCGTGCTCGACTCCTCGGCGCGCAAGCTGACGGCTCCGCAGCTCGAGGCGCTGGAATCGCTCGCAAATCTCGTCACGACGCGGCTGGAACTCGCGCGCCGTGTTCGCGACATGAGCCAGTCCTCGCGCGCACGCCAGCGCGTTGAGACGGCACTGACCGTGGAGCGCAACTTCGTCTCCGCCGTGCTCGACACTGTTGGCGCGCTGGTGGTGGTCTTCGACACTGCTGGGCGCATCGTGCGGTTCAACCGCGCCTGCGAGATCATCTCCGGCTATCAGTCCTCGGACCTCATCGGCAAGTTTGCGTGGGAGCGGCTGATCCCCAAGGACGAGATTCCGGAGTACGTCGACAACTTCCAGCGCATCCGCAACGGACAGTTCCCCACTACATACGAGAACTATTGGCTGTCGGCTGACGGCGTGCGGCGCCGCATCTCGTGGTCGGCGACGGCGATGCTCGACTCGCACGGACAGGTCGCTTTCGTCATTGCGACCGGAATTGACGTCACCGTGCAGCGCGTCGCGGAGACGGCGATCCGCGAGAGCGAAGCGCGGTATCGCCAGATAGTCGAAGGATCGCTCGGTCTCGTCTGCACGCATGATATGGAGGGCAGGATCCTCTCGATAAACGAGCACGGCGCGTCGGGGCTCGGCTACACGGTGCAGGATGTCGTCGGGAAGAGCCTCAAGGATTTCATGGAGCCGGAGCGCCGCAGCGTGCTCGAGCGTTACTTCGAAGAGCTGCGCGCAAAGGGCGAGGCCCAGGGCCTGTTCCATCTGGTGAATGCGCGCGGCGACGAGAGAGCCTTCGCGTATCGCAACCGCGTTGTTGCACCCGTCGACGGAGAGCGGTACGTGCTCGGCTTCGGCGTGGACATCACCGAGCAGATTCGGGCCGAGGCGCAACTCGACACCCTCAGCCGCCAGAGCAACTCCGTGCTCGAATCCGTGGGTGATGGCATCTTCGCGCTGGATCTTGAAGGCCGCATCACGCTTGTGAATCCCGCCGCCGCGCAGATGCTCGGCTATAAACAGGAGGAGATCCTCGGCCGCAATATGCACGACCTGATTCACCACACCAAGGTGGATGGGTCCCCGTATGCCATCGAAGAGAGCCCGATTCAGGCGAGCCTCACACATCTTTCCACGGTGCGCATCGCCAACGAGGTCTTCTGGCGCAAGGATGGCACCAGCTTCCCCGTAGAGTACGTGGCCCGTCCGCAGATCGAAGCCGGCGAGCCCGACGCGCCTGAGGTGATCGAGCCCGGCAAGCACCGCGGCACGTGGTTCGGCGGAAGCTCCGCCGGAGAGCACGGCGCATTTGCCGATTCCCATGAGGTATCCGCGTTCGATTCGCACGCGATGGATCTCTCGCATGATCACCGCGGCCGTGCCGTCGGCGTCGTCGTCGCATTCACAGACATCAGTGAGCGCAATGCACTCGACCGCATGAAGGACGAGTTCATCTCGACCGTCTCGCACGAGTTGCGCACACCGCTCACGTCATTGCGCGCCGCACTCGGGCTCGTCTCCGGCGGCGCCTTGAACGCCCGGCCGGAAAAGATGCGCCAGATGATGGAGATCGCGCTTGGCAACACAGACCGGCTCGTGCGCCTGGTCAATGACATCCTCGATCTCGAGCGCATCGGCTCCGGCAAAGCAGAGCTGCACTTCGCGCAAACCTCCGTCGACGACCTCTTCAAGCGCGCGACGCAGCAGCAGCAGAGCGCAGCCCACCGGGCGAACATCCGCTTCACGATCGAGCCCAACAACGTCACCGTCTGGGCAGACCCCGACCGCATCCTGCAGACGTTGAATAACCTGCTCTCGAACGCGATCAAGTTTTCGCCCCAGGCATCCACGATCCCGAGCGAGATCCGCCTGACGGCGCACTACGTCACGCCCGACGAGGCACTCATCGAAGTGGAGGACCAGGGGCGCGGCATCCCCAGCGACAAGTTGCAGCAGATCTTCGATCGCTTCAAGCAGGTCGACGCGTCGGACTCGCGCGCCATGGGCGGCACCGGTCTCGGCCTCGCCATCTGCCGCAGCATCGTGCAGCAGCACGGCGGCCATATCTGGGCCACAAGCATGTTGGGCGAAGGCTCAACGTTCCACTTCACATTGCCGACAAGGCCCAGCAGCCATCTCGGCTAGCGCTCGGCAACCGACTTCAGGTTTCCGAGTCCGGCCTCGAAGTCCTTGCCGATCATCTTGTCCATCGAGACGAAGACACTCATCAGCTTGCTCATGAATGTGTTCGGCCCATCCATCGTCCATGTGACGCGCGTGACATTCCCTTGCGGCTGAAGCACGAACTTCGAGCGATTGTGGCTCTCGAACGGCGAAAGAAAATCAAGCTGGATTGAGGTCGCCGTCGGTTCGGCCGTAAGGATTTCCATCCTTCCCTTGCCTACCTTTTTGTTCCCCTGCCATTCGTACACAGCGCCAGCACCTGCGGCTGCGCCGCTGTAGCTCACCTGCATGTTCGGGTCGAGGTGCGCCCACGGCGACCACTGGTCCCAGTTGTGAAAATCATCGACCAGCGGACTGATCTTGTCCGGCGTTGCGGCAATCGTTGTCGAGCGCTCGACGTGGAACGTCGCCGGTTTTGTAGCAGCCACGACCAGGATTGCAACCACTACGACGGCAAAGATGGCGAGCAGCGTCTTCAGCATAAGTGTCCTGTGATTTGCTGAGCCAGTCTATTCAAAATCTATTCCCCGCCGAAGATTTTCGTGCAGCGACAGTTTGCTGTGCGCAGAGAGCGGCAAGATCCACGTCACTTCGGCCGGCTCAGCAGCAGCGCCTGGCGCTTCATCAGCGTCGCGTTGATCACCTCCAGGCCTCCGCGAATCTCGCTGATCTTCTCGACGATCCACCCTCCGTTGCGCTTCTCCAATGTAGACCGCAGCAGCTCGCACTGTCCGACTAACTGCTCGTCCACTGCGATGAGCGCCTCGAGCGTGGGCCCTTCCTCGCGAAACCGCTGGGTCATGCGATCGTTCTCGGGCACCGGCAGCTCTGCCAACCGATTCGCAACCGCGCTGATGTCCTTCGCCAGCCGCTCCAACTGCTGCGCCGCACTTATTGCTACGGCATCCGGAAACGGCTTCGCTCGGCTCGGCGGCGGCAGAAACTCTCGCCTGTACTCACTCTCTGCCGCGCTCACGCTCGCCGCAGCGTTGCTCAGAATCCATCCGGCCTTCGCGCGGACGAGCTGATCGTCCGCGCGAAGCTGATTCTCCAGCTTGTAGAAGTTGTAGCCCCACCCATAGAACAGATTCGTTGCAATCTGCCGCAACGCGTCCGCGTCATAGAAATCCAGCGCCATCACTTCGTTCCTTGCGCGTGCTCGTTTGTGCCCGCATCCACCGGATAGAATCCGCCTGTTTGTCCGCCGATCTGGAACGGCATACCCGCCGCCGCATTTGGCGCGGAGACGAGTCCCTTCTCCGCCATACGCAGCGCCAGGTAATACCGCACCGCCTCAATCGGCGAGAGCCCAATCGCCTGCAGCGAGATCAGCTCGCGCATGCGCTCATCCTTCGGCACAATCAGGATCTTCAAATCGTTCAGCGTGATTCCATACGTCGCGAGGAAGTCCGTCAGGTGCTGCTTGGCGAGCTCACGAATCTCCTGGATGTGCTCGTTGATGTCCTCCATCTTCGTCACTTGCACAATCTGGTTGATCGCCTGCTCGATCGCAGGGCCCGCATAATCCGCGACCTCTTTGATATCGATGAGGTTCCCGTTGAACGGCAGATGCGTCATCAGATCAAGCGCCGCCTGCTTCGTGTCCACGTGGATGTAGTAATCCACCTGGTACGCCATCTCCGCCATCTCGGCGGAGGTCGCAACACCCTGGCTGCGAACCAGCAGCTTCGAGCGATTGATGTAGATCACCTCATAAACCCACGGCGAATTCCCGCCGAAGAACCCCTGCGCAATCGATCCGAGCAGCGGCTTATCCGGCGTCTGAATCGCATACTGCCCGGTCTCGTAGACATTCAGTACGGCGCCGCGGGACTTCAAAATGCAGAAATGATTTGACTCAACTGTAAGCAGAGACCCGGAAACAATCGACTCGTCAGCAATCTTCACTGCGAGCACCGTAGTCCCGAGCATGTCGGTCCCATCGGACATAAGAGAGGTGATGACTTGACGCGTGATAGCCATGGAACGATCCGTCTTCCTTTGCGGTGGATGCAACGCTCACAACAGCCATTGCGAAGATCTTCGCAACGAACCAACTTGCCTGATTTAGTGCACGCCCACAATAGTGCCTCGCCGCATCTGGAGCAACAACCTTCTAATACACCATGGTGATGGATGTCGCACGCGTCTGATGTGTTTTGATCTCGTCCACCAGATCCGAATGGCAGCTACAACGCTCCGGTGAATCCCGAACCGAACAGCGTTCCTCTTCCAAGCAGCTCCTGCGGATCGAAGCGCCGCTTCACCGCGCGCATCGCTCCAATCTGCGCGGGGGTGTACTGCAGCGCGAGCAGGCTTGCCTTGCGCTTGCCCAGTCCATGCTCCGCCGAAACCGTTCCGCCCAGTTTCACAGCCTGCTCTGCGAACTCGCGCAGCAGGCGTGTCGCAGTCTGCGCCTCTTCCGCGCTCGTGGGAAGAATATTCAGGTGCAGATGCGCGTCGCCGAGATGGCCGTAGATCACATAGCGGCCTGGCAGCTCCGCTTCCAGCCGCTCGCGGTAGTAGCGCAGCATCTCGCGATCTTTCTCCAGCGGCACCGCGTAATCCGTTCCCATGTTCATGAAGCCGCGCTTCCGGTTCGTCTCCACAACCGCCTCAGGGAACGCATGCCGGAATCTGCGGAAACGCTCACGGTCCTTCGTCTCCAGCCCGAACCATGAAGCCTCAATCAGTGCGTTGCTCTCCACCAGCCGATGCTCCCACGCGTCGAGGTCATCCCCCTCAGCCTCGATCAGCAGCGCGGCCTCCGCGGCGCGCGGAATCTCCGGATAACTGGATCGAATCAGATCGAGCGACGGCCGGTCCGCGTACTCCAGCATGCGAAGCTCCGGCACATTGCGCCATCGCGCCACCGAATTCAGTGCATCATCATCGCTCGCGAAGAACACAACTCCGGAGAGCAGGTGCTCGGGAATCGGCAACAGCGCAACCTCCGCCTCGAGCGTGACGCCTAGCGTGCCCTCGGAGCCGCAGAACAGATCGACCCATTCCATGCCTGGCGCCAGCCGATACCCAGCCGTGTTCTTCGTCGTTGCAGGATTCGGAAGCACCGGCACGTCGAAGTCGATCGCCTCGCCACGCCGATACCAGCGCACCGTTCCGTCGAGCAGCGCAACCTTCACGGCGCGTAGATGCCGGCGCGTGCTGCCGAACCGGAAACTGCGCGAGCCGCTGGCGTTCGTCGCAATGCTTCCACCCATCGACGCCGTAATTTCGGTCGGATCCGGCGCGTAGAACTGGCCTGTTTTCGCGGCCGCATCGCGCAGTTCGAGCAGCGTCACCGCGGGACCGACGCGGGCAAATCCAGCTTCGATCTCCAGCTTGCGGAAACGCTCCATCGAGATCGCCCATCCCCCCTGCGGAACGCACGATCCCGTTAGTCCTGTGCGCGATCCAAGAACGGTAATCGGCGTCGCAGTACGAACCGCCTCAGCGAGCATCTCGATGAGTTGCTGTTCGGTCTCCGGAATGATGAGTCGTTCGGCATGACCTTCAAAGCCGGAGGCGTCCGCAATCTGCACAGCACTTCTCATGCCCGGATTCTACCGTTCCTGCCGACGACGGGAACGAACAGGCATCATAGAAGCCGTGGGACATACAGCCCAGACGGACTCGAGCGATCTCGCACCTTCGAGCGCAACGGCGCCGCGTCACGAAGGTGACCCCATCGGCACGTTCGCACCATTGCGGATTTCGCTCTTCCGCGACCGCTGGATAGCGTCGACGATCTCCGGCGTGGGCACCTGGATGCAGGACACAGCGGCCACCTGGTTGATGACCGTGCTCACCGCGTCCCCGCTGCTGATCGCGCTGATGCAAACCGCTGCGAGCCTTCCTGTCCTTGTGCTCGGGCTGTTCGCGGGAAGTACGGCCGACATCTACGACCGCCGCCGTCTTCTCATGTTCTGGCAGACGTGGATGCTGGTCAGCGTTGCGGTCCTCGCTGTGCTCACCTTTAGCGGCGTTGTCTCGCCGTACACACTCCTCTTCTTCACCTTCCTGCTGAACATCGGCTCGGCGATGAACAACCCTGCGTGGCAGGCGATTGTGCCCGAGTTGGTGCCGATGGACCACCTGCCGAACGCCGTAACGCTGAACGCCGCGAGCAACAACATCGCGCGGGCAGTCGGTCCGGCGCTCGGCGGCCTGATGGTGGCTGCATTCCTGCGAGCCGACACCGGAGCGGGATGGGTTTTCACGCTCAACTCCGCATCGTTCGTCGCCGTCATCTGGATCCTATGGAAGTGGCATCGGAAGCCGCTCTTCCGCAGCGCTCTTCCGGCCGAGCGCATCCTCGGCTCGGTCCGTTCCGGCCTGCGGTACCTGCGCTACGCGCCTGATCTGCAGGGACCGCTCATCCGCGCCTTCGTGTTCACCTTCTTCGTCAGCGCCATCTGGGCGTTGTTGGCACTCGTAGCCAAGAACGACCTTCGCCAGGGGGCGATGGGGTACGGCATCCTGAACGGCTGCCTTGGGCTGGGTGCGGTACTGGCGGCGATGAGCCTGGTGAGAATTCGGCGGTATATCAATGCCGACGTCCTGCTGGCGATCACGTCTGTGTACTACATCGGCTCGCTGCTGGTGATCGCGCTGGTGCGGTCGCCGTGGGCGGTAATTCCGGCACTGCTCGGAGCGGGGTTCTGCTGGACGAGTACGATGTCTACGCTGAACGTGAGCGTGCAGCTCTCGGTGCCGCAGTGGGTGCATGCGCGGGCGCTCGGACTGTACCTGATGACATTCCAGGGCGGGCTGGCGCTCGGCTCGGTTGTGTGGGGTGAGATCGCCCAGCGGAGCTCGGTACGTGTGGCGCTGATCTGCTCTGCCGCCGGGCTGGCGCTGTCACTGCCGTTCACACTGCGGGTGCACATCCTGAAGGGGTCGCTGCCAGACCTGACACCGTACAAGCCGAACCGTCCGCTGCCGAAGCTCCGGGCAATTCCGGAGCCGGACGAAGGGCCTGTCCGTATCTCGATCGACTACTGCGTTCCCGAGGAGAACTATGAGGAGTTCACGCATGCGATCCACGAGCTGAAGGGAGTTCGGCTGCGGGATGGAGCGGTTCGCTGGGGAGTTTACCGCGATGCCGCCGACCCGACGCACGTGAATGAGACCTTCATCATGGAGAGCTGGCTTGACTACTTGCGGTCCCGAGAAAGAGTGACTGCAGCGGACCAGGCGGTTCGTGAGAAAGTGTGGTCGCTGCACCGCGGCGACGGCCCACCGAAGATCAGCCATGGGGTGTGGGCGGAGGAGATACCGGGTACCCCCTCCCCCGGTACTTTAAGCGCAAAGTCTTCAGACCAGGTGACTTAGCTCTGGACTTTGCCGGCACGGCATCTTTGTGAGATACAGTCGGTTTCATGTCTTTTCTTAAGTGCGGTGTGGCCGCGTTCGGCTTCTTCGTTGTGGGGTTCTCTTCTGCCATGGCTCAGCCGGGAAAGATACAGACCATCGGCGCCGCGACTCGCGCGCAGGAGCGGTGGGCGGATCGGACGCTCAAGCGGATGACGCTCGAGGAGAAGATTGGGCAGATGATCGAGGTGCGGGGGATCTTCGGGTTCTATAACTCGGACGATCCGCGGTGGACGAAGCTGATTGCGGACATCAACAAGTACCACCTCGGCGCGGTGCACCTGTCGGTGGACGTGGATGGGCCGCTGCTGCTGCGCATGCCGCCGTATGAGGCTGGCATGACCACGAACCTGCTGCAGAAGGAATCGAAGGGCAAGGTTCCGCTGATCTTCTCGGTGGATTTTGAGCGGGGGCCGTCGATGCGGCTGACGCAGGTGGAGGATTGGCCGGAGCCGATGGCGTTCGGGGCGACGGGCAATCCGGCGTACGAGGAGCAGTTCGGGCGGATTGTCGCCGAGGAGTCGCGCGCACTGGGGATCGATTGGAACTTCTATCCGGTTGCGGACGTGCAGATCAATCCGGAGAACCCGATTATCAACACGCGGTCGTTTGGCGAGGACCCGGCGGCGGTGTCGCAGTTTGTGCAGGCGTATATCGAGGGTCACATGCGGGCGGGATGCTGACCACGCTGAAGCACTTTCCGGGACATGGCGATACGGATGTTGATTCGCATTTGAATCTCGCGCGCGTAAATGCGCCGCTGGAGCGGCTGAAGACAGTGGAGCTTCCGCCGTTTCAGGCGGGGATCGACGCAGGGACGGATGCGGTGATGATTGCGCATGTCGCGTTCCCTGCCCTTGAGCCCGATCCGACGAAGATTGCGACGACCTCGCACAAGGTGGTGACGGGGTTACTGCGCGAGCAGATGGGATTCAAGGGCGTGATTGTTTCGGACGCGATGGAGATGCATGGCCTGACGAAGCTGTATCCGGGGGATCCGAGCAAGGAAGCGGGGCGTGCGGCGGTGGACACGGTGAAGGCCGGGCAGGATCTGCTGGAGCTGCCGTCGGATTTGGAGGGCACGTACGACGGTCTGCTCGCGGCGGTGAAGTCAGGCGAGATTCCGCGCAACCAGATTGATGCGAGTGTGCGGCGGATTCTGTTGGTGAAGGCGAAGGCGGGGTTGAATACGCCGGGGCGGCATTTGGTGGATCTCGATGATCTGCAGAATCACGTCGGCAAGCCGGAGAGCTATGCGCTGGCGCAGGAGGTTGCGGATAAGTCGGTGACGCTGGTTCGCGACGATAACCATTTGGTTCCGATTGCGAGTCCAGACGGCGAGGCGCTGGTGGTGATCTTTGTGACCGATGCGCATGGCGATGAGGGTCATGTGTTCGAGCGGCAGTTGCGTTCGCGAATCCGGAGTGCGCGCGTGGTTTATGTAGACCGGCGGTCGGCTTCGTTAGAGGCGGAGGCGATTGCGAAGTTGGCGCAGAGTGCGCAGCGGGTGATTGCGGCGGTGTTCAGCGTGTCGCAGCCGGGGCCGGTGGAGGCTGCGGCGACGAGTGCCAGTGGCCTGTCCGCGGAGGGCTCGGCGGGGATTCTGCGGGGGATTTTGGCTTCTGCCGGGGACCGGACCGTTGTGGTTGCGCTGGGGAGTCCGTATTCGATTTTGAATTTTCCGGGGATCAAGAGCTATGTGTGCACGTATAGCTGGGTCACGACCTCGGAGCGCGCGGCGGCGAAGGCGCTGACGGGGGAGATTGGGATTAGTGGGAAGCTGCCGGTGACGTTGCCGGGTGTGGCGAAGAGGGGGGATGGGTTGGTGGTGGGGGCGGGTGCGTCGGCGACGCGATGAAGCAGTTTATTGAACCGTACGGTTCGAACCTGGCATGTTGATTTTGCCGGTGTCGTAGACGAACGCGTTCCGAAAAGACGGATCGGTAGCGGTTTGAAGCGCTTCATCGGAGAGCCAATATAGCTCACCATCCCGAACTTTATGGAAGCGCACGATCGGATTGTCATATTGCGTGTAGTACACGCGGAAGCGAGCAGATGGAAAATCGAGACTTAGCTTTACCGCCCAAAGGGCTGCGATTCGTTGGCCAAGTTCGCACGCGGCGATGAAGTCGGGATGGCGTTCGTCATAAGCCTCTTCCACAAACTTTAGTTCCTCTCGCTCTTCAACATTGGTCACCGTGGTCGCATCATTCTGGAATTCATCGAAGATGTGGGTGTGGTTGACGAATGACTCCCAACCTGTCGCTGTGTCGCTAGCGGGCGGTGGATTGCTACCTGCATGCCAACCGAGAAACACACATCCGTGCTCTTGAACGAAATCAGGCCAAAGGATGCGACTGACAGTCAGTGCCTCGGTAACCGATACAGTCTTTCTCTCGGGAAGCATGCCAAATTTTACTGTGAAGCGTACTTGTCAAACGGGGTCCGAGGACTGGTGTCGGTTGTACTTTGTCAGGAAGGGCATACCCCAGGGGCTCAAGCCCTTTTCATTTTTCGTCGTGAGAGACCCGAGCCTGAAGGCTCCGGTTGCCCAGATGCAAAGGCGGGCTCCTGCGGAATGGGCGCTCTGCGAACCCACGACGACCAGTCCGGTTCAACTTACTAATTGCCGAGTCCTATGGCGCTCAGTTGAGTTCCTGGGCGAGTCCGATGAGAAGCCCTTCAGGCCCGCGGATGTAGCAAAGCCGATACGAGTCCTGATACCGGACTACTTCGCCTACAAGCTGTGCGCCACGCTTGCGAAGCCTGCTAAGCGTCTCGTCAATATCGTCCACGGCGAACATGACGCGGAGGTAGCCCAAAGCGTTCACAGGGGCGTTGCGGTGATCCGCGACAACAGGCGGCGTGAGGAATCGCGAGAGCTCGATACGGCTGTGGCCGTCCGGTGTGCGCATCATGGCAATCTCGACGCGCTGGTCGGCAAGTCCGGTGACACGTCCTGCCCATTCTCCTTCAATCGTGGCCCGCCCTTCCAGCTCAAGGCCGAGCTCTCGGAAGAAATCAATCGTCTCTCCGAGGTCCTCGACCACAATTCCTACGTTATCCATTCGCTTGAGCGCCATGCGTCGACTCTACAAGATGCCGCGCGATTGCTATACGGAACTTGCCAGCGGCCGAGGCCCTGTTCGTTATTGACGAAGAGACCCGAGCCTGAAGGCTTGGGTTACCTGGAAGCGGATGACTGCTAATTCTTGTTCGAACGCGCCTCGCGGGCGACGCACTCTTTTCTGATCAGCTCGTAACGCTTCTCGATCACGTCGAGCTCCTCGTCGCTGAGGGATTCGATGTTCATCATGTCGTCGCCTGCGCCTTCAATGGAACGGATCACCTCGTCAAGCTTTAAGTTGATGGCGCGGGCATCGCGGTTTTGCGTGTTCTGAATGAGGAAGACCATCAGGAAGGTCACGATGGTGGTTCCGGTGTTGATGACGAGTTGCCAGGTGTCGGAGAAATGGAAGAGCGGCCCGGAAGCACCCCAGCCGGCGATGATGAGAATTGCGCCGGCGAAGGCCCATTTGGAGCCGAGCCAGCCGGAGGCGGCAGAAGAGAATCTGCCAAACCTGTCGCCCTTCGTCGCGACGGCGACTTGCGTGGAGACGCGCTTCAGGGCGGGCTCGCCGTTTCTTGCAGACGATCGATGTTTCATGTGGGGATGATTATAGAGAGCGGGGTCAAGGGTGCTGGTAGAGGAAGGCGGACAGACTCTTGTTGCGTCCAGGTCGCGATGTGCGTTGAGGCGCGCGGTCACCTCAGCGGCTAAAGCCCGGTTTTTGGCGGGCGGGTATGGCACGGCTGAAGCCGTGCCCCGACGAGACAAAGGCAAGGACAACAGCAGATTCCCTTCGGGAATGACAAACAAGAACGGCCAAGGCGAAACGCAGATTCCGTTCGGGGATACAAAAGAAGAGCAAGAGCAAAGGCAAACGCAGATTCCCTTCGGGAATGACAACAAAAAAGACGAAGGCAAGAGCAAACGCGAGCCACAGCCCGCGACCGCCGTTACCGCCAAAGGCGAGACTGCCTAGAGCCCGAAGGCGAGGTCGATGAGGGTTTTTTCTTCTAGCTCGTGGGCTTTGGGGCTGCCGGTTGCGGGGCTGGCGGAGGCGGTGCGCTTGACGCTGAGGACGGCGCGGTTGCCGGCGATCTTGCGGAGCTTCGGCATGACATAGAAGAGCGGGCCCATGTTCGCGGGCTCCTCCTGGACCCAGACGATCTCTTTCGCACTGGGATGCTGGGCGATGGCGGCGGCGAGCTCGGCTTCCGGGAACGGGTAGAGCTCGTCGACGAAGATGATCGCGGCGTCCTCGATCTTGCGCTTGGCGCGCTCGACGCGGAGGTTGTGGCCGATCTTGCCGGAGCAGACGAGGATGCGCTCAGCGTTCGTGACACTCGGATCCGGCAGCACGGGCTGGAAGCGCTCGGCTGCGAAATCCGAGACGGTGCTCATGGCGTCCGCGTGGCGGAGCATCGACTTGGGCGTGAAGACGACGAGCGGCTTGCGCGATTTGCGCATGGCCTGGCGGCGGAGCAGATGGAAATACTGCGCGGCGGTGGAGGGTTGCGCGACCTGGATGTTTTCCTGGGCCGCGAGCTGGAGGTAGCGCTCGATGCGTGCGGAGGAGTGTTCCGGGCCCTGGCCTTCGTAGCCGTGCGGCAGAAGGAGGACGACGCCGGAGAGCAGGCCCCACTTGGCTTCGCCGGCGGCGAGGAACTGGTCGATGATGATCTGCGCGCCGTTCGCGAAGTCGCCGAACTGGGCTTCCCAGAGGACGAGGGCTTCGGGGTAGTCGCGGGCGTAGCCGTACTCGTAGCCGAGGACGGCGGCCTCGGAGAGGATGGAGTTGTAGCACTGCCAGCGGCCCTGATTCGGCGCGATGTGCGAGAGCGGCGACCAGCGGACCTCGGTTTCGGTATCGATGAGGACGGAGTGGCGCTGGTTGAAGGTGCCGCGCTGCGAGTCCTGGCCGGAGAGGCGGACCGGCGTGCCGTTCTTGAGCAGTGAGGCGTAGGCGAGGAGCTCGGCGAAACCGTAGTCGATGGGGCGTTTATTGTTGCCCATCTCGGAGCGCTGTTCGAGAAGCTTGGCGACCTTGGGATGGACGTGGAAGCCTTCGGGAGCGTGCGTGAGTTTGTCGGTCAACGCGGAGATTTCGGCGGCGTCGAGGCCGGTCACGGGGTTGTCGTTCGGCGAGAGCGGGCCGCCGGCGTAGTTGTTCCAGTAGTCGGGTAGCGAATGCAGGCGCTTCATGACGAATGCGCCGGATTTCCTGGCGGTCTTCTCGTCTTTGGCGTCGGCCTTGGCGGCGCTGCGCTGGGCTTCCAGGAGATCGTTCTGGACGGCGGAGACTTCGGCGGTGATGTCGGCGCCGAGCTTCTGCGCGTAGATCTTGTAGAGCGGCTGGTGGTCCTTGATGAGGGCGTAGCGGCGCGGCTGGGTGACGGTGGGGTCGTCGACCTCGGAGTGGCCGTGGCGGCGATAGCCGATGAGGTCGATGACGACGTCGGAGGCGAAGGTGTTGCGGTACTCGGCGGCGAGGGCGGCGATGCGGACGACGGCTTCGGGGTCCTCGGCGTTGACGTGGAAGATGGGGATGGGCAGGCGCTTGGCGAGGTCGGAGGCGAAGCGCGAGCTGTTGGATTCTTCGGGGTTTGCGGTGAAGCCGAGCAGGTTGTTGACGATGACCTGGATGGTGCCGCCCACGGAGAAGCCGTCGATGGTGGCGAGGTTGAGAGTCTCGGCCCAGATGCCCTGGCCGGCGAAGGCGGCGTCGCCGTGGATGATCATCGGCAGGATGAGTTTGGTGCCGTCGGCATAACCGGCGGCGAGAGCGCGGTCCTGCCGGGCACGCGCGCGGCCCATGATGACGGGGTCGGCGGCTTCGAGATGCGAAGGGTTGGAGGCGAGATGGAGCGCGACGGTCTTGCCGCTGGCGGTGGTGAAGTCGCCGGTGGCGCCCATGTGGTACTTGACGTCGCCGCCGCCCATGGTGGTCTCGGGGTTGACGTCTTCGAACTTGGAGAAGATCTCTTTGGACTGGCGGCCGACGGTGTTGACCATCACGTTGAGGCGGCCGCGGTGGCTCATGGCGAAGACCGAGCGCGTGACGCCGTTTTCGGCGGCGGAGGTGAAGAGCTGGTCGAGGAACGGGATCAGGACGGTGAGGCCTTCCAGCGAGAAGCGCTTGGTGCCGAGGTAGCGCTGCTGGATGACCTGCTCGAAGAGGTCGGCGCGGATGAGGTCCGAAAGGATGCGCTTCTGGTCGATGAGGCCGGGGCCTGGCGCGGGGAGCCGACTCGGGTCGGCCTCAAGCCCAGGAGCAACTTCGAGGCGCTGCTGGATCCAGGCGCGGCGCTCCGGCGAAGCGATGTGCATGAACTCGGCGCCGATGGAGCCGCAGTAATAGCGGCGGGCTTCTTCGGCATCGGGACCGTCTGGTGCGGGGGTGGGAAATGGCTCGGGCGGGAGGTACTGGCCGAGTGGGTCGAGGGTGGCCTGCAGGTAGCCCCAGCGGCGGAAGATGTCGAAGACGGATTCGCGCGGAGGGGTTGAGTCGGAGGTGTGTTTTCCGTTGGTGAGGGACTCTGTCGCGGCCGGAGAGTTGGTAGGCATAGCTGCTTCCATGCTAGCCCTTCCGGCGGGAGGTTTCGAGGGCGAGGGCGGTAATCGGCTGGGATGTCCGGTTAAGTGCGATGGGCGTGGTGGGAGGCAGAAACTGGGTCAGCCGAGCTCTTCTTCGACTTTGAGACGGTCATCTTGTTGCCTGATCGCTTCGAGGGCGCGGGGAAAGAGGCGGCGGAGGAGTTCGATGAGCGCGACGGGGTCGAAGGAGTCGATGAAGTGGTCGGCGCCGGGGCATTCGGGGCCGCCGGGGCCCTGGACAACGATGATGGGGAGTTTTGGCGCGCAGCTGCGGATCGTGTTGATGATCTCGTGGCAGGGGAGGTCAGGGATGGCGGCGTTGAGGATGAGGCCGTCGATGGCTGGAAAGCGCTGGAACGTTTCGAGGGTTTCCCTGCCGCTGAAGGTGGTGATGACGTTGAGTTTGTCGGACTCGATGACCAGCTTGCGCATGGAGATGGTTCCGGAGTGTTCGCGATCGAGCACGATGAAGCAGGGCCGAGTCATACATGCATGGTAGACGCGTTGGATTTGAAATCGGGCATGGGCACGAAAGGCGTGTTAGTTTCGTGAAATGTCTGAACACCACCGGCACGGGGAACGACGGGATAATGCGGCGCAAGTAGATGCGGAACAGGTTGCGGGCCATGCGCATCAGCAGCACGCGGGCAGCCACCAGCAGCATGTAGATGCCGATCATTTTGATCTGGCGCAGGCGGCGCTCGATGAGATGCACGAGGCGGGTTTCAAGCCGGAGTTCGGGCCGGCGGTGACGGCGCAGGTGAATGAGATTCGTGAGAGCCTGCGCGAGGAGTTTGCGAAGGCCCAGCCGGGGCTTGGTGTGCCAGACCTGCGAGGCCTTTGCTGGTCGTCGATTGATAACGATACGTCGCGCGATCTGGACCAGATCGAGGTGGCGGAGCGGGTCGCGGACGGGATTCGCGTGCACGTGGCGATCGGCGATGTGGCGCGGGCGGTGGAGAAAGACTCTCCTATAGATCAGCATGCAAAGGCGCAGACCCAGACGATCTATACGGCAGTGAAGAACTTTCCGATGCTGCCGCTGGAACTGTCTACCGGGATGACGTCGTTGAACGAAAACGGTGATCGCATGGCCGTGATGATGAGTTTTACGGTAGGCCACAACGGCGAGATGAGCGATGAGCAGGTGTCGCGCGCGTGGGTGCGGAACCGTGCGCAGATGGCCTACTCGCGCGTGGGGCCGTGGCTGGACGCGCATGCGGGTGCGACGACTGCGACCGGTGTGAGCTTGCAGGATGTCGAGGGGCTGCGGTCTGACAGTGCGCGGCAGAGTGAGGACCAGAACGGGCCTGCGTTTGTTGATGATGATCAGGGGCGGAATCTTGCGCAGGAACTGGCCAATCAGCTGATCCTGCAGGCTGCGGCGACGCAGGCTCTGCACAGGGCTAGGATTCAGAACGGGGCGTTGGAGTTTCATCGCGGTGAGGCGGAGCCGGTGATCGCGGACGGACACGTGGTGAGCGTCCACGACGTGATCCAGAATCAGGCGATGTATCTGATTGAGGATTTGATGGTCGCGGCGAACGGCGTGATGGCGCGCGCGCTGAAAAAGGGCGGGCGGTCAGGACTGCAGCGTGTGGTGCGGGTTCCGCAGCGATGGGACCGGATTGTGGCGCTCGCGGCAGAGCATAACCACGAGCTGCCGGCCACTCCCGACTCGGAGGCGCTGAATAATGTTCTGGCGCAGATACGCGCGACCGATCCGGATCACTATCCGGACGTGGCGGTGGCGGTGATCAAGCTGATGGGCCCGGGCGAGTACATGGTGATGACGCCTGACGACGACCCGACGGGGCACTTCGGGCTGGCAGTGCACGACTATACACATTCCACGGCGCCGAACCGCAGGTTTCCGGACATTGTGACGCAGCGGATACTGCAAGCGATGATGGATGGTAAGCCGGCGCCCTACAGCGATGCGGATCTAGCAGGCATAGCGACGCACTGCAATGAGGCGGACAAGGCGCTGAGGAAGATTGAACGCAATATGCAGAAGCGCGTGGCGGCTGTGGCGCTCGCCCATAGGGTGGGCGAGGTTTTCCGCGGCGTGATCACGGGCGCGAGCGACAAGGGCGTGTATGTGCGCGTGATCGATCCGCCGGTGGAAGGGCGCGTGATTCAGGGCGACCAGGGGCTGGATGTGGGCGATCGGGTGAGCGTGAAGCTGCTGCATACGGATCCGGCGCGGGCGTTCATTGATTTTGCGAAGGTGTAGTGAGGTCGGAGGTCATTTGCTGGCGGGCTGCGATTCGATCGAGGATTTCACACAGCTTGCCAGAAGTTATGTCGCTTACATCAACTCCGTAGATGTCAGCAATTCTTGCGTTCAGTCGTTCATTATCCCGCTCACCGTCGAAATCCCACAGGGATGACTCGTCGGAGATCCATGCCCAATCAAGTTCGAGTACGCGATGAATGAAATCGTCGCGCAGGAGTTTGTGCCTGGACACTCGTTCCTCGGACGCGAACTCGATAGGCACCTTAACTCCAGGGCGAGGAAGTCGCTTACCTTCCTGTATCCGCGACTTCTTCGCAGAAGCGAAGTGTTCAGCGAGCTTGAGTCTGGCTGCTTCTGGCGTCTCTCCCGTGCCCGCTAATCCTGGCCACCGAACGATATAGGCAGCATAGGGATGGAATGCTAAAGGCTGACCTTGGCCAGGGTTGGGTTGAGGCAGCTGTCTTCGAATGGCAACTGGATAATCGCTCAACTTCCAATCTTTTTGCGGAACGAGAGAAGCCGTTTCCATAAAGCGAGGGGTTCGTTGCGCAGTTGAACTGACTTGCTGAGCGCCATCGGCGTTGAGTGTACCGGTTTTGCGAGAGTCGCGGCGAATCAGAATGGAGTGCAGCCGGTCACTCGAAAAAGCAGATTCCCTTCGGGAATGACAAAAAGAAAAGCGGCCGCGAGGTAGCAGGCTAGCGGACGGCTCCGCGCGTGGAGAAGAAGACCATCGCGAGCGTGAGGGCGGCAAGGAAGATCTCGCCAAGGATGCCGACCAGGATGGGACGCCAGCCCTGGTGTATGAGGTCGCGCACGTTGGTGCGCAGGCCGACGCCCGCGAACGCGGGAAGGAAGGCCCACTTGGAGAGATTGCCGAGTGAGGTGAGTTGCGCGGGCGTGAAGAAGCCAGCGGTGGCGAGGGCGGAGATGGCGACGAAGCCGAGGATGAACTTGGGGAACTTCTGCCAGAGGAAGAGCGCCTTGTGCTCGACGTGGCGCGCCTGGCCGCGCGACGCCCAGTAGACGGCGTAGCCGAGAACGACGAAGCCGATGAATGACGACCGTGCGGTTTTGGCGAGGATCGCGATGCGGCCGGCTTCATCACCGTAGAGGGCGCCGGTGACGGTGGCCTCAGCGGTGTTGTCGACGGCGAGGCCGGTCCAGATGCCGTAGGATTGCTGGCCCATGTGGAGCGCGTGGCCGATGGCCGGGAAGGCGAAGAGCGCAAGCGCGCCGAGGGTGAGAATGGCGGCAATGGCAGTGGAGGTGTCGCGCTCTTCAGGGTCGATGGCGCCCTGCGCGGCCATGATGGCGGTCACGCCGCAGATGGAGCTGCCGATCGCGAGCAGGCTGGTGAGTTTGGGACGCAATTTGAAGATGCGGCCGAGCAGTGTCATCACCGAGAGGGAGAGGACGAGTTCGATGGCAACGAGCACCAGTGAGAGGCCGCCGAGGTGGAGCATGTCTCCGAAGAGGAACTTTGCGCCGACGAGAACGATGCCGAGTTTGAGCCAGAGCTCGTAGGTGGCGAGGCCGGGGCGGAACAGCGCGGGAAGACGGACGGCGTTCCCGATAGCGAGGCCGAGGAGGATCGCCCAGAGGACGTACTCAACTTGCGGGAAGGGGATGTGGCGCGAGCGGAGGAAGTGGCCGAGGGATTCGAGTGCCTTCCCTGCAGAGCCGACCGCGAACAGCAGCGCGGTGCCGGGGATGAGCGCGACGAGACTTCGCCAGCCCGGGCGCTCGGGCGTGGTGTCCAGCGGCAATGGGATGGTGCTGGTGGACAAGGGTGCGGGCTACCAGCCGATGTGCGGGATGACGTTGAGGCGGATGAGCGCACCCAGAGCGAACGCAATGAGTATGGCGGCAGCGTCAGCGTTGAAGATGAGCTTGGTGTCAGGATGCGGGTCCATGAGGTGCTCCCTGCTGTAGTTGTGTGGGGGTGCCGGTGCTGCGGGTGCGCAAAAGAAAACCCACGCCCGAGAGTCGGTTGCGTGGGTGTTATGCCATCGGGGTGCTCTGTCGAGCTAACGCGATCAGGCCATACAAACACCGGCGCAACAGTGCAGGCAACAAGCCATGCAACAGAGCGCGGCGGTGTGAGACAGCGTCATCAATATGAGGCTATGAGGTCGCCCGGTCGAAGTCAAGGGGGCTGGCGGCTGTCATCGTTGGCGCCTTCAATTTTCAGCTGCCACTATCGGGCTGCCATTTCTTAGGTGCAAGAACGAACTAATTTACCGGAGCGCGCTGACACAGGTGAATGCAGTTGCGTATGCTGTTTGTCCTGAGAGTTTTTGAGAGGAGTAAAGGCATGCAAGGGCAACGGATTGTCTGCGGAGTGGGCGGTATGCTGTGCGGCGGTGTGATGCTGTTCGTCGGAGCGCGAGCGAACGCGCAGGCGCAGTCGACGCAGCCGGCGATTACGACGACGCCTGAGGTGGTCAACCTTGACGAAATGGCGCAGCGCGGGAAGGCTCTGCTGGACCAGGCGCGACAAGGCACTGGCAGCGCAGGAATCACGCTGGCCCGGTACAACGGGCACTACACGATGCTGACAGCGCGGACGGCGAGCGGCGGCGCGGAACTGCATGGGCACTTTGCGGACTTTCTGTTTGTGGTGGACGGCGAGGGGACGGAGATGACCGGCGGAACGATCGTCGACCGCAAAGAAGGCGCGAACGGTGAGGTTCGCGGCAAGACGCTGGAGGGAGCGACCGCGCATGTCCTGCACAAGGGCGATGTGATTCATATTCCCGCCGGGACGCCGCACCAGGCGATTGAGGCACCGGGGCAGTCGATCACGATTTATGTGATCAAGGTGGAGGAACCTGCGGCGGCGGTGACGAACACGGCAGCGGGACGCTGAAGAAAGTTTTGGAGGAGAGATGAAATTACTGCAGATGGCGGATCCCGTGCGCTACCCGCGCATGACGACAGAAGAATTGCGCGAAACATTTTTGCTGAATGAGATGTTCAAACCGGGCGCGATCACGCTGGGGTATGTGGACCTGGATCGCGCGGTCGTGGGCGGAGCAGTACCGACGACGGGCGTCTTGAAGCTGGAGACCGCGCCTGAGTTGCGCGCGGAGTTCTTTCTGGAACGCCGTGAGCTTGGCGTGCTAAACATTGGCGGCCCGGGAACGGTGACGGTCGATGGCAAAGAGTTCAAGCTGGACAAGCTGGACTGTGTGTATGTGGGGCGTGGGAGCCGCGAGGTGAGTTTCAAGAGCGATAGCGCGGAGAAGCCTGCGGCGTTTTATCTGCTCAGCTACCTTGCGCACGCAGAATATCCGGCTGCCATGGTGAAGTTCAGCGAGCTGGAGCCGGTGAAGCTGGGCGCGGTGGCGACTTGCAACAAGCGCGCGATCTACAAGGCGATTCATCGCGACGGCATCAAGAGCTGCCAGCTGGTAATGGGCTTCACGCTGCTCGAAGAGGGCTCGAACTGGAACACAATGCCTGCGCACACGCATATGCGGCGGAGTGAGATTTATATGTACTTCGATCTGGATCCAGCGCATCGTGTGGTGCATTTGATGGGGCCGCCGCAGGAGACGCGTCATCTGGTGATGACGGATCGCGACATCGTTGTGTCGCCGGGGTGGAGCATTCACGCGGGCGTGGGGACGACGCGGTATGGATTCTGCTGGGGCATGGGTGGAGAGAACCAGGATTATGGCGATATGGACGGCGTGGCGGTTGCCGATCTGCGGTAAGGAGAGAGACGGGATGAGATTTTTCGCGCGGCGGGTGTTTCCTGTTGCTGGGTTTTGCTTGTTGAGCATGGCGTTGAGTGCGAGCGCGCAGACGCAAAGTCAACCTCAGGCGCAGCGGCCGAGCTCGAAGGAGCTGCATGACGCGGCCGGGGATATCGCGAGCAATCCGGGGCCGATTGATACATCGCTGTCACCGAAGCTGACGCATGAGGATGTGCGCAAGGCAATGCAGAAGGTTGGGGACTGGTCGCTGGCGAATGAGCAGCCGCACTTTACGCAGGACTGGACGTACGCGCCGTTGTATACGGGACTGCTGGATGCGTCGAAGACGCTGAACGACCAGCGGTATCACGATGCGGTGCTGGCGGCGGCGGAGAAGTTCAACTGGCAGTTGCTGCCGGGGCGCTACGATCACGCGGATGATGAGGCGATTGGACAGGCCTATGAGGCGCTGTACGAAGAGAACAAGGACCCGATGCGCATTGCCGCGGTGCGCGATAACTTTGCGCTGGTAATGATGCGCAAGGATGACAAGAACAAGGACCTGTGGTGGTGGTGCGATGCGCTCTACATGGCTCCGCCATCGCTGGCGAAGCTGGCGCAGTTGACCGGCGATCAGCGCTATCTCGACTTCATGAATCATGAGTGGGGACTCACGCAGGGGCACCTCTACGACTATGACCAGCACCTGTTCTTCCGCGACGCGACGTTCCTGCACAAGACGGAGCCGAATGGAAAGCCGCTGTTCTGGAGCCGCGGGAATGGATGGGTGCTTGCCGGGCTGGCGCATGTGCTGACGGTGATGCCGAAGAATAATCCGGCGCGCGCGGGGTACGAGACGCTGTTCAAGAACATGGCGAATCGCATCGCGGATCTGCAGCCGGCGGATGGATTGTGGCGCATGGGCCTGCTCGATCCGGATGCGTATCCGCAGGGCGAGATCTCGGGCACGGCGTTCTTCACGTATGGGATGGCGTGGGGAGTGAACAATCATCTGCTGCCCAAGGAGAAGTTCGAGCCGGTCATCGAGAAGGCATGGGCGGGGATGCTGCAGCACGTATATGTGGACGGACGGCTGGGTGCGATTCAGCCGATCGGCGCAGCACCGGGCGAGTTGCAGCCGGGTTCCACATGGGCGTATGGCGTGGGCGGATTTCTGCAGGCAGGAGCGGAGATCGACCGCGGGCTCGGGGCGGCGCCTCGCGCGAAGAAAAAGAAGTAGAACTCACACACGTGTAGATCGAGGGCGCGCTTGCGGGCGCGCCTCTCTTTTTCGTTCAGTACGAGGTCTTCGGCTCGCGATCGTAGGCGCTGCCGTACATATTCGTGTGCGTGGTGTTCGTGGCGATCGGCACAGTGATGCTGCCGAGGTCTGTCGGCGCCGGGCGACAGATGGAGTTCGCGCGAGAGGCTTTGGAGCGAGCCGGGAAGTGCGCCTTCCACCCAGAGGTGCAGACGGTAGTCGCCGGGCGGAATGTTGCGGATATCAACTGCGTTGGACGCACTGGCGATCGAGTAAAGCGGCGTGGCAAGGCTGATGATGACGGCGCTCATCTCCGGATGGATGTTGCAGAAGATGTAGGAAACACCCGGGCGCGAGAAGGTTACGGACTTGCTGGAACCGGCTTCATAGAGACCGAGGTCGAAGCGCTTGCCGTCGAACATTGAGAAGACGTTGTGAAAGAAGGGGTCGGCGTTGGGAAACTGCACGACGCTGCCGACCGGCACGACCTGCAGGTGTGGCATGAAGGTGCGATTCTTTTGCAGAAGCGTGTAGCGGGATTGCGGCGTGAACGGGAGCGCCGGTGTGTTGCCCAACGGATCGAGCCAGACGACGGCAGTGACACTGTGGTGAGCTCTGGATGGAGTGACCGCAATGTGCAGGCGCAGCTCTGCCACTGCATTCCGAGGCCGGTTTTGGGCGCGCGGAGATGGGGCGAGCAGTATGAGTGCAGATGCGAGCGAGATGCCGAGTCGAACGATGCGCATCAGAATTTGTACCCAGCGGATAGACCGATGACGTTTGCGGTGGAGGCGGATCCGATGATCGGGGCGCTTGCAAGATAGCGGTATTCGAGCGAGAAGAGAAGATACGCGCTCGGACTGTAAATGACGTTCCCGGTCCATGTGCGATTGCGAGCGAGATTCTGATAGACGGTGCCGGTGGGGTTTGCGTAACGGCGGAGATTGCTGGCGAAAACGTTGTCCATGCCGAACGCGGTGTTGAACTCGAGGCGCTCGCTCCATTTCTCTTTGAGCTGCGCCCAGCCGCCGACGTCATTGAGCGGTCGGAAGTAGTACTGATCCTGAATGGGCGAGTAGATATAGCCGTAGTCTTTGTAGGCCCCGCCGCCGAGTCCGCCAAGTGCGAGCCCGCGATAGAAGCTGCCGGAGAACTGGAGGCGCGCCGGCAAATGGAAGCGAGTGTCGAGTGTAGCTCCCCAGGCATCGAAGCGCCGGCCCGATGGGACGAGGTGGGGCGAGAAGTACCCGCCGACTCCGATGTGATCACGGTCGTCGCGTACGGAGCCAAGTGCGGCGATGCGAGCTTCGACGCCGGGCCAGCGGCTCTGCTGCGCCGAAGACGGCGGCGCTGCGGCGGCACTGTAGAGACCGGAGAGCGAGATGGGAGGATCACCGACCTCAATCAGCGCGGCCTGAAGCTGGAGAGCGGCTGAGTTGGCGAAAGGCACGTTCTGCGTGAGGCTGACCTGGGGATTCCATGCCCACAGATTTCCAGACCATGCGAGCGCAGGAGTGGCAATCGCCGTGAGAGAAGACGGAGTGTCGGGGCTGAGGATCGGGCGATCGTAGGAGAACGACGCTTCCGTGTTCTCCCACTGCAGACCGGCGTGCGCAGTCCTGAGGCGAAGCAGGCTGTCGTTCGTCGAGTAGGAACCGAACGTGGTGTTCGGGGCGGAGTTGCCGTAGAAGTCGACTCGAAGATCGGCGTAGCTGGTGGCCCCAAGGAGATGCGGGCCCTGCGCATCGATGCCGAGCATCGTCTGACGGACGGAGGCGCCGGTGCTGCCCGAACCGGGAAGTGCCACGGTTGGGGTCGCGGTCATGTCGACAGCGTTGGTATTGATGAATCCGTTGAATAAGAGGAGGCCTGTGATTTTGACCGGATACCTGGATTCCGATTCGAGCTTCGTCTGGTCGTGCGTCGCGATCTGCGCGTCCTGCACGGCCTGATGCTCGCGGATGACTTGCAACTCGCCGGACGCGGCCTGCGGTTCTGCTGCAGTCTGCGGGGAATCGACGGCGGGTACGGTTTTTGCCTGCTGAGTTGCTAATTGCTGTTGTAGGCTCGCCAGTTGCTGACGCATATCGTCAAGTTGTCGCTGCGACTCCTTCAGTTGGGCCTGAGTGCGCTCCATTGCAGCTGCCAATTGCTGAATCTGGACGGGGATGCTGGGCTCGTCAGTCTGCGCTTTCATGCAGGGTGCAGAGAGCGCGAGCAGAGTTGAGAAGATCGCGAGTGGCTGCCGCATGAGATGAGAGATTGCGCGGAGACGTGCGTTGCGAGGAAGCTCAGACATTTTCATGGGCGACGACCTGATCGCGGTGACTGGGTTCAGAATCGGCGGTGGCAGCGGGTCGTGGGAGGTCGCGCGCCACCTGCATCTGGAAGACCGTCTCACCAGGACGGCTGCTGACCAGAACGACCTCTCCACCGTGCTCGACGGCGATGCATTGCGCAAGGGTAAGTCCGAGACCTGTTCCCTTCTGCTTTCCCTCGCTGACAAATGGCTCAAACAGACTGCTGCGAATGTTTTCAGGCACACCCGCACCGTTGTCTGTGACCGTGATGATGCTGTCGCGCCGCTGTGTTTGCAGCGTGAGAGTGACCACCGGCTCCGCGCTGCCTGTGCGGGCAGCCTGGCAGGCGTTGAGCAGCAAATTATAAACCGCACGTTCGATCTGCTTGCCATCCACAAGCGCCGTGCCTTCCGCAGGATCGCCGATCCGGGTGACGATTCGGACTCCGTCCGCGTCGGGATGCGCACGGAACAGCGCGACCGTGCGTTCCAGCAATTGCGGCACAGACTCCAGCACACGAGTTGCACTTGCACCGGTACGGCTGAGGATAAGCAAGGATTCGATCATGTCCGTCGTGCCAAGGACCGCAGCGCGGATGTCGCCGAAAATTTCGTTCCGCTCTGATTCAGAAAGGCGGCCGGTTGCGAGAAACTCGGCGTTGGCATAGACCGCAGCGAGGTAATGACGGAGATCATGTGAGACGGAGCTTGCCATTCTGCCGATGGTGGCAAGGCGTTCGGATTCCAGGATTGCCTGATGCGCCTGCTGGATTTCGTTGCGCATGCCCGCGAACGCTTCGCTAAGTTGACGGACCTCGCGCGGACCGTGGCGGGGCACCTGAAACTGACTGTCGCCCATGCCGAAGGCGCGAACGCTCCCAGACAGCTCTTCTAGCGGGCGTGTGAGGAGCCGTGCCAGGGCAAGCATGAAGAGTGTGCCGCAGATGAGCGCAAGCAGACCGGTGCTGAGCACCATACGATCCATGCGTTTCATCCAGCGTTCGGCCGGATCGAAGGACTTGAGAACGACCAGCTGAAGTGGGGAGGACGAGACCGGCGAGAGGTCTTCCGTTGCAGCAAGAAAGCGTTGCGATCCGAGCTGAACACGGAGCGGGTTTTGTGTCGTTGCGGAGAGCAGTTGCGGGTTGGAGAGCGCGGCCTGGTCGGACGCGGCAAGCGTGCTGGTAACAACCTCTCCAGCACTGAGGAACGCAGCTTCAACGCCGGTAGGCTCACTGATCTGACGAACTGTGCGCTCAATAGAGATGCCGCTGAACACGTAACCGAGCAATGTGCCGTTCTCCTCACTTCCGAAGTACAGCGGACGAAGTGAGCACTGGTATAGCGAGCGGCCGTCGACCAGATAGTGCCGCGCCGGAGAGGCGAGCAGCATTTGCAACGCGTGATTTAGAGACGCGCCCCTGGAGTTGTTCTTCGTGTAGACCGCGATAATTCTGCCCGACGGGTCGGCGAGTGCAAACAGGTCATTGCCGCTGAGCTGCCAGAACTCGATCGCACCATCCTGAATGGTGAGGTCGTCGCCACTTGTCATCAGTGCCTTAAGGGTAGGCAGATCAGAGAGCAGGGCGTTCTCGCGATCAAGCGCGCGCAGTCGCTCGGTCTGGAGATTCTGGAAGGTGATGACGGACCGGCTGAGATCCTGAGTGAGGTCGCTTGTGACCTGGGCGCTGAGCCGATGGCGCAACAGGACCAGGAAAAATGCGGTGACGGTTAGAGTGACCAGCGCCATCGCGACGACAAGCAGGACGTGTGTCCGGACGCCCTCACGACGGTATGCCGATGTTAGACGTGAGAGAGTGCTGTGTTTGGTTGAGAGTCCGGTCTGGGCGTCATGGGACAAATTTGTACCCCGCGCCATAGATTGTCAGCAGGTGCTGCGGATTCGCTGAATCGGTTTCAAGTTTCTGGCGCAATTTGAGAATCTGGTTGTCGACGGTTCGCGTCGTTGGATACGCGTTGTAGCCCCAGACCTCGTTGAGCAGAACCTCTCGAGTGAGGACGCGGTCGATGTTCTGGGTGAAGAATTTCAACAACTTGAATTCGTGCGCAGTGAGCACGACCGAAGCGCCGGCACGACGCGCAGTCATGCTGCGGAAGTCGATCTCGCAATCACCGAAGCGGAAGGAGTTGGACACCGCGGGCTTGCGCTGTCTGCGAATGGCCGCCTGAACGCGGGCGGTCAGCTCTCGCGGACTGAACGGCTTCGTCACGTAATCGTCTGCGCCGAGTTCAAGCAGGAGGACTTTGTCGACTACTTCGCTGACCGCGCTGAGGATGATGACGGGGGTTTCACTCGAGCTGCTCTTTAAGGTCTGGCAGACCTCGCGGCCGGAGATACGCGGAAGGATGAGATCGAGAACGACGGCGCATGGCCGTTCCGCGCGAAATAGCTCCAGGCCGGTTTGGCCGTCACCCGCAATTGCAACGTTGTAATGCTCGCTCGTAAAGATCCTGTGAAGAACCTTCTGCATCCGCAGATCATCTTCGATCACGAGAATGGTGCCGAGGCTTGACGCAGGAATGGAATTCAATTGAGCTTCGACGCCGGTGATGTCAGTACCCGTCATAACTGGTCCGGACCCCCGGCTCCTATTCTGTTCGAGGAACGGCAGAAGGGCCAGTAGAAACTTAAGAAATGACAATCAGGTGACAATTTTGGGTCGGACTACGGCGCACCAGGCGGTCGAGCCAGCGCGGCTCACCAGCGAGAGCGAAAGGCTGGTCAGTGTTGTGTCTGCTCTGGATACGGCGGAAGCGTGAAGGTTGGTTCGATACCCGCTTCTTTCATGACCTGCTGTGCTTCCGGCGGCCAGTCATTGCCGTTCACCAGATGGTCTTCAAGAACCAGGTCACTCTGGTAATTGGTCCACATGCCGCCGATTTTCGTGCCGTCGTGCCAGTTGTCGATTGCGGTGTTGTCCGGCGAGATCCGCATGGGATACGCGGCGTGAACGGTGTTGACGTTCAGCCATTCGCTCCCGGGATCTTGCACGACGTTTCGGCGGACCGTGATGTAGCGAGAGCCCTCGTCGAGATAGATCCCTATCATCGAATGATTGTCTGAGATGTAGTTTTCCGTAATCAGTGTTCCTGGACTCGCGGAGAGATTGTAGATAGCTCCGCCGTCATGGAAGAAGCTCTTCGCCCCGCGAATCCGATTGTTCGCGACGACTACATCGCGATGCGTAGTTGGCGTCTGGTAGATAGGATTCTGTTTCCAATCATAGGTGTGGAGACGGAACTTGTAATTGGGGCTGCCGCCGGGATCTTCGATGCCCCATCCGAATCCGATGTCGATCGCGTCGTACGGTACGTCGTCGATCTCGTTATGCAGAATCGCG
The DNA here is from genome assembly GCA_963762465.1 of uncultured Acidobacteriaceae bacterium. Taxonomy (GTDB): domain Bacteria; phylum Acidobacteriota; class Terriglobia; order Terriglobales; family Acidobacteriaceae; genus Granulicella. The sequence continues at coordinate 84,862 of CAVXKS010000003.1, read as the reverse complement.
GCTCCAAGATCGTACGTGCTGAGAATCGCGCTATTGTCCAGGTAATCCTTGCTGACGTCCTGTATCCGATTGCTGCGAACGATGAGTTGACGATTAACATGCCGCGGATCGGAAGGGTGGTGCGCATCATGCTGGACGCCTCCTGCGAGAATGGCTCCGCCGGCAAGATCTGTAAAGACGTTCGCAACGATTGCGATATCTCCCGTAGCGAGTCCCGTCCCGGAGAGCGTTGCGTCTGCATCATTGCCGACACCGAGCGCGTACTGCCCAAGATGCGCGAAGACATCGCTCTGGAATGTAATCCTCTCCGCCGCAGAGACTTGAATTGCCGCAGGCATCTGCTGCCACAAATTCCGCATACTCTCGAATGCAGTGCAGCCCTGCGCGCACGTTCCGATGGGGTCAGCAGGATAAGCCGCTGCGACTCCAGCGAGAAACGTTCCGCTCTGCTGACTGGCATAGCCTTCCCTGCTTGATGGTCCAAGCCAGCTTGAATAGGAGAATCGAATGCCTCGAAACGAAAGATCGCGGACAGGATCGTCGAGCGTGCCCGCGATCGAGATAAGTGCGCCTAATCTCGGCAGCTCTACATCAGCCTTATTGATGTCTGCCCCATCTGGAGGGCACAGATAGAGCTTGCCTTGCGCGGGATCTAAATACCACTGTCCCGGACGTGAAATCAATTCCAACGCATTGGCGAGATAGAGATGAGATAACTCCGGACGGAACGGCTTCTCGATCGTGTCGTATCCCCACAGATTGTTGTCCCACGCAGGTTGCCGCATAACCAGTTCGTCACCCGCGACACGTTCAACAGGAGCAATCCTCTCGGTGAAAAACCCTGTCGCGCGGACCTCGAGTCGCGTCGCGTGCTGCAGGCGAGCGAGCAGCTTGTTCGCGGTATTCTGCAGATCCATGCCATGTCGAGTAAAACTCCAGTCCTTTCTAATGAGCTCGACCGAGGCCATCGGCAACATCCTGTTATCAACCCAGAGCTGTCTCGCGTCGATTCCACGAGGCACATCCGCGACATAGATGTTGCGATCGCGATTCCAGAGATGCCATTTGCTAACCGGAATTCCTCCACTTATCACCGGAGTTGCGCCAGCCGCAGCCATCCAGGTCACCGTGTGCTCGTTCTGCCCACCATCGGCTTGGCGAAACAGCAGCGGATGATCAATACGGTAAACACCATCTGCAAGCTGCACGATTACATCCTGCTCGCGATTCACGGCACGAACGGCACGTTGGGCGCGTTCCGAGGTTCGAAATGGGTGTTCGATAGTTCCTGGCCCGGCGTCATCACCGGATGGGGAGACCGCGATTGTGATCGCGTGTGCGGCGTGAACCTGTGCGAGGCCAGTCGACGCACTCAGAATAAAAAGGCAGGCGATCACGAGCTGGCCGTACCGAGTTATTCGCACCGGTCTACCTCATCCATTCGCAACCTGATCTCCTCGCCCTTGTACAGCACAGTCTCCTCTCGTCTGTATTCACGATCGATGAATTCGACACGGTACTCACGCTTGGGAACCATTTCAGGAAAGCTCCCCTTCCGTTCGTGAAGTATCAGTTCGCGGGTGCGTTGATTCCATTCGATAGGAACGACGGCGTATTCACCGCGTTCATACGCGTATCCATCACCTGCATCTTCATACAAATCAAACGGCGCATCCGCGCCTGTGTAGACACGAAGTTCGTACGCGGCGTCCCTGACCTCGTCGACAAACTGCATCGGCTCGATCATCGGCAGAATCGATCCGGCGCGCACAAACAGTGGAATGCGTTCCAGTGGAGCATCGGCTTGGATCGTCTGTCCTCCGTCGTGCAGTTTCTCGCTCCAGAAGTCGAACCACTGTGCGCCATCTGGAAGGTAAACTTCACGCGTTTTCGGCACGCCGCCAAGCGCCCGCGAGTTTGGCCCATAGTACATCGGCTCCGTTATAGCGCAGACCAGCAGAGATCGGCCGAAGAAGAACTCGTCGATGAGGTCGTATGTGCGAGGATCTCGAGGAAATTCGAGCGCCGCGGCTCGCAGCATCGCCTTCCCTTCGAACGTGACCGCAGCTGCGAGTGAATAGATGTACGGCAACAGCCGATAGCGAAGCCGGATGCATGCGGCGATCGCATCATAGAAGGGAGAACCCTCGTCGCCGAAACGCCAAATCTCGCGCGGGACATCGGTTCCATGCGAGCGGAACATCGGCAGGAATGCGGCGTACTGCAACCAGCGAGTGTACAACTCCCAGAAGCCGAGATCTGTAGATCCGGTGTCCGCCGGATCGGGCGCCAGCGCGTCCATCGACGTCAGTCCGCGACAGCCACCCGGATAATCTCCGCGCCAGAACCAGAGGTCAGGCCGGTTGTCGACGAAGAATCCACCGGCGTCGACGGTCCAGTACGCTTCACCCGTCGCGCAGAAATTCACTCCTTCGGGAATACAACGGCGCAGCGTCTGCCAAGTCGCAGATAAATCGCCGTTCCACGTGAAGGTGCCGTATCGATGCTGGGCAGCATAGGAAGAACGAGTCAGGTTCAGCACGCGTTTGTCGCGCGTCACGCTGCGCTGGCCCTCGTAGATTCCCTGAGAGTGGTGAAGCGAATACGCGTTTATATCCCCTGGATCAAGATAGAGCTTTGACGCTTCCGTGTTGATCCTGAGGCGCTCCGCAGCAGACGGCTTCACCGCGCCGGTCCAGTCGGCCTCGAATGGCTCCGTGCAGTCGCACCACCATGCGTCCACGCCGTGTGCGAACAAACCGCGGCGCGCCTGCTCCCAGTAACACGCGCGCGCTTCAGGATCGAAGGCGTTATAGGTGGATTGGTTTCCGAGCATCAGGTGCCGTTCGCTGAGTTCGCGCTGATCGTCGCATCCGCCGGTCATGATCGGCCAGATTGATACCATCAGCTTCGCACCTAGTTCGTGCAAGCTTCCGACGAAGCCAGAGGGATCAGGAAAGCGCAGCGGATCGAGCGACTTCTGTCCCCAGCCGCCGCCGTTCGGCCACGATTTCCAATCGAGCACAATGCAGTCCAGCGGAATCCTTCTGCGACGATACTCAGCGACAACCCCGAGCATCTCTTCTGCTGTGAGATAGCGTTCTTTGGACTGTACATACCCGAACGCCCACTTCGGCGGCAACGGCGTCGCCCCGGTAAGGTGCCGATACCGGGCCATGATTCCATCAAAGCTCCCGCCGTAGATCACGTAGAAGTCAAGTTCATCGACCACATCGGCCCACCAGGAGCAGCCCTGCTCGTCGTCGTTGAAGATCATCAACGAACAACAGTCCAGCAGCACGCTGTACCCGCGGCTGGATACCAGATGCGGCACGACTGCCTTCATGTTCTGCTGGTACAGTTCACGCGTCCGCCCGCGCAGATTCCCATAGCCTTCCTCGTGCGAGCCAAGCCCAAAGATTGCCTCGTGTTGCGCCAGCACTAACTCCAGCTCCGCCTCAAACGCATTGCGATCGAATACGGTCTCGTGCTCGGCGACGGTCGCGCGCGCGCCATCGATGCTCTGCTCTGTCGCGATTGGCGTGCCATTGGGAAAGATATTTCGCGTAACAGCTTTCGGCGTTAGCATTCTGCCCCCGCCGTCGGGTTCGCGTGTGAGCAGTTCACCCGCTGGCGTGAAGTACGCCATGGCTCCGGTCGTCTTGTTCACCGTGATGGCTAACAATCCGGCAGATAAGGTGTAGCTGTGCTGATCTTCGCGAACGTCACACACCGGGCCATCTGACTGTGCAACGACGATCCGGCTGGGCCGGTCGAAGAACTCTCTTCCGAGGGTAGATGTAATTCGGGCGATCGAGTCCGTGACGAAGCGGATGCGCAGAAGCTCATCACCGTTGCGGAACACCGCACCATCAGCTGATCGTTCGACCGTCATCATTCGCTGTCCGGGCTCCTAGATGCTGCTCATCGCAGCTGCAATGCGTCTGCGCTCTTCCAATTCCTGGTGAATCTGTGGCTCGAGCCTCTCGTACCGGTGATAGAACAGCACGGGAACCGCAGCTAGCGTATAGGCGATCGCCGGCAGCCAAACGCAGCTCAACTCGATGCCCATGAGTGACCGGGCACTCTGCTGGACGTTGGGTACATAGTGGAAGTGGGCCAGGATCCATGCAGGCAGCGCGCCTCCCAGCCCGCTGCCCGCCTTCAGGCAAAACGCCGCGCCAACTGCAGTTAGCAGTCCTGCCGCACGCACTCCGCCTCTCCATTCTCCGTAGTCGACGCTGTCGGACAACAGCGAGAACGGCAGTGCCATCGCCACTCCGCTCGCGAGAAATCCGATCACCCATCCCGTCATCACCAGAGCGATCGAGTGATGGCGAACCCCCCAAAACACAATTGCCTGTGCAGCCGCAGAGCCCACAAGGCCGAGTGACCACACCGTGCGTTTCGATGTCACCCTGCAGAAGATGGGCAGCAGCAGAATGCTCACGAGCGAAACCACATCCAGACTATTGGCAATCGAGGTCAGATCCTCGCGATGCAGTACGTACTCAAAAAAGTATGGCGCTGTCGAGATGCGTGCGATGAACGCGATCCAGAAGAACAGGCTGCTGATGAAGATGATCAGCCAGGGCGCATTGCCCTTTAGTGCGCGGAAGGCATGCCGCGCAGATTGCTGCCGGAACTGAGGTTCCGTGACCTCGTGCAGATTCCGAAATGCCACCAGATACAGGATGATCGTGCCGATCGCATACATCGGCATCACCAGCATGAAGCCGCGACGACTGTCGCCGTGCCCCAGCCGCGCTACAAGTCCAAGCACCGTCAGATTGACGAACAGCACGCCGAGCTTCGACCCGAACATGCGAAAGCTCGTCAACACGACGCGTTCATGGGAACTCGGCGTCAAGGAGGCGAGAATCGCCGTTACTGGCGTGTTGATCCCGGTGTACAGAATGCTGCAAAGAACATACGTGCACGCGGCGTAAATGATCTTCGCCGCTGGCCCGAAGTTCGGCGTGATAAACGTCGCCACACCCGCCACGGCGAAGGGTACGCATAACCAGAGAAACCAGGGACGGCTCCTGCCCCACCGGCTGCGCGTTTTTTCGAAGACGATTCCCCACAAAGGTGCGTCCAGCGCATCCGTGCAACGGGCGATCAGCAGAATCGCTCCGGCAGTGGCCGCGGTGAGCCCGTAGACATCCGTGTAGAACTTGAGCAGATAAAACGAAATGACGCAGAAGACAAGCTGCCCTGCGACCTCGCTGGACATGTAACTCAGCCGGGTCGTGAGAACTTGGCTCTTCATTCGGCGCTCTTGGTCAGCTTACTCGCGGCCCGATTCAGGCTGCGTTCTCCTTTTTTGTCTCCGGGAAGGGACCGAAACGCTCCGCCGTATCTTCGGCATGGTTATAGACGTTCTTCCCATCCCTGAGGAACGGAGTCGCCATTGCCCACGGCTTGCCGTCCGGACGATCGATCGGCTTTGCGCTGTACTGCGGCAGATAAATGCGGCGCATGCGCTCTGTCTTGTTCGGCCCGCTGCGGTGAAATACGAAGCTGTCGAAAGCCACGATGCTTCCCGCCGGCACAATCACCGCATCGCCAGGATCGCTCCCCGAGTAGCCGATCAGATCGTTCGTGCCATCTTCCTTCGTGTGGTTGATGATCGTGCTCTTTGTTCCTCCGCGCGAGTGCGGCAGCAGATAGACCGTGCCGTTCTCTTCGCTGACATCGTCCAGCGTGCACCAGCAGGTCACATAGGGCTTGTGCTGTGTCGTCGGGTTGTACCACTTCACGTAGCCGCTGTCCTGGTGCCAGGCGAACTTCATTCCCTGTTCGGCGCCTTTCACCACCCACTGCTCGTGAAACAGGTACGCCTCCTCACCGACCGTCGCGCGCGCTACATCAGCCATAAGATCGCTGAAGATGAACTGCCACAGCCGGTTACTTAGCCGGTAGCGATTGTTGATGAAATACCGCTTGCCGCGGTGGCTGATGTTTTCCGTCTGAACGCCCTTGGCGTCCATGATGGAGTCGTAATAGCCGAGATAGTAGGAGCACTCTTCACGCATCATCTCCAGCATTGCCGGCGGAATCACGCCGGGAAGAATCATGTAGCCTTCATTGCGGTAAAGCTCGCGCTGCTGGTCGGTGATTTTCATGCTCGTCACTCTAGCCAAGCGCCGCAACCATTGGCTTCTCATTTGTGGCGGAGTTGTTATCATTTTTTGTCGGCATGCTTCAACGGCTCAAACTCCCCGCAAACCTGGACGGCAAAGCGTGGCCCTACGCCAATCCCGCGGGAGCGAACCGTCGGCATCATCATGCAGAGCTCGAGCTGAACCTTGTAACCCACGGCACCGGGACATACCTGCTGGGCAATCGGCAGTACCGGATACGCCGTGGTGATCTGCTCTGGCTCTTCCCTGCGCAGGAGCATGTGCTCTTCGAGCAGACGCCCGATTTTCAGATGTGGGTCGTTGTCTTTCGCCGGCGGCTGATCAAGCGCAGCGCCACAGACCCGTCGTCTCTTCCGCTACTGCAGCGCACTTTCTCCGGCGAAACCTGCCGCCGGCTGCGACAAAACGAGATCGCTCGCTTCGAAGAACTTTTCAGCGGGCTTTCCAAAAACACAGACCAACCAGGCCTGCTCAATGCAACTCTGGCCTACACTCTTCTGCACGCCTGGAAATGCTTTGAGCAAGCCGGCGAAGTTCCTGCGCGCAACATCCATCCCGCGGTCGAGAGCACCGCGCGCCTGCTGCTCTCTGATGACAACAGCTACAGCCTTTCGCAGTTTGCGCGTCATGCCCGGCTCAGCCCTTCACGGCTCAGCCGACTCTTCAAGCAGCAGACCGGTCTCTCCATCGTCGAATTTCGGAACCGCCAGCGCATACAGCGGTTCCTCGATCGCTACGAAGTTAGTGGTGAACGCGCGAAGAGCACTCTGCTCGAGGGAGCCCTCGCCGCCGGCTTCGGCAGCTATCCGCAGTTCCATCGCGTCTTCCGCCAGGTTACCGGCTGCTCGCCCGCCGAGTACCGGCGCCGCGACCACGCCTAACTCGCGAGCACTCGGCGCCACAATTTGTCGATCTCAATCCGCAGCACCTTGGCGTCTTCCCAGCTATTCGGAAAAGACGCTAACGCGTATCCGCCCTCAACTGGCCCGAGTTCCGGACAAACGAATATCTCTCGGCCTGTTCCGCGATTCGTTTCCAGCCAGCACCGCAGTACCGCCTCTGCAAACGGGAGCCATTCGTTGAACTCCTGCGTCAGCTCGCGGCGGGCGTCGGTAATGGGAACCTGCATATGGTGCCCGTTAAAGGGCCTGAAGTGAAACTGCTGAGCATTCTGCACCAGATCGGGCCGCACCAGCAGCCGCTGCTCGAAGTTGCCGGCAACAAGATGCTTCACAACAGCGAAATGCGAGAAGTCCCACGAGATCGGAAGGAGTTCGCCCGTGGCCTCAAAGTAGGCATCCGCCAGCGCGTACATCTTCTCCGGCGTTTCCGTGCAGGTACCGCGATGCGTCTCAATTGCTACCCGCAGCCCTCGATCCTTTGCCTCTTTTATTAACGTCGTGGTGAGCCGCAGCGCCTCGGGCGTCAGCATCTCATCCCCGCCGAGTTGCACGTTTACGTGCAGCGCTCCCGCGTCGCGAAGCTCATCCAGCAGCACCGGGAAGGCAGCCGGATCACTCGACGCGATCCCTCCAAGAAAGGTCAAACCACGCCGCTGGACTCCTTCCGTCAGCGCCGGGCTCGGCGCCCAGCAGACGCAGTCGAACCCAGCCTCTTGGATTGAGTCCAGCTTCTCGTCCAACGTCCATTCGCGCTCCCGCGACGGGTGCTGCATCAGGGTCCACAGGTTGGCAACATGCCGCAGAATCGGCGCCATTGAGGGGTTCTCTCCTTTTCACGTCGGGATTACTTCCATTTTCGGGCTTAATCCGAAAATTGTCTTGCCATGATTTCCATGCTTTGAAACAATGCGGTCGGGCAGGAGATCACTTCGATGCAAAGCGGCAAGGCCGAAAACCATTATGGCCCTCCGCCGGTCCCTCCGGGGTGCCTGCCATTGACCATTGTGGCGGACGACCTGACCGGCGCCTGTGACGCCGCAGTGGCCTTCGCCTCCGTGTGCAGCCCGGTCCGAGTTGAAATCTCCGGTAAAGTGACAGAGCGCTCTCCCGTTCGGGCCATCTCCACAGAAAGCCGGGACTTGCGCCCAGAAGAAGCGGAACTGCGCCTGCGAAACATCGTAGAGCGAATACCCGCGGACACCACGCTGTTTAAGAAGATCGATTCAGTCTTCCGCGGCAACACCGCCGTCGAGATTGCCGCTGCTCTGCGACACGCGGTTTTCGACGTCGCCATCATCGCCCCGGCATACCCCGCACTCGGCCGCATCGTTGATCAAGGACTCCTCAATATTTACGACACCGCTGACACCCGCACGGTCGCGATCGCGGATCTCCTCGCCCAGGTGGGCTGCCCCCTGCGCCTCCTGCCCGCAAGTGAATCGTCCGAACCGCTCGCCGTCTCGTTGACCGATTGCCTGTCCAGTGGAGTTCGCGCCGTCCTCTGCGATACGTCAACGCCAACTCACCTCGCTCAGATCGTGCGCGCCGCACGATCTCTCCGCAAACAGATCCTTTGGATCGGCTCCGGTGGCCTGGCACACGCTTTCGCTGCAGAATTTCTCGCTCCAGCAACGCAGCCAGCGAAGCACCTCCGTGAAGGCCCAACGATCTTCTTTATCGGCAGCCCGCACCCGGTCAGCCGGGCTCAGGCCGACCATCTCCGCAAAATCGCGCAAATCGCCGAGCACAGCCCGCTGGCAACGCACTCGGATGAAGACGACCTGCTGGTTCCTGTCGAATTAGGCCGGACCGCAGCCGACGACATCCGCCGTGCCGTCGCTGCGCATAATCCCGCCCAGACCGGCTGTTTGTTCATGACCGGCGGCGACACCGCGCATTTCGTCTGCCGCGCACTCGAGATTCAATCTCTTCGTCTTCTGCATGAGTTCGCGCCCGGCGTTCCAGTCGCCGTCGCTGAGGGCGGCCCGTTTGACGGTGTGCGGGTCGTGCTCAAGAGTGGAGGCTTTGGCGAACCCGACCTCCTCTGTCGTCTACTGGAAGCGCACCGTGCGTCACCGGAGGTGGTCGCTTGAACGCCCGCACGTCAACAGACGAAGAGCTCCGCCCCAGCCTCGTCATCACACTCGGCGACCCCGCCGGTGTCGGCGCCGAGGTCACGCTCAAAGCGCTCGCCGATCCTGACATCCAAAGCTCCGCGCGCTTCATTGTTCTCGGCGATCGCGCCGCCGTTACCGCCGCCGAGCAGTGCACCGGCATCCGCCTCAACACACTCCCCGTCGAGTTCCGTGATTGCCACACGCTCCCGCCAGACACACCAATCGCTATCGGCACGCTGCGTGCGGAGTACGGCGCGGCCGCCGTGCGTTACGTACACGATGCCACCCTGATGTGCGTGCGCGGCGAAGCCGACGCCTTGGTCACGGCGCCGCTCAACAAAGAGGCCGTAACCCTCACCGGCATGCATTTCTCCGGCCACACGGAGTACATCGCCGAGCTCTGCAACGCCACCGACTCACGCATGCTTCTCGCGGGCCAGCGGCTCAGCGTCGTGCATGTCTCCACCCATATCAGCCTGCGCGAAGCCTGCAACCTCGACACCGGACGGATCATCCGCACCATCGAGCTCGGCAACGAAGCGATGAAGCTGCTGGGCAAGCCCCGCCCCCGCATCGCAGTCTGCGGCCTCAATCCGCACGCCGGCGAACACGGGCTCTTCGGCACTGAAGACGAACGCTCTATCCGTCCGGCCGTCGAAGCCTGCCGCGCGCGCGGCATCGACTGCGAAGGTCCTGTCGCACCCGACACCATCTTCTTTCGCGCCGCCAACGGCTCGCACGACCTCATCGTCGCCATGTATCACGACCAGGGCCACATCCCCATGAAGCTCCTCGACTTCGAAGCTACCGTGAACATGTCGCTCGGTATTCCCATTCTGCGCACCTCCGTCGACCACGGCACCGCCTTCGACATTGCAGGCAAAAACATCGCAGATGCCGCCAACATGAAAGCCGCCATTCGCATGGCCGTCACCATGGCGCGCCATCGTCTTCAACACGCCGTAACGGCTTAGCCAGGGTTGCACATGCGTCCGCTCGATCTCATCGTCATCGCCGCTTACCTCGCAGGCCTCGTCGCCATCGGCCTGCGTTTTGCGCGGCGCCAGCGCACCACGGAGCAATACTTCGTCGCCAACCGCTCCATACCCGGCTGGGCGATGGGCCTTTCGCTGCTCGCAACGATCATTACCAGCGTCACCTTCATTGCCTATCCGGGGTCCGCGTACGCAGGCAACTGGTCACTGCTCGTGCCCGGCATTCTCTTCATCGGCGTGCTTGGTCTTATCGGCTCCGTCATTGTGCCCTTCTTCCGCCGGGTCGTCTGCATGAGCGCATACGAGTACTTCGGCCACCGCTTCGGCCGCGGCATCCGCCTGTACTCGTCCTTCGCCTTCGCCATCGGACACTTCTCCAAGATGGGTTTCGTCTTCTACCTGCTCGCACTCACACTCGCCAGCATTACCGGCTGGCCCATCACCAGCATCATCCTGCTCACTGCAATCATCACTATCTTTTACACACTCATCGGCGGCGTCGAAGCCGTTGTCTGGAGCGACGTCGTGCAGGGCTTCGTGCTCTGGGCCGGTATCCTCGTGTCACTCGCGTATCTGCTCTTCCTGCCCGCACAGGGCCCGCGCGCGGTCGTCGCCGATGCCTGGTCTCATCACAAGATGAGCCTCGGCAGCACAGCCTTGCGCTTCGATCAGCCAACCATCATCGTGCTCATCATCTATGGCTTCTTCTTCTACCTGCAGAAGTACACAGGGGATCAAACTGTAGTCCAGCGCTATCTCATCGCCAAGTCCGACCGCGCAGCCATACGCGGCATCGCACTCGGCGCCGGTCTCTGTCTTCCCGTGTGGGCGGCGTTCATGCTCATCGGCAGCCTGCTCTGGAGCTTCTACCGCCTGACCGGCGAAGTCATCCCGAAGTCCATTACTAAGGCCGACGGCATCTTCCCGCACTTCCTCGTTACGCACATTCCCTCCGGGCTCGCGGGCCTGTTCGTGGCCGCGCTGCTCGGCTCGGCAATGTCCATGCTCGCCTCCGACATGAACTGCCTCTCGCTGATCGCCGTGGAGGACTTCTACCGTTTCGCTCGCCCGCGCAGCACCGACCGCGAGCTTCTCCGCGCCGGCCGCATTGTCGTCGCGCTCAGCGGGATGGCTGCCGCTTGCGTTGCGCTCCGTCTCGCGCACACCCAGGGCAGCGCGCTTTCGCTCTACTACACCATCACCGCTGTCGTCGCCGGAGGCCTCGCCGGTCTCTTCCTGCTCGCCTTCCTGATGCCGCGAGCCACACGCGAAGGCGCCATCGCCGGCCTGATCGTGAGCCTGATTTTCACCGCCTGGGCCACGTTCACGGAAGGCGGCAAGATCCTCAACCTCGGCCACTGGAACTTCCCGTGGCACGATTACATGATCGGCGCCATCGGCCACGTGATTCTGCTCGTGGTCGGCATCGCTGCAAGTCTTCTGCTTCCCGGTTCACCGATCGCGCCCGACCTCACCTGGCAGGGGTGGCGGCGTCAATCACAGATGCCAGTTGCCGTGGGAGTCTAAGAGAACGATGATTCAGTCACTCAACCACCGAGGAGTTCCGATGAACCGCCTCCATCAAGCCATCAAAGACGCAGCTGGACAGCCCCTTCTCGGCGCCGCGCTCTACTCCTACGATCCCATCTTTCTCGAGATCGCCGCGCACATGGGCTTTCAGGTCGTCTGGATCGAGATGGAACACGCGCCCATCAGCTTCTCCGAGGCAGCCGACCTGTGCCGCATGGCCGCCGGCACCGGCATGCTCACCATGATCCGCATCCCCGACGCGCGCCGTGAGAGCGTCCTCAAAGCAGCCGAATGTGGGCCCGACATGATCGATATCCCGATGGTCGACACACCGGAGCAGGTCGACGAGCTCGTGCGCTACGCGAAGTTCGCTCCCATCGGCGCCCGCGGGTTCTTCTCCGTCTCTCGCGCTCTCCGCTACGGTATCGTCGACTCTGTCCCCGCCGAACAGCAGAAGCTCAACACCGAACTCGCTCTGATCGCTCAGATCGAAACCAAAGAAGCGCTCGAACGCATCGAGGAGATCGCCTCGGTTCCCGACGTCGACATCTTCATCGGCCCAGCCGATCTCGCGTCCAGCCTCGGCATGCCCGGACAGACCGCGCATCCTGAACTTCTCGATGCCGCCGAGCAGATCGTTCAGGTCGCGCGCAAGCATGGCAAGAAGGTCATCACTGCCTGCGGCGCCGCTGACTTCCACCACTGGGTCCGTCTCGGCGTCGATCTCCTCTTCTGCACAAACAATGTCGTCTGCCTCAAGGCCGGCGCGCAGATCGCACTCGACGCGGCACAGAAAGCCATTGCGAGCGCCCAGCACGAATCGAAACCGCGTCCCGCACTGGCTACGTAGCCGATGACCGCGCCGGACGAGGGGCACACAGTTCCTCGATACCCCAATGCTTCCGCGCCTGACCAGCCCTCACTCTCTCACAACATAGTGCCCTGCATGATCCAGCACCACAATGCGCCGCGTTCCATCCTCTGCAGTCTCTCCCTGCACAGTGTTGCCGTTCACACGAACTTGCGTCGCACGGGCGTTTGAAAGCGGAACCGCAAGCCGCGCCACCACACCGTCCGGAACATCGACCGCAATCTCCGTCGCGCTTCCCTTCTTGTGCGCGTCGACTTTGATCAATCCATGCGGCGTCGGCATCGCTCCGCGGGCCCACTCCAGATCCACCAGATCGGGCCGCAGGTTCACCGTCGAAAATCCCGCGCCGGTGGGCTGAATCCCCAACACCTCTTCCATCAGCCACGCCGTCGGTCCTGACGACCACCCATGCGCCAGCGACACGAAATATCCCGAGCGATTGTCCGCCTGCAGCGACGAGTGAAAATCCTCGTGATACCAGTCGACGTCATACGCCTCCCAGAAGCTCGTCGCACCCTCGTCAATCATCCCTCCCCAGAACTGCCGTATCCACGCGAGCGCCGCTTCGCGATGATTCATCTCTGCCATCGCGCGCAACACATAATCCCCGTAGTACGGCGAGATGATCGGCCCATGCCCCAGGCCCGGTCCCGCTGGCTGCCCCACCTTCGACAGCACATCTCTCCAGATCGCGTCATACCTGTCCGGCCCCGCCGCTCCGCTGATCACCGCCGCCGCATTCGTCTCCCAGCGCGGCCCAAACGTTCCTGACGCATCCGTCAGATACTTATCCGCCGCGGCCTTCACAGTCTCTGCACGCTCGCGATACTTGGTTGCATTCGTCTCATCGCCAATCTCGTGCAGCAGGAACGCCGCCTCGCGATACGCCCGCACAAATTCGAGCGTCGTCGCTCTCCGCGTCTCCGGCGTGTCGCCATTCAAATCCGCCGACCAGTCCACATACAGCCACACCTCGCTCTTGTTCGCGTAGATGTTCCTGTCGTCGAACTCACTATCCACCAGATGCAGCAACTCGAGCATCCGCTGATGCTCACGTTCCAGGAACGCCTTATCCCCCGTGTGCCGATAAAAGTCCGCGACACCCGTGAACCAGAACGACGAGTACCCCGGAATCCCATTCACATGCTGGTCGACCGGCAGCTTCGGGTCCGCGCCCAGCAGCCGGTCCAGCGTGTCCTCCAGCAGCATCTTGTCCGCAAACACATCCTCGATCACCGGCCCGCTCACATCCGTATCACCCATCCACCGTCCGCGATCGCGCTTGCTCGCATCCCATACGCCGTCCTGCATGCACAGATGCGCCGTGTACGCTCCCGTCTCCCATATCCGGTTCAGGAGCGCATCAGAGCTCTCAAACGAGCCCTCATACTTAACGGGATAGTAGATGTGGTCGGCATGAATCGATTTCACGCGCAGGTCCTTCGCCCCGCCTAAAAACTGCACCTTCGCATACCGAAACGCCGACTTCGGCGAGTGCCCCGTCCCATGCGGCGGAATCGTCATCTGATTCACGCCGAGATACGGCACCTTCAGCGCCTCTGATTCCGACTCGCCCACCTGCACGGTGACGCTCATTGGTTGATCCGAGTCGGAATCGATCTCCAACCGTCCCGTCAGCTCGCGCCCAAAGTCCAGGATCACACTCGGCCCCTCTGCGCCCGTCAGCTTCGCCGCCGGCAGATGCACCACCACATCAGCGTTGCCGCTCTCCAGGTTCTTCAACCCATCGAACCCACCACGCCCTGCATATGACGCGATCAGCGCTCATCACTCGCAGCGGCATATGCGCCAGGAACGGCGAAATCCCGTCATACCCCGGCCAGTTGTACAACCCCGCATCCGCGTTCCATTGATACATCTCGATGCTGCTCTCAATCCCCCCGAACGCCTCCACCGGCTTCCATCCAGCGTCATGAAATCCAGGCTGCTCCCATCCCTTCTCTGCCGTCGTAGAGCTCCGCCACTCGGGCCCGCTGTGCATCAGGTCCGGGGCCTCGACTCCCTCCGCGCGCGGCAGGATCTTCGCCACGAGCACACGCCCTGACGTCTGCTGCTGCACCAACCTGCTATTCGCGAATCCGGTTACTCCGCGTCCGCGCACCGCCTCGATCGCAATCACGTTATCTCCCGCGCGCACCACATTCGCAACCGGCATCGCAAACACATGCATTCCCAAAGGCGAGCTCGTATCGCTCGCCACCTTCTCCACCATGTGCCCGTTCACCCACACCGACACGGAACGCGGCCCCGCGATATACAACGTCGCCTCGCGCGGCACGCTGTCCACATGAAAGTGCGCACGAAAATAATGTGGCTCCGTCTCCGCCGAAATCGCCGGAAACCGATACACCAGCTTCCCGTTCTTCTGCGCGCTCGCCGTCCACACATACTCCTCCGGCAGCGGCTGATGAATGCTGCTCTCGAGCACCGGCGCTGTCACACCACGCGACGCATCCAGCGGCTCCACGTGACTCGGGCTCAGCGTTTGCGTCAACGGCAGATCCTGCGCGCCCGCAACCATGCATCCCGCCAACATCACACCCAACACACCAACGCGTCTCGTACGCATCACCGCTCCGGTACCTCCTTCAACGCCAAATGCACATGCTTGATCGATCGCCGCTGCCACGTATACGTCATCTCCAGATCACCACTCGCATCCTGAATCAGCGCCGGATACGAATACTCGCCCGCGCCCTGCTCCAGCGTCGCGAACACGCGAAAGTGCTCTCCATCACGGCTCACCGCCAGATTCAGCGGCGACCTCCCTCGCGGCGTGTCGTTGAAGATCATCACCACGCGTCCATCCTTCAGCGCCACTGCATCCAACCCCGAGTTGTTATTCGGCACATCCAGAAAGTGCGTCTTCGTCCACGTCACACCATCATCCAACGAGTCCGCGGCAACCACCTTCGCCGCCAATGTCCGCGACCTCGCATACAGCCGCAGATGTTTCCCGCTCAACCGCACCACCGACGGCTGAATGATTCCCTCAAACGCTCTCGGCGCATGGTCCTTCTCGCGCAACTCCGCGCTATCCATCGGTGGATCCGGCGCCGGCGGCTCCGCCTTATCCTGCTCCTTCGTTACGACAATCGGCCCAATCTTCTTCCAGGTTTGCCCATTATCCGTGCTGCGTTCAATCCACGCTGCCCAAGTCTTATATGCCTCCACCGAGCTCCCGCTCACAATCGTGCCATCCGCCATCACCAGAGGCTTCGCGCGAATCGGCCCCAGCAGCCCCGCAGGCAAGCGCTCCGGTTGCGACCACGTGCGCCCCTCATCTCCGCTCCACATCCGCGCGCCCGACCAGCTCCCGGTATCCGGCCCAGCCTTGTAATAAAGCCACAACCGGCCATCCTTGGTATGAAACAAGACCGGGTTCCATGTCGGGATATTCTTCTCGCGCGCCACCTCAACCGGCTTCGACCACGCACCATGCGCATAGCGCGCGGTCCAGATCGCCACATCCGGCGCGCGCTCATGCGTTCCGCCAAACCAGCCAGCCATCAACTCGCCGCCGCGCAGCTCCACAATCGTCGACGCATGGCACTCCGCAAACGGCGCCGACCCCGGCTCAAAGATAAACTCACTCTGCGGCCGCACACTCGCGTCGGTGTTATGCGAAACCTGCGCGCTCAACCTGCACGCCATTATGAGCGCACCACACAAAAACGCACGCCTCACCTGTCAGCCTCATCCGCGCTGAAGTCTGCGAGCGTCACAATCTCCCCCGGTGCAACCACAATCTCACCCGGCGGCGCAGCCTCAACATTCTCGCTATAGAAACTGGTCCGCTCCATCCGCGTCCACTTCACGCCGCCCCAATCCACGCGCAGCCGCTGCGCCTCGGTCGACCGGTTCAGCACAATCAGGCTATCCCGCTTGCCATCCGTGAAGCCAGCCGTCAGCAGATCACCGTTCCCAGTTTGCGCATCGACACGCCGCATGCCCTTCAGCACATGTCTGCTGAACGCCCCCATCACCCGCAACTGAAAACTCGACGCGACCGGCACCATACCCTTCGCACGATCCGGCACCATCAACGACCGTGACGCGCCGAAGCTCGGCTGCTCAACATCCAGCAGCAGCCAGCAGTACAACAGCATCTCCGCGTCCGCCTCGGTCAAATCCTTCTGATACAGCTGCCCGACCTGCAGCGCAATCCTGTACGACGGCTCCTGGTACGCCGCGTCATTCAAACAAATCTCCGTCGCCAGAAATGGCTTGCCGGCACTCGCCTCATGCATCGCTCGCAGCCGCGCATCGTACATATCCGGATTCGCCAGGAACTCCTGATAGTCATACTGGTGCGCCGCGGTGAAGTCTGTCGCGCTCCACTCCTCCGCGAACTTCTTGGCATTGTTCGCACGCCGAATCGCAATCCACAAATACGGCGCATCCGCCATCTGGATCTTCGTCGACTGAAATCCCGCCGCATCCAGAGCGTTGCGCACCGCCGTTGTCATCGCCGCAAAAATCTCCGGCGGCTGCTCCACCTCATTCTGAATCCCGACAATCTCCGGCGGCGCTCCACTCCGCTCCTTCGCGCGCTTGCAGAAATCCACCACGATCCGCGCATACACATCCGGCTTCGCCGCTCGCTTCACGGGCTTTCCCCACGCATCAATGATCGGAGCGCCCACCGGCTTGCCCTCCGGCGAGTATGCCTCGATAGCCCACTCCGGCAGCGCCCACATCTCATACAGCACCTCGCCACCCATCTCCCGCGTGCGTCTGCTGTAGTCGAAATCCGAAACCTCACTATTCGGAAAGTTGTCGCCGTAATAATGCGGTGTCGCGTCGTTCAAATCTTCCAGGTTCGAAAGATCCTGCTTCAACTGCGTGCCCATCGGGTACTCGCGATCCACCAGCAGGTTGTAGCGCTTCAGCATCTGCCAGTACATCCGCTTGCCCTCATCGCTCAGCTCCCGGTACGCGGGCACGCTCGGGCTTCCACCAAATCCAATCATCGATTGGTGCACCTTCGCCGGATCCACGGTCACCGTCGCATCCTGCGGCGAGTCGGCCAGCAGTGCTCCCGCCAACGTCAGGTGTTCATTCCGGGGCCCGGAAAACGTCAGCTGCTGCCGGGTCAGATCGAACAGCAGCGGCGCGCTCAGCACGCGCTCTCCATTCAGCAACACCTGCACCGATAAGTGCGCATCCACCACCACCGTCAGCGCGCGAGCATGCCCCACATACTGTTGCTCCACGTCGCGCACCGTCTTCTCCGGATAGTTCCCTCCCCCATCCAGCGCGCTCGAATCATAAAACCGCTCCAGCAATCGCACCTTCGACGATGTCAGCTCCACCGTGATCCCCGCGTGCGGCCCCGTAAAAATCCACTCGAGCTTCGTCTGCTCCGGCACATTGCCGTCAAACTGCAGCGTCCTGCGAAACAGCGCGGGCAACTCGCCGTTGAAGTACACGCGCGCAATCGCGTCCGGCCTTGACCATCCCGGCCCCACCGGCCCATCACTCGCGAACGCAAACCGCTCCGCTACCGCCTGGGTGGGCGCTTCTGCCTCGGGAATTCTCACCGCCTGCTGCGCGCATGCCGCACTACACAGCACCAACAGACCGGTCGCGCACCACGCACGCATCATCAAGTTCGCCTCTGACCTCGACAGTATCCCGCGAAACGGTTGTGAACGCTCAGTTCATCACCCGATTTTTCCATTTCACGTCCAAAAAGCATAAAACTGAAAATCAGAGACGCTCATGGCCATAGCTCGCTCGAACACTCTCCTTGCCCTCTCGCTCGTCCTCTTCGTCCTTCCCATCGGCGCGCAACACATCGCCGGCTACAACTACGACGAATCCAAAGTGCCGCCCTACACGCTCCTCGATCCGCTCCATCTCGATAACGGCCAAGCCGTAACCACGCCGCAGCAGTGGTTCACCCAGCGCCGCCCCGAAATCCTTCGACTGTTCGAAGACAACGTCTTCGGCGTCACACCTGCCGCCGCAAAGAACGCAATCACGCACGCGCACATCATTGAGCACAACGAGCACGCACTCGACGGCCTCGCCGTCCGCGAGCAGATCGACCTCACCTTCGAACCCGCACCTGGCGTCAGACCATCACCCCAGGTCCTCCGCACCATACGTCTGCTCGTCTACATTCCCGCAGCCGCGGCCGCAGCCCATCATCCCGTGCCCGTTGTGCTCGGCCTCAATTTCGGCGGCAATCAAACCGTCATCGACGACCCCGCGATCCTCCCCACCGCGCTCTGGATTCAGCCCAAAGGCTCAACGGAGTTCCAGCGGCTCGCTCCCTCAGCCGAATCCCGCGGCAGCGCCACGCAACAATGGCAGGTCCGTATGCTGCTCTCGCGCGGTTACGGCGTAGCCACCGCCTACTACGGTGACCTCGAGCCCGACTTCAAAAACGCCGCGCAATACAGCGCGCGCAATCTCTTCGGCGCCATCGACAACGCACCCAACTCCTGGGGAGCGATCGGCCTCTGGGCCTGGGGCCTCAGCCGCGCGCTCGACTACCTCCAGCTCGACGCATACGTCGACCCCAACCATGTCGCCGTCATCGGCCACAGCCGGCTCGGCAAAGCCGCCGACTGGGCCGCCGCGCAGGACACTCGCTTCGCCGCCGTGCTTTCCAACGAGAGCGGCCACGGTGGACAATCCATCCAGCGCCGGGCCTTAGGCGAAACCGTCGCCCATCTCGAACACTCGTTCCCCTACTGGTTCTGCCCCAACTACGCCAAGTGGGTTGGCCACGACGCCGACATTCCGGCGGACGGCAACCTCCTCCTCTCGCTCATCGCTCCACGCCCGCTGTACATCGGCTCGGCCGTCGGCGATGAATGGTCCGATCCCAAAGGCGAGTTCCTCTCCGCCGTCAGCGCCGCACGCGTTTACAGACTTCTCGGCAAACTCGCGCTCCCACCCGATACCCCACAACCCGAACTCGACCACCCCATCGGTCTCGATGGCTTTGTCGCGTATCACGAGCGCACCGGCAAACACGACGTCACCGCGTTCGACTGGCAACACTATCTCGACTTCCTCGATAACCGCTGGGGCAACCCCGACCTCACCCCACCCACGACCATGATCGGCACCGCCGAGCCGCCGCTCCCTCCGCACCCCGCCACCAAGGCACAGATCAACAACTGGCGCAACGAGATCCGCCGCACACTCTTGATCCCCGACCCTCTGCCGAAGCTCGAAACGCAAACCATCTCATCCACCGAAATCACGCCGGGCGTCACCATTGACAAGGTGATCTACACCACCGCCTACGGCCTGCGCATTCCAGCAGATGTCTACCGTCCTACCCACGCGCCCGCCAGGCGCATGCCCGGCATCGTCGTCGTCAACGGCCACGGCGCCGATAAATCATCCTGGTACTCGTACTACACCGGCGTGCTATACGCACGCGCCGGCGCCGTCGTCGTCACCTACGATCCCATCGGCGAAGGCGAGCGCAACGACGATCACAAGGACTTCACCGGCGAGCACGATCAGCTCGTCGTCAACCCCGAATCCATGCCGCAGCGCATGGGCGGCCTCATGATCACGGACGTCATGCAGGCCGTCAGCTATCTGCAGTCACGCCATGATGTCGACCCGCACCGCATCGCCATCCTCGGCTTCTCCATGGGGTCCTTCATCTCCTCGCTGACCGGCGCCGTCGATCCGCGCATCCACTCCGTGCTCCTCGTCGGCGGCGGCGACCTCGACGGCCCCAACGGCTACTGGGACCTCAGCCACGTCATGATGTGCCAGGGCGGGCCCTACCGCTCCGTCCGCTTCCTCGGCGATCGCCCCGCGGTCCTCTTCACCCTCCAAGCCCGCCGCGGCAACACCTTCATCATCAACGGCACCGCCGACACCGTCGTCGACATCCCGCACCACGGCCCCGACTTCTTCAACGATCTGCGGCAGCGCGTCATCACCCTCAACGGCAGCGACAAGGGCGTCTTCACAAATTACTTCGACCCCGGCGCCAGCCACCGCCCCTCCTGGGTCACACCGCGTGCCGCCGCGTGGCTCAACGACGAGCTCCACTTCCCCGCGTGGCGCGACAAAGACCCCAACACCCTCCCCACCGTCCGGATCGGCGACTGGGCAGCTAAAGTCGGCGCCGGCTTCTCCAAAAACTACGACCGCCCCGACCGCGACGCCGGCATCATCGCCCTCGCCGCCGACGTCCCCCACCTCACCGTCGAACAACTCGACGTCCTCCCCCGCTCCGACTGGGACAGCCACGAAACCGATTTCATCTACGCAACCTGGCTCCATCGCGCCGCGGAAGCAGCCGCATCCGACCACACTTCCAAATCTGTACCTTAATTTTCACTTTCGATTGCCGACCGCCACATGCATCCGCTATAGTGCTGCCATCGACGGAGATAGCGCTCCCGGCGATCTGCGCCCAATGCCCTTCGCTCGCTTCGGAAAACTCGCCCTCTTGTCGGTGCTTTTCGCCGGAACCGCGCTGCCCGCCGAAACGCTCCTCCACCCCGCCGATTACCAACACTACATCCAGACCTTCGAAGCCGACGAGCAGCTCGCCACCGGCCACGTCTACAACGGCGAGCCCTCCATCCCCGGCCAGCTGCCCGAAGCCGCCTGGCCTTGGATGACGCGCGAGATCCCCTGGTTCGACTCCTCCGACAAGTCCTTCGAGGAGATGTACTACTTCCGCTGGTACGCCTTCAAAAAGCACATCCTGCACACGCCCAATGGCTACCTCATCACCGAGTGGCTCGACCGCCCCGAGATGACAGATCGGGGCACGCTCTCCGATGCCGCACCGTTCCACCTCAACGAGGCCCGCTGGCTTCACGATCAATCGATCGCCGACGACTACGCCCGCTACTGGTACCGTCCGACCTCCAAAACGCGCAGCTACTCCGAGCCCCTGACCACCGCCGTCCGCGACGTCACCCTGGCCACCGGCGACAACGCCCTCACCACCTCACTGCTGCCTGACTTCGTCCGCGTTTACCACGATTGGGAGCGCGCCCAGCAGGACCCCAACGGCCTCTTCTGGTCCATCGACACCCGCGACGCGATGGAGAAGTCCATCTCCGGCGACGGCTATCGCCCCACGCTCAACTCCTACATGGTCGCCGACGCGCGCGCCATCGCCGCCACCGCGCTTCTCGCCGGCAACCACACTCTAGCCGACGAGTTCACCGCCAAAGCCGACCACCTCAACACCCTTATCGAAACCAAGCTCTGGAACCCGCACGACCAGTTCTACGAGGTCGTTTCTCCCGCCAAAGACTCCGGCATCCGCGCGCAAAAAAAGTTCCTTGACCCCGGCACCGTCCTGCAGTTCTCCGGCGTTCGCGAGCTCATCGGCTACGACCCGTGGGCCGACGCCAGTCCAGCGCCCGCCCACGCCGTCGCCTGGCGCCAGCTCTTCGACCCCGCAGGTTTCGACGGCAAGTTCGGTCCCACCACCGCCGAGCGCCGCAGCCCGCGCTTCCGCTTCGCCTCGTCTGACCAGTGCACGTGGAACGGTCCCGCCTGGCCTTTCGCCATCACCCAAACCCTCGCCGCACTCGCCAACTACCTCAACACCCCCGGCCCGCACACCATCGACGCGACCGCCTACGACAAGCTGTTCGCCCGCTACGTGCTCGCCCAGCACATCTCCGTCGACGTCGCCGGCAAGCCGCTCCCGCATCCCATCGATTGGATCGACGAAGACTACGACGCGGACACCGGCGAGTGGATCGCCAAGCGCATGCTGCTCGCCAAAAACAAGCAGATTGGCCGCGGCAATTACTACAACCACTCCGGGTTCGCCGACCCGCTCATCACCGGGCTGATCGGCCTCCGCCCGCGCGCCGACAACCGCATTGTCCTCCACCCACTCGCGCCCGCATCCTGGACATACTTTGCCATCGACGCCCTCCCCTATCACGGCCACCTCCTGACCATTGCCTATGACACCACCGGCACTCATTACCACCATGGCCGCGGCCTGTGGCTCGCCGTCGACGGCCATACCATCGCCCGCCGCCCGACCCTCGGCCGCCTCGAAGCCAACCTCCCCAACTGACCCACGCAGGAGACGTCGTTGAAGCCTGGCTCGACCGTCACAAATCAGGGGTTCCCCCTTCATGAGGACGCAGTCGTCATGGGTCGGGTCCGCACACTGCTCATCGTCACCGTGACCCTCCTCGCCACCACGCTCCCCGCCCAAAAAGACGGCGTCCTCGCCCGCATGCCGGGCAATGCGCCGCCCCTTGCAGCGAACAGCATCCCCGCAACCGTCCTCATTCATCCCGGCACCTTCCGCATGGGTGCCGACGACGCCGCGCTCGCCGCCGCGATCACCAAGGGCTTCGGCGTCATGTCCACGCGGCCCGCGCACGGCGACTTCGACGAAACTCCCGCCCACACCGTCCGCATCACGCATGCCTTCCGCATCGGCATCACGCAGGTCTCGCCCGCCGAATACGCGCAGTTCGACCCCAGCTACAAGCCGCACGCGTCGACACCGGCCTACGCCGCCGGCGTCTCCTGGGAGCAAGCCGTGGCCTACTGCCGCTGGCTCACCCAAAAGACCGGCAAACCCTGGCGTCTGCCCACAGAAGCCGAGTGGGAGTACGTCGCCCGCGCGGGCGGCACCAAAATCTTCGGCGCGTCCGACACGCCCCTCCCGCTCGATCAGCCAAACGCGTTCGGCGTCGAAAACCAGGAGGTCGGCCGTCCTGAGTGGACGCTCGACAGCTACGGCCCCTACCAGCCGCAGCCCCAAAGCGATCCCACCGGCGCCTCATCCTCTATGACGAAAGTCATCCGCGGCGGCGGCCTCGATTGGCGTCACACCGCAACGAAGACCTCGCCCGACCTCGACGTCCCCGCCACCTCGCCGTACTTCTCGCGTCCCGCCAACCGCGCCAGCCTGCCGCCGTCCTACGCCTCAGAGACGGGCAACGTCGGCTTCCGCGTCGTGCAAGCACCGATGCCAGCCAACAACCCCACACCGCCGCAGTTCTACTTCTTCGAAACCGCCGTCCACCAGCTCTCCATCACCGGCACAGCCGCACTCTCAAAAGCGGTCGACCACCCCGACGCGACCAAGCCCTTCTACCGTACGCACGAGTTGTTCCCTGACCTCGGCGGCAAGAGCATGCCGGCGGTCGGCTGGCGTCTCGGCCTCGCGCGCGGCCTCGGCATCAACTATCACAACTCCGCGATCCAAGTTCTCCCCAACGGCGATCTCCTCGCGGCCTTTTACAACACGCCCGACCTCGAAGACGATCCCGACCAAACCATAATGGTCCTCCGCCGCCGTGCTGGCACCAACGACTGGGACATGCCCGAGCCGTTTCCCATCTTCGCCGACGCCGGACTCGCCGCTCCCGTCATCTGGAACGACCCGAAATTCCAATCCCAACCCGGCGGCCGCGTGTGGTTCTTCTGGGGATTCGCCCGCCTCATCGGTGCGCCGCCCTTCGCCTTCGCCACGTCGAACGACAACGGCGCGACA
Source organism: uncultured Acidobacteriaceae bacterium (assembly GCA_963762465.1). GTDB lineage: Bacteria > Acidobacteriota > Terriglobia > Terriglobales > Acidobacteriaceae > Granulicella. The sequence goes on along the minus strand of CAVXKS010000003.1, from coordinate 60,801 downwards.
TGGTCGGCCGCGCACTTCCCAACCTTCCCACAGTCCGTCGGCCGCTACGTCTCGCAGCCCATCAACTCCGTCGTCCGCGGACGTGACGGATCGATATACATTCCTACCGACTCCACCGGCCGCGACCCCGACGGCAACGGCTCCATCTCCGTCGTCTGGAAATCGCCTGACGACGGCCGCACGTGGTACGACACCGGAGGCCGCACCGCCGGCCGCCACACCACCATCGTCTTCGCTCACGACGGCGACCTCCTCGGCTTCGGCGGCAAGAACTCCAACATCGGCGGCCGCATGCCTCTCGCCACCTCCCGCGACGACGGCCGCACCTGGGCCAAATCCAAGCTCCCCTTCGATCCGCTCGCCAGCGGCGAACGGCCCTCCGTCATCCGGCTCTTCGACGGCAAGCTCTTCTTCGTCGCCGACTTCAACCCGAAAAACCAAAAACACATTCACAAGGACGGCGCCTACGTCGCGCTTTCCTCCGACGACGGCAACACCTGGACCATCAAGCGCCTTCCGGCGAACATCCTTACGGTCGGCTACACCACGGCCACGCAAGGGCCGGACGGCATCATCCACATCGCCACGACCAAGAACACCGTCAACTATGAGATCGAGCTAAACGAAGCTTGGCTCCTCGACAAAAACATAGGTGATCCATCCGGGACTACCGACACAAGGGGTGCCCCATTCACGACGACACCGTCGTCATGGGTGGCGTTGAAGAATGTCCAACACCACACGGAGCACTACGCGAACGGAAAAACCGAATCCACATGGTCCACCGCCGCCCTGCCCGATGGCCGCGTCATTCTCGAGGGCGAAGAGCGCTTCTTCTACCCCTCTGGCCACCTAATGTGGACCGTCCACTTCCACCTCGGTTCCAAGGTCGGCGAAGAAAGTTACCAGCGCGAGGACGGCACCTTCATCTGGCTCAAGACCTGCAACCCGGATGGCACCTGGACGTGGCAGAACTACGACCCCGCAGGCCATCTCACCGCAACCAGCCACTGGCGCAACAAAACCCTCCTCAACTCCGACGCCCCAGATACCACCCCTGACAAACAACCCACAACCAATGCCCCCGAACCCGATGGCCTATGAACGTCCGAAAAATTCTGAGCACAACCTTGCTCCTTGCGCTCGCATATTCCGCCCATGCACAAACCCCCAAACCCGCCGACCCCGTCGTCTTCGCCTACTTCAACGAGCCCGGCAACCAGGGCATCTTCTTCGCCCTCTCCCGCGACGGGTACAGCTTCACCCCGCTCAACGACAGCCAGCCCTGGCTCCGCCCCTCCCACGGCGAACTCATGCGCGACGTCTACATCACCCGTACGCCGGACGGCCGCCACTTCCGCATGGTCTTCACCTGGGACTGGCACACCAACCGCATCGGCACCTCGGAATCCGACGACCTCATCCACTGGTCGCCTGAACAGCCGATGGACCTCATGGCGTCCGTCCCCAACACCCAGAACACGTGGGCGCCTGAAACCTACTGGGACGCGCAGCACAACAACTGGCTCATTATCTGGGCGAGCTCGATCAACGCCACAAAGACAACGCCCGGCGACGACCTCCACATCTGGGCCACACACACCAAGGACTTCAAGTCCTTCGACCCGCCGCAGAAATTCTTCGATCGCGGCTTCCCCGTCATCGACGCCACCATGTTTCACCGCGATCTCAACGGCAAGAAGGATGTCGTCATGGTCCTCAAGGACCAGACCCGCGATCCGCTACGCTACGACGAGCTCTGGACCGCAGCCCCCGCCGTCGACGGCCCGTGGGGTCCGCTCTCCGCGCCCATCAACGAGCCTTGGTCTGAAGGCCCGAGCGTCATTCAGGTTGGCAATAAGTTCATCGTCTACTACGACCACTACCGGCCGCCCAATCCCCGCTACGAAGGCGTTGAAACCAGCGACTGGGTCCACTGGACCAGCATCAACGACAGGATGCACTTCCCACCCGGCGCCAAGCACGGCAGCTTCTTCCGCGTGACCGAACAGGAAGCCCAACGGCTCCTCGCCCGCCATGACCCCAAACCGCCAGTTCCGCCCCTGCCTTGACAGACAACTGCAAACCGACAACTGACAACTGAGCGCCCGAAAAACCTCGATCGTCCGAATATCGGAAAGTCCTGATGCGGAATCCACAGAAAACTGCATTTCCCACAATTCTTAGTGGCATACGAATAGACGTTCCACGTGAAACATCACTGTTCCACGCTCAGTCCTCAAATAGCCAATCCAGATTCGGCGGCTGTTTGCTCTCCGGATCGAAGCTCTCATGCGGCGTCACGTGGGTATCCTCCGGAATAAATCCGAGCACCACATAAGCTCCCTTGCCGAGATCCAGGTCATTCTCTCCAGCCGGCAGCGGCTTCGCCCACACACTGATCGGCAAACCTTTGGCCTCCGAAACCGCGTTGGGCAGCAGAATGTTCCACTGCTCTGTATCCGGAGAAACATTTACCTGCTTGCGCGAGTTGGATTTGAAGAACCCCACAAGAATCTGCGCCGGCTTCTGAAGTGTGAAGTGAATCGGAGTCTCTTGATGCGTTGAGACTCGAATGCCTTTCAATCCATCGAGTTCAGGAACGACGGAGGTGATCGGCGCGTCCTGATCGCTGTACAGGCTCGCGCCTTTGGCGACCGTAAACGCCTCGCCTCCACCAAGCTGAAGTTGGAAGCCAATCTGCGGAAGCTGATGAGGCTTGGTTTCAGAGATTTGCGAGCCGGAGCGCAGCGCGGAGAGGCGGCTGTCGAAGACTGCGAGCTCCTTCTGATAGACCGGGAGAAGATCTCGCCAGTGGTTGGTTTGCGGTCCGCCACGAACGGGAATTTGACGCTGCGAGGTTTCCATTCCGGCAGCATTTCGGTACGTTTTATCGGTTATTTTGGTCAATTTTGCGAATTCCCCGACACTCTCCGCGAGCAGTGTGCGCGCCTGGGTGAGATGTGACAAGTTGTGATCGTAACCGTAGCGCATCACCAGCGCAGCAGCCTCCGCCTTGGCGTTGTAAAAGGCCATCAGGTACTGGATCGCGCGCATGTCGTTCACGATGCGGTCGTACTCGGGCTTTGCATCGACTGCGATTCCCGGCGCTGCAGCTTCGGCTTCACTCACAGCTTCGGTGGACTTCTGCGCGGCATCGGCTGCGACGCTCAATGGGTTTTCGCCGTGATGCTTGCCGCCGTGGACTTCGTTTGCGACCCACTCATCGAGACGTTCACCGTCAGGTGCGTCTGCGGTCCAGAGCGTTTGCGCCGGACCGAAGCGAGCCGCGTCGATGAGCTGCGGCATTGTCATGCCCAGCGAGAGGACTTCGCGATTTCCTTCGGTGATGCCGAGGCGACGAATGACCTCAGGCGCGCATTGGCCAGAGAGCTCATAGGCGGCGAGAAGATGCGCTCCGGTCTGCATCTGCTCTGGCGTTGGTTTGGACTTCTCAGCTGCGATGGTCTGCGCGCTTTCAACACCGACTACCCGTGGACTATAGCCTTGCGCGTTTACTCCGCCGGGCACGGCAAAGCGGCGAGCGAACTGCTCGCTCCAGTAGGTTTGCTCGAGGGCGGGATCGCGCTCGGGGTTCCAGGCGTAACGCGCCCAGGTTGCGAACCAGATCCAGTCGCGATCAGTCTGAATCAGCAACGGCTCGGTTTTGTCCGCGCTGTAAGGCCAGTCCCAGTAGCGGAGTGGATAAACGTGCACGCCCCCGATTCCGAGGCGGATGAAGTTGCTCTCGGTCTGGCGAACGAACGTTGGATCGCCCCAGCGAAAGGGTTCGAGATTGGAGAGCAGATGGATGTTGACGATGGTGTCGTTTGATCCGGCAACCATGGACTGGAACTTCTGCTTCACAACGCCGCGGATGTTGGTCCAGGTGAGCGACTCACCGTTCCACTTCCACATGGTGTCAATGTTGGAGTAGAGCGGACGCGCGGCGGCCATGGCCGCGTCGATATCCGTTGCGTGTGCGCGAACGACGATCGGCGGCTGCGGGACAGGATGGCCGACAGCTTTCTCTTCTTCGGCCAATCCATCCAGAACACCGGGGATGATGGTCTTCGAGAGCCACTCGGCACCGTAGTGCGGGCCCATCGCTTCGCCAAGCGTCATGAATATCCCAACGTTGGGATAGTTGCGGATGAACTCGGAGATGCAGTAGCGCGTGTAGTCGCTCGAAAGCTCGGTCGGCGCGGACAGATGGTAAGGAACGTTGTGCGCGCGAGCGAAGGTGTGCGAGAGGTGGATGTTGTAGAAGCCCTGCAGAATCCAAATGCCGCGCTTGTCAGCTTCGGCCGTGATCCAGCGGAACATGACGATGTTCTGGTCGAGCTGTGCCGTTGGGAGTTCCTGCGCTTCCGGGTATTTCGGCAGCTTCAACAATGAGGTGAACGGATGCCCGTTCCAGAGGAAGAGCGCGTTGGTGCGCTGTTCGGCGAGTTGATCGAGATAGCGCGTCCACTCGGCCTTGTCGTAGAACCAGGAGAAATCTTTGGGTGTGTAGGGGTAGTCATACTCGGCGCCTTCGTAGGTGATCTCGGGCTTCTGCAGGCCGATGACCGCGCCGCGAATGCGCAGTTGCGGATGGTCCTCGAGATTGACTTGCTTCGGCAGTTCGCCGGAAGCATGAACACGAGCGATGAGTTCTTCGGTGCCGTACAGCACACCCGAGGGATCCGAGCCTTCGATGACGATTGTGTCGCGGAGACGTTTCAGGACGAAGGCTTCTTTCGCGCCAGGCCATAGATCGGGGATTTCTTTGCTGTATTGCGCGAGGAGCGGATCGTCTTCGACGGCCAGGAGGATGCGCTCGCTGCCGCTGAGCTTTGCAACAGCTTCGCGCAGATGTTCGGCAGCGTATTGCTCACGCGGCGCGGCGCGTGAGGACACTTCGACGCGCGGGGTGGCGAGTGCGGTGAGTGGAGCGGCGAGGATGATCAGCGAGAGAAGCAAGGAGCGCATGAGAGCAACCTGGATGGGAGCTAGTCAGGAATTTCAGGCGTGGGAGCTTTGCCGGTGGGTTTGCCGGTGACGTCAGAGACCTTGCGGAAGACGATGGCTTGATAGGGACGGTTGGGAAGATCGACGCGTGACTTGCCGGAGAATGTGCCGGGGAGTTTCTTCTCGGTCATCGCGAAGGGATCGATGATTGCGGCTTCGAAGTTGGCGGTGTTGGGGAGCGGGAAGTCGTAGCGTGCGGGGCGGTGGTAGTCGAAGTACCAGAGGTAAAGCTGATTGGGTGTGCCGGCGGAGAGATAGTAGGAGCCTTCGAATTCATTGAGACCAACGTTGGTGCAGCGTGCGACGAGGTCGTGGAGGAACTTGATCCGCGGAGCGGAATCGCCGCGAAGACGGCCGGCGTCAGACCAGCTTGATTCGTGCGCATGCGGACCTGAGTCGTCGCTGATGAAGACTTCGCCATGCGAAGCGTAGCTGCCGTTGATGACGGCGAGCCAGAAGCGGCGCGTCATCTCTTCGGCAGAGAGATTGCCCCAGCGACGCTCGACGTCGCCTTCGTACTGGATCTCGTCGTAGATGATGGGCTTGTTCCAGGCGAGGCGGCGCTCGGCGGATTTTTCGAAGTCGTAGCTTTGCAGGCTGGCGTGCGTGCACCAGGGCTTTGAGTGGTCGTAGATGACGCGCGAGTGATGGATGGAACGCAGGTGACTGTACGGATCTTCGGCCTGCACGACACGGAAGAAGTGGTCCCAGTCGGACATCGTCTTCGCGCGGACGAGATCGTATTCATTGGCGATGGACCACCAGACGTTGCGAAATGCGGAGAGGCGGGCGATGACGTAGCGGAGGTAGAAGTCGTCGACTTCGTTGGGCATCGCCTTGTAACCCCAGGCGTCGTATGGATGGAAGAGGATGCAGTCGGCCTCGATGCCGGCGGCCTGCAGTTGCAGGAGGCGCTTTTCGAGATGCTGGAAGTACTCCGGGTTGAAGCGGGTGTAGTCGTTGGCTTTGCCGGTTGAGTCGGGCGTGCCGTTGGTGGGGAACGGAAGCATCTGTTCGCCCTGGCCGAGAGGCTTGGGGAGGACGCAGGCGCGGGTTTTGTTGAAGTGGCCGGTCATTCCGGCGAGCGAATTGGCGGCGTTCTCGTCCGAGGTGAAGAAGAAGGCGTAGGTCGTGGTGCCGAAGGGGAAGTACGGCGTGCCGTCGGCGTGCTCGAAGTGGAACTGATGTGCGGTGGTAACCGGGCCGTGATTGCCAGGCCTGGGCGGAGTGCAGGTGAAGCGGCTCGTATGGCCGTTGAGTTCGGCGGCGGAGCTGATGGTTTTGCTGGTCCAGAGTCCAGGCATGTCGGGCATGAAACGGATCCGGAAGATCCCGTCGCCGTCATAGAACCCTTTGACCTCCACGGTGCGGTGCTCGTGCGTGAACTGCGCGGAGAGGGTGACGTCGCGGAACGAATTGCCGGCAGAGGGACCGGGAAGCGAGATTTCGTAGAGTCCCCACTGCTCGGTTTGCGCGGATTCTGCGGGCGCGATGGGCCGTTGTGCAGAGAGCGGTTGCGTGTTGAGGGCGGCGGCCATGGTGGTGGCGGCGCCGAGTTTCAGCACATCTCTGCGGTGCATCGGGGTCCCTTTCGCGGCCGGTCTGCCGTGACGCGCTTTCGTCTATCTGAAAATTATGTATCAAATCTGAAATATGCGCGATATCTTACAATTGCGTTTGGTCTCCGCAAGGTGCGATTTTGGCACGGACAGGTCACGATGACGACGGATTCGGCAACAAAGAAGAGCGTACGGCGGCGGATCCCGAAATGGGCACTCCAAAACGGCGATGGAGCCTCGGGAGACGAGGTTTATTATCTCCGCTCGATCGGTCGGGCGTTGGATGTTCTGGACTGCTTTGATGGCCAGACGCCGCTCTCGCTAAAGGAGATCAGCGGGAAGATGCGGCTGCCGGAGTCGACGCTGTTTCGCGTGCTGCGGACGCTGGAACGTCATGAATACCTGCAGCAGGACCGCGATGGAACGTATCAGCTGTCACCGCGGTTGATCTTTGGATGGCTGGTACGGGCGGCGGACCAGGTGCGCGACATAGCCCGCCCGGAGATGGAGCGATTGGTGAATACGTTCAATGAGACGGCCAGTCTGGCGTTCCTGTTCGACGACCGCATTCATGTGCTGGACTGCATGGAGACGTTCCATGAGATCCGGATGACGAACAAGATTGGGCGCGTGCTTCCGCCCCATTGCTCGGCGCTGGGCAAGGCGATAACTGCCTTTCAGGACAGGCGTTTAGCGGACAGAATGCTGGAGGTCTATGGGCTAACGCCGCGGACGCAGCATACGATCACGGACCGCCAGAGACTCTTCGCTGAGTACAACGTGATCCGCGAGAGCGGGGTGGCCTGCGACCGGGAGGAGTCGATCCGGGGCGGCATCTGCTTCGGAGCGGCGATCCAAGCTGCGGGAAAGCCGGTGAAGGCGGCGATCAGCGTGTCGACGCCAACGACGCGGATGGATGCCGGGCGGGAGAAGGAGACCCGGGCGGCGGTTCTGGAGGCGGCGGCGGAGATCGGGCGCAGGCTGTAGCTGCGCCGCGGGTGAATGGCAATTAGTAGAAGTTAACTTCCAAAATGCTTGACATTCATTCGCGTGCTTCGCTAGTTTTGTGGACGCTCGCAGAACCCCGCGAAATGCCCCAGGAGTTCCACGAATGAAACGCAGCGCCCTCATTGCCCTTCTCTGTTTCAGCTCTGTTGCATTTGGCCAGGAAACGCGTTCCACATTGACAGGTCATGTCTCGGATCCATCAGGAGCAAGGATTCCGGATGCAACAATCCGCGTGATGGACACCGACACCGGTGTGGTGACGAATGCGAAGTCGAACTCGGCCGGCGACTACACGGTGCCGTTCCTCCAGCCTGGTAACTACCGGGTGGATGCCTCGCATCAAGGATTCAAGAACTACACGCACACGGGTCTGGTGCTGCAGACAGAACAGGCGGTGACCGAGAACATCACGCTGCCCGTGGGCGCAACCAGCGAGACGATAACGGTACAGGGCGAGAATCCGATGGTAGATACGGCGGATGCGACCACGGGAGAGACCCTGACGGCGGAGCAGGTGGAAGAGCTTCCCTCGAACGGGCGGTCGCCGCTCGGCTTCGCGCATCTCGAATATGGGGTGGTGGCCAAAGGCAAACATGCGGAGTCTCAGACGACACCCTTCGGAAACCAGACCGCGGACGATTTCTCCGTCGGCGGCGGCGCTTCTGCTTCCAACGAGCTACTGCTGAACGGCGTTCCGAACATGGAGGATTCCAGCCGGACTGCGGGCTACAGCCCACAGCTTGATTCAGTGGACGCCGTGCACGTGGATCTGTTCTCTGCCAATGCGGCGCTCGGCGATTCGTCGGGAGGCGTCGTGAACATCACGACGAAGTCCGGCACAAACCAGTATCACGGAACGGTTTCGGAGTACTATGCGGGTTCACGGCCACTGCAGGCGAAGCCGTACTTCCAGCCGGCCGGCGTGCAAGCCTCATCAACGCACTTCAATCAGTTCGGCGCGACCTTCGGTGGTCCGGTGTGGCTGCCGAAGATTTATAACGGCCGGAACAGGCTTTTCTTCTTTTATGCATTCGAAGGCTATCGCGGGAGCTCTCCGGCGACAACCATCACGACAGTGCCAACCGCTGCGGAGCGTAGTGGGGACTTCTCCGCACTCCTGAACCTCGGCACCAATATAACGGTGACGCGCTGCAAGGGCGTGACGTCGACGATTAACAGCTACCAGCTGTTCAATCCGTATTCCGGCGTAGCAGACCCTCAGTGCCCCGGGCAGACCCTTCGTTCGCCGATTCCGGGCAATGTGCTTTCAAATGCCGGCCTGTCTGTGAGCCCGGTCGCGCAAGCGTATCAGAAGCTGATTCCGATGCCGAATTACAGCGGCGGTTCGACGAAGTCAGACGGCGAAAACAACTTCTTCGCTGACGATCCGACTTCGAACCGCTACTACTCGCAGTCCGGACGTCTGGACTATAACCTGTCCACCACGAACCGGCTTTCTTTCGAAGCGCACGAGAGCAAGTACACCAATGCGCAGTCGAATATCTTCGCTAACCCTCTGACGGGAACATCATCCATCGTGGTGCTGTGGGGCGGCTTTGCGGAAGACATTCATAACTTCAATCCCTCGACGAGCCTCGACGTGCGGCTTGGCCTCAGCCGCTCGGAAAACAGCTCAACGCCGAACAGTCTCGGAATCAACCCGACGACGCTGGGGTACGCGAGTTACCTGGGGGCGAACTCTACAGCTCCAGCGATTCCGTACCTGACGTTTTCGGATAATGGAGCGACGATACCGAGTCTAAGCGCCAACCCTGGCAACCAGGCGTACTTCGATACGATCCAGCTCTACAGCAGCTTCAACAAGATTATTGGCCGCCACTCGCTGAAGTTCGGTGAGGACATTCGTGCGAACAAGGATTCGACACTGGGTCCGGGCTCAGCCAATGGGCAGTTCGCATTCCAAGCTTCATCAGGTTCGGGCATTGCCCTGGGCAGTTCCGTGGGTGCGCCGAGCTTTGGCGGAGGGTTCGCGCTGTTCGATCTCGGCCTGCCTACCAGCGGAAGCGAAACCATTGCGACACGCCTTCAGTACAACAACTGGTACTACGCCGGGTTCGCGCAGGACGATTGGAAGGTGATGTCCAACCTGACGGTCAGTGCAGGCATTCGCCTGGAACATGAGACGCCGATTGTGGAGAGCAACAACCGCATGGTCTCGACGTGGAATCCGAGCGCTGCCAATGCGCTGACCGCCGCTGCCGAAAAGGCGTATGCCGCAGCACCGAACGCCAGTCTTCCGGCTGCGGCCTTTCTGCCTACCGGCGGCATCGTTTACGCATCACCGTCGCAGCGCAGCAGCTATAGCACAGCACCGCTGTACGCGAGTCCGCGAATTGGTTTCGCGTACTCACCTCCGTGGTCTAAGGGCACGTTGGCGATACGCGGCGGGTTCGCGGTGTATCTGAACCCCTTCAACGATTACAATGCCGGCCAAGCTTATGGGTATACAGCAACCTCCACGTACATCAATTCGAACTTGTCGACAGGGGTGCCGACGTCGACTCTCGCAGATCCGTTCAATCCCAACGTGAATCCGATCATTCAGCCGGTAGGCAACGCCCTTGGGGTGAATACAAACCTCGGCGGCCAGGTGGTGTACATCGATCCCAATCCCAAGGTTGCCTATGTGGAGAAAACATCACTGGATGTCGAAAAGCAGTTTGGCAAATCGTGGATGGTGGAAATTGGCGGGTTCAGCGCTCATGGTGTGCACCTGTCGTATCAGAACCAGATCAGCTCCGCACCTCTGCTTCCCTTCCTCAGCCGTTCGCAATACGCTGACCCGACGGTCACGAGTTTCTTCAAAGCCAGCGTGACTAATCCGTTTTATGGTCTTTATCCGGCGGGCACCACAACGGCCGGGTTGAACACTTCCAAGACGACGACGGTTGCGCAACTCCTGCAGGGGTATCCGGAGTACACCGCGGTGTATGAGCAGTTGACGCCGGGTCAGAATTCTCAGTTCAATTCATTGAATGCGCGACTTGAGAAGAGGATGTCTCACGGGTTCGAGTTCAATATCAACTATGTGTACTCTCGCCTGCTCGGCGCGCAGTCGCAGCTCAATCCCGGCGGACCTCTGTGGTATGGAGAAACGACGTCCGATTTCCCACAGCACCTCGCGGCGACAGGCATCCTTGCTCTTCCCTTTGGGCACGGGCGTCGGTTCCTGAACCAATCGCGCGTGGCCGACGAGATCGTGGGGGGATGGCGCTTGACGGCGATTTACCAGGCGCTTTCGGGCACTCCGATCCAGTGGAGCACTAACGTTATTTACAACGGCAATTACAGCGATTTCCATAACCACCCACACGACGCGAGCGGCGATGCATCCTTCAACACCGCTGGATTCGACACAATCAATAGTGATCCCTCGGCCAGCACCAACGCTCCTAACGCGTACAACTATCGCACGTTTCCGGAGTACCTGCTGCGCTCGGACGGCAATAACAACTGGGACTTTTCCATCCTGAAGGACTTTACGGCAGGAGACCGGTTCGTAATCCAGCCGCGGATTGACGCATTCAACGCGCTCAATCACGCACAGTTCTCATCGGCGAACGTCAACCCAACCTCGAAGGCCTTCGGGACCATCACCAGCCAACTGAACAGCGGACGTAATCTCCAGGGCGGTATTCACATCCTGTTCTAGACGAGGGCGAATTGGAATAAGAAGAGGGAGCGCCTTGGCGCTCCCTCTTCTTGTGTGTGGAGGACGTTAGCTGAAGTGGAGAATGTGCGTCGTGCCCGGGTCGGCTTCGAGCGTGAGGAGGCCTTCGGTAGTGGATGCGGGCTTGATTTGTTTGCCGTTGCGAACGACGCTCGAGATCTGTTGGGCATGCGGTGCAGCGATGTGTAGTGCTCCTCCGATAGTTGAGCGGAGCGTCGCTTCAGTAGCGCGTCCGTTCGACCATTCGAGATCGATGTCAACTCCGCCGCGAGCGCGCAGACCGCGGAAGCTGCCGTTGGGCCATGCCTTCGGGAGTGCGGGTAAGAGGCGGATGATGTGACGGTGGTATTGGGTCACTCGGAGGCTTGTGGCGGAGTCAGTGGTGTTTCGGCGTGTGACTGCAGAAGCATTTCGATGAAGCCATTCGGAGCGCCGAGGTTGCCGTCGATCTGGAACGGCGAGTTTTCTTTCACACCGCAGACGTCGAAGAGATTGCCGCGTGTGCTGTCGCGGAGCAGCGCGAGGATGTTTTGGTGGCACGCGTCGCCGTCGCCAAGTCGCGCCATGCAGTTGATGATCCAGGCGCGCGACCAGCCGGTGGATCCGCCGCCGGCTGCGAGGCGCTTATCGAGTACGAGGCGCGCGGCGCGGGCGAGCTCGGGTGTTCCCTGCACCGTGATCTGGTCCTCAGGAAAGAGGCCGAAGAGGTGCGAGATGTGGCGATGGCCGGGCTCGTGGTCCTTGTAATCCTCCATCCACTCCTGCAGGCGGCCGTCGTGTCCGATCTTGAACGGCGGGAGTTGTGTCCACGCTGTGCGAACGCGCGCGAGGAGATCGTCTTCTTGACCGACTACAGTCTTGTAGCGTTCGGGCGCGAGAGTCTTCAGGTGATCGGCGCTTTCGAGCAAGCGCCAGAAAACCGCGCGGACGATGGAGATGTCCATCGTGGGACCCATGCAGAGGTTGTACGACTTGCCGTCGGGAAGTTGATACGCATTTTCCGGCGAGCAGGATGGGCCGGTGACGAGATGGCCGGTCTGCGGGTCGCGAACGAGATAGTCGAGCAGGAAGATGGCGTGTTCTCGCAGAGCGGGATAGGTTTGCTCGGCAAGGAAACGCACGTCACCGGTGTAGGTGTAGTGGCGCCAGAGATGCAGCGAGAGCCAGTTGGCACCCATGGGCCAGACGCCACCGCCGAGCGCGTCGATGGGGCAGGCGTCACCCCAGATGTCCGTGTTGTGATGAACGACTGAGCCGTTGGCGCGATAAAGCTCCTTCGCGGTGAGCGTGCCGGGGGCGATGGTCGCGTGGAGAAGATCGAAGAGTGGAAGGTGCAGCTCGGCGAGATTGGCGCTTTCGGCGAACCAGTAGTTCATCTCGGTGTTGATGTTGACGGTGTACTTCGAGCCCCAGGGTGGGTCGACCGACTCGTTCCATATGCCTTGAAGATTTGCCGCGAGCGTACCGGGGCGGGAGCTCGAGATGAGCATGTAACGGCCGAACTGAAAGTAGATCGGCAGCAGGTGGAGGTCTTCACCGCCGGCCTTGAAGGCAGCCATGCGCTGGTCGGTCGGAGTCGCCGCGTTCGGGTCGGGGCCGAAGCTGATGTTCGCGCGGCGGAAGTAGCGCTGATGATCTTCGATGTGACGACGACGGAGATCGGCGTAGGACCGGCGCGACGCTTGCGTGAGATTGCGGTTGACGGCTGCACGCATTGCATCGGGATCGCCCGTGAGGACGTCAGCGTCGACTCCGTTGAGCTTGCCTGCGTGCGCGGGATAGCGGTAGCTGGTCGCGCAGTCGATGAAGAGAGTGATCGTGTGGGCGCCTGCGATCTCGAGCGTCGTGTCGGTGGTGTTACTCGGCGGAAGGATCTTGCCGCCTTCCGCCAGAGCAAGCAGCTCTGCATGAAAGCGCACGCCGGTCTGATGTTCCTTCACGGGCAGGCCGGGGTTGTCGTTCACGGGAAGCGCCTGGCCTTGCATCACGAGTCTGTCATTGCTGGCGCGCGTTGTTTGGAAGCTGCCGGGACGGTCGAGCGTGAGCCGCAGATGCAAAGTGCCGGGTTTGTCAGCTGTAAGGCGGACGACAATGACCTGATCTGGCGCGGAGGAGAAGATCTCACGCGTGTAAGCGACGCCGTTGTGGCGAAAGGTAACCTTCGCGATCGCGGTGTCGAGGTCGAGTTGCAGGCGGTAGTCCTCGACGGTGACGTCGGGTGTCAGGCCCATCGGCGAGAAGTCGAGGTGGAGATCGCCGAGCGTCTGGTAGCACGGCATGCGGCGCGGAACCGAGAGCACGTCGCTGGCCGCGAGTGCCTGTGCCTCTGCGATGTTGCCGGCGAACAGCAGCTCGCGAATCCGCGGGATCGCTGCGGCTGCTTTGGGGTTGTTGCGGTCGCGGTTGGGCTCTCCGTCCCAGATGGACTCCTCGTTCAACTGCAGGCGATCGAGGCCGGGCAGGCCGAAGACCATCGCGCCGACGCGGCCATTGCCGACCGGAAGTGCGTCCGGCCACTTGGACGCGGGCTGCGCGAAGTGAAGCGTGTATGGGCTGGGTGCTTCGTCCGCTTGAGCCTGAAAAGCGCGCAGGTTGCGAACGAGACTGCCTTCCGTCACGAGAGCGGTAGCGGCGGCGGTGGCGGAGAGGAAGCGCCGCCGCGTGATCCTGGGTCGTTGATGTTTCATGGTTTTCTGTCCCGTGTTGAATTCTTGAGCTCGAATGCGGTGGCGCTGCAGGGTGCAATAACAGCGACTCTGGTGTAGGCGCCACGCTTCGACGCGAGTTTTACATCCTGTTTGGAGTCGATTGCAGGAGCACTGAGGAGGAGCGATGGTTTACAGAAGATGCCTGGCGGGAGCCTGCAACTAAATTCGCTGTCGGATTTGTTGATGATAGCCAGCTCGAGCTTGCGGGCGCGCTGGAAAACAAAGGCCTCAACAAGCGGGCTGGCATTCTCGAGGGTAGACGTGACGAGTTCCGCGCCGACGAAGTGCTGTGCGAATCGCATTCCGAAGTATTCGGGTCTGCGCGTGAATCCGGTTGAGGGCGCACCTGCAATCGGTGTGTAGTAGCCGTTGCCGCCGCCGTGGAGATTGACGCCCGTCCAGCCGTGCGCTGCGCAACCGAGCATGTAGTCTGCGCACCATAGGGCAGAGGCGAATGTGTCGGAGACGCCAGGCTTGCCTCCGTCCCAACAAGAGTTGCCCTCTGACATCCGATAGGGCAGATGAGCTATTTGCTGCGCCTCCGCGATGACCTGGAGATCGCGAGCTTTCAGCGTCGTCGTTTTGGGATCAGGTTGAAGCAGATTCTGGATAGTGGCTTCCGGTGAACTTGCGGGCCCCATTGCGTAGTAGTGGCTCGTCAACAGAATCACGTCAGGGTGGTTCGGCGCCTCTTTGGCGAACGCGGTGAGATACGGAAGCTTATTGGAGATGTCCGGGCCTGCGAACTTCGCCTGTGGGACTGCCGCAAGAATGGCGGAGTGGAAGCGGTTCCATTCGGCGAGGAAGTCTTCGGGGCCGTAGCTCTCCGGACGGAATCGGCGGCGAAAGCTGTCGGGCTCATTACCGATCTGAAAGGCCAGCAGGCGCGGGCCGAGGATTTTGTGCGCGGCGGCGGCCTCTCGCACCGCGTTCTCAACGGTTCCTTGCCCGAGGTTCAGACCATAGAGGCAGGACCAGTTCGTCGCCTCCAGAAAATCGCGCAGGTTGCGCAGCGCGAGGGATGAGGTAATCGTGCCTTGCTTGATGGTCTTGGAGGTGTCTGGGCCGAAGACTTCGAACGGCGGTGGTCCGGGCGCCGGATTATCGGAGTAGGTCGTGTACTCACTGGAACCGCCGCCGAGCCTGAGATTGCCGCGCGGCGCGAGCTCGCGGAAAATCGTGATGAGCTGACGATTTTTCGCAGAAAAGAAATCAGGGTTGGCAAGTTGGGCGCTTTCATATGACAGCCCCACAAACTCGTCGGGAACTGCGGGGTTAGGCTTGACTCCACCAATGTTCAGCAAGGCGGTTGTGTGCGGGTCGGATTGCGCGGAACACCGGAAAGAGCCGGCTATCGCAGAGCTGGCCACTGCAGCGACGAACTCACGTCGATTCAAGCCATCTCTCCGCGATAGAAGAATCTGGTATTCGTCGCGATCGGCATCCTGCGCACCCCATTGCTGGATAATCAGTAGTAGAGGGACGAACGCTCGTATGGGACGGCGTTCTGATCCGAAGCAATTCCCTTCTATTTATCTTGCACGCGCGCAAACGAAGGAACAAGCATGAGAGCTGTATCACTGCAGGGGCCTGGACACGCCGAAGTGATTGACGTCCGCGAGCCCAAACGGAATTCCGGGGAACTGTTGCTCAAGATCGAGATGGTGGGCCTTTGCGGAACGGATCTGAACAGCTTCCGCGGGCGAAATCCTCTGGTCACATTCCCAAGGGTTATCGGGCATGAGATTGCAGCGACTGTGATGGAAGGCTCAGCGAAAGTGCCTGCAGGCACGCGGGTTACGGTCTCGCCTTATACAAGTTGTGGTGCGTGCGCTGCATGCCTCGAGGGGCCGGGTAAACGCCTGCAAGAGCAATCAGACCTTTGGCGTTCAACGTGACGGAGCGCTGACCGAGTGGATCTCCGTTCCGGAGGAGAAGGTTTATGCGTCTGCGCTTTCGCTCAAGGAGCTGTGTATCGTTGAACCTCTGACGGTCGGCGTTCACGCCGTGGCTCGAGGGTGTGTGAGCGCAAACGGACGTGGTCGCGATTTTTGGCTGCGGAGGCGTTGGACTCGGCGCGGTTGCGGGAGCTGCGTTTCGGGGAGCCCGCACCATTGCGATCGATGTCGACGAGGACAAGTTGAACACCGCGCGCACTGCGGGGGCGACGGATGTCATCCACTCTTTGAACGAAGACGTTCACGCACGTTTGCAGGAGTTAACAGGCGGGCATGGACCTTCGGTTGTCATCGAAGCAATCGGTCTGCCGGAGACGTTCGTGGCAGCGGTCGAAGAGGTAGCCTTCACCGGCCGAGTGGTCTATATCGGGTATGCGAAACAGCCGGTCGCGTACGATACACGGCTATTCGTGCAGAAGGAGCTGGAGGTGATGGGGTCGCGGAACGCGCTGCCGCGGGATTTCCGCGAGGTGATTGCGATGTTGGAAGCGGGCCGTTTTCCGGTGGACGCGGCGGTCTCGACGATTATCGGGATGGAAGAGGCGCCGAGCATGCTCCAACGATGGTCAGAAACGCCTGCAGGGTTCCGGAAAATTATGGTGCAGGTGGGCAGTCGCTGAGATGTGAAGATGCACGACCACGCCTGAGCTCCTGAGCTCCATTCACCATAAACCGCAGATTTTCTTGTTTATGGCGGGGACGACGGGGCTCGAACCCGCGACCTCTGCCGTGACAGTCTTCCCGTTTCAGGTTTTTCAATGACTTACAAACCCGTGGGGAACGCCTAGAACCACCTAAGTCGTGTAAGACCGTCGGTTTTGTGGATCGGATTGTGGATCAGAAATAGGAGGCGTCTGCCTGCCAAACTCAAGGAGCGCATTGTCAATTGGCAAGAACCGACTGGCATCCAATCGCAGTTTTCAAACGTTCCTGACGCATTCAGTGAAACGTCTTCGCTGTCAGCGAATCGATTCGTTGCGCCGGGCCGGACAGGATGGCGAAGATTGAGTTGCCAATATCGTGAATGCATTCGTCGAAGCCGGGCACAAACAGTTGTGTCCACTCTTTGGAAGTAGAAGACTTCTACGAGCACCTTGGACGCGCTGAGGAAAAAGGGCAATCGCTGAGAGAGGCACAACTTCCAATGATCGAATCCGGCGAGTCCTCGACACTCGCCGAAGTTCCGTCTCTTCTCAGCAACATTACTCACAGCCGAGGTGTTAACAAATCGCTGACTCGTCGAGGGGTGCCAAGTGCGCTCGCGGACGCATCTCGATTTCCGCTTTCCGCTTAAATTTCCGCGAAATTTGCTTGTATTGTATTAATGTAATCACCGTGGAATCAAGCAGATGTAGAAAATATCTAGATTGGAACTGAGCTCGTCCAAAAACTTCAATGTCGTCTAAGACGCCCTCTCCCAGAAGGCTACTTCTTTCGACCAAACAATCTCATCTTTGCCATCGCCTACCCGCCCCGACGAAAATCGGAGTGGCATACTGCTTCCATCAATTGACGAGTTTTGTTATGCTTTGCCCCCATAATGGGGTTTGAAACTAACGCTTCACCGTCAATCGATCAGCTGTTCGCGTGTGAGGAGGTTAAGTGCCAGAGGCAGAATCTCATTCTTCAACCCACATCTCAAACCTCGTCTCTCTTGAAGGCTTAATAGAGTCGACTCGCACTGCAGCGCAAAATCATCGGGAGCATACGACAGCGCTCAGGACCCGAGTTGATTCGAGCTTTTCGACGTTCGACAGTGCATTTCACTCTATCGGAGATGCATTTGTAGCTGCGCAACACCAACTTGAACAGGATGCGCTTACTACTCTGCACGATATAAGCACCCTGGAGGCGCAGATTTCTGCGTATCATGCATCTCTGGACGACCTTTTCAATCATTGTCACGCTGATATCGCGACTTGGAAGGGTCATCTGCATGCGCTGCAGCAAACGACAGAACAACAGATCGTTGTCGCAACCCATAACAGTCAGAAACTCTCCGAATCCAGCTTGACTCTACGAGCACAGTTACGTCAGTCGGAAGAACAATTCGCACATTCGCTGGAGGCTATTCAACACTCAATTCAACGCCGGGTGCAACAGCTCGCGCACGACTCGCACCAACTAGAAGATGAGTTCACCAATCTCCAACATTTTATCCATGACGGAGGCCATCGCTCGGCAGATCGCCTTCAGGAAGCAGAAGGGCACGTTGGGGATGTTCTCTCTCTAATTACGCAACAAACGGTAGAGCAGCATGAGAGCACAATGGCATCGCTGCAAAGCCATCTTGGCGAGCGAATTAGGGAGCCCATTGGGGGATCAGCAAGCCAACTCGTTGCGCAATTTACTGGGCTGGGTCAACAGGTACCAGAAATGATCGGAATGCTAACGAACCAAACGCAGGGTGTTGTGGATACCTTGTCTGAAATTATCCAGCTGATCGAGGCGATAAAGCCGGTCTTGGAACTGGTTAGAAGTCTCTAAAGGAGACCGGATTGAACCAGGACAACAATGTTGTCAACGGACCCTCTGAGTTGGATGCGCTTTTCGCGTCGATTCAGCAGCACTCGCTAAGCCTGGAACAGGCGAGTCATGCGGTGTCCGATTCAGCGGCGCACCTTGACTCTCTTCTTCACGACCCTCATCATGCTCCGATTCCCGAGCACGAGCACACCACCGCGCGAGCTGAAACGGAGGAGCTGAACGCAGCACTAACTGCTGGGGGTCACGACATTGGAGACATCCTCCTTGCGCTGCACCACGGCTTCGTTGATGTGATTTCGACGGCAAATACGGGGCGCGATACGTTAGCGCACTCGGAAGTGTTTGGCGAACTTACATCTTTCACAAGCGAAGCCGAGCATGCACTCGCCACAGCTTCATCCCAGGTTCAAGCAGCCTTGCATAGTACGGAACAAACCATTCGAGGGTTCAACGACGGTATAGCGGAACTCGAGGCAAGGGCGCAAGCGTGGATTGAACACTCAGCCGTCCTCGTTCAGGATTTGGCAATCCACATCCGGCAGACCTATTCCGAAAACTTAGACCGCGTCAGCAGCGCTGGATCTCTTTCTCTTGAACAGCAGGTTCCACAACACCTCGAGCTCGCCCGCGCGAGTTTTGCTTCAACACTCACAGGCTTTACAGATCGAATTTCTCAACTCGGCTCGCAATTAGCGGCAGACATTCAGCACACGATGGGCGAAGTTGGCGAGTCGACACGGAGTACCTTTCAGGCCAGTGTTGAAACCGCGATAGAAGACCTCATGCGTAACGAATTACAGCGGCTCATTGAAGACATCGGCCTTCAGACGCCTCCATGGCCGCCGGCGCCGAAATAACGAGTGCTCTGTCGCCATACCTCCCCGAAATTGCTGTTATAAAGAACGGCTTGCATGTCATTAATCAATTGCTCGATGCGCTGAGAGCTGCGGAAGACATTCTCCCGTGGAATTGGGGTAAATAGCACGGATACACCATGAGCACTATAGATTCACAACACGACCTATCCGGCACAATAGAGCACGTGATAGGTGCCTGTTCAGAGCTCGCGGCAAAGAGTGGAGCTATCGAAGCGGCAGTTGCGAGTTTTGATGCCACTGGGAGCGCCCTATTGGATGCCTTGGCGCAGGCGTTCGTGCGCCGCACCCATGCGATCCAAGAATTCGCTTCTTTCCAAGAAACTGCTCGACACGATTATCAGACGATAGAACACAGATCAACAGAATCACTGAAGAAAATCTCTCAGACCATAGACATAGAACGCTCCACTCTCGCGGCCGCTATGGACACAGTTCACTCCGGTTTCGTGGAGATTGCCAAGTGGACTAGTAGCGCGCGTGACGAACTGTCTCATTTGGAAAAGACAATCTCCGATAATTCAACAGGCCTGATCCACATTTCGGAAGAGGTTGCTCATGCGTATTTGGGCGTTTACACTTCGATATCACGCGCCGAAGGGGACGTAATCGATACCATGAATCACTGCCGCACTGTTCTTGCAGAAGCGACCCACCAGATGGGATCGCATTGCTCCCAATTGGAGTCTGCGATTCAGCAATCGGCTGAAGCACTTTCCCATGCTGTCGGTGAACAAGCAACAGCGTTCGGGACAAATCTCCAACAACTGACTGAACAGGAACTTTCACCTGGTATCACGAACGCGCTTGATCTGGCGCAACGAGGTCTTCAAGAGAACGTGAAAGCCGTCATCGAGCAAGCTGCAGGAGAGGTAAATTCCTCAGTGCAGGAAGGAAGAAGTCGAGCAGACTCACACCGACAGAACGTTCTGAATGCCTTTCTGCCACCGATAGTAACGTTAAAGAGCTTGATGATGTGTTTAAGCCGTTGGGGGACCTCGTTGATCGCGTCGGTGACTTGGCGAGAAGTGTGGGATTTCTAGGATGAACGACTCAGAAACGGCCAGCCTTGTTGCCTCCCTTGTGCAATCGCGAGTCGAGGTCGCGTCTCTTTTGGATGTAGTTGGGGACAGCACACACGCGGTAGATGACTTGCATGATCACGTCAAGGCGACCGAAGCGAAGGTCCGGCACGATACAGACACCTTAGAAGATCTGGTTGCGTCTTTCGAATCGAGCGCAACCGACGCTAAAGAAAGAGTTGAAGGCGCTCGGCAGCATCTCTCGCTTTCTCTTGAAGGCTTGGAGCATCGAGCAGAAGAACTTGTGATGCAGATCAGATCTGAGTTCCAGGACGCGGTGCAGCAACTCAATACCTTTGAGACACATGTCGGACATCTTCACGAGAACTTCAAATCCGACTGGACCAAGCTGACTGACGCCCAGAACGAACTGGAAACCGTCCTAGTGCACAACGGAGAGCAGCTGAAATCCACATATGACCAGGTTGCCCATGACTATCAGATGGACCTGAGTCCGCACATCTCTCAATTTCGAACGCGATTGTACAGGGAACGGAAGCCCATCGCGCGGTGCAAGATGAGGTAATGTCTTTGCTTGAGCAAACAATCAACCAGCAGCAACAATCTCTGGCTCAGGCTGCAGAACATCTTGCCGCGCATTGTTCTACACTTATAGTCAGCTAGAGCAGGCCTCGGGACAGATTCTTAACGAATTGACTCATTCGGTTGGAGGTCAAATCGATGGACCTGCGTGACGGAGCGCAGCGCCTGCTTGGGGAACTCGGCCAGGCTGCCGAGGGCATTCGAAAGGTCATTTCAGACATCGAAGGAACCGCCGAAGCCGTGAAAACTGGAGTGGAACTGACAAATGTTGGACTTCGCGACATGATTGCTATCCTCGGAGAGGTTATTCATCTCCTCGAGAATCTCGAAAAAGATATCGAAGATGTAATTTCGTAGTCATCGCGTCAGGTCGCTGTGGGATAAGAGATCTCTCGCTCCTACTTCGGATCGCAAGTCAGAGTGCTCGTAAATGTCTGGTAGTTATTGGCATGAATTTTATAGAGGCTCACATCCTTTTTATCTCTCCCTAGTGGAACCTCCCCATCTCGTACGTAAAAGTTATTGCTGACTATTGCTCTTTGAACCGACCCATCTTGTCCAGAACCATCCCATCTCCGACCGCTGGTCGGAGAATACGCATAAATGTAAAAATCTCCGCGTCGCGACACAATGTTATTTGCTTTGGTTGATCCCGAACTCACGGTCCACCATCCCGACAACGCCCATTTGTTGTCTGCTTCTCCATCGGGCGGCAAAAACAATACTGCATACGTGACCGTATCACCTAAGCAATTGTTACGTACTTGGACAGTAAAGCATTGAGGGCAGATTTGGGTATGCCACAGTTGCAGTTGAGTATCGTACTTCTCTGAGATTGCCTCTGCGGTCTTCACTTCTTCAGCAGTGACAACTTCTTGCGCTTGCTGTTGGACTTGCTGCGCTTGAGCTTGTGTCGCCTTGAGTTGGTCACTCAACTGTTGCTGTGTTGCCCCCGCCTGGCTTTGCGTCGCAGTCAGCGCATCTCTGAGCTGTTGAACTTGGGCCTGCTCTGCATTGAAGTCCTTTTGAAGCTGTTGAAGTTGCCGTTCTGCAGTTTGTCGTCCTGAAGAAGCCCCAACGGCCCAAATAAATAGGAGCAGTATGATGAATGAGAACCCGATGCAAAATAGTAGCGTTACGATCTTCGACCTGCTCTTCTCCGGCTGTTGAGCGACATTAGGATGATGAAGGTCAACACCTTTCTCCCATGCCGCGGTGGTAACCCTGGACGGCATCGTATGTGCTTCGATCACTCGACTGTTGGGGTTCGATGGATCGAAATCCTCTGGGCTGTGTGCCATCTGCGCCTCCTAAGCCGTTATCCGCGCTCAAGACAACTCCTTGTAACTCCACGTGTTTGCCATTATCCAAATCCTGAATCTTTCCTGGTCCCTCAATGACGACTTCTTGCGCCTCGGGAAGATACAAAAACTCGGCGGGACGCCACTCAAAGCCGATGCGTCTTCCGCTCTTGGCTGTCAGCTTGATCTGCATATTCGTGTCGCGTTTTAACACCGCGCCTATGGATGCCTTCTCCTCAAGATCGAAAACGCATTCGCCATCAGAGAAATCCCACCATTTGGGGGGATCGACGGCTTTGACGACAACCCCAGCAAACCTTTTGGTCGCCTCAGGAGATTGGGTTACAAGATTGGCGCCCCGTTTTATCTCTGGTTCAAGAGCGATCGTTTTGAACGCTTCTTTCAAACACTCGCTCCAAATCGCCGGAGTCGGTCTATCCCCCGGCGTCGGGGCTTGTAAAGTCTTATCGAAGAGCTCTGCGAGACGGCTTGAAATGTGACCTAAAAAACGGAAGGCTCTTGACGAATCCCTGTTCAAGCTCATCGGCTGAATATCCAGTCTCGAATGATCCATTGCCGAAGAGAGGATGGCCGCTCACGAGGAATTCCTGGATTATGAGAGCCATTCCAACGCGGTCACTTCCGAGTTCGGGTTTTCCCCTCGAATTTCCTTCGCAGCATATGATGGTGCTCCTTGAACCAACGATTTGGTGACACCTAGACCAGGTGCACAAAAACCATCAAAGTCGATCAAGGAAATGTGGGCTCCATCTGGCCTTTCGGAAACCATCACGTTGCCTGGGGAAATGTCCACGTGAACGACGGCCTTCTCTCCAATAGGGCAATGGCTCGCGTCAATCCGTAGGCCCATAGTAGTCGTGTCTTCAGGCTCGGCCAGTCCGGAGGCGCAGAACGTCCATTACGGAGTTCATTTGCCTTGTTTCGACATCTGCGCCAGTCTTCGCCGTCGCACCACTTCGAGACTATTGCGAATGGCACAGCATTTCCGAGCTGAAAATCGATCAGCGTCAGCGGTGCGCCAGCCAACACGTCCGATGCGCCTTCGCGCGCCAGACCGAGTTCGCACGCGATCCTCGCCCGCCGTCGTCTTTCCTCTGTTGGCTGATAGAAACACTTCAGCATGTACATGGCGCCAGACTTCCGGTGACGAAGAGGCTCAACCAGGCCCTCTCCACCGCCGATGTAGGGTGGCGTTCCAATTGCACACACTTCATACAGGTCTTCACCGAGCCGCAATTGGCGACCCGGCCATGTCTCCAACTCCTGCATCAATTGAACGTCATCCATCTGGCTTCGATCAACTAACCGAGATTAGGATCAAGGACAGATTATCCATGAATAGCGTTCCGCTTGGGTCGGCGAGACCGGCGACCGATGCTTTCTGTAGCAGATTTGCTGCTAACATCGTAGAGGTCTTTGTATATTGTCTTGATCGAAGCCCGACCTGAGTCTTTGCAACCTGGACCACAATGCATCGGAATGCCCCTTCGGCAATCCATCGCTTGATATTACGACCCACGAGCCCGGCTGCAGAATCGTCTCAACATTTTCGGCCTCTGTATTGGTGGGCTTTCTTACTGGATTGAGCACGGCTTCGACGGCATTTTCATCCCTGTTCATGTTGAGCGATGTGCTCACAATTCTCTCCGGCGACACTGTTTCAACAATACCGTCACCGACTCGAATGCATTCTAAAGACCAGCTCCCTGCCGTTAGGGACGCAAAATGCCTCCTATGATTGTTGTGCATAGGGCTGGGCGGTCGATTATCCTCGCAACGTCTCTTTTACAAAGTAACGTGTTGTGCCGGGGTCCAGAAATGGAGCCACATCGACAAGTTCCGTTTGTCGCGATCTTCACTTAAGAGGCGCTCGGCCAAATCTCGCGCGCCCGATAAACCGCCGACAAGCCACTCTTCGAAAGCTTCTCGGATTGTTAGGTTTTCGTCTAAGACTGTTCTTGCAACAGTTTGAGAGAACGTGACCGCCGCGAGTCGGGCTGCAGCCCCGGCTCCTGCAGAAGAGCCAACACCGTCAGCGAGCGCAAAAACGACATCTTCACCAACCTGCTCGACAAAGACGGCGTCCTGATTCTCGAGACCCTCCCCGCTAACAGGGCCGACATGCGATGCTGTCCACACCCGCGCATTGGCTACGTCCAGGCTGCGACCACTCGCCCATTGATTCGCTAACTGTTTAGCGGTGAATATTTATCCCAGATGCTCGGATCCTCTTGGTTCTTGGATCTGCGCTCGGCGAGTTCAACAATTGCCGCTCGTTCGTGGACTGTTTAGAGGTCAGGTATTCAGTTCTAATCTGTAGACACTTCGGTTCCGAAATCCCGCTTTCAGCTAGTTCGATAGCATTCTGACGGACGACTGGATTGGGACCATTCCAGCATTGGCACAAAGCTCCAAGTATCGTGATGACGTCCTGGACTTCCAGGCCTTGTCCCTTCCTCCCGCTAACGCAAGTCTGAGCGCCTTGCCAATCGGATCACCACCAAGTGCTTCATCCAGCCATTGCCACTCGCTGCGGTGAAAACGCTTCGGAAATTGCCCTGTGCAAACTTGGATAGCTCGCTCCACGACAAGCTCGTATGCGAGAGACGTAGCCAGTGCCCAGGGAGGGTTTTCGTGGCACCCTGCTGACCGCCCAACTCGATGTAAATCCAAGAAAATGTTGCCAGTTGGTGGGCGGGCGAACTCTGACTGAGGAACGTAAGAGGAGGGAGGAGAGGGATGTTGATAAGAGTCATTGAATCTTCAGGTTCTATCGTTTCTCACGCTGGCTCTCTACGTTGGCTTTCATTTCTTGAGCCAGATCGGCTTGCGGACTAAGGATCGTCTTTTCGGCTCTGGCGATGAATGAGCCAACTGATTCGAGCTCCGAGGTTTATTGCCAACTCTGGTGAGCTTGCAATCCTCTTCATTGCTTCGAACTCATGGGCGTGCTGACCGATACCACAAGCCACCACGACGATTGTTCCATCAGAGAACTGAATCTTGTGAAGGTCTTGAATAGACTCTGCGATGTCAATACCGGTGTTCTCTCCATCACTAAAGAACATCACCAGGGGGTATGGCGCAGATTCTTCTTCGAAGCCTACGATCATTCTGATTTCTGCAATTCCACCTCTCACGACCGCTCTCGTTACATTGAGGGCCTGCCACATCTCTGTACCACCGGAATTGCCCGTGAATTTGAGCTTATCGCCGAACAGATCTAGCTTTCGGAAATCAGATGGTCTGGCATTCTCACAAAGAACTCTCGCCTCGTCTCCGAACTTCACGACGCTGACGAGAAAGCGATAGCCAGTCGTCTGAGCGTTGTCCATCTCAATATGTCGCAATAGTCCCTCTATGATCTCGATACCACTTCTGCCTTAGATTTGCCCTGCACCCCGCTTGCGGGATCAGCCATACTGTTGCTGTCGTCCACTACAAAGACAAGTACTTGTGGCCTTCGGCGTTTGCTCTTCGTGGATTCACAAACTTGTCTCCTATCACCTTGGGTGGCCTTGCATCAAAGCAAACCAGCATCACGAAATGCTTTACGGATTCCTCTTTCGGCAGCCTTCCTCATCCAGAACGCTGCTGTAACAGCGGTTGCTAGCGCCGCCATTCCAATCCCGATTGCTAGGAGCGCCAAGCGCGAGAATCGGGTCCTCTGTACAGGATGCAACTGTCGAGATTCGGCCTCAACCTCGTTCAGTTGTTTCCTGACATCCTGCAATTGGCTCTCAAGTTGCTCGCCTTTTATCGCAAAGCGTCCGATTTGAACAGCAGTCACTTCATGCTTGTTCTCGAGTTAGCACTATCATCCTTTTTGTCGCAGCCATACGGGCTCGAAACCGATACGGGCTTTGACTGCTGGCGGGTTGCATACCGCACTTTTTCGCTTTTTGAGTTTCTTGAGGACATGAATGTCCTAGGTTCTCCTGCACACTTGCGGGGATGGTTGGCGTGGAGAGGAGCATCATTACCGAAACGAGA
The DNA here is from genome assembly GCA_963762465.1 of uncultured Acidobacteriaceae bacterium. GTDB lineage: Bacteria > Acidobacteriota > Terriglobia > Terriglobales > Acidobacteriaceae > Granulicella. The sequence goes on along the minus strand of CAVXKS010000003.1, from coordinate 34,562 downwards.
CAACGCGAATTATCGCTGATCTCATGGCTTTTCCAGGGCTACTGAATCATTAGCGTGCGAATCCAATCTCTTACTTCAGCGTCATCTGATCTCGATTTTTGTTGTGTGATTGTCTGGATGGGGAATTCACTCCTCTTCGTCGGACTCGACATCTCGCCAGCTCAGTCCGTGGTGGGCTCTCAATTCCGCGCGCAAAAGCCAAGGCCCTTCGCTGTTGAGTGTGATGCTGAACAGCATTTTGCGCTCGGCAGGTTCTCGCTCGTACGAGCACAGTATGATTTCCTGTCCGATCTTCAGTTCTTGAGGAAGTGGGTATTCTGTCTGCACTCCGATCGGCGTCCAGCGGCTCAAACATAACTCGAATTGACCGTCTGGCAATACATAGCAATATCCAATTCGTGTCCTGAATCGATCATCTGCCTCCAGAAATCATTTATCACGGGGTCTCCGCGTTTGCTCATGTTGGCAGCCCCGCGCGCGATCGATCTTCCGACGGCCGCCAGCAGACGCGCACCTATACCTCTTTTCAAAGCTTCCTCAGGCCCGGGAATCGCGACCAAGTTCCAGCGAGCATAATCTGGCCAATTACAGCGGTGTTTGAGGGCATGGATCGATCGATAACTCCATAGTGCCGCTCCGACTAACTCTCTGCATTCGCTTACCCATTCCTCCTGAGATATAGCACCGCGAGTATGCATCGCTCGCTCGAGTCCGCCACAATGTTGCGGACCGGGTCATCGAGCAAATGCAACGCCGCATGTTCCAACGTCCTCGGCCCTGTCCGGTTCATATCCATCGCCAAGTGCGGCCTTTATTTTTGGGTTACAATTGAGTGCAATATTTTGGTCAATTCACCGAACTAGATCGTTGTCGGAAGCCGACATCATCCGATACTTGCTTGCATCCCAATGTCGCGTGGTTGCGTGAAAACCCGCTTCGTCCCACTGAAGCAGCAGAACGCACTTCTCCTTCTCCATCTGACTGCAACTGTGGAGACGCCGCTTCTCGGGCGAAAACGATTCTGTTGACTTCTAGATCTGCCATCCATGCCGCTCGCAGCAAGAGTTTTTCTGGATCGCGAAACCCTTCGGGAACAGCTAAGACGGCTCCGCTCGAGCGGCCTACCGCTAAGCCGAAGACAATCGGCTCTTAGTTTTCGGAATACGACACCTGCTTGTGCCTCCGTTGTCCACGTGCGGCCGATCGCGTCTACATATGGTTGTCCGTCTATTCCTGTCGGAGCCACGTTATATTTGAAGACTCTCTCCGGCGAAGAGGAGTCTCCGAGGGGTAACACCTTTTCTCCGACGATTGCTGTTCTTGAGCTTATCCAGCCGGTTGTAGCAGCGCTCGATGCACAAAACGAATCGGCGCTACCGGAATCGGGTAGCTGGAAGGTGAAAACCCGCCAAGTATTAGTTGTGCAGTCGAATCCCGCGATCATTAGTTTCGCATCTCCGCCGGTGGCTTCATCCGTTGAAGCCTTCTGTTTTACGGCGCCTGATAAACTTGGCAAATCTCGCAAGACGGCACTAGATTGAGACAATACCTCCTGCAAACTTTTGGCGGATGATTCAAGGCCGGTTTTGCGCGCCTGAAGCGATTGTCTTTCTGCAAAGAGTTTGCTTGGCTTGCAGCTTGCGTCTTCAAAAGCATACCCTCCAACGCCCTCTTGACTTCTTCCCTCTGACGCTTCAAATGTTCCTCCAGCGCCGTGAGGACTGATTCTGAAGCTCGTTTCAGCTCCCTACGAATCTTGTTCCTTAGCCCATCCTGTAGTTCTTGAATTGTTCTTTTCTGATTAAACTCACGTTCTGGTTTCCAGCGAATAAATGCAGTGATTATTCCCCATGCTATGAACGCGATGCTAACAACACGTCCTGCTGTTTGCCATGACGTACCCTCGTTCTTCATAGTTAGGCCGACGAAGAATAGCAACGGAGACACTATCATCGTTGTAATAGGGGCAAACTGCATCGTTATTCTTCGTGCTATACCAAGAAAAGTCGTCGGTCTATCTGGTACCCCGCCTGCGAGAATCTTAATGTCGAGTTCTGCCTCAGCAATTTTGGAGAGGCGCGCAAGGTTTACGGGCCAGAATGGCAATTTCACCTGAATGCCGTGTACTCTCTGTAACCAATCAGTGCTCGAAAAAAGCTGCTTTCGCAACTCGTCATTCCATTCGGCGCCGAGAAGCCGGGTGTGGCTCGGCGCTGTCGAGCGTGCGAGAGTCGTGACCCCGTTCTCGACTCCTTCTTTTATTTTGCGCAGTTTCGGTTCTCCAACCTCTTCTGCTTCGGTGTCTTGCCAAGAGATCGACGCGAGCTTGTCCTCAAGCACTTGCGAATTTGCCCATCGCGCGTCTGCACTCGCTCTGGGACCGAGCAATCCCCAGTCACTGCTGGAATTCAGCTTTCGCAAAGCCGCCATGAATTCCGAATGACTCTCTTGGAGCCTACGCAAGACGTCTTCAGCCGATACTCGAAGACCTCCTGAAGCGGAATCGCTAGCCAAGCAATCGGCCAATCTCCCATTCAGCGATAATATGAATGCCGAAAGGCGCTCACCTTCAGCGCGCAGATCATTTTGGAAAAGCGGAACCAATGCCTCGATCTCGGCAGCGCAGCTGAAAACATCCGCCGCTACCTTGTACTCTGATGTGGTCGTCTGTATCAGTAGATCTTGAACATCTTTACTGTGTAGCTCGCCAACGACGACTCGCGCTGCTACCTTTTCTAGATCGACACAAATCTGCGCTCCATCAAGGCTGTTCCTGGAGAATGCGAGCACCACTGCTGCTCGTCCTCTGGCTTCAGCCACAAGCATGGGTAAGAAATCGAGGCTCCAATAGTCGCTCGCAAAGCACAGTGCGAGAATGGGGGGTGGCAGTTCTCCCAGTCGTCGTACTCCAAGTCCTAGAACAGATTTTGTCCTTATAGTGACGCTCGGGTTGGCAACCCGCCATGTTTCGATGATGCCTTCGCATCCCGGACTGTATGCAATTTCCACGGCTATACTTGAGCTCCTCGGGGGGATCTCGAATTCGATCGATGAAGCCCATTTCTTTCGCACATTCGATGGGGCGCGGGACGCCGCCTCCATGAACGCTCGAAGCCGCTCGGAGAGCAGTTGGACTGGGTCGAGAAGTCGAGTTGCAGTTAATGGGCCTGCGCTGGTCACAAGGTGCTCCGAATGAGACCCAAATGGTGGCCTGATTCTAAATCAGGCGGCAATCACATGCACGTCATTCCTCAACGGCGCTTAGCCTGCACGCGGACAGCGGTCCGATGAACCTGGAATGTCCTAGAATTCGTTTGACCCGTGGCATCCCGATCTCATAGCGTACTTCGCACGGGGAATCCTGGTTCTTGGGTGGAGGCTAATGAGACGTCCGCATCCTTATCGTCCTTCAGTCCTTCTTCTCGCCATTCTCTTTTTGGGGGTTTTTGCAGGTCCGGCCATACCTCAACATTCGGCGAGTAGTGGAGAGGCTGCTCTCGATGCAGTCATCTCAAATGCCAAGGCAAACGGCGACAAAAAAGCTGAGAGGCGAGCCACAAATCTGAAAGCTGGGTTGGCCCGCCTAAGACCTTCTGATTTAAATCGAATCAATTGTGGTAAGCATGTCGGAAGCACGAGCTTTCCCATTGACCAGAGGAACGATCATAATCGGCGAGCTCCTCGATAAAGGGCTAGAGAAATATCTTCCATCGTTGGCAGCGGCGTTGGCATCGGCTCCTGCAGCCGGCTTAGGGGCACTGTTAACTCCAGAGAAAATCGGATCAGACTCGGTGGAGATTCTTAACAACTCCGATAACTTTTCACGCAACGATGTCGCAAACGCTGCCCGTCAAATGCTGCAAGACACGATTCCCGAAACCTTTAATAGGCTACCCAAGAAGATGACGGCCAAAATCATTGTGTGCAGCTTGTGAGAAAAGTACCTTCATGGTCGGCGAATGATGACGCGCGCTTGGTATCAAAGCGGCCGCGCAGCCTGGTTTAGAAGTGCTTTACGATCTCTCGTACGTGACGGTCCACCAGGTTTCTGCCAGATGCCCACCACGGTGCGGCCCAATCCGTTACTCCTCTGCGGGGGTTTGGTATCTCCCACAGCACCTTAAATGCAGTCAGAGAATCATCATCCCCCAATGACCCGTTGTAGGATCTTGCGGGCCAGGCTGATACTATCCGCAATTGCGCCGAACACGCGTGGTGATGGTGAGCTGATATTGTCGCGGGCCAGTCGAATGGCCGCGATTATGGCTGCGGCGATCACAATGGTGCTGGCAAATCGGTCCTGATTCCTTCGTTCCTGTTCTTCCCGAGCGATCGCTCGGTTCATCTCGCCCATTTGTCACCTCCCATCCGCCGTGATTTTGTTAGGAAGTCGTGCGAGAGTCGGCCTTGGAATATATCCGTCGGCAAGTAGCGACGCTCGCCGCCGCAGAGTGGGCAGGCGGCAATGATCCGAAGAGTCTGGGATGGTTTCGACCGGTGCCGGAATGTTCTGATGACACCCTTTGCAAACGATCACGAATGGATAGAGCCCGGAGGTTGGAGCATGGAACACAAGAATCAGTATAGGCGAACAGACGGCGAATATGTCAACGGTGCGACGGGAAATGGAATTCCGGCCGGTACCCTTATGTTCTGAAATGATGCCGAACGCAGGCGAAAGCAAAATCCCGTTCACGCCTCCTATGGAATACATGCCGGTTCGGAAAATTCCCGAAGGAGAGGCATGGGTTTACGAACTGAAATTGGATTGGTATCGGGCGCAGGCAATACGCGACCGCGCTGGCGTCCGGCTGTTATCCCGTAGAGGAAAAAGATCTCACCAAGAAATATCCGCTCGTCTCGCGCGAACTGCCGGAGGCGATCAAAGTTGGTACCGCTCTCGACGGCGAGTTCGTGGCCTTCGACGATGGAGGTCAATCGAGTTTCAATGCCCTCCAGAATTCACCCTCGGAACACACGTCATCTTCTTCGCTTTCGACATTCTTGTCAGCGAAGATAAAGACGTGAAAGCGCTACCGTTGCGGCAGCGAAAAGACATTCTCAAATCGACTCTGCATGCCTCCGATCATGTGCAGCTTGCAGATCACTTCGGTGGCCCATTATCGAGGTTCCTCGAAGGCGTTAAGCAAATCGGCGGAGAAGGCGTTGTTGCAAAGCGGCTCGACAGCCGCGTATGAACCGGGTCGAAGGAGCGGATCATGGTCGAAGATGCGCATCAACATCGGCCAGGAATTTGTCATTGGTGGGTTCACACTGGGCAGCAACGGAGTTGATGCCGTTGTCGTGGGCTACTACGAGGGCCGCAAACTCATCTACGCGGCGCGAGTTCGAGCCGGTGTTGTGCCGGCGTGGCGTCGAGAACTCTACGGGAAGCTCAAGCCGCTCGTCGTGCAGACCTGCCCATTCGTTAGTCTCCCGGAAGCGACATCTGGTCGGTGGGGGCAGCGCCTCACCGCCGCGAAAATGCAAGTGCATCTAGGTGAGCCGAAACTCGTGGCAAATTTCGAATTCCTCCAATGGACTGACTCGAATCACGTTCGCCACATCAAGTTTGTCGGGCTACGCTCCGACAAAAATCCGCTCACTGTTTTCCGCGAATGATCAATCCAGAACCGCTCATCAGCGACAAACGATTTATCGCTCGGCAATTTCGGCCTCCCCACTCAGCGATTAGTTGGAGCAGATCCAAAACTGCGCACCCAAGGGGATCGGCCAAGGAGTATTCCACTCGCGGCACTTTCCCGGCGTAGTCAGTGCGAATGACGAGTCCGTCCGATGTCATCTTCCGCAAATGCTGATTGAGCACTTTTTTGGTGACCGGCGAAAGCCTTCTTTTGAGCTCGCCGAAATGCAGCGGGCCGTCCTGGAGTTGCCGAAGAATTGGCACCCTCCATTTCCCCTCGATCAAGGTGATTCCGAATTGGGCGGCCAGCTCCTCACAACTCGAGAACCTGTGCGCCTGGCTTCTACCCTGATTGATCAGGAAAATCGCCGAAGGCTGGGCATCTGCAACGAGGGACTGAGGCACACTGCGGTCATCTCCTCGAAGGAGATTCTCGCTTGCTCGTGATGTCGCGGTCCTCTGCACGCCGATAGCCCTGCAGCTACTAAAGGCATTTCCGAAGGGCAAGTGTGGGGCCTGAATTTGAAGTTTTTTGCAAGAAGCTGGCCTATACTACGGGTACCTGGTGGTTCCTCTCCCTCCGGGCAGAATGCTCCCGAATGCCGCCGAATGATCGCAGCTGGCAAGCGCTGACGTGGAGTTGGGCCTGTACGACTGGTCACCCTGCTTCTGATCAGGTTTTGGAGGCCGCTGCCGACGCAGCTTGGCCTTACGCTCTGCTTTGCGCGTGGACGTTTCTGAATGATTCTCACGCCGCGCATGATCTGATGGACCACGCAATCCGGAATGCTACCGAGTACATCGCCCGTCATCCCGATGCCAACTCGGGAAAATAAACGCTCGGGTAAAAAGCGAAATTCGCCGCGAGGCGAAACAGCGAGCATTCAAGCAAAGGCGTGAATGCCCAAGTGGCACTGTATCGGACCTCGAAGCCGTTTGTGCCGCTCAACCAGAAATCGAGCAACGCATCTATGCGAACGAGATTTTCGCCAAACTGTCGCCATTTGCTCAAGGAATCGTTAATCGGCGCTGGCTTGGATATTCCTGGCGAGAGATCGGTCGTGACCTGGAAATGGACTACTCGGAGGTCCGCAAGGCATACTTCCGTGAGTTGGGGCTGTTGTTGCGGAATCTATCCAACCCGGAGATTCCCATAAATGCGTTTAAGGTGGAGCAGATCCTCAGACGCCGAGGACCGCTTTGAGAAATGGATCGCGCAACAGCATGAGCGACGCGTACTCGCCGGGGAAACGACTCCGGTAGGGCCCCATCCCGGCGAGGAGTTCCTTCGGGATCTCGCCCGAAAATCCAAAAGGATCTCGCTTTCTGATCCCCGAGTGGATCACGCCGCAACCTGCCCCACCTGCATGAATCGGCTCCTTACGATTCGCGCGGAGCGTCGCTTCCATGATCGGCAGAGAGTATGGATTGGATCGGCGATTGCGGCCTGCGTAATCATTGCAATTGGTTTGGTCGTCTGGAGGGTCGGAATCGGAAGAAACGCGTCGAACGGCAAGGTCGTGATCGCTCAGACCGTGAACCTCTTCGATACAGGGGTAGTCCGCGGCGAACAGCCAGGGCAACTTCAATCCGTGACGCTTCCGGCAGCGTTGATAAAGCTCACGATCGTCTTGCCCCGGCATAGCACACCGGGCCGGTACCTCGTCGCGATCACCCGAGACCAGAACGGGAACGGCGTCGTCGCAGAGAGCCTAACGGGTGCAGTGGCAAATGAAAGTCAGCAGCAGATTACTGCGAACCTTGATCTCAGAACGGCTAGAGCTGGACAATACTTCCTCTCAACCACACACGAGCAGGATCAGGCGGCCTATTACTATCCGCTTCAGATTAAGTGATGTTTCGGTGTCTTCGTATAAGTTTGAGTTGTTCACCACTATCGAGTGGCAGATGCGGATCACCGGACAGATAAATGGAACGACGGTCGTCAACACTGCACTGACCGCAAGAGAGGGATAGCTATGGGGATGGATCTGATTGGGCGCCGACCTACTGAGTGCTAAAGGCAAGTACCTTCACTACACAATTTGGTGCTGGGCGCCACTGTGGGAGTACGTAAGCCAGGCATGCTCGGATATCCTCACAGAGACTGACGTTTTGTATGGTGCAAGCAACAATGCGCACAGGATCACGTCAGCCAAGGCAGCGGCTATGGGCAAGCACCTTGGCGGGCTACTCCTCAGTGGAGAAGCCGAAGCACACATCAGACGAGTCCGTCCTTCTGCTGGCAAGCGGCTCAAATCACCTGGGCTGATTGCGGCTCAAGCAGTCGCAAAAGCAGTCGGCGGAAAAGCACCTGGTGGGAAGACAGAACCACAGTTCACTATCGCAGACCTTAAGAGATTTGCCGAGTTCTGCATCGCATCCGGTGGATTTGAGATCGATTAGACCCTCCAGGCTTAATGGGCTCTGTGGGCGAACAGAGCCATGCCGTCACCGTTGACGGCGCGCCGCGCAGGCCGAAACTCTTTCCTCATCATCAATTTATCTTCCAGAAGCATTCCGTCGATTTCGACAATGCGTGGGAATTTCTCAGCCGTTCTCCAGGCGCATTGTCGTCCGCGTATTGACCGTTTTAGATTATCTTATATTATTCTGCATTAAACAGTAATAGTTTGTATCAAGTGAGGCCCACATGGCGACAAAGAAGGACCTGGTTCGTGAGCTGCGACTGAACAAAAGGCTAACCCAAGCAGAAGTTGCTGCGAAAATGAAGATCAGCCAGGGATCGTATTCGGCAATCGAGCGTGGACAGAAACCGCGAGCCGTTGACGAGGCACTAGCGACGATCAACCGAATGCGCACACGCACGGATCGAACCGATGGCGGCATCGAGAAGGCGGGTAAACTAAAGGGGTGACTTCGGAAAAACGGAAAAACTAGAGTCAATCTAAAGCAACGCGAAGCGGTACCCCTCGCTGAGAAAAATCGAGAGTGTTATTAGTTCGATGCCGGTATCGAGCTACCCCGAAGCACTTCGATTGCGAAGTCGAGCTGTCGATCATCGCCGCCCCGTCGGTCTTGCCAATCAAATGGAACTAATTGATCCGGCTCAATAGGTGTGCCTTCAATGATCGTCCCTTTCCAGGTATGGTATGCACCAGTTGGCAGCGCGAGGCGAAAACCATTACCGACCTTTACGGATGTAGCCGAGAGCAACCGACCGGCCGTTTTCTCTCCGACGATCGTTGCCAACCCGTTCTCGCGGGCAAAAGCGACGATCATTTCTGCAGCACTCGCTGTGTGCCGATCAACGAGTAGAACGATGCGACCGTGAAAGGGTTGAGGTCCGAGGCCTTCGCTCTCCAGTACTACCGGCTTTTTGGTGAGCATTGCTGGAGCGAATCGCAGAGCAAGTGGCAAAAGTGCTTTGGTGTTCGACGGAATGCGTGAGAACCGAGGCAATTGCTGTTTTTCCTGATCCAGGTTCGCTCCCGCACGGCGCATATCCAAGGCGAAGCCCACCGGAATTCTGTCGGGCGTGAGGAAGCTCATCACTCGAAGTGCTCCGATCCCACCGCCTGTATTCCCTCGGAGATCGATGATTAGAGCTTCGATTTTTCCGAGTCGAGCGATCGCATTGCTGATCTGATTTGCGACTACCACACCGACCATACCCGGGAACATAGCTACTTTTAGGCAGCCGAGTCCGCTTCCGAGATCACGTGCCTCGACGAGCGTCGGCTCGATGAAGTGCAGCTTTTTCCCTTTGGGCCGTGCAACATCGACCATGACAGTTTTGCGCGCGTCGCGATTGTCGATGAACTCCACTTGTGTCTGCTTCCCCATCGGAAACACCGGATGTTCGGGCGGGATGATTTCGCAGCCGTCTACGGTGAGCAGGATATTTCCTGGCTCAATGCCGGCAATTGCTGCGGCGCCGCCCGAGTGAACATCCTGAAATATCCAGCGCTTCCCATACGGCGGTCTCGTCATCAAGGTACGTTGCGCTGAGCGCAGCGCGGCTGGACACGCGGCGCGCGCTCGAATGAAAGAAACCCAGATGTGATGTGCCGAGCTCTTTCAGTAGGTCGCCCACCGCACGTTCAAATGCGTCCGCGGTAGGAGCGCTCTCTATCGTGGCCCTGTGTCTTTGTACTGCTGCTTGCCAGTCCCGATTCAACTTCTCGGGCAAGTAAAACCGCTTCTGCAGTACGGCCAGAACGTTTTCAAGAATGCTGTGCTTGCTTTCAGCCGAGATTTCGATCTGCATCGGCGCGACGACCGCGAAATTCGTCGTCATTGACCGCTCCTGAACGAGGAAGTTGATTTCGGGTCAGCAAAGAGTGTTGCGTTCGGCTCCCCATCAAGTTCGATTCCGGCCCAGAAGTACGGCGGGTCTCCCGATTTCAAGGACCGAAGTTGGGCATCTCGCAATGCTTCTGCTTTCGTCTCTCGACGGCTCAAGTTGCCATAGAAGTCAATCATGAGCTGCGCAGTGGAATGGTCTTCCATTTCCCAAAGCGTCGAAACCACGCTCTGCGCACCAGCCTCGATAAACGCGTTGACGACGTTGGCCACGCCTTCCTCGCCTACCGGACCGACTCCTGTATCGCAAGCCGATAATGTCACCAGGTCGGCGTTCAGTGGCAGAGTGCGAATTTCCCGCACTTGGAGCAGGCCGTCATCTGCCGGTGACGAACGGGGCGCAAAGACGAGGGCCGAGCGCTCGGGGAATTCCGGATCGGCGTAACCGTGAACGCAAGGTGAATGACTGCATATTGACTGAGCGGCAATCGTTCGAATGCAGTTTTCGTAGCGTCGCTTTCCAAGGAGAATTGTGCTCGGCTTCGGAAGATCACCCGCAATGGTCTCTACTTCATGCCGACTCTCCGGCAGTGCAACTAGTTCTCGTCTCTCGGGCCCCGAAACCGCCCGTCGAATTGTGGCAAGTAGTGTTGTCGGCGGCGGCCTGGACGTCCAAGCTGCCACCCCGACATACGGGAGTTCGTCGTGAGCCGTTTGGGTGGTCCGATGTCGCAGCATGTCGAGCACTGACCCCGAGGGCACCACCGTCACCACATGCGAGGTCAAGATGTATTGCCCTGAAGCAACGAGAGCCGAGATCGGGAGCAGATGCAGTTTTCCGTCGGGTACGACGATCAAATTGCGCTTTTGTTTGTATTCGCTCATTCGGAGCGAGCAATTCCTGAAATAGCTTCTGCGCGAGTGCGGTGTCAGTCGCTCGCTTGATGATTTCAGAACGGTACTGTGCCGAGTCTCGTTCGATCTGATCTTTAGCAGGCAATTCGTAGCGGCGAACCGTTGTATTCGTCACCGCCAATGCGTATGAAATTGGCTCGTCCAAAACATATTCGATGAAGAGATCGGAAGGTAACAAATCCTTCTGGAGCGCTGTCAGCGAAACTGGATTCGGCACCCTTTGGCTTATCTGGCCACTGAGCTGCTGTTCTGCGGTATAGATTTCATCGAGAACGCTGGACCTTTTGACGGGGTCGTCCGTGTCAAGCAGCTGCACGTTGAGGGCGGTTAGCCGAAGGTCAGTTGGGGTCGGTTGCTGCGGAATAACGAGTGCGTGATCCGAAATGCCCTGTGCTTCGATCCGTCCACGAGCGCGCTCAATTGCCCGAAATGCATCATCAATTCTGCCCTGATTACTCAAGCGAGACAAAATAGCCGGAATAGACTGTGCTGACATCGCTCAGCAGTTGCCGTTCGACTGTGGGAGTTGGAACCTTACTGAGAAGTGCATCGAGCAAATCAGCACTCTTGTTCATAAAGAGTCGTTGGATGCTTGGACATCGCCTAGCCGCTCAAGAATTTCTGCTTTGATCGCCAGATTCTTGGGAACCAGGTACATCTCATCTGGGATCTGCCGGTTTGCATCGATCGCCTTGTTGATAGCGGCTAAAGCGGACTGGAGATTGTCCTGATGCAGATAGGCTTGCGCAAGCAGGCCGCCTGCCTGAGTGATTCCACGCCAATATGCGAGTTGCTTTGCGTACTGGACGGACTCATTGAGGTCCGATATTGCTTCGTTCCCATCGGCCCTTCTTCTCGTAGACGCCTGCTCGCATCTGATAAAGCTCATACAGGTGGCCGGCCAAGTGGAGTGCCGCGACCTTTCTGCATTGCATCGTCGGCGAGGGCAAGGGCCTGGTCAGTTTCGCCAATTCCGCTGAATGCTTCGATTTTCGCGGTGATTGCAATTGAGGGGTAGGCCGCGTCACGGGTTTTCCTAGCGACATTGATCGCTTCATTCAGCGGGCCGATCGCCTCCTTGTATTTGTGAAGTTCGACCAAGCCGGTGCCGTACATGCTCGCATAACGGATGTGAGCTGCGGGATCGGCGACCTTCGCCACCATCCATGCCTTTTCGACATCCTTCTTCGCTGTCGCAAGATCTCCGAGCAGAAATGCGGCAATTCCTTGTTCCCCGACTGCGCGTGATGCAAGAAGATAATGTCGCCTTTGTATTGACAGCGACTCAACCTGCGACCAAGTGTGCGCGGGCCATGCCAGCATCGTAATTCGTTTCAAGCATCCCCAGGATCGTCAGAACGCGCAGGCGTGTTTCCGGCTCGCGTGCTTCGGGCCGATTCAGGTCGCCTCGCAGTTCAGCAATTTGGCTTGGAATTGTCCGGGAAGATTCGCTCTGCGCCAGGACCTGACTGACGTGTGCGTAGAGTGCTTTCGATGCCGATCGCCCTTTTTGATGAATCCGAGTTCGGCTTGACGGTAGAGGGGCGCAGCTGCAATCCAGCTATTGAGCCATGAAAGATCGTCGGCTCGCTTCAGCAGCGCCTCTGGAGAGTGAGATATGCGCAGGAAGACTTGATACCCGACAATGCTCAGCAGGGCGGCCAAAAGCAAACCCGTGCCGATGCGAAGGCTGGGGGAGGAAGCAATTCGCACAACGGACCGTCCAGTTGATGTCAATTTTGGCAGAAATGCTAACTTCTCGGCAAATGCAAGAGACTCAAAAAAAGGTCCGACGATCAACTCGCGGAGTTGCTTGTAGTGAACGGCAGATGTCCCGAGATATTGCAAATCCGTCTCCCTCTCGCATTACGTGCGAGTGGGCAAGTCGACAGATTGGAGGTCACTTGCTTCAGCTTACCGCGCAGCCGGCGAGCGGAGGCCGGAGCCAGGCGGGATGAGGGTGCAGGGAGAAACCAGCACGGGTTCTCCCTGCGCGATTTTTGCGGGCGAAGAAATGAGGGGCGGCGAATGCCGCCCCTCGATGAATGGATGAGCTAGGCCGCTTTCTTTGTGGCCTTTCGCTGCGGGCTGTGTCGCCTTCTTCGCCTTTTCCTTCGCGGCGAACTCCTGCCTCACCTTGGCGGCGATGGCGTCGGTGTCCACTTTGTAGGCGGTGGCGGCATCCTTGAGCACGCTGGCAGGATTGCCGCGCGAGGCCGCCAGCAGAATGCTCGACTCCACCAGCAGCCGGGAGAGCGTTCCTTCATCGGCGCGGCGAAGGAAGGCGGCGAACGTCTTTGCCAATGCCTCCGTCGTCGCGCTTCTGACGGATGCCGTGCTGCCGCGCCAGCATCTCGACGCGGTTCTCGTCCATGATGCCTACCAGCTTCTCAAGGATGAAAAGCAGGTCACGCTTCATCAGGCGAACCGGGACGGCGGCGCCGATGGCGGCGAGGACACGAAGGCCGGTCGCATTGGCGATGGCCTGTTCCTTGCGCTGCTTCTCCTGCTCGGCCTTCCACTTCTCATCGTTGCGGCTGGTTTGCTGCTTCGGATGATGGACCGGGCAGGATGGGTTGGCGCACACCTTATGGATGGTGCCGACGTCGCTGCCTTCGGTGATGATGGCCTCGGTGGTGAACTTGCACACCTTGAACTCAGGCCGCTTGGCATCGTCCTTCGACTTCGGCTTGTCGTCCCGAATGGCGGTGTACTTGTTGCGCGGCAAGTACCGGGCTGCCTTCCTTCTGCCCGCCGTAGGCGGTGCTGATCTGCACCAGCTCCGGTTTCGCGGCGATGGTCTTGGCGACGTGCGCCGAGACCTTGGCCTGATAGCAGGTGGGGTCGGTGCAGCGGTCGCCCTGCCTGCCGAGGTCATCGCCAAACAGCAGCTTGTTGTGGCCTGTCCGCTTGGGGCAGTCGGCACAACTGCCAGCGGCGGGGACAAGCTGCGCATCGCGCTTGTTGAACGGCGCATCTTTCAGGACGAGCAGGATATTGCTGTCAATCCAGAATTGCAGGTTGCGGACGGGCAGCAGGATACGCGCTGGCTTCGATGCTCCTTGTTGTAGACCTCTTTGAAGCAAGCTGAGAGTGCCTGTTCCTGCTGGTCGGCGGGCAGCTTCGCCAGCAGCAGCGCGTGTCCTACGCCGATCTCATCGGCATAGAACGCATCGACCGCTGCGGGAACAAGGTCGGTCAATTTCAACCTCGAAGCCACGAAGACGGGCGTCTTGCCCACCTTCGCGGCGATCTGCTCGATGCTGTACTTGGGCTCCTCCAAGTCCAGCAAGGCGCGGAATCCCTGCGCCTCTTCCATCGGGTGAATTTCGGAGCGAATCAGGTTCTCGACCAATTGAGCCTCTAACGCTTCGGCATCGGAGAGGTTGACGATGCGAACGGGCACGGTCGGGACTTCGGCCATCTGCGCGGCGCGGTAACGCCGCGCTCCGGCGACGATCTCGAAGCCGTTCTCGGTGAGAGGCCGGACAAGCAAGGGCGAGAGAACGCCCTGGGTGCGGATGGATTCGGCCAGTTCCTTCAAAGCGGCTTCCTCGAAGGTGCGGCGCGGGTTGGTCTTCGACTCATTCAGCAGAGAGAGCGAGACGTTGCGGTACTCGGTGGCGTTGATGACTTGGGTTTCCATGATGGTGTGCTCCTTTCGAGCGGTTGAGGGTGAAGGTCACGGAGCGGTACACGTTGGGCGTGGTTCCGCTCCAAGGTGGAGCGGACTAGCCGCGAATGCACTTGTCCGTGAAAGCCTCTGCGAATCCCTGCAATCGCAGGTTGTTGTCCCATGTCTTTGCGAAACGCTGGTGCTGCTCGTGCAAAGCAATCAGGTGGACATAGTTGCCGCGCACGATATTCCGGCTCCACTGCTCCACGCCGACATAATCGTTGCGGTAGTAGAACGCGGAGAGATGCGGCTCCCCCGGCAAGGCCAAGCTCGAAGCACATCTCCGGGTCGCGCATGGCATCGCCGTTCTGTTCGCCATAGTGAGCAACAGAGATTGCCGGCAAGTCCCATCGGGCCGGACTCGTCCATCGCCTCGATGACAAGCTCCATGTAGGGCGGGTTGTCGATCTTGAGATACAGGCCGGGGTGCCATCCTCCGGCCTTCTTGATGATTTGAAGGATGGTCTGCATCACGCCACCTTCGCCAGTTCTGCATCGGCCATCGTCTCGGCTGCGGACGATTCCAAGGCGGCAAGGATGACAGCGGAGGTCTGCTGGATGACTTCGAGCGATTCGGCCAGCAAGTGATGCGTTGCCGTGGTAAAGCTGGATGTAGTCGGCGGATGCCGTGCCGGTTTCCAGTCCTACGGCTTTGCCGATGACAAAGGCGATGGCCTCGGCCTCCGTCTCGCGTACCGTCTTGCGTGGTTGCCGTGCGCCGCTCGGCCTTGTGCAACATCTCGTGCGCCAGTTCATGCACTAAGGTGCTGAACTCCTCGGCCTTCGACTGACCGGGCAGGATGGCGATGCGTCCGCCGTAGCTCATGCCAAGCGCGGGCGCGATGCGCTCGGTAAAGACAAGCTCGATGCCCTGACGCTCGATGAAGGCAATCAGCCGGTCGCGGTTCTCGCCCACGTCGCCGCTGATCTCGCGCAACTCGGGAAGCTCCGCGCCTTCGGTCTGCGACACATCGAAGACATAGGCCGAACGGAAGCCAACCAATACCGCCGTGTTCTGCTTGGTGATGTCCTTCTCGGCTTCCTCGTCCTTCTTGCGGCGAACGCCGATGATGGGGGCAAGAATGCGGATGCCTTTCTCGCCCTTCTTCACGGAGCGGCCAAGCTCTTTCCACTTCCAGAACCCGGCCACTCGGGTTGCGTCGGGCGTCTGCCGTGCGATTTCGAGAATGTTGCCGAGGCTGTAGTTGTGAAAGCGGCTCATCGCGTTCAGGTAGGCGGTGAGGGCGTCGGAGTGTCCTGCCTCTAGCTGCTCGATGAGGCTCTGGACGTTGGCGGCGATTACTTCTTTCGCCGTCTTGGGCTGGTTGTTGCTGCTGGTGGTGGCTGTGCTGCTCATGGTGTCTCTCCTTTGGGTTGGCTTTTGCTTTTCATGTCCGCGTTGCGCGGCATGTACCTACATGCCGAACGCCTCCTGGCGAAGGCGGGGGGTAGCAAGGCGCAAGGGGAGGGGTATCCCCACCCTTGGAGCGGAGCGGAGGGAGCGGAAGGCGGAGCGCAGCGGAGGTCTGCACAAGCGAAGCGCGGAAGACTGGGGAAACCCCTTGCGCCGCGCGATCGGGGCAGAGCCCTTAGCGAGGTTTGTCTTCCTTATGCGTGCGCGTCAGCGCACAGGAATTTCAGGGTGGGCGTTGCGGGCAGGAACAGGCCCGCTGAGGTGGGTGGCGGAAGACGCCAGAGCGGCTGGAGACAGGGAGGAGCACAGCTCCTCCCTGCGCAGAAGAAAATCGGGGGAATGTTAGCGGCAAGCTCACCGGAAACGTGGCTCTTCCTGCCCTTGCGATTCCTACCCGCGGTGGGTATGATTAGGCCTCAGACCGATTTGGATGGCGAAAAGACAGGATCCCTACGCATCTTCGAGTTCTTCGTGGAGCGGTCCGGCGTTTAGCCAGGATATCGGGAGGAATATCTGAAAACGAGGAGTCGCTTCCCTGCAACTGGCGCTTGCCGCTAATCCAGAAGCGGGCGTCTGTATCCCGCGCGGGCGGAGTTCGAAAACTGCGCTGGAAGGACCGGCGAAGGAAGAAAGGCAAGCGCGGTGGGCTGCGGGTGATCTACTACTGCTTCATCACGGACGAAGAGATTTGGCTTATGACGTTGTATGACAAAGACGAAGTAGCCGATTTGTCGAAGGATGAAAAGGATCAACTGCGGCGAGCCCTCGAAGCGGAAAGGGCTGCCCGGAAAGGAAAGGAGACGCGATGAGCAAGACGAGCAAGCGCAACCTGTTTGCAGAACTCATGGAAGGCGAAAATACGCGATGCGGCAGCACCGCGCAGGTAAGGTCACGCTGCGGACGCACAAAGTACAAGCATCGAAGACGGAGCAGTCGCGCCGCGGAGCGGAGTATTTTGTTGCCGTGCGGGAGAAGTTCAACGTCTCTCGTTCGGTGTGGGCAGACATGCTACGCGTGAGCCCTCGCACGGTCGAGAAGTGGGAGCAGGGTGGGCAGGTCAGCCCATTGGCCGCAACCTTCGTGGAATTGGTGGAGCAGTATCCCGATACCCTCGAACGTCTGCAGACGCTTCCCGAGCGGATTCCCCGGCGAACGGGAGCGAGTACTGGTAAAACGCGGCGCGGGCGGCAAGCGGTGACTACCACCGCGAAACAAGGCAGGGCTGTGGCGGTTAACAACCTCGTGTTCCTGCCGGTGATCTGTCGCGTTGCAACCAGCGGAACCAATGCTGAGGCTCAGCTAAGCGGAAACGGCAAACGTCACCAAGAGCGTGCGATAAATCTGGGCTTTCTTAAATAATTTCTGTTCGTTTGACTGGATAATAATCCGTACGGCGTGACAGGCCAAAAGTCTTAGACCGTTGCTTGGCGGATTTACCATATCCTTGTCATTTTATTCAGCTTTAGAGGCCCCGCAGGTCGATGGCCGTTGAGTGCCTACGGCGAAATTTCTGAGGTCCATCTTTTGGGTTGAGAAGGAGCGAAACGATAGTGGATCAAGCAACGCACAACAAAATTGTCTCCTTTATTTGGGGGATCGCGGATGACGTCCTTCGGGACCTGTTCAAGCGCGGCAAGTATCCGGACGTCATTCTTCCGATGTGCGTGATCCGCCGCATGGATGCGGTTCTTGAACCGACCAAGCAAGCTGTTCTTGATACGAAGAAGATGCTGGATGCTGCTCTCATCACCGAGCAACGAGCTGCTCTATGTGGTGCATCCGGCCAGGCCTTCTACAACACCTCGAAGTTTACTCTGCGTGATCTCAAATCTCGCGGCAACCAGCAGCAGTTGCTTGCGGATTTTGAGGATTACCTAAATGGCTTTTCTCCCAACGTGCAGGACATCCTCGACAATTTCAAGTTCCGCAATCAGCTTCCCACGCTTTCCAAAGCCGACGCTCTCGGCACACTGATCAACAAGTTCCTCGATCCGGAGATCGATCTTTCCCCAGCGGGCGTAGACAACCACTCGATGGGAACGATCTTCGAGGAACTGGTCCGCAAGTTCAACGAAGAGAACAACGAAGAAGCTGGCGAGCACTGGACGCCACGAGATGCCGTTCGCCTCATGGCAAACCTCGTGTTCCTTCCTATAGAGAAGGAGATCAAAGTCAGGCACCTACCTGCTCTATGACTGCGCCTGTGGAACGGGTGGAATGCTGACGGTCGCAGAGGAAACCCTGACCAAATTGCCGCCAAATCAGCAGCAGATCGGTTCAGTTGTCTTCTGTACGGCCAGGAAATCAATCCTGAGACGTATGCGGTCTGCAAAGCCGACATGCTGCTCAAAGGCGAAGGCGAAAGCGCCGATCACATTGTGGGCGGAGCAGAATGGTCCACGCTTTCACATGACGCTTTCCCTGCCCAAGAATTTGACTTCATGCTCGCCAATCCTCCCTACGGCAAGAGCTGGAAGAAAGACCTTGAAGCAATGGGAGGCAAGGACGGAATGCGTGACTTGCGCTTCAAGGTCATGCACGGAGGCGAAGAGCTTTCGCTTGTGACCCGGTCCAGCGATGGCCAGATGCTGTTCCTTGCCAACATGGCTTCAAAGATGAATGGCAAATCTGCCCTGGGAAGTCGGATTGCAGAAGTCCACAACGGCTCCTCGCTCTTTACCGGCGACGCCGGCCAGGGAGAAAGCAACATTCGCCGATGGCTCATCGAAAACGATTGGATCGAGGCCATTGTCGCTCTGCCGCTGAACCTCTTCTACAACACGGGAATTGCGACCTACATCTGGGTGCTCTCCAATCGGAAGGCCAGCCACCGGAAAGGGCGCGTACAGCTCATCGATGCAACGAACTGGTACAAGCCTCTTCGCAAGAATCTCGGCAAGAAGAACTGTGAGCTCTCGCCCGAAGATATCGAGCGGATTACCCGTACTTTCCTCGACTTTGCTGAAACTCCGAATCGAAGATCTTTCCCGAATGAGGCCTTCGGGTATTGGAAGGTCACGGTCGAACGGCCTCTGCGCCTGCACAGCCAGTTATCTCTCAAGGCAATCGAGACGCTGCGCTTTGCCTCTGGAGATGAAGACATTCGTTCGATCCTCTACGAGGAACTCGGCGAGAAGCTCTTCACTGCTTTCGCGCAAGTCTCTTCCGCGCTTGAAGCTCGGTTGAACGATTGGGGAGCCGAAGCGGAAGCAGAAGACGAAGAGGAAGGCGCCGCCAAGAAGGGACTTCCAGAAAAGAAGAAGAAGAAACTGCTGGATGCCAAAACCTGGGAGCGCGATGGGCGGCTGTTCGACGCTGCCATGAAACTGCGCGAGAAGCTGGGAGATGGGCTCTTCGAGGATTACAACACGTTCCGCGAACGTGTAGAGACCACACTCAAGGCGGAGGAGATCAAGCTGTCCGCGGCCGACCTCAAACAACTGCTCAAGGCGGTGAGCTGGCGCGTAGAGACCGCACCGCGTGTTATCGCCAAGGTTCATAAGCCAGGCAAAGCGAAGGCCGATCCTCTCCGTGGCTTCTTTGAGGAAACAGTGAACGGCAAGCAGGTGATAGTGGAGTACGAGCCGGACTCTGAGCTGCGAGACACGGAGCAAGTTCCGTTACTGGAGGAGGGCGGAATTGAAGCCTTCATCCGGCGCGAGGTCCTTCCTTACACACCTGATGCGTGGATCAATGAGGCGGCTACGAAGATCGGCTATGAGGTCAGCTTCACTCGCCACTTCTATAAGCCGCAACCACTGCGCAGTCTCGAAGAGATCGGTGCGGACATTATAGCGATCGAGAAAGAGGCTGAAGGCCTGCTCGACGACTTGCTGACGGGGGTTAAATAGCGCATGTCCCAACGCTACTCTGTCACGCCCCATCCGATTGAAACGCTTCTCACCTGGGTCAAATCAGGCGAAATTGCTATACCGGAGATTCAGCGTCCATTTGTCTGGGAGGCAAGCAAGGTTCGCGATCTTGTTGGACTCTCTCTACAAGGGCTTCCCTGTGGGGTATCTGATCGCCTGGAAAAACCCGAACGTTAAGCTGAAGGATGGCACGGTCTCAGCTGGGAAGCGAATTCTGATCGACGGGCAGCAGCGTGTGACCGCCTTGATGGCCGGTCTTCTCGGTCGAGAGGTCCTGACCAAGGACTATGCGACCGTCCGAATCCGAATTGCCTTCCATCCATTGGAGGAGAAGTTCGAAGTCTTCAATCCCGCCATCGCTAAGAACGTCGCTTGGATTTCTGACGTTGCGAATGTCTTCACGCCGGATGCGGACCTCATCGACCTCACGGATGATTACAGCGCCAAGAATCCCGAAGCGGACCGAAAGAAGGTCGGAAAAGTCCTGCAGAAGCTGCGGATGATTACCAACAATCACGTTGGTCTGATCGAGCTCGCCGAAGACCTCGATATCGAAACGGTCACCGAGATCTTCATTCGAGTCAACTCTGCAGGAGCAGAACTCTCCCAAGCGGACTTCGTTATGTCCAAGATTGCCGCAAATGAATCGTATGGCGGCAACATGCTCCGTAAGGCGATCGATTACTTCTGCCGCCTGACCGTCAATCCAGAATTTGCAGGCGTCTATCGAAAAGAACGACACCCGCTTTGCGGCATCGGCCTTCTTCCCTCGGATGCGTTGGCTGAAAGACGTGAACGACGACATCTACGATCCCAGCTATACGGACATGCTCCGAGTCGCATTCACCGCCGAGTTCGGACGAGGCAAGCTGGCTGACCTCGTCGCTCTCCTCTCCGGTCGCAACTTCGAGACGCGGCAGTATGAAGCGACCATCGCGGAAGATTCGTTCGCCAGGCTGAAAGAAGGCGTTCTTCAGTTCATCAATCAGACCCACTTCGAACGCATCACCATGATTCTGCGTTCTGCTGGCTTTGTGACCTCCGACCTCATCGGCGGACAAAATGCGGTGAATTTCGCTTACATCCTTTACCTCAAGGGCAGGGCTGAAAAGGTCCCTCGCACATGACCTTGAACGGCTAGTGCGCCGCTGGTATGCCATGTCGATTCTGCGCGGGCGGTATACGGGGAGCCCCGAGACCGCGTTTGATGTAGACATTCGCCAGATTGAAGCGCGTGGGCTGGTCGCGTATGCCGATTCAGTCATCGAGACGGAAGTGCCACCGTCCTTCTGGACTGGGATGTTGCCACAACTGATGGATACATCCTCGGGTCAAAGCCCCTATCTGCTCGCCTACAAGGCCGCACAGGTGAAACTCGGGGACAAAGGCTTCCTCTCCCGCGACATCACCGTGCAGGACTTGCTCATGAATCGAGTGGACGTGCATCACGTCTTTCCACGGAATCACCTGAAGAAGCAAGGTCTAGCGCGGGGCAAGTATAACCAGATTGCCAATTTCGTTCTGGCGCAGAGCGAGATCAACATCGCGATCGGCGACAAGGCTCCAGAAGTCTACTTCAAGGACCTTGCCCAGCAGTGTGCGGGCGGAGCGAAGAAGTATGGTGGCATCACTGATCTGGCGGAGATGCGCGCGAACTTTCGCATGAGCTGTTTACCTGAGTCATTGCTTGACGGAGATGTCCATCTTATGACGATTTTCTTGAAGCGCGGCGCAAGCTCATGGCCCTGAAGATCAAGAAATGGTTTGAGGTGCTGTGATGATTGCTGACCTCAAACCGTACTCGGAATACAAAGAGTCGCATTCTCCGTGGTTAACGCGTGTTCCGGAGCACTGGAGCATCGTGCGTCTAGGATCGGTTCTGCAGGAACGAAGAGAAACTAATGAATACAACGAGGTTTCTCAGGTTCTTTCTGTCCTGAAGGACATTGGGGTCATTCGTTACGAAGACAAAGGCAATATCGGCAATAAAAAATCTGATGATATATCGGCGCTACAAGATCGTGCGCCCCGACGATATCGTCGTGAATTGCATGAACGTGATCATAGGCTCAGTTGGCAGGTCGAGATTCACTGGCTGCCTTAGCCCGGTCTACTACGTCCTTTCGCAACGGTCTGAGGCCAACAATCCTCGCTTCTTAGAGGCGGTGTTCACCACTAAGCCTTTTCATCAAAGTCTAGTTCGTATTGGTAACGGAATTTTGGCCCACCGCATGCGACATTCCTATGGAATTGCTGAAGTGCGAACTCTTGCCCCTTCCGCCACCGGATGAGCAAAGAGCCATCGTGAGGTTTCTGGATTGGGCGAGTGAGAGGCTAGAACGGGCGGTTCGGGCGAAGCGCAAGGTGATTGCGCTGCTCAACGAGCAAAAGCAAGCAATCATCCACCGGGCCGTGACACGCGGCCTCGATCCCTCCGTTCCGCTCAAACCCTCCGGTATCATCTGGCTTGGCGATATTCCTCAGCATTGGGGCACACCGCTGTTTGGGCGCCTCTCAAGCGGGTAGATCAGGGCTGGAGTCCAGTTGCCGCTGAGGGCGAGCTTGAATTAGATCAGTGGGTGGTATTGACACTCTCCTCGGTACGGAGAGGGCTATTCAATGCGTCGGCGATCAAGCCGATTTCGTCGACTGCTGATATTCCCAAAGAAATCGAAATTGCCGACGGCGACATTCTTCTCACTCGATCAAATACCCGAGATCGCGTCGGTGACGTTTGCATTGTGCGCTCTCCAAGGCCTCGCACGATCCTGTGTGATTTGATCTATCGTTTGCAATTGCGTGAGGGCTCAATCGATCCACAATTTCTCGTGTATCAGCTGCTGTCAACTGTCGGTCGGGGGCAAGTTGAGCGAGATGCAGCGAGGCTCTAGCGGAACGATGCCGAAGATATCTCAGACCCATATCAGGTCATGGCGGATTCTGTTGCCACCGGCTGAAGAGCAACGATTTATCTCCAAACAGATTGAGCGTGCAATCGCCCCCATCGGGCTGGCGATTAGCCGTCTTAGAATGAGGATAGACCTTCTCCGTGAGTATCGGACCCGCCTTGTCGCCGACGTTGTTACGGGCAAGCTCGATGTGCGCGCCGCCGCAGCCCATCTCCCGGATGAAGCGAAGGCCGATGATTCTGAAGTAGACGAATCGGAGCTTGACCCAAAGAGATCGATGATGAGGTCGTCGCGTGAGCCCACGAGAAACGATCACACTTCCCATGCGCGACCTTGCCGGCAGTAAGTTGCGCTGCCTGCTGCTTACCTCGTTGCCAAGAAAGACGGTTGCAGCCACGCTGCAGCGCCTGGTCGCGCCCCTGGCAGAGGTGAATCCTGACAGGCATCATTGGCTTCCGGGAGGACTTCGAGATCCAGAAGAAGCAAAACTTGGCGAGTGCCCACACTTCCTCACTCCGGAACTTCGTGAGGAGCTGACATCATGGTGGCTGGTCAACCGCAATGGCGCGAATACTCCGAATTGGGACATCTTGAGCACCTGTACGATCGAAGGACGCGAGGGTTTGCTACTGGTCGAGGCGAAGGCTCACGACACAGAAGCGCGGTGTGAAGGCAAGAGTAAGGGAAATACGGAGAACGACCGCCAAATTGGCGCTGCCATCGCGGATGCGAACGCAGGATTGCTAGAGCTTTCGCCGGGTTGGGCCATCCAGCGCGATTCGCATTACCAACTGAGCAATCGCTTCGCATGGGCATGGAAAGTTGCCTCGCTCGGTGTGCCAGTTATCCTTGTATACCTTGGATTTTTGAACGCTGACGAGATGTCACACCGAGGACAGCCGTTCATCAGCAATAAGCAGTGGCGAGACCTGATCCTGGATCACGGCGCAGCTGTTATCCCGGAGTCTGCCTGGGGAACACGACTGAAAACTGCCAAAGCACCGATGTGGGCGCTACTGCGATCAATGGACCTGAAATGGACCGTGGAAGAATGAACGGATCGGCGAGCACGCAATGAGCACGACGGACACGAGCGAGAAGGGTCTGGAGACACTCATCATCCGGCACATGACCGGCACGGATGCTATTGGCGTCGCCGCGAACGCCGTCAAGGACACACCCGACGCAGCGGGTACCGGCTACTTTGCCGGCAGTCCCAAGGACTATGACCGCGCGGTCGCCATCGATGTGCCACAGCTCTTCGCCTTTCTGCGCTCCACCCAGCCGGAGGCGTTCAACAAGCTGGGCATGACAGACGATCCCGAAGGACTTCCATCGCGTAAAATTCCTGACCCGCCTCTCCTCCGAAGTCGGCAAGCGCGGCGTCATCGATGTGCTGCGCAAGGGCGTGGACGACGGGCCGCTTGCACTTCGATCTGTTCTATGGAACGCCGTCCCCCGGCAACGCCAAAGCCGAAGCTTGCACGCGAAGAACCGCTTCTCCATCACCCGCCAGCTGGCTTACAGCATGGACGAGACGCGACGGGCACTCGACCTCTGCTTGTTCATCAACGGCCTGCCCATCGCCACCTTTGAGTTGAAAAACAGCCTGACCAAACAGACGGTGGAAGACGCAATTGAGCAGTACCGCCGCGACCGCGATCCGCGGGAACGCCTCTTTGAGTTTGGCCGGTGCGTCGTCCACTTCGCCGTGGATGACAGCGAAGTGCGCATGTGCCCGGAGCTGAAAGGCAAGGCCTCATGGTTTCTGCCCTTCAATAAGGGCTATAACGATGGCGCGGGAAATCCGCCGAATCCGAACGGCTTGAAGACAGACTACCTCTGGAAGGAGATTCTGACCCCGGCGGGGCTGACGAACATCCTCGAAAACTACGCTCAGATCGTCGAAGAGAAAGACCCGAAGACTGGAAGAAAGAAGCGCAAGCAAGTTTGGCCACGCTATCACCAGCTCGACCTGGTTCGCAAAGCGTTGGCGGATGTGCGAGCCAATGGAGCGGGCAAGCGCTACCTGATGCAGCATTCTGCGGGAAGCGGAAAGTCGAACTCCATCGCATGGCTCTCTCATCAGCTCATCGGGCTGAAGCGCAACGACAAGGAAGTTTTCGATTCGGTCATCGTCGTCACGGACCGGCGCATCCTCGACGACCAGATTCAAAAGACCATCAAGCAGTTCATGCAGGTGGGCGCGACGGTCGGCCACGCGGAGCACTCGGGTGACCTGCGCAAGTTCATCGAAGAAGGCAAGAAGATCATCGTCTCCACGGTGCAGAAGTTTCCGTTCATTCTTGATGAGATCGCCACGGAAGCGGATAAGACATTTGCCATCGTGATCGACGAGGCCCATTCGAGCCAGGGCGGTAAGACTTCCGCTGCGATGAGCCAGGCTCTTTCGCCAAACAGGACGACGATGGAGCCGAGGCCGAAGACACCGTAAACGAAGCGCTGGAAAAGCGCATGGCAGCGCGCAAGATGCTGAAGAATGCCAGCTATTTCGCGTTTACGGCAACCCCGAAGAACAAGACGCTGGAGATGTTCGGCAGTCGCGCTGCCAGCCGATGCCGAGGGCAAGGTCAAGCATCGTCCCTTCCATTCCTACACGATGAAGCAGGCTATCGAGGAACGCTTCATTCTCGACGTGCTGAAGGCCTACACGCCGGTCAACAGCTACTACAAGCTGATCAAGAAGACGGACGAAGATCCGGAGTTCGATACCAAGAAGGCAAAGAAGAAGCTCCGGCGCTATGTGGAGAGCCATGACCATG
Source organism: uncultured Acidobacteriaceae bacterium (assembly GCA_963762465.1). GTDB lineage: Bacteria > Acidobacteriota > Terriglobia > Terriglobales > Acidobacteriaceae > Granulicella. The sequence goes on along the minus strand of CAVXKS010000003.1, from coordinate 9,083 downwards.
CGATTCGGCTGAAAGCGGAGATCATGGTGGATCACTTCCATGAGCAAGTCATCGCGGCTGGGAAGATCGGTGGGCAGGCACGTGCGATGGTCGTGACCAGCGGTATTGAGCGCGCGATCCAATACTTCCACGCTTTCAAGAATTACCTGATTGAGCGGAAGAGCCCGTACCAGGCCATTGTGGCCTTTTCTGGCGAGCACGAGTACGGAGGCGCGAAGGTAAGCGAGTCATCGCTAAATGGGTTTCCCAGCGGCGATATCGCCGAGAAGATCAAGAACGATCCGTATCGTTTTCTAATCTGCGCCGACAAATTCCAGACCGGCTACGATGAGCCGCTGCTGCACACGATGTATGTGGACAAGGCGCTTTCCGGGATCAAGGCAGTCCAGACACTCTCGCGGCTTAACCGCGCTCATCCGCAGAAGTATGACTGTTTTGTGCTGGATTTTCAGAACAACGATGAAGCCATAACGTTCGCCTTCCAGGACTACTACCGCACGACGCTACTTGCCGAGGAGACAGATCCGAACAAGCTGCATGACCTGAAGGCATCGCTTGATGGCGCGCAAGTCTACTCACCTGCGCAGGTGCAACAAGTTGTTGAGCTGTTCTTGAGCGGAGCAGAACGCGACAAGCTCGACCCGATCCTCGACGCGTGCGTGGCGGTCTATGTGGACACATTGGATGAAGACGCACAAGTCGATTTCAAGGGAAAAGCCAAGGTTTTTTGCCGCACCTATAGCTTTCTGTCTTCGGTGATCCCCTATACCAATGCGGAGTGGGAAAAGCTCTCGATCTTCCTCAATCTCCTGACGCCAAAATTGCCGGCGCCCAAAGAAGAGGATCTTTCTCAAGGGCATTCTCGAAGCCATCGATATGGACAGCTATCGTGTCGAGAAGAAGTCCGCGATGAACATCGCATTAGCGGATACGGATGCGGAAATTGAACCGCTCCGACTGACGGTGGTGGCCGCAAGAGCGAGCCAGAATTAGATCGCCTGAGCAATATTCTGAAAACCTTCAACGAGCAATTCGGCACACTGTTCACCGATTCTGACCGAGTCGCGAAGCGCATCCGAGATGACATCGCGCCGAAGGTTGCCGCCGATGCGGCATATCAAAATGCCAAGGAAAACACTCCGCATACGGCACGAATGGCCCATGATCAGGCGCTTGGTAAAGGTCATGCAGCATCTTCTGAAAGACGACACGCAGGTATACAAGCAGTTTGTCGAGAATGAGTCCTTCCGAAGATTTGTAGGCGATATGGTGTACCAATTGACGAGCGTCGAGGGCGGACTCAATCCTCCAAGTGCACCGAGCAGTTCATAAGGGACGGGGCAGGTTCCAAGGAGGAGGAACTTGACTCCTTGGCGCGGGACCGGCGCGCGGAGGCCGGAGTCGAGCGAATAGGGGATGCAAGGGGGAAAACGGCACGTGTTCCCCCTGTCGATTTTTGTGCGCGAAAAAAGCGGGGCGGCAATGCCGCCCCTCGTAGATTGCCGTGTGATTGGTTCAAGGTCCACCGAGTCGCAGCCGCAGGCGGCAGATAACGCAATCGATCACGTCGACTGAGGCAGGTATCAGGTGGACTCCATCGGCGCCAGCCAATCCATCGCATCCGCCGGCAAATCCGCTCCCAGACAGAACCGGATAGCGCTCAGGAGCTTCCGGGTTCCAGCAACTGTTCCATCCGACAGGTCAAGCTGGCGGAGTGTATGCGACTGTGCTGTGCGGAATGGATGGAGCACCTGCGCGGCCCGGGCCTTCCAGTATTCGACGAAAAATGGAGCTATCACCGACCCATAGAGTTGGGATCGTTCTCGATATATGTTGGACAAAGTTTCCATCAGCCGAACCTGGAGGTACAGCGATTGCGTTGCGGGTGCCCGTACGATAGCGCCTACCCTCAGCGTGCTACTTTTCACGTACTGGAATGCGTTATGCGCGACGACAGCTTCATTCGTCAGAGTCTGGCTATCAACTTTTTGGAGAAAACACCGGCGCAGTGAGTGGGCGAACCCTTCCGCCTCGCTACAAGTATTCGTCTCGGCTTCCAGCGCGGCGATTGCGGCCTCCACCTCGCTTGAAGGTGAGCCCTGCACGACCAGCGTGGCTACACGAAACACAATCGGGATCACCGTCGTTACCCTGGCAAGAGACATGGCAGGCACTGAGGAATTGGAAATGATATTTGCCAGCATGGACTGCTGTTCCGGGGTGTCGCTCTCCGATCTACGTTTCGCCAAAAGCTCCTGAATGCCCAGCCGAATATTGAACACGCAGAGTTTTCCTGCACGTTCAAACCGATTCTGGAGCAACTCCCACGGGAAGACCGTATCGAATAAACTGTGCAACGACGTTCCATCCTTCCTCATGCCCTTCGGCGAGCGAGAGTGCTTTCCAGGTCCATTCACTTGCCACTTGCAACGCTTCGATGCCATCCGCAAGCTTGGCCACGCGGATGCAGATGTAGGCAATCTGCTCTGGTCGAAATCCTGTCGCCAGGTCTTCGTGGCTGGCGGTAAACCATCCCTGCTGCGGTTCGGAGAAACCGAGGCCCGGCGTTCCATCGTGCGCCACGTTGCTGTAAACGGTGAGCACGCTGAAGACCTGGTAAAAGAGCGCCTTCCATGCAGTCGTCTCTTCGCGAATCTTGATTACCAGGTCCACTGTCTCACACAGTGTGGATAGAGCCCCACTCCGATCTCCGCTTCGCCACTGGGCAACGGCGTGTTCAGCCAAGGTGCCAACGAGTATGGAGGGGATCAACTTACCGGCCCGAGCCATTTCTACGGCCTGTGTTGTATAGAACGTCGGCAGCGGGCTCGATGTCTGATCCTGCAGTCCCGCGAGAATCACCAGGACATTTCTGCGCAGCAGGGCGTCCTTGAAACCCTTACATTCCAGGGCCTGCAGAAGGAATGGGCGCCCGTCCTCATCCTTATCGGCGATGACCAATTGCCTTCCAGTAATTTCGAACAAGAGGAATCGCGCCGTGTCGTTGGTGATTGCTTTCAAGGCGTTCGAACTCAATTCCATCGCACCATCGAGATGCTCCTCGAATTCGGCGGTCACGATGATCCGTCCCCGTATCGCTGCGGCTTCCAGGAGAGGAAAATCAATCTCCCGGCCGGTCTCCTCTACCTGAATCAGCTTGGCCTTTACGGGCATCCAGTCGCGATCTTCCTTCGGCTTGGCAAGCTCTCTGCTCCAAAGACCATCGCAGACGAGCACGACGTTATCCTCTGCGAACTCAGAGTTCGCGAGAACGTTCAGTTGCGTCTTTGTGAACTGCTTGATGGTCGAGAGCCATACATCGACATCTGCATCGGATTTGCAGCTGTTCGCCGACATCAACGCCATGACTTCCATCGGGTATTCGCTCGTCGGCAAGGGCGACCCGTCCGGCAGACGAGCGGTTTTATATGCATTCAGTGCATGCAGCAAATATTTGTTCGCGCTCGCCGAGAAATTCCAAACAAGATGAATGGCGAGATAGCCCGCGCCAATCGCAACCCCCCAGCCGCTATATTCCGCCTCTTTCAGGAGCGCGTCGAAGAGAGCGAGTTGCGGCTCAATGTCCCGGCCGAGTTTCGCGGCAACCACGATCTGGACGGAGCGCAGATACAGCTCCAGATTGAGGTCGACTTCCGTTCGCTCCAGCGGCGCTGGCCACATTCGGGAGAACGCAAACTCGTCGGTAAAGGGTTGGTTCAGTTCAATGTAGGCCGTCAGCGTATTGATTGTGACCAACACCGCATAGGTGGTGATCGAAGACAGGATGAAGTGGTTTACGGCAGCGAACGCGTCAATCGGTGTGATGATGTCCCGAGCCAGGATTCGCGTTCCAAGAATGAAGTGAACCCCTCTGCGGGTCTTCGAGTCGAGTGCATCCGCCAGTACGGGACCAAGAAGAGGCGAGTACAGGTAGCTATCCGGCCCGACCTGCTGAAACCACACTCCGGTGGAACGTTTTACGATTTCTCCCGGCAAAGGAATTGCAGAGGGCACCTTGGCAACTCTTTCGATGTCCTCTTTGGTAGAGGGTCCAATCGCCAGAGTCATCCGGATGATGAGCTCACGTTCCCGCGGGTCCGGCACCGTGATCCGCAGCAGCTCCAAAGCCTCGTGTCGGCTTGATGCCGCGAACTCTCCGCGAAAGATCGGCTCCAACTCAGTTAGCGTAAAGGCCCATCCTCCGCTGGCGAGATACCGCACCGCGGCTAATGCGAGAACAGGTAATCCCTGGGTTACGGTAACAAGGAACTCGGCGGTCTTTTCGGTATGGATGGCTTCGGGAGCACCGGAGACCTGCATCAGTTCCATGACATCCTCCGCGTCGAAACGTGGAACCTCGCAGTGGACTTCGCCCAGCCGTTCTTCGAGCGTGGCGGTGAGCCGATAATAGGAGGACACGAGCAACCTGCCGCTCACTGCAGAAAGCGTGTCGTAGAGCTGACCGACACGCAGCGCGAGTCTCCCACCAGGAAGAATTCGCGGCAGGTCCTCGATTGCAAGCACCGCGCCGCGCAGGGTTCGCTCTGCGCCACGCAATGCTTCCCGAAATGGTCTCTCCGCGAGGCTGGGGCTCAGTGAACGGATGAAGGCGTCCAGTAGGATGCACGCTTGAGCCTCGGATGCCTCGCGAGGAATATTCAACCAGTAGAACGGACGCGTCTCCCGCTCGCGGACGAGAAAGGAGGAGTTGGGTTTTTCCTGATCCCGGTTCTGCTACGAGAACCGCCGCGCCAAGATTTTCCAGTTTTTCTCGGACGACGTTGACGACTCTCGACCTGCTCACGCGAGGGGATACCGGATCTGGCACTTCGGTCGAAAAGGACGCAGCGGATATCGAAAAGGCGGCGACCAAGCCCATGCTCTGATTGATACGCTGCATCGCCTGCTGGAGAGCCGTCAGTTCCGTCGAGTGCTCGGCTACCGTAAACTCCACTTCCTCAAGGCGCGCATTGGCTTTTGCGATGTCGGCGCGGATGAGCGTGATGAGCTCATCATCCTTGGCGCTGCGGATTCGGTGCGCGCACGCAGCCGCCAAGTCGGCGGCAGTCAAGGGCGCGCGGCCCTCCTACTCGAGCTCCGAAATACATACGCGACGAGATGCTTTCCGAGGAAACCGGCCTCCGCGTCGTCGCGCCGCTGGCATACCGGCGTTGAAGCAAGATTGATCTAATTTCTGCTTCAGTTTGATCGAGACCGGGCTGCCCGGTAGCCCATTCAAAGCCCATCACCAGACGGAGAAAGGCATCTTCATCTGCGACCGCAGCCTGTAGCAGCGCCCACGGCGGCTCCCAATCTTGGCCGGACGGGGCAACTGCGAGAGGAACGATTGCAATCGCTGCATCGCTTCAGAGCGGAATTGCTCCCCGTACTCGCCCTCACGAATCGCCTGCCACGTCGCAATTCCCGACTCAGTGCCGGTCCAACCCGCCTCGACCCCGATTGCCGCTGTAGTGAGATACCGGCCCAGAAGCTGAGCGTTCGGGTTTTGCTGGACGTGTAGGCAATAGTTCGCCAATGACTCCAGCGCTTCGACGCTGCGCAGGGTCAGGGAACGACCGCTTCTGAGCTTAAGTTGCTCTAGGAGCCGCTTCTCTGCGGAGTTCTCGCCGTCGCTCTCGACCGTGTCGATATCTTCGCCGCATTCAAGTCGACTCGCTGGGAAGGCTCCAGATCGAGCCAGCGGAGGATCGAGACGTTCACCTGGAAGAAAAACCCGGCAATCGTGGGCCCAGCATCACGCGCCTGTTGGAGACGAAGGCCATCCCGTTCATTATCGCCGGTCGCGCATTTTGATCTGGCGAGGAATACCGTGACGGCTAACAAACTGCCCCTTCGCTCCTGGGGGAATACCGACTGTCGTTCGTCGTCTAAGATGAAGCCATTGCCCCTGCGCAATGGCTCTATGAACACCAAATCAGAAAGTCTATTCGAAGGTTTTCTCGCTGCTCACCACCTTCCGTTCGAGAAGATTTGCGAGGACACCACGCCGAGGCCGGACTACCGCGGTCTTTGGTAGCGGCCAGATCATCTTCGAATTGAAGGAACTGTCGGAAGATGAGAATTTCGGCGTCGTCAAAGACCCCGCGTATCCGCACATCAAAAGCAGTTCGCGCACCATGGGCGAGCATGTGCGCCGAAGAATCGAAAGCTCAAAGAAGCAAGTTCAATACGGAGCGAAACAAGGGATTCCTTCCGTTCTGCTGATCTACAACAACATCGATCCGGTCTTTCAGGACTTCGGAACCGAGGCGATGGATTTCATCGCAGCCATGTATGGTGCGTACACGATCCTCATCGACCAGGAGAGCAATACCGCGACAGACTGGTTCAACGGGAAAGACCGACTGCTTCAAGAGAGCAAGAACACCTCGTTCAGCGCTATCGGCCACTTATGTGATCGCGGTGGTACAACGACGGTCACGCTTTACGAGAACGTCTTCGCCAAAGTGAAAGTTCTCTACGAGCAATTACCCTCATGCTTTGAGGTCCGACGCATCGATGTCTCTATAGCTCCCCTGAATCTGCCCTAGAACCGTAGAGACTTTTAAAGAAGCAAAGCGCACTGCGTGATACCGGTTAACTCATTGAGACCTGACTTTGATCTCTCCGATGATGTCCGCCTCTGGTGATGACCACCGGGCGGGGCTGGAGAGGCGAGCGACCGAGGAGCTGCGCTGCCAGCTCCGTGAATTGACACAGGCAGGTGTGGAGGTATTCCAAGGCGTCCGGCTCCGAGATCGTTCGCGTTTCCGGCCGGCATTCTCCACCATCTCTTTGAGGGACGTGAAGAGCGGTCCTTTTGCCCGCCGACGTGAAAGTTCTTCCGCATCCGCGGGAGAGGATAGTAGATTTGCGGAACAGTCTTTCCGTCCTTGAGTGTCAGAAGGTCCTGAATCGCCCAGGAAGAGCCTTCGATCTCGTGCAGTGGGGCGGAATGGGTAAAGCAATCGCGATAGGACCAAACGTGGCCATCCATCCTGACGATATCTCTTGTCCGCGAGCGCAAGGAACCGGATCGCATCGGCATCCGTGGAGGGGGTTCTTGTTGAGCGATCTGCGTAATCCAGAGAGGGTAGTCGCATCGTCTCGCCCCAGACAGAAGACGGCCACGAATTGAGCGAGGACATCACGCAAGACCGCCATCTCCCAGAACAGCGCGTGAATGTCTTTATAGACACCCGGACTGAAGGTGTCTTTGAACGCCTGCCTTTCTTTCGGCTCGTCGTGCTTCAGATGCCCATGGAGTTGCGCGCTATACGACATCGCCAGGTCATATAAACGCATCTCGCTGAACTGCAGTCCTGCGGCGATGCGGGAGGAGATATCCAGCAGCGCATGTCGTTGACTTTCGCCGCTGCCGATACGATGTTCCTCCACGATTGAAACGTGTCCCAGAGACGCCAACCGCCGTTGAGGGCTGCGGCGCGAAATTCAGTGGCCCGAGTGCCATCCAGCTGATCTGGACCAGTATGAAAGTCGTCCCGATGATCCTGAATCCACGCGACGTTAGAGCCGCAAAGAGCGCCGGATAGCGGGAATGCTGAATTCTGCGATTTTGCGGCCGTTACCCCTTGTCTGAACCGAGACGACATTGCTTTCAGGTTCGTTGAGGGCTACGAGGCCGCCAGTCAGCCAAACCATTCGGAGTGCAGCAGGCCATTCGTTCTTCGTATTCATATTGGGTGTGTTTTCACGATTGCGTGGGACCTTCGATCCATTATCGCGCTTGGTGTACCCACTCATAGAGCTCTCATGCGGGCAATGGAAAGGCGCGTTTTAGGGAAGGTGAATCTATGGTCCGATGTAATCTGCGGTTCGGTCACAGAAAATTCCACGCTACGAGTATCCCTGTCAAAGCGAACCCAGCCGCCACCGTGTGTTTGTACTTCACGCCAGATTTCGAACGTTTTCAGGATCGTCTGCTCCCACTCGTAAAGGGAACGCTTTCCTACTTCAAACGATGACGTGAGCTCGTGACACAGATCGAGTAGCTGCCAATCGAGTACCTTGATTTCTTCCAAATAAGTGTGACGAATCGCATATGCGAATACAAGCGCCACCAAGGCTTCGTCGATGACGATGGCGCGTCCTCCATCCTCGACATCATCCGTCTCTTTATCGCTCTTCCGCTTTCGCTTCAGCAGGGCTCGCACAACAGGTGACCAGCCTAATAGGGCGACGCAGGTCATGTGGAAGATGTCGTGGAAGCGATACCCGTCTGGGACATAGGAGTTGTCGTTCAGCTTTGCACCGAGTCTCTCACCGTCGATCAAAACCTCGACCTTCGAAATGCCATCCTCGACCGAAGCCACGAACTGAGCAGTGAATTTTCGCGGGAGCTGTTCGTTCGGAGGAAAATGCTCATCAAAATCGACCCAGTCATCCTCGCCCGTAGGTAGCCAACGTGATGTGGTCTTCTCGATATTTTGCACTGCTATTTCATGGAGCGAGAGCCCTTCCAGACTCGCAATGGCGGTGAGATACCACAAGATGTCTCCGAGCTCTTCCTTGACCTTGTCCTGAAATCCGGTGAAGCGATCACCGTCGCGGAGTCGTTTCTTGTATAGGGTATGGATGGAGCCGGTCTCGCCAGCCAACCCGTAAAGAGCGACGGTTAGCGGATCTTGTGATCCGAGCCTGTTTGTATCCATGGCTCGCTTCTGGTAATCCTCAAAGCGCATCGATGTCTCCCTTGAACGGTAGGATCAATTTCGGTTCGTCCAGCTTCGCAACCAGCGCCACACAGGTAAGAGCGGTGAGCTCTCAGCCCCATTTCTCCGGCCATAAATCGTCCAAGATTGACCAGACCCAAGTAGTTGCCGTAGGCCCGTGCCCAAAGATAGTGCATGGGATAGAGTGCCGAAATTCGCAGACCATTGTCACCTTCAGGCAAGAAGGCGACCTGCTGCATACAAGGAAAACCTTGAAATGGCGTCGCATTCAGATCAACCGATGGTGCGAGGATGGCGCACTGGAGCGCGGACCGCCTTTTTGGTGCCTCCACGATAAGCAGAGATCACGAAATCCAATTGATTGAAAGCCCCGCTCCCCGGTTGAGGGTA
>CAVXKS010000002.1:0-1302597 GCA_963762465.1 uncultured Acidobacteriaceae bacterium | reverse complement strand
GGACGAGGCCTGGTCGCTGCCCGTGTACTTGCCTGGCAGCATCCAGCCGCGTAGATGCGCAGGAACGACAGTATGCGACCTCGATTCGCCTGCGTATACTTTCCCTGCGTGTGTGCCGCTCTTCGAACTCGCGACGTTTCAGCGAGCCCCCTGACCGCGGCCGCTGCTGAGCCTGCGCGCTGGGGACGCCGTCGCTGGCTCTTATTGGCTGGTTTCTTTACGTACAGCCTCGCGTACCTGGACCGCGCGAACTTCGGCTTCGGCGCCGCCGCAGGCATGTCGCGCACGCTCCACATCACTGGGAACCCGCATCGCCTGCTGGGCGCCATGTTCTTCCTGGGGTATTTTCTCTTCCAAGTCCCCGGAATGCTGATCGGCGGCGCGGCGGTTCAGCGCGACACGCGTCGTCTTCGATTCTCGCTGGTGATGTGGGGCGTTCTGGCAAGTCTTACCGGCGTGCTGCACAGCTTTACGCTGCTCTGCGTGGATCGCTTCATCCTCGGGCTTGCGGAGAGCGTCACCTTTCCCGCCATGCTGTTTCTGCTCACGCGCTGGTTTCCGCGCAGAGCGCTCACGCGCGAACAGCTGCTGATGCTCGGCAATCCCGTCACGGTGCTCTGGATGTCCGCCATCACCGGCTTTCTTGACCCAGCAGCTCGGCTGGCAGCGGACATTCATCATCGAAGGCCTTCCGTCCGATTGCGTGGAGTGTCGTCTGGATCTGGATTGTGCGCGACAGCCCGCCGAGGCACGCTGGCTGCGGCGTTCAGGCCGAGAGTATTACGAGGCGACTGGCGGCGAGCAACAGCGCGCGCCCGAGCCGCGCATGCGACGCCTCAGACATTGTCTCGGTTCTTCTGCGCAAGGATGTTGATCGTTCTCTCGTCAGTACTTCTGTTGGAGCCTGGGCGTGTATGGGTTTGTGCTTTGGCTGCCGACCATCGTTCGTCAGGGCTCCGCGCTTTCCATGGGCGCACCGGCCTGCTCCCGCCGCTCCGTACTGTGGCCGATGGTGGAGTCATGGGGCATGTCTCTGACCGCACGCCGACGGCGCGCTGTGTCTGGCCGCTCTCCTGATTTCCGGGTCGCCATGATGGGATCGTTCCTGTTTGCGCCGGCGGTTTCCTGTGGCCTTTGTTTGCCTGGTGATCGCCGCGGTGCGATGTACGCGCCGTATGGGCCGTTCTTTGCGATTATTCCGGAGCGGGTGCCGCGGAGCCGCATCGGAGAGGTCTTTGCGCTGGTGAATAGCTGCGGAGCGCTGGGCGGGTTTGCTGGGGTATTCGTCGGGTGCTGCGTGCCCTCACCGCATTGAACGGGCCGGCGATTTCCTGATGGCGCTGTTCTGCTGATCTCGGCGCGCTGATCGCCTGGCCGCCCGACGCCGTGGCCGTCCGATGAAGGAGAAGAGCATGCCTGATCCGACTGCGTCCAGCGTTGTACTCGAAACCGACGCAGCGCTGTTTCGCCGACGTGAGGACGCACGCCGCGGGCCCGAGGGCTCGCTGCCGATCACGCCGGAGATGCTGCTGACGCAGCCCTCGGGCAACCTCTTCGGGCTGACCCAGAACGCGGGGATGGGCTGGGATCCGGCGCGCCTGCTCGACCCCGAGTTCCTGATCCTGAGCACGCACGGCGGCTGCGCGCCGCGGATGGAACGCCCATCGCGCTCGGCTTCCATACCGGGCACTGGGAGGTTGGGCTGCTGGTGGCCGAGGCTGCGCGCGAGCTGCGCCAGCCGGCGTGCGATTCCCTTTGCGGGCGCCTGCACCGATCCCTGCGACGGCCGCACGCAGGGAACCGACGGGCATGCTGGACTCGCTGCCCTACCGCAACGATGCGGCCATGGTGCTGCGCCGGCTGATGCGCTCGCTGCCAGCGCGCAGCGGCGTGATCGGCATCGCGACATGCGACAAGGGCTGCCCGCGATGATGATGGCGCTGGCGTCGGCGGCGCCGCTGCCCAGCGTTCTTGTTCCGGGCGGAGTGACGCTGCTGCCCGAGAGCGGCGAGGACGCGGGCAAGGTGCAGACCATCGGGGCGCGCTTCGCGCAGGGCAGATCACGCTGGAGTACGCGGCCGAGGTGGGCTGCCGCGCCTGCGCGACTCCGGGCGGAGGCTGCCAGTTTCTCGGCACCGCGGCCACGTCGCAGGTCGTGGCGGAAGCGCTCGGACTTTCGCTGCCGCACTCCGCGCTTGCGCCTTCGGGCCAGCCGGTCTGGCTGGACGCGGCACGCGCTCCGCGCGTGCGCTGCTGCGCCTGGCGCAGATCGGACTGGGCACGCGCGACATCCTCACGGACGCCGCGGTCCACAACGCGATGGTGCTGCACGCGGCGTTTGGCGGCTCGACGAATCTGCTGCTGCATGTTCCGGCCATTGCGCACGCGGCGGGTCTGCGCCGGCCGACGCGTCGAGGACTGGACGGACATGAACCGCGCGGTTCCGCGGCTGGTGGACGCGCTGCCGAACGGGCCGCGGAACTTCGCGACGGTGCAGGTGTTTCTGGCCGGAGGCGTGCCGGAAGTGATGCTGCACCTGCGCCGTGCGGGCCTGCTCGACACGAGCGTGCGGACGGTGACCGGCGAGACGCTGGACGCAAACCTGGACTGGTGGGAGCAGAGCGAGCGCCGCGCGGCGCTGAAGCGAGCGGCTTCGCGAGTTCGACGGCATCGATGCGGACGACGTCATCCTCTCGCCGGATCGGGCACGGGCGCGCGGGCTGACGCCGACCATCTGCTTTCCCGTCGGCAATCTCGCGCCGGAGGGCAGCGTGATGAAGAGCACGGCCATCGATCCCTCGCTGATCGATGCAGGATGAACGTCTATCGTCACACTGGGCCGGCGCGGGTCTTCATCACCGAAGAGGCCGCGATCGCGGCGATCAAGCATGGAACGGTCGCTCAGGGAGACGTGATGGTGCTGATCTGCGGCGGCCCGCTGGCGCGGGGATGCAGGAGATCTACCAGGTCACCTCCGCGCTGAAGAGCCTCCGTTTTGCAAGCACGTGGCGGTGCTCACGGATGCGCGGTTCAGCGGAGTCTCGACCGGAGCTGCATCGGCCACATTTCGCCGGAGGCGCTTGCCGGCGGGCCCATTGGCCGCGTGCGCGACGGCGACTGATCGAGATTGTCAGTCGACCGCAACGCGCTGCACGGGACGGTGGACCTGGTGGGCGAAGGACGAGGAAGCGCTTCTCGCCGAAGAAGGCGCGCGGCGGCTTGCGCACGCGGCCGCGCCCGCGATCTGCGCCGCATCCGGTCTGCCCGACGACACGCGGCTTTGGGCCGCGCTGGTGCAGGCGAGCGGAGGCGTGTGGGGCGGATGCGTCTATGACGCCGATGCAATCATCGCGCAACTCGCGCACAGCCGCCGAAAAACATGCAAGGAAAAGAGCATGAAGCTGTACCGGACCAGCGCGGCTTCTGCGTCGAATGAGACTCACTTCTACGCCGTTCCCCATGGGCTGGGACGAGGTCTCGGTGCAGTCGATCTATGAGCGCGTGCGTCGCGGCGATAGAACGCCGGAGTTCCGGCGAAGAACCTGACGAGGTGCTTGCGCCGATCGGCAGCCAGGAGGTCTGGGCGGCGGGCGTCACGTATTTCCGCAGCCGCAATGCGCGCATGGAAGAATGCAAGGACGCGGGCGGGGGTGACTTTTACGATCGTGTTTACAGCGCGGAACGCCCGGAGCTCTTCTTCAAGGCGAGTGGGCGCCGCGTCGTCGCCCCCGGCGGCGAGGTGCGGATTCGCACCGACGCTAACTGGTCCGTGCCGGAACCGGAGCTGACGCTGGTCATCAATCCGCAGGGCGAGATCATCGGCTACACCATCGGCAACGACATGAGTTCGCGCGACATCGAGGGCGAGAACCCGCTGTATCTGCCGCAGGCCAAGGTCTACGACGGAAGCTGCGCGCTTGGGCCCTGCATTCTGCTTATCGCGAGCCGCTACCGGTCCACAACGATCAGCTTCAAATTGCGCGGAGAACGGCAGTCTTCGGCACAACGTCGTTGGCGGAGCTGAAGCGTGAGCCTGCGGAACTCGCACATTATCTCTTTCGCGACAACAGCTTTCCCCATGGCGCCTTCCTGATGACCGGCACCGGCATCGTGCCGGGCGACGACTTTACGCTGGCAGCGGCGATCTGCATCTCGTATCACGATTGACGGCATCGGAACTCTCGAAAACGTCGTCAGTTCCTGAGTGTCGGCACGAACTCAGGCTTCTGGCAGCACGCAGTGCATCCTTTCCGTTCACCATCCGTTGCAACCCCCGCGGATTTCCACGCCGCAGAGGCTCCGGTAGCGTGGCATCCGGAAAGTCCTGGTAGCAAATCGGTCGCGCAAAGCGCAGCATCGCTCTCGTGCCGACCGACGTCCATCGCGCGTCGGAGGTCGCCGGGAACGGCCCGCCATGCACCATCGCAGGGCAAACCTCCACGCCGGTCGGATAGCCGTTGAACAAAGGCCGCCCGACCTTCGTCTCCAACACCCGGACCAGGTCAGTAAGCATCGAGCCAGATCCTCCTCGGTACCCTGCAACGTCGCGGTCAATGTCCCCGCAACCCTTCGCCGCCTCGACCAGATCGTTCAGACCGCTCCGTAGTGAACGAGCAGCGTCGTAGGTCCGAAGATCTCCTCTTCCAACTCGCTGCTTTCCAGGAAGGTCTCCCAGCGGCACCGAGAACACTGCAGCCGAAGCCATCCGGCAGCAGCCTTCCGGCGCACCCTGTTTTCCAGCCCTGCAACCCACTGCGCCTGCCCGGCGGCCAGACGCCCCTGGATTCCCTCGGCCTTATAACGCTGCCGCGATCGCCCGGAGTGAGCATCCCATGCCCTCCAGGGTCTCCACCCCCGCCCGCAACGCATCCAGAAACGCCCCGTTCCCCCTCCTTCGGCACAAACACAAGCCCCGGCTTGGTAAGAACTGTCCCGATCCGAGCGTTACCGACCCCTGCAGCCCGGCGGCCAACGCCGCACCCCGCTCCCGCATCGCGCCCGGGCAGCACAAACAGTGGATTCGTGCTGCCCATCTCCGCAAAGCACGGAATCGGCTCCGGACGTTCGGCCGCCAACCGCATCAGTGCCTGCCCACCGCCTGCAGATCCGTGAAGGCTACGGCCTTGCATCGCAGGATGCTGCACAAGGGCCGTACCCACCTCTGTAGCCGCATCCAGCAACAGGCCAAACACCCCTCCCGGCAGGCCACCTGTTGCACCGCAACCCGCACAGCGGTCGCCGACCAGCTCACTGTGCCCGGGGTGCGCAGGGTGAGCCTTCACCACCACCGGACACCCGGCCGCCAGTGCCGACGCGGTATCCCCGCCCGCCACCGAAAACGCAAGCGGAAAATTGCTCGCGCCAAACACCGCCACCGGTCCTATCGGCCGCAGCATCGACCGCACATCCGGTCGCGGCAGAGGCTTCCGGTCGGGCAGCGCCTCATCGATGCGCGCATCAACCCACGAGCCTTCCTCCAGCCACGTCGGCAAACAACCGCAGCTGACCAGTCGTTCTAGCCAACTCGCCTTGCAGTCGAGGCAAGGGCAAGCCAGTCTCCAGGTGCGCGCGTTCGACAATAGCCTACTACCCCGCTGCCAACTCCTCGGCAATCAACGTAGGAAGTGTGCGTGCTCGTGGTTCCCGACCGCAGCGAAGGCCGGTGCTGCTCCCAAGTTCTGCCGCGCGCGCCACCTCCCCCAGCCTCGCGGATACGAACTCCGGTCGATCCCACACCCGTCAATGGGTCGACGGCCCAAACCGAACTCCATCTCCCGTTCGAGGAGCGCCTTCAATCGTCGAGAACACACTTAGTGACATCCCTTCACCTCGCCCATATCGTGGGCTTCGCTGGCGCGTTGGAAGCGTTCTTCTGCACCTGCTCACAGCTCTGGATCGCGGAAAAATCGTCGTGACGTTCGATATAGCTGTCCGGCTCGCCTTTAACGTCGGAGGGTCCCGTCGTGCTGCATTTCTAGCGTAAACCGGATCAGAATCTATGACGAAGCCAGCCGTCCCGTCATTTGATGATCCGTCCCAACTGCATCTATGGTGGGATCGTCAGCCGGCCGGGTTCGAGCCATACGCTGCTCTCGCTAACATGCACGCTCTCGAGCTTCCTGAAATGCAGATCGATCTCGTGCTTCTCGATTACCACCTGAATGGGGCCACGACGGCGACTGAAAATAGCAAAGCAATTGCCCGACAGGTATAAGAGTGTCCCGATTCTTGTGCTCTCCGACGCGCTCCTGATGCCGGACGATATAGCTCCGTTCGTCGACGGCTTCATACGCAAGGGAGGGATTCCTGCGCGGCTGGTTGAAGCCGTCTCCCCGTAGATCACGGAGCAGGCTGGAACATCGCACTAACTCTTGCTGAAGGGGAACACGTGACGCGCCGGGAGAGCACGAAATCGGGTGACGGTTTGCGGCACAGCCACACTGATGGCATTCGCGCTGCTCCCGCGTGTAGCCCATTCGGCCCCCGCTACCCGCCCCAGCCGGCTCCCGAGCAGCAGCTAAAGCAACTGTCGCTCGCGCAGCTCGGAGATATCGAAGTCACGACGGGCTCCAAAGAACCGGAAGAGGTCTGGCAGACGGCTGCTCTTATTGCGGTTCTCACGCAGGATGACATCCGAGAGTCCGGCGCAACCAGCATCCCAGAACTCCTGCGTCTGATTCCCGGTGTCAATGTCGCGCGTGGAGCAGAGCGATCAGTGGGCCGTCCCCGTACGCGGCTTCAACGCGAGTTCTCAAAAACTGCTCGTGCTGGTCGATGGCCGGACGTCTACACGCCGCCGTTTGACGGCGTCTACTGGGACTTCAGGATCTCGTGCCCGCCGGACATCGGCGCATCGAAGTGATCCGCGGCCCCGGCGGCACCCTTCTGGGGAGCCAACGCCGTCAATGGCGTGATCAACATCATCACGAAGAAAGCCCGCGAGACGCAGGCGGACTCGCGGACACTTTGCCGCGCAGCGCACGCGAGTCCGCCCTGCGTCTCGCGGGCTTTCTTCGTGATGATGTTGATCACGCCATTGACGGCGTTGGCTCCCCAGATGGTGCCGCCGGGACCGCGGATGACCTCAATGCGATCAATGTCGGCGAGGACGAGATCCTGAACGTCCCAGTAGACGCCTTCGAACAGCGGCGTGTAGACGCTGCGGCCGTCGATGAGCACGAGCAGTCCTTTTGAGAACTGGCTGTTGAAGCCGCGTACGGCGACGGCCCACTGATCGCTCTGCTCACGCGCGACATTGACACCGGGAATCAGACGCAGGAGTTCAGGGATGCTGGTTGCGCCGGACTCTCGGATGTCATCCTGCGTGAGAACCGCAATGGCGGCCGCCGTCTGCCAGACCTCTTCCGGTTCTTTGGAGACCGTCGTGACTTCGATATCTCCGAGCTGCGCGAGCGACAGTTGCTTTAGCTGCTGCTGGGGAGCCGGCTGGGGCGGGTAGCGGGCCGAATGGGCTGCACGCGGGAGCAGCGCGAATGCCATCAGTGTGGCTGTGCCGCAGACCGTCACCCGATTTCGTGCTCTCCGGCGCGTCACGTGTTCCCCTTCAGCAGAGTTAGTGCGATGTTCCAGCCTGCTCCGTGATCTTCTGCGAGACGGCTTCAACCAGCCGCGCAGGATCGCCCTTTCGTATGAAGCCGTCGACAAACGGGGCTATATCGTCCGGCATCACGAGCGCGTCGGAGAGCACAAGAATCGGGGCGCTCTTATACCTGTCGCGCAATTGCTGTGCTATTTCAGTCGCCGTCGTGGGCCCATTCAGGTGGTAATCGAGAAGCACGAGATCGATCTGCATTTCAGGAAGCTCAAGCGCGTCCATGCTGACGAGAGCAGCGTATGGCTCAAACCCGGCCGACTGTACGATCCACCCATAGATGCGTAGATGGGACGGATCATCATCAATGATCAGGACGGCTGGCTTCGTCATAGATTCTGATCCGGTTTACGCTAGAAATGCAGCACAACGGGACCCTCCAACTATAAAGGCAAGCCGGACAGCTATATCGAACGTCACGACAATTTTCCGCGATGCAAATCCATGTGAGCAGGTTGCCCGAGAAACACTCCAACGCGGCCGCGAAGCCCACGATATGGGCGAGGTGAAGGGATGTCACTAAGTGTGTTCTCGACGATTGAAGGCGCTCCTCGAACGGGAGATGGAGTTCGGTTTCGTGCAGTCGACCCATTGACGGGTGTAGCAATCGAGCCGGAGTTCGTATCCGCGAGGCTGGATGATGTGGCGCGCGCGGCAGAACTTGCAACCGCAGCAGCACCGGCCTTCGCTGCGGTCGGGAACCACGAGCACGCACACTTCCTACGTTCGATTGCCGAGGAGTTGGCAGCGGGTGGTGCGGCTATTGTCGAACGCGCGCAGCAGGAGACAGGTTTGCCCCGGGCGCGACTCGAGGGCGAACTGGCGCGCACGACTGGACAGCTTCGGTTGTTCGCGGATGTCGTGGACGAGGGCTCGTGGGTAGACGCGCGGATTGACGAGGCGATGCCTGACCGCAAGCCGCTGCCGCGCCCGGACGTGCGCTCAGTGCTGCGGCCGATTGGGCCAGTGGCGGTGTTTGGCGCGAGCAATTTTCCACTGGCGTTCTCCGTTGCGGGAGGCGATACCGCTTCGGCGCTTGCAGCAGGCAATCCAGTAATCGTGAAGGCGCACCCGGCGCATCCGGGCACGAGCGACCTCGCAGGGGGAGCCATTGTGCGGGCGCTACATAAATGCGGGCTGCCGGGCGGCGTGTTTGCGCTGCTGTTCGATAGCGGTATCGAGGTCGGAACCTCGCTTGTGCAGCATCCTGCAGTGCGGGCCGTAGCGTTCACGGGGTCGGCGAGCGGCGGGCAGGCGCTGATGAAGCTTGCCGCCGCGCGGCCGCAACCGATTCCCTGTTATGCCGAAATGGGCAGCACGAATCCGTTGTTTGTCCTGCCGGGCGCGCTGCGCGAGCGCGGAGTGGAGCTGGCGAAGGGATTGCAAAGCTCGTTCACACTGGGGTCGGGACAGTTCTGCACGAAACCGGGGGTGGTGTTTGTGCCGCAGGATGCGGATGAGTTTGTCGACACATTGCGCGGCGGTCTTGCCGCGCTCGGCGCGCATGGCATGCTCACGCAGTCAATCGCCCAACGCTACAAGGCCGCTGTTACGCAGCGGCGCGACGCAGGCACCGCGCAGTGGGTTGCAGGGTTTGAAGGCGAAGTGCCCGGCAATGCTGCTGCCGGAGGAGCTGCAATGTTCAGCGTTCCGCTCGCGGAGTTTAGGAACAATCAGGAGCTCGAAGAAGAAATCTTCGGCCCGACGACGCTGTTGGTTCACTACGGGGATATGAATGATCTCGTCGATGTTGCGAAACGAATGCACGGACATCTGACTGCAACGATCCAGGGCACGGAAGACGATCTTCGCAATGCGTCGGAGCTGGTACGCGTGCTGGAAACCAAGGTGGGGAGACTGCTGTTCAACGGCTATCCGACCGGCGTTGAAGTCTGTCACGCGATGGTGCATGGCGGGCCGTTCCCTGCTACCTCCGACAGCCGCACGACATCGGTGGGAACGCGCGCGATTGCGCGGTTTGCGCGACCCGTCTGCTACCAGGATTTCCCGGATGCGGTACTGCCGATCGAACTGCGGCGCGGGAATCCGCTGGGGATTCAGCGGATGGTGAACGGAAAGTACACGCGCGAGTAGGTTGGGACTCGCGCTTAGGCGACGCGGTTTTCGAGGGTGCCGATCCGGTCGATCGAGATGCGGATCAGATCTCCGTGCTCGAGCGTGAAGTCGTCGCCGGGAACGATGCCGGTGCCGGTCATAAGGAATGCGCCGTCGGGGAAACTATTGTCGCAGAAGAGATAACTTGCGAGTTCAGCGGGTTCGCGTTTGAGTTCCGCGAGCGTCGTCGTGCCTTCGAAGACTGCCGTTTCACCGCGAATGATTTGAATTTGAATCGTTATGGACTTCGGCAGCGGCTCGCGACTGAGCAGAATGCATGGCCCGAGCGCGCAGCTTCCGTCATAGACCTTTGCTTGCGGGAGGTAGAGCGGGTTCTCGCCTTCGATATCGCGCGAACTCATGTCATTGCCGACGGTATAGCCGATGATCTCGCCACGTGGGTCGATAAGCAGCGTGAGCTCGGGTTCGGGCACGGACCAGTGGGCATCGGAGCGGATGCGGACATTGGCGCCGGAACCAACGACCCGGCGCGCGGTGGCTTTGAAGAAGAGCTCGGGACGAACAGCAGAGTACACGCGATCGTAGAAGCTGCCGCCGCCGGCATCCTTCGACTCTTCCATCCGCGCGCTGCGGCTGCGGAAGTAAGTAACCCCGGCGGCCCACACCTCCTGGCAGCCGATCGGCGCGAGCAGCTCGTTCACGTTTGGCGCGGCAACGGGAGCGGAGTTAAATGCGGTGCTTGCCAGGGAGAATGGATGACTGCTTCGTACGAGATCATCGAAGCTCACATGGAGGGTGTGGACGGTTCCTTGCTCCTCGACGAGAAGACCGCGCGTGGTCCTGTAGATCTTCATGGCTCTTTTCCTTGCAGATTTTGGGCGCTGCGCGCGAGCTGCTCGACGATGGCATCGGCGTCATAGACGCATCCGCCCCAGACCCCACCGCTGGCCTGCACGAGGGCTGCCCAGAGCCGGGTGTCGGCGGGCAGAGCGCGATGCGGGGCGAGGTCGCGACGAGGTTCGCGTGCGGCAAGCCGGCGTGCGCCTTCGTCGGCTGCAAATCGCTCGTCTCCCTCGCCGATAAAGTTGACCGTGCCGTGCAGCGCGTTGCGATCGATTGCGATCTCGATCCAGTCACCGTCACGCACCCGGCCAATAGGTCCGCCGGCAAGTGCTTCGGGTGAAATGTGGCCAATGCACGCACCGGTCGAAACACCGCTGAACCGAGCGTCCGTGAGCACTGCAACGTGCTTGCAGAACGGCAGCGCTTTCAGCGCGGAAGTGATCTGGTAGATCTCCTGCATGCCGGCGCCGAGTGGCCCGCTGCAAATAAGCACCAACACGTCGCCATGAGCGACCTCGCCGCGCTTGATGGCCGTGATCGCGGCGGCTTCAGCAATGAAAACCTTGGCGGGGCCTTCGTGACGGAAGGAGTTCTCTGCGTCGATGAGAGACGCATCGATTGACGTGCTCTTGATGACGCTGCCGCCGGGCGCGAGATTCCC
The DNA here is from genome assembly GCA_963762465.1 of uncultured Acidobacteriaceae bacterium. GTDB lineage: Bacteria > Acidobacteriota > Terriglobia > Terriglobales > Acidobacteriaceae > Granulicella. The sequence continues at coordinate 1,291,405 of CAVXKS010000002.1, read as the reverse complement.
AACGGGAAAGCAGATGGTTGAGGTTAGGCCGCGCGAGCACGCACGATCGGGAGACAGGATCACCTCATCGGCGTCGACGCCGTCGATCTCGCGAAGGCGGTGCTTCATCGCGCGGCGTCGCTCACTCTGCTCCCACCAGTCGAGCGAATGCGCGAGTGTGTCGCCGGTTGCGGTGAGAACGGTCGTGTCGAGCAGGCCGGCGCGGCGTAAGTGCAGCATGACCTCCGGCACGCCACCGGCGAGAAAGACCTGCACGGTGGCGAAGTTGCGCGGGCCGTTCGGAAGTGCATCGACGAGACGCGGGACCGCGCGGTTTGCGGACTCCCAATCGGCGCGCGTGGGACGGCGCAGCCCTGCGGCGTGTGCGATGGCGGGCACGTGCAGCAGGAGATTTGTCGAGCCGCCGAACGCCGCGAACGCGACCATCGCGTTGCGGACCCCAGCGTCGGTCAGGATATCGCGGGTGCCCCGTCCGAGCTGCGTGAGCCGCAGCAACGCACGCGCAGAGCGTGTCGCCGCTTCCTGCCAGATCGGTTGACCGGACGGTGCGAGCGCCGTGTGCGGCAGGGATAGGCCGAGCGCTTCACCGACGACTTGTGACGTCGCCGCGGTCCCGAGAAACTGACAACCGCCGCCCGGGCTCGCACAGGCGCGGCAACCGATCTCTGCGGCGTACTCCTCCGTGATCTCGCCTTGCGCGAAACGCGCCCCGATGGTCTGAACTCGGCCGGCATCTTCACCTTCGTCGGGTAGCAACGTGACGCCACCGGGCACGAGCACGCTGGGCAGTGCGCCGCCGGACGCCAGCGCCATCATCATCGCCGGCAACCCTTTGTCACAGGTCGCGATGCCAAGCACGCCCCGGCGCTGCGGCAGCGAGCGCATGAGGCGGCGCAGGACCATCGCGGCATCGTTGCGATAAGGTAGGGAGTCGAACATGCCTTCTGTGCCCTGCGTGCGGCCGTCGCAGGGATCCGTGCACGCGCCGGCGAAGGGCATGGCATGCAGGCGCCGAAACTCGCGCGCGGCTTCGGCGACAAGAAGCCCAACCTCCCAGTGGCCCGTGTGAAATCCGAGCGCGATGGGTGTGCCGTCGGCCGCACGCAGGCCGCCGTGCGTCGAGAGGATCAGGAACTCGGGGTCGAGCAGGCGCGCAGGTTCCCAGCCCATGCCAGCATTCTGTGAGAGGCCGAAAAGGTTCCCTGATGGCTGCGTGAGCAGCATCTCCGGCGTGATGGGCAGCATGCCCTCGGGCCCCTTTGCGTGTGTACGCACGTCGGCGAAAAGCGCTGAATCGCTCTCGAGGACATCACTCAACCGCAGCGGCTCAGGCATTCGCCGGCTCCTTCAGCGGATCGGCCACAGGCGGACTCGGGAGCCAGATGATCAGCAGCGCCGAAATCACCAGGAAGAGCGACATCAAGAGATACCCGGGGCGCTCACTGCCCGTGATCGTCCGCAGCGATCCTACGATGTAGACGCCGGCGAACGAGCCAAGTGCGCCAAAGCTGTTGACGAGCGCCATCACCTCACCGACCCGGCTCTGCGGGATGCGCTCCGGCATGATCGCGAAGAACGGACCATAGGGCGCATACATTCCGCCGCAGGCTAGGAGAAGGCAGAGGTAAGCCCACACGAAACCGTACGGCTGGAGCAGGAAGGACCCCAGCAGTGCAACTCCGGAAATCAGGAGCGGTGGCCAGACATAGCGCCGCCGTCGTTGCGCACGGTCAGAAAAATGCGCCATGAGGAGTTCCATGATCACGGCGATGAGATACGGAGCCGCAGACATCAGACCGGTGCGGCCCATGTTAAGTGACGAGCCCTCACGCACGATCGTGGGCAGCCACAGGACAAACCCGTAGATACCGAAGCTCCAGCAGAAGTATTGAATCGCGAGAACGATGACATCTTTGCGCAACAGAGCCGCCGACAATGTCTGCGTCGTCGCATGGGCGGATGGAGGCAGCTCGCGCTGCTCGACCGCCAGACGCGTCGTAATACTCTCGGCTTGATCTGCCGGCAGCCAGCGGGCTTCGGTGGGCCGCTCGCGCACAAACAACATCCAGATAACGGCCCACGCAACGGACGGCAGGCCTTCGAAGATGAACGTGCGCTGCCACCCAAACCTCTCGATGAGAAAGCCGGTAATGGCCGACATCCACAGCACCGTCATCGGATTGCCAAGCATCAGCAGCACGTTCGCGCGTGAGCGGTCTGCCCGTGTGAACCAGCGTGTGAGCAGCAACAGGAGCGCGGGGAAGATGATGCTCTCGGCAACGCCGAGAAGAAACCTGTCGACAGCCAGCATCCAGAAGATGCGCAGCACTCCGGTAAGCGCGGCCAGTATTCCCCACACAAGCAACGAGATCGCGATGAGGCGCGTGCAGCTGAACCTTCGCGCCGCAATCATTCCCGGAACCTGGAAGAAGAAGTAGCCTAGGAAAAACAAAGCGCTCAGCAGCGAATTCTTGCCGCCAGTGATGTGCAGCGTCTGTGCCATGCCGGCCGCCGCGCCGAACCCGTAGTTCGCGCGGTCCAGGTAGGCGAGGCTGTACGTGATGAAAGCAGCCAATAAGAGCCAGCGACGGCGTCCCCAGCGCGCAGGCTCAGCAGCGGCCGCGGTCAGGGGGCTCGCTGAAACGTCGCGAGTTCGAAGAGCGGCACACACGCAGGGAAAGTATACGCAGGCGAATCGAGGTCGCATACTGTCGTTCCTGCGCATCTACGCGGCTGGATGCTGCCGGCAAGTACACGGGCAGCGACCAGGCCTCGTCCGCTAAGAAGACTGCCGATACCGCACGCCGTCGCGGTGCAAGCGAAGTGATTCCGCTGCGCCTAAGGTGACCGGCGGCGCGTCCATCACCTGCTTGAACGCGGTACGGAACTTTGCCATCTCCTCGGGCGTGCCGACGGTTATCCTCACAGCGTTCGGCCACACAGGCCACGTTCGGCCGATGTAGACATTCTTCGCGCGCATCCCGTCCATTACGCGGCGGCCGTCCCGTCCCGTATCGATCATGAAGCAGTTCGAGACTGGGTCGCCGATCACCTTGTAGCCGTGCTGTTTCAGCCACGCAATCGTCTCGCCACGGCTGTCGGTCATAATCTTCTTGCGCGCGCCAACGAGGTTCGCGTCCAGTAGTGACGCATTCGCTGCGCCGGAGCCCGTGACCGGCATCGGATTGTCGCCATAGAGCGAAAGCTTATTCAGCAGATCAGGACGCGCTACTGCAAAGCCGCAGCGCAGCCCTGCCATGCCGTAGATCTTCGAAAACGTGCGGAGCACGACTAGGTCCTTGCCCGCGATGACCTGATCAATGACGTCTGGCGCATCGGCAAAGTGGATATACGCTTCGTCGACAAGCAGCACCGACCCCTTCGGCTTGTTTTCCAGAGCCCACAGGATGTCCTTCTTGCTCGTGAGGGTGCCCGTGGGGTTGTTCGGATTGCAGATGTAGATCACGCCGGCGTTCGGATCGGCAGCGACCATCGCTTTGATGTCGTGCGCATAGTCAGCCGTGACAGGAACCTTGTGCATCTTGGCGCCGGAATACGCCGCGGCGGCCATCGCCGCTTCATACGAAGGGTCCGCGATCACGAGGCTGCGCGTGGGTGAGGTGAATGCCAGCACGGTGTAATGCAACGGCTCGGATGAGCCCGCGTACACCGAGATGTAGTCCTCACCGAGGTTGTGCTGCGCGGCGAACGTCTTCACCAGCTTATCGGTCTCGCCATAAAAGTCGTATCGACCGCCGGTCGGGACAAGGTGCGCAATCGCTTCACGCGCAGCCTGGCACGGCCCGAGCGGATTCTCGTTCGCGTTGATCAGAACGGCGTCGGGCGGCGGATTCAGGAAGAAGTCGTGGCGGCCTCCGGCTGCGGCAGGTTTGGCCATTGCCTGCTGCGCTGCGCGGGCGAAGTGCGCCTCGGTGAGGATAGGCGCCGCGGCGGCCATCGCGGCGTAGCGGAGAAAACTGCGGCGGGTGGGAGCCGAAGTGTTGGAGATTGTGGAATCCTCAGACTGATGTCTCATGAGAAGCTCCTGTCTTGCGGGTCTGCCAAGGTCACCCGCGGAGAGCATGGCTAAGAAAATGTGAGTTGACTGTATCCAGAATCTTCCCGGCGTGCCGATTCTACGCCTCGGCTTCACCTCGAGGCACTAAGAAAGAAGTGCCGCCGCTGAGCAGCACTTCTGGCCGGAAAGCTCGGGATTTTCAAGCGAATTTCAGCGCCCAGCGTCGTCCGCGGCAGCTGCGGCAGCTGCGGCGGCAGCATTTGCCGCAAAGTGATGCCGAACGTCAGCGCCGCTCACCCAGAAGATTACGTCTTCGGCAATGTTCGTCGCGTGGTCGCCAACACGCTCGAGATTACGCGAGATCACCAGGGCGTTCAGCGCCTCGGGAGTGCGCTCGGGGTGCTCCTGGATGAGCGCACCGAGCGTCTTGAAGGCATCGCGGTTCAGCTCGTCCACCTGATCGTCGAGCAGGAGGACCGATTGCGCCATCTCCGTATCGGCCTCAATGAACGACTGCAATGCTTTGCGAATCATCGCCGTGGAGAGCTGTGCGAGTTTCGGGATGTCTACAGGGAGATCCTGCGAGGACAGAGCGCTCAGATCCTTGCACCGGTTCGCGATGTTCACCGCCTGATCGCCCACGCGTTCCAGGTCGGCATTGATCCGAATGACGGCGAGGATGAAGCGCAGGTCGACCGCCATCGGCTGCTCCATCGCGAGCAGGTCGAGGGCGAGCTGATCGATCTCGTGCTCCATACGGTTGATCGCCGGCTCGGAGAGCGATACCAACTCGCAGAGATCCATGTCGCGCGAGGAGTAGGCCTCGGTTGCGCGCTGAATCGCCTGCTCCACAAGACCCGCCATGACCAGCAGGCGTTCTTTCAATTCGTCGAGTTTTTGCTGGAATTTGATCCGCATCAGCCAAACCTCCCCGTAATGTAATCCTCCGTCCGCTTGTCGGAAGGGTTGGTGAAGAGCTTGTCCGTTGCATCGAACTCAACCAGCCGGCCCGTTAGGAAGAAGCCTGTACGTTCTGCGACGCGCGCTGCCTGCTGCATGTTGTGCGTCACAATAACAATCGTGTACTGACTCTTCAATTCGAAGATCAGGTCTTCAATCTTAGCCGTCGAGACCGGATCCAGTGCGCTCGCCGGCTCGTCCATCAGCAGCACCTCAGGATCCACAGCGAGCGCACGCGCGATGCAGAGGCGCTGCTGCTGCCCACCCGAGAGGCTCGCGCCGGACTTCTTCTTGAGATCGTCCTTCACCTCGTCCCACAGCGCAGCCTGTTTCAGCGAGCGCTCGACAACCTCATCCAGTACGCGCCTTTTGCGGTAGCCGTTCAGCTTCAGCCCGCTCGCGACGTTGTCATAGATGGTCATCGACGGGAACGGATTCGGCCGTTGAAATACCATCCCCACACGGCGGCGGATCTCCACGGGCGTGGCGTCCTGGTAGATGTCGACCTCGCCCATCCGCACCGCACCTTCAGCCCGGGCAATGGGGTTCGTCTCGTGCATGCGGTTCAGGCAGCGCACAAAGGTTGACTTGCCGCAGCCGGATGGGCCTATCAGCGCCGTACACTGGTTCGCCCGGATGTGCAGGGTCACGTCCTTCAACGTGTGCACCTGCCCATACCAGGCATTCAGATTTTCGACGCGAATGTCGACGCCCACGCTTATGTCCTCCCTTGCCTAATGCCCGCCCTTGATGGCGCCGCGATTGGCGTATAGCCTCACAAGCGTCACGGAAACCATGATGAGCACGATCAGCACCAGCGCGCCGGCCCACGCCAGCCGGTGCCATTCATCGTACGGCGAGAGCGCGTACACATAGATCTGCAGCGGCAACGCGGCGATGGGCTGGGTCAGCGTGAAGCTCCAAAAATTGTTGCCGAATGCCGTAAACAGCAGCGGCGCAGTCTCGCCCGCGACGCGAGCAAACGCGAGCATGCAACCGGTGATGATGCCCGGCATCGCAGTCCGGAGGCTCACCGACAGAATTGTCCGCCATTTTGGAATTCCCAGACCGAGGGCGGCTTCGCGCAACATGTGCGGTACCGTGGCGAGCATCTCCTCCGTCGTTCGCGTGATCGTGGGCACCATCATGATGGCGAGCGCAACGCCACCGGCCAGCGCCGAAAACTTGTAGTGCACGACGATGAGCCCGTAGGCCGCGATGCCCATCACAATCGACGGAACACCGTTCAGCACATCGGCGGTGAAGCGGATCAGATTGCCGAGCAGACCACCGCGGCCATACTCCGCGAGATACACACCCCCGGCAATCCCCAGAGGAATGCCGATCGCACTCGCGACGGTGAGGATAATGCCGGATCCGACAATGGCGTTTGCCATGCCGCCACCTGTCTCACCTACCGGCGCGGGAACCTTCGTGAAGAATGCGAGGTTCAGCGAGCTCGCGCCCTTATAGATCAAATATCCGAGAATCGCGACAAGCGGAACAAGCACAATGACCGTGCTGAGCAACGCCAGCCCGGTCACCAGATGATTCGTGAGCGTGCGACGCACACGGATTATGCGCTCAAGCTGCGCTGAACGCTCCGGAAGTGCGCTGATCATACCGTCCTCGCAGAGGTGCCGCGGGTGACGGCCCACACCAGGAGGCGGGCTATCGCGTTCACCACAACGGTGACCAGGAACAGCGCCAGCCCAATCTCGATAAGCGCGCTAATGTACAGATCGCCGTTCGCCTCAGTGAACTCGTTCGCAATCACGCTGGCCAGCGTGTATGCCGGGTTGAAGAGGTTCTTAGCGATGTCCGGATGATTGCCGATGACCATCGTGACCGCGATCGTCTCGCCGAGGGCGCGGCCAAGGCCAAGGATCACCGCGCCCACGATGCCGATTCTCGCATTGCGCAGCACCGCGATCCGCAGCATCTCCCATCGCGTCGCGCCCAGCGCCAGCGCCGCCTCGCGCTGATGAATCGGCACCGCCTTCATCACGTCGCGGCTGATCGAGCAGATGATCGGAAAAATCATGATCGCCAGGACAACGCTCGCGGTAAACATCCCCACGCCGAAGTTCGGCTCCGCGAAGAGTCCCGTCCAGCCGAGCCATCTCTCAAGGACGGGCCCCACCTGATCGCGAACAATCGGCACCAGCACGACCAGTGCCCACAGACCATAAACGACGCTCGGAATAGCGGCCAGAAGCTCCGTCAGATACGAGATCGGCCCCCTTAGAGCCGGCGGACAGATATCGATCACAAAAATCGCCACGCACAGCGACAGCGGAACCGAGATCAGGAGCGCCAGCAGCGAGGAGATGACCGTGCCGAAGATGAACGGAAGCGCGCCGAAGCTGCCGTTGACGGGGTCCCAGTTCGAAGTCCTAAAGAACTTCCAGCCGAACGTGTGGATCGAGAGCTGGGAGTCGTGAATCAGCACCCAGAGGATCAGCGCGACGATCACAAAGATGCTCAGCGCAGCCACAAGCATCAGCCCGCCAAAGCTGCCGTCGGCCATCCGGCCCGAGCTCCGCTCCCGCAAAAATTCTCTTATTTCAGAAGGCTGTATGCGTTTCGGGTCGACCGGCAGCTGCTCGGGTGTCTTGCCTGCAGGCTCAACGACTGGGGTCGGCAGGGTGACGGGATTGGGCTGGGTCATAACGTGCCGTTTAGAGCGTAGGGCCCCAGTGTGAAAGGACTGTAAATTGAGGGGAAAGAAGCCGCCGGACAGTGGTGTCCGGCGGCTTCTCCGTTGGTTAGTGAATCTGTGTGATAGTCGCGCGCACCTTGTCGGCCACGGTCTTCGGCAGCGGAGCATAGTTCAGGCCTGCCGCCTCCTGCTCGCCGTGATCCAGCATCCAGTTCAGGAAATCGACCATCGCTTTGCCCTTGGCCTGGTCGTCCCAGTGCTGCGGAATGAGCAGCCACGTGAACGATGAAATCGGATAGGCATCCGCGCCCGGAGCGTTGGTGATCGAGACGCGATAGTCGCCGGGCATGTTCTTCGCCTCACCAGCCGCCGCTGCCGTCACGCCCGCGACAGAGGCCTTCACGTACTTGAAAGAAGCGTTGCGCACCAGACCGAAGGACATATGGTTCTGCAGTGCATAAATCAGCTCCACATAACCGAACGAACCCTCGGTGCTGCGTACCATCCCAGCCACGCCTTCGTTGCCCTTTTGACCGATGCCGACTGGCCACTTTACCGAAGTTCCCTTCCCGATCTGCTGCTGGAAGACCGGAACAACCTTCGACAGAAAGTCGGTCCAGATGTAATTTGTTCCCGATCCATCCGAACGGTAGACAGGCAGAATGCGTTTATGCGGCAGCTTCACCCCGGGGTTGTCATGCTGCAGGTTTCCGTCATCCCACATCGTAATCTTGCCTAGGTAGATGGCTGCGATAACTTCCGGCGCGAAATGCAGGTCCTGCGTTACACCCGGGACGTTGTACACCGGCACGACCGCACCGAGCACCGTCGGGATATGGATGATGTTCAGACCGTGGCTCTTTGCCTCTGCGAGCTGCTGGTCAGTCATCGGCCCATCCGAGGCGCCGAAGTCCACTGTCTTCTGCGTCACCTGCTGGATGCCCGCGCCGGAGCCCACCGACTGATAATTGATGTGCACGTTCGGGTGCTGCTGCGCATACTCCGCAAACCAGCGCGAATAGATCGGATTCGGAAACGTGGCGCCCGCGCCGTTCAGGTTTTGCGCCCATGCGCCAGTCGCTACCATCGCAATCAGCGCGGCGGAAAGAAGTCTCAGTCTCACTTTGGATCCTCCATTAGTGGCGGCGCCTGTCGCACCGCGTTTAGTTCAGACTCCTGGCCCTGCGCCCCGCTCTTCCTGGTTAGGACGCTGCCGCGCGGCAAGACGTCAGCCTCGCCGCGCAAGCCCGAGTCTAGGGGATGTAGTAACGCATCTGAAAGTGCAGCATCGGGTCGTTGGTGGAAGGCGCCGGCGGAGTAGTCGCGCTACCGACGCCGGACCAGAGGCCACGTTTGAAGTAGCTGTACGTCGCCGAGTACTGGAGCCGTCCGAACTTCGGATCGTTGACCGCCCGGTAGATGAACCCAAACATCGGCTCCTGAATGTAGCGCGTCGGCGATGCGCAGCTCGAGGCCGAGATGGAACCGCCCGAGCCCGCACTCGGTGTTGTTGCAGGCGCACCCGGAGCGGCGTAGCAGCCCGAGTCGTTCAGGTTCTGCGGACCGTAGCCAATAAGCGAGCCGACACTATTCGCGTAGACCGTGCGCTGGGCATACTCACCGCCGTAATAGGCGAAGACATCCAGCTTCTTGGCAGGGTGCGTTTCGATGCCCAGAAGGCCGTGGTAGTTACGAATCGGCTCCAGCGTCTCGTCCGGCCGCAGCGTCGCGTCGGCGAGCTGGCTCGAGCCGTACCGTCCCACACCCTGACCGGCCATGAGCTGCAGGCCGACGTTGAAGTACTTGTCCGGCGTCACTCGAACATTTCCAAATACGCCGCCGGCCGGGCTGGTATGGCTCTGATACGTCGACCCGTAGGCATAGACCGGAGCCGAAGCCGTTCCGGTCACACCAGTCACAGGCAGGTAGTAGTCGCGCAGGAAGCGGGCCAGGCCACCGATCTCGGCGTGAAGCTGCGATCCGTCAAATGCGCCCTTGACGATGATGTCCGGAAGCACGTTGTTGGCATAGGTGGTGATAGCACCGCCCGTGGTGCCGATACTGCCGGCCGCGTTGTACAGGCCGCCGTTTTGCCCCGGGCCACCGAAGAAGTATTCGACCGGAGCCGAACCCGCTGCCGTGAAGCCGGTAATCTGCGCCTGCTCAAGCGAGAGCGCCGCAGTGAACGCGCCCGTCTTGTAATCGCCGAAGCGCTGCTGGATCCGGATGCCAGGCTGGCGCGTCCAGCTGAATCCGACCAGGTATTGCGAATCAATAGTCTGCGGCAGCACCTCGGTGCGCACATCCGTTCCCTGTTTGTCTTCGGATACGAGTGACCACATCTGACCGCCGGTAACGGCGAAGCCACTCCTGGTCTCCGCCTTGCCCCATATCTGTCGCTGACGCAGAACGTAGCTGTTCGATTGGTTGTTGTTCGAGCTGGTACCCGTGCCGAGGAAGTCCATCTCGTCATAGCCGCTGAGGGTGACGTTGCCGGCATTGGCCTGGAACAGCGCACCGATGCGGCTCTGGCGCGCGGAGAAGTTCAGCTCTGTGGACTGGTACTGCGTCGCGCTCGGAAACGGAATGTTGTTGAAAGGGGTGTTGATGTCCGAGTTGACCGACCGCTGCCGCCACACACCTTCAAACGCGAAGAAGGCAACCGGAGTAATGGTCACACCCTTGTAGTGGAGGGCGGCAGGGTTTTCGATCTCGCTCTTGATCGCAGCCTGATTATTGACAACCGTCTCCTGCAGGCCCGTGTTCGTGGTCTTGATGTCAGCCACGGTGCTCTCGAGCGCCTGCTGTTTCGTGCTCGCCGCGGTCGCCGTCTGCTGCGCCTGAGTAGCGGTCGTCGTCGCCGTCTCCGCCTGCGTCTGTGCCGCGCTCACCGCCTGCTCCGCCTGGCTCACCTGCTGGTCCCGCGCCGAGAGCTGCTGCCGTAAGGCATCGATCTCGTCCTGCTGCGCCTTCATCTCCTCCCGCAGTTCGCGGAGCTCCGTCTCGATCGGGCTCTCTTTGTGCGTCCGTGTCTTCTTTATGGTCTGCGTTCTCGTCGCCTGGGCGGAACTTTGAGCCGGGGCATACCCGGAAACGAGTGTTGCCGCGAGCAACACGGTCCACAATCTGGCTGATTTCATGAATCCCCTACGGACTTGGCTAAGGTGTGCGCGGGGCAATGCTGCCCAGCAACAGAGCCGGCGTTTCCTTGCTCTGGATGTCCTGTGACTATGATCGTCGCAAGCCGTTGTAAACGGACGGGAAATGAAATGTAACGGCAGCGTAAAAACTGATAGGGCGTAAGTTTTTCTTATCGATAGGCGGCACCCCACCGCGATGCGCCCGGGTCAATTGCTACTTAGCCGCCGGCAAGGACGCGGCCGCCGTCTGCGCCGTTTGGCTCACTGCAAGCTGCGTCGGCAGGGTGAAATAGAAGCTGCTGCCGTGCCCAAGCTCGCTCTCCACCCAGATGCGCCCCCGCTGAGATTCGACGAGGTGCTTCGCAATGGCCAGCCCCAGTCCCGTGCCGCCCGACTCCCGCGATCTCGCCTTGTCCACGCGATAGAAGCGTTCGAAGATCCGGCCCAGGTGCTCCCACGCAATGCCCCCGCCGAAGTCACGCACGCGGAAGCGCACCTCCTGCGGTTGCCCTACGGGCCTGTCAACCGATAGCTGAACCCGCGCTCCATTTGCGGTGCGGCCGTAGTTCAGCGCGTTCTCAATCAGGTTGCTGAGAATCTGCACCGCCGCATCGCTATCCGTAATGACCTCGCCCTCAGCCGAAACATTCACCTCGAGCGTGCCGCCCTTCTCCTTCACCACGCCCGCAACCGCAGCCTCCGCTTCGCGCACGAGAGCCGCGACCGGGACCGCTCGCGGCTCCAGCTTCTGCTCGCCCGACTCCACGCGCGCCAGCGCCAGCAGATCGTCCGTGAGCCGCGCCATCCTTCGTGCGCTCTTCAGGATCGCCTGCAAAAACTCTCGCTCCGACGCCGCGGGCAGTGGATGCTCGTCCGCTTCCAGCAGCATCTCGACGTATCCCTGGATACTCGTTAGCGGAGTGCGCAACTCGTGCGAAACATTCGCGACAAACTCCGTCTGCGTGCGCTCCACCTGCTCGATGCGCGTCACATCCCGCAACACCACCACGGCGCCACCTTCCGGCATCGGCGACGCACTCACCGCAAACACTCTGCCCGGCACCAGTGACACGGGAGCTCGTTCGGAGTACTGTCGGGTCTCCAGCGCCTCGTGCACGCAGTCCAGCACCTCCGGCGCGCGAATCGTCTGCACCAGCGAATGCCCCGCACGGACCGAGCCGAAAGAATCCACAACCAGCCGCTGCATCGACTTATTCGCCCAGATAATCCTGCCCGCAGCGTCGATGGACGTCACCGCATCCTGCATCGAGTCCAGCAGCGCCTCGAGCTTCTCCCGCCGCTCGGCGCTCACCGCAAAACTCCGCTGCACGTCGTCTGCGGCCGTGCGAATCATCCCCGCCAGCCGGTCATGCTCGCTGAACGTCGGCTTCAGCTCAATCTCACGCGCCTCTGCCAATGACACAATCGCGCTTTCGACCGCCACATCATCATGCCTGCAAAGCCGCACAATGTTCGCCGTCAGCAGAAGCGACAGCGTCAGCCCCAGCGCAATCGCCACCCACACGTCCCGGAACAGCAGCGTCGCAGCGCACAAAAGACCGCACGCGATAGCGGCTCGAACGGCGATTTGAAAGAAGAGGCTCCGCTGCATGCGTGTCCTGACGACCGATTTACTTCCGGATAACGTTGCTCTGGCGATTAACACCATTAAATGCCTTCCACCAACGCCACGTAAACGCACAAATAACGGTGCCTCCCTGTGCACCAGGTGCGCGGCACAAGAAACAGGCCGCCGCCGCCGCGATTGCCATTCCTGCCGTTCGTGTCGCATAGTGTGGCGCAGTGGAATTATTGGCAATCGCATGAACAAGCTCTTTCCCAGCGCCGACGAGGCGCTCGCAGGCCTGGCACGCGATGGCATGCTCCTCGCCGTCGGCGGCTTCGGCCTGTGTGGCATCCCGGAAGCTCTCATCGCTGCCCTCAAAGCGACCGGCGTGCGCAATCTCACGGTCGCCTCCAACAACGCCGGCGTGGACGGCTGGGGGCTCGGCGTCCTGCTCGAATCGCGCCAGGTCCGCAAGATGATCTCCAGCTACGTCGGCGAGAACGCCGAGTTTGAGCGGCAGTTCCTCGCCGGTGAGCTCGAGGTCGAATTCGCTCCCCAGGGCACGCTCGCCGAACGCATGCGCGCCGGCGGCGCCGGCATCCCCGGCTTCTACACGCGCACCGGCGTTGGCACCGAGATTGCTAAGGGCAAGGAGGTCCGCGAGTTCGATGGCCACCAATATCTCTTGGAGCGCGCCATCAATGCCGACCTCGCGCTCGTAAAAGCGTGGAAGGCCGATACCCACGGCAACCTCATCTACCGCCGCACCGCGCGCAACTTCAATCCCAATGTCGCCACCTGCGGCCGGATCACCGTTGCAGAAGCCGAGATCATCGTGCAACCCGGCCAGCTCGACCCGGACGAGATCCACACGCCCGGCATCTTCGTCCAGCGGCTCATTCACAATCCGCATCCGGAAAAGCGCATCGAACGCCGGACTGTTCGAAGCGGAGGAAAGGAGTAACCGATGCCCTGGACCCGACAGCAGATGGCCGAGCGTGCCGCCCGCGAGCTGCAGGACGGTTTCTACGTGAACCTCGGCATCGGCATGCCCACGCTCTGCGCCGGCTGCATCCCTGCCGGAATGACCGTCATCTTCCAGTCCGAGAACGGCCTGCTCGGCATGGGCCCCTACCCGCTCGACTCCGAGGTCGATCCGGACCTCATTAACGCCGGAAAGGAGACCGTCACCTTCCTCCCCGGCGCGGCAACCTTCTCCTCGGCCGACTCGTTCGCCATGATCCGCGGCGGGCACATCGACCTCGCCATTCTCGGCGCCATGCAGGTCTCCGAGCGCGGCGACCTCGCCAACTGGATGATCCCCGGCAAGCGCGTCAAGGGCATGGGCGGCGCCATGGACCTCGTCAACGGCGTCCGCCGCGTCGTCGTCCTCATGGAGCACACCGCCCCGGATGGCGGCCCCAAGCTCCTGCCCGCCTGCACCCTCCCGCTCACCGGGACAGATGTCGTTCACCGAGTCATCACCGACCTCGGCGTCATCGACATTACCCCAAACGGCTTCCTCTGCGTGGAACTCGCCCCGGACGTCACTTTCGAGCACCTCGCCTCGAAGACCGGCGCCCCCGTCCGCTTGCAAACTTAGCGATCACCCAAGTGTCGGGTAAACGACACCCGTCAACTGCTCGCTGACATCCCAAAGCCTCCGGCCCGCCTGCTCATCCAGCGCCTGCGGCCGGGGCTGCACCACCTTCGGATAGCCGCCCATCTCTCCGCGTCCATCCGGCCCGATGTACTCACCGCCATGAACCTCTGCTGCCGTCGCGGCATACAGCGTCGGCAGCGCGCCCATCTCATCGTTCTGAACGAAAAACCGCCCGAATAGCCGAAACAGCGTCGTCTTCAGGTCCGTCCCATAGTTCGAGATATTCGTCGTGGACACGCCGGGATGCACCGCGACGCTCAGCAACTTGCTGCCCTTCTCCCGTGCCCGTCGGTCCAGCTCCCGCGCGAACAGAATGTTCGCCAGCTTCGAACTGTTGTACGCGCCCCATGGCGTGTAGCTCTTCTCGCCCTGCAGGTTGTCCCACTCCATCTTGCCGTTGCGGTGCGCCAGAGATGCGACGGTGACCACGCGCGGCGCAGGGGCTGCCAACAGCGCCGGCATCAGGAGTCCGGTCAGCGCAAAATGTCCCAGGTGATTCGTGCCGAACTGCCGCTCAAATCCATCCGGCGTCTGCTCTCGTTTGGGCAGCGCCATCACGCCGGCGTTGTTCACCAGCACGTCCAGGCGGGTGCCACTTGCACTGAACTCTCCGGCAAACCCGCGGATCGAAGCCACCGATGCAATATCCAGCGCTACGAGCTCCACCTGGGCCCCCGGCTGCTCCGCGACAATCTTCTTGCGCGCGGCCTCGCCCTTTGACAGGTCGCGAACGCCCATCAGCACATGGGCTCCGTGCCGGGCCAGCTCGCGCGCCGTCTGGAAGCCGATTCCGCTGTTAGCCCCGGTGATCAGTACCGTCTTGCCCGCCTGCGGCATCATTGCCGCGACCGTCCACCTTGCGTTTGCCATCGTCCTGCCTTCCCTGAGCGGCCGACTCAGCCGTGGCTTCCATGCTAACAACCAGCTTTTGGACCTTCTTAAAAGTCCTCCAGCACACCTTCTTTGCCTCATTCCCCATCGAACATCGAGGACGTACCCGGAAAGCCCGGCATCGCTGTAAGATGAGGCTTTGCGCCGTGGGTTACAATCGGACGGCAAGGCCACAAAGCTGGAAGCTCACCGGACGCGCCTTGGCGACGCGAAAGAGCAAGATTGTTGAAGGGGAAGGTTTTCTCATGAAACTTAGCGCACGAATTACTGCAGGCTTTGCGCTGCTTATTGTGCTCGGAAGCACTACTGGCTGTACGAAGCTGCGGGCGCGCGATCAACTCGTCAAGGGCGTGCAAGCCTTCAAGGCGGGACACTACGAGGAAGCGGTCAACCACTTCCAGAACTCGATTGCTCTCGATCCAAACTATGAATCGGCGCGCCTTTACCTCGCAACCGCCTACAGTTACCAGGTGGTCCCGAATCTCGATACGCCCGAGAATCTTGCCACCGCCAAGAAGGCGATGGACGGCTTCGACGAGGTGCTCGCCAAGAACCCCAACGACCTCGACGCTCTGAAGCAGATTGCCTCCATTCAGCGCAACATCAAGCAGTTCGACGCCGCCAAGGCGACCGAACAGAAGATCATCTCCCTCAACCCGAAGGACGCTGAAGCCAACTACACGATCGGCGTTATCGACTGGACCCAGGCCTACAAGAATGCCGTGCAGATCCTCGGCGAGCAGGGCCTGCAGGACGATGGCAACGGCAACGTGAAGATGAACAAAGCCACCTGCGCGAAGATGAAGACCGCCAACACGCCTCTTGTCGACGAAGCCATGCAGTATCTGAACCACGCCGTTGAGATCAACCCCACCTACGACGACGCCATGCAGTACCTGAACCTCGACTACCGCCGCAAGGCTGACCTCGACTGTCCGAACGACGCCGCTCGCAAGGCCGATCTTGCCCAGGCCGACCAGTGGGTCCAGAAGGCCATCGGCGCCCGCAAGGCCAATGAAGCCGCGAAGGAAAAGAAAGAAGGCGGCGGCATCACCATGCAGAACAATCAGTAGCCGCAAGGCAAGACCCAAGAAGGCCTCCCCCGCGGGAGGCCTTCTTCGTTTTAGGTCCTTCAATCAGCCGCAAATCCGGCTTCATTCACGCGCTTCTACGCGTTTCGGCAGAATCTCCGGCGGGACCGCCCCAGCCTCAACCTGATGCCACTCGCACTGAAAGCTGCCCTCATATCCGAAGAGCTTCCCCCATATCCGGTTCTCTGCCGAGACGGAGATTCGAAAGCGCTGCGCCGCATCGTCGTACCACTCACAGACATCGGCCACACCGGAAAAGAAGAGCGGAAACCGGAATCCAATCTTTCGCTCGTAAAACCGTTGTTCGCCGGAGCGGATGCGAATGCCTCCGTTCTCTGCCACGCGCACCTCAAGGTCCACAGCAAGGTGCTGGTGTGTCCCCAGGTAATCGACGATGCATCCGCGTTTCTCGCTCCAGATCATGTACGCGTCAAATCGCCGCGGTTTGCGTGTCTCGAACGTCCGCACCCACGTCACAGTTTCGCGGCCCAGAGGGTCGCGATATGCATAGTTCTGAATCATGAACGGCACATTCTCTCCGTGCTCGGGAAACATGATGCTGCGCCATGTTCCGACGTACAAAAACGGCAGAGTATACGGCTTGCCGTGCCACAACCGGTCCATGTGCCCGCGTCCCACAGACGCCACCCCGCCCTCCGATGTCAGCGAGAAGCGTCGCTGGATCTGCGGATGCAGCCTTGCGAACTCGGACCCCAGGGCCCGCTGGTAGATCGACATCAGGCTCGTCCTTTCGCCTGGACGCGCAGACAATGCTTCGCTGTCGGAGTATGCGGCAACGCCAGCCACGCAATCACACACAAAGCAATCACCGGCAGATTCAACGTCACCGGATTGAATGCCGCCGTCAGGAACTGCGGTGAACGCCACGCGACAGACAACAGCGCCCCCAGCATCGCGGCCACTGTCGCTGCCAACGGCCATCGACTTCGCCACAGCAGCAGGATCACAACGCCGAACAGAATTTCCGCGACCCCGATCGGCACAACCACCCCGGCTGGCAAACCCGCCTGCGCCAGCATCAATCTCTCGGCGGCATCGTGTGCAATCAGCTTTGGCACGAGCCCATGCCATACCCAGATGAACGCGACCGCACAGCGCGCCAGCGCGTATACCCATGCCCAGTTCAACGATGTCTCTGGAGTTTGTCCTTCCTCCAGCCATAACCGGAGCCTGTCAAAGCTCCATGCCGTGGCCCATCCCATCAGTGGACGAAAGATGCAGCGGTCCGCCACGCGCCCAGGGTTACCGAATCGGGTCTGATAGTCGTACCACGTGAAGAAGCGCACGCCGTCTTCCAGCGGAACATAACGCCAGTAGCCCGACCCGGCGCTGATCAGGGATTTCCAGTCATCCGAGCCAAAGCTGAGCGAAGATGTCGCCTCACCGTCGGCCGCAATCCGTTCCCCGACACTTTCGCCGCTCCCCCGAATCGTAAGGCCAAACCCAATGCGCGTCGCATAAAGGAACTGCTGGGGTTTGCTCTCATCCGGCCGCGGCAGGTACCGGATCTCCGAAAATCGCAGGTCCCAACGTTGGTGCTCTGCTGGATGCTGCGTCAGCCGCCACACCTCGTTCAGAGGAGCGCACAAGAATATCTCGACATAAATACCGGGCTGGCGAGGCACCCGATGAGCCTAGCAGACGGCTATCGGGAGTCCAGCCCAAACCGCGCCTGCACCACGTACCTCGACCCACCCGGCGAGAGCTGACTCTCGTACAGTAGAAACTCCGCAGCCTGCCAGCGCTCGCGAATCGGCTGCTGTTGCTCCGACGCAACCGTCCGCCGCAGGCGCTCAATCACCTTCCGCCCTTCACGATTCCGGCTGCGTGCCAGCGTAATGTGCGCCCGGTACGGCCGGTCTTCCACCTCCAGTCCGGCCCGCCGCACCACGCCGGCAACCTCCTCATACAGCCGCAACAGCTCCGCCGTCACCTCCACCTCCGCATACAGTATCCCCGCGCGCTCGAACACGCCAAGCCGCCCCATCTGCAGCGCCAGAAATGGCTGCCGCACACCCGCAAGCTCCTCGACCAGGCGCGCGCGCGTCTCGTCATCTACCTGCCCAAGAAACACCAGCGTGACGTGCCACTGGTCAGGCGTTGACCATCGCAGCCCATCATCCTTCGCCCGCAGACGCAGCGTAAGCCGCTCCAGAGCCTCTCGCACGCCCTCGCTGACCGCCAGCCCGACAAACAATCGCATGGGCCCAGCCTACGCCCCGCGCGACGTTCACAGCCTGCCCAGCGCCACGGTCGTCGCGCCCGCCGCCTTTGCCGCTCCTACCGCGTCTGCAATCTCGCGATAGCTCAGCTGCGAACTCGCGCTGACATACACCGCTCGCTGCGCGCGAACCCTCAGGCTCGCGAGCAGCACCGCATTCAGCCGCGCCCGGTCAACAATACGGCCGTCCACCTCGTACGTCACTTTGCTTCCGGCGCCGTCCCCGAGCACACGCAGACTCACCGGCGCCTGCATACGCTCCGCAGCCTTCGACTTCTCCGGCACGCGGCTCTCCAGCCCCCGCGGCGTGACCGGCACAATCACCATGAAGATAATCAACAGCACCAGCAGCACATCGATCAGCGGCGTTACGTTGATCTCCGATTGCTGCACAGAGTTCGAAGAGGAGAAGGACATCGCGGCACCTCACACCCAAAGATGAGGAGCATGGCGAGCACTCTTTCTCCCGCTATGACGAACCACGGCTCAGCGAGAGCCTCTTCCGGCAAGCGCTTCCTGATCAAGCGCTCTCCCGACTTAGACACCGCCGGGCCGCACAGGTTCCACAACACAAGCCTGCACCAAACGAAACAGCGATGGCCCGAAGACCATCGCTGCGTTTCGTCCTGCCTTAACCCGGTTTAGTGTCCCGCTTCCACCTGCGGCGTGATGATACCGATGTTCGTCACGTCAGCCTGATGGCCGAACCCGATCACCTGCGCGATGGTTCCGAAGTTCAGGTCTTTGTCGCCCTTCACGAACATCACCTTCTCCGAACGTGTCGCGAAGATCTTCGACAGCTCCGGCTCGATGTCAGCGCGCTGGAACTGCTGGTCGTTGATCTTGTACTGCGGCAGCGCCGCGCCGTTCGAGATCACCTGCACCACAATTGTGCGATCGTTCGGCTGGTCCTGTGTCGGGTTCTTCGGCGGCTGGGGAACCAGCGCCTCGAGCCCCTTTGGCGTCACCGGCACGATCACCATGAAGATGATCAGCAGTACCAGCAGCACGTCGATCAGCGGTGTTACGTTGATGTCGGAGGATAGTCCGCCTCCGCCGCCTCCACCCATTCCCATAATTCGATTCCTCTCTGCGGACAACCGGCGCTTCACGCCGGCGCCGCCGCTACGTTGCCTGTGACTGGTTGTCGGTCAGCAGATTCAGCTGGCTGACGCCGCCCGTACGCAGAGCGTCGATCGTGTCCATCACCTTGCCGTAATTCGCACGCTCGTCTGCGCGCAAATACACTGCCTTGTCCGCCGCCGGATCGGTCTTCTTCGCCTCAAGATCCGCGACCTTCTGGCCAAGATCGCCCAGCGCGACCATGTCGCCGCCCAGGAACACATGCCCGTCGCGAGTGACCGCCACGGTAATGGCGTCCTCTTTGTTCGCGTTGTCCATGATCTCCGCTGCGGTGACCACCGGCAGGGTAACGTTCACTTTGTTATTCAGCATCGGGGTGATGACCATGAAGATAATCAGGAGCACCAGCATCACGTCCACCATCGGCGTGACATTGATGTTCGAGTTCACCTTCTTGCCTTCATCCCGCTTCGCGATTGACATAGCTCTTAACTCCCGCCGGCCACTTCCGTCCGGCTGCTGGCTATCCTGTGAGCCCTGAATCGGTGCTCCGGCCGCCTCGCTGGCAGCCGGAGCCACTCCTCAAATCCTCGCAGATCAGGTTCACCTCAAGACGCCCTTTGGCGCCCTGAAGCTTAGCGGTGCGACTGCTTGATGAAGTAGTCCACCAGCTCCGATGAGCTGTTGTCCATCTCGACGTCAAACGCCTCAACCTTGTTGGTGAAGTAGTTGAAGCACATAACGGCCGGGATGGCGACGAGCAGACCGAACGCCGTCGTAACCAGCGCTTCCGAAATACCGCCGGCGACAGCGCCGATACCAGAGGTCTTCTGAACCGCGATCTGTTGGAAGGCGTTCAGAATGCCCATAACCGTGCCGAGCAGCCCGATAAACGGTGCCGTAGAGCCGATCGTAGCCAGACCGCCGAGGCCCTTCTTCAGCTTGGCGTGGACAATGCCTTCCGAGCGCTCCAGAGCGCGCTTCGAGCTCTCGACCTGCTCCTCGGTGATTGCGCCACCGGAGCCGAACGAGCGGAACTCGGTCAGGCCAGCCGTGACAACCTCAGCAAGGTGCGACTTCTTCGAGCGATCGGCAACCTTGATTGCCTCGTCCAGGCGGCCTTCCTTCAGGGCGCCGGCAACCCGCGGAGCGAACTCACGCGACTGCTTGCGTGCAGCCGAGAAGTACAGCGCGCGATCGATAATTACAGCCAGCGACCAGATCGACATGAT
The DNA here is from genome assembly GCA_963762465.1 of uncultured Acidobacteriaceae bacterium. Taxonomy (GTDB): domain Bacteria; phylum Acidobacteriota; class Terriglobia; order Terriglobales; family Acidobacteriaceae; genus Granulicella. The sequence continues at coordinate 1,270,856 of CAVXKS010000002.1, read as the reverse complement.
GAAAAGAATGATGACGATCGCCTTGGCGAAATAACCCATGTGGCCCCACAACTCCATGGGGCTGAAACCTACGGACTGCTGCTGGTCCTGCAGGAACAGGGCGAGAGATGCGGGGATGTTTGCGAGATGAGCGAGAATCACGGAATTCGTTCCTCCTGGGGAGACATGCGGGATATCAGCATCCAGAATCCAACTGGGCTTTCGGATGCAAGAAGCTTGAGGGGTCCGGAGGGGGCCCGGAGCTTAAGTCTTTAGGTGAGACGCATAAAAGCGCCTGAGGGGAGGGTGAATAGCGGTGTCAGTCATTGACACCGCCTACGTTACCGGCCGGGCGGGTCACAGGCAATGCCGCTCAGGTAGCACATCCAGGCCACCTGAGCGGCACGCTTATTAGCCGCCATTGAGATTGAAGTTAACCGTAATGGTCGTATCCACCTCGGTGGGTTCGCCATTCAGCAGATAGGGTTTATACCTCCATTGCCGCACGGCATCGGTCGCCGCACCCACCAGCATCGGCGGGCCGCTGATGACGCTCAGGTTCTGAATTTCGCCGTTTTTACCGATGATGGCGTGCAACATCACCGTTCCGCCAACGTGCGCCGCGCGGGCGATCGGAGGATAGACCGGCGTGGTCTTCTGGATGATCTGGCCGGCCATCACACCGCCGGAGATCCGGGTCGGCCCCTTGGGCTTCGGCGGCTCAACGTTGATCTTGGGGCCGTTTCCAGCGCCTCCGGGCATGCCGCCCAGAATCCCGCCGGGAGCTCCGCCCGTCATGCCACTCATACCGGCAACACCACCGGCCGAGGGCGGCGGGGGCGCCTCTTCCTTGATCATCTTGATGTCCTTCGGGATCTTCGTTGGCGCGTGCAGGCCCTGGTCGATCTCCGACACATGCGGGATTGGGTGCACAGCCGCAGGCGGGGGTGGCGGCGGTGGTGGCGGCGGCGGTGGGGGTGGGGCCGTCAGCGACGCTGTCAGCGAGCTATGCGGCAGCGCCTCAGGATATAGAAGAGGAATCAAGATCATCGTCGCCAGAATGGCGGCATTGATTCCAAACGTAAGGATCATCCACCATTTCGACTTGGTCTTGATCCTTCCGCCTGATTCCATCATTGCATCTTCGAACATAGGGACCTCCTCCCACGCGGGAGAGCTACCGGCGTTAGACACCGAAGAGGGTTAAATTGTTCCCGAGTCGGACAGCGCCGCCAAAAAATGCTCAATTCGGCCACTACCCTGGTGCGTGGTGACGAAGAGCATAGCAGGAACTTCACAACTCCGGCTACTTGCCGCGCTCCGCCGTCAATCCCACCCAAGCACTATCTATAACAACCCTAGGCAGCCCCCCGCCGGGCCTTAAAACATCCGAACTCGCACAGCAACAAAGATCCCCAAAATCAGTCCAAATGTGAAGGGCGCCGCAAACTGGCCAGCGCCCCTCAGTACTTCTCTAATCCCTAATCCAGCCTCTACCGCCGCATTCCCTTGGCCGGTGGAAGGCTCGCTTTCTTCCCGCTCTTTGACCGCCAGTCCTGGTACGCGACCAGCATCGGCGCCGCCACGGCAATCGACGAATACGTTCCGATCAAGATCCCGACCACCAGCGCGAAGCGGAACCCATGCAGCACCTCGCCGCCGAACAGATACAGGCTCAGCACCGTCAGGAACGTCAGGCCCGAGGTCAGGACGGTCCGGCTCAGCGTCTGGTTGATCGACCGATTCACCACATCGGCCAGCTTCTCGCGCCGGTTCATTGCCAGGTTCTCGCGGATGCGGTCGAACACCACGATCGTGTCGTTCATCGAGTATCCGATCAGCGTCAGGATCGCCGCGATGACTGTCAGCGAGATCTCCTTGTTCGTCAGCGAGAACGCGCCCACCGTGATCAGCGTGTCGTGGAACACCGCAACCACCGCGGCCAGGCCATAGATCAGCTCAAACCGGAACCACAGGTAGATCAGCATGCCTAGCAACGAGTACGCCGTCGCCAGCCACGCCTGCCGCTGCAGCTGCTTGCCGGCCGTCGGGCCGATGATGTCCACCTGCTGCACGCTGAAGCTCGAATCGTGATAATCCGCTGTGAGCGCGTTCTCCACCTGGCTCCGGCCCTGGTCGTGCGCCGTGTCCATCGCCGAGGTCAGCGGCAGCTTCACGATCACATCATTCGTGCTGTGACCCTCGCCCGATATCCGCTGGATTGTCGCATCGTGAATGCCCGCCCGGTCCATCGCCGCGCGGATGTGGTCCTCATTCGGCGGCGTATTGAAGTGCACCGTGATCTGCGTGCCGCCCTTGAAGTCCACGCTCAGCGGCAGATGATGCCAGAACGCCAGGCTCAGAATGCCGGCCACTGAAAAGATCAGCGAGAAGCCCAGGAAGTACCACTTCTTGCCCAGCCAGTCGATATTTACATCATGAAAAAATTCCACGTCGCTCTATATCCTTCATGCGGCCCGTTCAGCCGCAGATGCTCCAGCTCTAAACCCTAAAATCTAACGTCTAACATCTGTCTTCAAATCGACAACACGCCCGCCCGTCCGCGCTTTTCCAGCAATGCATCGAAGATCACCCGCGAGACAAACACAGCCGTAAACAGGTTCGCCAGCAGACCGAAGGTCAGCGTTACCGCAAACCCCTTCACCGGCCCGGTGCCGAAGATAAACAGAATCGCCGCCGAAACGATCGTCGTGATGTGCGTATCGAGAATCGTGATCCACGCATGGCCAAAGCCGTCATGCACGGCCGCCGCGCTCGTCTTGCCCGCACGCAGCTCTTCACGAATCCTCTCGAAGATCAGCACGTTCGAATCCACGCCCATACCGATCGTCAGAATGACGCCCGCAATCCCCGGCAACGTCAGCGTCGCGTGACTGAAGCCCATAAACCCAAGCAGAATGATCAGGTTCAAAATCAGCGCCAGGTCCGCGTTGATTCCCGACTCCCTGTAGTAGATCAGCATGAAGATCAGCACCGCGGCCATGCCCGCAATCGCCGAGACCACACCCTGATGAATGCTCTGCTTGCCCAGCGACGGCCCAACCGTATTCGTGTCCAGGTACGAGATCGACGCCGGAAGCGATCCGGTGCGCAACATCAAGCTCAAATCGTTCGCCTGCTGCTGCGAAAATCCGCCGTGGATCTCGCCGTTGTCGCGGATCGCGCTCTCGATGTTCGCTACCTCTTTAACCTTGTTCTCCAGCACGACTGCCATGCCCGTGTTCACATTCGCCGACGTGTACTTGTAGAACCGGTCGCCCGCTTCCGTCGTCAGGTTGAACGTGATGTCCGGCTGGCCATTCTGGTCAGTCGAAGGCTGCGCGCCGCGGAAGTCAGTTCCTTCAACGATCGACGCCCGTTTCAGCAGATACCATTGGTCCGGCCCGCCCGCGCCATTGTTGCCCGGCAGCAGTTCCTCATCCGGCGGCACCGTTCCGCCCAGCGCCGCCAGCGCCTGCTGCTGGTCCGGCCACGGCCCCTGCCCCGCCACCACCGCGTGAATCTCGAGCTTCGCCGTCGACTGAATAATGTTCTCGACGCGCGACAGGTCCGTCACCCCGGGGAGCTCCACCAGGATCTGGTTGTCACCCAGGCCGTACTGCTCAATCACGGGCTCCGAGACACCCAGCGAGTCCACACGCTCGCGGATCGTCTCAATCGAGGTCTGGAGCGTCCGCGCCTCGAGATCCCGAATCGCCGCTTCCTTCATCGTCAGCACATAGCTGCCGTTCGCCCCGCTGGAGATGTCGTAGCCCGAATACTCATTGCCCGTCAGCACATCATGAATCGCTGATTGCTGCGCAGGCGTCCCGCCCGTAACCGTGATCACTTCAGGATGCGCCAGGTCCGTCTTCGCCGCCTGCGCGCCCAGCGGCTGCAGCGCCGTATTCAGCGCCTCCATGTCCCGGTCGGTCGTCGAGTTCACGGCCTCCTGCACGTGCACCTGCAGCACCAGGTGTGTTCCACCCTGCAGGTCCAACCCCAGGTGAATGCGGTTCAACAGCGCCTCTTTGACGCCATGCGTCGGAATCCCGAAGATCCCATAAACGAAGATCACCAGCACCGCGATGATGAATACAGTCTTGCCCTTCAGATTCTTTCCCATCGTCCGTCTCTAATTCCCACTCGCCTAAATTGGCTTCTACCATCGGGTGTCGGGTGCCCCGTTCATGCGCAGCCTTAATCGCGCATGAACGGGTATCCGCTACGACTTCGGCGCTTCGTCCGTCGTCACTGCCGCAATCGCGCTCTTCACCATCTCCAGCTTCACGTTGTCCGGTGCGCACTTCACAATCAGCGCATCGTCCTTCACGCTCACAATCGTCCCGCGGATCCCGCCGTTCGTCGTCACCTTGTCGCCCGGCTTCAGGTTCGTCAACATCTGCTGCCACTGCTTCTGCTTGCGCTGATTCGGCGCAATCAGCAGAAAATACATTGCCACGAACATCAAAATAAGCAGAGGAAAGCCGCCAAACGAGCCGAACCCTCCTGCTGCAGCCATCCCTAACGCCGATACACTTGAAATCACGCGGTTTCGCTCACTACGGCACGAAGCGCAGCCGCGCTCCCGCCTCATCTCTCTGTGGAACTCTCAGGAGTTTTGCCGCGCTGAAGAAAAGAAGCACGGCAGCATCAGACGGCCACAAGGAATTCCGATCGCATCCGATCGCTCAACCCAGGACACGTCGGCCTTCCCGAGGCAACGTACACCTAAGCCTTAAGCATCTCCGCTGCGCAACCCCCTGTCAAGAAAATGCCGCCTCCAGAACTGAATCAGCTCCAGCGCGGCTCTGAACATCCCCATGCCCCGGCGCAGTACGTCGCCGTGAGGCGCGGTCACGCCGCAGGCGAACAATGTTGTGTTAACCAGGGGTTTCGCATTCCAGTTAAGCCGGCAGGGCGTGCGCGAGTAGGATGGAACACGTTCTCCGGAGGCTAGTTTTGAAGAGACTGGTGATGTGGGTCGGTTTGTTGGCGACGCTCTTGGCTGTCGGAGCGAAAGCGCAGGATGCCGTGGAGACCTGGCAGGGTACGCTGCATGTCGGACGAGATCTTCGCTTGGTGCTGCAAGTCAGCAAAGCGGACGGGGCGCTGAAGGGAAAGATCTTCAGCATTGATCAGGGGCCCGGCGGAATGGCCACAACCACGATGTCGATGGACGGTGGCGTGCTGAAGTTCACCATCCCGGGCATGGATATGAGCTATGAAGGCAAGCTGAGCCCGGACGGGAAATCAGCAGTAGGGACATGGAAACAGGGAGGCCAGGACACTCCCCTGGTGCTGGAGCATGTGAGCGCAGATGCCGCGTGGGAAATTCCGAAACCGACGCCGGCGCTCACTTTGATGGACCCCAAGCTGCAGCCGGGGTACGAGGTCGCGACGGTCAAGCCGAGCGCGCCGGACGAACAGGGCAGAGGCTTCACGCTGCAGGGACGCCATCTGGTGGCGAGAAACTTTACTGTCCAGGGTCTGATTACGCTGGCCTATAACCTGCACGAAACTCAGGTAAACGGTGGGCCGGACTGGATGAAGACCGACCACTTCGACATGGATGTGCTGCCGGATCACGAAGGCTTACCGAGTCTCGAGCAGGCAAGAGGGATCGTCCGGAAGCTGCTGGCGGACCGGTTTGCGCTGAAGTTTCATGAGGACACGAAGGAGCTGTCGGTATACGTCTTGTCGGTGGCGAAGACAGGATCGAGGCTCACGAAGAGCGGATCTGATCCCAATAGTCCTCCGGGCATGGGCGGGCCGCCGGGCCGAATGATGGTGCGCAATGGGAGCATGGAGGAATTTGCGCAGGTCATGCAGGGAGTGCTCGACCGGCCGGTGCTAGACCGCACAGGTCTGAAGGATCGCTACGACCTCACTCTGAGGTGGACGCCGGATGAGTCGCAATATGGAGGAAGAATTCCACCGCAAAGCACGGACAGCAGCGCGGCGAATTCGGATCCGCTGCCGCCCTTGTTTACGGCGATTCAGGAGCAGATTGGGCTGAAGCTGGATGCGATGAAGGCCCCGACAAAAGTGATGGTGATCGACAGCATGGAGAAACCCTCCGCCAACTAATCGGTGGCGGTGGCGCTGTTTATAACACGTTGCGCAACTTGGACCGGGGGGGTACCTCCACAACCGAAACCCTGTTTTCCGATCCCTGTTCCCTTGCCTTTACTGGCTCGTCGCAGGCGTCAGCGTGACACCTATTCCGCTCACGTCCGTATCCGTTACAGTCAGGCTCTCCTGAAACGGCGAATAGTTCGTCCCGGCACTCTCGGCCTGTGGCCGCCTCCCAAACGCAGGCGGCGCCAGGCTGCTGGCGTTCGACACCGCCAGCGTATAGGTCCCCGCCGGAACCCACTGCACCACAAAGCTGCCGTCCGGCTGGATCATCGCCATCCTGGACAAGCTCGAATCCTGGGTGTCGGTCAACCGCACCATGCCCGTCGCAACACTCCCCTGGTCAGTCGAGCCCACGTGTCCCGACACCGTATGCAGCGCGCTCAGGTCCAGCACAAACTGCACGTCGTCGCGCTCCTCGCCCGATTTGAGCGCCACCACCTGCGCATCGGTGCGCCGTACCTTTCCCGGCGCATACATCACGATGGAGCTGACCCGCTGCACCGCGGCCGTTCCGGGCTCCGCCGCCGGCGTCATCATCGTGGCGCGTACCCAGTAGCTCCCCGGCGCCAGCCCCGTAATCCGGAACACCCCCCGGTCATCACTCGTCTGAAAGCCCCCAAGTCCTCCGCCAAATCCTCCGCCAAGTTGCGACACGACACGTGTCAGGTCACTCGGCGCGGCTGTCGAGTTCGTGGACTGCACGTTCACATTCACTCCTGCGGCCGGCGTTCCGTCATCCCACTGCAGCTTGCCCTGGATCACCGCGCCACGATCCAGCGTGATGTTCGCCGTCCCGCCACCTCCTTCGGCCACATGCACCTGCGGCAAGCTCGCGAGCAGGTCGGCGGTGCCGGCGCCCGAACGCAGCCTCGCGGCTGTCTCCGCCACCGGCGACGCATAGCCCGTAGCCGTCGCGGTCACGTAGTAGTCCCCCGGCTCCGCCTGCACAGCGAAGTTGCCATCCATATCCGTGCGGGCTGTCACCCGGCGCCCAAATCCGAAGCCTGTGCGGCCCGGGCTCGTGCCCACCTGATCCGTCCCGATCAGCATAATGGTCGCAAATCGCGCGGCGCGCTGGGTGTCCGAGCACGTCACGCGTCCGGTCACCGTCGCCAGCACGCGCTGCTGATTGGCCTGCGGCATGCCCAGCTGAACGCTGCTGCCTTGGATCCGCGGCTCGTCCTGCGCACCTGCGAGCGGCATCAGCGCGGCCGCAGCGATCAACACGACTCCGTAGAACCCAACCAAACCGGCTTGCGCCACCCGCTTCATCAAGACACCGCTCAACACCTAATCCTAAAGACGCACAGCGTCACAGGAAATGCTACTGAAGTTCGCTTTTAATGATTTGCTGAAGACTGGGACCCGCCCACCGCGCCGAAGATTCCGCCAATATCGACCACCTTTTTCACGGTCTTCGATGGAGTCAGCTCTATGTTCTGCGCCGCCATATCGTCGTCGGCCACAATCACGTCCTGCTTGGCGTCGTCGTAACTCCGCACCGTGTCATCGGACGCAAAGTTCACTAAGCCAGGCTTCGATTTTTTGGTTGACGGCACGGTATCCGCTGCATCCTGAACCTTCAGCTTGTAAGTTCCCGACGGAACAAACGTGACTGTAAAGCTCCCATCCGCGTTTACGCTCGCCGAGCGCGAGAAGTCCTTATCGTTTGCGTCGGTCAGCGTCACGGATCCGGAATTGATGCCATGGTGGTCCTCCGCCGACGCAATCCGGCCGCTGACAGAATGCAAGCCGGTCAGATTGATGGTGACCTCTTCATCATCGAGTGCCTGCCCGGCGGTCAGGGTCACCGCCTTTGCACCGGCCTGATGAAAGGCAGCGGGAGCAAAGATTGTCAGTGGCTTCGCTCCTATGATGTGATTGAAATTCATCTGGCCCTTCCGCATAGAAAACTGCGATTGCGTCTGCAACATCACCTTGACGAAGTAGTCGCCCGGCGCCAGACCGGCTATCCGGAAGTGCCCCAGATCATCGGTGATGGCCAGCAGACCTCCAGCCCCGATGCTGCCCATCACAATCATCGAGTACTGAGGCGGCAGTGGCTTGTCGCCTTTTGCAGCAACGACCTGGACGTTCGCCTTGGTCACCGGCGAGCCATCCTCCCAGACGACCTTTCCCGATATAGCTGCCCCGCGATCAATGGAGATATCGGCCAGCGACTCCCTGTCAGCCGAGACGTGCACCGTCGGCACACCCGGCAGCGGTTTCTGCGGATCGGCTCCCGCCTCAATCGCCGCCTTGACCACATTCAGCGGTTGGACATATCCGGGCACGGACGCAAAAACGTAATAGTCCCCCGGTGCAACGCCCGTAGCCTGGAACGCTCCCTCCTGATCCGTCTGCGTCTGCACGAAGCTGGTGTTGCTAAGGCCGGCCATGCTTTCCTTCAGGGCCGCCATGACCTGGGCCTCGTCCGCACCGTCGGCAGCCCGCACCGGCGCTGTCACAGTCGATGGCACCGCATAAAGCAAGACCGTAGCGAACCGCGCCGGCCGCTGCGTATCACCGCACATCACATGCCCGGTCACCGTGCCGCCTGCCGCGGATTGCTGTGCTCCAGATGTAACCGCGACGCTAACTGCAGCAGATAGGAGAGTGACCATCCGGAGCCTGACCATGGACATCGCACCAGTATCGGGTGCGTCTGTTCGCGATGCAATAAAATTCAGCGCCGTTTACAGGTCCGCACGAACCCGTTCCATTGTTTCTAAATAGAACGCGAGATTGTGAATGGAGTTGAGCGTGGCGCCGAGCGTTTCTCCGCTGGAGAAGAGATGCCGCAGATAGGCGCGGGAATAACGCGCGCACACCGGGCAGGTGCAGCCTGCGTCGATCGGGCCGTGATCCTGGGCGAGGTCCTTCCGCTTGATGTTCAGCCGGGCGACTGCGCTGCCCCGGTCTGCAGGATCTTCGCGGAGGAAGACCAGGCCGTGGCGGCCGGCGCGTGTCGGCAGCACGCAGTCCATCATGTCAACACCCATGCGGGCGTACTCTTCGATCTCGTCGGGATAGCCGACGCCCATGACGTAGCGCGGCTTGTCTTTGGGCAGCATCTCGAGGCAGAGCGCGATCATCTCGCGCGTGACCTCGCGGGGTTCGCCGACGGCGAGGCCGCCGATAGCGTAGCCGGGGAAGTCCATCTCGACGAGCCGCTCGGCCGACTCGCGGCGCAGGTCCGGGTACATGCCACCCTGCACGATCCCGAAGAGCGCCTGATGCTTGCCGCTGAACTGGGCCGCGTCGTACGAGCGCTCGAAGGCGGTAGTATCGGCAACCCACGTCTCGGCATCGAGACCGGGGGCACCCGGTGCAGTGGCGGGGCGACGAGTATTCGCCCATGGCACCTCGTGTCGGTGCTCCTCCCAGTAGCGCCTTGAGCGCGCCGCCCACGCGTGCGTCAGCGCCATCGAGTCGCGCGTGCGTTCCCAGCTCGCCGGTGTTTCCACGCACTCGTCGAACGCCATGATGACGTCGGCGCCGAGCGCGATCTGGACTTCCATGGAGTGCTCGGGCGAGAAGAAGTGCTTCGAGCCATCGAGGTGCGAGCGAAACTCCACACCATCGCTCGTAATTTTGCGTAGCTTCGCCAGCGAGAAGACCTGGAATCCGCCTGAGTCGGTCAGCATCGGGCGGCGCCAGCTCATGAAGCGGTGCACGCCGCCGAGCTCGCGGATGAGCCCGTGACCGGGCCGGAGATATAGGTGATAGGTGTTTGCGAGGATGATCTCCGCGCCGCGCCCGCCGAGGCTCTCGACCACCTCCTGCGGCACGGCTTTGACGCTCGCTGCCGTTCCCACCGGCATAAACACCGGCGTCTGCACTGCCCCGTGGGGCAGTGTCAGCTCTCCGCGACGTCCGCCTTCAGCGCACGTCGCGCCCACCTCAAAAAGGAGCGACATCGCTCCCATTCTATGGCGTCGGCAACCGCTTACTGCGGAGACTGCGGGGCTGCAGGAGCAGGCGCGGGCGTCGCTTCTGGAGCTGCGGGCGCTTTGTCGCTCTTGTCCTTGAGCTGCTTGTCGAAGTCCTTGAACTGCTTATCGAGCTTCTGCATCTGCTCGGGATCCAACGGCTTCAGATTCTTCAGGTGCTCCTGGAGCTCCTTCATCTGGTTTTCGTTGAAAGGCCGCACTCTCATCTGCAGCTGCATCGGAGAGTCGAGGTTCAGGATCATCGGGAACTCGTGCAGCCCGATCTGCATATCCGCGAACGCCTCAGGATCGGTCATCGCCATCATCGCTACGGGGCCTAATCCGGGCATCATCGGGAAGAACCCCAGGTCGCTTGAACCCGGGCCATTCGGACGCCAGATCTTGTGAATCAGCGTCAACTCCTTGGGCTCGACTTCAATGATTGCCTCTTCTCTCAAGCCATCCGTGCGGTGCCTGCTGCAAATGTCCTGCCCCTCGCCCGTCTTCAGATCGCGCACATGCACCGAGCAGTGCCAGTCACCTGTATTGAGCTTGTTGCGAATAGCCTCCACATCCGCCATGTTGTACATGCCAGGCTTGTCATACTCATACGTGCGGACCACGTTCAGCACCATGCTGTGCGCCTTGGCGCTGTCGCGCCCGCCAACCATGCTCAGCGAGTCTGGGTCCATCGTGATCTCCGTCACGTGGGTCGCATTCTTCGCCAGCCCCTCGGTGCCGGCAAATAGATCGTCTTTCGGCAGCGGTGCGCTGCTCTGGGCGGCGGCCTCGGCGGTTCCGCCTTGCGTCAACAGGACGCCTTCACCGCCGGTCATTGTTGCGAGACGATAGTGCCCCGCGGCCGGTTGCACTCCGTAACTCTGCGCGCCCGCCCAAGCACAGCCCCCAATCATTGCGGCCCAGACCAGCCCGCGCAGCGACGCAATCATTCTGTTCTCGATCCACTTCGTCATCTCACCCTCCTGCCCCTTCTGCTCCTGCGCTTTGCGCAAAAATTCGAATTACTGCCGATCCAGATAGATCCCCTGCTGCGCGAGCTCTTCCCTCGTGCGCGCCAGCGCCTGGTCGGTGATGCGTTCCGCCGTGTCAAACTGCTTCTGTGCTTCCACCCTGCGCTCGTGCTGCTCATGCACATGGGCGCCGACAAAGCAGCCCATCGCGAGCACCGCGGCAATCGCCCCGCCCATCCACGTCCGGGTCCAGGCGCGCGGCTGTGGCATGGCAAACACGCGGCCGCCGTTGGACAGCTTGAGCAGGCGCAAGCCGCCACCCGCATGCACGTGCTGGCGTTCGGCATCCTCTGCGACTGCCAGGAGTTTGGCCGTGGTCTCCGGGCGCACCTCAACCCGGCGCATGGAGCGGGCGAGCGCCTGCTCGAATTCGGTCATCTGCTCTCCGCTGTTTGTCGTCTGTTCCGTCTGTTCTCTCGGTTCGATCTGTTCAGGCCCGTTCATCGCACGTACTCCTTCATCGTGATCTCTGCCTTGCGGCGCAGCAGCTTCAGTCCGCGCTGCAGGTTGCTTTTGACGGTCGCAAGCGGCTGGCCGAGCAGCCTGGCAATCTCCTCCGACGTCATGTCCTCCTGGTACCGCAACACCACTGCCACCCTCATCTGCTCCGGTAGTGAGCCGAGCAATTCCTCCAGCCGCGCTTCGAGCACCGTCCCCAGCCGGGCCGCGCCGTCAGCGTCGGCGGGCGCGTCGTCGGCCCACTCCTCCGCGTGGGTCTCCGGACGGTGCGCCTGACGCCGTAGCGCGTCGGTCGCCCGGTGCACCGTCACCTTGCGGAGCCAGAACCGCACGTGGTCCTCGCTGGAGAGCCGTTCGGCCGAGCGGAAGAGCTCGAGGAAGACGTCCTGCGCGACCTCTTCGGCCGTGCCGTATTCGCCCGTGACCCTGAGGGCGAGCGAGAACACCATCCGCTGATGCCGCTCCACAACGCCCCGGAACTCCGCTGCCTCGGTCCGCATGCCTACACTTGTCTATTACGCCCGCCAGCAGCCCGGAGGATGCAAAATCTTAGTAGCCATGAGATTTCTACGGTTTACCGCCCCCGCCTTCCTGCTCCTCGGCAGCCTGCCGCTCGCCGGTCAAATCACGGCAACCCCGCCGCCGGCCCACCCGACCAGCACACCGTATACCGGCGACCTGTCCGTGTTCGAAGAGCCGGGACGCGATCAGAAGCTGCAGATCGACCGTGTTATGGATACGCTGAAGCTCCATCCCGGTTCCACGGTCGCCGACATCGGCGCCGGGGGCGGCTGGTTTTCGGTGCGAGCGGCGCGGCGCGTGAGCGCGGGTGGAACGGTGTTCGCGGAGGACATCAACCCGCACGCCGTGGATGCGATCCGGGAGCGGGCAGTAAAGGAGAAGCTACCGGATATTGCCGCGGTTCTGGGCACGCCGGACGACCCGAAGCTCCCGAGCAATTCGCTGGACGCCGCGGTGATGCTCCGGGTCTATCACGAGATCGCGCACCCGCCCGTCCTGCTCGAGCACCTGCGCACGGAGCTTAAGCCTGGTGGGCTATTTGGCGTGATTGACCACCCGGGGAGCGGGGCGGACCATGGCATCAATGCGGATGTCGTGCGGGCCGAGGTCGAGCGGGCAGGGTTCCGGTTTGTGCACCAGTACGACTTCACGAGGGGCGACCAGAACGACTACTTCCTGGTCTTTGAACGCCGTTAGTGGCAGGAACCGCGCCTCCTGGTGCGGCATATCACAGCAGACGCACAAGTAAGCCTATGACCCTCCGCGATGCCCTCCTCGAAGCCTCTGCGTCCATCCCGCGCCGGGATGCCGAGACGTTGCTCGCTCACATCCTGCGACGAGACCGTGCGTGGCTGCTTGCCCATTTGGACGACGACCTTCCAGCTGCCGAGCTCGACGGCTTTCGATCGCTGACCGCCCGCCGCACCGCGCACGAGCCGCTTCAACATCTCACGGAAGTCCAGGAGTTCTTCGGGCTCCAACTGCGGGTCACGCCTGACGTTCTCATCCCGCGGCCCGAGACGGAGCACCTGGTCGAAGCTGTCCTGGACTGGGGGCGCTCGCAACCCGACCCTCATCTCAACATTGCCGACGTGGGCACAGGGTCCGGAGCGATTGCGATCTCGCTTGCGTCGGTGCTCGAACATGCATCCGTGACAGCGATCGACATCTCGGCGGAGGCGCTGGCGGTCGCGCGCGACAACGCGGAGCGGCTCGGCGTCGCGAAGCGCATCCGCTTCCTGCGAAGCGATCTTCTCACCGAACTATTCGGGCATCAGATGCCCGTCGACTCGCTGTTTACCGGCGATCCGCTGAACAGCCTGATCGCGGGTTTGGACCCTTTCGACCCAATGCAAGGCGCTGCTGCCGCAGAGCGCGCACTCGCCAGGCCGCCGTTCGACATCATCGCGTCGAATCCTCCCTACGTGGGGCTCGACGAAGCCGCAACTCTGCCGCCGGAGGTGCGTGACCATGAGCCGGCGCTTGCGTTGTATGCCGGCCGTGAGGGCCTATCGATCTACCGCCGGCTTATTCCGCAGGCCGCACAACTGCTGCGGCCGGGCGGGCTGCTGGCAATGGAGATCGGTTTTGGACAGCGGGAGGCCGTCACAGATCTTCTTGCGGGCTGGAACTCCGTGCGATTAGTCGACGATTACGCCGACATTCCGCGCGTCGCGCTCGCATTACGACCCTGACTCCGCCGCCAGCCGAAGCAGCGCTTCCGTGGAAAATCGGACTTCGGCACGACACGCTCTGTGCTTGACCCACCTCCTTTCCAGGACTAGTCTGCCACCTTCTCATCACAGTTCCGGCACCGGTGGCGCGATGCGTCTTCCGGAACTCGGCCCTTCGGCAATGCAGTCCCCCAAGCAAGAAGGAGAGCCTACTTATGCCATCTCATCGCACCTTCAGGATCGCCGCGTGCTCTGTCGCTGCAATCGCCGCGGTCCTGGTGACCGCTGTGTGGAAGACCTCGCCGCATGTCGCAGCACAGATCAACCAGAACTTCGTTCCGGACATCCCGGATTCAGAAGCTGCACTCATTCAGATCGGGTATAAGATCGCCCCGGTCCGGCTTAATCTGAGCAATAAAGATCCGGCGCTGGTCGGACTCGGCAGCTATCTCGTCAATGCGGTCGGGGATTGCAACGGCTGCCACACGGGAGGCGGGCCGCCGAACTTCAATTACGCCGCGGGGCATAATCCGTACTTCAATCAGCCCACCAAGGTTGATCCAACTACGTACCTGGAGGGAGGCAGCGACTTTGGTCCGGCGGTTCCTCCAATCCCCGGCGTGTATCCGCCGGCGGAATACGGCTCCTATGTTGGGCCCGACATGATCGCGCGTAACCTGACGCCGGACAAAACAGGCCGTGCCGAAGGCGGTCACACCCTCGCAGAGTTCAAGCAGATCATTCGAATGGGCACCGATTTCGACAAGCTTCACCCGACCTGCATCTCAGCGACGCCGACCCCTACGCCGGCCAACTGCATTCCTCCTCCGGTTGATGGCGCGCTGCTTCAGGTGATGCCATGGCCTACCTTCCACAATATGACTGACCACCAGCTCAACGCCATCTACGAATACCTGAGCGCTATCCCATGCCTCTCACCAACCAACGATGCCAATAATGTGCTGTACAACGACTGCGCTGCACAGGCGGCTGGACCCAGCGCTTCACCCACCGCTCACCACGTGAAACAGGGAATCAACCACGGCCTGTAACGATGTATTCAACGTCTCAGCAATGGGGCAATCGCGGCGACTCGCCCGGTTGCCCTTTCTGCGCCGGCCATCCCGTAAACTTAACCGCATGTCCGAGACTGCAGCGCCCGCTCCCATCATTACCATTGCCAAGCTTGGCGAGCTCATCGGCCAGCCCGTTACGATTCGCGGCTGGCTGTATAACCTGCGCAGCTCCGGCAAGCTGCTGTTCCCTACCTTCCGCGACGGCACCGGCACCGTGCAGGGCATCGTTCCGAAGGCTGCGGTCCCGGAACAGGTCTTCGAGACCCTCAAGAGTCTCACGCTCGAATCGTCGCTCACGGTCATGGGAACCGTGCGAGAAGACCAGCGTGCGCCCTCCGGCGTCGAGCTGGACGTGCAGGACGTCATTGTGACGCAGCGGATTGCCGAAGACACGCCGTATCCCATCTCGCGCAAAGAGCACGGCGTCGACTTCCTGATGGAACACCGTCATCTATGGCTGCGCACTCCGCGGCAATCAGCTATCCTTCGCGTTCGTGCAGCAATCATGCGGGCTGCGGCGGAATATTTTGATACCAATGGATTCGTTCGCACGGACCCGCCGATCCTCACGCCGAACGCATGCGAAGGCACTTCAGACCTGTTCGAGATGAAGTATTTCGAGGAGGAGATGGCGTACCTGACGCAGTCCGGGCAGCTGTACGTCGAGGCCACCGCACTGGCACTCGGGAAGGTTTACTCGTTTGGCCCGACCTTCCGTGCGGAGAAATCGAAGACGCGCCGTCACCTTACTGAGTTCTGGATGGTTGAGCCTGAGGTCGCCTACATGGATCTCGACGGATTGATGACGTTGGCGGAGGAGTTCCTCACACACATCGTTAAGCGTGTGCTCGAAAACCACCGTGCGGATCTACAGGTAATCGGCCGGGACGTGTCGAAGCTCGAAGCGGTGCTCGCGACGGATGCCTCGGGGAGCCATGCCGAAGCCAGCAACGCCCCACGGACTGGCTTTCCGAAGATGTCTTACGACGAGGCTCACGCCATGCTTGAGCAGGCCTACAAAGACGGGAAGATCGAAAGCCCGCACAGCTACGGCGATGATTTCGGCTCGCCCGACGAAACCTACATCTCCTCGCAGTTTGACAAGCCGGTGATGGTACACCGCTACCCTGCCGAGGTGAAAGCGTTCTATATGCAGCCCGATCCGAGGGACCCGACGAAGGCTCTCTGCGTAGACGTGCTCGCGCCCGAAGGCTACGGCGAGATCATCGGCGGCTCACAGCGCATTGACGATCACGATCTCCTCAAGTCGCGCATTGAATCTCACAACCTTCCGCTGGCTGCGTTCCAGTGGTATCTCGACCTGCGGAAGTACGGCAGTGTGCCGCACTCCGGGTTCGGCATGGGGATTGAGCGTTGCGTCGCCTGGATCTGCGGCCTGGAACACGTCCGGGAGACGATTCCGTTCCCGCGAACGCTGAACCGGATTTACCCCTGACCTCGCAGGACCGGCGAGTTATGGTCAACGGAGACGGAATCCCGCTTGTCACGAGCGATCGTGCCAGCAAATTCCATCAGGAACGCACCGATCCATCGTACGTAGCGCGATGAAATAACGTGACTTATGCGACATAAGCATCTCTGGGGACGATAGTGGCATTTGTTCAACCAAAGGTGTGCAACATGTTGCACATGTTCTCCCATGATGATGCTGCAAGTGCTTGATTCCGATGTAAACCCGGTTTGGCACGCAATGTGCTTCTATAGGGGCAAAGCCAAGAACAGACCTTAGCGACGGCAGCGTTCCTGCCACTCATGCTCGGGAGTGTCGCGGCTCGCTACAGGAGTTCACTTGAGACTTCGCCGCATGGCGAGGGGGGGAATATGAAAAATGCTTTGAAGGTTTTGACACTTGGAGCTGCGGTAGCAGCTTCAGCAACTATGGCAAAGGCGGACACGCTCAGCTAGACCGTGATCGTGACAAAGCCACAACGTGCACTGCAGGCTGCACGATGTCCGAGCGGCAGTTCGAATTCCCACCGGCTTGGCCAATCCAACTATTTCGGAGGACGGGTTCCAAGTCCAGCTGAACATCCTTGCTCCGCCTGCTTCGATAGCCCCGGCGTTCTCCACAAATAGCTTCGACCTTGAAGACAAGCACCGCCGTGGCGAGCACGGTGACGATTGAGGTTACGGACACAGGTCTCACATCGGCCCCCGTAACGCCCTTAACACCTTCACCAGTAATGCTTTGACTGCCGCCGAATTTCCTCAGCGATACGATCTACGAATTACTATCGACACTACCAACGCAGCCTTGGAACAGGCACTCGCTTGGAACGGGACCGCGCCACACCAGCGTGGTCTCGCTCTCCTCAGGCGATGGCTGCCGCGCTTTCGTCAGGTGGTCACTTACTCTGAAACCACGATCTACAAGCTCAACTTTGGCGCTGCGACACCACCCTCCAGTCCATCAGCGCTCCATTCCCAGATCGTAGCAGCGACCCCGGAACCCAGCAGCCTCGCGCTTCTCGGCACGACGCTTCTCGGCGCTGCAGGTCTGGCTCGTCGTCGGCTTCCTGAACAAGTAACCTCAGCGGTGTGCATGAGGGACCACTCGGGCTCTCCTCCCACGGCATGACTCCAGTCAAATGAGGCACCCCCAAAAGGGTGCCTCATTTTATTTTTTGAAGAGCGGACGATGAGCCCGGAAGCCGGGATCTGCTCACGTTCTCGCCGAGCCGCGCGTACAGTTCACGGCTGGAGCGCTTACCCGCCCTTAATTATTTGCGGCTTGAGCCTTGCCAGGATGACTCGCGAAGCTTCTCAGTGGCACCTGGGCCAGGCTTCTCGAGATGAAGTCGATGATCTCGGTTGGATGAATCGGCTTTGAGAGCATAGGAAACTGCACTCCCGCCTTGATCGCGGGAATCAAGTCTGCCGCTGTTGCCGTCCCGGAAAACAGCAGAACTTTGCACTCGGGTACTGCATGGGTCAGAGTGAGTGCGAGCTGCACACCATTAATGCCCGGCATATGAACGTCGGTCAGAAGGAAGGCCGGCCGAATCGCCTGCGAAAATTTCAGCGCATCGGCTCCGCTATTGACGGCGGTTGCGGAGAAGCCAGCTCTGGACAGGATCAGCGACAGGGTCTCTGCGACGAGCGGCTCATCGTCAACCACCAGGACGACCGGCCTGTAGGCGTCTCTGCGTTCCTGTTCGCGTGGCACCTCAGATAGAGGGACAACCTCATAACGTAAGGACAGTGGCATAACCCATTACCACCTTTCTAATCTCACCGTACTCGCCACGTCGTGATACGGGTTAACTCTTTTGAATCTCCAGCTTGCCCCGTTTAGCGGCAAAGGGGACAACTCTGCACGTCTTGCGGCCCGTCCAACTTTACGTTAGGTTAGCGTTAGGTTTACGTCACGATAAGATTATCACGAGCAACTTCCCATAAGGCCATGAGAGACGAGAACAGGAAACGCGCTCCCCTCCATTTCACCTCTGTGCCTCAGTCGGACGTGCCGAAGGGGCGAGACGGTAAGCACAAGCAAATCGTGACGCAGCTACTCAGTGAGATCGATCAGCTTGCCGTCGGTTCCGCCCTCAAGATTCCGCTCTCCGAGCTCCCCGACAGCAAAGAGAACATCCGTTCCGCGCTGAGCCGTGCAGCCAGCCAGAAGGATCTGCGCATCTCGACTTCGAGCAGTGACGAGTTCCTGTACGTCTGGAAGAACGACGGCGTCGCTTAGGCCGCGACCTCTGCTGATTGCAATCGCGGCTTCACTTCCGTACCCAGCAGTTCGATCGCGCGCACCATCTTGTCGTGCGCGAGTGGGCCACCGGACATCATCAGGCTGACCTGCGAGACGCCGCCCAGTGAGTCGCTGATGTGCTGCATCTTCTTGGCTGCTGTCTCCGGCGAGCCAACGACGAACGCTCCGGTTGGATCGCGCTGCGCATCGAAGGCAGCGCGCGTCAGCGGGCCCCAGCCGCGCTCTTTCCGATACGGCTGAAGGTATGCGAGTAGGCGGGCCAGAGCTCGTTGGCCGCCTGCTGATCGGTTTCGGCGATATAGCCGATCGAGTGAACCGCGACATCGAGCGATCTCGGGTGCGTGCCCGGCGCGGCGCCCAGCCTCGCGATAGAGATCGACGAGCGGACGAAAGCGATGCGGCTCGCCGCCGATGATCGCGACTGTGAGCGGAAGCCCAAGCATGCCGGCGCGGACGAACGAGTTTGGCGTGCCGCCCGCTCCGAGACGAATGGGAAGCGCGCGCCTGCACGGGTCTCGGCCAGACACCCTGGCCTGTGAGCGACGGCCGGTGCTTGCCCTCCCAGTAGACCTTCACCTCATCGCGGAGATGCAGCAGCAGGTCAAGCTTTTCCGCGAAGAGCTCGTCGTAATTTTTGAGGTCGTAGCCGAACAGCGGGTACGACTCGATGAATGAGCCGCGGCCGACGATGATCTCCGCGCGGCCGTTGGACACAAGATCCAGTGTGGCGAAATCCTGGAAGACACGCACCGGATCATCTGAGCTGAGAACGGTGACGGCGCTGGTGAGGCGAATGTTTTCCGTGCGAGCCGCGGCCGCTGCCAAAAGCACGGCAGGCGAGCTGGCCACGTACTCCTCGCGGTGATGCTCGCCGATGCCGAAGCTGTCGAGGCCAACGCGGTCTGCGAGTTCGATCTCCTGCATGACCTGCGCGACGCGCTCTCGGCCACGCTCGCCGGCGGCGCGGCCGTCGGCCAGCATTTCGACGAAGCTATCGATTCCAATCCGCACCATCTTTTTTCTCCCGATTCTGTCAACTTCAATTATATTGATGTCAATAGGTATTGAAACGATGCAGAACAGCATGAACTCGACAAAGCCGCCGGTTTCCGAGAAGCCCTCAAAAGAGGTCAAGTCCAAGCAGGCAAAGGATCAGCGGCCCGGGAAGGCTCCGAAGTCCGACAAGGTCTCGGGAACGCAGCTCTGGCTCGTGCTGATCAAGGCCTACCATTCGCTGCTCGGCTTCACAGAGCACACGTTGAACGGCAGCGGGTTGGGCGAGTCGGAGTTCCGCATCCTGGAGGCGCTGCTCCATAAAGGGCCAATGCCGGTGAACACCATTGGGCCGAAGGTCTTTTTGACGCCTGGCTCGATCTCGGTCGCCGTGGACCGGCTGCTGAAGCGTGGGCTGGTGTCGCGCACGAACAGTTCCGAGGACCGGCGGGTGCGCGTCGTCGACCTCACACCTGCGGGCCGCCGGCTGATTGAAGAGGTCTTCGCTGCACACGCCCGCCAGGTCGATCGGCTCGCCGAAGTACTGAGCCCAAAGGAGCGCCGCCAGATTGCACGCGGACTGAAGGCGTTGGGCAAAGCTGCAGCGCATACAGCGGGCTGATGCCTGCAGTTGAGGCTGCGCCATGTTCCAATAGAAGAGAAGGAAACCTACCCCGAACATGGCTCTTAATTGTGGAATCGTAGGGCTGCCGAATGTCGGCAAGTCCACCATCTTCAACGCGCTCACGGCGGCCAAGGCGCAGGCCGCGAACTATCCGTTCTGCACGATTGATCCGAACGTCGGCATTGTCAGCGTGCCCGACGAGCGGCTGGATCGGATCGCCGCGATCTTTAGGCCCAAGTCGCTTGTCCCGACCACGATGGAATTCATCGATATTGCCGGGCTGGTAGCCGGCGCGAGCAAGGGTGAGGGGCTCGGCAACCAGTTCCTCGGGCACATCCGCGCGACGGACGCGATTGCGCATGTGGTCCGCTGCTTCGACGACCCCGAGGTCGTGCATGTAGCCGGGGCCGTCAATCCGCTCAGCGATATTGACGTCATCAACACCGAGCTGATGCTGGCTGACCTCGAGTCCGTGGAGAAGCGCTCGCAGCGGCTGGAAAAGCTTGCGAAGAATTCGACAGACCCGAAGATCAAGAGCGAAGTTTCCGGCGTGGCAAAGATCAAGGCGGCGCTCGAGGCCGGCAACCCCGCGCGAACCGCCGAGCTCACCGAAGACGAACGCGGCGCCACCCGCGATCTGCAGCTCATCACGGCGAAGCCGATGCTTTATGTGGCGAATGTCGACGATGCCTCCCTGGCGACCGGCAATGCCTACACGGCGCAGGTGGAGCAGCGCGCCGCCGAAGACGGCTCGCAGGTTGTGCGGATCTGCGGTGCCATGGAAGCAGAGATTGCGCTGCTCGAGCCTGAGGAACGCGCGGAATTTCTCGCTGATCTCGGCCTTACCGAGCCCGGCCTGGATCGGCTGATCCACTCGGCCTATCGGCTGCTGGACCTGATCACGTATTTCACTGCTGGCCCGGACGAATGCCGGGCGTGGACGATTCGCCGTGGCACCAAAGCCCCCGGCGCCGCTGGCGTCATCCATACTGATTTCGAGCGGGGGTTCATCCGCGCCGAGGCCTATAACTGCGAGGACCTCTTCCGGCTTGGCAGCGAGCAGGCCATCAAAGAAGCCGGCCTGATGCGCTCGGAAGGCAAGGAGTACGTCGTCAAGGACGGTGACGTCCTCTTCTTCAAATTCAACGTGTAGGGATGGGCGACCGGCTGGCTGCCCGGCTGCTTAGGCCTCGGTTTGGCGGGTATGCAATCTGTGCAGCGTGCCCGCAGAGCTCACCGGACGCTCCTGCCACAGCCCGCTCCAGCTTTCGGCGACGACGACGCTGTTGCCTGGATTCCGCGGGTCGTAGCGCACCTGCAGCGGCTGATCCAGCCGCCACCCGGTGACGCGTTCAGGCAGCTTGGAAACGTCCTGCGCGCAGTCATACGTTACACCGGCGAGGCGATAGCTATAGATCAGTACTTCGGGCGCGGTCTCGTTCGTCTCTTCACCGCCCAGCGTGCGAGCATCGATCAGCACGCCGTCGGTGATGCGGCCTACGGTGGCCAGACGGTCACGGCGGCGGCGCTCCAGTTCTTCGGCGGTCGGGCGCCGCGATCGCGCCCACATCCACAGAGCGGTTCCGACCACGGCTACACCCGCTGCCACGCCGCCCAAGATGCGGGGATGCGCTACGTGCAACAGGTGCGTCATGTGCTGGACCGAGAGCCTCACGGGAGATGAGATGAGCATAGCGCACGGTAC
The DNA here is from genome assembly GCA_963762465.1 of uncultured Acidobacteriaceae bacterium. Taxonomy (GTDB): domain Bacteria; phylum Acidobacteriota; class Terriglobia; order Terriglobales; family Acidobacteriaceae; genus Granulicella. The sequence goes on along the minus strand of CAVXKS010000002.1, from coordinate 1,248,981 downwards.
GGCTGCAAGGGCCACGCCGGCCACGGGAAGGGGAACCAGTTGTGGTGCGGCGATATACTTCAGGTTGCTCATGAGGGGAAAAACTTCAGTTACAGGATCAGGGCGTCCCGGGCGCTGCGGCAATCACCCAACCGTGTCGAGCGGGATGACACCCCCGCCTCTTGACCTCGGGGACGGTCGGCGTGTCCGCTCTACGACCGTACTGTGCGTGCAGCGCGGCGGCGCGATGGTGATGGCCGCCGACGGCCAGGTGACGCTCGGCTCAACGGTGATGAAGCAGACCGCGCGCAAGATTCGCCGGCTTTACAACGACAAGGTTCTCGCGGGCTTCGCGGGCTCTACGGCCGATGCCTTCGCACTCTTCACGCGCTTCGAGGCCAAGCTCGAGCAGTACAGCGGCAATCTCGGCCGTTCCGCCGTGGAGCTCGCCAAGGATTGGCGCACGGACAAGCTGCTGCGGCAGCTTCAGGCCCTGCTCATTGTCGCGGACGGCAAGCAGATGTTCGTGCTCTCGGGCGACGGCGATGTCATCGAACCCGACCCGGTTGGGGACGGCATGATCGCGACGATCGGCTCCGGCGGCAGCTTCGCGCTTGCAGCAGCGACGGCGCTGCTCGAGAATACTCAGCTCTCCGCGCGCGAGGTCGTCGAGCGCAGCATGAAGATCGCCGCGGATATCTGCATCTACTCCAACCAGAGCATCGTGATCGAAGAGATCCAGGCAACTTAGCCCCAGGACAGCAAGGCATCAATGGCCATCTATCTCCCCGGCACCGCCGACGACCAACCGCTCTCGCTGGAAGAGCTGACGCCGCGCGAAATCGTCACTGAGCTCGACAAGTACGTCGTCGGGCAGGCTGCGGCAAAGCGCGCGGTGGCCATCGCGCTGCGCAACCGCACGCGCCGGCAGAAGCTCCCGCCCGAGCTCGCCGAAGAGGTCATGCCGAAGAACATCCTCATGATCGGTTCGACCGGCGTAGGAAAAACCGAGATCGCGCGCCGGTTGGCAAAGCTGACGAACTCGCCGTTCCTGAAGGTGGAAGCCTCGAAGTTTACTGAGGTCGGCTACGTCGGACGCGATGTTGAGTCCATCGTGCGCGATCTGGTTGAGGTCGCGATCGACATGGTGCGCGAGGAGAAGCTCGAAGAGATTGAAGACCGCGCCGAGCTCGCTGCAGAGGACCGGCTTATCGAACTTTTGCTCCAGCAGAGCTCAGCAGCACCTGCGCCGGAGCAGCCGGCTGCGTTCATCGCCGGACAAGAGGGAATCGAAGACGCCCGCCCGGTACTTGCGCCCGCGCCGCAGAACGATGGCGACCGCAGCCGCGAACGCGACCGGCTCCGCCAGCAGTTCCGCGAAGGCCGCCTCGACGACCGGCTGGTCGAACTCGAGACGCGCGACCGCAACCAGCCGCAGATTGAAATCATGAGCAATCAGCCGCCGGACGAGATTGAAAACAGCGGCATCCGCGACATGCTCTCCGGTCTACTGACCCAGCGTACGCGCAAGCGCCAGCTCAAGGTGGCTGAGGCCTTCGATTACCTCGTGCAGGAAGAGGAGTCGCGTTTGCTCGACATGGACCAGGTCACGCGGGTTGCCGTGGAGCGCGTCGAAGACTCGGGCATCGTCTTCCTCGACGAGGTGGACAAGATCGCCGGCCGCGAGGGCGGGCACGGACCGGACATCAGCCGCGAAGGTGTTCAGCGCGACATCCTGCCGATCGTCGAAGGCACAACCGTCAACACCAAGTACGGCTTCGTCGCCACGGACCACATCCTGTTCATCGCCGCGGGCGCGTTCCACGTTTCGAAGCCCTCAGACCTTATCCCCGAGTTGCAGGGCCGCTTCCCGATTCGCGTCGAGCTGAAGCCGCTCACCGTGGAAGACTTCCTCCGTATCCTCACCGAGCCGCGCGCCTCGCTGGTGAAGCAATCCATTGCGCTGCTCGAAACAGAGGGCCTGAAGCTGGAGTTCGCACCTGAAGCCCTCGAAGAGATGGCACGGTTCGCGTTCCAGGTGAATGAGTCGACAGAGAACATCGGCGCGCGGCGCCTTCACACGATTATGGAAAAAGTGCTCGACGAGATCAGCTTCCATGCGCCGGACCTCGTGAAGCCGCCTGCGGACGCGCCCGCACAGGACGCCGCCGGGCTGCCTGCCGTGCCGCCGCTCCATGAGCGCACGACCGAAAACGGCCAGACCGAAAAGCTCCTCACCATCACCCGCGAGTACGTCCAGCAGCAGGTCGCGAGCATCGTGAAAAATCAGGACCTGAGCCGCTACATCCTGTAGCGCGAAGGCTCGACTGCGGGCACTCCAAGGTATTCTTGACCAAGCACCCGGAGCCCCTGGATGTCCCAGTCGCGCCTGCGCAAGCTGCTGATCGTATACCTGTTGCTTCTGGTTCCGATCGGCTGGCTGGCGACAAAATATCAGCCTTATCTGCTGGACGGCGATGCAGTTTCCTACATGGATATTGCCGACCTGCTGCACGCGCATCGCTGGGCGGGCGCGGTCAACGGCTATTGGCATCCGCTGTATCCGGCTGTCCTCGCGGCCGCGCAGATTGTCTTTCATCCATCGCGATGGAATGAAATCCCCGCGTACTATCTTGCGAACTACGGCATCTTCCTGCTCGAGCTTGTCGCGATCGTGGTGTTCGTCTATGCGCTCGATCGGCTGCGCGCGCGCACGCTGAGCAGAACCGCACACCCGCTGCTCTCTCGCGAAGCTCTCGCGCTGCTCGGCTGCGCGCTCGTTGTAATCGCCTCACAACGTGAGCTCGCTATCGGACTGGTTCGCCCGGACGCTCTGCTGCAGGCCCTGATGCTGCTTGCGTTCGCGATGATGCTCAACGCGCTCGCGACCGAGACTCTCATCTACGCACCGTTGATGGGCCTCTTCTTCGGGCTGGCGTATCTCACGAAGTCATTCGCATTCCTCGTTGCCCTGCTGTCGATCGCTGTGATGTTCGTCTTCCAGATCTGGCTGCAGCGTCGGACGGCGAGACGGGCTCTCGGCAATTCTGCATTGGCTCTCGTCGTGTTTGGAATGGTCGCGGGCCCATACGTCGCGGCGCTCTCGCACCAGAAACACCGGTTCGATTTCGGCGACTCCGGCGCGCTGAACTATGCATGGTATGTCGGCGGGGTTGAGAAGATGCACCTTGAGCCCCCGCCCCTTTCGCCGGCCTCGAGCTTCGGCCCCGCAACGGTTCATCTCATCCACCCGGAAAAGCAGATCCTCGCCTCGCCGGCAATCTACAGCTACCGCGCTGAGCCGTACGGTACCTATCCTGACTGGTTCGACACTACCTTCTTCAACGAGCGCATCACGCCACACCTGGACCTGCCAGTTCTCATCAGGCGCGATGCACGGAACGCGGTGCTCGTCGTGCGCTACCTGTTCAATCATCCCGAGGCTTGGATCTTATTCATCCTGCTGTTGACGTTCGGCGCACGCCTGCGCTTCGGGAGCTGGCGCCACGAAAACTTCTGGCTCCCCGATAATCCTGCTCGGCGTCGCGATGTGGATTCTGTACGGTCTCGTCAACGTCGAGGAGCGCTACGTCACACTGGCGTATCTCGTTATTGTGCTGCCGGTATTTGCCGCTCTGCGCGCGCCCGCGCCGGAAGCCAATGAGTTCGGCACGACGTCATCTTCATCGCTGCGCCCCATCTCATCCGCGATGATCGTTCTGCTCGCCTTCCTCGCTGCCGGCGAGAGCCTTCGCATCGCGCTCGAGCAGCGCCGCGACGAGAGCGGGCTGCCGCATCCCTGGTACAACGCCGAGATGTTCGACGCGGCGCACGCGCTGCAACAGTTAGGCGTCCGGCCGGGAGACGAAGTCTCCTGCATGGGCTTCTACGCCTGCCTGAACGATAACTACTGGGCGCGGCTCGACGGGGTGCGCATCCTTACTGAGGTCTACAACCCGAACGGCAATCTCTTTGAGCAGTGGGCCGGCCTGCCGAATCGCCGCCAGGTGCTCGATGTGCTTCGCGGACAAAACGCAAAGGTGCTTGTCGCGCAGTTCGATCCCGCGCAGGTCAGTCTCGACCCGGCCGCGGCGGAAGGCTGGATTCGCCTCGATAACACGGACCTTTACGCGTATCCGCTCACGGTTCACGATACCCTTGGTTCAGGTGCACGCACCCCATCCTCAACGCCCGCGACGCTCGAGTGGAACACGACGCGCCAGGGAGGTCCATGAGCTCTGCCGCTCCACTGAATCATGAAGCTCCGGCGACTCCGCTGGAACTCACGATCGTAATGCCATGCCTCAACGAGGCCGAAACGCTCGCCACCTGCATCGACAAGGCGAACGCCTCGTTGCGCGAGAACAACATCAGGGGCGAGGTCGTCGTCGCCGATAACGGCTCGACCGACGGCTCGCAGCAGATCGCAGCCGAACACGGCGCGCGTGTCGTTCCGGTTCCGGTTCGCGGCTATGGCGCCGCACTCAACGCCGGCATCCTCGCCGCGCGCAGCCCGTATGTCCTTATGGCCGACGCCGACGACAGCTACAACTTCGCGCATGCGCCCCGGTTCCTCGCCGAGCTCCGCAAGGGCGCAGATCTCGTCATGGGCAATCGCTTCCGCGGCGGCATCGGCCCCGGAGCCATGCCACCGTTGCACAGATATCTCGGCAATCCCGTGCTCAGCTTCATCGGGCGCTGGCTGTTTCACACTCCCATCGGCGACTTCCACTGCGGCATCCGCGCTTTTTCGGTCACCGCGTACAAGCGCCTCGACCTCCGCACCACCGGCATGGAGTTCGCCAGCGAGATGGTCGTCAAATCTGCGCTCCTCGGCCAGCGCATGGTCGAGGTCCCGACGACGCTCCAGAAGGACGGCCGCAGCCGCCCGCCGCATCTGCGCACCTGGCGCGACGGCTGGCGTCACCTGCGCTTTCTGCTGATGTACTCGCCGCGCTGGCTGTTCCTGATTCCGGGGCTCGCGCTGATGATTCTCGGCCTCGGCCTGATGGTGTGGCTTCTGCCGGCAGAACGCCCGCTCGGTCACGTGAACCTCGGGGTCGATACGCTCGCCTACGCCGCTGCCGCCATCCTGCTCGGGTTTCAGCTGGTCTTTTTCGGTGTTGCCGCAAAGGTCTTCGCCACTACGGAAGGCCTCCTCCCCGAAGACCCAGGCTTCGACCGCTGGTTCCGCTACATCACGCTGGAGACCGGCCTCTTTGCCGGTGTTCTGCTGCTGCTCATCGGCTTGGGGATCGCGATCTCGTCGGTCGTCTCTTGGGCACACACCGGCTACGGCCACCTGCCGCCCGTGCAGATGATGCGCCACACACTCCCCGCCATGCTCTGCCTCATGCTTGGTACTGAGGTGTGCTTCGCGAGCTTCTTCCTCAGCCTCCTCGGGCTGCGCCGCCGCTGACCGCTTACCCAAGCAAAAAGGCCGCTCAATCGAGCGGCCTTTTTTCGTACCTGAAACCTGCTTCCTACACCTTCGCCAGCTCGCTCACGCGCTTCGCCAGCATCTTCTCCAGATCCTCGAGCGCCTTCGAGAAGCCCTCGATGCCTTCCTTGAGCTTGTCGTAGGCCATGCGGTTCTCGTTGTGCATCTTGTCGAAGGTCGCCTTGTCCACATTGATCTTCTCGATCGGATCCTTCTTCGACGACTCCGGATCCAGCTTCCGCTCCAGCACGCCTTCCGTGTCCTGCAACTCCTCAAGCAGCTTCGGCGCAATCGTCAGCAGGTCGCACCCGGCCAGTTGCTTGATCTCCTCGGAGTTCCGGAAGCTCGCGCCCATCACCACTGTCTTGTAGCCAAACTTCTTGTAGTAGTGATAGATCTGCGTAACTGATTCCACGCCCGGATCGTTCGGGCCGTCGTTGTTGCGGCTCGGCTCATTCTTCTTGTACCAGTCAAGGATGCGGCCGACGAACGGCGAGATGAGCGTCACCTTCGCCTCGGCGCACGCGATCGCCTGGTGGAGGCCGAACAGCAGCGTCATATTGCAGTGAATGCCTTCCTTCTCGAGCTGCTCGGCCGCGCGAATGCCTTCCCACGTCGAGGCCAGCTTGATCAGCACACGCTCGCGGCCGATCCCCGCCTGCTCGTACTGCTGGATGATGTCGTGTGCCGCGGCAATCGAGCCTTCGGTGTCATAGCTCAACCGCGCGTCCACTTCGGTCGAAACTCGACCCGGAACAATCTCCAGAATCTTGCGCCCGAAGGCAACCGCCAGCGTCTTGAACGCAGCCTTGGCGACGTCTTCATCGCTCCCCTTGTCGCCCACCCGCTTGCGCGCGTCTCCAGCACGTCGTCGACGATCTTCTGGTACTCCGGCATGCCTGCCGCGGTCGCAATCAGCGAAGGGTTCGTCGTGGCATCGGTCGGCTTGTAGGCTTTGATCGAGTTGATATCGCCGGTATCCGAGACCACAGTGGTCATCGACTTCAGCTGATCGAGAAGGTTCGCCATATCTGACTCCAGTGAAAAAGCAAAATCGCGCCCCGCAACCTGGCCTGAGCGCCCAATATCTCTAGTATATGCCTCTCGCGCGAGCCCAGCTCACCGGGCTGAACCTCGCACTTATCTCCGCGCCGCGATCAAACCCCTATACAACTCAATAGTTTGCGCGGCAATCGACGTCCAAGAAAAGTGCTCCTCCACCCGCTGCCGCCCCGCCTCACCCATGGCCTTCGCCTTGGCCGGATCGTCCAGCAATTCGGCGATGCGCGTCGCGAGATCCCGGCTGAACTGCTCCGGCTCCGTGGGAAAGCTCGTCTCCTGGTCGGCCACAAACGGCACCAGGTACCCCGTTTGCCCGTCCACCACTACCTCCAGAATTCCCCCGGTGGCCGACGCCACCACCGGCGCGCGACAGGCCATCGCCTCCAGGTTGATGATCCCGAACGGCTCGTAGACACTCGGGCAGCAGAAGACCGCGCAATTTGAGTAAAGCTGAATCGCCTCCTGCTTGGTCACCATCTGCTCAATCCAGACAATGTTGTGTCCCACGCCCGCTGGATCGCCGGTCGCAATCGCATGTCCGGGCGGATTGTGCACGCCATCCGACTCGACCTCGACCATGGCCGCCTGACTTCCCGGCGTGCGCTTCCGCACCGCCTCCACCTTCGCACGCATCTCCGCCGCGATCTCTGGTGTGTCCGGAGCTCCCGCGCAAAGTACCACCTGCGTTCCCGGTGGCAGATACTTGATCGCGTCCACCAGATGCGTGACTCCCTTCTGCCGGGTGATGCGCCCCACAAACAGCACGTACGGCCGCATCGGATCCACACCGTACTTGATCAACGCGTCCTGATGTGGCGTGTACTGATACTGTTCCAGGTCAATCCCGTTGTAGATCACATGAATCTTCTTCGCATCCACATCCGGATAGGCGCGCTGAATATCCGCCTTCGTACCATTCGAGACCGCCACAATCGCATCTGCATCCAGAATCGCCGTGCGTTCCATCCACGAGCTCAGCGCATAGCCGGCGCCCAGTTGCTCCGCCTTCCACGCGCGCAGCGGCTCGAGTGAATGCGTCGTCAGCACAAACGGAACGCCATACAGTTTCTTCGCCAGGAACCCAGCCATGCATACGTACCACGTGTGCGTGTGCACCACGTCCAGCTTGTCGAGATGCAACTGCTCCAGCAGATTCAGCGACAGCGCCTCCAGCGCGCCCTTGAATTTCGCCGTCGTGCCGCTGGTGATCGCGTCCCAGGGCTGCTCGAAGTAAACCTCGAGTTTTCCGCTCACCGGCTCCGCGGAGGACGTCCGCTCCGGTTGCTTGCTCCCTGCCGGCGGCTCACCCCACGCATGCACCTCCACCTCGATGCTCTTCGCCATCTCGCGCGATAGATACTCCACGTGCACACCGGCCCCGCCATACACATACGGCGGATACTCGCGGGTCATCAGGCCAACACGCATCGCTCACCTCTCACGAGAGATGAGCATACATCCAGCTTTGTTGCTTCCCATCCGCAGCTCACAGGAGCAGCGGGGATCCCCCTCCCCAGAGATCCCCGCTCTCCTTCCACGCGTGAAGATTCAGAAGATAATTATCTGTGCGGAGCCAGCAACGCGATCTCCACTTTCGACTCTTCACGGGGACCCGAATTCAGGCTGGACTCCGCCAGCGCGCGCTTCGCCCGGCGTTCGGACCTCGCGTCACCTGACCAGAAAAATCCCTTGCTCCCTCCAGTGCGCACCTCGCGCAGCACGTGCCGGTCGCCACGCTGCTCAAAGACGAGCGCGCTATCGAGCGATTGCATCTTCGACCGTGGCGACATCACCAGAACGACGGCGGAACCCAATTCGCCCTTGATCGAGAGAAAGCCCCTCGCCTGCATCTCGAACCGGTACACGCCCGGCCCCAGATGATAGGCGCCGATCTGAAACGCAAACGGAATATTCGCCACCACATGCGTACTGAGCGCCTGCGCCCTGGCCACGGGCTGGATAAGAATCGTGCTGAAAACCGTGATCACAGCGAGGCAAGCCCCGGCAGTAACGAAAATGGGCATGACGTCTCCTTCGAATGGCGGCGTCTGGTAAAAAACGCCTTCATTCGGTAAAGCGAGAACGCCCCCGAAAAGGGGCCACGATTTTCCGAAAAAAATTCAGCCGTCTACCTGGCGTCGTGTCAGCTCGAACAGCTCACTACGCCAGACCCGTCGACTGCGCCTGCTCATGCGCGTGGTAGCTCGACCGCACCAGCGGCCCCGACTCTACATGCCGGAAGCCCATCCCCAGCGCCTCATGCTTCAGGAAGGCGAACTCCTCCGGCGTGTAGTACCGCGCCATCGGCAGATGATCGCGGCTGGGCCGCAGGTATTGCCCGATCGTCAGGATGTCCACCTTGCGATCCGCCAGGTCCCTGAAAACTCCCAGCAACTCGTGCATCTCCTCGCCCATTCCGACGATGATGCCCGTCTTGGTTACGATCGGACCATCTGCATGTGCACTGGATTCGACCTTCGCCGCCTCCAGAAAGCGCAATGAGCGCTCGTACCGGCCACCCGACTTCGCCACGCGATACAACCGTGGCACCGTCTCGATATTGTGGTTCAGGATCTCCGGCCGCGCGTCCACCACCATCCGGCGCGCCTCGTCGACACCTTGAAAATCCGGCGTCAGCACCTCAACCTGGCACCCGGGCGCCTGCCGGCGAATCTCGTTGATCACATTTACGAACGCCTGCGCCGCGCCCAGATTGTCATCGTCGCGGTTCACGCTCGTAATCACCGCATGCCGCAACGCCAGGGACGCCACCGCATAGGCCACGCGCTCAGGCTCGCTGTGATCAATCGGGGCTGGCCTTCCCTTCGGGACCGCGCAGAATCCACATCGCCGCGTGCACAGGTTGCCCAGCATCATGAACGTCGCGGTCTTGTGGTTCCAGCACTCGCCGATGTTCGGGCAATGCGCGCTCTCGCACACCGTATGCAGGTTCAGGTCCCGCGCCAGCTTCTTCAGCGAGTGAAAGGTCTCACCCATCGGCGCGCGCGCCTTCAGCCACTCGGGCTTTGGCGCCAGCTTGCGCGGCGAGAGATCAATCTGCACCAACTCTTCGGCTTGAATCAGCGGAGCCATCAGCACCTTTGATTGTAGAACGCCGTGCTTGCGGGGCTATAATCGCGCGTCCGGCGCATCCAGCGCGCGCGAGGAAACCCAGTGCACAGCAAGCTCGCTCTCAGCACCCTTACGCCGTTGCTCCTCCTCGCCTCAACCCTCGTCACCGCTCAGCAGAACAAGCCATCCCTCGAGCCCTCCTCGCTGCCCAAAGTCACCACCGTGGACCCACGCTTTCAGTCCTACAACATCGAAATGCTCGAGGTCACCGGCGGCCGCTTCTGGAAGCCCTACAAGGCAAGCTCCTCCGCTCCCGCCCAACCCAGCGGCGCAGCAGGCCCGACTGCTGCCGGTGTGAGCCCGGACCTCTTCGCCTATCGCCCGCCCAAGGACCTCTCCAACCCGCGCCTGCGCAAACTCGCCGCGGCACTCGGGCCGGCGTACGTGCGCGTCAGCGGCACATGGGCCAACAGCACCTACTTGCCTGCAGCAGGCGAATCCGTCACCACGCCGCCGGCCGGCTTCAACGGCGTCCTCACCCGCGAGCAGTGGAAGGGCGTCATCAACTTCGCCCACGCTGCCAATGCCGAGCTCGTTACCTCCTTCGCAACCAGCGTCGGCACACGCGACGCGAGCGGCCTCTGGACCACAACCCAGGCCACGCGCTTCCTCGATCTCACGAACAGCCTCGGCGGCCACATCGCCGCTGCCGAGTACATGAACGAGCCCACCCTTGCCACCTTGGGCGGCGCACCCAAAGGCTACGACGCTGCGCAGTACGGCCGCGACCTCCGCGTCTTCACTGCCTTCATGCGCCAGCACGCGCCCAACACACTCATCGCCGGTCCCGGGTCCACGGCCGAATCCAGCACGCCCGCCGCCGACCTCGCCTCGAAGTTGCCCGGCTTCATCTCCACTCCAAAGCTCCTCGCCACAATGACGCCCAGCGACATCGATGTCTTCTCCTACCATGCCTACTCCGGCGTCTCGCAGCGCTGCGCCACGGCGCTCGCCGCTCCACACAGTACCCGCGACACAGCCCTCTCCGAAGAGTGGCTCGGCCGCACCGGCGACATCCTCCGCTTCTATCGCGAGCAGCGCGACCAGTTCGCTCCCGGCAAGCCGCTCTGGCTCACCGAAACCGGGGAGACAGCCTGTGGTGGCGACCCCTGGGCCTCCACTTATCTCGACACCTTCCGCTACCTCGACCAGCTCGGCCGCCTCGCCAGGGGCGGCGTGAAGGTGCAGATGCACAACACGCTTGCCGCCAGCGACTACGGCCTGCTCGATGAAAACACCTATGCCCCTCGCCCCGACTACTGGGCCGCTCTGCTGTGGCATCACCTCATGGGCACTACCGTGCTCGACTCCGGCATCCCGCTGCAGCAAGGCCTGCATGTCTACGCGCACTGCAGCGTCAACCGGCCTGGCGGCGTCACCCTGCTCGTCATCCAGAACGATCGCGACGCCCCGGACTCGCTCAACATCCCCGGCCACGGGGAGCGCTACACGCTCTCAGCTCACACCATCGATGCAAATGACGTTCTGCTGAACGGCACACCGCTCTCGCTTGGAACGAACGACGACCTCCCCGAGCTCAAGTCCATACCCGAGCACGGCGGAGTCGTGCAGTTCGCGCCCGCAACCATCACGTTTATCGTTTACCCCGACGCGCACAACAGCGATTGCATGTAATCGCCCTCACGCTGCCTGCCTATTCGACTCTCTTCGCAACACCCGGACCAGCTTCACCAGCACACAGATCAGCGCAATCGCCATCACCACCCAAACTGCATCCAGCAGCCGCACCACCCACAGCGGCGCCACGCCGACATGCCGCATCAGCGCGGGCAGAAAATTCCAAGTGCGCATGTGCAGCTCATCGAACGAGTCGCCCAGCGCGCCCGGCACGTCGACTCCCGCGAGCATCGGCCGTCCTGTCGACAGCGCCCAGATGTTCCGGAACCGGAGCACGATCGTCCACGCGTCATGGTGCATCGCGTCGATCTGATAAATCTCTACCGGGAGCCAGAACGCCAGCGAAGCCGCCTGAACCAGCACACTCGCGCCCACCACACTCCACGCCGCGACGCGCACCCCGCGAGCCAACTCACGCCCGTACCGCATCAGCAGCGGCACCGCAAGCATCGCGAACATCTCCACCACGCTCGAGATATAGCGGTCGCCCCACGCAAAATCTCCGGCCCACGCGAAGTACCGCGCATACAGCACCATGTACGCCGCCAGAAGCACCAGATCGCGACCGCATACGCTCGCAGCACCGGCGTCATCCGCCGCCACAACAGCACCGTCAGCAGCAGCGCCAACCCGAACAGCGGATCAAAAACGAAGATCGACTTTTCCGGCTCGAACAGCGGCCCCAGAAGACCCGAATGCACGCCACCCTGAAACCAATGCCCGCTGAACGGAAAGTTCTTCGGCAGCGTCGGCTCGTGTCGGATCTGTTCGTTCGCCTGCAGCCGCATGTACGTGCTCGTCCACGAACCAAACCGCACAAACTGATACAACCGGTCCAGAAATAAAAACGCCGCGTACACCGGCAGCACCGTACGCAGATACTCCTTGACCCTTCTGGCGCTCAGCAGCTCCACGCTCTGCAATCCATCACGGCGGCCCGACACTCCCACCAGCACCAGAAAAAATGCGACTCCGATCACATCCAGCGCCGTCGTCAGCCGCGTCAACAGGTTCAGCCCTAGCGCGCCTGCACCCCACCACAACCATCTGCGCCCGCCGGTGTCCGCCCAGCGCAACTGCAGCCACATCCCTGTCAGCGTCAGCAGAAAGATGTAGTTGTTCTCCTGCATGTTCTGCGAATAATGCAAATGCGTCGTCGCGCAGATCAACGCCAGCGTGCCCGCAAACGACTGCACGCGTGAGAACCCGAGCAGCCCAAGAAATCGCAGCGCCACCAGCGCAGTCAGCACATTCAGCAGCACATTCGTGCTGACGCTCACCACAATCGCCCGAATGCGCGGCGTCGCTCCGCTCTCCTGATACGCTCGCCACCACGGCGCATCCGCCGCGGCCGTGCCCACCATATCCGCGGGCAGCATCAGCAGCGACTGCCCGATCCCGTACCACGCATACAGCCGCCCGCCACGTCCAGGTATGCCAAAGTCCGGATAATCTGCGCGCGGAACCTGCGGCTCAAGCGTCCACAGCGAATGCGTCACCTGCAACCGCCGCGTCGTATCCGCTGTACCCAGCTCGCCGGACTGAATGATCGCCGTCAGCAGCGCTGCCGCAATCACAAGCAGCGCCACCGGGCTCGACCACACACGACGAACTAATCCCATCTACATCGTTCTACACGAGCAGCAGGCAATCACCGGACCTGAAGCTATCGACATCCCGGTGCCGGCGAACCCACAAACTCACCCGGCGCAACCGGCACAAGGCAGCCATGTGGCTCGATCGTCTGCAGCGCCGCCTGGCCCAGCAGGTTGTGCCCACGCGTGGTCGGATGCAGATCATCCCAGAACAGGTACGTATCCGGATTCACCGGCATTCCCTGTGAAGGATCGGTTACATCTACCAATCCGTAGCTCGCCGGCGAGGCAATAATGCTCCTCAACAACGAGTACACATCCAATTTATGGATCGCCAGATGGCGCGTGAAGTTGAAGATCGGTAGCAGCGACACGCCCGCATCGAGCGTCGTGTTGTACAGCACCGAGGCATCGTGGAACGCCTTCGAGTCCGTCGGCGACATGTTGAACCGCGGCACCGAGCCCAGGTCCGGCAGATTCGGAATCAGGAACTGTGTCGCTCCCGCATGAATCAGCCGCTGAACATTGCCGACCTGCGTAATCGCGCCGTCGACGATCTCCCCCGCCGCGTCGCTCGCTCCCGCCGCCTCGGTCAGATTGTTCGCCCCGCCCCACACCACAAACAGCGTGTGGTTATCGATCTTCGGATGCGTCGCTAAATAATCGTTGATCTGCTGACCAACGTTATCGACATACACCGTGAACGGCGTGTCCGGAATATTGAGCTCCGACTGGCCCCCAAATGTGTTCGAGTACCCATATGCGTAGTTCGTTCCGCCCCACAGCGACGCCGTCACCGCAGGATGCGCCGGCAGCGCTGCCGCCAGCTGCTGAACCCATACACCGTAATAGTTCATCGCTCGCGGCGTCGTATCAGAGCCATCCGTAAACAGGGTCAGCGTGTAGTTAAGCTGATATCCGAACGGCGGCGGGAGCACATACGGAGCCGGGAATGGAAAACCAATTTCACTGAACAACACAAAGTCATTGCCCGTATCGGAGAGCGAGTCCCCAAACACAACAATCTTCGTATAGTTCTGCGCCTGCATCGCAACTGCGGCCACGAGCACCAGCAGCGCCGTGAACATCCGCAGCACATATACTGCGTTGAGATTTCGAGGTTGGGGGATCGATAAAAAAACCGGCAGGAGGGAAGCCAGTAGAGCCGGCAGAAGAACGGACGCAGAGCAATCGCATAGCGCACCCGCTATCAATTTGGATTTGAGTACATGCCGAGCGATAGAACGCTAAGCCTGTGCCTGCGCGATGTCAACCGCAAACTTCCCCGCCGCACGACCGTCGCCGCAAGCGCGCCCGAATCCTATCCCGCGCTGCTCACTCTTACCTTCTCACTCTCCACAGCTTCCGTACGTTTCCCCAGTGTGATCAGCAGCACACTTGCCAACACCAGCAACATTCCCAGGATCGTGCGTGCGCCCAGAGGCTCCCCGCCGATGAAGTATCCCACCAGCACCGCAACCACCGGATTCACATACGCATACGTCCCCACCTTCGTCGGCGACTCGCGATGAATCAGCCACATATACGCCGTGAATCCGAGAAGCGATCCCATCACAATCAGGTACCCCATCGCGAACCACGCCCGTCCCGAGACCGCGCCGGCGTGGAACCTTGCCGGCTCGCCCAACGCCACAGCTGCAACCGCCAGCATCGCTCCGCCCGCAAGCATCTGCGCGCCCGCGCTCATCACCTTCGACGACGGCAGCGGCAACCTGCGTGTCATAACCGACGCCACCGACCAGAAGATCGACGCCGCGATCAAGGCCAGTGCACCCAAAGTACTGATCGGCGCGCTCCCCAGATGGAACGAGTGGCTCATCAGCACCGCAACACCGCCCAACCCGATCAGCAGCGCAGCCGCAAGCCTCGCCGTCATCTGTTGTGTGCGCAACAGCACAATCTCCGCGATCACCATGAATACCGGGATCGTGGCCATCATCACGCCCGCAATGCCCGAGGCCACCTTCTGCTCGGCCCAGAACAACAGCCCGTAATCGCCCACAAAGATCAGCGCGCCGAGCAGGCAGATTGAGCCCCACTCCCGCTTGCCGGGCCACGGCTCACGCCGCGCAACCATCCACCCAACCAGCAGAAGCCCCGCAGTAAAGAAGCGTATCGCCGCGAACAACAGCGGCGGCACCTCCTCCACGCCCCAGCGGATGAAAATGTACGTGGAGCCCCAGACAAAATAGATGATGCCGAACGCCAGCAGCCTCTTCCATCTGTGGCTCATGCTCAAGTTGTATCAGCCGCTTTACCGCAGCCGCTCGCGCACCTCGAGCCGGCTCAGATAAAGAAAGAACACCAGCGCGAACAATCCCTGAATAATGTACGGCGCGATGTGTGTGCGATGAAAACCGTAGAAATACCCTGCGGCCATCAGCACGCAGCCCGCAGTCACGATCGCCCATCCCCAGCGAAGCAGCCGCAGCAGCCCGAACACTCCTATCACCAGCAGCGTGCAAATCCCAAGGATGCTGTACTTCGCCGCGCCCACGCCAAAACTCCCGCGCACCGCCGCAAACGCATTCAGCATCGCGAGCACCAGAAGGTACATGCCGATCAGCGCCATGCCTGGCAGCATGCCCTTGGCCTCGCCCGCCGGCGTGCCCGGCAGCTTCCGCGCGCGAAAGCCCTTATCTTCCGCCGCCGCAGCGTTCGGATGCTCAAACCGCGATTTCGATTCCTCCGCCATCCCCAACTTCCTGACTCGCTGAATCGCTCCACTACAGCGTATGCAGATACGCCAGCAGATCATCCAGATCCTGCGAATCCATGTCCGGCTGCCCCGGCATCAGTCCATGTCCGTGCAGCACCGTCGCGGTCACGCGCTCATCGTTCGCCGGAGCTCCGCTGTGAAGGTACGGCTTCTGATACATCCCGCGCAGCGACGGCCCGTGCAGCGCACCGTCCTCACGATCGTAGTGGCACTGCCCGCAGCGCGCCTGAAACACCGCATGCCCGCGCCTCTGCTGCGCATTCAACTTGTTCAGCGGAGTCGGAGGCGCGAGCCTGTGACATCCACACAGCAGCACCGCTAAAGCCAAGGCGCCGCCTGACAGGTGCCGCAGAACCGCAGCCGTCACCTACTTCGCCGTCTCCTTGAACACCTCTTCCGCATAGAAATTCCGCACCTTGGACTCATCGGTCAGAATCTCGAGGTACGCATTCTTCAGCAACTGCGAGCGGCTGTCGTGAAGCTGCTGGCGAATCGACTGCTGCACTCGCGGATCGCTGAGGTCGCGCTGGCCCGCCGGTTCCTTGCTGATCAACTTATAGATCGCATACCCCGCCGGCTTGTGTGTCTGTGCGTCCAGCAGCGGCAGAATCTCTGTCGTCTCGCCAGGCTTCAGCTTGGTGATCGCGGCAAACGTCTGCGGGTCCGTCGCCTGCTTCATCTGCGACTCGTAAATGAACCCCATGTCGCCGCCGTTCGGCGCCGTGTTCGGGTTCTCCGAGAACTGCATCGCCAGTGCACCGAAGTCCGTGCCCGCGTCGACGCGGTTCTTCAACACCTGGATCTTCTTGCGCGCGTCCTGGTCACCGACAGCCTTGTTGTTCTCGAGGTTATTCACTTGCCCCGCCGGCTGGTCCGTCACCTGGATCTGCGCCAGGTGATACTGCGGCTCGATCAGGTTGAACTCCGCCTTGTGCTGGTTGTAGTAGTTCGTCACGTCCACATCCGTCACGGTGATGCGCGAGTTGATCTCCTTATTCAGCAGCTTCTCGAACGTCAGGCTGCGTCGCAGCGTACGGCGCAGGCCGTCCGTCGTCTGGCCGCTCTGCTGCAATTTTTGCCGGAACTGCTCCTCGGTGTACGGCGCCTTCAACTCCGTGAGCTTTGCGTCCACCTCGGCGTCAGTCGCGGTCAGCCCCAACTTCGCCGCGCGCTGCTCCACAATCTCTTCGAGGATCATCTGATGGAGGATGTTCAACCGAAGCGCATTCGCCTGGTCGGTCGAAGCCGACTGCGCCTGCGCATTGCTCGCAACCTGCGCGCTGTATAGCTTGTCAAGATCTGTCCGGAGAATCGGATGCCCGTTCACCGTCGCGACAACCCCATTCTGCTGCACCTGGTGACATCCGGTGAGCACAAACAAGGAAGCTGCAAGAACAAAACTGGAGAGTCGTGCTGATTTCTGCATCGGGGAGGTTTCCTGGCCAGCCGTAGCCGTGCCGTCACCTCAGTCTACAGGAAACACGTCTCCAGTCCGGGTGCCCCAGCCTCGACGCGCACCGGGGTCCCCGGCGAGCTTTGCTCGCTGGGTTCGAAGCGGCGGGTCGAGTCCACGGTCCAATCACCGCGACCCTACAGCTTCGGTAACTCCACCACGCGCACACTCGTAATCGCATCCACTTTGCGCAGCTGTGCAGCAGCCTCCGCGAGCGCCTGTTCATCACCCGGCGCAACATCCAGTTGCACCACGGCCAGCGCGTGACCCTCCGCAACGCGTCCGCCTCGACTGCGTCCCAGCGCAAAGTTCGCAATATTCAGCCGCGCCTCACCCAGAATCGTTCCAACCCGCCCAATCACGCCGGGTACGTCCTGGTTGCGGATAATCACGAGCGTTCCGGCCAGCTCAGCCTCAATATCGATCCCGTCATAGCTCAGCAGCCGCGGCGAGTTCCCGTGAATGACCGTCGCCAGCCCCGTCCAGTCGCCCTGATGTGCTCCGGCCTGATGACCCGGCGTCCCCACTCCCTTCCGAATCCAGTGCAGCGACAGCCGCAGCGTCGATCCCGTGCCGCCCGCAACGTGCTCGCGCTTATCCTCCTGCACGCGAATTCCGCGCTCCTGCGCCGCCGCCGTCGCATTAATCCGGTTGATCCCGTCAGCTCCGTGCAGCACACCCGCAATCGCCGCGTTACGAATAAGCTCCGTCTTCAACTGCGCAAGCCTTCCGTTGTACGTCAGCGAGATGCTTTCCACGCTGCCCAATCCGTCGCCCGTCCCCGCTCCAGCCTCATGACTCAGCAATTGCCCCAGCCTCGCCGCCATCTCGATGTACGGTGAAACCTCCGCGTACTCTTCCTCGCTCAGCGACGCCACATTGACCGCGTTCTGCACCACGCCCAGCTTCAGGTAGTCCCGCACCTGGTTCGCGAGCTGAATCCCGATCGCCTCCTGGGCTTCATCCGTCGACCCCGCGATATGCGGGCTCAGCAGCACATTCTCCAGCTCAAAGTACGGCGAATCCTTCAGCGGTTCCTTGCGGAACACGTCCAGCGCAGCCCCCGCAACCTTGCCGCTCTTCAGTGCCTCCACCAGCGCGTCATCCACAATCAGCTCGCCGCGCGCGCAGTTCAAAATCCGCACACCGTCTTTCATGATCGCAATCGAGTGTTTATTGATCAGCCCCTCGGTCTGCGGCGTCAGCCCCACATGCAGCGACAGGTAATCGCTCTCCGAAAAAATCTCGTCAATCGGAACCAGCGTAACGCCGTTCTCGCGCGCAATCACCGGCGCCACAAACGGGTCATAGCCGACCAGCGTCATGCCGAACGCCTTCGCGCGTCGCGCCACCTCAAGCCCAATCCGCCCCAGCCCGACAATGCCCAGCGTTTTTCCGCGCAGCTCGCTTCCCTGCAGCGACTTCTTGTCCCATTTGCCCGCGTGCATCCCGGCATTCGCGCGCGGCACGCTCCGCGCCATCGCGATCATCAGCCCCAGCGTCAGCTCCGCGACCGCCACCGCATTCGCGCCCGGCGTATTCATCACCACGATGCCCCGCCGCGTCGCCTCTTCCGCGTCGATGTTGTCCACACCCACGCCCGCACGTCCAATAATCCGCAGCTTCGGCGCATGGCTCAGCAGCTCCGCATCCACCTGCACCGCACTGCGCACCACCAGCGCGTCCGCATCGACCAGCTCCGCCGCTAATCCGCCCGGAGCGATCTTGTCGGCCGTCACAACATTCCATCCCGGCTCTTTTTCAAAAATGGCAAGCGTTGCAGGCGACACTTTTTCAGCGAGAACGATCTTCAAGGCAGCTCCAGAGCGCAGGATGCGGTTTGCATTAAGTGTAACTCCCGCGCGCGGCACTGATGCGAAGCACCTGCTACGGCCCTCGCGATGCCGTCGTGTTGTTGGGGGCCGGCAGCGCCACGCTCAGCGCCATCGCCGCCCAATCTGTTCCTGCCGACGAGATGAACTGGTCATAACCGTGCGGGAAGCCTGCGTCAGCCCACGGCTGGAACGCCAGCGCGCGCGTCGGCACATACCAGGATCCGTCCTCGTCCTGGTGCTTCAAGAGCCAGTCGATGCCGCGCCTGTACACCGGATCGGAGGCAACCATGCCCGCGAGGTGCAGCGCGACGAGGCTCTTTCCGGTCGCATATGCCGTGCTGTCCATGGTCGGCAGATCCGACCAGCCGCCATCCGGCTTCTGGTTGGCGACGAGCTCCTGCACCGCCTTCTTCAACGCTGGCTTTTCGTTTCCAGCCCACGCCAATCCGGCAACTCGCCAGCTCCGGTCGTCGTTGTTGAAGGAGTGCGCGGACGCCAGCCATGATGCCGCCATCTGAACGGCTTTGTGATACGGCGCGGGGTCGGCCTTCGGGGCATAGAGTTGCAGTCCCCGCATGGCCTTCGCGGTGAGCCCGATGTAGTCCTGGCAGAGGGGCTGCCGGGTATCCGCATGGGGGTAATCCCAGTGACCGTCCGCTTGCTGCCGCGAAACCATATGCATCGCCGCATTGTCGGTATCGAGGTCCGGCTTGTAGCCCTCGGCATGGAGGCCCATCAGCATGTAGGCGACAACACTTTCGCTGAAGTTGTCGCCCACCGGCACCAAAACGCCCTGATGCAAAATGTCGCGTGTGCGGCTGAGCATCTCGACGTTCACCTTCACTTGCGCGGACGCGACCTTCTCGTCAACCGTGAAGCCCTTCTGCCGCGCCCCGCTAATCGCCATCGCGGTCAGGCTGTTGTTGTGGCAGGAGACGCATCCCGAATTCTTTGCGAACTGCACGTCTGCCTTCTGCAGCAGCGGCAGGCTGTCCTGGATGGCGCTGCGAAGATCGTTTTTCGCCCGCACATGCAGAACGGCCGCCGTTGCACCGCTCGGCTGCGCGCCCGAAGCGGCCAGGAAATGGACCACCGGCGTGTCGCCGTGCTGCTTTGCCATGTCAAGAATGGACAGCCCGGAGTCGCCGGAGTTTGCATGCGTGCTGCGCGCATTCACCTTCGCACCATGCGCTACCAGCAGCTTCACGACCTCCAACGAGTCGGCGTCGGACTCCGCGGCATACATCAACGCCGTGTGGCCGAACGGATCGGAGACATTTACATCCGCGCCGTGGTCGAGCATCGTCTTGATCGCTGCTGCGTCGGGCAGGAAAGCGGTCATCAAGAGCGCAGCCGTATAGGCAAACTTGTTGTCGGTCTTCGCGACCGCGAGATCGAAACAGGATGTGCAATGCGTGGTCACGGCGGCGGCGAGGATCCAGGCCGCATCGTCTCCGATCTTCGCGCCGCGATGGAGAAGAAGCTTGAAGCTCTCCGCGCTGCCTGCAGTCGCGGCCTCGAGCAATGGCGACGAGGCGGCGTCGGGGTGCGCATTTGGATTGGGGTTGGCGCCGTGCTCCAGCAGAAACTTCACGACGGGCGCGCCACCGGGCATCCGCGCGGCGACCATCAACGGTGTACGAAGGTTCTCCGACACCGCGTTGACGTCGGCGCCATGAGCGACCAGCAGACGGACCTTGCCCAAATCGCGCGCGCCCCACATCAGCGCCGTCGCGTCCGCGTCGTTGTGCCGGTTCGGATCCGCACCGAGCTTCAGCAGCCGGGCGAGCGTGGGCGTGTCCAGGTACATCACGGCATACATGAAGGGCGTGGAACCCTCAGGGCCGCGGGCGTTCAGCAGCGCGGGCTTGCGGTTCATGGCCCCGAGGTACCCGGCCACATTGCCCTCGGGCAGCAGATTTACGGCCGCGACCGCCGCGGGGTCGAGCGGCGGCAGATCGCCTTCCACAGAAAGCGCATCCGGCCATTCCGCACCGGCGTCAATCCAGCGCTTGATCGTCGCGATGTCTTTTGCGGGGAGCTCTCCCGTCGGCGGCATCTGCATACCAAACTGGCTGTCGGAGACGCGATGGAACAGCATGCTGTTCGCGCTGTTGCTGGGCACGATGCGGCGGTTCTTCATCGCCGAACTCTTGCGGTCCAGGCGCATGCCGCCATTCTGCTGCTTGGGCCCATGACAGCTTACGCAGTTCTGCTGCAGCAGCGGGCGCACGTCCTGGGCGAAGTCGACCTTCGGCGAATCCTGGGCCAACAGGCTGCCGGTGAAAGCCAATGCGCAGAAACACAGGGAACTTGCGAGAAGATGTCGCATGGGACCGTCCAAAGTGGATTTTTTCCGGCCCGGCCTGCTCAGCTTGTGAAGGTGCGCACCATCTTACGCGCGTTCTAGCTTGCGGATGCAGTTTCTTTTGAGGGTGAATTTCGTGCTGCGATTTGGTGGCGCGTCAGCGGAAGATGTGCGGCACAAAGCTGGAGAGATTGGCAGTGATGGCCCGGCGTCTTCGCGAATCCCCATCCCGCCGCACTCCTGATCAATCATCCACAACCCCAGCACCAGGATGGACAACAGACCAATCGTCGTTGCGGGCTGCACAAGAACAGTCATCGCCAGCATAAAAATCCCCGGCCGTCCGCCCCACTCGCGTCTATACTCTCCGGCTTGCGTCCGTCTGCGCACACCATCCTTATGCGGCCTCCCTTTACTGGAAATTCTCGCAGCTTGCCACCTTGGCGAGAGCCTTACACAAGCCTGCTTGCCTGCATTGCACCTACACGTTCACGTTGCAGAAGAATGCGGAAACTGAGGCCATGCGTAATCAGCAGCAGCGGCACGATCAAGCTCGGCAGGAAAAACGCAGCTCCCAGCTGCCCGGCCAGCAGTCCCGCATGGCTAGCCTGGTAAAAGGCGTTGAGCAGGTCGGCTAGACCCCAGAAATTGAAAATCCAGGCCACTGCAATGCCGGCCGCACTCGGCAGCAATAGGAGCGCAGTCAGCGCAAGGACAGCCGCGATGATATCCCCATACGCAGCCGGATGAGCGAAGCCAGATGGCAGGTCATAGGACACCACGCCCGGCACCAGCATCGACAATCCGATGAACCGGAAGCTGTGCAGCACAAGCAACGGCTGCAACGCCTTTTCTCTCGGCAACAGGCGAAGTTTCGGCCAGATGTATCGAGCGGTCACGTTCCCCCAGGCCATTAGGCTGAATGCGATGCTTACGAAAAACCAGATCATCTGTTGCGGCATATCGAGTGACTCCTTTCCAGAATCTCGCTATTCATACGGCTCTGCCGACCAGGAGAGTCACTGCTGCGCGCCGGGACCCACCAGCATTCTGAGCGGCATCAACGGGCCCACGGGAATGTACTGGTGATCCATCAAGTGTTCCTTGGAGAGCGGCAGCGTTTCCACGATGCCCCGGGCCTCGTCCTCGGATTTCGCATCGATGAGAAACACGACGCCTTTTCCATCGCCGCGCGAAAACCACTCGCGAATCTTTCCGTCGAGGTACAGCCTCACGGTCGCCTGGATCTCCGACGGCATGACCTCCATCACTTGTTGAACGGTTACGCCCTGCCGGGGAGTCTGAATGACGAATACTGCGGTGGTTTTGGGTATCGCCGCGGGCGGCAGGCCTGACGCGGTCGATTGTGGTTGCGCTCCAGCAGCTATCGGCAGCATTGCCATAAGAAGCGGGGTGATAAGTTTCATCGCATTCTCCTCTGGTTCGGTTATGGTGCGTATGGTTGAGTAAGAGTACGGTCGTACTCTTTTTGAGCAAAAAAAATCAGCTTCCGACGAACTGCTTGATGAAAAACTTCCGCGCCTCCATCAACCTCTGTTCACGCCGTTCGCGGTCCGTAGTCATGCGCGCCAGCATCAACACTCCGGCCATACTGGAGAACAACAACCTGCACTTCTCCAGCTTTTCTTCGCGGGTCGCACCAGGCACAAACGGCAATAGCCGCTCACGGTATGCATCCTGCAACGCCTCGATCCGTCTCCGCACCGGCAACGGCTTTCGCGCAAGTTCCGGAGCAAGCGCGGAAAGCACGCACCCAGTTCCCGGCGAATTCGCGTGGCCCACGCTGAGATATCGTTCGATGATGGCCCGCAAAGCCTCGCCTTCCGGCGCGGTCCTCGCAGCCTCCTCCGTGCCTGCTGCCATCTCCTCAAAAGCCCGGGCCACCGCTTCGATGAGCAGATCATCCTTAGTCTCAAAATGCCGGTAGAACCCGCCTTTCGCCAGCCCTGCCTTCTTCATTACCGTCCCGATGCCGCTGGAGTCCCCGCCGCGCTCGCGGAAGGTACGAGCGGCCATCGAAAGAATGTTCCTGTGGTTCTTCGCTTTGTGTTCCGCGGAGTATCGCACGCCCAAAGAGTACGCACGTACTCTATAGACTGTCAAGTCTGGATTACAGCACTCACCCATTCCTTAGGAGGAACCGCGTGCACTTTGTGTCTGTCTCGAAGGTTTTTCCTAATACATCCGCTGGTACGTCCGTGAGATCCGGTCATGCCACGCCAGCCGGTCATCATCCAGCCACGCCCACAGCACACCCAACCCCAGCGGCCCGACGGCCAGCATCTGCGCGATCACGCGCCGCCGCATCGTCTTGCGCGTCGGATTCGCCTCCGCAAACGTGCACAGCCCGATTCGCGCATAGCGCATCCCCGGCGTCGTCTCGTTCAGCGAGAAGAACAGGAACTGATACAGCAGCGCCGCAATCGCGAACGTGAACACCACCGCACCCGCCAGCATCGGCTTCGAGAGCTCCTGCAGCCGCGGCCCCGAGATATACGCCGCCATCGTGGCAAACCCAATCAGCGCCGCCGCAATGCAGCACCCATCCACGACCGCCGCCATGACTCTGCGCGACAACGGCGCGATGTCCACCGGTCCCGCAGCGACCGCAAAGTCGCGCGTAGCGATAGCAGCTCTCACACGTGGCGCATCCAGCAGAATCCCCTGCCACCCCGGCGCTTCCGCAACAGTCTCCTCCGTCCCCACCGGGTCGTTCGAAATCTGCTCCGGCTGCACTTCAAAGATTCTCAGCTGCGGCTCGGCTGTAAGCTCGTCGCGCAGCGGCCCCTCTGCCAGCCGCGGCCGTGCCTTCCTCGCGGCAACCAACTCGCGCGGAAACTCAATCAGATTCGCCGGCAAAGGCAGCGTCTCGATGATGTGGTCCTCAAACTCCGGCGCGCGCCGAAACGCAATCTCCTGCTCCAGCTCCTCGAGCTCCTCCGACGCGTCATCCAGCATCACCCGCGACCGCGCCTTCACCTCCCACGGCGCCGGAGTGCCCAGGGAGTTTCCTTGCCGAGGCGTAAATGCCGGCAGCGCAACGTCCTCATACAGCCGCACGGTCAGCCCGCCTGCCGAGATCTCCCGCACCAGCGGCTCCGGTGAACGCAGTCGTTCGGATGGGACCTCCGGCTCCGCGAACAGGTCCCCGCTCTCCTCCCATGTCCGCGGCGCAGCCTCCTCCACAATCGAACTCTGCGCAACCTCGGCCCACTCAAACCCGCCGCGCTCTTCCTCGAACCCCGCCGCCGGAATCGGCACAGCCTGAATCGCCGCGCTCTCCTCCTGCCGCAACTCCGCCAGCAGCTGCATCTGCGCATCGGCGATCGCCTTCGCGTTCCGCGCGGCAACCTCCGCCTCGGCCCGCGCCTGCTGCATCGCGCGCTCCGCCTCAGCTGCGAGGAAATCCCTGTAGCTCTGCGACTGCTCATACCGCGCGCGCACCGCATCGCGCACCTTCGCCGTGCCGAACCGCGACTCCCGCGCGATCCTCGCCTGCTCCTGCCTTAGCGCCTCTTCGCGTGCGGCGTCCATGGCCTGCGCGCCTGCCCGCCTGCTCCTGTGCGCCGCCACCCGTGCCGCCGCAGCCTCACGCAATGAAGCCGCGCCTGTTTCAAACAAGCTCCCGTCAGTGCCCGTAGCCAGCAACCCCTGCGCCATCTCCTCGACCTCTGCGCTGCCCACCGAACCCTGCATCCTGAGCCTCTGTGCCCGTTCCTCGCGTCACAACTTCACGCGCGGCATATCGTCTAATCTCAAGTCTGTGACTCGCCGCGCTCCACTCCCCATTCCAGCTCGTTCGAGAGTGCGTTGGCGTTCGCGGACGCGCCGGGCCGTCCTTATCTTGTCTATCATCATGCCGCCCGCGCTTCATCCACATCTCCTCAGAGCGCAGGTGTCGAATGCGACACCTCTTCCCTCCGCGCCTGAACCCGAATCCACCCCCGACCTCGCTACCATCCCGCGTGCCACCCCACTTCCGCCCGGAAAGTCTCCCGAGACCATCTCCTGGACAGCCGATACCCAGTCCAAACACGGCAGCGTCTACCTCCTCGCCGGCGATCCCACCCGCGGCACCCAGGTCGAGGTCACCTACACCGACCACCTCCTCCGCGCCGACACCATCTCCTACGACGAAGACACCGACGAGCTCACCCTCACTGGCCACGTTCGCGTCTCCGGCGGCCAGAACGACGAATACATCGCCGCCTCCCATGGCACTTACAACCTCAAAACCCGCACCGGCCGGTTCTACGACGTCACGGGTTCCATCGGCTTCCACGGCGCGGCGACCACCCCCACGTCCTCCGGCCGCACCGGCCTCATCACCCCCAACCCCTTCCTCTTCTCCGGCAAGGTCCTCGTCAAGACCGGCCCGCAGACCTACGACCTCTACAACGGCTCGGTCACCTCCTGCCTGCTGCCGCACCCCGACTGGCTCCTCACCTCCGGCCATCTCTCGCTCAATCAAGACCAGGCCCGCGCCAAAGACACGGTCTTCCACCTGCTCGGCCTTCCGCTATTCTTCCTTCCCTACGCCACACACCCCATCAACACCGCGCAGCGCCAGAGCGGCATCCTCATCCCGGTCCTCGGCCAATCCAGCACCAAGGGTTGGGTCATCGGCGAGCAGGTCTACATCACCCTCGGCCGCTCCGCCGACCTCACCCTGGGCCTGCAGTACTACTCCCTCCGCGGCTACGCCGAGTCCGCCACCTTCCGCGCCAAAGGCTTCGACGAAGATTTCGTTCAGGCCCACTTCTCCGCCCTGCAGGACCGCGGCTTCACTCCCACCGGTGGCGTCTTCACGAATCAGGGCGGCGAAGACGTGACCTCCGCCTTCCGCAAGCAGCTCACCTCCACCACCCGCGTCGTCGGCGACGCTGAATATCTCAGCTCCTATATCTATCGCGAAGCCTTCACCGAGAACTTCAACCAGGCGGTCAGCTCCGACATCACCTCCATCGGCTACCTCGTCGACCAGAACCGTGGCGTCTCGATGGACGTCCGCGCCGATCGTTACCAAGGCCTCAAGCGGGTCGCCGTCTGCAACCTCAGCCGGGCGAGCAGGTCCACATCCTCCACGTCCCTTCGCTCGACTTCACCGCCATCGACCATCCCCTCGGCAACACGCCCCTCCTCTTCAGCCTCTCCGGTTCCATGGCCGGGCTCAAGCGCTCGCAACCCAACTTCACCTCCTCCGGCATCGTGGAGCGTCTGGATCTCCGCCCCGAGCTGTCCCTTCCTCTGCGCGGTGATGGCTGGCGCGTCCTCGCCTCCGTCGCCGGCCGCGAAACCTTCTACTCCCGTTCGCGCCAGACCCCCTACACCGCCCGTCAGGCCCCTATCGAGCTCACCACGCCGCTCAACCGCGCCAACGTCGACTTCCAGCTCAATATCCTTCCGCCGGCCATCGAGCGCACCTTCCAGGTCCCCGCCGGGCTGCAGAATCTCTTCGGCACCAAGGTCCGCCACACCATCGAGCCCGAGCTCACCTATCGCCTCGTCCGCGGCATCGACAACTTCCTCTCCATCCTCCGCTTCGACGACGTCGACCTCGCCTCCGACACCAACGAGCTCGAGTACGGCGTCACCCAGCATCTCTACTTCCGCCCCAGATCCAGGCCGCTGAAACCACGACCCGGCTGCCCCACAATTTCCTCCACCTCAAACGGCCTTCAGCTCTCGCCGCCCGAGCTGCCGGACGTCCTCAACCCCACACCTGACCAAAGCACCGATGCCAACGGCATCCCCGATGCCTCCGCGCAGGCGCCGCAGGAGCCCACCCGGACTCACGCCAACGCCACTGCTATCGACTGCAACCAGTCCACCCGTCCCACCCAGCAGGAGTGGTTCTCCTGGCGTGTCACCCAGCGCTACTTCTTCGACCCCACCTTCGGCAACGCCATCCTCAACGGCCGCCGCAACCTCTTCGACACCACGCTCTCGCTCTCCGGCATCGCGTTCCTCACCGAGCCCCGCAACATCTCCCCGCTCATCTCGCGCATGCGCTTCCGTACCTCGGGCCACACCGACGTCGAGTGGGACTTCGACTACGACACCGGCGCCAAGAAGTACACCAGCTCCAACATCTTCCTCGACGCCCGCAAGGGCCAGCTCTTCGGCGGCGTCTCCTACGCTCTCCTCAACGCGCCCGGCCGCTCCTACACCGAGAGCATCGACACCAACAACAACGACCAGCAGACACTCGTCGGTTCGCCTACCTCCAACTTCAAGCAGATGCGTGTCCTCGGCGGCTTCGGCGATCCCAACCGCCCGGGCCTGGCCGTCGCCGCCAACGCCGGCCTCGACATCAACCTTGGCGCCGTCCAGTACGCCGCCCTTCAGACCAACTACAACTGGAACTGCTGCGGCCTCTCGATCGAGTACCGCAAGTACGAACTCGGCCCCGTCCGCAACGAAAACGCCTACCGCTTCAACTTCACCCTCGCCAACATCGGTTCCGCCGGCAATCTCCGCCGCGCCGAACGCCTCTTCTAGGTCTCGGGATCGGCATGAATCGCAGAGAGTTTCTCGCTTCAGCAGCCGCCGCTGCCGCGGTACCCGGCACGCCGCCCTGCTCCCTCGTCGACTCCCACGTCCACGTCTGGCAGACCGACCCCCGCTTCCCATTCGCTCCAGGAGCCAAAGTCCCACGCAACATCGACGCCTCACCCTCCTCGCTCCTCGTGAAGATGCGTTCGAACAACATCTCCAGAACCGTGCTCATCCAGGTCATCCACTACAAGTTCGACAACCGCTTTCTCGTCTCTACGCTGCGCGCTCATCCTGGAAAATTCGCCGCCGTCTGCCGTGTCGACCCCGAGAATCCGGCCGCACCCGACCATCTCTCGTACTGGACCGAACAGGGCTGCCGCGGCGTTCGCCTCAGCCCAGCCGCCGACGCGACCGGAGGCTGGATCCGCAGCCCACTCATTCCGCCGCTCTGGAAGCGCTGCGAAGACTTGAAGGTCCCCATGACCTTGCTTCTGCCGGTCGCGCGTCTGCCGGACATTATTCCCCTGCTCGACAAATTCCCCGCCCTCACCACCGTCATCGACCACATGGCCGACTGCCCAGTCGACGACTCGCACGGCTTTCAACTCTTGCGCTCGCTCGCCAGGTATCCAAATCTCTACATCAAAGTCTCCCACCCGTGGTCGCTCTCGAAACTCCCCTACCCTTACCCCGACGTCATCGCCATGATCGCTCGCCTCCGCGATTCCTACAGCGCGAACCGGCTCATGTGGGGAACCGACTGGCCCATCAAACCCGATCTGCTCAGCTACGACCGCCGCGTCGCTCTCTATCGCGACCACCTCCCCTTCCTCTCACACACCGAGCACCAGCAACTCCTTGCCGGAACCGCAACCCACGTCTGGCCCTCGTAGTTGTGCCGTGGGTGAAGCTTCGTCGGTAGCCAGTCGCCCTCACCCTTGAGGTTGCTTGCGCGCGCAGCAATTCACGGCTACCGCGCCAAACAAAAACAGCAAATCTTCATCCGTATGAAGTCTTTCGTGTTCTGAAAATTCGTCTCAATCCACTCTCGCGTGACCTGCGTACACATGCAGGACATCGCTCGCAACATGTCCGCCGGAGACGATCACGTGAAGCAGAACATCAGAGAACTTGCAGGCAAAGGCCTGTCGCGGCGAGGATTTTGCGTCGCGGCCATAGCAACAGCGGCAACAACGACGCTGATCGCTGGATGCGGAGACGACGGTTCGAGTTCGAGCGGTGGCGGCGGAGCCGGTACACACACCGATGCCGACATTCTGAACTTCGCCCTGAACCTCGAGTATCTTGAAGCGGAGTTCTATCTTCGCGCCGCGACTGGCACGGGCTTAACTGCGTCCGACACCGGCAACGCCACAAGCAAAACCACAGGCGGCAGCCAGGTGCCCGGCATGTCCAGCCTGCAGACGCAATACGTCAATGAGATCGCTCAGAACGAGCTCGACCACGTCCGCTTTCTTCGCAGCGCGCTAGCCAGTTCCGCTGTCAGCGCTCCCGCCATCGATCTCACCGCGAGTTTCAACACCTTGGCGACCGCCGCCGGGCTCGGCGCGAGCTTCAATCCGTTTGCCAGCTACAGCAACTTTCTGATCGGTGCCTTCATCTTCGAGGACGTCGGCGTCACCGCGTACCACGGCGCCGCCAAGCTCCTCACCAGCAAAACCAATCTCACTGCGGCAGCAGAGATTCATGCGGTCGAGGCGTACCACGCAGCCTCCATCCGGTCCCAGATTGTCCTCGCAGGTTCCACCGCGATCTCCACCGCAAACGCAGTTGAGGGTGTCCGCGCGCAACTCGGCGGTGGCAACGAGACGACGCTCAGCGCCACCGGCATCGTCCCCGCTGACACCACAAACTCCATCGGCTTCGAGCGCACCACCGACCAGGTGCTGCACATCGTCTACGGCACAGGCGGCGGCGCCGGCGTCAAGGGCGGAACGTTCTTCCCCAGCGGACTGAACGGAAACATCAGCGTAACGCAGGCATAGCGGGGGAAAACATGGCCACACTAGAGACACAACAACTTGATGAAGTAATCGCAGGCAGTCGGCGTCGCATGCTCACGCTTGGCGGAGCCGCGCTGGCCGGACTCGCATTCTCGTCCATCTCCCACGCGCAGTCCGCAACTTTAACCGACGCAGACTATCTCAACTTCGCGCTCAACCTTGAGTACCTCGAAGCCGAGTTCTACACCCTCGCCGCCAGCGGCCAGACCATCGATCAGATGGGCCTCGGCCTCACCGGCACTGGAACCCAGGGCACCGTCACAACCAAGCCGGGCGGACCCTCAGCCTGCAAAGTCCCCTTCGCCAACACACTCGTCCAAAGTTACGCACAGGAGATCGCCACCGAAGAACGCAACCACGTGAAGTTCCTGCGCGGCGCTCTCGGATCCTCTGCCGTCGCACAGCCCGCAATCGACCTCTACAACAGCTTCAACACCCTCGCCACCAAACTGCCCGGCCTGTCCCTTCCCTCCTTCGACCCCTTCGCCGACGACATCCACTTCCTTCTCGGCTCCTACATCTTCGAGGACGTCGGCGTGACCGCCTACACCGGCGCTGCCCCCAACCTCACCTCCAGTTCCAACCTCGATGCCGCCGCGGGCATTCAGGGCGTCGAAGCCTATCACGCCGGTCTCGTTCGCACCGTCATCTACGGCCTCGATCAATCCCCGACAACCCTCGGCCCCGCGGGCACCGCAACCGCTGTCGCCGCCTCCATCTCGAAACTACGCGCCATGCTGGACGGGTCGACCGTTTCAGCAAACATGGCCGACGGCGACGATGTCGGCCTTGGAACCCAGCAGGTGAAGCTCAACGGCACCTCCAACGTCACAGCCTCGGCCACCGTGAACGCCACAACCACCGGTTCCATCAACGCCGCAACCACCGGCAACACCGCCGGATCCATGGTCTTCGCCCGCACCGCACAACAGGTCCTGGCGATCGTCTACGCGGGCGGCTCAGGCAAAGGCGGATTCTTCCCCGCCGGCCTGAATGGAAATGTGAAATAGCCCTCATTGCACTTGGTCCGAAGAGGCAGACCCGGTGGTCTGCCTCTTTTTTGCCCTCTCGAGTGGCTTTCCTGTGCCCCGGTCCGGATTTTCTGACACCGGTTCACACAATCCGTTAAGCCTGAACCCGATCACCCCCCCAAAAATGCCACCTCGACCGGGAACCGCTCTGCGCCGGCGTGGAGGGATTCCGCATCATCTGCGCGGCTGACGCTCCACAAGTCTCCATCGCAACTGCTGACTCCCTGACTTGCTGACCCGCTGACTCCCTTCCTGCGATAATGAAACTGTGCGTTTTCTCCGTTCCTCCCTCGCCATTACCCTCTTTGCCCTGACCCTTGCCACCGCCGGCTGCCACGCCCAGACCTCCGCGCAGGCCTCCACGACCGGCCAGCAACTCTCCCCCGCCGAGCAGCACCGCGTCGAGGTCCTCCTCCGCCAAAAGGCCAACCTTCCCCCCGGCTCCTCCGTCCACATCGGCCCGCGCACACCCTCCGAAGTCCCGGGTTACGACAATATCGCCGTCACCTTTTCCGCCGAGGACAAGACCTCAAAGCCCGTCAATTTCCTGCTCTCAAAAGACGGCAAAACGCTCGCCCAGTTCTCGAAATTCGACCTCTCTTCCGATCCCCGGACCATGATCGCGGCTGATGGCCGTCCTGCACGCGGCGGCCCGGCCTCCGCCCCCGTCGTCATCGTCGGCTTCGATGACCTCGAGTGCCCCTTCTGCGCCCGTCTCCACGAGAGCATCTTCCCCTCCCTCACCCAGCGCTATGGCGATAAGGTCCGCATCGTCTACAAGGACTTCCCCCTCGACCAGCACCCCTGGGCCATGCGTGCCGCCATCGACGTCAACTGCCTTGGCGACCAATCCGCCAAGGGCTACTGGAACCTCGTCGACTACATCCACGCCCACGCCTCCGACATCGGCGCGGACCCCAAGAACCCCAAGGCCGACAAGACCCTTCCCCGTGCCACCGAGCAGCTCGATACCCTGACGAAAGAGCAGGGCAAGTCCCAGAAGGCCGACATGCCCAGGCTCGAAGCCTGCCTCACCAAGCAGGACACCGCGCCCATCGAAGCCTCCCGCAAAATCGGCGAGTCGCTCAACATCGACTCCACTCCGACGCTCTTCATCAACGGCGACAAGATCGACGGCGCCGTCCCGCTGGACTTCCTCTTCGGCCAGATCGACAACGCCCTCCGCGCCGAAGGCGTCCAACCGCCGCCACCGTACGTCGCGCCCGCTGCTCCGGCAGCTTCCAATCCTGTTCCTCATCCGACCAGGTAAAACTCTTAGACAAAGGCGCGGGGAACGTGGAACAGCAGTGCTCCACGTGGAACGTTCATTTTGTATGCCACTAAGAGATGTGAAACGCAGTTTTCTGTGGAGCGTAGCTGGCGGTGTTCCGATAACCGGTCAACGGACTCAGGACAAGTCCGCCAACGTCGCCTACCGCACCATCGCCTCTGCCCTGCGGACCGCATCTTGGAGCAGCTCCGGTCCGCCCTCCACCATCCGCCCATGCCCGGCCGCATATCTCCGGATCGGCAGCTCCAGCAATTTCCACGCGCTGGCCACGGCGGTCGGCCGGTGCCACGTCGCCATCGCGGGCAGCGGGAAATACCATGGCCCGAAGCCGCTGACGTGCACCTTGCCTCCGACGGTCACGAGGGCATCGCCCGCGTAGAGCGTCCCGTCCCGCTCGTCGAAGTAGCTCATGTGCCCTGGCGTGTGTCCCGGCGTCGCCAGCACGCGCAACGACCCATACAGCTCGCCATCGCTCAAAAGATGGGTCGGCCGCGTGTCCGCTCCCGGGAAACCGCCCTTCACCTTGCACTGCGGCTCACCTGAATCCAGGGTCCGGTCCTGTGCCGGCTTCTTCGGCAGCAGTCTGGCCTCGCGCGCCCCAATCGCTAGTTCAGCCTGTCCCAGCGTAGCGGCCAAAGCATCCAGTGAGCCGATGTGGTCTCCGTGGGCGTGCGTGAGCAAGAACCTGGCAATCGGCTCCATCGCGATCCGGTGCGCCGCGTCGATGATCCGCTGCGCTCCACCACCCATCGTCGTGTCGATGAGCGTGAAACTATCGCTCTCGCGAACCAGGTAGCAATTGAACAAGCTGAGTCGAGTGAATTGATAGCCAAATGCAGTGAGCTGCTGAACTTTCATATCAGGCACTTAGGATGCCATGCCAACAGCGCCAGATGCTATGCCCACTCGATACAATGGATCTGTGCATAGCCACGGACAGCCGAACGCCGCGATGCAAGGCATCCTGAAGCTGTCGCTCGCGCTGACGTTCCTCTATATCCTCGCGACGTTCATCTTCGGCCTGCGGGCCCACTCGCTCGCACTGCTGTCCGAAGCCGGACACAACGTCTCCGATTTCCTCGCGCTCGCGCTGAGCTTCTTCGCTGTCTACCTGCAGACGCGGCCGGCCACCGACCAGCGCACCTTTGGCTATCAGCGCGCCGGCGTACTCGCCGGGTTTGTGAACGCGCTCACCCTGATCGTTCTCTCCGTGTGGCTTGCGATCGCGGCTATCCACCGCTTCGCTGTTCCGATCACAGTCCAGCCAAAGCTGATGATGATCGTCGCGGCCGCAGGCGTTGTGATGAATGGCCTGATTGCAGGGCTGCTCTGGAAGTTCTCGCGTGACGTGAACATCCGCAGCGTCTTCCTGCACATGCTCGGCGATACGATCTCGACGGCCGCGGTCATCGTCGGCGGCTTCTTTATTCACCTCACGGGATTGCAGTGGATCGACCCTCTGCTCTCTCTGCTCATCGCTGCGATGATTCTCTGGAGTTCGATCTCGATCGTGCGTGAGACGCTTGCACATCCTGCTCGAAGCCACGCCGCGCTCCGTCGACCTCAACGAGATCCGCACCGCGATGCAATCGGTCGAGGGCGTAGTCGGCGTCCACGATCTGCACGTCTGGAGCCTCACCGCGCAGACCCACGCGCTCGCCAGCCACGTGCAGGTGGTCGAGATGCCGCTCACCGAATGCGAGTCCGTGCTCGAACGGCTGAACCATCAGCTGCGCGACCACTTCGGCATCAGCCACACGACCATTCAGATTGAGGTCACCGAGTGCGCGACTGTCGACGGCTGCAGCCAGCCGCCGGCACCTGACGTCATTGATGGCCACTCGCATCACGGACACGCGCACAGCCACGCGCACTGATGCAAGTTAGAGAGTGAGGAGTTAGCAAGTCAGGGCGTAGCTGCCCGCTCTTGCTCCCTAACTCGCTAACCCCTCACTGGCTAACTTCCACTACACCAGCTGCGCATCGAGCGTAATCTCCGCCGCCTTCAGCAGGCGAGAGATCGGGCAGCCTTCCTTGGCCTTCTTCGCGAGCTCGTCGAACCTGTCGCGCTCGATGTTCGGCACGCGGGCGCGCGTGGTGAGGTGAATCTTCGTCACCGTCGGTCCGTCTTCGGTCTTCTCCATCGTCACGACAGCAGTGGTCTCGAGCGACTCGGGCGCGTGGTCCACGCTGGTGAGCTGACCACTCAGCGCCATGGTGAAGCAGCCGGCGTGCGCAGCGGCAATCAACTCCTCGGGATTCGTGCCGACGCCATTCTCAAACCGCGTGCTGAAGCTGTACTGCGTGTCCTTGAGGACTCCGCTCTGCGTGCTGATGGTGCCTTTGCCGTCCTTCAATCCGCCGTGCCACACTGCCGATGCGCTGCGATCCATAACCGATCTCCTTGGAGTTGCGTTGCGATTTCAGATGCGCGAATTCCAGACAATAACCAATAGAGAGTAGATAGAACCGAGTGGATCCTCGCGCACCGCCTCTTCTACTCTCTACTGTCAACCTGTCTAATGTCTAATACGCTACGAACTGCGCAGATACACAAACCGCAACAGGAAGAGCACTGCCAGCAGATACAGCATCCAGTGCTGGCGCCGGCCGCGGCCTGTGGCGAGCTCGAGCGCGGCAAAGCTGATGATGCCGAAGGAGAGCCCGGTCGCGATGGAGTATGTCAGCGGAATCGTGAGGATGGTCAGGAATGCGGGAACGGCGACGCGCGGCTCGTCCCAGTCGATGCGCGACGCGCTGGCGACCATCAGCGCGCCGACGAGAATCAGCGCCGGTGAGGTGGCGAAGGTGGGAATCGCGCCGACGATGGGCGCCACGAAGATCGCGAGCAGGAAGAGCACGCCGGTGACGATGGCGGTCACGCCCGTGCGTCCGCCAACGGCAACGCCTGACGCGCTCTCGATGTAGCTGGTCACGGTGGACGTTCCGGCGAGCGAGCCGACCACGGTCGACGTTGCGTCGGCGAAGAAGATGCGGTCGAGGCGAGGGATGGTGTGGTCCTCGGCGATGAGGCCGGCGCGCTCCGTGACCGCGACGAGCGTGCCGATGTTGTCGAAGAGATCGACGAACAGGAAGACGAAGATGATCTCCAGCGCGTTGAGGTGCAGCGCGCCGCGAATGTCGAGATGAAAGGCTGTGCCGCGCAATGCGAGCGGCGAGAAGCTCATCGGACTGCCAATGCACCTGCCGGCAGGCAATGCCGAGAAGCATGGTTCCGAGCACACCGACCAGCATCGCGGCGCGCACGCGAAACGCCTGCAGAATGGCGATGAGCACGATGCCGAAGATGGCGAGCAGCGTGGTGGGCGCGTGCAGGTTGCCGAGCGTGACGATCGTCGCGGGGCTCGGGACGATGATGCCTGCGTTGCGCAGGCCGATGAACGCGATGAAGAGACCAATGCCGCCCGCGACGGCCGCGTGAAGCTGATAGGGAATCGCCGCAAGCAGGCGCTGGCGGATGCCGCCGAAGGTGAGCAGAAGAAAGATCACGCCCGACAGAAAGACCGCGCCCAGCGCCGTCTGCCACGGCACGCCCATGCCCTTGACGACCGTGTAGGTGAAGTACGCGTTGAGGCCCATCCCGGGCGCGAGCGCAAGCGGGTAATTCGCGAGCGCGCCCATCACGATCGAGCCGAACGCCGCGCACAGGCAGGTGGCGATGGTGACCGCGGCGATGGGCATTCCCGTCTCGGCGAGGATCGACGGGTTCACGAAGATGATGTACGCCATCGTGATGAACGTCGTGAGGCCGGCGAGGATCTCGGTGCGCCAGTCGGTGGCGTGCTCCGCGAAACGGAAGTAGCGTTCCAGTCGGCTGCGCATTCGTCGGCTGGTCTCCTGGAGGGCAGGATGGAGGAGCGAGTTGCGGGCGATTGCAGTCAGGATAGCGTGTCAGTCCACGCCGATGTCTTCGTTCCAGATCTCAGGGTGCATGGCGATGAACCCGTTGAGCACGTCGAAGCACTCCTGCGAGTTGAGGTCGACGACCTCGATGCCGAGCGAGCGCAGCCAGTCGATGCCGCCCTGGAAGGTGCGCGACTCGCCCACGATGAGCTTGCGGAAGCCGAACTGGCGCACGAGGCCGCTGCAGTACCAGCACGGCGCGAGCGTCGTCACCATGATCAGATCGCGATAACTCCGCTGTCGCCCGGCGCGGCGGAAGGCGTCCGTCTCGCCGTGGATGGATGGATCGTCCTGCTGCACGCGGCGGTTGTGGCCGCGGCTGACGAGGGTGCCGTCGGCGCGGAAGATGGCGGCGCCGATGGGAATGCCGCCTTCCGCGAGACCGGTGCGCGCTTCGTCGATGGCGACGGCGAGCATCGCGGCATCGCTTGTATATGTCGGTTCGCTCATGCGGCTCAGGATAACGCGAGCGCTGCGGTAGGATTACCTGCAACCATGATGATCCTTCGATTTGCTCGCTTCGCTCTCCTGTCCACTGTGATTGTGCTGGCTTCGACCCGCTGCGAGGCGCAGACGGGCGCCGCGACCCTGACGATCGATCCGGCGCAGATCGTGCATCCCGTGAGCCCGACCCTGTACGGTCTCATGACGGAGGAGATCAACCACTCGTATGAGGGCGGCCTGTATGCGGAGATGGTGAGCAACCGCACGCTGCGCTGGAGCTGGTCCGGCGCGGAAGGATGGATGCTGG
The DNA here is from genome assembly GCA_963762465.1 of uncultured Acidobacteriaceae bacterium. GTDB lineage: Bacteria > Acidobacteriota > Terriglobia > Terriglobales > Acidobacteriaceae > Granulicella. The sequence continues at coordinate 1,212,259 of CAVXKS010000002.1, read as the reverse complement.
TGCAGCGCGGGAATGCGTCAGCGGCAATCGAGAGCGACAAGACCACAGGGCCGAGCGCGGCGCTGCCGTACAGCCTGCGCCTGACCGTAGACGCGGCGACGCCGAAGGACGCGGCGGGCATCGCGAATAACGGCTGGTGGGGCATGGCTGTGCGGCCGCACACGGCATATCGCGGGTCGTTCTATGCCAAGGTGCGAACGATGTGGGGCCGCTGACCGCGGAGCTGATCAGCGATGCGACGGGCGAGGTGATCGCGAAAGCCGAGGTCCCGCTGCATGCTGGCGACTGGTCGCGCTATGAGTACACCCTGACGAGCGCCGATGTGAAGTACTCGGGCGCGAACCACCTGGAGCTCACAGTCGCGAAGCCCGGCACGCTGTGGCTGCAGCTCGTTTCGCTGATGCCGCCCACCTATCACGACCGCGCCAACGGCACGCGCATCGACCTGATGGAGCGCATGGCGGCGATGCATCCCGCATTTCTGCGCATGCCGGGAGGCAATTATCTTGAGGGCGATACCATCGCGCAGCGCTTCGACTGGAAGAAGACCATTGGGCCGATGGTCGACCGGCCCGGCCACCAGGCGCCGTGGAGTTACTGGTCGAGCGACGGCTTTGGGCTGCTGGAATTTCTGGAGTGGTGCGAGGACCTGAAGATGGAGCCGGTGCTCGCGGTCTATGCGGGCTACTCGCTGAAGGGCGAGCATGTGAAGCCGGGCAAGGACCTCGAGCCGTATGTGCAGGACGCGATCGACGAGGTCGAGTACGTGACCGGCGACACCTCCACGAAATGGGGAGCGCAGCGCGCGAAGGATGGCCATCCCGCGCCGTTCCCGCTGCACTACATCGAGATCGGCAACGAGGACGACGTTCGATAAATCGCACAGCTACCCGGAGCGGTTTGCGCAGTTTGCGATTGCGCTGCGCAAGCATTATCCGCAGTACAAGCTGATTGCGACGGATCCGGTGAAGGAAGAAGACCCAGCCGCGCAGCCGGACATCATCGACGATCACTACTACAAGAGCCCGGCGCAGATGTTCGACCTGGTGAAGCACTACGATACCGCGCCGCGCAACGAGCAGAAGATTTTTGTGGGCGAGTGGGCCACGCGCGGCGCCTCGCCGACGCCGGACATGGGGGATGCGCTGGGCGATGCCGCGTGGATGACCTCGATGGAGCGCAACAGCGATCTGATCGTCATGGCAAGCTACGCTCCGCTGCTGGTGAATGTGAACCCCGGCGGCATGGAGTGGGTGACCGACCTGATCGGCTTCGATGCGACGCGCACGTATGGCTCGCCGAGCTATTACGCGCAGGTGCTGTTTGCGAACCATCTCGGCGATCAATGGCCGAAGTCGTCGCTCGAGAATGCAGGGCCGCGGTTCTTCTACTCGGCGACCGTGGACTCAAGGACGAAGATGCTGCACCTGAAGCTGGTGAATGCGTCCGACAGGCCGCAGCCGTTGACGCTGAAGATTGATGGCGCGGCGTCAGGCGAAGCCAGGGTAGAGACGCTGCACGGCGCGTCCTATCAGGCGACAAACACCATCGACAACCCGGAGTTTATCCATCCGGTGCGCTCGACGATGCGGGTCAGCGGCCGGAGATGCAGCACACCGTGGCGCCGATGACGATTGAGGTTCTCGATATCCCGCTGCGCTGACGCGGATACCGCTGAAGCAATCCGAGCTAAACGACGTACAGGCTGACGTACTCGTCCACAGGCATCGCCTCGAGCTTCGCCTGCTCGGAGGAGGCGTCGAGGATCCGCTGCTGCTGTGCGGCCTCGAAGCGGCGCGCGAGGTTGGCGCGGAATTTCTCGAGCAGCAGCGGGATTCCCTCGGCCCGGCGGCGCTTGTGGCCGATGGGGTACTCGACCACGACCTCGGGTAGAACCGTGCCGTCGGTGAGCTCGATGGTGAGCGCGTTGGCGATGGAGCGCTTCTCCGGATCGTGGTAGTCGGCCGTGAACTGCGGGTCTTCGGCGCAGATGATCTTCGCGCGCAGCCCATCAATGCGCGGGTCCGAGGCGATGTTGTCCTCGTAATCCTCGGCGGTCAGCCGGCCAAAGAGCAGCGGGACGGCGACCATGTACTGGATGCAGTGATCGCGGTCGGCGGGATTTGCGAGCGGCCCCTGCTTGTCGATGATGCGGATCGCGGCCTCGTGCGTGCGAATGATCACGCGCGAGATGTTGGCCGCAGTGAGCCCACGCTCGGCGAGTTGCTTGTGCAACGTCACGGCGGCTTCGACGGCGGTCTGCGAGTGAAACTCGGCGGGGAAGGAAATTTTGAACAGCACATTCTCCATCACGTAGCTCCAGTAGGGCCGCTGAAACTTGAACTCCTTGCCGCGGAAGCTGACGTCGTAGAAGCCCCACGTCTTCGCGGTGAGCACGCTGGGGTAGCCCATCTCGCCAGTCTGCGCGATCAGCGCGAGGCGAACGGCGCGCGAGGTCGCATCGCCGGCTGCCCAGCTCTTGCGCGAGCCGGTGTTCGGCGCGTGGCGATAGGTCCGGAGCGACTGGCCATCGACCCACGCGAGAGACACCGCATTCAGCATCTGCTCGCGCGTGAGGCCGAGGAGATTGCACACGACGGCGGTGCTCGCAACCTTCACGAGCACGACATGGTCCAGGCCGACTTTGTTGAAGGAATTCTCGAGCGCGAGGCAGCCCTGGATCTCGTGCGCCTGAATCATCGATGTCAACACATCGCGCATCGTGAGCTGTTTGCCGTTCCGCGCAAGCCAGTCCGCGACGGCCAGAATGCCGCCGAGATTATCCGACGGATGTCCCCACTCCGCGGCAAGCCACGTGTCGTTGAAGTCCAGCCAGCGAATCATCGCGCCGATGTTGAACGCACCCTGCACCGGATCGAGCTCATAGCTTGTGCCCGGAACCCGCGTGCCATTCTTCATCGTCAGGCCGGGAACAAGTGGCCCGAGGAGCTTCGTGCACGCCGGGAAATCGAGCGCCTGCAGCCCACAGCCGAGCGTGTCAAGCAGGCAGTACCGCGCGGTCTCGTACGCGAGCGAACTCGTGATCTTGGAATCGCGGACGTAGTCCACGATGTCGACGAGGACCTGATCGAACGGCGGACGGACGTTGGAGATCTGTGCGGACATGCGGCTTACGAACGCTCCTCGATCGGCACGAACTCCAGGTCCTCCGGCCCGGTGTAGTTCGCCGCTGGGCGAATAATCTTCCCGTCGGCGCGCTGCTCCATGATGTGCGCGCTCCAGCCTGACGTGCGCGCGATGGCGAAGATCGGCGTGAACATCGCGGTCGGAATTCCCATCACGTGATACGCGACGGCGGAGAACCAGTCGAGGTTCGGAAACATCCGCTTGACCTCGTACATCACCTGCTCCAGCCGCTCGGCGACGTTGTACATCGCAAGGTCGCCCGTCGAGACAGCGAGGTCGTGCGCAACCTTCTTGATCACGACATTGCGCGGGTCGGAGATCGTGTAGACCGGATGCCCGAAGCCGATGATGACCTCTTTGTTCGCGACGCGCTGCCGAATGTCCTTCTCCGCCTCGTCCGGCGAGTGATAGCGCTGCTGAATTTCGAGCGCGACCTCATTCGCGCCGCCGTGCTTCGGACCTTTCAGTGCGCCGATCGCTCCGGCGATGGCGGAGTACATATCCGAGCCCGTGCCGGCGATGACGCGCGCCGTGAAGGTGCTCGCATTGAACTCATGCTCCGCATAGAGAATCAGCGAGACATGCATCGCGCGCACCCATTCCTCGCTGGGCACCTTGCCGTGCAGCAGATGCAGGAAGTGGCCGCCGATGGAATCGTCCGCGGTCTCGACCTCGATTCGTTTGCCGCTGTTAGCGAAGTGATACCAGTAGAGCAGCATGGAACCCATCGAAGCCATGAGGCAGTCAGCGATATTCAGCGCAGTCTGCGGGGAGTGCGTTGTGGGCTCAGGCTCCAGCGTGCCGAGCACGCTGACGCCGACACGCAGCACATCCATCGGATGCGCGCGCGCGGGCAGTTGCTCGAGCGCAGTCTTGACGCCCTGCGGAAGTCCGCGCAGACTGCGAAGGCGTTTCTTGTAGGCCTCAAGTTCACCGCTCGCGGGAAGCTTCCCGTAGAGCAGCAGATAAGCCACCTCTTCGAATTCGGCCTTGGCGGCGAGGTCGAGGATGTCATAGCCGCGGTAGTGCAGATCGTTGCCGGTGCGGCCGACGGTGCACAGCGCGGTGTTTCCTGCAGCAACGCCCGAAAGCGCAACGGACTTCTTCGGTTTGAATCCGGCGGCTGCCGGCGCGATGGCTGTCTCACTCATTTGGGGGCACCTGCTCGTTAGGTTCTGTCTTTTGCGAAGAGCTCGTCGAGCTTCTGCTCGTACGAGTGGTAGTCGAGGAAATCGTAGAGATCAGCGCGCGTCTGCATCGTGTCGACGACGCTGCGCTGCGTGCCGTCGCGGCGTATGGTCTCGTACACGCGGAGCGCCGCAGCATTCGCTGCACGGAACGCAGACAGCGGATAGAGCGCGAGACCAACGTTGACGGTGCGCAACTCATCCAGCGTGAAGAGCGGCGTTGCGCCGAACTCCGTAAGATTCGCGAGCACAGGAACGCGCGTGCGCTCCCACCCCTGCGGGCCAAGAACGCCCGCTGGGGGCCCCAGCTCGGCAAAGGCGCGGTAGTGTTCAAGCTCGCGCACAGCCTCGGGAAACACCATGTCCGCGCCCGCCTCGACGCATGCAGCGGCCCGATCTAAAGCCGCTTGCAGACCTTCTGACGCCAGTGCATCTGTTCTGGCCATGATCACGAAGCTGGCATCAGTGCGCGCGTCCACCGCGGCCTTGATGCGGTCGACCATCTCCTCGCTTGCGACAATCTGTTTGCCCGGGCGGTGACCGCAGCGCTTCGCCTGCACCTGGTCTTCGATGTGGCATCCCGCCGCGCCCGCCTTGGTCAGCGAGCGAATGGTGCGCGCAATGTTGAACGCTCCACCGAAGCCCGTGTCCGCGTCCACGAGCAGCGGGAGCGAGCAGACGTCGGTGATGCGCCGAACATCGATCAGCACATCGTCGAGCGTGGAGATGCCGAGGTCCGGCATTCCGAGCGACCCCGCCGCGACGCCTCCACCGGATAGATACACCGCGCCGTAGCCCGTGCGCTCCGCCATGCGCGCGTGATAGGCATTGATCGCGCCGACGATCTGCAGCGGCTGTTCTGCTCTGACGGCCTCGCGGAGGCGAGCGCCTGCGCTGGCTGGTGCGGTGCCCGTCGTTGCTGTTGAATTCTTTGCTGCGCTCATTCGTTCATCCGGCGCTATCTGCAGCGGGAACACCCGCAGGAAACAATCGTAGCAGTTAGTGTGATGCTGAAGCAGGCGCCGCAGCGCCGGGACACATGCAGCGGCGGAACGCAGTGGGATCCTGCTCGCGCAGAGAGCAACTGTACGCGGGCCAGAGCCGCTGCAGCCCAAGCGCCGCAAACGTTCCTCCGCCCGCGAGGAAGTACTTCTCGTAGGCGCGGCTGGTTTCATCCTCGCCCGTCTTGTCGGCAACCAGCTGCGAGCTCAGTTGGTCGACTGACTTCGCCGAAAAATCCGGTAGGTGATAGACGTCCGAGTAGCGATACTCCTGCCCCCATCCCGTGCCCTGAGCATTAGACGCGGCAAACACCTCGTAGTCTTTCATGGTCGCGTTCTGCGTGCTCACCTGCGCGATCATGAACGACGGATCGTTGCCGTTGATGGGCGAGATCGAGGGCACCAGCTTCACCGGCACAGCGCGTCCATCGGGCCCCTGCAGCAGTTTGATCTCGTCCATGTGCGAATGCGCAAAGATCGCAAGACGCACGATGTCGCCGAACTCCGCGATCGTGTCGGCGAGCGCGCCGCTCGAAAGATACATCTGCGGCTGTTTGACATTGCAGGCCTCGCCCGGCGCGAAGAGATAACGGTGGTACGTCGTGTAGATGTCGACACCGGGCGGAATATGCCCCATCACCCAGACCTGTTCGCCGCTGTCGCGCGCTTCGGTCAGTTGCTTGCGCAACCACTCGATCTGCTCGGCGGCGGGCGCGGGGCTTGCCTGGCCATTGCAGCCGATATAGTGCGTGGACTCGAAGATGTCCTGCAACACGATCAGCCGTGTGCTGTGCAGGCCCGGAAGCTCTGCACTGTAGTCACCCAGCTCCGAGAAGCTCTTCGCAATCGACTCGAATACAGCCGAATCGTGTGTAGCGGTCGCGACGCTTACCGCGACAGATTTGAGGAACGCGCTGTCCGGCGTCTCTTCGTAGTCTCCGCAACCCGAGTCGTTATTGCCCAGCGCGAAGTAGATCGGCGTCGACGGAAATGCGGAGTGAAGCTGCTGCGCAACAAACGCAATCGTCTTCGCCGCGAACGCTGCAGCCTCCTCCGCATTGGCAGATGGATTCAGCTTGCGGAACTTGCAGATGAATCCGTGAGCCAGAAGGTCGCCGCTCACCGTAATGAACACGGGTGCCGGCTGCTGTTGCTTCGCTTCGCGCACAGCGGTCACGACCAGAGGCCACGGCGAGTCAATGCCGCGGATCCCGCATCCGCTCTGCAGCTGGCTGAAGACATTCAGGCGGGTCGCGGAATCGGGCTTCGAGAGAGTCGCCGGCCACTCGGTGATCGGCTCGCGAACAAGCGCGCTGATCTTCGCCGGATCATAGAACGGGTCGAAGTGGATGTCGCTCAGCATCAGCACATCGATCGTTGTTGCCGCAGGCCGGCGAGGCCGGGGGGCCGGCCACGCCGAAACCGTGGCGGAGAAGAGCACGACCATCCAAAGCAGCCGGTAGAGACACGCGCGCACGCAACAAACCCCGGAAAGAAGCTCAGCCTTTACAGGCAGGACAAGACAGGCAGGGCAAGACATGCAGCGCAAGCAGAGCTGCCATCTGGCCTGAGCTCAGTGTAGCGTCTCGCCCTGCAGCAACGTGCGTTCTAATGGAGGCATGTTGCGTGTTCCTTTTGACGAGGTGCAAGCCCGCGTGGAGCGCACTCTCCGCGCGCTCGGGCTCGGCGAGCGATCCGTGCTTGCCGCAAAGCTGATCGCCGAGACCGACCGCGACGGCGTTCACACCCATGGCATCGCCCGCGTGCCGCGTATGGCAGAGATGATCCGGCTGGGGCGCATCGATCCCTCCGCGGAGCCCCAGCGCGTGGCCAGCTTCGGCGCGCTGGAGCGATGGACCGGACATCGCGGCCCCGGCAATATTGCGGCGTATGCAGCCATGAACCGCGCAATTGAGTTGGCACACAACCACGGCGTCGGCGCCGTTGCGCTCGCGGATACGACGCACTGGCTGCGCGGAGGAGCGTTCGGCTGGCAGGCGGCAGAAGCCGGCCTCGCGGCCATGTGCTGGACCAACACTCTGCCCAACCTGCCACCGTGGGGCGCAACGACGCCTGCCGTCGGCAACAACCCGCTCGTGCTCGCCGTTCCGCGCAAAGATGCGACGGGAACGAGCGCACCGATCGTGCTCGACATCGCGATGTCGCAGTTCTCGTACGGCACCCTCCAGGCGTATCGCGAGCGCGGCGAACTTCTGCCCTTTCCCGGCGGCTTCGATGAACACGGCGAGCTGACGCGCGATCCCGCGGCGATTGAGCGCACGCAACGCGCGCTGCCTATCGGCCTCTGGAAAGGATCGGGATTGTCGTTTGTGCTGGACGTGCTTGGCGCCATGCTGGCCGATGGCCGCGCGACGAATGAGATCCCCAAAGATGCCCTGCAGGAGGTCGGGCAGTCGCAGGTGTTCATCGCGCTCGCACCGTCTGCGCTCACCTCGATCGCCGAGCTCGACCGTATCGCCGCAGGTGCCATCGACGCTTTGCACGCCGCGACGCCCATCGAGCCGGGCCGCATCGCGCGTTATCCCGGTGAAGGCACGCTGCGAATTCGCGAGGAGAGCATGCGCGTGGGTGTTGCCGTGGAGGAAGCTGCGTGGAACGCGCTGGACAAGTTAGGAACTTAGGAGATGTCCTGACTTCTCCTAATTCCCTAACTCCCTAAACTCCACTACATATTCGTGTGCCCGGCGCGCATGTCTTCATTAAAGCTCGGCTTGATGAACTTCAGGCCGTCCTGCACCTCAGCCTCAAACCGCTCGTGCTGCTCCTGAAGCTTCGGCGTCGAGGACGCCCAGTCACCCGTGCTGCTCAGCGAGATGACTCCATCCCTCGCGAGCGCGCCGGCAGCCTTCACCAGTTCCGCTGTCGTCGTGTTCAGATACTGCGCATCGCGCGGGTCGGCGATCCAAATTGGTGCACCGCTGCCCAGCACACCGCTCAGCCAGTAAACTTTCCCGGCTACAAAGTCCGCGCGCTGCTGCTCGTTGGTGTCGTTGAAGATGAACCGCTGCTGCTTCATCGAGTAGTAGCGGGTCGTGACCGGCACCGGCTGCCGGTTGCCGGACTTCACCAGTTCCAGCTGGCCCTGGTCGAGCGTCTTGCGAACCGCGTTGTAGATGAAGCCCTCCGCGAACGGCTGCTCCAGCGCAGCGACAACCTCGGCGAAGGTGCGAGTCAGCGAAGCCGAGACCTTCGCGTGCAGGATGCTCTCGCCGCCCGTCTCCAGATTTATCTGCCCGTGCACGATGAATGTGTCTGCGCCAGAGGTCGACCCGTGGAACGGCCACTCGAACCGGCCAAAGCTGATGGGAAGACCGAGCAGCGTGAAGTAGCAATCAGGACGTGGGTTGCGCAGCCGCTGTGCGGTCTCCGCGAAGAAGCTGTCGAGCTCCGCCGTGAACTTCGGGTCGCTGGCATCGAAGCGTTCCCCCAGCTCCAGCAGCTGCTGGCGGGAGCCATCGGCTGCAAGCGCCATCGTGGCGCGAACCGTCGGATTCCCGGAGAAGTCTGTGCCGGCCTCTGCGGGCGTAAGGGTCAGTCCATGGGCGCGTGCCAGGGCTTCCAGTTGGGCGGCGGGCGCGGTCGTAGTGCTCATAAAGCTCCTCGAATTCAAAAAATCGTCTCTTCCATTCTACCTTCCGCGTTCGTTACCGTTCGGGTTCGTTCCGCGTTGTAACGCGCCGCATGGAACCGCGTGATAGGTCCCTGCGTAATAGCTTTCGAACACACACGAGAGCGAGCGGCATACCAGCGGCTCGCGAAAACTTCATCCGCGTCCTCCTTTCCTCTCGTTAACAGTCCCAGAGAGTCTGCGCATGAGATCCCTCGTTCTTCCTGTAGCTTTTTTCGCGCTGCTTGCCGCTGCTTCCGCGCACGCTGAAGACGGTGGAGCCGCCTGCAGCTGGCGCGTCCGCTGACGGGCCTCGTTGTCGACACCACCGGCGCGATTGTTCCTGGCGCCTCCGTCTCCCTGGAAACCGGCGCCAAAGCAACCAGCGGCTCGGACGGCCACTTTCGCTTTCCCTGCGTGACCGACGGATCGCACCACCTGCAGATTCACGCAGAGAGCTTCGGGACTCGCGTGCTCGCGCTGAATCTGCCGCTGCACAAGGCACTGGTCGCCGCGCTAACGCCTGAAGAGGTACAGACCATCGTCGATGTACCCGAAGATCCTTCTGCTTCCCTGAGCACCAGCGCCACAAACACCGGAGCTACCCAGACCATCTCCGGAAAGCAGCTCTCCACGCTCGCGGACGATCCCGACGACCTGCTCCGTGAGCTCCAGCAGCTCTCCGCGGCCTCCGGCGGCGCACCCTCGGCCGCCACCGTCGCTGTCGACGGGTTCGAGAACGGCGAAGGCACAACCCACCTCCCGCCCAAATCCTCCATCGCCTATATCAAGGTGAACCCCGATCTCTTCTCCGCCGAGTACCGCAACCCGCCCTTCGGCGGCGGCCGCATCGAGGTCTACACCAAGCCCGGCCAGACCGCCTATCACGGCGCGCTCTTCCTCACCAACTCCAGCTCCTGGATGAACGCGCGCGATCCCTTTGCCACCAGCGCAGGCACGATCGGCAAGCAGCGTTATGGCTTCGAGCTCACTGGGCCTCTCCGCAAAAAGGGTTCCGACTTTTCCCTGAATCTCGAGCACCGCACCATCGACAACATCGGCGTTGTAAACGCCATCACCGTGGATGGCACCGGAAACCTGACCCCTCTCCTGCAGGACGTGCCTACGCCGCAGCATCTCTGGGTGGGCAACGCCCGCGTCGACTGGCAGCTCGGCCCGAAGAACACCTTCATCGCCAGCTTCAATAATTACAACAATGATCGCCTGAACCAGGGAGTTGGCGGCAACTCACTCGCCGAGACGGGGTATGAGCGCGCCGACTACGACTACAACCTGCACCTGACCGATGTTACGACGATCTCGCCGAAGATCATGCACGAAGCGCGGCTTGGCTTCGAGTGGGATGGGCAGCAGAACACTCCTAACTCGCTTGCTCCGCAGGTCTCTGTCGCAGGTGCCTTCACCCGCGGCGGCTCAACCTCTGGTGCATTGGTCGAACACGAGTTCGGCGCCACCATCATTGACGACGCCATCATTCAGCTCAAAAGCCATCTCCTCAAAGTGGGGATTCAGCCCGAGATCCTCCACCTCCATACCCACGCCACCACCAATTTCAATGGAACATACACGTTCGGTGGCGGTGTGACCTCTACAGGGCAGACTCTTACCGGGATCCAGCAATACGTAAATGCGCTCAACGGCGCTGCGAACGGCTCGCCCACCGCGTTCTCCAACGTTGCCGGCAATCCCGATATCCAAGTCACTCAGTTCCGTAACGCGATCTACTTTCAGGACGACTGGAAGGCTCTCCCGAACCTCCATATCGCGTACGGCCTGCGCTACTACACCCAGACTGACCCCACGCTCATGAGCGGACTCACACCGCGCCTTGGCGTCTCCTGGTCGCCCGACAAAAAGGCCACATGGAACCTGCACGCGCACGCTGGCATGTTTTCCGAGCGCACCGGCGCGCACAACTGGACGCAGTTGCTAGCCATGGATGGCGTTGAGCGCGTGACCAGCACCGTCTACTCGCCCACATGCCGCGGCGCCTTCAATGCCAACACGTGCACTCCGCTGTCTACCGGAACACCCATTCACTCCATCCGTGCGCTGCAACCGCAACTTCGGGGGGCCTTCTGGGGCGCGGAGAACCTCGGCTTCTCCAAGACCTTCCCGAAAACATTCACCTTCTCTGCCGACTATTACATCGCGCAGATCTGGCACGGTACGCGTACGGAGAACGTGAACGCGCCGCTCAACGGCTCACCCACTGGGCCACGCCCCGGACCCGCAGACGTGAACATCCTGCAGCTGCAGAACAGCGCGCGCGGCTGGGGCAACGTGGAGTTTATCGGGCTCACCAACCAGTCGCTCAAGCGTGTTCAGTTCTTCGCTGGCGCGGTGCGCGTCGACGTTGTGGATGATAACGACGACAGTATGTGGTTCACCCCGCAGACCACAGGCGTGAATGCCGGCGAGTACGCGCGCCGCGACAGTTCCAGCGGGGACGGCCCGCAAGGCCTGTGGAACGTCTTCGGCAACGCCACGCTCAACCTCCCCGCCAAATTCGTTCTCAGCTCGAACTACAACGGTCAGGGCCTTGGCGTCTACAACGTCACAACCGGCTTCGATAACAATGGCGACGGCAGCTTCAATGACCGTCCGCAGTATGCTCCCGCAGGCACACCACTCTGCTCGGCGAACCCGAATGCCACACCGTGCGGTTACTCCACAACATGGGGCGAGCTGGTGAACTCAGGCGGCGTTGGCTCTCTGCCGCGCAACAAGGGATACATGCCCTGGACCTTCTATCTCGACACGAACCTGCAGCGTGCCTTCAAACTCACGCGCAACTCCAAGGCCGAGCATCCGCAGACCCTAACCGTGAACGTTCGGTCGGCTAACATACTCAACCACATGAATGTCACCAGCGTCGGCGGCGTGCTGGGCTCTCCGGAGTTCGGCCGGCCGTACGCCGCGGACAACGGCCGCCGCGTGGAAGCCGGCCTGCGCTACAGCTTCTAATCAGTTCGCAGGGCGAGACAGCTAGCACAAAGGTACGTTTGCCAATCTGGCGAAGAGCGGCTAGCATCCAACCCAGAGACCGGCCTGCAAAGCAGGTGACAGTGATCCACGCTGGTTGAACCAACATTCATTGAACAGGGGCCTAGCTCGTACACATGGTTCGGTGTGCAACGTCCGCCAGTCCGGAATGCCTGAAGAGCCACGGCCGGGTCCCGCCGTCTTAGGACGGGTTCACCAGCGCTTCACTCACGGCCCAGTGGGTCGGTCTTTGCTTTCCTCTCCCACACCTGCGCCATGAATCTGTCTGCTGCATCTTCTGCGGCCTGCTTCGCCGTCTTCCTGAATTCGGGCGCCCTGCACATTCCCGCGTACGCGATCGTCGCGATCGCCGGCATGCTCGCCGCGCTGTGGCTCAGCCTCCGCACCGCGCCCCTGCGCGCCCTCTCGCCAGACGCTCTCTGGGATGCCGGCTTCTTTGCCATCATCGCCGCGTTCGTCATCTCGCGTCTGCTCGGATTTCTGCTCTTGTTCGTCATTGAGCGCGGCCAGCTCACAATCTCCTTTCCCGATGTTCTCCGCTTCTCGTCGCTGAGCTATCTCAGCCTGTTCGTCACCGCGCTCGCAGTTGCGCTGTGGCTTCGCCGGAAGCGTCTCCCCATCCTTCGCGTCCTCGACGCCTGGGCGCCCTGCGGCGCTCTGCTATGGAGCGCGATCTCGCTCGCCGAGGCCGCCGCCGGCACAGGCAACGGCCTGCCCACGCGGCTTCCGTGGGGCCTTCGCAGCGGAGCAGGTGTCCGCGTGCATCCGGTTGCCATCTACACCGCAGCGGTTGCGCTCGCTCTCTGCGGCACGCTGTTTTCCTTGCTGCGGCGCGTGCGAACGCCGGGCCGTGTCGCCGCCATCGCAATCATCGCCGCCGGAGCCATCGCCTTCCTGCTCGACATGCTGCGCGTCCCTGAGCAGCCACTCGCACACAACTTGCTCGATGTATCGCAGTGGCTTGCACTTGCATCCATTCTCTTCGGGGCCTGTCTGTTCACCTTGGCTCCGGCCGCGGAGGTTCGCTGATGCCCTCAAAAAATATGCTGCCCAAGGGCAAGCGCCGCCAGTCCGTCCGCGCCGAGTACCGCAAGCTCCGCACCGAAAACAACGATGCACGTGCCCGCGAAGCCGAGCTGCGCGATGCCGAGACGTTTGGGTCGAAGCCCGAACAACGCGACAACATGTGGGACACGGCGGAGTTGATGCAGGAGCAGATGCCCGATCCCTCCAACCCCTACCTCCGCATCGCCAACACCGCCGGCACGCGCAACGAGCCCACCACACCCGATGAGCGCCGCTATGAAGGCCTGAAGCCGCTCGAAATCGCCACGCCTGACATCCAGGTGCTCGAAGATCTCGAACCCGAAGACGGCGTGCGCAGCTTCATCGCCGAAGCCGCCGCTGCGAAGATGCGGCTCGATGTTTATCTCGCCAAAGTGCTGCCGGACATCAGCCGCGGGCGCGCGCAGATGCTCATCGAAAACGGCCAGGTCACCGTCAACGGATCCACCGCAAAGGCGAAGCACAAGCTCCGCGGCGGCGAAGAGATCGAGATCGAAGGCGAACCGCAACCGCCGCCTCTCCGCGCCGAGCCCGAGGACATTCCGCTCGACATCGTCTACGAGGACGACGACCTCGCCGTCATCAACAAGCCCGCCGGAATGACCGTGCACGCCGGCGCAGGCTCGCTCGAAGACAATCGCGGCACACTCGTCAACGCGCTCCTCCACCACTTCGGTCAGCAGCTTTCAAGCACCGGCGGCGATCTTCGCCCCGGCATCGTGCATCGGCTCGACAAGCAGACCAGCGGCCTCATCATCGTGGCCAAGAACGACTCCGCGCACCGCAAGCTCGCCGAGAGCTTCGCCGCGCGCGACCTCCGCAAGGTCTACATCGCACTCGTCCACGGAAGCATGAAGGGCGACGAGGGCACCATCGATCTCCCCATCAGTCGCGATCTCGTGCGCCGCACGCGCATGACGACGCGGCGCACGGCCGGCCGCCATGCGGTCTCGCACTGGCGCGTGCTGGAACGCATCGGCACGCCTGAGAAGCCGGGGCCCTACGGCAAATTCACCCTGCTCGAGGTCCGGATCGAGACCGGCCGCACGCATCAGATCCGCGTCCACCTGCAGGCGATCGGACACCCTGTCGTCGGCGACACGCTCTACGGCGCACCGCAAGCCATCGCGCCTCTCGTCCGCTCGTCAACGAATGATGCACTGACACTCGACCGCAACTTTCTCCACGCCGCCGAGCTCGACCTCACCCATCCTCGCACCGGCAAACCACTCCAGCTGCGCGCACCTCTGCCCCCCGAACTCATCACATTCCTCGACCAACTCCGCACCAATTCTTAACTCCTCACCCCCGACTACACTATCCACATGAACTTCCCCGCGACACGCCTGCGCCGCCTCCGTTCCACACCGGCCATGCGTTCGCTCGTCCGCGAGACGCATCTGCATCCCGGCGCGCTAGTGTACCCGCTCTTTCTCTGCGAAGGTGAAGGCATCCGCCGCGAGATCGGTTCGATGCCCGGGGTCTACAATCTCTCGGTCGACGAAGCCGTCAAGGAGGTCGAGGCGTGCGCGTCACTCGGGCTCGGCGGTCTTCTGCTCTTCGGCCTCCCCGCAGAAAAAGACGAGCAGGGAACTGGCGCCTGGATCGACGACGGCATCGTGCAGCGCGGCCTCCGCGCCCTCAAGCAAAGTTCCGCCGCAAAATCTCTCGTGCTCATCGCTGACGTCTGCCTCTGCGAATACACCTCGCATGGCCACTGCGGCATCGTCACGCAAGGCACGCCCGATAACTACATCATCGAGAACGACTCCACCCTCGCGCTCCTCGCCAAAACCGCCTGCTCGCTCGCCGCCGCCGGTGCCGACATCATCGCGCCCAGCGACATGATGGACGGCCGCGTCGCCGCCATCCGCTCCGCGCTCGATACCGCCAGCCGCCACAACACACCGATACTCAGCTACGCCTCAAAATTCGCGTCCGCGTTCTACGGCCCCTTCCGCGAGGCCGCCGACTCCGCACCGCAGTTCGGCGACCGCCGCACCTACCAGATGGACGGCGCGAATCGCCGCGAAGCCATGCGCGAGATCGCGCAGGACCTCGCCGAGGGCGCGGACATGATCCTCATGAAGCCCGCCATGCCCTACCTCGACATCATCCGCGACGCACGCGAGCGCTTCGACGTCCCGATGGGCGCCTACCAGGTCTCCGGCGAGTACGCCATGCTGCAGGCCGCCTTCCAGCGTGGCTGGCTCGAACCCGAGCGCGCCATGCTCGAGTCCCTCCTCAGCATCCGCCGCGCCGGTGCCGACTTCATCGTCACCTACTTCGCCAAAGACGCCGCCAACGCTCTCTAAGGCGCCGCCTTTGATTTGCCGTTCTTTTTTGTCATTCCCGCAGGGAATCTGCTTTTCTTTTCACTAACAACAACCGCTAACAACTGACCACTCGCCGCTGAGCCCTCCGCGTATCGAGCCGCATCCAAGACACCACGCCATCCTTGGCGCACGTAAACCCACACTCCCTGCGAGGTTTTTATGGAGTACCGCACCCTCGGCCGCTCCGGCCTGAAAGTTCCTGAGCTCTGCTTCGGCACCGGCACATTCGGCGCCGCCAACGAGTTCTTCGCCGCCTGGGGCAACACCCAGACCGAAGAAGCCCGCAAGCTCATCGACATCTGCATGGAAGCCGGCTGCAACTTCTTCGACACCGCCGACGGCTACTCCGACGGCAAGAGCGAAGAGGTGCTCGGCCAGGCCATCAAGCACCTCAAACGTGAAGATGTATTGATATCGACGAAAGCCACCTTCCGCTTCGGCCCAGGCGCCAACAACGTCGGCAGCTCGCGCTATCACCTCATCGATCAGCTCCACGGCTCGCTCAAGCGCCTCAACACCGACTACATCGACGTCTACCATATGCACGCCTTCGACGCGACCACACCCGTCGAAGAGACGCTCGACACACTCAACAGCTTCGTGCGCCAAGGCAAGGTCCGCTACATCGCCTGCTCCAACTTCTCCGGCTGGCATCTCATGAAATCGCTCTCTGTTTCTGAGCGCTACGGCTGGGCGCGCTACGTCGGCCACCAGGTCTACTACTCGCTGATCGGCCGCGACTACGAGTGGGAGCTCATGCCGCTCGCTGTCGACCAGGGCGTCGGCGCACTCGTTTGGTCGCCGCTCGGCTGGGGACGCCTCACCGGCAAAATCCGCCGCGGCCAGCCGCTGCCCGAAACCAGCCGCCTCAAGAGCAAGCAAGTCGTCGACGCCGGTCCCATCCCTGATTGGGAGTACGTCTACAAAGTCGTCGACGCACTCGATGCCGTCGCCAAAGACACCGGCAAATCCATCCCGCAGATTGCGCTCAACTGGCTGCTCCGCCGCCCCACCGTTTCGACACTCGTCATCGGCGCGCGCGACGAGAAGCAGCTCCGCGCCAATCTCGCCAGTGTCGACTTCAAGCTCACGCCCGGGCAGGTCGCACAGCTCGACGCCGCCAGCCAGACCAAGCTCGCCTATCCCTACTGGCACCAGGTGCAGTTCGACGAGCGCAACCCATTCCCAGTCCCGCAGACCCTCATCACCGAAGCCTGATGGAAGGCTGCAAACAAATCGGCGTTGCCGCGAAGCAACGCCGATTCACTTGCAGTTAGCCGTTATTGCCCGGTTGCCGCAGACGTCTTCGCCGTCGGCGCAGCCTTCTTCGACGCGGTCGATGTCACGATCTTCGGCTTCCAGAACTCCGGTTCGGCCTTGATCATCTGATCGGTCGGTATGCTCATCTTCGGATCGATGATGAAGAAATTCATCTTGGAGCTCTCCAGGCAGCTTGCCTCCAGCCTCTCCAGCTTCTTCATGCCATCCTCTCCCATCGCCTCCGTGAACTTGGGATCGTTGGCGAACATCGCATCCAGCTCCGACATTGACTTCACCGACGTCAGCACGAGATACGTCGGTCCAGTCGAGTTCCCGAAGATCATCCGGTACGTGCTCCAGTGCGCTCCCGTATCAGCCTTCTTGTAGCCTTCGAGCACCAGCTTCACAACCTCTTCCCATTCAGCCGTATGCCCCGGCTTCACGACGAACTCCCGGAAGACCATGTACCGCGATCCAATCCGCGGCCCATTCGTGTTCTGGCTCAGGTCGGCATCCACCGTCCACACGCTCTCGTCCGTGCCGGAGAGCTGATCGCCGTCGCTGATCATCGCCTTGTCCAGCGAGGTCTGCAGTGCCTGGCTCATGCTCTTGCGCTCCGTCTCAATGGCCTCCATCGAATCGTAGGTGCTCAAGAACACCGCACGGTTTGGACCCGTCAAAGAGGTAAATGCGGTGTAATGAAATGGAGCTTTCCCAGTTGCGGCAGCTCGCATATATGCGGCCTCGGTGGTCTGGTGTGCGGCGCCGTCGCGACCCGGTTTCGTGAACTCACGCTGAATGACCAGATACTTGGACGATCCATAGGTGGGTATACTCTCCTGCGCGCAGACGGTGCGCGGACAACAGGAAAGAGCGAAGACAAACGCGGAGCCCGCAAGGGCCAGACGAATTAAACGGGGATTCATAGAAGCCTCCATGGCTGAGGGTTTTTTGTCGGAAGAAGTAGGTCTGCAGCGATTGGCCCGTAGCCGAGCAGCGGAAGAATTCCGCATGCGTGTGAAAGCGCGGTCGTGGAAGGACCGCGCTCTTAATTGGAAACTCTGCGCGTGCGCAAGTCTCCGCCCGCTTGCACAACGTGTCAAGGCCTAAATCGAAACCCGCGCGCAAAAAAAGGACGAGGCCGAAGCCCCGTCCTTTTCACCTGCCACCTTGCTATGCCGCGCGCGACTGCACTGCCGATCCGCTCAGCCGCTCAATAATCTTTTCCGAGAACGCCGGAATATCATCCGGCTTGCGGCTCGTGATGAACTGCCCGTCCTCGACGACCTCCTTATCCACCCAGTTCGCGCCGGCATTCTTCAGGTCCGTATGCACGCTCGGCCACGACGTCATCGTCTTCCCCCGAACCACATCCGCTTCAATCAGCATCCACGGCCCATGGCAGATCGCCGCCACCGTCTTGCCCATCTCCACAAACCGCTTCACAAACGACACCGCATCCTGGTCCATGCGCAGCTTGTCCGGATTAATCTGCCCGCCCGGCAGCACCAGCGCATCGAACTCCGCCGGATCGGCCTGCGCCACAAGCCCATCCACCTTCACTTTCTTACCCCAATCCGTCTTGTCCCATCCCTTGATCTCCTTCGGCGTCTTCTCTACCGAGAGCACCGTCACCTTCGCGCCGGCTTTCTCCAGGTTCTTCTTTGGATCCGTCAGCTCTGCCTGCTCAAATCCATCCGTCGCCAGAATCGCCACTCTTCTTCCGTCCAGCTTTTTGCTCATCTTCGTTCCTCCATGCCCGTCTTCGTGCACAACCGTTAAGATGCCTCCAAGCAAAGATGAAGAACAAGTTTCGCGGTCTAAAGCCGCGTTATGCTGTTTGAACTTGCTGCACTGCTGAGGAAACCCTGTGGACGTCCACCCGCCGCAACATCCGCTGCACACATGGTCCGACTTCTGGATCCACCTCGGCACCATCACCATCGGTCTGGTCATCGCCCTCGGTCTCGAGGCCACCGCCGAGTGGATGCACCGCGTCCACCGTAGTCACCAGCTCGAAGCCGCACTCCACGCTGAAACCCAGCGCAACGACCTCTACATCGCCAACGGAATTCTCGCCGCCAACTACACTGTCTCGCAGCTCGAGCAGCAGCTCTTCCGCGCACAGGCAGCTCTCCCGGGCACAAAGAACACCGGATCGCTTCCTCCGCTTGCGCCCGCACCTCCGCTCACCGGCACGTCACCCGATACCGCGGTCTGGGACAGCGCGCGCCAGAGCGCATCCGTCGCCCTTCTCCCCGACGATCTCGCCCAGCAATACAGCGACAACTACCTTGAAGCAGAGTTCGCCCAGGACACATTCCGAAAAGCCGGGGAACGTCTCGAAGCCATCCGCGCCCTCCGCCGCACTATCCCCAACCAGCCCCTCACCGGCGACCCCGACCTCACCACCTTCACGCCCGATCAACTCCACGACTACATCGCGCTCGAGGCCGCAGCGATCGAGTCCCTGCTCCGCGCGGCCCAGAACCTTCAGTTCTATCGCGTGCACAATCGCTGCATCCTCGACGACGCCCGCAGTAGTGACGCAATGGCCGGCTGCCTCCGCCACAACTATCATCCCTAGCCGCGCTCTACATCTCATCTCACAGCAAAGATGAAGAAGCCGCTCCCACCAATAATCCGCATCGGAACCGCCGGCTGGACACTCCCGCGCGCACACGCTCATCACTTCCCCAAAACAGGCACGCACCTCGAGCGCTGCTCCCATGGCTTCAACTGCGTCGAAGTCAACTCCAGCTTCCATCGCCCGCATCAGCGCAAAACATGGGAGCGATGGGCCCGCTGCACACCGCCGGACTTCCGCTTCTCCGTCAAGTTGCCGAAGGCCATCACGCACACCGCACAGCTCGCCAACTGCGGCGCTCTCCTGCAAACGTTCTTCGAAGAGATCAGCGGCCTGGGCGACAAGCTCGGCCCGCTCCTCGTCCAACTTCCCCCCAAGCTCGCCTACGACGAATCCCTCGCCCACGACTTCTTCACCACCATCCGCGAGCTCCACCCTCACGATGCCGACACCGGTCTCATCGCTCTCGAGCCACGCCACGCGAGCTGGTTCACCGCTGCCGCCAATCGCGTTCTGCGCAGCTTCGAAATCGCCCGCGTCGCCGCCGATCCGCCCAAAGGTTCACCCTTGGTCCCCAGCGAGCGTTCTTCCGCTCGCTGGGGTGGCTCACCACTCGCCGCGACGCCCGGCGGCTGGCCCGGTTTCTGCTACTGGCGCCTCCACGGTCAACCACGCACCTACTACTCCGCGTACGACGCAGCCTTCCTCCGCCGCCTCGCCCGCGAGCTTCGCCAAACCACCTGCGCCCAACAGTGGGTCATCTTCGACAACACCGCGCTCGGCCACGCAACCGGCAATGCCCTTGACCTTATCCGCCGTATGCAAAAGCCCGCCCCCGCACCTCGCATCACGAGTCGTTGACAACCCCACCTGCCACCTCTAGCTTGTTCTGCCTCAGGCCCCAAAATCTAATGAGGAGATCTCTATGAAGAGAGCCCTGTTCGTTTTGCCCGCGCTTCTGACGGCCGCAATAGCCCCCTGCGCATTCGCGGCCCACACCCACGCGCCCACGCCCAGCACCTGGGAGCTCAACATCTCACAAACCGACTTCGGCGGCGGCCCCAGCATGAAGTCCGACACAATGACCATGCTCACCGACACTGAAAAATGGCTGAAATGGACAGACGTCGCCGTCGACGGCGACGGCAAGACCTGGAAGACCTCATGGAGCGGCCCGCAGGACGGCACCATGAAGCCCATCGTCGGCATGCAGGGCGCCCAGGCCAGCTTCAAAACCGACGACGACTCGTCGCACTGGGTGATGCCGGACGGATCCACATCCGACTCCACCATGGTCATGTCGCCAGACAAGAAACAGGTGACCATCAACATCACCATGAAGACGAAAGACGGCAAACAGATCAGCCAGAAGCTCGTCTACGATCGCGTGAAGTAAGACACCTGCGCGCAAACACCAAGGCCCTGCGCTCAACCAACGCAGGGCCTTTCGCTCTTGTCTTATTCACTATTCGCTACTCACTATTCACTGCTCTTCGCCCTCGGCAGCAGCGCCTTCACAATGATCCACGCGCCCAGCGAAATCAGCACGCCGCGAATCATCAGCATCGAATTGAAGTTCCACCCGAACGCCAAAAACGTAATCACCACGCCGACCATGTAAATCTCGCCCAGAAATCCCTGCGCCCAGTGCGGCTTCTTTCCTGCCGCCGCAACCTGCGGCGTGAGCGCCGGCAGAAACCGCGGCACAGCCTTGCGATACTCCACATACGCTTCGCCGAATCGCGCTGCAAGAAACGGCTCTTCCGCCAGCGCCAGCCGCACCTGCAGAATCCAGACCAGCGCGATGCACAACACCGCTCCGCTAGGCGGCATCAGGATCGCCAGTCCGATCGTGTGAAGAATCGTCCCCAGGTACAGCGGGTTGCGCGTCCTGCGATACGGCCCATCCGCCAGCATCGCCTCGCCATGCATCGACGGCGACTGCACCACACTCGCGCCCACATACGACGCTCCCCACACGCGCAGCCACGCTCCCAGCGCCACCAGCACAATCGCGACAATCAGCACCGCGTTGGTCGCGGCGCTGAACGACAACAAGCCTGCGCGAAACAGCATGGACGAGAGCACCAGCCAGGTCGACTGGCGCGTCCAGCCAAGCGCATCACACCACGGCGCCCAGAAGCCGAGGCAGAAGATCACCGCATGCAAAAACCATCGAAACCTGTACTCAAACTTCGTCGCACCCATCAGAAGCTATCCACCCTCAACTCTTGCTGACTCACCGGCACGTTGCGCTCCGCGACCGCACTCAGCTTGTCCACCGTCGCCGGCGCCGCCTCGTCCTTGTAGATCACGCCACCCTTCATCACAAAGTTCACATGCTCGAGCGTCCGTATGTCCTTCAGCGGATCGCCGCTCACCGCAATCACATCCGCCCACTTGCCCGGCTCGAGCGACCCAACCCTGTCCGTCCATCCCATCAGGTCCGCCGCGTTCAGCGTCGTCGTCTTCAGCGCCTCCAGCGGTGTCATCCCGTACTGATTCACATACACATCCAGCTCATGCGCATTCAGCCCATGCGGATACACCGCCGCATCCGTTCCCATCGCCACCTTCACGCCTGCCGCAATCGCATGCTTGTGATTCGCCTTCATCGCATTGCCCACATCCTCAAACTTCTTCGCATAGAGCGCCGGCAGCTTCATATTCGCGCGTCCCCAGTCGATCAGGTATGCCGTCGGCACCAGGTATGTGCCGTGCTTCTTCATCATCGCAATATCTTCATCGTTGATGTAGCTTCCATGCTCAATCGAGTCCACGCCCGCCTCGCTCGCCCACAGGATCGCCTGCGCTCCATGCGCATGCGCCGCCACCTTGCGTCCCAGCCTGTGCGCATCCGCCACAATGGCCTGCATCTCCTCCAGCGTGTACTGCGACGCCTGCGGATCATCGCCCTTCGACAGCACGCCTCCGCTCGCTCCAATCTTGATCAGGTCCGCCCCGTACTTAATGTTCTGCCGCACCATGTGCTGCACCGCCGGAATCCCATCCGCCACACCCTCGCCCACCACGTGATACTGCTGGGGCAGCAGGTTGTCATCCATGTGCCCGCCCGTTATCCCCAGCGCCGGCCCGCTCACCTGCATGTGCGGCCCTGGAATATGTCCGGCATTAATCTCATCGCGCAGAGCGACATCCGTGAAGTCATCGGCGCCGACGTTGCGTACCGTCGTGAACCCTGCCTCGAGCGTCGTCTTCGCGTTCTCCACCCCGATGATCGCCTCCTTACCCGGCGTCATCGATAACTCAAAGTACGGATCGAAATTGTTCGCCATCGTCAGGTGCACATGCACATCAATCATCCCCGGCAGCACCGTGTACTGTCGCAGATCCACCTCACGATCGCCCGCGTTCGCCGGCGTATCCGCCGTCTTCGCCACCCCCACGATCTTCTCGCCCTGCACAATCACCGTCTCATCCGGCAGCTCATTGCCCGTATGCACATCGATCACATGCCCCGCACGAATCAGCGTGCGCCCCGCACTCGGCTGATAACTCATGTTGGAGCTGAT
The DNA here is from genome assembly GCA_963762465.1 of uncultured Acidobacteriaceae bacterium. GTDB lineage: Bacteria > Acidobacteriota > Terriglobia > Terriglobales > Acidobacteriaceae > Granulicella. The sequence continues at coordinate 1,189,488 of CAVXKS010000002.1, read as the reverse complement.
CTGCGCCATCCCAGTCACGGTCACACACAACAACACACCGCACGACAGCACACGCATGCGCATCCTTCGCTCACCTCAGTTCAATCTGTCAGGAACCCGCACCCAGTCTAATGCCTACGGAATATCGGTCGGCCGATTACTCACAATCTCTTTTCCGCCACTCTTCGCAATCACATACACCGGCGCGAGTCCCGGCGGAAGCTGATTCGGCGGGTCCGTCAGCGACTGCCAAAGAAAGATTCTCTGTGTGCCCTTCCACCGCGCTCCCAGTTGCTCTGGCGTCAAGAAAATCTTCGGCGCATCCGGAAAGAAGCTACCGTACCAAAGATTGGAACTCCGCCCTTCAACGATGCAAATCGGGTTCGTCGCAAGAAGATGAGGACCTACGCCAGACGCAGAGAGCGTCTCGGTCGTGTAGGCCGTCGGTCGCCCGAGATAAAAGCCCAGCGTCGACCCCGACTCATACTCACCATGAATGCAGACCAAATCACTGGGCTGTACCCCTTGGCCAACCTGCTCTGCGAAGTGCGCCAGCTGCGCCGAGCTGATCACCGGCGCAAACGTCTGCAGCCCCAAATGCGCCGCCAGCAAAAATCCAAACGCCCCAGCCGCCATCGCCCAGATTCGCCGCCTTCGGCCTCGCTCTCTTTCGCAGCAGCAACGAAGCCAGCGGCCCGCCCACAAGACTCATCGCCGCAATCACCAGCGGCACGCGAAACAGCCCCAGCGCCTCCGCATTCAAATCAAGAAAGTGCCCCATGCTCATGGCATAGTCGCCGGGATGCTCACTCAGCAACGCCGCAAGATCAACATTGCCGCCCGGCGTATGCGCATGCAGCACCACCCACAGCGCCGCTACAGCGAACACAGCACCCAGCACCAGCAGCACCTCGGTCGCATGAATAGCTGCCTGCCCCGCCTTGATCAGCTCCAGCGCCTGCTCGTGTTCGACGCCCTTCACCACAACCTTGGCACCCTTTTCGGTCGGCTTCGGCCTGTAGTGATCCACCCACGCCAGCCATCCCGCGCCCAGCACCGCCAGCGCCGGAAACGCCGGCAGCACGTAATACTCCTGCCGCGTGGACAACGCGAAGAACAGCAGCACAAACCCCGACCACACTGCCAGCAGCAATTTCCCGCGCCGACGCAGTGGAAGATCATGCCGCCGGAACTGGCTCCACCACTTCTCGGACCGCACCGGGGTCCCCGGCGAGCGTCCTTCACTCGCCGGGGTGAGCACCGGCACCGCCCATCCCGCAGCCTTGAACCCGAACGCCGACCACGGCATCAGCCACACCAGGCACAATCCCCAGAACAGAACCAGCGGCACCGTGTCATAGTCGTGCGGCACGCGCAGATTCAGATACCGCAGCACGTGCTCGTTCATGAAATAAAACCAGAACCACCCGCGCACATTGCCATCCGTCGGCAGCGGCACAATCCAGTGCCCATGCACAAAACGAAACGGCGTCGGGTGCCCCTGCGTCGGATTCGCCAATCCCGCCAGCACATGCCACGGCGCCGCAATCACCAGGAACACCAGCAGCGAACTCCACGGGCTCAGCTCCTTCAGCCGCTCCCACGCGCGCTTCCATCCCCGCGACAGCACCAGGTAGATCCCAACCGCCGCCGCCGGAAACACCACGCCGATCAAGCCCTTGGTCAGCACATTCAGCGCACAGCTCGCCCCAAACCCCCAGCAATAAATCCGCGCATCCCGAGATCACCCGACCGGGTGCCCCACCCTCGCCGCGCGGCGCGCGGCGAGGGTGGTGGTATCGCGCGTGGTAGCGCGCGATGAATGGGGTAGCGCTTGATCCTGAGCCCGCTCCACCTCTTCCGTCCGCCAGAAGCACCACATCGCCGTCGCAATCCACAAACACACCATCGCATCCGGGATCGTGATCCTCGTAAAAATAAAAATCCCAAAGCTCGACAACAGAATCAGCGCCGCATACAGCCCCGCCCTGCGCGACCGAAACATCCTGCGCGCAAAGCTCTCACACACCAGCGCCAGCGCCAGCACCGCAAACGCCAGCGGCAATCTCACAGCAACCGTCGAAGCCACCGGCCCCGTTAGCCCCACCGCGCCAAACACCTTCAACCCCGCCGCCATCGACCAATACAGCAGCGGCGCCTTCTCCAGATACCGAATCCCATTCGCATACAGCGTGACGTAATCGTGGCGCAGCAGCATCTCCCGCGCCACCTCCGCATGCACCGAGTCCGCATCATCCAGCAGCGGCGGCCGCACCAGCGCAAAGCTCGCATAGAACCCCGCCCACAGCACCACAATCCACACCAGCGTCCCACGCGCACGCCGCCGCTCTCTCGTCTCAATTCTCTCCGTCACACCTCAAGTCTAAGTGCGACGCCTTCACTAGCGACGAACCACCAGCTCCTAGCCACTCCTCACCCAGTTACACTCATCCACGATGCCCATGCGCCCCATCGCCGCCGGCCGCGACCCATCCCTCATTCAACTCGACGCCGCGGCTAAACCCGGCCCGCCCACCGACTTCATCTACAACGACTGGTACCCCGCCCTCCGCACCTCTGACCTCCGCGAGCCCCGCACCACAACCCTCCTCAACATCCCGCTCCTCCTCGGCCGCAAATCCGACGGCTCCCTCTTCGCCCTGCGCGATCTCTGCCCGCATCGCGGCATCCCACTCTCCGCGGGCTGGTTCGACGGCCACACCGTGCAATGCAAATACCACGGCTGGCGCTTCGAACCCTGCTCCGGCCGCTGCGAAGAGATCCCCTCCCTCACCTCGCACGACGCCCTCGAGCCCACACGCATCTTCGCCAACGCCTTCCCCATTGCCGAGCGCGATGGCTACGCCTGGGTCTACATCCCCGCACCCGGCGCCGGCCGCATCACAAGCGCCGGCTCCAACCCCGAAGCGCAAATCAACGAACTCCCGCCCATCCCCGCCCTCCCCAAATTCACGCAGCACTTCCGCACCGCCCACCTCTCCGCCGACCTCCCCTGCAACGTCGACCACGGCATCATCGGCCTCATGGACCCTGCACACGGCCCCTTCGTCCACCGCGCCTGGTGGTGGCGCTCCGCCGCGTCCATCCACGAAAAGACCAAGCGCTTCGAGCCCATAGATGACGGCGACAACAACGGGCGAAATGCCGGCTTCCGCATGTCCCCGCACGCACCCTCCTCCAACTCCGCGCCCTACAAGCTCCTCGGCCGCCCCGTCACCACCATCGACTTCACCCTCCCCAACCGCCGCACCGAAACCATCGTCGCCGAGAACCCACACAACACATCCCGCCCACCCCGCTGGTTCTCCTCGCTCACCACCGTCACCCCCATCACTCCCTCCACCTGCCGCATCGACGTCGTCGCCGCCTGGAACATCGCCTACTTCGTCCCCTTCATCACCCCGCTCGTCCGCTTCTTCGGCGCCCGCTTCGTCGCGCAAGACCAGCAGACGATGGTCGAGCAAGCCCGCGGCCTCCGCTCCAATCCCGGCCTCATGCTCATCGACGACGCCGACAAGCCCGCCAAGTGGTACTTCGCCCTCAAGCAGCGCCGTCTCACCGGCACCGGTCCGCATCCATTACAAGGCCCCGAGGAATTGCACTGGAGAAGTTAGGCCTGTACTGGCGCAGCCAATCCCGGCCAGTCCCACCCGACCCCGCCTGACGACGAACATCCCCGCAAAAATAATTTCTCTTACCCCGACGCACTCCGCAGTACCCTTGGTGCGCAACCAGCACACACTCACGCACGCAACCAGCGCAAGCGAGCACGTCTGCCAATCCACTCCGGGTGCCCCATGGTCCTCCGCCGAGCTGTCCCATCTCTCCTCTGCGCTCTTCTCCTCATCCTCCTCACCGGCTGCGGCGCAAGTCCTGACACCCCAACTCACGATCCCATCGGCAGTGCACAGCCGAGCGGCAGCGTCCACGGCGGCCAGCAGCCCGTCGTCGGAGCGACCATCCAGCTCTACACCGTCGGCACTACCGCCGACGGCTCCGCCGCCACGCCACTCCTCACCTCCACCGTCACCTCCGGCGCCGACGGCTCCTTCACCATCACCGGCCTCTATTCCTGCACCAGCGCCACCCAGGTCTACATCGTGGCGACCGGCGGCAACCTCGGCCTCTCGACCACAAATCCCAACATCGCCCTCATGGCCGCGCTCGGCCCCTGCTCCTCGCTCACACCCGCGACCTTCATCAATATCAACGAGCTCACGACCGTAGCCGCCGTCTCCGCCCTCGCACCCTTCATGACCTCCCCCACTGCCATCGGTTCGTCCTCTGCCGATGGCGCGTCCCCTCGCGAACGCCTTCACCTACGCCAACGAGCTCGTCAACACGGCCACCGGCGCCGCTCCCGGCAACAACCTCCCCGCCGGCTACACCGTGCCCATCGCCGAGCTCAACACTCTCGCCGACATCATCTCCGCCTGCATCAACTCCGTCGGCGGCACGGCCGGCGACGGCTCCCTCTGCGGCCAACTCTTCACCCTCACCACCGTCACGCCCAACCCGCCACCCACGAACACCATCGCGGCGTTGCTCAACATCGTCAACAACCCCACCCAGAACACCTCCGCCCTCTTCGCCCTCACTCCACCCACGCCGCCCTTCCAGCCCACCCTCACCTCCGCGCCCGCCAACTTCCAGGTCGAGCTCGTCCCGCCAGCCAACTCCGTCACTCTTACCGCATCGGCCAGCTTCACCATCGTCGGCGCTCTCCAGGACCTCACTCTCACCAACCAGGGCAGCACCGCGGTCAACGTCGCCTCGGTCACCGAATCCGACTCCGGCACACCAGACTCGCCATACTTCACCATCGAGGCCAACAATTGCGGTGCATCGCTCGCCGCGCAGTCCTCCTGCACCATCACCGTTCTCTCCGCCAGCTCGCCCACCGGCAGCCAGCCCACCAGCGTCACCGGTACCCTCACCGTCACCGACAGCGCCGGCACCCAAACCGCCTCTCTCACCTCCGCGGACGCCTACGCCGTCGAGGTCTCGGACTTCCCCCTCTACGTTCCCGGCCCGGGCACAGTCTCCTTCCCCACCATCCCTGTGGGCACGTCCGAAACCGGAACGATCCTCATCTACACGCCCTGGACCTCCCGCTCCATCGCGCCGCCCCTTGCACTTACCCTCAGCGGCGCCAACCCCGGCGACTTCACCGCAAGCACGTTTAGCCACAACCCGCCGGCCCCCAGCTCCACCTGCCCTGACAACTACGGCTACGGCGAGCAGTGCCAGATCACCTACACCTTCAAACCCGCCGCCGCGGGTCAGCGCAGCGCGAAGCTCTCACTCGATCCCTCGTTCGGCACCGCCACCGGCCAATACATCCTGCTCCAGGGCACCGGTGTCTCGGGCAGCAGCGGCTTCCGCACCGACCGCACATCTCTCTCGCTCCAGAGCTATCTTCCCGGCAACCTTGACCCCAGGAGCGCCGGCGCCGCCACCATCACCGTCACCAACTTTGGCAGCACTACCGTCAGCCTGACCTCCAGCGTCACCGGCACAGCCGCGCCGTATGTCAGCGCTTCGGTCGCAAACTGCACCTCCCTCGACGCGCAGGCAACCTGCCAGGTCACGGTCACGTTCAACGCGTCCGCCGTCGGCTCCTACACCGGCACCCTGACCCTCGCCGACTCGAGCTCCGGCTTCTCTGTCTCCCTCCCCATCACCGCGACTGCCTCGTATTGGCCCGCCGTTGCCATACCCGCCCTGCTCAATTTCGGCAGCATCACCGTCGGCTCCTCCACCACCGCCCAGAACTTCGTCATCGCTGATCCCAACGGCTACCCGCTCGGCCACGCCTACAGCGTCGCGCTTCAACCCTCCAGCAACTTCGAACTGACTCAGGGTTCCACCTGCGCCGCCAGCACCACGCAAACCTGCACCCTCGCCGCAGCCTTCGCGCCGCAGACCACTGGCCACATCAGCGAGGCTGCAACCATCACCGACCAGACCACCGGCCTCACCACTCAGCTGGCGCTCTACGGCACATCCGGCACTGCCACCTACACTCTTTCGACGACCGGCATCGTCTTCCCGCCCAGCATTACCGGTGTCGCCTCCACGCCGGTCGCCGTCACCTTGACCGCCAACGGCACCCAGCCCATCTCCATCTCCGGCATCTCCATCACAGGCTCCGGGAACAACAACTTCAACCAGACCAACAACTGCTCCACCGTCGCCGTCGGCTCTACCTGCACCATCAACATCACCTTCACCCCCGCGAGCGCCGGCACACCCTCCGCCACGCTTCAGATCGCAAGCAACGGCGTGAATTCACCCACCTCCATCTCCCTCAGCGGCACGGCCAGCTCCTCAGGCGGCAGCCCCGTTCTTCAGATAAGCCCCTCCCCCGTAACCTTCCCTGCGACCATCGAGGGCACGCTTGCCACCCAGACCATCACCATCACCAACACCGCCGCCGGCCCCGTCACCATCTCCTCTGCGTCCATCAGCGGCGCTACCGGAGCCACCTTCAACCTCGCGTCCAATACGTGCACCATGCTCAGCGCCGGCGGAAGCTGCACCCTCTCCCTCACCGCGAATCCATCCGCGGCTATGGCTACCGGCTCCCTCGTCGTGACCTCCACCACAGCGGACTCCCCGCAAACCGTTCCGCTCTCCATCACCGGCACGTCCGGAGCCACCTCGGGCGGAAGCACCGCGACGATCACGCCAAGCCCCTTCATCTTCACGATCTGGGGTGCCCATAAAGACTTCACCGTCACAAACACCGGCACCGCAGGCCTGACGGTCAGCACTGTGAACGTGCAAACCACAGGTGCCGGCATACAGCATGCTTACAGCACCTCGAACAACACCTGCACGAACACGCTGTCCCCATCTGCGGCCTGCACCTTCACCATCTCGCCATATCTTTTGCAGTCGCTCTCCAGCATCGCCGCCTTTGACGGCAATACCGGCGAGATCTTCGTCAATGACGACGCCTCGACCGGCTCTGGCCAGCAGACGGCCGCGCTCAACGACAACGAAACGGCCTACCTCGGCGTCGGCGGGACAAACGGCAACGCTACAGCCGATGGCAGCGTTACATTCCCCGGCAACCAGGTCGGCTCGACCCAGACAGCCACAATTCAGCTTGCGAACCTCACCATCGGCTCCCCCGCCGCCACACTCACCCTCGGCGGAGCCAACCCCGGCGACTTCTCCGTCTCCGCCCTCGAACCCTCCGTCAGTTCCACGCCGTCCTCCTCCTGCCCAGGCACCGGTACTGCCGTCTGCACCATCACCATCACCTTCAAACCCACCGCAGTCGGCACTCGCTCCGCCAAAATCTCTCTCGACAGCGTCAGTACCTCCACCGGCCAGTACATTTACGTCACCGGCAATGCCATCGGGCCCGGGCCGTCCTTCTCCACCAATCCGTCCGGCAGCGTCTCCCTGGCTAGCAATCTTCCCGTCACCGCCGATCCCAACAGCACCGGCAGGAAAACGATCATCGTCACCAATACCGGGACTACCACGCTCGATCTCGCCGCTGCCGTGATCGGCGCCAATGCCTCGAGCTTCACCGTCGACAACAGCCAGTGCCCCTCGCTCCCTCCGCAGGCCACCTGCCCCATCAACGTCACCTTCTCCGCTACCACCGGGGGCAATTACAGCGCCACGCTCTTTCTCTCCGACACCAGCTCTTCCGCCTCTGCGGCCATCTCGCTGACCGGCCAGACGAATTACTGGTCGCCGGCCGGCTCGCTCTGGTATCCGCTGGGTCCCGCCGTGTCGTACTACCTGTTCCCCAATCAGGAGGTGAACACCCTCAGCGCTCCGCTGTCCTTCACCGTCACAAACAAGGACGGCTACCCGCTCGGCGATCCAATCAGCATCAGCGTCAGCAGCGACCTCGTCCTGCCCAACGGTGGGTACTGCCCCGCCAGCACCACCCAGCCCTGCACCGTCGTCGTCCAGTTCGACCCCCAGAAGACCGGCGCGCTCGGTGACTTCATTACCTTCACCGACACAATTACCGGATCCACCACCGTCTGGTCGTTCGAAGGCACCGGCATCCCGTAACCGCCGCTTGACAAAATCGACCTCTGGAGAGGCCGGCCGCCGCCGCCCGATTATCGGCCAAAAGATCGAGGTCCAGACCTAAACTCCATCTCCTGAAGACTTTGCCAATTTTTTGGGGGGAGGGGGTACTCACCCGAAATCCTTCGCCGCATCATAGAAAGCATGCAGAGCTCACCATCCGCAGCTCCGGTGGAACAACTGCGCGAGAACGCCAAGCGCCTGGAAGCCGCGCTCTCCGTCGGCTTGGCCAGCCCCACCCCCAAGGCCGTTCACGAGCTGCGCTCCTCCACCCGGCGCGTCGAGGCCCAGCTCGCCCTCCTGTCCATGGTCCCCGGCCTCCCGTCCTGGCGCCCCGCCGCCGACAAACTCCAGCGGCGCCTCGGCAAGCTTCGCCGAGTGGCCGGCAAAGTACGCGACCGCGACGTCCAGGAGAAGCTCCTCAAGGAGCAGGGTAACGACATGAGCGCCGCCCCCGAGGCCCCCTCCGCCCTCGACAAAGCTCAAAACAAGCTCCGCAAGAGAATTGCGAAGGCTCGCCAGCGCAGCGAACGCAAGCTGCTCAAGGCCGTCGAGCGGCAGCTTCCCAAGCTCGCGCGCGACACCGAAGCCGTACTCGCCTGTCTCAAGCCTGCCGCCGAAGAGCAGCTCCCGGTGAGCCAGCTGCTTGGCTCCATTGAGAGCCAGGTAGAGCGTATGCTCCAGTCGCGCGAGCGCGGCGAAGACCACCTGCACGATCTGCGCAAGGCCGCCAAGCGCGCCCGCTACCAGTGCGAGAGCCTCCCGGGCCCGGAGGCCGCCGGCTTGGCCAAGCGCCTCGAACAACTACAGGACGCGGGCGGAAGCTGGCATGACCTTCTCGATCTGGCCACCGTCTGCCACGAGGAGTTCGGTCCCGAACACCCGCTCTCCCGCGTTCTGGAACATCGCCGCGACGAGCACCTCGACGACTTCCTGGCCGACCTCGAAGACTTCCGCAATCGCAGCCAGCACCGCCAGACCTCCGCCGCAAAACGCAAGCCGCCGCAGCGTTCCGGCAACGACTTGGGCAGAGCAGCAGCGAAGGGCAGACGCCGTTTGCGAGCGAAGTAGCCCGCACGGTGCACGGTACGATAGCGGCATGAGAGTCGGCCTCTTCGGCGGAAGCTTCGATCCACCGCATCTCGGCCATCTCGCAGTAGCCCGCGCGGTGCGCGATCGATTCGGCCTCGACCACGTCCTGCTCGCACCGGCCGCCGTGCAACCGCTTAAGCCCGAAGGCGCGCATGCTCCGTTCGTCGATCGCCTGCGCATGGTCGAACTGCTCTGCGAGGGCGCCGATCACATTGAGGCCTCGGTCGTCGACCAGCCCCGGCCCGACGGTTCCCCGAACTTCACCATCGGCACAATCCGCGCGCTGCGCGACCAACTTCCCAAAGACACGGAGATCTTCGTCATCGTCGGCGCGGACGCATTCCTCGGGATCCGACAATGGAAGAGCCCGGACGATCTGTTGCACGAAGCGCGATGGATTGTTGTCAGCCGGCCCGGTTTCGACCTAAGCGCACTCGATTCGCTTCGCCTTACGCCAGCACAGCGCTCGCATGTGCAGACGCTGAGCGACTTCGCCGACCCCGCAAGCGCCACCCAGATTCGCGACCGCCTGCGCGACGACGGGGCCGCCACGGACCTAGTACCCGCGAAGGTCCTGGAGTACATCAAAACACACCATCTGTACGGAACATGAGCCGAACGCCGCTCGAATTCGCTAGGCTAGCATCAAAAATTCGCTACGCTAGCATGAGAGGAACCTGATGGCGACAAACGAAACGAACCGGATGCTGGCAGCGGCCGCGGCGGCCTGCGAGGACAAGAAGGCGGAGGACATTCGCATTCTGGCGCTGGATCCGGCCGAGAGCGGCCTCACCGACTACTTCCTGCTGTGCAACGGAACCAACGAGCGCCAGAACGTCGCGATCTCTGACGAGATCGAGCTGCGCATGAAGCGCGACTTCAACACGCTGCCCAACTCGGTCGAAGGCCGCCGCCAGGCCGACTGGATTCTCCTCGATTATGTGGACTTCATCGTGCACGTCTTCTCGCCCGAGAAGCGCGCCTTCTACGGTCTTGAGCGGCTGCGCAAATCGGCCACCACGCTGAGCGTCGACGACCTGAACGCCGAGATCAAGCAGCACATCACCGACGCGCGCTTGAAGAAGTCCGCCACGAGTGCGAAGAGCGCTGCGAAAAAGGCATCGCTGAAAAAAGCGTCGCCCAAAAAAGCAGCCGCAAAAAAGGCCCCTGCGAAGAAGAGCACTGCAAAGAAGAGTTCGAAGCGTACGCGCTAGCGCTTACGCGAGCGCGCCACGATGCGCCCAGCGCGATCAAGGTTTGGGTGTCGGCGATCCAACCCTCGCCTGATCGACCTTGGCTTGCGCCTTTGCTGCAAGCGCGCGCTTCTGCTCATCCTGATCCGGGCGCGGCGGGCCATAAGCCGTCCAGTCGCCCACCGGAATATCACTCGGAACGACACGCAGCGACATCGTGGAGAACACCGGCGCACTGCCATCCTGCGTAGCGCGAATGATGAGCCGGTAGGTTCCGGGTTGCATTTCACCCGTCTGGAAGACATGCCCGGTGACGAAGTTTCCTGCAGCGTCGGCGTTGGACGGGTCCACCGTCTCATCCGACTCGTCGATGGGCTTGCCGCCGCTTACAGGCGAGCCGTACAGGTAGTGGAGCTGGATCGGTGCGGCCTTCGGCTTTCCGCTCGCATCCTTCGGCACCCACAACTGGAAGATCACCGGAATCCGATCGCCGGCGTGCATCGTCAGCGTGCCCACGGCGCGCGGGCTGAAGCGCACATCGGCAACCGAGAACGGCAGCGTGCTGCCATCATCGCGGACAGGATTGCCGTTGTAGACGAATGGCTCCGAGATTCCGAGCGCCGTCTTCGAAGGCTGCGGCACCACAACCGTCTGCAGCGTGCGGTGCGCCGCCAGCGTGAGATTGTTCGTCAACGTGGACTGAACGATATACCGCCCCGGCACGAGCGGGAAGCGGTCCTCGGCTGCGAACGGCTTTTTGCGGCCAACGTCCGCCTGCCCGGTTTCCAATTGCCCAGTGAGCACAACGAAGTCGTCGTACACGGGCGTGCCGGACTCCGTCGTGATGTGGTTCTGCAGCGTCAGGTCGTATCCGAGCGTCTTGTCCTTGCGCTGCCCGATCAGCGTTGCATCCGGCTCCGGAAACTGCACGAGGTAGTTCACAGTGCTCTGGCCGCGTTCATCGCGCGAGACCGTGTAGCCCACATGCGGCGTATTCGCAGTTGTGACAATGCTAGCCGTAACCTTCTCCTGATGGCGCCGCAGTGCAAGCTGCTGCTTCTGCAGCTCGTTATCAGGTAGGCCTCGAATGGTCGACAGCAGCTCGTCGGACTGCATGCTGGGCGAATAATTGTCGAGGTCCACCGGCTCTGTCGGGATTAGCGAAACAGCCAGCCGCGCCACCTCATCGCCGAGCGATTTGCGTATCGACTGCAGGCTGCGGCTCTGGTCGTTCAGGTCCTCGAGGCCAGTCGTCAGCCGCGCGGGCCCATCCAGATAAGGCGAGTACAGCGTGTACGGTTCGCCGATGCTGCGGCGGTAAAACACGACGTAGAAGTACGGGGGAAGGGCAGGCGTGGGCGACTGATAAAACCACACAATCAGCGGGCGCACATTGCGCGCGCTCGGATACGTCGTAATCTGCTGCGGCGCGCCCAGCACGATGTAGATATGCCCTTCGTCGGTTCGCCATCCGTTCTGCGCCGCCGCATTTCCATAGTGTTCGTTGGCATACGCGAGCCGTCGATAATGCTCTTCCTTAAAGGTATTGATCTCGGAGCCGGGAGTTGGATTGCGCGCGTCCCAGAAGGCGTGAATGAACGAGTCGCGCTCCGCATCTGTCTGCAGCGTGAGAAACTGCGCCCGCTCATCGCTCTCGATGATGTATGGCACCTCTTCGTAAAGCCAGTGCCGGTACCGCTCCGGCAGCTTCTTGTCCGCTTTCGCAGGAGACGCCAGAGCGCTGAACGTGAGGGTGAACAGGAGAACGAACAGGAGAGGAACGCGGAAACGGAACACGGTGCTCCTTGCAGCGGAGTCCCCGGCGGACTTGTTCGCCGGGCTGGAAAACGATGAGAGGAGGAAGGCCGGCGGCCTTCCTCCTCTCAGTGTAGAAGATTCAGTAATCGGTTAGAACTCGAACGCCACCGTTCCGCGGGCATAGAACGGGCCCTGGAAGGAGGTCGGACGGTTGTAATCGAGGTTCAGCGGCGGAGGAGCGCCGACGCCGCCGGTGTTCGTTGTCTGGGTGTACTGGTCGCGCCCGGTCTCAAACTGGCTGTTGGTCACGTTGAACATATCCATCGCCAGCTTCAGGTTGTACTTCTCACCCCAATGACTGCCCAGCGGCACTGGGTAGGACAGGTGCATGTCAAGCTGTTCCGCAGCCGGTGTACGGCCGGCAGCGCCACGACCGCCAACCGGAACCTCACCCTGGTTCAGATAGGCAGGGTGGTCGCCGAGGAAGCTCAGTGGAACGCCCGACTGCCCGCGGAGGCCGGTGCCGACCTGCAGGCCCCTGAGGGCGTGGAACAGCGGTGTGTCAGAGCCGACGCTGTAGCTGAGGAACAGGCCGCCCACGGCGCGGCGGTCGGTGCTCAGGTACCCCGGCGCGAACTGGTCGCCGAGCAGGCCGAGCTTGCCGGGGGTGAAGTCAAAAAGCGAACTGATGCCGGGATCCGACTGGCCATTGTCATTGCGGTAGGCGCCCTCATAGTTACCCCAGAGGTTGCCCCAGCGGAAGTTCACATCGGCCAGCCAGTGGTTATTGAAGCGCTTGATCACCTCAAGCTCCACCGCGTTGTAGCGGCGAATCGGCTTCACGAAGCCATCCGGAATGCCATCGCCCGGACCGGCATCCGCCGCCTTGAGGTTCGGGAAGCAGGCGCCGCCGATCGGCTGGTTGAAAGAGTTCAGGAAGAAGCCACCGATGCCCGAAGGATAGGTGTCGTTTGCATACGTGCAGCCAGCTACCGGAGCCGTATAGTTCGCTGCAGTAAGTCCACCGGTTGAGGCAAGCGCCTTCCCGTTGGCAGCCTGGAACTGAGCCGGGGTGTAGGTCACCTCGTTCTCGTTCACGGCGATGTCTGTGCTCGGGCCTGGGTTCGTAATGCCGCCGTTGTAGTTCGGGATGATTGTCGAGCCCTCAGGCGATTGCGAACCAATGTCCTCGATGATGCGGCCGAGCCGTCGATCGGTGTATCGGGCCTTCACCACGATCGAGCTAGAGATGTTCGTCTCGAAGCCGGCGACGTACTCGTCCTCGTACTCCTGTTTCGTGCCCGGGATGATACCTTCACCCGTCGAGGAAACGAAGCTCGGTCCACCGAAATTAGTACCTCCATTGGCGGTACCTCCGTTGGTCTTGGGCGTTCCGTTCAGGGTGTGCGCCGCATCGGTCAGCACGCTTATCGTTCCGTCTGCGTTCACGACGGGAACGAAGTAGTAGCTGGTGTCATCCTGCTCGTTGCCCAACTGGCGGATCGCTGCGTCGAGCGGCATTGCCCAGAAGTTGCGGCCGTAGTTGAAGAACAGCTTGGTCTTCTGCTGACCGGTGGGGTCGATGTTCACGCCCAGGCGCGGCGACCAGCTCGGACCAAAGGAGTAGTTCAGCAGCGAGCCGCCGACACGCTGATTCTCCCAGCGGACGCCGAGGTCGAACGTGACGAAGCGGTTGAGCTCGAAATTATCCTCGCCATAGGCTTGGTGATACCGGCCAAACGCGTTCACAAACAGGCCCACATACGTGCCACGTGTGATGGACGCGTACGCACGCACACCGTTGATGATGGGACATTGGCTGCACGTAGGATCTGTCGGATTGACAAGGTTTCCGTTAGCGTCCTTGGTGGGGTTGGCCGCCGCGATGCCGAACTGCGCATTCGTCAGAGAACCGCCCGCATTAGCAGGTATGTTGCTGAAGAGGCTTGTGAGGGTCTGTTTGTTCGCGTTCTGGGTCGGAATGGCGAAGAGCGGTCCGGAGCGCGACGGCTCGTCAACAAAGTCTGTGTGATCGTAGGCGTAACCGATCGTGATGGTGTGCTGGCCGAACATGTGCATAATCTTCGACATATTCGCCGCGATGCTGTACGTGTTATTGAGTGAGGGCTCATAGGCGCCGAAACCGCTGGTCTTTTGCGGCCCACCAGTGTAAGTAAGAGTGTTATCGGTGACTCCATAGGCGTTCAGCTTTGGGGTCTCGCTGAAGTGGTTGTGGTTGTACGCATACGACAGGTCAACCGTCCAGCTGTTGGTCAGGGCGGAATCAAGACGGAGAACCGAATCACGCGAACCGTAGTTATACGAGCTGGTTGCCTGCGCTGGGTTCACGGCAGAGAGCGAGTTTGGAACCGCGTTGTGCCGCGAAGGATCACCAAAGCTCGATCCTTCGATCGTAGTGCGGCTGCCCAGCTTATAGGTCAGCTTGCCGGCCCAGCTTGTTGCGGTCGTGTTGTAGTCCACGACTCCCAGGGCCAGTGAGGCTGCCGGTGCACCCGGGCCCGCTGCGTTGAAGTTCTGCGAGAGCGAGGGGTCGAACGCGCCGAAGAAGAACAGCTTGTCCTTGAACCCCGGGATGTATCCGCCGAGGGTCGCCGCAAGGTCGAACGCGGGAGACGACAGCGTCTGGCTAGGCGTCAACTGCCTATAGCCAAACTGCCAGTACTGACGGCGCGACGCGTAAAACGCGTTGGGCGCGAAGTAGGCCGCGATGCCGCCGTGATAGGAGTCGCCGCCGGAAGCCGTGACGATCTGCACGATACCGCCGGTGGCCTTGCCGTACTGGGGCTCGAAGGCGGTGGTCTTGACGTCGACCTCTTTGACGAAGGCCAGGTTGATGCCCGTGCCGAGCGCGCCATGGTAGCGATTGAAGGTGCCGATGCTGCCGAATGCCTGGTCGGTGATGGTCACACCATCGACGACGTACAGGTTCTCGAGAGCGGACGCGCCGCCGATCGACGGGTTGGCGGCGCCCGGACCCGTCTGGTTCGGCGTGCCGGCGACCTGCCCGTACTCAACGCCAGGCGCCGCGTAGAAGATCGCGCTCACATTTCGCTGCATCGGGACGCTGTTATAGAAGGTGTCCGTCAGGTTCGACGTGATCGCCGTGTTCTGCGTATCAATCTGGACCGCAGCCGCGCTGACCTCCACCGTGGTTGACTCGCTGCCAATGCTCATGTTGAGGGTCAGCGTGGAAGCCACCGAGACCGTAACTTCATTGTGCTTCGCCTCGACAGCCGCAAAGCCCGGCTTCGTTACCTTGACGTCGTAGTAGCCAGGACGGAGGGTCGTCGCCGTAAACCGACCGAGGTTATCGGTCTGGGTCGTCATCGTCCCCTGCGGCCCGGTAATCGTGACGGCGGCGGCCGGAATCGCGGCGCCGGTTGGATCAGTCACGGTGCCGTTCAGGCTTCCGGTAACGGCAGACTGGTCTTGCGCAACTGCCGCAAGCGGCAAGAGCATCGTTAAAACCAGGAGAATGCTTCGAATAATTGTTCTCACTGAACACCCCTCGGAACCCAGATATGCACTCCGAGGAGCACATTCGCGGGTTCATCGGGCAGTCGGTGTTGCAAGTCTGATGCCATCTTGCTGGTTATTGAATATATTGGGTTTACACCTTTTGAGGGAGTGGCTCCCCTCCTCCATTTGGTAGCAACATCCCAAAAAGCGGAAGTTGTTGTTGCCAACCGCGGCATTCGAGGCCGTTATGATCGTCTAACGACAGGGTTTAGCATCCGGTAGGCATGCGAACAGCCGAGTCAGACAACTGGGCTCCAGACACCATCGCCGCCATAGCAACGCCTCCGGGGCGCGGAGGCGTCGGCATCGTCCGGCTCTCCGGGCCTGAGGCCTGGCAGATCGCCTCGCGACTGGTTCGCCTGAAGCGGGACCTGGAAGCTGCCCGGGCTGCCCTCGCCGATGTCCTCGATCCCTCTGCCGCTGAACCCGATGCAATTGATCAGGCCGTGGTCACAGCTTTTGCCGCGCCTCACTCCTACACGGGCGAGGATGTGGTCGAAATTGCGGCACATGGATCGCCCGTGGTGCTCGAGACCTTGCTGCGCGGTGCCCTCAGCTTCGGAGCGCGTCTCGCCAGACCCGGGGAGTTTACCGAGCGCGCTTTCCTCAACGGCCGGATCGACCTGACCCAGGCGGAAGCCGTTCACGACCTGATTGCCGCGCAAACGCTGGAGCAGGCCCGGATGGCGGCCCAGCAGCTCGGTGGCGCCCTCTCGCGGCGAGTCGCTCCTGCTAAAGAGCAGCTGGTCACGCTGATCGCGCTGCTCGAAGCCGGCATGGATTTTGCTGCCGGTGAGCTGGATGACGTCGACGTGGTTTCGCCGGAGCAAATCCGTTCCACGCTGGCTCGAGTTCGTGAACCTCTGGAGCGCCTTGCGCGCAGCTATGCCCAGGGGCATCGATTGCGTGAGGGCGCCTCGCTGGCGCTGGTCGGGCGCCCGAACGTGGGCAAGAGCTCGTTATTCAACCGGCTGCTGGAGCGCGAGCGCGCGATCGTCACACCGCTGCCGGGAACGACCCGCGACACAGTCGAGGAGGCGACCGCCATCGGAGGCGTGCCTCTGCGCCTCATCGACACCGCAGGGCTGCGGCTGGCCGGCGAGTC
Organism: uncultured Acidobacteriaceae bacterium; assembly: GCA_963762465.1. Taxonomy (GTDB): domain Bacteria; phylum Acidobacteriota; class Terriglobia; order Terriglobales; family Acidobacteriaceae; genus Granulicella. The sequence goes on along the minus strand of CAVXKS010000002.1, from coordinate 1,172,736 downwards.
CCCCGCAGACGAGGCCGAGGCGCTTGGAATTGCGCGCTCCCGAGAGGCCCTCGCAGACGCCGACCTCGTCGTTGTCGTCCTGGATGCAACCGCGACGGTAGGCGAGCAGGAGAGCGAACTGCTGCAGTCGCTCCGCGGCAGGCCGCACCTTGTCGTCCGAAACAAAGCCGATCTGTTCATAGGTTCCTGCGCTGCAGATGTTCGCCGAATTGTGACCTCCGCAATCACCGGGCAAGGGATCGAGGAGCTCCGCTCCGGGATTCTCCGGCTCCTGCAGGCAGATGGCGAAGCCGTTGCCAGTGGTGTGCTGAACTCGTTGCGCCAGCAGGAAGCTGTTCGCGACGCGTTGCAGTCACTGGCCGGCGCCGAGACCGCCAACGAGACTGGCGTGCCGCACGAGTTTCTGTTGGCCGACCTTCACCGAGCGCTGCGCGCGCTCGACAGCCTCACCGGCGAGACAACCTCAGACGACATCCTGAATCGAATCTTTTCCACCTTTTGCATTGGCAAGTGACACCAGATCCAAGATAGTCCAGTAGGGTCCAGAAGCCGGCGCGAAATACCTGATTTTAACGTGTGTTTCTGTCCTGTACTGTCCAAGAAAGATCGATGACATCCGAGCGAAATGTGTCCACAAACGTGTCCACAGAGCCTCGTTACCGGTACCGGCACAATGGAAAATTGGAGAAGGTCTCGCTTGGCCCTTACCCGGCCTTAAGCCTCAAGGCAGCCCGAGCAAAGCGCCTAGAGCACGAAGAACTCCTCGTGCAAGGGGAGTCTCCCGCACGCCACAGGCAGGCGCAGAAGTTCGCGATCAAGAACACTACGACCATGTCCGAGTTCGGGGAGCGTGTCCGTGGTGGAGAAGACCTCGTGCGCCGCCTGTTCGAGCCGCTCGGCTATACGGTTGACGTGCAGAACAGTGTTCTCGACGAGCAGTTTGCCGAGTGGGGCTCATCTCCATACATCTCGCTAACGCTTCAGGCGACCACCAAACTGAAGGACCTGCTTACCCACATCTACGTGCTTGTGCCGGTGCTCGATACCGACAAGCACTACTTCGTCTCCGCGGATGAGATTGATAAGCTGCTGCGCCGCGGCGAAGGATGGCGATGTCGGGAAAGTTCTATGTGCAAGCCATTAAGGAACTTAGGTTGCGTCAATCACGAGCAGCTCAAACCGGCTGGCGTTGATCGGTACCGAGAGGCTTACGTCTGGGATGACGCCGACTCGTAACTCCCGATTTTTGACAATGGCGCAGCCGCGATAATGCTTCCTGCGAACTCCGCTCTCGCAGGCGAAATTGATGCCAGGTTAATCATCGAAGATTTTGCGCAAAAAAGTACGGGGAGGGGGCCTCACCTGCACATGAACTGATACCGGGCGCAGGCTCCAGTGTCAGCCCCCCGCTGCGACGCAATTCTCCGACATACCGAACCCCGCAACCACTATGGGCAGTACACCGCAACAACGGTTCCCGTACCGGCGTGCCCCGGCGAAGGTCCATATCCGGGGCTCGTCTTCACCACGATAATTGCCGGCACATTCCCTGTAATCGCACTGCCCGACTGGCCAACGGTGCTCGACGCAATCACTCCCATATACGAAGGAACGCTCGACGGCGGACTCGGACTATTGCCCGTTCCACTGCTCCACCCGCCGGCGCCGCAACTCTGCGGAGCCGTACCGGCAAAGCCCTTGAACGCATTAGGTGCCGGTCCGCCGCTAAGGGAGTTGTCCTTCGCCCATTGCGCACCCCAGAACTCCACCTGAGTACCGGGCGTCGCATTCAGATTCCCCACAATCATCGACCCTTGCGCCAGGAACGCGAACAGAATCACCGGCCCCGAAACTGTCGACGGCAGATAGTACGGATCGCCAGCGAACTTAGCCGCCACAGTGTTCGGTCCCAGCGGCTGATTCACAAGAATCGCGCAGCTCGCCGTTCCGGTCCCATCCGTGGTGCCCGAACATGTCTGTGCGCTGCCCCCGGTCCCGAGCGTGATCGAGACCGTTCGTCCCGCAATCGGCGTTACGCCATCTTCCTTCAACACAGCGGCAAGCGTAGTCGAGTGACCATTCGCAATCACCGTCGGACTCGTCGCCGTGAACGTTACAGTGTCCTCCTCTTTGGTCACCGTAAACGTAGTCGCCGCGGAAGCCGGCACATAGAACCCGTCTCCCGCAAAGCTCGTCGTCAGCGTATACGGTCCCGCCGCCTGGTTCGGCGTCAGCGAACAAGTTGCGTTCCCTGATCCATCCGTGGTCGCAGAGCACGTCTCAGTGCCTAAGCCTGAGCCAAGCACAAATGTCACTGTCTTACTCACGAGCGGGTTACCGTCGGTCGTCAGTTGCGCCTGAACCGTCGCGGCATCGTCATAGTCCGAAGTCGTGGCGCTGACGGCCGTGAACGCAATCGCAGCCTCCTCATGCGTCACCGTGAATGTGGTAGACACGCTGCTTCCGGCATACGTCGAGTCCGCAGCGAACGTGGCCGTCAACGGGTACATTCCCGCCGGTTGATTCGGCGTGAGCGAGCACGTCGCGATCCCCGAGACATCCGTCGTCGCCGAGCACGTCGGCGCAGTACCGCCTGTACCAAGCACAAATGTCACTGTCTTCCCGGAAAGCGGCCCCCCACCGGCAGCAGTCAGCACAGCCTGCACGATCGCCGGGTCGCTGTAGTCCGACGTCGTTGCACTCGCAGCGGTGAACGCAATCGCGGACGCACGCTCAACGTTCACGTCAAAGTTCGCCGAAGGGATTCCGTTCGTTACCACAACCAACTCACTCGCGCCCTGCTCCATACCGGCCGGAACATCGAAGTTCGTCGAAATAACCGAAGCATCCCCCACTGCCTCCACTCCCATCCTGCTATGCCCATGCGTGCGCGCATAGAAGACATCTCCGGTTCCGTTGTTCGTAATCCGCACCAGCGGGTAGTTCGTCGCCTCCTGGACATCATCGCCGTAGGACCCGCCCATCGAAAGACCATTGAACAGGTTGCCCCCGATCGCATACGTATTGCCCAGCCCAACGACGCTCGGTGGGGCTGCCGTAATCACTGGCCTCCATGCGTTCTGAAAGCTGCCGATGTTCTCGTAAAGATAAACATCGCTTCCGCCGTGCGTGTACAAAATCTCGCCCGTCGGCAACACCAGCATCCGGCCGTGGAACGCCGCCTCGCCACTGACGCTGGGGCCTCCGCTCGTGCTGACCGGGTTCAGCGCCCCTCCCGACAAGGTGAACTCGAAGAACTGCGCGCCCGCAGGGAACGATGTTCCCGACACTCCTGGCGACGCCTCGACCAGCACATTGCCATCCGGCAGGATCGACGCCGCACCGTCAGGAACCGTCAGCTGTACATTCGACGAATTCAGTGGAAACGATGTAGCCGTCGTCCAGGTCTTCGCGTTGGTGTCATACGTGGCATTTTGTCCCGAGACATTTCCGCCGAAATAAACCACCACTCCATCAGGCCGCAACACCCCAGGGCCAACCTCATGTGAGGCCTTGCCCGCGGCAGTAAGGTCCGCCAGATTCACGGGCGTATATCCGGGACTGCTCCACGTCAGCGTTGCAGGATCATAAAGCTCGTACGCAGTTCCGCCCCCCGTACTAATATTCGCCGTGTTGTTCGCATCCACGGTCAACACCGTCCCGTCCGGCAAAATCGTCCATCCCTCTTCGTCATTGCTGTCCAACTTGCCACTCGCGGCAACCAGCGTCAGCGTCAAAGCGTTAGGGTCCAGCTTGTAGATCGTGCCCGAGGAATCAATGTCGGCGATCAGCGTTGTTCCATCCTTGAGAGTGATGGATTGGTTATCGCTCCCCACATAAGCCGCCGGAACCGAAATTGGCCCCGACCACTGCCCCGTTCCGCCGTTAGCCGTGGGATCGAACACGTAGCCAAGCGTGGTGGGGCAGTTCGTAACAGGAGGCGGCGGTGTCGCACACCCCAGGTAGCCGTTGTTGTATTCGCCGCCAATGACGAACACTCGACCGTCGGGCAGCACACCGGAAGCATAATAAAGCGGCCCATATCCCGGAGGATTCGGACTCGGTTGAGGCAGACTCTGCAGTGCCGTCCACGTGCCGTTCGCATAACTGCCGTTCTTCGGGGTCAGACGATTCCACGCGGTGCCCTGTTCGCCCGCCTGGCACATCACCGTGCCATCCGTCAGCAAAAGACACGTGCTCGCGTTCGGCGAACTCTTCACCGCGGTCCACTGTGCATGCGCAAAACTGCGCCCAGCCGTCGAAATGAAGAGGAGAATTGCAGACGTGGAAAGCAGCCGCACACACTCTCGTTTCATCGCATAACCTCTCTGCGTTGAAAAAACAAGCCGGTTGGCCCATGGGAGTGTGCGCAACTTAGTCCCACTTTCGCTTAAGTGTCAATTGAAATCGGAAGTCGTCTCACGAAAGCACTCGCGCGTCGCCGCTTTCGTTCTAGCCACAACGGTTTACGCCGTGGCGCTACTCACGACGGAATTCAACGAGCCCCGATTGAGATACTCGGTCGCATTCGCGTCGATCCACATAACGAGTCCCGCGTTCTTGCTATTCATTACGCGGGGGATACGAAACCTGAGCGGCCGTGAAGTACGGTCCTGAGTACCTGCAGCCCGAGAACATCGAACGGCTGTGCTCAAGAAACGTCGGCGCCAAAAGCTCCCTTGCAAGCCGTGAGTTCTCCCCGGGAATCGAAGCCCTGGAGCGATTGTCAGCAAAGAGTCGTTGAGGCTCACGCATGAGTGCGTTTCGATGTTCTCGCCTGGAGAGCGAGCCTGTTGAGCCGCGGCTATTACAACTCGCGCTCGACATCACTACCGTGAACCAGTCATGCGGTTCGGTCTGCATTTTGTGTCCACAGATGCGTCCACGCACGATTCAGAGGAAGTTGTATGTATAAGTGATTAAGCAACTTACGTTGCGTTATCTACCTTCTGCATTGGCAAGTGACGCGAAGGCCGGATCTATCCCGTCGACAGCAATTACGTGACACGAACTGCGGGACCGATTCGTCTGCCGACCGCTGTCTCCGAAGGAATCATCAGTGTCGTGACAAAATGGTCCGACATTCATACGCACTCAAAAGACAAAGCGGAGCACAAATGAAACGCGCAGCAGCTGAGACGAATACTGTTACGACCAACAGCTTGCAAACCTACGGTGCCCGCGTCCTTCTTGTTTCCCTCGTCTGTGCCGGACCTGCGCGTGCGCAAGCACCCGCACACCCTCCGCAGCCGAAGATCACGGTCACACAAACAGACACAGGCTTCGAGGCCCGCTCCTCGGCCGAAGTATTAACAGTCACCGTATGCAGGGACACGGTGCTGCATATCGTCGGCCACGCTCCCGCCGCCGATCCCTCGAAATTCCCTCAGCCATGGATGCTTCCACCCGCGGAATCCTGTCCCGGCGCGCACTTCGCGTTCGACGCCACCGCAACGGCGGCGGTGCTGAAAACCGCGACGCTCACATTCACGATGAACCTCGGGAACGCGATGGTCACGATCGCAACCACCGCCGGAGAAAGCCTGCTCCGCGAAGGCAGCCCCGTCCCTCGTACGTATCAGCCTGTCGAAGTTAATGGCGAGCAAACATACTCCGTCAAAGACCGCTTCTCGCCCGACGCAACCGAAGGCTTCTACGGCCTGGGTCAGCATCAGAGTGGAATGTTTAACTACCGTGGCAGCACGGTAGAGCTCGCACAGAACAACACCGACGTCGCCGTGCCGTTCCTCGTATCCACCAAGGGCTACGGCATTATGTGGAGCTCCGCCGCGTTCAGCTTCGCCGATAACCGGTTTCCGCTGGACTTCTCCTTCAGTTCACCGGCAAGCCCTGCCGTCGACTACTACTTCATGTACGGCCCGGAGATGGACAGCATCATCCATTCGTACCGCACGCTCACTGGCCATACACCGCTGCTGCCCCGCTGGGCCTACGGCTTCTTTCAGTCCAAGGATCGCTATCAGTCCACGCAGGAGATCCTGGACATCGCCAATCACTACCGCGCGGACCACATCCCCATCGATGCCATCGTGCAGGACTGGTTCTGGTGGAAACGCCAGGGTGACCCGGACTTCAGGCCCAACTATACCGATGTCCCCGGCGACCTGAAAAAACTCCACGACGAGCACATTCACGCCATGATCTCGGTCTGGGCCCTCATGGATCCCGAGTCCGAGACCTACGAGGAGATGCACAGCAAGCACCTTGATGTGCCCGATACACATGTCTACGATCCGACCAATCCCGCTGCACGCGAGCTGTACTGGAACAGGCTGCCCGGCAAGCTGCTCGCGCAGGGATGGGATGCCTTCTGGCTCGACAGCGCGGAACCGGAAGAGTATTGGCCGCATTCGGGTGATGCCATTCTTTATGACAAAAAGCTCGCCATCGGAAGTGGCGCGACCTACACCAACATCTATCCGCTGATGCACAACCTCGGAGTTCAGGAGCACTGGAAGGCGACCACCCAGCAGAAGCGCGTCTACCTACTCACGCGTTCGGCATTCCTCGGCCAGCAGCGCGTCGGTGCGACCACATGGTCCGGCGACGTGTACAGCACATACTGGGCATTGCAGCGCCAGGTTCCCGCAGGCCTGAACTTCGCCTTGTCAGGCCTGCCGTACTGGACCACCGACATCGGCGGCTATCACCTTCCTTATCCGAAAGCGCAGTTCGAGCCCTGGTACCAGGACCTCTACACACGCTGGTTTGAGTTCGGAACGTTCTGCCCGATCTTCCGCACGCACGGCCACCGCGACCACAACGAGCTCTGGGCCTACAAAACGGAACCGATACTCATCAAGTACGACAAGCTGCGCTACCGCTTGATGCCCTACATCTACTCGCTCGCATGGCGTGTCACCAACGATGACTACACCATCCAGCGGCCGCTCGTGATGGATTGGCGGTTGGATCCGAAGGTGCGCGATATCGGCGATCAGTTCATGTTCGGCCCCGCGCTTCTGGTCAGCCCTGTGCTGCAGCAGGACGCGACCCGCAGGACGTTATACCTGCCGCCCTCTGCAGCCTGGTATGACTTCTGGACTGGCGAGAAGATGCAGGGCGGACAGCGAACCGAAGTGGATGCGCCTCTCGATGTGCTGCCGCTGCACGTCCGCGCCGGCTCCATCATCCCGCTTGGCCCCGAGATCGAGTACACAGGCCAGAAGCCCGACGCACCGATCGAGCTCCGTATCTATCGCGGCGCGGACGGCACCTTCGAGCTCTACGAAGACAGCGGCGACTCCTACGACTACCAGAAGGGCGAGCACAGCATCATCCCCATCACGTGGAACGAGGCTTCCGGCAAACTCACGATCGGTGATCGCCAGGGCAGCTTTCCAGGCATGGTGCACGACCGCGTCTTCCGTGTCGTCTTCGTGAGCAAGGGTCACGGCGCCGGACCCGGTGACTCAACCAACATCGACCGCGAGGTGAAGTATCACGGCAATGCTGTGACGGTCACTGCTCCGTAGCCGGCGTCACGCCGCGCTCACGACAGATGCACGACCTTCGCATCGCGCTGCGCCTTGATCACCAACTCGGCTGCATACAGCGCCTGCTCCTGATCTTGCGCCGTGTGTGTACGGTGGATCACGTCCGAGACGAACTGCGGCCCAAACGGCAGCGGCACCTTGTTGCAGTCGATATACCGCGCCTGCTTGGCATCCACGATGTACAGGTTATTCGGCGTGTTGCTCACTCCGACATTCGTGTACTTCCGCACCTCGATGTAACCCTCGGTCCCCAGGATGAAGAGCCGGCCATCGCCCCACGTGCCCAGACCGTTCGGCGTAAACCAGTCGAGCCGCACATAGCCGAAGCCGCGATCGCCGCGCAACACCATGTCGCCGAAGTCCTGAAACCGCGGATGCTCCGGATGCGCGATGTTGGCTACCTGTGACTCCGCAATCTCCGCGTGCCTGGTCCCCGTGAAGTAAAGGAACTGGTACACCTGGTGCGATCCGATGTCGCACAGAATTCCACCATACTGCTCCGGGTTCCAGAACCAGTTCGGCCGGGGCGCTGCTCCACCGGAGTCACCCGCGCGCTGAACGATCTGGTGCGGCGCAATATTAATCGTCTGAATCACACGCCCGATGGCGCCGCTGTGAACCAGCTCGGCCGCCTTGACCGCCGCCGGAACCTCGAGCATCTCGCTGTACATGATCGCGTAGATCCGCTTCGTCTCCGCGATCGTCTTCCGCACCTCGGCAAGTTGTTCGAGCGTCGTCAGGCCCGGTTTGTCGCTGAGAAAATCCTTCCCATGCCGCATCACTTCGACGCCCAGCGCCGCGCGCTGATTCGGGATCGTTGAGCTCAGCACGAGCTGGATCGAGGGATCATCGATAATCTCGCGCTCTGATGCGACCATCTTCACATCGGGATACCGCTTCTGAAACGCCGCCGCCTTCTCCGGCTCCGCGCCGTACGCCGAGACGAGCACACCGCCTCCACGAAGGATCGCTCCAACCATGCCGTAGATGTGGTCGTGGCTCATCCCGCAGACAGAAAACCGGATCGACTGCTGCGGCTTCACCGCATCCATCGGCTGCACATTCAGCCACCTCATGCACGATATGCGCGCTGTGCGCCGGCCGAAACCGGAGTGACAGATGCGGCGATGCTCAATGCGCCCGCAGCCCCCATAGCGCCTGCGGCTCCCATATTGTGCAGAAACGATCTTCTGTCCATTGCCCTGACTCTCCCATCTGTTGTGCGCATTTGCTCTCGGCTACACCTTCACGTGTAGCTGGTTCTGCAGATAGTCCTTGCTGATCGCGGCACACTCCTTCGGCGTGCGTGACTTGTCGGGCACCTTGTCGAGCTCAACAATCGCCCATCCGCTGTACTTCGTCTTCCGCAACGCATCCATCACAGCGGGCAAATTCACACGGCCGCGGCCGAGTTCCACAAACTTGAACGGATACTTCACGCCTGGCGTGTCCAGCGGTATATCGACGACGTCCTTCAAGTGCAGGAACAGAAGCCGGTCACCATAATGCACAATTGCCTGCGCCGGATCGCCTCCGCCCGCGACGTAATGTGCCGTGTCGAGCTCCAGGCCGACATAGCGCGGATCCGACGCATCCATCACGCGCTGCAGGTTCTCCGGGTGCTCGCTGATCGTGTTCATGTGATTGTGATAGCCAAGCTTCACACCTGCATCGCTGACACGCTTGCCGAGTTCGGTTAGCAGCTTGCCAAGCCGCACGCATTCCTCAGGCACAACCTTGCGCGGATACGGCTTCAATTCGTCGAGCACCTGCAGATACAGGCCGCCCACTGCTTTGACGAATTTCGCGTTCGTGACATGCATGTCCATCTGCTGCGATTCGACCGCGGGATCGATGTTCAGCTCGCCGCTCGAGAGCGCAACGAATTCAAGATGGCGCTGTTGCAGCAGACTGCGCAGTTCGTCAGGCTTGAACTCCGAGACGGCGTTGTTGCGCATCTGGATTCCCGGATACCCAAGCGCCGAGATGTCATCGATCGCCTGCCGCTCCTCTTTTCCCCACGTAATGGAGGCGTAACCAACCTTCAGCGGCGGTCCGCTCTGCGCCAGAAGACTGCGGCTCACACACGCAGCAGCTCCAACAGCGGCGACGGTGCCCACAAATTGACGGCGTGAATACTTTGAGGTCATCTCAATTCCTTTCCGAATCTTTTTCTACGCGGTCTCTGCAATCGCCTGCCGAACCTGGCCAATGAACGCAGGGACGACTTTGAACGGGTCGTAGGCCTGTCCCGCCACCGACAGTGTTTCGACAGGAATATAGCCGCGGTATCCCGACTTCCTGATGATGCCCAGCAGCTTCTTCAAATCCAGTGGAATCGGACTCGCCGCACCAAACGCGCTCTGCTTGATCTGCCAGTTCACCGCATACGGCGCGGCCTGCGCCATGTCGGCGTACGGGTCCGGAGTCTTGTAATAGCCGGTGTCCACAATCGCGCCGCACCATTTGGAGTTGACCATCCCGATCAGCTCCAACTGCTGCTCTGCGGTCTGCAGGAAGTCACCGTGGTTCTGCACGCCGATGATCACGCCGTGCTTCTCTCCGTGCTCGGCGCACTCCTTCAGGTTGTCCGAGATGTATGCCGCTACCTGCGCGCGCGTCTTACCCGGCGCAACATCATGCCAGGTTTTGCTGCGCATCTGCGTGTCGGCAAACACGCGCAATACCGGCGCTCCGAGCTGCGACGCAATCTCCACCCACTGCTTGATGATCGCAACATCAGCAGCGCGCTTGTCCGCGTCGGCAACCGTAAAGTTATTCCGCACTCCCGATCCGCTGATGCCCACGCCCGACTCAAACGCCTTCAGCTTCAAATCGTTGATGTACTGATCGGTCGGCCGCGCCGGAAAATCAGGGAAGAAGTAGCCGGTCGCATCGAAGCCGTCGATGTTGTGCTCGGCACAGAAATCGACCACGTCGTACAGATCCATTCCCTGCTCATGGTGCTTGATCTTCGCATTCAGCAGCTTCGTGAACGAGTACGCGTTCACCGAAGTCTTCAGGAACGCACCCTTGCCCGCGCGCGGGATCGGTGCAAGCTCCGCCTCAGCCGAAGCTGAGAATCCAAGTCCCGCAGCGGCTGCGGCCAGCGGCAACGCACCCGCACCTTTCAGAAAACTCCTGCGATTGAAACTAGCGGGGGAGCGATGATTCAACAGCGATTCCGGCATTCTTTGTCCTTCTTCTTTCGAACAACAGTTCTACACATTCACCGGGCGATTCGTCCGGCATGAGTCATAAATACTGCGTCACCAGCTGCAGCGCACGATATCCATCCTCGCCTGCAATCAGAGGTCTGCGGCCGGACGCGCACGCCGCAGCAAAATCCTGAAACTGCCGCTCAAACGGCGCAACCGAAATCGCCATCGGATCCGAAGCGCCCGAAGCCACATCGGCGACAATCGGCGCCGGCTCTCCCGTGTCGTCCTGCACATCCCAGTGCGTCAGCTTGTCGCCCGTAATGATCGCGGTGCCGCGCGTCCCATGGATCTCGATGCGCTCCGGATAGCCTGGCCACAATGCGGTCGACGCCTGAAGAACTCCGGTCGCGCCATTCGCATACCGCAGCAGCGCCGACAGATTATCCTCCGACTGAATCTTGTGCACGGCGCCGAGCTGCCAATACCCAAACACCTGCTCGACCGCACCCGCAAGATACAGCAGCAGGTCCACCTGGTGGACCGCCTGGTTAATCAGCGCGCCTCCACCTTCAACGTCCCAGCTGCCTTTAATTGGGCGGCTGTAATACTCCGCCGATCGCCACCACTTTACATACGCATCCGCCTGAAGAATCCTGCCCAGCCGCCCATCCTCAATCGCCTTCTTCAGAAAGATCGTGGCGTCGTCAAAACGATGCTGGCTCACCACGCCCAGCTGAATGCCCGCGTCCTGCGCCACCTCGATCATCTGCCGTGCAGTAACAACATTCGTCGCCATCGGCTTCTGAACCAGCACGTGCTTGCCCGACGCGGCACACAGCCGCACAGCGTCCAGCCGGTAGTCCGGAAAGGTGCAGACATCCACGAAGTCCACATCCGGCCGCGCGCAGAGCTCTTCCGCGGTGGCGACAAACTCCGCGCCGTTCGCCTGCGCAAATTGCTGCCCGCGCTCCGCCGACTTATTCGTGCACGCCGTGATCTGGAAACCCAGGTTGCGGTACGCGAGTGCGTGCTTGTTCGCAATCGCCCCGGTACCGATGACTCCAACCCGCATCTTTCCTCCACTACGTATTTGTAAAGTCTTGCGGCCGGGACAGACTGCTCCCGGCCGCACCTCTCCCTAGTTACTGCGGGCCCGAGGGAGCATTTGAATTTGCAGGAGCCTTGAACGGAAGCCCGCTCGACGCAGGCGGAGGCGGCGCAGTCGACGATGGCGCCGGCTTGCCCGTCACCGTGTTCGGCTCCATGATCTCCACGCGTGTTCCATCCGGATCGTAGAGATTCACCTGCCGCTTCTGATTCACTCCCGTGTTGATCGTCAGCGGCTTGCCATACGTCTCATAGGTCTTGTAGTACGGCCGCGACTCAAGCTCCTTCACTGCTTTCTCGATGTCCGGCACGACTAGCGAGAGATGGTTCTTCGTGCCCCACTTGCTCTCGTCCGGAAGCGAGTGATACAGCATCAGCTCCACGTAGTCCTGGCCATCCGGAACCTTCATGTTGATCCAGCTCAGCTCCTTCGGATTCGCTCCGCCGCGCCACGTCTCGGTGAAGCCGAGCATCTTGTAGAAGTCTTCCGTCTTTTGCGCATCGGCGACCATGTAGCCCACGTGATAAATGCGCGGAGAAATCCTCGTCTCGGGCGTGAACTTGCCGGCGTCCTGCATCTCCTTGCCCGTCGGCAGCCGCTGCACAAACTCAATCAGCAGCCCGTTCGGGTCCTTGATCTCAAATGCATAGTCGCCAACCTTCGTCTTCGATCCATTGCCCGGCTTCAGGTCGTAGCCCTTCGACTTCAGAAACGCGCGCATCTTCTCGATGTCATCCACCGTGAAGCACAGATGGCTCATCATGTTGTGCGGCATCGCCGGCGCTTCATTGAAGAGCTCGATGTGCTGCAGATCGTTAATCTTGATGAACGCAATCCGCACACCATTGCCGTCCTTCTTCGGCAGCGTATACGTCTCGTCATAGCCGAGGAAGTCATGCCAGAAGCCAATCGCCTTCGGGAGGTCCGAGACGAAAAACCCAACGTGAGAGATCCCCGTAATACGCGGCCTCTCCACCTGCTGCGAGCGCGCAGAGAGCGTAACAATGCCACACACTGCGAGCAACGCGACAGTGCACAACCGGGAAATAAATTGGCGTGATTTCAAATGCATCCGTTTGCCTTTCATGCAGAAACTCCAGTTCCAAACCTAAACAGCCGGCGCGCCGCCGTCCACCACGCCCTCATCGCCGATCTGCACCGTCGCAAGCCGCGGCGCGAGCAACTGAATCACACCAATCGCCGCCAGGTACGCCATGCCCGCAATCAGGAACACCGGCAGATAATTCCCATGGGTCATCTGCAGGATGATCCCCACAACCGCGCCGAAGAACATCATCGAGATCGATCCGCCGCACGCCCCAATACCCACAACCGACGCCACCGTCCGCCGCGGGAACATATCCGACACCAGCGTGAACAGATTCGCGGACCACGCCTGGTGTGCCGAAGTCACGAGACTCACCAGCGCAATCACTCCCCACAGCGAATGCACGCGCTCCACAAACACAATCGGCACAATGGCAATTGCATAGAGCAGCATCGCCGTCTTGCGTGCGCGGTTGATCGTCCATCCCATAGAGACGAACCTCGCGGGCAACCAGCCTCCCAAAATACTTCCCACGGTGCACACGTTGTAGATCACCAGCAGAGGCACAGCCATCTGCCCGATCGTCAGCCCGAACCTCTGGTTCAAAAATCCCGGCAGCCAATATAGATAGAACCACCAGACCGGATCCGTGAACGCCTTGCCCAGCAAAAACGCCCACGTCTGCCGCAGCGGCAGAAGCCGCTTCCACGGCACCTTCGTCGTCGGCTCCGGCGGATCGCTGCTGATATAAACCAGCTCGCTGTGCGTCACATACGGATCCAGATGCGGCGACTTGTACATCTTCAGCCACAGCACCAGCCAGATCAGCGCAAACCCGCTCGTCGCCAGAAACGCATAGTTCCACTTCAGGTGATACAGGATGAACGCAATCGCAAACGGCGCGAGCGTCGCTCCAATATTCGTTCCGGAGTTGAAAATGCCCGTCGCGAGCGCGCGCTCTTTCTTCGGAAACCACTCGGCCGTCGCCTTGATGGCTGCCGGAAAATTACCCGCCTCACCCAGCCCGAGGAAGAAACGCACAATCCCGAACCCGAGCACCGCGCCCGACAGCTTGCCGAAGTTGTCCACCCAAGCCGCATGGCCAAGCAGCGGCACGTGCTTCAGCGCATTCGAGAGCCCAGCCGCCGCGCTGTGCAGCGGCCCGGCAACACCGGCCAGCGGAACGATCGAATGCGCCATCGCCGCAATCGCCCACACCGCCACAGCCACCGCATAGCCGAGCTTCGTGCCCACCTTGTCGATGTACGATCCCGCAATCAGCAGCCCGATCGCATACGCCGCCGAAAACGTCGAGATAATCCCCGCGTACTGTAGCTCCGTCAGCCCAATCCCATGCACCGGACTCTGCAGCGTCGGCTTCAACAGCGCCAACGCCTGCCGGTCCATGTAATTGAGCGTCGTTGCGAAAAACAGCAGGGCGCAGATGCGCCAACGGTACCGGCCTACGCCCGTTCCCTGCTCGGCCCGATTCTCGTGCTGCTCCTCAGCCGGCTCCAACACACCGGCTGATTTCGACACGCCCATCCTGTTCACCCTGCTGTCTTCCGTCACTTCGTTTCCAGAACCCAGATGTTGCGGAACTGCACTGGCATGCCGTGCTCCTGCAGCTGGATCGGTCCCTTCGGAGCCTCACCGAGCTTCGCCGCATTCAGAATCACCGGCCCGAGCGGCTGGTCCTTGTACATCACCTCGCCGTTCAGCCGCAGCGTGACCACGGCATCCGCCGTCTTCTTGCCTGCGGAATCAAACCGCGGAGCCTTGAAGTCGATATCGAAGGTCTGCCAATCCAGTACCGGGCGCGACGCACGAATCCCCGGCTTCGTCGGTACCGAGTTATCGAACTGCCCGTTGGGATTCTTGTCCAGGCTGCCGTACGTCTCGTTGATATTCGCCTCGTAGCGGTCCTGGATGTAGACGCCACTGTTCGTCGGCCCGCCAAGGTTGCGGAATTCCACATGAATCTTCGCGTCGCCGAACTGCTGCTTGCTGATGCAGTTTCCGCGCCGCGGGAACGACTCCGCCACACCGTCGCCCACGATCCGGAACTGGCATGGCCCATCCTGCTGCAGCCACTCCTTCTCCTTCATCTTGGCCCAGGAGTTCAGGTTGCTTCCGTCGAACAGAACCACCGCACCCGCGGGCGGCTTCTCGCCCATGGTCGGCGACGTGCGATCGACATGCTGCAGGTCGAAGCTCTCGCCGGCCTTCTGCGCCTTGAAGTGGCCATCCTGA
This sequence comes from uncultured Acidobacteriaceae bacterium, assembly GCA_963762465.1. Taxonomy (GTDB): domain Bacteria; phylum Acidobacteriota; class Terriglobia; order Terriglobales; family Acidobacteriaceae; genus Granulicella. Next base: position 1,157,649 of record CAVXKS010000002.1, on the reverse strand, counting down.
ACGGTTCCGGTCCATCCGTCGCCCTCGAGCGTCAGCACACCCTGCTCGAGCGTGCCCGTCAGCACCGCCACCGGCTTATCGTTCGCCACATCGAACTGGTGGAAGATGTGCGCCTCGTACTTGTTGTTGTCCTCCTGCTGCGGGATCAGATCTTCAACCGAGTAGATCTTGTCCATCACAGGCACGACCTGGGCAACATACTGCCCCTGCCCCTGCCAATCGCCGCGGAGCGCATCCGGCGCCGCCCAGTAAAACGGGTGCGGCAGCTCTACCTTGCGCGGTCCGCCCTTCTTCTTCTGCGCGCTCGCCATAAAGCTCGCGCCCAGCATCAGGCCAACCGCTACCAGCCCGCAGGCTACTCTCTTCATTCTCACCGCTCCATCCAAACTCGAATTCGGAACTCTTCGCGAAACCTTAACCGCGATGCTCCACTCTCCCGAGCGGCAGACGGTGTGGACAAGTTAATTCACGGTCAAGCCATGCGCGCTAACCGCGGAGTACCCGGATGTCTTTTTATTTGTTGGTCATACAAACTTGCTTTTTACGTAGCAGGACAGTAGAACGGGCGCGAATTGACCATCGCTTCTCCGCAGCTGTATCGTTTTCACCGATGGTCGAATCACCCTCTCGACGTGATGTGGAGCAGTTCCGCGAGCTCTCCGATCGAATCCTCGCGAGCACTCAGTTGAATCGGTCCATCCGTCTATCCAAGCTCTTTCAATATCTCTGCGACCGCGTTCTCCGCGACGACATCCAGGAGATCCACGAGCTCGAGCTCGGACAAAAGGTCTTCGGGCGCGCCCCACGTTATGACACGATGGCCGACAACATCGTGCGCGTCCACGCCTCCATGCTCCGCAAGCGCCTCGCCGAATACTTCCGCACCGAGGGCCGCGATGAGGACTACATCGTTGAAATTCCCCGCGGAAACTACGCTCCCGTCTTCCGCCGCCGCACCGCCGAAGACATGCCGCCCCTCGGCCTCGACTCCAATTCCTCTCTTCAAGGCCTTGCCACACTTCCCGTTATCACCCTGCCGGCCATCCCTGAGGGCCCGCTCCCGCAGTCGTCGACAGACACCACACCCGCGCCGAACCCGCCCGCTTCCAATGCAAAGCTCTGGGTAGCGATCGCCTTCGCCGTCGGGTTCGCCATCCTGTCCTGCATCTTCTACATTCGGCTGCAGCGTACGGGAACCACCAGCGCCGCTGCCCCGGCAGCTCTCTCTGGTCAGGTCGGCCAGTTCTGGTCGACCATCTTCGCCCCGAACAAAACCACTGATGTGGTCATGGACGACGCTTCGCTCGGTCTCTACCAGGAAGCCACGCAGCAATCCATTCCCATCGGCGAGTACTTTGATCGCACCTACATGCGTAATGTGTTCAGCGGCCCCGGGCCCGCCGAGCACGACCCGAACTGGCTGCATCAGTTATTACTTCGCCGTCAGTCCAACTACGCCACATCCTCTCTCGTCTGGCGGCTCGCCCAGATCGCCGCCAGCGAACAGGGTCAGGCCCGCCTGCAGTACGCTCGCGACCTCTCCTTCCAGCAGACAAAACTCGACAACCTCATTCTCCTCGGCACCGCCTCCACCGACCCATGGATTCAGCTCTTTCAGGGAGGCCTGACCCTGAACTGGGGCTTCGATACGGTCTCCAAGTCCTACTATCCCGTCGACAGCTCCAGCCGCGACGGCGTCACCCGCTTTAAGCCCACAGACGAAAGCAAGATCCGTGACGGTTACGCCACCATCTCCTTCCTCGGCAATCTGAGTGGCACCGGGAAGACCCTCATTATCAGCGGCTCCGGAGGCACAGCCACGGACGCCGCCATGCATTGGCTGCAGCAGGAGAGCTCCTTCCAGCAGCTCCGGTCCCAACTCCGGGCCGGTTCAAGCGGTGTGCTCCCCGCCTTTGAGGTGCTCCTGCGCATCGAGAAGGGCATGGACCGCCCCAGAAACATCACCATCGTCGTCTGCCGTCCGGTGCACGACTCCGCCCGCACATCCCAGAAGTAACCCCGTCGATCTCGTCCGCCCCCCGGCATACTCCCGGACCACAGTCTCCCGCGCTGGGCCGCGGAGCCCCCTCTCTTTACGTAGATACGTTGCGTTTATACAACCGCAACTCTCGATGTTTCAGTAGCTTCCCTCTGTCCAACTACTCCCCTTTGACCTTCACTGTGAATTAACTTGGCCATCGTTATCGCGGCCACAAATAGTGGCTGTCACGCTGAAGAAACAAGCGCGGCACTTCAACGCCTGCGCAGAGGAGCCTTCCAGGAATGCGATTTACCCCAGTCTTCGTACTTGCCCTGTTTTCACTACCCGCCGTCGCCGCTAAGCACAACACCGAGCCGCCCCGCATCACCGGGGTCGCCGGCATCGCCTACGACGTCACGGACCTGAGCAAGGCGCGCGCCTGGTACGAGGGCTTCCTCGGCTTCCAGGAGGCTGGCGCCGTCAAGAACCCCGACGGCACCGACCACGCGGCCTTCGTCAAGATCAACGACCACCAGTACATCGAGCTCATCCAGGAACCCGCCACCAACCACGGCTTCCTGCACGGCGCCATGTTCCAGACCAACAACGCCGAAGGCATGCGCGATCTCCTGAAGTCCAAGGGCATCACCGTACCGGACAAGGTCACGAGGAACCCCGCCGGCAATCTCGCCTTTGACGTCACTGACCCGTCCGGCTTTAACCTCGAGATCGTCCAGTACGAGCCCAACAGTATCACCGGCAAATCCCACGGCAAGGACATGCCCGCCGGCCGCATCTCTGACCACATCGACCACATCGGTCTGCTCGCCAACGACCGGGAGGAGACTCAGAACTGGTACGCCAATGCCTTCGGCTTCGTGAAGGAAGGCGACGGCTCCAAGATGGTCATCGGCTCAGGCCCGGACCGCTTCGAAATCGGCGTCGACAAGAAGAACCGCACCATCGACCGCTATCACGTGAAGGACCACATCTGCCTCTCCGTGCCGGATGTGCCCAAGATCACCGCCGAGCTCAACGCCAAGCCCCAGGCCAAGGACTACCGCACCATCGAGTCGCACCAGCTTCCCAACGGCAAGCACGTCGATGAGCTCTACGGCCCTGACGGCAATCGCATCGAGCTCATGGAGCCGCCCAAGGCAGGCGACACCTCCGACGCTGGAGCCTAACCCAGGTCCCCACATTCACCGCATCTGCGCAGCATTCGTGATCAGAAACCTAAAGGAAATTTCAATGAGAGCACCTTCCATCAGAAACAACTGGATCTGGCTCCTGCTCTGGGCCATGGCATTCGTAGCCGTTGCGCCGATGCACGGGCAGGCGCCCACCGCAACCCTGGTCGGCCGCGTCACGGATCTCTCCAATGCCGTCATCCCCGGCGCCACCGTGACGATCCGCAACACCGGAACCAACCAGGTCCGCACCGCCACGACCACAAGCCAGGGCGAGTACACCGTCACCACGCTCAATCCCGGCATCTATCAGGTCACCATCAAGATGCCCGGCTTCCAGACCTCCACCGAGCCTCACCTCGAGCTGCAGGCGGATCAGACCGCTCGCCTCGACGTGCAGCTCAAGGTCGGTGACGTCGCGACCTCTGTCTCCGTCTCCGCCGCCGAGGTCGGCCTGATCAACACCGAAAATCAGGTCAAGGGCGACGTCATCACGCCCGTCGAGATCTCCGAAATTCCCCTCAACGGCCGCGACTTCAACGATCTCGCGATGACCGTTGCGGGTGTGCAGCCTCCCGAGGTCAAGGCCAAAGGGGCAGCCTTCGTCGCCAACGGCTCTCGCGCCGACTCCTCAGGCTTCTACGTCGACGGCATCAACGACGAAGATCCCCGTAGCGCCGGCTCACAGCTCAGCCCTCCGCTCGACTCCATCCAGGAGTTCCGCATGGAGACCTCCGACTACAACGCCGAGTACGGCCGTCTCGCCGGCAGCGTCGTCACCGTCGCCGTTAAGAACGGCACCAACCAGATTCACGGCTCCGCCTTCGACTACATCCGCAACGACCTCTTCGACGCCCCCATCTATAAGTTCCCGGGAACGACCCTCTCCCCCAAAACCAAACTCCGCCGCAACCAGTTTGGGGGCGACCTTGCCGGCCCCGTCTGGATTCCGCATATCTACAACGGCCACGACAAGACCTTCTTCAACCTCTCGCTCGAGTTCTATCGCCAGATCCAGGGCGAGAGCAACCTGACCACCGTCCCCACTCTCCTCGAGCGCGCCGGAGACTTCAGCCAGTCACTGCCCGGCAGTAACGGCGTCAATACCCCCTATTACTTCCACGACCCCGCGAAGCCCACCTCCGCCACCTGCACTGCCAGCGGCGGTTCCGGCTGCCTCTACGGCGCACCCTACGACAAGATCCCCACCATCGATCCTGTCGCCAAGGCGCTCCTTGCCTACATCCCCGTGCCGAATGCAACCGGGGCCAACAATTACCAGTTCATCTCGGACAAGGTGAACAAATGGAACCGCGGCCTGCTCAAGATGAGCCAGAAGCTCGGGCCGAAAGACACGCTCACCGGCCTGTTCGATCGCGACTACTCACAGTCCTCCGATCCCGCAGGCGGCTCTCCACTCGGCGTCTTCTCTGCGAATCCTACGTACGGGATTCTCGGCGGCAACTTCGGCTCGACCACCTCGGTGCACTCCACGCTCCTCGGCATCGGTGAGACCCGCATCTTCACCCCAAACCTCGTCAACGACTTCCGCTTCGGCCGCACCCGTACCGTTTCGCAGGAGCTCGCAGCGGACGCCGGCACCAATTGGGCGCAGAAGCTCGGCATCAACGGCACCGCCACGGGGCCGTCCGGCATCCTCGGGTTCCCCAGCTTCAAGCCGAGCGGTTACACCTCCGTCGGTGACAGCGCCTCCGATCCCGTCACCTTCGTCATCAACGACTACGACGGTTCGAACATCGTTACCTGGAATCATCACAAGCACAACTTCCTCCTCGGCGGCGACATCTTCCACGTCCAGCTCTTTCAACCCACCAACACCGACAAGAACGGCGCCTTCACCTACAACGGCAAGTTCACCAACGGTACGCAGGCCACGGACGCCCTCGCCGATCTCGAAGCCGGCTACCCCGCGACCAGCCTTCTCATGACCGGCGGCACAACCAACCACCTCATCGAGACCAACTACTCCGGATTCGCGCAGGACGAGTACAAGCCCGGTTCACGCATCACCCTCAACCTCGGCATCCGCTACGAGTTCCAGACCCTCCCCGCCGAACAGAACGGACAGCTCATCAACTTCGTTCCCTCCCTCGGCAAAATTGTCTACGCCAACTCCTCCAGCGTTCCCAACATCCAGAACATCCTCAATCAGGCAGGTCTCGCCAGCTACTATGAGTCCGCCTCGCAGGCCGGTCTCCCGCAGGCGCTCATCAACCCCAACAAGGGCCGCTTCGCTCCTCGCCTCGGTTTCGCGTACCGTCCCTTCGACAACGACAGGACCGTCATCCGCGGAGGTTACGGCATCTTCTACACAGGCCTCCGCCTCACCGTGATTCGCACCAACCTCGCCGGCCAGTTCCCGTTCTCAGAAAACACGCAATACACCGCGGTCTCGCCCGGCGGCAAAGCCGGCGGCTCGGCCTTCATCAATTCAGCGAACCCGTTCCCAGCATCCGGCGGCTCTCTCAGCGGCGTCCTGACGCCCAACGGCTACGACCCCAACGCCCCCTCGGCCTATATGCAGAGCTACAACCTGACCCTCGAGCGCGAGCTCCCCTGGAACATGGCTCTCGAAGCGGCCTACGTCGGCTCCAAAGGCACGCACCTTCCGCAGGAGTTCGACTACAACCAGGAGCGCGTCGCCAACAGCAACAGCTCGCGCCCGCTGCCCGCCTTCTCCGGCATCACCGACATGACCTTCAACGGCATCTCGCACTATGACTCCGGGCAGGTCACGGTTCGCCGTCGCTTCCAGCACGGTCTCTTCTTCCGCGTGAACTACACCTTCGCCAAGTCGCTCGACACGCAGTCCGGTGCCAACGCAGCCGGCGGCGGTGGATACTTCGGCAACCAGAACGTCCTCAACCCCTCGGCAGAGTACGGCCTCTCCGACTTCGACATCCGCCACAACTTCTCGGGCACCATGGTCTACCGCACCAGCTCACGGTTCTACGTCCTGCGTGACTGGCAGGAGAGTGGCACCGTCCAGGCCTACAGCGGTCAGCCCTTCACTCCAACCGTCTCCGGCACGCAGGATCTCGGCGTCGCCACCCGTCCCAACCAGGTCTGCAACGGCAACGACGGCGCCCCGCACACCATCAACCAATGGTTCAACACAGCCTGTTTCGCGGTCCCGGCCTCGGGCTTCGGCAACGCGGGCCGCAACATCCTCGAAGGCCCCGGATACGTCAACCTGAACCTCTCCGTCGGCCGCGTCTTCTCACTCGAGCGCTACGGCAATTTCGAGTTCCGCCTCGAAGCCTTCAACGCCCTCAACCATCCCAACTTCGCCTATCCCACAGCAGTCATCGGCAGCAGCAAGCCCGCCGGCGTCATCTCCAGCATCAACGGCAACCAGCGTCTGGTGCAGATCAGCGGCCGCTACTCCTTCTAAGTGTCACTGGCAAACTCCTCGGCCGCAGGCAACACGCCTGCGGTCTCCTTTTTAACTCACGATGCTCAGGCGATAGCACTCGCGCTACGCCGAAACCGCGCAGCGGAATCCGATGTTGGACGTAGAACTATCCGGCGTGTTCGAGCTCCGCGCCGCCACGCGATAGCGGTTGCAATACGACTTGTGGCATAAGAACGATCCGCCCTTCATCACCCGCGCCACACCAGCCGGTGGTCCCTGAGGATTCCTGCGCGGACCAGTGCGATGAAACTCCGCATCGAACCAGTCCGAACACCACTCCCACGTGTTGCCGGTCACCGAGTACAGACCGAACCCATTCGGCGGAAACGCCTCCACCGGGCACGTTCCCTTGTATCCATCGTCCCCGGTGTCCACCTTCGGAAACTCGCCCTGCCAGATATTGCAGCGATGCTCGCCCTCGGGACGAAGCTTGTCTCCCCACGGATAAAGCTTCTGCTCCAGCCCTCCGCGCGCCGCGTACTCCCACTCCGCCTCGGTCGGCAGCCGCTGGCCCGTCCACTGGCAAAATGCCTGCGCGTCATTCCACGAAACATGCACAACCGGATGATCGGCCCGCGTCCTGATGTCCGACTGCGGCCCTTCCGGCGACTTCCAGCTCGCACCCCGAACCTTGCACCACCACGGAGCGGCCGCAACCGTGTCCTCCACCAGCTCCGCAAATCTCTTCTTCGGCAGATGCGACCAGAACACGAAGCTCCAGCCAAACCGCTCCGCCTCGGTCTTGTAGTCCGTCGCGCGCACAAACTCTTCAAACACCGCGTTCGTCACCGGATGCCGATCCATCCGGAACGCATCGACGAACACCTCCCGCACCGGCCCTTCACCGTCCTGCGGGAAATCCCTCGTCGGTATCGGTGCCCATCAGAAACGACCCGCCGGGTAGCGCGATCATCCGCTCCAGCGTTGCCTCGCTGCACTCACGCTGCGCTTGCTCAGAGGCTTCGACTTCCGCGCCACCGCGCGATCCCGAAGGCGCGCAACAGGCGTGCTTCGTCTCCGCGTTCGATCCGCACGGCATCTTCTTCCTAGTCTCCCCTGAGCCAAAGGTTAACAGGAGCGCCGGTGTGGTCCTTGTACTGTTCGCGCAACGCCGAGAGCTGTTTCGCCAGCGTTTCAACCGTCTCCCTGTACTCTGGCACCACGCTCAGCCCGTTCTGGATGATGAGGTTATCCATCTCATCCGGGTCCTTCTCCAGGTCGAACAGCTCCCACTCATTGCGGGTGTAGTAGTAGATAAGCTTGTACTGCTCCGTGCGAATGCCATAGTGCGGCGCAACCCAGTGCGGGTCACCGAACTCGTAGTAGTGGTAATAAAACAATTGCGGTCTCTGCTCCGCATTGCTTTCGAGCAGCGGCACCAGACTCTTGCCCTGCATCTCCGCCGGCACCGGCAGCCCCGCAAGCTCCAGCGCTGTCGGCGCATTATCAATGTTCGCCGTCCACTGCTCGCGCACCACGCCGCGCTCCTGCTGCCACGGCGTGCGAATCATCATCGGCACGCGGATCGCCTGCTCGTACATGAATCTCTTATCGAACCACCCATGGTCTCCCATGAAGAACCCGTGGTCCGTTGTGTAGACCACCACCGTATTCTCAGCCAGCCCTTTCTTCTCCAGGAACTCGAACAGTCTGCCGATGTTGTCATCCTGCGACCGCAGCGTACCCAGAAAATGTTCTACGAACTTCTGATAGTTCCACTGCTTCCTCTGCCGCGGCGACAGGTCCGCTGGCGGATTGAAGTCAGGCATGTCCTCAATGCGCATCCGCGCGTCTCGCGCAGCCGATGAGCGATGGCTGTAGTCATCCCAGAACGTGCCCGGCTCGGGAATCCGCGTCTTGTCGTAAAGATGTTCATACTTGTGCGGCGGATCGAACGGCCGGTGCGCATTGAAGAACTGCACCATCATCAAAAACGGCTTGTCGAACTCCTCAATCCCCTTCATCACGAGATCCGTCATCACATCCGTCTCGTAGCCTTCAAACCGCATCTTCTCAATCTCGCGGCTGCCCAGCGACGGATTCCCGAGGAAGCCATTCGGATCGTAGTAGGGCCCACCCGCGCCCTCCTTGTAGATGAAGTAGTCGAACCCCGCATCGGCAGGATTAATCGGCAGGTGCCACTTGCCCACCAAGCCCGTCTGATAGCCATTCGCCTTCATGACCTTCACAAACGTCTGCTGCGCCGGATCGAACGTCGGAGCCTCTGCCTGAATCACCCCCGGAACGTCGGGGTTTCCAATCATCCCGTTGATGTGCGTGTACGTTCCGGTCAGCAGCGTCGCGCGGCTCGGCGCGCACAGCGCATTCGTCGTAAACGCATTCTCGAACCGCACACCCTCGTTCGCGATCCGGTCAATGTTCGGCGTCTGGATCAGCTTGCTCCCATAGCAACTCAGCGCGGCTGTCGGAACACCTTCGCCCGTGATCCAGAGAATGTTCGGCTGCTTCGGCCGCTTCCCCGGCACAACTGGTTTACTCGGTGCGCTCGCGGCAGAAGCCTGCCGCGTGAGAGAAGCAGCCACCGCGCCGCTAAGCGTCTTCAGCGCCGTTCTGCGGCTGAACCGTCCCGGGTTCGATCCTCTACCGTTCACCGTCATCTATATCTCTCCGCATCTCCGCGTGAAATCCCTTTTACACCGAAACGCCTTCAGCGAATCCTCTACCCACCGAACCAGATCAGCAATTTCGGCATCCGAACCGACTGACAACTCGATCCGAACGACCTTTTTGTCCCCCTTCACGGATCACCCGCTCATCGTCCGCCTGTCATTCTGACTGCCAGCCACACACCTATCCGAATGCCATGGACAGCACGCAGAGATCAGTCGGTGATTGCAGCGCCACTCCCCAGCCACCTGCCACCGCACCCAGACCTGGACGAGAGCTTGGGCGAGCCACTCGGAACCCGACGATCGCCACCCAGGCCAAGCCCGCGCAATGTCACCAACCAGCAGACCTTTCGCGAGCAGGAAGAACGGCTGCAAGGAAGCAAGAAGTTGGTTGTTCATTGTTTTGCGCAGTCTCCCTATTGATGAACATGGTTTCGCTGCATCCTAATTGCCGCATCCGTTTAAGTCAGCCACCCGCCCCCTCAGTTCCGCCTCGAAATAGCGCAGCGAAGGACCTGTTTCGCTCTTTCCTTTTGTTTGTCATTCCCGCAGGGGAAATCTGCTTTTGCTTCTGCCGTTGGCTCATGGGGCCACCGCTCGGCAGCCTTGGCCTTTAGCCCAAGCTCTCCGTGCCACAAACCACCACCTCGTTAGGCGCACGACTGCTAACTCCTCGGCTTCAGCCGGCGCTCCGTGCCACAAAGCATGCCTTGCTGTCCTCCCGAATGATTCCTCAACAAATCCAGATACACCATCTCGCGGCAGCGACCGAGCTCCCCAGCGAACTGGCTCGCTGGGCTGGAGCACGGGATCTGCTTTCCCGCTCACTCTTCTTGCTGTTGCTCTTCCTGCTGTTGCCCTTGTTGCTGTTGCTTTTGTTGCTGTTGCTTTTTGTTTGTCATTCCCGCAGGGAATCTGCTTTTGCCTTTGCCGCATTCGTGGGCATGGCTCGGTAGCCTCCGGTTTTAGCCCAAGGTCTGCGTGCCATAGACCACCACCTCGTCAAGCGCACGACTGATAACCGCCGGGCTTTAGCCGGGTCCTCCCAGCCACAAACCACCACCTCGTTAAGCGCACGACTGCTGGCCATGGGCTTTTTAGCCCAGGTCCCGGGTGCCCCAAAGCGCCGCGCGCAACGCTTCCGCTCTGCCGAAGGCCGGAGTGGAGCAAAGCGAAACGACTGAATTTCCTTCCTCGAACCCAGCAACACGCTCGCCGCCCACACCGGCCGTTGCCTTTGTTCTTCTTCGTCGTCAGCCCCGAACCGCGGTCCCCGTCGATTCGCTCGCTGCGTTGGAGAAGGAGGACCTGCTTTTGCTATTGCCTTCGCCTCTGCCCCCCGCTCACAAATCAGCCACAAGCCCAGGTGGCGCAGAAAACCGGGGTCGCCAGCAAGCTCACTCGCTGCGCTGGAGCACGGGATCTGCCGTTGCTTTTGCCTCATTCGTGCACATGGCTCGTTAGCCTTGAGTTTTAGCCCAAGGTCTCCGAGCCACAAACCACCACCTCGCCAAGCGCAGGACTGCTAGCGTTGGGTTTTAGCCCACGGTGTCCGTGCCCAAACCGCCGCGCGCAGCGCTTCCGCTCTGCCGAAGGCCGGAGTGGACCAAAGCGGAACGACTGAATTGCCTTCCTCGAACGCAGCAACATGCACCGCGCGCACACCAGCCCCGTTCGGCTCTTGCCTTTGCTCTCCTTCTCTGTCATCGCCGAACCGCGGTCCCCCGTCAAACTCGCTCGCTGCGGTTAAAGAGAAAATCTGATTTGCTCTTGCCCTTGCCTCTGCCACGCTCTTCTGGTTTGCCATCCCCACAGGGGATCTGCTTCTGCCTTTTTGCCGCATTCGGGGCATGGCTCGGGAGCCCTCGGGTTTTAGCCCGACATCTCCGTGCCATAGACCACCACCTCGTCAAGCGCACGACTGATAACCGCGGGCTTAGCCCAGGTTCTCGCGTGCCAGCAACCCGCCGCGCGCCGCGCTTCCGCTCTGCCGAAGGCGGAGTGGAGCAAAGCGGAACGACTGAATTGCGTTCGTCGAACCCAGCAACGTGCTCGCCGCCCACACCGGCCCACCCATCTCTTGCCTTTTGCTGTTCTTCGTCGTCATCGCCGAACCGCGGTCCCCGGGCGAACTCACTGGCTACGGTGGAGCAAGGGATCTGCTTCCGCTTGGTCTTCTTGCTGTTGCTCTTCTGCTGTTGCTTTTCTTGTTTGTCATTCCCGCAGGGAATCTGCTTTTGCGCCTTGCCTCATTCGTGCGGCATAGCTCGGTAGCTTTCGGTTCTACCCCAGCTCTCGGTGCTATAGACCACCGCCTCGTTAACCGCACTACTTCGCGCCATACACCACCGCCTGATTAACCGCACGACTGGTCTCCCTGAGCTTCAGCCCAGTGCCTCCGTTCCACAAGCCGCCGCGCGCAGCGCTTCCGCTCTGCCGAAGGCCGGAGTGGAGCGAAGCGAAATGACTGAATTGCCTTCCTCGAACCCAACGCGATGCTCGCCGCCCACACCGGCCCCACCCGGCTGTTGCCTTTGCTCTTCTTGTTCAGTTCTGACGGGCGGAGCGGCGTAGGACTATAGGCCTTCCGAAGCCAAACACGTACACTGCTTCACATGCGAAGACCGCGACCATTGCTACGGGAAAGATTAGAGCCGCCCGGGTATCTCTTTCTCCTTTAATCATGATGTTTTCGAACTCCCCCTCGGACGCCGTGGATGCGGTGCGCGTGTCTCTTGTAGCACATAGCGCCTGCTGGCTTCGCGCGGTCAAGTATGAGGGTGTTACGAAACTCGTTTATCCGTTTCTGACAGAAATGGGTGACGAAAAGACGACTTCGCAGGGACTAACGCGGGATGCTCATGGTCGGATGGAGACGGTTCTTCTCCCGTAAACGCTCTACATGGTGCTGAAGAATGGCTCCTGAAACCATGATCGTGATCGCCGCCAACACAATGATGGATCGAATCCACCAGTGAATGCGCTTAGAACGTAACGCCTCTCCATTTTGGGTGGACCAGAGAAGAGTAAAGAGCGCGACCCGCTGCTTCCACAGAATCATCAATAGCGATGCGCAGATAAGTCCGGAGATGAGGTACGGTCCATAGTCGTCGACCAGGATGAACATGTTTATAAGCAGAATATTGGCAATCACCGGAAGCATTGCGAGCGCCCCCAGGAGCGTGGTCTTCCGGAAGAGTAGCAAGCTCGCACCGGCTACCTGGGTCAGTCCAAGAATAGTCGCGTAGATGCGCGAGAAGCCAAAGTAAAACCAGGTGAGCTGATAGCCGTTCAGCGATCCAACGGCCTGCCGAGCGAGTTGGGACTGCATGTTGAATTGCAAATGGAGTAGCTTGCTTATGCCGTACATGTACAGCATGAAGGCACAGAAGTATCGTAGCCAGTCGAGCAATCTCGGATACGAGTCGGTGTAGGTATGGGCCTTCTGCATGAGTTGCACTCCCGAAGCCTTGGCTTCCTCGGTTAATACGTACGTGCGGGAATACACGTCGCAAAAGTTGCCGCAGCCGTCTGTCTTTGCTCCTGCCTCATTACCCTTCACTGGTGCCCCAGCACCCCTAAACTCAGCAATGAGAAGATAAACTCATGCCCCGCGCCCGGATCGCGATCCCCATCCCGACCAGCAGCAACCCCGAATACAACCATCGCTCCTGGCCCACCTACGCGGCCGCCATCGAAGCCGCCGGCGGCGAGCCCGTCCAGATCGACCCCTCCTCGACCCTCCGCGCCCTCCGCGACACCGCCCGCACCTGTTCCGGTATCCTCCTCCCCGGCAGCCCCGCCGACGTCCTCCCCTCCCGCTACGGCGCCGAGCCCGACGCAGCCTCGAACAAAGCAGATGAATATCGTGAGACGACGGACTGGACCCTCCTTGAAGAAGCCGAGCGCCACCGTCTTCCCGTTCTCGGAATCTGCTACGGCCTGCAATCCCTGAACGTCTACCGCGGCGGCTCCCTCGTCCAGGACCTCCTTCCCCTTCCGGTCAACCACTCAGCCGGCAGCAAAGTCGCCGTCGCCCACACCGCCGACATCCCGCGCGAGAGCCTCCTCGGTTCCCTGCTTGCAAACGGTGAATCTACTGAAAAGAATGGGTTTCTCCGCCTCCCGGTCAATTCCAGCCACCACCAGGCGATCGCCGAACCCGCTCCCGGCATGCGCATTGTCGCCCGCTGCCCGGAGGACGGCGTCATCGAAGCCATCGAGGCCGACTACGACCCCAACGACCCATGGTTCTTCGTGGCCGTCCAGTGGCACCCCGAGCGCAGCACCGAAATCAGTGCAGCTTCGCGTTCGTTATTCGCCCGCCTGGTCCACGAAGCCGAACAGAAGGCCGGCCTCCAGAGCAGGTAGAAAGCGCCAAAATGCCTGCTCTCTCTCCGGACCGAATCCGCACGCTCCTCGCCCCCTTCGTCCTTCCATTCGCGCCAGCCCTCCAGCTTTCCGACCCTCTCATCCAGCAGGTCTCCGATTACTTGGACCTGCTGATCCGCTGGAATGCCCGCGTCAGCTTGACCGCAATCCGCGACCCAGAAGAAGTGATCCGTCGCCACTTCGGCGAAAGCTTCTTCACCGCCGGCCATCTCGCAACCAGATTGCGTCCTGACGCCGAACTGCTGGACTACGGCAGCGGCCCCGGATTTCCCGGCCTCCCGATCCAAATGTTCCTGCCCCAGCTGCGGGTCACGCTGGCCGAATCTCAGGTCCGGAAAGTCGCCTTTCTCCGCGAGGTCATCCGCACCCTCGACCTCAAAACCGAAGTCTGGCCCAACCGAGTGGAAGATCTACCCGAATCCCGCCGCTTCGACGCCGTAGCCCTCCGAGCCGTAGAGAAGATGCCAACCTCACTGCAGGCGGCTATCGTCCGGATCCGGGAAAAGGGCTGGATTGTCGCGCTGGTCGGCGCGGGGATCCAAATGACTGACGCCGAGGAGTTTGCGATTCCCAGATCCGAGCGGCGCCGCCTCTTGATGTGGCGGAATGTTCCACGTGGAACATTCCGCATCTAAGCAGCTGTAGTATCAGGGATTGGCGGATGCCTCGGCCACGCAGCCGAACCACCGGTGAAACAGGAGCAGGACGTGCGCTCCCTTGGATCTGTTGTTCTTCTTCTCCTAAGTTCGCCAATCCCTCCGGCTGGAGCGCGGGGGCGCCTTGCATTGGCGGCAAAGTTACCCGATCTGCCGAGTTTGCTGCTCGGTGCTCTGCATACGCCGTGGCTCGGCCCAGGAATAGTGTTGGCGTTTCTGCTCCTCGCGACGCTGAAGAGAGCGCGAACGATGGCCTATAAGCCGCTGCAGCGAAAAGTGCACCAGCCAAAACTGGAGCCCTATCGGGGCCTAATTCCGAGAAAACATCGGGATTTGGAGATTTAGGCTCAATTTTGGTCCGGAAACGCACAATTGGGTCGAATGTTCCACGTGGAACATTCTCAGGCTCGTCTGGTAGCCTGAGGCTCACAAGATGCCGGACGCCCCGAAGCCCACCGAAAGACCCGAAACCAGCTCTGTTATTGCGGTCGTCAACCAGAAGGGCGGCGTCGGCAAGACTACGACCGCCATTAATCTGGCCGCAGCCGTTGCGATGCACGGGCTGAAAACGCTGCTAATTGACTGCGATCCGCAGGCGAATACGACCGCCGGATTAGGCGTTGGGCGGGATGAGGAGCGTGCGTCGGTCTACGACCTGATGGTGGCCGAGGCCACGGCTGAGGAGGCGACGCTATCGACCGAGATCGAGAATCTGTTGCTGATTCCGGGAACGAAGAACATGATCGGCGCGAATGTGGAGCTGGTAGCTGCCGAGAAGCGCGAGTTCCGGCTGCGCGAGGCTCTGGAGCCAGTAAGAGAGAAGTACCGGTTTATTTTTCTGGATTGTCCGCCGGCACTGGATCTGCTGACGCTGAATGCGCTGGTGGCGTCGGATCGGCTGCTGGTTCCGATGCAGGCGGAATATTTTGCGTTGGAGGGAATTTCGGAGCTGATTTCGACGCTGGATAAGGTTTCGGCGGCGTTTAATCCGGGATTGGGACTGGAAGGTGTGCTGCTGACGATGTTCGATGAGCGGACGAACCTGTCGCAGCAGGTGCGGGAGAACCTTCGTAACTTCTTCAACGACAAGCTGTTTACCACTACGATTCCGAGGAACATCCGGCTGGCCGAGGCGCCCAGTCATGGGAAGCCGGTGATGGTCTATGACCCGAAGTCCAAGGGCGCAGAGGCGTACCAGGAGCTTGCGGTGGAGTTGCTGAAGCGGCATGGGGTTGAGGTAAAAAAGGCAGCTAAGAAGCTGATTCTGGATGAGATACCTCCAATGGCGGAGCGGCCGATTATTACTACGCCGAAGGTCAAGCGGGTTTGGCCGTTTGGACGCGAGTGAAGCAGAGGGTAAGGGGTAGAAGGTAAGGCAAGCGGTTGGTGAATGAGGCAGAAGCAAGTCCCCTGCGGGGTGAGAACAAGAAAACCAAGAGCAAAGACAAAGGCAACAGAAGCAAAAGGCTGGCGGGGGGATGAGGTTATGGCGATAGCGACAGCGGGAGATGTGAAGAGGAAGGCGCTGGGGCGGGGATTGGAGTCACTGTTGCCGAACAGGCCCAAGCCGACCGTAGAGATCGCGGCGAGTGCGGTCACGCCGGCGTCCGAAGGAAAGCCGCTCGAGATTCGGCTGGACCAGATCGACCGGAACCCTTTCCAGACGCGGCGGAACTTTGATGAGGAGAAGTTGGATGAGCTGGCGGCTTCGATCAGGGCGTCGGGAGTGGTGCAGCCGATAATCGTACGGCCGGGCGAAAACGGCCGCTACACCCTGATCACAGGCGAGCGCCGATGGCTGGCGAGCCAGCGTGCGGGTAAGGCGACGATCCCGGCCAATGTTCGCGAGGTCTCGGATGTGCAGGCGATGGAGATGACCATCGTGGAGAACCTGCAGCGGGCCGACCTGAACCCGATGGAGCAGGCTCATGCGTTCGAGCGGCTGAGTAAAGAGTTCAAGCTGACGCAGGAGCAGATGGCGGAGCGCACCGGAAAAGACCGCGCGTCGGTGGCCAATTTTCTGCGGCTGTTGAAGCTGCCGGACGACGTGCAGATGCATGTCGAGTCGGGCGAGCTGAGCTTCGGGCATGCGCGCGCACTGATCGCGCTGCCTCCGGAGCAGGTGTCGAAGGTGGCGTGGAAGGTGATCTCGCTGCACCTGTCGGTGAGGTCGACGGAGAAGTATGTGCAGGGGATCATCAACCCGGAGCTGGTGGCGAAGCCGGTGAAGGTGCCGGAGCAGCGCGTGGTGGATCCGAATGTGCGCGAGGCGGAGGACCGGCTGCGGCGATCCTTGGGGCTGAAGGTGACGATCGACGATAACAAGGGCCGCGGGAAGGTGATTATCGAGTACGCGGGCGTGGATGATTTCGATGCCATCTTAGCGGCGCTTGGAGAGAGCAGGTAGCGAGTCCGTTTGCGTCAGCGCGGTGAGCTCGCTTGAATGCTCTTTCATCTCTTGTCTCGATCGCGATCAGAAGCTACGATGCACACTCGACGGAGACTTGCGGCGTTCTCGATGTCTCTGCGGGCTGCTTGAATGATCAAGAAAACCCCTTTTCCGGCTCCGATGTTCGCGATCGTGCTTGCGCTGTGGGGTTGCGGGACGTCAGGCTCAGCGGGTTTGGGCGGCGGGAGCGGGTCAAATCGGATAACCCTATCGACAGTCGCCCCGTTTAATGCAACCCATGCAGGCGGTGCATGGGTTGTCGCCGGTGAAGCAGGCTTCACACTTCTCGTGGGCGGAACCGGGTTTACGACCAGCAGCGTTATCGAGTGGAACGGTACGCCTCTCCCGACGGAAACAGCTTCAAGCACGGACATGAACGCGCCGGTGACAGCAGCGATGATTGCGCACCCTGGCACCGTGTCTATCACGGTTCGCGACACCTCTTCCGGGTATACAACTGCGGCTTTGCCGTTAGGAGTCGCCTCTCCGGCTGCGGCTAACGCCGGGGTCATGGCGCTCGTAACCGTGGCTCCGGACGGCACTCCTGCGAATGCCAGCAGCCTCGTCGCGCCCGCCATAAATGCGACGGGCCGATACGTGTCATTCCAAACATCGGCGACGAACCTGGGCGCCGGCGTTGCCAGTGGCTACCAACAAATCTACGAACGGGATACATGTATTGGAGCGTCCGCCAGTTGTGTGGCCAGCACCATTCCTATTACGGCCACGTATAACGGCAGCCCGGTCGACAATCACAGCCGAGATTCCTCGATCAGCGATGATGGGCGATATGTCGCCTTTGATTCGCAGGCCTCCAACATCGTGGCCGGTGAGCCATCCTTCTGCTACGCGTCTGCGGGTGACAACTGTGTCTACCTGCGGGATACCTGCATTGGTGCGACGCCGGCGTGCACGCCAAGCACAATTCTCATCTCGCGCCTGCTGGACGGAGGGCCCGCGGGCGGAGGGATCCCCACGATCAGTCCCGACGGAAGGTATGTCGGATATAGCTCTACCGGCACGTCGAGCGGAACAAATAATGTCTATCTCACTGATACCTGCAATCGGGCGCCAACTGACTGTGCCTCTTCCACGCTGCTGATCTCCCAGTCTTCTTCAGGCGTCCAGGCCAATTCATCGAGCGAATATCAAAATGTCAGTTCGGGAGGTCGCTACGTTTCCTTCGTCTCTTACGCCAAGGACCTCGCCTCTGTTACCTCGAATGCGGGGAACCCAGACCTATTTCTACGCGACACCTGCCTCGGAGCTTCGACAGCGTGCACTCCGACTACTTCGCAACAGGATGTCTCAAGCGCCGGCTTGCCAGCGAACGGCGGTGCACTCGATACGGCCGCAGCTCCCTCGATTAGCTCAGACGGCCGTTTTCTCGCATTTTCGACGCTGGCTACGAATCTGGTAGCGGAGAGCGTGAATGGGTTCGGGAACGTCTATCTCCGGGATACGTGCAATGGCTCATCGGTCTCTTGTACCCCGTCCACTGTGATCGCGTCGCTGGGCAATGACGGATCGGTCGCCAATGCCAGCCAAGACAATCCGAGCATCAGTGGCAATGGTCGTTTTATCGCTTTCGCATCGCTGGCCAGCAACCTTGTGCCAGGAGATACGTTCCCGCCAAACGACTGGAAGGATATTTTCGTGCGGGACAGCTGTCTCGGCGCGCCCGATGGATGTACACCGAGTACAGTTCGCGTTTCGGTCAGCAATGTGACCGGATTCGCGCTTCAGTCCAACGGAGTGAACGATTACCCGAAGATCAGCAAAGATGGCCATTACGTGGTGTTTCTTTCCGCTGCAACAAATTACCTCTCCACAGGCGGGAATGGATTTGTAATGGTCTTCCTGGCAAAAACGGGATTCTAGCAGGCGAGATCAGGGCGTAAGGGAAGTGGCTACAGCCGGGCGTGGCTTGTCACGATAAGCTTGGGTGCGAGGAATCACAGATATGCCTTCCAGTGCTGATGAATTGCGCGCGGTTCCGTTGTTTTCGTTGCTCGACGAAGATGAGCTTGCGGTGCTGGCGCAGCAGGTGGAGCTGCACACGTTCGCGGCGAAGCAGCGGATCTATAAAGCCGGCGATCCGGCGTCGAATGCATTTGTTGTTACGAGCGGAGTGGTGAGGGTCACGCTGATTGATGAGGATGGGCAGGAGGTTGTGTTCTCGGAGCCGCATCATGGCGACTTCTTCGGCTTCGCTTCGATGATGGATGACTCGCCGCATGCGACCACGGCGGTGGCGATGGAGCCGACGACGTGTGTGGCGGTCGACCGCCACGATCTGGTGCAGCTTGTCTCGCGCAAGCCGATGGCGGGGCTCGACATGCTGACCGTGCTGGCGCGGGAGATTCATTCGACGCAGCGGATTGTGCGGGTGCGCGCGGCGCGAAATCCAAACGAGGTCTACGAGGAGCACGAGACACTAGGCGCGCGGGTTGCCGATCGGGTCGCTTCGTTCGGTGGGTCGTGGACCTTTATTGGAATCTTCCTGCTGCTCGAGGTGATCTACGTGCTTGTCAACATTTCGTTGAGGCACAAGGCGTGGGACCCGTATCCGTTTATTCTGCTCAATTTATTTTTGTCGATGCTGGCGGCGATCCAGGCGCCCGTGATCATGATGAGCCAGAATCGGCAGGACGCGAAGGACCGCGTACGCAGTGAGCTGGACTTCCAGGTAAATCGACGCGCCGAGATGGAGATTCAGGCGCTGGGGAGGAAGCTGCATGCCATTGGGGATAAGTTGGATGACATTGAGGATAAGGTTAGAAGTTAGAAGGGGGAGTTAGGGAGTTACGAATTAGGTAAACAGGGGGCTCCTCGGTGGGAATTGCTAAGTTAGCTAGTCGCATATTCTGGATTACCGGGATTCTTTCCGTGCTTGTTTACTTGGTGCTAAGCATTTTGGCAGTGGCAGAGAAGTCCCCACTCGCTCCTGGAACAGAACTCTTGATGGCATCCATCCCGATGAGTTTCTCCGGATTGTCCCTGATTGCTGCGTGTTGGAGATCGCCGAACGCTGAGCCGTTTGTCGGCAGGGGGGCCCTGTTTGTGGCTGCAATGATACCGGTGCTGGCGATATTCGGGTTGAGTGCGATGGGAGTCGTGCATGCGGTCGTGAAGCTCACGGTGCGATGAGTGGCCGGGTTTTCGAAATACAGAGGTCCTTCGCCACGGCTCAGGATGACGGCCTAAAAAACAATCGACTATTCGCGAGTTTGTGACTGCTTCTGAGTTTGCGGGCGCGAGCGCGGATGGCGGCGCTGGGGTCGGTGAGCGCGCGTTCGAGGATGGGATGGAGGCGCGCGCGGAGAGTGGGATCGCTCTGGGCGTAGTTGGTGAGGGCTTGCAGGGCGAAGGTGCGCTGCAAGGCGCTGCGGCTGGAGAGCGCTTCGAACATGATGTCGATGGCGAGGGATTTATCGCGGCGGCGGAGGGGTAGCTCGCCGAGGATGATGGTAAGGCTCCAACGCGTGTGCATGTGCTCGGTGGCGAGTGTGGCTTGCAGGATGCGCTTGGCGAATGGCTCGAGGAGCGCGGGATTGCTGCGCTGGACTTTCTTGAGGGCGTTGGAGGCGCGGTGGGCGACTAACTCGCGTTTGTCCGTGAGTGCTTCTACGAGTTGATTTACGAGCGCGGGATTAGTGCGTGCTTCGCGGGCGACTTCGTTGGTGGGTCCGAGGTCGCGGGTGGTGCCGGTGGCGAGGCGGTCGCGGAGAGTGGGGCTCATTACAGTGAATAGTGAGTAGTGAATAGTGAATAAAGCAAGAGCAAAGACAAAGGCAGATCCGTGCGAGGATGACAGACAAGAAAAGCAACGGCGAAAGCAACAACAAAAGCAAATAGGGAGGTCCTTCGCTGCGCTCAGGATGAGGGCGTGGGGAGATTCAGCATAACTTGCTAACTCCTAACTCCTAACTCCTGACTTGATAACTCCCTCCTAACTTCCTAACTTCTCGAGTTGGCCGCGGTGGAGGCGGAAGCGTTCGCCGCGCCAGACGACGACGTCAGAGGTGTAACTCCAGATCCAGAAGAAGAGGGCGAAGGTATCGCGCAAGGGGAGGAGGAAGAGGTCGCGGAGGACCTGGGTGTCGCGGAGAAGGCCGACGCCGATGATGAGCGCGACGGAGATGCGTGCGAGAAGAGCGAGGGAGAGGAGGGTGAAGCTCCAGAGCGCGCCACCGGATGCCAGTACGGTGAGAACGGCCCAGGGGAGCACGTAGGTGACGCCGAGGCCGATGTAGCCGGCGCGGCGCGAGTCGCGTGTGGAGCGCGCCCAGCGGAGCTGGTGCTCGCAGAAGCCGTGGAGCGTGTAGGGCGGGACGGAGGTAGCGACGACTTCGTGGAGGAGCTCGACGCGGAAGCCGGCACGGTGGAGGCGGGCGCCGAGCTCGTAGTCGTCGGCGAGCTGGTCGGTGAGGGACTCGAAGCCGCCGATTGCGGCGAGCGCGGACTTTGTGGTGGCGAGTGTGGAGCCGAGGCCGAAGCGGAGGCCGCCTTCGAGGGAGCGGGCGACGAGTGCGCCGGGGATGAAGTCGGTGGAGATGCCGAGGGCTTCGAGGCGCGACCAGAGGGTGTTGACCACGCCATCGAACTGTGTTCGCCGGGGGCCCCGGGTGCTGGCGATGCCGATGTAGGGCGCGGTGACGAGGCCGATGGGTGTGGGCGAGTTGGGCGCGGGCTGGAAGGCGGCGGCGATGCGGGTGAGGTAGTTGGGCGAGACGAGGATGTCGGAGTCGTTGACGAGGATGTGCTCGAAGCGGGCGTGCGGGAGCATTTGGGCGAGGTTGGAGAGTTTGCCGTTGGGGCCGAGCCGCGCGGGGCACTCGATGAGGGTGATGTTGATGTGTGGGTGGTCGACGCGGAGGCGGGCGATTTCGGCGACGGCGGGGTCGTCGAGCGAGCTGACGCCGAAGAGGATCTCGAATTCACCGGCGTAGTTTTGCGCGCAGTGGCTGGCAAGGCCGGCGTGCATGTGGGCATCGACACCTTTGACGGGCTTGAGGATGGAGATGCCGGGCGTGAAGGCGGGCGAAGGTGGTGGGGCGGCAGTGTGGTCAAAGCGGCGCGCGGCCCAGAGCGCCATTGCGCTGTAGACGATGCCGCTCGCGGTGAGGAGCGCGGTAAGAAGCTCAGCAGCGACAGCGAGGAAGTTCACTTGTTTAGTTTATCGGCGGGACCGAGGAAAGAGTTAGGAGTGGGGGGTTAGTGGTGAGGAAGAGCAAAGGCGGGAGCCTTGATCCTAACTTGCTCACCCCTCACTCGCCTCCCTCGCTCATTCGTAGCGGAGCGCTTCGATGGGGTCGAGGTTGGCGGCCTTGTAGGCGGGGTAGATGCCGAAGACGAGGCCGATGGCGACGGAGCAGAGGAACGCGAGCAGCACCCACATGGTGCTGACGGTGCAGGCGATGAGGAAGTGCACGCCAAAGGCGAGGCCTGAGCCGAGCAGGATGCCGATGAGGCCGCCGACAGCGCAGAGCACGATGGCTTCGAGAGTGAATTGGAGCAGGATTACCTTTTTGGTGGCGCCGATGGCTTTTCGAACGCCGATCTCGCGGGTGCGCTCGGTGACTGAGACGAGCATGACATTCATGACGCCGACGCCGCCTACGATCAGGCCGACGGCCGAGAGGCCGAACATGAGGAGGAAGAGCGAGCCGGTGATCTGGTTCCAGAGGCGGGTGATGGCGTCAGAGGAGAAGATGGCGAAGTTGTCCTCCTGCTCGTTGCGGACTTTGCGGCGGCGGCGGAGGAGCTCGCGGATTTCGTCGGTGACGAGGTCTTTGTTTTTCTGATCGTCGAACTTCGCGGAGATCCAGTAGTCGAGGATCTCGGGATGGAGCTTGTGGAAGGTGGCAAGCGGGAAATATGCCATGGAGTCGTTGGGATTTTTGCCGCCGCCGAATGCGTTTTTCGTTCGCTCGAAGACGCCGATGACGGTGAATGTGCGGCCTGAGATAATGACATCTTTGCCGATGGGATCTTCGGCGCCGCCGAAGAGGTCCTGGGCGATGTCGTGGCCGAGGATGGTGACGTCGGTGGCGCGGTCCTGATCGGTCTGGGTGAAGTAACGCCCGGCTTCGAGGCCTTTGTCATAGACCTGCGCGTAGGACGGCGTCTCGCCTTCGAGGCCGACGTTCTCGGACTTGCGCAGGCCATAGTGCGCGGTCTCGGAGCCGGAGTTGAACTGGTAATTGACATATTGCAGGCCGGCGCAGGCGGCAGTGACGTGGGGGAGTTTTCCGATCTCGACCATGTCGTCGTAGGTCATCTGCTTGCGGGCGAGCATCTCGGCGGTGGGCCGCACGCCTATGACAGGAAAGCGGAAGATCCACAATACATTGGTGCCAAACTGTTGGACCATCGTCGAAACGGAGGTGTTGAGGCCGTTGATCACGGAGGAGATTGTGATCACGGTCATGACGCCGATGACGATGCCGAGGATGGTCAGGGCGGAGCGCAGCTTGTTGGCGCGCAGGGTGTCGAGCGCCATTTTTATCGATTCGCGTTGATCGCTGGCACGCATCAGAATTCACTCCTTAGCGCCACAATCGGATCCAGATCGGCCGCTTTTCTCGCGGGGTAGACGCCGAAGAAGATGCCGACAGAACCGGCGACGATCAGGCCGGCGAAGACGCTCCAGAGAGCGATAGTGGAGGGGAAGCTGATGAGCAGGGTGACCGTCTTGGCGATGACGACGCCGGCGATGACACCGATCAGGCCGCCAACGAAGGCCATCGTGCCGGATTCCATGAGGAACTGCTTGAGAAGGTCGCCGCGGCGGGCGCCGAGGGCCTTGCGGACGCCGATCTCGCGGGTGCGCTCCGTGACGGAGACCAGCATGATGTTCATGATGACGATGCCGCCGACGACGAGCGAGATGGCGGCGATGGCGACGGCGACCGCGCCGAAGTAGCCGGTAATGGTGCCGAGCAGGCCGGCGAGGGCGCTCGAGGTCTCGATGGTAAAGCTGTCTTCCTCGCCGGGCCGGTCGTGGCGCATGCTGCGCATGATAAGCCGCGCCTGGTCGACGGCGGCCTCCATCTGTTCGGCGCCCTGGGGCCCCTGGCTATAGATGACGACGCTCTTGGCTGTGCCGTAGGTCTTTTGATACGCGGTGAGGGGGACGGCGACCCAGTTGTCCTGGCTCTGGCCGAAGGTTTTGCCCTGCGGCTCGGCCATACCGACGATGGTGTACGGTACGCCGCCGACGCGGATCTCCTTGCCGAGCGGGTCGGCACCTTTGAGCAGGTTGTCCTCGATGTCGGTGCCGATGATGCAGACGGGAGAGGCGTGGTCTTCGTCGGCTTCGGTGAAGCTGCGGCCCTCGGCAATGTCGAGGTTCTGCATTTCGGGCATGAGGGCGGTATAGCCGCGGATGTTGACGTCGGTAGCGGATTCCTTGCCATAGACGACGGGGCCGGTGGTGCCCTGCATGGCGCCGACGGCCTGGCAGAACGTGCACTGCTGCTTGACGGCCCGGTACTGCTCAAGCGAGATTACCTTGCGCTTCTGGAACTTGACGTAATCGTTATAGCTGGTGATGAGCTGGGGTTGCTGGGAAACGGTGAAGACGTTGGCGCCCTGCTTGTTGACCTTGGTGGCGACGTAGACCTGCGCGCCATTGACGAGGGTCATGACGGCGATGAGCGAAGAGACGCTGATGACCACGCCGAGGAGCGTGAGGATGGTACGCAGCTTGTTCGCCCAGAGGGATTGGAGGGCGATCCGGAATGCTTCTTTCGTCTCCATGAGAGGTGTTTAGAGTGTAGCCGCTTCGGGAGTCGGCGAGTGAGGAGTTAGGGAGTTAGGGGCCGGGCGCAGCTTCGCCGTGACAGAAGGTACGCGGGAGTGTGACAGGATGTTCCGTTGGAGCGGAGTGAATCGTGCGTCGTGAGTCGTAAAGAAGGCGGGGTGGTTGGTTGGCAGGTCCCGGCGCAGCGCTACGAAGCAGACGTCTGCTTCAAGAACAATTGCACTTCTTTGTTTCAGGAAGGCTGCTGTGGGCCGCCCAATCGAGAAGCAGCTCCGGGCTGACTGGCTTTGCCACGATTTCGAATTGATGCGCTCCGCCGCCTGCAAATTCGAGGAGGTCGGCGGCGGATGTCTCTCCGGAGAACAGCATGAGACGACAGTTGGGGAATTCGGCCTTGAGGAGAATGGCAAGCTCGACCCCGTTCATCGCCGGCAGAAGCACGTCGATGATCGCCAGGTCAGGTGACCAGTCCTGTATCACTGCACGGGCTGCTTCAGCGCTGTAGACCCCGCGCGTTTCATATCCGCGCTTGGAGAAGATCGCTGAGAGAGAGTTGGTGATGGTCCGTTCGTCGTCTACGATCAGGAGCCTTTGGGGTCGGCCGGTTTGAAGCATGAAAGGACCTCTCGCGGCGAGAGGAGTCCTTTGACCATTTCTCCCCCCGCAGAGCGCAGGCGGATCGTCAGGGTGTGAGTCCCACCGCACATCCTCTGACGCTGCTAGGATACGTCTTGTTGCACGCAAATTATTGATTTCATTGATGCAATTACATCCGTGAAACACTGTTGATGGGTGGACCGCAATGCGGGAACACACGGAAGTCCGGGCGGAATGGATTGGCCCGATTCAGCGCCTTCTGGAACGACTGGGCGTGTCGCAGGCTGAGCTGGCGAGCCGGGTGGGTGTCTCGCGCGCCACGGTGACCCGGTGGATGAAGGGAAGCCACGAACCGACCAGCGCCTCGTACGTAGCGATGGGGAACTTACTCGGTCATCCGGAAGGGAGCTACTTCTGGGAGCGAGCGGGGGTCGACCGGTCCAACTTTCCAGACAGCAAACTTCAGACAACGCTCTCATCGCTGCGAGTGAACCTGAGAGACTTTACGCTCGTGCCGGGCAAGAAGCTTACGCGCGGAGTGTTGGACAGTAAATCGAATGCGGTGATCCTTCCGCTGCTGAATATTGTGGCGTACGGAGATCGTGTCCCTCCCGGACCGCACGTTACGCTTGCCCAGGCTGAGGTGGTGGATGTCCTGATGGCGCCGCTTAGTTGGTGTACGCATCCGGAAAATATGCTGTGCCTGCGGATTGAAGGGGATTCCATGGTGCCGGTGATCCATCCGGACTCGATCATCGCGGTGGATACCGGGGTGACCGGGCGGGCAGAGCTCGACAAGAAGCTCGCGGTCTTCTCTCATCGTGATCTCGGCTTCAAGGTGGCACGGCTGCAGAGGCTCCCGAACTCGGACGTCCTGATCTCGGCGAACCACACGTATCTGCCCGTCGATGTGACGGACCAGGCGAAGTGGAAGCCAGTGGGGGCCGTAGCGTGGTGGGTGTCGAAGGACGCGCTTCCGCATCAATCCGAAAACAGCAAGCCGGCTTCTGGCACATAGTGCGATAAGTGTGTGGTGTGACAAGCGTGGGATCCACATCTCGATACTCGAGATGTGGGGCACCCGGCCGAATTGGAGAGACCGCTCGGGCTACAGGGCGATGCGGGGATGGCGGGCGGCGAAGTTGGTGGCCTGTTCGAAGGCGTGGGCGAGTTGGAGCACGCTGAAGTCCTGCTTGTCGCGGCCTACGATCTGGATGCCGACGGGGAGGCCTTCGGGTGTGAAGCCGGCGGGGACCGAAGCAGCGGGATTGCCGGTCGCGGAGATGTACCAGCAGCTCTTCATCCAGTCGATGTAGTTGGTGAAGTGAACGCCGTTGATTTCGGTCGGCCAGGGCGTGTTGACGTCGAAGGGCGGCAGTTGACTGGTGGGCAGGATGAAGTACTCGTAGCTTTCCAGGAAGCTTTGAAAGCGGCGCCACATGTCGGTGTGCGCGATCTCTGCGCGGGCGATGTCGCTGCCGGAGAGCGCGAGGCCTTCTTTGATCTCGGCGGTGAGAGTGTCCTTGAACCCGTCGGGGTGCAGCTGAAGGCCCTTGCCGTAGGCGGCACCGGAGTTCCATGCGCGCAGGATGCGGTAAGCGATTTCAGCGGGTGCGAAGTCGGGCTCTGCCTGCTCGACGATGCAGCCGAGAGACTCGAAAACGTTGCGCTGCGCATCGACGGCGGCGCGAACGCGCGGGTCCATGGGGATGCCGTTGAGGTCTTTGAACCAGGCGACGCGCACGCCTTTGAAGTTCCGTTCGAGGGGGCGCGCGAAGAGGCTGCCGGGCTCATTGATGGAGAGCGGCGTGCTGATGTCGGGACCGGCGATGGTGCTGAGCGAAAGGGCGAGATCGGCGGCGGAGCGGCCGAGACAACCGTTGGTCCAGAGCGTAGACCAGCCGAAGTGGTTTGAGGGATTGGGCACGCGGCCGATGGAGGGGCGGAAGCCGACGACATTGCACCAGCCGGCCGGATTGCGGAGGGACCCGCCGGAGTCGGAGCCGCTGGCGACGGGCACCATGCCGCAGGAGAGCGCGACGGCTGCGCCGCCGGAGGAGCCGCCGCAGGTCTTGGTGAGGTCGTAGGGGTTGCGGGTTGCGCCAAAGACACGGTTGAAGGTCTGCGAGCCGGCACCGAACTCTGGGGCGTTAGTTTTGCCGAGGAAGATGGCCCCGGCGGCGCGCATGCGCGTGACGAGCAGGTTGTCGTGTGTGGGGACGTTGTCTTTGAACAAGGGCGAGCCGAAGGTGGTGCGGACGCCGGCGGTTTCGAGGAGGTCCTTATGGGCGACGGGCAGACCATGCAGCGGGCCGAGCGTTTCGCCACGCGCCTGCATCTCGTCGG
This sequence comes from uncultured Acidobacteriaceae bacterium, assembly GCA_963762465.1. Classification (GTDB taxonomy): domain Bacteria; phylum Acidobacteriota; class Terriglobia; order Terriglobales; family Acidobacteriaceae; genus Granulicella. Next base: position 1,130,204 of record CAVXKS010000002.1, on the reverse strand, counting down.
CGCGGGCCGCGTCTGCGGTGGCCTGGTCGGCGATCAAGGTGACGATGGCGTTGACCTGCGGATTGACGCGATCTATCTGCTTGAGGTGTTCGGCGAGAGCTTCGCGTGCCGAAAGCTTTTTGGCGCGGATCAGGGCGGCCATCTCCACGGCAGAGGTAAAGCAGAGTGAGGGCGCGCCACCCTGGGCGCTGAGCACAGCGGGAAGAGCGGAAGAAGCCGAAGCTGCGGCGAGGCCGGCGAGGAACTCGCGGCGTGTTGGCTGGTCTTTCTGTGCAGGAAGCATGCGAGAACCTTATCAGTGGAGAACTCGGCGTTTCGGCAGGACAGTCAATCCGCGGGGGAGAGCGCGGCGTCGATGCGCTTCCAGTCGAGTGTCTTGAGCAGATCGTCGATGCGCGGGGCGTTGCCCTCGAGCTCGATCACGATGTTTTCGATGGCGAGGTACTTGCCCGGCTGGCGGAACCGATAATGCAGGCCGCCCTGCGCGTGCGAGGCCGCGGCCCAACGGCCGAAGAGAAGGGCGACCTTCTTCTGGCGGTCTTCGGCGATCTGCCAGGCGATGGGGACGTCGGGAACGGTGAGGTTCCGGAGACGCGGCGGCTGGTCGTCGATGGAGACGTTGGTGCGGTTGAACTCGACGGAGATGCTGAGCTGGGTGCGGTCCATGTGCTCGAAGACGGCTTTCATGGCCTGCGGATCGCTCATGCCCTGCGCCTTGGCGAGCAGCGGCGCCATCTCGCGCTGGTAGTAGGGGGAGCCGGGTGTGACGCGATAGGAGCGCTCGATGGTGCCGGTGATTTCGAAGGGGACTTCGGGGCGGAGCGTGACCATGTAGTCGTCGGGGATGTCGCGATCGCCGGTGGGATCGCTCTCCCAGTCTTCGTTGGCGACGGGCGCGAGGGTTTGGAGGATTGCGTCCTGGAAGCGGGCGACTGCGGCTTTTTCTGCGGCGGTTGGAGGGCGGCGGCCGGCCTGCGCGTGCAGGCGGCAGGAGCTGAAGGCGATCGGCGTGGTGAGCGCGAGGACCAGGGCCAGGCGTGTGTTCATGGGCTCTCCACTGAGGTGCGGATTCGGCGCAGCGCGGAATGCGTACAGCGTGGCCGAACGGCTGATGAAGGCCCGTGATGCTGGAGTTGCTGGTTGTAATTATGCAGCGTCGGCGCTATGTGGAGGATGCGCCGAGGTTCAATTCGGTGTTGGGGGTTCAACGTGATCGACGACGAGCACCGGAACAGAAGCGTGAGTGCTTTCGAGCTTCAGGCCGAGTTGCTCCTGCACGGCGGTGAAGAGATCGGGATCGTCGCTCGGTTTGCCGGAAGTATCGTTGGCTGGATGGAAGCGGAGATCGAAGTCGTAGGAGCCGGTGACGCCTGTTCTGTCGACGATCGTGCGCGCTAGAGGCATGGCGAGCACGCTTGCGAGAAAGGAGAGGGGAACACCCTTCCCGGATAGATGGCCGTCCGAGAAGGTCAAGTCTCCATGCTCGGGGTCGGCTGCGGGTTTCATGCGCAAGCCGCCCTTTGCGAGGACGAGAACGTAGACGGTGCGCTGCTTTGATTCCCAATGAACGCGCAGGGCGAAGCGGTCGCGTAGCAGACTCTGCATCGTGAGCATTTCGCCGGTGGGCTGGCGTGCGGTGAAGGCGGCGATTGTGTCCTGCATGGAGAGGTTCGAGAGCTTCTTGAATGCGGGTACGTCGTCAGGATCGACGCGCGCAGTGATGTCATAGCGGGCGGACTTGGCCCAGTCGGGCAGGCCGGAGATCTCGTCCTCGCGGAAGGGCATGATGCTGAAGTTATAGCCCTGGGAGATGATGTCGCTGAGGCTCATGCCGCGTTCGGTGATTCCATCCGGCTGGTCGCGGCTGTAGGAATCTGGTGCTGGTCTGTTGGGATCGCTGGGGTGGATCGCGACGGAAGCCCAGGAGAGTGGTGGCTTTGCGGACGCAGTTGTTGCGGCGGGCGCGGAGGACGCCTGAGGAGGAAGGCACGGGGCCAGCGAAGGAAGGAAGAGCAGGGCTGCCCAAGCGGCAGCGCGTGAGTGAGAGAGCATAGATCACGCGGTGGAGCGGTTCTTGAGGGCTTTGATTTCGGCGAAGAAGGCGGGCGTGGGCTTGAGGTCGGGGTCGAAGGGGAGGCAGCGTTCGGCCAGGCCGTCTTTGCGGGCGCCTTCGTGGTTGAGCCAGGTGTACTTGTCGGTGATGCCCCAGGTGAGGAGAGCGATGACGGCAGGGTTGGCGAGTGTGAGGTTGAGGTAGCTGGAATAGCGGTCGGCGACGGCGCGATCGCGGGTGGGGATGTCGGCGGGCAGGTCGCGGTCGTTGACGTCCATCTCGGTGAGCATGATTTTGAGACCGAGGGACTGGATGTCGCTCATGAACTTTGTGAGTGCGGGGCCGTAGGTGTGGCCGGGACCGGCGTGGATGTGGGACTGGATGCCGACGGCGTCGATGGGAACGCCACGCTGCTGCATACCGCGGACGAGCGCGAGGACCGCCGCGCGCTTGGCCGTCGATGCCTCATCTTCGGCCTCGATGTCGTAGTCGTTATAGGTGAGGAGGGCGTGCGGGTCCGCGCGGCGTGCTGTCCGGAAGGCAATGTCGATGTAGTTGGGCAGGACCTTTTGCCAGGGTGAGTTGCGCATGCCGCCGGGCAGGCCGTCGGAGACCTGGATGGCTTCGTTGACAACGTCCCAGCTATGTATCTTGCCCTTGTAGCGGCCGGCGATGGTTTCGATGTGGTTGACCAGCACCTGCTCAGCGTTCTGGGGCGTGACGTAGGAGTCGAACCATGGAGCGAGCTGGCGATGCCAGACGAAGTTGTGGCCGCGCATGAGCATTTTGTTCTGCTCGGCGAAGTTGACGATGGAATCGGCGTTGTCGAAGAAGAAGGTCGTGGGCGTGGGGCGGAGCGGGCCGAACTTCATCTCGGATTCGGCGACGAGGATGGAGGCTTGCTGGCGGACGAGCGCGGCGTAGGCGGGGTCGCGCTTGAGAGCGTACACATTGACGCAGCAGCCGACGGGGATGCGGGCGGCGGAGCGGAGGGTCTCGGGCGCGCCGGCGCCTTGGGCGAGGATGTTGTGCGGGAGAGCGGCGAAGGTCGCAGTGGCGGCGGTCTGGGCGAGGAAGTGGCGGCGGGTGAGGCGCGGCATGGCTGACATTATCGCGGAACCGCAATGTGTTTAGCTTAGTGATCGGCAGAGTGGGCGTTTCTGTTGAGATCTTTCAGGTGAACTTATGAGCGGACCGAAAGCCAAATCGAAGCGTCCGAGCAGCGTTGAACGCGCCGAGCATTTGCAGCGGATGAAAATAGAAGATCCGGCGGAACTGTTGCGGGTCCTCGGAAAGGCCGTGAGAGACCGCAGCCCTTTGGTGCGCGAATTCGCATTGCAGCGCCTGGAGCAATCTGAGATTCGCCATGGACTTCCGCTTGCGGAATTGCTTCTGAATGACACGAGTACATTGGTGCGCGGACAGGCGGCTGTTTGTATTGGAACGCTATTGCAGGGCTCGGGAGTCGCGCATGAGGGATTGCGCCGATTGTTGGACGATCCTGACTGGGTTGTCCGGGATGACGCGCAGGAGAGTCTTGAAGCGATCGGCGATAGAGGCGCGCTGCCTTTGATCGAGCGGCTATTGGATGATGTTGAGCCTGTTGTGCGTTCGCACGGCGCCACGCTGGTCGCATCGCTTGGCGGGCGGCGCAGCAGTAAGCTCCTGAAGGCGAAGCTGAATGTCGAGAAGAGCGAACGCGCGCAGGCAGGGCTGCTGACGGCGCTGTTTATGGTTGGGGACCGCGAGGTTTTGGTGCCGCTGCTGGAGCACCTGGAGTCGCAGATCTATCAGGTTCGTTGTGCCACCGCGAAGTACGTCGAAGGGCTCGAGTTGAACAGCGAGGAGCGGGCACTTGCGCGGAAGGCGATGCGAAAGGCGAAGCGCAACGCGCTCCATCGTGCCGACGAATCTACGATGGAAGCTGTTTTGAAGCGGATGAGTAAGAGATGACCGAAGAGCGCGGTCAGCTTCGTGGTTCGCCAGAGTCTCAGGATGAAGAAAAGCGATCAGGGAGTTCGAATGCCTCATGAATCCAGCGTTCGGAGCAGATGGTCTACCGCCGGGCGCGTTTTACTTTTCTTTCTCATCTGCGCGTTGCTGCTGATTTTGGCGGGGCCGCTTTGTTCGAGGCTGCCCGGCCAGTGGTCACAGGTCGCGCTGGGTTTGATCACGACGATTGCAACGGTAATTGTCACAGCACTCTTCCTGCGCTGGGACAAGCTTCGTTTCAGAGATGTGGGTGCTGCGCCTGATCGGCTGAGTGCGGTTCGAATGCTTATCGGGTTTGCTATCGGGCTGTTGCTGGTTGCGCTGCAAACCGGCTTTGGGATGCTGGCGGGACATGTGCATTGGGTGCGCGCGTCTTCGGTTGGGCTTGCGCCGGTTGGCACGGCTTTGCTCGCGTATGCAACGCTGGCGTCGAGAGAGGAACTGGCGTTTCGGGGGTATCCGCTGCGCCGGCTGGAGAGTTGCTTTGGACTCTGGCCCGCGCAGATCGTGGTTGCCGTTGTGTTTGCGATGGAACATGTGGCCGGAGGATCGACGTGGGTGAATGCGATGCTCGGGGCGTTCGTGGGATCACTGCTGTTCGGGATGGCAGCGCTGGCGATGCGCGGACTGGCGGTTCCGATTGGCTTGCATGCAGCGTGGAACTTCGGTCAGTGGACGCTGGGCGAGAAGGAGATTGCAGGGATTTGGAAGCCGGTGGTGGAGCAAGGGTATAAGCAGCATGTCGACCGCATGGGGATGCTCGGCTATCTGGTTGTGTTTGGTTTGGCGATCGTAGCGTTCTATCTGTTTGGAAACTTCAAAGGCAGCTTGAGCAAGAGCGACCATGATGGGTCGGCAGTGAGGAGTCAGGAAGTCAGGGACGGTAATGAGTAGCTGGTCGCGCTTTCGCGCGATGCCCACCCTCATCCCGCGGCGCGACGTGAGAGACTCATGCGATCATTCCTGCACCGCAGGAACTTTGTCGAGTCGGCTGTCGGGAGGTTTTATGCCGATGCGACGGCAATCATTTGGGGAGAAGAATGAAACACCGGCTAACCCTGTTCAGCGATGCGGTCTACGCAATCATCATTACGCTGATGGTGCTGGACCTGCGAACGCCGGAAGTCGCCGGATGGCAGGGCTGGTGGCATCTGTTGCCGCGTCTGGGCGGCTATGCAGCAACGTTTCTGCTCCTGCTTATGATCTGGCTGCATCACCATCACATGTTCGACCGTGTGCGCGAGATCAATCGGGCGATGTTCTGGTTCAATGGAGGCGCCCTTTTCTTCTCCAGCCTGCTTCCCTGGACGCTTCACTCCATCATCGAACACCCGCATGATCCGACTGCATATGTGGTGTATCAAATCATTGCCTGGAATGCGATGACCGGAATGACCTGGTTCAGGTTGTCCGCATCGAAATTTCATGGTCGCGACCCCGGCTGGAAAGAATGGAGCCGCAAGCGTAATCGGGTGGCTATGATTGGCACGCTGCAAGCGGCAGTCTTCTGCGCGCTCACATTCATCTATTTACCGGCCGCCATCGCAATCTATCTCGCAATGCTGATTTTCCTCATCGTTTCCATCGATATGTCTGTGAGTCCAGGCGCCATGAACACGGAAGAGGGCTCAAGGCCGCTCCAGAGATGGAGCCGGTACGGCGGATCTGGCGCGGAGACGAGTCGCGAATGATCGGTATGGATAGTGATCCGGCTGGTAAGCTGTAGCTGTGCAGGCGGCCGGGCGATCGCTGCCGCGCGGGTCTCGTGAGAGGCGTTGCGCGGGGGAGGAAAGTCCGAACTCCGCAGGGCAGTGTGCCGGATAACGTCCGGGATTCAGGCGTGAAGGCCTGAAGACGGCCAGTGCAACAGAAAGCAAACCGCCACGGCTCTGCCGGACAGGCGCTTCGGCGCTCGATTCCGGGACAACAGGCCGTGGTAAGGGTGAAAGGGTGGGGTAAGAGCCCACCGCGTCCGCAGTAATGCGAACGGCACGGTAAACCCCACACGGAGCAAGACCAAATAGGCAGGGAGTCCGTTCGCTTCTCTTCAGGCGGCGGCGCGCAGCGGCCCGTTGCGTTCAGGCGGAGAGAGCATTGGGCTTAGGCTCAGGCAGCTGAAACCCGCGGGTAGGTTGCTGGAGCCCGGCAGTAATGCCGGGCCTAGAGGAATGATCGCTTAGAACAGAATTCGGCTTACGGGCCGCCTGCACGTGTTCTAGAGGGTAAGGGGTAAAGGGTAGAGAGTAGAGGACACTCAGGCGACAAATGCCGCCGCAGGCGGCTCTACCCTCTATCCCTCTACTCCCTATCCTCTTCCTCGGTACCGTAGGGGATTCCCATAACGGGAATGGGGAATGGCCTTTTAAGTGCCTTCGCGTAGACTGGCGATATCATGCCGCGCCATGCCTGTGTGTCGTTCTTCGGGTCATTTTGTGCTCTTCTGCTGGGTTGTTCGTCCTTGCTGGTTACAGGGTGCGGTGTAGGGCCCTCGGCAGACCCGAATCCCGTACCGCTGATGGTGAATGGCAGGGTGCACGGCGGACAGCAGCCGGTGGTAGGCGCGCACATCCAGCTCTATGCGGCAGGCAGCGGGGGAAATGGAAGCGTGGCGTCGCCGCTGTTGACTACGCCTGTGGTGAGCGGATCGGACGGTGGGTTCTCGATCACCGGGGACTATAGCTGCCCCTCATCGACCTCGCAGGTGTACCTGGTAGCCACGCAGGGGAACCCGGGGCTGGGTTCGGGCGGAAATAATCCGGCGCTGGCGATGATGGCTGCGCTGGGAAGCTGCGGCAATTTGTCGCCGACACAGTTCATCTGGATTAATGAGGTCACGACGGCCGCCGCGGCCTGGACGCTGGCGCCGTTCGCGCAGGACATTGCGCATATCGGCGCGAGCTCGACGAACTCGCGGGGCCTGGCGAATGCATTTTTGAATGCGCAGCTCATCGCGAACACGGCGAATGGCACGGTGGCGACGCTGCCGAGCAATCTGACAACGGAGCCGGGGAAGATTGACGCGCTCGCGGATGCGGCGGCGTCCTGCATCAACTCCGACGGGACGACGGGCTGCTCGCCGCTGTTCACGGCTGCGACTCCGAGTGGAGGAAGCGCGCCGACGAACACGTGGGACGCGCTGGTGAACATTGTGAAGAATCCGGGCAACAACGTCAGCGGTGTGTTTCAGGCGATCGGGCCTCAGCCGCCGTTTGCGACGACGCTGACGCAGGCGCCGAACGACTGGACGCTGAGCCTGACGGTGACGGGGGGCGGGATGATAAAGGCAACTCCCAGCAACCCCAACATAGTGGACGAGTCACCGGAGACCGTGGGAGTCGATAGTCAGGGCAACGTGTGGGTCTCGGATCACGGTGGGATGGTGAGCGCGTTCAGCCCGCAGGGAACACCGCTCAGCTCGACGGGCTTCAGCATTCCGTACGCTGCCGAAGCCTATGGTCTGGCTATCGATCCAAGCGATAACGTCTGGATCACGTTCGCCGAGGCGCCGCAACACGACGGCACAAAGGGCTCGGTGCAGAAGCTTTCAGGAGTGTCGTCGGGTGGAACGCTCGGCACGATGACGCCGTATTCGGACGACAGCATCAACTACCCGTACGCGGTGGCGATCGACAGCGTCACCGGGAACGTTCTTATCGCCAACTACTATGTCAAGGGCAGTTCGACGAACCTTGTCATTCTGAATCCTTCGACAAATACGTACACTCCGGTGAACACCGGCAGCGATGTGGGTGTGCCGGTGGCGCTGGCGCCCGACCCGGCCCATGGCGTCTGGATGGCATCCGGCAATGGAATTGGCACCGCCGCACACGTGGATGCGAATGGCAACATCACGTTTTCGAGCGAGTGCTGCGGCGCAACGGATGGGGTGGCGCTCGATTCAGCGGGCAACGTGTGGCTGGCGGATTCGACGGATTCGGACGAGGCAGGCGACTCGGGCGGAGCGGTGACGGAGTTGGGCCCCGATGGATCGACGATTCACGAGTTCATCACGACGGGCGGCATCAGCAATCCCTCGCATATCGCGATCGACGCGGCGCAAAACGTGTGGGTTTCGAACTTTCATGCGCCGGCAGACAGCGGACTGACGTACGAGACCTTTACGGAGCTTTCGGGGATGAACTCCAGCAGCCCGGGAACGGCGCTCTCGCCGAGCACGGGCTATGGCCTGGATGCGAACCTGCTTTCACCCTTCAGCATCGCGGTCGATCCGAGCGGGAATGTGTGGGTGTCGAATACCGGGGCAGCCTCGCTGGTGATGTTCTTCGGCATGGCTACGCCGACGAAGACGCCGATGGCGATCACCCCTGTGGCGCCCTAGCAGAGGGGTAGAGGGTAGAGCGCGTACGTGTGGGAGTTCGGTTCGTCTTAATGGTGTGGGTTCCCGGTTAAGGTTTTCGCGTGTGCTGCTGTCTGGGTTGGCAGGTCCATTCCTGCTGCAAGGTGCGGCGGCGCAGACGAAGGCGGCAGTGCACCACCTATCGTTTGAGCTGCTGACGCGGCGCATGGATGTGGATGTGGACGGTGCGCCGCGGGCGTATGGGCCGCCGGGCAGCAAGGCGCTCGACTATCTTTCGAACGCGCACCTGCACGGACGACGCGACGGCCCTGTCGTCGGCTACATGGTGGAGGGCGCCCCGCCGCACCGGCCGGTGGTGCAGGGACCGCAGGATCCCGCACCGGGTTATTACGTTTCGCAGACTGCGTTTGAGGATGAATCGGTTAAGAACGAGCGTGATCCCCGGCGGTATGTGGATGCGACGGCGGTTAACTACGTGGTGCTGGGGAGCAGGGCGCGCAGGATGGGAGCGCGGCTTGGGGACTTTGTGGCGGTTTATTCGCGGCGGACGCACCGGGCGGTCTTCGGGATCGTGGGCGACGACGGAAATCCGAGCGGCGATGAAGGGTCGCTGCACCTGCTGCAGGCGCTCGGGTATCCGTTCCGCGACGGCAAGGACGACGCTGTGGAAGACGCCGAGATCGTCATCCGGTTTTATCCGGCTTCGAATCCGCAACACCGCTTCTTTCGCACGCAGGCGGCGCTGGACCGGGCAGCAGAGGCGCTTGGGCTCAGCCGGGAATTCAAGCAGTGACGAACCGGGGAAATGAGCCGGGCGGCTGGGTGGTAACTTCCCGCAGTTTTTTGCAACTTTTTCTGGCTGAATTGGTCAATTGCGATTAGAGTCTTATGAACGAACTGTACTTTCGCATGTTTAACCCGATTGTTTCGCGCCGTTCTGTGTTTGTAGCCCTGGTTGTCATCGTTTCTGCGGGAGCCGCGCTTGTTGCACGCAGCTCGAAAGCAGCACAGAGCACACCACCGGCGGAAGCGTCACCGCAGTTTTATACCGAGCACGTGCAGCCGATTCTCCAGGCGAATTGTTACCGCTGTCACGCGGGGCTGAATCACCGGGGCGGGCTGCATCTCGAGACGCGCGAGGGGTTGATGCATGGGGGGAAGGACGGCATCGTTGTCGTGCCCGGTCATCCAGAGCAGTCCTTGCTGGTGACGCTTATCCGGCACGAGGGTCCGGCGAACGATCCAAAGCCAATGCCACCGAAGAGCAAGCTCTCGGACGCAGACATCGCGACCATCACGGAATGGATCCGTGCAGGGGCAGCGATGCCGACAGACCCGGTCCATTAGCCGGCAAGGTTACCGAAGGCCCGAAAGCACCAAGGCCAGCCTTAACGACATGACGAAAGAAGGCAATTTAGTTACGCCTTCCGTTCGCATGGCGACTTAATTTCTCACGCAGTTGTGTAATTTTTTGCATCATAAATGGCAATGAGGCTCTACTATTAGGGACGCGTTGACCGTCCTGATTCCACCTCCAGTTCAGAACGGCGCCCTCGACTCGCACGTTGAGCCGAGGCAGGGCAGGTTTTTTGCATGGTTGACATCCACAGTTTCGCGCTTCCGGGCTTCGTTTCTCAGGCTACGTTTGCGCTCACGTTGGCGCTGCTCGCCTGGAGCGATGCGCGCACTCGCGGTACTCGCTGGCTGGCAGCGGCCTGCGCCCTGCAGCTGCTGACGACGATCTCGCGCGCGATCATGCCGCTGCCGCTGCGGGTTTCTGAGAACCTGAGCGCCTGCCTGCTGGTCCTCGTGTTTTTCCTGGTGTACATGGGGATGCGGTGGTTTGTGCTGCGCATCCGCCTGGCAACGATGAACGGTCCGCTGGCGCTGAGCGCGGCGATGACCACGATTCTTTCAGTTGGCGTGATGCATCCGGGCGCGGAGCTGGCGGCGGCTCGCGTGGCCGCGCTGATCGTGCTGGGCGCGACGATTGTGATGCTGCTGCGGCCGCGTATCAAGTCTCTCGCGGATACGGGCAGGGTGCTCGCGTTCCTGTTTACGTTTGTCGCGGCGACCGTGGCGCTTCGCTTGATTCTCAGCCTGGGAATCCTTCGTCATCGGGGGCTGGACGCAGCCGCTCACGATCTGACGACGATCGGTCTGACCATGCTGGGATTTGGCTTTGTCGCGATGTACGTCGCCGAGACCAAGCGCCGTCTGCATGAAGAGACCCGGCTTGATTCGTTGACGGGGCTGCACAATCGCCGGGCGTTTGAAGAGAAGATTCAGCGCGAGGTCCTGATTGCGGCGCGCGACAACACGCCGCTGACGCTGCTGATGATGGACCTGGACCACTTCAAGCAGCTGAATGACACGTGGGGGCATGCGCTGGGCGATCGCGCGCTGCGCACCTTCGGCGGCGTTCTGCTGACCGTCACGGGAACACGCGATGCAGTGGCGCGCCTGGGCGGTGAGGAGTTCGCGATTCTGCTTCCCGGCCGCTCGCCGCGGAGCGCGCTGTCGCTTGCGGAGCGGCTGCGGGCCACGGTTGAAGGCCTGCGCTTGAGTGAAGGCGAAGAGCTGGTGCGGTTCACGGTCAGCGTCGGCTTGAGCTCGCTGCTGCCCGGCGAGAAGAACTTCGAGCCGATGCTGCGGCGCGCAGATCGCGCGCTGTACAAGGTGAAACGGTCGGGACGCAACCGCGTTCTGCTGGCTGACTCCGATAACCATCCGGTTCCGTCGATTCCTCCGGGACGCGCGTTGCCTGACCTGCACACCGTGGGTGCGGGCGGGGCAGATGCGCGCGTGCGCGAGTTCGTCGGGTAGACAGAGAGAGGTAGAGCGTAGAGGGTATTGAGTAGAGGCGTGTTCGTCCGCATTCAGCTGTCTACCCTCTAGCGTCTATCTTCATCCCCTACCTTCTATCGTCATCCTCTACCCTCTACCCTCTAGTCGGATTCGCGTCCCGCTGCTGGTCAGCACTAAACTAGGGCTAGTCGTTCTTCCTGACTGCCTGAGTTTTTATGTCCGAGTCTGAGTCGAAGCCCCTTCCTGAGGTCGATGTGTCCAATCCTCCCGCGGAGAACATGGTCCGCGTTACGTTTCGTCCTGAGAACAAGACCGTGGAGTTTCCGTTCGGCACGCTGCCGTATGACGGCCACGGCGAGCCGATGAGCCTGCTTGATGTCGCCGAGAACTACGGGATCTTTCTGGATCACGCGTGCGGCGGCGTTTGCGCCTGCACGACGTGTCATGTGCATGTGCTGGATGGAGCGAAGGGGCTCTCGGAACCCGAGGAAAAGGAGCTGGACCGGATGGATATGGCGCCCGGGCTGCAGTTGAATTCGCGGCTAGGCTGCCAGGCGGTCATCGAGAAGCCCGGCGAGTACGTCGTGGAGATTCCTTCCTGGAACAAGAACTATGTCCAGGAGGGCAAGCCAGCGACGGGCGCGAAGGACTAAGCACAAGCCCGTTTATTTCGTTCTGATTTGGCGGCCGGTAGCTAGAGGATCGCACGGACGATACGGCGGACGAGTTCGGTTGTGGCGCCGTAGACCAGATGACCGGCGAGCGGGCTTGCGAGGGAACTGACGGGGTACTCGTTGGGCCAGGGACCGAGCTTCAGAGCGGGCACGCCGAAGACGTCGGCCGTGGCGAAGAGCACGGTGCCGAAGGTGGTGCCGAAGCCCGCTTTGGCAAGGTCGGTGTACTCGGCGAGCGCGCCGTAGATGCCGCCCGAGATGGCGCCCATGCTGTAGTGCACGATGGGGCCGCCGATCTCGCGCTGCTCGTGCGAGAGATGTCGCCCTCCGGTGACCTCTTCAACGATCCTGTCGGCGGCCTTCATGGTCGCGTCTTCGCCGTCGGACTGCGCGGCAAGCTGCTGTTGCTCTTCGGGCGTCTCGACGGCTTCCGAGAGCTTCTGTCCAAGCGTTGCGCTGAACTCGTTCATCACCCAGGAGGCGGCCAGGCCTCCGGCCACGCCCGCCAGAATTCCTCGCACGAGATGCTTCTCGGCCATATTGTCCTCCAATGCCAGCTTGCTTCTTCATCGGATGCCGGGAGGGACGATGCGGGGTTACTAAATGTTTCGCGGCACTTCACCCAACCGCCTGTATCCTGTTCCGGCTTTCCTTCACCCGGTTTCAGGAGACAGAAAACTCATGCGGTTTGTAACTCAATCCCTGCTGGTCCTGATGTTGCTTTACAGCGTTGTATTTGTCCTGGGCGATCTTGCTCTGCTGCACGGCAATGCGCCGTTCATGTGGGGTGTGGTCTTCGTCGTTGGGTTGGTGGGGATTCAGTATCTCGTCTCGCCGTGGCTCATCGAGCGGATTTACTCGATCGGATGGTATGAAGAGGACATTCCCGCGGCGCAGCGGGAGTTCGTTCGTCAGTTGTGCGAACAGCGCGGACTTCCAGTGCCGCGGATGGGCATCATCGAGAGCGGAACACCGAATGCCTTTGCGTTTGGACGGGTGCGCAGCGATGCGCGGATCGTCGTTACACGGGGCCTGCTGGATGTGTTGACGCCGGAGGAGGCTAACGCCGTCCTCGCGCATGAGCTCGGCCACATTGCGCATTATGACTTTGCGGTGATGGCGCTGGCGGCGACGGCTCCGCTGCTGCTGTACCAGATTTATGCGTGGACCAGCCGGCTGAACAACCAGGGGCGGCTGGTGAGCTATGCGGCGTATCTGGCGTACTGGATCGGGCAGTTCATGGTATTGCTGCTGAACCGCACGCGTGAGTACGGAGCGGATCACTTCTCGGCGGAGGTGACGCGCGAGCCGGATGCACTGTCGTCTGCGCTGGTGAAGATCGGCTACGGGATGGTGCGGGAACGCAGCGAGCAGAAGCGCTTGCTCGCTGAGGGATCCAAAGACCAGAAGAAGGACGCGCGCCGGACGCTCCAGGCAGGACAGGCGCTGGGCCTGATGGGAATTGCCAGCGCGACGGGATCGGATTCGCTGGCGCTGACGAGCAATGATCCCGCCATCGCAGCGCGGGTAATGCAGTGGGACCTGGTGAACCCGTGGTCGCGCGTGTATGAGCTGAGCTCGACGCACCCGCTTACGGCGATGCGGCTGCGAGCGCTCAATCGTGAGGCTGCGAAGCTGGGACAGACGGCGGCGTATCCGCTGCCGGAGAACACGCGCGTGCGCTGGGCAGGATTTCCGATCGAGTTTCTGTTCTGGATCGCGCCCCTGGCCTGCGGATTCCTGCTGATCTCCTGGTTCTGGATCGGCCGGCCGCTGGAGCGGATGGGCGTTGAGTTTCCGGAGCACATGCTGGCATGGACGATGCTGATCCTGGGCGTGACGTGGGCGGCGAAGATCGCCTTCCGCTATCACGGGCGTTTTGTGCCGAAGAAAGTGCAGGAGCTGCTGGAGGACCTCGGGGTCTCGCAGATGCGGCCGCGCGCGGTGGAGATTGAGGGTGAGGTGGTCGGCAACGGCGTGCCCGGCGCGTTCTGGAGCCCGGACCTGGTGCTGCAGGACGAGACGGGGCTGATGTTTCTGTACTACCGCTCGTCGGTGCCGCTGGGGCGGCTGTTCTTTGCGGTGCGCAGCGCGGACCGGTTCATCGGCGAGCGCGTAAAGGTCCGGGGATGGTACCGGCGCGGCATCAAGCCGTACATTGAGCTGGCGCGGATTGAGGCGACGGTGAACAAGCCGGCGAAGGGCAGTGGCATGACGTCGCTGTTCGGCAGCGGAGGAACGGCAGCGCCGCTGGAGTATGAGCAGCTTGTGGAGAGGTCGTACTCGCGGTGGATTCAGCTGGCCGCCGCGGCGGTGTGCGCGGCGATCGGGGTGGTCTGGCTGATAAGTTAGGCCCGCAGGATCCGATTTCAGACGCATCCAAACAGACGTGATCTCTGCTGCAGCCATCCTGGCCGACAACGTGCATCGGCCGTGGCCGTTGCCAGAAGGGCCGTGGATTATGGAGCAGGGGTGGTACAACCTGCTCTTCGCGCACTGGCGTGTGCCGTTCGCGCAGTTGCGGGCGCTGGTGCCGCGGGAGCTTGAGCTCGACACGTTTGGCGGGGAGACGTGGCTTTCGATCACGCCGCTGTTCATCCACATGCGGCCGCGCTTCGCGTTTGGGATTGGCCGCGCGTGGTATTTCCCGGAGCTGAACTGCCGGACGTATGTCGTTCATAAGGACCGCGGCGGTATCTTCTTCTTCAGCCTGGATGCGCGGAGTCTGATGGCGGTCGTGGGCGCGCGCGCGTTGTACAGGCTGCCGTACTTTCATGCGCGCATGAGCTTGAACGAGACGGCCGGAGGATTTCAGTTCGTGAGCGAGCGGCGGAGTCGTGCAGCGGAGTTTGAAGCGCGTTATCGGCCGGTTGGGCCGGTGCAGTTTCCTGAGCCGGGTACGATCGAGCACTTTCTCACTGAGCGCTACTGCCTGTACACGGTCGCCGGCGGCCGCGTGTGGAGCGCGGAAATTCATCATGCGCGCTGGCCGCTGCAGCAGGTTGACGCGGAGATTCTTCGCGATGCTGTGAGCGCGGCCGCAGGGTTGACGCTTTCCGGTGCGCCGGAGCTGATGCACTTCTCCGCGGCGCAGGAGGTGTTGATCTGGCCGTTGAGAAGTGAATAGTGAACAGCGAATAGTGAAGAAGGCAAAGACGACGGCTTGTACGATGCGCGGCGTCTATGTGGCTCGCCAGACGGTTGTCACGAATCAGTGCTGCGCTTGACTGTTGCGGTCGGCCGGGAAGGTTGCCGCCGGGTCGAATTCGGCTCGAACTGCGGGGTCGACGCGCTTGATCTCGATGGGCTTCAGATCCGCTGCGTCGCGCTGCGCGTCCTGGCACGGAACTTCTTCGATCTTGTTTTCCCATCGTGCATACACCAGTGCGTTGATCATCGTCCCGTAGAGCCGAACGCAATAATGACCGCCGCTCTGAACGTTGAGCGCAAGCGGCTGCTTCCCCGGCCCGGCAGGCCCCTCGACGGTGAAGGTGTGCGCTCCGGGTTCGAGATGGAAGGTTGCGAACCGGCCGTGGCGGAATTGCGCCAGCTTTTGCGGACCATCCAGCAGCCAGCCACCGAAGGGCTGCTGGCTCTTTGGGAGATACACCGCACCCTCGCTCTTGACCGTAATCCCTGATGAATAGAACATGACTGTTCCCGTCTGGGCGGAACAGTATGCAGCAGAGATGCTCGCAAACAGAGCAAAGCGGAGGAGAGTGGTCATCATCGAATTGAGCAAGTTTACAGCAGCCCGTTTTGCCGGATAGGAAGCAGAAGGCCCGCTCGAGTGAGCGGGCCTTGGTTGTCGCCAGTCCGGCGTATGCGGCAGATGTTGTGAATGCTGCTTCAGCTTTTGTCTTTGCGCAAAGCGCGTCCCGCCATGTCCGCAGCACTCAGATGCGCATGGGCATGAGGATGTAGCGGTAGCGGGTCTCTTCGTTGCCGTCCTCGGGGCGCATCTGGCCGGCGGATTGGGCGTCCTTGAATTCGAGGCGGACCTCGCCGGTAAGGCCAATGGCGCGGAGGAAGTCGACCAGGTAGGAGCTGTTGAAGCCGACAACGAGCGGGTCGTAGTTGTAGGGCGTCTCGATGATGTCCTCGGACTCGCCGGCGTCGGTGGATTGCGCGGAGAGCTTGAGCTCGTTCTGCTCGAGGCGGATCTTGATCGCGCCGGAGCGCTCGTCGGCGAACTGCGCGACCCGCTGGATGGAGGCCATCAGGTCTTCGCTGCGCACAATGACAAATTTGTTGTTGTCGCGCGGAAGGACGGCCTCGTAGTTAGGGAATTGCCCGGTCAGCTTGCGCGAGGTGAGGACGCGGCCGCCAACCTTGAAGAAGAGCGTCTGATCGTCGTCGGCGAATTCGATGAACTGCGGCGCCTTGTCCTTGTTCGGCTCCATGTTGGCGAGCAGCCCGTTGAGCTCGGCGAGCGCCTTGCGGGGGATCAGGGTCTTCTTCTCGCCGGAGATGCCTTCGATGGGCTCGCCGGTTTTCTCGATGTGCGCGAGGCGGTGACCGTCGGTGGCGACCATCGCCATGGACTCCGCCTTGAGCACCAGAAGCGCGCCGTTCAGCGTGTAGCGCGACTCCTCGTTGGAGATGGAGAAGATGACCTTGGCGATCATGTTGTGCAGCGTGACGGCGTTGATCTTGTATCCGCCGGCGGCGGGGAATTGCGGCACCTGCGGGAAGTTCGCGCGCGCCATGCCGACCATCTTGGTGTTGGAGCGGCCGGCGCGGATCTGCACCCAGTGGTTGTCCATCAGCTTGATGGAGATGTCGCCTTCAGGCAGCAGCTTGATGTAGTCGTACAGCTTCCGCGCGGGGATGGTGCAGGCGCCAGGCTTCTTCACCTTGGCGGCGCACGAGGTGTGCAGAGACTGGTCCAGGTCGGTGGCGGTGATCGTCAGGCGTCCGTCTTCCGTGGCCTCGAAGAGGAAGTTCGAGAGGATGGGGATGGTCGTCTTGCGCTCGACGACGGACTGAGCGGCGGTGAGCTCGCGCAGCAGCTCTGCACGCGAGACCGTGATCTCCAGGTTGCCGGTGGGCGCTGCGGCGACGTCGGGCGTAAGGGTGGCACTGGACACGGTCGGATCTCCCTGGGTGATACACCCTCTCCGGTCGTTCGTGACACTCCGGGCGGGGTCAAGTGAGTTGAAACGATTCTAGGTCGAGCGGGGCGTTTCGCGCGAGCGCGATCTGCTGTGCATAACAAGGGGCGTGTTGTGGGTGATCACCACCCCAGCGAGCCAACAACGCTCGCCGGAGACCGCGGTGTACGTCACCGGGGAGCCAGCGAGTGGGGAAGTTAGGGAGTGAGGTTGGCGAGGTTGGAGTCCGGGTCTGCCACCTGCGAGGGTTAAGAGACTTTTAAAGTCTTAAAGATAGAGAGAAGACAGTCGTCGTAGTCGTTTGGGGTGGAAGAGTGGATAAGCCGTCCAAAGGCATAAAAGGCCCCGAAAAACGGGCGTACCGGCTTTCCAAAATCGGCCGCGGAGAAACGGACAGCTTGGAACGCGAGGACAGGTCGTCGGATTCGGTCCGGCGTTTTCCATGTTCCCCACAAGCGGCCGCACGGGGTCGTGAGAAAGCGAGGTTGCGAGTGTGGGCAATGCGCGCGAATTCAGGATTGGTGCGGGTTGAAGAACAGACGGGATCTCAACAGTTGCACCATGATGATGCCGGAAAATACGTCTTCGGCCGCAGTATGCAAGCGTGGGGCTCTCGGGAAGCAAAGCAAAAGCCGCTGGCTATTGGACCAGCGGCTTCGGGGCTTGAGAATTGCCTTGATTTAGTACCTGCGACCGCCTCCGCGACGCGGTCCACCACGGCCGCGGCCGCCACGATCACCGTAGCCTCCGCGGTCGCCCTGACCAGAGCGCTCGCGTTCGCCCTCGGGTGGAATCCTGTAGCCCTCGGGGTAGAGGACAACGAAGCGGCGCGGCCCTTCACCGGAGCTCGCCGTCTGGAGGCCGCTGTCGCGCAGGAACATGTGCAGCATGCGGCGCTCGCGGCTGCTCATGGGCGGGAAGCTGTAGGGGCGATCGGTGTCGTCCACGCGGTCGATGGCGTCGTCGGCCAGCCGGCGGAGATGGCGGACACGCGCCGCCTTGTAGCCGTCGGCGTCGAAGGAGATGCGATCGTGCTCCTCGGGCTCCAGCCGCAGGACCTTGGCCGTGATGTGCTCGAGTGCGCGCAGCAACTCGCCGTCTCGATCAAGGAGAAGGCCGGCGTCAGGCCCCTTGCACTCAACGTAGATGTCGCGCCGCTCGAAGCCGTCGGGATCGGCCGCGCCTGCGCCTGCAGTGATTCGATACTTAAGCCGAAGGCCTCCGGTCGAGGTCAGGATGCGCATCAGGGAGGCTACTTTTTCAGCCGCCTGGGCGAGGTCTTCCATGGGTGGTTACGTCCTCAGGGAAATAGGTAGGTTGTTCTCAGATAGAAGGCAGGCTGACATTCAGGCCCAACAACCGATGAACTTGCAAGACGAACAGGCAAACTCTTTGAAAACGCTCTTTGGGCTCCCCTCGCATACCGGGAAGTATCGGCATCCAGTATGACGCAAAGTTTGTCCCGCGTGCAGTCTGGAGCAATCGTTATCGCCTCCCGGCGATGGTCTTCGGGGCGGCCTTGGCCTTCGCCTTGGCCTCTGCCCGCTTCAGTTGGATCTCCCGCATCTCCCGGCCGAGTGCCGTGCGGTTCAGGAGCAGCTGCTGGCCCACCATGATGAAGTTGCCGATATTCCAATAGAGCGCCAGTCCTGAGGCGTAGCTCCAGGTCCAGTAGCCGGAGATGGCCGGCATCATGAACGCCATCATGCGCTGCTGCGCCGGATCGACTCCCGGGGAAGGCGTGTAGAACTGCACCAGGAAGCTGGTCACGACCATGACGATCGGCAGAATGTGGTACGGGTCCGGCTGGCTGAGGTCGGGCAGCCAGTACCAGTGCGCCTGGCGGAGCTCGACCACCTTGGTCATCATGGTGAAGAAGGCGAAGAGCAGCGGAAGCTGGACCAGCGTGGGGATGCAGCCGCCCAGCATGCTGACGCCGTTCTTCTTCTGCAGATCCATGATCTCGGCGTTCATCTCCGCCATCTTCGGACTGGTAGGCTTCGGATTCCCGTACCGGGCCTTGATGGCGTCGATCTGCGGCTGAATCCGCTGCATCTTGATCATGCCCTTCATGCTCTGGAAGCGCAGCGGCACGAGCAGCATGTAGATGAGAACGGTGAAGATGACGATCGCCCATCCCCACGAGTAGTCGTGCGCGCGCGGGTGCGCGGCGGCGGCGGAGGGTGCAATCCAGGAGTGCACTGTCTGGAGACCGACGAAGAGGTACTTCCCGATGTATCCCCAGAAGCCGAAGTCCAGCAGGGGCTCGAGAGAATAGCCGTCGACGGTCTTCACGCTCTTCAGCAGCTTCAGGATCTTCGGGCCAACGAAGACGCGCTCCTGGTTGTGGCCGGAGAGATCGCCGACCGCGGCGCCCAGGACGGGCAGTTGAATGTCCTTGCCGGCGGGCTTGCCCTGCGCCCTGAGCAGGTCATTGAGCGCGAGCTGGTTGTGCAGCGTGACGAGGGTAGCGCTTTGCGGATGATCCGGCAGGATGGTCGCGGCGAAGTACTGGTCGCTCACGCCGGCAAAGTCAAAGGGGCCGCTGAGAGTTGTTCCGCCCGAAACCTTCTTCGAAGCGACGTGCTCGTCTTTGCCGTTCTGCATCGTGTCGATGGACGAGTCCGAATAGGAGCTCCTGCCCGAGAGAGTCCGCGACTTTTCGATGTCGCCGGTGCCCGACGGCCAGGAGAGCAGCGCGCGCACGGGAGCGCCGTTCTTCAGGACGAGCGTGTCGGCGTGCACCAGGTAGTCCTGGCCGAAGGAGAAGGTCTTGGTTACGTCGAGCCCGTTAGCGGCGTAGTGGAAGCTCAGGCTGGCCGGCGCCTGTAACGTTCCCGTGGCGGAGGGCACATACATCGCGTTTGCGAGCGTCTCGGTCAGCGCCGGGTCGTAGGTGTAGAGCGACATCGGGTAGCCGAACTTCGCCGAGGCAGCGTGGTCGGCGAGGTCCAGCGGCTTGCCGTCTTCGTCCTTGTAGCGCTTGAGGATCCAGGAGGTCACCTGCCCGCCCCGATTGGAGAACGTGATGCGGTACAGCTCGTTCTCGACGACCGTTGTGGTCGCAGCGGTGGCCTGAACGGCAGGGCTTTGCACCGCAGCGTTAGCGGCTGCAGTGGTCTGGCTGCCTGGCTGCGCGGCGGCAGGAGCGTTCGTCTGAGCAGCGGACTGGCTGGCCGACTGCGGTGCTGTGGCCGCGGGCGCGTTCTGCGGTGCAGGCGGGTTGGTCTTCATGCGCCAGTACTGGACGCCGAAGATCACGCCCATCATGACCACGAACATCAGGAGGAAAGAGCGGTTGTCCTGGCTTCCGGCGCCGCCTGCATTGGGGTTACGAAACTCTGGCAAGTGAAGAACTTCCTATCGTTGAATCTGCGCGTCAGGCGCGGAGTTCGCTATCGTCCATGGTAAATGAGTACGTTTGAAGGCCCTGCAGGGTTTCGATGCTTCCGGAATCACGGCACGGGATCGAGACCGCCCTTGCTGAAGGGGTGACATCTCGCCAGCCGCCGCAACGCAAGCCAGCCGCCGCGCAGCCAGCCGTGCCGCACAACGGCGACATAGGCGTACTCGCTGCAGGTAGGAAGGAATTTGCATTGTGAAACAGAAAACGCGTGCAGCAGCGGCGAGAGAACGCGTTTGTAGGCGCCGAGCAGCCATCGAGCGTGGACTTCGCGCCGGCGCTCAGCATTCACCGCGATGTCCCGGCGCCGAGCGGCTGCGCTGCTGATTTGCTCGCTCGACGCGCCGCTGAGTGAGCAACCGGTTTCTCAGCCGCGGCCTGCACGCTGCGCGCCTCTATGGATCGAAAGATGGTTTCGACTTCGCGGTGGATGACGGTGAACTCAGCCTCGAGCACGCTGCGCTTGGGGTGCAGCACAACGTCCACCGGTGCCGAGAGCAGCGGCAGCGCCGAGCGCACGGCTTCGCGCAGTCTGCGCTTGATGCGGTTGCGCGCGACGGCGTTGCCCAGCGCCTTGGGTACGGTCAGGCCAATGCGCGGTCCTGTCGTGACCACCCCGGCCAGCAAAGAACGCTCGCCGCCGGCCCCGGTGGTCTCGGAGCGCGCCGCGGCCTCGGCATCGCGCGGCGCGAAGAACCAGGCCATCTGTTTGCCGAACTGCTTGCGGCCGGTCTTGTACACGCGCTGGTAGTCGGCGTGTTTGCGCAGCCGGAAGTTCGTCGAGGGGGTCATGGTCGCTCGTGGTCGGGTCCCGGTCAGCGCTTGATGGGTTACGCCCAACACAGAAACGCGCCCTGGAGGAAAGTCCTCCGGAGCGCGCGTTGCAAGGAAACCCGAGAAACTCTTCGCGAGCTAAAGAAAGCTCTCGCGATGAACCAGACCATCTAGTCTCGGAAGCCGGCCGAGACCGCGATCTTGTGGCGGCCCTTGGCGCGGCGGCGGCTCAGCACGGCAGCGCCGGCCTTCGTGGCCATGCGGCTGAGGAAGCCGTGAACCTTGCTCCGGCGGCGGCGATTGGGTTGAAAGGTGCGCTTCGGCATCGTCGTATCCTGTTCTGAAGAAAATCTTTTGAGGCTGTCTGCTGCCTGTGTCGATCCTCCAGGGGAGGCTCTCGGTACCACCTGCGCGAACGGCGTATTCGCACGATGCGCGGAGGCAACAGCAGCAACTATCGAGTATACCGAAGTTGCTGTCGAAGGGCAATTTCATGATGGACTGGTGTTCATCTTCTGCAGCGTTCGTGTAAGCATTTTTCGGCCCACACGCAAAACTTCACCGACTCTGGTGCAAACGGTCTCTCTTTCGCATTTTTGAGTTTTTGGCTTGCTGAAGAGCCGCGAATTGCGTGCTACTATCAACTCCGTTCGTGGAGTGCAAAAGCCCTCCACCTTGAGTTCCGACCGGGTCAGTTGATTCACTCTCCGGCGGTGCCTTGGCAACGTCGGTTTTCAAACCAATTCAGGGTTCCGTTCTCCTCCGCGTGAACGTGTCGCGGAGCTGCCCTACCATTGCGTTTTTGTGCAGTCTTTGTTACACCTTCGCCGCTTGCTTTAGCTCCTCAAGAACGTCTAGGACACTAAGGAAGATTCACGATGTCATTTGAGCCGGTCCCAGCTACCGTGCTGAACCAGTGGGTTCGAATTCTCGGCGCGCTGGAAAAGAAGATCAATCGTCAGAGCTTTGAGACCTGGCTGAAGCCCACGCGCTTCTCGCACATCAACGGGCGCACGCTGCACGTGCGGATTCCATCGGCGGCATTCCAGCATGTGGGCGATCGCTACGGCGATCACATCTACGAGGCGATCGAGACGCTCGGCCTGGAGCTTGACAACGTCATCTTCGAGATTCCGCCGCAGGAGCCTGCACCGCGCGTCCGCGAGGATGGCGGCTTCGGTCCGCAGTCGGCGCACAATGCCAACATCACACGCAACAACTCTTCGCGGCCTTCAGGGCCGGCAGCTCCCGGGCCGGAACAGGCTCGCTTCGACTGGAACTCCGCGGCGCAGCTCAACCCGCGCTACCAGTTCGATGGCTTTGTCATCGGCAGCGGCAATCAGTTCGCGCATGCCGCGGCCCAGGCTGTCGCCGACCGCCCCGCGAAGGCCTACAACCCGCTGTTCATGTACGGCGGTGTTGGCATGGGCAAGACCCACCTGATGCACGCGGTCGGTCACCACGTGAAGACGCGCATGCCGCATGCGGCAATCAGCTACATCTCGGGCGAGAAGTTCACCAACGAGATGATCAATTCCGTGCGTTACGACAAGATGACGAGCTTCCGTGACAAGTTCCGCACGGTCGACGTCCTGCTGATCGACGACATCCAGTTCCTCGCCGGCAAGGAGCGCACGCAGGAAGAGTTCTTCCACACCTTCAATACGCTGCACGAGACCTCGAAGCAGATCGTCATCTCGTCCGACCGCTCGCCCAAGGAGCTGGCCGATTTCGAAGACCGCCTGCGCTCGCGCTTCGAGTGGGGACTGGTGGTCGATATCCAACCTCCAGACCTGGAGACGAAGGTCGCGATCCTGCAGCGCAAGGCCGAGCAGGAGAGGATTGGCCTCCCAACCGAAGTGGCGCTGTTCATCGCGGGCAACGTCCGCACCAACATCCGCGAGCTCGAGGGCGCGCTCAACCGGCTGATTGCGTGGTCGTCCATGCAGGGCGCGGAGATTACGCTGCCCAACGCGCAGCACTGCCTGAAGCACATCATCGACACGCAGGTGCGCAAGATCACGATTGAGGCCATTCAGCGCGCGGTTGCGGAGTCCTTCGGCATGCGAACCGCCGAGCTGAAGCAGAAGAACAACTCGCGGCAGATTGTTGTGCCCCGGCAGATTGCGATGTACCTCGCCAAGCAGCTTACGGAGGCTTCACTGCCGGAAATTGGGCGGCAGTTTGGCGGCAAGCACCACACCACCGTCATGCATTCGATCGCGAAGATCGACGAGCAGCGCCGGCATGACAAGGACCTGAATCGCACGGTCGCAAAGCTGCTGGAGACGCTCGGGTGAGCCAGTGAACAGTGAATAGTGAATAAAGCAAAACCAAAAGCCGCCTTCACGGGCGGCTTTTGCTTTTGTCCTCGCCGTGGCTGATTCGCCTAGTCTTTGTTGTTGTCTTATTCACTATTCACTACCCACTACCCTCACTATTCACTCCTCCGGCTAGAATCGTCACGCCTTTCGGCGCCCACTTTTCCCGTCACTCAAATCTCACGGAGATCTCGTCATGGAGCAACAGAAGCAAGTCACGCCCGAGCGCATCATGCAGATGGCCTGGGGCTATGCCGTCACACTCATCCTTGAGGCGGGCATTCGCAACAAAATCTTCGACACCATTGATTCCGGCCCCAAGACGGTCGATGAAGTTGCCGCTGCGACAGGAGGATCGAAGCGCGCCCTCCGCGCGGTCATGAACGCGCTCGTCGGGATTGACCTGCTGAAGAAGAACGGCACCAACAAGTATGAGCTCACGCCGGAGAGCGCAACGTTTCTCGTCTCCAGCAAGCCTGCTTTCATGGGCGGTATGGCCGCGCACACATCCAAGCAGCTCATACCCACATGGGTGCACCTCAGCGAGGTCGTCGCGACCGGCAAGCCGGCCAACGCCGTCAACCAGCAGGACGGCGGCGAGGCGTTCTTCCAGGAGCTCGTCTCGAATATCTTCCCCATGAGCTACGCTCCGGCGAAGGCGCTGGCCGCGCATCTCGCCTTCGGCGAGTCCGGCCCCGACGTGCGCGTGCTCGATCTCGGCGCGGGCTCCGGTGTGTGGAGCATCGCGCTTGCGCAGAGCTCGCCGCGCGTGAAGGTCACCGCGGTGGATTTTCCCGGCGTGCTGCCGATAACCCAGAAGCATGCAGACCGGTTCGGCGTGGGCGATCGCTACACGATGATCCCCGGGGATCTCGCGAAGGCGGACTTCGGGAAAGACCACAACGTGATTACCATCGGGCACATCCTGCACAGCGAAGGCGAGGAGCTCTCGAAGAAGCTGCTGCGCAAGTGCTTTGACGCGCTCGCTCCGGGCGGCACCATCGCCATTCAGGAGTTCCTCGTCAACAAAGATCGCACCGGACCGCCCATGAGCCTCATCTTCGCGGTCAACATGGTGGTAAACACGGACAATGGCGACACCTGGAGCTTCGAAGAAATCTCCGGCTGGCTGAAGGAAGCAGGCTTCACCAACCCGCGGCTGCTGGACTCGCCAGGGCCGTCGCCGCTGATCCTGGCGAATAAGCCGTAAAGCAAGTGAATAGTGAATAAGGAAAAACAAGAGAAGGCCACCAGAATCGGTGGCCTTTGCTTTTGCTTTACTTCACTATTCACTAGTCACTCTTCACTGCATTACTTCAGATACTTCTCCGGCAGTGTCACGCCGGAGCGCTCGTCGTCCCAGACGATGCTTGCGATCCAGAAGCGTCCCTGCGCCTTCACGATCTGCAGCGAGTTGATCCCGCGCACGAACGGCTTCGCGTCATCGGCGGAGTGGCGGCTCTCATACGTGCTCCACACGCTGACCAGGTTGCCGAACTCCTCGACCCGGTTGGCGATGCCGCGCTCGAAGAAGCCGTTGGTCTGGAAGAAGGGCGCGTCGCGATCGATGTAATCCTGCGGCGTGAGGAAGACGACGTCGTCTTCATGCGCCGGTCTTCCGTCTGCGGCGGCTTGCGCATGACGGATGACGCCGAGGCGTCCGTCGGGCAGAAACAGCGAGCGGAAGCGGTCCCAGTCGCGCGGCTTGCCGGCCGGCCCGCTGATCACGTCGTACAACGCCGCCATCAGGCTGTCGACGCTCTCCGCGTCACCCTTCTTCGCCTTCGGCCAGTCCGGGTGGGTGGCGATGGAGCTTGGCAGCGGTTTGGGCGCCGGCGCTGCAGTCTGCGCCATTGCCGCTCCGCAGTACAGCGTAGCCGCCAAGACCAGCGCGGATCCAGCCGAACACGTTGAAATCAAACGCACCAGACACCTCCGGAAGATTCACCGGAGGATACCAGACCACTTTGCGGCCTGCTCCCTAAATTTCAATGAAGATCAGGCGTAGGCGCCCAGGGATTCGAAGTAACCCGGCAGCGTCGCAACGGACACAGAAAACTCCGCACCCGGATGCCCGGGCAGGTCTCTGTTGTGACCATGGTGATTCAGAAGTGCCTGTTGAATTTCAACGCGCGTTGAGCGCTCGCCGGAAAACGATCGCGTCCAGTAAATCTGAAAGCCCTGTCCGCAAACAGGACAGCTCACGTCGCAATCGCCTTCGGCGGCTTTACACAGGATCTGCATCGTCGTTTTACACCCCGTGGGTTAGGAACCCAAGAACTGCTGGATGGAATCTACGGCAGCACGCGCCCGAGACTAATGCCGCGTCGGCTGTAAGTGGTACAACTTTCCGCTGAAACAAGGCCTTTTGTAATGGCGGGTTTGTACCGTGACGACTGTACCGTGACCGCCGTACCGTACTGGCCTGCGATTGCTATGCTGGTGGAGTGAACTCGCAGATTCAGATTCAGCTTCCGGACGGCTCCGTGCGCGACGTTCCGCGCGGAACCTCGCCGCTCGATATCGCCAACAGCATCTCGCCGCGGCTTGCCGCCGCCGTGGTGGTCGCGCGTGTGCGCCCGCTCAACACCACCTCCACTGAGACAGCCGACACCGAAGCGAAGGCCGAGCAGACGGAAGAGGCGATGTACTCCGGGCATGACCCCGCCGGTGAGCGCATTGTCGATCTCTCCGCGCCGCTCAATGAGGATGTCGCGCTCGAGCTGCTGAAGGAGACGGACCCCGCCGCTCTGCGTGTGGTTCGCCACTCCGCCGCGCACGTCATGGCGACGGCGATCCTCGAGCTCTTCCCGGAGACCAAACTTGGCCACGGCCCGGCGACGGACAACGGCTTCTTCTACGACGTCTATCGCGAGACGCCGTTCACCGAAGCCGACCTCGCCGCGATCGAGCAGCGCATGCATGAGGTTGTGAATCGCGATGAGCGATTCATACGGGAAGAAGCCCCTCGCGAGCAGGGCCTCGCCGACTACGAAAAATCCGGCGAGTTCATGAAGGTGCATTTCATCGAGCGATTCACCAAGCCTGGCGACCAAATATCGCTCTACAAGAACGGCAACTTCACCGACTTCTGCCGCGGGCCGCATGTGCCCTCGACCGGGCGCGTGAAGGCGTTCAAGGTGACGTCGATTGCAGGCGCATACTGGCTCGGCAAAGAAGACAACCAGCAACTCCAGCGCATCTACGGCACGGCGTTCTTCTCGCAGAAGGATCTGGACGCGCACTTCAAGCGGCTTGAAGAAATCAAGGCGCGCGACCACCGCGTGCTGGGCAAGCAGCTTGATCTGTTCTCCATCCAGGAGGTCGCCGGCGCGGGTCTAATCTTCTGGCATCCGAAGGGCGGCCTGATCCGAAAGACGATGGAAGACTGGATGCGCGACGAGTGCATCCGCCGCGGCTACCAGATGGTCTTCACGCCGCACATCATGCGCCGCGAGCTGTGGAAGGTTTCCGGCCACGAGGGCTATTACTCGGAGAACATGTACCCGCCCATGGAGCTTGACGACGCGGAGTATCGCCTCAAGCCCATGAACTGCCCGGGCCACATCCTCATCTACAAATCGACCCCGAAGAGCTACCGCGATCTGCCCGCGCGCTACGCCGAGCTCGGCAACGTCTACCGCTACGAGCGCTCGTGGAACGATGCACGGCCTGCTGCGCGTGCGCGGCTTCACGCAGGACGACGCCCACATCTTCTGCACGCCCGACCAGATCACGAGCGAGATTGAGGCCTGCCTCGACTTCGCCGAAGCCGTGCTGAAGACCTTCGGCTTCAAGGAGTACCGCGTCGAGCTCTCCACGCGCGACCCGAAGAAGGGCTCCGATTTCGTCGGCTCCGAGGACGATTGGAACTACGCCGAGGCCGCATTGAAGGGCGTGCTCACGCGCCGCGGCCTGCAGTTTCAATCCTTCCCTGGCGAGGCCGCGTTCTACGGCCCGAAGATCGACGTCAAGCTCGTCGACGTGCTCGGCCGCCTCTGGCAGCTCTCCACCGTGCAGTTCGACTTCAACCTGCCGAAGCGGTTCGAGCTCGAGTACGTCGGCGAGGACGGCGAACGCCACCAGCCCGTCATGGTCCACCGGGCACTCTTCGGATCTGTCGAGCGCTTCTTCGGCGTGCTCATCGAGCACTATGCCGGCGCGTTCCCGTTCTGGCTCGCGCCGGTGCAGGCCGGGCTCGTTCCGATCAGCGAGAAGCACCACGACTACGCGCAGAGCGTGAAACAGCGCCTCGAAGCCGCGGGAATCCGCGTGGAGCTCGATCTCTCCAACCAGAAGATGAACGCGAAGATCCGCGACTTCGGGTTGCAAAAAGTGCCGTTCATCCTTGTGATGGGTGACAAGGAATCGGCTACCGACTCCGTCAGCGTGCGCGTCCGCGGCAAAGGCGACCAGGGCTCGCAAACCGTGGAGGCGTTCCTCGCGCACGCAAAGCAACTCGTCAGCGACCATTCGATGGAGCTATAGATAGCCAGTGCAACTCATCGAGCTCGAAACGAAGATCGCAGCGCCACCTGAGCGCTGCTTTCTTTTGTCGCTCAACATTGACCTGCACATGGACAGCACCGCGCTCACACGGGAGCGAGCCATTGCGGGCATCACACACGGGATCATCGGACCGGACCAGACTGTAACGTGGAAAGGCCGTCACTTCGGGCTGATGCTCACCCATACCTCTCTCATCGACCGCTACGATGCGCCGAACTATTTCCGCGATGTCATGGTCAAAGGCCATTTCCGCAGCTTCGAGCACGAGCACTTCTTCGAGCCCAACGGAAAGACCCAGACTCTGATGCGGGATCGCCTTCGGTTCGCTACCCCTTTTGGTGTAGCTGGAAGACTCGCAGAGCACTTTTTTCTGCGCCGATATTTCATAAAATTTCTTCAGGCGCGCAACGTGGTCATCCGCCGTGTTGCGGAGAGCCCGACGCAAGAGTGGAGTCATTATCTGGGCTGACCGAAGCGAAGAATCCGGCAGCTACCGAGCCACTTCCACATCGACCTCGTAACCACTCCCGGCGTCGAAGGGCCCCACGATGTTTACTCTCCGGCACGGCCTCCTGATCCAGGCACCCATTGGGCTCTGCTTCGCCCTCTCCACACACCTTCGGGTCGTCGAGCGCGTGCTCGGAATGCATCCCGTGGAAGGACGCACCGCTGGTCTCGTCACAGCCGGCGATACCGTTCGATGGGAGGGTATGCGCTTCGGCTTCGCTAATTACCACATGTCGCTCGTCCTGCCCGACACCTGGAATCCTCCCCACTTCTTTCAGGACCGCATGATCGCGGGCCGATTCCGCAGCTTCGAGCACGACCATAGCTTCGTCGAAGCCGCAAACGGCACCTTCCTCGACGACTGCATACGCTTTACGATGCCGTTCGGTCGCGCCGGCGGTCTTATCGGTCGCGCGGTCGCGGTTCCGCATATCCTCGGACTCATGCGCCGCCGCTTCAGCCTCCTCAAACGCCTCGCTGAAACGGACGAGTGGCGCGAGTATCTTCCCGGGCTGGACATCGAACCGCACCTTTCATCGCCGAACATCGTCCGGCCATCGGTTTTGCCTGGAAGGCGTTTTCCTGCCGGAATTCACGCCAGAGTACAGTCTTAGGGTCAGAGACGTCTTCGATCCAAAGCGCAGGGTGGCGGGCTTGAGTAGCTCACAGCGGCGTAACAAAACAGCACGGGGGGTGTGCGCATCTCAAGGCCTCAGAGTGCATGTTCACCCTCCGCGACAGCATCCTGATCCACGCACCTATCGACCGCGTCTTCGCTCTCTCCTGCAGCGTTGCCATCGTTCAGCGCGAACTCGGCATGCGGCCGGTTGCGGGGAGGACATCCGGTCTGGTCACGGCCGGCGACACCATCCGGTGGCAGGGCATGCAGCTCGGCTTCCCGAACCATCATGTCTCGATGATCGTGCCGCAGACCTGGGACCCTCCTCAGTTCTTTCAAGACCGCATGATCGCTGGCCGCTTCCGCAGCTTCGAGCACGACCATCGCCTCACCCAAACCGCCGCCGGCACGCAGCTCGATGACGAGGTCCGCTTCAGCATGAAGCTGCGCTGGGGTGGCGCGCTCACCGGCCGGGTCATCGTCGCGCCGCACATTCGCGGGCTCATGCGCCGTCGCTTTCATCTGCTCAAACGTCTTGCCGAGACAGAAGAATGGCGGGACTACATCCAAGGCTGACTCGTATCCCGCCTGTCCAATCGCGCATCTCAACCCGCATGAAAGCCGCCGTCCTGCACGAGTACGGTCCGCCATCGAAGCTGAAGTACGAGGACTTCCCAGACCCGAAGCCCGGCCCCGGCGAAGTCCTTGTGGCCGTGCGTGCGGCCAGCATCAACCCGGTTGACTGGAAGATGCGCTCCGGCGCCGCGAAGGATCACTTTCCGGTCACCTTCCCGGGCATTCTCGGCCGCGATCTCGCCGGCGTGGTGCGCGCCCTGGGCGAGGGCGTAAACCATTTCGCTGTCGGCGACCGCGTCTTCGCTCTCGCGTGGGGAACCTATGCCGAGCTCTGCGTCGTGAAAGCTGCCGACCTTGCGAAGATTCCTGACCATCTCGACATGACCACGGCGGCCGCGGTTCCGCTCGTCTCCTGCACGGGCGACCAACTCATCCGCGAAGCCACGGCCGTGCAGCCCGGCCAGACCATTCTCGTCACAGGAGCCGTTGGCAGCGTCGGCCGTTGTGCTCTGCTTGCCGCACACGAGATCGGCGCAAACGTGATCGCGGGCGTGCGCAAGAACCAGATCGATGAGGCCAAAGCGCTGGGCGCCATTGACGCGATCGATCTCTCCAGCGATTCCGCGATTGCGAAACTCGGCACACTGGACGCCGTTGCCGATACCGTCGACGGGGATGTTGCGCCGAAGCTTCTGGGCAAGGTGAAGCCCGGCGGCAACTACGGCAGCGTGCTTGGCCAACCCAAAGATGCCGCACTGCACCCGACCATCAACATCAAGGCAATGACGGCGCATCCGGACCCTGCCACGTACGTGCACTATGCCGAGGCGATTCGAGACGGCAGGCTCAAGCTGCCCATCGATCGCGTGATGCCGCTCAGCGAGGCCGCGCAGGCCCATGCCGCCGCCGAAAGAGGCGGAGTCGCCAAAATCATTCTTACGCCCTGAGTGCATTCCTTTCGAGTTCGTCCGGCGACCCTCGATACAATGAGAAGACACCAACACTGCTTTACGTGGGAGACGGATGTCCTCGAGAAAAATTGTTATTACCGGGGCCGCCGGCCTGGTCGGCCAGAACCTCATCCCCCGGCTTGAGCAGAAGAATCTCGGCGAACTGGTCGCGATCGACAAACATCCTAGGAACACGGAGACGCTGCGCCGGCTCCATCCAAACCTGCGCGTCATCCACGCCGACCTCGCCGAGCCCGGCCCATGGCAGGACGAGTTCGCCGGCTGCACGCACCTGATGAACGGACACGCGCAGATCGGCGGCATCTACCCCGCCGAATACGTTCGCAACAACGTCACGGCCACCGAGCGCGTGCTCGAAGCCGCGCTCCGCAACAACGTCTCCTACGTCGTCAACATCTCCTCGTCCGTGGTCAACTCGATGGCCGTCGATAACTACACCGAGACGAAGAAGGCACAGGAGAAGCTGGTGCTCGATTCCGGCATCAAGCAGGTGATCCTTCGCCCGACTCTGATGTTCGGCTGGTTCGACCGCAAGCACGTCGGCTGGCTGGCGCGTTTCATGCAGCGCACGCCCGTGTTTCCGATTCCGGGCAATGGCCGCTTCCTTCGCCAGCCGCTCTTTGTCGGCGACTTCTGCGACATCATCGACAGCTCGCTCGAGCACGAGATCACCGGCGCCTACAACATCACCGGTCTCGAGCGCATCGACTACATCGATCTCATCCGCGCTGTGAAACAGGCCACCGGCTCCAGGACACGCATCGTCAGGATTCCCTATCGTCTCTTCTGGTTGCTGCTGAAGATCAATGCGCTGTGGGATAAAGACCCCGCATTTACGGCAAAGCAGCTTGAAGCGCTGGTTACGCTCGACGTCTTCGAGGTCATCGACTGGCCGGGCATCTTCGGCGTGCGCGCCACGCCGCTGCAAGAGGCCCTCAACATTGCGTTCCGCGATCCAACATATTCGAAAGTTGTGCTGGATTTCTAGAGCGTAGTGTCGCGGCCTGAAGGCGCGGACCGCGTGACGCTAAGGCTTTCGCGCGCTGCTTACGTACGACGTCTTAGCAAGGAGAACCTGACACCTCAGATGCTCACACCAACGACTGTTCCCGGCGGAAAAACATCCGAATGGCGCGGTCTTTCCTGGGCCGAAATGCTCGCCTTCCTTCTCCTGGTTTTCCCTTTCGCTATGGCCCTCATGGTGCTCATCCGGACCAGCATCAATATCCCATTCCAGGATGACTTTCAGGCCATCGCGAATTTCATGGACGTCTATGCGCAGCAGTCAGGGGCTCTTCATAAGGCCGCGTGGATCCTCACCTCTCAGCACAATGAATACAAGTTGATCCTGCTGCACGCCGTTGTAGCCATTCAATACGAACTCACCGGCCACACCAACTACAGAGTTATCCAATGGCTTGGCGATCTCGCGGTGCCTGCGACGATAGTTCTCCTCTGGCTGCTTCTCGCCCGGCAACATCGCCCGCCGAAGCAAGCGATCTGGCTGTTCATTTTTCCCTCTTACCTGTTTCTGAGCCTTTGCTACTGGGAAACTCTGAACTTCGCCATGTCGGAGCTCGCCACGCTGGCGGTCATCCCAATCGCCATCGCTTGTATTCTCGCGTACACATCGCCCAGACCGCGTATGGAGCTGCTCGGAGCCGCGTTGCTTGCCCTTGCAATCGCTACCCTGGCGAGCGGCTTCTTCCTTCCGGTCGCACTGCTCGCCGTTTTGTTGTACCAGCGCCGCTACCGAACAGCCCTTGGAGTCTGTCTCGTAACTGGCGCCATGGCCATCCTTTACCGGGTGCACTACACAGCGGACCGCGTCCATCCACCCAATCCTGCTCCACATTCGACCCTATTGATGTACCCGGTGGTCTTCCTGGGAGACGTCTCGCCCAACGTATCTCACTGCGCATTGCTTGGCGGGATTCTCATAGTGGTGTTCATCGCGCTGGTCTTCGCCGAATGGCCACGCCGCAGCCCGGTCACATTCACTCTGGCGTTGTTCTGTATCGTTACTGCCCTCGGAGTTTCCGCCGGACGCTACCGCCTTGGTCTAATTAGCGCGACGGCGCCCCGCTACGCCATGTACACGCTCCTGCTCATATGCGCAGAGTACATGGCTATGCTTGATATGTTCGCTCCAAGAGTCCTCCGCCAACGCTCGGTCATCGGCGGGACGCTTGCACTCGCCACACTTCTCGTCGGCCCTTGGATGTTTCGCAAGCAAATCTGGACCTATCACTTGCTGCAAAACCGCCACAATCTTTTGGCAACTCACCTGATCCTGTGGCAGAGGCATCCCGATCAGATCGTCCTCACACCAGACGAACCGGGTTACATGGAGGACCTCTCGTGGACGGCCTGGCGCATCCGCGCCCAATCCATTTTGCAGCGCGAGATCTCGGAGGGCCGCTACATCCCGCCGGTAACGGCCAGCGACCCGTTACCCCTTCGACCACACTCCCGATCAACTCAAGGCATTGAGGACGAGCAGCCGCCGATCGCGAATCGCAACGCGCCTTGATCTGAGCGGCCCCGCCACGCTGCTCAAGCGCAGCCTCAGCGAGATTTCTTGATGAGTTCCATGTGGCAGTCGCCGCCGTTGCAGTACACGGGAATAATCACATCGCTCCCGGCAGGCGCTGACTTGAACGCCGCCGCATGCCTGCTGAAGTCCATATACCCCATGGGAGCGATCTTCCAATCTCGAATGATCCCGACACACAGGACCAGCACAAGCAGCGACCCGGTTATCCGCATCGGAATGGAAGGCGCAAATCCGGCCAGCCAGAGGATTGAGAACAGCAGAGCCAGCGCCGGGAAGAACGAGTACCTCTGCGCAGGTACCGTCAAGAGGGCGGCCCATCTTGCCTGGATCGCTCCGGAAATCAACGGGCTGCGTAAGCCGGCTGCGAAGATCATGAAGCAGTAAACAAAAAAGAGACGAACCTCGATCGACGAAAAGCGAGCGCAGTAAACGCACGCCGCCAAACCAGCAATCATCGCAGCGAGACTGCACGCGAACGGGAGCAACAATCCCCACGACCGGCTCCCGAGCAGTGCCCCCAGGAAAGCATTCCCCCCCAGAAGCCGCACAAACCGAGCCGGACTCGCTCCGAGTAATCCTAGCGACCGCTGCTCATGGTTATGCAGCAAATAGATGACCTGAATCACACTGCCAGCGACGAGGATTCCGAGAAGAACCAGTGTCCAGCGCTGACGCCGCGCAGCCCAGAACGTTGCTACCAGTGGAATCGCAAGAATCGGAAATGGACCGGTCACTGCCGCGACAGCGACGATGCACAGATCGAAAGCTTTCGCCGCAAAACTCCTTGGCGTCGCCGCGAATGCAATCAGCAACAGGGCCAATGCAAGGTGCCATTGCGAATTCGTGCATACGACATGAATCTCTCCGGCGTCTGGAATGCAGACGTAAACCGCGGCGAACGCGGCCCGCAGCGAGAACGGCGCCCATTTTCGGCAGCGCTCAGACAGCAGGATAGGGACGGGCAAAGCCTGGAGAAGAAGTCCCACAATCGCCATCATCATCGGCGCCCATCGGAACGGCACGAAGAGCGCTATCCCGGCTGCGAGACGTTGGACAGTATTGAGATAGCCGCCCTCTGGACGCGTGAGCGAATGCAACCAACCGTAGTTATAAGCCTGGGCGAACCATACGTATCCGTCCTCCGCATAAAACTGGGAGTGCCTGAAAATCGAGAAGTCCCGGCTGACCAAAAGCACCAGCACAACGCAGAAAGCGAGGACCTGCCATCGCAGAGCCAAACCATCTCTCGTGTTGAACGATTGACCGATCGATCGTCGGAATCGCTGAGAACCAATCTGGTTCCCTACAGTCGGCGCAGCCGCGTTCACAGGCATGACTTCCTCACGATCAGTGCGGCGCATCGCCGGGTACTGGAGAAATTCTTCTAATCTCATAAAAATAGTAATTTTCCGACTTCATATCAGCGCCTTGGAACGACTGCAGAAGTTGTGCAGACAAGCCGGCATCATGAAGTCCCTTGAGATCGCGCGCTTCAAAAGGATGAAAGAACACGAAGAGAATCTGCTGCCTGTGCAATCGGTCGAGTGCCTGATTCACACGCCAGGGGATGTCGTACTCCGGAAAGTCTTCGCGATCCTTTGCAAACAGCTTGAATGTGTCCTCGCATTGGCACTCCAAAAACCATACCGGCTTTTGCATCTCCTCCGCGAGGCTCGCAAAGCTGACGTCCGGCATGCCTGTAATCAAATCGTTCGGTGGTTGCGTCTTTAGCACCCATCCCGCCGCTTCCCGCGCCCGTGAGAACGGATGTGCCCACGACCCGTAGGTTGCGAACGCACCGGCGACCGCGCTCATCCCAAGCAGAAGATACACCCAGCGCGACCACCCGGTCTGTCGTTCACCGTCAGCCTCGTTCTGCACTCTCTGCAGCCACAGTCCCACCACAAACGACACGAACGAGATGCCCCAATGCCGCACGCGCCCTTCATACACCACGTCAGCGAACACAATGCCGAATGCGAGCGTGCATCCCATCAGCAGAAGCAGATTGCGATCCCGGCGGAACGTCCGCCAGTACGTAAACAGCACCACCGGCACCAGCAGATACAGCCAGCGCGCATCGTTGACGCTTGTCTCCCAGAAGTTATGCGGGAACCTCGGTGAGATCGGCCACCACGGCGCAGCGATCATGTCACCGATAGAGCGATCCATCCGGTGACGATTCAGCGCCTGCGCTCCCATGTGCCCGGAACTCTGCCAGCTGATCTGCTTCGATGGCCACAGCGTCGCGACCGATAGCGCAATCAGCCCCACGTACACCAGCACCCCGGGAACCCAGCGCTTGATCACAGCGCCGCGCTGCTCTCTCTCCGCGCCGAAATACGAGCTGTACCCATACTCAATCAGCAGTGCGCCCGATAGCAGCACGCCCGTCATATCCGTATTGCCGGCCAGCCCCAGCAGCGCACAGCAGACCACCACACTGTCCGGCTTCCGAACCCTCAGCACCACGTAGAGCAGCACCAGCAGCAGCATCACCGAGTACATCCGGCACATCACCGTGTACTCCCACACCAGGAAGTAGCTGCCCAGGATGAGAGCTCGCTGCCTGTAGGTAAAAGGTGACATCCACCCGATGATCAGGATGTTGGCGGTGCCCAGCGCGGCCTCCACCCACTTCATCCCCACAGGGTCATGCGTCAGCCGCGAAGGAAACCACAGGATGAAATACCACAGCCATGGGTGCCCTTCGAAATGCACGTAGTAGAAGAGCTTGCCCAGCGTCGGGCTCGCCGCGCTGATCCCCCACGCATTCACCTCGTCGAAAAACATTGTGTGGTGCGCGATATCCACCCAGAACAGCAGCAGAAACGGAAGCACGACTGCCAAGGTTTTCCATAACGGCCCGCGAAGCCGCGTGCTCGCCTCAGGATGAGCGGTAGAAGTAGCCATCTCTAAGTAATGTAATCTGCAGCGCCGGAATCCGAGACATAGCCGGACACATCGATTCTATGGAATCACACTCAACGCACCGGCTGACTCCATGCTATGGCCCTCCGCTCGACAGCCGCTATTTCTTGATCAGAACCATAGACCAGCCGGGCGGGTTGATCGGGATTATCATCCTTGCTCCTGCGGGAGCCGACTTCAGCGCCTTCGCCTGCTGAGGGAAATCCATATCAGGCAAAGGCCGGTACCGGAAGCCTTGGCCGGCTCTGATGAATAGCGCCGCAGTGAGTGCGATGCCTACCGCTCGGATACCCCGCTGCGGTCCACTCACTGCGCACCAGATAACAGCTAACAGGAGCGGCAATGCCGGGTAGAACAAGTAACGATTGTCAGGCTGCAACAATATCAGAAGCCACAACGGGACAGTGGTTGGACCAGCGATCGGCGACCGCATCGTCGCAGCAAAAACGGTGAAGCAATAGATAATGAACATTCGCACTTCCGCTGAGGCATATCGGAAGCAAAGCGCACATAGTCCCAGCCCGAGAATCATCGCAAGAACCGAATACACGAATCGATGGACCATGCCCAAAGCCGCGCCGCTCACAAACAAACCGAGAAACACATCTCCGCCTAAGAATTGAGTGAACCTGCGCAGCGTTGCGCCCAACGGGCCAGCATGCCGCTGCTCGTGATGGTGCAGCATCACGAGCATCTGAACCGCGCCAAAGACATGCTCAGGAGCGAGAGAATAGATAGAGACCACCGCTGTCGGCGAATCCACCAGAATATCGCCACGAACGGAACTAACAGGATGCCGAACGGTCCGCTTAGGGCAGCGCACGTCATCAGAGCGATATCGAAGATGCGACCCGATAGCGACTTCGGCGGAGCGGCTAAGGCGATCATGAGCGCGGCGAGCCCTATGTGCCATTGTGCGTCTGTGCATACAACGTGAATCTCGCGAACATTCGGAATCCCGACATACGCGGCCAAAAACAACGACCGGAACGTTAGAGAACCCCAACGTTTGCAGCGTGACGAAAGCAGAATCGGGACCGGAAGCGCTTGGAACAAGAGTCCCCAAAGTGCCATCACGAGCGGTGCCCATCGGAAGGAAACTAATAACGCGAGCGCTGCTCCGATTCGCTGAGCGAAAATGACGTAGCTGGCTTGTGGGATAAATAATGCCCGGAGCCATCCGAGGTCGTACGCCTGTGCGTATAAGACACTTCCGTCTTCTGCCCAGAACTGCGCGTGCCGAAACATACTCGGGCAGCGGCTGACGATCGCAATCGCCGCCAGCAGGGAGGCAAGCAGCAGCCAGCGCGGGCCAAGGCCATCTCGCTTCAGGGCATCCGGGACTCGAATCCGTGTGACTTTATCTCTCAGGCTGCTTGGTCTGTTCAATCCGGATCCTCTCCGCTCATCTTATTCGTCGATACCTCAGCCTACGGTCAATGAAGATTTTCTGTTCA
This sequence comes from uncultured Acidobacteriaceae bacterium, assembly GCA_963762465.1. Lineage (GTDB taxonomy): Bacteria > Acidobacteriota > Terriglobia > Terriglobales > Acidobacteriaceae > Granulicella. Next base: position 1,092,620 of record CAVXKS010000002.1, on the reverse strand, counting down.
AATGAAATCCTAATGGGAGCGCCGGTAGTTCATCCTGAATCGATCCGCTCCGCAGCGCATGCGGGTCCGCCGTCGATTCGCTCCCGCATTCTCGAGCTCGATGGGCTTCGCGCGATCGCGATACTACTGGTGCTTGGCTGCCACTACCCTGCTTTCGCCGGACTGTTTTACAAGATCCCTGAGTTTGGCTGGATCGGGGTTGATATTTTCTTCGCGCTTTCGGGCTATCTCATCACCACAATCCTGCTTGGGCTGCGAAACCGGGAGAAACCGTACAAAACCTTTTACTCGCGTCGCGCGGTTCGTATTCTCCCGCCATACCTCGCCGTTACCCTCGTGCTGGTTGTAGTTGCAATCTGCCAGCACTGGCAGGTTGTCAACTTCCTTGCGTCGCAGCTCTTCTTCTTGCAGGCTGCTCCGGCGAACACGCGCGAGTTCGGTCTTTTCCTGGTGCTCCATCCCAAGTTCCGCCTCATGCATCTTGCCGCGTTGTTTGCACTGGCACACAGGCTGCCTCTCGGTCCGATCGGCATCGGGATGAATTGGGCGTCGCCCCCGGCAACCTATTGGTCACTAAGCATCGAGGAGTACTTCTATCTCCTCTGGGCACCCGTTGTTCTTCGCTTCTCCCGCCGCACGATTCTGCTGGTCGCCATCGTTGTATGCCTCTTCGAAATGCTTATGCGCTGGCTCGGGCCCGAATACGCTTACTTGAGCCTGTTCTCGCGCTTCGATGCGCTCCTGTTTGGCGGGCTTCTTGCCATGCTTCTTGAGCGCTGGGGTCGCAGCGGCATTCCCGCTTGGTCGGGGCGTTTCTTTGCCGCAGTTGGCGGATTCTCCGCACTCTCGTTAGCCGCGATCCTGTATGCAATTCGACCCGTGATCGGCCGGGAAATCCGGGCCTCGGTACTCTTTGTCGTGTTCGGCCTATCGATCTTCTCAATAGGTATTGCCGCGCTCATGGGCCTGTTGCTCCTCCGATCTGGAAGCAATTGGTGGCTCGCGCGCCTCTTGCGGACCCGCGTTCTGGTTTTCATCGGGACCATCAGCTACACGATGTACCTTGTGCACGTAATCGTCATCGTTTCCCTTCACGATTTGGACAGCGCGCTGCGCATCGGATGGTCTCCCTTGACTGAGGCCATTCTTGCGACCATCTTAACCATCCTGATCTCCTATCTGTCCTGGCACTGGCTGGAGAAGCCCCTGCTGCGGTGGAAGGACCAGCGCTTCCCCGGCAGTCCGCATCCTTCGGAGCCGACAGTGAATTAGCCATGGCAAGGTCGTACCTCACGGTCGACCTTTGAACGATGGGGACCGCCAGCAGAGAATCGTGTCGACTCTATGGCCCTGGAGACGTGGAGATGATGCGACGTTTGTTCCAGCGGTGGATACGAATAATTTCGACGCGTACATAGGCGCAGCATTATCGAAGCGTTGCTCGCCTTGATCCACATCTATCCCTGGGAATGCACAAACTGCGGATGCAGAGTTTTTTTCGTCCAACGCGCTGGGAAACCTTCCGAGTAGCGTATTCAACCGTAGCCATCCGGGTACTCTGCCCCCAAATTCAGCGTACTGTCACACACGTTCGCTAGCGTAGCCGCATGCTCCTCAGCTTCGTCGTTCCTGCGTACAACGAGCAGGCCTATCTCGGCGCCTGTCTTGACTCCATCCTCGAGCAGACCCGGGGCCTCGAGCACCTCACCGAAATCATCGTCGTAAACAACGCCAGCACCGACCGCACCCGCGAGCTCGCACTCCGCTACGCTGCCGAACACGGACCGCGCGTGCGCCTGGTCGACGAGCAGCGCAAGGGCCTCCCCTTCGCCCGGCAGGCCGGCTTCCTCGCCTCCACGGGATCGCTCATCGCTAATGTGGACTCCGACTCACGCCTCACGCCCGGCTGGGTCGAGAACGTCCTGCGCACCTTTCGCGAGCACGAACGCCGCAACCCGCCGCTCGTCGCGCTCTCCGGCCCGCTGGTCTATTACGACCTCACGCCTCCGCAGCGCCGGCTGGTGAATGTCTTCTATCTCATCGCGTGGCTCACCTACGCAACCAACAAGTACATCCTGCGCGTGGGCTCGATGGTGCAGGGCGGCAACTTCATCCTCTCGCGCTCGGCGCTCGCGGCCATCGGCGGCTACGACGTCTCCATCACGTTCTACGGCGAGGACACGGACATCGCGCGCCGCCTTCATGCCGTCGGCAAAGTGCTCTTCACCTTCGACCTCAAGATGCACTCCTCCGCGCGCCGCCTCAAGCATGAAGGCATGCTCACCATCGCCTTTCGGTATGCGGTCAACTACTTCTGGACCACCTTCTTCAAGCGTCCCTTCACACGCGAGCACAGCGACATCCGCGAGCCGGAGCTCAATCAGCAGCTCGAATCCTGATGCGGCGCGCCAGCATGCGTGAAGCTACCGCCGATATTCGCGTACACACCGCATCCCACGCCGACACAACATCGACGCCAATCCACGCTATCGTCGCTGCAGCAATCCATCCCATCCTGCACCCCCGCGCTTCTCTTACTGCAGCTCCATCTCCAGTGGCATCGAATCGCTCACACGAAGCGCCGCACTCAGCCCGTTCCGCAAAACCTCACTCCGCCCCAGCTTCACCGTCTCTATAGCCATACGCAGCGGCCACGGAGCCCGTTCCCACAGCTCTTTCAGCGGCCGCATATTTCCCTGCGCATCCGGATGGAACGCGCGCTCATCCCACCGCTGCCACCCCTCGGTGAACTCCGGAAAGTCCGTCACGGCGTTCAGCGTGGACTGCAGGATCCGTCCCTCCCAGGCCTTCGCATACTGCGGCATAAACAGCACGTGACTGCGGCGCTCGATTCGGATCTCATCCACAAACTCGCGAAAGTTTCTCGCAACCGTCAGATTCACGTTCGCATTCGGTTCCAGGCCGTGCCGGTCGCCGCCGGAGATCATCAAGTGGCCTGTTTCACGCGCCAGCCGCATCACCTCGCGGTTTTCCTTCGCATGCCGCAGCCCATTCAGCTCGACTGCATGAACCGTCTTCGCCGCTGCTGCGAGGAACCGCACCACCTCGCGCCGATGCGCCGTCTCGCCAACCTCATGCAGGTCCCACGCCGGATGATTGAAGACGATCAGCACGCCGGGCGTCGCATCCAGTTCGCGCAGCATCCCGATCAGGCGCGTGTCCATGCGCCCCACGCGCGCGCCATACTCCTCTTCGCAGCACCGCGCTCGCAGCGCCTCTGCCGTGTACTCACCAAACCGCTGCATCCACACAGTGCCGTCGGAGCTCGGCAGGTTGTGAATTCCCAGGTGAAGCTCCGTATCCCCGAACGGCGCGCTCCATTCGACTGAGACTGGAATATGTCGCGCACTCGGCACGGTGCGCAGCAGCATCGGCGCATCGATCGTGTCGTGGTCCGTAATCGAAACCAGTGGCTCGAGCCGCAGTCCGCGAATCTGTGCAGCCTCGACGTCGAATGCCATCTTCGGCAGCAGCGGCGGGCGCCAGAACGCACGCTCAAAGTCCAGCCGCAAGCCATAGTTCTTCTGGCACTCGCGTTCATATCTCCGGACCAGCCAGCCAGCTCCGGGCAGCATGCTCACGAACATGTGCACGAACTTCAGGCTCTCTTCAGAGCAGCTGGTGTGGCTGTGCAGCGACACACCCGTGCGGTACGGCTCCGCCACTCGGGGTCCCCGGCCAGCTCGCTGGCTGGGGTGATCCGCTTGGGGTCCCCGGCCAGCTCGCTGGCTGGGGTGATCCGCGGCATCCTTGCAAAGGCTTGTGATCTGCGTCCTCGGCTGCATCGAGTCGGCCTCCAGGCACTGCGTGCACCTGCACCAATGCTGGGGCAATCAAAGGAACGCCCGATAAACGCTCTGCGAACGCACGCTCAATTTGCCGGTGGGTACTCAAGCGATCAACATCCAACGCAAGCAGCTGAAAACGCGCGATTGATGTCGCCAGACGAGCTAAAAATCTTATAGAAATCCTCCGCAAATTCATAGTGGCAGACAGCGCCGCACGACCTGACTGTCCGATTTCCGGCCCAGAATGCTTTATTTCGCGCTTTGGAATTGAACGTGCACGCACCAGAGAAACAGCCATCTGGGGATGACTCGTGTGCCTGGCGGAAGTTTTTGCGCCCTGGCATTTGCAAAACCATTTCTTAGTTTCGGGGAGTAGGCGATGATATTTCGGCACAGGTCTCTGGCTGCCATCGTGATGAGCATTGGCCTCACGGCATCGGCAATTGCACAAACCAGCAACGGAATTCTGGCCGGTGTGGCCCGCGACGTCACAGGAGCGGCCATCCCCGGCGCCAGCATCACGGTGACGAATCAGAACACGGGTGAAAAGCGAGTCGTCAAGACCGGCACTGACGGGGCCTATCGCGTCGAAGCGTTGACCCCCGGCACGTATACGCTTGCCGCTGAGGACCCCGGGTTTGGGGCCACCAATATCAAGGACATTCCTGTCGCCCCTTCCGTCATTACCTCGTACGACATCAAGCTCCTGGTGGGCTCAACCTCCACGGAGGTCGAGGTCGAGGCCACGCAGACGACCATCAATACCGAGAACGGCGTGCTGTCCGGAACTGTGAGCGCGAAGGAACTGGATAAGATTCCGATCTTCACGCTGAATCCCGTCGAGTTGGCCCTCACGGTCCCGGGCGTTCAGCCGGTGTCCACGCCGAGCGGCTCACTCTCGAACGGCGTGAACATCCAGGTAGACGGCTCGCGTCCGCGCGCGAACAACTATCTGATGGACGGCCAGGAGATTAATGACGTCGACATCGCCGGCCAGGCGTTTCAGCCCATCATCCCGGACATCTTCGATTCCGTTACCGTGTTCACCAACTCGGCCTCAGCCGAGTACGGCCGCGCCGGCGGCGGTATCGTGAACCTTGTCACCAAATCGGGGACCAACCAGTATCACGGCACGGTCTTTGAGCGCTACACCGGCTCCGGCCTGAATTCCATTCAAGGCAATCTCCGCGGTACAAGCTCCCCGAAAGCGCGCTCCGACCAGCACACCTACGGCTTCACGGCGGGAGGGCCTATCTTTCGCGATAAGCTCTTTGCGTTCGGCGGGCTCGCGATGCGGCGCTTCTTTGGCCGGGAGGTCCCGGGTGTAAACCTGCTGCCCGATGCCGGCGGCTATGCGGCGCTCCAAACGATCACCGGCGCTCCCGCAGCTCAGGTTCAGATTATCGACCAGTACCTTAGCAACGGGGCGTATCTCACCCAGCCCGGCGAGGTTGTTTTCCCTGGCGTTAAAACGTCAGGCAATCCGACCGGAATCATTAGCGAGAACGTTGGAGCTCTGCCTGGCTGCCCGGCCACCGGTTGCGTCATTACCTTCCAGGGTTTCCAGCGGCCGAATGCACCCGAGGTCAATCCCAACACCCAGTGGATGTACCGGGTGGACTACACACCGTGGGAAAAGGACCACCTTGCCTTCCGCTACCTGCACGGGCGGTCCTCGCTCACGCCGGATTTCTTCAACAACCCCAATGCCCTGGCGGGTTTCGACACGCAACAAGGCGGGCCGTCGGAGCTGGGCGAAGGCCAGTGGACGCATGTCTTCGGGCCGCATCTGCTGAATGAGTTCCGTGCCTCGGAGGCGCGTATTGCCTTCACCTTTGCGCCCACAGCGCAGACCGTGGCGAATCCGCTCAACAGCCAGTACACCATCACGTTCGCAAACATCACGGGCGCCACAACCAACGGTACGAACACGTTCCCTGCGCTCGGACCGAACCAGAACTTCCCCCAGGGACGCAAGGAAGACCTCTATCAGTTCCAGGACACCGTCCGGTATACGCTCGGGCGGAACTCGATCAGCGTTGGCGCCGACATTGGCCGTCTTATCGAGATCGACCTGGTTTCGCAGAACGCCTTTGGCACACTGGCCTTCACCGCTGGCGGCAGCGGCGTCACCTCGCTGGGCAACTTCCTCCTCAACCAGCTCGGGCCCTCCGGCACGGCCACAAAGACCTACGGACAGACCCGTGTCGATGCGCACGGATGGCGCACGGGTATCTTCGCGGAAGACGACATCAAGCTCACCGCGGACTTTACGCTGAATCTCGGATTGCGCTACGACTACCTCACCAATCCGGAGAACTCACTCCAGTATCCCGGTATTGATCAGTACAACGTATTTGCCCCGATCAACACCGTTCTTCCGGTCAAAAACGACACCAACAATATTGCGCCGCGTTTCGGCTTCGCCTACTCACCGCATGGCTCGTTTGGTTTCCTGGGCGACGGCAAGACCTCCATTCGTGGCGGCTTCGGCGTCTTCTATGACTCCACCTTCTCGAACATCCTCGTCAACTCGGCCCAGAGCTCTCCCGATGCGGTCGCCGGCACTCTCGTTCAAACCACCGGGAATGGACTTGCTAACGCGACCAGCCTGATCGCCAGCATTCCTAACACCCTCAGCCCACTCTCCAGCGTTGAAAGCGAGGACAGCAACCTCGTCAACCCGATCACGTACCAGTACAACCTCGGCGTGGAGCGTCAGCTGCCCGGCGACGTGATTCTCGGTATCCGGTATGTGGGTGCCCGGGGTGAAAAGCTATTCGCCAACCAGCAGTACAACTACTTCAACGGCCTCACCGGAGCTCGTTTGAATACCTCGCGCGGCGTCATCATCCTGCGCAACAACGGTGCGGACTCCAATTACAACGGCCTGGAGCTCTCCGGCACCTACAACCTGCGGCGCGGCCTCGAGGTCCGTGGCGACTATGTCTACAGTAAGGACCTCGACGACGGCTCAGAGGTCTTTACGCTCGGCACCGATACCACGTCCTACGCGGCCAATCTAGCGCCCGGCGGACGCGGCCAGGACTGGGGACCTTCGGCGTATGATCATCGCAACTTCTTCTCGGTTGCGTATCTCTACACCGTCCCCGGACTTCACTCCAGCAACGCCCTGACCGACCTCGCTGAGAACGTCTTCACCAGGAACTGGACCCTCTCCGGTGTAACGCGCCTCCAGAGCGGCCCGTACGCAACCTACAACACCAACGGCTACGATACCAACGGAGATAGCAGCACAAGTAACGATCGCCCGGTTGTCATCAACCCGTCCGCTCCGCTTCAGTCGGTCGGCATCGATGGCCACCTTATCAAAGCTACGACCGGCGTCTATTACGACATGGCCGCTTACAACGCCACCCGCGCTCTAAATCCTGTGTCGGCGAGCTCCGTGCACTTCCTCATCCCGTACGATCCGGATAACTCTTTCTTACATCAGGAGATCGGCCGTAACAGCTTTGTTCTTCCCGGCACGACGACCTGGAACTTCGCCCTGGAGAAAGGCTTTGACGTAAAGGAGCGGGCACGCTTCATTCTCCGTGCCGAGGCCCAGGACGTCTTCAATCACGACGATCGCACGGTCGGCAATACGGATGTGGCCAACGCGGGCGGAGCGTTCCTGTCGCCCAGCCGACTCAGCAACCAGCGCGTCGTGGTCCTGTGGGGCAAGATCGAGTTCTAACCAAACGCACATCAACCACCAAAGGGCGCCAACAGGCGCCCTTTTCCTTTGTGATCTCCGTCTTGTGGAACCCACTCGCGCGATTTTCTATAAAAATTCATAGGCCTTTTCTCGTCGCATCACGAATCTTCAACGACTTATCCATCGGACCCCGACACTAAGGTTTGGCAAGAAAATTGCGTGTTACCCCCGTAATAGTTCGTATTACGGAGAACCGTCCCCCTTGGAGAAACACATGCATCTGGTTAAGTTTCGGAGCGTCTGGGCGACGCTCTTTGTGGCATTCGTGCTCGCTTTTGTTGCTACTTCTGCCCACGCGGTCGATGTGAACGGCCGGATCAAGGGCACCGTTACGGACCCCTCCGGTGCGGTCATCCCCGGGGCTGAGGTGATCGCCACCAACACGGCCACCGGTGTGAAATACCCCACGAAGAGCCTCGCGAGCGGCGACTATCTGTTCCCGCAGCTTCCGATCGGCACCTACAGCATCACGGTCAAAGCCTCTGGTTTCCAGGCTTTCACTGCCACCGGCATCACCCTTAATATCGACCAGGAGTACGTCGAGCCCGTCAAGCTTCAGGTCGGCAACACCAGCGAGACCCTCGAGGTCGCGGCCGACGCCGTCCAGGTCAACACGACCGACATGCAGATGAGCAACATCGTCGACTCCAAGCAGATGGAAGAGCTGCCGTTGATCGGCCGCAACTTCACAAATCTCGAGCAGACTCTCCCAGGCGTAGACCTCAACGAGAACCGCTTTGGCGGGACCTTCTCTGTCAACGGTTCGCAGGCCCAGCAGTCGGAGTACCTGATCAACGGTGCCGACACCAATGACATCGCCCTCAACACGATCGTCCTGACCCCGAACCTCGATGCTATCGACCAGTTCAACCTGGTCGACGGTCCGCTGAACGCCGAGTATGACCGCAACTCCGGCGGCATCGTCTCCGCCAGCATCAAGCAGGGCACCAACCACATCCACGGCGACGCGTTCGAGTTTTACCGCGATACGTTCCTCAACACCAATAACTACATCGAGAAGACGTTCGATTCCTCGGGCAAGCGCACCGATCAGGTCAGCCCCTACCATCAGAACATCTTTGGCGGAACGCTCGGCGGACCGATCTTCCGCGATAAGCTGTTCGCCTTCGGCGCATATCAGGGAACTCATGAGCGCGTGCCTGAAGAGTCCGTGAAGAATACCGTGCTCAGCTCCGCCGATCTTGCCGGAAATTACTCTGGCAGCCTCAGCGGCTTTAGCACGAATCCCATTCCCGCTAAGATCACCATTCCGGGCTGCACGGCGGGCGAAACGTGGGCCGACTGCGCCACGGCTCTGAACGGTCAGTTCAAGCCATCCAGCTTCAACTCGATTGCGACCAAGCTGGCCTCGCAGTTCATCCCTGCGCCCAACAACGCCAACAACATCTATCAGTACAACGCTACAGAAAACACCACGATCAACCAGTACATTGGCCGCGTCGATTACAACATCAACCCAAAGAACGTGGTCACGGTTCTGGGCCTTTATCAGGAGAACAACCTGACCGAAGGAATTCCCTTCGATGGCGCCACGCTTCCTGGCTTCGGCGACGCCGATATTGAGCACATCCAGCAGTACACTCTCGACTACATCCGCACCATTAGCCCCACCACGGTCAACGACCTGTCGGCTCACTACACGCGGTTCAACTATAAGGCCAGCTACCCACAACAGATCGTGCAGCCCAGCACCGCCGGCTTCGCCATCACACCGCAGGTTCCTGCCTACGCCACAATCCCCACCATCTCGGTCGGTGGCGACGCGAGCTTCGCGATCGGCGGCACCTCCGACGGCCCTCAACCCCGCATCGATCAGGTCATTCAGTTCGACGACAATCTGTCCAAGACCTTCGGAAATCACACACTGAAGTTCGGCTACGACGGCCGCCGGTTCAACGTCTCCAACGCGTTCGGTTCCAGGAACAGTGGCTCGTACGGTTTCAACGGGTCTGGAGCCTATAGCACCGGGATCGCGTCGCTCGATTATCTTCTCGGCATCCCGGATACCTACACGCAGGGCACGACGGGCGAGATCCAGGCCGACGCCTTCCTTAACTACATCTACGCTCAGGACACCTGGAAGGTCAGCAACACCCTCACACTCGATTACGGTCTCGGCTACTCCATCGACACCCCGCTGCGCAACCATCAGTACGAGGGAGAAGGCGTCGCCTGCTTCAGCCCCGGCCAGAAGTCGACGATCTTCCCCAACGCCCCCAAAAATATGATCTATCCCGGAGACCCGGGCTGCACCAACAGTGGCCAGGCCACAATGCATTACAACGAGTTCGGTCCGCGCATCGGCTTCGCCTGGGCGCCCGACCTCGGCTGGATCTCTGGCACACCCGGCAAGTTCTCGATTCGCGGCGGCTACGGTATCTACTATGACCGCACCGAAGAAGAGAGCGCTCTCCAGACTAACGGCACTCCGCCCTTCGGCCTTACCTCAGGCGGCGCGCTGGATGCCGGTGGAAGCCCCTCGTTCGCGAACCCCTTCGCCGATATCAACGGCACCGCGGCAGGTTCGGAGGCTAGCCCGTTCCCCTACACCCAGCCCACCCGGGGATCGAATATCGCCTTCCCCGGCAAGATCTATAACATCGACAGCTTCGACAAGTCCTATCGCGCTCCCTACTCGGAGAACTTCCAGCTTTCCATCGAGCGCGAGCTGCCATCCCAGATGGTTGCGCGCATCAGCTACGTCGGTGCTCTGGGTCGTCACAACCAGACGGCTTACGAAGGCAACTACGAGACAGCCGCAGGGCACGCTGCTTGCGTTGCAGACCCGGCTTGCGCCAATCCCGGAGAAGCCCCGCGCCAGGCGCTTGACTATCCCGGCCACACCATTGGCAACAGCGCACAGCTGATCGAAATGGGCGAGACCGGCTCCTATAGCACCTCCAACTACAACGCGCTGCAGGTCAGCATCACCAAGGCGGCGACTCACGGCCTGCTCTTCCAGTTGAGCTACACCTACTCCCACGCTTTGGATGATGGATCGAGCTTTGAGAACACCGGCTTCGGCGGCAGCGGCGGCGCGAACGGCACCGCTCGCGGCTACAACCAGTTCGACAAAGCGCTCAACTACGGCAACGCAGCCTTTGACCAGAAGCATCACCTCGTCTTCTCTCCGGTCTACACCACTCCAATCCTCCACGGCCACAGCACCTTCTCGCCGGCCAACCTCGCGCTCTCCGGCTGGGAGATCAGCGGCATCATGACGCTGGCGACGGGACAACCGTTCGACGTCTCCTACGCCGGCTTCACCAATTCCAACTCGCTCTGGTGCTCCTACCAGGTGAGCTTCTACGCCTGCCCGGACATCCCGGAACAGGTCGCTGCCTACAAGCAGACAAACCCGAAAACTACCGCCGGTCTGCAGTATTTCGATCCTTCGAGCTTTACCGATGAGCCGATCGGACAGTTCGGGAATATCGGACGCGACGCCTTCCGGCAGCCGGGCTACGCCAATACAAACCTGATCATCGCCAAGAATTTCAATCTATCGGCAGACGGCGCTCGCCGCCTTCAGCTCCGTATGGAGAGCGACAACGTCTTCAACCACACGAACTTCCAAACCCCGGACGGCAATTTCTCGGACGGCACCTTCGGCCAAATCACGAACGCTGCGCCGTCGCGCGTGTCCCAGCTCGCCGCGAAATTCTACTTCTAAACCTCACGAATTCCCACCCACTTCGGGGCGCCTTCGGGCGCCCCTTTTCTCTGCCTGTAAGTTGCTCATTTTGGGTTATGTACACACCCCGGCACCTGCGTCTCTTCGTTCCGGAAAACGCCTATAATGGAGAAGACAGAACCTCCGAAATTTGACCCTGACGACACCTTCGAAAGTTTGCGTGATTGATGCCTGACGATCAGAACCAGCTCCCCCTCGGCTCTAACCCCAACGATCCCCCAAGCGCGCAGGATGCTAACTCCAACAACCCGCCCCCCGGCGGCTCTGGCGGAGACGGCCCCGGCGCGCCCACCGGTCCCGGTGCTCTTCAGATGTTGCCCATCAATATCGAGGAGGAGATGCGCCGGTCGTATCTCGACTACTCCATGTCGGTCATCATCGGCCGCGCCCTGCCCGACGCCCGCGACGGCCTCAAGCCCGTGCATCGCCGCGTCCTGTACGGCATGCAGGAGATGGGCCTGCAGTTCAACAAGAAGTACACCAAGTCCGCCAAGGTGGTTGGCCACGTCATGGGCAACTACCATCCGCACGGCGACTCCGCCATCTATGACACCATGGTCCGCCTCGCGCAGCCGTTCTCGCTCCGCTATCCGCTCATCGACGGCCAGGGCAACTTCGGCTCCGTCGACGGCGACCCGCCCGCCGCCATGCGTTACACCGAGTCGCGCATGACGCGCCTCGCCGGCGAGATGCTCGCCGACATCGATTCCGACACTGTCGACTTCGTCCCCAACTACGACGAGTCCACCACCGAGCCCAGCGTCCTTCCCGCGCGCATTCCCAACCTCATCGTCAACGGCTCGACCGGCATCGCCGTCGGCATGGCTACGAACATCCCGCCGCACAACCTCACCGAGGTCCTCAACGCGACCATCGCGCTCATCCAAAAGGAAAAGAGCGACACGCGCCCCGACCTCGCCATCGTTCTCGAGCACGTGCAGGGCCCCGACTTCCCAACGGCCGGCATTCTCTACGGACGCGGCAACATTGCCCAGACCTACAAGACCGGCCGCGGCCGCTTCATGATCCGGGCCAAGTGTGGCCTCGAGCAGATTACCGGCGGCCGGCAGGCCATCATCGTCAAAGAAATCCCCTACCAGGTCAACAAGTCCACGTTGATCAAAAAAATCGCCGAGCTCGTCAACGAGAAGACCATCGACGACATCTCCGACGTCCGCGACGAGTCCGACCGCGACGGCATGCGCATCGTCATCGAGCTCAAGCGCGGCGCTCAGCATGAGATCGTCCTCAACCAGCTCTACAAGCACACCCAGATGCAGGAAAGCTTCTCGATGATCTTCCTGGCTGTGCACAACAACCAGCCCAAGGAACTCGGCCTCCCCGAAGCCATCCACGCCTTCATCGATCACCGCATCGACGTCGTCCGCCGCCGCACCGCCTTCCTCCTCAACAAGGCCCGCGAGCGCGAGCACATCCTGCTCGGCTACCAGATCGCGCTCGACCACCTCGACAGCGTCATCAAAATCATCCGCCAGTCGTCCTCCCGCGCCGACGCCCGCGAGAACCTCTTCCAGTTCTTCTCCAACCGCACCATCAATCTCCGCGGCACCGAGCTCCGCGGCGTCAAGCTGAACCCCAGCAAGTACGACATCGACCTCGCCGGCGGCAGCGTCTCCGCCCTGCTCTCGAACAACGCCGGCGGCACGCTCATCCTCAGCTACCGCCAGATCGACGCCATCCTCGAACTCCAGCTCTACCGCCTCACCCAACTGAGCATCGATGAGCTCCTGAATGAGTTGAGCGCCGTTCGCGACAACATCGCCGAGTACGAGTCCATCCTCGCGTCCGAGAAAAAACTCCGCCGCGTCATCATCAAGGAGCTCGAAGACATCCGCGAGCGCTACGGCGACGCGCGCCGCACCGCCATCATCGACGAGTCCGCCGAGCTCACCCTCGAGGACCTCATCGCCGACGAGCAGGTCGCCGTCACCGTCTCCAACACCGGCTACCTCAAGCGCACGCCCATCAGCATCTATCGCCAGCAGAAGCGCGGCGGCACCGGCCGCATGGGCATGAAGACCCGCGAGGAAGACTTCGTCTCGCAGCTCATCATCGACTCCACGCACGCCTATCTGCTCTGCTTCACCAACACCGGCCGCGTCTACTGGCTCAAGGTCTATGAGATCCCCGACGTCGGCGCCGCCGGCAAGGGCAAGGCCATGGCCTCGCTCGTCGACCTCCAGCCCGGCGAAAAAGTCGTCACCATCCTCCCCACGCGCGACCTCACCGAAGAGAACAAGTACGTCCTCTTCGCCACCCGCAACGGCACCGTCAAGAAGACCGCCCTCCGCGACTTCTCCAACGTCATGGCCCGCGGCATCATCGCCATCGGCATTGACAAGGACGACGAGCTCGTCACCGCCCGCATGACTGACGGCGAGCAGGTCATCTTCCTCGCCACCCACGACGGCATGGCCATCCGCTTCGACGAGCGCGACCTCCGCGCCATGGGCCGCCCCGCCTTCGGCAACCGCGGCATCTCGCTCAAGAAGGGCGACTACGTCATCGGCGTCGCCGTCACCCCCTCCCCCGAGGCCCGCAACAAGCGCCGCCTCGAAATCGCCGCCGCCAAGGGACTGAAGGACCGCGTAGAAGCCGTTCTCGACGAAGCCAAGGACAGCGCCGCCAGCCAGCCCCTCGCCCTCGCCGAAGCGGACGACACCGTCGCCGCCCCTGCGCTCTCTCCCGAAGCCGCCGCCAAGCTCGAAAAACTCGACGCCCAGCTCGGCCTCACCCCCTGCCTCATCCTCACCGTCTCGGAGAACGGCTACGGCAAGCGCACTGACGTCGACGCCTACCGGCTGCAGTCGCGCGGCGGCAAGGGCGTCATCAACATGAAGGCCAACTCCAAGGTCGGCAAAGTCGTCAGCATCCAGCTCGTCGACGACACCACCGAGATGATGGTCATCAGCCAGTTCGGCAAAATCATCCGCATCGACACCAAGAGTGTCCGGGCCGCCGGCCGCTCCACCTCCGGCGTCCGCCTCCTGAATCTCGAAGCCGACGACAAAGTAGCCAGCGCCACCGTCATCCCCCCCGAAGACCCCAAAACCAACGGGGAAAACGGCACGCTCGTGCAGTAATGAGGGGTTACCTCGGAATAGAAGAGATTTTCAAAAACCGCTTGTAAGCGCGCCTAGAAAATGGCATCCTACTAGTAACACGCCCGACCCGTTCTCGCGAAAGCGTACGGGTCGGCTTTCTTTTTTGGGGGTAGTGAGCTGCTTTCAAATCCCTATACCAAGCCATATAAACTAGCTGTCGATCAGGTCACTTTGCTCGAGCAGCGTGGACTCCTAATTACCGATAGAGCATCAGCGCAGGCGTGTCTCGAAAGAATCGGATATTACCGTCTTAGTGGCTATTGGTATCCACTCCGGAAGAGCCGAGTCAGCAAACATCCATTCACTGGCGCTCCACTGCTGGATGCCAAAGGAAAGGAAGTAGTCATTGTTGAGGATGACTTTCGCCCAGGTTCGACCTTCCATAATGTGATGGACCTTTATGTTTTCGACAAACGTCTTCGCCTGATCTTCCTGGACGCAATTGAACGCATTGAAGTAGCGCTAAGAGTAGATGTGGCGCTATTGCTGGGCAAACGCTCCCCCTACGTGCATCGTGATCCAGCGGAATTCGATCCTCTATTTGTCGGGGGCCAGGTTTGGGTAGGCAGCAAGCATCAGAAATGGCTGGAGAAGTTAGATGATACCTTTCGCCGTTCGAGCGAAGAATTTGTAAGCCATTTCAAGGCGAAATACTACGGTGAGCACTTGCCCATTTGGATAGCCATCGAGCTTTGGGATTTCGGAATGCTGTCAGTACTGCTGTCTGGCATGAAGACGTCAGACCAACAGAAGCTCGCTAATAAATACGGACTCTCCAAGCCGACGCTCCTGACCAGCTTCGCGCGGAACATCAACAACGTTCGGAACATGTGCGCACACCACAGTCGCCTATGGAATCGATCGCCCGCTGATCGAGTCGCAAGGCCGAAACATGGCGAGATCCCAAATCTCGATCACATTCAGGGGGAGTCGTACTCCCGTATCTACGCCACCGCCGCAGTCATGCAGCACCTGCTTCGGATTATCAATCCATCGACTAAGTGGCCCCACAGACTCAAGGCCCAACTGAAAACGCTGCCGCAAATGCCCGGCGTTAGTCTAGCGCAAGCTGGCTTTCCGGATCGATGGGAAGAACTACCGCTCTGGAACTGAGGCTTACGCTTAGCTCCTCGATTGCAGGAGTAGAGCCGCCACGAGCGAGGTCGGTTAGTACCTACTCATCCGCTTCCTTCAAGTGGCTGTTAGTTGATAGCGTTGGGGCGAGTCGCACAGGTATCCGGCAGATCTACATATGGAAATCCCGGCAGATCACAGGCCCGTTTCCAAGTAATGTTTCCGATGTAATGTCGCAGCAAATCGCGCCGCTCGCCGGTTTCCAAATGTGGGAGTCCGTCACCCACTGCATCAAGCGGAATCTTCATTTCAATTTCGCTCATCAACAAAAATGCGAAGGGTGCTCCATTTGCATCTTCGCGCGCGGCCTCGATATTGCGGACGAATTGATTTCGCCAAGGAAACCATGCCGTCGACGACGATAGCGCTTCCGTCCGTTTACCCTCGACGTAAATCCGGAATCCCCGATCTGTTTCGATGAAGAAATCGACGTGGGTCTGACCTTCAAATGCCCACCACTGCTGACGAGCTCCACCCGCGCCAAATTCATTGAGTAACCGAAGTCCTTCGCGTATCGCTTCGGTTCGATCTAACGCGAGCTCTCGTTGTGTCTCTCCGGTTGTCTTCGAGCACAACTTCTCGCGCCACTCCCGTTTGACTAGGTCCTTGGTTCCGCCATCCTTTTGCCAACGAAGTCGTTCTGGATTCTGGAGCAGCCATCGCAGAAACGCAGTTGGAGGACCGATGAGCCGCTCTTTTGATGAGTTCGGGACCGGCGCTACCTTAGCTATTCGGCCGGGATCGGACGCGAAACTTTCGATGTTCGCGCTGAATGGTGCGGCCCTCAGCAGTTTCGGCAGCCAAGATTCGCCGCTTGAATCCACTTGCCGCAACTGATTAAAGAATGGCCGAACTCTTGTCTTGGAACTGTCGTATTTGCCCATGAATGGATGAGCTTACTAGAAACGAATGCCGGCTGCTCCACGTCTCCACCGGGAGGTGAATACAGCTCGGTCGGGTCGCCCACTCGTCGGGTGCCCGATTCATGACGCGCAGCGGCAGGAGTGGGCTCCGCTCTGCCGAAGGCCGAGTGGAGCGAAGCGGAACGACTGAATTGCTTTCCCGTTGGAGGGCAACGATCATCCACTCTGCTACTTGTTCTCCATAAACTCCTTCAGGTGTTTCGCGCATGCCTCAGCTGTGCTCTGGTTCGCCCTGACGGCATTCATCTTGTCGACGTTATATGCGAACACCAGATTTCCTGTGTGCGCATCTTTGACAGAGATGCTCGCCTGAGCATGCGACGCCGGTGAGACAAAAATTGTCTTCGCCCACCCCGCCTTCGCTTCGTCAGACAAGCCCGAAACGATGAAGTCTGCCTTCGAGCGATCATCCACCACCACCACCGGAACCTTCTTTTTGAGAATCGCGCCTTCCAGATACGTTTCGAAACCATTCATCGGCTCGATGAAGAGCTTCGCTCCGGGAACCAATCGAGAAGATACGAAAGCGGCGGCCGCGCCAGAACTCGGGCAGCCGGCGGCGCGACCGGTGCCGTCGACGGAGCCGCGGCAACCGGCGGTGCAGTCGCCGGTTGTACAGCAGCAGCCGTTTTGGATGTGGCAGATTCGCCCCCGACAATGGTCAAGGGTGCTTGTGACTTCTGCGCGAGAACCGCAGGACTGGACACAATGAGAACCGCAAGAAGGCTCGCGAAAGCTTTCATGTGCACCTCAGCTTTGTTCTTGAAATCTGCGGAAGACTACGCCATCTCGTTGCCCGACACAACACAATTCCTCTCCCGGGTGGCCCATTCATGAGGCGCCGCGGCATGAGTGGGCTCCGCTCGCCGAAGCGGGGAGGGGAGGCGAAGCCGAACGGGCTGAATTGCCTTCACCCCGCCACTCCCAACGTCTAACCTCAGCGGAGCCCACCATGATCCGCGCCACTCTGTTACTCGCCGCTGCAGCCGCCCTCATCCCCGCCGCCCACGCGCAAACTCCGTTAGACCCCTGCAGCCTCCTCACCCCTGACCAGATCAAAGCCGTCCTCAACTCGCCGGTCGAGCCCGGCCAGCCGGGCGTCGCCAAAGGCTCCAACGAATGCACCTGGAGCGACGCCAACGGCGCCGACCGCCTCTACATCGCCCTCCGCCCCGCCGCCGACTTCCGCACCTTCCGCACCCAGATCGAGAAGTCCGGCGGCCATCCCTCCCCCGTCACCGGCGTCGGCGAGGACGCCTTCTTCGTCTCCCCCGACGAGACCTCCTCAGCCCTCTACGTCCTGACCAAAACCCACCTCCTGCTCCTCACCGTCACCCTCCCCGACGGCACCCAGCAGACCAGCATCCAGCAGAACACCCAGGCCGCCGAAAAGACCCTCGCCACCCAGATCCTCCCCAAACTCTGACCAGAAAAAGTGACCTCCCACCCGTTAACTCACCTGAATGGAAGACTTTACCCGTAACTCCCCTGAATCCAAGACTTTGCCGAGAAGTCAAAATCTAAACCGCCTGTTCTGAATACTTTGGCCCTTTTGAGGGGGGAGGGGGGTACCCCGCATCTAACCCCGCGGAGCCCAAAAATGATCCGCACGTCCCTGACCCTCGCCGCGGCCACCCTCCTCGCCGGCGCCACCCACGCCCAATCCCCCTGCACCCTCCTCACCCCCGACCAGATCAAGTCCGTCGTCACGACCCCCGTGCCCCCCGGCCAGCCCGGCGGCTCCAAAGACTCCCCCGACTGCACCTGGAAAGATTCGAAAGGCGAAGACCGCGTCTACATCAGCCTCAAGGACCGCGACACCTTCAACGTCACGCGCGCGCAGATGGCCAACACCGGGCGCCTCGCCTCCGTCACCGGAGTCGGCGAGGATGCCTTCTTCGTCACCTCCGCGGCCGGGTCCACCGCCTACCTCTACGCCCTCGGCAAGCACCACCTCCTGCTGCTGAGCGTGAGTATCCCCAACGCGAGCAAGCAGGACAACGAAGCGGCCGAAAAAGCGCTGGCGGCGCAAATCCTCCCCAAGCTTTAAAGCGCAACAAAAGGCCGCCCGAACTCCGGCGGCCTTTTGAATCGATGGGAAAAACGACACAGCAAGAACTAAACAGCAAATCTACGACGAACCACTCCCGCAATACCAAGAGCTCCCGTTGCGAGCAGCGCCAGCGATCCCGGCTCCGGCGTTGCAGCCGTTGTCGGGCCACCCGGCGTTCCGGGCGCTGTAACGATCGCCGCCCCCGTCGTCGCATCCATGAGGTTGAACACCAGATTGGTGGTTCCGTCTACGGCCGCCGCGCCGGTCACGAGTCCATACCCTTGATCCTGGGTCGAGCCGTAGTAGTAGAGGTTGTAGTCAGCTCCGCCCGCCGCGAACGAGAAGCCGTTGAGGTCCAGGGCGCCACCATTGGTCGGGACAGGACTGAAGATGATGTTGTCGCCCGGCGTATTTCCTGAACCGGCTGATGGGTAGTCAGTCAACGGACCGGTAATTGGCGATCCATTGGCGGTCCCCATGATGGACTGTATGGCAAACTGCCCCGTTCCTGCGGGCGTAGCGACCAATGTACCCGATCCGGTGAACATGGTCGGTGTCGATCCAATCGTTCCCAAGCCGGAGTAGTTAAAAGTGAAATTGTCAGCGAAGGCTGCAGGGCATAGAAGCAAAGCAGCCACTGACATTCCGCAGAGACTCAGCAGACATCTCTTCATAGAGGTCCCCCAAAAGCGCGTTCTTTTACCGCTCTGTTTAAGAAAGATGCTGCACGCGGGAAATTGGGTATCCAGACCGTTCAGCGATGGAATCTTGAGACCAGATACAGCGCTGCCGAAAGGAGGATGCTCAGCACGATGCACGTGCCTAAGGGAAACCACACCTGCACATTGTGTCCGCGATATGCGAAGTCGCCGGGCATCCTTCCCGGCCCGAGTCCGAACCGCTCGAGCAACAGCACGACGATGCCTGTCAGCACCAGGGCGACGCCTAGTCCGATGAGCAACCTGCCCATAGGGCCTCCTGCTCTGGATTAGACTCCTGCGCGGGTAAAGAAGAACAGCGCCGTTTACGGTGGCATGCCATTGGAGCTAGGATAAGGGTCCCTCCTCCTTGAACGGCGGCCGGAGTCGGCCCTGCCTCTACATCTTCGAACGTGGGCTCCCTTTTAGAGGCGAAGGCTCAGAATCGAGGTTCGTATGAGTGCGCGTGTTCACTTTTTGCCGTGCGATCTGCAAGTGAAAGCAGAGTTCGTTCCCCGCGTTGTGCGTATTGTCCTCAAGTCGATCTCTGCTGGGATTGTGCTGTCCGGCGCGATCGTTGCCGCCGGCCAGGACATTCCCATCGGCGCTACGTTCGTTTGCAACGGCGCCCACATGTTCGTTGAGAACTGCAACATTCGGGATACGTCCGATACTGCAAAGTGCATGGTCGGTCATCCTGACACGGTTCTGCCGAATGGGTTGATGAAGTACACCTATGAAAGCCGCGGTGACCTGAAGAAGCTGCTGCCCACGTGCACGCAACCGAGCGCAAAGCAGCTGGCGGCTGCGAAGGCGTTTCAGGACAAGCAGCAGGCGACCTACAACGCGAATGAAGCGAAGGCGAATCAGCAGCTGCAGGCGATTGAGCAGCAGCAGACTGCGGCGATGAGCGGGCAGCAGAGGAAGCCGATGTCTGCCGATGACCGCACGATGAACCGCTGCATCACGTCGGGGCGATTGCCGGCCTCATGCACGGGGAACGCGCTGCTGGGTGGGTTCACGTCGATGCTTGGGCAGGCCACGCAGATGCTTGGGGTGAGCGCTGCAGAGACGAAGCCGAAGTCAGGGCCGACGATGGCGGGTGTGTTTGTCGGCGCGGGCAACTGGCGACTGGATTTTATTGATGGTGGTGTGCTGGTGAACTGCTCTTTCCTCTCGCCGAATCAGGAGAGCTACAGGATGGATTTTGCGAATGGCCACGCATCGCTGATCGTTGAGACCACGCCGAAGCCTCTGATTCTCGCGCTGCACGCAGATGGGACGATCACGGGACCGGGGCCGGTGACGATCAATGGCGTAGTGGCGACTGGCATGGCCGGCGGTGGATCGACGCCGGGGCACACGGAGACGCAGACCACGACGAACACGCAGCGGATCAATCAGAACCAGGCTGGAGCGTACAACGGTGACCAACTGACGTATACGGGTGGCGGAACGTACGACGCGACGCACACGACGACGTCGAGCACGTATGTTCCGGGAACATCGAGTCCGTCGTATGCGACGTTCTCACCGCGCCGCGCGACGTGTCCGGCCCTGAATTTGTCGACAAAAGGCGCAGGCACCGGCATTCAGACGATGCAGACGGATCTGCTGAAGACGATGTTCGGCGGCGACAAGGGGCCGCCAACACCGCCGGGAATCCGCATGCAGGGCATCTTCGCGGCGCCGAGTGGCTTCAGTGTGCAGTTCTTCCCGGAGTCGGCGGTACTGGGATGCGGGCCGGATGCGGCGCGCGCGTATCCGTATACCGTCACCGCGGGGGCAAGTGGTGCGGTGGTCAAGATTGATGCGCCCGATCATCCGCTCGCGCTTGCGCTGCGACATGATGGCACGCTCGATCCGGGCGCGACGGGAGCGTACCAGGTGCATGGTCGCGTGATCACGGGACAAGGTGATAACGACGACTTTACGTTTGCTCCGATGGAGCAGAGCTGCGAGCTTGCAGTGCTGACACCGAGTGCGACCATCCCGGCCGGCGGCGGAAGCGCTGCCACGATGGTGCGAACTGCGGGGGCGGATCCTGCGACGATGTCGACGGCAGGGCATGCGTTGGGCAACGCGACGCTGTCGATTGCTTCGGGGTTTCCGACGCAGCCCGGCGTGCAGAATCCACTCGCGATGCATCCGTACACGCTGCTGCGCGACAGCATTCCGAACATCGTGACGAAGGCGGGTGTCGTCATTCCGGCGGGATCGAACGCATACAAGGTGCTGGGCATGGCGTGTGGGACGCACAGCCCGGACTGCGGAAAGATTATGGATGCGCTCAAGGCGAGCGTTGCGTCTGCCGTGCGCTCGGATGCGAGCGGTGCGGGCACGTTTCCTGCGGTGCCGCCCGGGACGTACTACCTGATGATCTCCACGCGGTACAACAACCAGGCGCTGGTGTGGGAGCACCCGGTGGAGTTGAAGGCTGGGGCGAACTCGATGACGCTGAGTGCGCAGAATGCGACGCCTATGCAGTAGTTACTCTTCAGAGGGGTTTGGGTGCGGGCCGGTGAAGTCCGAGCAGCAGGGCTTCATGACGGGCTTGAACTCCATGTACTCGACGCGGGTCTGGTCGGGGTCGAAGAGGTTGAGCTGGATTTTGCCGTCTTTGCCGGCCTGGATGGCGGTGCACTGCTTCTCTTCGCAGCCGTTGGCCTGGAGGTCGTGCAGGACGGTCTGCATGCGCTCGACGCCTAGCGAGAAGTGATCGCTCATCCCGAAGTCGTGCTTATCGGAATGCTGGCCGGGCATCATCATGTACTCGATCCAGTCAGTGCCGTTGGGCACCTGCATGCTGATCCAGTCGACGTTGGGCGGATGCATGGTGCCGTACCAGTACGGGCGGAAGCCAAGGATGTCTTTCCAGAAGACATCTTCTTTGGCGCGGTCGTGGACGATGAAGCCGACGTGGATGATGTGGTGGCTGGGCGCGTGGGTGGACAGTGGTGTGTCGCGCGCGAGTATGGCTTCCTTGAGCGGCGAGTCTTTGCCGACAAAGCAGACGAGGTTGCCTTCGGGATCGCGGACTTCGAGCAGGCCGGGGTCGGGCGACTCGACGTGGTGGCCTTTAGCTTCGAGATAGCGCTTCATCGCGGCGAGATCGCTGACCGTAAAGCCGACGGATGCCATGTAGGATTGGCCGTCGCGAAGCTGTGTGGGGACGACTTCAATCCATTGATGGGTGTTGATCGGGAAGATTAGCTCGTTGCCGTTGTGCTTTTCGGCGTAGCCCATTGTGGAGCCGTAAAAGTGCTCGGCCGCGGGGACGTCGTCGGTGTAGACGCGCATGAAGGCGATGCCGGTGATGGCGGGTCGCTGCTGGGCGACGGCCGTGGAGGAGAGGAAGAGAGCGGCTGCGAGAAGAGCGCTGAATCTCATGCGCGTCACTATAACGCGTACAGATTCCTCATCGGGGAATAAGAAAGGCCGCCCGGGTGGGCGGCCTTTGCTGTTGTGTTTGCGCGAAGGCGCGTCTGCCTGGACGGCTAGTCCCCGGCGACGAGGTCTTCTTCCTTCGCGGGAGCGGCGACGGGCTTGATTTCGCCGAGAGAGACGAAGCCGGCGATCTCGGGCTCCTTGAGGATTTCCTTGCGGTAGAGCTTGGCCATTGCCGCGTTCTCGGCGTCCTGCTTGATCTTCGCGTCGCGTGCGCGGATCTTTTCCTCGCGCGCGTTCTTGGCGATGCCGGACTTCTCGAACGTGTCGTTGGCGGCGGAGTTGACGTGCTCTTCGTTGAGAACCAGGTCGTACTTGTCCTGCTTCTCGAGACCGACCTTCTTGCCGCCGGCGAAGATCTCGTGACGTCCATGCTCCTCATACCACTTGGTGAGCGTGGAGGTCATGTGCATCTTCTCGATGATGTTGCGCCAGCCGACGCCCGTGTTGTACGCGCAGAAACTGATCTCGCCTTCCTGCGTGGCGTACGGGATGATGCACTGCTCGGTGCGGCGGAAGTCGTAGTTGAAGAGGTCCTGGAACCACATGCCGGCGATGAAGAGGAAGTTCCAGCGGTCCTTGCGGCGCTTCTCGATGTCTTCCATGTGTGCGGTCGGCGGTGACTTTGCCGTAGTTGCGGCCGGTGGCGCCGAAGCACTTATCGAACTTCTCCAGCAGCGAGAAGATGCTGAAGTGCGTGGGTGCGTTCTTGGGCTCGTAGTTGCGGATGAGCGCGAGGCCGGCGCCCAGGATGGTGAGGAACTTGCCGCGGGCGGCGTCGTTCACTTTGGCGATGTCCTTGGCGAGCTGATCGGCCTTGAGGAACGCGGTGACGGGCGCTGCTTCCTTGGTTTCCTTGTCGATCATCAGCGCCATGCCGATGCCGCAGTTCGGGTGGCAACCGCAGGAGAGCTGGCCCCAGTCGTGCTGCGGTCCGTGCACGAGGTCGGCCCAGTCGGAGAAGGTCGACATGAAGCTGATGGGGAACCAGTCGCGGGTGCTCTCGCCGAGACCCGTTTGGTCGCGGATGTCGTGGGCGAGGTGCGAGAGAGTGTAGCGCTGTGCGGCGCGGCGCTCATCGGAGACGGCTTCATCGCGGCCCGTAAACGAGACCGGCTGGAAGGAGAGGAAGTTGATCTTCTTGGGGTTATCGAGCGCGAACTGGATGATGCGGCCGACCTGCTCGTTGTTGATGCCGTTGACGATCGTCGTCACCGGGACGATGTCGACGCCGGCCTCGTGCAGATTGTGGATGGCCTGGAGCTTCACGTCGAACGCGTTGCCGACCTTGCGGTGCGAGTTGGCGGCATTGCCGATGCCGTCGAACTGCAGGTAGGCGTAGCGCAGACCGGCCTCAGCGGCGGCCTTGGCGAACTCCTTGGACTTGGCGAACTCGATGCCGTTGGTCGCAGCCTGCACGGAGTTGTAACCGACCTTGCGGGCATAGGAGACAGCGTCGAGGAAGTAGGGCGAGAGCGTGGGCTCGCCGCCGGAGAACTGGACGGACATCTGACGGCGCGGCTTGATCTGCACCGCGTTGTCGAGCATGGTCTTGATCTCGTCCCAGGTGAGCTCGTGGACGAAGCCAACCTGGTTGGCGTCCATGAAGCACGGGTCGCACATCATGTTGCAGCGGTTGGTGAGGTCGATGGTGAGAACCGAACCGCGGCCGTGGGTCACGGTTGATGTGCCGTGGTTGTGCAGCTTCTCATCGTTGTGGGCGCGGATGTCGCGGCCGGGGAAGACGTCTTCGAGGTGCTTCATCATCGGCGGATCGATGGACATGAGGTCCTCGAAGTGGCCGTGGATGGGGCAGTCCTTCACCATCAGGATCTGGCCGTCGCGCTCGATGATCTGGGCCTTGATTTCGCCGACCTTCTCGTTGAGGAGGATCTCGTGCGGCAGCTTGCCGTCGATGATCTGCTGGCGGATTTCGGGGACGCACTTGGGGCAGAGGGAGTCGGTTGTGCGCGGCCAGCCGAGGGGCGGCTTCTCCTTCTGATAGCTCTTGAGCAGCGGCTTGTCGGACCACTTTGGCGTGAAGCTTTTGTTGGGGCTGATCGAATTCAGCTTGTCGAAGACCACCCAGCTCGCGCGTGCTCCGAGCACTACACCTTTTTCGAGGAGCTTAACCGCTTTTCCCATTGTTTTTCGTCTCTCCTAAAAGAGTTGTTGCAGAGTTCGCTGCAAGCGTTATCCGCTACACTCAAATCTGGTTCAGAATACAGTCGTAAGTACCTGTCCCAGAAGTACATCCGAGGGTTCCTGAGACCCCTCTATCGCATTAAAAGGCTACCCCTGCCAGCGTCAGAAGTCGCTCAATTCACAGCGAACGGCGATATTGTGCAGCGAATGGTAACGGTACGCGGTTGGCAGCAGGCAAGGTCTGTGTTGCATCAGATTCAGCGAAAGAGGCCCAGAGTCGCGGGGGACCTCAGACTGAAGGAGAAAGCCTAGTGTTGTTTGCACGTTTTGGCCAGCGGTTGTGGGTGGCGGCACTGTTCGCAGCATTCGTCTAGCTCATTTCTTTCAGCGCGCGCGGAGCAGCTGCCGGCGGCGCTGCGCGGCACTTGGCGCATCACACGCGTTCTGCCGACGACGAACTCGGGATGCTGGACGCGTGACGATGCGCAGTCGCTGGTGGGAACAACGCTGACGTATTCGCAGAACGAGATGCGGTGGCGCGGCGGGTCGTGCGGCTCGAGGATATTGATACGCGCGAGGTGAGCGCGGCGGAGTTTCGCAAGGAGAACGCGGGCGCGTTCGCAGCCGGCGAGCTTTGAGCAGCTGGGCGTGCGGGCGGCCGCGCTGACCGAGGTGGACCTGCAGCATGAGGACGCGGCGGTGCTGCCGGCGAGCACGGAAGTTCCCGGCGATCGGTGCTGATGGTGGCGCCGGACCGGATTGTGGTGAGCGCGTGTGGCGTGTACTACGAGGCGACGCGGGCGGGTGCGCACACGCAGAATGTGAGCGCGCGGCGTTCGGCGGCGGCTCGCGGGTCGCGCAGCAGCGGGCGGTAGCCAAGCCGCGCCCGTTCGACTCGCAATCTATTGCCGGAGTTCGACGATCGTCGCGCCCTGTCCGCCTTCGTTGTAGGGCGGTTCGGTGACGGAGATGACGTGCGGGTGTTTGCGCAGGAGGTCGCGCAGGGTGCGGCGGAGCACGCCCATGCCGACGCCGTGCACGACGCGGATGCGCGGGAGGCCGGCGAGGAAGGCGCGCTCGACGAAGCGCTCGACTTCGGCTTCGGCTTCGTCGGCGGTGCGGCCGATGACGTTGATTTCGGAGCTCATGTAGTCGTCGTCGTTTGAGGTGGAGACGGTGATGCCGGCGCCGCGACGGCGGAGGGTTTCGGCGGGTGGCTCGTGCACGGGCGTGACCTCGGCGATGTCGAGAGCGCGGCACGCGGGTCTTGATGGCGCCGAAGCTGACCTCGAGGGAGTTGGCGTCGATCATGCGGACGACGCGGCCTTCGCGGTTGAGTGATTTGAGGCGGACGAGATCGCCGACGCGAGGTTCGTTGGCGCGGCTGCGCGCGCTTTGTGCGCTCGCGTGATGTGCCGCCGGAGCTTCCGCGGTGTGCTCGGCGACGGTGGTCTGGAACTGCTCGGAGAACTCGCGGCGCAGGCGGGCGATGCGGAGCGCGGAGTCGCGGGCGATCTTCTGTGCGATCTTTTTGTCGTCGATCTCTTTGACGGTATCGCGGAGCTGCGATTCGAAGTCGCGGATGAGGGTTTCGAGTTTGCGCTCGAGCTCGCGGGTGCGCGCCTGTTGCTCGGCGCGGCCTTCCTGGGCGAGGCGCTGGCGCTCGTTATCGAGCTTGCGTTGCGTTGCGGCGAGGTCGGCGCGTTCGGCGGTGGCGGCGGTGAGCTGCGCGTGCAGTTCGTCGAGGAAGCGGGAGATGTCGGCTTGTTGCGTGGTGAGCTGCGAGCGCGCGTTCGTGACGATGGCGGGATCGAGGCCGAGGCGCGAGGCGATGTTGATGCCGGCGGAGGCTCCGGGAACGCCGAGGCGCAGTTCGTAGGTCGGGGTGAGTGTGGTTTCGTCGAAGCCGACTGCGGCGTTGAGCACGCCCGGCGTGGCGCGCGGCGTAGACCTTGAGCGCGGTGAGGTGCGTGGTGATGATGCTGAGCACGTGAGCGTCGAGGAAGTGCTGGGCGACGGCGACGGCGAGTGCGGCGCCTTCGTCGGGGTCGGTGGCGGAGCCGAGCTCGTCGATGAGGACGAGAGAGTGTTCGTCGGCGCGCTGGACGATGCGGTCGAGGTTGCGGATGTGCGCGGAGAAGGTGGAGAGGTTCTGCTCGATCGATTGGGCGTCGCCGATGTCGGTGAAGATGCCGGTGAAGATGGGCAGGCGCGCGGACTCGGCCGGGACGGGGACGCCGGCCTGCGCCATCACGGAGAGCAGGCCGACGGTTTTGAGCGCGACGGATTTTCCGCCGGTGTTGGGGCCGCTGATGATCATCTGGCGCTGGCCGGTGGGGAGCGCGATGGTCAGGGGGACGATGCTGGCGTTTTCAGCGCGAAGACGAAGCTCGAGGAGTGGATGGCGGGCGGCGATGATCTCGAGTTCGGTCTCGGACTCGGGCAATCGGTGGGATCGGTCCGGACGATGGTTGCGAAGCGTGGGCCGCACGCATTCGAGTTGCTGCGCGAAGGTGGCGATGGACTGGTGCGCGTCGAGCTCGGAGAGGATTTCGGCGCCGAGCGTCAGCGGAATGGCGTTCAGCGCAACGGCGCGGGTCATCGCGACGAGGATGCGATGGATCTCCGCCTGTTCGTCGTCGAGCAGGCGCGCGAGCTCGTTGTTCTGCTCGACGGTCTCCATGGGTTCGAGGTAGACGGTCTGGCCGCTGGAGCTGGAGCCGTGCAGGATGCCGCGGAGCTTGCGCTTGAACTCGGCTTTGACGGGGATGACGAAGCGCTCGCCGCGGACGGTGATGAGGTCGCTCTGTGTCGAGCCGCCTTCGCTCAGTTGGGCGAGTGCTTTGCGCAGGCTCTCCTCGATGACGCGGTGCTGGCGGGCGAGGGCGCGGCGGATGCGTGCGAGTTCGGGCGAGGCGTCGTCGGCCAGCGAGCCGTCGGGCTCGATCTTGCCGCGAAGGGCGCGGAGAAGGTTGCCGAGATCGTGGTCCAGCAATGGGGCAGAAAGGAGTTCGACAGCCGGCCAGTTGCCCTTGAGATTGCCGGGCGGTGTGAGGACGAGCAGGCGCCAGGCGTCGACGCGTTCGGTGTGCGCGAGGATGGCGAGCAGCTCGGTGGGCTCGAGCGCCGCGCCCTCGATGCGGGCCTGGTCGAGCAGGTTCGCGGGGTCGAGCAGGCCGCGGAAGTCGAAGGCGCCGGCCACCCGAAGCATCTCGCGCAATTCGCTGGTCCGCTGCTGTTGCTCAGCGATCCAGGCTGGGTCGGCCGAGGGCTCGCGCGTCAGGACGCGAGTGCGGCCGAGCTCCGAGCGGGCGGCCGCAGCGAGGCGTTCGCGCAGGCGCTCCCATTCGAGCGCCGCGCCTCCGCGCTCGGTCAGGCGGCCGGGAATGTTCCGGGCCTCGGCCGTTGGCTCAGGCTCCGGCCCGGGGCTGGACGGTTCGGTCACAGCTCCATTAGAGCCGATTCCGGCTCGCGCGGACTCGTCTGATCTTGCCAATTCGGGCGGGAGCGCCCCGATGTGAGGAACCGCCGGATGCTCTCCGGATGCTTTCTAAGGGTGGTCCGGAGCCGTCTCATTGGTAAGATGGCTAGTGTGACGATCCCCGCCCGGCTCGTCCCGCTGGGTCGCGCGTTAGCGATCACGGGACTCGCCCTTCTCCTTACACCGAACGGCCGTCTGCAGGCGCAGGCTGCAACTCCCGCGCCGGCTTCTTCCTCCACGAACCAGCCCTCGCAGCCCAGCGCTCAGACCGCCACTCCCGCGCAACCGAACGGAGCCCAACAGCCTGGTCTGCTGCCGAGGGACGAGCCGCCTTCGACGGTCGGGACGATCCAGGTGTTCTCGCGCGAGGTCGACCTCATCTTTACGGTGACGGATCATAAGGGGCACTTTGTCACCGGGTTGCAGCAGCAGGACTTTGGCCTGCTCGACGACGGACGGCCGCCGAGCCACGTAGTGAACTTCAAGCAGCAGACGAACCTGCCGCTGCGGGTTGGGATCATGCTGGACACGTCCACCTCGATCCGCCAGCGCTTCATCTTCGAGCAGCAGGCGGCGACCGACTTTCTGCTGCAGGTGCTGCGCCCCGAGGACCGCGCCTTTGTGGAGGGGTTTGACGTCCAGACCGAGCTGACGCAGGACTTTACGAATCGCGTCGATCTGCTCGACACGGGCATTCGCAAGCTGCGGCCCGGCGGCGGAACGGCGCTATTCGATTCGCTGTATAAGACCTGCCGCGACCAGATGCTGACGCTGCAGCAGAACAACGCCGTACGCAAGGCGATTGTGCTGGTTTCGGACGGCGATGATGATTACAGCCGCGCGTATGAGTCGGATGCGATCAAGATGTGCCAGCGCTCCGAGACCATTGTCTACACCATCAGCACGAACTATGGCCCAAGCAAGGACAAGGGCGATGACGTGCTGAAGGCGATTGCCGAAGCGACGGGCGGACAGGCCTTCTTCCCGGATTCGGTGGAGCAGGTGGCGGTGGGCTTCCACAACATTGAGGAGGCGCTGCGCAGCCAGTATTCGCTGGTGTATGTGCCGGCGGATTTCAAGCAGGACGGCAGCTTCCGGACGATTTATCTGCAGGCGCTCGACGCACGATACAACGTGCGCGCAAAGAAGGGGTACTTTGCCCCGAACGCGCCGCAGTAATCTCCGCCGACAGGAGAACTTTCGGCAGCAAACGGCGTCTCAACTAGCAGCGAGGATGACGATGAAGCTGCGTCTGCTTGTGCTGCCTGCCACCTGTTTTGCTCTGCTTGCCGGAGCGAGTTCCGTTCAGGCTCAGGACTACTACGATCCGCCGGCGGCAGCCCAGGCCCTGGGTGAGCTGTCGTCGCAACGGGCCGCTGCGACAACCATCACGTTTGACCGCGACATGCTGGATGCGATGCTCGGCGAGGGCCGCGCTGCCGGTTTCAATGGCGTGAGCTTCGAGCACTACCAGTATCCCGAGCCGGTCTTCTACATCCCGGAGGAGATGCACGCGCTGGAGCATGCGTACCATGCTGCGGGATGGAAGCACCTGGTGGACGCGAACGCCAGCCCGCGTGAGTCGGCCTCGCCCACCAAGCCGATTGCGGACATCTGGTTTCACTATGCGGGCGGCGATATCGATCACGTGACGGTGCTGATTCGCGGCCGCAAGGAGATGGACGTGGTCAGGGTCTCAGGCCTGCTGCGGCCGATGGACCTGGTGCATCTCAGCGGACATCTTGGGATCCCGAAGGTCGATCCGGGCGCGGTGATGGTGCCTGCGCCTCCGGGGCGTTAAGTTCTCGGCTGAAGTTGTCGAATCAAACGCTGAATAATGTCCTCGTTGGGGGCCGCTGGAGAATCCGCGGCTCCGCAGTGCACCAAAACGACGTTTGTGCTGCGACAAAATAACGGATCCAGCCCGGCAAGCCAAAGGTTCTTTGTATTGAGCCAGTGAATTTCTTTTTCAGTTAGCACGGGCCGGGCTTCATAAACGATCTCGTGCGTAAACCCACGGTCCCGAAATAGCTCAACCTCTGCATCGCGCTCGCCTCCGTAGTCGGTGTAGAGAACACGCGCCGCCATGGTTCGGTCAGGTGAGAAGACAGGGTCCGAATAACTGATTGCGGAAGTGAGAATCACGCAAACAAAGAACCCATCCGCGACCAGTAGCAGGAATGCCACGGTGCGGACCGATCTCCGCAACAGAGCCCGTTTTCTTCGCACCAACCGAGATGCGACCACGGACAGCGCAAGCACGAGCAGTGCAATCGTCCAACCAAGGACAGATCTCCATTCGACGAAGAGCATGGCCTATGATCCGTGTCCTGTTATCCAAGTACAATCCCCAAATGCAATTAGAGCGAATTACAGAGCAGGTTCGCGGCGCTGAGGCGCGATTGCGCGCACGACTGCGTGAGCTGGTGGAGATCGAGTCTCCCAGCGATGATCGCGAGGCGGTGAACCGCGCGGCGGATTGCGTCGTGGGTTGGGCGCGCGAGCTGGGCGCCGAGGTGCGGCGGCACGACGGCGGAACCTACGGCGATGTCGTGGAGCTGCGGTTCGGCGCAGAGCTGAGTGGCAGGCCGGTGCTGCTGCTGGGGCATCTCGACACGGTGTATCCGATGGGAACGCTCGCTGACATGCCCTGGCGGGAGGAAGAGGCTGAGGATGGTGTGCGGCTGCGCGGGCCGGGCGTGGTCGATATGAAGGCGGGCGTGATGATCGCTCTGGAAGCGATTGCCGCGCTGCGCGAGCTGAATGCGCTGAACCGGCCGGTGACGCTGCTGCTGAATCCGGATGAAGAGGTGGGCAGCCACGCTTCGCGCGCGCATACGGAGCGGCTGGCGCGTGAGTCCGATGCGGTGTTTGTGCTGGAGCCGGCGCAGGGGCTCGCGTATAAGACAGCCCGCAAAGGCGTCGGGCATTTGGAGCTGACGGTGCAGGGCGTCGCAGCGCATGCGGGCGTGGATTTCGGGAGCGGCCACTCGGCGGTGCTGGAGATGGCGCGGCTTGTTGAAGAGGTCTCAGCGTGGGCTGATCCGGGCAAAGGACGCACGATCAATGTGGGTGTGATCGCGGGCGGGACGCGGTCGAATGTGATCGCCGCGCAGTGCAGGGCTGAGGTGGACGCGCGTGTGGTGACGATGGAGGATGCGGCGCGCGTGGAGGAGATGTTCCGCGGTCTGCGCACGCGCGATCCGGTGTGCACCCTTCGCGTCGAAGGCGGGATCAACCGGCCGCCGATGGAACGCAGCGCGGGGACAGTCGCCTTGTTTCAACGAGCGCAGAAATTGGCAGCGGAGATTGGGCTCGACCTGCAGGAGGCTGCGACGGGCGGCGGATCGGACGGCAACTTCACCGCGGCGATTGGCGTGCCGACGCTCGACGGCATGGGCGCGGTGGGCGGCGGCGCGCACTCGCCGGGCGAGTACGTTGTTGCGGCGCATCTTGTGGAGCGCACCGCGATGCTCGCGGGGATGATTCAGGCGGAGCTCTAGTCTGGGTTGTAGCCGAGTTCGCGCAGAAGTCGCACGGATGCCGCGAGTGGAAGCCCGACAACATTGAAGTAGTCGCCTTCGATGCGCGGGATCCAGCGCGCGGCGTAGCCCTGGATGCCGTAGGCGCCGGCTTTGTCGTACGGCTCTGCGGTCGCGAGATAGTGCTCAAGGCCCGCTTCGTCGATCTCGCTGAACGTGACGGAGGTCGTTTCAAGGTGCGTGCGTTGGCCATGCTGATGAGATCAGCGCAATGCCGGTATGCACGTGGTGTGTGCGGCCGGAGAGCGAGCGCAGCATGCGTTCTGCGTCGACGCGATCGGTTGGTTCTCGAGCGCGTGACCGTCGATCTCAACGGTGGTGTCGGCGCCCAGCACGATCGCGTCAGGATGTAGCGCGTGAATCGCCTGTGCTTTCTCCAGCGCGAGGCGTTGCACGTATGCTCTCGGCTCTTCAGTCCCGCCGCGTGATTCGTCAATGTGCGCGGGAACGACCGTCGAACGACAGGCCGGCCTGGCTGAGCAGCTCGCGGCGGCGCGGCGAAGCGGAGGCGAGGATGAGCCGCGGCATCGGCTAGCTCAGCGCCTCGAGGAGATCGTCGTCTGCATCACATGCGCGGCGCGCGGCTGCAGGTGCAGCGCGTTGTCGATGGCGTTTGCGGATTCGACGCAGAGCATGCTGCCGCCATTCGCCTTCGGCCATGTCGGCGAGGCCGGCGTTCGCCCACGGATTCCATACGACCGTCGTGTTCGAGTTCTGCTTCGTCACCGTCATCCGGCGATTGAGCACCGGATCATCCACAACGAGAGGCGATGTGGTGTTGAGGTACGGACGATCGGTCGGGCCGCTGAACGCGAGCACCGGTTCGGTCTGCGTCTTGCGCGCGAAGTTCTCGGTCTTGTCGAGGTACTCGGTTTCGAAGAGCCCGTGAACCCGCGCCTGTGCGACGTCGCCGACATGCAGATACGTGTGCAGCGCTTCTTCGATGCGCATCGGCTTGCCGCCGTCGTTCGCGACCGACAGGCGCAGGCGAAGCTCGCGCCCGAAGGTGATCTGGTAGGCAACGAGAAAATGATCGAACCCGAGTGATCGGCTGACCTCGGTTGGCGCGAGTGATAGCGAGAGATGCAGCTCCTCCGCAGCGTACGCGCCGAAGTCGAGATTCCAGACCTGCGTGCGTGCGAAGCCGTGGCTGGGGCCGTCCGTTCGAGGATCTTCGGGAGTCGCAGTGCGCGGGCCGAACCACGGGAACACGATCGGGATTCCACCGCGGATCGCCTTGCCTGGCGCAAACGCCGACTTTTCCGAGAGGAACAGCACCGGCTCGGCACCCGTTGGCTGCCATGCCGTCACGTGCGCGCCGTGCAGGTAGAGCTCACCGCTGCACGCGGGCGTGTTGATGCTCGCGCGGATGAGTGCGTTGTGTTCACTGAAATCAAGCACGCCCGGAATGGCGAAGGATGTGTTGAGCTGATCGATTGTCTGCATTGATGTCGCGGGCCGCGTGCGGCTCCTGTCTGCATCTTAGGTCATCAGCGGGTTGGCATCAGCAAGGGGAGTGCGCATGGTCAAGGCTGTGCTTTGTGATATCGACGGAACGCTGGTGGACAGCAACTGGCTGCACGCGGAGGCGTGGCAGCGCACGTTTGCGGAGATAGGGATCGTGGTCGACCGCGAGACGGTGCGGCGCCAGATCGGCAAAGGCGGCGATGAGCTGATTCCGGTGTTCGTGCCGTGGTGGAAGCGCGATGCCGTCGAAGAGCCGCTGAAGGCCTTCCGCGCATGGATGTTTCGCACGGATTTTCTGCCGCAGGTGAAGCCGCTGCCGAAGGTGCGCGAGTTCGCCGAGGATCTGAAGCGGCGTGGCATCCAACTCGCGCTGGCGAGCTCTGCGAACAAGAACGATCTCGAGGACTATAAGCGCATCATGCACATCGAGGACTTGGTGGACGATGCGACCTCAGCCGATGATGTGGATCGCGCGAAGCCGCATCCGGATGTCTTCTCCGCGACACTCAAACGCCTGGGCCTGAAGGCGAAGGACTGCATCGCGCTGGGCGACACACCGTACGACGCGGAGTCCGCAGGCAAAGCCGGGGTGCGCACCATTGGCGTCGAGACGGGCGGATGGACGCACGGCGAACTGATGGACGCGGGCTGCGTCGAGGTCTATGCCAGCGTGGCGGAGTTGCTGGACCGCATCGGCGAAAGCGCGATCATCCGCGAAGGTCTCCGCTAGGCCGGAGAAAAAGATAGCCCGCCGCCACAGCCGCGTGATACCTTTCCGCCATAGAAAAATCTTACGCGTGAACGTGCTGCGAATCTGCAGCAGCATGTTCTCGCGTCAGGAGACTCGGATGGGAACTGAGGCGCTCGTTCCATCGCCGGAAGTTGTGCGCCGGCCGGTGTACAGAACCGTCAATCGCACATTTGAGCGGATCTTCTTCGGCGGCATGGCCATCCTGCTCTGTGCGGTGGTCGTCATTGGTTTCACGCCTACGTACTTCGGCGCGGGCGTATTTCGCGCGCCGCTGCCGAGTCCGATTCTGCACGTGCACGGAGCCGTGTTCTCGCTGTGGATGATTCTCTATCTCGTGCAGACGGCGTTCATCTCGGCGCGTCGCGTGCGCTGGCATCGCAGCTTTGGAACCGTGGCGTTCTGCCTGCCGCCGTTAATGATTGCGCTCGGCGTAATCGCCGGCCTGGACGCGTTCCATCGCAGCGTCCGCATCGGGCCGCTCGATCCTTCTGTGTCTTTGGCGATTCCGCTGCTCGGCATCGTGGCATTCACTGTGGTGATCTATGGCTCATGGCGCATGCGCCGCAGGCCGGACGCGCACAAGCGGCTGATCCTGCTGGCGACGATGGGCCTCACCGAAGCCGCGTGGGGCAGGTTTCCCTGGGCGAGCATGGGATTGTCGCCAGCTGCCGGCGCGGTCGGTGGGCTGGGCATTCTCGTGCTGCTGCTGGTGATCTATGATCTGGTTGCACTGCACCGAATTCACCGGTCGACGATGTGGGCAGCCCCGTTCACATTTGTGCTGAACGCCTTCGCCGTGCCCGTCGGGATGACTGCGGCCTGGCACGCGTTCGCCGCCGTCCTGCTTCGTACAATCTGGCCGCACGGTTAGGACTGCGGTGTAAGGTGCAGCTCGCTGACGTTGCGCTGCCCGGTCGGGCAGATCTGCAGAAGCGGACAATCCACGCAGCGCGGGTTCTCGAACGTACACAACGTCTGCGCGTGCAGCTTCACCAGTGCGTGATGTTCGTCCAGCATCGCCGCGTCCCAGGTCTCGGGCACCAGCCGCATCAGGCGTTCTTCGGTCGTTGCTGCATCCGCGCGCGGCACAACGCATAACCGCTGCACGACACGCAAATGGTTCGCGTCAACTGAAAGCGCACGCCGCCGCAGTGTCGAGAAGTTGACGATCGCGGCGGAGACTTGCGGGCCCACGCCCTCGAACTGCTCCAGCCACGAGCGAATTTTGTCCGTGCGATAGCGATGCAGAAAATCCAGCGAGAGCGCTCCCGTCCGCGCCGTAATCTGCTCCAGTGCAGCCTTCAGGCGCACGGCCTTCTGCTCGGGAAACGTGACAATCGCAATCGCGCGCTCGATCTCCGCAACGGAAGCGTCGCGCACCGGTTCCCATGATTTGTCTTCAGCCGCCGGGCCAGCACCGGGGAAGGCCCGTTCGAGATCGCGCATCACCTGAAGCGACTGCGCGGTTTTTGTACGCGCGCTGAGCAGCGAATAGATGAACTGCGTCAGCGGATCCCACGGCGCGCGTGCCGGCGGCTCGCCGTAGTGTTTCAGCAGAAGTCGATGGATATGCGGAAGCTTGTCCGCCTGCTCGGGCGTGAGCGGGCGGCGAGAAGAGTCGGCCTCGGCCGGGTTATCAGGATCGCGGAAGAGTTCGGGCTCGCTCACTATTGGCTGACGCGCTCACGGGCGCGCGCACTCCGGGCCGCAACGGCCCGCAGGCGCTACAGCTATTGTGCGCCCCGCAGCTCCGTCACGAGCGACCCCACCGGATTCGTGACAGCCTTCTTGGCGATGTCCATGATCGGCGTTC
Source organism: uncultured Acidobacteriaceae bacterium (assembly GCA_963762465.1). GTDB lineage: Bacteria > Acidobacteriota > Terriglobia > Terriglobales > Acidobacteriaceae > Granulicella. The sequence goes on along the minus strand of CAVXKS010000002.1, from coordinate 1,056,796 downwards.
CGCGCTTATACATCATGTAGGCCGCTACCGCTCCGGCAATGACACTGCCCCAAACCACCAGTTTGCGCATGCATGTCCTCCTCGAACAGAGATGCTTCACCGCTGTAGGATGCAGGTTAGGCGGGTGCTGTGAGCTGAAAGGCAGAGGGATATGGGTTTTCGGCAGAAGTTGTCGGGTGTGGTGGTCGGGGTTGTCATGTCGCTGGGTGTTTTATGTGGACTCGCGCAGCAAGCGCCGGTGGTCAGCACCGATCCCGGGCGCGAGGTCCATCTCCACCCGCCGGCGGACCTGAAGCCCGGCCTCCCAACTGTCTGGCTGGTTGGTGATTCCACGGTCCGCAACGGTCACGGCGACGGCGCGAATAACCAGATGGGCTGGGGTGATGAGATCGCGCAGTTCCTCGACCTCAACAAGGTGAACGTGGCCAACATGGCCATTGGGGGACGCAGCTCGCGGACGTATATCACCGAGGGCCACTGGGCGGATGTGCTCGCGATGATCAAGCCCGGCGACATCGTGCTGATTCAGTTTGGCCACAATGACAGCGGCGCGCTTGACGACGCCGCACGCGCGCGCGGAACGATACCCGGCGTCGGCGATGAGACGAAGGAGATCGAAAACCCGATCCTGAAGCGCCACGAGACCGTGCACACCTACGGCTACTACATGACCGAGTACGTAAAGGATGTGAAGGCCAAGGGCGCTACGCCGATCATCTGCTCGCTTGTGCCGCGCAAGATCTGGAAGGATGGAAAGATTGTGCGCTCAACCGACAGCTACGGCGGATGGGCGCGCGAGGTCGCCCAGGCGCAGCACGTCGGCTTCATCGACCTGAACGAGATTACGGCGCGCAAGTACGACGCGCTCGGCGAGGCTGCGGTGGAACCGCTCTTTGGCGACCCGCACACTCACACCACCGCAGCCGGCGCGATCATGAACGCGGAGAGCGTTATTGCCGGACTGAAGGCGCTGCCGGACGATCCTCTGGCGAAGGACTTCTCCGCGAAGGGCGACGCCATCTCGCCGTACAAGCAGTAAGCGATCGCTCTAGTCGTTGCGCGTCGTGCCGAACTGCGTGCCGTCGGCAGTCGCGATTCCCCACGCCATCCGCGGCGTATTGTGCGCGAGACCCATCGACCCGTCCGGGCCCATGAGGATGATGCCGCCGTGCCCGCCCAGCCGGTTAAACAGATACTCAATCGCATCGCCGGCAGCCTGCTGCGGCATGCTGCCCGCGGCAACGCGGTCCACGGCCCATTTGCCGAGAACCAGCTTCATGATCGGCTCACCCCATCCGGTCAGCGACACAGCCGCGGACTGGTTGTCGGCATAGCACCCGCAGCCAATCAGCGAGCTGTCACCCACGCGGCCCGGAGCCTTCGACAGTGTTCCGCCGGTTGACGTTCCAGCGGCCAGCCGCCCTTCCGCATCCAACGCAACGGCCCCGACCGTATCGTGCGAGTGCAGGGTCGGACTCACGATGCGAGCCTCGTTCGCCAGCCCCTGCTCGACCTCGGTCTCCAATGCGGTCTGGGCAAGCGCGGGGTCTGTCGGCGGGGTCGCGATGAACTCCGCGTTGCCGCTGAAGGTCGTGTCCGGATGGCCGGCCAGCTCCGCCTGCTGAAACCGCATCAAGCGATCGCGCTCGCGTGGAACGATGAGCTCGGTGTTGTCGACCAGCCGCATGCCATGTTGCGTCGCGAAACGCTCGGCTCCTGTGCCGACGAAGTACACATGCGGCGATTTATCCAGCACCAGCCGCGCCGCCTGGATCGGATTCCGCAGCCGCTCGACGCAGGCGACCCCACCTGCCCGCAGTGTCGCTCCATCCATCATCAGCGCGTCGAGCTGCACGCGCCCGTCGCGCGTGAGAAACGAGCCGCGCCCCGCGTCGAAGGTGTCGTCGTCCTCCATGACAGTGATCGCGGCTTCGATCGCATCCAGCGCGGAACCACTCTTCTCGAGCACGGCCCAGCCGGCCGCCAGAGCGTTCGCGACGCCGCGCTCGTGCGCAGCGATACTGTCGTCGGGCATCGCCCATGCGCCGCCGTGAATCAGGAGAACAGGTTTGTTTGGTTGGACCGGGTTGCTCATTGCACTTGAGAGTGTACGGGAGTTGACATGCTCAAGGCGTGGCCACGCCCGCCGGCTTTCGCCGCTCCGTCTCGACATACGTATAGCGAATGCGGTGGATCACCGTAATCGTCGAGAGCACGGCCAGCACCCACAGCGCTGCCGGCATCGCGTCCCAACGCTCAAACAGCGCGCCCAGAATGATCAGCACAACACGCTCCGGCCGCTCCATGAATCCCACCTTGCACGACCCGATGAGCGCCTCAGCGCGCGCGCGCGTGTAGCTCACCATCAGCGAGGCTGTCATGACAAATGCCACCAGGAACACATAAAAGTAGCGGTTGCCGCGCGCATAGAAAACCAGCAGCCCGAAGAACAGCGCCACGTCGGAGTAGCGGTCGAGCACCGAATCGAAGAACGCGCCAAACACCGAAACCTGGTTCGTCTGCCGCGCCACTCGCCCGTCGACCATGTCGAACAGCCCCGCGCCGATGATCACCAGCCCCGCGTAAATGAACATGCGGATGTAGTTATCCGCGCGTCCATAGCCAAAGAAGAACGCCGCGACAACGTTGATCACCAGGCCGAGGAACGTAAGAGTATTCGGTGAGATCTTCGAGAGCGCAAGCCCATTCACGATCTTCTGCAGCAGCCAGCCGCTGCCCGTTCCCGAATGCGCGTGTCCAGGTCATTGTGCCGTTCTTCAGTCTAAAGCAAGCTGCGCGAGTAGAACGCCGGGACTACATCGCCGGCAGCTCGCTCTTGCTGGGCGCGAGAATCTCGTCCAGATAGTCGGGAGTGTCCGGGGTGCGTTCCAGCGTCGGGACGCGCAGGCCATCGTAGTACGCCAGCGGGATCGTCTTGTACTGGTTGCCGCTGCGCACCTCGATCTGGATCGGCTGCTTGTCGTGTTCCGCTGCGAGGATTGCATCCGAGAGCACCTTGGCGCTGTAGGCGGTCCCGTTGACCGCGACCATCTCCATACCCGGCGTTATGCCTGCTTTGAACGCGGGGCTGTCCCAGACGACGTTGCTGATCGCGCCTGCAGACGTGGTCGCTGCTCCGCGTTCTCCGCGGCCCGCGCCGACCGAAATCCCAATCGAGGTTGAGAAATTTCCGGCGCCACGCCGGCTCTTCTGAATCCAGGCGATCGGCTTGTCGGTGTAAACCAGCTTCCATCCGCCTTGCGTGAAGCCGCCCATCGGCACCGCGGGGTGCAATTCGTAGACGCGTTCCCGCAGGAAGGTTCGCCAGTCGTACGGAGCGACTGCGTTCAGATTGTTCACCACATCGTCGAAGCTGTACTGGTCGGTGACGAAGCTGCCGTTGTAGACGCCGAAGAAGCGCTTGCAGAAGTCGTCCAGAGATTTCTTGTCGCCGGTCAACTCACGAATCTTCGTGTCCGCGTCGAGCCAGATGAGCATGCCCTCGGTGTAGTAGTCTTCGCTGCGCTGCCAGCTCACCCAACTCACCGGGCGACGATGCGAGACCGTCTCCTGGTTCGTCGTATCAACCAGCGGGCGCCAGTCGCGGCCCCGGCTGACGGCAAAGTTTGCGGCCGTGGCGGCGAGGATGTCGCGAGTCTGCTCGGGCGTGCGCATGCCGGCACGCGCCGTGAGGATGTTGCCCCAGTACTGCGTCATGCCCTCGTAGACCCACAGCAGGTCATCGCGCATGGGCACGTTGAAGTTCGGGGTCCACAGGTCGTTCGGGCGGCGGAACTTCCCGTTCCACGAGTGCGTGTACTCGTGCGCCAGCAGGTCGCGCTCGCCGACGCCGGCGTTCCAGTCGGTGAGATAGTCAGCGCCGGTTCCATCCTCGCTGGACTGGTGGTGCTCCAGCCCTTCGCCGCCGACCACATCACTCAGCAGCAGCAGGAAGTCATAGTGCTTGTAGTGGTGCGACCCGTAGAGCTTGTCGGCTTCGAGCGCGAGCTTCTTGTGGAGCTCCAGCTCTTCGGGCGTCATCTTCACCTGTTCCGGCTTGTCGGCGAACACGTCCAGGTGCACGATGTCCGTGGACGTCGGTGAGAGATCGTAGCGCGCGAAGTTGACGCCAGCGTAGAGCGGCGAATCGACCAGCGTGTTCAGTGGCGTCTCGGCGAAATGGACGGTTCCATCGATCGGCTGGCGTGTTGCTCTGCGTGTCGCCTGAAGCACTCTCAAGCGCCGTCGCATACTTCCATCCGGACGGCAGCGTGAGCGTCGGGCGGAAGCGGATGTCGCGCGAGAAATATCCGGCGGGATACATCAGCAACTGGTTCCACTTCAGGTCCAGGATGGCATCGGAGAACTCGATCCGCCCGACGCTGGACTTGATCGGCGTCAGGTAGTCGAACTCCAGCGTCACCGTCTTCGCACCGGCCGGCAGCGGCACATGGAAGGCGTAGACGTCGGCCGTGTTGCGAGTCCACTGCACCCGCTTGCCGTCCACGCTGGTGACGACCCCGCGATGTTGTCGATCGGTCCGCTGGGCGCGTGCTCACCGGGAATCCACTCCGGATAGAGCAGCACCATCTCTTTCATGCCCGGCGCTACCGGGATCTCTTCGTGCACGCGCTCGACACGGTCGACGACGTTGCGAACGTCGACCTTCAGATCGATCGGACCGACGTATGGCTTATCAACCGGCGCAACCACTGGCGGCGGCATGGGAACCGGTTCCGGCTGTGGCTGAGGTGCGGTCTGCGCCCGCGCGCAAGACACAAAAACTGCGGAAAGTAGAGCACCAAACAGGGGTTTCATCACACTGTTCAGTGTATCGCGATGGTCTGTCGCTGAACGACAGACGCCCACCCGAAGCACGCAACGCGCTCGCGCTCCGCTGTTACTCTTCGGCGTCGTGGATCGTCGTCAGCTTCAGGACCTCGAGCTCGCGCTTGCCGGTCGGCGTCACCACGGTCGCGGTGTCGCCCACCTCTTTACCAATCAGCGAGCGGCCGATCGGCGAGGTCGTCGAGATCAGCCCCTTGGCCACATCCGACTCTTCGCTCGTCACCAGCTTGTACGTCAGCTCCTCATCCTTGCTCGTGTCAAACACCACGACCGTCGACCCGAAGCCCGCCTTATCCCGCGGAATATTCGCCAGGTTCACCAGCGAGAGCTCCGCCATCCGCTTCTTCAACTGCCCCAAGCGCGCGTTCACGAACTCCTGGCGCTGCTTCGCCATGTGGTACTCGGCGTTTTCCGACAGGTCGCCCATCGCCACGGCCTTCTTGATCTCTGCCGGCAGCTCGGTGGTGAGCTCGTACTCAAGAGTCTTAATCTGCTCTTGAAGCGACTTCATGATGTCTTGCATGCGCGGGTCTGCTTTGCTCGTGAGCCTCGAAGACGTAACTGGAGGCGGGAATGAAAACTCCATTATACGAGACGTTTAGCCGTGTCTCGAAGCCTCACCACCGGCCGCCGTTTACGGTTCCTCCGGCTCCGGCAGCAGCGCCGGCCCCGCCCGCAGGGACAGAAACGCCTCCAGTAACAGCGTCGCGGCCACCTGGTCGATAATCTCCGTTCGGCTCACTCGCGACGCCGGCCCCACCGACCTCGGCGCGTGGCGTGTGGCATCCAGCAACTCATGCGCCTCGCGCGTCGTCAGGCGCTCATCCAGCAGATGATGTTCGAGCCCCGGATGCTCGGCCTTGAGCGCCTTCGCAAACGCCTGCGCTTTGGCCGCCTGCCGGCTCTCAGTGCCGTCCGCATTCAGCGGATTCCCCACCACCACTGTGCCGACCTGATGCTGCCGGATAAACCGTGCAATCGCCTTCAGGTCCGCGCGCAAGGTAGCCCGGTGCAGCGTGAACAGCGGCTGCGCGGTTATGCCCAGCGCATCCGTAATCGCCAGTCCGATGCGCTTGTCCCCCACATCCAGCGCAAGAATCCGCTCGGCCATCCCGTCACTCTACGACGCCCTGCGATTCTTCGCCAGAATCGCCACCAGGATGAACAGGTATTCCAGCAGCCGCTCCACGTACACCCACGAGTAGCCCGGTGTCCGGAATGTCCTTCATGGCCATGATCGTCCGCGTCACCGCCTCTGCCGCGAAGGCGATCGCGAACGCCATGAACAGGAAGTCGCCCGTCTTCCTCCAGAAGCGCAGAAAGAACATCGCTACGACCAGCGAGGCCGTTGCCAGAAACCCCAGAGAAAATCCTTCAATCAGCATTCTCTACTCCGAATCCCACACCAATCCGTAAAGAAGCACGAGAAGCGAGGTGGCCGTCACAGCCCGCCGCACCAGATGAAGATCAATCGCCGTCGGCAGCACGCTCAGGTCCAGGAACAGCAGCGCACCCGACAGCGCCAGTCCGCAAAAGCAGATCGAGCTCCACAGCAGCAGTCTTTGCCGCGATTGCCGGTAGCCGCGCGCCAACAGCACGCCGCATGCCAGTGCGACAAACATCCCGAGCAGATACACGGCCGCATCTACCATCAGCTCTTGTCCTTCCTCAGGCGAAAAGCGTCTGCGAATGCACGAATTCCCGGAGAGGCTTTGGAGTGAATTATGCCCGAGATACGAATCAGGTCGCGGCGATAGGTTTCCTCCAGCGCTTCCAGGAAAGCGTTCAGCTCGCCCCTGCTCTGGTCATAGAAGAAAGATCCGCTCGCGTCCCGCGCAATCAGACCGCGCCGGTGCAGGTCTTCTCCAATCGCCGCGGCCTGTCCGTGCGGAACATACAACTGCCGCGAAATCTGCGCCGCCGACCAGGCCTCCGGTGCGTTGCGCCACAACAGCAGCAACGCCTCAAGGTGCGGCACGCTGTCGATTTCAGCTCGGATGAAGCTCTCGATGCTGGGTGATTCTTCTCCCATTTTTTCTGTTCTTGCTAATGCTATATCGAACTACGATAAAAGCGGCCGCCAGCATTTTTGCTGCCCCAGGCCCGTTACAACCCGACGACGGCGTCAAAAAAGGAAAATGAATCCAGGAAACAGCGACTTAGACTGTCGCGTGAGGTGGTCTCCAGGTGCGGTTCGCAGCCCGACTCTTCAAACTCCTCCTTCTGCTCATCCTGATCGCCGCCGCCGCGGGCGCCTTTCTCTTCCTCGTACCCTTCGGCCCATCCACGCCGCAGTTCGTCGACATCGCCCCCGGCACCAGCACCATGCAGATGGGCCGCGAGCTAAAGCAGGCCGGCATCCTCCGCACCGGATACGAGCTCGAAGCCCTTCGCCTCACCCACGGCGGCAGCCTCAAAGCCGGCGAGTACAGGTTCGATCACCCCGCCAGACCCGCTGAGATCTACGATCGCCTGCACCACGGCGACATCTACACCATCGCGCTCGTCATCCCCGAGGGCTATAACATCTTCGACATCGCCAGCGCCGTGCAGGCCGCCGGACTCGACTCCAGCGCCAGCTTCCTCGCCGCCGAACGCCGACACACCGAGCTGATTAACCCCTGGAACCCGCAGGCCACCTCGCTCGAAGGCTTCCTCTTTCCCGACACCTACAGGTTCAACCGCCACACCACTGAGGTCCAGATGCTCGGCGCCATGGTCAAGCGCTTTGCCGAGGTCGCCACCCGCCTCCGCATCCAGCCCGCCGACGCCCACCGCGTCGTCACCATGGCCTCGCTCATCGAGCGCGAGGTCCGCGTCCCCTCCGAGCGGCCCGTCGTCGCCGGTGTCTTCGAGAACCGCCTGCAAGCCGGCATGCCGCTCCAGACCGATCCTTCCGTCATCTACGCCTCGCTGCTCAACGGCACCTGGACAGGCGTCATCCACCAGAGCGAGCTGCACTCCGACTCCGCCTACAACACCTACACGCACCCCGGCCTTCCGCCCGGCCCCATCTGCAACCCCGGAGTCGCCTCGCTCCAGGCGGCGCTCCGCCCCGCTCAGACGGATTACATGTACTTCGTCGCCAACCCCGACGGCTCCTCGAAATTCGCCAAAGAGCTCGACGAACACAACGCCAACGTCGCGCAGTACCGCCAGCAGCAGCCGAAGTAACCACAATGCGTTTCCTCGGGGCACGGCTCCTGCAGGGCCGTCCTCAGCGAAGTTGAAGCATGCCGTAAACATCGCGGCCCGCAGCCGGATACCGCCCAGACGACCGCCGCAGTCGAAACGCGCTTCCACCCGATGTGCAATTTTCTGCATCCAAGTCCGGTGTGCGTTACGTTTCCTCACTGACGGACATTCTTCGGGCCACTCTGAAGCGACTGGAGAGGGATGCGCAGTTTTCCGCCGACGACCACCACGCCCGTGAACTTCGCCGCCGGCTGCTGATCACCATCGCAGACGTGGAGGCGCGGAAGCACGCCCGGGAGGAAAGGACACCGTCGGACAATTTCACTCCCCAGCAGGCGACTTCGTGGCGCAACAGCGGGAAGAGCGCTTTTCGTCTTCCGAGGGATGCCAAGGCGCAGTAACGACGGCCATCCGGCGAGTCTCCAACCCTGCGCTGCACAATTCCTGGATCGCCATCCTCGCTGCACCCGGCGGTGCTCGCACCGCTCGCCTATCGGTTCATTGAGGAACCGATGGTCGACATGGGCAGGCGAGTGGCGGCCAGGCTGCAAAGGGACTCTCAGGAGATGGCGCTGCGCTAGAACTCCCTACCGAGTGCGCCACCCAGTCATTTCTGCCGAAGTCCAACCATGCCCTTCTCCGGCGCCCCGATCACCCAAAAGCGGGGGTTCAGCCCCTGAGAGAACCATGTGCAAATCCCCCAAAGGTACCGAACTCACCTGTGCATGAATGTCCTGATACGACCAACATTTCCAGACCCGTGTATCCGAAAGATGCTTGCGGCATACCATCGTGCACCCCAAGCCGTTGTGCCCTCTTTTGAGCCAATGATTCCGACTCGGGCCCATGTCTCGGCGTAGGCGAAGATTAGGCGAAAACTGAATCCAAAACTCTCGCAATGTACGCCTAAGAGATTCTCCTCAAATTGGTTCGCTTTTCCCGGAAGTTGTGGGAAATTTTCGTTTGACAGAGGGGTGGGGCGCGGCTCTATAACCGCAGAACTCGCCCTCGATGGACTCCCCGGCTCGGGAAACGATAGCCCCGGCCGCAACCTCCAGATCGGGGCGTGCCGTTGGGGCCGGGATCTCCCATGGACCGGCCTGATCCAACCAAGAACAAACAGACCCCTGGGTGGGGTGCACTGCGCCGAGCGATAGAGCGCAAACGCCACCACCGCAGAGATCTCAAGCAGCCTGACCGAGCCCATCCGACCGCGGAAACCCGAGAGGCTCGACAGGGGAGTTGTGCGCCTTGGAGAAGAAAAAATGAAGCACTTTAGCGTTGATACGAAAATCAAGCACGCTTGCGTGGATAAAAAACTCAAGCATGTCTGCGTGGAATTAAAAGTCTGCGAGGGTTGCGGAGGACTTTGGCTCCGTGCCCGAAATCATGGGGTGTATTGCCGTACCTGCGCACTTCGGCTTTCGGAATTCCCGCCGCCGAGAGGACGCAGCCGGGCAGGACGGAAACCAAAGATGCAGCTGGTCGTCTGCGAAGGCGGCACAAAATGACCAGAAACATACTCAAAATGCACAAAAATTCGATCGCAATCGACACGAAGACCTTCGGTCGAATTGCAGCAAACGTCGCAGTCAACAAGGAAATGGGGTCCGAAGTGAAGAAGTCAGTGGGTCGTCTCGAGCTCGTACATGTCTCTCGCCAGGTCCGTCTTTCCGAGCTCCGCGAGGGCACAACAGGAAGGCCAATTGTCGTTTCGCGTAACGCGGTCCCTCGCATCATGGCCGTCGCCGATCCTGCTTCAGCCCAGGTCGCACCCAGCCCGTCCGTCTCGCCGCAGCCCACCTTCGAACTCGCCTTTTACCGGAAGTACACCGAAGCCATGCTTAGCCGCTACATCCGCGTTTCCATGCAGCCCGGGCGCACACCGTCCCTCCTCGGGCGCGAGCTCTTCCGCGGCGACGCCTCTCACTCCACCATGACCACCTTCGAGGACGGAATCGTCTTCTGCATCGACGTCGAACGCTGCCTGGCAAGACTTCGCAAATCCGACCAGCGCCTCCTTCAGCGGATTGCCCTTCAGGGCTACACCCACGAGGAAGCAGCACCTCTGCTGGGCCTGAGTTTCAAATGGTGCGTCATCCACTACGGTCGGGCACTGGACCGCCTGACTGAGCTCTTTCTGACCAACCGGCTGATCGAGCCCTCAAAAATGCTGTCAAGACCCTGAAGCGGTGGAAAACTGAGCAAACCATTCCAAATCAGCTACTTGGCCGAGGAAAAATCAGGACATGATAATTTCACTCAACTTGATATTCTAAAGAAGTACAGATCAAACGGGAGACCTCGACAGGGTCTCCCGTTTTCATTTGGGGGGTAAACAGTGCGTTGTGGTGGTGGGAAAAGTCAGGGCCGATCGTCGAACCTGCGAACAGAGCTGATGGCTGAGGCTGCCGAAAATCAGGAGCCGCAGGAAAAGCCGCTTCGTCCGCGTCAGTGTCACAAATACCTGCAAAAGACGCTCGCATCCGAGTTCCGGGCGATCGTCTCCGGATTCGTCAGCGAGGCGCAGAAAGGCGGCTGCGCTCACATGAAGCTGGCCGTCGAGTTGCTCGAATCGGCCAAAGACGACGGCCGTCGCCGCAAAGGCTCGGCCCAGCGGCTGCTCGAAGAACTCGGCGACTAACTCGGAAACGGCACGTGCTACAACCTTTTGAACCAAACGCACCGCCGGTGCATCGGATTGCGAGTGGCACTCGCCGATATCGGGGTCCCCGGCGAGCTCGCTCCCTGGGGTGGCTATACTTAGGGTTTGCAGGAGATGAAGATTCGCCGAGCTTTGTCGATTGCGGGACTGATGGCGGCCGCCGGCCTGACTAGCGGCCTGACCGGCTGCTTCCGCACGACAACCATCGTCCAGCGCACCCAGGCCCCCGACGTTTACCGATCGACATCCGTCGACAACCTCGAACGGATCATCTCGGCGCGCGACGAGTCCATCAAGACGCTCACCGCGTCGGTGCTCCTCACCGCCAGCACGGGCGGCGGCAAAGAGGGCAAAGTCGTCACGTACACGTCGTTCAAAGGCTACATTTTTGTGCGTAAACCGCGCGATTTGCGCGTAATTATGCAACTTCCTGTCGTCGGTTCGCGCGCTCTCGACATGGTTTCAAACGGCGACACCTTTACCCTGGTGCACGCCACAGCGGGGCACGGCGACGTCTGGATTCAGGGCAGCAATACGATCACAACGCCCTCCAAAAACGGCCTCGAAAACCTTCGGCCGCCGGTGTTTTTCGATTCCCTGCTGGTGCCCGGCGTCGGCCCGGATGAGTTTGTCAGCCTGACCGAATCGACTCGCGTCCTGGCGGTGCAATCGAAGCACCAGCCCGCCATCGAAGAGCCGGATTACGATCTGGCGGTACTGAAGCATGGACCTGGAAACACAATGCGGCTGGAGCGGCTGGTGCATTTCAGTCGCGTCTCCCTGCTGCCCTTTGAGCAGGACATCTATGACGACAAAGGACAGCCGCAGACGATCGCGACCTACGACAAGTACCAGGACTTCAACGGGATTCAGTTCCCGATGCTGATCAACATCAAGCGGCCGATGGACGAGTACACACTGAAGCTGCAGGTGACGAAGCTAACGCTGAATCAGCAGTTGGAAAACGATCAGTTCGAGCTGAAGATTCCAGCCGGAGTCAAAGTTCAGCAGTTACAGTAACCTGTCTCAAGCGATTTAAGACAGTCCCGCGCGTCGCGCGTGGCTCGCGATCTGCTGATTGATCTCAAGTGCTAGCGCAAGTGCCGCACGGCCGGCTTCGCCGGTAACGCGCGGTTGCGTGCGGTTACGAACAGAGGACAGAAAATCTTCGAGCTCAAGCCGCAGCGGCTCGGCGTGTTGCGGGTCCAGCTTTTCGAGCGAGAGCCCGCGCGAGGGATGAGCGCTTTCCGCCGCATTGATTGCCGCTGGATTGAGCGCGGCGCCCGCGGTGAGCTGCGCGAGCAGCGAGGGATCGACCTTGATGGTCAGGAGTTCCTGCCGGGCGAAGTCGAGCGACAGGTACTCGTGGGGCTGGAAGAGCCGCAGCTTGCGGACCTGCTCGGTGGAGACGCGGCTGGCGGTGAAGTTGGCGACGCAGCCGGAGTCGAACTCGACACGCACGTTGGCGATGTCGACCTTCGGCGAGAGCACCGGTAAACCAACAGCCCGGACCTCGCGTACGGCGGAGTTGGTGAGGGTGAGCACGATGTCGAGGTCGTGAATCATGAGGTCGAGCACGACATCGACGTCGAGCGAGCGCGGCGTGAAGATGGAGAGGCGGTGAGCCTCAAAGAACATGGGCCGCGTGATGCGCTCCGCGGCCGCGGCTACTGCGGGGTTGAAGCGCTCGAGATGACCGATCTGCACGATGCGGCGGTTGCGTTCGGCGAGTGCAAGGATGCGGTCGGCCTCTTCGATAGAGGCGGCGAACGGCTTTTCGATGAGGACGTCGATGCCGGCGTCGAGAAGACGCTCGGCTACGGCGGCGTGATGGATTGTGGGGGAGCAGACGGACGCAGCGTCAAAGGGGGGCGCCGCGTCCGCCTGCAGGGCTTCGGCGAGCGAGGCGAAGCCCGTGATGTTGTACTTCGCGGCGAACTCGGAACGGCGGGCCTCATCCGGCTCGACTAGAGCGGTGAGCCGGAGCTGTCCGGGATGTGCGGTTTCAAGATCGCGGTAGACGCGGAGGTGGTTGCGCCCGAAGGCGCCGGCGCCGATGACTGCGACGCGGAGTGTTTGCAAGGCTACTTCTTTGCGGAGGGTGTGGGGGATTCCACGGCCTCGCGGCAGCGGGCGTAGAGCTCGAGGAGCTGATGGATCTGGTCCTCGGATTTGGCGGCGCCGGCGGCGCCGAAGCCGGTAGGCGCGCTGCCGGAGCGGCCGACGTTGGCGTGCGGAGCGATGAACTTGAGCAGATCGAGGGCGATGTCTTCAGAGCGGCGAGCCGAGTTGGTGCTGGAGTCCATGATTGCCTTTCGGAATGTTGCTAAGGCTCATGCTATGGGTTCGCGGAGAGGCGCGCAACGGCGTATAAGCCCATCCATCCGCAAGCGGATGAATGGGGCACCCGGGCGGAGTTTCGAGTCAATAAAACGACAAGCTTTAAACCGATGAATGGAAGCGAGTGAGGTGCGATGCGAGGAGTAAAACGGGGAGTAACCCTGGTGACGGTGGTGCTTGCGGTGCTGGGGATTTGTTGTGGAGCGGCCGCGCAGGTAGCGACGACTACCATCCAGGACACGGTGTACCGCGCTGACGGAACGCCGGCGAGCGGAGCGGTCGTGGTGAGCTGGCCGACGTTTACGACGGCGGCGGGACAGGCCGTTGCGGCGGGTAATGAATCGGCGACCATTGGGCCGAACGGAGCGTTGTCGCTGCCGCTGACGGCGAACGCGAACGCCACGCCCACGGGAACCTACTACACGGCCGTGCTGCACCTGGACGACGGAACGACGAGCCAGCAGTACTGGGTGGTTCCGGTGAGCGCGACGCCTGTGAATCTTGCGGCGATCGAGAACCAGGTGCTGCCGGCGAGCGTGGCGATGCAAACGGCATCGCGGGCGTATGTCGACGCGAAGATCGCGGCCGTGTCGACGGGTTCAACGGGCACTGGAACGACGGGATCGTATGTGCCGACGACCGGGGGAACGATGACCGGGCCGCTGGTTCTACCCGGCGATCCGGTGACGCCGAACCAGGCGGCTGACAAGCACTACGTCGATCTGAACATCACGTCGGTGGCTGCGGGTGTGGGCCAGAAGGTCAGCGTCGTGCCGACCGTAACGCAGACCGTCGCGCAACCGTCGGGCACGCAACTGGCCGTGAATGCGTTGAACGGTGAGCTGTTCGCGAGCGGGTTTCAGAGCGGGGCCGGAAACAACGGGATTGCGAGCGCACTCTCCTCGACGGATTGTGGGAGTGGATGCACGGTCGTGGCTGAGCCCGATTACAACGCAGGCGAGCCTGTGGTTGTGCCGCAGATTCCGAACGGCGGGCACGTAGTGGATCTTCGCCAGGGAGCGCGGACGGAGACGTTCGTGAACCCACTGAGCAGAGGCGCTGTGGGAGAGTCATTGAGCCAATATGCGAGCGCGCCCTTGAACTCGGGAGCGGGCGGGTTCACGCTGAATGTTTCGAATACGGCCATGGTGGGAGGAACGAACCAGCTTCCCGGCGGCATCGAGAGCGCACCGTATGGCAAGTCGACGTATGGCGTTTCCGCAGAGACCGGCAACTACTACACGGAAGGCCAGCACATCAACGACGAGCACGTCATCAACTGCTATGCCGTTGGCGATTGCCTTCAGGGAAGTTATATCCTGACGAACTCCGGAGGCTATCGCGACTGGGCCGATGAGGGAGCGCATCCATTCGATCTCGATGTCACCGAAGACGTGCGTGTCTTCCAGGGGACGTGCACGAGTGGGTGCACGACGGGATCCACATCGCTGTTTGTGAACGCGACGGCGGCCGGGAGCACGCAGGGCGAGGGCCGATTTCTAATCGACAAGAATCCGTCCAAAACGATCAGCACGGGACAGATTATCTCGAACGGCGGCGACACCATGGCTGCCATTGTGGTCTTCAGCGGGACGAACTTTCCGCCGAGTGTGCTGCTGCAGACGGCTGGTGCCGCACTCTCTCAATCGACCAACATTGCGCCGGGCACGGTTACGCTTCCGATTGCTACGAGCGGAGTTCCGTCAGGATACGCGGTAAACACCAGCCAGCTTTCATCCACCGGCGTGGCCTGCGTGATGGATACGAACACCGGCGGGCGCTTTCCGAACTTCGAGATGTCGAGCTATACGGTTGTGGATGCAACGCACCTGACGCTGACGTTGAACAAGGCCCATGGTTCCGGAGCACTGCTGGCAGTTGGAGGCATGTGCGGCTACGGCATTGAGCAGACGGCAGACACGATGGGATCGTTGCGGCAGATCTTTCCGATTGTCGGGACAGTCACGCCGAACGAACTGTACTACGCGTCCTCCGGCGTTCCGATTCTGGGTGACAGCGAATATCCCAGCACCAGCGGCTTTGCAAATATCGCCGGGCAGGTGTCGTCGATTTCGCGGCACGGGAATGTAGTGACGGCGACCTTCACCCAGAATCTGCCGGCGGACGTGACGGGCCTGACGATGACGGTGAGCGGTGTGGCGGATGCGAGCTACAACGGCAGCTTCCAGGTGACCTCTACGGCCAGCAATCAGGTGACGTATCCGGACACCGGTGCGGACGGCACGAGCAGCGGAGGAACGATTTCGTTCCTGAACGGAGGGTACGTTCTGTATCCGATGGCGGAGGTGCTGAGCGTGTACAACCAGAGCACGAAGCAGGTGGACGGGCAGCTTACGCTGGGCGCAAACACAGTGGAGTGGGCGCCGGGTGATCCGGTGGAAGAGCCGCACTTCTATATGAGCTTGACGTCAGCGGATACGGAGTTCATCGCGCAGTACATGCCGCGGCCGATTCAGAATTCGACGGCGGGCAAGCAGTACCTGGGCAATGTGGGACCGGGGATGCGGGGATGGGTGATCCAGAATGCTGTGCCGGCGAACAGTTATCTGGGCGGCGGAGGAACACACCAATTGCCGGACGATGCCTACCAGGCGATGGGAGCGTGGGGAACGGACCTTGAGGTGGATGCAGGAACGTCGGCGATCATTCGTGCGCACTGCAATCTGCACGGGTGCAACCGGTGGGATTCGGGCTACTCGTTATTCGATCTGGACTCTGCGGCGGGACAGGACTTTCTGTACTATTCGCCGCAGACAAGCACGCTGTACTGGACGGGTGGGGGGCAGCAGTTTACGTTTGCGCCAAGTGGCTTCACGGCGAATAACGTAACGGCATCGACCTTAACCGCCGGCCAGTCCAAGCAGTTCACAGTAGATAGCGGCGGCAATGTCGCCGGCTCGACGCTCAATCTTGCGGGAGGGGCCAGTGGATCTAACTATGATCTCAAGATTGCGGATAACAGTTCCAATCAGCTTTACATAGGTACGACCAACCCTGGGGGCTATGCCGTTCTGTACTTCGGAAGCCCAAGTCAGACTTGGCAGTTCGCTCTGGGTGGCCAAAATACCGGGGCTCTCGCGAATGAGTGGTATCTGTACGATCAAACGAATGGGAGACCCGCCATGCAGGTGGCATCCGGCACGGAAGCAGTGAACTTCAACGGCTCTGTAACGGCTTCCGAATATATGGGTCCTGCCGCAGCACCTGCAGGCTCGTGCTCTACAAACGGGGCGTGGGTATTCTCGCAGGACGGACACGCTACGTTCTGCGCTGCGGGTACGTGGGTTACGAAGATCTAGTTGAAGCGAAGCCGGACGCGCGACCGCGTCTGCGACGTTGACGATGAGGAGATGTGGCGAGAAAACGTTGCGATGAAATTGAGGAACTGAGGGAGGTGGGCCGCCGGATAAGAAATCGGCGGCCCCTTTATTTGATCGAGGCGCCGGAGAAGTGGCTGCGCATCCGCACGCGCGAGGGAGAGCTGAAACGGCTGGTGGCGAATCCTGCACAGCGGCTGTTCGAAGAGCGATGCGGGCGGCAGAATATCGTGCTGAAGGCGCGGCAGATGGGCATAACAACGTGGGTGTCGGCGCGATTCTTTCTGCGCACGATCACGAAGCCCGGCACGCTGACGCTGCAGGTGGCGCACACACGCGAGGCGGCGGAGTCGATCTTTGCGACGGTACGGAGGATGTGGGAGGGCTTGCCTGTTGACCTGCGCGAGGGGCCGCTGCGGCTGGCGCGCGCCAATGCGGGGCAGATGGTGTTTGGGGAGATCGACAGCGAGTTTCGGATCTCGAGTGCCGCTGAGCTGAATGCGGGCCGCGGGCTGAGCGTGCAGAACCTGCACTGCAGCGAGGTGAGCCGCTGGCCGGGCGATGCGCGGATGACGCTGGCCGGGCTGCGCGCGGCGCTGGCTCCCAAAGGAGAGATGGTGCTGGAGAGCACGCCGAATGGAGCGTACGGCGTGTTCTACGACGAGTGGTGTGCGGCGACCGATGAGGCGGGGTCGGATGGCGAGTTGGTGCGGCACTTCTTTCCGTGGTGGATGGAGCCGGCGTATGTGGGCGCGGCCGTTGCGGAAGAGGCAATGAATGCGGAGGAGCGTGCGCTGGTCGAGCGGCATGGGTTGAGCGCAGAGCAGATCGGATTTCGCCGGAATCTTGAGCGGACGTATGGTTTGCTGCGCGCGCAGGAGTTTGCGGAAGACCCGGAGAGCTGCTTCCGGACGAGCGGGGCGTGTTGTTTTGATGTCGATACATTGGACCAGCGTGCACGTGAGGCGCCCGATCCGATAGAACGGCGGCGCAGCAGCGCGCTGCAGATCTGGCTGAAGCCGCTTGGCGGACGCGAGTATGTGGTTGCGGTGGATTCGGCCGGCGGCGGACCGGATGGTGACTTCGCCGCGGTGCAGGTGGTGGAGATTGCGACGGGTCTGCAGTGTGCGGAGCTGCGCGAGCGGCTGCGGCCGGAGGACCTGGCGAGGGTGTCGATCGAACTGGCGAAGGAGTATGGCGGGGCGCGGATCGCGGTGGAGCGTAACAATCACGGCGCGGCGGTGCTGGCGTACATCGAGACGCGCGAGAGCTATGGGCGGGTGTATCGGCAGAACGGCGAGGCTGGGTGGCTGACGTCGGCGGCGTCAAAGCCGGAGATGGTTGCGCGGCTGGGTGTGCTGCTGGCGCAATCGCCGGAGAGGTTTATGAGCCGGCGGCTGCTGGCCGAGTGCAGGACGTTTGTGGCGGATGAGCGCGGTCGCGCGTCGGCTGCGGCCGGATCGCATGATGACCTGGTGATGGCGATGGCGATCGCGCAGGCGGTCCGCACGGAGCTGCTGGAGCGTCGCGGAGCGGTTCGCGCAGCGTAGCAATGCGCTACTCTGCTGTGTGAGGGAGTTACCCCCCAGCGAACAAGTTCGCCGGGGACCCCGGGAGTCGGGCCTTGGCGGTTGTGGCGGTGCAGGCGATTCGCAGGATGCGTGGTGGGGCGCAGAGCCAGTTGATGCTGGATGCGGACGCGAACCTGTGGGTGGTGAAGTTTCAGAACAACCCGCAGCATCGCCGCGTGCTGGCGAATGAACTCATCGCCACGCGGCTGGCGGAGGCGATCGGGCTGACCGTGCCGAAGAGCGATGTCGTCGAGGTGAGCGAGTGGCTGGTGCGCAACAGCCCGGGGATGGTAGTGGATCTCGGGCGCGGCGTGCAGGAAATCTGCGCGGCGGGGTTGCAGTTTGGCAGTCAGTTCGTCGGCGGGCTGATGCCCGGGCAGGTGGTGGACTACTTGCCCGAACCGCAGATGGAGGAGGTGCGGAATCTTAATGAATTTGCCGGCATTCTCGCGCTGGACAAGTGGACGGGCAACTGCAACGGACGGCAGGCGGTGTTCGAGCGGAGGCCGCGTGAGCGGAAGTATCGCGCGGTCTTCATCGACCAGGGATTTTGCTTCAATGCAGGCGAGTGGAGCTTTCCGGACTCGCCGCTGCGGGGAGTGTTTCCACGCAACCAGGTGTACGCGCGCGTGACAGGATGGTCGAGCTTTGAGCCGTGGCTGTCGCGGATCGAGAGCTTTGATGCGGGCAAGCTGTGGGCGATTGCCGAGGAGGTTCCGCCGGAGTGGTACGGCGGCGATCTTACCGTCATCGAGCGGCTGATGGAGCAAATGCTCGCACGGCGAAGCAGAGTGCGGGAGCTGATTGAGAGCTTTCGGGATTCTGACCGTGAGCCATTCCCAGATTGGGGCGCGACGGCGACGGTTGTGCTTCCAAAGCGCTTTGCAGTTGCGGGCGCGGCTGGCAATCTGGTGATGTAGGACGGAGTCAGGGGCCAGGAGTGAGGAGTTAGGGAGGAGCGGTTTTGGCGGAGCGGGTGCAGTGCGAGTTCTCTCTCATTCGGTATGTGCCGGATGTGGTGAAGGGAGAGTTTGCAAATATCGGCGTGGTGCTGCGCGAGGCCAGCAGCGGCGCTGCGGGGACGGTGCGGTTTACACGCGACTGGAACCGTGTGCGCTGCCTGGACCCGAACGCCGATGTGGAACTGCTGGAATCACTGGAGACGGAGATCGCCGAGCGCCTGCGCGCTGGTGTGGATGTGCGGGTGAATGCGAAACCGATGCTGGAGCTGCTGGGAGATACGCTCTCCAACAGCGTGCAGGTGACGGAGATGCGCGGCACGCTGGCCGAGAGTATGGCGGCGGAGATGGAGCAGTTGATGCGCATGTACGTGGAGCCGCTGAAGACGCCGGCGGCGAAGCGCAAGGCAAGCGGGCGCACGGCGATTGCGGGAAAGATGCGCGATGAGTTCGAGCGCGCCGGTGTGTGGGGATTGATGCGCAAACGGATTTCGGCGGCGCAGTACACGCGAGCGGGCGATCCGCTGAAGATCGACTGCGGGTATCGCAATGGACGCGTGCGGATGTTCCAGGCGGTGTCGCTGGAGAACGATGCGGAGTCGGCCAAAGGGCTCGCGTACTCGGCGGAGGCGCTGCGAGCCGGCGTGAGCCGTGTGGAAGGCATTGAGCTGGAGCTGACGGCGGTAGTGGAACCGATCGCGTCAGTGGGTGACGCGGAGATGTATGGCTTCGGCGTGGGCGCGATGGAGAGCGCGGCGATTCGCGTGTTGACGACGGCGGATCTCGGGCGAGTGGCGGAGACGGCACGGAGAGAGCTGCGGGTGTAGCGGAAGTTAGGGGTTAGGAGTTACGGGTTAGGTAGTTAGCCGAGGGAGTTAGAGAGCGCGGCGGGTAGGAGCAATATTCCTAACTTCCAAACTCGCTAACTCCCTAACTGTTTTTTGAGAGGAGAGCGGATGGGTGTTGGTGCAGCGGTTCGAGAGATGTGGGATCGCGTGACGGGAGTGAATGCAGGGCAGGATCAGGAGGGCGCGCGCAAGACGGTGAGTGCGCCGTTGGCCGGATCGATCTTTTCCCCGATCCGCGGAGGCGCGGGGGGCAACACGCTGCCGAAGCCGACGGCGGCCAACCTGCGCCGGTTTGCGGAGACGCCGGCGGCCAGGCGCGCGATCAACTGCATCAAGGACAAGATCGCGTGCATGGAGTGGCGGCTGGAAGCGAAGCCCGATGCGGGTGAAGAGAATACAGAAACTCGTGCGGAGCGTGCGCGTGCGCTGCGACGGGCGTTCGAGACGCCGAACGAGACGGACAGCTTCCGCACCTTCATCGAGCAGGTGATTGAGGATGTGCTAGTCGGCGGATTTGGTGCGGCGGAGGTAGAGATCACGGGCGATGAAGCGTCGCCGGTGCGGTTGTATCCGGTCGACGGCGCGACGATCAAGATCAACTCGCAGTGGAATGGCGATGCTACGCTGCCGCGCTATGAGCAGATGACCGGACGGCTTGGCAAGGATGCGGCTCTGCCGCTGCTCGACGCTGAGCTGATGTATGTGCGGCTGAATCCGCGCACGCATACGCCGTTTGGTCTGGGGAAAATCGAAGTGGCGTTCGAGACCATCTCGCAGTTCCTGCAGGCGCACCGCTATGCAGGTAGATTAGCCGCGAACAGCGTGGTGCAGTATGCGCTGTGGATGCAGGACCGCACGCCGGAGCAGCATGAGCGGCTGATCCAGTGGTGGCAGGACGAGGTCGAAGGAACGGGCCGTGTGCCGGTGATGAGCTCGGAGACGCTGCCGCAGGTGCTGCGCTTCGGCGGCGGAACGGATGCGGATCTGCGGCTGCAGTGGCAGGAGTTTCTGCTGACCATGATTGCGAATGCGTTCGACCTGCCGGCAATGCTGCTCGGCGTGTCGAAGGATGTGAATCGGTCCACGGCGGCGGAGTTCGCCGAGGAGGCGTTCAACAACGCCGTCGTTCCTCTGGCGAAGCTGATAGGGGATCATCTGACGCGCGACGTCATCGTGAAGCGCCTGGGTTGGGACGATCTGCGGTTCATGTGGAACGAGCTCGATACGCGCGATGAGGCCACCGAGGTGCAGCTTCAGCTCGACCTGTTGAAGGCGGGTGTGTTGACGGCTGAGGAGGTGAGGACGATGCGCGGGCTGCCGGCTTTGCCGGAAAAGACTGCGCAGGAGCGGTAACGAGGAGTTAGGAGGTTAGGAGTTGGGAATCTGTTGAAGCCAGCGCCTGACTTGCTGACTCGCTTACAACAACAGCCAGGAGGTGTGATTGAGAGAGATGGAGACGCGGATGTGCAGGCCGCGCGGTTTGGCTGTGAACGCGATGGCGGTCGAGTTTCCCGAGGTGAACGGGCATCCGAACCGTCTGCCGTTTGAAGGCTGCCTGACGCTGGTGGATGTGCCGAGCGATCGCGCGCCGAGTGGAGCGCGAGGACATCGCGTAGTACTGACGCGAACGGCCGCGGAGGCGGCATTGCCGAGCTTGCTGGGCATGGCAGTGGACTACAAGGCCGGGTGGGATGGTCATGATGCGCGGCAGAAGTGCGGCATCATCACGGCCGCGCACGTTGAAGGACAGCGGCTGATGGTGAGCGGGTTTCTGTTCGCGCGCGACTTTCCGGAGCTGGAGCGCAGGATGTCGAGCGTGAAGGCAAATGCGGCCGACGAGATGGGCATGAGCTATGAGCTCGCCGACGCGCACGTGGCGGATATGTGCGCGCAGGTGTGGACGCTGACGCGTGCAGTCTTTACCGGCGCGGCGATTCTGCTGCGTGACAAGGCGGCGTATCGGAATACGTCGTTCAAGCTGCGCCAACGCTGCAACGGACGGGCGACGAATTAAATCGCCGAATTGATGGGAGGAGAACGAATGGAAGAGATGACTGCGAATGAGTTGCAGGTGGCTGCGGATCGATTGATGGAGGCCGCCTGTGCATTAGAGAGAACTGTCTCGCGTATCGCGGAGCAGCAGGTCGCGCTCGCCGCCGAGGCGGAGTCGCAGGTGAGCCGCATCGTGGCGACCGTGGAGTCGCAGCGTGAGGTGGAGCTCGAGCGCAAGCTTGCGGAAGCCGAGGCGAAGATTGCGGAGCTGGTGGCATCGGCTGCTATTCAGCCGGCCGGGCGCAAGACGCTGCCGACCACCATGGCGACGATGCTCGCCAAGCAGGGGGTGGTGATGGACTCCGTCGAGGCAGGCTCGATCGACGGCGCGCTGGCAAGCCTCAGCATCGAGCAGCGCATCGCGGTGAAGTCCGAGCTGATGCGTGCGGGCGTGCTGAATCCGGCAGACCGCGGCTAAACCAGCGCGAGCAGTTGTGCGAAGCAGGGGTGCAGCGAGGCTGCGCCCTTTTGCTTTGCGCACAGATTTTTCGAACAACCAACTGAGGAGAATGAATGAACGCGAAGTTTACGGAGATCAGCGCAGCGGCAGACTACATCGGACCGGGAGCAGTTGAGGTCCCTCTCTACCAGACCGAGATTCTCGACCTGGTGCGCCGCCGCGGGCCGTTTGGTCAGCGGATAAAGCAGGTGCCTGCGACCGGACATCCGTCTCGCTACTTTGAAGAGACCGCGATCCCTTCGCCCGCTGCGACTGCGGGCTTCATGGATCCGCGCAACCTTGTTCCGCCGGTCGTGACGCCCACGCGCGTGGAGCGGTCGGTTCCGCTGAAGGCGCTGGTCGCACAGATCAACTACAACCTGTTCGATCTCGAGTTGGGCAAGCAGCAGGGCCAGTTCGCGTATCTGCAGGCAAAGGACCTCGCCGACACGGTTGACGGTGTTCTGCGCACGCATGACGTCGCGCTGTGGAACGGCACGGACACCAGTTTGAGCACGCCGACCACGGCACAGTACTACGGCATCGCCGGACAGATCGCTGCGGGCGGCAACACCACGACGATCGGCACCTCGGAATCGATCGTCGATGGCCTGAAGTCAACGATCGCGCAGATGCTCTCGAACACCAGCTATGGTGTTCGTCCGACGGCGATCTATGCCAACCCGGTGCTGCTGGATCTGATCGACCGCGAGATGAAGAGCGAGTTCAACGTTGTGCTGAACACCAAGGCGATCGAAGGTGGACTCACGGTGAAGACACTTTCGACGCAGGCCGGCGATCTTCCGCTGATTCCGGAGTGGACGCTGCCGTACACCGGCACGCCTGGGTCCGGCAGCGCTGTGCTGCCGGCTTACATCGTGACCGAGGACCTGATCGAGTACCACTGGCTTGGCGATGCGAATCCGCGCGTCTTCCAGCTCGGCGTGCCCGGTTCGCTTGCGAGCCAGTATGTCGCGGTGAAGTTCGGCGCACCTGTGGTGAAGGGTGCGAACTACGCGCACTACCAGGTGCTCGTCGACCGGTAGACAGCTGCTGATGTGAGCAACTGATTTGATCCGGCGCGGCGAGGGAGAACTTGCCTTCGCTGCGCCGAATCGAAAACTCCTGCGCGATCAGACGAGTTTTTTACGGAGGTGAGAATGGGCTATTTACTGCCCTCGGATTATGTGGCGTACGGATTGACGGCGGACACGCAGGACTCGTGGGTGACGGCGGCGTCGTCGATGATCGAGGCGTACTGCAAGCGGCCGACGCTGATGTCGGCGAGCTACACGGAGTACCTGCGCGTCTCGCGGCATACACAGCGCGTGCGGCTGAGCTATGGACCGCTGATCAGCGTGGACGCGGTGCAGGCAAAGTATGCGCGGCCTTCGAGGCTGTTCCTCGAGCAGCAGCCGTTCGCGGTGGAGTTTGCCGAGGTGTTTGGATTACCGGGGTCATGGACGACTGTGGATCCGACCACACTGCAGATAAGCAATCCTCTGGGAGAGTTTCGCTTTTCATGGAATGTGATGGGGTTGCGCTACGCCGAAGCGGAGGTTACGTATACGGCGGGCCTCGCGACAGTGCCCGATGCGGTGAAGGTTGCGTGCGCGCAGATTGTGAAGAACGCGCAGGCGACACCGGGGCTGAATGTGAAGTCGAGCAAGATGGACACGCTACAGACGCAGTATTTCAGCGATGCGCTGCTGGACAGCCAGGTGAAGGCGATGCTGCGGCCGTATGTCGCAGAGAGGATGGCTTAGCGTGGCCGATCTTTTGTGCAGCGATGCTGCCGCGCGCGCGGCGGATACCCTGCTGCGTGCGAATGGCGGACGTGCCGTGATGCTGCGGCTTCCGGCGCCTGCGGTTGCGAATAACGATGGCGAGCAGCTCGGGCTGGCGACGCCGCAGTTCCAGGATGTGGAGCTCGCGCCGGTGGCGTTCCGGAAGCTGGAGAAGCCAACGGTGCTGCTGGTTTCAGGCAGCGCGGTGACGTCGATCGTCGGGAGCCTGCAATTCAACTCGGCGGAGGTGCTGTTCGAGACAGCGGTCGGCGTGGTTGTTGATAGCGTGCTGTACACGATTTTGTCGAACACGGCTTCAACGTCGGACGGCAAGACGTACGTGTACAGCCTGGAGCTGCTGGCGCCGGATCGCTAGGAATGTGGAGGAAGATTGCAGAACGCGAAGGACACGTTTTACGAGATGCTGCGCTCGCGGATTGCAGCGGCGAATCCAGAGCGCACGATCGCGCTGCGCGGAGTGACTCGGCCGGGTGTGCTGGTTGAGGAGAACGAAATCGTCTCGGCAGTGACGATACCGGATTGCTTTCGGCTGTGCTGGCTGGACGTAACGGTGGACGCGGCGAATGCAATGCCGCTTGCTGAGATGACGTGCGAGGTGATGTACGAGACAGCGGGAACTCCGGGCAACGCAGGGTTGGATCGCGGGCGGCTGCTAGGTCAGATGGATGCGGAGCTGACGGCAGCGGTCAATACATGCCCGCAGCATTCGCCGAAACAAAACTATGCTGCGTTGGCGAACGGCGGCAGTGCGGTGGCGCTGACCACAAAGATCTGGTGGAGCAACGTTGCGCTTGGCCCGCTCATTGTCAAGGCAGATCGCATTGGGCGGGTCGCAAAAATCACGGTGATGAGCTGCGAGGAAGCAGGTGAGTTGTGAACGTGACAACAGAGACGATGTCACCTGCAGTGCGCAGGGTACGCGCGTATTTCGCTGCGGTGAATCGCGCGGCGAAGCAACCCACGATCTTTGATCCGGCGCAGCAGGGAACGTTTGCGCTGGATACTCCCCCCGCGCCGTGGATCGACCTGGGATGGATTACGGGGTTCACACGCAAATCCGGAACGAAGATTGAGCCGGTACGCGCAGGTGCGCCGGCGACTGCGCAGATGCAGAGCCGCAGCTTGATTGATGCGACGGTGGCGTTCCAGTTTGCGAGCTGGGGCAAGCTGCAGATGGCGCTCGCGGGGGGAACGCAGCAGATGAATCTGCTGAACACGCAGAGCGGTGCAGCGGCGGCAGGGTCGGGCGGAGCGGCTGTGCCGGCGGTCGCATTGCAGAGCGGATCGACCGCAACCGTGTTGCAACTCGGATCGGCGGCGGCGAACTTCGCGGTGGGCGAAACGGTCGTGGTCGATGTGGACTACACGGGACAGCTTGGGTTCGTTGGAAGCGGCGTGAGCGGCGCCTACGTGAAGACCGCGCTGACGGATGTGGATTATGTCCGGCGCGTCTCACTGAACGTGGCGCGGATTGCATCCATCGCAAGCGGCGCCGTGACGCTGGAGCAGCCGCTGCTTGCGGGTGTTCCTACGGCTGCAATGAAGGTGAGCGGCGTCAGCGGATTCTGCGATCGCGAGGGCTCGACGTTCTTCCAGGAGTGGTCGGCGCTCTTCGTCGCAGAGGGACAGCAGGGCGAGCGCGTGCTTTGGCATTATCCGCGACTGCAGTCCATGGCGAGTGCGGCGGAAGCCGTGGTGGCGAGTAGCGGCGGGCTCGACGTCATGCGACAGGGTGCGGCGTTTCGCGCGCTGCCGGTGCAGGATGCAGTCGATGGCGAGAGCGTCGTCTGCTTCCGCAGTTTCGTTGCGAGCTGAGGATGAGAGGAGAGTGGCTTGCGGATCACGATTGACAATCTGGATGGACAGGGTGCGCGCGATTACACTCAGTCGGTTGCACCCGAAGGACCGATCACAATTAAGCGCATGCTGAATGCGCCGACGCGATGCACGGCGGAGCTGGTGGTCGATGTGGATGAACTCCCGCTGCCGGCACGGCTGGGGCGTGTCGTGGTCGAGTCTGAAGCCGGCATGGTTCTGTTTACCGGGTATCTGGCGACAGAGCCAGTGCGCGTGTATGCCGGCGACGCGAGCGCAGGTGCGGTGTATCGCGCGCGGGTGAGTGCGGTGAGTGACGAGTGGCTGCTCGATCGTGCAGGTTCGGGTGCCGCGCAGACAATGAGTTCATCGCTGTCACTCAACGGCGACCAGTTGCTGGCGCGCATGGCAGCTCGTGTGCAGGCGGGCAGCGTGCTCACGGTGTCGTCTGCCGGCGGCGCGCAGGTGAGCGGAGTGTTCACAGCGCGTGCGGATGTTCCGTGGAGCGTGAACGCCGGTGAAGCTGCGAGCGCTGCCTACGCCGGATATCGCGCGCTCAATGGGCAGATCATGTTGCAGACTGCTGGATCGGCGACGCACAGCTTCAGTGACGCGGACGGCTCGCTGAACGTGGCCGAGCTGCAGGTGGGAGCCGTGCGCGAGCTGGCGAACGATGTCACGGTCTCCGGCGCTGAAGAGCCGGCGGCTTACATCAGCGAGAGCTTTGCGGGTGATGGGACGACGACGGAGTTCGTGCTGAGCGAATCCGCGTTCCGCGAGACGAAGCGCACGTGGATCAATGACAGCTTTGCGAGCCCGGCGATCGACACGACCGTTTGGCAAAAGGGCGATCCGGGCGCGCACCTTTCCTTGGGCGCAGGCGGTCTCGTGCTGAACGGAGGCAACGGCCAGGATGGCCAGACGACGCTGTCGGCGCTGGACGCGCTGGAGATCGGCGGAAGCATCGTCATCCAACTTGCCGGTGTGGTGTTCGGAGCCGCGTCCGACGGTATGCTCGCGGGCTTGTATCCGGGCGCCGTGCAGCTGGCGGAGTGCTTTGCTGGGTTTCGCGTGCGGCAGAGCACGAGCGGGACTGGCGGTGTGACGATCCTGGTCCCGGTGTTGAACGGAGCTGAGGTGGGCACGGTCTTCACGCCAATTGCGGGTCACGCGTACACGCTGCGCCTGCGGCTGCATTGCGTGGAGATGCAGCGCGTGATGCAGCGGTACTACTGCATGGTGGAAGGTGTTGTGCAGGGCTTTGGAAACCCGGCAGGCGTGCCGGCGCCGTGCGATGTGGTGTTTGAGATCGTGGATGAAGGCGCGAGCTCCAACACGCCGGCGACGGTGCTGTACGACAGTGCGGCTGCAAGCGGAGCTTCTGCGGATTCGCCGATGACGTGCGAGTTTGTCGCGGTGAATTCGACGCAGCTCTTCGGTTCCATCCGGTCCGTAACGGTGACGTGCCCGGGCAGTGCGTGGGTGGTGAGCACGCTGCCGAATGGCACACAGCAGACTCGATTGATTGGCAGCGCAGGCGAAGGCGTCGACTGCACGTTCAGCTACGGCACGAGCGCGGGCACGCCTGGCAACGTGAAGTTTCTGAGCGGGCGCGTTCCGGCTGTCGGTGAGATTGTGACGGTGCACTACCGCAATCAGCAGCGCTGCGGTTGCGCGGATGGCGGACGAGACAAGTGTTGCGTCCGAGGCACAGGCGGGTGCGGCTGCAGGAATTGCCGGCACAAGCAGATGGCTCGGCAAGGTGCTGCAGCCGGTGGCGCGCTCAAGCGCGGATTGCGAAGCGGCAGCGCAGGCGCTGCTGGCGTTTGCGACGAGCAGGACTGCGGCGGTGGCGGGCTCGTACACGGCGGTGAATCCGATGGCGGACATATGGCCGGGCGATGTTCTTGCGGTAACGAGCGATGGCGTGACGTCGTCGCTGCTGGTGCGCGGCGTTGAGGTGAAGGACGGCAATGCGGCGCCGGAGATCCTGACGTATGCGATCAAGTTCGCGAACGACTGGGCGACGGAGTGGGCCGATGGCCTCGGGATGAAGCTGAGCGAGGCGATTGCGGCGGATGCATTTCTGCCGGCGACGGCCGAGACAGCACCAGCGCAGGTGCTGGCGAACCTGCAGCAGTTGGCCTTGACGACTGTGAACGGAAGCGAGCTGCAGATCGATGCGGGGTGCGATGCGCCGACGGGCGGCGGGTTCGAGGTGCGGCGTATCGATTGGAACTTCGGCGCGAACGTGGACACGGCGGACCTGGTGCTGCGCAGTCCAGTGCGGAGCTTTTCGATTCCGCGCGCGGCGCAGGTGGAGCAGTACTTCGTGCGGATGTATGACGCGAGTTCGCCGCCGCTGTACTCGCGCTTTTCAAGCGCGGTGTTTGTGAACGTGCCGCTGTCGTAGCGGCGAGAGATGAGGTGGGACGTGACGGAGTTCGAGCGGCAGGTGCTGAGCGAGTTGAGTGTGCTGCAGGCACAGATGAAGGAGCTGCTCGGGATTGGGCAACCAGGAAGGTTGCACAAACTGGAGCAGCGGGTGGATTCGCATGAGCAGAGCGTGCAGCGGCTGAAGGGGCTGGGCGGCGCCTTCGGTGCGCTGTTGACGCTGGTGCATATAGCGATTGCGTGGATGGGCGGCAAGCATTAGAGCTTGCTGTTCTCAGCGGAGGGGAAGGTGAGATGAATTTCTTCAAGTTGTTTTTGCGCGGCATTGGTCTGCTGCCGAGCGTGATACAGAGCGTGGAGGCGATGTTCGGCACGAAGTCCGGCGAGCAGAAGAAGCATGCTGTGCTGGGCATCGTGACTACGGCGATCAATATCGTCGATGCGGTCGAGCAGAAGCAGATCGTTGACGCGGACGGATTTTCGGCTGGGCTGGCGTCGATCGTTGATGGCGTGGTCGCGTGTCTGAACGCGAGCGTGTGGCACAAGGGTTAGTTCAACAGAACAAGAGGAGTGAAGAGTGAGCGTAGCAACTGTACTGTCGACCGTGGGCAATGATCTGAAGAGTTTTTATACGAAGCTGTCGGCGGATTTTCAGAAGGCCAGGCAGGCGTGGCTGATTATCTCCAGCCCGCAGACGCGCGCGGTGCTGCTGACCGTCGGCTCGGATGCGATCAAGACTGTGAAGGATGCGACGGCTGCGGCCGGGAGCAAGGGTCTCTCGCTGACGCTCGATGAGTCGGTGATCGCGGACATCAAGCAGCTCATCGCGGACGCGGAGACGGGCGATGGCGTGATTCAGTCGGATCTGAAGGCCCTGGGATTGATAGGCTAGCAACCAGAAGCGGCAGACTCGGGGAGTCTGCCGCCGGACCTCTAAAGGCGTTCTGTTTTGTTTCTCTTTAGCCGATGTCCTCGTTCCAATTCTCGAGGTACGCCTTGAAATCGCTCATGAACTTGCCCGCGTCGGCGCCGTCGATGATGCGGTGATCGAACCCGAGCGTGAAGCGCTGGATGGAGCGAACAGCGATCGAGTCATTGCCGTCCTTGTCGGTGAGGACCATCGGCTCCTTGTTGAGGCCGCCGATGCCGAGGATGGCAGACTGCGGCTGCGCGATGATGGGCGTGCCGAACTGCTCGCCGAAGATGCCGGAGTTGGTCAAGGTGAAGGTGCCGCCGGCAACGTCATCCGGAGCAAGCTTCTTCGAACGCGCGCGATCGGCGAGATCGACGATCGAGCGCGCGACGCCCAGGAAGCTCTTGTCCTCGGCCTGCTTGATCACCGGGACGATGAGGCCCCATTCGAGCGCGACGGCGATGCCGATGTTGATGTTCTTGTTGTAGAGGATTGCCTCGCCCTGTGTAGCGGCGTTGACGATGGGGTGCTTGCGAAGCGCGTGCACGGCGGCGCGCGTGATGAACGGCATGTAGGTCAGCTTCACGCCGTTGCGCTGCTCGTACTTGTTCTTCTCCTTTTCGCGCAGCTTCACGATGCGCGTCATGTCCACCTTGAAGACGGTGTGGACGTGCGCGCTGGTTTGCTTGGACTCGACCATGCGCTTCGCAATGATGGCGCGCATCTTCGACATCGGGACGAGCTCGCCAGGCATGGGAGCGTACGTCGGCGCTGCGGGCTTTGACGGCGCGGAGGCTGCCGGCTGTGCTGCGGGTGCGGCTGCGCCTGCTCCAGTTCCCCCACCGCTCAGGTGCGAGGTGATGTCCTGCTTGGTGATGCGGCCGGAGGCTCCGGTGCCGGGGACCTGCGCGAGATCGACATTGTTTTCGGAGGCGATCTTGCGGACGAGCGGCGACGAGCGCGGTCGCTCGCCGCCTGAAGCGGAGGCGGCGGGAGCTGCGGGTGCAGGAGCTGCCGCGGGTGCTTTCGCGGGCGGGGCTGCGGGCGTGGAAGGCTTGGCCGCCGGTGCGGCAGCGCCTCCGCCGATCACGGCGACGACGGTGTTGATGCTGACCGTCGAGCCTTCGGCGGCCCTGATCTCGGTGAGGGTGCCTGCGGCGGGCGACGGGATCTCAGCGTCAACCTTGTCGGTCGAGATTTCAAAGATCGGTTCGTCCCGCTGGACGGTGTCGCCGACTTTCTTGAGCCACTTGGTGATGGTGCCCTCGGTGATGGACTCGCCCATCTGCGGCATCAGGACTTCGGTGCCGGGGCCGGCAGCGCCGTTGCCGGATGTGGGGGCGAGCGCCTCCTGGGTCGCCTCCTGGTCGCGCACGGCGGTATCGACCGCAGCGGGAGTGACGGTGTCTTCCTTGGTGGGAACAGCGCCGGAGCTTGCGGGAGCAGGCGGAGCCTGCAGAAGATTTAGCGCCGTCCTCATTGATCGTTGCAACGACGGTGTTGATCCCGACGGTGGAGCCTTCCTGCACCTTGATTTCGCCGAGCGTGCCGGCAGCGGGCGAGGGGATCTCGGCGTCGACCTTGTCGGTGGAGATTTCGAAGAGCGGCTCATCGCGCTGGACGGTGTCGCCGGGCTTCTTAAGCCACTTGGTGAGAGTGCCTTCGGTGATGGATTCGCCCATCTGGGGCATGACTACGTCGGTCGGCATCGGCCTTCTCCGGGGGTTCAATCAGTGCGCAAGGCGCAATTGTGGATTATACGAGCGCAGGGCGGGGCTTCGCTCGGAGCGTTCGGTTAGCGAACTGAAGCGAGCGTGCCGTACTGCGTTCGATGCAATCCCGTATTCGCGTGAGCCGGCGACTGTCAACTGGGCATCGCGGCGAAGAAGGTCTCGTCATCGGCGGAGTGCCAGTCAACCCATGCCTCATCGGTCATGGATTGGCGCGTGCTGATCATGGGAACGGCATCCGGACCAACGGGATGACGCAATTGCGAGGTGCCGCTCTCGACTACTTCGAGAATCTTTTCAGCGACCAGTGAAGCCGGCCGCGATTCAGTCGAGCGACTTGGTGAAGAAGAGGGCCTTGCGCGTCACTTTGGCCATACTTCGATGCCCCGGTGCTGGTGACGCGGCGCGCCATGGCGGTATCGATGACGCCTGGCTCGACCAGCGCGACCCGAACGCCAAAGGTCTTCATCTCGCTCGCGAGCGCTTCGGTCATAGCCTCGAGGGCCCACTTGGAGGCACAGTAGGCGGCGAGTGGAGGTTGGGTGAAGCGTCCGGCCACTGAACTGATCTGAACGATGCATCCGCTGCCGCGTTCGCGCATCTGCGGCAATACGGCCTGGGTGCAGCGAATCACGCCGAAGTAGTTGGTCTCCATGACCGAGCGGAAGAGTGCAGCGGGCTCTCCTCGATGGAACCCATTGCCTCCACGCCCGCGTTGTTGATGAGCACGTCGATCTGGCCATGCGCTTTCGTCAGCGCGGCGATGCCTTCGGCGACGGATGTGTCGGAGTCGACGTCCAGCGACGAGATAAAGATGGGCAGTTTTTCGCGCGCGGCGGTTTCAGCCAGGGCAGGCGATTGTGCGGGGTTTCGCATCGTGGCCAGAACCTTGTGGCCGGCACGCGCGAAGCAAAGGGCAGTCTCGAATCCGATGCCCTTACTGGTTCCTGTGATGAGAACGGTAGACATGACGGGCTCCATGAATGTAGCGAAACGCCGCCGGCTGGCGGCTTTCGAAGGACGAGGCCCGAGTGATTGAAGGCGGCTTGCAGTCTATAGCAGGCGCAGGATGTTAGGCCATCAGCGCGAGCATCTGCTCCAGAGAGTCCGCCGCCAGCACTTGGCGCTGGAAGACGTGCCCGAACTTTGCGGCGACGGAGTTCGCGGCCTGCTCGAGCGTCGGCGGAGGGTCTTGTGGCGATTCGAGTTCGAGCGAGGTGACGCCGCGGTCGGCGATGCCGCAGGGGACGATCCAGTTGAAGTCGCGGAGATCGGTGGTGACGTTGAGCGCGAATCCGTGCGAGGTGATGGCCTGCGAGACGTGGATGCCGATGGCGGCGATCTTCTTTTCCCGCATGCTGCCGCCCGCGTACGTCCATACGCCGGTGCGTTTGCAGATGCGCTGCGCGGGCACACCGAAGTCTTTGCAGGCGAGGATCAGCGCCTCTTCCATGAGGCGGACGAAGTCGACGGGGCCGAGGAAGGGGCCGCGTTTGTTCGGCAGGTCGCCGCGGAGGTCGAAGATGGGATAGCCGACGAGCTGGCCGGGGCCGTGATACGTCACCTCGCCGCCGCGGTTGGTCTCGACGATCTCCACGCCTTTGCGGGCGAGCAGTTCGTCACTCGCGAGGATGTTTGCGCGCGTGGCGTTGCGGCCGAGCGTGAGGACCGGCGGGTGCTCCATCAGGAGCAGCGTGTCGCCGATGACGTTGGCTTTGCGCGCGGCGACGATCTGGTCCTGAAGGCGCAGGCCTTCAGCGTAGGGGATGCGGCCGAGTTGGAGGAGGTGGAGGTGCATGGGACAGAAGAGCCGGGTTTTGCGCCCGGCGCTCCTCGATGAATCTGGCTACACGTTAATGGCCATCCCCTCGACACTGGCGAAGCCGTCGAGCAGCGACTCGTAGAGCGTGGGGTGGGCGTGGATGGTGAACATCATCTCCTCGACAGTGGCCTCGAGTTCCATCGCGGTGACTGCTTCGGCGATGAGTTCGGTGGCCTGCGGGCCGATGATGTGCACGCCGAGGATCTCGCCGTACTTCGCGTCGGAGACGACCTTCACAAAACCATCATGCGCGTCGACGATCGTCGCCTTCGAGTTGCCGACGAACGGGAACTTGCCCGTCTTCACCTGGAAGCCCTTTTCCTTGGCCTGCGCTTCGGTGAGGCCAACGCTCGCGATCTGCGGATCGCAGTAGGTGCAGCCCGGTGTGCGGTCCTTGCGGACGGGGCGCGCGTACTTACCGGCGAGCTTCGACGCGACGACGATGCCGGCCATCGCGCCGACGTGCGCGAGCTGCGGCAGGCCCGGCGACGATGTCGCCGACCGCGTACAGGCCGGGGACTGAGTCTCCATCCACTCGTTGACGCTGAAACGAAGCCGCGGTCGAGCTGGAGATTTACTTTGTCGAGGCCGGCGTCATAGGTGCGCGGAGCGCGGCCGACGGCAACGAGCACCTTCTCGGTTTCTTTGGACTGCGGCTTGCCGCTGCCATCGACCCAGGAGACCTTGGCGCCTGATTTCGTCTTCTCGATTTTCTCGACCTTGCAGCCGGTGTTGATCTCGATGCCGCGCTTCTTGTACTGCCGCGTGAGTTCCTTGGAGACCTCTTCGTCCTCGACGGGAACGACGCGGGGCAGCGCCTCGAGCACGGTCACGTCTGCGCCGAAGCTCTTGAAGACGGAGGCGAACTCGACGCCGACCGCGCCTGAGCCGATGACGACGAGTGACTTCGGCATCTTCGCGAGCGTGAGGATCTGCATGTTGGTGAGGATCGTGTCGTCGGCCTGGTAGCCGGGCAGCATGCGGGCGTCCGAGCCCATGGCGAGCACGACCTTCTTGGCCTTCACGTCGGTCTTGGTCTGCTGCGTGAAGCCTTCGGCCTGCAGGTCGCGGCCTTTGCCCTTGTCCTCATCGGTGACCTGGAGCGTGAAGACGCCGCCGTTGGCCGGGCCGGTGAGGCGGCCGTGTCCGCGCACGACCGTGATCTTGTTCTTGCGCATCAGGAAGTCGAGACCCTTGGTGTGCGTGGCCACGACGCTGTTCTTGCGCTTGAGCAGGTTGTCCCAGTTCAGCGTCGGCTTATCGACGTTGTCGATGCCGAGCTCGGTCGCGGACTTCAGGTGGTCCCACACTTCGGCGGAGAACAGCAGCGACTTGGTGGGGATGCAGCCCCAGTGCAGGCAGGTGCCGCCGAGCTTGTCGGTCTTTTCGATCAGGGCGACTTTGAGGCCGAGCTGTGCAGCGCGGATGGCGCAGGTGTATCCGGCGGGTCCGCCGCCGAGGACCGCGAGGTCATAGGTTGTCTCTGTTGCCAAGGGAATGCGCTCCATTCGTGAGGGGCTTTGCACGCATCACGTGCGGGGATCGCTCTCAAGTTTACGCCTGCGCCGCGCCCCCGCGCCCCTGGTGCGAGGAAGCTGCGTGCCAAACGGTATTCGATGCCCGAGCACCGCGCCTAAAGATTCAAAGCCGCTGGATTTGCCTGAACTTGCGCGCAGAGGAGGCGCGCGAACGCGATGAATGATTATGAATATTCGAGCGCGGGGCTGGCGCTGACGCGCAGCTTTGAGGGGCTCCGGCTGGATGCCTATCAGGATTCCGCCGGCGTGTGGACGGTCGGCTACGGGCACACCGGGCCGGAGGTGCGAGCGGGCCAGCATATTAATGAGGCCGAGGCCGAAGCGTTGCTGCGGGACGACGTGGCCGCGTCGGTGAAGTGCGTGCGGCAGGCGGTCAAGCTGCCGCTCGCGCAGCAGCAGTTCGATGCGCTGGTGGACTTCTGCTTCAACGCGGGCCGCGGGAACTTGCTCGGTTCAACCCTGCTGCACGATGTAAACCGTGGCCATTTTGCGAGCGCCGCAGCCCAGTTTGGGCTGTGGGTGCACGGCGGCGGGCGGGTGATTGCCGGGCTGGTGCGGCGGCGGGCGGCGGAGGCGGCAATGTTTGGGCAGGGATCGTGCGCTCCTTCGACGAATCTCACTCCTTCCACAGAGGTGGGAGTGGGAGAACCCGGATCGGCACTGGCCCCGAACGGTCGAGTGACGATAGCCTGAAAGAGCTCTGGTGGCTCTCCGCCTCCTTCGAAAACCTGGCCCATGTTGAACCCTGCCTCCCGATTTGAGGAGAACGCAGAACGGCAATCGTCTCTGCTTCGTCCGCTCGCGATCTTCCTTGCGATCGCCCTTGTTCTCGCCGCGACAGTATGTCGGCCGGTGGATGCGGCGTCGCGCGAGCGCTCGGTGCGCCATCGGTCACTGCCGGCGCATGTGCTGATGCATTCGTACTCGGTGTCGCGCCACAGTGCAAAGGCGCGTGCGGCGAGTTCACATCGTGCGAGCCGGCATCAAGCTGTTGAGACCTCGGCCCGGCGAGCTCAGCGATCAACCGCAGTGGAGCGAGAACCCGCACGGCTGTGGCCGATCGCAACTTCACTGGCCGGCGGCTGCGGCACTCGGTCGCGCTGCGGAGTGCCCATCCGTTACGCGAGAGCGTTGTTGTGCGGCATCCGGAGCGGCTGGCGAGGCCGGTTCCGGGTGCCAACAGTCTGGTGGAGGCGCGCGGGTGACTCGCACTCCATGGACATTCCGCGCAAGGCCGATGGTGGGCCCGCTTGCTACGGGCGAGTCCGCAAACGATATGGCGCAGGCTGCGGTTCAGCCGCGCGTGACGCCAATGTACACCCGCACAGGCCGGCTAGTTGTACCGCCGCCGCTGCGCGGATCGCGCGAGGTCCTGGTGCACCAGAATGAGATGGCGGACGCCGCAGGACTTGAGCGCATCGAGAACGACGAAGAGCTCGACCGGCTGCGCTATTCGCATCAGCTGATTGAGGTCGCAGGAACTTCCGCGCTGCACGTGAATCCGGAGCTTCCGGAGAACCGCCGGTTCGCGCGGCCGTGGACGGCGAAGTTCGCAGGCGACATTGCGCGTGCCTATTATGCGAGGTTCGGCCAGCCGCTGGAGTTGAACTCGGCGGTGCGCACGATCTCGTACCAGCTTCGGCTGCAGCGCGTGAACGGAAACGCCGCGGCGATTGAAGGCGACACGGCATCGCCGCATCTGACCGGCCAGGCAATCGACTTTGGAAAGAAGGGCATGACCATCGCGCAGATTGCGTGGATGCGGTTGTATCTCACGCCGCTGATGAACGCCGGGATGATCGACGTGGAAGAGGAGTTCCAGCAGGCGTGCTTCCACATCAGCGTCTATCGCAAGTACACGGGCGGATCGACGGCGGACCTGGCGCAGGCGCAGTCGCACACAGGGGACGACAACTAACAGGCATTCGAAGCAACAGAAGAGCAAATAGAAAGGCGCGGTCTCCATGGGAGCCGCGCCCGATTTTTTCCGCGCTACTTGTTGGGACTGGGCGGAACCTTCTCGCCCTTCTTGCGCGCTTCCGAGAGGCCGATTGCGATGGCCTGCTTCGGATTCGTGACTTTCTTGCCGCTGCGGCCGCTCTTCAGCTTGCCCTGATGCATCTCGTGCATCTCGCGCTTCACCTGTTTGCCAGCGCCTTTCGAGTACTTGCGGCCAGAGCTCTTCTTCGAGGAACTCTTCTTCGAAGAGGATTTCTTCGCAGAAGACTTCTTCGCGGAGCTCTTTTTGGAGCCCGACTTCTTCCCAGTACTTCGACTGCTTTTCTTTTTGCTGCCGGAGGACTTCTTGGTTGAGGATTTGCGGCCCGAGGACTTCTTCTTGCTGCTGCTTGACTTCTTGGTTGCCATTTGGGTACTACCTCCCGTGAAGTTTGAGCACTGCTGCACCAACTTCGTTGCATCGCAGGATCCTTCCTTCGTCGAGCCTGACCCTGCTTCGCGATTGGAGTGTACTTCGGAATTAACCCCTGCGGCGACGAAGAACGAGCGCAATCAGCACGCCCGCACCAGCGAAGGTAACTGCGGTGATGGCCCCGTAGAAGGTGCGGCTATGGATGCGGTGAAGCTTGCCCGCGCGCCACGCAGCGTAGCTGAGCTTGCAGATCGTCGGCTGAGTCCGGGAATCGTGATCGCGCTGAAGCTGCCGTCCGCGCCAGGCGTAGCGGGAAGCGAGCCGAAGATGCGCTCGGCATCCGGCGGGGCG
The DNA here is from genome assembly GCA_963762465.1 of uncultured Acidobacteriaceae bacterium. Lineage (GTDB taxonomy): Bacteria > Acidobacteriota > Terriglobia > Terriglobales > Acidobacteriaceae > Granulicella. The sequence continues at coordinate 1,019,799 of CAVXKS010000002.1, read as the reverse complement.
CCGTTGCGATCTTTGGGAATCGCTGCGATGAGTGTGTTCACCTCGGCGTCACGCGGATCGTCGAAGAGGGATGCGTCAGCCGTGTTGGGGAACAGCGTTGTGCGTCCCGTCATGTGGTGCTCGATCGCGCTGACGCCATCCTGACAGACGCCGAGCGTGTAGTAGCCGCCGAACGGAAGATCGGGGTGGCGCTGCTGCTGATGCATGTAGGCGACAGTAAGCAGGCCGGTGAGCCGCGTGACTTCGATGGCCTGCGCGCCGGTGTAGGTGTGGGCCGCGCGCTTGAGCACCCACGCCTGGTCGAGCGTGTCCATGGTGCGCCACTCGCTCTTGCCGTCGATACCGAAGTAGTAGCTGATGTCCGCGTTGATCTTAGGGCCGCGGATCCTCCACTCGTACTCCGCATGTGACACAGGCACGAGCAGCGGGCGCGCGCCGGAGCCGAGCAGGCCGTCCGGTGCCGGGAACAGCGAAGCCGGTGTTAACCCAGAACGGCATCATCACGTCTTCGCCCTTGTAATGAAGATGGCCGAAGTTCGCGAAGTAGCGCGCGTCGATGACGGTGACGGTGTGGCCGCTCGCGGCGAGTGCGGCGATGAGGTCCTGCGGGGTCGTGGCGTTTCGCTTTTCGATGGTCGCGGTGACGGGCTTCGCACCGTCGAGCGCATTCGCTGCAAGCGGTTGAGCACGTCGGCGAGGCGCTGACTTTCGGCGTGCTCGGGCGCGAGGTCGTTTGGTCCATCGCCGCGGGTGACGTCAGGCGCAAGCTGGGTGACAAGGCCGCTCGGTCGTGAACGGCGGGAATGTCGATGGCTTGTCGAGCGAGACGGTCTGCTCCTGACCGAGCGGATAGGCGCCGAGGTCGAGAAAATTCTGAACGTCGGCGGGCGAGCGATGTCTTCGCAAACGAAGTTTGTCGACGACGCCGACAGTCGGGGTGATCGCGCGCATCGTCCATCCCGGGAAGCGGTCGAGCCCCTGCCAGTTCTTGCCGAGGATGAGCCTGCGAAGCTCGTCGGCGAGCTGCGGCGTCAACAGCGCGGGCCCGCGCTTGCCGTCCGTGTTGCCTTCGATCTCGCGCAGCACCGTCTCGGTGAACCCGGGCCGCGCGGAGAGCTCGCGCATCATCTGCGAGAGCAGGATTGTGTTGGGCGGCATCGGCGATTCGGGCGGCGTGTAGCGATGCGTGCAGCCGTTCAAAAGCAACACGGTCGCGAGAAGGATTGCGTTCCATTTCCGTATGCCGCGCCGCTGCATGGCTTGAGAGTACACTGACCCGCTAAATTGCGGACATCGCTGGTAGACTGGCTCGCGATATGACTCACCGGGCTCCTTCGCGCTCTCTGCTTCGTTGCACTCGTTGGCTGTATGAACATGGCTGCGGCTGACGCGCAGAACAGGGAAGCCGGTTGGCGCTGTCGACGGGCCACGTCATCTGCGCGGACACGCAGCAGCCCGCGCGGCTGGCGCATGTCCTGCTCGAGCCGATCGCCGACGTGCAGTCGCCTCTGAACACCAGCCCGGGGTATCACCGCGAAGGGATCTTTCATCTTCAGACCGTAAACCTCGACGGCTCGTTCAGCATCCCTGGCGTGCCGCCGGGAGCTGTATTACGTCATCGCCGAGCAGGATGGCTACATCTCTCCGCTTGCGCTCTTCACGCGCGACCAGCTCGCGCACCCGGACGAGGCGCTGCTGCGCAAAATCTCGCGCTACATGACCTCGGTCTCCGTTACCGCCGGCCACACGACGCAGACGGAGGTAGACCTCGTGCGGGGCGCGGTGATCGCTGGAACAGTTCGTTTTGAGGACGGCAGCCCGGCAGTCAACGTGAACGTGGGGCTGCTCGAGCGCGACGCGAAGGGCGAGTGGAAACCGGTCCGCACGGAGCACCTCGCCAGCCACGGCAGCAACTACACCGACGATCAGGGAGCGTACCGCTTCAGCGGGCTTCCGGCGGGTGAGTATCTTGTGCGCGCTTCGATCGAGTTGAACCAGGTCATCAAGGATCACATCTTTTCCTCGATGGGTGGAACCAGCTATGGCGATGGCTATCGCCTGCGCATCTTCCCGGGCGACACCTTCCGGCCTCGCGACGCGAAGCCGCTCAAAGTGGAGGAGGGCGAAAACGCCACAAGTATCGATGTCGATGTCCCGCTCTCGAAGCTGGTTTCGGTGAGTGGTGTTGTGCTGCGGCCGGACTCCGCCTCGCCCGCAAATGCCGCACACCTGACGCTGAACTTCGCCGATGGCGGCGAGGAGGTGGCGTCAACCGATGTGGACGTCGATGACGGCAGCTTCCGCTTCGATTTCGTGCCGGCTGGCAACTACATCCTGCAGGCAACGAAGATCGCGACGGTCGAGCGGACCGAGGTATCGAACGGCGAGCAACGCTGTTCCGCCGACGCACACACAGACGAAGACTCTCGCGAAATACGGGGACGTCTTCCATGCCGGTACAGCTGACGAGCGACCAGAGTTCGTTGATCGTGCAGGCGACAGCCGCGAAGAAGCCCTGAGCTTAGCGCCGCTAGGCGTCGAGCTTCTTCACCACGAGCTCATTCAGCAGCGCGGGGTTCGCCTGCCCCTTCGAGAGCTTCATCACCTGCCCGACGAAGAACGCGGCGACCGTGCGCTTGCCGCCCTTGAACTGCGCGACCTGCGCGGGGTTCGCGGCGATGACCTCGTCGATCATCTTCTCCAGCGCGGAGCTGTCGGTGATCTGCTGCGGCTTGTCGCGGTCGTAGATGTACGCGAAGTCGCGGCCCTCGGTGAAGCAGCTGTCGAGGAGCTGCTTGAGCTGTTTCGAGCTGATGGCGCCCGCCTTCGGTGAGGTCGGCGGCGAGCACGACGCCATCGAGCGTAACAGGGCTCTTGTCGAGCGTGATGTCGGCGGCACGCAGACGCATGGTGATCTCGCTGAGCAGGATGGACGCGACGCGCTTCGGCGACTTCGCACGCTTTGCGGCCTGCTCAAAGAAATCGCCGAGCTCGCGGTCGGTGGTCAGGGTCGCCGCATCCTGGGTGCTGAGGCCGTACTCGGCGATCATGCGCGCGCGGCGTGCCTCGGGAAGCTCCGGCATTCCCGGCGAGGATGTCCTTCAGCCATGCATCGCCGACGATGAGGGCCGGAAGATCGGGCTCCGGAAAATAGCGGTAATCGTGCGCCTGCTCCTTCGAGCGCATGGAGAAGGTGCGGCCCTCGGCGTTGTTCCAGAGGCGTGACTCCTGCACGACGCGGCCGCCTTCTTCGATCACGCCGATCTGGCGCTCGATCTCGTACTCCAGCGCCGCGCGGATGTAGCGGAAGCTGTTGACGTTCTTGACCTCGGCCTTGGTGCCGAATGTCGTCGAGCCCTTCGGCATCACGCTGACGTTCGCGTCGCAGCGCAGCGAGCCCTCTTCCATGTTGCAGTCGCTGACGCCGGTGTAGAGCAGAATCTCTTTCAGCCGCGTGAGGTACTCGAAGGCTTCATCGGGCGTGCGGATGTCGGGCTCGGAGACGATTTCGATGAGCGGCGTGCCGCAGCGGTTGAGGTCGATGTAGGTGCGCGAGCCGGAGTCGGCGAAGCCGTCGTGCAGGCTCTTGCCGGCGTCCTCTTCCATATGCAGGCGCGTGATGCCGATGGGCTTTGATATTTGCTCGCCGTTGGTGTCCAAAGCAGGAACGAGTGAGCCTGCCATGCTCGGCGAGCGGCTTATCGAACTGCGATATTTGATAGCCCTTGGGCAGATCCGGGTAGAAGTAATTCTTGCGCGCGAAGACGCTGCGCGTGTTGATGGTGCAGCCGAGCGCCCTTGCGGCGAGCGCCGCGAACTCGACCGCCTGGCGGTTGAGCACGGGCAGCGCGCCGGGCAGGCCCAGGCAGACCGGGCAGATGTGCGTGTTGGGCTCGCCGCCGTACTCGTTCTTGCAGCCGCAGAAGGCTTTCGTCTTCGTCAGCAGCTGAACGTGGACCTCAAGGCCAATCACGGGCTGGTATTTGGCGATCACGTCAGGGCGCAAGACCGGCAACAGCGGGCATGGTTTGAGTTTATCAATGCCGCGCGGACTCGCGTCGCGGAGGCCGCATCTCACAGCTTCAGTTTCGTGGAGGCGGTGAATGCCAGACGAGTCGACGAGCGCGGCAGGCAGCAGAGCAGGCCGGCGGAGAGCATCGCGAGGAGAGCGGCTGGGCTCAGCAAAACGGCAATGGCGAGAGTGGCGGACGGCAACGGCGGCAGCGAAGCCGGAGGGTCGCACCAGAAGAACCTGGAGCGGCCGACCGCGGAAGACATCTACCAGCAGGTTGCGCTGAACGCGAAGACGGAGCTGAAGCGCTCGACGCTGTCGCTGGCGATTTCGGGCTACGCGGGCGGCATCTTCATGGGGCTGTCCGGGCTCGGCACGGCGCTTGTGCTCGGCCTGTTCGGCACCTCGAACATGACGCACTTCATTGCGACGATGTTTTATCCGATCGGCTTCATCGTGGTGATCATCGGCCGCGCGCAGCTGTTTACGGAGAACACGCTGTATCCGGTCGCGCTGGTGCTTGCGGAAAAGCGCGAGCTGCTGAACACGATGCGCCTGTGGTGCGCGGTGCTGCCGGCGAACGTGCTTGGCGCGCTGACGTTTGCGGTGCTCGCGGCACGCACGCAGTGCGCTGATGCCGGATACGAGGCATGCGCTGATCGACCTCGGCCTGCAGGCGGCGAACCGGTCGCCATCTGGCGATCTTCTGGAGCGCGGTGACGGCTGGATGGATCATTGCCACGGCCGCGTGGCTCGTCTCGGGATCGCACTCGATTACAGGATCGGTGATGATTCTCTGGATCCTGACCTATGTCGTCGGCCTGGGGAGGTTCGCGCACTGCATCGCGACATCTGGCGAAATTCTGTCGGCGGTTGTCGGAGGACAGCTGGGCACGGGCAGTTACTTTCACTGGCTCTGGATTGCGGTCGCCGGAAACGTGTGCGGCGGCGTCTTCATGGTGACCCTGCTGGAGTACGGACAGGCGATCCTCGCGAAGGGGGAGAAGCCGCTGGAGGCGTAAGCTTGCGCGCGGCGCTCGCCGGGATACAGACGCAGGGCTAAACTGGAGACTGCATGATTCTTCCGTTCGTCCGCGAGTTGGTCGCGGACCTTGAACGATCTCCAGTCTTTGAGCGTGTGCGTCGCCATCTCGCGGGCGGCACGGGCCGGAGACGTGTGTCCGGGCTCACCGCGACTGCGCGGGCTCTCTATCTTCCCTATTTCGTGAAGGCCGCTGAGGCGCCGGCGCTCGTGCTTGTCGCGGATAACAAGGCCGCCGAGGCGCTGCATGCGAATGTGCTTGCGGCGCTGTCAACTCAGCGGCGCTCTGCAGCCGGAAGAGGTGCTGCGGCTGCCGGCGCACGATGTGCTTCCGTTTGAGAATCTGTCGCCGCATCCGGAGATCCAGGAGCAGCGCGCGGCCACGCTCTGGAAGATTGCGAGCGGGCAGGCGCGGCTGGTCATTGCGCCGGTTGAGGCTGCATGCATGCGGCTGTTTGCGCGGGACCATTACGCCGCGCTAGCGCTGACGCTCCGCCGCGGCGAAGAGCACATTCCGGAGATGCTGGTCGAACACCTGGTCTCGGTCGGCTACACGCGCGTGGATGTCGTCGACATGCCCGGCCAGGTGACGATTCGCGGCGGCATTCTCGACGCCTACGGGCCGGAGATGGAGCGGCCGGTGCGCATCGATTTCTTCGGCGATGAGATCGAGTCCATCCGGCGCTTCGATCCGGAGAGCCAGCGGTCGTCGACAAACATCGACGAAGTGCTGCTGCTTCCGCTGACCGAGACACCCGCGACGGAGAAGCTGCTGGAGGCGATCAACGCGCGGCTGACGCGCAGCGGGAGTGCGGGCGCGGCGCTCGAAGGCGGCGAGACGCCGGCGGAGTTGCAGTCGCACGTCGGCGGCAGCGTGCGTGAGGCCACGATCTTTCCCGGGTGGGAGTTTTATGCGCCGGTGGCGGGAGCGCGCTCCACGCTGCTCGATCTCATGGGGCAGCAGACGCGCATCTTCGTCGAAGAGCCTGCGATGGTGCTGAACCAGGGCGAGCGCTGGTGGAACAAGGTGGAGCAGCGGCATGACCGCGCGGGCATCGGATCGCTGGTGCGCGCCGAGGATCTGTATCTGTCGCCGTGGGAGCTTGAGGACAGATTGCGTGCGTTCGCCGGGCTGCGATCTCGATCAACTCGGCGCTGTGGATGTGCTCGAGAGCACACGCAGCGATGCGAGCGAGATTGAGTTTGCGACGCGGCCTACGCTGCGGTTTCATGGATCGATTCCGAGCTTCATCGACGAGCTGAAGAAGCTGATGGAGAGTGAGGCGCGCGTGCTCGTCGCGGCGCCGAACCAGGGCGAGCTGGAGCGGCTTGCGGGATTGCTGCAGGAGTATGGCGTGCCGTACCGCATCGGCTGGCGCACGGACCATGGCGCGTCGGCGACGGTGTTCTCCGAGTCGAGCTATCTCGCGGGCGATCTGCGCACGCCGGTGCTGGTGCGCGCCGCGATTGCGAACGGCGTGCAGGTGCTGGATCTGGATCGCGCGACGGCGCGGCAGTTTGTGCTGTTCGGCGCGAATGATCTGAACGATGAGATCGACGTGCACGCGCGTCCTGTGCGCCGCGGGAAGACCTCGGCGTTCGTCTCGGACCTGCGCGACCTTGCCGTGGGTGATTACGTCGTGCACGTGGAGCATGGCATCGCGCGTTACGACGGGCTGCGCGTCATTGACGAGAAGGCGAGCGGGAGATGGCGACGGCAGTTCGCAGCTTGAGCTGATGATCCTCACCTTCGCGGAGGACGCGAAGCTGTACGTTCCGCTCACGCGGCTCGATCTGATTCAGAAGTACCGCTCGACGGAAGCTGGACCGGCGCCGCAGTTGAATCGGCTGGGCAATCCGGCGTGGTCGAAGACCAAGGCGCGCGTGAAGAAGGCCATGGAGGACATGGCCGAGGAGCTGCTGAAGCTCTACGCGCAGCGCAAGGCCGCGCTGGGCACGGCGTTCTCGCCGGACAACAACATGATGCGCGAGTTCGAGGACGCGTTCGACTACAACGAGACGGACGACCAGCTCACGGCGATTGCGGACATCAAGGCAGACATGGAATCGACGCAGCCGATGGACCGGCTGCTGTGCGGCGACGTGGGTTATGGCAAGACCGAGGTTGCGATGCGCGCGGCGTTCAAGGCCGTGCAGGATGGCAAGCAGGTTGCGGTGCTCACGCCGACGACAGTGCTCTGTTTCCAGCATTTCGAGAGCTTCAAGCGGCGTTTTGCGAACTTTCCCGTGACGGTCGAGATGATCTCGCGCTTTCGCACGGCGAAGGAGCGCAAGGAGATTCTGGAGCGCGTGGCCGATGGCAAGGTGGACATCCTCATCGGCACGCACGCGATTCTCGCGCAGGGATTGAAGTTTCAGGACCTCGGGCTGCTGGTCGTGGATGAGGAGCAGCGGTTTGGTGTGCGCCACAAAGAGCGGCTGAAGCAGATGCGCGCCGCGATCGATGTGCTGTCGATGTCGGCGACGCCGATTCCGCGCACGCTGCACATGTGCCTTGTCGGTTTGCGCGACATGAGCGTGATCGAGACGCCGCCGAAGGACCGCATGGCGATCCAGACGGTCGTGGCGAAGTTTGACGAGAAGCTGATTCGCACGGCGATCGAGGTGGAGCTGGAGCGCGGCGGACAGACGTACTTTGTCTCCAACCGCGTGGAGACGATCTACGAGATGGCGACGAAGATTCGCGAGCTGGTGCCGCAGGCGCGCGTTGTTGTCGGCCACGGCCAGATGCCGGAGGCGGAGCTGGAGCGCGCGATGCTCGCGTTCATGAACGGCGAGTACGACGTGCTGTGCGCGACGAGCATCATCGAGAACGGGCTGGATATTCCGCGCGCGAACACGATCATCATCAACCGCGCGGACCGGCATGGATTGAGCGAGCTGTATCAGCTTCGCGGGCGTGTTGGGCGGTCGAATCGGCGCGCGTATGCGTATCTGCTGATTCCGCCGGAGCAGCAGTTGACGGAGATTGCGCGGCGGCGGCTTGCGGCGTTGAAGGAGTTCTCGGACCTTGGCGCGGGATTCAAGATTGCGGCGCTGGACCTGGAGCTGCGCGGCGCGGGCAACATGCTGGGCGGCGAGCAGTCGGGGCACATCGAGGCGATTGGATTTGAGCTGTATACGCAGATGCTCGAAGAGGCGGTGAGCAAGCTGAAGGGCGAAGGCCACGAGGAGCGCGTGCAGGTCACGATCAACCTGGGCATCTCGCTGCGCATCGACGAGAGCTATATCGCGGAAGAGAACCAGCGGCTGCGGATGTATAAGCGCATCGCGTCGGTGAACTCTGAGGCGATGCTCGCGGAGATTCGCGACGAGCTGCAGGATCGCTACGGGCAGCCGCCGGAGAACGTGCAGCATCTGCTTGCGGTTGGCGAGATTCGCCTGATCTGCGAGCGGCTGTCGATCGCGCAGATCGAGCGCAAGCGTGTGGCTGTCGACGAGGCGAAGAAGGCTGCGCCTCCGCAACAGAAGACGCCGGCGCGCCCGCAGACTGTGCAGTGGGCTGGGCGCGAGGTTACGCGGCCCACGAACGCGTGGCAGCCTTCGACGATGCTCGGCCGCACCCAGCAGCCGCTTGCGGGACGGCATGGGCAGGCGCCGCAGGTTGCGTCGCTGCAGTTCTCTTCGCGCGCTGCGTTGAATCGCAGCGGTGAATCGAATGCGGCGAAGGCCGCGCGCGAAGCAGCAGCGCCACGTCCGGCGAACTCGCCGCTCGCGCAGGCTGGCAAGATGAAGCCGATGCGCGACATGCTGTTCGTCACGTTCAGCGAGAAGCTGCACGCCGCGCCGTCGGAGCCGGGCAAAGGCATCAACGTCGGCGCGCTGATGAAGCTGGTCTCGCGTAATGCGAAGAACGGCGCGCAGCTTACGCCGCAAGGTGTGCTGCGCTGGCCGCTGTCGGGCTCCGGCGCGGAGACGGTGCTGAGCGAGACGCGCGAGCTGCTCGGACAGCTAAGCGGGACCACGGAGTGATGCAGGTTCGCTGGTGACCAGGCGTGCCTCCGGATGAGCCAGCAGAAGCTCTAACGCCGCCGCAGCACCAAGAGGACGATTAGGATCAGCACGATGAGACCGATGCCGGGAAAGAGGAAGAAGTGGCCGGTGCTCGTAGCGCCGGCGACGACACATCCGGTTAGTGCGGTCGAGGCCAGCAGCAGAAGGCCGAGCGTGACGAGCGCAGTGAGTCGGGGCATTTGCATCCCTGTGTGATGCAGGATCGATGTGTTGGGGCACTCCCACGTCAGTACAGGGGTATGCGTCTGCCGGGCCGGTTCCCTATAATCTGGCGCATGTTTGCTGCACGCGCCGTTCTCTCCCTTGCAACGTCTCTCTTCGTGCTCTCCGCCGCTGCTCAGCATCCCTCCGCCGATGGCGCGGGGCAGACGTTCCATACGCTTTCCGAGCAGTACTTCGAGCAGGTGTACTTCAAGTACTCGCCGACAGCCGGCACGTCCGCCGGACTGCATCAGTACGACACGCAGCTTGAGGACTACTCGGCCGCGGGGATTCAGAAGCAGATTGCGGCGCTGCATGCGTGGGAGAAGAAGATTGAGGCGGTTGATGCTTCGGCGCTGGATGCGGAGCCAGCGGCGGATCGCGAGATCCTGCTGAACTCGATCCGCGCGGCAGTTGCTGCAGCTCGAGGTGATTCGCGGCTGGGAGAAGAATCCGGACAACTATTCGACCGGCGTGACGAACTGCGATCTTCACGATCATGGAGCGGCCGTATGCTCCGGTGGATGTGCGGCTGCGCGCGGCGGTGGAGCGCGAGAAGCTGATTCCGCAGGTGTTTGCCGAGGCGCGCAAGAACCTGAAGAATCCGCCGCATATCTACACCGAGATTGCGCTCGAGCAGATTGATGACGACGTCAGCTTCTTCCAGAACGATGTGCCGCAGGCGTTCGCCGCAGCGACCGACGCGCAGACGAAGGCGGAGTTCGCGAAGACGAATGCTGCGGTGATCGACGCGATGAAGAGCTACGCGACGTGGATGAAGAGCGATCTGCTGCCGCGCTCGAACGGCGACTTCCGCTGGGGCGCGGACACCTTCCGCAAGGCGCTCTCCGTACGACGAGATGGTCGATATTCCGCTCGATCAGCTGCTGCAGATCGGTTATGACGACCTGCATAAGAACCAGGCGGAGTTTGCGCGTGTGGCGAAGGAGATTGATCCGACGAAGACGCCGCAGCAGGAGCTGGCGGAGCTGGCGGCGATCCATCCTGCGCCGGATCATCTGCTGCAGGCGTTTCACGATCGATTCGACTCTGAGCTCAATTTCATCCGCGTCGCACAACATCATCACGATTCCGAGCGATGTGCAGCCGACGCTCGAAGAGACGCCGCCGTTCATGCGCGCGACGACGCAGGCGTCGATGGATCCTCCGGGACCGTTTGAGACGCACTCGACGAAGGCGTACTTCAATGTCACGCTGCCGGAGGCGAACTGGCCCGCGCAGAAGACGAGCGAATACATGGCTGCCTTCAACATCGGCACGATTGTGTCGACGAGCGTGCACGAGGCGTATCCGGGTCACTATGTCCAGTTCCTGTGGACGCCGCAGTTCCCGTCCAAAATTCGCAAGATCATCGGCGCGAACACGAACATCGAAGGCTGGGCGCATTACTGCGAGCAGATGATGCTCGATGAGGGATACAACGCGCCGGGGGTCGGCGCAAAGGATGAGCACGAAGCCAAGCTCATCCGGCTTGGTCAGTTGCAGGATGCGCTGCTGCGCGATGCGCGGTTCATCGTCGCGATTCGGATGCACACCGGTGTGGGTGGCGAGCTCACGATCCCGCAGGCGGAGGACTTCTTCGTGAAGGAGGGATATCAGTCGCGGCCGATTGCCGAGGTGGAGACGAAGCGCGGGACCTCCGATGCGCTCTACCTCTACTACACGCTGGGCAAGCTGGAGATCATGAAGCTGCGCGCGGACGTCGAGAAGCGGCAAGGAGCGTCGTTTTCATTGCAGCGTTTTCATGACGACTTCATGCGCCAGGGATTTGCGCCGATCAAGGTAATCCGGAAGACAATGTTGCACGATGACTCGCCCGTGCTCTAGGCTGACCACCGCAGCGAACAGTTTGCTGGTACCCGGCTGAGCGCGCAAGCAGGCCTTCGCCGCTAACGATTTTTGCATCGAAGCGTTGGTAGGATTGACTGCAGTCATTCAGGAGCAGGAACACCACAATGCCATCCATGAAGGTGCGCAAGGCTGTCTTTCCGGCAGCCGGATTCGGCACTCGCTTTTTGCCCGCCACCAAAGCAACTCCCAAGGAGATGCTTCCGCTCGTCGATAAGCCTCTGATCCAGTACGGGGTGGAGGAGGCTGTCGCCGCCGGTTGCACAGAGATCATCATCGTTACGGGCCGCGGCAAGTCGTCGCTCGAAGATCACTTCGACAAATCGTATGAGCTGGAGACGGCGCTGGAGGCGCGCGGCAAGACCGCGCTGCTGGAGCTGGTGCGCGGCGTCTCGCATCTGGCGAAGATCAGCTACACGCGCCAGCCGGATGCGCTGGGGCTTGGTCACGCGGTGCTGCAGGCCAAACAGCTTGTCGGCAACGAGCCGTTCGCGGTGATTCTGCCGGACGATGTGGTCGACGCGCAGGTTCCCTGCCTCAAGCAGATGGTCGATGCCTTCGAGCAGACGCAGTCGTCCATCCTCGCGTCGGAGATTGTGGAAGGCGCGGCGATCTCGTCCTACGGGTGCCTGGACTGCGTGCAGGACCCGAACGATCCGCGGCTGCTGGATGTGCGCAACATGGTGGAGAAGCCGAAGCCGGAGGAGGCGCCGAGCCAGCACGCGATCATCGGCCGCTATATCCTCACGCCGCGCATCTTCGAGATGCTGGAGCAGGTCAAGCCGGGCTCGGGCGGCGAGATTCAGCTTACGGACGGCATCAAGGCGCTGCTGCAATATGAGAAGGTCTACGGCTTCACGTACGAGGGCACGCGCTACGACGCCGGCGACAAGCTCGGCTTCCTGAAGGCGACGGTGGAGTTCGCGCTGCGACGCAACGACCTGGGGCCGCGGTTCCGCGAGTGGCTGCGGCGTCAGGAGTTCTAAGCTGGTTGCGCGAAAGCGAATCGGCCTCTTTCCTGCATCTTAGGTTGCAGGGCACCTGTTGAGTCTGCAGGTCCATGGATAAGGGGATCGAACAACCTGACATCACGCGTCCGCGCAAGAGAAGAAAGGCGCGCGGGCAACCGGGCGCGAAGCCGCGCTGGGCCTCCGGCGCGAAGACCATTGTCGGCACGGCGGTGAAGCCGGAGAGCCGCATCTGGTACACGATCAACAATGGCACGCTCGCGGAGATCTACTTCCCTGATGTCGATCAGGCGAACACCCGCTCGGTGCGCTTCGTCGTCACGGGTGAAGACGGCTTTTTCTCCGACGAGATGTGGGACGCGGAGCACAAGGTCGAATGGCTCGACAGCGGAGTTCCGGGTTGTTGCATCGAATCCGTCTGCAAATCGGGCAGCGTATCGACTTACGAAAGAGATCATCCCGGATCCGATGCGCGACGGATTGCTTCTGTGCGGGCGCTTCGTTCCCGCGAAGGAGCAGCAGCACCTGCGCCTCTATCTGGTAATCGACGCACACATCGGCGATCGCGGCGCGAACAACGAAGCCTGGGCCGGCGAGTACAAGGGTGAGCCCATGGTCTTTGCGCAGCGTGGCTCCGTGTGCCTTGCCTGCGGCAGCTCACCGCGCGCCGCTGAGGTGCAGTGTGGGATACATCGGCAAGTCGGACGGATTCACCGTTCTGCGCCGCGGCGAACCACTGCCGGACGCCAACTACGCACCCAACGGCAACGTCGCCCTGACGATTGAGATTGATTACAAAAGCAAAGGAGACGGCAGCTTCCTCGTCTCGTTCGCGGGCGGCGACGACTCGGCAGAAGCGGGTCGGCAGGCGCGTGCGGGCCTGCTGGAGGACTACGGTACGGCACGCGCACTGTTTGTTCGGGAATGGCGCGAGCGGCAGGCCGAGTACCGCGACCTCACGCGATCTCTCGGGCCACAGGCTCGACATGTACCGCGTCAGCACGGCGGTGCTTGAGGCGCATCAGTCCAAGCGCTTCCCCGGCGGCTTCGTTGCAGGTCTTTCGGTTCCGTGGGGCTTCGCGCGTGGCGACAAGGACATCGGAGGCTATCACGTCCTGTGGCCGCGCGACACGGTGGAGACGGCAATGGGCAAGCTCGCCAGCGGTGATGCTCATTCTGCGCGGTCGACGCTCTTTTTTCTCGCATGCGCGCAGAACGCCGATGGCGGCTGGAGCCAGAACATGTGGCTGGACGGCACGCCGCACTGGACGGCAATCCAGACCGATGCGATTGCGCTGCCGATCATGCTCGCCGACAAGATGCGCCGCGAAGGCGCGCTCGAGGGCTACGACCCGATGCCGATGGTGCGCAAGGCGACGCGCTTTCTGTTGCGCCACGGGCCAGTGACCGAGCAGGATCGCTGGGAGACGACGCCGGGATATTCGCCCAATACCATGGCCGCGGAGGTCGCGGCGCTGCTGGCGGCGGCCGAGTTCGCCGAGCTTGCGGGCAAGCAGGATCGACGCCGAGTTCATTCGCGAGACCGCCGATGCCTGGAACGACGCGATTGACGAGCTGACGTACGTCGAGGACACGCCGCTCGCACGCAAGCATGGTGTGCAAGGCTATTACATGCGGATGACTCCGCCGCGAGCGGATTGAGGCACGCGAGGTCGGAAATCTGCGCATTCGTCATGCCGAATGTGACATCGGGTCCGCGCAGCCGCCGCGCGATTGACGTCATCAGCCCCGGCTTTCTGGCGCTGGTCCGTTTCGGCCTGCGCGCGCCGGACGACCCGCGCATCGATCGACACGCTCAAGCTGATCGATGCGACGCTGCGTGTGGAGACGAAGACCGGGCCGGGGTGGAAGCGGTCGACCGATGACGGCTATGGCGAGAAGGCGGATGGGCGGCCGTACGACACGCGCGGCATTGGCCGCTGCTGGCCGTTGCTCGCCGGTGAGCGCGGACATTATGAGCTTGCCGCAGGACGCGCGGAGCGCCGCGCTCGAGCTGCTGAAGACCATGGCGCGGCAGACGAGCGAGTGCGGGATGATTCCGGAGCAGGTGTGGGATGCGGAGGACATCCCGGAGCGCTTCCTCTTCAACGGCCATCCCTCTGGCTCCGGGCATGCCGCTGGCGTGGGCGCATGCCGAGTACATCAGGCTGCTTCGCTCGCTGCACGAAGGCGCTGTGTGGGACTGCATCCCGGCGGTCCAGCAGCGCTATATTCACGAGCGCCGCACGGCGAGCTTCCAGATCTGGACGCCCGTTCAGCGGCGCGGCTGGCTCTCGCAAGGCAAGGACCTGCGGCTCGATCTGCCGGTGCCTGCGCGAGTTCGCTGGACTGCGGGCAGGAAGACGGACACAGCAGAGACACGCGACACGGGCCTGGGTCTGCATTGTGCAACGCTGCCGACGCGCGACGCTGCCGGCCGGCGCGGCGATTCGGATTTCGCTCGAGTTGCAGGGCAAGCCGGAAGACGAGATGCAGATTCCCGCGTCGTTCGTCGTGCGCGTGAAGCCGTGAGCGGAGACTCTGCTAGCTTGGAGTTGTCGTGAGGATGCGCGGGAGGTCTGCAGGTGTTCGGCGGTGGGAGATCGCGGGCCGGTTGGTGCTCGACTACAGCGAGGCGCTTGGCTGTCGCTGGCGCGCTGATGGTCTGCTGCTTCTGCGCGTCCTGGGCCAGCAGCAACAGCAGCATCGGCCGATGGACGTTCCGAACCCGACGCAGAACACGATGGAACCGGAGCGCACGCGGCTCATCCTGAAGGACGGAAGCTATCAGCTTGTGCTGAGCTACAAGGTCGTCGGCAACGTTGTGCACTATCCGCAGCGCGGAGCGCGAGGGCGAAGAGGAAGATATTCCGCTGGCGCTGGTCGACCTGCCTGCGACGGAGAAGTGGAAGAAGGACCACGAGCCCGGCGCGCGCGAGGCGCAGCAATCACAGCCGCCGGTGCTCAGCCCGGAGCTGGCGAAGGAAGAGGCAGCGCGCGCGGCGCTGACGCCGGAGATTGCGCCCGACCTGCGCCTGCCGGAAGAGGACAGCGTGCTCGCGCTCGATACCTTCCGCGGCACGCCGGAGCTGGTGCCGATGCCGCAGTCCGCCTCCGACCTCAACAAGGAGACCGCGCATGCGGTGCAGAAGGGCGCCATCAATCCGGCCTCTGCCCCGCATCGCATTACGGACATTCCGCGCGAACGCGCCGATGTTCAGCTTCATGTGCCGGACCCGGTCTTTTATGTGCGCGTCAATGGCGGCAATCCGGACGACGCCGTTTACACCGGCGGCGGTACGTTCACGGTGGACACGCATGGCGCCAGCGGGCGCGCGACGCCTTCCGGCGGCGACCCGAACAATTCGTATGTGATCGAGCGCGTAGATCCGCGGCAGGATCTGCGCGATTGTGGACAGCTTGCGGATTGGTCTGATCGGCACCGGGCCGCACGCAGCGCGACATTGTGGAGACGCGCGCGGAGATTCTGCCCGGCGGCCACTGGATGAAGCTCACACCGCTTCAGCCGCTGGATTTCGGCGAGTACGCGCTGATTGAAGTGCTCGGGACCGAACGCGGTGAATCTTGATGTGTGGGATTTCGGGGTGCACTCGGACGCGCCGGAAAACATTGAGGCGATTCATCCCGAGGCGAAGCGTCCGCCTACGCTGGGGCGTCACCCGAGGTGAGGAACTAAGAGTGAGGGGTGAGGAGTTAGGCGTGAGGAGATAGCGCCAATGCATGTCCTAACTCGCTAACCCCTAAGTCCCTAAGTTGTCTCTACGCGTGGCGTGAGGTCTTTGGGCATCGGCATCGAGGCCAGCGCGTCCGCATCTGCCACGGCGATCTGGTCGCGCCCTCGGGCCTTCGCGTGATACATCATCGTGTCGGCCGAGCGGATGATCGAGTGCAGCGTGTCGCCGTCCTGCGGGTAGGTCGCGAGCCCGAAGCTTGCGGTCAGGTGCAGCGCGAGTCCTTCGCCGCTCAGGAAGGCGTTGTTCCTGATCGCCTCGCGCAGGCTTTTGGCTAGCTCCGTAGCCGCGGGTTTGTCGAGACCGCGCAGCAGCGCAACGAACTCATCGCCGCCATAGCGGAAGCCGGCATGTGCGGGGCCAAGCGTGCGCTTGATCACGTTGCCGACCTCGGCCAGCAGGCGTGAGCCGACCAGGTGACCGTGCGTGTCGTTCACGCTCTTGAAGTGATCGAGATCCAGGAACAGCAGGCTGAAGTGCGGCTTGATGGGGATGACGCGCGGATCGTTCTCCGCCGCAATCTCGCTCTCCAGCATGGTGTACAGATAGCGTGAGTTGAACAGGCCGGTGCAGTCGTCGGTGATGGTCAGGTGCTGCACGAGCTTCACGTAGCGCGCGTTGGCCAGCGCGATGGCGGCGTAGTCGCAGAGCACGCGCAGGAACGAGATCGACGATTCGGGCAGCAGATCAAGCTTGCTGTTGTGCAGTTGCAGCACGCCCAGCGTGCGTCCGCTGTGGCGCAGCGGAAGGCAGGCGATGGACTGCAGGTGCATCTCCGGATGTTGCCGCGCGAACACAGACCAGTCGGGATCGGCCGTGACATCTGGGATGACCAGCGGATTGCCGGTCAGCGCAACGTAGCCGGAGATGCCTTCGCCCATCTTGATGCGAAGGTCCGCGATGTTATCTGCGTCGATGCCGGCATGCAGGGCGTAGTAGAGCTCGTTGGCCTCTTCGTCGAGCATGAGCAGCGACCACTGCTCCGGGCCGAAGTACTCTTCCATCTGCGAGAGGATCGCGCGCAGCAGCGGCTCAAGTTCGAGATTCGCCGTAAGCGCACGCGCAACCTCGTGAAAGACGCGCAGGTGATCCAGCTGCCTGCTGTCCATTAGTTCGGGATGGCGAGCGTTTGTCACGTTCCTTCCTGGATAGCGGGTCAGGACGTTCTCATCATCAGCCACATAAGGATAGCGCAAGAATGTACCGGTCTCTTGCCTATTTGCCAATGTACGCGTTTGCATACTAGGTGCATCGACGCAGCGGGATGAAACGCGATGAGTGTCCTGATGTTGGACAGGCGCGGGTTATCCGCCGATGTGCACCATGGATCGCGAAGGCTTCAGGAAGCCGGGCTCGCCGATGTGATGCCGAGCCTCTTTGCGATCGACAATCTTGCGAATGCGAGCGCGCAGCTCATCGTCGCTCGCGCCGCGCCGCATGGGTGCGATCAGGTCGTGGTCGCTTTGCGAGAAGAGACACGTCCTCACTTTGCCGTCGGACGTGACCCGGACGCGGCTGCAGTGTCCGCAGAAAGGATGCGAGACGGGCGCGATGATTCCGATCTCGCCGATGCCGTCGTCGAACGTGAATCGCCGCGCGGTTTCGGAGGCGTGATTCGCAGGCAGCGCAACCAGCGGGCGCACGCGGTTGAGCCGGTCGATGATCTCGTCCATGCGGACGACGGCCTCGGGCGTCCAGGTGCGGTCTTCCTCGAGCGGCATCCACTCGATGAAGCGCACGATGACGCCCTCGGTCCGCGAGAACTCCGCAAACGCCTCGATCTGGCTGTCGTTGAAGCCGCGCAGCAGAACGGCGTTAACCTTGACCGGGCCGAGGCCCGCATCCTGCGCGGCGCGGACGCCGTCGCGAACACGCTCGAAGCTGCCGGGGACGCGCGTGATCCGCGCGAAGGTCTCGGCATCAACGGCGTCCATGCTGACGGTCACGCGATTCAGTCCGGCGCGCTTCAGGTCCTTCGCCATCCCGGCGAGCAGGTGGCCGTTAGTGGTCAGAGCGATGTCGAGAGGATCGCGACTGAACGCCGGATGCATGCCGGCGATCTCGCGGATGAGCTGGACCAAGCCTCGGCGCAGCAGCGGCTCGCCGCCGGTGAGCCGAACCTTTTCGACCCCGAGCGAGACGAACAGCCGCACCATGCGGGCGTAGTCTTCGATCGGCAGCTCGCTGTACTGGGCGCCCTCGTTGCCGGTCCGGCAGTACACGCATTTGTAGTTGCAGCGGTCCGTGACCGAAAGCCGCAGGTCGGTGATTGCCCGCCCATGCTTGTCCCGCAGCCGGGCAGTCTCCGCGCCGACGCCACCCAGCGGCCAGGCCTCGCCCCGGGCAGGGATCGGCTCGGACAGCGGGTCGAGGATGGGCGGCAGGACAGCGGCCATAAGGCAACAGTACTGCTTCCGATGCACTTTCCGGAAGCCCATTCCGGGCATCTATGTCATACTCAGACCAATAACGGAGGAAACCATCCAGGGTCCGCACCCCCCAGCGGCAGGCTGCGCTGTTCCCTCCTGCGAGGCAGGAATCTCGTGCGGACGACCTCCATCACGGCATGGCTGGGGCACCACGCCTGGCCCCTCTGGCTGCTTTTAGCGGTCGTGGTGCTGTGTATTGTCCTGCTGCGACTCTCTGCCTGGTCTCGTGAACGCCAGCTCCGCCGCAAGCGCGCGGGCGTAACCCAGGAGACCTTCACCGCACAGCTTCAGCAGTACGGGTTCGATCCAGTCATCACTTCGTCAGCGTTCCGCTACCTGCGAGAGGTGCAACTCGTGCCGTTTCCGGTACTTCCTGGCGACGATCTGGAGAACGATCTCGGCCTCACGCCCGAGGAGATCGACCAGACGGTGCGGGATCTATCGATCGCGCTGCGGCGCGAGTACAGCCCGGGTCTGCAGTGCGCCCCGCTGGTCACGGTCGAGGACCTGATACGCCTGCTCCAGGCCGAGCCGCGGATTGTCAGAACAGGAACCGACTAGGCAGCGGCAGACGCGATCACCCGATTAAGGCAAAAATGCCATCCTCCGGCGTTCGGCCCGGCTTCTTCTCAAGGATTACAGAAACAGCGTTGGACTTCTCGCCCGATCGAGCCGGGCGGCAGCGCGGCTAGATCCCGACGCCGAACTCCAGGTCCTGCGTCTGGTCTCCCGAGTGGGAGTAAATGTCGTACGGCGTACGCCGATGGAACTTGTACCGCTCGCGAAGTTCCCGCCCGACGACCACACCGATGGCCAGCACGGTAATTCCGGCTGAAACCAGTCCTACGTTGCGCATAAAAGTTCGGCCCCCCTCCGAGGCGTCTTCATGACCGGCACCGCGGAGTGAGTAATTGCATCTCATGCGACGAATGATAGCGCACCCCTGTTAACGTTGGGTATTACTGTCTTCTGCGACCTCTGTGTCAGTACCTCTGTCACGGTACGCAGAACTCAACAACAGCGTTGGAATCAGATGCGTGGATTGCGACACGCGGCTACGTGACGCGATCAAATCAGCTCTTTGAGGCCGTCGCCGGCGCGGATGGTGTTGAACTCGCGCTGGTTGAGCTGGAACTTGAACCGGAAGCCGAGCTGGAACCCGAGCTTTCGCTGGAGCTCGCCGCCGGAGCTGCGGTGTCGGCCGGCTTCGATGCCTCGCCACCCGACTTCGCGCCATCGCCGTTGCCGGAGGCCGCGGGCTTCGGCGAAGAGTAGAGGTCCTTGTACCACCCGCCGCCCTTGAACTGAACGGCCGGCGCGGTCAGGGTGCGCTCGAGACGCCCGCTGCAGTATGGGCAGACAGTCAACTCCGCGTCGGAAAACTTCTGGATCTTTTCGGTGCGGCGTCTGCACTCTTTGCATTCGTACTCGTAAAGCGGCATTGGAGCACCTTCTCGCGTGGGGAAAACTTCGCTCGTACTTCAAGGATACAGTCTCGGGCGCCGGAGGCTGGCTCGGGCAACGCCGGAGGCTGGCTCGGGCAACTGGATGTATGCTCCGAGGAATGCGTGCCCGGCGACTGCTCAGTGCCTTTCTGATGCTCTCCTTCCTCCCTGCTGTTGGAGCCCAGATGGCGGCGAATCCCGCACCAACCCCGCCGATGGGTTGGAACAGCTGGGATGCCTATGGACTGACGATTACGGAAGCGCAGTTCCGCGCGAACGCAGAGGTGCTCCGCGACAAGCTGCTGCCCTTCGGCTGGCGCTATGCCGTCATCGACGAGGGCTGGTTCTTCGAGAACCCGCAGGACAGGCCGCACCCCGACACGCTGCGATACGCCATCGATCCGCATGGGCGTTACGTTCCCGTGCCGGCCCGCTTTCCTTCCGCGGCAGGCAAAGCAATCGTAAGCGGCTACGCAGGCCCGACGCCAAAGCTCGCGGCGACGATCGCAGCGACCAGCTTCAAGCCGCTCGCCGACTGGGTGCACGCCCAGGGCCTGCTGTTCGGGATTCATATCGTTCGCGGCATTCCGCGTGCCTCGGTGGAGCGCAACCTGCCTCTCGAATCTGCGACAGGCGGCTCCAGCTTTCACGCGCAGGACGCAGCCGACACCACCGACGCCTGTGGGTGGGACCCGACCAACTGGGGCGTGAAGGACAATGCCGCAGGCCAGGCGTGGTACGACTCGCTGATCCAGCAGTATGCCGACTGGGGCGTCGACCTCCTGAAGGTGGACTGCATCGCCGACCACCCATACAAGGTGAGCGAGATCCGGCAGATTCGCCGGGCCATCGATAAGTCGGGCAGAAAGATGGTGCTGAGCCTTTCTCCCGGGCCGACGAACCCGGCGCACGAAGCCGAGGTCGCCTCACTCGCCAACATGTGGCGCATCTCCAATGACTTCTGGGACCTCTGGAGCGGCGGCAACGGCCCGGACGGATTTCCGCAATCGCTCAAAGGCCAGTTCGACCGCCTCGCCGCTTGGTCGCAGTTTGACCTGAAGTCCGGCCAATGGCCGGATGCGGACATGCTTCCCTTCGGCGAGCTGCGGCCCTCACCGGGATGGGGCGAACCGCGACACACGCGCCTGACTCCCGACGAGCAGAAGACAGTGATGACGCTGTGGGCGATCACGCAGAGCCCGCTGATCCTCGGCGCAAACCTGACGCAACTCGACGAGGACACGCTGAAGCTTCTGACCAACCGCGAGGTGCTGCGCCTGGATCAGGACGCAATTCAACGAGGCAAGCCGCTAGGGGGAGACCAGTCCGGCGGCCTCCGGGTCTGGCGCGCGCTGGTCCGCGGCAGCCACGGGGAGCAGACAACGGCCGTCGCCTTCTTCAATCTGGACGATGGCCCGGCAATCGTCTCCGGCCCCGCGACTCAGTTCGGATTTCTGAAAGGCGGCCATACAAGCCACGGAGAGCTCGTTGACGTATGGGCCGGAAACAGCCTCGGTCGCATTCATGATCTGCACCTGACCATCCCGCCGCACGGCTGCGTCCTGATTGAGCAGCAATAGTTCCATAAGTCAACGTTACCGGCCCATGGGCTGCACGTTACCAGAGCTCTAAGCAAGGTTACCAAGTGAATCTTCACGCCTTGCCGATCTGCCCTTAAGTTTGTTTTCAAGAAGCGCCGGACAGGAAAGAGACACTGAGAGCCCAACTTTTCCCAGGCCCAAAGGGCACTCGCAGTCCGAATCTGTTTGAGGTGCTCGCGCAAGCGCAGCCCGGTCACGGGGGCTCCGAAAGGAGCTGATCCGGGTACTGTGCACCATGCGGAAGGCGAAACAGCCTGAGCATGCGGGGGGCGAGGCAGGAACCCGCGTTCTCTTGGGGGAGAGAACGCGGGGCTCGCCTACACCGGTCTGTACACCTGATTGGCTCTTACCTTTGCCGGGGCCGTTCCTTCGGGAACGGCCCCTTGGCTTTGTCTGGCCCGTTCCTTGGGGGACGGCCCCTTGGCTTTTGGAACAGAAGCCGCCGTGGCGTACGTTTTCGCCGCGGCTTTGCACAGGTGGCCTCAAGCAGTGCATTGTTTTGCCGCTATCTTCGCCGTATGCTCGCCTCAGTGCCTGCTCCCTTCCAGTTCCAGCCACGCAAATCCGAATCTGCCGCTTCGGGGAAAGCACCGCGTGAAGCCGTGCCGCGGCCGGCAAGCCCAGACCGGCTGGTCTCCGCCGGCCCGGTCGACGACGACTCGCAGTTTGAGCTGAAGCTGCGGCCCAAACAGCTCGCGGAGTTTATCGGCCAGTCGAAGGCCAAGGAGCAGCTGGCCATCGCGCTCGAAGCAGCGAAGTCGCGCGGCGAGGCGCTGGACCATGTTCTGCTCTTCGGTCCGCCTGGCCTTGGCAAGACCACGCTGGCCACCATCATCGCGAACGAGCTGGAAGTCGGGTACCAGCAGACCTCCGGCCCGGCCCTGCAAATCCAGGGCGACCTGACCGCGATCCTGACCAATCTTCGCGAGAAGCAGGTGCTCTTTCTCGACGAGATTCACCGCCTCCAGCCCGTGCTTGAGGAGAAGCTCTACACGGCGCTCGAGGACTATCAGATGGACATCATCATCGGGCAGGGACCGAGCGCGCGCACCCACACGCTGGAGCTGAAGCCGTTCACGCTGGTGGGCGCGACGACGCGACCCGGCCTGCTGAGCTCGCCGCTGCGCTCGCGCTTCGGGATCCTGCTGCGGCTCGAGTTCTACACCGAGGACGAGTTGCGGTACATCGTCGAGCGCTCCGCTGACGTGTTGAAGGTACCGATCGATTCCGATGGTGCAGCGGAGATTGCGGTGCGTTCGCGCGGAACACCGCGCATCGCCAACCGTCTGCTGCGCCGCGTACGCGACTTCGCCGAGGTGCGCGCGGCAGGCCGTATCGACCGCGAGACCGCCATGCGGGCGCTCGAACTGCTGGAAGTCGACGCGCATGGATTCGATGAGCTTGACCGCCGGTTGCTGCGCACCATCATCGAGAAGTACGACGGCGGTCCGGTCGGCTTGAACACGCTGGCCGCGGCACTCGCCGAGGAGCAGGATGCGCTCGAAGAGGTCTACGAGCCGTTCCTGATCCAGATCGGCTTTCTCGATCGGACGCCGCGTGGCCGGGTCGCGACGCGGCTCGCGTACGAGCATCTCGGCATTGAGATGCCGAGACGCAATCCTGCAAGCGCAACGCTGTTCGGGTGACGCCGCGATTCCGGATGCTAGGCTCAGGTGGTGAGAGGACGCGCAGCAGGGCTAATCAGTATGGCGCTTGTGCTGGTGGGATGCGCAAGCCCCGGGCCGCCACGGCCACCGTCATTGCAGCTTCCTCAGCCGGTTCGCGACCTCACTGCCACGCGTGAGGGCGATCGGGTCACTCTCCGGTTCACGATCCCCCAACGCACCACCGACGGCCTGCCGATTCGTGAGGCCCGGCTGAATGCGTCGCTCTGCCGCGGCGAAGAGGCCCAACCCTGCCTTTTCGTGCCGTCGCTCAAGGATGTTGAATTGAGTGTGTCGCAGGGCGGGAGCGCTGCGGAGCGAGCGGTCGCATGGCATGATCACCTGCCAGCACCGGAGACGAGCGGTGAGCCGCAACTGTTGCTCTATCGCGTGCAACTCAGCAACCTCGAAGGGAAGACGGCCGGGTGGTCCGAACCGGCGTTCACGGCGGCGGGTGCAGCTCCGGCGGCTGTTCAGGGTCTCAGCGCGGAGGAAACGCGCGCCGGAATTCTGTTGCGCTGGCAGCCCGCGGGAGGCCCGCCCGCCGGCAACGTTGTACTGCGCCGCGAGCTCGTCTCGCCCGCATCCGGTGCGAAGCGCGACGAGATCGAACCCGTCTGGCTCGACAGTCACGCGGCGGGCGCGACTGCCGGCGAAACAATCGACAGCACCGCCACTGAGGACACCCCGTACAGGTATGTGGCGGTTCGGCGAAGGTCCTTCACGCTCGGCCGGCAGATGGTGAAGCTGGACAGCGCGCCGTCCGCGCCCGTGTTCATCACGTGGCACAACGCCTTCCCGCCAGCCGCTCCGTCCGGGTTGAGCGCGGCGCCGTTCGCGAACGCCGGAGCCTTCTCCGTCGACCTCATCTGGGAGCCGGTGGAAGAGCCAGGCCTGAAGGGATACGTGGTGACCCGGCAGGCCATCGACGATGCGGGCGCGCCGACCGGTTCACCCGAGCCCCTGACGCCGCAACCGGTGGAACTCCCCGCATTCCACGACGGGACGGCGAAGCAGGGCGTGCGCTATCGCTACACCGTCCAGGCGGTATCGAAGAAGAATGTCGACGGCCAAGCCGCGACCGTAGCCATTGCGCCTTAAGCAATATGCCCCGGGAAGGGGTCTCAACTAATCTGCAGCCGCGGCAGGCTCATGACGCCGAGGCGTTGCAGAACCTTGCGTGTGAGGCCGGTGAGGGGCAGAAATGCCAGTCGTCCCGTCGGCATCCACTCCAGGTCGGCCTTGCTGGCCGGCACCTGGCCCAGCAGTGCGCCCTCAGGAGCGGTGAGGCGCGGGTCGGCGTCGATGCCCGGAATGTCCGCGTCTTCCGGCACGAACAGGCCTTCTTCATAGACCTTAGCCGCGCGGACGGCGGCAGAGGGCCGGCCGTTCGGTGCAATCGAAACCAGATCATCATTCATCGGCGCGGGTGATTCCGACTCCTCTTCGCCGGCGACCTGAAGCGCGTGCGGAGCGACGCCGGGCGCACTCTCAGCGAAGATCTGGACGTAGTAGTTGGTGTTGGTGATCGCGTGGCGGAGGCGCAGCACGGGTTCGCGGCCGTCGATGGCCTCGAGGGGCAGCGGCGGCAGCTCCAGCATCTTGGGCATGAGCGCGGCGTCCGGCGGCCGGCGCAGCAGCAGGACCTCGGTCGACGTGCCGCGCTTGCGCAGCGTGAGCAGGTGGGCGACGATGCGGCTTTGCGGCTTGTCGCGCGCCGCGGTGGCGTGCTCGCCGCGCGTGCGGCAGAAACTCATCACCGGGCATTCGAGGCAAAGCGGCTGACGCGGCAGGCAGATCGTGGCGCCGAGCTCCATCATGGCCTGGTTGTGGTCGCCGGGAGGGTTGCTGCGCTCTTTGCGCTTCGCGGCAGGAGGGACGAGCGCCTGCGCGGCCGCCGAGAGTACAGCGCGCGCCTTGCCGGAGCGGTCTTCGGCGAGGCCGAGGATGCGAAGCAGGACGCGCTCGACATTGCCATCGAGGACAGCGACGGATTCCCCGAAGGCGATGCTGGCGATCGCGGCTGCCGTGTACTCGCCGACTCCGGGCAGAGTGCGGAGGCCGTGCGCCGTGCGCGGGAGCCGACCGCGGAACTCGCGCTGAACGAACTGCGCGGCGCGATGCAGGAGGTGAGCACGGCGGTAGTACCCAAGGCCGCTCCACAGCGCCAGGACATCCTCCTCGCCGGCCTCGGCGAGCGCTTCGAGCGTGGGGAAGCGGCGCATGAACTCGTTGTAGCGCTCGACGACCGTGGCCACGCGCGTCTGCTGCAACATGATCTCGGAGAGCCACGTTGCGTACGGGTTGCGGATGCCGCGCCAGGGAAGGTCGCGCGCATGCTGCCGGTACCAGGAGAGCAGCGATCGGCGGAACGGCTCAGCCTCAAACGGGAGGACGGGCAGCCGCGGGGCGGTTGCGGGCGCAGCGAGGGTGTCCCCGGAGCGCTGACGAGGTGTGCGGCGGTTCAGAGAATCGGGTACAGGCGTGCGCGTGATCATGCGTGGGCAAACACAGTGGATGAATGCAACGGATCGATGGGCCGGCCGCTAGTCTGGTTCTAGCAGTTTTCGTACTTCCAGTTGCGGCGTTTGCCTTCGGAAATCCACTCGACGGCGGTGGCAACGCGCTTGTCGCGGGTTTCATCCCGCTTGGCTTCGGAGATCCATTCGCAGTACTCGCGCTGGCAGCCGGGCGGCATGGCGGCGAATTCGCTGGCCGCCGCCTTGTTCTTCTTGAGCGCGGCGGCAAGTGCGGGTGGGATCTCGGGGGGTGGTTTGGGTGTGGTGTTCTTGGGCCGCGAGTAGTTCTGGGTGCGCGCGCCGGTGTCGATCTCGGCAGCGGCGGAGCGGATGTATTTGATGAATTCGCGGTCTGACGGAAGCTCTTGGACGGAGGACAGCTTCCCAAGCACGCCCATCCCGGTGCGGCTGTACAGACCGTCTTCGCGCAGGCTGGCTGCGGCCTCCCTGCCCCACAGACCGAAGCTGCAGTGCTGCTTGAAGGCAGCCATGTTCCCGAGCATCAGGCCACGGTGGATGAAGAAGGGCATCGACCACTTGATGTCCTCTTCGATGTCAGGCAGCGCTTTGTGGACGAGCTCGCGGATATGCGTGAGGATCGGTTGCGCGAACGGCGCGGCGGATGCGATATACCGGTCGACCTTGGGCGAATAGGAGCC
Source organism: uncultured Acidobacteriaceae bacterium (assembly GCA_963762465.1). GTDB lineage: Bacteria > Acidobacteriota > Terriglobia > Terriglobales > Acidobacteriaceae > Granulicella. The sequence continues at coordinate 993,603 of CAVXKS010000002.1, read as the reverse complement.
GTTTTGCGCAGCCGGTCTGGCCGCCTTGCGCGAAGGCGTGGACTTCACTTGCGTGGGAGCCATGCGGAACAGGATACGCGCGTCAGGCTGCCGTGCAAGTGTTTTCGTGCGGCGCCGGAACGGGGTGAGCGGGAACCTGGCATCTGGCAGCCAGCCGCGTGCACGAGGCTACCGTTCGGAGTGCGGTCGGGAAGACGCATGCCGCGATGGAAACCATGGACCGGTGGGGCTGAGCGACCAGCGCACGCGAGAGCATCGTCGCGAAGGAGATCTGCCGCCGAAGCTGGCTGTAGAGTTCGGCGTGAAACTCATGCGATGACCGACTGGCGAGCGAGGCGCGTGCGGCAAGCCGGCCGCTATGCAGCGCGAGGGCCAGGCCGTCGCCGGTGAAGGATGGGATGACGGCTGCCTGGTCGCCGATGGCGAAGAGGTCCTCCGCAATGGCCTGGCGGAGCAGAAGTCCATAGGGGATGGGGCTGATTGCGAGCGGGCGTTCCAGAAGCGGCTGAGCGCCTGCGAGACGCGCGCCGACGTGCGGCTTGCGCATGAGGACATCGGCAATGGCCGGCCAGTCCCGGCCGAGGTCGCGCAGGCAGCTGCGCTGAATCACGAAGCATAGGTTGGCCATGTCTCTCTCGACCAGCGTCAGCCCGCCATAGCCGCCGCGGAAGAGGATCAGTTCGATCGTGTCGCGAAGGTCTTCCATCTGCTCCGGGAGGAGGCGCAGGTACATCTTCAGGCCGACGAGGTCGGACTGTGTGCCGGCGGGGCGAGGCAGCCCGCGAAGATCGTGCTTGCCTGTGGCCAGGAAGATCTGCCGCGCGCTGAGCGTGTACGTGCGGCTTGGGCCGCCGACGCCGACGCGCCAGAGATCGCCGCTGCGGTGCAGCGCTTCGGCCGTGTGGCCGCGCAGCACCAGCGCGCCGGCGGCTGACGCGCGGCGCAGAAGGGCATCGTCGAGCGTGCGGCGGGTGAGCGACTGCGCGGCAAAGGGCAGGGTTGCGGAGGGATGGCCGAAGCCGCCGGTGAGCCGGACGCGGCGGATCGCAACAGCTCCCAGGGCGGCAGGGTTCAGCCCCAGGGCTTCGAGGCTGGCGAGCGTTTCGCCGGAGAGGAAGTCGCCGCAGACCTTGTGGTGAGCGTGCAGCGTGCGCTCGAGCAGGGCCACCCGGCGTCCTGCCGCCGCGAGCTCGATCGCTGCCGCCGCACCCGCCGGGCCACCTCCCAGAATGACGGCGTCGAGATCCGCGGGTGCAGGCGAAAGGCTCATGAGACTTGTCGGATGCGGGCGACGCAGAGGCGGTTCATCGCATGGGATTCGATCTCTGCGCCAGAGATGTTGGCCTCGTTGAAAAAATTCTGCCAGTCAGAGGGGACGAACGCCCGTCGCAGCGAAACCGGGCCGTCATGGCGGACGAAGCGATGCCAGCCGAAGATGACGGGGAGAAAGCGGAAGAAGAATGTGGCCCGGCGGCTGCGGTGAAGGTCATTGACGAACCAGCCGAGCCGGGCGTTCTTCTCGGTCCAGCGCAGGAAGCGGATGATTTCGGGTGAGCTGAGATGGTGCGTGAACAGGGCGCTGAGGATGACGTCGGGTTGAGGTTCGGGGTGATACGAGAAGGCGTCTGCGGTGAGCCAGTTGATGTTGGCGGCTAGTGGATCACGCGCGCTGAACTCACGTGCCGCGCGGGCCGAGTACGGATTCAGATCGATGCCGGTGAGCTCGACGGCGAGGTTGCGCTTGTGGGCCCAATAAGCGATGGCGCGAAGGCTATCGCCGCCGCCGGATCCGACATCGAGGATGCGAAGAGGATCAGAGCTGGTGCGGTTGCGCGGTGAGGCGTGAAAGGAAGGCCAGTGTGGGCGCGTAGGCGCGGGTAAAGCGGTTGACCTCGGCAAGGTCGCGGAGGCAGTCACGGAACTCTTCGTAGCTGCAGGGCTGGTCCATCAGCTCGGGCAGCTCGGAGGGTTCGGCGCGCCGGTTGAACGTCAGCGGAGGAATTGGGCGCGGATTGATGGCGTCAGGCAGCATGGAAGAGCATCGTCTCCGCGGTGAGGCCAGGGCCGAAGCTCATCGCGCAGCCGCGTTCGCCTGTCTGGGCGCCGCGCATGAGCTCCTCCAGCACGAACATGACGGTGGCGGAGCTCATGTTCCCGAAGCGTTCGAGCACCGAGCGCGATGCCGCGAGAGCTTCGGGCGGCAACATCAGGCCGCGTTCCACCGCGTCAAGGATGGTGCGGCCACCGGGGTGCACGCCCCAGAGCGTGATGTCGTCCGTGGTGAACGGGCCGATCACGTCGGTCCCGCAGGCCTCAAGGCCCTTAGCTATGGCACCGCGGAACGTGCCCGGAAAGAAACATGTCAAAGCCGAGCCCGCGAATCTTCCAGGTGATCAGCTCGCGCGTCTCGGGGACCACGACAGCGCGGAAGCCGTCGAGCGCCAGTCCGATGGGTTCGGCGGAGAGGATGCTCGCGGCGCACCCGTCGGCGAAGAGAAGAAAGCTGAGCACCTGCTCGAGGTCCTGGCTCTCCTGCAGGTGCAACGAGCAGAGCTCAAGGTTGACCATAAGTACGCGTGCGTGCGGTTCCGAGCGAATGATGTGGCGCGCGGCCTTCAGGCCGTTGATCGCGGCGTAACAGCCCATGAAGCCGATCATGGTCCGCTCGACAGAAGGGCAGAGGCCGAGATGGTCGACGATGTCGAAGTCGAGCCCCGGCGCGTACAGCCCGGTGCAGGTGGTGACGAGCACGTGGGTGATGGAGCGGCGCTCGGCGGGGGTGACCTCGAGGCCATCGACGGCCCGGCGCATGAGCACGGGAGCGAAGCTCTCGAAGATCTCCATGCGTCTGGAGGTATCGGGGAAGCTGCCGCGCACGTAGACCTCGTGCGCGTTCAGCCAGAACTCCGGAGACGTCCGACTTGGTGCCGGCGTGCGGCGACATGATGGAGTAGCGGTGCTCGATGCCGGAGCGCGACGCCATCCGGTTGAACAGAGCGCGCAAGCGCGCGGTCGGGCGAGTCGGCGAGCAGCTTGTCGGCGAAGTCCACAAACGCGCTGTGCACGTCGTGGTCGGGGACGGCGGTTGCGATGCGATTCAGGTAAGCGTCGTTCACAGCACCATCCTTGCAAGTTTTGGATGCGGAGCTTGTCCAGCAAATGTCAGCAGAACGTTATCTGTCGGACCAAGGTACGCGAACTGCACGCCAGAGTGGGCGAAGTGGAACTTTTTGCTTCACATCCCATCTAAAACAGTAGGAGTTTTTGACGATGACAATGCCAAGGCAGATGACAACGATATTCGCCGCGGCCACTTTGTTTGCGGCAACCGCAGTTTGCTCTGCGCAAACCGCCAACCAGCCCGGCCCGGTGAACTCAACCGCAGAGGAACAGCAGGCGGCGCCCATCGAGCGCGCCTATCCAAACCAGAACACATACCAGAACGGCCAGATGCCGCGGCGGGGGCCGGCTCAAGTGTCCCCGGTCACGATTGCCCCCGGACAGGCGGTTTCGCCGGCCAGAGGTGAGGCGCAGGCGACGCCGATACAAGGCGTGATCCTGCGGGTTGGACCCCAGAGCAGAGTGCGAGGAGGTGAGCTCCACCCCCGAGAAGCTAGAGCTGCGGGTCGACCGCGGGCTGGCCAACATCAACGTCCACAAGCCGGCAAAGGACACGTTGATCCTCGTAGACCTGCCGGGTGGGCAGACGCAGCTGCTCAAGAACGGCCTATACACCTTCAATGCCGAGACCAACACGGCGCGGGTGCTGAAGGGCGAGGCGCTGGCGTTCCCGGCTGCCGACCCGGATGCAAAGCCGATGAAGGTGAAGGAAGACAACAAGATCGTCTACAGCGGGACGAACGAGCGTCCGCACGAGTTCGTTCCCTTTGAGGCGAGCGTCGACCTGCTGCCGGGGCCGCGGGTTGCGGGCGAGGGTAGCGGCGGATCTGGGCCGGCCTTTGCCTACGGGCCGTACGGCGACGGCTTCTATCCGTACTACGCCTATGGCTATCCGTGGGGATGGGGCTCCCCTTATTACTATCCGTACGGTTACGGCTTCTATCCCACGATTGGGATTGGATTCGGCTACTACGGCGGCTTCCATGGCGGCGGGTTCCACGGCGGCGGGTTTCATGGCGGCGGATTCCACGGCCGACGGTAATTGCTGACGTTCCATGCGACAGGCGGCCAGGTTTGGCCGCCTTTTCTTTTGCTGCATCAACTTCTGTCGCCTGGCGTACGGAATGCGAGCCTCTCAGAATGCTACGTTACACCGTGGCCGCGGAGGAGTAGCGCGAGCCGGGTCGAGCCCGGCCGGCCGCATTTGAAGACACTCCGGTGGGCGTGTGTTCGTGGCACGATTTGGAGCTGCACGTTGTGAGCACATCGGTTGCCGATTGCGGTGCCCGGCGATACATCCTTTTCGTGGAATAGAAACATCCCTCTAAACGGCGATGGCTTCGTGAGTCTGGCCATGCCGCACGCATTTCTTTTGTCCGAGGCCAGTTCACGATGGAATCATCGAATCCCCTCAACAGCCAGCGTCGGCTGGAGGTCGTCTTTCCGGCTACAGCCGGGCAGCCCTCGCCGTCATCTATTCCGGGCCCTCGCAACGGCCGTATCGAACTTTCACCGCAGGCGATGCGCATGCTGGAGACCCGACCTCCGCAGAAGCGAATGCAGGACACTGAGCCCTCGGGCGCGGTAGGCCTGAGCGAGCGTACCGACGGAGCCGCCGACACAGGTGTACCGCCGGAGGCGGCCGAGGCCCTGATCGAAGGCAAGCGGATCGGCGAGCGCATCAAGTTCCTGCGGCAGCGTAAGCATATGGGCCTGGTGGAGCTCGGGCGCTATACGGGCCTGTCTGCGAGCTTCCTCTCGCAGCTGGAGACCGGCAGGGTGGTACCCACGCTGCGGAACCTCGCGCGCATTGCGATGGTCTTCTCGCGCGACCTGAGCTACTTCTTCGAACCGGAACGGCCGGAGCTGTTCAAGGTTCAGCGCGCGTCGGAGCGGCAGCGCCTGCCGCAAACCGGAGCCGCCGACCCGGATTACTTCTTCGAGAGCCTGGGCCAAGTCCCGACCGAGCAGATGATTGCGCCGTACGTGGCGGAGTTTCTGCCCGGCAACGGACGCCGCACCCCGACGGCTCACCAGCATACCGGGGCGGAGTTCCTGTACATGCTCAGCGGACGGCTGCGTCTTCTGCACGAGGGCCGCTCGGAGGTCTTGGAGCGCGGCGATGCCGTCTACTTCGATCCTTCGGTGAAGCACAGCTATGAGCGCATCGGAGACGAGCCGTGCACGGCGTTGATCCTGACCATGCCGGAGGGTATGCGCTCCAGCCAGGCGCCAATCCGCATGGCGCCACAGGCGCAGACCGCGGCGAACGGAACGACCGGCAAGAAGCGCGCCCGCCAGCAGGCGCTAAGACGAGTCTACTAGACGGCGTTCACGGGAAGAAACAGCTTTTCAACCTCCAGCCAGTCGTGTACGCGCCGGAAGCCGGTGACGTTCACGTTGGCCGGTGAGTTGAAGAGGATGCCTTCGCCGCGGAATAGCCGAAGCTGGCGCGGGTTGTCGTCGATAAGGAAGTCGCCGCGCAGAATGCTCTTGTTGCCGCAGAAGACGATGTGCGATGGCGGAATGAAGGGAAAGTGCTGCTTCAGCCAGTGGAACTTGGCATTAAAGCTGGAGGGCACTTCCATCGCCGCCGTCGCGATGTAGATCTCATAGTGCTGCTGCAGTCGGTCCAGCACGCGCTGGGCATGTGGCATCACCCGGAGCACCGCGAAAAAATCTTCGGACATCATGTAGTCCGCGAGAGCCTGCTGGCGTTCGGGCGGAACGATGTCCCAGAGCCACTGGCCGTGCAGGTCGGCGCGCGTAATCCGCTCGGCGAAGTCGCGGTTGTACCGGAGCAGGTGCTCGCCCAGCGCGTCGGCGATGACCTCGTCCATGTCCACGCAGATGATGCGCCGGGCTTGCTTCGATTCAAGGGGTCCTGACCCGTTGTGCTGCGGAGGATTCATGAACGCGGCTCCGCGCCGGATGATTGGGCCGAGGCTAGCCGCTCGCCAGCCTGCCACGAGCCCGGCGTGTCACGGCGTGGATCCCAGAACAGGATGCGGCCGCAGGTTTCGCAGGTGAAGATCTGGTCCTCGTGCTCGCGGCTGGTGAGGTCGTTCCAGCGCTGCGGCCGAACCATCATCTGGCAGGCAGAGCACTTGTGATCGATGGCCTCCGAGAGGCCGCTGCCGCGCGATTTTGCAACGCGATCGTAGATGGCCAGCGAGCCTTCGCCGACCTGTGAGCGCAGGTTCCTGCGTTCAGCTTCGATCGCCTCAATGCCGGTGCGCGCGCGGTCCACGGTTGCCGCAGCACGCACGCGCTCTTCGTCGAGCGCGGTGCGGGTCTTCTCGAGGGTCGCTGCGGCAGTCTTCTCTGCGCTCTCCAGCGACTCCGTGCGCTCGAGCGAGGCTAGTTCCTCGTCTTCCAGCTTGCGGATGGCGGCCTGCGCGAAGTTGATCTCGTGCTCGAGCGCGGTGATCTGCGCAGCGCTGGTCGCGGTCTCCATCTGTTTGCGCAGGCGCGCGATCTTGCTGCGATGTCCGTCGGTGTCCGACTCCTGGCTGCGGCGAAGTTTTTCCTCCGCGGCAAGATCCTGACGAATCTTCGCAAGGCTCTGCTCGGCGAATTTGAACGCGGCTTCGGCAGCGGTGACGCGACGCGGAGCCTCGGCCTGCTCCTGGCGAAGGCGCTGCAGTTCTAGGTCCTGCGCCTGAAGAACGACGAGATGTTCGAGATCGGGATTCATTCCTGGGGGCGGCGCTCTCAAGCGATCGCGAGGCGCGAGCCAAACATTAAGCCTAGCACTTTCGTCGAACGACTATTTATGTGGTTCGTGGACCCGATTTCTGAATCTGCGTCGCGGCCCGCAGTATCCAATACCGACCGAATGGCCACCGCAACTTTATCTGAGCTCGAGACCGCTTCGCAGCCCATGGCCCCATCCGCGCCGTGGCGTCCGCGCATAAATCCGTGGGTCGTGGCCATGACCGTGACGCTGGCGACATTCATGGAGGTGCTGGACAGCTCGATCGCGAACGTGTCCCTGCCGCACATCGCAGGCGGCCTCGGCTCCACGCAGGAAGAAGCAACCTGGGTGATCACCGCGTACCTGGTGGCGAACGCGATCATCCTGCCGGCCGGCGCCTACATGACCACATTCATCGGGCGCAAGAAGTTCTACATGATCTGCGTGCTGCTGTTCGGCGTCAGCTCGATGCTGTGCGGCTTGCGCCGTCGCTTCCGCTGCTGATCTTCTTCCGCGTGCTGCAGGGCATCGGCGGCGGCGGTCTGGCGCCGAGCGAACAGGCGATCCTCGCCGACACCTTTCCGCCGAACAAGCGCGGGCAGGCGTTTGCGATGTACGGCCTTGCGGTCGTATGCGCGCCGGCGATTGGGCCGACGCTCGGCGGTTATATCACGGACAACTTCAACTGGCGCTGGATCTTCTTCCTGAACGTTCCGATCTGCATCCTGTCGCTGTTTCTCACCTCGCGCATCGTTGAGGATCCGCCGTGGATTGAGAAAGAGGTGAAGGAATCGCAGAAGGGCGGGATCAAGCTGGACCTGCTCGGCTTCTCGCTGCTGGCGCTGACCTTCGGGTCGCTGGAGTTCGTGCTCGACAAGGGCCAGGAGGACGACTGGTTCGCCTCGCATCTGATCACGTTTTCGCGGTGCATGGCGGTCGTCGCGTTCGTGGTGATGATCTGGTGGGAGCTGCGTCAGCTGCGCGTCGGGCACCGGCCGATTCTGAACCTCACGCTGTTCAAACGCCGAAGTTTTGCCATCAGCTTCACGCTGATGTTTGTGCTCGGATTCGCGCTGTACGGCACGACGATTCTGATTCCGCAGTTTGTCCAGACACTACTCGGCTACACAGCGGAGCTCTCGGGGAAAGTCCTGTCTCCAGCCGGCTTCATGATGATGGCAATGATGCCGATCGTAGGCTTTCTGTCTGGCAAAGTGGACGCCCGCAAACTGATCGGCTATGGGTTTTTCATGCTCACGATGGCGCTGCTGTACATGGGCAAGATGAACCTCGGGCTCAGCTATGGCGAGCTGGTGTTCATGCGATGTTTCCAGGCGTCAGGTCTGGCATTTCTGTTCATTCCGATTAACACGATCTCGTACATCGGGGTGAAGCAGACGGAGAGCAACGATGTTTCGGGCCTGATGAATCTCGCGCGCAATATCGGAGGCTCGTCCGGCACGGCGTTCATGGCGACGATGCTGATACGGCGCACCGCAGCGCATGAGAACTCAATGGTCCGCTACATGAACGCGGGCAGCGTCGCGTTCACTCGCCAGGTGACGGCGCTCGCGGGCATGTTCAAGCAGGGCAACGGCCATGGGCCAAGCGGCGGCCCGTTCGGCGGAGCATCGATCGGCGCGATTCACCAGGCACAGGCGTTCATCTACAACCAGATGCACAGGCAGGCCGCGATGCTCGCCTACATCGACATCATCCGCTACCTGACGCTCTTCTGCGCCTTGATGATCCCGGTGCTGTTCTTCATTCCGAAGCCGCCGAAGGGAATGCACGGCGGACACTAACCAGCGCGAGAGGACACGAAGGCCGGAGCGAGTAGCTCCGGCCTTGCATGAAACCGTGAACCCAGGACTACTTCTTCGGGGGAGCGATGGAATCCTTCGCGGCCTTTGCGACGCGGAACTTGACGACAGTCTTGGCCTTGATCTTGATGGCCTCGCCGGTCTGGGGGTTGCGGCCGATGCGCGCCTTGCGCTCTGCCTTGACGAGCTTGCCGAGACCGGGAATGGTGAACTCGCCGTTCTTCTTGGTTTCCTTGACCGCGGTGTCTGCAAGCATCTGCATGAAATTTGCGGTCTGCTTGCTGGTGAGCTCGTTCTTCTCTGCGAGGTGACGGACGAGCTGTGTCTTTGTCATGCCTTTTGCCATCGAGGGGACTCCTTTTTTTTGAAACAAGATTTGAGGGGCTCATCGTGACCACACCAGCGGATAAAGACATCCGCAGGGGGCCCCGGATCCCGCTTGCCGCCTTCTGCACCGCACCAAAATCGTCAGTGTTTATGCGGGTGCCGAGAACCGCGCCGTGATTCACCATCGCCCTTTGGCGAGTGTTTGTCAATGAGAAAACACCTGTTTCCACAGGTATTTTTAGGGTTTTCAGCCCAAAGTACCCAGAATTGGGCGGTTTTCGGCGGAAAACGCGGTATGAAATACCGCAAAGGCTAGAGAAAGGCGTTGGCGCGCCCACGTCGAAGAGGTTCGGAAGAGGTCGTTGCGCTGGAGAGTATCGCTTCATTTAGCGTGTCGACAAGCGGCGCCATCAGGCGAAAGCGCACGATGATCTCGCGCGCGAGCGCCGGCTCGACTGCCAGCGGCGCGGGCAGACTGCAGCGAACGCCCCAGTTGCGCGCGCGCAGTAGCTCGCCGGCGGGGTGGCAGGCGGGAAAGCCTTTGGGCATCCGGCTGAGCGCTTCCGGGTCGATGGGTTCCATTGCCGGCGCGCGTGATGAGCGTACTTTCAGGAGCTTGTTTAGCTGCTTGTTGTAATCGCGGTGATTCTCCGCCATCCAGCGTCGCAGTGCGAGCAGTTGGTCGCGCTCGGGCATATAGACGCCCGCGGCGAGGAAGCAGACCTTCGGCCCGATCTGGATGTAGAAGCCGCCGCCGGACGTCTTCTCCATGCCGCGTCGCGACCACCATGCGGAGAGATGGGTCTTGTACGGGCGCTTGTCCGGGGAGAAGCGGATGTCGCGGTAGATGCGCATCATCGATTTGTGCGCGGGCCGCATGTGCTCGGGCGCGTAGCTGGCCATCGACTGCGTGATCTCGTCCACCAGCGCGAGCATCGGGGCTTTCAGCTCCGTCTCGTAGATGCGCTTGCGGTCGTTGAACCAGTTGCGGTCGTTGTGCCGCGCCGAGGCCGCGCAGAAACGTCATCGCGGCCGGCGAAAAGTGCGAGGGCATGCAGGAGAGCATACCCGAGAGTTCAACGTGCGTCGCTGTGGACGAGGCGCGCGCGACAGGAGCAGAATGGAGGCGCAGTCGCAGGAGGGTCCTATGCGGTTCGCTGTTGTAGTGGTTGCGGGATTGGTGATGACGGCGGGCGTGGCGCAGTCGCAGCAGGTGAAGGCGACAGAGCCGCAGCACCCGACAGAGCAGCAGAAGAAGGCAATCGTGATCCTGCAGGGCATGGCGACTGGGCTTAATGGCGCATGTCCTGGTGCGCTGCGAGCGTCTCAGCAGGCGACCGGCGGCGCAATGGAGTGGACGACAGCGCTCGAAGACCAGAAGGACGAAGTGGCACATGGCAGGCCGCAGGGTCTTGGCGTGCACGTGGACTTTCAGGGCACCAGGACTGCGGTGAAGGCGCTGGAACTGCGCGTCAGCTATGAGCCGCTCGGTCTAAAGCGGCTGCCAGTTGCGCCGGGAACGAATGGATTCGTGAACAACGCGACGGAGCGCGAGAAGAACTTCAATCTCGATCGCGAAGCGGCGATGCGGGTAGACGCCGACCTGCTAGTCGGGCCAGCGGCGACGATCACGCGCGTGCACCTGCTCAGCGCAACCTTTGCCGATGGAAGCGTCTGGCGTGCGCCGAGCGATGACGCGTGCAGCGTGGTGCCAAAGCGGGTTGTCCTTGTGAACTCGAACAAATAGCGGGTGCTCTCACCAACCTACAGCTGGCGGGCGAGCAGCAGTGTCATGTCGTCAGGCTGCTCGTGGTTGCCGATCCATTCCTGCAGGCACTTCATCGTATTCGTCGCCAGCGTGGGCAGCGCTTCGCCACGGTGCTGGCGGATGTAGTCGAACAGGCGCTGCTCGCCGAATTGCTCGTCATTCTGCTCCGGCTCCGTCAGGCCGTCGGAGAAGGCCATCAGCAGATCGCCGGGGTACAGCTCGACGGACGCCTCACAGTACCTCGTTCCGTTCAGCAGGCCGACCGGCGGTCCGCCGCAGTCGAGGTGCTTCACCGTGCCGTCGCCGGAGAGAATCATCGGCGCGAGATGACCACCATTCGAATACGTAAGCTTGCGCGTGGCCGTGTCGTAATAGCCCAGGAACAGCGTGGCGTACTTCTCCGGCGGCGTGCTGGCGTAAACGTGCTTGTTCAGCAGCTCCAGCAGGGTCGCGGGCGAAGGCCGGATAGCTTCCCCAGAGGAGCCGTTCGTTGAACTGAGACCAAAGGCGCGCACGGCCGAGTGCAGCGAAGCCATCAACAGCGCCGCGGAAATCCCCTTGCCGCTGATGTCGCCCAGCGCGAGATACAGATCGTTCCCATGACGGCCGAAGATGAAATCGAAGTAGTCGCCGGACACCGTGCGCGCAGGCTGGCAGACCGCGTGAATCTCGAAGCCCGGCAGCGCGACGGGCGAATGCGGGAACAAGTTGGCTTGCACCTCGCGCGCGATCGACAGCTCCGACAGCAGCCGCTCTTTCTCCCGCTGCTGCACCATCAGGTCGACGATGGACGCAGTCATTCCGTTGAACGATTGCGCCAGTGCCCCGAGCTGGTCCTTGCGCTTGATGACAATGCGGTGCTCGAAATTGCCGCGATCGATCTCGCGCGTGCCGCGGTACAACTCGGCGACGGAGCGCGTAATCGTGCGGCTGAGACCGGCCGCCATCAGCAGAGCGAAGAGCTCCAGCAGCGCGAAGAAGATGCCGATCGAGATCAGGATGATCCGGACGACCGTGCCGAGGCCATTCGTCGTCGAGAACAAACGCCCGTACAGAATCGACGGCCGCGAAAACACTGCGATCATCGAGCGGACCCGGTCCCCTGTCTGCCACGACGTAACGTTCAGCGGAGCGCTGAAAACAACCGGCGGATCGATGAAGTGAGTCCGGGGCGGAAGTGCGCCGGAGTCGACGGAGTCGAAGTGCTCCGCGCCGGCGTCGGCCGCATCGGGAACGTTGACCTTCGAGTCTCCGATCGTGATGTTTGTATCGCCGCCATCGTCAGCCATCTTTACATTTCCCTTGTTGCCCTTTTTGCCCGTCCACCCGGGCAGCAGGAGAATGCGCCCTAGGCCGCTGGCGCTCGCCGTCAGCGTGGTCTTGTCGAGCGGACGCGTTCCAAGCACCGCGAGCTCCCGGCCGGACTGCGGAATCACGACGTACGTGCACAGGTACAGGCTCCCGTTCAACGCAATGACGCCGTGATAGCCGTTGTGCAGCCAGGAAGGCAGCGGCTGGCCGAAGAACGGATCGTCCGCCGCAGCCTGCGGTGTGGCCGGCGCAAACGTGTCGGCCTTCAGAACAGCGATCGCGATCGGCAGAGAGCTCATTGCAACAGGTTCTGCGGGCTCCTTGCCGCGCGGCACTTTCGCCGTCGAGAGCAGCGCCAGGCCGGCAGTCTCGTCGCGCAGCTCCGTAGAGGCCTGATCGAGCAGCGTCAGCGCGCTGTTGGTCGCAAACTGCCCGGCGAAGAGGTAGGCGGCTACCCCGAAGAGCGTCAAGCAGAGGACCACCGGCGCCAGGCTCATCAGCGCATACGTGACGATCAGCCGATTGCGAACCTTCCATAGCAGGCGGCGCGTCATCCAGCGATAAAGCAAGATGATCAGCAACGGAGAGAGAACGATGCAGCAGAGAATGATTGGGCCAAGGAAGACCAGCGCCAGAACGTGAGAGATTCTCCCCAGCAGCACCATAAAAAGCACGAGTGCGGTGAAGATGATGCTGATCCGGCCAACGCGGCTCTGGCGCCTGTACCAGCCGCGGAAACCAGCGCCGGATTGTGGGGTTGTGGTGCTCATGAAAGATGCCCTGCAGTGGCGCAGATGAGTTTAGCGTAGCCACGTTGCAGGATACGAAAGCGGCCCGCAAAATGGTTACGTTTTAAACGGAGTGGCGGAGATTGCTCTCCGCCACATTTGCCGTCTTGAGCTGGACTAGTGCTGCGGTGGAGCAGGCTTGCCGTTATCCGGCGGAGGCACCTGCGCGTTCGGATAGAGATTCGGAATGGGCGCGCTCAACTCGTGCTCGCGCTCCGGATGCGGGAACGGCTTGCGCGGCATCATCGCGTCGCGCTGGCTCGTATTCCAGAGGAAGATCGCTTCCACAATCGCAGACTGTTCGAGATCCGCCTGGTGCAGGCGGTCGAAGGTGTCCATATCGGAGTGGTGCGTGCGCGTCTCGTAGTCCATCGGATCCTGAATGAACTGGAAGCCCGGCAGCCCGACAGCATCGAAGCTCAGGTGGTCCGTCCCGCCGGTGTTGCGATAGCTGATGGTCGTTACGCCGAGGTCCTTCAGCGGAGCAATCCACTGCGCGAAGATCGGGCCAATCGGGAAGTTCTCCTGCGTATAAACGCCGCGAATCTTGCCCGTGCCGTTGTCCAGGTTGTAGTACGCGTCCAGCGTCTCCCACTCTTTCGTCGTTGTGAGTGCGCCGTGGTGCCCGAGGAAGCTCGGAAGTCCCGGCGGGTCAGCCGGGTTCGGCGGAGCGAACGTGCCGAAGTGCTGCTTCACGTAGCCCTGCGACCCATACAGACCCTCTTCTTCGCCGGACCACAGCGCGATGCGAATCGTCCGGCGCGGATGAACATCCAGCGCCTTCAGAATGCGGACGGCCTCCATCGCAACGATCGAGCCGGCGCCGTTGTCGGTCGCTCCCGTGCCCGAAATCCAGCTGTCGAGATGCCCGCCGACCATGACCACCTGGTCCTTCAGCCTGGGATCGGTTCCCGGAATTTCGGCTACCGTATCGAAGCCGTGCTCGTGATCGCCCGTGAACTTAGTCTGAATGTTGACCTCGAGCGTGACCGGCACGTGCGCCTCGGCAAGATGCGCGAGGCGGTTATAGTGCTCAATCATCATCACCGCGTTCGGAATCTTGACCGCGTTCTCCGGCTTCTGCGCGTCGCGCGCAAGGTCCGCTCCGTTGTCGTCGAAGATTATCCCCGTGCCGCCGCCGTCACCGCCATCGCGGGTAGGCGTGATGATCGCGACAACGCCTTCGTCGCCAAACATCTTCAGGGCCTGCTGCCGCAGCCGCAGCAAACGCGAGCGCTCGGCCAGGCGCTGCTCAAGGGTCTGTGGCGGGCCGGCCTGTGCACGGCGCGGGCCCTGCTGCTCCGCGCCCTCCATCTCCTTCAACTCTTCATCGGTGTAACGCTGAAACAGTGGCTCCGTGATATCGGGCGTCGGCCGCATAGCGCCTAGCAGAACGATCTTTCCCTTCAGCTTGCCCTTCCACTTGTTCAGATCGGCAGCATCCGTCAGCGCGATGTACGCAATCTCGCCCGTGACGGCGCCGTTGGTCGCCGGCGACCACGGCGCGGCCTGCATCCACAGCGGCTCGGGGTCCGGCGACACCATGCGCGCCCAGGTGTTGATCTGCTGCCAGCCCATGCCGAAGTCGCCCCAGTCCTCCAGGTGCGCATTCGAGAGCCCGATGGCTGTCAGCGTGTCGCGTGTCCAGTCATTCGCCTTCTGCATGTTTGGCGAGCCCGTCAGGCGCGGGCCGATCCCGTTCGCCAGCGCGTCCCCAAACTGCATCACCTTGCCGTGCTGAAAGCCCTCCTCGCGGATCCGGGCATACATGTTCAGGTCGACGTCTTCCGTCGCCGGCTGCGGTCCGTAGTAGCTCGGAAGAGATTTCTCGGCGGCTTCCGGAGCCGCAGTTCTTTTCTTCTGGGCATCCGTGGAGCAACACAGGCTGAGAGCGACCGCGCAGGCGGTCACGGCAGAGGAACGGCGCACGAAGGACATCGAGCAAACTCCTGGAGCTGCAGGTGGGATGGAAATCTTGCAGAGGAGGAGTTTACGTCGCGCTTTGGAAAAAGTCTTGGAAAGCCTGAGGATTGCTCTGTGGCTTAGCTTTGCTGGGCGTGGCGGCGGCGCATGCGCCGCCCATACAAAACGCCGAGGTAGCTGAGCGCGAGCACCAGCACAACCACCCCGACGGGGAAACCAATGTCCCGATAGGCGATCGCGAAATCAGGATTGTGCCCACTCGAGATGCGGTAAACCAGCAGCGCCATGATGCTGACAAACGTCGTCGCAAAAAACGCGGCAAAACCGGTCGCAAATCCCATCAAAAGTGACGAAAACCAGCCAAGATCGCCCAGCGGAATGCCGAGAAGAACGCCTTCGCGCCGGGCGCGGGCAAGATCGTGAACACTGTTCATCTCAAGTAGAATAAACCTGATGGCAGAAAGCCTGCAGGGCGTACAAACAACCAGCGCATCGCGCCGCGAAGAACTGGTGCGGGCGGCCCAGGTGGCCGGCGAAGCCGAGGTGCGGCAGTCGCCTAACGGGCTGCGT
The DNA here is from genome assembly GCA_963762465.1 of uncultured Acidobacteriaceae bacterium. Taxonomy (GTDB): domain Bacteria; phylum Acidobacteriota; class Terriglobia; order Terriglobales; family Acidobacteriaceae; genus Granulicella. The sequence goes on along the minus strand of CAVXKS010000002.1, from coordinate 978,276 downwards.
TTTGCAACATTTGGCGAAACCGGCGTCCCTGGCACCGATCTGGACCGCATGCTGGAGGCAGTCCCACCGGCCATCGGCGCGGCGCTGGGCGCAAACACCTACTACTTTGTGCCGCTGGCCCTGCGAGAGTCTGCCGAGCCGGGGCAAGCCGTCGAGCCGGAAGGGTTTGCAAAGAAGCCATCGCAATCCTCGGAGCACGCCATGGTAGCCCGTGCGTGGAGCGACGAGCTTGGCGAGTCGGCGATCTGCCACCGCAACGTGGAACTCGGCAGCGGCCACCGCGGCGTCTTTATCTCGACCCGTCTGATGGGCGACCGCTTCGCTCTGAGCTTCGAGTTTTTCATCAACGTCGCGCACGCCTTCGTCGACGCCGCCGGCGTTCCCCAGGCTTTCGCGACGCTTGTCTGGCAGCAGGCCATCGACGGCGTCCGCGGCGAGACCAGCCTCGACGCCTGGGAGTCACGCAATCTGGCCTTTGGTCGGGAGCCAAACGCCAACGGAGAAGAAACCAAACGGCGCACCCAGACCTACGCGGCAAAGGCGCGGCCGTTTTCCGGCGAAAACGCAACCCTCCCGGTTGCGCCACAGCGGGTCATCGACGAGAAGGAGCGCGGAATCTACATGGAAGCCGCCTTCTCGGACGCCGTTGCGATCTACCTGCTATCCCTTGCGCTCGACTTCGACTACTCGGAGCTGCGCGAGCGCGAGTACCCGCTGCTTGCCCCGGCAGCCTTGGCTGCACGATTGAAGCTGGTCGCCGAGATGTTCCCGCCGAACTCCGGTTATCAGTTCAGCATTCGCTACCGCCGGAGAGCCTAAAGAGCCCCCGCCCGGGCATCTGTGGGGCGCCGCACAGATACCGGTCTCATCTGGATTTGTGACCTGTTTGCGACTATGATGTTCTCCGACGGAGGGAATACCCATGGCCGCCGTGGCGTCGCTTCCTGAATTGTGGTCCTGCGGAATCCATCTGGATGACGAATATCTCGGCCTGATGCGCGAGACCCAGAGCACCACGGCCGTCGCCGTCCTGCAGCACCAGATGCAGACCGACGGATACCTGCTCCTCCGTGGGCTGCTCGACCCGCAAAAGGTCCTCGCCGCGCGCCGCCGGGTCATGCAGCAGCTCTCCGATAGCGGGCAGCTCGATCCTGAGAAGCCGATGATGGACGGAATTCCCCGCCCCGGCGCAAAGCTCTACTTCCAGCCCGAGCTTGCGCAGAAGAACAACCTAGAGCTGCAGGAGCTCCTTTACGCCGAAGACGGCGAGCTGATGTCGTTCTTCCATCGCTTCCTCGGCGGACCAGTGCGGCACTTCGACTTCACATGGCTTCGGTGCATCTCGCCCGGTCCCGGCACGCCGTCGCATTGCGACATCGTCTACATGGGCCGCGGTACGCGCCGCCTCTACACCTCATGGGTCCCGCTGGGAAAAGCAGACTTCGAAACCGGCGGCCTCATGGTCCTGGAGGGCAGCCACACCAACGCCCGTTTGCAGCAGACCTATGGACAGCGCGACGTCGACAGCTACTGCGAGAACCGCGTCGAAGACAAGGCGCGTACGTCGAACGGTTACAACGGCTTCCTCTCTCCGGACTCCAACAAGGTTCGCCGTCAGCTCGGCGAGCGCTGGCTGGTGGCGGAGTATGAACCGGGCGACGCGGTCATCTTCTGCATGGATCTGGTGCATGGCGGGCTCGACAACCGCTCCAACCGCCTGCGCCTCTCCTCCGACTCACGCTATCAACTCGCCAGCGAGCCTGTAGACGAGCGCTGGATCGGCGAAAATCCTCCCGGCCACGGCACCGCAGGCAAGCGCGGCCGGGTCTGCTGAGCATCAGCCCAGCCCACCGGAACTAGCCCACCGCCGACCGCAACTAGCGCACGGCAGACATCGACGCCCGGAAGAGCTTCTCGAACTCCCCTGCCACCGCGCCGTCCTTCGCGGCAGCTTCCACAGCCTTCTGCGCGACCGGCCGAGGATAACCAAGGTTGACCAGCGCCGAGAGCACATCATCCGCAACCGCGCCCAGCGAAGGTGCCGCAGCGTGCTGCGGTGCGACCCCCGTCATATCGTCGAGCTTGTCCTTCAGCTCCAGCACGACGCGCTCCGCGGTCTTCTTCCCGATCCCTGGAATCTTCGTCAGCGTCGCGTGATCGGCCGCGCGAATCGTCCCAACCAGCCGCTCCGCCGAAATCCCGCTGAGCACGGTCAGCGCCAGCTTCGGCCCAATGCCTGAGATCGTCAGCAGCTTCTCAAAAAGCCGCTTCTCGGTCAGCTCAGAGAACCCAAACAGCGCCAACGCATCCTCGCGCACATGCGTGTGCACGTGCAGCTTCGCCTCGGCGCCTTCATTGGCTAAATCCGTGAACGTCGTCACGGAGATGGCGAGCTCATAACCGACGCCATTGCAGTCAAGAACGACCGAGCTCGGCGACTTCGAAAGAATCAGTCCGCGAAGATGTGCAATCACGAATGCGATTGTATCGGGCTAGCCGTGATGGGCCACATACGTCTCGTGGATCACGGCGCGCATCCGCGCCGTCAGCGCATCCGCATCCCGCGTCGTCAGCCCCATGGTCGAGATCGGCTCCCCCACGACCAGCTTCAACGGTCGCGGCCGCAGTGTGTACGTGTGAATCGGCAGCAGCTCATACGTGCCGATCAGTGTCACCGGCACCAGCGGCACCTGCGCCTTGATCGCCATCCACGCGGCGCCCGAAACCATCGGCTTCAGCTCCCCAGTCGCCGAACGCCCACCCTCCGGAAACAGCATCAGCGGCATGCCGCCCTCCAGCGTCTTCACCCCACGCATCAGGCTGGCCACGCCGGCGCGCGCGGAGCTCTGGTCAATCGGCACCTGCCCCGACCTCTGCAGATACCACCCAATGAACGGCAGCTTCCACAACGACGCCTTCGCGAGAATGCGGAACTGAAACGGCAGCTTCGCAAACAGCATCGGCGTGTCGTAGTAGCTCAGGTGATTCGAAGCGTAGACCGCGAGTGGCCGCCGGCTGCCTTCGCGCCGCAGCGGCTGCAGCTTCTCCAGGCCCTCGACGGTCACGGGCGAGAGTGCGATCCGCAGCAGCACGCGTGCCCACGCACGCGCCACCGCATGCTGCTGCCGGCCCGTCCTGTCCCACAGCCCGGCCACCAGCGAGATGGAGCCGAAGAACGCCGTTGCCACCGCAATCAGCGGAAGCACGAGCAGGTACGTCAGCCAGCGAAGCCACAAGGGCACAGCTGTATGCGGAGCTTCGCCCGCCGCAACAGGCTCTTCGGGCTGCAAAATTTCGTTCGGCGGCATCTCGTTCATCTTATTGCGCCGCGGGCGAGCAATTGGCCGCGAACTTCAGCCACCAGGAACAGCGATCCGGTTGCAACGATGACACCGTCTGCAGGCGTGATCGCCTCCGCCTGCGTGATCGCGCTTGCCGCATCCGCTGCGGTTACGGCTGGAATCTCCAGCCGCTCGGCAATCGCGAGGATCTCGTCGACGCTCGCCGCGCGCGGGCTGTCGATGTGCGTCAACAGGATGTGGTCGCGCCGTCTCGCCGGGTCCGCTGACGAGGCATCGAACAGCGGAAACAGAATCTGCGCGAGCTCGGCAATCGGCTTGTCCGCAAGACACGAGAAGATGAGCGTGCGCGGCTGGTCTTCAGGAAGCTGCGAAAGCGCAGCTCGCAATGCCCACGCGCCGGCCGGATTATGCGCCACATCCAGCAGAACCGGCGCATGCCCCGTAGAGGTGCGAATCCATTCCAACCGACCCGGCCACTCAGTATTGCGAATTCCCTGCTCAATCGCCTCGTTCGAAATTTCGAATCCATGATTCGCCCGAAGTTCAAGCGCCGCTCCAATCGCGAGCGCCAGGTTGCGCTGCTGATGCTGGCCAGCGAGCGGAGAATCAACCTGAATTACCTTGTCATCAATGGATATCGGATACTCATTCCTCCAAGCTGACTTCGACAATGCATTGACGTCAATAGATTCGACCATCGTGCCGACGTATCCTCGCGGCGGCAGGCAGCGCGATGCATCCACGCCACGGACGTTCAGTGCCACGGCAGCTTCGCCGATCGCCCCGTTTGCCTCAGGATGTTGTGAGAGCGTCACGAGCACGCCATCCTGCCGCAGAATGCCTGCCTTCTCCGTCGCAATCGAGTGCAGCGTGTTCCCCAGAAACTCAATATGATCCAGGCCGATGTCCGTGATGATCGACACCAGCGGCTCAACAACATTCGTGGCGTCGAGTCGCCCACCCAGCCCAACCTCCAGCACCGCAACATCAATGCGCTGCTCGGCATAAAAACAGAACGCGACCGCTGTCAGGAGCTCGAAGAAACTGGGCGGATAGGGAAGCGCGCCATCGTTGACCAGCCTTGCCGCCATTTCATCCACGCGCGTGAACAGCCGCGCGAAATCAGCGTCGGAGATCTCTGTAAGGTGTGGTGGGTTGCCGGTCGAGAGCCGAATGCGCTCGTTCACACGCAGCAGGTGCGGCGACGTATACAGCCCGGTGCGCAGCCCCGCGGCGTTCAGGATCGAAGCGAGCGTCGCAGCAGTCGATCCTTTCCCGTTGGTGCCGGCGATGAGCACGGACCGGAACGCACTCTGCGGGCCGCCGGCTGCCCCCACGAGCGAGCTCGTCGGGGACCCCGGTAGCGCGTGCAGCAGCGCGCGAATGTGATCCAGCGACCACTTACGCGGCACACCCGCTTTGCCTGTGCGGAGCTCCGGGCCCATCCTCGCGAGCCGCCCCAGCGCTTCGTCGTAGGTCATGTGTTCATTGTCTCGCGAGCCGTCTCGACCTGCGCATGACAGATCCGCCCCGCCCGTCCCCGCAGGTGCAGACCATCCGCGCGATTGGGGAGATATCGCGCATTGAGCGCCGCAAAATCGAGGTCTTCAATCACGTTCAGCCCGTAGCGTGACAGCTCCTCAACGAGCGACTCAGGCGTGAAGAAGAGTTGGAAGGGTTCACCCGCCTGCGCCACTCGTGCGGAAAGCGAATCCAACATGAGCTGCTCAACCGGAGGCAGCGCCTCGCGCGGAAGCGAGTAGTCAAACACCAGGCTGGAGCCGGCGGCCAACCGGCCGAGAACACGCGCGGTGGCAGCGAACGCTTCTGCCGTGAGATACGGCACCACCCCCAACCACGCGACCGCCGTGGGCACGGTGAAATCGAAGTCCGCGTGCAAAAGCTGCTGACGAAGCGACTGCCGCTCGAAATCGACGGAGATGAACTGGAGGCTGTCCGGAACCGGCAACCCCGCCGTACTGAGAAGCTCGCGCTTCCACGACTGCGTTGCAGGATGGTCGACCTCGAAGACGCGAAGACCCGGATAAGGATTGCGAAGCGCGAATGTATCCAGCCCGGCGCCCAGAATCAGCGCCTGCCGCACGCCTCGCTCGCGCACACTGTCGGCCAGCACGTCTTCTGCGAGTTGCGCCCGGCACACCATGAATGCGCGCATGGCTGCGGAGAAGGGTTTGCGTGAAGCGGCAGGTGTGCGCTGCAGTTCGAGCCGTATCTCCGGGGGCAGAATCCTGACCGCGAACGGGTCCTCGAAGACCAGGGGGTGCTCATCGTGAAGCTGGTGCGCCGCCCGCCGCATGGCCACACGAAGCGCCGTGCGTGACGGCCGTACCTCGTCCACTGTTAGTCGGCTGCGGCGGCCGTCGTATCGGCGGAAGCCGTTGACGAAAGTTCCACGGCGTCTCGTTGGCTCATCCACTCAATGGCGTTTGCAAAATAAGCTTTCAGCTCTTTGCGCGGTACGATCGCATCCAGGAAGCCGTGCTCCAGAAGGAACTCCGAGCGCTGAAACCCCTCCGGCAGCTTCTGCCGGATCGTCTGCTCAATCACTCGCGGGCCTGCGAAGCCGATGAGCGCACCAGGTTCCGCGATGTTCAGATCGCCCAGCATGGCGAAGCTGGCCGTGACGCCGCCAGTCGTGGGGTCGGTCATCAGCGAAATGTAGGGAATCCGTGCCTCGTCGAGCTTTGCCAGCGCGGCCGAGATCTTGGCGAGCTGCATCAGGCTGGCAATACCCTCCATCATGCGCGCGCCGCCGGACGCCGAAATGATGATCAGAGGCGTGTGGGTCTCGTATGCGCGGTCGACAGCGCGGGCAATCGTTTCGCCGACCACAGCGCCCATCGAGCCGCCGATGAAGCTGTACTCCATCGCCGAAATAACCACGTCCTGCCCGTTAATCTTGCCGACGGCGTTCACGATCGCGTCATTCAGGCCGGTCTTCTTCTGGGCCTGCTGCAGCCGGTCCTTATAACCCTTCAGGTCGCGGAAGTTGAGAGGATCGGTCGAGCGCAGATTGCCGTCGACGAACTCGTAGCCGGGATCGAGCAGCAGGTCGATCCGCTCACGGGCGCCGATCTTGAAGTGATTGCTGCAGTAAGGGCAAACCTGCAGGTTCGCCTCGAGGTCTGCATTCCAGATGGGCTTGCTGCATTGCGGGCACTTGGTCCAGAGGCCCTCGGTTCGAACCTCGTGGCCGGAGGGTGGGACAATCTCATGTGCGTCGCGCTTGAACCAGGTCATCGATCGGCTCCTTGGTCGGCTTGATGCCCATCTGAGATTGTAACGCTATGGGCGGATTAGGAGCTGGCGAATGAGGTGGTTAGCTGCGTGGCTGCTGGGGTGCGCCCCCTTGGTTGCGTCGGGGCAGGCGGGGCCGCGCGCAAACGCTGAACCGGGCTGGCCGGAGTACGCCGGAACGCTGGCCGGACAGCGCTACTCGGCGGCAACGCAGATCAACCGCAGTAATGTGGTGCAGCTCCAGCAGCTCTGGTCTTTGGATGTGCGGCAGTACGAGGGCGACAAGCCGCGCGGCAGCTTTGAGGCGACCCCGGTGCTGTGGCGGGGCACGCTCTTCCTGACCACGCCTAAGGATGTGGTGCTAGCCGTCGATGCAGCCACCGGGAAGCTGCGCTGGAGATTCGATCCCGGCGTGAAGGACGAGGATGTGCACTACATCGGGACCTCGCGCGGAGTGGCGCTGTGGCATGACCCGCGCAGCAGACGACCGTGTCGAGACCGCGTGCTCGTAACCACCCTCGACCGGCGGCTACTTGCGCTGGACGCGCGTACTGGCGGGACGTGTAAGGGGTTTGGCAACGCCGGGGCAGTCGATCTGAGCGTTGGCATCTATTTGCCCAACAAGCGACTACCTGTTCTACACGTCGCCGCCGGTTGTGGTCGGAGATCGCGTTATTCTTGGGTCTTCCGTTGCAGATAACCAGAACATCGACACACCTTCCGGCGCGGTGCGCGCGTTTGATGTGCGCACCGGCGTGCCGTGGTGGAAGTGGGAGCCTTTGGCCGGGCTGACCGGACCGGCACCGCACGGGACTGGCGCGGGCAATGCATGGGCTCCGCTGGCGGCCGACGCAGAGCATGACCTTGTATTCGTGCCGACCAGCAGCCCTTCCGTCGATTACTTCGGCGGTATGCGGATCGGCGACAACCGCGATGCGGACTCGATCGTGGCACTGCGCGCGTCCACCGGTGAAAAGGTCTGGGGCTTTCAGCTCGTTCACCACGATCTCTGGGACTACGACACGGCGTCGCAGCCGCTGCTATTCACCTGGCACGGAACCATTCGTGCGGTGGCGGTGATGAACAAGACGGGGATGATCTACGTCTTTAACCGGCTCAACGGTGAGCCGCTGTTTCCCATTGAAGAGCGTTCGGTTCCGCAGAGCGATGTTCCGGGAGAACAGGCCTGGCCCACACAGCCGTTCTCTTCGATTGAACCGCTGCTGTCCATGCCCTTCAAGGTGGATCCAATGGCAGCCGCTGATGCAGACGATCAACAGTTTTGCGAGCGGCTGATGAAGGAGGTCCGGTACGATGGCCCCTTCACACCTCCCTCGATGAGCGGCACGGTGATCTATCCGGCTTCACTTGGCGGGCCGAACTGGGGATCAGCAGCCTTCGATCAGAAAACGGGGTTGATGTATGCGCGGGTGAACTCGATGGCGTACATGGTCTGGCTGAGCAAAGGTCCCCCGCAGCGGACAGAGAAGAGCGCAAACAGCGCACGAGATCAGCTGAAATCGGGCCTGTTTCGCCCGCCGGATGCCGCGCTCGGGAGCGGAGGGATGGTGATGGGTGGAACGCCCTATGCGGTGAATATGGCCGCGCTGGTCGGGCCGAACGGGAGGGCCTGCGGCGGGGCGCCGTACGGGCGGGTTGTGGCGACGGACCTGAATACCGGCAGGCAGCTGTGGTCGGTGGCGCATGGGACGATGGCGGGGAGGGCGGGGTCGATTGGGATGGGTGGGCCGGTGGTGACAGCGGGTGGGCTGGTGTTTGTGGGGTCGACCAGGGATCCGCTGCTGCGGGCCTACGACGCGACGACGGGGCGGGAGCTCTGGCGGGGGCAGTTGCCGGCTCCCGGGAGCGGGACTCCGATGACGTATGTGGTCAAAGGGCGGCAATATGTCGTCGTTGCGACCGGTTCCGATGATGGGAAGCAGCCCGACCGGCTGGTGGCGTTTGGGTTGAAATGAGGGGGTACCCCCTCCGCCAAAATTGGGCAAAGTCTTCGAAGCAGAGAGTTTACGGGTGGACTTGTGTCCAAACGGACACAGCTGTGTCTAAAAGTGCCCAGTGGCTCGTGCTGCCGGGACTCTCAGGAAGTCTGCGGGAGGGAGGACAGTGGGGGTGAAGCGGGCGGAGTAGATGTCGCCGGTGAAAAAGTCGCGCTTGTCGATTCGTGTGCCGACGGAGGTGGTCCCGGGCCGGAGCGGCGCCAGGGTGACGGCGACCTGACCCTGCAACTGGCCGTCGACGTAGCCGCGGAGAGTTTTGCCGTCGTAGGTTGCGGTGGCCGCGTACCAGTGATCCAGCGGATGGAGATGCTGGGCATCGCAGGCGAGGGTCACTCCGTGCTGCTCCGGGCGGTGGGCGATGTCGATGCCGACGGTGTCGAGGCACCACTGGTTGTTAACGATTCGAATCTCGAACATCCGCCGGGATTGCGAATCGTTCGCCTGCATGTGGAAGAAGCGCTGCGCGGGAGCGCCCGTCGAAGATGGGCGGAAGATGACTTCGAAGGTGTAAGTTGCATCGCCGGAGAGCGGAGCGGCGCTGACAAAGAGCGCGTCACCGGTGGGGTTGCCCCGTTCGGGGCTAGTGCTGTTGGTGCTTCCGTGCCCTTCGAAGTGGATGGCATTACCAATGGGCGTGTTGACGACCTGGGGGTTGCCGACGGTGGTGACGGGGGAGCCGCCGATATTCGTCAGGTTGTCAAACCGCCAGGTGATTGCCTGCTGGGCATGACCAGGAACGGCAAGGCCGGGGATTGCGAGTGTGAGCATAGCGGCGGCGAGCAGTTTCATGTGGACACCAGCATACGGAAGCGAGAGGTGTAGCATGCTACATAGCCATCGAGTGCTCTATGAATGAGCATCTTTCGCGATGTGACCGGCTGGTGATTCCGGAGGACAGATGCGGGCAGGTTTTCGAGGCGAGCGGGTGCGATCAACTTTGCGAGCACTTGGTGTTCTTCTCGTGGTTCTGATCGGTGGGCTCCGGTTTGGGCGCAGCCTGGCGGCATCCGCGGGTTGGATCACCGGCTCCTGCGCTGAGCCCGATAACTCTGTTGCAGGCGCCGGCTGGAGCGCGGGCGGACTGGGCGACGCTGAAGGGCAAAGTCGTGGTGCTGGAGTTCTGGGCGACGTGGTGTTCGCCGTGCGTGGCAAGCCTTCCGCATCTTGCTGAGCTGGTGCAGTCGCTCGACCCGGCGAAGTTTCAGTTCATTTCGATTGACGACGAGGACCTGAAGGCGGTGCAGACATTTCTGACCCGGAAGAAGATGTCGGGATGGGTTGGCGTGGATAGCTCGGGCAAGGTGCTGGCGGCATACGGGGTCACGTCACGGCCGACGACGGTGATCGTCGATGGAAACGGGAAGGTTGTGGCAGTGACCGATATAGACTCGGTGAGCGCCGCCGATCTGCGAGCAGTTGCCGAAGGCAAGCGGGTGGCGTTCAAGCCGGTGGCGGGAATCACGGTCGCCAGCGGGCCGTCCATTCCAAGCGCGAAGGGGGCGTTGCCTTCGGTTTCGGTCACGAAGGCTTCTGCCGATGCGAAGCCGTCCATCGTCGAGCATCCGCCGACCGGAACGGACTTCCTCGGACAGGATGCGGACAGCCTGCTGACGAACGTTTTCTATGTGTTCGGGAATCGATATGTGCTGAAGGATGCGCTGCCGGATGGGCGGTACGATCTGCGGGTGAATTCCGGGGACGTGTCGCAAGCTGCGGCCGCGCCGATTGTGCAGCGAAGCGTTCTTGCGGCGCTGCATCTGCAGATCGAGTCAAAGACGTTAACGAAACGTGCGTATGTCCTTCGCGCAACGGATGCGAGCAGGAGATTGCTGAGTGCGTCTGGTTCCAGCCATGCGGTGAAACGGGGATATTGGCACGGAATGTTTCTTTTGATGAACGGATCGATGGACGATCTCGCCTACATCCTGGGCACAGGGCTGGAGACGCCGGTGATTAATGAGACTGGCATCGAGGGCACGTACGATGCGCGATTCCGAGTTGATGGTGGAGACGTGGACAGCCTGAACAAGGTGCTGAAGGCGACGATGGGACTGGAACTCGTGCCCGGCGATCAGGAGTTGCCGATTACGGTGCTTGAAGTGAGCAAGGAAGAGGCGGGCAACGCGTCCGATCGAGCCAGCCATTGAGGTGAGCGCCTTTTGCTCGCATGCGAAAAGGACTAGCCGATCATCTGCCGCTGTTGGCGGGAGTGGTTTCGTTCCTGCCCTCGATGATACGTGTTGCCGCCTCGACGAGCTCGTCTCGACCTTCGGCAATTCCCTTCACCGTCGGCCGAAGAACAACATCGGGCACAATCCCGACACGCTGCGTGGGGCGGTGATCCGGATAGAAGACTCCCAAGCCACTGATCATCGTGCTGACGCCGCCGGGCAGCGATATGGCCGACACATTCCCGTCGGCGCCCGCGGTTGTACTGCCGATAACCACGGCGTTCGGCATCGCGCGCAACGCCATCGTGGTGTACTCGGCCTGGCTCTGCGAGGTCTCGTCCACGAGAATCACGACTTTGCCGTTGTAATGATTCAAACCGGGCCGGATCAGAGGTCCTGTGGTGAAGTGGAAGGCACCGGGATTCGCAACGTCTGGCATTGTGAAATCGACGAAAGCCGTGGGCAGAACGGCGAGATAGGCGCCCATCGCGAACGGCATAAAGGCTGACGGATAGTTGCGGATGTCGACGATCAGCCCCTTGGTGTTTTTCGCCTGCTCGAAATACGTCGGAAGGTCGGCGGCTTTGATGCTTGATAGTTTGAGATACGCGACCTCCGGCGACAGCAGGCGAAAGGTGTCTCCCGGCAGATCGTGTGTCGCGAATGGAGCCTGATTGGGGACGCGCTTCGTCGATATAGCCTCAGACTTTCCGGCGCGGAGTATCTCGAGAGAGACCGGACCGCAAGCGCCACGGGTCAGATCGTGGGCCAGATCGCGCTGTCGTGCTGCTTCGTTGGCGTCCGCGTAGTACGGTGAGACCTTCTCAATAAGAGATGAAACGGGTAGCGCCGCCGATACCGTTCACGATGTCTCCCGGCTGCAGCGGGCCGTCGCTGGAGTTGGTGCGATAGACCACTGCTTTGCCGTCGAGAAAACGGAGCACAACCGGCAGCGCGCAGTCTCCTGTGGGCGGCCTCGCGTCAAGAGAGCCCCAGAGATTCGCGTGCGTGTCGTTCGCCTTGGCCACCAACTCAAACAGCGCGAGCTGGTAGGACTGCTTGTCGTTGGCGAGCGCGATTCGCGGAATGAACTCCGCGAGCACAGCGTTCCAGTCCTGCCCGGCAACCGTGCGGTCCGGCGCCCAATACTGCATGATGTTCCACCAGCGGAACAGCGCCAGAAGCTGATACCCGGCATCGGGAAACTTCACCGCCGGATACGGCGGCTCATGATCGAAGTAAGGATTGCCGACCCCCGGCGCTGTGGAAACGAAGAACTGCCTGCCCGTACGGTTCGCGTATATGGTCTCAAGCCGCTGGCTCAGTGGCGCACCGAGCAGTTTGCGGTCGTGAATCCATGCGAGTTCTGGCTTCAGGTCCAGCTCCCCTGCGGGCGCGGGAACACATGGGCTGCAGGCCGGCACAGGTCCAAGCGCGTCGATCCACTTCAGAAGGACATCGTTGGCCTGATTGCGATCGCCCGCCGCCAGAAGCTTCGGCAGAATGCGGAACAGATCAATGTCCCAGTTGCGCTGGCCGGCAGTGACAAGAGGATGGTGATACTTCAGAAATCCCCACACGCGTGCCAGTGTGAGGAGATTCGAAACCTGAATTGAAGAAACGTTCGTGAGAACGATGCCGGAACCGGAATCAAATTGGTGGTCCACGGGCAAGCCCACCGGGATCGGCGCGGAGGGAGCCTCGGCGATCGGTTTGCCGTCGACAAGCAGCTCCAGATCATCGACCCAAAGGGTTCCTGTGCCCGCGGACAAGACTCCGAAGTAGATCTTCTGGGCTGCGGGATTGAGGGGCACTTCAATGCGATACTCTGCCCAGTCACGCGTCCCCTTCACCTGCTGAGACTGCATGTTTTCAAGCGAGAGCACCTGCCCGTCAGAATCCTCGCGAAGCCACAGGCCGGCGTAATCGGTCACGTCCTGCAGCTTCAGATAACCGCGCAGCTCAATCCGCTGTCCGTTGAAGTCGACGGGCAGCGTGCGCGTGATCGCTGAGAAGCTCTGTTGGGCCTTCGCATCGCGCTGGAGGCGCAGAGACCAATGGCCGCTATGAACGGTCTTGTCGTCGGCAAAGACTGTATCGGGCGGACCGCTGTGCCAGCCAGTTAGGGAAGGCCCACTCTGATCCTCAAAGCCGAGACTCTGTTGAATGCTGGCGCGATTCGAAGTTGACTGCGCCAGGCCTGGCACGCACGAAAGCATCAGTAGAGCTAGAAGACGGTCCGCACGCATAATCTGAGAGCACTCCCGAAAAACGGCACCATGCTACGCGATGATGATCAAACGGGTAAGTGAAATCAGAAGAGGCCGCGATTGCTCGCAGCCGCTGATCTGGTTGGACCGGCACCGCAACGTTCAAAAATCCCAAAGACAAGACTCGCGACGAGAGAGTTTCTGTCGTTTGAACGCGCCGGCTGATATGCTTTACGCCATTCCTCCGGCCCAGCGTTTACAGACAACGCAGACATGGCGTTGTCAGCGGTGTGCTGTCTTCTGTCTGGGTCATCTGAACCTGACTCTGTAGACCAGATCTGATTTCCGAAAGAGGCGTGAAATGCACTTGCGATTGCAGGGCCAAGGTTTCGTTGTCGTGTGCGTTGCGGCGTTTTGTCTGCAGGCGTCGTTCGCAGCCGGGCAAGCGCCCGAACACAGCGGGAAGACCCGCGTGTACTACGTTGCGGCTGATGAAGTGAATTGGGACTACGCTCCCTCGGGGCGCGATCAGGCGATGGGCATGGACTTCGATGCCGTCGCGAAGGGCTTTACCGAACCCGGCCCGCACCAGATCGGCCGCGTTAACAAAAAGGCGATCTATCGCGAATACACCGATTCGACGTTCACGAAACTGAAGCCCCGCAGCCCTGAGGATGCGTATCTTGGCATTCTGGGGCCGATCTTTCACGGCGAAGTCGGCGACACGTTCAAGATTATTTTCAGGAACAACGCGGCACATCCGTTCGGCATGCATCCGCACGGCGTGTTGTATGAAAAAGATTCGGAAGGCGCCGACTACAACGACAACACCACCGGCAAAGACAAAGAGGACGCATGCGTCGCACCGGGCACGACGCACACGTACACGTGGCAGATTCCCGAGCGCGCCGGACCTGGCCCAAACGATCCCAGCTCGATCTTCTGGCTGTATCACTCGCATTGTGACGAACTGCGCGACGTGTCGTCCGGACTGTTCGGCGGTTTCGTGGTTACGCGGCGGGGTGATGCGCTGCCCGACGGCCGGCCCAGAGGCGTTGACCACGAATTTGTCACGATGTTCATCGCCATCAATGAGAACGAGAGCTGGTATCTGGACGACAACATCCGCGCACATTGCACTGATCCCAAGGGGGTCAGTAGGGCGGAGGCCGGGTTGCTGACCCCGCTGGGATACTACACGCCCGCCACGGGCAGCGGTTTCATCTCCACGAACGTGAAGTGGTCGGTCAACGGCTACCTCTTCGGTAATATGCCCATGATGACGATGAAGAAGGGCGACCACGTCCGCTGGTATGTCGCCACATTGGGTGACTTCAACAACGCGCACACACCGCACTGGCACGGCAATACGGTTCTGGTCGCCGGGCAGCGCACGGATGTTCTTGCGGTCACGTCGGCGCAGATGATCACTGCCGATATGGTTCCGGATGCGGCGGGCATTTGGCTGTATCACTGCCACATCAGCGATCACATGCTGGCGGGAATGGATGCGCGGTATGAGGTGACGGACCGCTGAGACGGGCGGCGCTGCTCAATCAAGAGGTCGCGATTGCTCGCGGTCCGAGGCGGCTTCTTGAGGTCATCGTCACACGAGCCTGAAGATTCGCCTTATTCCAGGAATTCGAAATTGCTCATAAAGGTCAGGATAGTTCGTTCGGAATATTTTGCTATCGAATCGTCTCTCTTCAAATGATTTCCAACTTAGTAGACCAGTAATACCGTCATGGCGGCCGACGTGAATCTTCATACGATTCTCGATGGATTCGATCTCGTATCCGATACGAGCCGCCTGTTCTCGCAGAATGCGCAATCGCTCATAGTTCTCCATGACTGAGTCGCAAGGATCGACATAAGAGCCGGAACTTCGCTGTCCTTTCAAAAGCTCGGCATCATCGGTGATCCTCCTGTTTTCCTCGTGCCCTTCTGCGAAAAGCGTCAGTATGTCCAAATCTTCTGGTTTCAGGTCAAACCATTCTTTGGTTTCGGGAACACGCTTTGAGCTGAACCACAGATGGAGGGTCTTCTCGAGGTCAGATGCGCATGAGGTGGGAATCACCTTCGAATAGTTGAAAGAAGGATTTGCGGTCTTGTGTTGTTTAAGCCGATTTTCCTGGGCGTTTGCGGTTCGTCCTATCTTGAAGTACGGGTCACTTGCCCCTTTTCCGACATAAACGTATTCCACTAGCTAGAGCTCCTTGTGCAGATGTACTCAGTCTGAATCAAGCTCAATTGATCGTTCAAGACGCGACGATTTGTGGAACCATGTTCCAAAAAAATAATCTGTGGATTTCTGCTAAAGAAAAGAGGCCGCGATTGCTCGCGGCCTCTTCGGTGTTTCTGAGTTGATGTTCGATTAGAGTTCCTTGACGCCGTCGACGAAGGCCTTGAGCTTGCGCGAGCGCGACGGGTGGCGCAGCTTGCGGAGGGCCTTGGCTTCGATCTGGCGGATACGCTCGCGGGTGACCTGGAAGGACTGGCCAACCTCTTCAAGCGTGTGCTCGGAGCCGTCTTCGAGGCCGAAGCGCATCTTGATCACACGCTCTTCGCGCGGGGTCAGGGTGCGGAGCACCTGCGAGGTGTACTCCTTCAGGTTGACCGAGATGACGGCATCTGAAGGCGAGACGGCCATGCGGTCCTCGATGAAGTCGCCGAGGTGCGAATCTTCCTCTTCGCCAATCGGGGTCTCGAGCGAGATGGGCTCCTGCGCGATCTTGAGGACCTTGCGGACCTTCGCAACAGGGATGTCCATCCGGCGGGCGATCTCTTCAGAAGAAGCTTCGCGGCCGAGCTCCTGCACCAGCTGACGCGAGGTGCGGATGAGCTTGTTGATGGTCTCGATCATGTGCACCGGGATTCGGATGGTGCGGGCCTGGTCCGCGATGGCGCGGGTGATGGCCTGACGGATCCACCAGGTCGCGTAGGTCGAGAACTTGTAGCCGCGGCGGTACTCGAACTTGTCGACCGCCTTCATCAGGCCGATGTTGCCCTCCTGAATGAGGTCGAGGAACTGCAGGCCGCGGTTGGTGTACTTCTTGGCGATGGAGACGACGAGGCGAAGGTTGGCTTCGATGAGCTCACGCTTCGCCTTCTCGGCGTCCATGTCGCCCTGGATCATCTCGCGCTGCGTCTTCTTGAGCTGCTCGATGGAGATGCCGGATTCGCCCTCGAGTCGCTCGAGGTCGGTGCGGCAGTTCTTCTGCTGCCGGCGGTACTCCTTCTTGAGCTCTTCGGAGCGGGAGGCCTCGAACTTGGCGTCGAGCGAGCGGATCTGGCGCTCGAGCGTGCGCATCGAGTCGACGGTCTTGTTGACCTTGTCGAGCAGGCGCTTCTTCTCGGCGTTGGTGTACTTCAGCTCGCGGACGACGCGGGTGACGTAGACGGTCTCGCGGCCCTGGTGCCAGCGGGACTTGCGCTTGTCGCGGTCCTTGGCCTTGGCGTCCTTGCCGTGGGGTTCGGCGACGCGGGCCTGCCACTCGGCAGCCTTCTTCTGGTGCTTGAGCAGGGAGTCGATCCGGGCGACGGTGGCGCGCACGCGGGCCTGGAGGATCTCTTCAGTGAGCTCCTCTTCGTCGAAGGTGACGACTTCCTTGATGTTGCGAACGCCGCGCTTGAGGTCCTCGCCGAGCGCGATGATCTCGCGGATGACGATGGGCGAGCGCGAGATGGCCTTCATAACGCGCATCTGGCCGCGCTCGATGCGCTTGGCGATTTCGACCTCGCCCTCGCGGGTGAGCAGGGGCACGGTGCCCATCTCGCGGAGGTACATGCGGACGGGGTCGTTGGTCTTTTCGAGGGTTCCGGGCGAGAGATCGAGCTCTACGTCGTCGGACTCCTCGCCGGGCTCGTGCTCCTCGTCGCGCTCGGGCGTGCCGCGGCGGCCATCGCCGGAGAGCACATCAATGCCCTGCGTGTTGATGGTGGTGAGCAGATCGTCGAGATCGTCGGGCGAGGTGATGTCACCAGGGAGGAGGTCATTGACCTCGCCGAAGGTGAGATATCCCTTCTCTTTACCCGTATCGATGATGCGGTCTACGTCTTCTTCGTACTTGTCGAGCTCTTCTGCCACGGTTTGGCGCTCCTCGGGAAGGCCCACGGGGTTCTGGGTGGGCGAAAGTCTTGAGTGGGGGTAAGCCTGGCGCGTTACGGGTTAATCTTGGGGCGCGCGAGGAACTCCCTTGATGTATTGGGGTGGCCGGGGGACTCGGGTGCGGTCAAGGCCGCGGGCGCGGGCGGAAGTCATTGGAAATACATTCCATTGCTTCGGCAACTCGGAGGCGCAGGTCTCCAGCACAGCCAGTTTACATCAATTTAGACGCGTTTGTGTACCGGAAAGATGCAGTTTTCGAGGCATTTTTCCGAGGGGACGCGACTCGATTAACGGCCGTCGTTACCCCCCAACGCCAGCCGTACTTTGGGGGTCACGTGACCTACGTAATTCGACGCTAGTTGCAGTACAGAAGCACCAAGGGTTACAGCCTTTCGTACCAATTTTAGACATAGTTAGCTCAGATTTCGGTCGGGTGAACACAACTATGTTGAAGCGATTCTCGTTTGCGTTGATTTCGGGTCTTCTGATGGTGACCCTGCTGACCGGATGTTCTGGCAGCTTTGCGCCGGGCTCCGTGACGCCCAGCGAAACACCGATCGGCGAGATTCAGGGCGGCGTCCACGGCGGCAACTTCCCGGTAACCGGGGCGCAGATCTACCTGTTCGCGGCCGGGCAGGCCGGTTACAAGACGAGCGCGACCTCGCTGATCACGTCCGGGGCAACCGGGGTGAGCTGCAGCAATGCTTCGGTGAGCGGCGACTGTTATGTGACCACCGATGCGAACGGGAACTTTACGCTGGCCGGCGACTACACCTGCACGGCAGGGCAGCAGGTGTACATGGTCGCGGTGGGTGGTAACCCTGGGCTGAACGGGTCCACGCCGAAGGCGACGTTCTCTGCCAACAGCAACACGATCACCGTAACGAGTGCGACGGGCATCAGCATTGGGTCGACGATAACCGGCAGCGGAGTAAGCGGAATTGTAACGGCGGTGAGTGGAACGACGGTCACTCTGAGCAACAAGACCACCTCTGCAGGTTCCGGCGTGTCCGTCACGTTTTCGGTATATAACAACGGCGCGGTGCAGATGGCTGCGCTGGGACAATGCCCGGGCACGGGCACAATGGCAGCACAGGTCCCCTACCTGGTCATCAATGAAGTGACGACGGTCGCCTTTGCATATTCGGTGGGTGGCTTTGCAACGACGGCGTACAACGTCTCCTCGGATGCATCGGGCGAGACGGCGCTGGCGACTGCGTTCGCGAATGCAAACAACATTGTGACTTTGGGCAATGGTCAGGCTAACGCCACAATCGGCGGCGACTCGAACAAGGTCGCTCCGCAGGGCAAGATCAACGCTCTGGCGAACATTCTGGCGACGTGCGTGAATACGCAGCCGGTTTCGTCCACACAGACTGCGTCGCAGTGCACGCAGCTCTTCTCACTCGCGACGGCGTCGGGAACGGCTGCGACGGACGAGGCGAGTGCGGCCTTCAACATCGTGCATAACCAGGCACAGAATGTCGCGGCTATCTGGAACCTCGGCGGGTCGACAGGTCCCTTTGGACCGGTGAGCGGACAGCCTACGGACTGGACGATGCCGGTGATCTATAAGAACGTCATCAGCACACCGGGTACGGCAAGCCCTATTATCAGCGGACCTTACAACATGGCGTTCGATGCGAACGGCAATGCCTGGATCGGAGATCGCGTGAACGGCGTGGTTGAGATCGCGGCGCAGGGCGCCGTAACCACCTTCTCGAACAGCAAGAACGGTTTCAAGATGGTGAAGGGAGTGGCGGTCTCGCCGCAGGACGGATCCATATGGGTTTCCGACTACGGTAGCAACGATGTTTATGTCATGGACTCGACTGGCTCGCACCTGGCGACGATCACGCAGCACCTGGCCTCGAACGGCCCTGTTCTAACCGCCTTCGCGCTCAATCCCGCCGGGGGCAACTACCTGGCATATGAGGTGAATGAGACCCTGGCCGGCATCGCCGCGTTCGATTCCGGCACCTATGCTTCGGCACACTATGCGTACGCCGGCGACGCCAGCGGAGATTACGCACAGCTTGGCTCTCCGGGCTGGCTATCTATCGACAATACGGGATCCGTATGGTTCCCGAGCACGAATAGCGCCTACATCGGCGGGCTGGCAACTCAATACAAGAATGGGGCGACGCACTATGCGGCCTCGGAGCCGTACGTCGGGGCAACCTACCAGACCGTTGCCGAGGCAGAGGGCGCTGCTGCAGACGGACTGGGCAACGTCTGGGCTCCGTCGGGGGCGGGACTCTACGAGGTCAACGCGGGTGCTGTTGCGGGAGCCTATGCAAATGGCGGCATGAATACGCCCTCCAAAACATTCGTTGACGGCAGCAACGTGGTCTGGGTTGCGAGTAACGGCGCGAATACCGTGAGTGCGTTAAATAGTTCGACCGGAAACTGGGTGGCCACGAACGGATTCAGCACTGACGCGCCGGGCGGGACAGGATGCACGGTCGTTGGTGTGGACCCTTCCGGTAATGTGTGGGCGGGGAACGCCGATCAATCAGTGACTGAACTGCTCGGGGTTGGAACGCCGACAGCGGCTCCGTTATACGCGGGCAGCACTGTGATCACAGGCAGCGGCAGCACTGCCAAGACGACCGTTACCAAGGGAAACCTCGGAACCGAGCCGTAAGTCAGGTCGAGAGGCTCAGTTCTTTTGAATCAGGCAGTTGGATCGGCGGAACACGCCTGATCCCTGCCTCCGCCGTGGAAGTGCAGTGAAGAAGGAGGTAACAGACCGGAACCGAAGTTGTAGGCGTGAAACACGCTCTGGCTAGAGGCTTTTGTCCCGATTTGAAACATAGTTGGGGGAGATTCCTAGAGCGGTAGGGCCCCGTATGCAAACGCGACTTCTTTCTCAGTTGTTCACTGCTGTTCTTGCAATTACTGCTACAGGCATGCTGGCCGGATGTTCTTCGAGCTTCGCCCCTGGGTCTGTAACGCCGAACAAAATCCCGATTGGGAGTATCCAGGGTATGGTCCATGGCGGCAACTTTCCGGTGAGCGGGGCGCAAATCTACCTATTTGCGGCCGGACAGGGCGGCTATGGAACGAGTGCGACGTCGCTGATGACCTCCGGGGCGACGGGAGTCAGCTGCAGCAATCCTGCAGTGAGCGGCGCCTGCTATGTGACGACGGACGCGAACGGGAACTTCGCGCTCACGGGCGACTACACCTGCACCGAAGGACAGCAGGTCTATATGGTTGGGGTGGGCGGCAACCCGGGCCTTAGTGGGATTACGGCTACGCCGAAGGCAACGTTCTCCGCCAACAGCTCCACGATCACCGTAACCAGTGCGACGGGTATCAGCACCGGGGAAACGATATCCGGCAATGGGGTAGGCGGAACTGTGACGGCGGTGAGTGGAACGACGATCACTCTCAGCCAAAACACCACCTCGGCAGGTTCCGGCGTGTCGGTCACGTTCTCGGTTGTCGTAAACAACACCTCGATTGTGCAGATGGCAGCGCTGGCAGCGTGCCCGGCGGGCGGTAGCCTTTCGAGTGCGGTTCCGTACGTGACGCTTAACGAGGTGACAACCGTCGCCTTCGCGTATGCGATGAGCGGGTTTGCGACGACGCCCTACAACGTGTCTTCGGATGCGAACGGCGAGACGGCGCTGGCCAACGCGCTGGCTAATGCGAACAACATTGTGAACGTGGGAAATGGCGTGGCGCGCGCGGTGGCGGCGGGCAATTCGAACAGCATCCTCCCGAACGCGAAGATCAATAGCCTTGCCAACATCCTGGCGACCTGCGTGAACACGCAGCCGAATGCTTCGACGGGACTGCCCTCAAGCTTGTGCTCGAGCCTGTTCGGTGATGCGACGACCTCGACGGGGACAGCGGCGACGGATGAGGGAAGTGCGATCTTCAACATCGCACATAACCAGGCACAGAACGTCGCCAGTATTTTCAACCTGGGCGGGTCGACCGGACCGTTCTCGCCAACATTGAGCGCGCCGCCCACGGACTGGACGATGCCGGTGATCTACACCAACGTGATCAGCGCACCGAGCACCAACGTTAATGGAACGGCGATCATCGGTGGCCCCTACAACATCGTGTTTGACGCGAGCGGTAATGCATGGATCGGAGACCGTATCAACGGCGTCCTTGAGGTGAGTCCGCAGGGCGCGGTTACAGACTTCACAAACACTCGTTACAACTTCGGCATGGTGAAGGGAGTGGCGGTCTCTCCGCAGGATGGATCCCTCTGGATCTCTGACTACGGGAACAACCAGGTGGACGTCATGCAGCCGAACGGAACGACGCTGACGCGGCTGAAGACCATCAACCAGCACCTCACCGATGCCACTACAGGTATCGGGAACGGGCCTATCCTGACGGCGTTTGCCCCGGATCCGGCCGGAGGCAACTACCTGGCCTACGAGGCGACTGAGGAAGAGACCGGCATCGTTGCGTACGATTCCGGAACGTATCTGGCGACTCACGACGCGTACTACGGCGACACAAGCACTCCTACTGACTTCGCGAATGTCAATTTTCCGGGCTGGATTTCGGTCGACAACTCGGGCAATGTGTGGATCCCAAGCAACAACACCAATTATCTGGCCAGCCTGACGGTTTCGTACAAGCTTGGCGCGATGAAGTATCCGGCGACTCAGCTCGCCGCAATCCAGTCGTATACGACGGCAGCCGATGGGCTGGGCAACGTCTGGTTGGCTACGAACACGACGACCGCACCGTCGATCTATTACGCGACGGCCGGGGCGGTCAGTTCCGCGATCACCGGCGGCGGCATGAATGAGCCGTACAAGATGGTGATCGATGGCAACAACACGGTCTGGATCGCAAACTACGGCGGGAATACTGTGAGCGCTTTGAATGTTTCCGCCGGTGCATCGAAGGGAACCTGGTTGTCAGGCAACGGGTTCAGCACAAGCTCGCCGGGAATCACGACGACCGCCACCTACTCGGCGAACAGCACCAGTATTACGGTTGGAAGCTCCACCGCCATCGCCGTTGGCGCTGCCGTTACAGGCTCCGGGATTCCGAGCGGAACTACCGTCTCCAGTATCGACGGCACTGCGGTAACGCTCTCGCAGGCTACGACGGCCGCTGGGATCAATGCGCCCGTGACGTTCAGCAGTCTGAGCTGCGTTGTGATCGGCGTTGATCCCTCGGGCGACGTATGGACTGGGAACGGAGATCAGTCCGTAACGGAGTTGCTGGGGCTCGCAACGCCGACCGCCGCACCGTTTTACGGCGGCAACACGGTTATTACAAGCAATGGAACCCGCAACGTGACCACGGTGACGAAGGGAAATCTGGGAACGAAGCCATAGCAGTCGCAAGGAGGTCGGGCCAGCAGTTGTTTCAGGGTAAGTAGAGGTTGGGTCAGCAGTTCTTTCGGGCCAAGCAGTTGGGCTACGTAGTTGAAATTGGGCAAAGCAGACGGGCAGTCGGGCCCCGGTCGCACCGGTCCAAATTCACTCGAAGGGGACCACCCTCATGTGCTCCAGCGTCCGTAGGGCGAGCGCAGTATCGTTCCATCTCTTAATTTTTGGAGTCCTGTTTCTGACGGGATGCTCCGGCAGCTTTGCGCCCGGACCTGTGACGTTGAACAAGACGGCTATTGGGACAATCCAAGGCAACGTCCACGGCGGTAACTTCCCGATCAGCGGAGCGCAAATCTATCTGTTTGCCGCTGGACAGGGGGGCTACGCCACGAGTGCGACATCGCTGATCACTTCCGGGGCGACGGGTGTAAGCTGCAGCAGTCCTGCCGTGGCCGGCGCCTGTTATGTGAGCACCGATACGAACGGCAACTTCACGCTGGCGGGCGACTACACCTGCACCGAAGGCCAACAGGTGTACATGGTGGGTGTGGGCGGCAACCCGGGGCTGACCGGGACGGTGAACAACACCGCGATTGTGCAGATGGCAGCTCTGGGGGCGTGCCCGGCGAGCGGCAGCCTGGCGCAGGCGGTCCCGTACGTGACGCTGAACGAGGTCACGACGGTTGCGTTTGGCTATGCGTTGAGCGGGTTTGCAACGACGGCGTATAACGTGTCCTCGGATGCCTCGGGCGAGACCGCCCTGGCCAATGCTTTTCTGAACGCGAACAACATCGTGAACCTGTGGTATGGACAGGCGGCTACAACGACCAACTGGTATGGTCAGGGGACTGCGTCGCCTAACGGCAACAGGAACGGGATCAATCCGCAGACCAGGATTTATGCGCTGGCGAACGTGCTGGCGACGTGCGTGAACACGACGATCTCGAGCTCGACGCAGTGCACCAACCTGTTCAAGTACGCGACGACCTCGACGGGAACGAAGGCCACCGACGAGGCGAATGCAATCTTCAATATTGCGCACAACCAGGCACAGAATGTTGCGAACATCTTCAACCTTGGCGGATCGACGGGCCCCTTCTCGCCCACTCTCAGCAGTGCGCCGGCGGACTGGACGATGCCGGTGATTTACACAAATGTAGTGAGCACGCCGACTACCGGCGGCACTGCGATCACCAGCGGGCCGTACAACATTGCGTTTGATGCGAGCGGTAATGCGTGGATCGGCGATCGAGTGAATGGCGTGGTCGAAGTCGGTCCGGTGGGAGCGATCACGACGTATAGCCCTTCGACATACGGCTTCGGCATGGTGAAGGGCGTTGCGATCTCTCCGCTGGATAGCTCGGTATGGGTGTCCGATTACAACAACAATCAAGTGGACGTATTCCAGGCCAATGGAAACACCTTGACGAGCCTGCAGACGATCACGAAGAACATTGCGACCAACGGGCCGATCCTAACGGCGTTTTCGTTGAATCCGAACGCTGGTGGGAGCAAGTATCTTGCGACCGAGGCAAACGAGACCAACGCCGGGATCGTTGTGTTCGACGCGGGCACCTACGCGATGGACAAGTATGAAGCCGGAAGTACGGGGTTCGGCAATGTCACGACGCCGGGATGGATCTCTGTCGACGACAAGGGCGCAGCCTGGGTCCCAAGCACGAGCACAACCTATCTTGGCGGGTTGACGATCCAGTACAGGACGAGCACGGGGAAGACGACGTATACAGCCTCGCAGCCGCTCGTCGCGGCCTCCTACACGACTGGCGCCGACGGGAACGGGAACGTGTGGGTCGCGACGAATGGCACCGGAACGGCGACGCTCTATCAAGTAGCGTCCGGCACCTTATCCGGATCCGAGACCGGAGGGGGAATGAACGAGCCGTACAAGCTGGTGATCGACGGCAACAACATTGTGTGGATCGCCAATGATGGCGCGAACACCATCAGCGCATGGAACAACAGCACAGGAGCCTGGCTGAGCGGCTCCGGCTTCGCGACGAGTGCGCCGGGTATTCTGACGACAGGCACCTACGCGAAAACCAGCACAACGGTCACAGTTGCGAGCTCAACGGGCATCGCCACTGGCGCTGTCGTGACGGGCGCCGGCATTCCGAGCGGAACGACTGTCTCCAATGTGGTCGGCAACACGGTGACGCTGTCTCAAGCGACGACGGCCGCGGGGACAAACGCGTCGCTGGCCTTCAGTACAACGGGTTGCGTTGTCATTGGCACGGATCCCTCGGGCAACGTCTGGACGGGAAACTCAGATACGTCGGTTACGCAGCTTCTCGGACTCTCGACACCAACAGCTGCGCCGTTCTACGGCGGAAGCACCGTGAACAATGGCGGCACCAACTTGACCGTAACGAAGGGAAATCTCGGAACGATGCCGTAAGCAGCCTCGGGCTTTCCGTCTGGTGAAATGCGCTATGAGGCCGCACGTGCAGCCTCATAGCCTGTTTAAGCAGAAGGCGCGAGCGGGCGGGCGAAGATGGCATCACAGCAGGATTGGCTGCCGACCTGAAAGGTGCGGGTTCCGGCTTCGGCAAAGCCGTTGCGGCGGTAAAAGGCGATCGCGCGCTGATTGTTGGCGTTGGTTCCCAGGAGGAGACGGTGGCAGCCCACCGAGGTCGCGTCGGCGATGGCGGCGTTCATCAATGCCTGGCCGGCACCGAGTTCGGGCTGCGTCTCGCCGGTGGCGTCGAGGACGGGAGAATAGCGGCGGGAGCGAAAGCGGGAGAGCAGATAGATGCGCTTGAGCTCGACATCGCCGGGCTGGAGCGGGAAGGTCGGGAGGTCGGGGTGGGTGACCATGGCGTAGCCGACGGGCGCGTGGCCGGGGACGGTCTCGGCGAGGGTGATGCGCGTGTTGGCTTGGGCAAATGCGGCGCGGTAGGCCTCTGGCGTGTGGTTCTTCCCGCAGTGGGCGATGATGTCGGCGCCGGGCAGCATCCAGGTGAAGGCTTCGAGGAAGGTGGCAGCGCCGACGAGCGCGAGTGCGGGAGCGTCGGCGGCGGTGGCGCGGCGGAGCATCACCGGTTCGAGCGTGGGTTCTTCGGCGGGGACGATCCAGGTGGTTGAAGTGCGATCACAGGACATGAGGCTTTCCGCGGTCCGATGGAATTCAAATATAGAGCGATGATAGTTCGCCGGCGGGGATGACGTAGGCTTGGCTGGTGATTCGGACGGCGAAGGTCGGGGAAGAGCTCAGCACGCAACAGAAGAAAGATGCGATGTACGCGCAGCTCGGCGAGGACTTGGCCGCGGATGCGCGTATGCCGGGTGAGCTGCGGCGATTGGCGGAAGATCCGCGGGTGACGGTGCGGCGTAGTGGTGTGCCGGTGAGCGGGCGCTGCGTCGTGTACTGGATGCAGCGGACGCAGCGGGGCCGCGATAATCACGCGCTGGAAGTTGCGGTGAACGTGGCAAATGCTCTGGGCTTGCCGTGCGTCACGTTCTTCGCGGTGGTGAAGAACTTTCCCCATGCAAACCTGCGGCATTACGCGTTTATGAATCAGGGACTGGCCGATGTGGAGGAGGACTGCGAGGAGCGCGGCGTTGGATTTGTGATGCGGCGAGCTGGTTCCAAAGGCCGTGGCGACGAGAGCCCAGAGCGATTCATTGCGGAGGTTGATGCCGCGATAGTGATCGGGGATGAGAATCCCATGCGAGCCCCGGAGGCGTGGCGTGTGGGACTGGCGGAGCGCTTGCGTGTGCCGTTCTGGACGGTCGATGCGGATGTAGTTGTGCCGTCGAAGTTGCTGGAAAAGGCGCAGTTCAGCGCGCGTGTGATTCGCCCGCGGCTGATGCGGAGGCTGCCGGAGTTTCTGCAGCCGTATGAGAGTCCGCGCGCGGAAGTGTCTTGGCGGTCGCCGCGTGGGTTGCAGAGCGAAAATGTGCACGCGGACATCACGCGCGGGTGGCGGGAGTTTGATCGCTCCGTTGACCCGGTGGAGGAGTGGCGTGGCGGATGGCGGACTGCGATGAACCGGGTGGAGTTGTTTGTCGCGGAAATGCTCGCGGGCTATGAGCGGGATCGGAACAGGCCGGAGCTGGACGGGACGAGTAAACTGTCGCCGCATCTGCACTTCGGGCACATTGGACCGGCGACGATTGCGCTGAAGGTGAAGGACGCGGCGAAGAAGCATGCAGGGTTGAAGAGCGCGGCGGACGCGTTTCTGGATCAACTGATTGTGTGGCGTGAGCTGAGTGTGAACTTTGTGCGGTATCAACCGGACTATGATTCCGCTGCATGCGCGGATAACTGGGCCTCGCTGACGATTGCGAAGCATGACCGGGAACAGCGCGAAGTGCTTTACACGCTGAAGCAGATGGAAGAAGCTCGCACGCACGATGAGCTTTGGAATGCGGCGCAGATGCAGATGGTGCATCACGGCTGGATGCACAACTACATGCGCATGTATTGGGCAAAGAAGATTCTGGAGTGGACGCCGAATGCGGAGACGGCGATGAAGCGTGCCATTTATTTAAACGACCGGTATTTTCTCGATGGGCGTGATCCGAACGGGTACGCGGGAATCGCTTGGGCGATCCTCGGAAAATTCGACCGCGCATGGGGCGAGCGGGCGGTGTTTGGGAAGCGGCGGTATATGAGCGGCGCGAGCGCTGCGCGCAAATTCGACGCCAAGACCTATATCGCGGAGATGCGGGGTTGCACTCTGGATTTTGGCTAGCGATAAGCTGTTGGCATGAAGATTGGCGCGTATCTGCTGGTGTTGAGTTGTGTCGTGGTGAGCTCCGCGAATGCGGAGAAGCACAAGAAGGAATTACCGCAGGAACAGTTCAAGGTGGGCATCACTTCGCGCGTGTTTCATCCCAAGGCGCAGCGCAACTGGCGCGGGGCGGAGCACCAGGAGCTGAGCGTCACGGTTTGGTATCCGGCGGCGGAGAACGCGGTCGAGAGGCAGCAGGCGATCGGCCCGCCGGACGCGCCGCTGCTGCTGGCTGGCAAAGCGGCCGAGCATGCGGCGATGGCTCCGGCACTGGAGAAGTGGCCGCTGATTCTGCTGTCGCATGGGACGGGTGGGTCTGCGATGCAGATGGCGTGGCTGGGAACGGCGCTGGCGCGGGCGGGTTTCATTGCGGCGGCTGTGAATCATCCGGGAAATAATGCGCTCGAGCCGTACACGGCGGAGGGCTTTCTGCTCTGGTGGGAGCGCGCGACGGACCTGAGCGAGGTGCTCGACGGCATGCTGGCGGATCCGGAGTTTGGGCCGAAGATCGATGCGGACCGCGTAGGGGCTGCAGGGTTTTCGATTGGCGGATACACGGTGCTGGCGTTGGGCGGGGCACGGACAGACATCAGCGTGATCGTCGATTACTGCAAGCAGCAGCCGAAGGCAACGCTGTGCGACGTGCCGGAGATGAAGGGCATGGGCACGCCGGAAGAGATGCTGGCAACGGCGCGACGCACGAGCGGCGTGTCGCTGGCGCGATCGAATGAAAGCTACAAAGATCCGCGCGTGCACGCGATCTTTGCGATTGCGCCCGCGGTGGGGATGACGTTGACGCCCGACAGCCTGCATGCGATGCGCGTGCCGGTGGAGATTGTCGTGGGGTCGGCGGACCCGATTGCAACGCCGAAGGAGAACGCGGACTATATTCGTGCGCATATTCGAGGCGCGAAGGAGACGGTGCTGCCAGACGTGGCGCACTACACGTTCCTGGACACATGTACGGCTGAGGGAAAGCAGAAGCTCGGTGTCTTTTGCGAGGATCCAGCTGGCGTTGATCGCGAGGCAGTGCACACGCAAGTGGATGACATGGCGGTGCAGTTTTTCGAGCGAGCATTACGGCTGAGGTAGCGGAGTTTCGTGAAGGCGGTAGAGGGTGGCGGCGTTATCGTGCAGGACCATATGAGCGAGTTGTGACGCGCGCGAAGGCGTGATCTCGCCGTCCCTTTCCATACCGCTGAGCGCGATGCCGAGCGCGTTTCGGGCATTGCGGGCCGCGAGCCAGGTGGATTCTTCCCAGCCGAGACTGGAACTGTAGGGGTAGCCATCAGTTCCGAAAAGAACTTTGTCCGGGAAGAGCTCGAGCCACTCGCGGAGCCAGGTTGCGAGAGTCGCTGCGGGGATGACGAGCGCCTGCTGCGAGATGTCGAGGTAGACGTTGGGCTTTTGCAGCATGGCGCCGATCTCGTGGACGAACGGCCAGCCGCCGTGCAGAAAGACGAAGTTGGTGTGCCGGAGTGCGGGATCGTTGAGCAGCGGTTCGAGGTTCATCGGGTTGCCGCCGGTGATGGAGAAATAGCTTCCCGCGCCAGCCATGGAGTGTAGGTGGACGGCCATGCCGAGCTGGCCGCAGTAGATGGCGATGATGCGAAAAAGGAAGTCCTGGAGCGGCTTGTAGGTGGCCGGATCGGCAGATGTATCGGCGTCAATATATTTCGAGTAGACTGCTGCGGCTTCGGCTTTCGTGGGGTTCCCGACAGCGAGGGAGCGCAGGTACGCGAGCTCGAATTTAGCAGCAACCGCACCATGATCGTGCTGGCGTTGCAGTGTGGGGAGCACGATCTGCGCGATGTACTCGTCGAGTGTGGGCGGCAGTGTTGTGAGGCCCGCTTCGCGAACGTAGCGAGCGCGTAACTTGTCCTCAAGAGCGAAGAATTGAGAGCGATCGGGTGTCTCTGCCGCGAGGTTTGTGTTATTCAGCGGGAAGAGCAGCGCGTCTTCGTATGGAACCCAGAGGAAGCGTGGAGGCTCGACCCCGGTGCCCATGGCGACGCGGTTCGAGATCATGGTCGCGATGTTGGATTTGTCGAGGATGTAGGTGGAGTAGTGCTCGCCCTCGCGCCGTTTGACGCGGGCGCGTGCAGCGTCGAGCTGGTTGTGGGTTTCAGGTGTGAGCGGGGGGTGAACGTCGATATTGAAGAGAGCGTGCCAGGCGTCCGCGAGCGGAGGCCAGTCGGGGCGGAGCGCGACGGGATCCGTCTGCGGAGCCATGCTGTCGACGGGCAGCGCGTCGAACTGGCGGTCGGTCGCGTCATCGGGTGGCGAGAGCATCGGGTGCGCGTGGTTGTCGATCGCGGGAATGCTGTCGATTTCACGCGCCAGGTCCGGCAGGATGGAAGGTTGCTGTGCGCGCGCGGAGCTGACTGAGCAGACGAAACTGAGAGCGAGCAGAACGGCACGAAAGCTCATGCGCACCAGCGTACGCGATGCGGTGCTAATCGACGCGGCAGATGAGGCATTTGAGGTAGCGGGTCTCTGGCAGCGTGAGGACCTCCGGGTGGTCCGGCGCGGCGGCGCGGGTTTCGAGGAGCTGCACGCGGCGGTCGGCATCGGCTGCCGCGGAGGCGAGGACCTCGGTGAAGTCTGCGAGTGAGACGTGATGCGAGCAGGAACATGTGATAAGCGTGCCGCCGGGTGACAGCAGGCGAATGGCGCGGAGGTTCAGCTCCTTGTATCCACGCAGAGCGCCTTCAGTCGCGCGCTTCGATTTGGCGAACGCGGGTGGATCGAGCACGATGGCGTCGTAAGGCCCGGGAGCGAGCGGGAGCGTGTCAGCCGCGGAGCCATTGCGGTTCGCGTCGTCGAGGGCGCGAAGCAGAGCGAAGGCGTCCGCTTCGACCCAGTCGACTGTGGCGCGCAGATGCGGGTTCAACGTGAGGTTGCGTTCGGCGGCTTCGAGCGCCGAGCGGGATTGGTCGATGCCAGTAACGTGCGAGCAGACCTGCGCGAGATGGAGAGCGAAACCTCCCTGATAAGTGCAGACGTCGAGCGCCTTGTTCGTCCGCCGCGAGGCGACGACGTGGCGCGCGGCGGCAGCGTAGTTCAGGCGCTGGTCGAGAAAAGCGCCGGTCTTCTGGCCGGCGGAGGCGTCGTAGTGAAAATGAAGGCCGTTCAGGCTGAAGGTGGTGGTGCTTGGGGCTTCGCCGGATGCGTTGGTGAAGAGCGGGCCGGGTGCTGGTGCGGGCAATTGCTCGAGCTCGCGGATGCGCGGATCGGGGCGCTCCCAGATGGTGAGGGGATCGTTCTTCGCGGCGAGGTTTGCGCGGAGTGTCTCGGTCATCAGTTCGCGGACGTCATCCTGCGCCGTGCCCTGGCTGAGGAGTTGCAGGATCATGAGGTCGTTGTAGCGATCGGCGATGATGCCCGGGAGGTTGTCGGCTTCGGCGAAGATGAGGCGGTGGGCGTCGTCGTCGCGAGTGACCGGAGCGAGTTCGCGGCGGAGTTCGAGAGCAGTGTGCAGGCGGGTCCGCAGGTCCGCCAGGTACTGGTCGCGATTGAGCGCAGGCGTGCGCGAGACGAGGCGCGCGGCGATCTGTGAGGTCGTAGAGTAGAGCGCGCTGCCGAGCGGGATCTTGCGGTTGTCGACGATGGTGACGAGTGCACCGGGAGAGAGCGTCTCGTCGCGCTGGTCCATCTGCGACTCGACATCGGACCGGTAGACCCAGACATGGCCGGCACGGAGGCGGTCGGCGGCGCGGCGCGTGATGCGAAGCGTTTGCATACAAGAGAGATTAGAAATCAGGGAACAGAGATCGCGCTCGTCAGGACGATCTCGTCCGTCATGCTGACTCAGGGCGGCGACGGGTCAGTTGCCAAAAGGTTTTGCGGTGGCGAAGGTCACGGACGGTGGGACGTGGAAGTCGGAGTCGGAGTCGGGATGCCCCGGATCGAAGGGCTTCCAGTCATCGACCACCTGCTGAGCTATGGGCAGTTTGTCGTCGATGAGGCCTTGGACGATGAGCTTGGCGAGTTCGTAGGCGCCGAAGGGCGAGTGATGCGTGCCATCCTTCTGGGTGTAGTCGGCGTTGTGCTCGAACAGATGCAGCGACCCGGCTTCACCGAAGGCTTCGTAAAGGATCTTTGATTCCCCGTTGAGGTCGATGAGCGCGGAGCCGGTTTCGGCGGCGGCTTCGCGGGCCATCTGCGGATACTCTTCCAGGCTGTTGACGACGTGGCCATCCACAAAGGTGTGACGGTTCATCGGCGTAACGATGACGGGCGTGGCGCCTTTCGCCTTGATAGCGTTCGCCCAGGCGATCAGGCCGGCTTTGTATTTGCTGGCGGCGTCTGGATCTTTGGCTTTTTCCTTCATGTCATTGTGGCCGAACTGCACGATGAAGACGTCGCCGGGCTGGATGAGCGAGAGGATTTTGGCGAAGCGTCCGCGCGCGTTGCTGGCGGCAACGGTCTCGCCGGACTCGGCGTGGTTGGCGACCGCGATCGTGGGCTTGAAGAAACGCGGCAGCATCTGGCCCCACGAGGCGTAGGGCTCGCCCATCTGATCGCAGACGGTGGAGTCGCCGAGGAGATAGATGGTCGGGACGTCCACGCGGTCCACGGTGAGCGCGCGGATGCTGGGATGCGTGCCGTCAAACTCCAGCGTGATGCGGCTGTCCCAGTCGCGGGCTTCCTGTTCGCTTTCGCGTGGGGCTTTGAGGCGCACGACGCCGCCGGTGGGCAGGGCGGGCGTGCGAACGTTGACGATAAAAGTCTTGGTGAGGCTTCCGCCGGCGGGGGCGGGGGCGGTTTCGATCATGAGGCGGCGGAGCTCTGCCTTGACCGTGGTGTCGGAAGGCTCATCCGAGCCGAGTGTCAGGGTGAGGCGGTAGTTGCCTTCGGGCGCGTCGAAGCTGAAGAAGAAGGGGTTGCCGCCGATGCTGGAGGCTTCGACGGAAGGAGGGTCGCCCTCGAACCCGAATCCCCAGCCCGGTGAGTATGGGGCAGCCGAGGTAACCGCCGTCGTGGCATCGGAACCGCGGGCGCTTTCGCCGAAGACGAAGACGCGGTGGTACGGCTGGGGTTTCTCAGACGCTGCAATCGGAGGGCTGACGGAGAGGCTAAGCAGGCAAATTGCAAGCAGGACGGTGCGTATTTTCTTGATCATCGCGCGTCAGCTGAGGCGGGGAACGTCTTTCTCAAGAATCTTTGCGAGCGCGGCGACGACGAGGCAATGATCGTCGCGCTGCGGCAGGCCGGACATCACGACGCTGCCCACCGGTCCGGTGCCTTCGATCAGGATCGGAAAGCCTCCACCGTGTGCGGCATAGTCGGAGGATTTGAGGCAGTGACGGGACTGCAGGGTTTCGTTGTTGGACTCGAGAATGCGCCCGATGGCGTAGGAGCTGCGACCGAACCGATGAACGACGTTACGCTTGCGCCGAATCCAGTCCGCCTGGCCGGGGTTCGAGGTTGGCGTCGCGCTGGCGAAGAGCAGGTGGTTCGCCAGCTCGATCTCAATCGTCCCGCCGGCCTGGCAGTCCATCAGGAGTGTGCGCAGATAGCAGCCGAGCTCCCAGGCGGTTTCGGGGTTGAAGCTTTGGAAGCGAAGAATCTGTTCCTGCTGCTCCAGTATGGCAAGGTCCTCAGTGATGGACATAATGAGTGTGGGACGTTTCGCTCAGCGTTCTGGATGCAAGGTGCCGTCGAAGAATGCGGCCGCGTGTTCATAACTGCTAAGCCAGTCGCGGTGGAGTATGAAATCGTGTACCTCATCCGGAAAGATGAGTTCATCGACGGCAACGCCGCGAGCGCGAAGAGCATCGGCGAGCCGCGGGGTCTGCTGATACGCGACGTCTGGGTCATCGTCGCCGTGGATGAACAGCACGGGGGAGTGCCACCGGGCAATATCGGACATTGGCGAGCTGGTGTGGGCTAGCGTGGCGATGCGCTCCTGCTCGAGGAGCGAGCCGCGCAGCCAGTCGGCGGTTGCGTTGTCCTCGCGGGCCCACTCGTGAACGCCGTGGAAGTCCACGCCGGCGGCAAACAGGTCGCTGTTGCGTGCAAGCGCCAGCGCGGTGAGATAACCGCCGTAGCTTCCGCCCCAGACGCCGACGCGCGCCAGGTCGACGTAGGAGGACGCGCGCAGGTAACTGACGGCGCCGAGAACGTCGTTGTATTCGGATGCGCCCGCGGCGCCGGCGTTCTCGCAATCGCGGAAGTTGATACCGTAGCCGATCCCGCACCGGTAATTCACGCTCAGCACGATAAACCCGCGCGAGGCGAGGTACTGGTTCATCGCGTAAGCGTTCGAGTAGTAATCCATCCCGGGATAGCCGAGCAGCATCTGGCGATGCGGTCCGCCGTGGAAGAACAGGATTGCAGGGTGGCGTGATTGCGGGTTGAAGTGTGGAGGGAAGAAGAGCTGGCCATGCAGGGTGATGAGCTTGTCCTGCGAGGGAAAGAGGACTTGTTGTGGAGCATTCATCTGGGCCGCGGGGTAGCCGGGCGGCAGCGCGTTGAGATGCATCGGCTGCATGTCTCCGCGCGAGCTGATGAAGGCGGCGTGCATGGGCTCGCGAGCGTCGGAAACGAGAGCGGCGAGATTGCCGGCGGATGAGAAGACGGGGTGGGCCTCAATGCCCGCGCCTCGCGTGACCTGGACGGGCTGAGGATCGGCGTCGAGATTCATGCGCCAGATGTGGCGGCGGTCGACATCTAAGGGATCGCGCATCGATTGGTTGGAAGCGAAGACGAGGATGCGTCCGTCGGAGCTGAGCGTGGGATCCTCGACCTCGAACGGGCCTTCGGTGAGGAGCAGCGGACCGTGCTCCGAGTGCGCCGGATCGAGAGAGTACAGGTGGACCCAACCGTCGGCTTCGCTGGCAAAGAGGATGTGGTTGTTGATGGACCAGAGGAGGCGCGGCTCGCCGGAGGACATGTGCGGAAGCACGGAGCCGGGAACGTTGGGTGCCGCGATGAACGCCGCGCGAGATTGACCACCGGCGATATCGAGAAGCTGGATGGACCATGGATTTGACGAGGTGCGGTTCGCGGCGAACTCCGGCGCTGTGACGAAGGGGGAGCGCAGCCAGGCGAGCTGTTTGCCGTCGCGAGAGAACGCGGGCGCGGAGTCGTTGTCAGTGGATGGTGCAGGAAACGTGAGGACGTGCGTGCGCAGATCGAACAGCGCAACGTAACTGTGCTCGCGCTGGCCTGCACCGCGCGTGCTGATGAATGCGAGCACGTTGCCATCGGGCGAGAGAGTCAATGACGAGGCGCGACCGCGATCGAAGACGAGCTGTGTGGGCAAGCCTTTGGGCAACAGTGGAAGGGACCAGATGGAGTGGTCGCGCACGAAGAAGAGTGTGTGGCCGTCGCGAGAAAACAGAGGCGCGTGGCCCGGCACGGTAGGCAGGGCGGGAACGGGGCCGTCTACGGGCGCGAGCCAGATTTCGGGCTGCAAGAGTTGTTGAATGTGCGCGGGGTTCGAGGGCTTTTCGTCCGGGCCATCCTCGGTGGAGCGCGTGAAGGCGATGGCGCTGCCGTCGGGCGACCACTCGAGATCGGAAATGTCGACGCCGTCGTCCTTATCAAAAAGCGTGAGTTGATGCGCGGGCGCGCGCGCGGCGGCGAGCCAGAGGTTGCGATGTCCCTCGGCGTTTTCCACCCAGGCGAAACGGTCGCCAGCGGGAGCAGCGGTGAGCTCGGACGCATAGGGCGCGCTGAGCACCTGCTGCACGGAAAAAGGCTGCTGTGCAGCGAGTGCCCCGGCGGTGCCGAGGAGCAGCAGGAGTCCGCCTGTTGTGCGCGTCCGGACGTTCATGGCCGGATGGTAGCAGGACACGGGAGGGCAATTGACAGAAAACAGCGCAGGGTGAACGCGAAGTCAAGAGCGCTGAGCACAAAGAAGCAGGAGCCCGAAGGCTCCCGCTGTGTTCTTGTACAGGTTTAGTGAGGATACTGGTCGTGATCGTGATCGTGATCGCGGTCGTGATCGCGCCAGTCGTTGTCGCGATCCTGGTCCCATCCACGCGCGCGATGCATTCCTTCGTCATAGCCGCGGAGGAAGGCGTCACGATAGTGATCGCGCTCCGGGCCCGGAACCGGTGGATTGCGGTACTGCGGATAGTGATAGGGATCCATCTCGCGATGAGAGTCGAAGTCGTGGTGGGCGGCTTCAAGGCCCTCATGGAAGGCGCGGCGGCCTACATCGTTGTAGTAGTTGGGCGGTTCGACATTCCACTGAATGACCTGCGCGTGTGCCTGTCCGACGGTACCCATAGGAACACCTGCGAGGCCCACGAAAATTACGGGAGTGATCAAGCGAACTAGACCTTTCATCGTTCTCCTCTCGTCTGGCTAAACAGTAGCCATTCATCCGGATTAGATGGCCTCGGGCCTGCGAGTGTTGTCGCGGATTTGGCTTGTAAAACGCGATTCAACCTGCCGGGAGACATTGATTTCGTGCAACTTGTGCGGATGAGGCGGGTTGAGATGAGTGCGGGAGACAGTCCCGGACGCGGAGGATCTATGAAGACTCGAGCACTGGCCGCAGGTGCGATTGCTTTGATGATCGGCTTGGGCGGGAATGCGATGATTGCGCAGTATTATGGCCGGCCGCCGATCGAATATGCGCAGGGACCGGGATGGGACCAGGTGCCCCCCGAGTTTCGGGCGGCTCAGCAGCGCGGCTTCCACGACGGCATCGAGGGAGCGAAGAAAGACTTCGAGAATCACCGGCAGCCGAATGTGATGAATCGTGACGAATACCGCAATCCACATTTCATCTCGCCGCCGGACCGCGAAGACTATCGCATGGGATTCCGGCGCGGATATGAGATCGCTGTTCGCCACATGTACGGCCCCAGCTATTATCGGTAGGAGTTGGTCCGAAAGAAAAAAGCCCAGCCACAGCTGGGCTTTTTCAACGTTGCTGCGCGTCAGGCCGCGGTGGCCTCGGCCTTGAGTCTCTCGGCCGTGTAATGCGCGATCAGGGCGTCGATCGTGGGCTGCAGCATGCCTTCCATCACCATGTTGAGCTGGTGATTCGTGAGGCCGATGCGGTGATCCGTGAGACGGTTCTGCGGGAAGTTGTACGTGCGAATCTTCTCGCTGCGATCACCGCTGCCGACCTGTGACTTGCGCTGCGCAGCCTGCGCCGCGTGCTGCCTCTCCATCTCCACTTCGTAGAGCCGCGCGCGCAGAACACGCATCGCCTTCTCGCGATTTTTAATCTGGGACTTTTCGTCCTGGCAGCTTACGACGGTGTTGGTCGGCAGGTGCGTGATGCGCACGGCGGAGTAGGTGGTGTTGACGCTCTGTCCGCCGGGACCTGAAGAGCAGAAGGTGTCCACGCGAATGTCTTTCTGCTCGATCTTGACGTCGACCTCTTCGGCCTCCGGCAGCACGGCAACCGTGATCGCGGAGGTATGCACGCGGCCTTGCGTTTCGGTTGCGGGAACACGCTGCACGCGGTGCACGCCGGACTCGTACTTCATCTGCGAGTAGACCTTGTCGCCTTCGAAGATCGCGGTGACTTCCTTCAGGCCGCCGACGTCGGAAGGAGATTCGGAGAGGATCTCAACCTTCCAGCGGTGCTGCTCGGCGAAGCGCAGATACATGCGGAAGACCTCGGCGGCGAACAGCGAGGCTTCGTCTCCGCCGGTCCCGGCGCGGACCTCGATGATGATGTTCTTTTCGTCGTTCGGGTCCTTGGGCAGCAGCAGGACCCTCAACTCTTCTTCAACCACGGGCAGCTTCGGCTCCAGCTCGGCGAGCTCTTCTTCGGCCATCGCGCGAACGTCGGGGTCGCTGTCGGCGGCCATGGCGCGCGCTTCGCCGATCGCGTCGCGCAGCTTGCGATACTCGCGGAACTTGTCGACCGTCGGCTCAAGGTCGCGGTGCTGCTTGGCAACGCCCTGGAACTTCTTCTGGTCGGCCAGCAGGGAGGGATCGCCGAGCTGGCGGCCGAGGTCTTCGTAACGTGCTTCAATCTGGTCTAGTTTGTCGAACATATAGATAACTAAGCAGAGATAAAGGGTGTAGCCCGGGAATAGAGAACAGAGTTTAGGAATCAGAGATTAGAAGGTGGATGGCGGGAGGGGCGGCTCAGGCGCAGCTATAGAAAGTCGTGCCGGGAGGAGGGCACGGCGCGGTTGGCCACATCACAGACCGCCGGATTGTTGCCGCTGAACGCCATTGCTATTTAGATGGTACAGCGGGCGCGGCCGATTCACCGGACCCAGGCGAGTCGGACCCGCGGTGGTGCGGAAGAATGGTTTGCAGGCTGCATCGAACTGCTGCGGAGGAGTGCACGTGAAGTTTGGCGCGCTCGCGGAGTTAGCCGAAGCGTTGGCGGCAACAGCCAGCAAGCTGAAGAAGCGTGCTGCTATTGCCGCCGAGGTGCGCCGTGCTGCCGACGAGAGCGCTCCCGAAGCCGGCCGGTTCTGCCTGTATCTGGCGGGGCAGCCGTTCGCCGAGGCCGACCCTCGGAAGCTGAACGCCGGGGGTGCGATCCTTTCGCGCGTGTTGAAGGAGATTGCCGGAGCGACGGACAGCGCGCTGAACCTGGCGTATCGGCGGCACGGGGATCTCGGTGCCGCCGCATTCGATCTGCTGGCGGCAAGAGATCCGAAACCAGCGAGCAGAGGTGACGCAGGTGAGCTCACGCTGGCCAAGATCGCCGAGGCGTTTGAGACGATGGCGCGCGCCCGTACCACTGCGGTCCGAGCTGCCGCGGTCGAGGGTCTGCTGAAGCGTGCGACGCCGCTCGAGGCCAAATATCTGCTGAAGCTGATGCTCGGCGACATGCGGATTGGCGTGAAGCAGAGCCTTGTCGAGGAAGCGATTGCGGAAGCTGCCGGTCTTTCCGGAAACAGCGCCGGGGTCGCGGCGGTGCGGCACGCCGTCATGCTGGAGGCGGACCTGAGCCGGGCGGTCGAACGTGCGTTTGCGGGAACGCTCGCGGAAGCCCGCATGCGGCTCTTCCACCCGCTTGGCTTCATGCTCGCGTCCCCGGTCGAGACACCCGAGGAGGCGGTTGAGCGCTTCACGGCGAAGCCGGTCAAGGAGCAGGAGCCCAAACCGAAGAAGCGCCAAAAGAAGAAGTCGCCCGCTGAGATCATCCCAGAGCGATCGGCCGAAGAGGGCATGGCGGAGGATGTCGAGGCGGAGGCGGCGAACAGTTCGGACGCGCAGCAGGACGCGGCAGTTCACGCGCTCATTGAGGACAAATACGACGGCATCCGCGCGCAGGTGCACTGCGGCGATCCGGAGCAGCCCGGCCGCGTGGCGATCTACTCCCGCAATCGTGAGGACATCACCGAGAGCTTCCCGGAGCTCGAAGAGGCGCTCGCGAAGGTGCATTCAGGCGTGCCCGGCGGCTTGATGAGCTCCAGCGGCTTGATTAGCGCCGGGGGCCTCATTTTCGACGGCGAGATTCTCGCCTGGGACGTCGAAGCCGAGCGCGCGCTTCCCTTCTCCGTGCTCGGCCAGCGCATCGGCAGAAAACGTGTGGATGACGCAATGCGCCGCGCCATTCCGGTCATCTTCATGGCCTTCGACCTGATGTATGCGAACGGCGAGTTGCTGCTGCCGCGGCCCTTGCGCCAGCGCCGGGCACAGCTCGAACAAAGTGTAGATGTGCTGCACGAGATCGCCGTTTCACCTCTCGAAGGCGAGCCGCAGGGCCAACTGTTCTCTTCTGTTGCGGCTGTCGAGATTCAGCGGCTTCGGCTCTCGCCCGCAAAGATGGTCGAAAGCGCCGGGGCCATCGATCAGGCCTACCGCGATGCGCGCGCCCGGGCGAATGAGGGCGTGATGATCAAGGCGGCGGGCTCGGCGTATCTGCCAGGGCGCCGGGGCCTCGCATGGCTGAAGCTCAAACGCGAGTTGGCCACACTGGATGTGGTGATCACGGGTGCGGAGTACGGCCACGGCCGCCGTGCCGGCCTTCTGAGCGACTACACGTTTGCGGTTCGAGGGCCAGAAGGTGATCTGCTGAACGTCGGCAAGGCGTACTCCGGCGTCACGGATGCCGAGATCGCCGAGCTGACCGAGTGGCTGAAGGCCCACACGGTCGAGGACTTCGGCTACTTCCGCACGGTTGAGCCGATCCGGGTGCTGGAGGTTGCGTTCAACAACGTGATGCGCTCGGACCGGCACTCCAGCGGGTTTGCGCTACGCTTTCCTCGCATTCTTCGCGTGCGCGACGACAAGCCGGTGGAGGAGATCGACACGCTCGACCGGGTGGAAGAGATCTATCGATCGCAACCGGACCGGGGCCCGGAATCCCAGCCCGACGGGGGCCCGGAATCGCAACCCGACAAAAGCCCGGTCGTCGAGGGCTGAGACACTGCCCCGATTGGCCCGTCAAGTGCATACGAGAAGGTTGTCCGATGCGACAAAAGGATTACAGACCAGGGCGCAACCCTGTGCGAATCTCTGGGTAGAATGGAGGTAGGCGAATGGAAAACGGCAAATCGGATTTGATGTCTTCCACTCCCCTAAGGTCATCATCCTCCCTGGAGCTTTCTTACATGACCCCTTCTCGGGCCCCCGGTTTTCTGCGTACTCTCGGTATCTTCTTCATTCTGCTTGCCCTGATTGGGTTTGCGCCCCGTGCGCAGGCCGAAGCGCCTCTGCTGACGCCGGGTGTTCTGCCGACGGCGGAAGCTGCTCTCCCCGCAGTCGGACAACGATATGAACTGAAGCTCTACCACCTGCATACGGGGGAGAGCCTGGATGTCGTTTACCGCATCGGGGATACTTATATTCCCTCGGCGCTGGAACAACTCAACCACTTCCTGCGCGACCACCGCACGCAGGACGTCAGCAGCTACGATCCCAAGGAGTTCGACCTCCTGCACAACCTGCTGACCCGGCTGAACCGGCCGAACGCGACGATCGACATCGTTTGCGGCTACCGGACGCCGTGGTCGAACAACTTCCTGCGCACCGGCGGCGGAACGGAGACTCCTGCCGAAACCGGCGTTGCCGAGCACTCGCAGCACATGCTCGCGAAGGCCATCGATATCCGGATTCCCGGGGTGACCACGCGCACGCTCGACCAGGCGGCGCTCAGCCTGCATGCCGGCGGCGTTGGCTACTATCCAATCAGCCAGTTCGTTCACGTGGACGTCGGTCCCGTGCGCGAGTGGAGCTTCGGCGGGGCCTCAACCGCCCGCAGGCACCGCAGCCGCCGCAGACACCTCGCCTAGAATTTATGCTGCACGAACCGAGCCCGTGCGATGAGCGCGGGCTTTCGTGTCTCCGGACGGCATAATGGGCGAGGAGTGAATCGTCAGCGGTGAAGAGCTGGGTTGAGATATCAGAGTCGCGGCTGCGGAGCAATCTTTCCGCAATCCGTGCGGCTGCCGGTGAGGGTGCGAACGTGCTCGCCGTGATCAAGGCGGACGCCTACGGTCACGGCGCTGAGCTGATCGCCCCGCTGCTCGTGGATGCCGGCGTCATGTGGCTGGGCGTCGCCGACGCGGAGGAGGGTACGCGGATACGCCACGCGCTGGGCAAGCGTGACGTCCGCGTTCTGGTGATGAGCGGCATTGACCCTGACGACGCAGCCTGCGTCGTGGAGAAGCGGCTGACGCCCGTCGTGTGGACACCGGCGCACGTGCAGGCGTTAGAGGCTGCGGCGGAGCGCGCGCGCAGACGTGTTGCGGTGCATCTGGAGATCGACACGGGCATGGCACGCCAAGGCGCGGCCATAACAGCGAACGGCGGAGCGGAGCTGGAGCGCGTGGTCGATGCGCTGCACCGCTCCAAATGGCTTCGGCTCGAAGGCGTCTTCAGCCACCTTATTTCGGCCGAGGTGCGCAACGCACACGAAACCGCAGCGCAGCTTGAGCACCTTCAGCGCGCCTTCGATCTGCTGAAGACCCAGGATGGCGAAGTTCTTCTGCCGGAATGGATTCACCTGGCCAACAGCTCTGCCCTCGACGAAGGATCGACAACCGAGTGGGTCCATCACATCGGCGGAGCGATGCGCGCCGGAGTTCTTGTCCGGCCGGGAATCGCGCTCTATGGCTATTGCCTTGAAGTGGAGAACGGGAACGGTGGTGTTGTCGGCCCGGGCATTACGATGGGCCAGGTCTCCCGCCAAATTCAGCCTGTGCTCACGTGGAAGACGCGAGT
This sequence comes from uncultured Acidobacteriaceae bacterium, assembly GCA_963762465.1. GTDB lineage: Bacteria > Acidobacteriota > Terriglobia > Terriglobales > Acidobacteriaceae > Granulicella. The sequence goes on along the minus strand of CAVXKS010000002.1, from coordinate 937,028 downwards.
CCTCGCGACACGCGAGATTCAATCCGGCCAAACGGTTGGCTACGGTGCGACGTTCCGCGCGGATCGGCCAATGCGGCTTGCACTTCTTCCGATCGGCTACGCAGATGGCTTCCGCAGAGAGGCGTCCAGCGGTATCGGCAACGGTTGGGTGAGGATCGCGGGACAGCGAGCCGCTGTTGTTGGCCGTGTGTCCATGAATCTCACGGTTGTCGATATCACTGACATTGGCGAGGCAGGTGAAGGCGTGGAGGTTACGCTACTCGGCGAAGGCGTGGACGCCAACGATCACGCGCGCTGGTGCGGAACGATCTCCTATGAAATCCTGTGTGGCATTCGGGCGGAGCGCCGATGATCCGATTACTCCGGAATTTCGGCCGTTAACCCGCGGCCATGCAGAACGGTTCATCGGATGCGAACCAGACGCAGGCCTTGCTCATCAGCGGCGCCAGCAGAAACATGTAAGGCACATAGAGCCGTACCTCAGAGATGATTCCGAAGGTCATGTAAATCGGCAGGTATACCAGCGCGATCAACAGCGTCAATTTGTCCGCTGCGTCGAGGCGGTAACCACGCCTTCCGCGCAGCAGCCATAGGATCACAATCAGAGGAATCAGTGCGAGCAGAAATGCCGGAATGCGGTAGGCGGCGTAACCGTACGAAAGGTCGAAGTTATAAACCAGCTGCACTGCGGGTACATTGGCGGGCAGGTGAGCGTTTGGAAACAAGTGCTTCAAATAAAGCTGCGTCGCCACGCCGGTGGCCAGGCACAACGCTCCCAGCACCGCCGTCGCGTATCTGGAGCGATAGATCCATCCCGTGGTGCTTCCGATCAGCAGCGCCAGACCGACGGCCATCGGGGCATCGGCACGCGCGAACGACTGGGCTGCGCTCAGCAGGAGAGCCAGCAAGCAGGCGAGAGATAAGGGTATTCTCCGTTCGAGCACCACCACCGCGGCGGCGGCCACATAGAAGAACGTAAGTAGCGTCTCGGGACGTTCCCACGGAAAAATCCAGAGGACCGGAAGCTGCGCGGCAGCAAAGAACAGGCCTGATGCCGCCAGACGTTGGCTGCTCGAGCTTGCTTGGAATGTTGACGAGGTAACCAGCAGGTCATACAGCAACGCCAGCCCAAAGCCGAAAGACAAGGACTGGATCAGCGGAAAAGATTGACGCATTTTGAGTCGTGTATGGACCTCCAGAAAGTGCGCCGCAAAGGGCAGCGCGATTCTGTACTGGTCCGGAGCGTCCGATTGACCCGCGGCAGTGGTCTGGTACCAACTCTGAAGAGATTGCTCTGCCTGCCTGTTACGGTCGTATTGAATGAGGAAGAAGCTGGCGAAAAGAAACAGAATGATGATTCCGGCTATCAGGTTCTGTCTGTGGCTGGCTCCATCGCCAAGAGTACGCGAATTGGCCGGCTCGGCCAGCTTTTCCGTTGGCATCCGCTCAGTATAGTTTGCGGTGAGCCTCCGCGAGATCGGCGCAGCATCTTAGACTAGAGAGAATGATTGCTGGGCTCTATGAGAGTTGGATGTTCGCGTGGGAGACCGCGCTAACCACACGGGACGAGAACCGCGTTGAGCGGCCGCTCGAGTGGGGATTCCAGCACCTCTTTGACTGCGGCGGTCTGCAGGCCGCGCGCGAGGTGGCGCGGCTTGAGTGCTCGCCGCTCGAGGCGATGAAGTTGTTGAATCAGCGGATCATGGCCGACCCCGAGAGCTTCTTCGGCTATAAGACCCCAACCGATTTCCAGATCGAACAGCGCTTTCCTGAGCTGCATCCGACCAACGTACGCCCCGAGACCCTCGAGCAGGAGCGCGAATGGCGCCGGCGCGCGGAAGCGGGCGAACTGCGGCGCGAGCCGTTCCTGCGCTGGACCTCCGCCGTGAAGACCGGCATTCCTGAGAACGACTTTGCGAACGCGCGCTGGTATCCCACGAAGCCAGGCATAGGCTTTGTCGACCGGCGCACGGGCCGCCGCCGCCGTCAAGCGATGATTCTGATGCCGCAGTGGAACGCCGATGCGTTCTCGCATAATGCGCTTTGCGAGATGTTCAATCGCTGGGGCATTGCCTGCCTGCGACTCTCGAAGCCCTATCACGATGTGCGCCGGCCGGCAGAGCTCGAGCGCGCGGACTACGCGGTCAGCTCAAACATCGGCCGCACCATTGCGGCTGCGCGGCAGGCAGTTGTGGATGTCCGCAGCGCGATCGACTGGCTCGAGCAGCAGGGCTACGAGCAGTTCGGCGTCTTGGGTACGAGTCTCGGAAGCTGCTACGCGTTTCTTGCGGCGGCGATGGATCCGCGCATCGAGGTCTGCGCGTTCAACCATGCATCGACGTGGTTCGGCGATGTTGTATGGACCGGACAGAGCACGCGCCACGTGCGCGCTTCGCTCGAGCACGCCGGCCTGGGTCGCGACGATGTGCGCGCGATTCTTGCCGGGATCAGTCCGATGAGCTTTATGAAGGAGTACTCGCGGAGCGCCGACCGGCAGACGCTCATCGTGCACGCCACCTACGACCTCACGTTCCTCCGCGAGCTCTCCCTCGATGTGCTGAAGAGCTTTGACGAGTACGGAATCCCGTATGTGTCCAAGGTGCTGCCCTGCGGTCATTACACGACCGGGGAAGCGCCATACAAATATCTCGATGGATGGTATCTGGGCAGCTTCGTGTGGAGTGCTTTTCGCCGGATGGCTTCGCAGCGCCCCATGCGCCGCCGGCGCCGTTAGAGCATTTTTCCTGAAGGTGTAGTCAAGGCGAAGACCATTGGTGTCGTTTTCTCCCAACGAAAACGACCTCCACAGATGTGTGTTGAAACTATGTCAGGAGAGATGCTCTAGACGCCCGCCGGGAAAAGCGACATGACAATGCGGTGTGCGGCGCGTCCGGTGGCGGACGTTCCGGACTTCTTCACCGGTGCGAGAAGCACGAGATCGCTGCGGTTACGGTCCCGCATGGCACGTTCTGCAATCTCACGCTCGACCTGTGCGACGATGGCCTGCGTCTGTGTGAGCCGGTTCAATTCTTCTGACATGCTGTGCAGGTGATCCTCTGGCACTAGGTGAAGGCCGCGATAGCGCCGCGAAGTTGGTTTCAGCTTCGCGGCGCTGGTTGGAGGTGGAGGAGGAGGGGCGATTGAAACTCGCGTGACAGCATTCCCAGGTGGTGTGGGGAAAGGTATTGTGCGGGCTGCCACGACACTGCCTTTCTTGCTCTGCGTTGAGGCTGGCAGAAGTTCCCAGCGCGGGAAGCCTCTGCCAGTCATGGGTGGCCCGGTTTGCATGGCCTGGACCTCCCAGATTGGGTAGATCCTGCGGCAGTTGCTGAAGCGCTGAAAGCAGGCGTGCCGTCTGCGAGACAGGCCGAAGTGGCACGCAGGCCCGAAGTGTTACAGGAACCAGTTGCGGTTCCAAAGGAAGAATGCGGCCGGAGTACGAAAGCAGCTATCCCACCCAAGCCGACTGTCGACTCTCGTGAGTGGGAGGCACGGTGCCACCTTTGGGGAAGGGCCCGCCGGTCCGCGTCGTACAATCGCACACAGGTATGTCGATTAATTTGAGTGCTCCACTTGCCGCGGCCGATCCCGACATTGCGGCTCAGATTCACAACGAAGTGATCCGTCAGCATGAAGGTCTGGAGATGATCGCCAGCGAGAACTTCGTCTCGCGCGCGGTGCTCGAAGCGGCCGGTTCGGTCTTCACAAACAAATATGCAGAGGGCTATCCGGGCAAGCGTTATTACGGTGGCTGCGAGTTCGCCGATGCCGTGGAGAACCTTGCCCGCGATCGCGCAAAGAAGATCTTCGGGGCGGAGCATGCCAACGTGCAGCCGCACTCCGGGTCGCAGGCGAATGCCGCCGCGTACATGACGCTGCTGGAGCCGGGCGACACGATTCTCGGGCTGGACCTCGCGCACGGCGGGCACCTCACCCACGGACATCGCTTGAATTTCTCCGGCAAGCTCTATCGCGTGGTGGGCTATCAGGTCCGCAAGGACACCGAGACCGTCGACTACGACCACCTTGAACAGCAGGCGTTAGCCGAGAAGCCCAAGGTCATCATCGGTGGCGGGTCGGCGTATCCGCGCCAGTTTGATTTCGCGCGGATGCGGCAGATTGCCGACAAAATTGGGGCGAAGCTGGTGATCGACATGGCGCATTTCGCCGGGTTGGTCGCCGGCGGTGTGCATCCTTCGCCTGTACCGCATGCCCATGTCGTGACCTCGACGACACACAAGACGCTGCGCGGTCCGCGCGCTGGTCTTATCCTCTGCCAGCAGGAGTTCGCGGCAGGCATCGACCGCAGCGTCTTCCCCGGGCAGCAGGGTGGGCCACTGGTGCACGTCATTGCCGCCAAGGCCGTAGCGTTTGGCGAGGCGCTGCAACCGGAGTTCAAAGCCTATGCCGCGCAGGTTGTGGCGAATGCGAAGGCGCTCGCCGAAACCATGCAGGCTGCCGGCTACCGCGTCATCTCCGGCGGAACGGACACGCACCTCGTTCTGATCGACGTCTTCGGCCGCGGAATGCTGGGGTCTGAAGCCGAGGCTGCGCTGGGTATCGCCGGCATCACCGTGAACAAGAATGCGATTCCCTATGACACGAATCCTCCGCTGAAGCCGAGCGGCATCCGCATCGGATCCCCTGCGCTAACGACGCGCGGTATGAAGGAGCAGGAGATGCGCACGATCGCCGGCTGGATCGCCGAGGCCCTCGAGCACCGCACCGATGAGGCCCGCCTGCGAGCGATTCGCGGCCGTGTTGCGGAGTTGGCGGAACAGTTTCCACTCTACGGTTGGCTGCGCAGCAGGTAAGGTAGTATCGCTGCGCCGGGGGTCCCCGGCCAGCTTGCTGGCTGGGGTGAAGGTCGGTGTCCCCAGCGAACGTATTTGCTGGAGTGTCGGCTGCGCTTCGGAGGGCGGGTCCATGGATATGATTCTGGTGCTGGGCGTGGTCACCGGCATGCGCAGCATGACAGCGATTACCGCGTTGTCCTGGGCCGCATGGCTGGCCTTGGTGCCGGAGCACGGTTGGGCCACATGGATCGCTCATCTCGTCGTTGCGATCATCTTCACCCTCTGCGCACTCGGCGAATACGGAGTCGACACGCTGCCCCAGACACCGCGGCGGACCACCCTCGGTCCCGCGCTGGTGCGAGTCATTGTCGCGTCGCTCGTAGGGGCGATGGTGGCCACCGCGATTGATGAGCCCGTCGCCGGAGGCGTTCTCTTCGGCAGCGTTGGCGCGGTCATCGGAACCTGGGGCGGCTTCTTCGTGCGTATGACCGTGGCGCGCATCTTCCGCCGGGATTTGCCAGCAGCGTTGCTGGAGTCAGCGTCGGCGATCACGCTCGCGGTTCTGGCGATTCTGAGGCTGCATCACGGCATCGTCGGCGAGCTGCAAAAGGCGATGAGCTAAGCTACGCGCTGCTTGCCCAAACGTCGCGCTATCTACCCAGATAAGTTCGGTACCGCGTCTCCACGACGCCGGTATTGCGCGCAAGGTTCAACTTAGCCACGTTGTATTGATACAGCGCCTGCGTCAGCTGTGCCTGTGCTGACGTGAGAGAGGCCTCCGCGTCCACCACGGGAAGATTGTCCTCGATGCCCGCGCTGAAGCGCTGGCGCGCATCCGAGAGGATCTGCTGAGCCAGGTCGACATTGCTCTGCGCAACCTTCACGAGCTGGTCCGCAGACTGCACATCCAGCATCGAGGCGCGAATCTGGGCATCGATGGTCTCGCGCAGATCGCTCACGCGCTGATGAAGCGACGTAAGCTGTGCGTTCACCTGGTCTTCCTGCCCGCGCTGCTCAGCCTCGCGGAAGATCGGGAACCGTAAGCTGCCTTGCGCGGTGAAGACACCGTGATACAGGCCGGTGGTCTCGCCAAGCACGCCATAGAAGCCGTTGAAGGCGACGGTCGGCAGGCGCTGGTAGCGCACGGCGCGGAGTTCGCGCTCGACGACCTGGATCTGCGCCTGCAGGCTGAGGAGATCCTTGCGGTGCCGGTACGCTGTCTCCTTCGCGCGATCGAGATCCATGTCGTTGAACTCGGCGAACGGAGCGGTGTCGGTCAGTTCAAGCTTCTGCCCGGCAGGCAGACCCATGATCCGGTTCAGCTGAATCGTGTCCTTTGCGCGCTGATTCTCGGCTGCGATGGTCGCCTGCTGCCGCTGCTGGTACTCCACCTGCGCGCGAAGCTCATCCAGCCTGATGCCCACGCCTGCCTGGCGGCGCTGGCTGGCCTGGTCGAACACTGTCCGGGCCGCCTGCTCCTGCGCCTGCGCGTTGGCGAGATTCGTTTGGTCTGCAAGCACCTGCAGATAAGCCGAACCGACGGACAGGATCAGATCGCCGCGGCTGGTCAGCACATCCAGATCAACAACCTCGCTCTCACGTTGAGCGCCTCTGTAGAGCTCATACGCGGGCAGATTGAAGAGCTGCTGGCTGGCACTGATCTGCGCCTGGGTTACGTTGACCTTCAGGACGGTCGGAAAGTTCGCTGCGCTCATTCCAAACTGCGAAAGCAATCCGCCGAGCGACTGCGGCTTGAACCCAAGCGCCGCGAGATTAATCTCTTCAGTGCTGGTCGAGGCAGTCGCGCGCAGCGATGGAAGCAGCGCGTTGATGACCCCAAGCTGCTCGCCGTGCACGATCTTCTGCTTCGCCCGGTCATAGACCAGCCGCACGTTGCGTTCGAGCCCCAACGAGATCGCGTCGTCGATGGAGAGAGGCAGCGGTGTGTCCGTGGGCTGCTCGATGCGGATGCCGCCGGGCCCGCCAACCGTGCTCGCCGCCTTTAAGGTAAAGCCGGAACCCGCCGGTCGCCCGAGCGCCTCATCCTGCTGGGACAGCAGAACGGCGCTGGGCGCAGGCGGAAGATTCTCGTTGTGCTTTTTCCCGGATGCGGAGTCGTTCTGCGCAACCCCGGGCGCGACGCTGAGCAGCATCGCGAAAGGCAGCGCTACAAGAACACTGCGGGCCCGGCACATGCGGGAGCTGAGGGGAAGCTCATTCACTTCAGTATTAGAGTCTCTCCCATGCGCCGGGGATGCGAAAAGCTGATGCAACCGCTTGCATTTTCCGCAGCCTACGGCAACGTGGCGTTCGATTAGTGGCCGGCCTCCAGCTGCTGGGCGGCCTCCTGCAGGGTGTGCGCGGTCGACGGCTTCCACTCCGTCTTCACGTCATCTTCCTGCTGGCCTATCGTATGAAACAAAAGCGCATGCCCGCCAATGTGCACATGCGTTTCGGTAATCTGCCAGCGCCCCTCACCCACCACGCGCCGTTCAACATCGAACGTGCCGCCGCGGTCCAGCTTCCCGAGGATCCCGTAGCCAATCTTCACATCATCGGTCAGCTTGCCGCGGAGAGTGCGAATCCGGTGGCCCTCCTTGGAGATGATGAGCTGACCGGCCATGATCCCCATCACGCGAGACTGCATGTCAGGCGGATCGAAGTCAGGGTTCGGACGGAAGTCGAGCGTCTCGAGGTCGCCGCTTTCGCCGGCCTTGGTCCAGAGGAAGGCATTCGGCAGCATCTTCAGCATCTCGGTCGCCTGCGCGTCATCGTGGGCCGCGTTCCGGCGGGCTTTCGCCTGCGCGCCGGAATCGCTGACGTAGTTCTGAATCCGGCGCGTCTCATTCGCGGCGGCATCCTGGCTAAGCGGACGGCCATTGAGTGCGATCAGCCGGCGAAGTGTGCCTTGCGGCGTCTCGACGGTGTTGTAGACTGCGTTCTTCTCCGGAGTGCGATCATTTTCACGGTACGTCCAGACACTCATGTCGGTGCGGCTGGCCTCCAGTTCGGCGCTGACGGCCTGCCGGACCTCCTCAACGGCGGCAGAATCCGAGCCCTGCGGTTGACTGGCCCCAAGACCGCGAGAGGAAAAGCAAAGGACGGCACACACACCTGCCCAAAAAAGCCCCTGAAGCTTTGAACTACGCATACACCTCATCCTAAGCGGGTTGGATGCCGATAGAGGCCGGTCTGGGTCGTAACGGGAGTGAAACGGCTGGTTACTCCGGAACGATCTTAACGAAGACACCATCCGGCAGCTTCGCATCGCCGAGCACATGCACCACCCCGCCACGTGTAAAGCCGCGCAGCATCGGCGGAGCGGAGGCAGCGTCTTTGGCATACGGAGTTGCACGAACCTCGCGCTTGGGCTCGGCGGCACCGCCGCCTGCCGGGCCTTTGCCCGTCCCGCGATCCATGGCCGCGTTGGCCAGCCTATCGGCGTCCTTGTTCTTGTGGCGCAGCGCATGGGTGATCTGGAACTCCTCCAGCTGCGCGATGCGGCCGCGGGCTTCCGTCCAGAGCGGCTTTAGGTCGGGCGAATTCACCTTGTACTTGCCCTGAATCTGCTTCACCATCAGCTCCGAGTCGGAGACGACCCGCAGGCGGCCATAGCCGTGCTCAAGGGTCCACGCCAGCACACCGAGCAGGCCGGAATATTCGGCGAAGTTGTTGGTGCGGATGCCGAGAAACTCGCTGAGCTCGGCCAGCTTCTCTCCCGAGTCGGTTTCGATCACCGCGCCATACCCGGCCGGGCCTGGGTTTCCGCGCGCTCCGCCATCGCAGTGGGCGATGAGCCAGGCCTCGGGGTTGGTTCGGGTTGCGGGAAGGCGCGGTTGGGAGGGGTCGGGGAACAGCGAGGGCATCTCCGTCAAGTCTATCGCCAGCGCCTCTGAACAACCGGGCCCGTGAGGGGTTCGGGAGTGGATGAGCGCGTCCCGGCGAGAACCCTTGTGTCTAAACCGCGGCATGCGTGTGGTGAAAAGTGCACAGCGGGTGTAATGGCCGTTAGACCGCGGGAAGGAAGATCTCCACCTTGCCGTCCGGCGTCTTGCGGAAAATGTGGATGGGCTGCCCCTGCGCGTTCACGTGGCGGAAGATGATCCCGTCTTTGGAGAACTCCATATTGGAAAATCCGATGACCTTGTTGCCGAACGGGCCGCGCCTCTCGGGCGGAGTCGTCCAGTTGACCAGCTCGGCTCCGCCGCCGCCAGAGATCACGAAACTGGTCGGGTGCCCGGCGAACTCCAGGTGCTGGAGGTCGTGGTCGTGCCCGCTGATCCAGAAGTCGACCTTGTATTGCCGGAGAAGTGCGTCCCAGTCCTGAATCAGGATCTTCTGGTCGCGGTGGATGCCATTTGTGTAGAGCGGGTGATGGGCGACGCAGGCGACGAACGGTGTCGTGCGGGGCTTGGCGAGCTCCTGCCGGAACCATGCATCCTGCTGGTCGCGGTCCTCCTTTTTCATGTCGAAGCTCCACGGCTCGAACATGTCGGCGCCGTGCTTCTGACCGGGCAGGTTGGTGTCCAGGCAGATGAAGGTGATGACCGGATCCTTCTCGGGGTACTTGAAGGTGTACCAGCGCGAGGGCAGGGTCCAGCGCGTGGCTTTACCCTGCGACTGGGCGTGGGCTGCGTAGCCGAGCTGCAGGTCGACCTTGCTCGAGACCTTGCGCTCGTAATCATGATTGCCGAGTACGACGTAAGCTGGGCCGGGAAAGTGCGAGGTGGGGTACATCTGCTCAAACTGGGTCTGCCAGCGCGGCGAGATGTAGCCGACGCCCATATCGCCGTACCAGTTATCGCCCAGCATGAAGAGCGCGCCCGGATGGATGTGCCGCTGATCGACCCATTGCTTCATGGCCAGCGCTGTTGCGGTCTGCTGGTCGAGATACTTGTCGGTTCCCCAGTCGCCGACCATGAACATGTGCTGGCCGTTGGGGTCTGGCGGCGGAGCGGGCCTGGGACTGACCGCCGCCTGGCCCGCAAACGCCAGCCGCGGAGAGGCTGCCGCCAACGCTGAAAAGGCGAATGTCTGGCGTAAGAATTGCCGGCGGTTCAATTTGTGGTCAAACGGGTTAGACATCAGCCTCGCGCGTCCTTACGAATTGATACATAGGACGCAAGAGGGGACCGATAAGGCGTATGCGGCGGCCCGGTTATGACAGAGACTTCATTCCGGCAGCCTCCGGGCGTGGCTCTGCAGCGCAATCGCAAGCCAGGGCGTAACCCAAACGACGCAGGACAAAGATCGCATTGCGGTTCAGGAACTGCTTCCGCCTGCTTTTCTATCGCTCACTTTGTTCTATGTGCGACGTCTACCGAGATGTAGTAGGAACTGACTCCGGAGTCAGACTGAGAATGAGCATTAGTGATGTGATCGTCCTCGGCGGCGAACGCCGTCGGCGTCCCACTTCCTTAGGCCTCGGGCTGAAGGAGAGTGGGAACGGCGTAGAATCAGCGGCAAGTATGCCGTCGAACGTTGCCGCCCAACCAAGCACGCGAGCCAGGCTGACGGCCGAGCAGATGGAGGCCCGGCAGCAGCAGCGAGCGGAAGATGATGAACTGATCCGCGCGGCCCAGAAAGGGGACCGCTCGGCCTTCGATGCACTGGTCCGGCGTTACGACCGCAGCGTTCTGCGACTGGCGCTGCACATGCTGGGCAATGAGCAGGACGCCCAGGACGTGCACCAGGACGCCTTCATTAAGGCGTATCGGCATCTCTCGAATTTCCGGTTCGAGTGCTCGTTTTACACGTGGCTCTACCGGATTGTGACGAACCTGTGTCTCGACCAGCTTCGTCGCCGCAAGAGCCGCAAAGAGGATCCCTCGACCGTGACGGACGCAGCCGGCGAGGAGATGGACCTGATGGCGAATGTCCAGGACGAGCGCTCGACTGCAAATCCGGCGCGCGAGCTGGAACGGAAAAATATGAACGCCGCGATTAAGAGTGCGTTGGATTCCTTGACGCCCCGCGAGCGCACCGTGTTCGAACTGAAGCACTACCAGGGGCTGAAGCTGCGGACGATCGGAGAGATGCTCTCCACGACCGAAGAGACGGCCAAGAACACACTCTTCCGGGCGACACGCAAGCTGCGGGCAAAGCTCGCAGACGTTCGCTAGGAAGACGAGAAGCAGAAGGAAGTACGGGAAACACCGCTGGCGGGCGAAGATCTGCTGCGGGAGCATTATGAAGCGCGTTGGAGAGGCTGGCTGGAGTAACGCATCATGACCTGTGACAGTGCACAACAGAACATAGTTCTCGCGCAATATGGCGAGCTGCCGGACGATCTTCTGCATCCGCTTGAGCAGCATCTCGAGGAGTGCGAAGAGTGTCGCCGCGAGTCGAACGCGATGCTCGCACTTCGCGAAGAGCTCGCGCTGGATCCGGTGGTCGAACCCTCACCGAATCTGCTGGCGGCGTCGCGTATGCGTCTGGATGAGGCGCTGGACGCGATGCCTCCACGCTCCGTGGCGCAGCGGTTCTTCGGCAACGCCTTTCGCTGGTTTGGATATATGCAGGGCGCGCCCGCGCTGACCGTGCTGCTGATCGGCATCGGGTTCCTGGGCGGCAACGCGATCGCCCGCTACCAGGCCGCGCATGCGCCGCAGCTTCCGACGCGAGTCTCAACGTCGAATGCCTCGCAGGGACCCATCGCGAACGTTGCGGGAATCGTGCAGACTCCTGATCCCAAGATTGTGCAGGTGAAGTACAACCGCCTGGTGCCCGAGACGATGCAGGGATCGCTGGACGATCCGCAGATCCGTCAGCTCCTGATGCTCGGGACCAAACTGGCCGCGAATCCCGACGTTCATAAGGATGCCGTTTCGCTGCTGGTCAATCAGTGCCTGGAAGCTTCCGGGTGCAACGATGATGCGGCGAACGGTCCTGAGAGTGTGCGGGGCACGCTGCTGGCGAGCCTGCACTATGACAAGAGTCCGCAGGTTCGCCTGAAGGCGCTGCAGGGACTGCAGCCGTACGTGGCACAGGATGAGAACGTGCGCGACGCCGTGCTCGACACGCTGATGAACGATCAGAGTGCCGATGTGCGCAGCGCGGCGATCTCGATGCTGGAGCCGGTGCAGGCTGACTCGAGCGTGCGGCGTGTGCTGCGCTCGGTGTCCACGCAGGACTCGAATGCCGCGGTCAGGAACGCATCCTACCAGGTACTTCAGGGCTCGGCTGATATCGAGTAAGGTGCAACCGATGCAGCATGCAGCCATCTTCCGGAGCGAGTGGCCGAGACGGCTCCGGAGCGCGGTCGCCGTGCGCGAAGTTCGGCTTGCCGGGGCTTGTGTTCTCATCCTTATTTCGCTCTCGGCAGCGGTGGGCCGTGCTGCTACGAGCGGTCGCGCAGTCAGCGGGCACACGGTCGTGACGCAGCGGCCTCCCGGCTATCTTGGAATCGAGTTTCACGACCTGACCAGCGATCAGGCAGCCGCTCTGCATCTGCGCGACAAGCGCGGCGTCGAGGTGCTCCTGGTCGACCATGACGGGCCTGCGGCGTCTGCCGGGCTCGAACCGCATGACCTGATTACCGGCATCAACGGGCACATTGTCGCCAGCGGCGAGGCGCTGCGGCGCATGATTCGCGAGACGGGCGCGGGGGTCGACGTGAAGCTCTCGGTGTTTCGCAACGGGAGCCCGATCACGATCCGCACGAAACTCGCGAACCGTGAAGATGTGGAGCGCAAGGCGTGGGCGCGGCTGAACCAGCCGGGCCCTCAACCGCAGCCCACTGTGATTGAGGAGTTCTCAGGCACCTATGCGATCGGCCCTGCACCTGCACCCCCGGCGGCCGTGCCTGCCGGGCACGCGCAGGGCTTCATCGACAAGATGGTGCACGGCTCTTCGGACGGACTCGTCGTCGATGCGATGCAGCCGCAGCTTGCGAGCTACTTTGGGGTGCCTGACGGAAAGGGACTTCTCGTGCAGTCTGTCGAGGGCGGCAGTCCCGCCGCGGCGGCCGGCCTGCACGCGGGTGACGTCATTCTCCGTGCCGACAGCCAGCCGATGCACAGTGCGTCCGACTGGTCGAGGCATCTGCACGCGGCGAAGGGCAAGGCAGTGGCGCTGGAGGTCGTGCGCGATCATCAGCGGCTTGCGCTGACGGTTCCCGCTGAAGCGAAGAAGCGATAGCTCTACAGCACGCGGCTGTGCTTGTAGCCAGCGGCGCTGAGCGCCGCGACGAGCTCTTCGACCTGCTCACGCCCGCGGGTCTCCATTGTGATGTCAATAACGGTGTCGCCGAGATTCACCCCGTAGTAAGCGCGGTTGTGCAGCGTGTCCACGATGTTGGCGCGATGCGCGGCGATAATCTGCGTCAGGTCGGCCAGCGCGCCCGGGCGGTCGAGCAGGTGAATGCGCAAACGAATCAGGCGGCCATCCTGCACGAGGCCGCGTTCGATGATCCGGCTGAGCAGCGTGACGTCGATGTTGCCGCCGCCCACGATGACGGCTGTGCGCGTGAACGCCGGCAGCGAGGTGCGCTTCTGCAGAACTGCAGCGAGGCCCGCAGCGCCCGCGCCTTCGGCCAGCGTCTTCTCGCGTTCGAGCAAGGTCAGAATGGCCGATGCGATCTCGTCCTCGTTAACAGTGACGATCTCATCGACATACCGCTCCACGACGGGGAATGTGACCTCGCCCGCGCGGCGCACCGCGATGCCGTCGGCGATGGTCGTTGCAGGCTCGAGTGTGACGGGATGGTGCGCGAGCACGGCTTCCTTCATCGAAGGCAACCGCGCGGTTTGCACGCCGATGACGCGGACCTCAGGTTTCGATTCCTTCACCGCGCAGGCGATGCCTCCGATGAGGCCGCCGCCGCCGATCGGCACTACGACCGCTTCAAGATTCTCCACCTGCTCCAGCAGCTCGAGGCCGATGGTGCCCTGTCCGGCCATGACCAGCGGATCGTCGAACGGGTGGATGAAGGTCATGCCTTCGGCCTGGCAGCGCCGCGTCGCTTCCTCGCAGGCCTCGTCGTAGTTGGCGCCGTGCAGCACGACCTCGGCGCCGAAGCCGCGCGTGGCCTGCACCTTCACCAGCGGCGTCGCCAGCGGCATCACGATTACGGAGCGGATGCCGCGCTGGGTTGCATGATGCGCGACTCCCTGCGCGTGATTGCCGGCGCTGGCTGCGATCACGCCGCGCTGGGCTTCCTCAGCGGTAAGCGTGGCGATCTTGCTCAAAGCCCCGCGCTCCTTGAAGCTGCCCGTCATCTGCAGGTTTTCGAGCTTGAGAAAGATGCTCTGGCCGACCTGGCGCGAAAGCATCTCCGACCGCGCGCAGGGCGTGCAGTAGATGGCTCCGTTGAGGCGCTCGCGGGCGGCCTTGATGTCGGCCAGGGTTACGGAATTCCCGCTGTTCGTCTGATTGCCTGATCTGCTACGCGTGTTCGCCGCCACAGCGGGACCGCCTTGTTCACCTGATTTCAGCGCCATCTGGTCTAGCATAGACGGGCGGAGGGTTCCCGTGCGCGGGCCGGTCGGAAGCGTGCGATTCTTTTGCAGACGAGATCTTGGATGTGCCGCTGGACCTTACTCCTTCTGTTCTTTCCAGCTCTTGCGTCCGGGCAACAGCCGGCGCCCTCGGCTCCTGCGGACGCGCATCAGGCAGGCCCGGCGGATGTGCTGGAACTCGCGCTGGAAAAGCATCTGTACTTTGTTCTTCCGCTTGCGCTCGCGCACGCACCGGAACTGAAGCCAGAGCAGAGCAGCTACTTCGAGGGCATGCTCGCGTTTCACCAGGCGCGATTTGAGGATGCGCGCAAGCTTCTGACGGCTGCCCTCAATACCGAAAACAGCGCGCTGGCCAGCACCGAGAAGATCACCGCGCTGGAGGCGCTGGGCGAAAGCGCGCGGTACACGTTTCATTACGGCGCCTGCGCGCAGATGTACCAGGACATCGACAGCATCTGGGGAGCGCGGCTGGGCGCGGCCGAAGGGGACATCAAGCAGCACCGCCATGGATGTGTCGCACAGATGCAGGTTCCGCCGCAGACCACCGACTTCACCGCCCCCTTTACAATTCACGGGCACAACAGCGAGTTCCCGGTGAGCATCGGCGACAAGACATTCTCTGCGGTGTTCGACACAGGGTCAACGGAGTCGGCGATCACAGAGAGCACGGCTAAGGCCTGGGGCGTTGTTCCCGCAGACACGACAGTCGTCCTGAATGGATATAGCGGCGGAACCTTCCGCGCCCATCCGGGCGTACTGGCCCAGCTCACCATTGGAACGGCGACGCTGCACAACGTGGCGGTCTTCGTGGTGCCGGACAGCGCGTTTTACATTGCTCCGTTCAAGCACCAGATGAACGCGCTGCTTGGCTATCCCGTGCTGGCTGCGCTGGGCCGGCTTACGTTTACGCGCGACGGCTCAATGACCGCATCGCCCGTCTCTCCGGCCCGGGCCGGGACCGAAGGCGCTCCGCTGTGGATTGCCGATACGTTCCTGCTGGCGCAGATGAAGACGTTTCCGCCCACGGGCCAGAGCTTCCGCTTCGGCGGTGAGCAGGAGCCGCGATTATTTGTGCTGGACACCGGATCGCGCGACAGCTACCTCACCGACCGCTACTTTATGGAGCACCGCGACTCATTCAAGGGCGCGCCGCCGGACACCGCGCGTCTTGCCGGCCCCGGGGGCGAGGCCGACACGCCGGCGTATGCTGCCGATCATCTGCCGCTGTGGTGCGGCAAAGCCGTGCTGTTTCTAGACGGGCCGCATATCCTCACAGCGCCCCAGAACAGCCTCATCGAGAACTATGAGGGACTGATTGGACAATCGGTGCTGGGCAGCCTCCAGAGCTACACCATTGACTTCCGCACGATGCGCTTCAGCGTGCAGCCGTGAGCGGCGTCAGCGGGTGAAGTGGGTCTCCAGCTTTTCGCGGTGGCGCTCCATGCCGAGCTCGATCAGACGATCGATCAGTTTGGGATAGGGCAGGCCAGTCGCCGCCCAGAGCTTCGGGTACATGCTGATCGAGGTGAACCCGGGCATAGTGTTGATCTCGTTCAGCACGATCTCTGACGGTTTGCCTTTCGCTGCGGGCGCCATCAGGAAGTCCACGCGCGCCAGGCCGGCGCAGTCGCAGGCGCGGAAGGCCTCGACGGCCATCGCGCGGATTTTCTTCTCCTCGGCCTTGGTCAGCTTTGCGGGGATGATGCTGAGGCTTTCGTCAGGGCCGGAGAGCTCGTACTTGGCTTCGTAGTCGTAGAACTCCTTTGCCGGCACGATCTCGCCGACGACGCTGGCCTCCGGCGCGTCATTGCCGAGCACGGCGACCTCCAGCTCGCGCGGCTTTACACCCGGGCCGCCGACACCCTGCTCGATGACGATCTTGCGATCGAAGCTTGCGGCGAGGTCCATCGCGGGGCCGAGCTCCGGGCGCCCGTGGACCTTGCTGATCCCGACCGAGCTGCCGAGGTTCGCGGGCTTCACGAACAGCGGATAGGTCAGGGCTTTCTCGATTGCTTTGCTCGCGCGCTTGGAGTCCGCGCGCCATTCGCTGCGCAGCACCGTAACGTGTGGCGTAATCGGCAGGCCGGCTGCGATGAACAGCCGCTTCATCGCGTCTTTGTCCATACCCGCGGCCGAGCCGAGCACGCCCGAGCCGACATACGCAACGTCCGCCAGCTCAAGCAGGCCCTGAATGGTCCCATCCTCTCCAAAGGTCCCGTGCAGCACGGGGAAGACGATGTCCAGGCCGGTGCGCGCTCCCGGCTCAGCGGCGGCGGCGGCCAGCGTGATACCCGCATCGCGGTTGCCTTCGCCGCCTGCCTGCTCTCCATTGCTGAGCAAGCCTTCGGCGGCACCGCCGGTCAGCCAGCGGCCTTCCTTGGTGATGCCAAGCTCCACGACCTCGTATATCTTGCGGTCAATTGCTTTGAGGATGGAGCGGGCGGAGCGCAGCGAAACCTCGTGCTCGCCGCTGCGGCCGCCGAAGAGAACACCGACACGAAGTTTCTTGCGGGCCATTGCTTCCAGTTTGGAGCACGCAGGCCCTGTGCATCGAGATCGCACGCGCGCGATGAACCTCGGCGGACACCTTTACGGTGTAACCGAAGGTGATTGCGCGGAAATCGCCCCCTGCTGGGAACTCCGTTGCGGCGCAGCGCGTCCAATCGCGCAGAGGTGAATCCATCCATGAATTATGTGCGGCTCGGCCAGACCGGCGTGCGCGTCTCTCCGCTCTGTCTCGGCATGATGACCTACGGCTCCAAAAAGTGGCGCGAATGGGTGCTGGAAGAGGATGAGGCGCGTCCCTTCATCCAGCGTGCCGTTGAAGCCGGCATCAACTTCTACGACACCGCCGATATCTACTCGCTGGGCGAGAGCGAGGTGCTCACCGGCAAGTTGCTGCGCGAGTTCCAGCCGCGCCGCGAGGAACTGGTCGTCGCGACCAAAGTATTCAACCCGATGAGCGATGCGCCGAACGATCGCGGCCTCTCCCGCAAGCACATCATGGCCTCCGTTGACCGCAGCCTCAAACGGCTCGGAGTGGATTACATCGACCTGTACCAGATCCACCGCTTCGACAAGAACACCAATATCGAGGAGACCTGCGAGGCGTTGGACGCGGTCGTCCGCGCCGGCAAAGCGCTCTACATCGGCGCGTCCAGCATGTATGCCTGGCAGTTCCTCAAGATGATCCAGTTTCAGGAGCAGAATTCGCTTGCGCGGTTCGTCACCATGCAGAACCACTACAACCTGATCTATCGCGAAGAGGAGCGCGAGATGATTCCGCTCTGCCTGGACCAGGGCATCGGCTGCATTCCCTGGAGCCCGCTGGCGCGCGGCTTTCTCGCCGGCACCCGCAAGCGGGGCGATGGCAAATCTGAAACGGCTCGCGCGCGCACCGACGACTTCGGCCACAGCCTCTACTACCGCGACACAGACTTCGACATCGTCGATCGCGTCATCGAGATTGCGAACGAACGCCACGCCAAACCGGCCCAGGTGGCGCTTGCATGGATTCTGACCAAGCCCGCTGTCTCGGCGCCGATCATTGGCGCGAGCAAGCCCGAACATCTCGAGGACGCGCTCGCGGCGCTGCAGCTAAAGCTGACCGAGGATGAGATCAAGCGGCTCGAGGAGCTGTATGAGCCTCATCCAGTTCTCGGCCACAGCTATTAGCAGTTCTCCTGTTGGCTTCGTTTCTGCAACGGCCGCGGCATGTTCTCCCCGGTTACACCCTCAGGAGATCTGCTCAGCCATAAGTTGCAGAAACCAGGCGTGTACGCGTGATCTTTCTCACGCAGCCGCTTGCTACACTCCAGAATATCTCGCGTCTTAAGAAACGCTAATCCAATCTGCCAGCCAGGTTAGAAAGCTCTTTTCTTTCGTCGCGAGGAGTGCGCCTCCGCTTGCTCTGCCTAGGGTGTGAACCTTTGTCGCAGAACAGAACACCGGAGGCTTCGGGACCCGCGTTTGCCGCTGCGTAGTTCTGCAAATTCTGTTCCGGCCGGTGGCCGTAGCCCTCGAACTGCCGGAGTATCGCGCTGGCTGGCCACCACGCTGCTCGCCGCGTGCTCGAGCGCAGCAGCACACGGGCAGCTCGGCTCCGCTGCCGCCGCACAGCAGCGGGCGCGGCAGTTTGTCGCGCAACGCGCCACGCAGGACGGCACCAGCCCGGCCCTCGCGCGTGCAGCAGCACAGACCCAGCATGCGGCGCTGCTCCGCCGCAACGCCATTCGCCCGCACGGCACTGGGTCCAGTCCGCTCACAGCAGCCTGGCAGCCACTCGGCCCCAGCTCCGTCCTGACGCAACGCTTTGGCAATGTGACCGGCCGCGTTACGGCGATTGCCTTCGACCCGAACGACTCCACGGGCAACACGGTTTATCTCGGCACGACCGGCGGCGGTGTCTGGAAGTCAACGAATGCCGCAGGCCCGCTCGCCTCCATTAGCTTCACGCCGCTCACAGACACGCTGCCGGTCTTCAGCATCAACGCGGGTTCCAGCACGATTCCGTCACTGTCCATCGGCGCAGTCGCCCTGCAGCCCGCTCCCAATCCCGTCATCCTCGCCGGCACCGGCGACCCGAACGATGCGACCGACTCGCTCTACGGAGAGGGCATCCTGCGCTCCACGGATGGCGGCCAGACGTGGACGATTGCAACGGCCGCAGTCGAAGGCCCCTCGTTGAATCACACCTTCGCCGGGCTCTCGACCGCAGCAATCGCCTGGAGCAGCGCGTCGACAAACGTAGTTGTCGCTGCGATGTCCGTCTCGCCGCAGGCGGCGATCGTCGACGCGCAGAACGTCAGTTCGGTTCCCGGCCTTTATTACTCCACCAACGCCGGCGCTACCTGGAAGATGGCGACGCTCTACGACGGCGCGCAGGTGGTCCAATCGCCGCAGCCCAACGGCAGCCCACAGTTTGGCAACGCCGCTACGTCGGTTGTCTGGGACGCACTGCGCGGCCTGTTCATCGCCTCGGTGCGCAGCCACGGATATTACAGCTCGCCCGATGGCCAGACGTGGACGAGGCTTGCGAACCAGCCGGGAACAGGCCTGACCACGGCGAACTGCCCCGTTGGAGCCGGCGGCCAGGGCAGCAGCACCTGTCCTATCTTCCGCGGCGCTCTCGCCGTGCAGCCCGCAACCGGTGACCTCTACGCCCTGACGGTCGACGTGAACAACAACGACCAGGGCCTCTGGCAGGACCTCTGCGCCGCCTCAGGCGGAAGCTGCGCGAACCCATCGCCAATGTGGGGCGCACGCATCGACAACGGCGCGCTCGAGGTCGGCTCCGGCAGCACCGCGATCATCCAGGGAGCCTACAACCTCACGCTCGCCGCAGCGCCGAACGGGTCCGGTGGAACGCTGCTGTTTGCAGGCACGATTGATGTCTACCGCTGCGCGATCGCCTCCGGCTCCACAAGCTGCACGCTTCGCAACACCACGAACGCGTTGAACGGCTGCAACGCTCCCGCCGCCGTCGCGCCCGCGCAGCATGCGACTGCAGCCGCATTGACCGGCAGCGGTACGCAACTGGTTCTGGTTGGCAATGATGGCGGTCTATGGCGCTCGACGGACGGCGTCAACCAGACCGGCCCCGCCTGCTCGGCGACAGACGCACAGCACTTCGAGAATCTCAACAGTGCAATCGGCAGTGGCGGCTCTCTCGGCGAAATCGTCTCCTTCGCGCAGGACCCTGCCGATGCCGACATACTGCTCGCGGGCCTTGGCGCGAATGGCTCCGCGGCCACCACATCAGCCGGCTCGCTCGCCGCATGGCCTCAGCTCTCGGCGGGCGAGGGCGGCTTCGCAGCGATCGATCCGAACACACCGTCGAACTGGTTGCTGACGATCGGCGCCGGTGTGAACCTTGCCGCCTGCACTTCCGGCGTCAACTGCACCGCGGCCAATCTTCTCTCACCCGCCACGATCGGCGCGCCGCAGGTCAACAACGACGAAGCGTTGCTCGATGCGCCATCGCTTCTCGATCCGCAGCAGACCACCGATGTGCTCATCGGCACCTGCCGCGTCTGGCGCGGTCCCGCAGCTTCAGGGGACACCTGGAGCACGGCCAACCAGCTCAGCCCCGGCTTTGACGGCACTTCAGGAGCGTGCACCGCGAACTCCGCGATGATTCGCTCGCTCGCCGCGGGCGGCCCAGTAGCGAACTCGACCAGCGCGCAGAGTGCCGGCTCAACCGTGCTGTACGCCGGGATGGCTGGCCAGTTCGACCAGGGGCAGCGTCTTGCGGGACACGTGTTCGTCACCAGGTCCGCGAACCTCGACTACTCTTCGACTGCGTGGAGGGACGTTGCGCTCAGCCCGGTGACCAACGCCGACGCGTTCAACTCCGGCGGGTTCGACATCTCCTCCATTGCGGTCGATCCGCACGACGCAACCGGAGCGACGGTCTACGCAACGGTTATGGGCTTCGACAACCAGCCGAATCTATACCGCTCTACTGACTTCGGCGCCCATTGGACGGTGATCACCTCCAATCTGCCATCCGCTCCCGCCAACGCGGTGGTGGTCGACCCCAACGACGCGAATACGGTGTATGTCGCGCTGGACACCGGGGTGTTCGTCACGCAGGCGGTCGCAACCTGTGCTTCGACGAACTGCTGGAGCCCGCTCGGGACGGGGCTTCCTAACGCGCCGGTCACCACGCTTGCAGCCGCGGTGCAGATGCCCACGGGCGACGGCCGTCTCGGCATGCTGCGCGCCGGAACCTACGGGCGCGGACTCTGGCAAATCCCGCTGCTCAACGCGACGACAACACAGGCCCCTGCGATTACGCTTTCAACCGCAACGCTCACCTTCGGCGCGCAGGCCGTTGACACGCAAACCGCGGCGCAGACGATTACCGTAACCAGTTCCGGCAACGCTCCTGTCACCTTCTCACAGGAGAACGTGACGGGCGACTTCGTCGAGCACGACACCTGTCTCGGCCAGACGCTCGCCATCGGCGCCAGCTGCACATTCAGCATCAGCTTCGCACCTACGCAGACCGGCGCGCGCACAGGCAAGCTCTTCCTCTACGCCAATATTCCCGGCGGCCAGGCCACCGTTTCGCTGAACGGAACCGCGACGGCACCCGCCGCGATCGTCCTCACGCCGGCCGCACTGACGTTCCCCGCCACGATCGTCAACCAAACGGCCGCGGTCCAGATCATCACGGTCGCGAACACCGGCGCGAATCCCGCTACGCTCAACCCGCCTGCGATCACGGGCGATTTCAGCATCGCTGCGAGCACCTGCACTGCGACCCTCGCCCCGCAAACCGCGTGCTCGATCTCGATCAGCTTCACGCCCACTGCGAGCGGCACGCGCAGCGGGGTCCTCACGATCACCGACAGCATCGGAACCCAGACCGCGCAGCTCTCCGGAACCGGCGACGCTCCGGCTACAGATACTCTATCTCCGCTATCGCTCACATTCGCACAGCAGGCGATCGGAACTGCGAGCGCGGCGCAGCAGGTCACGCTGACGAACTCCGGCGATGTCGCGCTCACGCTCATCAAAACGTCACTCAGCGCGGGCGACTTCACTGCCACGAACTCCTGCGGGGCTTCGCTCAATCCGCACTCCACCTGCGCCATCTCCGTCGGCTTTGTGCCAACTGTCGTCGGCACGCGCACCGCAACCCTCACGATCACCGATCAGTTTCGCTCGCAAACGGTCACGCTCACCGGAACGGGTGTCGCGCCTCCCGGCGTCTCACTCAGTCCTGCGTCGCTCAGCTTCCCCGCGACCGGCGTGGGGCTCTCGGCTCCCGCACAGACGCTCACGCTCACGAACAACGGCGGCCTGCCGTTGCATATCGCGAACACGGTCCTGAGCGCCGGCTTCACCATAGCCTCCTCCAGCTGCGGCGCATTGCTCAGCCCTGCTGCGATCTGTAACCTCATCATCGTCTTCTCACCAAACGCCGCGGGCGCCAGCTCCGGCACGCTCACGCTCGCAGATGACGCAACGAGCGGCACCCAGACAACGAACCTCGCCGGCACGGGCATCGACTTCTCGCTTGCTCCGAACGCAGCCACGAGCGCGACGGTTGCAAGCGGCGCAACCGCCACCTACCCGCTGCTCCTCACTTCGCAACAGGCGCTCTCCGGCACAGTTGCGCTCGCCTGTTCCGGGGCTCCGGCCAACAGCATCTGCACGGTCAATCCGGGAACCGCAAACCTCGGCGGCACAACCACCATCTCCGCGACTGTGCAGACCGGACAAACAACGGCCAGCCTGAGTGCGCCGCCTTCTCCCTTCGATCCGCGCAACACCGGGCCGGTGCTCGCCTTGCTTGCGTTGCCACTCGCCTGTGCGCTGCGGCGACGAAAACTGCCGCGTCTCCTGCTCGCCGCGTTCGCAGTGTTCACGCTCGCATCCGTGACGGGCTGCGGCTCGGCGCGTCTCATTCCGAATCAGGGTGGTTCGGGCGGTTCCTCCAACCCGACGCCGCCCGGCACGTACAACCTGACCGTCAGCGCCTCAGCCGCAGGCCTGACGCACAGCGTCAATCTCACGCTTGTCGTGCAGTAGCCAGTGCAGTAGCCAGTGCAGTAGCCAGTGCAGTAGCCAGTGCAGTAGCCGCGCTCAGGCCACTCGCGCGGCGCTCACCGCGCTGGCCCACGCCCACTGGAAGTTATAGCCGCCCAGCCATCCCGTCACGTCCACCACCTCGCCGATGAAGTACAGCCCCGGCACGCGCCGGCTCTCCATCGTGCGCGCGTCCAGCTCGCGCGTGTCCACACCACCCGCAGTCACCTCAGCCTTTGCGAACCCCTCGGTCCCGTCCGGCTTCACGATCCACTCGTGCAGCCGATGCTCCAGCCTGTCGATTCCCGCGTTCGTCCAATCGCTGCCGTGTTGTGTCGCAAGATCCACCCAGCGCTCGGCCATACGCGCCGGAAGAACTTCCCGCAGAAGCGATTTTGCCGCCGCCGCGTTACGCCGGGCATTCCGCTCACGCAACGCAGCGAACACCGTACGGCCCGGCGCAAGATCGAACTTCACTGCACCTCCCGGCCTCCAGTACGACGACGCCTGCAGCACCGCCGGCCCGCTCAGCCCGCGATGCGTCACCAGCAGCTTCTCGCGAAACTCGGGCGCAGCCGTCCGCTTCTTCGGCGCGTTGTCGGCGCGCGCAACCGCCTCCGCCGAGACCCCGGCGAGATCGCACCACCGCTCGCAATCTTCCGGCGCAAACACCAGCGGCACCAGCGCCGCTCTGGGCTCAACAACAGCATGGCCAAACTGCCGCGCCAGGTCATAGCCAAAAGCCGTGGCTCCCATCTTCGGAATCGACAAGCCTCCCGTCGCAACGATGACCGCCTCGCAGAGAATCTCACCAAGACTCGTCTGCACTGCAAACCCCGCGCGATCGGCCTCTGCCGCTCGCAGCCGCACCTCCGTCACCCGGACCCCGCAGCGCAGCTCCACACCCGCCGCCCCGCACTCGCGCTCCATCATCGTCACAATCTGCTGTGCGGAGCCGTCGCAGAACAACTGTCCGAGTTTCTTCTCGTGGTATGCGATGCCATGCCGCTGCACCAGGCCAATGAACTCAGCCGGCGTGTACCGCGCCAGCGCCGACCGCGCAAAGTGCGGGTTGTCGCTCAAAAAGTTCTCCGCGCGCGTGTGAACGTTTGTAAAGTTGCAGCGTCCGCCGCCGGAGATCAGAATCTTTCGCCCTGGCCGCTCGTTATGATCCAGCAGCAGGACACGCCGCGCGCGCCTGCCCGCCTCCACCGCGGCCATCAGGCCTGCGGCTCCTGCGCCGAGCACCACCACATCCACCCTGCGCTCCGCGTGTCCACTCACCTCTCTGATTCTAGGCAACTAGCGCGCATATGCACGCGGCCCCGCTCAAACGCATCTGAAGTCAGGGAGGATGAATGCTTATGAAGACCTTTGCATGGCTGGCCGCAGGGATCGGAATCGGTCTCGCCGTTTATCTCATCGCCAACGCTCCGGGGCCGCAGTACGCCACGGGCTCGGACAATCTTGAAGACGCCGCGCGCAATGCCGCAGGGTGGGGAACAAAGCAGCGCGCCACAGGTTTCGGCGCCAATGTTGCGGGCCGTGTGAAGGAAGGCCTCGGCAATCTCACCGGCAACGCCGACCTCGCCGATGAAGGTCTCGGCGACCAGGTGGAAGGCAGCGTACGTCAGGGCGCCGGCAAGTTCGCCCAGGCAGCCGGACAGACCCTGCACGACCTCAACCGCTAACTTACTGCGCGAGCGATTGCCCCGGAGCAGCGGCCGCCCCGCTCCGCTGCTCCGCGAGCTCGCCCCGCTGCTTCTGCGCGTCGCGCGCCTTGGCCACCAGCTTCTTCAGCCTTCCCTCCACATTCGAGTCACTCCCCACCATCTCCGCCGTCAGCACGCCATCGCTGTCGATCGTGAAGTAGTGCGGAATCGCCTCCACGCCGAACGCCCGCGACAGCGAGTGGTCCGCATCGCGATACTGCATCCACGTCATCTCGTTCTTCTCGATAAACTGGCGCCACTTCGCGTCATCGTTGTCCCAGCTCACGCTGATAATCACCAGCGGCTCGCCGGCGAAATCCTTCGCGATCTTCTTCACCTCCGGCAGCGCCTCATTGCACGGCCCGCACCACGTCGCCCAGAAGTCGATCAGCACCACGCGCCCGCCCATGGCATCCAGGTTGAAGCGCGATCCATCCAGAGCCGTCACCTCGAACGCCGGCGCACGCTTCTTCAGCGAAAGCATAGGGTCTTCCGCAAAGTGCTGCGCGCGCAGCCGCGCCGGATCCGACGGCTTTGCCAGCGTCGCGCACTCGCCGAAGCAGGCCTTCGCCTCATCAATCTTGCCCAGCCGCGCCAGGACCTCGCCGTCGCGGAACATCGCCGGCAGATTCTTCGGATAGTTCGTCAGGGCCTGCTGAAAGGCCGTGTGCGCCTGCTCCAGCTGGTCGGGCTTCGGCTTCTCGCCGGCCTTGGCAAGGATCGCGTTGCCTCGCCTGTACTCCGCAATAGACTTCAGCGTCGGAGCCGTCGCGAGGCCTTCCATCTTCTCAGCCGTCTCGATGGCGCCCTTGTAGTCGCCCTCGCCAAACTGCGCAGAGTAAATTCCGTCGAGGCAATCCCAGCACGCGCCGCCCGCAATCTTGTTCGCCTTGTTGAAGGCGTCCTTCGCGAACAAGGGCTTCTGCGCGCGAAGATACCCCTTGCCTTCGCGCATCGCCTCAACCCACTTCGGGTTCGTCGTGTAGGAGCTCGCGTCCGTTGGCCCGCCGCCCGCGGTTGCAGCGGGGCTCTGCCCGAAAACGATCTGTGCTGAGATCAGGAAGACACCGGCTGTAAACAGGCCGCGCAGGGTAGGCATGGAGAGCTCCATAGATTCCGCCCACCATGATCACGGCATCCGTGTGCCGCCGCAACAAAATTC
Source organism: uncultured Acidobacteriaceae bacterium (assembly GCA_963762465.1). Classification (GTDB taxonomy): domain Bacteria; phylum Acidobacteriota; class Terriglobia; order Terriglobales; family Acidobacteriaceae; genus Granulicella. The sequence goes on along the minus strand of CAVXKS010000002.1, from coordinate 911,362 downwards.
TTCGTCGTCGACTGAGCCGTTACCCGGCCTTACGCTCCTGCAACACCTCATCCAGCATGCCCATCAGCGATCCGGCGCGCGAGCGCACCGTCGTCTCCTGCTGATTCACGCTGCCTGCGAGAGCCTCGTACCGGGCCCGCAGCGCGGTCAGTTCGTCGGCGATATTCAGCGCCGCCAGCACCGCCACACGCAGCGAATCCACCGTCGTTCCCTGCGCCGAGACCGCCCGCATCTTCGCATCGACAATCCCCGCCAGCTTCTCGATGTGCTCCGGATCGGTTCCGCGCAACTGGTACACCTGGTCGTAGATGTCCACTACGACCGCGCCGGTATCGCGTGCAGCCTGCTCGGCCCGTGATATCTCTGCTGCCGTTCTCAACTGCTCGCTCAACTTCCTCTCCTCATCGTCTCTTGCCATCTGCCCCGCGAACAGATTCTGCGATGGCGCCGGGTTCGTCGTTGGCTCTGCGAGTTGCGGCATCCTGCCCTCCTCACCAGCATTGCGGCCCCGGAAGATTCCTTCAGTTACAGCAGCTCATCCATCTGCGCCAGCATCGCTTCCACGCGCTGCCGCACTTGCTCACGCTCACGCTGCAGGCTCTCGAGCTCTTTGCTAGCCGAGCTCGCATTCTCCGCATGCGCGTGCATCTGTTCCTTCAGCGCAGCCAGTTCCGCCTGAGCCGCATTGCGCTCCGCCTCGGCGTGGGCGCGCGCCTCACGTTCCTTCCGGATGAGCTCGACCGTCTGGAGCACCTTCTGCTCCAGCGCCTGAAACTCGTCGGCACTCACCACTGCTGTTGCCATTCCAGCCCCCTGATTCAACTCGAAGTATAGCGATTCGCATAGTGGATTTGCGGTCTCGAATTCGCAAAGGAACCTTGATGAATCCCCTTCGGCACTCCCGCGCAACCGTAACCCAACTCGCAACTCAACCACTCGCAACTCGAAACTGAACGGAACCCTGTCTGCATCCCACAGCCGCCGCCGGGTGCCCGTTCATCGCAACTTCATCGAGATGAGCGGGATCGCATGATCCGAGTGACTTACGCGCGCTGTGCTCCGCCCAGAGCCTTCAGCGCCGCAACGATCTTCTCCGACGCGCCCGTCAGCTCTTCTTCCGTCAGCGTCCGCTCGCCCGACTGAAAGACCACGCGCAGCAGCAGCGAGTAGCTCCCGGCCGGCACCGCCTTGCCCTTCGCATCGCGGAAGATCTCCACCGGGCGCACGCTGCGCAGTTCCGCAATCCCAATCCGATTTACCCCAGTCGCAATCGCGTCCCAGCGCACGCTGTCCGGGAACACAAACGAGAAGTCGCGTTCGACCGCCTGATACCGCGAGAGGTCACGCACCGTCGGCTGTCGCAGCTCACTGCGCAGCAACTCCTGCGCCTTCACTGCGGCAATCACGCAAGCCTGCCGCAGCTTGCGCCGATGCAGCTCCTCGGCGCTCAACTCGCCGAACACCGCAACTGGCTTTCCGTCGAGCAGCGCCCGCGCCCCGCGCCCCGGCGCAATCCACTGCGGCAGCTCGTCGGTGTCAAACGAGACCACCCCCGCAAATCTGCCGAGCAGCGAGTCGAGGGCGCCCTTTACCTCGAATATCAGTGCGTCGTCGGCACCGTGCAGCGGACTCACTACCGCGCCGCCCGTCGCTCCGACCGCCAGCCCCGTTTCCTCGCGCACCTCTGCGGTCGAGCCCGTAAACACCGTGCCCATCTCGAACAGCCGCACCGTTGCAACGTCACGATGCAGGTTGTGCGCCAGCATCGTTGCCATCCCCGCCGCGAGCGACGGACGCAGCATCCCGGCTTCTTCGCTCAGAGGATTTCCCATCGCCACCGAACCCGCTGCCGAATCGCCAAAGACCGCCGCCTCTTCGGCCGACACAAACGTGCTGGAGATCGCCTCGGTGTATCCCAGCGCCCGCAGCGTGGTGCGAATCACGTGTTCCTGCTCCGCATGCGGTTGTTTCCGCACCGCGCCGGCCCATCCCGGCAGCGTGTCGGCGAATCGGTTATATCCATACACGCGCGCAACCTCTTCAATCAGGTCAACCTCGCGCTCGAGATCCAACCGCCAGCTCGGCAGCTTGACCGCGTACTCGCCGGCGACCGTACGCGTCGGCTCCATTTCACATCCAAGCGCCGTCAGCACCTGCTCGACGACTGCTTCATTCAATCCCGACACACGCCCGCCCTCTTCGAGCTCCGCATCTTCCTGCGTCGTCCCAAGAATTCGCTGCACCTCGCCCACCCGCACGACGATGCGATCGCGTCCCGCGGTCCGCGCCTGCTGCTCCGGCACGATGACGTCTGCGAGCGGGCCCGCAACGCCGCCACCCGCCTGCTCCACTACGAGCCGCGTGACGAGGTTATTACCCACGGGCGGAGCATTGAAGTCCGCTCCCCGTTCAAACCTGTGGCTCGCGTCTGTATGCAGACCGTGCCGCCGTGAGCTCGCGCGAATCGCACCCGGGTCGAACCACGCCGCCTCCACCAGGATGTTCTTCGTCTCCTCCGTCACCCGCGAATCCCACCCGCCCATCACCCCGGCCAGCGACAACGCCTTCATCTCATCCGCAATCACCAGGTCGTCCGCCGTCAGCGTGTGCTCGCTTCCGTCCAGCAGCAGCAGCCGCTCGCCCGCCTTCGCGCGCCGCACCACAATTCCACCCACAATCTTGTCCAGGTCAAACACGTGCGTCGGCTGCCCCATCGCCAGCCATCCGAAGTTCGTCGCGTCCACCGGGCCGGAGATCGGCTTCTGCCCAATCGCGCCGAAGTACTCCGCGATCACTCCGGTCGCCGGCTTCACGCGCACCCCGCGAATCACCCGCGCCGTAAACCGCCCGCACAGGTCCTTCGCCTCAATCCGCACCGGAAATGCCTCGCCCGCCCGCGCGGCTTCGACCGGCGCGCCCAGCCCTTCGCTCAGTGGCTTCAGCGCCGCGGCCCCAAGCACGTCGGAATAAATCGCCGCCGCCTCGCGCGCAATCCCGTAGTGGTTCATCGCGTCCACGCGGTTCGTCGTGATGTCCATCTCAAAGCGCGACCCGCCAATCGCAGCAGGGAAAATGCCCTCCACAGCAACGCCGCGCAGCGTCAGGTCTTCAGCCAATTGCGCATCGCTCACATTGAGCTCAGGCAAATACGAGCGGATCCACTTGGTCAAAATATTCATCGTGTCTTTCTTCGCTACCCTCTATCCGTTGACCTCTACCCCTTACCCTCTACCCTCTACCTTTACTCAGTCTTCCAATCATCGCCCGGCATGATGCGTTTCATAAACTCGTCGAACAGCGGAACCGTAAACGCCGTATCGCCATGGCTCGGACTCCAGATCATGCCCTTGACAATCAAGCTCTGGCGCAAGACCGCAATGGCCGTAACCGATTTCCCCAGTGCACCTGCTATATCGCCCGACCGGTGCGCTCCCGGGCCAAGCTCCGCCATCGCCCGCAGGTAGCGCTTCTCTGTAGGCGTCAGGCGGTCGAAGCGCACCCGGAAGAAGCTCTCGTCCAAGATTGCGATAGCCTCCTGCGATGCCTGCTCGACGTCCTCCAGCGTGATGGGTGACGCCGCTGCGACGTCCCATGCGCGATTCCCCCACTCCTGCAGGAAATATGGATACCCGTGGGTCCTGCGCGAATATCTCCGTAACCGCATCATCCGCGTATGCCGACACCTACCTCAGCCGCGGGTTTGCGCAACGCCAGCTCGGCCTCTCGCGCTCGATAGCGGGCCGATCGTCGGAAACTCAAACAGCCGTTCCGCGTACGACTTCGCATCACCCGCGAGCGCCGCGAAGCTGCGGCAATCCTGCACCGACGATAGTCACCGGCAGTTGTCGCTGAACGCTGCGATGCAGCGCCGCTATCAAGCGCCGCAAACTGGTCTTGCGGGAGATACTGCAGCTCGTCAATGAACAGCACGACCGCCGTTCCCGCATTTTTGGCTGCAACACCCACCTGTTCCAGCAACGCAGTCAAGTCAATCTCCAGGTCGCCGTTGTCCGCCAGCCCCGGTTCGGGGACCGCGTCGAACCCGACCTCCAGATCGTGATATTTCACCTTGAGTGCCATGGCGAATCCCGCCAGCGCGCGCAATCCCACGCGCAACAGCGTCCTTTGCGGACTCAGTGCGGTTCAGGTGCAACAGAGCCAGACGTATCTGTGGCGCAAGGACTGCTGGCAGGGATCGGTTCTCCGGCGTTTCTGAGCGGACAGTACAAATGCCCTCCGCCTCGGCATCCCACATCAGCTGATCCAGTAATACTGTTTTGCCGACTCCACGCAGGCCAACCATCAGCACACTCTTCGCCGAGCGGCCTGCCCGCAATCTAGCGATTGCGATCCGAACTTGTTCGCGCAAGCGTTCCCGGCCAGCGAGTTCCGGAGGCGGAGTTCCAGCGCCCGGTGAATAAGGGTTTCGGAGGGGTCCATATTAGAGTTATAACAAATTTAAGGCGGTTTAAAGTTTAAACACTTAAATTCCGTTAAACTATTCATAACTCATGCGGACTGATCCAAATAGGCTAATTTCCACAGCATTAAAACACGTCAAAACCGTTCAAAAACTACGAAAACTGATTCAAAAAACGCACGTCCCCTGAATACAAAAGTCCGATATCGCTGATTCCATACTTCATCATCGCGATCCGGTCGACGCCCATCCCAAAGGCAAAACCACTGATTTGACGATGGTTATAGGCTGGCTCCCGCCCCAGTTCCACCCGCCTCGCGTCCACCGCCTCAAACACCGCCGGATCCACCATCCCACAGCCCAGAAGTTCAATCCATCCGGAGTGCTTGCATTTCCTGCAACCCTTCCCGTTGCAGAAGATACACGAGATCTGGACGTCCGCCGAAGGCTCCGTGAAGGGGAAGAACGACGGGAAGAACCTCGTCTTCACGCTCGAGCCGAAGAATGCCTTCATCGCATGGTCCAGCGTTCCTTTCAAGTCGCTGAAAGTAATGTTCTTATCCACGCACAAACCCTCTACCTGGTGGAACACCGGCGAGTGCGTCGCATCGGCTGCATCGTTGCGGTGTACCTTGCCCGGAATCACCAGCCGCAACGGCGGATCTTGTTGAATCATCGAGCGAATCTGCACCGGTGACGTGTGCGTGCGCATCAGCAGACGTTCGCGCGCGGGCTTCGACTCCTGCTCTGCGACCACCAAGGTGTCCTGCGTGTCGCGCGCCGGATGATTTGGCGGAAAGTTCAGCGCCTCGAAGTTATAGAAGTCCGTTTCCACTTCGGGCCCGAGCCCGACGGAGTAGCCCATCCGCTCGAAGACGGTGACGATCTCGTGCATGGTGCGGACCAGCGGATGCTCGGCTCCAATCCTCTGCGCGGTGCCGGGCAGTGTGATGTCGAGCGTGCTGCCGATCCGTCCGGTCGCAGTCTTCGGGCGGCGCAGCCGCAGTTTCCACCGCGGCCTCGATGGTCTCTTTCAGCGCGTTGAAGCGTTGGCCGATCAGCCGCTTCGCATCCGGCGGCGCAGACTTCAGCCACGCGTCCGAAATTGCCTTCAGGCGTCCCTGTTTGCGACCCAGCCACGCCAGCCGAAACGCCTCCGCGTCAAAATTCGGCGCATTCAGCTGCGCGCGCGCCTCGGTCTCCACGGCCGCAAACGCAGCATCGAGCGATGACGGAGAAAAGTCTGTCAGGTGTGTTGAATCCATCTGTATCCCGCTAGTGTAACCATCTACAGTGCCCACCACACCACGAGCGCCATTACGGCGCCCAGCAGCAGGCTGCGCTTGGACGTGATCGCCCACACCACGGGATCGTCGTGCATCTCGCCTCGGCTGGCCAGCATCCACACCTGGCTTAACCACAGCAGCAGCACCGGAACCACCAGCCACAGGCGCTTCGCGTGTTCGTACAGCACACTTGTCTGTGGGTTGGAGATATACAGCGTGGTCACCAGCACTGCTGCAAACATTGAGCCGGTGCCAAACGCGCGCAACTGCTCAACATCCGAAATGTGATAGCCCCGCCCTGCCGGCACCGAGCCGCCGCGCTCGCGCAGGCTCTCCAACTCGCTGAAACGCTTCACAAAGGCCAGCGACAGGAAGAAGAACACACTGAACCCGCCGAGCCACTCCGAGATGGGGACCCTGGTCGCCGCGCTGCCCGCCAGGATGCGCACCGTGTAGAGCCCGCTCAGCACAAACACGTCCAGCAGCAGCGTTCGCTTCAGGTACAGAGAGTAGGTTAACGTCGTCGCGGTGTAGAGCAACAGCCAGAACAGGAAGTTATTCGGCAACAACTCTGCATGGTTTCCAGGCGTCGCCTTAATGACCCGCGGCAGGGTGATCGCCAGCGCAAAGGATGCTGCCATCAACACAAAGACCGCAGCAACGCCGGCAATCGCGGACAGATCGCCCGCTGCAAACGGCCGCCGCTTCTTGCGCGGGTGCCTGCGGTCCACCTCCAGATCCAGCAGGTCGTTGATGATGTACGTGGCCGACGCGCACATCCCGAAGCTCAAAAATGCGACCAGGCCTGCCGTCACCGTCGGCACGCTCCACGCATGCCCCAGCACCAGCGGTACAAAGATCAGCGTGTTCTTCGCCCACTGGTGCAGACGAATCGCGCGCAGCCAGCTCTTCACGAGCGGGGTGCGGTCCTCGAAGGTAGCGGCGGGCAGCTTTCCTGCCCGGCGCAGCCCTGCCGTCAGCGCGCCGTGCGGGTTGGCGGTCATTGGGCTTTCGCAGGCGCACAGCAGGGGTACATCCGGCTTGGCATTGCCGATATAGCAGAACCGCTCGCCGAAGTGCTGTCGAAACGCCTCGAGCTTGTTCTTGCCGGCGAGATTCGTGTTGCCGTCGGAGGCCAGCACGCCGGCAAAGATCCCGAGGTGCTCGGCGACCCGATCAGCCAGCGTGCGATCCGCCGCGGTGGCTAAGTAAATCGCCCGTCCGGCGCCGTGCTCGGCGCGCAGCCACTCCAGCAGCGGACGGTTATAGGGCAGATGCTCCACATCCAGCGTGACCGCAGAGGTTACATGCCGCTTGAACTGGGCCTTCCCTTGCGCGATCCAGCTCGGAATACGAAGTAACGCCGCCGGCCTCTGCCGCGCCATCGCCAGCACCGAGTCCACCAGCGTGTCCGACTTGACCAGCGTTCCATCAAGATCCACGCACAGCGGAACGCCCGGCGCGAGCGCGGCACTCCCCGGAACCGAATCGCCCACGCTCACCTCCCCATCAAGCACCGGAGGCACGCCAGGTTGTACGCCGCTATCCGAAATCATGGTCCGAAACCTTGAAGGTGCGCTCTTCGTCACTATACCGTCAGTATCATGGAGAAGGCGCCGCCTCTCCGCCAGGGAGTTCGGCCTTCCGCACGCGGCATGGCCTACCCGTCAAGGTACAAAGGCGTCTTACTAAGTTTGGTTCCAACAGCTTCGCAGGAGTTCTTCGATCTTCATGTCTGCCCCTTCAAGCCAGAACGCTGCTGGCGCCATGCCCCGTGTGACTACCGCGGAGCGCCAGGTCCGCTCTGGTACTGCTGCTGACCCATCGCATCTTTTGCCCGAGCATGCCTCCGACCCTGGTGGCCGCCGGCCCGGCAGCCGGCGGCGGCTGATCATCGTTGTGGTGGTTGTCCTCGCCATCATTGCGATCATCGTCTGGCGCATCCATGCGAACAACGCCGCCGCGGAGCAACTGGCCGCAAAGCAGGAGGCGGCCGCGAACCGTCCCACGCCGGTGCAGGTGACGCCCGTCCAGCAGAAGACAGTTCCCGTTTTTCTCACCGCGCTCGGCACCGTCACGGCGTACAACACGGTCACGCTGCATACCCGCGTCGATGGCCAGCTGCTGCAGGTGAACTTCCGCGAAGGACAGGCTGTCCGCAAGGGTCAGCTTCTTCTCCAGATTGACCCGCGTCCGTACCAGGCAGCGCTCGATCAGGCGGTCGGCACGCTTGCCAAGGACGAAGCCAACCTGAAGAACATGCAGGCTGAGGCCGAGCGTTATACCGCGCTGTATGAAGCGGGCGTCGTGTCGAAAGAGCAGCAGCAGGCGCAGGTGTCCAATCAGGGCCAGGCTGCCGGCTCCATCAAATCCGATCAGGCCTCGATCGAAGCCGCCCGCGTCAACCTCGGCTATACCAAGATCTACTCACCCATTGACGGCGTGGTGGGCCTCCGCCTGGTCGACCCGGGCAATATCGTCCACGCTTCGGACTCGACCGGCCTCGTCGTCATTACCCAGATCCATCCCATCGCCGTGATCTTCACCTTGGCTGAGGATCAGCTTCCGGAGGTGCAGCAGGCGATGCGCGGCGGCAGGAAGCTGGTTGTCGAAGCTTACGACCGCACCGACGCACACAAGATTGCAAGCGGAACGCTGCTCACCATCGACAATCAGATCGACACGACCACCGGCACAGCCAAGCTCAAGGCGGTTTTTGACAACTCCGACGGCTCGCTCTTCGCCAATCAGTTCGTCAACGTTCGCCTTATTCTCAGCGAGCGCCCCAACGCGCTGGTTGTGCCCACTGCCGCCATCGAGAACGGCAACCAGGGCGATTACGTTTTTGTCGTCAATCCCGGCCCCACGCCGAAGGACAAGCTCAAGAACCTCCCCGGACAGAATGCGAGTGACACAACGACGGCGGCCAGTGGCGGCAGCCCCAAACCGGCCGGCGCACCGGGATCCTCCGGCAGCGATCAGGGCGACCAGGAAGGCGGCGGCAATGACCGCAACGGCCAGCCGCGCCAGCAGTTCCACGCCGACACGGTTCCCGTGCACGTCGACTTCACGATCGGCACCAGCTCTGTGCTCTCGAATAGCACCGATCTGAAATCCGGTCAGCAGGTCGTTGTCGATGGCCAGGAGAAGCTCGTCGATGGTTCGCCGGTGACGCCTTCGCAGGCTCGCAGCATCCCGGCCACGAACAACGGGAGCTCGGTGTCCGCGGCGAACCCGAACGCGCAGTCGGTTGCGCCCGCCGCGGGTTCCGGCGGCATTCCCGGTGGCTCGCCGGTTCCGGCCGCCTCCGAGAGTGGTGCTGCCGGCAATCCCGGCCAGAACGGCGCCCGCAACGGCGGACAGAACGGCAATCAACCCGGCCGGCGACGCGGCCAGGGTCAAGCCCAGAACCAGGGCCAGTCTGCCCCGTCTACCGGTGGAGGCAGTCACTGATGAGTCCGTCACGGCCATTCATTCTGCGGCCGGTGGCCACCTCACTCCTGATGGTGGCCATTTTGCTTGCGGGCTTCGTCGCCTACCTGCAGCTGCCCGTCTCCGCTCTGCCGGAGGTCGACTACCCGATCATCCAGGTCCAGACGTATTACCCCGGCGCCAGCCCCAACGTGATGGCGCAGTCGGTCACCGGTCCGCTCGAGCGCCAGTTCGGACAGATCCCCGGCCTGCAGCAGATGACCTCCATCTCGTCCGGTGGCGGCTCCATCATCACGCTCGAGTTCACGCTCGCTGAGTCCATCGACGTCGCCCAGCAGGACGTGCAGGCTGCCATCAACGCGGCCTACAGCTACCTGCCGCAGGACCTGCCCAACCCGCCGGTCTACGCAAAGGTGAATCCGGCCGACGCCCCAATCCTCACGCTCTCGCTGACCTCGGATACCGTCCCGCTGCAGAAGGTCGAAGACCTTGCCGACACTGTCCTCGCGCAGAAAATTTCGCAGCTCTCGGGCGTCGGTCTGGTGTCGATCGCCGGTGGCCAGAAGCCCGCCGTGCGCATCCAGGCGAACCCCGCGCAGCTTGCCAGCTACGGGCTCTCGCTCGAAGACATCCGCTCCGCGATCGGCACGGCGAACGTCGATCAGGCCAAGGGTTCGCTCAATGGACCGCGCCAGGCGTACACCATCGGCGACAACGACCAGTTGATGTCGGCCTCTGACTACAACGACGTCATCATTGCCTACCGCAACAACTCCCCTGTGCGGCTCAAGGACGTCGCGAACGTTGTCGACTCCGCGGAGAACCTGTACCAGGCCGCGTGGATGGGCTTCGCCGCGCAGCCCGCCCACACCCAGAAGCAGGCCGACGGCGCCACGGTGAACGTTCCCGCGTCGCAGGCCTACGTCAAGCCGGCCATCATCATCAACATCCAGCGGCAGCCCGGCGCCAACATCATCGGCGTCGTGGACGAGGTGCAGGCGCTGCTGCCGAAGCTGCGGCAGTCGTTGCCCGCAGGTGTCGATCTTCGCGTCCTCACGGATCGCACCAACACCATCCGCGCCTCCGTGAAGGACGTGCAGTTTGAACTGATGCTTACCATCGCGCTGGTTGTGATGGTGATCTTCCTGTTCCTGCGCTCGTTCGCCGCGACCATTATCCCTGCCGTTGCTGTGCCGCTGTCCATCGTCGGCACCTTCGGCGTCATGTATCTGCTCGGCTACTCGCTGAACAATCTCTCGCTGATGGCGCTCACGATTTCGACGGGGTTCGTCGTCGACGACGCCATCGTGATGATCGAGAACATCGATCGCTACCTGGAGATGGGTGACTCGCCACTGGATGCCGCGCTGAAGGGCGCCGAGCAGATCGGCTTCACGATTCTCTCGCTGACCGTCTCGCTGATTGCCGTGCTCATCCCGCTGCTGTTCATGGGAGACATTGTCGGCCGGTTGTTCCGCGAGTTCGCCGTCACCCTCGCCGTTACCATCCTCGTCTCGGCGGTGGTCTCCCTCACGCTGACGCCGATGATGTCCGCGCGCCTGCTGAAGCACAAACCGAAGTCGGCGCAGAACCGCTTCTACCGCAAGAGCGAAGAGTGGTTCGAGTGGACCATCGCGCGTTATGGCGAAGGCGTGCAGTGGGTGCTGCGGCACCAGACGTTCACGCTGATTGTGACGGCGGCCACGCTGGTGTTCACGCTCATCCTCTACGTCTACGTGCCCAAGGGCTTCTTCCCGTCGCAGGACACGGGCGTGATCATGGCCATCACCGAGGGCAACGAGAGCACGTCGTTCTCGTCCATGCAGGCGCGGCAGCAGCAGGTCGCGCGCGCCATCCTCGACGACCCTGATGTCGTGTCGCTCTCCAGCTATATCGGCATCGACAACACCAACGCGACGCTGAACTCGGGCCGCATCCAGATCGACCTCAAAGACCGCGATCAGCGCAAGGACACTGCGCAGCAGATCATTCAACGACTGCAGACCCGGCTGAACCAGATCCCCGGTATGGGGACCTTCCTGCAGCCGGCGCAGGATCTCACGGTCGAGGACCGCATCTCCCGGACTCAGTATCAGTACTCCGTTGAAGATCCCGATCCCGTTGAGCTCGCGCAGATCACCGTCCAACTCGTCAAGCAGTTCAGAGCGCTCGGCAGCGTCATCACAGACGTCACGAGCGATCAGCAGATCAACGGCATGGGCGCCACGCTCGTTATTGACCGCGACACCGCTTCACGCCTCGGCATTACACCGTCTTCGGTGGACAACGTCCTCGACGACGCCTACGCGCAGCGCCAGGTCTCGACGATCTTCACGCAGCAGAACCAATACCACGTGATCCTGGAGGTTCCACCCAACTTCCAGCGCACGGCCAACTCGCTCGACAACCTCTACGTGAAGAGCTCGAACGGCGGCCAGGTCCCGCTCAACACCTTCACGACGTTCACGACGCAGCCCACGTCGCTGTCAATCGGCCACCAGGGACAGTTCCCCTCGACGACCATCAGCTTCAATCTGGCGAATGGGAAATCGATTGGCGACGCGGTCGACGCTATCAACAAGAGCGTCGCCGACATGCACCTCCCGGCCAGCGTCAACGTTGCCTTCCAGGGCACGGCCGCTGCGTTCGAGTCGTCGCTCACCAATGAGCCGCTGCTCATCCTGGCCGCGCTGATCACCGTCTACATCGTGCTCGGCGTTCTGTATGAGAGCTACATCCACCCCGTCACGATTCTCTCCACGCTGCCATCGGCCGGCGTCGGCGCGATCCTGGCGCTGCTCATCACCGGCAACTCGCTCTCCGTCATCGCGCTTATAGGAATCATTCTTCTAATCGGCATCGTGAAGAAGAACGCCATCATGATGATCGACTTTGCTCTCGAAGCCGAGCGCGAGCAGGGAATGACGCCCGAAGAGGCGATCTATCAGGCCTGTCTTCTGCGCTTCCGCCCGATCATGATGACCACGATGGCCGCGCTGCTCGGCGCGGTTCCGCTTGCGTTCGGAACTGGCACCGGTTCTGAGCTCCGCGCGCCGCTGGGCATTACGATCGTTGGCGGACTGCTGATCTCGCAGGTGCTCACGCTGTTCACCACGCCGGTCGTCTATCTCTTCTTCGACCGCATCGGCCGCAAGTACCTCGGCACCGCCAAGGCTGACGAAGAGTTCTACGAGCACACCCACGGCGGCAAGCATCCGCCGAACCACGGCGATGGCGGCCTGCCCGAACCCGCACCCGGAGACTAGATGCGCAGGGCATCAACAACTCGGGTGGCCCATCCTTTCGCGTCTTTGCGAAACGGTGGGGTGTCGCGCGAACCGCGAGTGCACTGCTGCTGGTCGGCGGAACATCGCTGCTGTGCGCGCAATCGTCGTCGTGTGGCCTGACGACGGTCAAAGAGCAGTCGCAGCTCGTCCATCCGCCAATCGCACGAGCGGCTCACGTCAGCGGAACAGTCGTCCTGCTCGGGCGATTCGACAAGAACGGCAGAGCGCTGAGCGTCCGCATCCTCAGCGGTCCACCGATGTTGGAAGGTGCAGCGATGGGCTTTGTGAAAAGCTGGCGAGTAAATGAATACGGCGGCCCGCGCGAGTGCCCGATTGCCGTGAGCTTCAGGTTTTCCGGTGCCCCATCCGCTGAATGCGGTACCCCGGAGGATGAATCTCAAAAGTCCTCACGGCCAGCGCAGCAGATTGATCTGCAGCGTTTCGTGACCACATCGCATAACCCCTGCTTCGCAGTCATGCGTGATCCCGCGGGCCTCCGGGTCCACAGTTTCCTCGGCCACAACTGGTACTCGAAGTCATGAGCTTCACCGACCCCAAACCCGGCGACAAAGAGCCCCGCGACTCGGCCACGCCCGACGACGCGACGAAGGCCTACGCCCGCGGCGGCCCCAACGACCGCGAAGGCGAGCACGCGCCCAAAGACCACGCGACCGCCGCCGACCGCGAAAAGGTCCGCCGCCAGACTACGGAATCCGACGCCCCGCTGGGTCAGTCCAGCTCCGGCGATGTCAGCACGGTCCATTTCTCCGCGCCGTTTATCAAGCGCCCCGTCGCCACGTTCCTGCTCTCCATCGCGATCCTCATCGCCGGCGCGGTCGCGTACAAACTTCTGCCTGTCTCCTCACTTCCTGAGGTCGAGTACCCCGTCATCTCCGTCGGCGCTTCGCTTCCCGGCGCCGATCCCGAGACCATGGCCTCCGCGGTTGCTACGCCACTCGAGCGGCAGTTCGCCCGCATCGCCGGTGTGAACGAGATGACCTCGACCTCGGGCACCGGCTCGACCAGCGTCATCCTCCAGTTCGATCTCAACCGCGACATCAACGGCGCCGCCCGCGACGTGCAGGCGGCCATCAATGCCGCGCGCGCGCAACTGCCTGCGAACATGCCGTCGAACCCCACCTATCGCAAGATCAACCCGTCCGACTCGCCGATCCTGATTCTTGCGCTCACCTCCGACACCGTCCCCAAGCCCGAGATGTACGACGCCTCGGACTCCATCCTTGCGCAAAAGATCGCGCAGGTGCAGGGCGTCGGTCAGGTCTTTACCGGCGGTTCGTCCAGCCCCGCCGTCCGGCTCGAGGTCAACCCGTACCTGCTCACCGCCAAGGGGCTCTCGCTTGAAGACGTCCGCACCGCGATCGGCACCTTCAATGTCATGCAGCCGACCGGCTACATCAATGGCCCGTCCTCGCGCATGGCACTGTCCACCACGGACCAGCTCTTTGGCGCCGCCGCCTACGCTCCGCTGATCATCGCAACCAGTAAGGGGCCAGTCTCGAACGGCACCGCCGCTACCGGTCTGCCGAAATCCGTCGCGTCCGCCGTTGCGTCGACAACGTCGTCGAGCGCCAGTTCTACCGGGAACACCACGTCCAACTCGTCTACCGGCAATGCGGCTTCGAGCGCCAATGGCTCCGGCACCAGCACCAATGGCAACTCCGGGTCAGGCGTCACGAACTTCGCCACGTCCCGCGTGACAACGGTCGGGGCCGGGAACGCTTCCGGCATCGTTCGCATCAGCGACATCGCGCAGGTGGTCGACTCTGTTGCCGACATCCACACCGGTGGCACCTTCAACGGCAAACCTGCCATCCTCGTTGTCGTCTTCAAGGCTCCCGGCGCCAACGTCATCCAGACTGTCGACAACGTCCTCGCCATCCTTCCGCAGCTTCAGGCCTCCATCTCGCCTGCTATCAACATTCAGGTCGTTCTCGACCGCACCGGCACCATCCGCGCCTCGGTCAAGGACATCACGCGCACCCTGATTATCTCGATCCTGCTCGTCATCCTTGTCGTCTTCCTGTTCTTGCGTGAAGGCCGCACCACCCTGATCCCCTCGGTTTCCGTCCCGCTGTCGCTGCTCGGAACCTTCGGCATCATGTACATGCTCGGCTACACGCTGGACAACCTCTCGCTGATGGCACTGGCCATCTCCACCGGCTTCGTCGTGGACGACGCCATTGTCGTCGTCGAAAACATCACGCGCCATCTTGAAGAAGGTCACGGTCCCTTCGAGGCCGCGATGCTCGGCTCCAAGGAGATCGGCTTCACCGTCCTCTCCATGTCGACATCGCTCATCGCGGTCTTCATCCCGATCCTCCTCATGGGAGGTCTCGTCGGCCGGCTGTTTCGCGAGTTCGCCATCACGCTCTCGGCCGCCATCGCCGTCTCGCTCGTGGTCTCGCTCACCACGACGCCCATGCTCGCCGCCAAATTCCTTAAGCCGATCTCCAGTGTTCACAAGGGCTGGTTCTACCGCATGGGCGAACGGCACCTCAAGCGGCTCACCGCCGAGTATGAGCGTGGCCTCCGCTGGGTCATTCGCCACCAGATCCTCACGTTCATCGTCTTTCTGGTCACCTTCGCGCTCAACATCTATCTGTACGTCATCGTCCCGAAGGGCTTCTTTCCGGAGCAGGATACCGGCCGGCTCCAGGGCTCTCTCCAGACCCAGCAGGACGCCTCCTTCCTGCGCACGCGCGAGAGCATGACCCGCATCGCGGACACCGTGCAAAAAGATCCCGGCGTTGAGAATGTTCTTGGCTTCGTGGGGGGCGGCGGCCCTGGCGGCGGCGCCTCCAACAGCGCACGCATGTTCGTTGTTCTCAAGCCCGAGGACCAGCGCCTCAAGACCGGCGACACCGCCGACAAGATCATCAGCCGCCTGCGGCCCAAGACCACCAACCTGCCCGGCGTGAAGTTCTATCTGCAGTCCTCGCAGGAACTTCACGTCGGCGGCCGCTCCTCCGCCGCGCTCTATCAATACAGCCTCACGGCGGACACGCAGGAGCAACTCGATACCTGGGCTCCCCAGCTCATGGCCGCCATGCAGAAGTTGGCTGAGCTCCGCGACGTGAACACCGACCAGGAGGACAAGGGCCTCGAAGCCAGGCTGGTCATCGACCGCGACACGGCGTCGCGTCTCGGCGTGACCGCGCTCGCCATCGACTCCACGCTCTCCGACGCCTTCGGCCAGCGCCAGGTCTCCACGATGTACCAGGAGCTGAATCAGTATCACGTGATCATGGAGGTCGCGCAGGATTACCAGAACGACCCGGGAGCGCTCAGCAAAATCTACGTGAAGTCCTCCACCGGCGCGCAGATCCCCCTCTCGGCGGTGACGCATCTCGTCACGGACCGACTTCCGCTGGCCATCAACCACCAGGCACTATCGCCGGCGGTCACGCTCTCGTTCAATATCGCGCCCAACGTCTCGCTCTCCCAGGCTACCGCCGCGATTGATAACGCGCGCACAGCGATTGGTATGCCGTCGGCCGTCCACGGTGCTTTCGCCGGCACAGCGCAGGCCTTCCAGCAGTCGCTCTCGTCTGAGCCGATCCTCATCGCGCTCGCGCTGTTCACCGTCTACATCGTCCTCGGCATCCTCTACGAAAGCTTCATCCACCCCATCACGATCCTCTCCACGCTGCCCTCCGCGGGCGTCGGCGCGCTGCTCGCGCTGCTCATCTTCAAGATCGATCTCTCCGTCATCGCGATGATCGGCATCATCCTGCTCATTGGCATCGTGAAGAAGAATGCCATCATGATGATCGACTTCGCGCTGGTCGCCGAGCGCGAGCACGGCAAGAACCCCGAGGACGCGATCTATGAAGCGTGCATGCTGCGCTTCCGTCCCATCATGATGACCACGATGGCGGCGCTTCTCGGCGGTCTCCCACTCGCCTTTGGCACCGGCACCGGCTCCGAGCTCCGCCAGCCGCTCGGCGTCACCATCGTCGGCGGCCTCATCGTCAGCCAGTGCCTGACGCTCTTCACCACGCCGGTCATCTACCTCATGTTCGATCGCCTGCGCTACGCGCTCCCACGCTGGCGCCGCGCCATCCTCGAGTCCCTCGGGTTCCACCGCCCCTCGCCGACGCCCGCAGCCGGCGACTAGCGCCGCAAGGCTTCGGGTTGCTTTTTCAGCGTGATCGCAACGTGAGCTCTGCAACGATCCTCACGCTAGGAGTTTCATGTCCAGTCGCGAGAGAATATCTCTTGTGCCTGACGAACTCGAACACACCACGGAAACTGAGCCGGAGCGATTAGAATCCGCGCCGCTGGCCTATGAGAACACTTCCTTTCTGGACTCTCCGGACGGGCGTCCGCTGCGCATCATGGCCGAGTACACCGAACCCATGGCGAGGTTTCGCCGCGAGCGCATCCAGGACACGGTAGTGTTCTTCGGCTCCGCGCGCTTCCGTGCTCTGGATGTCGCGAACCACGAGCTGGAGCTGCTGGACAACACGGGCTCCGCGCAGCCTGCGCCTGAGGACGAGCAGCCGGCAAATGACGCTGAGCTCGCACGCGGTGAAACGACCGACCTGAAGCGGAACCGCGCCGAAGCTGCCGTCGAAATGGCCCGCTACTACGAGGACGCGCGCACGCTGGCGCGCATGGTCACCGAGTGGGCCAAGAGCCTGCCCGGCCGCCGGCATCGCTTCGTCGTCACCTCCGGCGGCGGCCCGGGCATCATGGAAGCCGCTAACCGCGGCGCGTGGGAGGCGGGCGGAAAGACGATCGGGCTCAATATCAAGCTGCCGTTCGAACAGTATCCTAACCCGTACATTACGCCCGAGCTCAACTTCAACTTCCACTACTTCTTCATGCGTAAGTACTGGTTCGCGTACCTTTCGAAGGCGCTCGTAGTCTTCCCCGGCGGCTTCGGCACGCTGGACGAGATGTTCGAGTTGCTGACGCTCGACCAGACCCAGAAGCTCGCCAAAAAGATCACGATCGTGATCTACGGCTCGAGCTACTGGAAGCAGGTGATCAATCTGGACATGCTCGCGGAAAAGGGCGCGATCTCTCCCAAGGATCTCGACCTGTTCCAATTCGCCGACACGCCGGAGGAGGCGTTCCGCATCCTGAAGGATGGCCTGACGAAGTACCACCTGGACGGCGTCACTGCGGAGCCGAGCGACACGGGCGTGGTTCCGAGCGGGCCTGCGCCTTCAGCCGAAGAGTTGCTCGGGCCCGGTATCACCCGCACGCGCTAGGATGCGCGAAGCCCAGCGGTGCGCGAATGCCCTAGCGGTGCGCGAATGCCCTAGCGATGATAGAGCTCGCCGACGTAGACGCTGTGCGCTGACAGCCGCAGATACCGCGTGGACTGCGCGACATGATCCACATGCAGCGAGGTGAGCAGCGGCCGGATCGTGCCTCCCGCAATGCGCAGACGCGCGAGATCAGCATCCAGCGAGAGCTCGATCGGATGGTCCGTCAAGTTGCACGCGACGACCACCGAGGCGACGGTGCGGGCTCCGGCAGGAGCGCGGCGCAGCCACACCAGCGCGCCTTCACTGTCGTGATTGAAAAACGTGACGGTCCCCGATCGCAGCGTCGCATTGCTGCTGTGCAGCTGCAGAACGCGGCGATAGAAATTCAGCAGCGAATCTGGATTCTCATCCTCAACGGCGACGTTGTACGTCCTGTCCGCGAGGTTATCGGTTGTCGTCAGCGGCTTTGTGCTGAAGCCGGGAAGCGTGTCCGGATCAACCGGCGGCGGCGCGGACTCGGTGTTCAGCTCCACGCTGGGCAGATGCGGCCTGCCGATCATCGAGGACGGCGCCGGCCGAACATACGGATGATACGCACCGTAGACCTCCTGCTTCGGCTTCGGCTTGTCTGCCAGCTCGGGCCTGGTCACATTCGTCGGTGTCCACTGCATCGCGGCCGTTGTTGAATTCGCGAGGCCGATCTCCTCTCCGTACGTCAGCCCCACCGCGCCCCGCGAGCTGAGCAACAGCGCCGCGAGAATCTTGTCACGGTCTCGCTGCCGCTCGGAATGCGGAGCAATCTGCAACAGCGGCTCGCCACCGTCCGGCGAGTCAGCGAGTACAAGCTTCGTTCGCAGCGAAGCCGCATCCCACGTCGCGGGGTCGACGACGCCGTCGACGATCTCCGGCCCGGTGCGTGGCGAAGTCTTCGCCGCACTCACCGCCGGCGAATCGCCCGCAATCACGATCCGCTCGCCGGGAAAGCTATCAGCGACGGTGCGCAGCTCCTGCAGCAGGAACACGGCCTCCTGAAAGTTGCTGTGCCCGGTGATGGCATTCAGCAACGTCGCAGAGACATACACCCCGCCAACGCCGCGCCGCAGCCATGCGCGCGCTTCCGCAATCACCTGGTTGGCGCTCGGCGCCTGTGCTGTTTCCGCGCCAAGTGCGATCAGGATGCGAATGTGATGACGGCTGGCGTCGCTCAGCAGATCGTCAAATCCCGCGTCGCTCGTATGCGACTCAATGAGCACCGCGTCCACCCCGATCGACTGCAGATAGTCCAGTCGCTGCGCCAGCCCGCGCAGATCGCCTACGCCGTCCCCGTCGGAGTCCTGGAAAAACTGCGGCTGCACGCGATAGATGACGGCGGACTGCCACCACATCTGCGACGTCATGCCCGAACCCACCCATCCGGGACGCGCCAGCGTCTGCGCAGCGGCCAGAGCAGGGAACAGCAACGCGGCGGCGAAAACTTTAGCGGAGGGGAGCCAGATTTTCTTCAAGGATTTCTGACGAGCTTTGGGCCGGAAGGAGGTCTGCATATACAAATCCGTCGCGCTCGACAGTCTCGCCGCGCCGTACTTCGATGCTACGCGAGCGGCCGCCCCGCGCAAACATCGGACCTGCGCTGACGAAGGTGTGGAACTCGCCGCGCTCGCCGCAGGGGTCCACCCCACCCGGCAGCTCATCGAGGAGCTCCTCGTCAAACAGCCTGCCCGCAAAGCGGCCGTCGAGCTGGCACGGATCGACGCAGACGAGATGCGCGCGCACTCCGGCGGCGATCATCTCGCGTGCGAGCTGGTCCGTCGGAATCTTCCAGCACGGGAAAACCGGCTCCAGCCCTGTGCCCGCAAGCCGGGCCTCGCGATACGCGCGAATGTCTTCGAGAAACAGATCGCCGAACGCGATGGCGTCGACACCCTCCGCGACGGCACGCGCACAGCATGTGCTCATCGCCGTCTCATACTGCTCGTTCGAGCAGGGCCACGGCAGCGGAACGCGCCACAGCGGAAGGCCCGCGGCGTCGGCCTGCCGCTCCAGCAACTCTTCGCGGAAGCCGTGCATCGCGACCCGGCCAAACTGCGCGTTGATGGTTGTGAGCAGGCCGACCACCTCGACCTCCGGCCGTTGAAACAGCAGGTGAAGCGCCCACGCGCTGTCTTTGCCGCCGCTCCAACTCACCAGAACACGCTTGCGATCCATGCGTCGGCCTTCTCTATCCGGCTACAGCGAGGACATGATCTCCGCCGCGCGCGAGCCACGCCGCACGATCTCTTTCTCGTCCGGCGTGATGTCGTACGCAATCTCCAGCATCCCGATCGGCTTCGTCTTCATGTTCGCAATGTGCTCATCCACAGCCTTGAAGTCGAGCGTTCCATCCCCCGGCCACAGATGCTCGTCCTTGCCGCTGCCGGAGTCGCCGCCGTGATTGTCATGCACATGCAACTCGAACAGGCGATCGGGGATCGACGTGAACGCCTCGAACGCGAGATCGACGCCGCTCTTCGCAGGTGTGTCTCTCGTTGCCGCAATGCCTTCGGCCAGATGCGCATGGCCCAGGTCGAGGCAGAATCCAACGCTTGCGAAATGCCCCACCTTGACGATCTCGACCAGGTGCTCCGGCGTGGCCACCGCATTCGTCAGGTTCTCGAGCAGCAGCTTGACGCCCAGCGGCCCGGCGAACGCCTTCAGGTGCTCGATCGCAGTCAGCGAGTCGTCGAGCGCGCGCGTGTCCCACCGGTCGTCCTTGCTGCCAAGGTGCATCACGCAATACTTGATTGGAACCTGCTCGGCGGCTTCGAGTGCCCGCTTCACCTCATCCATCGCCGCGATGCGCGACGCCTTCTGCGCGTCAATGAGGTTTAGGGTAGCGGCCGTGTGGCGGCTCCACGCGCTCTCATCATCGGCCGTGAACAGCGGCATGTGCAGCGTCGGCGTTACGGCGTTTGAGCGGAACCAGGTTGCGATCTCTCGAACCGCCGCGCGGTCCGTGTAGTCGAAGTGGTGCCGTGAAGCGAACAGCTCGATTGCCTGCGCGCCCGCGGTGTGCAGCGTGTCCAGCAGCTTGGCGGACAGCGGCTGCGGAAGAAAGATGTGCGTGGAGATTCCAGGTTGCATCGCGTTCTCTAGGGTACGCGAGTCGCCGTTGTGGAAGCGATAAGCTTCTCTCGTGCTGCAGTGGTACCGTGGCAGCACGCGCCTTCCGGCGCAGAGAGGTGATGATGCGGCGTGAGCTCCTGATCACAGCAGTCCTGGCCTTCGGTTCGGTTGCGGCTTGGACACAACAGCAGACGACACCACCCAGCCCCGCCGCTGCACCGGCCGTGCAGGCCGCGAAACCCGCGCCTGACGCCTGCGAGGCGATGCGCAAAAAGCTTGACGACTGGCCGCAGCTCGGCCGCTACGCCGATGCCAACGCCGCGCTCCCGCCCACACAGCCCGGCCGCGTCGTCTTCTACGGCGACTCCATCACCGACGCCTGGACGCGCAACGGCGGGACGTTCTTCCCCGGCAAGCCCTACGTCAATCGCGGCATCAGCGGCCAGACCACCGAGCAGATGGTCGTGCGCTTTCGCCAGGACGTCATCAATCTGCACCCCACCGCCGTCGTGATCCTCGCCGGCACAAACGACATCGCCGGCAACACCGGCCCGGAGACGCCCGAGACCATTGAGGACAACTTCCGCTCCATGGTTGACCTCGCGCGGGCCAACAACATTCGCCTCGTGCTCGCGTCCGTGCTGCCCGCGGCCGGTTATCCGTGGAAGCCCTCTGCCGGAAATCCCGCCGAGAAGATTCGCGCGCTCAACGACTGGCTCAAGAGCTACGCCGCCCAGCAGAACATCACGTATCTCGACTACTACTCCGCCATGGCCGGCCCGGACGGCGGCATGAAGCCCGGCATCAGCATCGACGGCGTGCACCCCAACGCCGCGGGCTACGCGATCATGGAGCCGCTGGCTGAAAAGGCACTCGCACAGTAGCGCGAATTGCGCACAAAAAAGGCCGGTGAGGGATTACCTCACCGGCCTTCGTGTTTGCACTTAAGCAATGCTTAGCTGCTGCGGCGCCGTCCACCGCGCCGTCCCGCGCTGCGTCCGCCAGTAGCCGATGAGCCGCTGGAGCGTCCATCGCGCTGTCCTTTGCCTGCATGCGAGCGCCCATGCCCGGCATCCGAGCTTCCGTGCGGATGATGTGGTGCGTGCTGCCGGGTGTGCTGCCCCTGCTGCTCGCCTTCTTTCTTCCACGAGCGAGTCTCGAGCGCCAGCAGGGCGGATAGATCATCCGCCGGCGCGGTGCTCAGCTCGATCGGCCGGTTGCGCTCTTCCTTGGCCAGGTTCTTGTCGGCGGCCCGCCACTCGAAGCTGATCTTCAGTTCGCGCTCCAGTTTCTTCGCGTCGCCCTTTTCCAGCGGCGTGATGAACGTGGTCGCGACACCGCTCGCACCGGCGCGGCCGGTACGTCCGATACGGTGGACGAAATCGTCCGATCCGTTGGGCAGGTCGAAGTTCACCACATGCGCAATGTTCGAGACATCCAGCCCGCGCGCCGCCACGTCCGTGGCAACCAGCACGCGCGCCTTTCCCTCGGAAAACTTCTTCAGCGCGCCGGTGCGTTGCGACTGCGAGCGGTCGCCGTGGATCGTTTCGGTCTTGTGGCCGAGCTTCTGCAGCTTGCGGCCGATGCGCTCGGCCCCATGCTTCGTCCGCGAAAATACGAGGAAGGTTCCTTCCTCTTCGTTCAGCATCTGGTCCAGTTGCGCCAGCTTCTGGTCCTGCATCACCGTGTACACGCGCAGCGTCACGCGGTCACTTGGCTTGGAGGTCTGGCCGATCTCCACGCGCACCGGCTTGTGCACGTAGTCCTTCACGATCTCGCGAATGTTCGCGTCCAGCGTGGCCGAGTAGCACATCGTCTGCCGGTCCTTCGGGAGTGCCCCAACGATGCGACGGATGGCAGGCAGGAAGCCCATGTCCAGCATGCGGTCGACCTCGTCGAGCACCAGCATGTCGACGTCGCGCAGGTTGATCAGCTTGCGCTTCAGGTAGTCCTCAAGCCGTCCCGGCGTCGCGACAACCACGCGCGGTCCGCGTTGGATGGCCTCGACCTGCGGGTTCTCGCTCAGGCCGCCGCAGACCAGCACGGCGTCGTTCTTGTTGACCGGCGAGATATTGAAGTAGTGCTCCAGCACCTGCATCGCCAGCTCGCGCGTCGGCAGCAGGATCAGCGCCAATACCGGCGTCTTCTTCGCCTTCACCGAAGGCTGGGAGATCTCCTCCAGCCGCTCGATCATCGGCACCAGGAAGCTCAGCGTTTTGCCGGTTCCAGTCGAGGCCGTCGCCAGGATGTCATCGCCTTCGAGCGCCGGCGGAATCGCGCCCGCCTGCACCGGTGTCGGCTTGATAAAGCCCGCCGCGGTCAGGCGGTCCTTCAGCGACTGCGAGATGCTGAAGTCCGTAAAGTGAAGGGCCGAAGCCTCGGTTTGTGTAATGTGCCGCGCAACCTGCATGGGCGCGGGATTCAGAATTGATTCAAGCGTAAGTGAGTTCGACAATTGTTCCTCAGTGTTTTAGCGGAAGAGGGAAGGTCGGCAGAGACGCACGGGCGCGATCGCGCACCATCAGCGTCATGGATTCCGGGTTTCAGCAAGGCTTTGGTTCTCTTCGTATCCAAAGGGTCTCAAAAAAGCTGCTGCTGCACGGCGAGGCCACCATCCCTTGATGGGCCTCCAGCCAGAGCAACCAACACGCAAAGCCCTCTCAATGCTTGGCGGAAGGGAAGAAGCGCTCGCGGTCTCTGGCCAGACTCGAATCCATAGGGAGTCCTTCCCGCGGCGCCTGCGTAGATTTGTACGCAGCCTTAGTGTAGCACAGTCGTTGCACCGTCTACGGTGCAACGACTACGAC
This sequence comes from uncultured Acidobacteriaceae bacterium, assembly GCA_963762465.1. Lineage (GTDB taxonomy): Bacteria > Acidobacteriota > Terriglobia > Terriglobales > Acidobacteriaceae > Granulicella. The sequence goes on along the minus strand of CAVXKS010000002.1, from coordinate 887,788 downwards.
TTTCCGGCCGCGCATCCAAAGACGCATGAAACTCGATCCGCAGCTCCAGAAGGCGCTCGACAAGCTCGCCAAGGGCGGCAAAAAGATCGGCGAACCCGCCACGCTGGGCGACGAGATGGTCATCCCCGTCGACGGCGTGCTCCTCACACCCGCAAAGATCTTCGCCGCCGCGCAGATCGCGCCGCACCCCAAGCCCGAAGCCTGAGCTCTCCGGCTCCGCTGCTACTCTGGATCCATCACCTTGAGTCCAGCCTTCCGGAGCCGAATGCGCCTCCTCCGCGCCACTGTCTTCATCGCCGGTCTCTTTGCCGCGTTCGCAGCGCGCGCAGAAAAGCCCTGGCCCATCCGCGCCGTCATCGTCACCACCTTCGAGGTCGGCAACGACACCGGCGACGCTCCCGGCGAGTTCCAGTTCTGGGTCGAGCGCGAGCACCTCGACCAGGTGCTCCCATTCCCCGGCGGTCCGCTCGGCCCTGATGGCAAACCCCATCCGCTGCGCACCAACAGAGACCACACCATCCTCGGCATGGTCTCCGGCACCACGCTGGTCAACGCGACTGCGAGCATGATGGCGCTCGGCCTCGATCCGCGCTTCGACCTCACGCACGCCTACATCCTCATCAACGGCATCGCCGGCATCGACCCTCACATCGGCTCCATCGGCTCTGCCGCCTGGGCCCGCTTCGTGATCGGCGATGTGGCCCGCTATATTGACCCCCGCGAAGCTCCAAAAGCCTGGCCCTACGGAATCTTCCCCACCAGCGCCAAGCAGCCCAATCCGCCCTCCGTCGAAGACCCCGCCTGGCACCGCTCCAATCTCTTCACTCTGAATCAAGCCCTCGTCCAATGGGCTTACGATCAGACCCGCGCCCTCAAACTGCCCGACGACCCAGCGGTCGCCGCCTTCCGCGCCGAATACACCAACACGCCCGCCGCGCAGCGCCCGCCCTTCGTCCTGCTCGGCGACACCTTTGCCTCCGACTACTACTGGCACGGCGCCATCATGACCACCTATGCCGAGGACTGGGTGCGTCTCTGGACGAACGGGAAAGGTGTCTTCGCCACCACCGAAATGGAAGACTCCGGCTTCCTCAACGCGATCGACCGCCTTGACGACATGCACCGCGTCGACCGCAACCGCGTCCTCGTGCTCCGCACCGGCAGCAACTACTCCATGGAACGCCCCGGTCACGACGCCGTTGAGTCCGTCAGCGCACCCTACGTCGGCAAGAATCTCGCGCTCGAGAGCGCCTATCTCGTCGGCTCGACCGTCCTGCACAACCTGCTCACCAACTGGTCCACCACCCGCGACCACATCCCGGGCAACTGATCAGCCACCCTCACTGCTAACCCTCCCTCACTCGCTAACTGCTCCTATCCCACCGGCTCCGCCGCGCTCAGCTCCCGCTCGAGCGCAATCAGATGCTCCGCCTCCAGCTTGTCCGCTCTCCTCAGTGCCGGGAAGAACACCGCCCATAGCCCGGTGATCGCCATGCTGGCAACGCCGCCGATCACCACCGCCCTGCACCGCGCCCCACCAGTGCGCCGTCAATCCGCTCTCATACTCGCCCAGCTCATTGCTCGCGCCCAGGAACAGCCAGTTCACGCTCGACACCCGGCCGCGCATCTCATGCGGCGTGGCCAGTTGCAGCACGCTCGACCGCACCACCACGCTGATCATGTCGCTCGCGCCCACCACCAGCAGCGCCGCGCAGCTCAGCCAGATGTTCCGGCTCAGCCCGAATACCACCGTCGCCGCGCCAAAGATCGCCACGCAAACCAGCATCTTCTTGCCCGCATTGCGCTTCATGGGATGCGTCAGCAGCGTCATCGAAACCATCAGCGCCCCGCAACTCGGCATCGCGCGCAGCAGGCCCAGCCCATGCGGCCCCGCGTGCAGAATCGTATCCGCAAAGATCGGTAGCAGGCTCACCGCTCCGCCCAGCAGCACCGCAAAGAGGTCCAGCGAGATCGACCCCAGCAGCAGACGCGTATGCATCACATACCGCAACCCCGCCGCCATCGTGCTTAGTGAGAAGCCACGCTTCTCCGCCGCGCCGCGCGGCCGGATCATCGCAATCATCGGCAAATACAGCACAATGCACGCCAGCGTAAACACGTAGACGACCGGCGCTCCCGTCCACCGCGCCCACCGGGTCCCCGCCAGTGAGATCGTGAACAGAATCCCGCCAATCATCGGCCCTGTCGCCGTCGCAATCTGAAAGATCGCCGACCCCCACGTGACCGCATTCACAAAGTGTTCCTTCGGCACGAGCATCGGCACCAGCGCCGCCGCCGCCGGCCCGCTGAAACACCTACCGAGCCCGATCAGCAGCAGCGCCCCATAAACCCACGCCACATTGCTGACGCCGTGCATCGTCATGTGCAGCAGCCACAGCGTCGCGCCGAACTGCAGCACATAGCAGGTCAGCAACACCGTCCGCCGATCGAACAGGTCCGCCACATGCCCCGCCGGCAGCGTGAAGAACAACCCCGGCAGAAACAGCGCCAGCCCGGTATATCCCAGCGCCAGCGCCGAGTGCGTCATCTGATAGATCTGCCACGCTACGCCGACGGCCTGGGCCTCTGCCCCCAGGATCCCCACCAGCCGCGCCCCCGAATAAAACCGGAAGTCACGATGCTGCCACGCCGCCGCCGCGGCCCGCCGTTCCCCACTCTCGCTCATCTATATCTATGCTGACACACCCTCGCTCGCTCGCGTGTCATCCATTCGTCACTCGAGCGGCAGCACGTGAAAGCCTCGCGAATCCGAGATCGCCAGCTTCACCGGCCGCACCGGGCCCGACGGCGGCACGGTTACCAGCGCCCACAACTCCTGGCCCTTTTGCAGTGGAAACGGTGACTTCGCGTGCTCCGGAATGAAGAAGTCACTGGTCCCGCTCAAGCTCGCGTATTCGCAGGGCATCCCCGCATCCAGCGTCAGCTGCTGCGTCGGTCCCGCCCGTGTATCGTCGACAACCAACGGCGTCAGCACGCCATTGCGAACGCCCGGCACCACGTGCCACTCCTGGGCCTGCACGGGCTGCCAGTGAGCCGGACCCACGCCGGATCGTGCCAAGTCCCTCGTGTGACTGCCCTCCGTCAAACCGCACGCATCCGCATGCAGAGTTAGCCCTATATACCGTCCGCGAATTGGCTGCGCCGGGTCCCACTGCTGCGCCCTCGCCCACACCATCGGACACGCGTGCCGTTCCCACGCATACTTCACTCCGATGCTCAGCACCACCGCGATCTGCACCGCGAGCACCCACACCCCTTTGCTCCGCAGCGTCATGCCATGGCCTCCGCGTTCGGCCCGCTCCGTACCTGCTCCATCAGCCTCCGGCGGAATCTCTCCAGCAACCATCCACCCAGCAAAAACAGAATGCCCAGGCCAATCAATCCCAGCGACCGCCCCAGCCTGTCCATCAGGCTCGAGAAGTAGAACCACGCCACAGTCAGCGCAAACGCCGCAATCCCGTAGTTCACCACCGCTCGCGAGCGCTCCCTCACTCCCCACCACACCAGCACCATCGCCGTTGCCGCAACCACCACATACGCCAATATGCTCGGCGCCTCGTGAGTGTAGTAGCCCCAGCTCGTTCTGCACCTTTGCGCGCAGCCACGGCAGCACAAACATCATCGCCATCACCGCAACCGCCGGAATTACGCTCCTCCGCTCCCACATCCATCCGACGGCAATCGTCGCGACGATCACTGCAATCGCCGCAAACCGCAGCCCCACGGACAAGCCCGGACGCGCGTACCATGACGTCCATCCATCACTCGCGATCCCCACCGCAACCACCAGCGCAACGCCCGCAACGCCAAACAGAATCCCGAAGACCGCCTGCCGTTTGGAGTGAAGGAAGGCCGTCAGATAAACCGCCGCCACAACGGCGATCATCCGCGCCAGGTACACATCAAAGCCTCCAAAGTTGCTCGCCCAGTAGCTCCACTCCGAGATCAGCCACGCCGGCACCAGCAACAGAAACAAGACCTGCTGAAACTGATCGCCCAGCAGCCACCACCCCGCACCTGCGCACAGCGCCCACATCAGGATCGCCGCCGGCCAGTGCTCCTGCATATTGAAGATCTGCCCCACCAGCGCAATCGCCGCTCCGGCCCCCACCGTTCCCACTCCGTGCAGCACCGTTGCCATCGCCGGAAAGCGCTTCCCGCTCAGCACCGCGCCAACGTGCAGGGCCGCCAGAACCCCAAGCACGAGCAAGAATCGTCCGGTCGGCGAAACGTCATCCCAGTGCGCCGCCACAAACAGCAGCACACCCGCTCCCAGCAGAATCCCGCCCAGAATCAGCGCCACCACCACCTGCCACCGCTGCCGGGCAGGATTCAGTTGTTCTGATTCGAACGCACGAATGCGCTGCACGGTCGTCTCATCGACGATGCCAGCTGTCTCCCATCGCGCCAGATGCTGTTCCCACGACTGCATAGAAGGTCGTGCGCAGTAGACCACACACGCCATCGGCGCACAACCGTTTCCCCCAGCATGTTGTCGGCCATCTACGTGGCTCCGCGGTTCACCTCCGATTTACCATCAACAACAAACTACCGGGCTAATCACGAAAGCAACCAGTCTCGCCAAGGAGAGAACGCCCCATGAGAACGATGGCTCTCGCGCTGCTTGCAGCCGCATCCATGGCCGGCATCGCCGCCCACAAGGCCCTCCCGCTGCAGCAGGCAAATGCACAGGCCGCTCCGCCGTACGTCACCAGAATGCCCGCCGGCTATCGCGACTACAGGTTCATCAACGTGGCGCATGAGGCTGGCGGACTCAACAGTCTGGGCGCCATGTTGGGCAACGATGTCGCCATCAAAGCCTTCCGCTCCAAAACCCTCCCGTTCCCCGACGGCACCATCATCGCCGCCCTCCACTACACTCACTCCCCGAACCTCGAAAACAACCAGGTCTTCGGCCAGCCCCAATCCTTCACTCCCGGCAACCCCACCAACATTCAGTTCATGATCAAGGACTCACACAAGTACGCCGCGACCGGCGGCTGGGGCTTCGGCACCTTCACTCCCGACGGCAAACCTGCCGACCCAGCCTCTATGAAGAGCTGCTATCCCTGCCACGCCCGCGACAAGGCTCACGACCTCGTCTTCACCCAATACGCTCCGTAGCCCGCGCCCCACTGGCACCCGCTCCACTGACACCTTATCCGCGCGCCACTGATCGCGACGTGAGCCTGAGCTGACCCTGACGTGACCCCTGAAGTGAGCCTGTCATGAGCCTGAAGTGAGCCTGCCGTGAGCCTGGGTAACGTTATGGCCCCATGCGAGCGCGTGACCCTCAGGTGAGCCTGAGGTAAGGCTCTGGCCCCACGCGAGCGCATGATCTGTCATTGCGTCTTGCGCGCAAGCCGAACATGATCGGCCGAGCCCAAACCCTGTTGCCATTGCAGAGCTGGTGGGGACGGGCGGCAACGCCGAGGTACCCGCCCCGTGACTCGTTCGAAGTCGCGTTCGGGTGCCCCATCTTCGGCGCGCAGCGCCTAAGCTGCGTTCCGCTCTGCCGAAGGCCGCAGGGAAGGCGCAGCCGAACCGACTGAATTGCCTTCCATTCGGTCGCCGAGAAGCCTTCAACCACACAACGCCTCCGCCCCGAGCTCTCCTCGCTATCCTTGAAGTCGGCCCTCCACTCCTCACCTGCCACAGCACGGTCTGCAGAGGCTGCGATGCCTGAGCGCAGTAGCTCGCGCATTTGCCAGCTAGGCAGCCGAAGGCAGTCGACGCCAAACCAATCTGTATAATTCGGCGGTAACCCCGCCCCTGGAGACCAATGAGCTTGAGAGAAGGAATGGTCCGTTTGCTGGCAATTGCCTTCTTTGCCATGATCTCTGCCGTCGAGATAGTTCCTCCGGTGTTATCCCAAAAGCCATCTGGTGAAAGTCCGATTGCACAACCGCGATCCACAACAGACAATAAGCCGACTCGGTGGGCTGAAATCGTTGCTAAAACTCGACCTGCGGTTGTCGTTATACATACAGATGATGCATTGGCCAGTGGATTCATAATTAAGCCTGATGGGATCGTAGTCACCAATCACCATGTCGTGGCCAATGCTAAAGCAATGTCGGTAACGCTCTCAACTGGTGAGGTGTATAGAAATGTGTCCCTCCTCAGTGACGACCCGATCAATGATCTCGCATTCCTCAAAATAGAAGCGGTTGATCTTCCGACAGTCCCGCTGGGCAACTCGAATAACTTGAATTTGGGCGACGAGGTACTACTGGTCGGCGCTCCCGAAGGACTCGAGCAAACGGTATCGAACGGCCTGATTAGTGGCATTCGCCTAGATGATGGTGTCCGCATTCTTCAGACATCCGCGGCAGCGAGCCACGGAAGCAGCGGCGGGCCATTGATTAATCGGAACGGCGAAGCTATAGGAGTTATGTCTTTTAAGTTGCAAAATGGAGAGAACCTAAACTTCGCAATACCGATTAACTATGTGCGTGGAAAGCTGGACGCATTAAATACATCAAGCCAGAAAGCGTTTGCACAGCTGAAAGATAAGGGCGAACAACACCGAGGCGTTCTGGTTGCCGGCCATGGGTCTGAAGCGTTTCAGGGCATCGTGATGGAAGTCATGGATATTCTCGGTTCGCGTGGCGTCGAAGTCGCTAACGATCGTCTCCAGAAGATCAACAACACAAGCGTAACTGGCTTTATGCCTCTCTCTGGAATGATCGAGATGTTACCTGAGGTAGGTGCCGATAGTCTGTTGTATATCAAAGTAGAACCGGGTCTTACTTACCGGGCTGCAACGGTCTATTTCCAATGCTTTGACTCTACTGGGCACCTCTTATGGGAGGAAAAAGCTAATGACGTGTTGGTGGATGGGGGAAATACTATCTTCCACCCGACGGGTTGGAAAAAAAGCTGGCTCCCCATATAGGTAAACCCGGATTGTTATTAAGGCAGCCTTTAGAGGAAAGCGCACAACACTCCAAGAAATAGAAGCGGACGGGTGGCCCACGCATGACCACCACAAATCTAGGTGCCCCATCCATACGCGGCGTCATTGCGGATCGAATCGGGCTATCGCGAAGCGCGATCACAGCCGCTAGCGCACCCCGAACGTCACCTCGGCGCGAAGCGGAGCCGCGCCTATTCCTCTCCTGAGCCGGCTTCCTCGTGGATGTCGAGCAACTGTCTTGCCAGCATAGAGTCGATTAGCTGCTTCATCGCGGTCAGGTCGACTCGACCTGACGCCCAAGCTCGATCCGCCTCTTCTAGAGCTTTGTAGTAGGGCATTCGATTCTGCTCAATCTGTTCCGGAATTGTTACTCGCCCCGGAATGAGCATCTTCAGCCGTATACACAGGACGAGATAAGAGATCGCGCGTGAGGTTCTGCCATTCCCGTCTGTGAAGGGATGGATCCAGTTCAGGCGCCACATGACGTAGGCGGCTAGGTGGATGGGACTCTTGTCTTTCCACTTCTCGTTTACGTAGTCGCACAGCTCTTCGACCAGTTCCGGAACCATGTGCGCAGGCGGAGGCTCGTGTTTGCTTTTGCCGATTTCAATCCCCGCCGGACGGAAATTCCCGGCGTAGCTGGATATTCCATCGAGAGCTGCGCGATGAAGATGCAGCAGATGCGACGGTCTCAATTTGAAGGGCCGATCAGGGTCTGAGAACGACTCGACCATATCCGCAACGGCACGATACTGAGCGATGACATTGAAGGATTCTTTCCGCGCAAGCTCATCGGGGTCTGTGATGATTTGCGCGTCGAATGCCTTACTGTGTCGGGTTTCGTCCGCCATTACTTAGCGAGCGCTAGCTCCGCTTTTATCTTCTCGTCCGCCTCAACGATCATTTCCCAAGTGACGCGATCGTTCTCGATCTTCGCGTTTCCATACGCAAAGCTACGGCGCTGCGCCTCGCGCTCAGCTTCCGGGAAAGGGCGGCGCTTCGCGGCCTCAACTAGTCTGTTCAGTTCAGTTGTCATTTGGCGTGCCCCTTGGTCATTGTACCGAGTCTTCTGGTATGGCGAGAGATTCGATGCGGTGAGGTTCAGGAATGTGCAACCCACATTAGCATCGGGCGCTGTGGACCAGCACCAAATTTCAGATGACGTTGCGGCGAACGAGTGGGGCCGCACTAAACTCATCCCATGCCTCTCGGCCTCAGGCTCGACTTCGAACGACAAAAGGCCGCCGCGAATCTCCAGAAGCACGGCGTCTCCTTCGCAGGATCACCAAAGCTCCGTCGAACCGCGCTGATTCTTGCCTCCGTAGCTGCGCTGTCTCTGACCTTCCCGCCCGGAACGATCGCGCAAACCTCGCCTGCACCTGCAACGCAGCCCAACCCGAATGCCGAATGGGAGACTGCGGCGGGCGGGCACCTGGAGTTCGACGTCATCTCCATCCATCCCGAGAAGGATCCCGGTGCGCCTTCCAGCATGAATGTGCCAAACGGCCCGGACGACACCTACACCGACACCGGCGGTTTCTTCCGGGCGACCAACTGGCCCGTCGGCGCTCTCATCGGCTTCGCATTCAAGAACACGACCGCGCAACGGGACGTCTTTCGCGCCAGCCTGCCCGATTGGGCTCAGAACAAGGGATTCGATATCGAAGCCCGCACCGACAATCCGCATGTGACCAAAGACCAGATGCGCCTGATGGTCCGGTCCATGCTCATCCAACGCTTCGGCCTCAAGGTGCACTACGAGACTCGCGACGTTTCGGTCTACGCCGTCGAGCTCATCAAGCCCGGCGTCTTAGGGCCGGGCCTGCGTCCTCATCCGAACGATGATTCCTGCTCCGGCGCGGCGGCGACCACAAGAGCTCGAGCCAGCGGCGGACGATGGAACGAACCCGCCATCAGCGCCCGCCGCCCCTCCACCGCCGCCATACACGATGCTCGCCGGCGGGTTCCCCCTCCGCTGCGGAACCTTCGTAAACATGCCGCCCTCGCAGCCCTACATGCGCCATGAAGGCGGACGCGACCTGACCATGGCGAAGATCGTCAGCACCTTCAGCGGCATGGGCAACCTCGGTCGCCCGGTGGTCGACCGCACCGGACTCACCGGCACCTTCGACTGGGCGATGGAATTCATCGACGAACGCGAGGGCCACATCCCCCCGCCCGACGCCGAAGGGCTCAACTTCAAAGGCGCGCTCGAAAAGCAGCTGGGAATGAAACTCGTCTCCACCAAAGCGCCGTTTCAGTTTCTGCTTGTCGACCAGCTCGGGCAGCCAACCGAGAACTGACCCGGGGTCGCTCCGCTAACTTCCGGCGTCAGGGCGCAACATCCAAATCGGCGTTCAGATGCACCGCACCACCCGACACCGTCATCGTGCGGCTCCACGCCGCATATCCCTTCTTCTTCACCGTAATGGTGTGCTGACCAGCCGCCACCGAAACCGTCGAAGGCGTACTCCCCACAAAGCTCCCGTCAATCTCGATGTCCGCTCCGGGCTGGTTTGACTCAATGGTCAAGCTCGCTGTCGTCGCAGCGGCTGCACTTGCGGCATCGCCCGGTGCCGGCTTCGGCGTGAAGTTCGCCATGTCGATGTGCATGTCTCCCTGGACGAACGCCGTCACCTCAGTGCCTTTCGGAATCTCAACCGATTTCCCATGCATGAAAAGGAACAGCGGAGCCGCCGGAAAGAACACAATTGCCGTTCCCACCATCGCTCCTGTCATGGCGCCGACGTGACCTCCGCCCTTCATGTCCTTCTCCGCACGCAGCTGCGCCTTCTCTCCATCTGCTAACCGCACGCTATCGATGTTCACGTCCAGCTTCCCGCCGCGTCCCATCCGCCGCTTCGGCTCCGCAGTTGTTATGGTCGCGAGCCCCTGCGCTCCCTTCGGAATCACCGCCACGCCGTCAACATCGACCTCGTCCGTCACCTCGAACGGAACCGAATCCCCGGTCTTGTTCGTCTCCGACGAAAGGTTCTCTCCCAGCCGCATCTTCACCGGCGTCCCATCCAGAAGCGTGTTGGGCGGCGGCGGCGTCTGCGTCGTCGCCGCAGGCTGTTGAGCCTGCGCGGAGGAAGCCGGCGTTGCCGGAGCCTGCTGTGAGATTGCCGGACTTGACACAAGAAGAACGGAAAGAAGGCCTGCGGTGGCTTTCACGTTTACCTCGCATAGGTTCTTGAAATCCTGCGCAGCCTATCCCAACTCGGCCCACGACACAATACAAATCTTGGTGCACAAACTCCTCATTGCAGAGACTTTGAAATCAAAGCCTCTGCAATCAAGACTTTGCACGTAAAGTCCACCCGTAAGTTCCTTCCTCTGAAGACTTTGCGCAAAAACCCGGGGGGAGGGGTACCCTCTCTCTATGCCCCCCCCCGACCCCGCTGCGCTCGGCCAGCTCCTTACTGAAGCTCGCAATCCCCGCTCCGAAAATCTCGACCAGCTCTCCACTCTGGACATGCTCCGCGTCATCAACGACGAGGACGCGACCGTCGCCGCCGCCGTCCGCGCCGAGCTCCCCAACATCGCCCGCGCCGTCGACGCCATCGCCGAGCGCTTCCGGCGCGGCGGCCGCCTCTTCTACATCGGCGCCGGCACCAGCGGCCGCCTCGGCGTGCTCGACGCCAGCGAGTGCCCACCCACCTTCTCCGTCCCCCCCGACCTCGTCCAGGGCTTCATCGCGGGGGGCGACCGCGCGCTGCGCCTGTCCAGCGAACACTCCGAGGACTCGGCCGAGCTCGGCGCGCAGGACCTCGCCGCCTCAGGGTTCGGCCAGGATGCGAAACCCGACACGCTCGTCGGCATCGCCGCCAGCGGCCGAACCCCTTACGTCCTCGGCGCGATGGACTACGCCCGCCAGCGCGGCGCGCTGACCATCGGGCTGAGCTGCGCGCCCAACTCCGCCCTCGCCCAGACCGCCGAGATCGCCATCACCCCCGCGACCGGACCGGAAGTGCTGACGGGCTCAACCCGCATGAAGGCTGGAACGGCGACGAAACTTGTTCTGAATATGCTCTCGACCGGAGTGATGGTTCGCACCGGCGCGACGTTCGGCAACCTGATGGTCAACGTGCGGCCGACGAACGCGAAGCTCGTCGACCGCGCCGAGCGCATCATCTCGGCGGCGACAGGAGTCGATCGCGACACCGCGGCGCAGTTGCTAAAGGACTCCGGTGAGGACGTCAAGACAGCAATCGTGATGGGCGGTCTTCACATCGATGCAGCAGCGGCACGCGAAAAGCTTGCGGCTGCAAACGGTGTCCTCGCCCGCGCGCTTGAGTAGTCAGTCCTCTTCAGACTCGCCGGCAGTCTCCGGATCCGCCTCCGCAGCTTCGATCGCATTCGGCTTTGTGTCCTGAATCTCCGCCTTTGCGAACGGATGCGGTGCGGTCGGGCCTTCGCCCATCGCATCGCCTGCGGAGTTCATTGTCTTGCCCTGCAGCGCGCCGCTGACTGCCGAGTCCATCATGATCTCGGCAAAGCGGCGCGTCTTCTTGTCGAGCTGCTCGATCGCGTTGCGCATGACGCGATAATCTCCGCCCCGGATCGAGGCCTCCACCTCGTGCGCAGCCGCCTCAATCTCCTCATGCTCAATCGAGGTGAGCTGCTGCCACGCAGGTGAGTCCTTGCCCTTGTTCACCGCGTCGAGAATCGTCTGCGCTTCGTTCCTGGCTTCGATCACCTGGCGTGCCGTGATGTCCTCTTCAGCCATATCAAAGCTCTCCAGGATCATCGCCTCCACCTGCTCGTCGGTGAGCCCGTACGTCGGCTTCACCTCGACCTGCGCCTCTTTGCCGCTGCGCTGCTCGCGCGCGCTGACCTGTAGGATGCCGTTGGCATCGATAAGGAATTTCACCTCGATGCGCGGCAGACCCGCGACCATCGGCGGAATTCCTTTGAGATCAAAACGCGCGAGGCTGCGGCAGTCTTTTGCCAATTCGCGTTCGCCTTGAACGACATGGATCGCAACGTTTGTCTGGCCATCGACTCCGGTCGTGAAGTGCTCGGTTGCGCTGGCAGGGATGGTTGAGTTGCGCTGAATGATCTTCGCGACCACGCCGCCGAGCGCTTCAATACCAAGTGAGAGCGGAGTGACATCCAGCAGAAGCAGATCGTCCGTCGCCGCGCTGGCTTCGCCGGAGAGAATCTGCGCCTGCACAGCAGCGCCGAGCGCAACCACTTCGTCGGGATTGAGCTCGGTGTGCAGCTTCTTGCCGCGCGACTCGAGATCGAAGAGCTTCGCGACGAGAGCGCGCACGGCGGGAATGCGCGTCGAGCCGCCCACCATGACGACCTCGTCGATCTGCTCGGGCGAGAGCCCGGAGTCCTTGAGCGCCTGACGAACCGGCGCTGCGGTGCGTTCGATCACCGGAGCAATCAGCTGCTCAAACTGCTCGCGCGTAATCTCGCGGAGATACTGCTTGCCGCCGGCGAGCTCGACCTGAAGCCGCGCGGACGAACTCGCGGAGAGCGCAATCTTTGCGTCGATGACTGCCTTGCGGAGCCCCTGGATGACTTCGGGTTGCGTGCTCACATCTATGCCGAGATCGCCGCGGAGGTCGTCGATCGCAACGCCGAGCAGCAGGTTGTCGATGTCGTCGCCACCGAGGTGAGTGTCGCCGCCGGTGGCGATGACCTCGAAGATCCCCTCGTGCAGCTTGAGGATGGAGATATCGAACGTGCCGCCGCCGAAGTCATACACGGCGATGACGCCGTCCTTGCCGCCGTGCAGCTTATCGAGTCCATAGGCGAGCGCGGCAGCGGTCGGCTCGTTCACGAGCCGCAGCACTTCCAGACCGGCGATGCGTCCGGCGTCCTTGGTGGCCTGGCGTTGCGCGTCGTTGAAATAGGCGGGAACGGTGATGACGGCCTTCGTGACCGAAGCGCCGAAGAAGCGCTCTGCGTTGCGCTTGAGTTGCAGAAGAACGTAGGCGGAGATCTCGGGTGGAGTGAGGGTGAGGCCACCGACGTCGAGCTTCAGCACCTCGCCGGGCTTGAGCCCTTCGGCGAGGCGGAACGGAAAGAGCTTCAGCTCGGGCTGCACATCTTCGATGTCGCGGCCCATGAGGCGCTTCACGGAATAGACGGCATTCGCCGGCTGCTTCAGCAGCACATCACGCGCGGCATTGCCAACGGCGAAGCCCTCCTTCGTGTCCTGGTCGAAGGCGACAACGCTGGGAACGATTGCTGCGCCGTCCTCGCCGGGGATGACCTGCGGCGTGTCGCCGTGCATGAAGGCGACGAGCGAGTTGGTTGTGCCCAGGTCAATGCCGACGACGCGTTGCTGTTGTTCTGCCACGAGGCTCCTCTGGAGGACGCGCAAAGACCGAAAAACGCGCCATCCTCTATTTTCCACTATCAGGAATGGGATGCATGCGGAGCCGAAGCGTCGCTCGCGCTTGCGCGCACAGCGTGCAGTCGCCGACAATCCGGCCTATGCCTATCGACAAGACCGCAATTGCTACGAAGGATGCTCCGGCCGCGATCGGACCGTATACACAGGCCGTTCGCTCGGGCGACCTCGTCTTCACCTCCGGACAGATTCCGCTCGATCCTGCGACCGGCCAGATGGTCTCCGGCGGAATTACAGAGCAGACAGAGCGCGTGATTGCGAATCTGCGCGGCGTGCTCGCGGCTGCAGGGCTGAGCTTTGCCAACGTGGTGAAGACGACCGTCTTCCTGAAAGACATGCGCGACTTTGCCGCTATGAATGAGGTTTACGGACGGGCGTTCGCCGGCGATGGAGTGGTTGCACCGGCACGCTCCACGGTGCAGGTTGCGGCGTTGCCGAAGGATGCGCTGGTGGAAATTGATTGCATCGCGAAGGCGTAGTTAGCAATCCGGGGCGCTTAAAGAAATGCGGCAGACGATCGTGGAGCGTCTGCCGCGCAGGGTGTGAGGATTCGGCTAGAACAGAATGCGCCCGCCAACCTGGATGATGCGGTTCGTAAAGCTTCCGAACTGGATGGACGAGGTGATCTGACCGAAGGTGGATGAGTTCAACGTCCCGTTCGGGGCAGGAAGGTTGGTTAGGTTGAAGACGTTGGTCGCTTCTCCGCGCAATTCGAATCTCACGCTCTCGTGGATCGGAAAGTCGCGGAAGATTGAAGCATCGATGTCACGCCGTCCGGGAGAATCCAGGGCATTCTGGCGCACCGTTCCATCTGAACCTGCCGGACCCGCGCCATCCTGTGGGCAGGCGTTGATGCCATTGATTGCGGTGTTGAAAACGCAGAATTGAGACGCGCTTACCCAGTTGTGAATCATGGCTTGGCGCGAGTGGCCGTCGTCCGTGAGTGATGCGTGAACGACTCCCGGCACCAGGTTGGGCCGATCGTTGGTCACGCCGTCGCCGTTGTTGTCTGATCCAGTCGTGATGTTGAAGGGCACTCCACTCTGCAAACGGATGATCGAAGCAAATGTCCAGTCGTTCACGACGATCGCGAACGCGCGGTGTGAGAAGTTGTAATGCGGCTTCCAAACGATGGAGGCCGCAACGACGTGCCGCTGATCGTAGTCGGAGCGCTGCCGGTCGAGCCAATGATTGTTATTGTCCTCCGGCTCGGTTGTCGCGCTGTTACCGGTGTTGCCGTTGGTGTCGAGGTCGAGGCTCTGCAGCGCCTTGGACCAAACATAAAATCCCTGTGCGCTGAAGCCTTTCGAGAGCCGCTTCTGAAGCGTGACCTGCAAGCCGTTGTAGTTGGCGCTCTCGGAGGACTGGATCTGCGAAATGCTGGAGAAGATCGGATTCGATGCCGACGAGGTTGAGGTCGCGGCGTAGGTCTTGGAGTTGTACGGGCGACGATTGTTTACAGTGGCGCTGGTATCCACATACGCGCAGGCCTGCGTCGTGTCCGTGCACGAGGCTGCCGCGGCACCGGTGGAGGTCACGTTGAACTGCGGATAATCGACATCCCACTCGGTGGGAAGCTTGCGTGAGAACGCGCCGACGTAGCTGCCCGAGAACGCGAATCCGCCACCAAGCTGCTGCTCGAATCCAAAGTTGACCTGGTAGCTGACCGGCCAGCGGAAGTTGGGGTCCACCGGAATGATTGCCGCCGGCGTGACCACATACTTTGGATTTTTCGGATCATAGATGAATGGAAAAGGAGAGTGGCCTACGCCGCCCGCAATGCAGGTGGGATCGCCATTGCAGAAATCCTTGGGATCCGTCGCGTAGGGATTGGAGACGTGGATGACGTTGGTGAAGGTTGGACGGCCGGAGAACGGCTCGCCGTTGGAAGGATAGGTAAACAGGTTTCCGCCGATGGATCCGTAGAAGAGACCCGCGGCCGCATGAATGACCGTGTGTCCGTTCGGATAGGGTGTCCACGCCATACCAATGCGTGGCGAGATGTGGTCCAAGCGGGTATTAACGCCGCCGGCCGGAACACCGGGGTCGCCCGGAAACAGAACGCCCTTGTAACCGCCGGGGGCGATGGTCGACTGCGCGCCCGGGACGAAGTTCATAACCATTCGCTCGGTGTCAGTCGGGGTGGTCTGAATGTCGTAACGGATGCCGAGGTTCAAGGTCAGGTTCGGAAAGACGCGCCAGTCATCCTGGAAGAAGAGGCCGTAGTTGAAGTAGTTCGCGTTTGCATAGACCGGCACGTCCTGCGCCATGGAGTTCGGTGTGCCGAAGAGGAAGTCCGTGATCGCCGCGGAGGAATGATTGGCGGTGTTTGTATGGGCCGTGAAGCTGAAGACGCCATAGTCATTCAGCGTGGTCTGCTGAGCGTCATTTTCGCGGTTTGCCTCGCCGCCGTAATACAGCGTGTGCCGGCCGTGGGTGCTGCTCACGATATCGCGCAGCGCGTAAACATTGCTTCCAGTAACCGGGCCTGTAATGGCATTGGCGGCATGGAACCAGCCGCTGACGTTGAGGTCGGGACGCGAACATCCTGTCTTTGCGGGCACACCACAGATCGATCCATCCGGCAGTTGTTCCTGGAAGGCGGAGCCGAAATCTGCCAGGCTCTGCGCCGGGGAGGGCACGCGCCCGCCGATCAGGCGCGTGTAGTTGAGCGCGAGTTGATTTACGGTGCTGTTGCTGATCGTCCAGGTGTGCTGAACGTTCGCTTCATGCTGCGCAAACGTATAGTTGTGCACTACCCAGCCGAGGACGTTGTTACCGGATGGATTGACGATATAGTCGCCCGTCTCATGGAAGTAGCTGAACGTTAATCGCTGCTTCGCGGTCAGCTGATAGTCGCTCTTATAGAGCTGCTCATCCGTCTTCTGGCGAATCGGGCTCAACTGGTTGATCGTTCCGCTGGAACCTTGAGTGGGGATCAAACCCGCCTTCATGATCGCCGTGATCGACGGATCGAAGGTCGACGGATCGCAGACGTTCGGCTGGTTATTGAAGTGACACCAGGCCGAGGCCTTCGGCAGAAACGGGTTGCAGGCCCAGAACAGCGTCGAAGACTGAGCGGCGATCGTGCACTTCTGGCTGTCAGGAACCTGCGAGGAGGCCGCCGTCGGGATGTTGGCGGTGAAGTTGCCCTGGACCATCGCTGTGCTGGGGACGATTGGATTGAAGATGTTATCCGTGATGAAACGGAACCCGGCATAGCTGCCGAAGAAGAACAGCTTGTCGCGCTTGATCGGGCCACCCACGGTGAAGCCGAAGCGGTGCTGATTGTAGGGCGTCTTGACGTTCGTTGCGCGAACGGTCGCGTTGAAGTTCCGGTCGCGGTAGAACTCGAACACAGAGCCGTGGAACTGGTTCGTGCCGGACTTGGTGAGCACTGTGACGACACCGGCAGAGTTGCGGCCATATTGCGCGGAGAAGTTGTTGGTGTCGACCCGGAACTCACGGATCGCGTCGGGATTAGGCAGAGGGTTGCCGGTGTTGCGCACGCCCGTCATGTTCGATCCGCCATCGAGGTAATAGGAGACCTGGCCGACGCCGGAGTCGGACGAGCCGTTGATTTTCACGTGCTGCTCCGGATAGCCGAGCGGATTGATGACGCCGCCTGCCGCGTTGTTTCCGGAGTTGTTGTTGTTCTGCACGCCGGGTGTGAGGTCAAGCAGCGTGTAGACGTTGCGGTCGACCAGCGGAAGGTTGTCGATTTCGACGTTCGAGACGGTGCGGCCGAGGGTGGAGTTGCCGGTGTTCAGCAGCGGGACTTCGGCGGTGACCTCGACGGTCGTGGATTCGCCGCCGGGCTGGAGCTGGAGGTCGACGTGCGCCTCTTCCGTGACGGTCAGGGTGATGCCGGTGCGCTCGAGCGTCTTGAAGCCCTGCGACGAGACGCTGAGCTTGTACGGGCCGACGGGAAGAAAGTCAGCGCGGTAGGAGCCGTCGCCATTCGTCTTGATAGTGCGGCTGGTCTGCGTGTCGGTCTGGGTGATGACAACGGCGGCGCCGGGTACGGCTGCGCCGGTGCTGTCCGTCACAGTTCCAAAGATTGTTGCGGTGGAAAGCTGCCCGTGCGCGGCGAGTCCCGAAATGGCGACCGCGATAATAAGCATGAGCGAACGTAAGACTCTGTTCACTGTGATCCTCCTCGAAAGAAAAACGAAACGCGACAGGTGCCCAGAGCGTTATCGTGACGACTCTGTGCTTCCCTGATAGCGCGCCAACATTACGCTGCCGGATTTACGTTTGGCAACCCGCTTATCCGCTTTCCCGGAACATTGGTTTGCACTCCGAACGTTATCGTCCGGTGCTACTTCATGGTAAAGCGCTTGTCTCCCGAGATTTACCACGAGAACCAATGGCGGAAGCGGCTCTGGAAAAGTTTTGATGCCGTACATCGTTTGAAGTCCGAATCTTCGCGAATGTCAGTGGAGGCACGGCTCGGGACAGGGGAGCGCAGGCAGGGCCATAATGAGAACAGAGGAGATCCACTATGCCCGAGATCCCTGCAGCAGGACCGCTGAGCGACGCGGCGACAACAAAGGATGACTCGAAGTCCGGCCAGAGTGCGCAGAAGCAAAGGGTGCAGCTCAGCGACGACGAGTGGCGGAAGCGCCTCACACCGGAGCAGTTTCAGATCCTTCGCGAGAGGGGCACGGAACGCGCGTTCACCGGTGCGCTGGTGAACAACCATGCCGACGGGATGTATCACTGCGCGGCTTGCAACGCCCCACTGTTCAAGTCGGACACGAAATTCGAATCCGGCTCTGGCTGGCCGAGCTTCTTCGAGCCGGTGTCTGCCGACGCCGTGGAGCTGCACGATGACTCCAGCTATGGCATGCGGCGCGTCGAGGTCGTCTGCGCGACCTGCGGATCGCATCTCGGACATCTGTTTCCGGACGGTCCGAAGCCGACGGGACAACGGTATTGCATTAATTCCGCGTCACTCGATTTTGAGAACAAATGAGCCGCACGACGAGAGCAGAAAACCCTCGCGCTGGCGAGGGTTTTTGTTTGAGGGAATTCGCGGCGGATTACGTAGCCGGAGTCGTTCTGGGAACGACAGGGCCGCGGCCATCGGCTTCCTGGTCAAGTTCCAGCAGGGCGCGAGTCTCTTCCAGGTTCAGCGTCACTCCGTCGACGATGAACTCGTAGTCACCGGCGTTGTCCGGGACCTTGATGACGCCCTCGACCGTGTGTCCGCGCTTCGTGAGGGACTGAACGAGCAGCTCCGTATCGACCGACATTCTGCGCAACCTCAAATCGTAAGATGTGATCCGCGCCCGATTGTAAATGCCGAAACCGCTTAGCCTTTAACGATTTTGCCGGACTTGATGCAGCTGGTGCAGACGCGAACCCGCTTGGCAACGCCGTTGGTAACGGCCTTTACCGTCTGCAGGTTAGGATTCCAGCGGCGCCGCGTCACGTTGTGCGCGTGCGAGATGTTGTTGCCGAACTGCGGTCCCTTGCCGCAAAACTCACATACCTGTGCCATAACAATCTCCAGAACAGCCAAAACTTGTCTCGCAACTTCTCCCGCACTGGCCGGGTCCCGGAGGACGACTCAAAAGAGGAGAATGGTAGGCACGATTGGATTCGAACCAACGACCTCTACCGTGTCAAGGTAGCGCTCTAACCAACTGAGCTACGCGCCTAAAGTGCGTACACCGTAGTTTACCGTGTCGCGCACCTGCGGGGCAAGGCGCGGATTCCGGGCGCTGGAACTTCCGTTGCCAAAATGCGTACTGACGCTCTATGCGCGCCCTCATCTTGCTCCCATTGCTCCTGCTCCCGGTTTCGCAATCAACCCAGACACTTACGGTGAAAGGCGAGCCAACACGGATCGTCCTGCAGGGCAAAGGCAATCCGCCGGTCATCTTCGAATCCGGGCTTGGGGAAGATGCCACTACTTGGGCCGCTGTTCAACCCGCAGTGTCGCAGTTCGCCACAACTCTGAGCTTTGACCGCCCGGGGCTTGGAGCCTCGCCGCCGACATCCGCAGCAAGAGACGGCGTGACACTCGCACAGGAGCTTCACGACCTTATTCACGAGGCAGGTTTAGTACCCCCATACGTCCTTGTGGGTCACTCATTGGGCGGAGCCGTTGTCCAACTCTTTGCCGATCGATACCCCACTGACGTTGCGGGTTTGGTTTTGGTTGATCCCGAAGACGGCAGAATCGTTCAACGACTGAAAGCAAGGCTAACCGCGAGTCAGTGGAACGAGCGCGAGAAAGCTTTGGCACGACATGGCCCCATGCCTCCGGCGGTCCAACGCGAGTTTGACGCTATGGTGGCAGAAGGCGGCGCTCAGGTCGCACAGATTTCCAGTTTGCCTGCCGTGCCATCGATCCTGTTGACCGGGACTGCCGTAGATTCGTCATTTCCGGGAAACCCGGAAGAACAACGGTTGAAGTGGGAGCTTCACCATGAGCTTCTGTTACGAAATCCTGGAATGAAACAAGTGCAGGTGCCCGAATCACGTCATTACATCCAGAACGACGCTCCGGAGACAGTGATCGTTTCCATCCGCAGCATATGGGCCAATTCTCAACGCGCATCCGAACCTGTTCACAATCGCTAACGCTGTAAACCTGAACGGCGAAAAAACTCTAGGCGGTGCAGGCTGCATGGGGATGGTAGGCGAACTCTACCGTGACAACCTCCCCGTCCGACTTAGTGCAGCCCGAGGTGCTGGCTCATGCTTTCCAGAGTCTGGCCCTTGGTCTCCGGGTAGATCATCAGGACCACAAAGAACTCCACCACCATCATGGCCGCGAAAAACCAGAAAGGCGCCGCGCGATTATAGGCGGCGATGACCGGGAAGACGGTGGCGATCGCGGCATTCATCACCCAATGCGAGCTGGAGCCCAGGCTCTGGCCCTTGGACCGCACATTCGTCGGGAAGACCTCGCTGAGGTAAACCCAGATGACCGCCCCCTGCGAGATCGCGAAGAACATGATGAAGCCGATGAGCAGCGGCAGCAGCAGGTTCTGGTGGGAGTTCGAGGTATAGACAAGGGCGACACCGAGGAGGCAGAGCGCGTCGCCAACGGCGCCGATGAGCAGCAGCGTCTTGCGGCCGAGCTTGTCGATCAGGGCGATGCCGATAAAGGTTGCAACGAGATTCGCCACGCCGATGATGACCGCCTGGACGTTCGCGCTCATCGCGCTGAAGCCGGCCGCGCCGAAGATGTCGTTCAGGTAATAGAGAACCGCGTTGATGCCGGAGAGCTGATTGAAGAAGCCAATGGAGATCGCCAGGAAGATGAGCAATTTGTAGCGGCCGACGAAGAGGTGATCGTGCGCGGCGCCGCTCTCGGCCTCCAGCGATTTTCGGATCGCGTCGACTTCGGCTTCGGAGTCGGGCGAGCCCATCTGGAAGAGAATGCGCTGCGCCTCGTCAAAGCGGCTCTGCGAGACCAGCCAGCGTGAGCTCTGTGGGACGGACAGCAGGAGCAGCAGGAACAGCAGCGCGGGAAGGACGCCTACGCCGAACTGCCAGCGCCACTGCATCGCCAGAGACGGAACGAAGTGGGCGACGATGGCATTGGAGAGGTAGGCCAGCAAGATGCCGATGACGATGTTGATCTGAAACAGACCGACGAGGCGGCCGCGCCACTTCGCCGGTGCGAGCTCGGCGATGTAGACGGGCCCCAGCACGGACGAGCCGCCGATTCCCAGGCCACCGAGCGCGCGGAAGGCGAGCAAGCTCCACCAGGAGCCGGCGAACGCGCAGCCGGCGGCGGAGATGACGTAGAGCAGCCCCATCCAGCGGAGGGCGCTGCGGCTGCCGATGCGCTGCCCGAGCGGCCCCGCGAGCATCGCGCCGGCAACCGTGCCGTAGAGGGCGATCGCGACAGTGAAGCCCTTCTGGGCTTCCGAGAGGGCGTAATGAACCTGGAGAGCGTGGGTTGTGCCGGCGATCACCGCCGTGTCAAACCCGAAGAGCAGACCGCCGAGCGCTCCTGTCAGTGCACTTCGTACCAGCAGCCACAGAGCGCGGCTCTGCCCAGTTGCCATCTGCGCCTCCCCTAATTCCTGCAAAGTCTTACAGCGATGAGCGTCTCTCGATATTGCGCTTCAGGGTAGAAGACGCAGCAAGAGGACCGTTTCCAAGTTCTGGAATATTCGCATACAAGAGCGCGAGTTGTCGTGCATGAGACCGGTCTCTCCGCCAGTCTCTACATTCCAGATGCTCAGGATGGCTCTGCCTGCGATGTGGCGTCTCCCTGGTTCTGCACTTTGCGCAGCGTGATCCAGGCGTACTGCGCTGCGGACAGTGGCGCGACCACGGCGATGGTGCGCAGCAACCAGACGGTCAACGGGCCGAAATGCCAGCCGGCCGTGACCTTTGCGGTCATCACAAGAAGCACCGTGAGGATCTGGAGACACGTGTTCATCTTGCCCAGCCACGTAGGGCTGAAGTCGCGAAGGATGTTCGTGACGTACAGCAGCGTGGAGATGAGCAGGATGCCGAGGTCGCGGCTGAAGACGAGCACCGTAACATACCGCGGGATGACGCCGACGTGCGTGAGCACCAGAAACAACGTGCTGAGCAGGGCCTTGTCGGCGATGGGGTCGAGGAACTGCCCGAGCGTGGTGCGCTGCTTCAGCGCGCGGGCAAGCAGGCCGTCGAGGCTGTCCGAGATGCCGGCCATCCACAAGAGCACGAAGGCGATCTTCCAGTGCGCGTCGAGGATCTCGATGACGAGAAACGGCACGGTGAAGAGCCGCAGCATCGTCAGCACATTGGGCGCAGAGCGGACTTGGCGAAGATCAGTCACAGGGGTCAGTCACAGGTCGGTCACGGGTCGGTCGCAGGGGTCTGTCCCGGGGCGCGCCATTGCATGGTATCTGATTCGCGCTCTTCAGGTTGCGGAGTATCGCACGTCGTCAGCCGGCAGCGTCTTCTGGAATACCATGGAGACCTTCACTTGCCGGTAGCCGTCGCGCAGGTAAAAGCGGTGCGCGGCTTCCCGAGTGCTCCGCGAGGTCACGCGAATCTGGCTGATGCCTTGCTGCAGGGTCCAGCGTTCGGCTTGTTGGCAGAGCTGCCTGCCGATGCCGCCGCCGCGCAGGCCGTCGCGCACGACAAGGCCGCCGATCAGTCCAAAGGGGTCCGACTGCAGGTGATGCACGAGCGAGACCTCGACCCAGCCGACCACCTCAGCGTTGAGCTCCGCGACGAACGCGGCGCGGTCGCTGCGTCGATCAAGCTGTTGCACCCATTGCCGATCTGCTCTGCGGTGCGCGCATAGCCGAGCTGTCCGGAGAGCTGGGCCACTGCGGCGGAGTCGTTCCGGCGAATCGGCCTGATGTAGACGGCATCGTTCATCTGCTTGACTCCTTCAAGGCGCAGGAATTGCGACCGCATTGGTCTTGCTTCGCTCGGCAGCGCGCCGTACACTAAGAATGGCCCAAAATCGACGCATCGTCGGCGTTCAGGCCACACCAGACATGCTGCGCCTGACCAAAAAAGCGGATTACGGCCTGATGGCCCTGAAGTACCTGGCCGAACAGGCGCAGCCGGCCGAGCGCGGGCGGCTGACCCACTCGGCCAGTGCGTCGGCCAAGGCGATCGCCGAGGCGTATCACATTCCTCCGCAGCTGCTGGCGAAGATTCTGCAGACGCTGACGCGGGCCGGCATCCTGGTTTCGACGGCAGGGACGAACGGCGGGTATTCGCTGGGGCGTCCGGCGGCGGAGATTAACGCGTTCGAGGTGATCCGCGCCATCGACGGGCCATTGTTTATCACCAGTTGCATCACGATTCACGGCACCTGCGACCTGCACGGCACCTGCACCATCAAAGAGCCACTGCGCAAGGTCAACGACTCGATCAAGGACATGCTGAGCGGACTCAGCATCGCCGATCTCGTCGAACCCGCCGATACATCATCGCCGCCCGCACCGGTTGCAGGCGGGCTTGTCACGATCGCGATTTAGGTTTTAACGCATCACGGATTCAGGAGTACACATCATGGCTGAGACCCTCGGAATGAACATCACCCACACGAATGAGGCGCTGCCCTCGGGCGTGAAGCTGCCCATCTACATGGACAATCACGCGACCACGCCGCTCGACCCCCGCGTGCTCGAGGCCATGATGCCATACCTGACCGGCATCTTCGGCAACGCGGCGAGCCGCAACCATAGCTTCGGCTGGGAGGCAGAGGCGGCAGTCGAAAAGGCGCGCGAGCAGGTGGCCAAGCTCATTGGCGCCACGGCGAAGGAGATCATCTTCACCTCGGGCGCGACGGAGTCGAACAATCTTGCGATCAAGGGCATTGCGGAGATGTATCGCGAGCGCGGCAACCACATCATCACCCAGGTGACCGAGCACAAGGCCGTGCTTGATACCTGCAAGAAGCTCGAGAAGAGCGGCTATCGTGTGACGTATCTGCCCGTTCAGGCGGACGGCCTGGTCGACATCGAAGACCTGCGCCGCGCGATCGATGACAAGACCATCCTGGTCTCGATCATGTACGCGAACAATGAGATCGGCGTGATTCAGCCGATTCGCGAGATCGGCAAGCTGTGCCATGAGAAGGGCGTGCTCTTCCACACGGACGGCGTCCAGGCTGTCGGCAAGATTCCCGTCAACGTCATCAACGACAACATTGACGTGATGAGCCTCTCGGGACACAAGATCTACGGGCCGAAAGGAGTTGGCGCGCTGTACGTGCGCCGTCGCAATCCGCGCGTGCAGATTGCCGAGCAGCAGAACGGCGGCGGTCACGAGCGCGGCATGCGTTCGGGTACGCTGAACGTCCCGGGCATCGTCGGCCTGGGCAAGGCGTGCGAGATCTGCGGCGAGGAGATGGCCACCGAAGCGAAGCGCGAGATCGAGCTCCGCGATTACCTCCGCAAGAAGCTCGAGACCGCGCTGGACTACACCCAGGTCAACGGCAACATGGAGCACCACCTGCCCGGGAACCTGAACATCAGCTTCATCTACGTTGAGGGCGAGAGCCTGCTGATGGGCATCAACGACATCGCGGTGTCATCCGGCTCTGCCTGCACCTCGGCGACGCTCGAACCCAGCTATGTGCTGAAGGCTCTCGGCCTCGGCGATGACGTTGCGCACAGTTCGATCCGCTTCGGCATTGGCCGGTTCAATTCGAAGGCTGAAATCGATTACGTTGCGGACAAGCTGATCAATGTGGTCCAGCACCTTCGCCAGCTCTCGCCACTCTACGAGATGGTGAAGGAAGGTATCGACCTTACGAAGATCGAGTGGGCCGCGCACTAATCGGCACCTGAAGCATTCTTCGAGGCCCACCTTTGCGGTGGGCCTTTTAGTCTTCGCAGGAGGCATTCGACAAAACTGAGCGCGAACCTAATTCGCACCTTCCAGTGCGCGCACGCGTTGCTCAAGCGCTTGCACGATACGCTCCAATTCCTCGACGCGCTCCTGCAGGCCGGTCGCCGGGGCGGCGGTTGCGACGTAGGCATCGGGAGCGCTCGCGTCTTCTACATCCCCGCTGAGCCGGTGCATCCAGCGGCTCTCGCGGGCGCCGGGCTGGCGCGCGAGCTGGACGACCAGCGGTTCTTCGCGTGCGGCAAGGCGCTCGAGCACCGCGGTAACCGCACCCACGTCGTCAAAGGCGTACATCCGTTCGGTGCGGGCGCGGAGTTCGGCGGCTGTTTGCGGGCCGCGCAGCAATAGCAGTCCGAGCACCGCGGTCTCCGGGCGGCCGAGCCCGAGCTTCCCGTACGCCAGGTGCTCAAACTTGGAAACCCTGGAATCGGCCAGCACGCGCACCAGCCCGAGTTGCTCCATTTCGAACAGCGCTGAGCGAACATCTGCCTCGCTCAGTTCCATCACGGGGTCACGACTGGACTTCTGGTTGCACGCGTTCACTAGTGCATTCAGGCTGAGCGGGTAGTACTCCGGCGTGGTGATTCCCTTTTCAATCAGCGCGCCCAGAACGCGCACCTCGGCAGCAGTCAGCGTCAACATCCTTTTTATGCTAACGAAAAGCAGACGCAGGATGCGCTACTATGGCAGGCGCTGGCGGAGGGCGTATGAAAGACCGCTTCCGGGAAAAAGCAAGACAGCAACTCAAGGTTCGACGGAATATTCCAGCGCACATTGCCTTCTGGGCGTTCGTTCTGCTGCTTCTGTATGTGTTCTGGAAGGCCTTTTCCGGCGGCTCCGGTTCATAAGTGTCCGGAACCATGCACTTTGCGAGGTTTCGGCATCACACGGCTATGCGTCTTCGCTTGCACGTCGCGTTCGCGCTGCTGCTTTGCCTCGCTTGCATCAGCCCTCGAGCGTATGGCTATTCGGTGCTCACGCATGAGCAGCTCATCGACCTGACCTGGGATACCTCCATCGTTCCGCTGTTGCGCAGCCGATATCCGACAATTACGCCCGCGGAGCTCGAGCACGCGCGCGCGTACGCCTACGGCGGTTGCGTGATCCAGGACATCGGTTACTACCCGTTTGGCGACAAGAACTTCTCTGATCTAACGCATTACGTCCGCTCAGGCGACTTCGTCGTCAATCTCTTCCGCAACGCCGGCAATGCCGACGAGCTGGCCTTCGCAATCGGCGCGCTCTCGCACTACATCGGAGACAGCGTCGGCCACTCGCAGGCGACGAATCTCGCCGTCCCCGTAGAGTTTCCCAAGCTGCGCAAGCGCTACGGCAACGTCGTGAACTATGCCGAAGGCGAGCACCAGCACGTGCAAACGGAGTTCGCGTTTGATATCGACGAGATCGCGAACCACCGCTTCGCTCCGGTGAGCTACCTGCGCCACGTCGGTCTCGAAGTTCCAACCCGGCAGCTCGCGCTGGCCTTCTACCAGACCTATGGCCTCCGCGAAGACTTCACGCAAACCCGCCATCAGCGGATCAATGTGCGCGGCTATCGCTGGGCGGTGCACCGCTTCATCCCGCGAGTTGCGTACGCCACAACCCTGCTGCATCGTCATCATGAGCCAGCCGACGCGGCCTCTGATCCTGATGTCCAGCGGCTGGTCCACGACGTGAAAGAAGTCGAACAGCAGAACCATTGGGCTGACTATCGCAAGCACGCAGGTCCGCTCACATACGCGCTCGCAGGAATCATCTTCATCGTGCCGAAGATCGGGCCGCTGAAGCTCACCGCCGTCAAAGGGCCGACATCACAAACTGAGCTGGACTATGTGCACTCCGTGATCCGGTCGACGGATGCGCTCAACCACGCGCTTCGGCGGTTCACGCCGCCACCTTCCACCCGGCCGTCAGCGCAGCAGGCTGCGGCCGCGGACACGCACGCGCTTCCACCGCCGACGGATCCGCTGCCGGCGAAGCCGGGCTCCTCGCAGGCAATTCCCCGGGGCTCGCCTGACCCGCACCATCCGCTGCTGAACCGCGACCTGGATACCGGAAATCCGGTGAAGCCGGCAGGCTATCCGCTCACCGATCAGACCTACGCCTTCCTTCTGCATCATCTGGCGCAAACCCCGACAGTACCTGTGCCGCCCGGCATCAAGGCGGACATCCTGGCCTACTACGCGGACCTGTCACTGCCGTTTGCCACCAAGAAAGATCCAGCCGCCTGGGCTGCGGTGCAGCAGGACCTGACGGTGCTGCAATCGATGCCCGTGAATCCGGAGGCCGTTCCGTACCCAACCTACGGCGATGGCTCGAATGACGATGCGCCGCCTCCCGCTGCCGCAACCCAACCGCCGAGCTAGCCCCACATTTTCTACATACGATTTCTGCTTCCAGGCGCACAATAGCTGGCATGTTCGAGCGCTACACTGAAAAGGCCCGCCGCACCATCTTCTTCGCCCGCTACGAGGCGAGCGCCTCCGGCTCACCGTACATCGAAACCGAACACATGCTGCTCGGCCTGCTCCGCGAGAACGCGGCCCTGTCCACGCGCTTCTTCCGCTCGCAGACTACGCCCGAGGTCCTGCGCAACGAGATCGCACGTGAACGTCCGTTTCATCCAAGCTTCTCCACCTCCGTCGACATCCCGCTCTCGCACGAGAGCAAGCGCGTGCTCGCCTATGCCGCCGAAGAGGCCGAGCGCCTCAACCACCAGAACATCGGTACTGAGCACCTGCTCCTCGGCCTTCTCCGCGAAAAGAACACCCTCGGTGCAAAACTTCTCGCGCAGCACGGCGTGACGGCGGAACTCGTTCGCCGCGACATTCGGGATCTCCAGCCGGTAGGCCCTGTGGGCCCGGTGCTTGTCGATCGACGGACAAGCCTCGGCGAGTTCCAGCTCATTCTGAACGTCGCCAGCCTCGCAACCTCGGAGGAGTTCTACCGCAAGCTCGGCTTCCTTCCTGTGAGCGCGTTTAATGACGTAAACTCCGTCGTTCTTGGCAACGGCCGCTGCATCATCGCTCTCTATCAGAACGAGTTCCAGGAGAACCTCCTCAGCTTCGAAAGCGAAGACCTGCAAAGCATCGCCTCCCGGCTGGAAACGGCGGGGATTACCTTCGAACAACCCGTCTCGACCGCTCCCGACGGCACCGCTTCCGCCCTGCTGCGCGACCCTGACGGCAACCCAATCCGTCTCGTAAGCCGCAAATCGCTCTCCTAAACGCCACGATATTCCGCGAATCAGCCCTTTCGCACCGAAACAGTCCGAGTTATCATCTAAAGAGAAGCGAGGCAGGAATCCAGCACAGTGCTGGTTCTTCGATTTTCGCCTCGATCGAGGACTATCCATGGCATACAGTGACAAGGTTGTTGACCACTACGAGCACCCCCGCAACGTAGGCACCCTCGACAAGAGCTCCACCGAGGTCGGCACCGGCCTGGTCGGCGCCCCCGAGTGCGGCGACGTGATGCGCCTCCAGATCAAGGTGAACCCCGAGACCCAGGTCATCGAGGACGCCAAGTTCAAGACCTTCGGCTGCGGCTCGGCCATCGCCTCCAGCTCGCTCGCCACCGAGTGGGTCAAGGGCAAGACCGTGGAAGACGCGCTCAAGATTTCGAACACCGACATCGTGAAGGAGCTCTCGCTGCCCCCGGTGAAGATTCACTGCTCGGTGCTGGCCGAGGATGCTATCCGCGCGGCCATCGGCGACTGGAAGAAGAAGAACCACGTCGGCGAAGAGGCCCCGGCTACGGCCGCTGCGGCGAACTAAGCTGCGCATCTCCAAGGGCCGGCGAGTCTCAGCGCTCCGCCGGCTTTTGCATGTCAGGTAGGAGAACTGAATGTTCGATTTCCTGTCGGAGTTTATTGCAGATTTTCTCTTTGACTTCGGAACACTTTCGTTCACGAAATGGTGTGGCCAGCGCATCGAGAGTCCCAGGCCTTCTGGGCACGTGCCGAAGATACTGGCTCCCTGCGATTTCGAAATCGGCGTGGTTATTACTCAAGAACGCATCGCCTTCGCCAAGGCAAGAACATCGAAAAAGATACAAGACCAGTAATGTCGACCCTGCTCCAACCCGGAACCAATGCCCCGAAGCCCGGCGCTTCCACCGAGCCGAAGGACCCGCTCGCGGGCATGACGCTGCTCACCGCCGAGGGCCAGCAGCCCCGCGCCAAAGCCGCTGTTGAGATCACGAAGAACGCCCTCAAGCGCATCCGCATCGCCATGGCCAAGGAAGGCGTCTCGCCCGACGCAGGCGGTCTCCGTCTCGGCATCCAGGGCGGAGGCTGCTCCGGTCTCAGCTACAACATCCGCTTCGACACGCAGCCGCGCGAGCGTGATCGCGTGTTCGTCTTCGGCGCCGGCGTCGACACGCCTAATGATCCGAGCGGGGCCAAGCCCATCCGCGTCTTCGTCGACCCGAAGTCGTTCCTCTATCTCGCCGGCATGGTGCTGGACTTCGAAGAGACCCTGATGCGCCAGGGCTTCAACTTCATCAATCCGAACTCGACAAAATCCTGCGGCTGCGGCAGCAGCTTCTCGGCGTAGCTTTACTCCGCCGTCGTAGGATCGATGACCGTTGTGACCTCTTCAACGGAATTCGCCGGAAACCCACCCTGGCGTGCATGCTCTCGCACCATCTCCGCATTAGGAGCGATGTAAATGCAGTACAGCTTGTCCTTCGTCGCATACGACTGCAGCCACTGAATCTGCGACCCCAGCTTGCTCAGAACCCCGCAAGATGTCTGTGAAGCTGCCTTCAACTGCTCCGGAGTCCAGCTCCCCAGCCCTGGAATTTCGCGCTCGATTACAAACTTTGGCATCTTCTCTCCTAAACCTGAATTCGCCGTTGCCGCGACGCAACTTCTAGCTAAAGCTGCTCCGTGCTACTCGTAAACTTAAAATCGTATGAGCCCCGAGAAACCCGACAACTACTTTGCGCAGTTCGGTCTTCCGCGCCACCTGAACATCGACACCGCAGCCCTTGAGAAAGCCTTCTACGCGCAATCACGCAAGCTGCATCCCGACCGCTTTGCCTCGCGTCCGACGGCTGAGCAGGAGGTGGCGCTCGCAGCCAGCTCACGCCTCAACGACGCCTATCGTACCCTGCGCGACCCCATCGCGAGAACCGAATACCTGCTTCAGCTTGAAGGAATTCAGCTCGAAGAGCAGTCTCGTGCGGCGACCGATGCGGCGCGCGCTGCCGGCACAGAAAAGAAACAGGTCGCTCCCGCCGGACCTTCTCGAAGAAGCATTCGAGCTCAACATGCAGCTTGAAGAGATGCGCATGGCGAAGCAGATGGGCGACGATGACCCACAGACTCGAGCCGATCTCGAAACCGCTCGAACGAAGTTCACCGGCATGCTCAACGATGCTCAGCAGCAGCTCGAGAGTCTCTGGTCGAAGTGGGACACGGCAGAAGACGCGAACGACTCCGCCGCGCGCGAATCAGCCAAGCAAGGCATGGTTGCGCTGCTCAACCGCCGCAGCTACATCCGCAACCTCGTCCGCGACGTCAATGCCGCGCTCGAATAGCCACTCGATGTTGACTGCCCGGATGCCGCCCGGCTCCTCCACAACCCGCCGCACCGCGGAATCAGCTA
Source organism: uncultured Acidobacteriaceae bacterium (assembly GCA_963762465.1). Taxonomy (GTDB): domain Bacteria; phylum Acidobacteriota; class Terriglobia; order Terriglobales; family Acidobacteriaceae; genus Granulicella. The sequence continues at coordinate 857,532 of CAVXKS010000002.1, read as the reverse complement.
CGCATAACTGATGCGCCGCTTTCTCCCTATCTTTCTTCTGACGCTGCTCTTTGCAAACCCTGCCGCCCGTGCCGACGAACACCCGGACTGGACCACACCCCTCACGCCGTTCCGGATCGCCGACAATCTCTACTACGTCGGCAGCCGCGACCTCGCTTCTTACCTGATCACCACCCCAGGCGGCGACATCCTCCTCAACTCCAACCTCGAGACCTCGCCTCCACAGATACGCCACAGCGTCGAGCAACTCGGCTTTCACTGGAGCGACATCAGGATCCTGCTCATCAGCCATGCACATTCCGACCACGCCGCCGGCAGCGCGCAAATCCTGCGCGAGACGCACGCCAAATACATGGTGATGGACGGCGATGTCCCTGTCGTCGAGAGCGGCGGCGCAACCGACTTCGCCTACGGTCCCAAGCCGCAATATCCTCGCGCGCACGTTGACCGCGTCCTGCATGACGGCAGCACCGTCATGCTGGGCAACGTCACGCTCACCGCGCACAAAACCGCCGGCCACACACGCGGCTGCACCACCTGGACAATGCGCGTGCATGTGCCGGGTGAGCCAGCGAGCAAGCTGCGCAACGTCGTCATTGTGGGAAGCTGGAATGTGAATCCGGGTTATCGGCTGGTCCCCGATCACGGCAAGTCCGCATCGTATCCGGGCATTGCACAGGATTATGAGCATGCCTTCGCTGTGTTTCACACGCTGCCATGCGACATCTTCCTCGGCGCGCACGGCCAATACTTCGACATGCTCGCGAAGCTCGCGCGGATGCCGCAGCAGGGCGACTCGGTATGGATCGATCCGGCGGGTTACAAGGCCGCCGTCGCCGAGCGGCAGCAGGCGTTCGAAGCCGAGTTGCACAAACAACAAGCCGCGGCTTCAGCCCACTAGGTTTGGCAGGCGCTCCAGATGATGGAGATCATGGCCGGCCATGGTCTCCACGATCGTCCACACAGTCATGGTTCCGCGCTCGGGATGCGTCACGCGTATCTGCTTCTGCTGCGCCGTCAGCGAGCGGACGAATGCCAGATTCCACGCGCGCAGCGCGCGATAGGTGCTGACGGCAGACGCAATGTCATACGCTGCATAGTTGCGCGCCCAGTCGTCCTGCTCGAACGGTTGAATCACATCGACTCCGGCTGCAGCCTGCCGCAGACGGAAGCCGAAGGCGAGTTCACAGTCGGCCAGGTGAGCGACGATCTCGCGCATGCTCCACTTGCCGGGCGCAGGCTGACTCTCTATCTGCTCGTTACTCAACCTGCTGAGCAATCCATCCAGTCTCTCCGGTGTCTCTTGGATCACTTCGACCGGATCGCGCTGGCCGAGAGCTCCCGCATACGGATTAAGGCTCATGCTGTTCCCTCCGCGGCGGGAGCTGTGTGCTGCGGCCATGGGTTGTAGCTGCCGACCCACCAGATGTGGCCTTCGGGGTCGCAGCAGGAAAAGGACTTGCCGCCGTACTCGGGCGAGTTGAGCTCCTGCACGATCTCGACGCCAGCCGTTTTTGCGTGCTCGTAGATCGCCACGCAGTCATCGTCGCTGTCGGCGATGATGCAGAGGCCTACGGTTTCGCGGCCTCCCGTTTCCTTCACGTCGATCCAGCGCCGGGCGTAGACATTATCGGAGTCGATCGCGGAGCCGAGCATGACCATACCCTTGCCGCGCGTAAGCTGCGCGTGCATGACCGTGTTTTTCGGGCCGTCGTAGACAGCCTGTTTTTCGAAGCCGAAGACGCGGACAAGCCAGTCGATGGCCGCATGGGCATCGTGGTAGCGGAGGCTGGGGATGATGGTGGAGCCCTGGATGCTCATACTGCGCTCCTGCCGTTCGAGGTAAGGAGAATCGTACTATGGACGGGTACCCGCCACCCCTCCGGGCAATTTTCGGCAAAATCTTGAAATGATGCAACTTAGGCTTGGACTTTTTGCTAAAGTATCTGGAGTCTTTCACTTATGAGTAAAGCATTCAAAGCAGAGGATTTAAGAGGTGGGGGGGCACTTTTGCCTGCGCATTCAAAGTGGCGGTAACCAAGCTAACTGGGAGCCTCGCGCACGCGGCATGTGAGGAAAGGCATAGGATTCGCGATACGCGCTTTATTTCTTCCAAGGAGAAACATTCATGGGACTTCTTGACTCACTCGAATCCATGGCTGCCGGTTCAATGGCGCAGAGCGGAAACCCCACGGCAAAGGTAGCGGGCGGCCTGATGGAGGCGCTCGATCAGCACCCCGGTGGTCTCGGCGCCGTTATGCAGAACTTCCGCAACAACGGTCTGGGCGAACATGTGGACGCGATGCAAAACGGGCAGACGCCTACTGTCACGCCGGAGCAAGTCCAGACCGGCTTGCAGGGCACAAGCCTGATCGATACGGTGGCGCAGAAGGCTGGTGTCTCGCCGGAGGTTGCGAAGGTGGCGATGGCCACCGTGCTGCCGATGGTGATGGCGCATTTTGCGCAGAACGGATCGGCACCCAGTTCAAGTGTGCTGGGCGGGATGTTGTCGAAGCTCGTCTAGTATCCGGCGGCTTTGCCGAAGCGATGCCGATGGTCCTGGCCGCCGGTCAATTCACCAGTTTCGGGGTCAACCGCAATCAGCTCGCTGTCACCCCAGATGCCGGGCGAGTTGAAGTCCTTTGCGCCGGCGCGTTCGGTCGTGTAGCCGTCGCGCGTAAGAGCGTCGACCACATCGTGCGGGAAGGCCTTTTCGAACTGCAGCGTGTCGGGCATCCATTGGTGATGGAAGCGCGGCGCGTCGGCGTCGGCCTGGATGTCGAGGCCATTGTCGACAACGCTGATCAGGTCGTTGGCGACGGTCGTGATGATGGTAGAACCGCCGGGAGAGCCGAGCACGAGGCGCAGCTTGCCGGGATGCACCCGCCCGTTCGCGTCGCGGCGCGCGGCCTCGCTCACGATCGTGGGCGTCATGCACGAGAGCGGGCGCTTGCCGGGCGCGATCGCATTCGCCGGCCCCTGTATCAGACCGAAGCCGTTCGGCACGCCCATCTTCGAGGCGAAGTCGTCCATCTCGTCGTTGAGCAGGAACCCGAGCTTGTCGACCGTCATGCCGTTGCCGAAACCGAAGTTCAGCGTGTAGGTCATTGCGACCGCGTTGCCCTGCGCGTCGACAACGGAGAAGTGCGTGGTCTGGTTGGATTCAGGCGCGATCGGCGCAAGCTTCGGCGGCTCCGGCATGAAGCCGGGCGGACGCGTCAGCGTCGCTGACGGCGAAGGCTTCACCGGGTCGATGGTCTTGCGCCACGCTGCTGCGTAGGCGGGGTTCGCCATCTGCTTCAGCGGCATGTGCGGGTTGAAGTCCGGGTCGCCGAGGAAGTCCGCGCGATCCATATAGGCGCGGCGAAACGCTTCGGTGATGGTGTGCACCTGTGCGGGCGAGCGGTCAGGCGTGGCAGCCCCATTCAGGTGCGTGAGGTCGTAGCCGGAGAGGATGTTGAGAATTTCGATCAGGACAATGCCACCGGAACTCGGCGGCGGCGACGTGAGGACATCGAGACCACGGTAGTGACCGAGGAGCGGCTTGCGCTCTTTGACTTGGTAGTTCGCGAGGTCGCGCGTTGTGATCAGGCCGCCATTGGCCTTCTCGTAGGCAGCGATCTGATTAGCAATCGCTCCGTGATAGAAGCTCGTGGGGTTGCGAGCGATTTCGCGGAGCGTTGCAGCGAGCTCGGGCTGGATCAGGCGGTCGCCGCCGTTATAGAAGTTGCCGTCGCGCTGGAAGATGCGCCGCGACGTCGGGTACTGCGTGAGATTGTGCGAGTGGAGAGAGCGAGCTTCTTCGTCGGTAAGCACGAAGCCTGCAGAAGCGAGACGGATGGCCGGCGCCATGACGCGGCGCAGACCGAGGCGGCCGTAATGCTGCTCGGCGTACACGAGGCCGGCGACCGTGCCCGGAACGCCCGAAGCCTTCGGGCCGTCGATCGACATCCGCGGGATCACGTTCCCCTGCGCGTCGAGATACATGTTCGCGCTCGCAGCGGCCGGCGCCTTCTCGCGGAAATCGAGAAAGTGCGGCCGCCCTTGCGCTAACCGCGTCGAACTCGGCCGAATGAGCATGAAGCCGCCGCCGCCGATGTTGCCTGCCGCCGGAAACGTGACAGCGAGCGCGAACGCAACCGCCACCGCAGCGTCGACGGCGTTGCCGCCGGCGTGAAGAATCTCGACCCCGGCGTCTGTGGCGTCGTGCTGGATGCTGACGACCATCGCGTGCTGCGTGCGCACCGGCGTCGTCGCCGGGATCGGATCCCCTGGCTGAGCGGTCTGCGCGAACGCGCTCGCGGTAAAGAAGGAGAGGGTGGCGGCGGAGAGAAGTGTGCGGAACGTCGTCTTCATTGCAGGCGCGATGAGGCTAATCATAGCGGGAACATTGAGGAGCGGGCGGACGTATGGAAACGAACGGGCCACTTTGTGCAGGAGAGGCGGCAGGCGATGAAGACGCTGGTGCGTGCGATCGTGTGGCTTTGCATGGTGTTCCTGATGCTGGGGGCGGCATGGGGGCAGATGGACGGAAAGGCAGGCGGACTGGATGTCTCGGGCCGCTGGCTGGGTTCGTTCGACGTCAGGCGGCAGGATGGCACGGTCGACCCGGACAAAGCCATCTTTCTGCTGAAGCAGGACGGCAACACGATCACCGGAACGGCCGGCGGAAGTGAGAGCAGGATGGACCCCATCAGCGACGGCCACGTTGACGGGGACACAGTGCGGTTCACGCTGGTGATCCACCAGACTGTGCCGGTGCATTTCGCTCTGAAGGTTGAAGGCGACCGCCTGCGCGGCGAGGCCACGGGCCTGCCAGGACTTGAACCGAGCTCGAAGGTGCTGGTGAATGTGACGCGATGGCCGGAAGGCACGCCAGCGCCGGAGATTGTGCATGCGCAGGATGGCCTGTTCGCAACCGTCGCGGCGCTCGACACCAAGCTGTTCGACGCCTACAACAACTGCGACCTGACGACGATGAGCGCTATGGTTGAGGACGGACTCGAGTTCTACCACGACAACACCGGGCTGACCGTCGGTAAGCAGCCGTTTATCGAGGCGATCAAGAACAACATCTGCGGCAAGACGCAGCGCACGCTTGTCGCGGGTTCGCTCGAGGTCTATCCGCTGAAAGACTACGGCGCGGTCGAAATCGGCCTGCACCGCTTCCATCATCCGGCCGATCCGGGGCTCGGAGTGGGAGAGGCGAAGTTCGTGACGCTCTGGCACTACAAGGACGGCGCGTGGAAGATCTCACGCGCGATCAGCTTCGATCACGAGAATGTGAAGCAGTAACGATCGGCTTCATGATTGCCGGATAGCGACCCACCCTCCAAAAGAACTTATCCAGACATTTGAAATCAAACTGATCCAGCCCGTAATGCCGACGGAATGCAGTGACGATCTCGACGAATCGTTTGTAATTCCCGCAGTCTTCGATTTCATAGCGATGGAATTCAGCCGAACCTGTCCTGGTTGCGGTATGACCATAGACAAGCATCGACATTTCCGTCATAGATTGGGTAGGCGCCAGTTATTCCAACTGCAGTACTTTGTTGCGAATGAATAGTACTTTTTGTGTGCGTCAGGGCATGCCACGATGTGCTCGACTGCCTCGGGTGACCCCTGTCCTAACAGCGAATCAAGATTGAGTCGAGCGATATGACCTGCGAGATACCACAGGTCCCTGTCGTCGACACGCGCATGATAGAGCTGATTCAACGCCACTACTTTTAGGAGCACATGCGAATGCTGCCTGTTCTCGGGAAATTCAGTCCAGAGCTCCCGTAATGCCTTCTCTGTAATATCGTCATCGCGATCGAACGCATCGCACTCCTGTTTCACGATCTCCGCGGTAGGGTTGGGCAGCATGCGGACACTATAGCTATGAAAGCCCAATGATAGGCGCGGAAAATTTACCGGCTATGCGACCCAGAGCAGCGGCTGGCGGATGGGGAAGTTGCGGATGATCTCGGGGTCGGTGGGGTCGGGGTTCAGGCGGCGCCAAAGCGCGATGTAGTCGGCGTGATTGCACGCGAGGCCGCAGAAGAGCAGGCCGGGCGAGCGCACCGGCCACGCGTCCCAGTGCTGGACGTCATGCGCGTAGGGCCACTTCGATTTGTCGTCGAGATAGGGATAGAGGAACGCCGCGGCGCGGCAGAGTGCGCCGCGGGCTGCGGCGTCGTCTGTTGCACCTGGAAAAAGCTTCAGCCCCGCAAGCCTATTGTCGGGCGCGGCTGATGGAACTTGGGGGTTCGATGCCGGAGCTTGCGGCTGAGCCGAGAGGATGCCGAGCGACCACCCGAGTGTGGTGGCGCAGTCGAACTGAAAAATCGAATAGCCGTAGGGCTTGGTGCGGGTGAGCTCGCGCGGGAAGCTGCCGTTGGCGGCCTCCTGCTGCGGGAGCTGGAGAGTTTCGAAGCGGTTGCGGGCCTCGTCCTGGGTGAGGTTGTCCCCGGCGAGGCGCGCGAACTCCGCTGCCTGAAGCGCCCAGGCGATCGCGTGGTTGTTGGTGGCGTCGCGCTCCTTGAGGCCGGGAGGCGGAGGTCTTCATCCAGTTGAGGTATTCGCGAAACCACTGCTGGACGGCGGCGAAGTTGGGCCCGAGAATGTCCTTGAGGAAGCCGGCAGCGCGGGCGGGCTCGACCAGGTGGAGAGTGTCGATGATGCCGTAGGACCGGCCACTTGGCCCGCCGGGGTAGCCCTGCGCGTACTGGAGGTTGGGGTTCATGCGCGTGGCGGGCGTGACGAACCAGGCGACGAGGTGCGCGGCGGCGGCGCGGGCAAAATCTTCGCGGCGGGTGAGCAGGAACCCGGCGGTGAGCGCCGGGACGGCTTGCGAGAGCCGGATCATGGCCTGACGGTGGAGCTGGAAGTTGGCCGGGTTGGACTTGCCGTCGATCTCCTTCCACGCGCCGCTGGGGTTGGCGGGGTTCGGCCAGAAGTAGTCGGCCTGGGAGAAGAAGTCGTGCGGGGTGCCGGGGGAATTGCGCGCAGGGAAGTCGGTTATCGTCTAGGGGCTTGGCCGTAAGCCATTGACTTGCAAGGCGCAGGATACGGTCGCGATCGACGGCGGCGACGAGGCTGTAGGCGCTGGCTGGCGGGGGTTGGATCGCGGGCAGCCGGTGGGCGGCGAGCGTGGCGGCGGAAAGCACGCAGAAGCGGCGGCGGTCAGGCCTATACACCAGACCACGATAACAGGAGGCCTCAGGCGCAGATGCGTCGCTACGAATCTGAGTGACTTTTAGGTAGATTTTATGCAACCCTTGCGCTATAGTTCCGTCTAAAGGGATGTGGGCAGGCCCGACGAGGCCGCCCGCAGACCTTATAAGTCAATGCAATGCAAGGAGAGGAAGACGATGGCGATTACTCGATTTGTTCCGTTCCGCACTGGGTTGAGTGACATGGCGGTCCTGCAGAACCGGCTCAACTCGATCTTCACTGACTTCGGCCGCAACTTTGAGGGCGAGAGCGAGACGCTCGGCGCGGGAAACTTCGTGCCTGCGGTGGATGTGTATGAGGACGCGCACAAGGTGGCGCTGAAGCTCGAGGTTCCGGGGATTCGTCCAGACGACCTGGACATCCGCGTTGAGGGCCGGACGCTGACCGTGCGCGGAGAGCGCAAGTTCGAGAACGAGGAGAAGGAAGAGAACTTCCACCGGATCGAGCGGCGCTATGGCAGCTTTGTGCGCAGCTTCACGCTGCCCGCGACGGTCGACACGGAGTCCATTGATGCGCAGAGCGCCGATGGCGTGCTGACGATCTCGCTGGCCAAGAAGCCCGAGGCTAAGCCGAAGCAGATTACGGTGAAGGCTGGCTCGGCAAACGGCCAGCAGCCGAAGCAGGTTGAGGCGCAAAGCCAGAGGTAATGCAGGTACTAGTTCTAGGTTTCTAGTACGGAGCGGGCGGACTGATGAGGTCCGCCTGATTTGTCTTCACGCGCGTTGCTGTTCGCGGCGGAGGACAAGCCCGAGCACCACGAGCAGTAAAGCCACGGGAAGCCAGAGGGTGTGGTTGCCGATGTGGACTGCGAGGACTGCTCCAGAAACCGCGCCGGAGAGGAAGAAAAGGATCACTAGACCGAGGTCACGAAACTGCAGCAGGCCTTTGCGCCGGGTCTGTGGATTCAGTGCGTTGTGGAGGGCGTCGAGGCTTTCGCGCATCTCGCCCGTGATGAAGGTGGAGCTGTAGACGAAGTGGTCGACGGTACGGAAGCTGGCGACCTGGAAGCCGGCGAGGCCGGAGACGATCGCGATGAAGAGGAGGTCGGGAAAGGTGTTGGGCAGGAACGAAACGGCCAGCAGGCAGGCGGCTTCGAGCGCGAGGGCGAGGGTGACGGCGTGGCGGCGGAGGTGGCTTTCGGCGACGTAGGCGAGCCAGGCCCCGAGCGCAAAGCATAGGAGCGGCAGGAGATGCATGAGGGCGTCGTGGGCATCGCGGTGCAGAAGCGCGACGGCGCAGAGGACGGCGTTGCCGGTCATGGCGCCGGCAAAGACGCGGCCGTGGTCGAGGTACAGGAAGGCGTCGAGCACGCCGCCGATGAAGGCGAGGAGCAGAGCGCAGGCGAGCGAGTCGACGGCGCGGCGTTCTGGTGGAAGCGATTTGGGTGGGGCGGTGACGGCGAGCGGCATCCGATAGGACCAGCGAGCGTGTCTACGTTCCGGTTTGATGTTCTGGTTCGATGCGTCGCCGGCACGACCGAAGATATGAGCTAGAGAGACTCACGCGGTGCTGCAAAACGTGTGCAACCGGCCGAATTGAATTCTCGAAGTGGGTTGTTTTCGATCGCTTTTGTGCAGTTTTGGACGATTTTGAGGTGCTTTTGAAATATGAGCGTAAGTGACTAAGATGTTGAATCGCAGGGGTCCGGCGGACATCTAAACGGATGTAGAGTTTTGTTCGGAAAAGAGGGTGAAGATATGGCAATCAAGTGGGACAAGCTGACCGTGAAATCGCAGGAGGCGATTCAGGGAGCAGTGCAGCACGCCGCGGAGAACGGCAACCCAGAGGTGCTGCCGGTGCATTTAATGGCGGCGCTGCTGGAGGACAAAGAAGGTGTTGTGCTGCCGGTGCTGGAGAAGGTCGGGGTGGCCGTGCAGCAGTTGCTTGCGGCGGTGAATGGCGCGATCGCGAAGCTGCCCAAGGTGCAGGGGGCGAGCCAGCAGCCTGGGATGGGTGCGGCGCTGACGAAGATTCTGGACCAGGCGTTCAAGGAAGCAGAGAACTTCAAGGATGATTACGTTTCCACCGAGCATCTGCTGCTGGCGTTGGCGAAGCAGAAGGGTGAGCCGGTGCAGACGGCGCTGGCGGCGCAGGGCGCGACGTATGACGCGATCCTGAAGGCGCTGCAGGCTGTGCGTGGAAGCCAGCGCGTGACCGATCAGAATCCTGAGGGCAAGTTCCAGGCGCTGGAGAAGTATGCGAAGGACCTGACGGCGCTGGCGCGCAAGGGCAAGCTGGATCCGGTGATCGGGCGTGATGAAGAGATTCGTCGCGTGGTGCAGGTGCTTAGCCGCCGCACGAAAAACAACCCGGTGCTGATTGGCGAACCGGGCGTGGGTAAGACCGCGATTGTCGAAGGACTGGCGCGAAGAATTATCCAGGGCGATGTGCCGGAGATTCTGCGCGACAAGCGCGTGATCTCGCTTGACCTGGGCTCGATGCTTGCGGGCGCGAAGTTTCGCGGGGAATTTGAAGACCGGCTGAAGGCGGTGTTGAAGGACATCGAGGATTCGAACGGGCAGATTGTTTTGTTCATCGACGAGCTGCATACGCTGGTAGGCGCGGGCGCAGCGGAAGGTGCAATCGATGCGAGCAACATGCTGAAGCCGGCGCTGGCTCGTGGAGAACTACGGGCGATTGGCGCGACGACTCTCAATGAGTACAGAAAGTACATCGAGAAGGATGCGGCGCTGGAGCGGCGGTTCCAGATTGTGTTCGTGGGCGAGCCGAATGTAGAGGACACGATTGCGATTTTGCGCGGCTTGCGCGAGCGCTATGAGACGCACCACAAGGTGCGGATCAAGGACTCGGCGATCGTGGCGGCGGCGGAGTTATCGCATCGTTATATCTCTGACCGGTTCCTGCCGGACAAGGCGATTGATCTGGTCGATGAAGCTGCCGCGGCGCTGGCGATTCAGATTGGAAGCGTGCCGGTGGAGATCGACGATCTGGAGCGCAGGGCGACCTCGCTGGAGATTGAGAAGAATGCGCTGCAGCGGGAGAACGATCCGAACTCGCGTGAGCGGCTGATTGATGTGGAGCGTGAGCTGGCAGAGGTTCGTGAGCTGGCGGCTGGATTGCGTGCGCGCTGGCAGAAGGAGCGCGGTGCTATCGGTGAGATTGCGGCACTCAAGGAGAAGCTGGAGCAGCTGCGGTTCGAAGCCGAGCAGGCGACGCGCAAGGGCGATCTGCAGCGTGCGGCTGAGTTGCAGTACGGCGAGATTCCGAAGGCTGAGCGCGAGCTGAAGGAGCTGACGGCGGAGCAGGACGGGCTGACGGCGGCGGAGCGCGCGATGGGTGAACAGAGCGGGCGCCGGCTTTTGAAGGAGGAGGTTGATGAGGAGGATGTTGCGAAGATTGTCTCCAAGTGGACCGGAATTCCTGTCGCGAAGATGCTCGAAGGCGAGGTGCAGAAGCTGACGCAGATGGAGGATCGTCTGCGCGAGCGCGTCGTTGGACAGGACGAGGCGCTGCAGGTTGTGGCGAATGCGATTCGCCGCTCGCGTGCGGGACTGAGTGATCCGAAGCGGCCGATTGGAAGCTTCATCTTCCTGGGCCCGACGGGTGTTGGAAAGACGGAGACGGCGCGCGCGCTTGCGGAGTTCCTGTTCGATGACGAGCAGGCGATGGTGCGGATCGACATGAGCGAGTACATGGAGAAGCATGCGGTGGCGCGGCTGATTGGAGCGCCTCCTGGGTATGTCGGGTTCGATGAGGGCGGGCAGTTGACCGAAGCGATCCGGCGCAGACCGTATGCCGTGGTGCTGTTCGACGAGATCGAGAAGGCGCACCCGGATGTGTTCAACGTGCTGCTGCAGGTGCTCGACGATGGAAGGCTGACGGACTCAAAGGGACGCACGGTGGACTTCAAGAACACGGTGCTGATCATGACATCCAACATTGGCGCGAGCGCGCTGACAACGGCCTGGGCCAAGGGTGAAGAGGGGTTCGAAGACGCGAAGAGCCGGGTGATGGAGGAGTTGCGGAAGCACTTCCGTCCGGAGTTCCTGAACCGCGTGGACGACATCGTGGTCTTCCATCCGCTGAACGAATCGCAGCTGGAGCACATTGTGGATCTGCGGCTGGATGACCTGCGCAAGTTGCTTGCCGACCGGCGCATCACGCTGGAGCTGACCGAGGCGGCGCGGAAGGCGATCTTCAAGGCGGGGTACGATCCGGTGTATGGAGCGCGGCCGCTGAAGCGCGCGATCCAGCGCCTGGTGCAGAACCCGCTCGCGATGCAGATCCTGGAAGGCAAGGTCCTGCATGGAGATCATGTGGTGATCGACGCCGACAGGCAGGGCGAGCTGGAGTTCCGAACCCACGATTCATTGCATGCAGCGGACGCGGCATTGCATGCAGGCGACGCGCTTCGCGCCAACTAACAGAACCAACCTGTCACGGAGCGAGGCCGGAGCATGTGCTCCGGCCTTTTTGTTTGCGCTAGAAGCGGACTGCGACGGCGTCTCCATCGAGTGCCGGGCCGAGTGAAAGGATGTGCGGCGTTGTCCGCAGCGAGGGCCTGATCGGTCCAGTCCCAGCCGCTGTGATAGAGGACCAGCACATGCTCGCCGGGCATGGCTTTCAGTTGCGCGTAGGGAACGATGGTGAAGCCGGTGAAGTGCTGCATGTGCTCTGCGGTGAGCGAGGCGGTGTCGTGCAGGTCGTAGCGGAGCTCGTCGGCGTGCGAGTAGAGGAGCGCGAGGCGGGAGCGGATTTCGGGGTCGGGTTCGTAGTAGCTTGCGAGCTCGAAGTGGCCCATGTCCTGGATGTAGAGATGCGAGTCGGGCAGGGCGAGGAGCTCGGCCTTGAGCGCCGTTGGGACTGTGAGGAGAGCGAGTTCCTGCGTGGAGTTCGTCTGCTCGTCATGGATGCGTACGAAGCCGGCGACCAGGATAGCGAGCACGAAGCAGCGAGACAACAGCTGGTGATCGGCAGGCGGTTATGCAGCAACGGGTCAACTGCGATTGCAAAGAAGATGGCGATGGCGATGATGGCGCTGAGAACGTAGCGGACTTCGATGGAGTGCGTGACGAAGACGGCGAGCGCAACACCGAAGAGCGGAAGCGCGGCGAGAGCGAGCAGGAAGACGAGTTCGGGCTTCGGGGCAGCGCGAGGGTGCGCAGCCTGCGAATGCACAGGATGATGACGGCGATGGCGAAGGCGACGAGCAGCACGTCTTCGAGGCGCTGCATCGCGAGCGGCTGCGTGGTGTAGTTGACGAAGAGCGAGCGATAGGCCTGAGAGATGGCGCGCAGGCTGATGGCGCCGGCGTTGTAGTAGTGCTTGCGGAACTCTCCTGCGGCCTTCTGGAATGGCAGCGTGAAGACGATGCCTGCCATGCCGATCACGATCGCGGCGATAACGGGAGTATCGAAACGGCGGCGGAGGAGAGTGCGGGCGAGTTCGGCGAGGCAGAGCGGAACGAGAATGAGGATGCCGAAGTAGTGTGTGTTGAGCGTGAGCGCGATGGCGACGGCAAGAGTGATGAGAGATTGCGCGCGTTGATCGATTGCGGCGTGTCGCGGTCTGCCAGGCGAGAAACGCCAGTGCGTAGAAGCCGAGAAGGAGACCGTAGGGACGGGCTTCAGGAGCGTAGAAGAGGCTTGCGGTGAGCGCGGGAAAGGCCATCGCGATCAAGGCGGCACGCGAGCCGGCGATACGCCGCGTGGCGAAAAAGATGCAGAGCTGCATCAGGAGAAAGCCGGCGATGGATGGCAGTCGCAAGGCGAGTGCAGTGGCGCCGAAGAGTTTCGTGCAGGCGTGCGCGAGAAGGTGAAAGACGAGCGGGTCGAGCGAGATCGGGTAGTGCCGCTGGATGTGGATGAGCTCTCGGACGGAGGAGACGCTGTCGGTCTGGAGGACGAAGATTTCGTCCTGCGAGAGGAGCTTGACGTGCGACCACGCGAGCGCAACGGCGGCGGTGAGGAGCAGGATGAGCAGCGCGGCGAATCGAGAGTTGTCCGGCGCGCCGGTGAGCGTGGTCTCGCGTGTTGTCGGGCTCATGCGGCAGAGAATCCGCTGGCTGCAACAGGCGCGGCGAGGCGAGCACCCGGTGAGACAGGCGCGGTGTTGTTCTGCGGAAGCGTGGGCGTGAAGAAGTTTTCGAGTCGCGGAAGGCGGATGAACAGCAGGATGCCGAGCACGAGCACGGTTGCGGCGAATGAGGCCATGAGCATTGGCTCGCGGTAGAGCTTCTCGGGGTTCTGCGCGGCGCTCTCGGACTTGAAGGCGATGTGGAGGTAGATTGCCATGGTGAGCGCCACGAGCGGGAAGCCGAGGATGAGCTCCATGCGGTAGCGGATGATGAAGGCGCCAAGGAAGAGCATGGCCGTGGAGGCGTAGAAGACGACGGAGACGAGCAGCGACTCGGGCGTGTAGCGGCGAAAGGAAGCGCGGTATGCGCCGGCGACGGAGTGATCTCCTGCTTTGTGCAGCTCGTTGAGCTCGGAGAAGCGCTTGAGGGCCATGAAGTAGCAGCCGATCATCCAGTAGGCGATGAGCAGCGAGACCGGAGGGATGATGAGGCTGGTGACCGCGTACCAGCCCAGCAGCATGCGCAGCGGATTGTTGACGGACTCGGTGAGGACGTCGAGGTAGGGAACGTCTTTTGTGCGGACAGGTGGGAAGTTGTAGAGGCAGCCCATGATCCAGAGCACAAGCGCGGTGAGCGCGAACATGCGCGAGATGTGCAGCCCGATCGCGACGCCGGCGATCATCATCAAGAGCCATTGCGCATAGGCGGCGCCGGTGTGCACCAGGCCGCGTGCGGCGGGGCGATTGCGCTTTATGGGGTGGAGGCGGTCGAAGGGAGCGTCCAGGACTTCGTTGATGACGTAGTTGCTGCAGGCGACGAGCGTGATGGACACGAAGGCCAGCAAGAGCTGCGGGAGGAGATGCCAGGTCCGCAGGCTGGGCGCGACGCTGAGCGGAACGATGATGCCCGGCAGGACGAAGAGGTTCTTGATGGAGTGGTCCAGCCGCACGATGGCGAGATGGGCGCGAACGCGCTCGGCGAAGGAGACCTCAGTGCGCTCGGTGGCTGGCATCAATGAAGCGTCGTCTCCTCGAAGCTTGGACCTCTTCAGTATATCGAAGGGGGTTTCCAGGCCGAGGACGGCCGCGGGAGGTTAGGAGATCCACTTGAGCAGGCGGATGATTCCCATCGAGGCTGGCTTGCGATGCGTCGAGACGTTGGTGCGGGCGGCGATCTCGGCGCGGTTTGAGGCGTAGTACTCGTAGGAGCGGAGCAACATCTCTTCGTTGGTCAGGGTGGGTTTCCAGCCGAGCCGCTGCTTGATGCGTTCGGTGTCGAAGACGAAGCTCTCGGCGATCATCTTGTAGTGATACGGGCCGAGTGGTGACACACGCAGTTTGTGCGCCAGCATCATGGCGGCGATGGTCGGAGATTTTGGCAGCGACCGCACCTTTGATTTGCTGCTGTGCGGCATGGATGACGCTCTCGTACACCTCGCGCATGGAGCGGACGTTGTCCGAGCCGATGTGGAAGAGGTCGGATTTGCCGTAGCCGGCGGCCTGAATGCAGGCGGTGGCGAGATCTTCGGCGTAGATGAACTGATAGTGGTTGTCGCCTTTGCCGACAACCCAGACGGTTTTGTTGTCGTCGATGAACTCGTACAGAATTGCGAGCAGACCGAGCCGGCCCGCGTCCATGATGGTGGGGCAGCGGATCATGACGACGTCGAGGTCCGCGGTGAACTCCTGCAGGAGCTGCTCGGCGGCGAGCTTGGATTTGCCGTAGAGCTCGATGGGCGCGGGAACGTCGCGCTCCTCATGAACGGGATGGCCGAGATTGGAGGCCCACAAACAGTTCGTGGAGACGAAGACGAAGGGGCGGACTCCGGCGGAACGGGCGGTCTCTGCGAGCAGACGCGTGGCATCGACGTTGGAGGTCCAGAGCAGGTGCTCGTCCATCTTCATGCCGTGGGCGAGCTGCGCAGCGACATGATAGACAGCGTCGAAGCGATGCTCAGCGAAGGTGCGCTGGAGAAGCTCTTTGTCGCGGAGGTCGCCCTGAATGCTCGTGAGGCCGGGGAGAGTGTCTTCGTCAGGCTCGAGATCGATATTGACGACAGTATGGCCCTCGCGCAGAAGACGGCGTTTGAGCACGCCGCCGAAGAAGCCAGAACCACCTGTCACCAGAACATGTGCCATGGATGATTTCATTGTCGATGAGGAGCCAGCAAAAGTCATTCGTGGCAAGCCCATGGCCGAGGTTTCATCGGGTGAAATCGGGACAGGTATACTCGACGGGCCGAGACGTCTTCAAACAACAGGATGTTGATGAAAAAAAAGGCTGTAATCATTGGCGCCGGCCCCGCAGGGCTGACTGCAGCGCTGGAACTGCTTCGCCACACTGAGATTCAACCGATTGTTCTCGAAGCGAGCGACGAGATCGGCGGGATTTCGCGCACTATCCGCTACAAGGGAAACCGGATGGACATCGGCGGCCACCGCTTCTTTTCAAAGAGCGACCGCGTGATGCAGTGGTGGATCGAGCTGATGCCTCCTGTAGCGGACGGCGTGGATTCGGGCAGTGTCGACATCGCGTACCAGGGCAAGCGGCGTCCGGTACACGTGCCTGCGGAGATGCCGGAGGAGCCGCCTCTGCGTGGAATGGGACCGCTGACGGTTACGGACGAAAACGCGGCTGGGGTTGCTGACCAGCAGATCGAGTTGCCGCCGTAAACGGACGCTCGAAGCACCCGACCCGGAAGACAGCGATCACGTGATGCTGATCCGGCCGCGCAAGAGCCGCATCTACTATCTGCGGAAGTTTTTCGACTATCCGATCAAACTGACTGGCAACACGATCAAGAACCTCGGCCCTGCGCGCATGACGCGGATCGGAGTGAGTTATGTGGCCTCGCGCCTGCACCCGATCAAGGAAGAGAAGAGCCTCGAAGACTTTCTGATCAATCGCTTTGGACGTGAGCTGTACCTGACGTTTTTCAAGAGCTACACGGAAAAGGTGTGGGGCACACCGTGCGACAAGATCTCCGCGGAGTGGGGCGCGCAGCGAATCAAGGGCTTGAACCTGACTACCGCGCTGAAGCATTTTGTCCGCAAGGCGTTTGGACGGAGCCCCGAGAGCGGGGAGAAGGACGTTGCGCAGAAGGGTACCGACACCTCGCTGATCGAACGGTTCCTGTATCCGAAGTTCGGGCCGGGTCAGCTTTGGGAGCATGTGGCGGACAAGGTGACCACGGGTGGCGGTGAGATTCACATGCAGCGCAAGGTGGATCGCCTGATTGTTGAGAACAAGCGGGTGGTGGCTGTCGAAACTCTGGACCCTGAGGGCAAGCGCGAACGCTTCGAAGGCGATTATTTCTTCTCGACGATGCCGATCAAGGAGCTGGTTCGGGCGCTTGCGGATGGAGGCGCCGAGGTTCCGGCGAACGTGCGCGAGGTGAGCGAGGGCCTTGAATATCGTGACTTCATCACGGTCGGCGTGCTGGCAAACAAGCTCGACGTGAAGGAGCCGGATGGCGGCTTGATTAAGGATACGTGGATCTACATCCAGGAGCCGGACGTGATGCTGGGCCGGCTGCAGATCTTCAACAACTGGAGCCCGTACATGGTGGCCGATCCGTCGAAGGTGTGGATCGGGCTGGAGTACTTCTGCTATGACACTGATCCGCTTTGGTCGAAGCCTGACGAAGAGTTGAAGCAATTCGCCGCAAGCGAGCTGGAGAAGATTGGGATCCTGAAGACGCGCGAGGTGCTCGACGCGCATGTGGCGCGCGTGCCGAAGACCTACCCGGCGTACTTCGGCACGTATGACCGTTTCGATGAATTGCGCTCGTGGGTGGATCGGTTTGAGAATCTGTTCCTGGTCGGCCGCAACGGCATGCACAAGTACAACAACCAGGATCACTCCATGCTGACTGCGATGACGGTGGTCGACGGTCTGGCGAAAGGCCACGTGGACAAGGCTGCCGTCTGGTCGATCAACACGGAGCAGGAGTACCACGAGGAAAAGGCAGAGGGTAGAGGGTAGGAGTTAGGACTTGGGAGTTAGAGAGTTACGAATTAGGCGTTAGGCCGTTAGGGTGGGAAAGTGAAGAAGCTGATCGTTCTTTTGATTCTTTTGTTGATCGTCTTTGTCGTTGTAGAGCGGAAACGGGTCTACGTTCGCGATCCGCTGGCGAGTGTCACGCGTGATGGCGCCAAGGTTGACGGCGAGCAGGTGTACATCAACTTCTACAATGATGTGCTGCTCGAGAATGACAACCCGCCGATGCACCTGCTGCTGGCAGAGCAGGGACAACCGATCGGGATTCCGACGAAACTCCGCTGCATTCACTGGGTCGCGTGCCTGACGGACGCGGATGTCGCGACGACGTATCGCACGGCCGGCACGATCAATTCCATGACCGGCAAAGATGTCGCGTTCCATGACGAGAGCGGCCGCCGGTGGATGGTGAAGCTGCGCTAAAGCATTTCTCCTGAAGGTGCCGTCGACGGTAAGAGCGTTGGTGTCGTTTTCTCTCAAGGAAACGACCTCCGGAGATTTCTATCGAAACTACACTGTCAGGAGAAATGCTCTGAGTTCTATTCCGGCAAGGCATGCAGGAGTTGCTGGATGCTTCTGTGCAACGTGGGGTGCTGCCAGTCGGGGGCGATCTCCGCGAGCGGCGCGAGGACGAAGCGGCGTTCGTGCAGAGCTGGGTGCGGAAGCGTAAGCGCAGCATGGTGAAGCACGACGGTGGCGTACAGCAACAGATCGAGATCGATGATGCGCGGGCCTTTCGGCACGGATGCGGCACGGTTGCGGCCCATCGAGTGCTCGATTGCCAGCAGGCCGTGCACCAGGTCGATTGGCAGGACCTCGGTCTCGAGCAGCGCAGCAGCGTTCACGAAGCGGGGCTGGTCGGTGTAGCCGACGGGCTCCGTCTCATGAAAGCGCGACACGGCTGTCACATCGCCAAGGTCCTCCAGGCGGCGGAGTGCTTCCAGCAGGTTGCCGGTGGGAGTGCCGAATCGCGAGTTCAGATTGGAGCCAAGAGCTATGGCGGCGAGCATGGGAGAGGAATGGGTGGCTAGGCAGCGGAGCTCTGCAATGCGCGTTGCATCAGCTCGGGTTCAGGGGCGAGCTGCGCGCGGTTCGCAAACTCCCAGGCGGAGCGATCGCGCAACAGCCGCTGAACAAGCGCGGTGTGCATTGCATGTCCGGCGCGCTCGGCTACGACCCGGCCCCAGATGCGCCGGCCGGCGAGGGCAAGATCGCCGATGAGGTCGAGCACCTTGTGGCGGACGAACTCGTCTTCGAAGCGCAGGGGGCCGTTCTCAACACCGTGACGGGTGAGGATGATCGCCGATTCAGGGGAGGCGCCGCGGATGAGGCCCATGTCGCGCAGCATCGCCTCGTCCTCGCGGAAGCCGAAGGTTCGCGCGGGCGCGATGAGCGTTTCGTAGTCGCCGGATTCAAGGTCGGCGCGCAGGCTTTCGCGGCCGATGGGCGCGGGGAAGTCGATCGTGTAATCGATCTGATAGCCGTCCCCGGGATAGACGCCGATGAACTTCGAGCCCTCAATTACCTCGACGGGCTTGAGGATGCGGATGTACTCGCGTTTGCGGCGCTGGCGTTTGCGGCCGACGGAAGAGATCGCGTCGACGTAAGGCTTCGCGGAACCGTCCAGAATGGGGACTTCGAGGTTGTCGATCTCGATGATGGCGTTGTCGACTCCGAGGCCGACCAGTGCGGAAAGCAGGTGTTCGGTCGTGGAGATCAGGACGCCCTGGCGCATCAGCGAGGTCGCGTACGACACCTTCGCGACGTTCCGCCCGGTAGCAGCAATCTCGAAGTTATCGAGGTCGGAGCGCCGGAAGACGACACCTGAGCCGGCGGGGGCCGGATTGAGCCTGAGCGAAACCTGAGCGCCGGAGTGAAGGCCGATGCCGCTGAAGGACAGCGGGGATTCGATGGTGTGCTCGAATTGGAGTTCCGGACTCAGAACGTGTACTCGCTGGGACCTGACATTGCTCAGAGTACACCGGCGGGCGGCCTGACATGTGTGTCTAATTTGCCACACCGTAGCTTTTGTGGTGCTCGAAAATGCCTTTCTCTGCCTGTGAGCCGCTCCCGGATTACCAGCCGTAGCGTTCCACTTCTCCCAGCAGGGCAAGCTTCCGGTCAGGCGGTAAGAAGCTGGCTTCAATGGAGTTAGCGGCCAACTCGCGCAGAGCGTCGAGCGGGAACTCGAACCGCTCATGGGCGAGGATGTATTCCTCGAGCAGGTTGGAGCCGAAGAACGGCGGATCGTCGGAGTTGAGCGTAACCATGAGCCCCTCTTCAAAATAGCGGCGCACGGGGTGGCTTTCGAGCGACGTGCAGCAGCCGGTCCGCAGGTTGGAGGTGATGTTGAGCTCGAGCGGGACCTGCCTCTCGGCCAGCACCTCGATGAGGTCGGGATCCTGCTGCGCCGACAGGGCATGGCCGATACGTTCGGCGCCGATGTTCAGGGCCGCCCAGACGCTCTGGGGGCCGACGGATTCGCCGGCATGGCAGGTCAGGTGCAAACCGGCCTCCTTCGCCTCGGCATAGATCTCCCGGAAGTCGCGCGCGGGACCGCGTTCCTCGTCGCCGCCGATGCCGATGCCGATGACGCTCGGATATTTGTCGCGCAGTTCGGCGGCCTTGCGGAAGACGCGGGCACACTCTTCCACGCCGAAGTGCCTGACCGCATCGATAATCCAGAGCAACGAGACGCCGAAGTCGCGCTCTCCGCGGATACGGCCGCGCTCGATGGCGGCCATTACCTCATCGACATCAAGCCGGCCGAAGCGGTAAAGAATGCCGACAGAGATATAGACCTCGGCGTGGCAAACCCCCTGGCCTGCAAGATCGCGCAGCATGGCGTAGGTGATGGTTTCGTAGTCGGCGGGCGTGTGCAGGCGCTCGGTGACCGCCTTGAAGCTCATGAGAAAGCTGGCAAAATCCTGATAGCGATAGACATCCGCGGCCTGGGCGCGAGTGAGCGGGGTGGCATCGTTCGTCCGCGAGAGTTCGAGGAGCGTTGCCGGGGTGATGGAGCCTTCAAGATGAAGGTGCAGCTCGGCCTTGGGAAGCCCGCACAGCCAGGTCTTCGGGTCGGGCTGCGGGACGTGTTGGGTGCGGGCCATCTGACTAGTGTATCGGCCAGCCCCGCCCGGTCCAGCCGTCTACGGTCATCCGCTATCTCCAGCCGCCGCTGCGCCGGTTGCCACTGCCACTGCTGCTGCCGAAGATCTGCAGCAGGGCGATGAAGATGTTCAGCGCGTCGAGGTAGATGCTGAGCGCCATCTGCACCGGGCTGAGGCCCATGGCGCCATCGCGCAGCCGCATGAAGTCGATCAGCAGCAGCACGCTGAAGATGGCCAGCGTTGCCCACGCGTAGAGCCCGGGGCTGACGAAGTGCACAAACATGCTCAGCACGCCGATAACGAGGAGTCCGATCAGCGCCGCGAAGACGTAGTTGTAGACCCGCCGGTAGTCAAAGCGGACAACCTGCGCGATGGCGCCCATGGCGAACATTCCGACCGCGGTCGTCAGGGCAGCCTCAAAGACAATGCCCTCTCCGCCCGGAACATGCAGGTAGGCCTTGATCAGCGGCCCGACTTCGACGCCCATCAGCAGCGTGAAGAGATAGAACAGCACCAGCGCCAGCCCTGGTGAGCGGCGCACGGCGTAGTTGATGGCGAAGATCAGGCCGAACGTGACGATGAACAGGCCCATGTAGCTGACGCCGCCCAGCAGATCGGGCGAGATGTACGCGCCAAACGCGGTAAACAGAAAGCCGACGGTGGTGATCCACAGGACCTTGCTGAGCAGGCTGGCCGTGGAGCGGCTGTCGAGGATGCGTATGCCTTGTGTTGCGTCGATGGTTCTCATGGTCTTCCTTACTTCTTAGTGTAATAGACGCAGATTTTGGCGATTGGTCGCAACGCGGGCTGGCGAGAGTACCGGCCAGACGAGCGTCAGCTATCCTGGCAGCACTCCATGGCCTCTTTCTACTGTTCCACCGTCGCTGAGTTTCTGCGTACATCGAAAGCCGAATTGCTTGCGCAACTTACGCTCCGTTACTCCGAGGCGGGCTTCACTGCGATGACGACTGACACTCCGCTGGCCTGGTGGAGCGACATAGAGCAGTTGCAGACAGCGCTTTCGAGGGTATGCGAGAGGAGACAAGAGGCCGAACGATGGGGATTAATCCTCGAATTCACCGTGCCGAGGAAGCTGAGCAGGATCGATGTTGTCATTTTGGCCGCGGAAAAAATCGTTGTCTTGGAATGCAAGACAGGCCGCGCTGGCGGAGAAGCGCGGCGACAGGTAGAGACATATGCTTTGCTGCTGCACTACTTTCACCGCGAGAGCGCACAGCGGCACATCTTTCCCGTTGTTATTGGGCCTGGCGACCGGCCGGATGGGGAGACCTCCGAACACAGAATCGCTCTTCGGCAAACCGAACTCCCATTTGAAGCCCTGCCGTGTTTCTGGATCAGGCCGGTTCAGTTTCGGTCATGGCAAGAGTTGCCTGAACTGCTGATTCATCAACAACAAGAGGCGCAGCCCCAGATTGATCCTTGCGCCTGGAATGATGCACCCTATCGCCCAACTCCAACCATCATCGAGGCGGCGTGTCAGTTGCGGTCTGGTCTCAGCATCCGCGAGATCGCGATGTCTGAGGCGGCTGAACACGATATCGCCGAGGTCACTCAGGAGATCCACAACATCGTGGAATCGGCGCGCACGCGCAATGAACACACAATCTGCTTTCTAACCGGCGTGCCAGGATCTGGAAAGACGCTCGTCGGGTTGGGCTTGGCGCATTTGAGCGACAAGAATTCGGAGACGATCCATTTCATGAGTGGGAATGGGCCGCTTGTGATGGTCCTGCAGGAGGTATTCCGTCGCCAGGCTCTACGTGACGGGGTCAGTGCGGCCGCCGCCAAAGTGCAGGCACAAACGCTGATTGAGAATGTGCACGTCTTCGCAAAGAACTACACAGAAAACGATCGTGACAGAGCTCCATCAAACCACGTCATTGTTTTCGATGAGGCACAGCGGGCTTGGAACCGTGACCAGAATCTACGGAAATTCAAGCGCGACTACTCTGAGCCAGAGATGCTGCTGAAGATCATGGAACGCCATGATGACTGGGCCTGCGTGATCGCGCTGGTAGGAGGCGGCCAGGAGATTAACAGCGGCGAAGCCGGTCTCGAGGAGTGGGGACGGGCCCTCTGGACCAGCACTCGAAGTTGGCAGATCTACGCATCACCCGAAGTGCTCACCGGCGGCCCATCGACGGCTGGTAGACGACTCTTCGAACAGAATCCAACAGAACGTAATGCGCGCGTGCAAACCACGCCTCTGCTGCACCTTCGCACTTCAAATCGAAGCTTGAGGGCTGAAAATCTTGCTCACTGGGTGAACTGTGTGCTGGATGGCAATGCTGCGGAGGCCGCTGCTGTGCGGATCGCGAATCGCTTCCCGATCTCGCTGACTCGCGATTTGACCCAGCTGCGATATGAGTTGCGACGGCATTCTCTTGGAGACAGTCGATATGGGCTGGTCGGCTCCTCAAAGGCTGCGCGGCTACGTGCCGAAGGGTTGGAGCCGGACTCTGCATTTCACGCGGCGTACCCGTGGCAGCACTGGTATTTGGCGGCCAGCGAGGACGTTCGATCTAGCTACGGATGCGAAGTGTTCGCGTCAGAATTTGAGATCCAGGGACTCGAATTGGATTGGATCGGCCTGTGTTGGGGCGGCGACTTCATCTGGAAGGGAAATGAATGGCAGGCCAGGAAATGGTGGCAAATGCGTACGCCGAAATGGATAAACACTAAGAGCGCTACAGATGTGCAGTTTCGAAAGAACGCTTATCGCGTGCTGCTAACTCGTGCCCGTCAAGGGATGGTCATCTTTGTTCCGAAAGGCGATCCATCCGATGCAACACGAGATCCGAGCGAGTTCGACCGCACGGCAGACTACCTGCTGCACTGCGGTATTCCCTTCGTCGACGGTTCCGCGCTCGCCAGTGAGCTAGAACCGGCGCGACAACTGTCGCTCGCCCCGTCTTAATTTGCGTCAGGCGCGGCCGGCAAAGTCTCGGGTTTCGGTGGAGACGCGGACGCGCTCTCCCTGGGTGAGAAAGAGCGGGACCTTGATCTCCAGGCCGGTTTCGAGGCGGGCGATTTTGGTGGCGCCGGAGGAGGTGTCGCCGCGAACGGCGGGTTCGGTGTAGTCGATCGTGAGGTCGACGTGCGTTGGCAGGTCGAGGCCGATGGGATTTCCGTTGTACTTGTTGAGTTGGATGAGAAGGCCGTCGATGAGGAAGTCGGCGGCGTCGCCAACCTGCTGGGCTGAGAGCGTGAGGGTCTCGAAGGATTCCTGATCGAGGAAGTGGAAGCCGTCGCCGTCGCGATAGAGGAAGGTCGCGGGCACGGTGACGAGGTCGGGCTCGCGGAACTTGTCGCCGGCTTTGAAGGTCTTGTCGAAGACGGCGTTGGTGAGCAGATTGCGCATCTTCAGGCGCACGAGCGTCTGGCCGCCGCGCGCGGTGGGTGTGGAGACGTCGGCGTCGAGGCAGGCGTAGGGAGCGTTTTCGTGCTCGAAGAGCATCTTGCGTTTGACGTTGATGGCTTCAATCAGTGCGGGCATGCGTTTCGAGGACCAATCGTTGGCGTTCTTCTACCAAGTATAGGTTGTTCGGTCCTCTTCAAATCGCCAGCCCGGCGACCCACTTCGCCTGCTCGGCCGTGTCAGGAACACGCACCCCGCGCGCCTTGGAGATGGAATCGAACGCCTGGTTGGTGGAGAACCCTTCGAGACGCAGCACTGTCGCCAGTAAAACGGAGGATCGTCCGATGCAGGCTCTGCAGTGCACGCCGACGCTGAGGCCTTCACTGGCGCGCTTGTGAACGAATTGCGCGAAGGTCAGGAAGCCAAGGCGGGATGGAGGGACCTGCCGATCCGGAATGCGGGAAGTTGACGAAAGAGATCCCGGCGGCAGAACACGCGGCCTTCTCCTGCTCAAGATCCAGCTCGCGGCTCTCTTCCGGGGCGAGCAGCGAGACAAGGATGTCGATGCCGTCTCCTTGAGCAGGCGAATATCCTGCTGCAACCACTCTCCGCCGCCGCGGTCTCGGCACGATCGCGAGCTTCAGAGGGGAAGCAGTCTCGATCCAGAACGGCATCTGTTCGGCCTGATAAAAGCTCAGTCGCGTTCATCACTACAGAGATAGACGCACAACCGGCGCAGTCCACTCGGAGGCGGGGGTCCAAAATTTCTGTCAAGCCCCGGAAACTCTGGAAATCCTTGCAAGTCGCGTCTCACCAGCAACTACTTTGCGGCCACACTCGATCTGCAACTCGCTGATTCTAAAGATTCGGCAGAAAGACAGCACGGAGGGAGGCCGCTACGCCCGATAGAACTCGCTGCGTTTGCGGCTGTAGAGGAAGTAGACGAACAGGCCGATGATGAGCCAGATGAAGAAGCGCTCCCAGGTGCGAACCGGAAGGCCGGCCATCAGGAGAATGCAGAAGATCACGCTGAGGACCGGGAAGACCGGGCCGCCGGGGACGCGGAAGCCGCGATGACGCTCCGGCTGCTTGCGGCGCAGCACGAGCACCCCTATGGAGACGAGCACGAAGGCGAACAGTGTGCCGATGTTGGAGAGCTCGGCGAGCGTGCCGACGTCGAACAGTCCCGAGGGAATGGCGACCAGCACGCCCGCAACCCAGGTGGCGAAGGCCGGCGTGCGGAAGCGCGGATGCACGTGGGAGAAGATGTCCGGCAGCAGGCGGTCGCGGGACATGGCGAACCACACGCGCGCCTGGCCAAGCTGAAAGACGAGGATGGACGAGATCATGCCGATGATCGCGCCGAGCAGAACGATCAGGCGGGTCCAGTGCAGAAGGTCGGAGTGGGTTTGCAGCGTCAGCCGCTTGAGGCCGTTGACGACAGGCGCGGCGTCGCCGATGACCGTTCGCCACGGCACGATGCCGGTGAGCACCAGCGAGACGCCGATGTACAGAATGGTGCAGACGATCAGCGTGGAGATGATGCCGATGGGCACGGTGCGCTGGGCGTCGCGGCACTCCTCGCTGGCGGTGGAGACGGAGTCAAAGCCGATGTAGGTGAAGAAGATGATGCTGCCGCCGGCGAGCACGCCCGGCCATCCGTTGGGCGAGAACGGATGGTAGTAGCTCGGGTGGATGAAATGCAGGCCGATGATGATGAAGGCGATGATCGCGACCAGCTTGATGAGCACCATGATGTTGTTGGTGCGCGCAGACTCGCGAATGCCGCGGACGAGAATGACGGTAAGCAGAATGACGATGAGGAATGCGGGAATGTTGAAGCCGAAGTGCCAGCCGGGGGCGTAGATCACGTTGCCGGTGAGATCGGTGAGGCCCTGCGGGAGATATGCGGGTGAGAGCCATTTAGGACTGAGCGGAATGCCGAGCCAATCGAGCAGATCGACGAAGTGCGCCGCGAAGCCGACACTGACACTCATGTTGGAGAAGGCGTACTCGAGGATGAGGTCCCATCCGATGATCCAGGCGATGAGCTCGCCGAGCGTGGCATAGGTGTAGGTGTAGGCGGAGCCGGCGATCGGGATCATGCTCGCGAGCTCGGCGTAGCAGAGGCCGGTGAAGCAGCAGACGATAGCGACGAGGACCATGCTGAGCGCGAGCGCCGGGCCTGCACCGGGGCGGCCGGCGATGTGGCCGTGATGCAGGATCAGGTCGATGACGGGTGATTCTGCCCAGCTGGCTGTCTGCGCGGGATTGCCGCCGATTGCCGTGCCGATGACCGTGAAAATGCCGGAGCCGATGACCGCGCCGATACCAAGCGCAGTGAGCGAGACCGGGCCGAGTGTCTTCTTCAGCGCCGTATCCGGATGCTCGCTCTCGGCGATCAGCTTGTCGATGGACTTGGTGGCGAAGATCTGGCGAGTCCCGGTTTGGCTGGCAGATCGAGTGTCAATCGGGGGAGGCAAGTTGGCGTGGTCGCTCCGGCGGAGTGCTCGCGGTGAGTTGCGGCGAATTGCTTTTTAGTATCTCCCAGCAGGACGCAGGCAAGCACAGAGAAGGCGGACCCCAGACCGGAGTCCGCCTTCGCGATTTCCGAAAAAGCGCCGTAGCGAGCTTAATCGACGAGGGTTTGCGGTGTTTTAGCGCTTCGACTGGCCGCGGGACAGCTTCTTGACCTTGGCCTTGTTCTCGCCGCGAGGCGTGGTGCGCTTGCCCTTGGGAGCGGCCTTCTTGCGCGCCGCGCGCTTTACCTTCTTACGCTCTTCTTTATCGGTGATGCTCTTCGTATTTGCCATGTGTGTGCGTGTCTCTTTCAGAACTTGGTTGTGGCGGCGTGTCGGCGATGAGTGTTACAACCGCTCGAGCTGGGCGAACTTCTCCACCAGCTTCTTGGTGCCGTACCCGCTAAATTGTACTGTAATCTTGGCGTCGTCACCCTCGCCCTCGCGCGCGGCGATGATGCCCTCGCCGTATTTTGGATGGCGGACGCGCACTCCCTTGCCCAGGCCGGTGCGGCCGGTGGGCGAGGGAATGTCCATCTTCGGGCGCGCGGGATAACGCTTCGCTTCTGATCCCGAGCCGCGGGCGCCTGGCTTATAGCTGATCGTGCCGCCCTTGCCGAAGAACGCTGCGGTGTTGTCGAGCGCACCCGAGCCGCTGAGCCGGGAGCGGTTCGCGCCGAAACGTTGGGCGGCATAGGTACGGGCCGCCGCGGCCGCCGCGTTGTGGGGAACCTGAATCCTGGCTCTCGTCCTCGTAGGAGTAGTGCCGCTCGCCGCCTTCGTCGTCTTCGCCGGCCGAAGCGCCGGCGCTGCGGATACGGAGTGGCGTATGCGTTGCGATAGTCGAGCGCACCGCCGTAGTTCGCCGATGAGCCGAGGTCTTCGATCAGTTTTGGCGGAACCTCTTCGAGGAAGCGCGAGGGCGTGCTCGACTCGGGCATGTCGTTGCCGTAACGGCGGCGGTAGCGCGCGCGTGTGAGGATCAGGGTGTCCATCGCGCGGGTCATGCCGACGTAGCAGAGGCGGCGTTCCTCTTCCATCTGGGGAGGGTCCATCAGGGTGCGCGAGTGCGGGAAGAGACCCTCCTCCATGCCGCAGAGGAAGACGAGCGGGAACTCGAGCCCCTTGGCTGCATGCAACGTCATCAGCGTCACGCGGGCTTCGGCGGAGTACTGGTCGGCATCGGAGACGAGCGCGGCGTGATCGAGAAATTCGGCGAGCGTTTCGCCACGCGAGGTTGCATCCTGCGCGGCGTTGGCGAGTTCCTTCAGGTTTTCAATGCGCGAGAAGGCTTCCGGCGTGGCCTCTTCTTCGAGCGCGCGGATGTAGCCCGAGCGATCGTTGAGGAACTTGATGAGCTCAGGCAGCGTCGCCGGATCACCCGGCTTGCGGAAGGCCGGCTTGCCCGCTGCATCGAGCTCTTCGTCGGTCGCCGCAGCGATGCGATCAAGTCGAGCGCGGTCCGCGTCGCGGATCTTGTCTGATGCGGACTGTTTCAGAGGGACGGGAGCGAAGGGGTTGAAGCTGGCTTCGGTGGAGGAAGGCGCAGCGTTCTCCGGGGCGATGGTGGAGATCTCTTCGCTCGGACCGAAGTCGAAGCCGAAGTTGAAGCTGGTGTCGAAGTCGCTGTTCGCGTCGTTCGCGAAGGTTGATGGGGCCGCAGGTTCCTCTGCACCGAACTCGAAGGAGGTGTCGCCGGCGGAGAGCGCCGCGGGATCAAAGCTCTCGTCGGCGGTGTCCGGCTCTGCAATCGGGGCAGCATCGGTTGCGAGCGCTTCGGCAAAATCCGGCCCGAGCATCGCGCGAGCATCTTCGATCAGCTTGCGAAAGCTGCCGAGTGCGGACAGCGCGCGCGCAGGCAGGAGCTTCTCTTCGGTTGCACGGCTGATTGCGTCCCACGTGCTCATGCCTGTCGTGAGCGCAATGCGCTCCAGCGTGTCCATGGTCGTTTTGCCAATGCCGCGCGGAGGCGAGTTGACCACGCGCGACAAGCGCAATCGAGTCGTGCGGATTCTGCACCAGCTTCAGATAGCTGAGCATGTCCTTGACCTCGGCGCGATCGTAGAAGCTGAAGCCGCCGACCATGTGGTACTGGATTTGATAGCGCCGCAGGGCCTCTTCCACGAGTCGCGACTGCGAGTTGGTGCGATACAGCACGGCGCAGCGCGGCTGGTCCTCGCGTCTGTCCGGCTTCGCGCAGATAGCGCTGAATGCGATCGGCGACGAACAGCGCCTCATTCTCTCCGTCGGGTGCCTCGTAGTAGCCGATCAGCGAGCCGCCCTCGCGCGAGGTCCAGAGGTTCTTGCCCTTGCGCTGCGTATTCTGCGCAACAACTGCGGACGCGCCTTCGAGGATCACCTGCGTCGAGCGATAGTTCTGCTCGAGGCGAATTGTTCGCGCATTCGGGAAATCTTTTTCGAACTCCAGGATGTTGCGGATGTCCGCGCCACGCCAACTGTAGATCGACTGGTCCTCATCGCCGACGACGCAGACGTTGCCGTGCGTGCCGAGCAGCTTCATCAGCTCGTACTGCGGACGATTGGTGTCCTGGTATTCGTCGATGAGGAGGTACTTGTACTTGCGATTGTATCGCTCGCGCACCTCGCTCGAAGATTTCAGCAGCCGCACCGTTTCGAGCAGGAGATCGTCGAAGTCCATCGCGTTCGCCTTGAAGAGCTCGTCGCGATAAATCTTGAAGATGTGCGCAATCTTTTCCTCGAGTGGGTTCGTCGAAGCGAGGAAATACTCCTGGGGGTCGATCATGTGATTCTTCGCCCATGAGATCCGGCCAAGTGCAACGCGCGGCTTTAACTGCTTGTCATCGACACCCAGCCGCTTCAGCGCCTGCTTGACAACGGCCTGTTGATCGGTCTCGTCGTAGATCGCAAAGCTCTTGGTGAGCCCTTTTCCACCGACGCGCAGCGCCTCGATATCGCGCCGCAGCACGCGCACGCAGAAGCTATGAAAGGTCGCGAGTGTCGGTTTCGCCAGTGTCGAATGGCCGAGAATTTTGCCGACACGTTCTTCCATCTCCTTCGCGGCTTTGTTGGTGAAGGTGACGGCGAGGATGTTGTCGGGGCAGACTCCGCGCTCCTGGATAAGGTAAGCGATGCGATGCGTGATGACACGCGTCTTACCGGAGCCTGCGCCGGCGAGCAGAAGCACTGCGCCATCGACGGAGAGGATGCCTTCGCGCTGCTGCGGATTCATGTTGGCGAGAAGGTCGGCCACATATTCCATTTTAGTCTGTGACGAACACGCGTACTTCTGTGACGACCAACGTGAACAATCTGTGAAGTTACGGAACCATCTGCACTCGCCTGCGTATAGAACAGTGCGCGTCAGGCATTTTGTTCCATGGCGAAGTGCCTGGGCGCACAAAATTTACACGCTCAGGAAGAGGTAGAGAAATGATTCGTCGAGTAATTGGAAGCACCATGGTGCTGGCTACTGTGTTGATGGCTGGCGAGAGCATGTTCGCTGCGCCTCTGACCGCGCTGCGTGTACCCGTGCACGCCAAGATGGGAAAGACCAAAGATATGGTGAGCTTCCATCTGCGCAATGACTCCAAGGAGCCGCTGATGATTAAGGCGGGCAGCCAGGAGTTGACGCTCGAGCCTGGCAAGCCGGTGGATGTGACGCTGAAGATTGGCGAAACGCTCGTCGTGGCGAAGGCGACGCCGCGATTCCCGGAAGGCACTGTCCTCGCGACCGTGAATCAGGACCTGAAGGACAGCACGATCGCACTGCGCTAGATGAACAGGGACATCGAGGTTCGTGCCGAGTTTAGCGCAGGCACGAACCTCCGGTTCTTCTGTCAACGCGTGGGCGCGATTGTTAACGATGCCTGATCGCAGGAATGCAGACCGAGACATGGCATCGGTTTCAGACTTTTTGTAAAACAGGCCTCGACCGCGGTGAGGTGCTGCTCGCGGCAGCTAACGACAAGGCTGCCTTCCGGCAACTGCGGATTCGCCTTGTAGAAAAGGTCGAGGATCTGCGCCGGAGTCATGCTGATCTCGTGATCGATCTTGTCGAACGCGAGCGGCACATCGATTGACGTGAACGCCTCACGCTCCATCTGGAAGAAGCGCTGCGGTCCCTGGTCTGAGCATGTTCCGTGCTTGTCCCACTCATGCTTGAGAAGCTGCAGATCCGGCGTGATGTCGAGGTTCTCACGGGGATTCAGCGGTCCTGCTTCATGCGAACAAAATACGGGATAGCTGCCGTCGTTGTTCTGCGGCCACAGTCCATGCAGGACGAAGCTCCGCTGCGGTTTGCAGTGCGGTGACACGTCGGCGATGGAACAGAATTCCGGTCCCCACGGCATGTCGAGCAGATAAAAATCGAATTTGCCGGGCTCGCTTTTGTTTTGCGCGGACATCGATGGCGCTGTCATCAACGCAGTGAGAAGAACCGGAATGAGAGCACGCGATCGCTGCACGTCAGACAGGATATCCCCCGCGCCGGCTGTATGCTGAGGCAATGTCGAACTCAACCGGGAAGAACCTCGCCGTGTTCTGCGCGGCTGCGGCGGGCGCACGCCGTGTGTACCGCGAAGCTGCCGAGGAGCTGGGCCGTACGCTGGCGCAGCGTGGCATCGGCCTGATCTATGGCGGCGCAAAGATCGGGCTGATGGGCGCCGTTGCCGATGCGACCCTCGCGTCCGGCGGCCGTGTTGTGGGCGTTATTCCGCACGTGCTGGTGGATAAGGAAATCGCTCACGACGGTCTCAGCGAATTGCACATTGTGGATACGATGCACACACGCAAGCGGCTCATCGGTGAAAAGGCTGATGCGTTTCTGACGTTGCCGGGCGGATTCGGGACGTTCGAGGAGCTGTTCGAAGTGCTCGCGTGGCAAACGTTGAAGCTCCACGCCAAGCCTGTTGTTCTGCTGAATGTGGCAGGTTTTTATGACGGCATGCTTTCGTTTCTGGATGTGTGCGAGCGCGAAGGAATGCTACGCGGCAACCGTCATCACCTGCTCGTGGCGACGACGGTGGATGAGGGGCTGCGTCTCGCTGGTCTTGAGTGAGGGCGACTAGAATGGAGTCATGTCGCATGAGGGGTTCAAGATCGTCGGCGCTGACGAGGCCACACGCGGGGAGCAGCCGAGGCTGACGGGCGACGCGATCCGTCCGGCAAAGATCCGAATCGACAAAACGGGCGGCAGCGGGATGACGATCGAGTGGCGCGACGGTCACACGAGCCACTGGAATTTTGCGTGGCTGCGAGCGGCGTGTCCGTGCGCGACCTGTCACGAGGCTCGGGAAGCAGAGGGCCGCGCTCCGGGTGTGGCGAAGGCAAAGCCAGCATCACTGCTACCTATGTATGAAGCTCCTGCCCGACCAGCGGATGTTGAGCCTGTCGGGAAGTATGCGCTTCGGTTCAAGTGGAACGATGGCCATGAAGCGGGGCTTTATTCGTGGGACTACCTGCGCAATGTCTGCGACGTCGAAGCACAGCGGCAGCAGCAACACAGTTACCCGGCAGCAGGCAGTTCCGGCGTCGCGGCCAGGAGTTGCTGAGTGTACTGCTCGCGCGGTGACTCGCAGATATGCTGCCAAGAGCCCTCCTCGACGAGGCGACCGCGTTGCAGAACTATCACGCGATGGCAGAGATATCGCACCAGCGGCATGGAGTGCGAGATGAAGAGACATGTGAGGCCATGGCGCTGTTGCAGCTCGCGGAGCAGGTTGATGATCTGGGCGCCGACCGAGACATCCAGGGCACTCACCGGCTCGTCCAGCACGAGCAGCTCCGGGCGCAGCGCCAGCGCGCGTGCGATGTTGATGCGCTGCCGCTGTCCACCGGAGAACTCATGCGGGTAGCGTCGCAGCGCTGAAGCATCAAGCCCGACCTCGGCCAGCATCTCGGCAAGCCTGGCTTCGATGCCGTGCTCCGGCCGCTCACGATGGATCGCGAAGGGCTCGCATAGCGTCTGGCGAACGGTCATCCGGGGATCCAGCGCCGCGTAAGGATCCTGAAAGACGATTGCGAGCTTTCGGCGCAGCTTTCGCATCGTGTTCGGTGAGAGTGCCAGGAGATCGAGGGTGCGTGGCGAGCCATCCGCATGTCTGTCGCGAAAGAGGACCTGGCCTTCTGTTGCGTCCAGCAGGCGCAGCACCATGCGCGCGACGGTGCTCTTGCCGGATCCCGACTCGCCGACCAGACCGAGCGTCTCTCCGCAGTGAAGTTGGAAGGACACGGTGTCGACGACCCGGACGGAGCCGAAGTCCTTGGACAAGTTCTTTGCTTGTAAGAGCAGCTCAGAGTTGCGTAGCGGAGGGTGCATTATGTGCTTTGACTGAAGATAATCTGCCATCCGGTTGGAGTCTTTTCAAACAGCTCCATGAATGTGCCGTCGATCGGTCCACCAGATTTCTTCGGGCGATTCAGGTGATATTTTCCAGTGGCGAGCGCATACTTGTCCCCGAGCGCCTTCACGTCGATATCGGTATCTTCGATGTCGCCCATGCTTTCCTTGTTGGGAAAATTCTGCCGGTAGGCCGCACGGATGTTGTCGACGCCGCGGACAAGGTTTGCCAGCACAGCCTGGGTGTCCGGCGCATCCTTGTAATGCGACAGATAGCCGTCCAGATCGCCTTTGTTCCAGGCGTTCTGCTGCGCGAGGACGATCTTGACGACATCCAACTGCTGCCGGGTTGCGGTAAACAGCGGATCAGAGCTCTGGGAAACGGCCGGCGCCGCCGCTAAAAGAACGGCGCTGAAGGCACCGGCGAGGGCGATCGGAACGAGACGGCGGAATAGCATAGGCCTCCTCGGCACAGCAACATCATACGAGCCGTGACGTAGCACCGTGGGTTTAGTGAGCGGGCCGTGGTTCATCCGTCGTAGCATCGCGGATGATCTTCCATCCGGAGGGCGTCTTTTCAACTACCAGGAGAAAATAGCCGCTGGCCGGACCGCCGCCGGCCGCGGTGCGCTCCAGATGGAAGCGGCCGGTCACCGTCGCAAAGCGCTCGTCGAGCGGCTGAACCTCAAGACTGGAAAAGTTCAGCTTGCCCATCGCCTCCCGATTCGGAAACGATTTCCGGTATCCCTGAAGCATCTGATCGTAGCCACGCCGCACCTTCGGACCCATGAAGAGAATGTCGGGCGAGTTCTTGTACCCCTTAGCGAATGCCTCCATATCCCCGCGGTTCCAGTCATCGGCCTGCCGGTTCAGCATCGCCACAATCGCCTGTGAGTCCGCAGAGCTCGCGGCCTGAGCAACTCCCGAGACCTTGGGGCTGAAGAACAAGACTGCGGTGGTTATGACGAGCAACATGCGGGCGGACAAGGGCATAGGCTGGCTCCAGCGAGAAATAGAGTTCGGGTTCAGGGGAGAGACGCGCCTAGAATATAGCTATGCCCGCGGATTTCGCCAATACAGGAGCCCAGACGCGCACAGTGCACGCCGTCTGCACGCATGATTGCCCGGACTCCTGTGGCGTGCTGGTCACGGTGGACGAGCTCACGGGCCGCGCCGTGAAGGTGGCCGGCGATCCCGCGCATCCTGTGACTCGCGGATTTCTTTGCGGCAAGGTCGCGCGCTATCTGGACCGGGTCTATTCGCCTGAACGCCTGCTTTACCCGATGCGCCGCCGCGCGGGCGTCGCGAAAGGGCCGCTGGCGAAAGGCCTGGAGCCTGAGTTCTTCGAGCGCATCTCCTGGGACGAAGCGCTCGACGAAATTGCGTCTCGTCTGAAGACGATAGCCATCGAGTTCGGCCCGGAAAGCATTCTCCCTTACAGCTACGCGGGGACTATTGGTCAGTTGGGCTATGGCTCGATGGATCGGCGGTTCTTCTACCGGCTCGGCGCCTCGCAGCTCGACCGGACGATCTGCTCGGCCGCTGGAACCGCGGCGCTCAAGAGCATCTATGGCACACGTCTCGGCACGGCGCCGCAGGACTTCGCGCACGCTGGGCTGATCATCGTCTGGGCCGGGAATGTGCACGGGAACAATATTCACCTGTGGCCGTTCATCGAAGAGGCCCGCCGCAACGGCGGCAAGCTCGTCGTCATTGACCCATACCGCACACGCACGGCGGCGCTGGCTGACGAGCACCTCCAGATTCGTCCCGGAACCGATGGCCTGCTTGCGCTTGCGATGATGCAGATTCTCTTCCGGGAGGGCCTGGAAGATCGCGACTACCTGAACGAGTTCACGAGCGATTGGCAGCAACTTCGCGCGCACGCGCTTCGTCCCGAGCACACGCCCGAACGCGCCGCAGAGATCACCGGCCTGAGCGTCGAGACGATTGAATCTCTCGCGCTCGCCTACGGCCGTGCCGGCCGCAGCGGACGCGCTCCCGCAGCGATCCGGCTCAACTACGGCATACAACGCGGCGAGAACGGCGGCACAGCCGCACGCGCCGTCGCGATGCTCCCGCTGATCACCGGAAGCTGGAGGCAGCACGGTGGTGGGCTGCTGCTCTCCACCAGCGCGGCGTTTCCGTTCCAGCAGGACAAGCTGCACATGCCGGAGTTGATGAATGCCAGCCCGCTCGGCCGCGCTGCGCGCACCGTCAACATGAACCAACTCGGGGACGCGCTTACTCAGCTCGGCAGAGCACCGAACGAGATTGATGGCCCGCCCGTGAAGGCGCTCTTCGTCTACAACTGCAACGCCGCGGCGGTTGCGCCTGACTCCGAGCGGGTGCACGAAGGTCTGCGCCGCGAGGATCTCTTCGTCGTGGTGCACGAGCAGTTTTTTACCGACACGACTGACTACGCTGACATCGTTCTGCCCGCCACCACCTTCCTCGAGCACAAAGAACTGATGGGCGCCTACGGGCACTATTTCGCGCAGATCTCGCAGCCCGCGATTGTTCCGCTCGGGGAGGCTCGCTCCAACGTGCAGGTCTTCGCAGAGCTCGGCCATCGCATGGGTTTCGAAGAGCAGGCGTTCCGCGAAGACGAAGACGATCTCATTGCGCAGGCACTCGACAGCGAACATCCCTGGTTCGAAGGCATCACGAAGGAGCGACTCGAGCGCGAAGGGATGGCGCCGCTTGCGCTGCCGAAGAACGAGCGCGGCCAGTCGCTTGCCTTCAGCACGCACGAGTGGTTCCAGACGCCTGACCGCCGCGCGAATCTTTTCCCGCTCCCGGAGTGGCACGCTGCCACCGAATCGCGCTCGAACGCGGAGGCAACGGTAAAGTTTCCGCTCGAGATGCTGGCACGCAAGGGCGACAACTACATGAACACGACGTTCGCGAACCTGCCGAATCATCGGAAGATGGAGAGCCGCACCGCGGGCGTGCTCGAGATGCGCGCCGCCGATGCTGGAGCGCGCGGTATCTCCGCGGGCGACAGGGTCCGCGTCTGGAACGACCGTGGACAGATTGAACTCACAGCCCGCATCAACGAGTCCATCCCGGACGGCACCGTGGCGTCGCGGCTGGACTGGCAGAAGCTTTCACATAATGGCGTGAACGTGAACGAACTCACCAGCCAGCGCCTCACCGATATTGGCGGCGGCGCTACTTTTTACTCGGCGCTCGTCGAGGTTAAGAAGCTGGAATCCCCGCCGCTCGCATAGAATCAAGCCTCCATAAGATTGGCTGATTTACCAGCACTGGAGGATTTGCGCGCGTGAAGCACTGTGCGAAGTGGAGTTTGGCGCTATCGGGCTTAGTGATCATGGGCTTCTCTGCCGCCGCGCAGGAGACGCCTCAGAAATCGACCACCACAACAACCTCCACGGTAACCAGCGAAGCTGATAAGCGGGGCATGAACCTTCCTGCAGATTCCGTCACCGACGGCAGCGTCTCGGTTGAAGGAGGGAAGGCGATCGCGTTCCGCACCGTGGCGGGGATGCTGACCGTTGGCTCGAGCGACAGCCAAGACGCGACGATTGCGCTCGACGGCACGCTGCTCCCCGGCTCCGGCGTTGAGCTGCCTGCAAAGCCCGAGGACCGGCCGGCCACCTCGCGCATGTTCTACACCGCGTATTTTGCGAAGGACACCGACGCGCGCACGCGGCCGGTCCTCTTCCTGTACAACGGCGGCCCGGGCTCTGCGACGATGTTCCTGCGCATGGCCAGCATGGGGCCGGTCCGCGTCCAGATTCCTGACCTCAAACATCCGGCGGGCGGGCCCTACCAGATTGCGCCGAACCCGTATTGCCTGCTCGACGCCGCGGACCTCGTCTTCATCGACGCGCCCGGCACCGGGTACAGCCGCGTCGAAGGCAAAGACGCCGCCAAAGCCTTTTATGGAATCGACGGCGATGCAGCCGCATTCGACCGCTTCATTCGCCGGTTTCTCACGAAGTTCAATCGCTGGAACTCACCGAAGTTTCTGTTTGGCGAGAGCTACGGCACGACCCGCGATGCGATTCTTTCTGCGGTCCTGAAACGCCACGGCGTGGACCTGAACGGCGTCGTGTTCCTGAGCCAGATTCTCAGCTTCGACAACTCGGCCGACGGGCCCGACTCGAACCCCGGCACAGAAAATGGCTTCTTCCTAGCGCTCCCGAGCTTCGCCGCGACCGCGTGGTATCACCACAAGGTGCCTAACCAGCCCGGCACACTGGAGCCGTGGATTCACGAGGTCGAGCAGTACGCGTTGACCGATTACGCCGCGGCATTGCTGCAAGGCGCAGACCTCACGCCGGACAAAAAAGCCGCAGTCGCCGCGAAGCTCGAGGGCTACACCGGGATTCCATCCTCGCTGTGGCTCAAGGCAAACCTGCGGCTCACCGGCGCCGAGTTCTCGAAATACCTGCAGGATCCCTCGGGCATTACGACCGGCCGGCTCGACTCGCGCTACGAGGGCCCGGTCATGGACCCGCTCGAACGCGATGCCACCTACGATCCCTTCTCCGATTCGATCCAGTCGGCGATCCAAGCCGCGATGATCACCTATGCGCACGAGACGCTGAAGTTCGGCGACAACATGACCTACAAGCCCAGTGCGCGCGAAGCTGGCGCTAACTGGGAGATGAAGCACCACGCCTATGGCCCCGAGGGATGGGCCGGCACGAGCACGAATGTGATGGGCGACATTGCGTACACGATGAAGTCGAACCCGAACATGCATGTGCTGCTGATGGGCGGCTACTTCGACCTGGGCACGCTCTACTTCGGCGCAACCTACGAGATGAAGCACCTGCCCATTCCGGAGAACCTCGAGAAGAACATCGAGTACAAGTTCTTCCCGACGGGCCACATGGTGTACGTGAACGAGGACGCTCTGCACGGCCTTCACGACCGGACCGCGCAGTTCATCCGCGAGAATACGGCCAGCCACTAAGTAATGCCAGTGACACAACGGCCGGGCGAATGCTGGGGCGATGTCACTTTGTTGTCAAAAAGTTCACTCGGGTGCGAACACTTTCGGCAGCCGCGCGGTCTACATCAGTGAAGGCACATGATGCAGCGGCAACCACCGCGAGTTGAATACGAACACCGGCAGGCGACTTTTACGCGGCTTGCCACGGAGCACGGGCGATTCCTCTATCGCATCGCGTGGAGCGTGCTGCGCCATGCCGAGGATGCAGAAGACTGCGTGCAGGAGGCGCTGCTGAAGCTCTATCGTGGCGAAAGCTGGCGCCAGATGGCGAACGAGCGAGCCTTC
Source organism: uncultured Acidobacteriaceae bacterium (assembly GCA_963762465.1). Taxonomy (GTDB): domain Bacteria; phylum Acidobacteriota; class Terriglobia; order Terriglobales; family Acidobacteriaceae; genus Granulicella. The sequence goes on along the minus strand of CAVXKS010000002.1, from coordinate 819,676 downwards.
CTAGGCAGCGTCGTCTGGCGGCTCGCGGTCGATCGCCGCAGCACGCGCAAAACGGGTGTTGGGGGTGACGAAGAGTTACAGCTCGTCGACGCGCGAGCGACGCCGGAGGCCGCGGCTGCCCAAGAAGACCAGCGCCAGCTTCTGCACGAGCTTATCGCGGAGTTGACTGAAGAGCTGCGCGACACGCTGCGGCTCTCCGCGTTCGAGGAGCTCAAGTCGGGCGAAATCGGTGAGTTGATGGGCGTACCTGAAGGAACTGTGCGCACGCGGCTGATGCGTGCTCGCGCCGAACTGCAGACAAGATGGGCAGCGCGTCGAGGCGAAGCAATCTCCTCGCGCTGAGGACGATTGCGAAGGAGAGGACAATGCGTAGCGACGAAAGCGACACGCTAGAGTTCGACAGACTGCTGGATGATGTGCTGCGCGAAGAAGGCGCGCGCGCCGAGGCACCGGCCGGGATCGAGCAGCGTCTGGCCGCACGGCTCGCTCCGAATGAGCCCTTTATCTGGAGCACGCGCCCATTCGCATTCGCCGAGAGCGTCGCCGCAAAGCGCAGCACCGCTTCGCTCTGGACAGCCATTGCTTTGCACGGAGTCATTATCGCGATCATCGCGATTCTGATTGCGGAGAAGGTGCCGATTGCGGCGCCGATGAAGCAGGCAGTGACAGCGCTGCTGGAGCCTCCGCCAACCCCGCCGGTGGCGCCCCAGGCGAAGAAGATTGGCGGCGGTGGCGGCCAGCATGATCTCGGACCGGTGACGCAGGGGCACTTGCCCAAACTGGCTCAGACACAGATTGTTCCACCGAAGGCACCGCCGACGATTCCGCCCAAGCTGGCGGTTGAGCCGAGCGTCGTTGTGCAGCCGAATCTGAAGCTCGCGGACAACAAGATGCCCGATTTGGGCGTGCCTAACTCGAACCTGAAGGGGTTCTCGATGGGCAACGGCAATGGCACCGGAATCGGGTCGGGTGACGGTGCGGGCATCGGGCCGGGATCAGGTGGCAATATCGGCGGCGGCGTGTACCAGGTGGGCGGGTCAGTGCGGCCGCCGATTGCGATCTACACGCCGGACCCGGAGTTCTCGGAGGAGGCCCGCAAGGCCAAGTTCTCGGGGAATGTAGTTGTGTCCTTGATTGTGGGAGCCGATGGTAGGCCGCGCAACGTGCATGTGCTGCGCGGGGTCGGCATGGGACTGGATGAGAAAGCCATCGAAGCCGTGCAGCAGTACAAGTTCAAGCCCGCAATGCAGAATGGAAAAGCTGTCGCGGTGTACCTGAATGTCGAGGTCAACTTCCAGATCTTCTAGAGCCAGTGAGTAGAAAAGTGAATAGTGAAGAAACACAACCGATTGCAGCGATCCGCCTTATTCACTATTCACTTTTCACTATTCACTCCTCTGCTACCCTAGAGGTTCGGGGCTTTTGCCTCGGCCGCACAGCATGGACCCCAAGTACATCCGCAATTTCGCGATCATCGCGCACATCGACCACGGCAAATCCACGCTCTCCGACCGGCTGCTCGAGCTCACCGGATCCCTGACGGCGCGCGAGATGCAGGCGCAGGTCCTCGACGCGATGGACCTCGAGCGCGAGCGCGGCATCACGATCAAAGCCCACACCGTGCGCATGATGTACACGGCGTCCGACGGCAACACGTATCAGCTCAATCTGATCGACACGCCCGGCCACGTCGATTTCAGCTACGAGGTCTCGCGCTCGCTGGCGTCGTGCGAAGGCGCGCTGCTTGTTGTCGACGCGTCGCAGGGTGTCGAAGCCCAGACGCTCGCGAATGCGTATCTCGCGATCTCGCACGGGCTCGAGATCATACCCGTCATCAATAAGATTGATCTCCCCAGCGCGGACATCGAGCGGACCAAAGAGATGATCGAGAAATCGGTTGGGCTGCCGGCCGATGATGCCGTGCCAGTCAGTGCAAAAACCGGCCAGAATGTCGCGGATATCCTCGAAGCAGTCGTGCATCTTCTTCCGCCGCCGAAGGGCGACGCCGAGGCTCCGCTCCAGGCGCTTATCTTCGATTCGTGGTTCGATGCGTACCGCGGGGTGATTGTGCTCGCGCGAATCATCAACGGGCGGCTGCGCAAGGGCGACAAGATCAAGATCATGTCGAACGGCAAGACGTTCGACGTCGAGTCGATGGGCGTAATGACGCCGAAGCCGGTCGAACTCGAAGAGCTCTCCGCGGGCGAAGTCGGCTTCTTCGTCGCGACAATCAAGAACGTCGCCGACACGAAGGTCGGTGACACGATCACCTCGGTCGAAAAGCCCGCCGCTGAGGCGCTGCCCGGCTTCGAAGACATCAAGAGCATGGTGTTCGCCGGGCTCTACACGGTCGACTCGCACGAGCACGCGCTGCTCCGCGACGCGCTGGAGAAGCTTCGCCTGAATGACTCGAGCTTCAACTTCGAGCCTGAGTCCTCTGTTGCGCTTGGCTTCGGGTTCCGCTGCGGCTTCCTCGGCCTGCTGCATCTCGAAATCATCCAGGAGCGGCTGGAGCGCGAGTACGACCTCGACCTCATCATCACCGCCCCCGGCGTGCAGTACAAGGTCACCCTGACTGACGGCAAGGTCCTCACCGTCGACAATCCCTCGCGGTGGCCCGACCCGAGTGAGATTGAACAGGTCGAAGAGCCGGTGATCGAAGCCAAGATCCTCACCAACGAGGAATTTCTTGGCGGAGTTCTGAAGCTCGTTGAAGAGAAGCGCGGCCGGCAGAAGAACATTGAGTACGTCAGCCAAACGCGGGTGATGATTACGTACGAGCTGCCGCTGAATGAGATCGTGCTCGACTTCTACGACCGCCTGAAGTCTGTTTCACGTGGCTACGCGTCGCTCGACTATCACCTCACCGGCATGTGGGTCTCGCCGATGGTGAAGATGGATATTCTGGTCTCAGGAGAGCCTGTAGACGCGCTTTCGATCATCGTGCACCGCGACCTCGCCTACGATCGCGGCAAGGCGCTCGTCGAAAAGATGCGCGAGCTTATCCCGCGGCAGATGTTCGAGGTTGCCATTCAGGCGGCCATTGGATCGAAGGTCATCGCGCGCTCCACCGTCACCGCGATCCGCAAGAACGTCATTGCGAAGTGCTACGGCGGCGACATCAGTCGCAAGCGCAAGCTGCTCGAAAAGCAGAAGGAAGGCAAGAAGCGCATGAAGCGCATCGGCAAGGTCGACATCCCGCAGGAGGCCTTCCTCGCGGTGCTGAAGGTGGGCGAAGAGTAAGACTCAATAGGTCGCCGCTACCGTTGGGTTTGTGGTGCAGAAGGCGCTGGAAAGAGAAACTGTATCGCTGCTGCGAACCGATCAGCCCACGCCGACTCGCTGTGATGGGCACCCGGCGCAATGAGCAATTTCACTTTGCTTCCATCCGTGCGGAAATTTGCGGCCAGTAACTCCACTGCGTGAACCATCGCAGAGTTGAACGCGTCAGCACTTAGGCCGTGATTGTGATCGCCATCAGCGCTGGAGACCATTTCTTCCGTTCCGACACCAATGTAGATGCGCTCCGGAGCCACTTCCAGGTAGCTCGTCTCCCGCACCAGCGCGCCATTCCCCACCTGCATTGATGGACTCTCTATCAGTCCGCGCCCAAACACCAGCGGACGCGAGATCAGCGCATAGAGTGCAGCGATCCCGCCGTATGATGAGCCACCTATCGCGGTGTTCGACCGTCCTGTGCGTACGCGATACTTGTTCGAAACGAGCGGCAGAATCTCATTCGCGAGAAACTCCGGATACCGCGCTCCATGAGGCTCGAGATCGGGTTCGAACGCCGCATCCGGATAAGGCAAGAACTCGTCGGCGCGCCGATCGCCCGCGTGATCGACCCCTACAACGATCAGTGGCTCCACGCTGCCGGACTCAATCAGCCGCGCGAGTGTCTCGTCGATCTGCCACTCATGCTTGAACGCAGACGTGCACACGTCGAAGAGATTCTGCCCATCAAGCATATACAGCACCGGATATGTCTTGTGCGCATTCGTGCTGTCCGAGTATCCCGGCGGCAGCCATATGCGCAGCGTTTGCGGGCCAGGAAAGATTTTGCCATCGAAGTGCTCGACATGCAGATCACCCTTGACTGTCGAGTGACAGGCAGATTTGTCCTGTGCGCTTACGGGCAAAGAAAGTAGCACACTGAGAAGCAGAACCGCGCGGGCCAGAGACTGGAAAGGCATGCGCCATTATCGTCTGAGCCCATCGCACGCGAACTGGATTTCTGCGGGTACGGTCGTTGGCCGTCGAGGTGGTAGCATCGGCTCGGATGATCGATAAACCTGATTTTGCCGCTCCGCTGAACGCCGCCATGCGCCACGCGCTTGCGCATCTCGATGGCATCCGGGACCGCCCTGTCGACGCAACCGCGTCGCTCGAAGATCTTCGCCGCCGCATCGACGTTCCGCTTACGGACGCAGGCGTCGCGCCGGAGCAGGTGATTGACGAGCTTGTCGCCGCAGCCGATGGCGGCATCGTCGGCAGCGCTGGACCGCGGTTCTTCGGCTTCGTGATTGGCGGCTCCCTGCCGGCGGCGCTTGCGGCGGACTGGCTTACGTCGGCCTGGGACCAGAACGCGGGATTGTACGTGATCGGGCCGGCGGCTTCGCTGGTCGAAGAGGTCGCTGCCGACTGGCTGAAGTCGCTCTTCGGATTGCCTCGCGAAGCGAGCTTCGCATTTGTGACTGGATGCCAGATGGCTCATGTGACATGCCTCGCAGCGGCACGGCATCGAGTGCTGCAGCGCGCGGGATGGGATGTCGAACGTGATGGTTTAACCGGCGCGCCGGAGCTTCGAATCCTCACCAGCACGGAGCAGCATGCAACTGTGCCGCGAGCCGCACGGCTGCTGGGGCTTGGAACAGCGTGCGTCGACACATTGCCTTGCGATGACGAAGGACGCTTGCGCGTCGACGCGCTCGAGAGTGCGCTGCAGAACCGCGCGGGCAAGCCCACCATTGTTGTGCTGCAAGCCGGCGATCTGAACCGCGGAGCGTTCGATGACTTCCGCGCACTGATTCCGCTCGCGCATGCTCATGACGCCTGGGTCCATATCGACGGAGCCATGGGACTGTGGTGCGCCGCCTCAGCGAGGCATCGCGCGTTGCTGGCGGGAGCGAGCGATGCCGACTCCTGGAGCACGGACGGACATAAGTGGCTGAACGTTCCATATGACTGCGGGTACGCGTTTGTACGCGACGCGGCCGCGCACTATGCGTCGCAAAGCGTGCACTCGTCCTACCTGGTCCAAGGTGCGGGAGCCCGCGACGAGGTCGACTGGACGCCGGAGTTCTCGCGCCGCGGGAGGGGTTTTGCAACCTATGCAGCGCTGAGACAGCTTGGACGCGATGGTGTGGCGGAGTTAATCGATCGTTGTTGCGCGATTGCGCGGGAGCTTATCAAACACATCGGCGCGCTGCCCGGAGCGCAGGCGCTTTGCGAGCCGCTGATCAATCAGGGCATGGTGCGCTTTTTCGATCCACGATCGGAGGCGACCGACGCCGACCACGATCTGATCACGGATGCAGTCATCGTGGGAGTGCGAGCGACGGGCGAGGCGTTCTTCACGCCAACAACATGGCACGGGGTGCGTGCGATGCGGATCAGTGTCTCGAACTGGCAGACAACGATGGAAGACGTTGAACCGGTGGCTGCGTGCGTGGCGCGCGTGCTTGAGACGGAGCGGGCGAGGCGCGGCTGACCTGCTGCCAATGCTGCCAAAGATCCGCAGCCAAGCACGTCAGCGCCGGCCATCGGCAAAAAAGAGCGGAGGCCCGAAGGCCTCCGCAGTTTGGTCGAGCCTGGTTGACGATCAGTGGGTGGTCGTCGCCGGATGCGAGGCACCGGACGGGGTCGTGTGATGGGCGGTGGGAGCCGGAGCAGTCGGCGGCGGAGGCGCAATACCTGAAGCCTGGTTGTATGCGTTCACCACAGCCTGCGTGATGTCGGTCGTCTGGTTGAACCACAGCACCGGATTGGGTGTCTGCTGGTTACCGCCGACGTTCAGCATCAAGGTGTAGCCGTTGTCCTGGGCGTACTTCACCGCAGCCGCGCCAACCTTCTGCGCAACCTTGCCATAGGCTTCCTGCAGATCGCCCTGGTAGGAGTTCTGCGCGTCCTCAGCGTCACGGTTGAGGGCCTTCTCCTTCTCGTCGATCGTGCGCAGGCGACGCGCTCGCTCGTCATCGGAGGTCGTAGCGGGCAGGCCCTGAACCTGCTTCTTCAAGGAATCGACCTCGGCAGCTTCGCCGTCGATCTTCGTTTTCTGCGGCTCGTACTTCTTCTGGACATCGGCCATCGCGCGCTGTCCTTCGTTGGTAGCAACAACCGCCTGTTCAAACGCGATGATGGCCACCTTGGCGGGGATAGGTTCCGGCTTTACGTTAGCGGCAGGAGCACTCGTGCCGGTGGCGGCGCCGGTTGCAGCCTGTGCTGTAAGGGAGGGGACGGCGAGGCCAGCGGCCAACGCTGTGGCAAGGACAAGCGTGCGGTTCATGTGGTGATTGGTGCTCCTTCGGGATCGAGAACGTGGTTTGCGCAAATCTGACTTCATGCAGTAGGAGCTGCGCCACTCGGCGCGGTGGGCCGCCTTCCGCGTCCTGCTTTCATGTCGTTCTCACCTGAAAAAGGCAAGAGAGGCGCGGGCAGAGTGCTGTGGGACCGACTCCACCGAATTATATAAGAGCCGAAGCATCCCCGGTCAAACGGCAAACGAGCGTTGCCTCACGTGCAAAACCGTTCCTCAAATATTGAGACGTTCCCGGCTTCAGCCCGTTTAAGCGCAAATCGGTCTGGCTTGAGCGCGGCCGGAACTCCGAGATCCGAAATATGTCCTTCCGAAAAACGGAGCGGGCGCCTGCCGATTCTCCGATTTTGGGTAGGCAAAGCTCCAGGCCCCACGAGTTTGTAACGATTTGCAGCCTGCGCGGCTTTGGTACGCAGATTGCTCTATCCATAGCGTTCGACAGTTGCGCCGCATCGCGGAGCAGAGTGGCGGACGTCCAGCGGAGTTTGAGAGACCTCAACAGTGAGGCGCGGCCCGCAGGGACAGCTCCGAGGGGAGCATTTCGGAGGCCAGTGACTGGCCTGTAGGGGTCCGAGGGCCATCTTCCGGGGAGGGGAGGTGGCCCAACGGCTTTCTGATTCAGTCGTATGGTGGATGTCCTCGCAACTGTGAATCGGTGCGTCAGGTTACAGAGAAGGAAGAGCTTGCACAGAAGTTGTCGCGGCGGTATACTTAGCATTGTTCCGGGCGCGGAGCGCATGAGCCGCTGGCGGGCGTTGCCCCTGAAGGCTGCACGACTCCCAGACGCCCGTTGTGGGAACAAGGATCTCTGGAAAAATCGAGGGTTTGGACGGTTGCGCCACATCGTATGCTGGCACAAAACCGTCTTGTCCGAGGCGCGTGGTCCAGGCCCGCAGCAGGGATAAGTGCAAGGCGACCGTAGAGTTCGAGGTCGATGATTGCGGCGGAGTTCTTCAGCGCGAACGCAAAGGCGCTCGCAGAAGTTGAACCCAGCCGGTTAGCAAGGTAGAAAGCCGTTCCAAGAGCCAAGATTTGAGATCGTCGGAAGACTTTCCTGTTCGGATCGCGGCTCGCGCAGAGCACCACCAATGCGCGAGGAAAGAGGCCGCGTCTCCGGTGATTCCTGGAGAGCTTCTTGGAAGGATAGAGTAAGGGGACCAACAGCAACCATGTCAGAACAGAATGTAGTGGACGCTCCCGAGCAGTTTGGCAGCGGATTTGACGGCGACGACTTCGAGGGCGCAGGCAGCGAGGCTGGCGGTCCATCAGCCCCAGGCATGGGTCAGAGCAAGAGCAGCCGCAGGCGGCGCCGCAAGCGCAAGAACAAGCTGATGGCAGCCACTGATGTGCCTGGTGTCCCGGGTGCCACGGACGAGAGCGGTGCCGTGCCCGCAACGATCATTATGGAAGGTGAGAGCCTCGCACTGGCCGGCGGAGCCCCGGCTGGAAATGCTGCTCCGGTAACGCGGCGTCCACAACAGGGCGGACAGCAGCCGCAAATTGGGCAGGGCCAGGGCGGCAAGCGCTGGAAGAAGAAGTTCCGCGACCGCGAGCGCCGCGCCCGCAGCGACAACCCCGGCAACGACTTCCGCCCCGAAAGCGGCGGCGGACACAGCAATGGAAACGGCGGCTACGGCGGTGGCAACGGGTACCGGCAAAACGTTCCGGATAACTTCGGCAACCTGGTCGGAGGTTTCAAGCGCAAGAATAAGGCCGGCCAAGGCAGGGAACGCGGGTTCGTCGGTCCGATGGACCACAGCTACCGGGCCGGTGACGCGAACTATGCCGATTCGCCTCCGTCAACCATCCAGGTGCACGGGCATCGCCGTCACCGCCATCAGGGCGACAACCAGCCGCTCGATTTCTCGGGTCCGCGGCCGGTGCCGATCCCTGAGGACGCACAGACTCACATTTACCTTTTCATCGAGGACCTGTTCCTGACGGCTAAGATCAACGAGACCGCGCGCAAGCTCGGCGTCAAGGTGGCCTTCCTCAAGAATGAGAAGGAAGCACTCGCCGACCTCATGAGCGGCGAGGATGCGAACAAGCCGTCGCTGATAGTGTTCGATCTGAACAATGCAAACGCGAAGCCGCTGACGGTTATCCCGAAGCTGAAGGCCAAGCTCAAGCGCTCTGTCTCGGTTATCGGATTCCTCTCGCACCTGCAAGGCGATCTCAAGGCCAAGGCCGTCGAGGCAGGCTGCGATGTGGTCATGCCGCGAGCCGCCTTCTCGCAGAACCTCCCCAATCTCCTCCGCCGCTACGGCATCGAGGGCGAGGAAGAGATCAATTACAACTATTAGGAAGTTAGAGTGAGGAGTTAGGACGTTAGAACATTTAGGTGACCTAACTGCTTCACCGCTTCAATACAAAAGCGCTCCGGTTTTCGGAGCGCTTCTTTATTTTGCATTGGGTGGTACCTGAGCTTCAGCGCACTTAACTCCCTGAATTACAGCGACGACTGTGCGGCATCCTTGAAGAAGTCCAGCGTGAGATCGATGACGTTGAGGTTGCGGTCGGTTGCGGGAGCGAATGAGTAGTCCAGCCCCTTCAGATTCGCGCTGTCCTGCACCTTTGCATGCAGCTCATCAATCGCAATCTGGTCATAGACATCGCCCGGAGCCAGCGCGAGCATCTTGCGAACCTCGGCCTCCTGTGTCGGCGAAAGATTCTTCACCGTCACGGTCCGAAGCCTGTACTGCGGCCCGGTGACTGTCATCAGGCGGTAGTTCGCGGTCGCATGCTCCGGATCCAGCTGCGGCTGATCGACAAAATGCACCGACGCGTACCCGGCCTGGAAGTACACCGTCATGATGGAGCTCTCGAGCCGATCAAACGCATAGGGCGTCGCCACCTCGCCGGTCTGCAGATCGTAGTAGCCCGAGAGATCGCGGTCATGCAGCAGCGGTCCACCGTCGGCGCTGATCATGCCGACGTGATAGAGCGGCCCAGCCGATACCTCCGCCTTCATGGGAACGTAATAGCTCTCGCCCACGCGCATCGGGCGTCCTGCCGTCACAGCAACTTCGGCTGAAAGATACCCGTGCCGCTGCAGCGGCTCAGCCAGTTGATGCGCCTGCAGAGGTATGCCGCTCACGTCGAATGGCTTGCCTTCCATCTGCCTTGCAACGCGTGAAACCAGATCACCTTCCGGTGAGGAGTCCACTTCCATCCCTCCCACAAGAACCTGCGGGGACGAGATGCTGAATACGATGTGTGGGCGCTGCGCCGTCCCCGGGATATAGAACGGCAGCGTCTTCATGAATGCCGAAACAACCGCAGAGGTTTGCGAAGGTTCATCGCTTACAACAGTCGCGCGAACGCCCTTCTGGGCCAGCATCGCCGTTAATGCGTCACGAACCTGCGCTTCCTGCGCGGACCCGCGCCCCACGTCATCTCCCAAGCTTGGTATCCGGTGCTTCAACTCCGTGCGGATCTGAGCATCGGTCCACCACGGGAAGTTGCTGAAGCGATAGGGAAGACGTTCAGAGACAGGCTGCTGCGGCGTCTGCGGAGCCTTGGCGGCCTGGCCCAGAACACCGGGCGTGCAGATTGGCAAAAGCAAAAGGGAGAAGAGGCCGGCGGTCAGCGATGCGGTGCGCATACAGGGTGCCCGAATAGAGAATATGACACTTTCGGGGTATGCGGTGCATAATTCGTGGGACGTCCACGGTACGCCGGTAAGTAACTTTTGGTCGAGTGAAAAAGGTTTGTACTTCGTCTGAACCACGGGAGTTAACCCCCACCTCAAGTCCCACTTGAGGTATCGGCAGGAATCCCCGGAACAAGAGGCGCGCGCGGCCGAAAGGCACCTCAGGCAGTGCGTTGCGCCTTGGCCTGGGCCTCACCACCTCGATTCTCGTGGCTTCGCGTGTCCCGGCTCCGGATCTCCAGGAAGCACTGGATCAACGACAGCGCCGCCGGGGTGACGCCCGGCAGCCGGCTCGCCTGTCCAATTGTCGATGGGCGGACACGTCCCAGCTTCTCCACCATCTCCCGCGACAGACCGCTGACGGTGGTGTAGTCGAAGGTCTCCGGGATCAGGCGCGTCTCATCCCGCCGCAGCCGCTCCATGCTCTTCTGCTGCTGGGCCAGGTACCCGGCGAACTTGATGCCCGTCTCGACCGTTTTCATCTCGTTCCGCACCCAGACCGGCAGCGGCCGCCCCGAGACATACCCCGCGGCCTCGAGCGCCGCGACCCAGGGCGCGAGCTCCGGTGTTCCCGCCAGCCGGGCCGTCAGCCCCGATAACAGCAGCTCCACACTCACCGGAGGCCGCTTCAGCAACTGCGCTGGCCGGTCACCCTTCGCCGGCACCACTCCGCCGTCCGCAGGCCACGCTGCCCCGAGCGCAGCCGCCTCCGCCTCGCTGAGTTTGGCCATCTCCAGCAGGTTCCCGAACGCAGTCGCCCGGGCCTGTTTGGCCTCGAAACGCCGTCCATGCGGCATCGTCGATCAGGCCCAGCCTGCGCCCATGCGGCGTCAAGCGTCCATCGGCGTTGTCAATCCGGAGGTGCAGCCGGAACTCCGCTCGCGACGTGAACATACGGTACGGCTCATCTGTGCCCTTCGAGATCAGGTCATCGATGAGAATCCCGGTGTACGCCTCGGTCCGGTCCAGCGTGAACGTCTCCGCCTCGGCACCCGTCCGCTGCGCCTTTGCCCACAGCGCCGCATTGATCCCCGCCATCAGTCCCTGGCACGCCGCCTCCTCATAACCCGAGGTTCCATTGATCTGCCCGGCGAGGTACAGCCCCTCAAACCTCTTCACCTTCAGCGTCCGATCCAACTCGGTCGGGTCAATCGCGTCGTATTCGATCGCGTACCCCGGCCGCAGCATCTCCGCGTTCTCGAGCCCCGGGATCGACCGCACCATCGCAGCCTGCACCTCCATCGGCAGCGACGTGCTCATGCCGTTGATGTACACCTCGTGCGTGTTCAGCCCTTCGGGCTCCAGGAAGAACTGGTGCGAGGTCTTATCCGGGAACCGCACAATCTTGTCCTCAATGGACGGGCAGTACCGCGGTCCGATGCCCTCGATCTGCCCGGTAAACATTGGTGACCGGTGCACATTGTCGCGAATCAGCCGCAGCGTCTCGGGCGTCGTCGTGGCAATGTGACACGAGACCTGCGGCAGCGGCGGCGTCCAGCGCGGACTTCCGTCTACGGGCCTGCTGCGGAAGCTGAACGGCGTCGGGTCGGCGTCCCCGGGCTGCTCCTCAAACTTGTCCCAGTTGATGGTCCGCCCATCCAGCCGCGGCGGCGTTCCCGTCTTCAGCCTGCACTGCCGCAGGCCGAGTTTCTTCAGGTTCTCGCCCAGGAGGACACTTGCCGGCTCGCCCGAGCGCCCAGCGGTGTACTGCTGCTCGCCGCAATGGATCAGCCCGTTCAGAAATGTGCCGGTCGTAACAACAACTGCCTTCGCCAGCACCGTCCTGCCATCGCGCAGCTTCACACCGGTGACGCGCTCCTCATCGCGGTCGAGGTCCACGACTTCAGCCTGCTTGATGAACAGGTTCTGGATTGACTCAAGCTTCTCGCGCATTTTGACGCGGTAGAGCGCCTTGTCGCACTGCGCGCGCGGCGACCACACCGCCGGCCCCCGCGACGTATTCAGCAGCCGGAACTGAATCCCGCACGCATCCGCGACCTCAGCCATGATGCCGCCCAGCGCGTCGACCTCGCGTACGAGATGCCCTTTCGCCACACCGCCAATCGCCGGATTGCACGACATCTGCGCGATCAGGTCCATGTTCAGCGTGAACAGCGCGGTGCGCAGGCCCATCCGCGCAGAGGCCGCCGCGGCCTCGCAGCCCGCATGGCCTGCGCCGACCACCAGCACGTCAAATTGCTCGGAAAAAGCCATACAGCCCAGTTTATCTGAGAGCCCGGCCCACCGGTCGCGGCCAGCTATGCGCTGAACTGTCGCAGATGATGGTCGAGATGCTTGTACATCAGCGCCGACCACTCGTTCGGCTTCAATGGCCCAAAGAAAGCGTGAGGATGGTCCGTACATCCCCGCTCGCCACCGGCCACAAAGCGGTCCAAGGCTCCCAGAAGCCGCGCGCGTGAGCTCTCTAGATCCACATCGCCGACAATCAGCGCCGGCGCGGTAGGCGAGTTCCGCTTCATCGGCGCGCCGTCTTTCAGCGCCATCGGTTTCACCGCGCGCCCCAGCAGTCGCCCAATCAGCGCCCGCGGAGGCCTTAAATCACCCGTCGCCATCTCCAGCCCACGCGCGCTATGCTCCATCATCTGCGCGGCCGACATCTTACCCCACTGCCGCTGGCTGGCGGGTGTCAGCGATCGAATGCGCAAACGAAACTGTTCAGCCGTTGCTGGATCGAGAAGGTCTTCCATTGCCGAGACTATAGAGAACTCGCCAACGCGCGGCAACACGATCACGCCTCGTCAACCGAGAGACCCTGGGGCGAATGGGCCGGAATCAGTGACGAATGCTCTGGCGACCGGAGCGGCCAGCCAAGTACTATGCAGGGACAATCATTCACCTTCGTTTTGCCATAAAGGGAGCACGTTGATGAGGTTCACCAAAGCTTTCCCTGCAGCGATGCTCTTCTGCGTCGCTGCCTGTGTATCGGGCCAAACCCCACGCCATTCCAGTAACGACGCTGCCGCGCAGAAGCTCAAGCTCCCCGAGATCAAGTACGAGAAGTACACGCTGCCCAACGGCCTGACCGTGATCACGCATGAAGATCACCGCCTTCCGCTCGTCGCCGTCGACCTCTGGTATCACGTCGGCCCGCTGAACGAGCGCCCCGGCCGCACCGGGTTCGCCCACCTGTTCGAGCACATGATGTTCGAGGGCTCCGAGCATGTAGGCGAAAAGGCGCACATCAAGTATGTGCAGTCCGCCGGCGCCACCGATGTCAACGGCACCACCTCGTTCGATCGCACCAACTACTTCGAAACGATGCCCAGCAACCAGCTTGAGCTCGCGCTGTGGCTGGAGAGCGATCGCATGGGCTTCCTGATGGAAGGCCTCAACCGCACCCTCCTGACCAACCAACGCGACGTCGTCCGCAACGAGCGCCGCCAAGGCGAAGGCCGTCCTTACTACGTCGCGAACGAAGCGGTCATGCACAACCTCTTCCCGGCCGGCCATCCCTACTACGGCAACGTGATGGGCAGTCACACCGATATCGAGTCCGCCCGGATCGCCGATGTCCGCGACTTCCACCAGCAGTACTACACGCCCAACAACGCTTCTATCGCGATCGCCGGCGATTTCGACCCGAAGGCCCTTCGCGCCCTGCTGACCAAGTACTTCGGGCCCATTCCGCGCGGCCCCGTTCCTCCGCCGGTCAACGCCACAACCCCGCCTATCACTTCGCAGAAGCGCGTGACGGTCACGGATACCGTGAAGCTTCCGCAGATCCGGATCGCGTGGCTCCTGCCCGCTGCCTACACACAGGGCCAATACGACACCGATGCGGTGATCTATGCGCTCGGCGGAGCCAAGGGGAGCCGCCTCAACCAGGCACTCGTCTACAAATCGGAGCTTGCGCAGAGCGCCGGCTGCGGCAGCGACTCGCTCAAGCTCACCGGTATGGCGCAGTGCATCATTACGCCCCGTCCCGGCGTGAAGCTGGAGGACGTCGAAGCCGTCTTCTGGAAGGAGCTCCAGCGCCTGCAGCAGGAAGGCCCCACGGCGGAGGAGATCCAGGCCTACAAAGCCAGCACGCTTACCGACAAGATCAGCGGCCTGCAGCGGCTCGGGGGCTTCGGCGGCGTGGCGGACACGCTCGACGAATATAACCAATACACGGGCACGCCGGGCTTCCTCCCCAAGGATGTCGCGATGACCGAGGCCGTCACGCCTGCAAGCGTGAAGGCCGCGGCGGTAAAGTACTTCGCGAGCAACGCCGCCGTCGTGGTCTCCTGTGTTCCCGGCGAGAAGGTGCTCCATGACGTGCCGCGCAGCCCCGCCGACACGGACGCCAATGTAGAAATCAAAAATCCCTACACCGCGGAGTTCGAGAAGGCCCAGGAGTGGCGCAAAGCCGCGCCGAAGGGCGGCCCTGCCCCCGTAGTGCATCTTCCGGTGCCCACGACTTTCGCACTGGACAACGGGCTTAAGGTCTACGTGGTGGAAGATCACGCGCTGCCGATTCTCTCTGCCTCGCTGGTCTCCCGCGCTGGCAGCGAGACCAATCCCAAGGACAAGGGTGGCCTAGCTGCGCTGGTCGCCGAAACGATGGGCGACGGCACCGAGAGCCGCGATCTCACCAGGCTGGCCGGCGATGAAGAGCGCATCGGGATGACCATCAGTCCTGGCGCCGGCATGGACGGCAGCTTCGCGGGTATGACTGTGCTGACCAGCAACACCGATCGCGGCATGGACCTGCTCGCCGATGTCGCCGAGCATCCTGCGTTCCGGCCGGAAGATCTCGACCGCCGCAAGAAGCAGCGTCTCGTGCGCATCGCGCAGGAGACCGACTCGGTGCAGATGATGGCGCAGCGCGTGGGACCGAAGCTCGTCTTCGGCGACAGCCCCTACGGCGCCTCGCAGACCGGCACGACCGAAAGCGTGCAGGGGTTGACGCGCGACGATGTCA
The DNA here is from genome assembly GCA_963762465.1 of uncultured Acidobacteriaceae bacterium. Taxonomy (GTDB): domain Bacteria; phylum Acidobacteriota; class Terriglobia; order Terriglobales; family Acidobacteriaceae; genus Granulicella. The sequence continues at coordinate 804,562 of CAVXKS010000002.1, read as the reverse complement.
CTGGCTTCTATAAAGACCACTTCGGTCCTGCGGATTCGGCCCTGGTCTTCGCTGGCGACATCACACCCGCTGAAGCTCGCCAGGTGGCGCAGCAGTATTTCGGCAACTGGAGTGGAACAGCGAGCCAGGCGGTTACGCTTCCGCCTGCACCCGAGATGCAGCCCACCCACGTCGTCATCGTCGACAAGCCCGGCGCTCCGCAGACGGCGCTTATCGCGTTCGGTATCGGTGTGCCTGCAAACTCGCCCGATCTACCGACCTTGCAGGTGATGAACTACACGCTCGGCGGTGCCTTCGCCAGCCGCATCAACATGAATCTGCGCGAGCAGCATGGGTACACCTACGGCGCGAACTCACGCTTCCAGCCATACCGCGCGGGCGGACAGTTCGTGGCGGGCGGCCTGGTTCGCACGGATGTCACGGCTCCGGCTGCGAAGGAACTGATGGCGGAGATTACCCGCTTCCCCTCCAACCCTCCCACTGAAGCCGAACTGAACGCCAGCAAGGACGCACTCGTGCAATCCCTTCCGGGCCAGTTCGAGACGACCTTCGCCGCAGCCAGCGCCATGCAGTCCATCTTCCTCTACGATCGCCCGCTCGACTACTACGCGAAGCTGCCGGAGAGGTATCGCGCAGTGACCGCGGAGGACGTTGCGAAGATCGCGAAGGATGACCTCCATCCGAACGAGCTCGTCATCGTTTGCGCAGGCGATCGCGCCAAGATCGAACCCGCCCTGAAGGACGCCGGTCTCGGTCCCGTCGAGGTGCGCGACATCAATGGCGATCTTGGTCACAAACGACAAAGTAATTCAACCCAACAGAAGAAGGGGCGCAGCTTCATGCTGCGCCCCTTCTTTTCTGCGCTTCAATTCTCGCTTAGGCGGCGAAGATCGCGAGCGCCTTCTGCAAGGTCTCCGGGCTGTCCACGTGCGAGGTCACCAGGTTCTTGTCGATCTTGTGATTCAGACCCTGGAGCACCTTACCGGGACCCACCTCGATGAAGTGCGTCGCACCGGATTGCTTGAGCAACTCAATGCATTCCACCCAGCGCACCGCCCCAGTCACCTGCCGAATCAGAGCGTCGCGCACCTCGGGCCCGCGACGCAGCAGCCGCGCATCAACGTTCGCCGCAACGGGGAAGGCAGGATCATTGAACGTGATGGACTCAAGCACGTTCGCAAGCTTCTCCTCCGCAGGCTGCATCAGCTTGCAGTGAAACGGCGCGCTCACGGGAAGCATCAGCGCGCGCTTCGCTCCAGCTTCCTTGCATAGAGCAGAAGCTCGTTCCACCGCTTGCTTCGATCCGGAGATTACGGTCTGCTCCGGCGAGTTCAAATTCGCCGGCGCAACCACCGCCGCCACACTGGCGGCCGCCTGAATCGGCGTCTCCGCCGGATGATTCGGATCATTCAGGGCGTCGATGGCGGGGGCGGCCTGGGCGGAGGGGTTGGCAGGATCGTCCGGTGGCGCGGGCGACAGCTCGTCGGAGACGCGGGCGCAGATGTCGTTGATGCGGGCGGCGGACATGCCGAGGATAGCGGCCATGGCTCCCTGGCCGGGCGGGACGGCGTCCTGCATGAACCGGCCGCGCGCCCTGACCGTGCGAACGGCGTCGGCGAAGGTCAACGTTCCGGCGGCCACGTGCGCCGAGTACTCGCCCAAGCGAGTGGCCTGCGGCGAACGCAACCGTTAGGTTCCGACGCTTCAGCTCCGGCTCGAGGGCGCGGAGGGTGGCAATGGAAACGGTGAGAATGGCCGGTTGGGTGTTCTCCGTGAGCCTCAACTCCTCCTCAGGCCCCTCGAAGATCAGCTTGGAGAGCGAAAATCCGAGGGCGGCATCGGCTTCGTCGAAGATGGAGCGGGCGGCGGGGATGGTGTCGTATAGGGCGCGGCCCATGCCGACGTACTGGGAGCCCTGACCCGGAAAGAGCAGGGCAATCTGGGGGTTGCTGCTGGTCGTGTCGGCGGTCTCAGACATGCGGTTTCAGTTTAGATGCGAGCGCCGCAACCCGGCCAAGAGGGGTCATTCAATTAGCCCGGTGACGAAGGTCTGCTGGGCCTCGGCTGTGGCGAGGGAATAGAGGGCAAACTGGCGGCTGGCGCGCGCGCGGAGCTCGAAAAGCAGGCTGGCGCGGTGGGAGTCGTCGGGGTCGACGGCGTCGACGAGCCGCATCCAGGGGGTGCGGTCGAGGTGGCCTTCGTCGGTGACTGACTTAAGCGACATCTGGAGCTCGCCGGAGGGAAGGCGCTGGGCGACCACCGTCACGCGGACGGGAGGGCCGGCCGTCGTTGGCACTGCGGCGGAGTAGACGAAGGTGGGCAGGCCGCCATAGCTGAGTGTGTAGCCCGCGATCTGCTCGTCGGTGAAGGCGAGCGGTGCGGATGCCGCGGCGGGCGTACGGTGCGCTGTGTGGGTCGAGGAGCCCACCTTAGCCCGCGAAGATGGGGCACCCGGATGCGTGGCAGATTTGCGGCTCGGTGGGTTGTTCAGCGTCGGGCCGGTGCTGGGCGCAGCGCCGGGTTCGAGGTGGTTGGTGGCCAGGTACTCCCGGGCGATCGGCTCGGCCAGTTTCTCCATTGCGGCCATCGTCTGGGCGCGCTCGGTTGAGGAGTCCCATTCCCGGGTGAAGACGTGGGGCGGGTTGTTGGCGGCATCGGAGACAGCAACAGCCTGGTGGAGGTTCGCCGGAACGCCGGTGAGCTGCGGCGGGGCGGTCGCGGATTCGATTTTGCCGCGGTGCAGTTCAGGGCGGTCGGGGTCCTCGTTGAGCGAGGTGGGCATGGCCTCGACGCCGGAGCCGGATTCCTTCTTCTGCTTTTGCTTCTTCGTCTCCTGAGCGGCGCGATGGCCGAGGGTGGGGCGGTCGGGGTCGTCTTCGATGTCCTTGGTGCCGAGCGAGGTGGGCGCGTTGTCCGCGGAGTCCGAGTCGCGCTTGGTCATGTGCGGGCGGTCGGGATCGTCGGGCGGAGCTGGGGCGCCGTTTTTTGCGGTGGTTGCGGACGAGTTGTCGTCGTTCGGGCGACGCGGCGTGACGAAGTGCGGGCGCGAATCGTCGTCGCTGCCGACGATGGCAGCAGGCGCGGCCGAGTGCTGGACGAGTTTGGATGACTCTGCTTCGGCGGAGAGCGGAAGGAAGCGGCCGTAGCCGTACCAGGCGCCGAGGGGATTGTCGTCGGCGCTGCTCCGCGTGTCGACGATGTCGCGGGCGTAGTCCAGGTCAAGCGTGCCGATGATGTTACCGGAGCGCTGGACGGCGTAGACGTTGCCGGTCTCGAGCGCGAGGGGAATAGGTTGGGCGAGGAAGACGCCGGCGTCCTGGAAGCGGCCGTCCATGTAGAGGGAGACGGGGATGAGGCGGGCGGCGTCCGGTTTGGTGAGGTCGCCGGTCCACTCGTAGACGCCGACGGCGCGCGTGACGTGCTGGGGCCGGTCCACGTGATGCATTTGGGCGGAGAGGGGCAGAGTAAGGGCGGCTGTGATGCAAGAGCCGAGAATGCGCGGACGGAGCATGGCTGTTAATAGCTTAGACGGGTGACAGGACGGAGTGTGTCGGCTCGCCGTGACCAGGGCGCCGCTGACGAGAAGCGCGTTTTCCAGTACCAATGAAGCTCCCGGTCCGCACTCCTCAGCGAGCGTCCCGTTGGGCCCGGGAAGAGCCTGGAACGGTGCACCTGCGGCAGCACGAGGGATGTTCCGATCGGCGCGGGCGAAACGGCCGCACCGGCTGTTACGGACTCCGTCGCGGTACCGCTCGCGATTGTGTAGATCCCGGCACTTGCGGATGACCGCGTAGAGGTGGCCGTCACCGTGTCGTTTCCAATCGTCAATAATCCCGCAGGGATGGTGAGCGTGGTGGTTCCACCGCTGCGCGCGATCTAAGCCGACCAAGTTATGCGTGTGCTCCGGCCGGCGGTTTACGGCCTGTAGTCGCGATAGTGCAGCAGCTCGCTGACCCCGATCCAGATGTCGATCAGGCCGATGCCGCTGAGGACGCCGCGCATCCAGCTCTTGCCGAGGACTTCCGCGACCGCCGGGTGCGCCAGCAGCCAGCCGTTCGAATCGAAGTATTGCCGCGACCACGGTAGGATGGTCAGCAGGCCGCCGATGTAGAAGCAGAAGAGCACGAGCACGATGAGGCTTAGCCGCTGCAGCCACACGGGCGCGGGCTCCGGAACAGCCTGCGGTCCATCGGTCCGCTGCCCCGAACGCTGTGCTGTCTCCCTGGTAAAGAGCTCGCCCTGCGTGGCCATGATCACAAGGCTAGCAGGCTGCGTGGAGGATGTCTTGCCGGTTCACTGGGGCGGCGAGGATGACCGATGCTTTGGCTGCGGGTCAGCGGGCGGGTTGGCTGCCGGCGTGGCCGGATCCGGCTTGGCGCTGTTCTTCACGGGCGCTGCGTTGCTGGCATACTTCTGAGACTTCTCTCGGGTTATCTCGGCCTTGCGCTCGGCGATGGTCGGTTCGTTGTCGCCGACGATGGTGCTGTCGGCCCTGGCCTGCGCTTTATTCTCTTTTTCGATGTCACGTCGGGTCTTCGCATCGTCGCGCGTCTGCTCGCGGCTGTTCTTCAGGTCCTGCGCCATCGCCTGGTCACTCTCTTCTGCAGTTCCGTGCAGGGCGAGCCCGAAGTGCACATCGCCCTTCGTCCCGCTTATGGAGATGGGGAGTTGAAGACCGGCGCCGTCCTTCTTCAGAAAGTGATCGACGGGCTTGAGCAGCAGGCTCTTCCATCCAGTGACCATCTGGGACGCGGTTGCCTCGGTGCGTACGTGCCCTTTGAACTCGAACAGGTTGCCGTCGGTTGAATACACGCCATTCAGCAGCACCAGCGCGCCGGGAATCTGATAGTGCAGATCGTGCACATCCATTAGACCGTGGTTGAGCGAGAAGCTCGCCGACATCATCGAGCTCACCTCGGCCTGTTTGTCGGTGCTGTACTCCGCGACCTCTTTCGGTTTGCCCTGCGCACGCGCGCTCAGCCCGTCGACCTTGTCCTGAATTGCGGCCTTGTTGAATCGCACATCGCGCAGCTGGAAGCTGCCCGCAAGCTGCATCTTTTCTGGAACGCGGGTCTCGCCGGGCGGAATGTGCAGATGCCCCTTCATCGACAAGATGCCGTTCATAAGAGGCGGCCGTGTCTTCACGCCCAGCTCGAGGAAGTCCTGCATGCGGCCATGCGGGATGTTCACATCCATATCGATGTCGTGGCCCTTCCCCCTCACGACGACTACCTTGCCGCGGGCCGTAAAGTCGGAATCCTGGAGGCGCGCCTGCACCGGATCCAGGAAGGTATCGCCGGTCGTTCCATCCACGTGCGCGTGAAAGATGGTGTGTAAGGGCATCGGATGATCGCTGACGTCGAGCGAGAAGTCCGGCGTATTCGTCTCGCCATCGATCGCGATGTGATCTAGAACACCGCTGAACTGGCCGTGCGAAGATAAGATTCCGCCGATGCCCTTGATCGTATTCAGGTCCGCATGGCTGAAGCTGTAGTTTCCATCCAGCGCCGTGTCCCGGGGATCGTCGACATCCCATGGGCCGAAGTGCCCCTCGGCGTGCACCTCGCCAACAGGCTTTGGATTCACGAGCTCGGCTTGGTAGGTGAACGGCTGCGCTGCACCGACATCCTGCAGATTCATGCTCTGAATATCGAACTCCAGCGGGTCCTTGCCGGGTTTGGTCGTGTCGATGAACAGCTTCACGTTTTTGCAACGAATTTCCTTCACGACAAGCGAAATCTTGGGTGCATGCCGCGTGTCGCGCCGGCCGAAGATGTCACTGCGTTCGCCTCTGGGCGGAACGTGCAGCTCCATTCCGTCGACATCGACCTCGGCAATCCGAGTGGGCTGATGCAGCAGCCCGCGGATGCGTGTGGTGAAGGCGAAGTGCTGGACGGAGAGCATCGGGGCATTCCGGTCCGTGTGGGGCTGATCGGGATCGGCGATGTATGGGATCCGCAGACCGGTTCCCTCCACCTGAACTCCCGTGCCGGAGAGCGCCACGCCTTTGACCAGCGAGATGTCCAGGTGATCGAGCTCGACCGGCGCGTGGAAGTGGGCTGAAAGGGTATCAATCACGCGCGCGCGCAGAATCGGCTCGGCGTGGTGGATGACGTACTCCACCGAGACGATCAAAACACCGAGGCCGATCACCACCACGATGACGAGCGCCTTGAACCATGCGCGCTGCCACCAGCGGCGCCTCGGCCGCGGCGGCTGGTTTGTGGTTAGTTGCTCTTTGGCTTCGTCGGCCACACTCACCCCTGCATTGATTTCGATGCAATCAAAGCGGACCGCGTAACACCTCCGCACTTCGCCAGATGCGAAAATGGAATTGAATGTTGCAACTATCCGCAGCCGGCAAGCGATTCGGCCCGAAACTGCTGTTTGAAGAGGTCAACTGGCTCATCACGCCGAATGAGCGCACCGGACTCGTGGGAGGCAACGGCACCGGCAAGTCCACCCTGCTGAAGATTCTCGCGGGCATCGAGTCGCTGGATTACGGGACCCGCACTCACACGAAGGGAATGACGCTGGGCTACCTCCCGCAGGATGGCCTCGCGCTCTCTGGCCGCTGTGTCTTCGATGAGTGCCTTTCGGTGTTCGACGAGATTCGCGGGCTCGAGGTGGAGTACGAGCAGTTGACGCACACGATGTCTGACGCGGACCCGAAGTCGCCCGAATATCACGCAGCGGCCGACCGGTACTCCGAGATTGCAGACCTCTTGCACGCGCATGACATCTACACGCTCGATGCGCAGGTGGGCGCTGTGCTGGCTGGACTCGGGTTCAGCAAGGAGGACTGGCTGCGCCGGACGGAGGAGTTTTCCGGCGGATGGCAGATGCGGATCGCGCTTGCCAAGCTGCTGCTGCAGAAACCGTCGTTGCTTCTGCTCGACGAGCCGACGAACCACCTCGATCTCGAATCGCGCAACTGGCTCGAGCAGTACCTCACCACGTACGAGCACGCTTTCGTTCTCATTTCGCACGACCGCTACTTCCTCGACGTGACGGTCAACAAGACGGTCGAGGTCTGGAACAAGCGCATGCACGTTTATCACGGCAACTACGAGAAGTACCTCACCCAGAAGGAAGAGCGGCGGACGCAGCTGATGAACGCCTACAAGAACCAGCGCGAACGCATCGAGGCGCTGGAGATGTTCATCAACCGCTTCCGCTATCAGGCCACGAAGGCCAAGCAGGTGCAGTCGCGCATCAAGGAACTGGAAAAGATTGAACGCATCGAGATCCCGGAAGAGGAAGCGACGATCCACTTCAAATTTCCGCAGCCGATAGCGTCGGGCCGGACGGTTCTCGACGTCAAGAACATCTCGAAGAGCTATGGCAACAAGTTGGTGCTCAAGGACGTCAGCTTCACCATCGATCGCGGCGACCGGATCGCGCTCGTCGGCATCAATGGCGCCGGCAAATCCACGCTGATGCGGATGCTCGCCGCGATGGAGAAGCCGACGTCGGGTGAAATCAAGGTTGGCCACAACGTCATCTCCGATTATTTTGCGCAGGACCAGTACAAGGTCCTCGACGGCAGCGCTCGCATGCTCGAAGACATTACCAGTGCCAATCCGCGCGTCGACACCGTAACGCTGCGCTCGCTGCTTGGCTGCTTCATGTTCACCGGCGACGATGTTTTCAAAACGCTCGGCGTGCTCTCCGGCGGCGAACGTAACCGCTACGCGCTTGCACGCATGCTCGTCTCACCGGCCAACTTCCTGCTGCTGGACGAGCCGACAAACCACCTTGATATGCGCGCAAAGGACGTCCTGCTCGACGCCATCAAAGAGTTCAGCGGCACGGTTCTGTTCGTCTCGCACGACCGCTACTTCATCGACGGCCTGGCAACGCGCGTGTTTGAGGTTGAAGAGCACCGCGTGCATATCTACCCGGGGAATTACGAGGACTATCTCTTCCGCAAGTCAGGCGGTCTGGCCACAGACACAGTTTCGCTCACGACGCAGCTCAAGACCGAGTCCGCGACTGGTGCGAAGATCGACGCCGCGACGGGCATGCTCAAGCCGGTCGCACAGGTTGGAACCAGCCAGCCCATCAAGGCTGCAGAGCCGCCGAAACCTGCCGAGACGCTCATCATCACCTCCGACGAGGAGTCGTGGGAGTCCACGCACGAACTCGAAGGTTCACTTGCCCCCGTAACGTCCGCACCGAAGCACAACGCGAAGCGTCTGAATCCCATCAAGCTGAAGCAGATGGAGGACCGCGTGGCAGCGATTGAAGATGAGCTTTCTGATCTGGACGCGCGCATCGCGCAGGCCGAGCAACAGCAGGCCGTCTTCACCACAGCCGAAGCCGCTCGCGCCCTCGCCGCGGAACTCGACACGTTGCGCGAACAGCGCGCCACCCGCACCGCGGAATGGGAAGAGCTCGCCTCCCAACTCGAAGAACAGACGGCTGCAAACCTTTAAGATTGAGATCAAGCCCATGCGCATTCTTATAGTCGGCGCCGGAGCCACCGGCGGATTCTACGGCGGCCGCCTCGCTCAGATCGGCCGCGACGTTACGTTCCTCGTCCGCGCGGCCCGCGCCGAAAAGCTCCGCCGCGATGGCCTCCAGATTGTCAGCCCGCTCGGCGACGCCACGATTCAGCCGCAGCTCATCACTACTGAGGAACTCCGCGCGAATGCCCAGCTCTTCGACCTCATCCTTCTGGCCACCAAGGCGTACTCACTCGAAGCCGCGATTCAAGATTTTGCGCCAGCCGTGGGATCCCAGACCACAATCCTGCCCATCCTCAATGGCATGCGCCAGCTCGATCTGCTCGATGCGCGCTTCGGCCCGGAACGCGTCGTCGGCGGCACCTGCCGAATCAACAGCGACGTCGATCGTGACGGTCGGATTCTGCAGCTCTCCACCCTGGGCGATCTCACCTTCGGCGAACGCAGCCGCGAACACACGCCGCGCATCGAGCACATCAACGGCGAGTTGACGGGCGCGCTGTTCAAGGCCGTACTCCCTTCCGACGTCCTCGCATCCATGTGGCACAAGTGGTACATCCTCGCTGCGTTGAACATCATCTGCATCCTTCCGCGAGGCACGGTCGGTGAGGTCGTCGCGGTCCCGCACGGCCTCGGGTTCGCCAATGCCGCGATTGACGAGTGCATCGCCATCGCGACGGCGAACGGCTACCGTCCGCCAGACCAACTCATCGAGTGGGACCGCAAGCGCATCACCGAGGCCGGCTCTGACCTCAACTCGTCCATGTATCGCGACATGATGAAGAACGCGCCCGTCGAAGCTGACCACATCATTGGCGACCTGATCGCGCGCGGCGAAGCCCGCAACGTCGCTGCCCCGCTGCTACGCGCCACGTACGTGCAGCTCAAGGTCTACGAAGCACAACGCCCCGCCAAGGCATAATCAACCTATGGCCTCGTTGTGGACCCCCGAACGCTGGACCGACCGCCTTGCCGAGCTCGAAGCCCTCGACTTTGACTCCAAGCAGGCGCCGCTGCGCCGCGACATCCGCTCCCTCGGCGCGCTGCTCGGCCAGGTTCTCCGCGAGCAGGCAGGCGACGAACTCTTCCAAAAAGTCGAAACACTTCGCCGCGCCAGCATCGCCCGTCGCGAGGCCGAGTTCGCCGGCGATCTCGAAGCCGCGCACGCCCGTCTTGAAGAGGCTCGCGCCCTCACACGCGCGGCTGCGGAAGATCCTGCCACCGCGCATCAGCTCGCACGCGCCTTCGCTTTCTATTTCGAGCTCATCAATCTCGCCGAGACCAACCATCGCAAGCGCCGCCGCCGGGCCGGCATGCTCGCTGACGGACAGCAGGAACCCCACGCGGGCCAGCTTCAGACAGTACAGCGCGGCAGCATGCGCGGAACCTTGCGCCGTTTGCGCGAGGCAGGTTACACGCGCGAGTCGGCACTCGATCTGCTGGCGCGCATCTGCATCATCCCCGTGTTCACGGCGCATCCCACGGAGGTCGCGCGCCGCAGCGTGATGTTCAAGCGCCGCCGCATCTCCGACATTCTTGAGCAAATCGACCGACTTGGTATTCCGGCAGCAGAGATCGTCGCGCTCGAACGCGATCTCCTGGCCGAGATCACCGCGCTCTGGCAGACGGATGACGTTCGCGACGCGCGCCCCACTGTGCGCGATGAGATCCGGATGGGACTCGACTACTACGAGGCGTCCATCTTCAGCACTATCCCCGTCCTCTATGGCGAGGTGGCCAGCGCGCTCGACGCGGAGTTTCCGCCTGTCGATTGTCCAGGCGACGATTGCCCCGAAGAGCTCGCCGGCACCCAGCCGCAGCAGCACACGCGCCTCTCCGCTTTGCCCACGCTCGTTCGGTTCGGGTCCTGGATCGGCGGCGACCGCGACGGCAATCCCTTTGTCACGGCATCCACCACGCAAGACGCGCTCGCCATGGCCCGCAGCCTCCTGCGCGCGCACTACCTCGAGCAATTGCATATCGTGTTCGAGCAGCTCGCGTCGTCGCAGCACCAGGCTCCAATCTCTCCCGCTCTGCGCGAACGCCTCTCGACGTATCTCGCGCGTCTGCGCCGCACCGACATCACAACGGTCCAGACTGTTCCTAACGAGGCCGCGCGATTTGCGATCGCCTGCTTCACGCTGCGCCTCGGCGGCGACCCACCCAGCGTGATGTACCGCAACCTGCAACTCCCTCCCGAAGCCTCGCTACCCGGCTACGCGAGCGCCGCAGAAGTGGTTGACGATCTGCAGCTCCTTCGCGACTCACTCGCGCGCAATCGCGGCGAGCGTCTTGCGGCCATGTACATCGATCCGCTCATCCTTACGGTCCGCACCTTCGGGCTGCATCTCCACACGCTCGATCTGCGCCAGCACGCGCGCGTGCACGCCGCTGCGGTCGAAGAGCTGAGTGCGTGGCGACAGTCGCTCAGCGAAGGTGGACTGCAACTCCCGCAAGAGCTCTCGGCCCAGACCGCCGAAGTGCTCGCCACGTTCCGGATGCTCGCTGCGCTCAAGCAGCAGAACCCCGACGCCATCACCAACTACGTCGTCTCGGGCGCTACCTGCGCTGAAGATGCACTGCGCGTCCTGTGGCTGGCGCGCGTCGGCGGCGTTCATGTGGAAGGCAATGGCGCCGACCCCGGCCTGCAGCCCGTTCTTCTGTTCGAATCGATCGACGACCTGCGCAATGCTCCTGCGATCTGCCGAGAGCTGTGGACCAGTGACGCCTTCCTTCCGCTGCTCGACGCGTGGGGCGGGCGGCAGGAGGTGATGCTGGGATACTCCGATTCCAACAAGGACGGCGGCATGATCGCCTCGACGTGGGAGATCTGGAAGGCTCACCGCGAGCTTCATCAGGTGGCGCGCGAGTGCGGCGTCATGCTGCGGCTGTTTCATGGCCGCGGCGGGACGGTTGGACGCGGTGGCGGCCCCACGCATCGCGCGCTATACGCACAGCCGCTGGACAGCTTCAACGGCGAGCTCCGCATCACTGAACAGGGCGAGGTCCTCAACTGGAAGTACTCCGACGTCGTGCTCGCCGAGCGCAATCTCGAGCTTATGATCGCGGCCGCGATCGACGCGGTCGCGCGACCCGACCTGGCCATTCCCAACGGCAACGGTGAACACAGCAAGACTCACCTCACGGGCGCGATCGATCCCGCATGGGAAGCCGCGTTCGACGAACTCTCCACGACCTCACTGCGTTTCTACCAACAGAACATCCTCGAGAATCCCGAGGTCTTCGATTACTTCGAGCAGGCCACTCCGGTCGCCGAACTCGAACACGCGCGCATCGGCTCCCGCCCTGCCAAACGCGGCGACAAGAGCGCCACGCGCCAGCGCTCGCTCGCAGACCTCCGAGCCATCCCCTGGGTCTTCGGCTGGATGCAGTCGCGCCACGTTGTGCCTGCGTACTTCGGCGTTGGCTATGCCCTCGATCAGCTCGCGAACAACACGCGGAGCGGCCTCGATCTTCTGCAGCAGATGATGCGCAGCTTCCCACTGTTCATCGACATGATCCGCAACGTCGAGCTCGCGCTCGCCAAGGCCGACTTCTCTGTCGCGCGGCTCTACTCCACGCTCCTGGACAATGAGGCCCTGCGCGATCGCGTTTACTCGCTGCTCGAAGAGGAGTTCATGCGTACAACTCGCATGCTGCTCGCTGTGACAGGGCAGCAAACGTTGCTCGAGCGCAATCCAGTCCTCGCCAACTCGATCCGCCTGCGCAACCCGTATGTCGACCCCATGAGCCTGCTGCAGCTGGAGCTTCTCAGCCGCAAGCGCAAAGCGGATAGCAATGATGCGGAGTTTCAGAAGGACGCCGCCGAGCTCGACCGCGCGATTACGGCGACGATCAATGGCATCAGCGCTGGGCTGAGAAATACCGGCTGAGGCTCCGCAAAACCGGCGAACCAGCGCTCTACTTCAGCGCCGCGCTATAGCTCTCAATCAAATCGCGCCTGATATCGCGCATCCCGCCAAGCTGCACAAGCGCCGTCCGGACATCCGCCATCGCAGAGTGGACCTCTTCAGTTGTCAGTGCGGAAGGATCTTTACCCGCGGCCACATACGAGTTCAGCCGCAGATAGCTCTGCAGCGTGTCCATCTGCAGCTTCATCAGCAGGTCCTGCTCGTCGTAGGCCCCCGCCAGCCGCTGCACATGTTCGTAGGGTATGTACTGCACCACCCCGGTTGCGGCCGCCGTTCTCCAACTCGCATTCTGCAGGTGCGGCATGGTGTACCCCAGCGAAATCCCAGCAGCGGAAGCCGGCTTCCCAGCGCTTCGGGCCTGCAGATAAGCCATCGCCTTCGTCAGGTCTTCGGTCTCCTGCTGTAGAACGAAATTCGTTTCGATGAGGTGCTTCTTGTTGTAAAGCAGCTCTCGTTGGATTGTCTCCTCAGCTTCTTGCCGTTGATGCCGGTGATGCCACGCCTCGGCCGCATTCTCCAGCCCCAGCGCAATCAGCAGCCCAACCGTGATCGTGAACAGGTGCAGGAAAAAATCACGCTTGCCGCTGATGCGGTGCTCCGGCGCATGGACATCAATCATTGGGCTCTGCTCTCGGTCGAAAAGTTGTTCCTAGCGTAACAACACGGCACGGGTGTGCCAACGTTATACTTCGCCCATGCGCCGCATTCTCCCGCTCACCCTCATGCTGACAAGCATCCCGGCCGTCGCGCAGACCGCAGCCCCGCTCAGCATCAATTCGCACGAGGTCAACGCCAACGGGTCGATCACCTTCCGGTATCAGAACGCCGCCGCGTCCAAGGTCGAGGTCTCGACCGACGCCGCGATGCAGCCGCTGGCGATGCAGAAGGACAGCTCGGGGCTTTGGTCCGTTACCACGCCGCCGCTTGCCGCCGAGCTCTACGGCTACAGCTTCGTCGTCGATGGCATCTCTCAGCTCGATCCGCTCAACGGCACCGTCCGGCCCAACATCGTCTCACTCGCGAGCGACGTCCTCGTGCCCGGCCATCCGCCCGCGACCTGGGAGCTCACGCAAATCCCGCATGGCAACCTCACGCGCCATATGCTCACCACCTACATCGGGCGCGGTCTGCCCATGAACCAGGAGCCCTACACCGTCTACACGCCGCCCAACTATGATGCCAAACACAAGGGCGGCTATCCCGTGCTGTTCCTGCTGCACGGCTGGTCCGACTACGGCGACGGCTGGATCACTGTCGGCCGCGCTGAATACATTTTTGACTCGCTGATCTCGACCGGCAGCATGGTCCCGATGATCGTCGTCATGCCGCAGGGTTACGGAGACTACAGCTTCGTGACCTCAGGCCACAGTATGTCGGACGACCCTGCCAGGGTCACCGAGAACCTCACGCTCTTCTCCAAGATGCTGATGCAGGAGGTCCTCCCCGCCGTCGAGCGCGAGTACCCGATCGGTAAGGGCCGCGACAATCACGCCATCGCCGGCCTCTCGATGGGCGGCCTCGAGGCTGTCACCATTGGCATAAATCAGGCCGGCTACTTCGCCTACGTCGGCGGCTTCAGCTCCGCGCTTAAGCATCTTGACTTCAGCAAAGTGATGATGGATCCCGGCCCGGCCCGCGACCTGCGCGTGCTCTGGGTGTCCTGCGGCACCAGCGACGATCACATTACCGACAACCGCGAGTTCGTCCAATGGGCGCATGCGAAAAAGCTTCCCATCACGCCCATCGAAACCCAAGGCAAACACACTTGGCTCGTCTGGCGCGATAACCTGATCCACTTCACGCCGCTGTTGTTCCGCGATCAGAAATAGATGGGGCAGATGTTAGATAGCAGAGGTTAGATGGTAATAATTGCGGGCAAACTCAGAATCTAACCTTAACATCCAGCCTCACGTCCCCGGCGTGATCTTCACCGCCTTGTTGTGCTCAAAATCGATCGTCACCGGGTGGCCGTCGTTATCGAACGTCACAGTGCGGTCGCCGACGTTGTCCCCATGCGGCGTAATCGTCTGTCCCAGCGCCATCATCGCCTGGTTCTCGCTCATACCGAGCACCGGCTCGTGCTTGTCGACGTGCGCCCACATCTCCGCCCCCCAGTGTTTGTACAGCACGTGCGGATCGTCATAGAAAAAAATCTCGTCCGTAAAGAAGTTGTAGACCCCCTCATCGAAGTTTCCCACCGGCACCGCATACAGCTGCTTCGGGTCGTCTGACTTCGGCATTGTGAAGGCCAGCAGCACCTGCCGCTGCCCCGGAGCAATCCGAAACACCGCGCGGGTGTTCGCGGGCGCCTTCTCCTCAAAGACATCGCGAATCTCTAGCGGCTCCGCGCCGAGCAGCACGCCCACCGGCTTCGCGTAGTCTACGTGCTTGGCCGTGTCCTTGTAGTAGTCCATCTGCCCGCCGGCGCTGACCCAAATCGTCTTCCCAATCAGCATGCGCTCATCTTTCAGCGAATCGGGCCGCTCCTTGCGCAGGAACACCGCCTGGTCCTGCGTCAGCGGAGTCTCCTCATACGCATTCTTCCGGACCGCAGGCGCATTCTGATCCGCGACATTCCTGTGGTGTATCCACAGCATCTCCGCCCCAACCGCCACCACAAACGCTGCCGTTGCTGCCAGTCCAACTTTCAAACCTTTGGTCATCCGCATCCTCCGCGCCTCTAGATTCTCACCTGCGCTATCATCGCCGCACAACTCATCCGCCCCGCGAGGCCACACGCGAATGCGATTCCGAATCCCGCTGCGAACTCCTGCTCTGCTCCTGGCCGTCTCCGTTCCCGCCTTGGCCGCCGCACAAAACTCCGCAGCGCAGCACCCGACGCGCACGATCGAGGACACCACAGCTCCGCAGCTCGCGCCGGCCGTCGAGAAGTACGTCAAGTACGACACAGCTAAAAACACTCTCTGGCTTGACCACGTACGGGTGATCGACGGCACCGGCGCGCCAGCCATCGAAGACGCGACCGTCATCCTGCTCGCCGGCAAGATCGCCGCCGTCATCACTCCGCGCCACATGGAAGCCAATCTAGGCCACATGGCCACCTGGTCGTGCACCGGCTGCCCGCCCGCGCTGCACATCGACCTCACCGGCCGCACCGTGTTCCCCGGCCTCGTCGGCATGCACGACCACATGTACTACATCGCGCGCCCCGACTTCACCGCCGACGGCCACTCCGATCCGCCGCTCATCGTCCCCGAGATGCCCTTCTCCTCGCCGCGACTCTATCTCGGCGCCGGCGTCACCACCCTCCGCACCGCGGGCTCGGTCGAGCCTTACCTCGACCTCAACCTCCGCACTCAGATCGACGCTGGCAAACTCCCCGGCCCGCACCTGGACGTCACCGCACCATACCTCGAAGGGCCGAACTCGCCGTTCATCCAGATGCACCAGCTCAGGGATGCCGCCGACGCGCGCGCCACCGTTGCCTTCTGGGCTGCGCAGGGCGCGACCAGCTTCAAGGCGTACATGAACATCACGCGCGCCGAACTCAAGGCCGCCATCGACGAAGCCCATAAGCACGGCCGGAAACTCACGGGCCATCTCTGCTCGGTCACGTATCCCGAAGCCGTCGGGCTCGGCATCGACAATCTCGAGCACGGCTTCTTCGTGAACACGCAGCTCGACCCCGGCAAGCAGCCCGATGAATGTCCGCGCAGCGCCGGTGGTCCTACCATCGCGAAGATGACGCCCGACTCCCCCGAAGGCAAAGCGCTCATCGCGCTGCTCGTGCAGCACCACGTCGCGGTCACCTCCACGCTGCCCGTCTTCCAGAGCCAGGATCCCGAGCACCTTCGCCTCGACCCGCGCATTTTCACCGCCATGTCCCCGCCCGCGCGAGAGGCCTATGAAACCATGCGCAAGTTCGAGCTCGCCCGCGCCGCCGCGGATCCCAAAGCCGCCGCCGCGCACGCGCAGTGCCTGAAAAATGATATGGCGATGGAGCGCGCGTTCGCCGCCGCGGGCGGCCTTCTGCTCGCCGGCCCCGACCCGACCGGCGACGGCGGCACGCTGCCTGGCTATGGCGATCAGCGCGAGCTCGAGCTGCTCGTCCAGGCCGGCTTCGCGCCACTTGAAGCGATCAAAATCGGCACCCTGAACGGCGCTACCTTTGAAGGCCGGGCCGACCACATCGGCACCATTGCTGAAGGCAGGAACGCCGACCTCGTCGTCGTCCGCGGCGATCCCAGCAAGAACATCAACGACATCGAAAACACCGAGCTCGTCTTCAAAGACGGCGTCGCGTACGACTCGCAACAACTCCTCGATCGGTCAAAGGCCGTTACGGCCAGTACTGAAGCCTCTGCTTGCTAGCTAGCTCGCCTGCTCGAACAGATATCTGCTCGTATATCTCCGCCGTTCCCTCGTCGAAGCAGCAGAACTCCACGCGCTCCACACCGCACGCGTCTGCCATCTCGCGGCAAACGCGCACCGCGATCTCCGCCGCTGGTCTGCGCGGATATCCATAAATGCCCGTCGAAATCGCCGGAAAGGCGATCGATTTCGCGCCGTGTTCTTTGGCTAGCTCCAGTGCGCGCCGATAACACCCGGCCAGCTTCTCCGGCTCACCACGCGTGCCGCCATTCCACACCGGCCCCACCGCATGAAACACCCACTTCGCAGGCAGACGGAATCCTGGCGTGGCCTTCGCATCGCCGGTGGCGCATCCACCGAGCTTCCTACATGCTGCCAACAGCTCCGGCCCGGCGGCACGATGAATCGCTCCATCCACACCGCCGCCGCCCAGCAGCGACGTGTTGGCCGCATTCACAATCGCATCCACCTGCAGTTGCGTGATGTCGCCGCGCGTGACCTTCAACTCCGACATGACGACGGCCTCACTTCTCACCCCTAACTTCTCACTCCCTCTCAGTACGCCAGCGCCACCGCATCGCACCGCATCTCGCTCGCGGCGCTGTAGACGCGGTCCGTGTGGCCGTCGAAGTTCGATTCCGTCACCTCGATGCACTCGTAGCGCCCGAAGCCGCCATCGCTCGTCGCCATCTTCCATCCGAGCGCGATCATCCTCTCGCGCGTTGCCTTCGGCACACCAGCCTCCAGCCGCAGCACGCCCGTCGGCCCATAGCCCGGCGCGTCCTCGCCCATCGATTGCGACGAGCCCTCGTGGTGCCAGCGCGGGCTGTCGCTAGCCGCCTGGACGTCGAGGCCATAGTCCACGCGGTTCACGATGATTTGCGTCTGTCCCTGCGGCTGCATGTCCCCGCCCATCACACCAAAGCTGAGCCACGGCTTTCCATTCTTCGCGGCGAACCCGGGAATGATCGTCTGGAACGGCCGCTTGCCCGGCGCGTAGATGTTCGGATGTCCCGGCTGCAGACTGAAGAGCTGTCCGCGATCCTGGAACATAAATCCGAGCCCGTCAGCGACAAGCCCGGAGCCCATCCCGCGGAAGTTGGACTGGATCTGCGACACCATCATCCCGTCCTTGTCCGCGACGGTGAAGTAGGTTGTGTCGCCGTGGCTCGGCGCGGTGCCGGGATAGATCGGCGTCAGGATCGAGTCCATCCTGATCAGCTTGGCGCGTTGTTTTGCGTACTCCTTCGACTTCAACCAGTCGATGGGAATCTTCGCGAAGTGCGGATCGGCATAGTAGCGCGCGCGGTCCTCGTATGCCAGCCGCTTGGCCTCGACCATGACGTGCAGCGCTTCGGGGGACTGAAAGCCCATGCTGCGGATATCGAACTGCTCGAGCATGTTCAGCATCTGCAGCGTGGCGAGCCCCTGCGTGTTCGCGTCCATCGCGTACACCGTCACGCCGCGATAGTCGGTGTCGAGCGGCGCCGGCCACTCGGCCTCGTGCGCGGCTAAATCTTCGCGCGTCATCCATCCGCCGATGCGCTTGAAGTAGGCCTGGATCGTGTCGGCAATTGGCCCGTTGTAGAACGCGTCGCGCCCGCCCTGCGCAATGAGGCGGTAGGTGCGTGCGAGATCCGGATTGCGAAAAACCTCGCCCTCATTCGGGGCGCGCCCGCCCGGCATATAGGTGTGCTTCGCGTTCTCGATCTCCTCGAGGCGCGAGCCCGCGCGCACGAAGGCAGCCATGTTGCGCTTGATGTAGAAGCCGATTATCTGCGGCACCGGAGCGCCGGCCTCGCAGTAGTGAATCGCGGGCTCAAACAGCTCCGCCCATTTCAATTTGCCGTAACGCTGATGCAGCGCCCACCATCCGCCCAGCGCGCCGGGCACGGAGACCGCGACCGCTCCAAAGCCCGGTAGCGACGGCTTGCCGTCGACCGTCACCGCATGTTTCTGCACGGTCTCGAGCGACAAGCCTTTCGGAGATCTCCCCGAGCTGGCCATGCTTGCGAGCTTCTGAGTCTTCGGGTCCCACACAAACGCATAACAATCGCCGCCCAGCCCGGAACTCACCGGCTCCACGAACCCCAGCACTGCATTCGCGGCTACCGCTGCATCGGCCGCGCTGCCGCCTCGCTTCAGCATCTCGATCGCCGCTTGTGTCGCCAGTGGGTGCGCCGTTCCGGCGGCACCGTTGCATCCCAAAGCCGCCGAGCGGGAGGCAAAGCTCGCTCCTGCAGGACGATCGCCCGCATGCACATCCGGTCGCATGAACTTCTCCTCGCCGGGCGCCTGGAACTTCGACAGAGCGGTGTCGCTATCCTCGCCGTTGGGTGTCTGGGCCTCGATGGGCAAACCCGGCAGGATCGCCGCTCCAGCGGCGGCGGCTGGCAATGTAGCAAGGAACTGGCGACGGCGCATTTTGGCTCGGATCTCCTCAGTTCAGCGATGTGCTCCAAAACTAACACCTGCCCCGGTTGATACACTCAAGCCTGTCCCAATGAGTCTCAAAGCCAAGATCGAAGCCGTCATCTACGCCTCGGAAGAGCCCGTCACGGTTGCCCAGCTCGTCAGCCTCCTCGGTGAAGAGGCGCAAGCTGAACTCGACGCGCTGGCCGCGCAACAGGAGTCGCTTCCGCTCGAAGAAATGCAGGAGGAACGCGCCGACCCGGAAGCGCTCGATGCGGAGACAACAGGCGAGCCCGTGGAAGCGCAACGCACGGAAGTACCGCCTGCATCCGCTGAGCCCGCTGTTGCGGCACCGGCTGGCGAGGCGTCCCCAGCCCACTCCGCTGACTCGACGCCCGAGAGGGCTGCAAAAGAAGCTTCCGCCGCTACGCGCGTCCGCGAACGCCGTCTCCGCGATTATTTCCGTTCGCTGCTCGATGAACTGAGGCACGACTACGATTCCGAGGAGCGCGGGTTGGAGATTCGTGAGGTCGCCGGTGGTTTCCGGTTTGCGACCAAGCCGCAGTATCACGACGCAGTTCGGGGCTTCGTGAAGTCGCTCAAGCCGCCGCTAAAGTTGTCGCTCCAGGCGCTCGAAACCCTTGCGGTGATTGCGTACAAGCAGCCGATCACCGCGCCCGAGATCTCAGAGATTCGCGGCGTTGACTCCGGCGGTGTGCTTGGATCGTTGATGGCACGCAAGCTCGTCGCGACCGCCGGCCGCAAGCAGGTGATTGGGCGGCCCATTCTGTACAAGACGACGAAGGACTTCCTTGTGCGCTTCGGGCTGAAAGACATCAACGAGCTTCCCAGCATCGAAGAGTTCGAGAAGATGGCAGGCGAGTTCGCAGAGGCCGGCGACTTTGGCCAGGCTGTCCAGGAGGAGATGTCTATGGGCTTCGCCGAGAATGGCGGCCACCGCTCCGAAGAAGACGGCACCGCCAACATGCACGAGTCGCAGGCTGACGGCGAGCCGTACAGCGAGGAAAATCTGAACGACGAAACTCCGTCCGCCGTGCCGGGCGACGCCGCCGACGAGGTCCTGATCGACGGCCGCCTCTCGGGGCTTCCGCCGAACTATGACCGCGAGGATTCCGAAGGGCAGGTCGAGGGCGATGCTGTCGATACGCCAGCGATCGATGCCGAGGTCCAGTCGCACGAGCGAGACGGCGGCGCCTGAGCCACCTGGGGGCCTATACTTCCTGCCAGCCGCAATCCGGGTCCCCATCGAACTGCATCCCAACTGCGATGAAGCGCTTGTCCGACACCCCGCCCACCGATCCACCGGACTTCGTCCCGGACCATGAGCCTGACGTCCTCGCCACGCCTGAGGGCGACGGCGAGTATCCGGCTGACGAGCCGCTTCAGGCCGGCGCTGTTCCGTCCATCGAGCGCCCGCGCGGGAACGAGCCGCACTACAACCAGCCGCTCCGCAAGGCGCTGGAATAGTTCGGGCACATTTGCGAGGCTCGCGGTGTCCAACCTGAAATAAGCCAAGCTGCTGTTGCAGTTGCTCTTAGCCTCCTGTCTCGTTTGCTCGATCCCGGCAGAGAAGACGCCAAAGCCCAAGGTCTCTTCGAACCCGGTCGATGCCGATAGCCTCGCTATCTATCGAAACTTTCTGAATGGCTACACGAATGGTTCGCCCGCTCACCTCAACATCTCCGATGTGACGATTCCTTTCCGCCCGGATGATAGCGATCGGCAAGGCTGTCTGCGGGAATTTCACGTGTCAGACTTCGGCTCAACCACGGTTCATCGCTTCGCAGCAGATGCGTTCCCCGCGCCCCACAGGCTTGTGGATCCGGAAAAACAGGAGATCGCCGATCCAGGAAAAGCGATTAGAAATGGGCAGCCCGTCGACTCTGCGGTGGAGCAAGGCTTCGCGTCCGCTCTGTTCACCTTCTCTGAGGTTGTCTTTGACTCCACGCACACGCATGCAGCGTTCTCTTTCTCATTTCATTGCGGTATGCTCTGCGGCCACGGAGCAACATTGATTTACGAAAAACAGAATCGAGCCTGGAAGCAGACCAAATCCCGCTGCAGCCAGTGGATTAGCTAAGGGCACGCCCGCTCCGGTCATGCTGTCCTCTGCTCGCCATTAGCGGAAGGGTAGACACCCGGTTCGACAACACACAAAAGGCGCAGCCCTGAGGCTGCGCCTTTGTCCTTTCGGTCCCGTGTATCGCGTTATTCAGGCCCGATTACTTCTGCGGTGGGGGAGGAGGCGTCGTCGGGGTGTTGGACTCGGTGTGGGTCTGAGTCTCGGTGTGGGTCTGGGCAGCTCCGTCCGGGCTTACCGTGTCCTGGGAGTTGGAGGTTGTGCGCTGGCCGGCGATGGGGTTGCCGTTGGCGTCATAGCGGGTGGCGTCGGTCTTGTGCTGCGTGGTGACCGTGGTGCCGTCCGGCATGGTGGTCTGTGAGGACTTCCGGGCCTTGTGGTGGACCGAGGTCTGGGTCTGACCATAAGCGTCGGTCGAGGTCGTGCTTTGTGTGGTCGACTGCGAGGTGGACTGATCCTGAGCAAGCACGGTGCCTGCCGTCAGAAAGGCAAATGAAAGGGCGGTTGTTGCAAGGGGCTTCAGCAATCGCATACGGGTCTTCTCCTGATGCTGCTTCCCGGGGTCCGGCCCATTCGTGTCCATTTCCGGCGACGTGCTACCGGAACCCCGATTTCTATTGCGGCTCATTTCAGCCACGAGTTCTTTGGATGGCTGGTAGCCAGCGGATGAGGCCCGGTAAATCACCTATTTCCTTCATATCGCGGAGCGATGGAGTATCGATTGGTTGCCTTTGGGCCCCTCCCTCCCGGCTTTTGCGTCGAGGTATTTAGGTGTGCGGGTGGAAGCCCCCGGCAGGCCGCATAATGAGGTTTATGAAGCGGGAATCGAAGTCATTGGAATCGCCGGAACAGCCGTTGCGAAGTGGCGAGCGGTTGCAGAAGATCCTGGCGCAGGCGGGTGTCGCGAGCCGGAGGGCTGCCGAGCAGATCATCCTGGAGGGGCGCGTCCAGGTGAACGGGACGACGGTCACGGAGCTGGGGACGAAGGCCGACCCGAGCCGGGATCACATCCGCGTGGACGGCAAACTGCTGCACGGGCCGGAGCCACAGCGGTACTTCGTCCTGAACAAGCCGCGAGGATATGTGACGACGCTGGACGATCCGGAGGGGCGGCCGACGGTGGCCAGCCTGCTGGCGGAGTCAGCGCAGAAGAAGATCACGGGCGAGCACCGGCGCATGCCGCGGCTGTACCCGGTCGGCAGGCTGGATTACCTGAGCGAAGGCCTCTTGCTGATGACGAATGACGGAGCGCTGGCGAACCGGCTGTCGAAGGCCAGCAATGCTGTCCAGAAGACCTACCTGGTCAAAGTTTCGGGCACGCCGTCGGGCCAGGCGCTGGAGCAGCTTCGCCGGGGAATCATGATCGACCGCGGCCGACTGAACGAGGTTCGGGGCGGACGACGAGACCGGATCATGACGCAGCCCGCGAAGGTGGAGCAGGTGCGCGGCGGCGACAACCCGTGGTTCGAGGTGACCCTGACGGAGGGCCGTAACCGGCAGCTCAGGAAGATGTTCGAGGAAGTCGGGCACCACGTGGAGAAGATCCGGCGCATCGGCTACGGAGCGCTAGTTCTGGATGTCCCGCCGGGAGAGTTCCGGGAGCTGACGCCGGGCGAGGTCCAGGCCCTGAACCGGGCAGCGGCGGGCAAGCGGGTCGAGCGGAAGAAGACGTTGCCGGAGGCCGCGCAGCTGAAGAAGCCTGTGCCGCCGAAGCGGTCCGGAAGGAAGGGATCAGGGCGGCGGCCATAGGCACGGGTCGCCAAAAAGAAATACAGAGGTTCTTCGGCTACGGCGCAGGATGAGGAGAGATTGGAGCTAGCCCAAAGTCGCCCAGCGCAACCGGCGCCCGGGCCCATGCGGAGCCCGGGCCAACGGCGAAAGGGTTTACCTAGCCCACTCGATGTGGCTGACGACCAGTGTGCTCGGGCACTTGCCGGTCTCGGCGCCGAACTGGGTGGCGCCGCCGGTCTGGTAGCCGGGCTTCAGCGGAGACATGAGCAGGTCGCGGCCTGTGGCCTGTCCCTGCTGAATGGCAGGTGAGTAGGTGTAGGTGAATTCCAGCGAGCGCAGCGTGGTGCTGCCGCTGTTGCGGATCATCCAGGTGCACATGTTGTCGTTCACCTGGCTGAAGCTCACCTCAACACCATTGGCGTTGGGCAGGGCCATCCACGGACTCCAGGTAGCGCGGGTGGCGGCGTTGCCAAGTGCGGGAACCAGGGCCGTGACTGCGAGAGCGGTGAGAGCAACTTTCACTATTTTGAGCATTTGAGCCTCTCCTAAAAGCAAATGGGGACGTTCTGAAACCGGTGGTCCTGCCATGGCCGAGGGAACTCCAGTCCAGCCTTCAGAAGCCTTGCCTTGCGAACCAGGATTTATTCCCTGGCAGTGCAGAGTGTGCTTCAAAGGGCCGGCCAATACGAGTAACCGCCGTGAGACTGGGACCTTAGTGGTACAAGCTAGTCCGAATTGGGGGTTGCCAAATTCGTTGATTCGTGTTTCTTGATGCTGAGTATAGACAGGGATTTGGAAGCTGCAACATCTCTGTTGGTGACACTTTGGTACCGTCACCAAAAAGTGACCAAAGCAGGCAACCTTTTGCGTGAGGCCACTGCCAAATGTTCGCGCGGCCGGCTGGAGAGGAAACAACCGGCGTGCGCGGTTGCGGTTCCAATCCAGACGAGGTGATTTATGCGCAAGTTGAACGTGCTTGTACCAGCGATCGCGGCGGCGGCTTTAGCTTTCGGCGCGTCGTCTCCAAGCCAGGCCCAGGTTGGAATTGGCGTGAATATCGGGCCGGCGCCGGTGTGCCCGTACGGCTACTACGACTACGCCCCCTACCAATGCGCGCCGTATGGCTACTATGGGCCGGAGTGGTTCTCGAATGGAGTTTTTATCGGAGCCGGACCGTGGTTCCACGGCCATGAGGGGTTCTATGGGCATGTGGACCGTCACTACGATCCGCACTACGGCTATCACGGGCCGTATCCGGGCCATGACGAGCACTTTGATTCGCACCGGGACTTCCATGAGTTCCACGGGACCTACGAGAGGGATGGCCACGGCCATGAGCGGGAGCACGGCCACTAAATTTCGGAAATAGCGAGTGATGAGAGAGTGCGGGGTGACCGAAGGGTCACCCCGTTTTTCTGAGCAGATACCAGGAAGTGGCTGTATAACCAGAACCGTCGCAGTCTATCCCCAGTCGTCGCGGACGCTGCTTTCGTCGGCCATGACCTGATCGAACCGATCCGCTTTCTTGATGAGGATGTCGCCGAGGGATTCGGCCTGGCGGAGCAGGATGGCTTGTAGCCGGACAAGCTCGAGCATGGCCAGGAAGGTGCAGATGAGCGCGCGCTCGGAGCGGGTGTTCGCGAGCAGCTTGCGCAGGCTGATGGGCTTGTCCTCCATCGTGAGGCGGCGCTTGACGAAGTCGATCATCTGGCCGACGGTGACGGTGTCCTCGTCGATGTTGTGGACGGGACGCTCGCGGAGGCGCTGCAGGATTTCCTGGAAGACACGGACGAGGTCCACGGTGTCGGCGGCGATCTCGCGCTCTTCATCGGTGGATTCGATGCCCTGGTCTTTGAGGAACTGCTTGAGGCCGGGCTGCGTCCAGGTGGCGTCTTCGAGCATCTGCTTCTGCTGCAGCATCTGGGCGGCGGCCTTGAATCGCTCGTGCTCCAGGAGGCGCTCGACCAGCTCGCGGCGCGGGTCTTCGGCGTTGCCGAGGTCGCCAAGCTCCTTGGGATCGCGCGGGAGCAGCGTCTTGCTCTTGATGTGGATCAGCAGCGAGGCCGTGTAGACGAACTCGCCGGCGGAGTCGACGTCGCGCTGCTGAAGATGGCGCGTGTACTCGAGGAACTGCGCGGTGATGCGCGCGATCGGGATGTCGTAGATGTCGATGTTCTGCTTGCGGATGAGGTCGAGCAGGAGGTCGAAGGGGCCGTCGTAGACCTGGCCGACGGTGACCGTGAAGGGAGATTGGGAGGCCTCTTCGGGGTCTTTTTTCGGCGCGGGCTTTTTGGGCTCTTCAGGCTCGGGGGTGGGTGGGGATTCGAGCCGGAACGGCGGGGCGGACGACGAGGACTCACTCGACTCCTGTGGTGCTTCGGACTGCGCAGGGGTTTGTGCGTTCAGCCGTGAGCTGTGAGCGTCCAGCTGTGAGCTTTGGGCTTCCAGTTCTGAGTTCTCAGTTTTCAGTTCTGAGTTTTCTGGTGCCGGATTTTGGAGTTCGTCGGCCATTATTTAGCAGAGTCCCATGGCGTGTTCGACTTCGGCGAGCGTTTCGGCGGCGCGTTTGGTGGCGCGGTCTTTGCCGTTGGCCAGCACGTCTTTGACGACCGAAGGGCGGCGTTCGAGATCGCGGCGGTGGTCCTGGATCGGCTTGATCGTGCGGATGATCGAGTCTGCAGCCCAGCTCTTGCACTCGATGCAGCCGATCCCGGCGCTCGTACAGCCATCGTAGACCTTGGCGATGGTCTCCTGGTCGGAGAAGACCTTGTGCAGATCGCCGACGGGGCAGAGGTCAGGATTGCCTGGGTCGTCGCGGCGGACGCGCGCGGGGTCGGTCACCATGGTCTTGAGCTTGGCGCGGAGACTGTCTTCGGGCTCGGACAGCGCGATGGTGTTGTTGTAGCTCTTGGACATCTTGCGGCCATCGAGTCCGGGGAGCTTGGGCGAGGGCGTGAGCAGGACGTTGGGCTCGGGGAGGATCTCCCGGCGGCCGAAGGGGGAGAGTTTTTTGGTCTGCTGGGCTGCTTGAAACATCTGGTGGGGCGTGAAGTCGGTGCGGGTGGAGTCTTTGGGTTCGCCGGCGAGCTTGCGGGCCTTCTCGAGGATGGCGGGGAGCTCCCAAGGCGCGGCTTCGGGCGACATGTAGAAGTCGCCGGGATAGAGGCCGTTGAAGCGGCGTGCGACCTCGCGGGTGAGCTCGACGTGCGGAGCCTGGTCGGCCCCAACGGGGACGAAGTCGGGCTTATAGAGCAGGATGTCCGCCGCCTGCAGGAGCGGGTAGCCGAGGAAGCCGTAGGTGCTGAGGTCCTTGTCCGTGATCTGCTGCTGCTGGTCCTTGTAGGAGGGCACGCGCTCCAGCCAGCCGAGGGGTGTGAACATGCCGAAGAGCGTGTTGAGGCGGTCGTGCTCCTTGACGTCCGACTGGCGGAAGATGACCGAGCGGCCGGGGTCGAGGCCGGCGGCGAGGAAGTCGAGGGCGATCTCGAAGATGTTCTGCTGCACGCGGCTGGGGTCGGCGTAGTCGGTGGTGAGGGCGTGCAGGTCGGCGATGAAGAAGAAGCAGTCGTAGTCGTGCTGGAGGCGCACCCAGTTGTGCAGCGCACCCATGTAGTTGCCGAGGTGAAGGCTGCCGGTGGGGCGCATGCCGGAGAGTACACGGGGGCGCGGTGCTGTGCGGGAGTGCGGAGAGCTCATGAGTTTCTGAAGGTTAAGGATACCAGCGGGGCGAGTGGGATGCGGATTCGAGCTCAGAGCGTGAAGAGGATCGTGTTGAAGATGCGTCATCAGCGGGGCGAAGAAGATCATGATGACGTAGAAGCCCAGGAAGAAGAAGCCGATCATCATCCACATGCTGAGGCGCTGGTAGGTTTGCGCGGCGTTGTAGGGGAGATAGTGCGTAAGGATCTTGCCGCCGTCGAGGAACGGGAGCGGAATGAGGTTGAAGACGAAGAGCAGCACGTTGACGAGGATGCAGAAGTAGAGGAACAGATAGAGCGGGAAGATCGCCGGCAGGTTGTTCATTGGGATGGCGAAGTTGCGCTGCGCAAGTTGCGAGGCGATCACGAGCGAGAGCGTGGAGTCGTGCTGCACGTAGCGCAGGATGACCAGGATGATGAGCGCGACGATGGCGGCGAGCAGTTGCACGGCGGGGCCGGCGAGGGTGGCAACCATCTCGTCGCGTGAGGGGCGGCGGAAGTTGCGGGGCGTCATGGGCACGGGCTTGCCCCAGCCGAGCACCAGCGGCGACTGAAAGATGAAGAGCACCGGCCAGATGACCATCCCGAACCAGTCGAAGTGTTTTTGAGGATTGATGGAGATGCGGCCCATCATGCGGGCGGTAGGGTCGCCGAGGCGGTTGGCCATCCAGGCCTGCGCGGAGTCATGCAGGCAGATGGAGAGGACCATCACGACGAGCTCAAAGATGACGAGCGCAATAGTGGGAGACATCAATTCCTAGAGTACCGGACGGCTGGAGCGCCGTTGCTCAGGCAGGGCCGAACTATTTTGTTGTGAACGATATTCAGCGGGCGTTAGCATCCGCCGATGACCTCAAATTCTCTGCAAGTTTTTCAAAACTACGCTGACGCATGGAACCGGCACGATGCGGACGCGATTGTTGCGACCTTTGCCGATGGTGGCACGTACTGTGATCCGACCACGCCCGGGCCGCTCACTGGAGCAGCGATTGGCGAGTACGCGCGCGGGCTTTGGAGTGCGTTTCCGGATCTCTCATTCGAGATGGCACGGATGATGGAGGGTCAGGGTGGAGCGCTGACGGCGGAGTGGGTGATGCGCGGAGTGAACTTGGGATCAATGATGGGTCTGCCGCCCACGGGACGCGCGGTGGAGGTGCGCGGAGTGGATGTCGCAGTCGTCAAGGATGGGAGGCTGCGCTCGGTGCAGGGATACTTCGATTCGGTGGCGGTCCCGCGAGCGCTGGGACTGGATGTGATCGTGCAGCCGCATGCGATTGGGCCGTTCGAGTTTGGCACCGGGCTGCGCGTAAGCAACGGAAGCAAGGCCGTTCCCGGAGCGTTCGGCATCACGTTTCTCTCCGCGCGCGACAAGCAGGACGAGCTTGCGATTCGCGAGAGCAGCCGAAAGATTTTGCAGGAGACGCTCGCGATTCCGGGATTCATTAGTGCGGTGACGACGACGGTGGGAGACCGGATGATGACGATTACGGCGTGGGAAACGCCGGAGTCGATGAAGCCGCTGATGACCATGGGCGAGCACCGGGCGGCGGTGGGGCGGTATTTTGGGACGGCGGACTTTGGCTATGGCG
The DNA here is from genome assembly GCA_963762465.1 of uncultured Acidobacteriaceae bacterium. Taxonomy (GTDB): domain Bacteria; phylum Acidobacteriota; class Terriglobia; order Terriglobales; family Acidobacteriaceae; genus Granulicella. The sequence continues at coordinate 776,299 of CAVXKS010000002.1, read as the reverse complement.
GCATGACGGGCGTGTGGACACCGCATCATCTTGGCGCGCGGCGCGTGCGGTGCCTGGAGTGCGACAAGATGGGGTCGGTGGAGGTGCCGGACGGGAAATGCGCGTGCGGCGCGGTGCTGCCGGAGCCGCTGGCGTATTGGTAGAGCGCAGGGCTGCGCTACTTGGTGAGCTTCGGTTTAGCGGGAATGCCGAGCGAGACGGTGTGGGCGGGGATGTCGCGCGTCGCGAGGCCAAGGGCACCGAGCATGGCGTCCGGGCCGATCTTTGTGCCGGCGAGCACGGTAGCGTGGTAGGTGATGCGGGCGCGGGGGCCGATCTCGGTGCGGAGGTTGGAGACGTTGCGCTGGTCGATGAGATCGTGCGTGTGGGAGTAGATGTTCGCGTAGTCGCTGATGCTGGTGCCGTCGTGGAGCGTGATGCCGCCGCGGTCGTCGAGCAGCACGTGGCGGTGGATCCAGCAGTCGTCGCCGATCTCGAGGTTGTAGCCGTAGCTGAACTGGACGTGCTGGAAGATGCGCACGCGTGCCCCGAGCCGCGCGAAGATGTGGCGGCCGAGAATGGTGCGGAGGCGCTCGCCAAGCCACTGGTTGGGCCCAAGCGGCGAGGCATCGAATTGCAGCCAGAGCCAGATGAGCGGCTTGCGCGGGTAATAGCGCGCGGGATCCATGTCGCCGTAGTACTCGGCTTCGAGGGTGATGTTGCGGGGGTCGAGCGAGGCTCGGGTGATGGTGCTGGTGGACTGCGGAAGGATATTGCGCAGGGTGTCGCGGACGATCTCGGAGCGGGCCTCGTAGGTGGTGTCGCGGGTGAAGGCGACGTCGAGGGAGGCGAGCCACTCGGTGTAGAGGTGCTCGGCGTCAGGCGTGGGGCGGAGGTCGCGGTATTCGAAGACGGGCATGGGTTGGGGTTACTCGATCGCGAAGACGGCGTAGACGGTGGCGGATTTGGTGATGCGCTCGGGCGTAATCGCGAGTGGCGCGAGGTTCTTGGCCCTCATTGCCATAGAGGCGCTCTCGGTGTTCAGTTCCACGTTGCCGAACCCCGCATTCGCGAAGATGCCACGCGGCGGCGTTTGATTGCTGGCGTACACAAGCGGGCCAAGCTTCGCACCGAGGCCTTGCGCCATCTGGCTGGCGATCTCGCGCGCGTGCTGAAGGGCTTTGCGGGCGGCTTCGGCCTGGAGGGTATCGTCGTGCTTGAGTTGCCACTGGATATCGCCGCTGTTGTTGGCTCCGTTCGCGATCGCGACGTGCAGTGCGGCTGCGGCCTGTGAGGCCGGGACGGTGATCTGCCAGGCTTGGGCGAAGGAGAATCGCAGACCTTCAGCGTAGCGGGTCTTGTCTTCGTCGCTGTTCGGTTCGATCGGGCTGAGCCGCTGTTCGGTGCTGGTGATGGCCTCTTTGGGAACGCCGGCGGCGGTCAGTGCAGAGAAGACGGCGTTGGAGGTCTTTGAGGCTGTGGCGTAGGTGCTCTCCTGATCCTTGCCCCAGGTGGAGAATCCGACGGTGATCACGGCAGTGTCGGCGACGGCGGAGGCGTCGTCGCTGGTGGAGATGGCGATGGTCTTGTTCTGCTGGCTGATCTGAATCTGCTGGGCGTTTGTCGTTAGGCAGCGCAAATGAGCGATGGCGGCAAGCTTCAGGATTCTCATTGGTCCTCCTGGCGTTCGAGAAGGTCGGAGAGGGTCTCTTTGTGTTTGGGCTTGGCGGCGGCCTTTTGTTTTGGGTCCGGCAGGACGCGCTCGGGCGGGGGCGATCCGAGGCGCTCGCGGGCGTTGACCTTGACGGCCTTCGTCGCGGAGAAGACGGACTTCTTTGCTTTCGCCATGGCGATGCTGGTGCTCCCGAGGCTTCAGCGTACCCCATGCTTGACTGGGGATGTAGCATATTTCGCGGGAGTTCCGGCACGCCCGAGAACGCATCCAACGATACGTACAAGCACGCGATACGTACAAAGACGCTCGGAGGTGGAGTGATGGAAGAGCGCGATTTCTTCGACGAGAGGACCGAGCAGCGGAGCCATACGATGACGTGTCCCCATTGCGGGCAGTCGGCCGACTATCAGCTGAGCTGGCTCATCCGCAGCAAGCGTCCCCAGTTACCGCGCGGGGCCGATGACCGGGACCGCGCCCGGTTTGCGAAGGCGCAGAGCTACATGGTCCGGCGCGACGATATGGTCGGCTGCAAGAATATCCGCTGCCGCAAGCGGTTCGACGTTTCGGGAATTCAATCGGTGGCGTTTCTGTAACGGGGAGCGGAACGGACGATGGCCGCGGCGTTGTGATGTAATAAAGAGCGTTAGCGATCCCCTGCGGTCTTCGCGAGGGGAGCTGAAGTTTTCCCGAAGGAGTTATGAGAATGGCGAATACCGTCCTGCCCGCAGAAGAACGCGACCTGACACCGGCGCAGGTTGATCATCTGGACCGGCGGCGCCGGCGAGGGCAACTGCTGCTGGTAATGGGAACGCAGTTTCTGCTGATCGCGCTGCTGGTGACTCTTTGGGCGGGGCAGGACGCGACGTACTCGCCAGGATGGCATCGGCCGATGCTGGACTGGGACATCCTGCTGTTTGTGCTGGCGGCGATCTGCTATGTAGCGGGAATCCGGCTGCGGCGCGGGCTGAATGAGTTTTTCAGCTATTAAGAAAAAAGCAGAACGTTTTCAGATTTCAGTTTTGCGGATCCCAACGGCGAGCTTCGGCTCGCCGTTGCTGTTGACCCCGAGGTGTGAGGCTGCGCATTGTGTGGCGGGCCTGCTATTGTGACTGCGTCGAGCGGAGGAGTACGTGGTCGTTGAGCTTGCGGGATTGGGCGCGCTTGCGTCGATCGAACTGGCGGAGCCGCTTCAGTTCTCGGTCGCCGAGATGGCCCTGCTGGTTGTGCTGTGCGGGGCTTCGCTGGGAATCTTTCTCTGGCGGTTCTGGCCGATTGGAAAAAATATTCTGCGGGCGAAGAAGGATGAGGGCTTCACGCTGGCCCCGTTGGGGCGGCGCGTGTGGGAATTTGTCTCCGAGGTGCTGTGCCAGAGCAAGGTGATCAAGCAGCGGCCCTTGCCGGGGCTGGCGCATGCGTTTGTGTTCTGGGGATTCCTGGCGTTCGCGGTGGTCACGACGAACCATGTGCTGACGGGACTGCGGGGTGGCGTGCTGCAGCATACCGGGATTGTCGGCGAGTTCTACTTCGACTTCGTCGGAATCTGGGCGCTGCTGGTGGCGGTCTCGATTGCGGGGTTGTTCGTTCGGCGTTTTTTTATCAGGCCCCGGTGGCTCGGTGAGCATGTCTCGATTGAGTCAGGCGTGATTGCCGGGCTCATTTTTCTGCTGATGGTGAGCTATCTGGCTGGCTTCACACTGCCTGCCGGTAGCGTCGCGCTCAAGGCGTGGTGGTGGGTGCACACCGTCACGTTGCTGGCGTTCCTGCCGATCATTCCGGGGACGAAGCATCTGCATCTGGTGCTGAGCCCGTTCACGATTTTTGTGAAGCGCGCGGGGTTCTCGGAGATTCCGAAACTGAGCGAGTCCGAGACCGTGGAGGATTTTGGTTTGCTCGCGGGAAAAGATGTCACTCAGTTGATTGCGCTGCAGGCGTATAGCTGCGTCGAGTGCGGACGGTGCACGGAGCATTGTCCGGCGGCGAATACGGGAAAGGTCCTTAATCCCAAGGAGATCGCGCTGGGCGTGCGCAGCTATCTAAACGTATTTGGGCCGGCTGGCGATGTTCCGCTGCTAAACGAGTTGCGCGATGCGGAAGCGAATCCGTCGCCGGATAATCCGCCGGCGAACTGGCTGTCGATGGAGGCGGCGTTCGAGTGCACGACGTGCGGTGCGTGTGAGTTTCAGTGTCCGGTGGGTGTGCAACATCTGCCCATCATTATTGGGTTGCGGCGTGGCGCGGTGAACACAGGAGCGTGGGAGGACAAGTACGGGACGAAGTTGTTTCTTGCGCTGGAGAAGCAGGGCAATGCGCTGGGCATGTCTGCGATGGAGCGCGACAAGTTCATCGAGCGCGAGCAGTTGCCGATCTTTGACGGAACGCAGGAGTACTGCCTGTGGCTGGGATGCATGGGCGGATACGATCCGAAGGGGCGCGAGATCATCGCGGATTTTGCGCGCGTGATGCGGCATCTGGGCACGAGCTTCGGCGTGCTGAGGAAAGAGAAGTGCACGGGTGATCCCGCGCGGCGGCTCGGCAATGATCTGGTGTTTGGGTCGTTGGCGGATCAGGGGCTGAAGAACCTCGCGCAAAATAAGGTTCAGAAGATTGTGGCGATCTGTCCGCATTGCGTGCGCACGATTGCGACCGACTGGCGCGAGTATGGCGCCGCGCCGGAGATTGAGCATCATTCGGAGTTCATGGCGCGGCATGCGCATCTTCTTCCGCAAAGCGATGGCGAGGGCGGAGCGATCGTCTATCACGATCCGTGTTATCTCGGGCGTTATCGCGACGTGTACGACGAGCCGCGCGCGATCGTGAAGAAGAGCGGCCCACTAGTGGAAGCCGAGCGGCATCGCGAGCGGAGCTTCTGCTGCGGTGCGGGCGGTGGCCTGGCGTTTCTTGGTGAAGAACCGGGCGAACGCGTGAGCAATGTGCGCGCGAAGGAATTGCTGGCGACCGGAGCGCAGACGATCGGAACGGCGTGCCCGTTCTGCAATACCATGTTCCGCGATGCGACGGCGGCCGTCGCATCGGATTCGCAACCTGCGGTGCTGGATATCGCGCAGCTTACGGCGCGCTTGCTCGACCGTGTAAATCCCACGCCAAAGACAGACGAGACGGCGATGCGATAGCCTTCCCTGTGCGCGTGAAGCGCACGGTGGAGCGTAAATGAAGATTGTTGTTGCGGTGAAGCAGGTGCCGGAGCGTGATGCTCCGGTGCGTGTGGCGGCGGATGGGCGCGGCGTGGACGCGGGCGATGCGTGGACGATGAACGAGCCGGATGCGTATGCGCTCGAAGAGGCGCTGCAGTTGAAGGAGCGGCTGGGCGAGGGTGAGGTTGTGGTGCTGTCCGCGGGGCCGGAGCGCGCGGAGTCGACGTTGCGTGAGGCGCTGGCTAAGGGAGCGGACCGCGCGCTGCATATTGTGACCCCGGAGGACGGCGCGGGATCGCTCGCGGAGCGCGACACGCTTGCGGTTGCGCAGATGCTCGCCGAAGCGGTACGCGGTGAGTCGCCGGACGTGGTGCTGACTGGCTTGCAGTCGGATGATCTTGGCGCGGGGCAGACGGGTGTGGTGCTGGCGGAATTGTTAGGCCTGCCGCATGTCACGCTGGTGCTGAGTGTCGAGGCGGGAGCGGGAGCGGAGCAGATTCGTGTGAAGCGGGAATTAGAGGATGGATGGTTTCAGCACATTGAGGTGCCCGTGCCGGCGCTGCTGACGATTCAGTCGGGCGGAAACCGCCTGCGGTATGCGACGTTGATGGGTATCAAGCGCGCGCGGTCGAAGGAGACGAAGCAGATAGAGGCCACGCCGGCGGCTGCACGGCACGATGAGATTGTGGGCCTGGCGATGCCGGAGCGCACGAGACAGACGGAGATTCTGAGCGGAGCAGCGGGCCAGATTGCGGCCAAGCTCGCAGAGCGGTTGAAGGCGGAGGTGGGGATCTGATGAGCGTTCTTGTGGTGATGGAGCAGACAAGCGGGGGAGGCTGGCATCGCATCAGCCGTGAGGCGCTGGCTGCGGCGAAGAGTCTTGCAGCCGAGATGAAGATGCCGGTTGCGGCAGCGGTCCTGGGCGCGCCGGATGCGATCGCGACGTTAACGGCGCAGCTGGCAGGCGAGGGTGTGGCGACGGTGTGGAGCGTGGGGCATCCGCTGCTTGCGCGCTACACGGCGGACGGATTTGTGGCGGCTTTGCAGCAGCTGATTGCCGAGGCTAAGCCGGCCTTCGTGGTGTTTCCACATACGTACCAGGTGCGCGATTATGCGCCCGCGCTGGCAACGCGCATGGGCGAGGTGCTGGTGAGCGATGTGATCGCCATCAATGTGAGCGACGGTGCGGCGACCTTCACGCGGCAGTGGATGGGCGGCAAGCTGAATGCACAGTACCGGCACGTAGGAAGCGGACCCTGCTTTGTGTCGGTGCAGGCGGGAAGCTTCCGAGCCGAGCCGGGCGCGGCGGAAGCTGCGGGCGAGGTCAAGCAGTTTGCAGCGCAGATTGACGCATCCCAGATTCGCACCAAACCCGGTGAGCCGTTCCGCGAGGCCGCGCGCACAGTCGATCTCGGTTCCGCGCAGGTGATTGTGAGTGTCGGGCGCGGCATCGGCGAACAGGACAACCTGAAGATTGTGCAGGAGCTGGCGAGCGCGCTGGGAGCTGAACTCGCGGCCTCACGTCCGATCTGCGATGCTGGCTGGCTGCCGATGGAGCGCCAGGTGGGAAGCTCGGGCCAGACGGTGGCGCCAAAGGTATACGTCGCCGTCGGGATTTCGGGCGCGATTCAGCACCTGGTTGGCATGAAGGGTGCGCGCACGGTGATTGCGATCAACAAGGATCCGGATGCCCCGATCTTCGAGGTCGCGGATGTCGCGGCGGTCGGCGATCTCTTTGAGATTGTCCCGGCGGTGACCCGCGCATTGAAAGGGTGAGCGCGTTATGTCCGCTGCGTAACGCGATGTAATCGCGTGATTTTGGCGCGGCTGCGTCCGTTCGTGCCGGAATCGCGTCATACTGGAAGTAGCGTGCAACGGACGACTCAACGCGGACGTAATGTCGCAACGCGGCCCCTGGGGCTGCGCGTCGCGGCATTCTTCTGTCTGCTGCTGGTGGCCGTTGCAGGCGTTGCGCAGGCTGCGCATATCCACGGCGACTGGCTTCCGAGCTCCACGGCGCAGGTTGCGGCGCACTCGCCGTTGTCGTCGGCGGTTGGCGAGGATGCCTGCCCGCTGTGCGTGGCGATGCACTCGGCGCTTCCGGTCACGGGTTTTGCTGCGCTGATCGTTGGCCTGCTGCTGGAGATCAACCTCCTTCTGGCGTCGTCGCGGAAGCCGCGAAGTCTGTGGTACTTTGCCGCGTTCAGCCGACCCCCACCCTCTGTCCTTCTCTAGAGCTTTCCATGTAACGCGAATGCCCGCTCGGTGGAGCGAAGCATTCCCGTTTACGGTCCGCTTTTCCGGCGTCTAACAAAGGGCGCCGGGGCTTCTCGCCGGTCAGTGATAAAGAGCTGTCCGGCTTCTGCCTGATACGAGAGACAGAGGTCCTCCCATGAAGACACATCGAATTCGCCGTCTGCTGTGCGCGTTTGCCGGCATTTTTGCGATTGCTGTTGCCGGCTCCGTGAGCGCGCAGAGCAACTCCGGCACACTGACGGGAACGGTGGCCGACCCCACGGGCGCCGTGATTCCGGGCGCAACCGTGACAATCGGGAATTCCGTGAGCGGATACACTCGGACCCAAACGACTGACAGCGCGGGCCATTTTCAGTTTGTGAACGTGCCCTTCAATCCCTATCAGCTGACGGCTTCGAGCAGCGGCTTCCAGAACTTCACGAAGCGTGTCGATGTGAATTCAATGGTCGCGCAGACGATTCCGGTGACGCTGGCGATCGCGAGCTCGTCCACGACCGTCACCGTGGAAGCGCCGGTAGACCTGACGGAGCAGGACCCGAATGCACATACGGATATCGACCGCTCGACCATCGCCGAGCTGCCAGTCGAGAGCCTCTCATCGCAGCTCAGCTCCATCGTTACGCAGCTATCTCCTGGCGTTGCGGCCGACTCTGACGGGCAGATTCACGGCCTTGGCGACCATGGCGAGGTTTCGTTCTCGGTGGATGGGCAGCCGATTACAGATCAGCAGAGCAAGGTGTTTTCGAACCAGGTGCCGGCTGCGGCCGTGCAATCGATGCAGGTGATCGAGGGCGCGCCGCCTGCGGAGTACGGCGACAAGACCAGCCTCGTCGTGGTCGCAACCACGCGCTCCGGACAAGGCATTACGACGCCGACAGGCGATATCACGCTGTCGTATGGCAACTTCGGTACGAGTAATCTCGCCGCCAATGTTGCGTACGGCGGTCAGAACTGGGGCAACTTCATTTCCGCCAGCGGCCTCGAGTCCGGGCGCTTCCTCGATGCACCTGAGTTTGCCGTTTACCACGACAAAGGCAACGAAGAGAATCTGTTCGACCGCTTCGACGTGCAGATGAGCAAAATCAGCTCGCTGCACACAAATCTGCAGTTCACGCGCTCATGGTTCCAGACGCCGAACAGCTACGACACGCAATACAACTACGTGCAGCAAGGGCTCACGTCGGGAATTACCGATCAGCGCTCGCAGATCCAGACCATCGACATTGCGCCGACGTACACGCGCACGATCGGCGACACGATGGTGCTCAACATCGCCCCGTACTTGCGGCGCGACGCCTATGACTACTACCCAAGCAATAATCTGCTGGATGATCTTGGGCCCATTCAGCAGGAGAGCGTGATGCAGCATCGCTCGCTGACCAATTCAGGCGTGCATGCGGACATCTCCTATGTGAGCGGGCACAACAACGTGAAGATGGGCGGAATGTATCAGCAGACGTTCCTGCGCGAGAACGACACGCTCGGGCTGGTCGACCCAGGACTGAATGCGCCGGGAAGCCCGACCTACAGAGTTGCGCTTGCTCCTTACGATTTGACTCGCGGTGGAACAACGTACACGTGGCACGGGCGGACCGATGTGAAGCAGCTCGGGCTTTACGCGGAGGACCAGATCACCGCCGGGCACTGGCTGATCAATCCGGGTATTCGCGGCGACATCTACAACGGTCTCTCGATTCAACGTGTCGCCGAGCCGCGCCTGGGTTTGGCCTATAACCTGCCGAAGGGTGGAACCGTGCTGCGCGCTTCGTATGCACGCACGCAGGAGACGCCGTTCAACGAGAACCTCGTGCTTTCCAGCAAGGGCTGCTATGACCCGGTGCTGAATGCCATTCTGAGCACGCTGGGTCCGTGCAATCCGGCACCGTTCAATCCCGGCTTCCGCAATGAGTTCCACACCGGCGTGCAGCAGAGCATCGGCCATCATTTTGTCCTCGATGCCGAATACATCTGGAAGTACACGCACAATGGCTACGACTTCAGCGTGCTCGGCGCGACACCGATCACGTTCCCGATCGAATGGCATAACTCGAAGATTCCAGGATGGACGTTCAGTGGGACGCTGACGCCGGTAAAGGGATTGTCCGCGCGCGTGACGATGTCTTCCGTAGCGGCACGCTTCTTCAATCCGCAGATCGGCGGCGTAGGTGCAACCATCGGTGCGCCGGGCGGATATCCGTTCCGCATCGATCACGATGAGAAGTTCAATGAGGCAACCCACTTCGAGTACAAGATGCCGTTCAAAAAGAGCCTCTATTATTCGTTCAGCTGGCACTACGACTCTGGCATGGTCGCCGGGGCCGTTCCCTGCTATGGAGCGGCCGACCCGAACAGCAACTGCGGTCCATACTCGATGACCGTAAGCGGGCAGCCCGCGATTGATCTGAGCAGCCTGACTGCGGACGAGCAATTCCAAGCCGGACTGACGTGTAACGGAGTCAGGGCGACGCAGACGACGGCGATTGCGGGCGGCTACTGCCTGGCCTCGCAGCTCACGTCCGGTCTTGTGAAGATACCTGCGCCGAACACTGAGAATAACGATCACAATCCCCAGCGCATTCAGCCGCGCAACCTGTTCGACATGGAGATGGGTGACGATAACATCGTGCACTTTGGGCCAAATGAGCGCTACAAGTTTGGCGCGAAGCTGACGGCGATCAACTTGACGAATAAGTACGCGCTGTACAACTTCCTTTCGACGTTCTCCGGCACGCATTATGTGACGCCGCGGAATGTGACAGGCGAATTGGATTTCCGGTTCTAGTCACCCAGCGGGCTATCGGCGGGAGCAGGTAGGTTAAGATCACAGTAATGACAGCCTCTCCCCGCATGCGCCTGAGGGTGGTGATTCCTGTCTTCAATGACTGGGAGTCGCTCTCTATTCTTCTGCGCTCGCTGGACCGGATTGTCGGCTCGTTCGGGTGCGAGATGATCATCTCAGTGGTTGATGACGGATCAACGCAGCCGGACGATATTTTCCGGCAGGCTGCCGCGGAGCTGCAATCCATCGAGCAGCTTGAGCTGGTGCAGCTTGCGGTGAATGTGGGACATCAGCGCGCGATCGCGATCGGGCTCTGCAGGGCCACCGACAGCGCCGACTGCGATGCTGTCCTCGTGATGGACTCGGATGGAGAGGATCCGCCGGAGTCCATTCCGGTGCTGCTGGAGCAAGCTCGAGGGCAACGCGAGTTCTGTGTCGTGGCTCGCAGGCGGCGGCGGTCCGAGAGCCTCGCGTTCAAAGCATCGTATGTGGTCTATCGCTCGGTGTTCCGACTCGTGACGGGCACGGAAATTCGCTTCGGAAATTTCTCACTAATCTCGGCGGGGAACGTGCGCCGGCTCACTATGATTCCGGACCTGTGGAACAACCTGGCCGCTGCGGTGCTCCGCTCGCGCATCCCGCTTCTGCAGGTCCCGATCGACCGTGGAAAGCGGTATGCCGGACGGTCGAAGATGAATTTCACCTCGCTGATTGTGCATGGCTTCAGTGCCATCAGCGTGTACGCAGACACCATCTTTGTGCGGCTGCTGGTGGTTACCGTCGTGATGATGTGCCTTACGGTTCCCGCCGTTGCGCTCGTGGTGTCTCTGCGGCTGTTTGTGCCTGCGCATGCGACTCCCGGATGGGCGACAACGGTGAGCTTCGGAATGATCATCATTGTTTTGCAGGCGCTGTTTACGACACTTACGTCGATACTCGCGCTGTTGAACAGCCGCGTGCAACGCCTGATGCTTCCCATCGTGGACTATAGGCCCTATGTGAAACAAGTTGAGGTTCTGATCTCATCGAGGAGCATCGCCTGATCGCCGCCAAAGACAAGCTGCTGAGCGAGCGTGAAACGCGTGCGCCCCGCGCGCATCGCTGGGACGGTCTGTTGTGCAGCCTCGTTGTGCTGGTTGCGATTCTCATCTCGCGCCCGTTTGTCGAGATGGGGCTGATTGACGACTTCTCGTATGTAAAAACGGCCTTCATCTTTGCGCAGACCGGGCACTTTGTATTCAACGGCTGGGCGACGGCCATGCTGGGAGCACAGATCGTCTGGGCTGCACCGTTCATCAAGCTGCTCGGGTACAGCTTCTTCGCGACGAGAGTATCGACGGTTGTTCTCGCGACATTGTGCGTCTGGATCACGCATTCAGTCTTTCGTCGAGTTGGCGTCGACCGCTGGCCGGCAGTGTTCGGTGCGCTCGCGCTCGGATTGTCGCCCCTCTTCGTGCCCATGGCCGCGACATTCATGACGGACATCAGCGGGCTGATCGCGATTGTCGCCTGCATTTACTGCTGCCTGCGCGCCATGGAGTCGCGCCATGCAAGAGCTGTGATTACGTGGCTGGTCTTGGCCGAGATCTTCGGTCTGCTCGGCGGAACAGCGCGGCAGATCGCCTGGCTGACGGTCCTGGTAATGGTGCCCTCGGCCACATGGATTCTTCGCGGGCGGCGTGGCGTCTTGCCGCTCGGCGTGGTGCTTTGGCTGGTGGGCATTACGTTCGTTGGCGCGTGCATGTGGTGGTTCAGGCATCAGGTTTTCAATGTTCCGGAGCCTCTCATCCAAGGCCCAGTTCGATTGCGGGACATTCGTGAACTGGCTGGCACAATGCTGGCCGCGCTGCTATGCCTCTGTCTCGTATTGATGCCGGCGCTTGCTGCGGGACTGGTTGCGCTGAGGCGCATAAAGCCGCGCGAAGTGGCGGCGCTGCTGGCCGGATCGATTGTCGCACTCTGGGTTTGCCGTTTTATTACATACCATCTGGCCGAAAAGGGCCTGCTGCCGTGGACCGGGGACATCATCGACAAGCTGGACGTGTTCGACACCGCGAATGCATGGCTGCTCGGAGTTGCGCCGACCGCCATTCATGGAACAGGCCGGGCCATCGGCTCGCTCATTGTGCTCTTCACCACGGCCCTTTTCTTGACCATGCTCCACAAGGCCAGAGGACACGTGCACAGTGATGTGGCGCACCGGCACTCCTCGCGCGACCTCTTGATCCTGCTCGTGCCGTTCACGGCGGCCTATCTTGCACTTCTGATTCCGCGTGGCATCTGGGCCATGATTATCGATCGCTATTTGCTGCCGCTGATCGTGATTGCACTGATCTTCCTTCTGAGGATCTATCAGGAGCGTGTCTCATCGACGCTGCCGTGGACGAGCTGGGTTGTTTTGTTCGTCCTGGGCACATTCACTGTCCTCGGAACACACGACTGGATCGCGAGCCACCGAGCGCGGCTCGAGGCCGTGCAGAAGCTCGAGCGTGCAGGTGTACCGCCGTGGAAGGTCGAAGCCGGCTATGAGTTCGACGGGATGACGCAGATCGAGTTGCGCGGTGTTGTGATCGATCCTCGCGTGCACTTCCCGGCATCCGTGGACACGCGGCCCTATCTGCCGCCTGATGTCTCTCCACAATGCAAGGCCCTTTTTAATCCACACACTCCGGCTGTCCATCCGGAGCTGTTCCTCGCCTACGAACAGGTTCCCTGCTTGGAGCCCTCAAAGTTCGGTGCGGTGTCGTATCGCGGGTGGTTGCCGCCATTTCATCGCGAGATACTGATTCTGCAGCGCACCGAATGACTGCGCCTACTTGCGCTTCCAGCGAACCCCATCCTTTGAGTCCTCGAGAAGGATGCCTTTCTCCAGGAGTTCATTACGGATGGCATCCGCGCGTGAAAAATTGCGCTGCCGCTTGGCCTGCGTGCGTTCGTTTACGAGCGCCTCGATGGCTTCATCGGTGAGGCCTTCGCTGCCGAACTGCGCGATGACCCCAGGGTCCGCCTCGCTGAGCCGACCTTCGGCTTCGGCCCACGCCAGCGCCTTTCGCGTCAGCTCGGCGTCGCGGTCTTCCAGCACGGCAAACATGGAATCGAACTTCGCCAGAAGTGCGAGCGTAGCCTGCGCGTCGGTAGCTGTGAGCTTGTTCTGATCAGCGGCCGCATTCACCGTGCGAAGAACATCAAAGATCGCCGCGCGGGCTTCGGCCGTATTCAGATCGTTGACGAGCGCAGCAATAAACTTCTCGTCGCCGGTGCGAATCGCGTCGGCGATGTGCGCTTCCCCCCCTGCTTCGGCCCAGCGGCCGTCGCGGATGCGCGAATGGAACGTGCGCAGGCGTTCAATCGCATTCGTCGATTCGCGCAGACCGTCGAAGGTGAAGTTGAGCTGGTGACGGTAGGGCACACTGAGCAGGAGAAACCGAATCGCGGACGCGCGATAGCCCTTCAGCAGCAGGTCGCGAAGCGTGAAGAAGTTTCCCTCCGACTTCGACATCTTGCGGCCTTCCACCAGCAGAAAACGCACATGAAACCAATGCCGGGCGAAGCTTTTATGCGTCGCGGACTCACTCTGTGCAATCTCATTTTCGTGATGCGGAAACATCAGGTCCTCGCCGCCCGCATGCAGGTCAAACGAGTCGCCGAGAAACTTCATCGCCATCGCGGAGCACTCGATATGCCAACCCGGCCGGCCGTCACCCAGTGCCGTCTGCCATGAGGTCTCGCCGGGTTTGGTCGCCTTCCAGAGCGCGAAATCGCGCGCTGCGTCCTTGTCGTACTCGTCGACATCGACCCGCGCTCCGTCCTCGATGCCTTCGAAGTCCTTCTTCGAGAGCTTTCCATATTCCGGAAAGCGAGCGATGCGGAAGTACCACGAGCCATCTTCGGCGCGATAAGCGATGTCCTCAGCCGCAAGGCGCTGGATCAGCGCGACCATGTCCGGGATGTTTTCAGTCGCGCGGGCAATTCCTTCGGGCCGCTCCACGCCAAGCGCTTCCATGTCCTCGAAGAACGCTTGCTCGAACTTGGCAGTGTATTCGCCGATGGGCATCTGCGCGGCGGCCGCATTGCGGATGATCTTGTCGTCAACATCCGTAACGTTCATGATGTGGCGCAGCTTCAGCCCGAACAGGCGCGCGGCACGGCGCAGAACATCCACGTGCACGAACGTGCGGAAGTTGCCGATGTGGCCGTAATCATAGACAGTCGGTCCGCAGCAATAGAAGCGGAACGCATCGCCATCCGCGGCATAGAGAGGCTCGACCTGTCCGGAGAGAGTATTAAAAAGTTGAAGGGCCACGCGCAAATCGGGTGCCTCGGGATGCTGTTTGCGGTGTCGCACCCGAAGGCCTCTTTCGATGTAAGTTGCTCCAACGATTCTAGCTGACAGCGCCGTCATACGCGTTTATCCAAGCCGAAGCTGCGGCGTGGGCTCCAGCGTGTCCTCCGCGAACTGCCCGGCCAGCAGCTTCGGCCATGCGGCGGCGGCGATCATCGCGGCGTTGTCGGTCGAAAGCGCAATCGACGGGAAGGAGACCGGCACAGAAATTCGCGCCGCTGCTGCGGTGATACGCCGCCGGAGCTCACGATTCGCCGCCACACCTCCGCTCACGATCAGTCCACGCGCACCAAAGTGCTCGGCAGCAGCCATCGTTGTGCGCGTCAGGTAGCCGGTCACACTTGCCTGGAAGCTGGCGATCAAATCGAGCGTTTGCGGGTCGAGATGTTCGAGCGCCTTGCTGCGAGCATGCTCATCGCTCGGCTTGGCAGTGAATACGCCCGCCGCGCGCAGGCTGTTCTCGCGTTCTGCAATGCGTGGACGCATCTCCTGCAACTCCACATAACGCCGGACGGCAGTCTTGATGCCGCTGAAGGACAGATCGAACCGCCGCCCATCCGCGTCAGCAGAAACCATCTCTCTCGCGAGCTTGACCGGCGTGCGTCCGCTGGACTTCTGCTTGATCTGCGCAAACGAGAACGGGACCGCCGCCGGATCGCCGTGCGCGGCAAGCGCATCCATCCATGGTCCGCCGGGGTACGGAAGGCCGAGCAGCTTCGCGACCTTGTCATAGGCTTCACCCGCGGCATCATCGAGCGTCTTCCCCACATTGCGATACTGCCAGGTTCCGTCCGCAGCCCGGTTCGCGAGATACAGGTGCGTGTGTCCGCCGGAGACAACCAGAGCCAACAACGGTGCTGCGGCCGAGAACGATTCTTCAGCCTGCATCAGCACCGCATGAATATGCCCTTCGAGATGGTTCACTCCGATCAGCGGGCGATCCGCCGCGAGTGACACGGCTTTCGCAAAAGTGATGCCGACCAGCAGCGCGCCTGCCAAGCCCGGACCTTCGGTCACGGCGATGGCATCGAGCTGGTCGTAACGAGCATTCGCGCGATGCATGGCCTCGCGAACAACCGGAACGATCGCGCGCAGGTGTTCGCGGCTGGCCAGCTCCGGGACGACCCCGCCATAATCGGCGTGCACAAGTTGCGACGCCACAACGTTTGCAAGCACCTCACGGCCATTGCGCACGACGGCCGCTGAGGTCTCATCACATGAGCTCTCGATACCGAGAATCAGTCCGTCACGCACGCTTTCCATCGTACAAGCGCCCGCAGGCGAGGGCAGATCCTGACCAGCGGTGATACGTTGGGTCAGGACGCGCATCCAAAAACGCATGGCTCGCCTTCACATGCCGGAATACCGCGCGGCGCTCGCGATTGCGCAGCGTTTACGCGAGCAGGGGCACGCGGCGTACTTCGCCGGCGGATGTGTGCGCGACCTGCTGCTCGATCGCACGCCGCAGGACTTCGATGTCACGACCTCAGCGACTCCGGACATCGTGCAGGCGACGTTCCCGCGAACCGAGCCTGTCGGCGCGCATTTCGGCGTGATCCTCGTTATTGACGAGGTGGACGCCAAGCGAATCGCCACAGAGGTGGCGACCTTTCGCAGTGACGGCGCGTACTCGGACGGCCGCCGGCCCGATGCAGTTCGGTTCTCCACCGATCCTGCAGAAGATGTGCAGCGCCGCGACTTCACCATCAATGGATTGCTGCTCGATCCGATCGCGTTTGAACGCGGCGGTTCGCTCGCGAGTTGCATCTTTGACGTTGTCGGGGGACAGGAGGATCTCAAGGCCGGCATCGTTCGGGCTATCCGCGAACCGTCGTTGCGGTTTGCTGAGGATAAGCTGCGGATGCTGCGCGCGGTACGCTTTGCCGCCAGATTGGGCTTCACGATCGAGCCCCGCACCTTCAGCGCAATTCGACAGCAGGCGGATTCAATTCATCAGGTTTCGTACGAGCGAAACCGCGATGAACTCACGAAGATTCTTACCGAAGGTGCTGCGCGCAGTGGCTTCGAGCTGCTGGATGAAACCGGTTTGCTGGAGCATGTATTGCCTGAAGTGGCGCGGCTGAAAGGCGTGGAACAGCCTCCGCAGTACCATCCGGAAGGCGATGTCTGGGTGCACACGCTGATGCTGCTCGAGCATCTGCCGGCAGGTGCAACCTGCACGCTGGCGTGGGGCATGCTGCTGCACGATATCGGCAAGCCGGCCACGTTTACTCCTCCCGATCCAACCCGGCCGGGCGATCGGATTCGCTTCAACGGGCACGTGGATGTCGGCGTCGCCATTGCACGGAAGATTCTCACGCGGATGCGGTTCTCGAATGGAGAGTGCGCGCAGATCCTCGCGCTCATCAAGCACCACATGCAGTTCGGCGATGTGCAGAAGATGAAGCAGTCCACGTTGAAGCGATTCCTTCGGCTACCCCGGTTCGACGAGCACCTCGCACTGCACTATGCAGATGTGATGAGCTCGCATGGACTGCTCGGAATGTACGACTACGCCAAGGAAAATTACGAGCGGCTTGGGCAGGACGAGATCAGGCCGCGATTGTTGCTCAGCGGGGAGGACCTGATCGCTGCGGGATACTCGCCCGGACCGAAGTTTCGCGAGATGCTGACCACAGCCGAGGACGCACAGCTTGAGGGTTCAGTCGCAACGCGGGAACAAGCGCTCGGGTTAATTCGTGACCGATTCGGCATGCCGGAGGTCGCAGAGCAGGTGAGATCTTGATGAGCACGGAGAGAGCTGGAGATTCTTCTCGGGAAATCGCGGACGTGCTGGTTATCGGTGCGGGCATGGCGGGGCTCGCTGCGGCGCGTGACCTCGCCGAGCGTGGATTGTGGACTCTGGTGCTGGAGGCGAGAGATCGCGTCGGCGGCCGTATCCATTCCGTGCAGACGAGCGAAGGCACAGTGGAGCTTGGCGCAGAGTTCGTGCATGGTCGGGACCCGCAGCTCTGGGAACTAATTGAGGAAGCTGGAGCGGAGACCTTTGAGCGCCAAGGCACGATGCTGCGCGAGGATGCGGACGGGGATCTCATCAGCGAAGAAGACGCCGGAGGAGGCGAGTTGGATTCGCTTGGCGAACTGGCGCATCTTCCTGACGACATGAGTTTCGCAGAGTGGCTTGCATCCAGCGATATACCGCAGGAGCACCATCGCGCACTGCTCGGATATGTGGAAGGCTTCAATGCGGCCGAGGCCACCCGGATCAGCGCGCGTTCCCTGGGTGTGCAGCAGAGGGCAGAGGACAGTGTCGGCGGCGATCGTGTGTGGCACCTGCGCGGAGGGTATTCGCAGCTGACGACGTATCTCGCGAATCGTTTGCGCCACGCGGGTGGCGAGGTGCGGCTCTGTTGTGTTGTCCAGTCGGTGCAGTGGAGTGCAGACGAGGTCACCGTCGAGACAAGCAGCGGCGTCTATCGTGCGCGACGATGCATTGTTACACTCCCGCTCGGCGTTCTGCAGATCGTGAACCGTGAAGGCGGTATTCGCTTTGATCCTGAGCCTCGGGCCATCGCACAGGCGCGGCGGCTCGCGATGGGCTCGGCCGAGCGCTTCACGATGGTGTTTCGCGAGCGGTGGTGGGAACAGTCGAAGCGCGTGAGTCAAAAGACTCTGCGCACGATGAGCTTTCTGTTGACCTATCGGCGCTCGCCGCCGGTGTGGTGGACGCGCCATCCCGGAGCCGGAGGCACTCGCTACGCTCACAGGATGGGCGGGAGGGCCGCGTGCAGCCGAACTCATCGGCCCCAGTGAAGAGGAGCTTGGAGAGCAAGCGTGCCGAGAGCTGGCGCAGGTCTTCGAACTTCCCGAGCAGCTGGTTCGCGATGCTCTGGCTGGGACGCACAGGAACGACTGGCAGCTCGATCCGTTCTCGCGAGGCGCATACAGCTATGTCCCGGTGAACGCGATCGACGCTCCGCTCAGGATGACTGAACCGGAAGACGACACATTGTTCTTTGCCGGCGAGCACACCGACACGACAGGCAACTGGGGCACCGTGCATGCGGCTCTGCGCACCGGGCTTCGCGCGGCAGAGCAGGTCTTGAGCTCATTACACCGCTAGCAGGGTGAGACCAAAAGAGAAACCCGGCAAATGCCGGGTTTCTTGCTTCGAACCACACGCCACGTCAGCCCGTAATTGCGGCGATAGCCGTCTGACCGAGCACGTATAACGCCCACCAGCCGAAGACGATGATTGCGGCGGAGCTGCGCTTGATCCCCGAAACGATGGAGATGCCGATCGTGAGGAGGACCGCGGCCCAGATGGCGAAGATGTCGACCGAGGAGAGCAGGGTAATGAGCCACTGCGGCGAGCCGCCGCCCTGCAGGTAGTAGCCGACGTTCGTCCCGACGGTGTTCTTGATATTGAAGGAGTCGCTCTGCATGCCAGCGAAGAGCGTAATCAGGGTCAGGATCGAGATGAAGATGAGCGGCAGTGTGCCGTAGAACCAGACCGCGAGCATCTGCTTGTAGTTTGTCTTGCCCCCGAAGGCAAAGTTTGCGGTGGCGAGGAAGATGCCGGAGACGATGAGACCCACAACCAGGAGAAACACCGGGGCAATGTACA
Source organism: uncultured Acidobacteriaceae bacterium (assembly GCA_963762465.1). GTDB lineage: Bacteria > Acidobacteriota > Terriglobia > Terriglobales > Acidobacteriaceae > Granulicella. Next base: position 757,528 of record CAVXKS010000002.1, on the reverse strand, counting down.
TGAACCGAAATTGCATCTCGATGCTGGAGCGGATGCGGGCGGCCTGGTCGGGCGGGGCGTTGGCAAGGCGGTCGGCCAGGGACGCGTTGGTGTGAATGATGGAGTCAACCAGGCCCGCGAGTCCGATCTTGTGCAGAACGGTGTAGGCGAACGCCAGGCTCAGGATGCACACGATGATGAAGGGCAGCCACCAGCTCGCGTTGCGCCGGATGTCGGTAAATGTTTTCGTGGGCGCGATGAAGGCGTCGATGAAGCGTGCGCCCTGGGAGAGCGGCTTGCTTTCAGACGCGACGGCTACCTGCTCCATGGGGGTCTCCTGAATGTGGGAAGGCTGAGGGCAGTGTAGCGCGACAGGAGACGCGTGAACATGAAAATTGGTGGCGAGGGGGTTACCCCCATATTCCAGGGTCAGGGTTCGCGTGTGGCGGCGCCGACGGCGGCGAGGATGTCGAGGCCGTAGGCGAGGCCGCGGCGGGTGTCCTCGGCGCGGAACTGGCGGAAGAGCGAGAGCAGGCTCGGTGGCTTTTCCTGCACCCGCGGTGGATTGCGGTCGAGGGCGCGGCTGACCTTGTAGAGCATGTCGGAGTCGATGGAGGCGAGGATCCGGCCGAGCGCGATGAGATTGCGGGCAACGTTGATGCCGTCGGGCGAGTTGGCCGCTTCCGCGAGTTTGCCGGCGATGATATCGCGGCCGCCCATGACGCCTTGTGCCAGGTCGAGGATGCCCTTCTGATGCGAGGCTTCGAGGAGGTCCCAGGCGGCGAGGAGTGCTTCGGCGTGGTCGCGCGGCGCATTCTGGATGCGGTTCATCAGCTCTTTTTGGGGATCGACCGGTTCGGGTTTGAAGGTGATCTGGTGCGCCATGGGGACCTCGTGAGTGAATCGTGAGTAGTGAATAGTCAACAACGCAAAAGCAACGGCAAAGGCGGGTTGGGTATCAGTTTCGAGATGCCAGTTTCGAGTTGGAGTTTAAAGCAGGTTCCCTCCGGGGATGACAGAAAGAAAGGCAAGAGCAGGAGCAATGTCAACGGCACTCGCGGGTTTTAGTGCGGCACCCGGTTCTCAAGTCGGTCTGATCGTTTCGATCTGGACGAGTTTGTCTTTGGCCCGAGTGCCGGGGACGTGGTAGTCGGCGCGGCCACGGCGGGCGGCAACATCCACGCCGTCGGTGGGGGTGCGGGTGCCGAAGCGGAAGTTTTCGCGCGGCAAAGGAGAGTCGCCCTTTTCGGGCAGGACGGTCATTTTCACCGAGAGCTCTTTGTAGGCCGGCGTGTGGGTTGCGCGGTCGAGATGGGAGCTGGTCATCTTGTTGACGGGCTCCGTGATGGAGTTCATGGGCATGTACATCTGCTTGCCGGAGACGCGATGCGTGACGAGCACCTTTACGCGAACGAAACCGTAAGGGCTTTCGAGCTGAACGTACCGGCCGGACTCGAGGCCGCGTTCCTCAGCGAGTTCGGGCGAGACCTCCAGGAAGACTTCAGGCGTGATCTCCTTGATGCCCGGAACGCGGTAGCTGAGATTGCCCTGCTCGAAGTGCTCGAGCAGGCGGCCGTTGTTGACGTGAAGGTCGTAGGTCTCGTTCTGCTCTTCGCTGGGAGCGATGTACTGGAGCGGGTGGAAGCTTGCCTTGCCGTCGGGGAACGGGAACGTGGTTTCGCCGGCGTAGAGCAGCGGCTCGTCCTTGCCGTCCTTCGCGACGGGCCATTGAAGTGATTTGTAGCCTTCGAGGCGCTCGTAGCTGACGCCGGCGAATGTCGGGGTCAGGCTGGCGACCTCCTTCATGATGTCGGAGGGATGCGTGTAGTTCCATCCGCCGGCTCCGCCAAGCTTTTTTGCGATGAGCTGATAGATCTGCCAGTCGGGCTTGGAATGACCGAGCGGTTCGAAGGCTTTATAGAAGCGCTGAATGCGACGCTCGGTCGAGACGAAGGTGCCGTCCTTTTCGAGCGAGGGTGAGGCAGGAAGGACGAGGTCGGCGAAGCGGCAGGTCTCCGAGAAGAAGATGTCCTGCACGAGAAGGAAGTCGAGTTTGCCGAAGGCTTCGGAAACATCGTTGGCGTTGGCGTCGGAGGTGATGGTGTCCTCGCCGGTGATATACAGGGATTTCAGTTTGCCTTTGTGAATGGCCTCAATCATCTCGCGATTGTCATGGCCTTTGGTAGTGGGCAGCGTCACGCCCCAGGCGGCCTCGAATTTCGCGCGAATCTCTTCGTTGTCTACCTTCTGATAGCCGGAGAAGACGTCGGGCATGGAACCAAAGTCGCTGCAGCCCTGCACGTTGTTGTGGCCGCGCAGCGGGTACGCGCCGGTACCGGGACGCTTGAAGTTGCCGGTCGCGAGCAGCAGGTTGCAGATGGAGGTTGAGGTGTCGGAGCCTCCGCAGTGCTGCGTGACGCCCATCGCCCAGAGAATGCAGACGCGCTCGGCGGAGGCGATCTCGTCGGCGATGGTTTTGAGTGTGTCGATGGGGATACCAGTGATCTTCTCGGCGTACTCGAGCGTGTACGGTTCCAGCGAGGCGCGGTATTCGTCCCATTTGTTCACCCATTTATCGATAAAAGCTTGATTGTGGCGGCCGGTATCGATGAGGTGCTTGGTGACAGCGGAGATCCAGACTTCATCGGTAGACGGGTTGGCACGGATGTGGAGGTCGGCGCGTTCGGCCATCTCGTTGCGTCGAAGATCGCTGACGATGAGGCGCTGGCCGCGATGTTTGTGCGACCGCTTGACGCGTGTGGCGAGCACGGGATGGCTTTCGGCGGTGTTGGAGCCGATGATGATGACGAGGTCGGCGATCTCGATGTCGGAGATAGAGCCGGAGTCGCCGCCGTACCCGACGGTGCGGGAGAGGCCTTTGCTGGCGGGAGTCTGGCAGTAGCGCGAGCAGTTATCGATATTGTTGGTGCCGATGACGGCGCGCGCGAGCTTCTGCATGAGATAGCTCTCTTCGTTCGAACATTTCGAAGACGCAACGAAGGCGAGCGCGTCGGGGCCATGCTCTTTTTTGATCTTTGTGAATTTTTCGGCGACGATGTCGAGCGCTTCGTCCCATTCGATTTCTACGAAGGTATTGCCCTGGCGCTTGAGAGGCTTGCGAAGACGGTCTTCGGCGTTGACGAAGTCCCAGGCGAACTTGCCCTTCACGCAGGTGGAGATGCCGTTGGCGGGCCCGTGCGCGGGTTCGACTTTGAGGATGTGGCGATCGCGCGTCCAGATATCGAACGAGCAGCCGACGCCGCAATACGTGCAGACGGTTTTGGTCACCTTGACGCGCTGCTTTCGCATCTCGGCTTCGATTTCGGAGAGCGCGAGGATCGGCGGGTAGCCGGTGGAGGGCTCGATGCCTTTCACGGCTTCGATCATGTTGTTGAGGGCTTCCGCTGGAAGCGAGGTGAGATAGCCGGCCTTGCCGAGCATGCCTTTTTCCATGAGCGCATTGCAGGGGCAGACGGAGATGCAGTGACCGCAGGAGACGCAGGAAGAGCCGGCGATCTGCTCGCCGCCATCCCACATGACGCGGGGAACTTCGCGCGTCCAGTCGATCGTGAGGGTCTCGTTCACCTGCACGTTCTGGCAGGCTTCGACGCAGCGGCCGCAGAGGATGCACTGGTCGGGATCGTAGCGGTAGAAGGGGTTGGAGTGGTCCTGCGGGTAGGGCTTGTGCTCGAACTTGCGAGCCTGGTGTTTTACGTGGAGCTCGGCGGTGGTGTTGTGGACCGTGCAGTTCTGGTTGTTGTTGTCGCAGACGGTGCAGTAGAGGTCGTGGTTGTGCAGGATGCGGTCGAAGGCTTCGCGCTGTGCGACGTCGGCGCGGTCGGAACGGGTTTGCACGATTTGGCCTGCCGCCACGCGGTATTCGCAGGCGCGCACGAGCTCGCCGTTGAGCTCGACCATGCAGGTGTCGCAGGATCCGATGGCGCCCATCGGCTTGAGATAGCAGACTTGGGGAAAGGTCTGCTGGCGCGCGGCCATGGCACGGTTGACGGCCTCGATGAGGGGTTCGCCGGTCTCGGCTGCAACCTGCTCACCGTCGATCTCAATCGTAGTATCGGGTGTGAGGGCAAGCGGCGTATTCATCAGCGGCTTGGCGTGATACTTGGCGTGGTCCATCTTCGCTAGGATGCTCGGGTTCATTGGACCGGTTGTGGTGTGCGGAGTGGCCGAGGGGAGCCGTTGAGTAGATGAACATTGGCAGAATCCGGATCGGGATTTCGGGCTGGCGGTATGCGGGCTGGCGTGGCGTGTTCTATCCGCCCAAGCTGCCGCAGCGCAAAGAGCTGGAGTTTGCGGCGACGAAGTTTCCGAGCCTGGAGATCAATGGCACGTTTTATTCGCTGCAGAAGCCGGGATATTTTCGCGACTGGAGCGCGGGGACACCGGAAGATTTCGTGTTCGCGGTGAAAGGGTCGCGATACCTGACGCACATGCTGAAGCTGCGCAATGCCGAACAGCCGCTGGCGAATTTCTTTGCGAGCGGGTTGCTGGAGCTGGGGCAGAAGCTGGGGCCGATTCTGTGGCAGTTTCCGCCGCAGCTGCGGTTCGAGGCGTCACGGTTTGCGGAGTTCTTTGATCTGCTCCCGCGCACCCACGGAGCGGCGGCACGGCTGGCACGCGGACACGACGAGCGCCTGCACAATCGCGCGTGCGTCGAGGTAGCGAAAGGTGTACCGAAGAAGACGCCGATCCGGCACGCGATTGAGATCCGGGATGAGAGCTTTGCGTGCGAGGAGTTCGTGGAGTTGCTGCGCAAGCACGATGTGGCGCTCGTGGTCGCGGATACGGTCGCGTGGCCGCTGCTGTTTGATGTGACGGCGGACTTTGTTTACTGCCGGCTGCATGGATCGGAGGAGCTGTACGCCAGCGGGTATGAGGATGTGGCGCTGGACGAGTGGGCGGACCGGGTGGTCGCGTGGGCCAGGGGCGAGCGCGCGGAAGGGCGCCGGGCGTGCGCGAAGGAGGCTGAAAGCTGCGCGCGGGATGTGTACGTGTACTTCGATAATGACGCAAAGGTGCGGGCGCCGTTCGATGCGCAGGGGTTGCAGAAGAAGGTGGACGAGCGGCTGGGAAACCGCGCGGTGAATTGGCTATTCGGCGCCCCAGCGCTTGAAGATGAGTGAGCCGTTGGTTCCGCCGAAGCCGAAGCTGTTGGAGAGAGCGTAGTCGATCTTGCAGGGCTGAGCCTTGTTGGCGACGTAGTTCAGCCGGCACTGGGGGTCGACGTTCTCGAGGTTCATCGTTGGCGGGGCGATCTCTTTTTGCATCGCGAGGATGGTGATGACGGCTTCAAGACCGCCGGCGCCGCCGAGCAGGTGGCCGGTCATGGATTTGGTGGAGCTGACCAGGAGCTTGTGGTTCAGCGCGCGCTCGCCGAAGACGTTCTCAAGTGCCTTGGATTCGAGGGCATCGCCGAGCGGCGTAGAGGTGGCGTGCGCGTTCACGTAGTCGATCTTGTCGGGCGAGATGCCGGCCACTTTAAGTGCATGTTTCATTGACCGATAGCAGCCCTCGCCTTCCGGGGCCATGCCGGTCATGTGGAAGGCGTCAGCGGACATGCCATAGCCGATAATTTCGGCGAGGATGTGGGCGCCGCGGCGCTTAGCGAACTCGAGCTCTTCAAGAATCAGGATGCCGGCGCCTTCGCCGACGACGAAGCCGTCGCGGTCTTTGTCGAAAGGACGGGAGGCGTGGGTGGGATCGTCGTTGCGGGTGGAGAGGGCCTTCATGGCGGCGAATCCGCCGACGCCCATGGGGGTGATCGCGCCTTCTGCGCCGCCGGCGATCATGGCGTCGGCGTCACCGCGCTGGATGATGCGGAAGGCGTCGCCGATGGAGTGCGCCGAGGTGGTGCAGGCGGTGGCTGTGGCCTCGTTGGGGCCTCGGGCGCCGTAGCGGATCGAGACGTGGCCGGCCGCGAGGTTGACGATGGAGGCCGGGATGAAGAACGGGGAGATGCGGCGCGGGCCTCCGTTCATCAGGTTGGTGTGCTCGCGTTCGATGACGTCGAACCCGCCGATGCCGGAGCCGATGTGGACTCCCACGTTGTCGGCGATCTCCGGCGTGACCTGGAGGCCGGAGTGCTTCATGGCCTCGTCGGAGGCGGCCATGGCGAAGTGGATGAAGCGGCCCATCTTGCGAGCCTCTTTTTTCTCCACGAATTTGTGCGGGTCAAAGTTTTTGACCTCGGCCGCAAACCGGACAGAATGCCCGGTGAGGTCGAAGGCGGTGATTTCGGCCATGCCACTGCGGCCGGCCATCAGGCCTTCCCACACCTCGGCGGCGGTGTTCCCGACCCCGCACAATGCGCCGAGGCCGGTGACGACAACGCGTCGCTGCTCCATCGTTACTTTCCTTGGGGATGCTGTAGCGGAGCTTCGAGGGCCATCCAAAGATGGCCCCTTCCGCTACGTTCTACTTTTCTTTTTGGTGCTTCTCGATGTAGTCCGTGGCGTCCTTGACGGTCTTTATTTTTTCCGCGTCCTCATCCGGAATCTGGATGTCGAAGGCCTCTTCGAACTGCATTACCAGTTCGACCACGTCGAGCGAATCGGCGCCGAGATCCTCCTGAAAGGAGGCGCCGGGGGTCACTTCAGCCTCGTCCACCTGAAGCTGCTCGACAATAATTTGTTTCACCTTCTCATCGACTGCTGCCATTGTTCCAATCTCCTGTAGATACCTTCTGAGTCATGGGGACCGAGTGTCCTGAAACGACCGTCCGCTGCAATTGCCTCAGTGTGCAAGGATACTTAGGCTCCTCCTACGTGTAAAGAACGGCACGGTTTCCTGTGTTCCGCAACGTAGTGCGAGGCTTATGAGGCGGCGCCGCCGGCGGATCGCCACTCCAGTCTCTGATGCAGGTTCGTTCCACTTGTCGGGTATGCAGCCCTGCAACGTTCTGTTACGGCACCCACCACCCACGAGTGTTACGCCTACGACCAACTAAGGTCACGTGCCCCCTGCAGGTGAACGTGCTCACACGTTCCGTTGCCGGGGGCGTCTGCTCGTGGGATAGCGGCAGGGCGGCTGTGAAAGCAGAATCCTCTCTATCAGCAAGGAGGCAGGGCATCAAACCGGGTTCCCTGTCGCGAAATCTTCTATTTCTTTGGACCGTACGCGCCTAGCATTGGGGCCACCAAAAGTCGGGCCCCTTGCTCGGTCGCCAATCACTGAGGAGGTCAATGCCTTGAGTAAGAGAGTCTGCAAGAGCTGCGGCTCGGGTCACCTTCGCCGTCTGAACCGCAGAGGCTGGACACAGATGCGCCTGCTGCCCGCGTTCGGTGTGTTTCCCTGGGAGTGCACGATCTGCCGGAGCCGGGCGTTCCACCGGGACGACGGCCATGCCCACCGGCTGGAGCGCGTTACGGCGCTGAACCAACCGTTCTAAACCAACGGTGCTAAACCAAGCAGTCTAAGGCCTGAATTCCGGGTCGCGGATCGCCTCACCGGGCGACCGTCAGCCCCTCGTTCACAAGCTATTCATCGTCTTCGGCTGCCAGCAGCGGCAGCATTCCGCTGAGCGGCGCAGTCCGACCTGTCAACGAAGTGCCGTTCGGCTCGACGCTGACATCGCGGAGCGTCCGATTGATCACGCGGGTCCGGGTGGCGACGTCTCCGAGAGTATTCTGCACCTTTTCAACGTCCTTGCTCATCTTGGCCATCAGGTCCTCGAACTTGCCGAACTGCGTGCGTGCAGTGGCGAGGACCTTCCACACCTCATCCCCCTTTTCCTGCATTTGAAGCATGTGAAAGCCCATCTGGAAGCTGTTCAGGATGGCTGAGAGCGTGCTCGGGCCGGCGATCGTGACGCGGCAGTTCTGCTGAAGATCAGACTGCAGACCATCGCGGCGCATCACCTCGGCGTAGAGGCCCTCCGTGGGAAGAAACATGATGGCGAAGGATGTCGTCGCGGGCGGCGCGACGTACTTGTCGCAGATCCGCTTTCCTTCAACCCGGATCGCCGATTCGAACGCCTTCCCGGCGGAGGCAATCTCCGCGGCCGAGCCGGTCTCGTAGGCGGTTTCGAGTCTCTCCCACGCCTCACGCGGAAATTTCGCGTCGATGGGCAGCAGTGTCTCCCCCTGCGGCGTGGGAAATTTGACCGCGTATTCGACGACCTCCTGCGTATTGGGCTTCACGCGCACGTTCTGCTGAAACTGACTGGGCGCGAGCATTTGCTGCAGCAGCATTCCAAGCTGCACCTCAGCGAAGCCGCCCCGCGATTTGACGTTAGTGAAGATGCGCGAAAGGTCGTCCACACCGGCCGACAGCTTGGTCATCTCTCCGAGGCCGGCGTGCACCTTGGTGAGTTGATCGGTGACCTGGCCGAAGCTCTCCGTGAGGCGTGTCTGCAGCGTGGCGTGCAGTTTTTCGTCGACGGTCTGACGCATCTCCTCGAGCTTGGCGGCGTTGGCCTGGTTCAATTTCTCCAGCCGCTCCTCGACCGAGCCGCGGAGCTTCTCCTGATGAGCGGCATGTTGATTGCCCAGCTCGGTCAGGCGAGCATGCAGCGTCTCGCGGTTCTCAGCATGTTCGCGTGCCATGTCGGCGGCGAATCCCATGAAGCGCTGTGTGAGACCGGCGAGTTGCGCGTCCACGACCTGACGAAGGGTTTCCGACGCCCCGGTGTTGTCCTTCCGGAAGCTGTCGAGGCCATCACGCAGGGCTTGGCCGAGTGCGTTCACGTTTCCGAGAACTTCGGTACGCAGCGCGGTGGCGGAACGGTCCGCGGCCTCACGCCCTGCCTGCGCCTCGGCGGAGGTGTCGGCCCGGATCTGCACGACGCTGCTGCGCAGATGTTCGTCGAGCGTGGCGAGCCTCGTCTCCAGCCGGGCGAAGTGGGAGGGCAGCTCGGAAGCGAGCGCGGCGACGCGCGGATCGTCTGTTGCCTGCTCGGCACTTGCCTGCTCGCCACGGCGGAGCAGGACGAGGAGAATGGCCATGAGAAGCAGCAGTTCGAGCGCGGCGAGGGCGAGCATCATTTCGATTTTCCTTCGCTTCAGAGCATAGCACCCAGGACGGCCGAAAAATGCGCCGAATTGGCGCAGGGCGAGCGTTGATGGTTCAATGGTGAGAGAGCAACACTTTGCTCGAAAAGGTCCTCCAGAGTGCGTTCTTTCGGTCTTCGCCGCTTCCTCGCCATTGGCCTGTTTAGTTCATTCGTCACGGTAGGTTTTGCCGCGGCCCAGATCTCGATGCCGCCCAACCAGGTGAGCCACTTCACGGATACCTCCATGCTGAAGCCGCCCGCCGGGCGAAGCTCGCCGTCATTGAGTGGGAAGACCTGGAGTGCCCGGCCTGCGCGCACGCCTTTCCGTTCGTTCACGCGGCCGTGAACCAGTACCACATTCCGCTGGTGGAGTATGACTTCCTGATCCCCGGACACATCTGGAGCCACCAGGCTGCGCTGTATTCGCGCTACATGAAGGACAAGATCTCGCCGCAGCTAGCGGAGGACTATCGCCGCCAGGTGTTCGCGGCGCAGTACCGCATCGCCTCGCAGGACGACCTCCTGAACTTTACGAAGCAGTTCATGAGCCAGCATGGCAAGCAGATGCCGTTCGTCGTGGACCCGACGGGGCAACTGGAGCGCGAGATTGAGGCGGATGACAATCTCGGCAAGAAGCTTGGGCTGCAGGAGACGCCGACGATCGTGATCGTGACGCCACATCGCTGGATCCAGGTGAAGGACGTGTCGCAGCTCGACGCGGCGATTGATATGGCGAAGCAGTGGGTGTCCGAGCCGACGGCAATGGCGGCGCGCCGGACGAGTCCGTCGCACTCGCATTAGACGATCGGAGACAAGCAAAAACGGCCGCCGAGAGCGGCCGTTTGTTCTGGCGGGGACTGTCACCTCGCTACGACGTTGAAGGATGCGCGGAAGCGGCTGGGCTCGCCGTTCTCCATGTACGGATCAAAGTGGCAACTGCGCAGGTTCAGAGCCCGGTATAACGTGAGGACCGGAATTCTGCGATCGTGATCGCCCGCCTCGCTGATGCCTCCGTCTTCGACGACAACCAGATCGATCCTGATCTTCTGTCCGGATAGCGCTGGGGCGGAGATCTCGGTCGGAAGCGTGCAGCCGCGTATGAGTTGGCGCGTTTCCGCGTCGTTGAGCGTGTGGTACGGCGTAAGGGCGGAGGCTTCAAAGTGGAGAACGAGAGGCATCTCCATTTGTTGCGCTATGCCGTCGACGATGAGCGGATGAAATTTGTACTGGAGCGCGATGAGCCTACCATAGCTCTCCATTTCGGCGTTATCAGAGTTATGCTTCGAGGTTTCGCGGACCTGGCCGGTGCGGTCTGTGATGGCCTGGACGATCATGTAGCCGGAGAGCGGATCTTCGTGAGGGCTTGGCCAATGCACGTCTTGCGGTTTGGATTCGACCATGGACTCTTCCTGGTGGGTCGAAACGAAGGTGGTGAGAATGCGGGCGGAGGGCGGAGTGGGATTCGCGATCGTGAATAGTGCGGCTTCGGGAGGCTTCAACTGTTCAAGTTGGGTGAGCGTGCCGTCGATGCGCGCGTGGTCGCCTGCCCCGCTGACGTAGCGGCGCGCAATCTGCTTCTTGTCAAAGCGCGCGAAGTCGTGGAACTCCATGTTGTAGGTGAAGTCGATCGCGAACTCGAGGGTAGGAGCATCGCCGCTGAAACACACCGAGGCCCAGGTGAGGTCATTCCTGATTCCGTTGACTTTGTCTGTGCGGTTGACGCAGGAGAAGCTCATCTGTGGGCCGATGGCGACGCTTTGATGAAGTCTCTGAAGGTCGTGAATACGAGGCATCGGATCGAGCAGCGCGGTGACGAAGCTGTGCAGCCAACCCGGGTAGAAGTCGCCGCGATCATGCTCTTCAACTTGGGATCCGTTCACAATCAGGCTCTGATCGAAGTCGCGGCTGGTGAGGATGAGCTTGTACTGGTTGTCGGCGGCCCAGAATATCTCGACGCGTCCAGCATAGGCGGGATCACCCTTTTGTTCATGGAGGTCCATGACAGCGTGGAACGGCTTGCCGTCATGCGTGAGGACGTTCTTCTTCAGCGCACGATCCAGTGCTTCATCGGCCGAGATGCGTTCCGGCGGCTGCGAATTCTGAGGAAATTGGGCGGAGGCTGCGACCGGGCAGAGGACGACGCACAGCGAGGCCAAAAAGAGCGTGCGGAGCATCGCGAAGAATGCTACCACGTGATTCGCGATCTACTGAATCTGGACGAGGTCGGAGGCGCCTGCGCCGGGCTGTCGTGCTCTCATGCTGCGGCGCGCGCCAATGGTCGATGTAGCTGACCTGGTGCACGCAGGAGATGGTGCAGTTGGGAGCGCAGCCTTTTTCGGTGAGGAACTCGCGCTTGACGTGCTCGGTCGTGTAGTCGGCGAGGGGGATGGCTGGAAAGCCGCGCTGCTGGCTGCAGTAGTGCACCAGGCCGTTTTCGCAGACGTAGAGATAGCGCGAGCCCGCGCGGCAGCGCCAGTCGTTCGGCTGGCCGTTGGCGATGGCTTCCTGAAAGTGGTTGAAGCGCGAGTAGCTGCGGCGGGTGAGGCGGCGGACTTCATCCCAGACTTTGCGCTCGCGAGCGCCAAGCGGCTTCAGCTGCCCGGTACCATCGTGAATGATGCCGATCGTGGAGCTGAACCCAAGTTCGAGTGCGCGCTTCGAGACGGTCAGCGCGTCTTCAGGATGCTCGATGCCGCCACCCACGACGGAGTTGATGTTGACGTGAAAGTCGGCGTGTTCGGCGAGCATGCGCAGCTTCGCGTCGAGCACCTTGAGCGATTTCTTCGAGACCTCGTCGGGCATGACGTTGTCGATCGAGATTTGCATGTGATCCAGGCCGGCTTTGTTCAGCCGATGGATGCGGTCGGGCATCAGCAGATAGCCGTTGGTGATCATGCCGGCGATGGCGCCGGTTTTGCGGATCGCACGAATGACGTCATCGAGGTCGGGGTGCAGCAGCGGCTCGCCGCCGGAGATGGTGATGACCGAAGTGCCGAGGCGGCCGAGCTCGCTGATGCGGCGGCGCATCTCGTCGATGTCGACGGGTTTGGAGAAGTCGTCGAACTCGTTGCAGTAGGTGCAGGCCAGATTGCAGCGGCGCATGGGCACGATGTGCGCCATGTACGGGTGCGCCGTGTCGGCCAGAGCCGAGCCGATGGACTTGAACTCGCGCAGACGCCGCGAGGCGGCGATCAGCCGACGCCGTGCGGTAAGGCGGCGCCGCGCGGGGTTGGTTCCGGGGGCGCTCTGCTGGGTGGTTTGTGCCGTCATGCCTGTCTCTATTCTACCGTGGATGATCGTCGGAGACCTCCGCGCACGCGCCTCCTGCACTAGACTGAAGCTCACACAAAGGAGCCATTCGATGCCGCGCGAGATTGACTGGAGCGACACGCTCGAGATTGCGATTCAACTGCAGGAGCGATTCCCGGATGTGGACCCGTTCACGGTGCGGTTTACCGACATGCACAAATGGATTACGGAGTTGCCTGGTTTTGTAGGAGATCCTCAAAAATCGAATGAAGGTTTGCTGGAGGGGATCCAGATGCGCTGGCACGAGGAGTACGAGGACGCGAAAGAGGCGTGACTTCGCTGAAATCAGGTGAGATAGCTTTTTGGATTTCTATAGACCACGCGGCCTTCTCGTATGTCGTCTAAGGCACGAGGAGGAATCCTATGAAGTTCGAACGTACAGCGATTTTTGCAGTAGCGCTCGCGATTGGCGCGGCCCCGATGTTCGCGCAGGAAGCGACGCAGCAGCAATCAACGACGCAGACCACGACAACGACCAGCTCGACCGCCTCTGGACCCGTTGAAGACCGGCCGGTGACGCATCATCAGCTCAAGAAGGATGAGAAGGCCGATAAGGAACAGGCCAAGGCGGACCATGCCGAGGCTAAGGCCGCGAACAGCAAGAAGGTTCGCAAGGCCGAGGACAAGCAATACGACGCCGACAAGGCTGCAGCGAAGGCGGACAGCCCGTACTAGATCGATGCACTGCTGAAGAATTTGCGAAGTCGAACGCCGCGCACGGAGCTATGCTCTGGCGCGGCGTCTCAGTTCGGCGGGAAGGGTTGAGCCGGTCAGCCGGAGAACGATCCAGCAGATTCCTCCCCAGACGAGGGTTCCTGCTGCAAGCAGAAGCGCGTTCCACATGTGGCCGGAGTGTACGGGCAGCTCGCGCAACATTCCGGCGACGACGAGCACAGAAACGATAGCCGCTGCCAACGATTTTGTGAGTTCGCGGCGGTCCACACGAGCCAGCGGCACCAGTTTTCGTACGTGCAGCAGAACGGCAAGCGTGACGGTGTGGGTCAGGATGGCAAGGTTCGACGCCCACGCCAATCCCATCGCGCCAAAGTGCGCGTGAAGGCTCCAGTAGATCGGCAGCGAGACGAGCGTGATGATGGTGCCCGCGACCATCGGCGGGAGCGTCTGCCCGGCGGCGTAGAAGGCGCGGATGTAAATCGCCTGTGAGCTCCACAGCGCGAGAGACAGCGAGAAGATGGCGAGAAACATTGCTGTCCGCAAGGCATCGGCGTGCGTGTAGTGACCGCCACGTAAAACGACGTCGCAGATGGGACCGGCGAGCGCCACCATCGCCGAAGCGAGAAGCAATGCGACGCAGGCGATGCGCGTCACGGACCGGCCGACAGCACCCCGGAACTCTTCCATTCGATTCGCGGAGAAGAGTGAAGCGAAGAAGGGCAGCGATGCGGCTCCGGCGGCCTGGCCGATGATCGCCATCGGCGCGGTGAACAGCTTCTTCGCGTTCATCAGCCGTGTGATGTCGCCTGTCTCGTGCTTGGCGAAGAACTGCAGGATCTGCGTGTCCATGAAGACAACAGTGACGCCGAACATCATCGGAATGGACATCCGGATCCACTCGCGCAGGCCTTCGTTATGGCGATCGAGCACCGGGCGCCAGCGCACGCCGGCCCGGCGGGCCGCGAACGCATTCACCAGGAAAGGACCGCAGATCGCGCCTGCGAGAGCGCCCCACGCCAGCGAAGGAATGCCAAGCCAGCGCGCGCCGGCGATGCCGCCCAAGATGATCCCGGCGGAGTACACGAGCGGCGAGATCGCCTGATAGCCGAACTGCTTGCGGACCAGCGCGACAGATGCGAGCACACCACCGGCAAAGAAGAAGAGCTGACCCGGTAGCAGGATGCGCGTCATGTAGACGGCGAGCGCGTCCTGCGTGGCATCGCCCTTGGAGTAGATACGGATATAAAACGGCGTCAGGAACTCGGCCAGGAACAGCGCCGAGCCGAGCACGATGGCCATCGTGTTCAGAATCACGGAGAGTGCGATCTCGCCCTCTTCGTCGCGGCCCTGCTCGCGATAGCGGCTGAGGATGGTGACGAAGCTGATCGAGGCGGCGCCGCCGATAAGCAGATAATTGACGAGGTCCGGCAGGTTGAACGCAATGTTGTAGGCGTCTGTCTGCGGCCCCGCGCCGAAGGTATAGGCGATGTACTTGTCGCGAATGAGGCCGATCATGCGGGAGAGCAGCGCGAAGGCGCTCAGCAGCAATGTGGCCGATGCGGCGGTGTGTTTGTGCGAAAGGCCTAGAGCGCCGAAGCGTGATCTGCGCGCGGGGGGCTCCGCACCCTCTGCCGGTGTACGCACTCCATCAGCCATGCGCTGGGCTGGAATCTCCGCTGCAGGTGGAATTTCAGTCGGGGGAGTCGGCGGTTCCAACGGGCTCATTCAATGGGGAACAGGTTACGCTGCCGGCGCTCCACGGGCTCAACGATCTTGGCCTCGGGCTTCGGAGCCAGCCTGGATTCGGATTTCGGCCTGGGCTCTGTCACGAGCCGCGGGCGCAAAGGCTTGGGCCGCATCGCGGGAGGCTCAATGCTCGCAGAGGGCGAGCCGAGCAAGGCAAGAAGCTGCTGCATCTCTTTGCGAAGCGCACGCAGCCGCGCCTCGATCGGCGCCTTGTCCGTGTTTGGACCGGCTGCCGGCGGTTCCACCGGAAGCAAGGCGGGCGTGGACGCCGCGATGGGAACGGGCTCAAAGGGCGTAACCGCTTCGCGCGGCTTCGTCTCATTCTTAAAGACCTGCCGTGCGCCTGGAATCGTGTAGCCCTGGTCGTAGAGGAGGCTCTTGATACGCAGCGCCATCTCGACGTCGCGCTTGCGATACAGCCGTTGTCCGGTTCCACCTTTGTTGGGCTTAAGTTGCGGGAACTCCGTCTCCCAGAAGCGCAGGACATACGACGGGACCTCGCACAGCCGCGCGACGTCCCCGATCCGGAAGTAGAGCTTGTCGGGGATTTCAGGTGTTACGGTCTTGCGAATTGGCTGATGGGTTCCCATGCGATCGCGGCGACACCGCCGGGCAGCCGTCTTTCGGCATGCCAAGCTTGCCCAGAGTATAGGTCTCTCCGGGTCCAGAGGCCAGTAGTTTCCGCGGTTCCCCTGCACCATCTTCTACTTACGGGTGACGGCGGCCGGAACCACGGGAGTTAACACCGGTTAAAGCTCTCCTTTAGGTTTTGGGCGGTTTGCTTCGGTCCCGCGGGGTCAGAGGTGTCCATGGCTCACTCCACTGGGCAGAGCCGCGGGCTGCCGCGATAAATTGCCGTAGCCTCACCGGATCTTTGCGGCCGGGCTCCGATTCAACACCGCTGGCCACATCCACGCCCCAGGGCTTCAGCACGTCGATGGCGGCGGAGACGTTCCGGGAGTGCAGGCCGCCAGCGACGATCAGCGGCGGCAGGTCCGTTTCGGAAGCGGCGGCCGCGGTGCTGCAGGCCAGCCGAATCTCCTGCGCGGCGAGTTGCCAATCGAAGGCCATGCCGAGACCGCCGGATTGTCCCCGGCGCGCGGCGTCGACCAGCACGGCCCGGAGACCTGGCGTCGTGAGCGCGCGACCCAAGCGTCGCCGAAAAACCGGCGTTGTTGCCCGAATGAACGTTGAACGGAACGGTCTGGATCAGCTGCACGTGACCCTCAAACGCATCGTTGAGCCGCGCGATCAGTTCGGGATTGAGTTCATTGTGGAGCTGCGCGGCCTGCAGGCCGGCTTCGCGAACGTCGCGGATAATCTCCTCGGCGTTCATCGTGGCGAAGACGCCGACCGTGAGCACGTTGCCGGGAAGATGCGGAGTGATCACGGCGACCTGAGAGGCAATGACGCGCCGGCGGCTGGGCGCGAAGACGAAACCGACCGCATCGGCGCCCAACTCGGCGGCGAGTTGGGCGTCCTGGAGGTTCGTGTTGGCGCAGATCTTGATGAACATAGGAAGAGCGGGTGGTTAGTAGTTAGTGGGCTGACCTTTCGAATGATTATTCCGTGCTTATCAGCTGTTTCAGTGCTTCGCCGGGCCGCGCCTGACGCATCAGCGACTCGCCGATGAGGAAGGCTTCGTATCCGGCCGCGCGCAGGCGTTGCATATCCTCGCGTGTATGAATGCCGCTCTCCGCGACGCGCACGGCTGAACGAGGAAGTCGTGCGGCGAGCTCGCATGCACGGTCGAGCGAGACTGCGAAGGTACGCAGATCGCGGCTGTTCACGCCAACGCATTCGCATTCGAGCGCAAGCGCGCGGTCGAGCTCTTCGGCATCGTGCACCTCGCAGAGTACGTCCAGCTCCCAGCGGCGTGCCTCATCGCGGAGCGTGCGCAGCTCGGAATCTCTCAGCGCGGCGAGGATCAGCAGAATCGCGTCGGCTTTATTGGCTCTTGCCTCCACGATCTGGAACGGATCCACCATGAAGTCCTTGCGCAGGCAGGGGATCGACACGGCTTCCGAGGCGAGTCGCAGATTCGCGAGCGATCCCTGGAAGAACTTTTCGTCCGTCAGCACGGAGAGGACTGCGGCTCCGGCTTGCTCCATCTCTTTCGCCAAGGCGGTGGGATGGAACTCGGCGCGAATGAGCCCCTTGGATGGTGATGCCTTCTTTAGCTCGGCGATGATGGCCGGGCCGGTCTGTGCCTTTGAGCGCAGCGCACGCGCGAAGCCGCGCGGCTGATGCTCCGCCGCTGCGTGCTCGATTGCGCGCATATCTGCCGCAGCCTTGCGCTCCGCGACAACCGTCCGTGTGTGCGCGATGATTTCGGGCAGATACATCGTGCGTGCGGCTGCAGGACTCATCTCTTCCATGCTACGGCAAGGGCCCAGAGGCTACGATGGAAGCAATGGCTGAAGTGAAGACACCGACCGAGCGTCTGCCCATCCCGGACCGCAAGTTTGGCGCCTATTTGTTTGATCTCGATGGAACGATTGCAGACTCGATGCCCGTGCACCTGATCACGTGGCAGCAGGCTGTGCGCGAGGCGGGCGGTGAGTTTCCGGAGGAGCTGTTCTGGGCGTGGGGAGGGATTCCGCTGCCGCGGACCGTGGAGATGCTGAACGAGCGCTTCGGCTATCACATGTCGCCGCCTGAGGTGGTGGATCGCAAGGAGCAGTTGTACCTGGAGATGATCGACAGGGTGCGGCCGATTGCGTCGGTGGCGGCGCACATCACGGAGCAGCATGGAAAAATTCCGATGGCGGTTGTCTCCGGATCGCCGTGCTTGACGATTACGCGTACGCTTGCAGGCGCTGCACCTGGATAAGTGCTTCGACGCGGTCGTGGGTGCGGAGGACTATACGCACGGCAAGCCGGATGCTGAGCCGTTTCTGACCGCGGCAAAGATGCTGAACATTGCGCCGGCCGATTGCCTGGTCTTTGAGGATGCGGATGCCGGCATCAAGGCGGCGGACGCCGCAGGGATGACATGGGTCAGAGTGCCTGTGCATCCGCTCGCCGTGAGTGTGTAGCGGCTGCGGCTATCGGAGCGCGGCTCTTGGTTGCGCCAAAACGAGGCCGCGTGGTGTCGGCAAAAGAAGTATCGAGATGAGCCCGTCGCGCTCCAGCTTTTTTGCGGCTTCACGGACGGTCTTCAGGTGCGAGCTCGCATCGTGGATGAGGATGAGGCCGTTCGGATTCATCTGCGGCAGGAAGCGCTTTACTTCCGCTTCGCGCAGGTCGGGGTCGGAGTCGGAGAAGAGCAGGTCGATGGTGCCGTCGACATGCATCTCGAGCGAGCTCTCGTTGCGCAGGTCGATATACTTTGCCAATGGGTTTGTGGCGAAGCGCTCTTTTGCGCGTGCGAAGACGGCGGGATCGTACTCGCAGGAGATGACCTTGCCTGCGGGTGAGCCGCTCTCTGCATTACGTTGCAGACCGCGCGCGATCCACTCGGTGGAGACCCCGAGAAAGCTTCCGGTTTCGACGATGAGCTGCGGCTTCAGCGTGGTCACCAGCGTCGCGAGTAACTCCAGCACCTCGAGCTCCGCGGTCATCGAGTCAACCATCGACCACTGCTCAGGGTGCGGACACTCCGGCGTGGCGCGATGATATTCAGGCTGCAGCACGCCGCCGGCGCGGTCGTGCTGCAGCATCACCTTGTGTTCCTGCTTCAACTTCCTGCGGAACAAGCCCATGGCTACGCCTTGCCCGCAAGCTGCCGCAGCACGTACTGCAGGATGCCTCCATGCTGGTAATAGAGGATCTCCTGCGGGGTGTCGATGCGGATGCGCGCCTCGAAGGTCTTCTTGTTGCCGTCTGGGCGAGGTCGCCACAACGGATACAGTCCGGCCGTTCTCGAACTTCTTCTCGAGCCGCTCCTTGAAGCCAACAATGTCGTAGGTCTCCTCGCCGTTGAGCCCGAGCGACTCGGCATTCTTGCCCGCTTCAAATTCGAGCGGCAGAATACCCATACCAACAAGATTGCTCCGGTGAATGCGCTCGTAGCTCTCCGCGATGACGAAGCGGATGCCGAGCAGCCGCGGTCCCTTCGCCGCCCAGTCTCTTGACGAACCAGACCCGTACTCTTTGCCCGCGATGATGCAGAGCGGCGTGCCGCGCTCAGCATATTTGACCGAAGCATCGTAGATGCTCATGCCTTCGCCTTCCGGCAGCAGACGCGTGACGCCGCCCTCGGTTCCGGGCGCGAGCTTGTTGCGCAGCCGAACATTGGCGAACGTTCCGCGCACCATGACCTCGTGATTGCCGCGGCGCGATCCGTAGGAGTTGAACTCGAACGGCTTCACGCCGTGCTCGGTGAGGTACTTGCCTGCAGGGCCGTTCTGCTTGATCGATCCAGCCGGAGAGATGTGATCCGTCGTGACCGAATCCCCGAGCCACGCGAGCACGCGCGCGCCGGTGATGTTCTCGACAGCAGCCGGGGTCGCGGGCATGCCATCGAAGTACGGCGCCTTGCGAATGTAGGTCGAGTCCTGCTCCCATCCGTAGGTGTCGCCGCTCGGAAACTTCAGGTGCTGCCAGTTCGCGTCGCCGTCGCTAACGGTGCTGTATTGGTGGCGGAACATTTCGGAGTCGATCGACGCGGCGACTGCATCGGCGACCTCCTTCTGGCTCGGCCAGATGTCGCGCAGGTAGACATCCTGACCGTTGCGGTCCTTGCCCAGCGGCTCGGTATCGAAGTTGTGCTTGATGTGCCCGGCGAGCGCATACGCGACCACCAGTGGCGGCGACATCAGGTAGTTCGCGCGCACCTCCGGCGAGATGCGGCCCTCGAAGTTGCGATTGCCGCTCAGCACGCTGACGGCAACGAGGCCATGCTCCTCAATCGACTTCGACACGTCCTCGGGCAGCGGCCCGGAGTTGCCGATACAGGTCGTGCAGCCGTAGCCGACAACCTGGAAGCGCAGCTTGTCGAGATACGGCAGCAGCCCCGCGCGCGTGTAGTAGTCCGTGACAACCCGCGAGCCCGGCGCGAGCGACGTCTTCACCCAAGGCGGCGTGCTCAGCCCCGCTTCGACGGCCTTCTTCGCCAGCAGACCCGCGGCAACCATCACGTACGGATTCGAGGTGTTCGTGCAGCTCGTGATGGCGGCGATCACGATGGAGCCATTGCTCAGGTACCGATCGGGATCGACGCCGAAACGCGCACGCACCGTGTGCTCCTCGGGCGTCGCGGTCTGCTGCTGACCTTCCATCGGCTTCTCGTGCGAGGTTGCCGTGACCGTCACGCTCACCGGGACCTCCGGTGACGGCGACGCCGACGGAGCTCGCAAGATTTCCGCCAGCGGATGGTTGTCCGCCTTCACCCTCCCAGCGCACCATCTGGCGCACCTCGTTCTTGTTCGCATTCGGTCCAAGCAGGCTCGGCAGCACCTTCGCAAAGCTCTCCGGCGTCTCGCGCAGCAGCACGCGATCCTGCGGACGCTTCGGTCCCGCAACGCTGGGCTCAACTGTCGCCAGGTCGAGCGCCAGCGTGCCGGAGTACACCGCCTCCGGCGCATTCGGCGTGTGGAAGAGGCCCTGCGCCTTGTAGTACGCCTCGGTGAGTGCGATGTGCTCTTCGCTGCGTCCGGTGAGGCGCAGATAGTTCAGCGTCTCCGCGTCGACCGGGAAGATCCCGCAGGTCGCGCCGTACTCGGGCGCCATGTTCGCGATGGTCGCGCGATCGGCCAGCGGAAGCTCGCTGATGCCCGGCCCGTAGAACTCGACGAACTTGCCGACCACGCCGAACTTGCGCAGCATCTCGGTCACGGTCAGCACGAGGTCGGTCGCCGTCGTGCCCTCGCGCAGCTTGCCGGTCAGCTTGAATCCCACGACCTGCGGGACGAGCATGCTCACCGGCTGGCCGAGCATCGCAGCCTCGGCCTCAATGCCGCCCACGCCCCATCCCAGCACGCCCAGGCCGTTGATCATCGTGGTGTGCGAGTCCGTGCCGACCAGCGTGTCCGGATACGCGATCGTCTGGCCGTTCTCTTCCTTCGTGAAGACCACGCGCGCCAGGTACTCGAGGTTCACCTGGTGGCAGATGCCCATTCCGGGCGGCACGGCGGAGAAGTTGTCGAACGCCGTCTGGCCCCACTTGAGAAACGCGTAGCGCTCGCGGTTGCGCTGAAACTCGAGCGCGGCGTTCAGGTCGTAGGCCTTCGCGCTTCCGTACTCATCCACCTGCACGGAGTGGTCGATCACCAGCTCCGCCGGAACCAGCGGATTGATCTTCTGCGGATCTCCGCCGAGCACCTTCATCGCATCGCGCATCGCGGCTAAATCCACGATCGCGGGCACGCCGGTGAAGTCCTGCATCAGCACGCGCGCGGGCATGAAGGCGATCTCGCGCGAGGGCTCCGCCTTCGCGTCCCAGTTGGCGAGGAAGCGAATGTCGTCCGCCGTGACCGTCACGCCATCCTCGCGGCGCAGCAGGTTCTCGAGCAGAATGCGCAGCGAGTACGGCAGCCGCTCCAGCTTGGCGCCGGTGGATTCCAGCGCGGCCAGTCGGAAGTAGCGCACATTCTTATTGCCGGACTTCAGTTCGCCGGCGGAGTGAAAGCTGTCAGGATGGGCGTTTGAGGTAGCCATGTCTTATCTCCTTGAAGCTCCCCGCGGAGCTTTGATCCTGGGGAGCGCTGCCTCACGTCTCCCGGACGGGGCAGTGGATGAGGCCCGCATCGACGCGCGGCTCACTGGAGCACGGCAGCGACGAGCGACATCGAAGCACGGGCGAACAATTCTGGATGATAGCGAGTCTGGATAGGAAAGGCGCGCGCTGCGCTCAGCAGCGTGTTCTGCGATCAACGCCCGCGGTCATGACGCCCGCGGCGGAAGCGCTTGAGAGGAGAGCGCGACATGCCCACAGTGTAGCTCTTTTGCCACATTCACCGCATCCGGCAAGTCCCTTCGATTCCCCGAGATAGCCAGATCAGTCGCCGCCCGGCTTACTCCACTCTCCGGCAACCGCATCTTATACAAAGCCGACGGGTTTATACCCGATCGTAGGGCTGCTCCAGCAATCAAGAGAGCGGCCAGGAGCCAACGGATGCAAGCTCACCACCACCACAATTCGTCGCGCACTGGGCGCGATTGCTATTTCGGGCGCATTAGCGCTTGACAGCGGGATGCCACAGCAATCAGGCGAACGCCGGACAGGCCAACGCCGGGCCGGATCCCGCGCAGGCCAACCTGGCGCCGGTGAACGGCCAGACACAGGTTCTCGGCACAGAACGCCTCCTACTCGCCGCAGCAGCAGGAGGAGGGATACCCGCAGCAGCCGGGCCAATATCCACAGCAGGCGCCCGCACCCGATCGAGCAGGGCTATCCTCAGGGCTACCCGCAGCAGCAGGGTTACGCTCAGCAGCCCGGCTACTCCGATCCGGAGCTCGCCGGCGAAGAAGCTCTCGAGGACACAACACAGGCGCCTCCGCCGCTGCCGGAGTACGATCAGCCGCCCGCACCGGGTCCTGACTACATGTGGACCCCCGGCTACTGGGCGTGGGGACAAGAGGGCTATTACTGGGTGCCTGGCGCCTGGGTCGAGCCGCCTTATTACGGCGCGCTTTGGACCCCGCCTTACTGGGGCTGGTACGGCGGCCGGTACCGCTTGCATCACGGCTACTGGGGACGCCACGTCGGCTACTACGGTGGCATCGACTACGGCTTCGGATACATCGGTATCGGCTACTTCGGCGGCTACTGGAACAACAACCACTTCTACTACAACACTGCCGTGACCCGCGTCAGCCCGCAGATCCGCACGATTTATGAGCGCCCAGTGGTCTACAACAACGTGCGCTACAGTGGCCGGCCTGAAAACCGCGTGAGCTATAACGGCGGGCGCGGCGGCATCAACGTCCAGCCTCGGCCCGCGGAGGTTGCCGCGATGCATGAGCGCCACGAAGCTCCGCTGGCCGCACAGCAACAGGTTCGCGCCGAGGCCGCGCAGAACCGCTCGCAGTTCTATAACCAGAACCACGGCCGGCCGGCGATCGCGTATGCGCAGCATGGCTTCGCGAACACGCACGGCATCGCTCCGGCGCCGC
The DNA here is from genome assembly GCA_963762465.1 of uncultured Acidobacteriaceae bacterium. Classification (GTDB taxonomy): domain Bacteria; phylum Acidobacteriota; class Terriglobia; order Terriglobales; family Acidobacteriaceae; genus Granulicella. Next base: position 734,754 of record CAVXKS010000002.1, on the reverse strand, counting down.
GCATCGCGGAAACCGCAGGTCCGGCAGGCGCCCGGAACGGCGAACCGAACGGCGCCTATATGAACGAACGGGGCGGGAACCCTGGCCGTACGCAGCCGTACACGGAAGCCCCTCGCGTGGAGAACCGGGGGATGCAGCCGCAGCCGAATGGTGCCGCGCCGCGTTACGAAAATCGCGGGCAGCCGGAGCCCCAACCGAACGCCGCTCGGCCCGGATTTGAAAACCGTGGTCAGCCGCAGCCGAATGTCGCTCGCCCCGGATTCGAGAATCGTGGGCAGCCGGAGCCGCAGCCGAACGCAGCTCGACCAGGCTTCGAGAACCGCGGACAACCACAGCCGCAGCCCAACGCTGCTCGGCCGGGTTTCGAGAATCGTGGACAACCACAACCGCAGCCGAACGCAGCTCGGCCAGGATTCGAGAACCGTGCCCAGCCGCAACCGCAACCGAATGCTGCTCGGCCAGCCTTCGAGAACCGTGGACAACCGCAGCCGCAGCCGAATGCAGCTCGGCCAGGCTTCGAGAACCGTGGACAACCGCAGCCGCAGCCGAACGGCGGGAACACCCGGTTCGAGAACCGTCCGCAGCCGCAGGCCGCAACCGCAGCCCAACGCCGGCCCGCGGTTCGAGCACCAACCGTCACCGCAGCCGCAGCCCCGGATGGAGAACCGGCCGCAGCCACAGCCGCAGCAGCGGATGGAAGCTCCTCGCGTAGAGAATCGTCCGCAGCCGCAGCCTCAGCAGCAGCACTTTGAGAATCGGCCCGCACCGCAGGCGCGTCCGCAGGGACCGCCGCCGCAGGCACAGGCGGCTCCGCAGCCTCAGCAGCATGGAAACCCGGGTGGCGGACACGGAGACGAGCACGGCCATCGCTAACCAGTGCCCATGAAACAAAAAGCGCCCGGTTCGCCGGGCGCTTCTTATGTCGTGCATCGTAGCCTGCCACAACTACGCGCCTGTGCCCACAGCTATGCGCCTGTAGACCCGAAGCCGCCCTGTCCGCGCGGCGTCTCCGCAAGCATGTCCGTCTCTTCAAAGCTCGCCTGGATGCGTTCCACCACGCGGAGCTGCGCGATCCTGTGCCCTGGCGCAATCATCTGCGGTTCCGGTGAAAGATTGGTGATGATGATCTTCAGCTCGCCGCGATAGCCCGGGTCGATCACGCCGGCGAGCGTCGTCAGTCCGCGCAGCGCCAGTCCGGAGCGGTCCTCGACCAGCGCGCCATGCGACGACGGCAGCTCCAGCGCCAGCCCGGTGCGCACGGCGACCGTGCTGCCCGGCTCGCCAATCGGAGCCAGCGTCGCCGCCTCCGCGGCGAAGATGTCTGCCGCCAGATCACCGTACGATCCGGTGTGCGCATACCGAGGCAGTTGCGCCGCCGGCAGTAAACGCTGCACAAGAATTCTGGGCGAAGCCTTCGAATCGTTCATCCCTGTCAGTCTCTCATCAGGAGATTCGTTTTCGCGGCTCGGTCGAGCGGAACAGGTACACGCCGAGCACCGTAATCAATGGCTCGAGCGGATGCCGGAAGCGCGCCTGCACCGTGACGAAGTAGTACGGCAGCGGCAGCAGCAGAAACATCCATCCCATCAGCGCCGCGCCGGGCACCCGCCGTCGCAGTGCGAGCGCCAGGCCCATCAATCCCGCCAGGCTCAGGAAGCTGTAGTTCAGCCGTCGCCCAATCTCCTGCATCATTTTGTTCTCCGGCGGGTGCGGGATGTTCGTCCAGAAGAAGAGAAACCGGTCGCCGGTGTACCGCAGAAATCGGCCGGGGTTCTCGCGGATAACTTCCATCGCCTGCTGCTTTCTCATCGCGGAGTACCGCACTTCGCCCATCTGCACATACAGCTTGAACTTCGGATCGCCGGGCCACATCGGCAGCGTTGCTCCCCAGGGGAAGGCGTCGTGCGACGGAAGCACCGATTCATACAGCTCCGCGCCGAGGTTCGACCGTGTCGCAACGAACGTGCCGAACGCTCGCTCGTTGCGGATCCACCACGGACTCATCCCAGCAGCGAACACAATCGCCCGCGAGCACCGGCCCGGCGATCACCTGCCGCAAAGTCGCAGCGCATCAGCGCAATTTCGGCCAGATGACCCACAGCCCCGCGGCCGGCAATCCGATCAGGATCGACGCATTCGAAAGCCCGACGAGCGCCCACAGCGCACCGAACGCCGCCCATCGCCCAAGCTGTCCTGCACCATCGCGCTCCGCGTCTTCGCCCAGCCCCACGCCGCGCAGCCGCAGCGCGAGCACGATCGTCCACACAAAAATTCCCGTTGAGAGCGACGTCTCCCAGAACCAGTGCACTGCGAATTGCAGCGCCGCCGGATACACCGCCCACAGCCATCCTGACCACAGCGCGACCGGAGCGGCTTTCGTCGACGCTCTGCGCGCGATTCCATACGCATCGAAGCACCGCGCGCCGATCTCGTAAACCGCGGGCGCAATCAGCGCCGAGAAGAGGCTGTCGACCGTGAGCACAAAGAACGCCGCCGCATTCGTGTACACGCCGAACAGCTTGAACGCGAGCGCCAGCAGCAGCGGATAGATCGGCGGCAGCCACGCCGTTGGCCCGCTCACGCCATTGAACGGATTCGCATAGCCATGCCCTTCGACGAGCGATCGCGCAATCCGTCCGGCTTCGAATCCAAAGTTGAAGTGCTCGTTGATCACACGAACGCGATACGTATGCCCGATCGCGATGCACGCGACCCGCAGCGCAAACCCCACCCAGAAGAGGATGCGCGGCGCGCGAAACAACTTTGGCTCAGTGGACGCTGTGGGCACTTGAGAAGGATCAGAACGCTTGCTGCAAGTCTAATCTCGCGGCCGTGTACGCATCACCATCGCGGCTTTCCGCGCTAACTCCTCGTGTTATTTGCAAACTGCCGCCGCTTCGCTACCCTGCAGGCACGCTCCATGTTTCGTCTCGCTGACCGCTCGCGGCTCAACGGGTTTGCTCCTTTCACTGCGCTTCAGGAGCTCCGGCCTCTTCCCGGAGCAGGGTCCGTTTGCCGCTGGTCCGTTTCACCCTCGCACTCGCTTTCTGCACGGGCTCTCTGCTGTTCGCTCAGAGTCCCGTCGACGGCGCGCTGCGCGGACGCATCCTGGCGCCGCCCGGCGCTCCCGCCGTGAGCGTCAGCGTGCAAATCCAGCGCGACGACAGCTCCTGGCGGCAGACGATCTCTTCCGCGCGCGACGGTTCCTTCACTCTCCTCAACCTCACGCCCGGCGACTACACGATCGCCGCCGGCCCATGCGCTGCGCAGCCTGTCTCCATCTCGCCCGGCGAGATTGCGCAAGCAACCATCGATCTCGCCGCGTGCGCTCCAGCCCAGCCTCACGTCGCACAAACCACCCCGCTCCCGCTGCTGACGCTCGATCCACTCGAGCTCTCGGAGCTCGACTCCGCCGCGCACGACGCGACGCTCGCCGCCGCCCCAGCAGACGAGACCACCGCCGACGAACCCGCCACGCCCGAAGCCGCGCGCGAGACAACCGAGCTCGGCTCCGCCGGCCCCAGCGTCAGCGGCCTCTCGCCCACTGCCAACTCCACGCTGCTCGACGGCCTCTCCACCACCCAGAACTTCCGCTCCGGTCCCCGCGGCTCAGCCGCCGGCGGCCCGCGCACCTCGGCCACATTCAACGAGTCCGCCACACGCTCCTTCCAGCTCCAGCCGCACTCGTTTTCCGCGCAGTACGGCGGCGCCGGCGGCGTCATCGCGGTCACGTCACGCGGGCAGGCCGAGCGCCTCCACGGCTCCGCCTTCGCCCTCACTCGCGAGAGCGCCCTCGCCGCGACGAATCCCTTCTCCGTCGTCACGCACTACAACGACGGCGCGGTCACATCGCAGCTGCTCAAGCCTGCAGACAGTCTCGTGCAGTTCGGCGCGGCCGCTGGGCTTCCACTCTCGCGCGCTCGCGTCGCATGGCTGCAGAACGCCTCCCTCTACACCTCGCTCGAGATCCAGCTTCGCTCCGGCCAGATCGTCTCCACTCCCGCCACCGCAAACTTCTACGCCCTCACGCCGGAGCAACTCGCACTCCTCGCCAACCGCGGCGTCTCCACTGCTGCCGCGAACACCGCACTCAACTTTCTCGACAGCCTCACCGGCGCGCAGCAGCGCGACGCAACCCGCCTCCTCAGCTTCGCCCGCCTCGATCTCGTGCCGGCGTCGAACCAGCAGCTCACCTTCGGCTACATCGGCAACCGCTTCAACTCGCCGACCGGCTCCAGTTCCGGCGCGTCCGAAGCGCGTCGTTGCACGCGGCCGCGCCAGCCTTGCCAGCAGCACGCTTCACGTCGACGCCGTCACCGGCCGCTGGCTTTACCGCCTCTCGCCGCTCTCAGCCAACGAACTCCGCGGCCAGTTCGCGCGCGACCTCGAATACGAAACTCCGCACGCGCCGCTCCCGCAGGAGCCCGCGATCAGCGCCGGCGGCTTCGCCCCGCAGGTCTCCATCGCGCCCAACGGCTTCAGCTACGGCACGCCTTCCAGCGTCGGCCGCACCGCGTACCCCGACGAGCGCCGCCTCCAACTCGCCGACACCTTCTCGCTCGCTCACGGCCGCCATCTGTTTGTCATGGGCGCGCGACTGGAGCCGCATCACCGATCTGATCGCCGGGTCCACGAACGCAGCGGGCACCTTCCTCTACGACAGCGGCACGACCAACGGACGCGACGGCGGCCTCGCTCGACTGGATCACCGACTACATCTACAACGTCCACGCCTACCCCAACGGCGCCTGCCCCAGCATCAACGCCGCCGATCACCTCTTCTGCTTCCGCAGCTACACGCAAGGCTTCAGCGCCGCATCCACGCAGTTCGTCACGCACGAGCTCGCCGCCTTCGCGGAAGACGCCCTCCGCCTGCCGCACTCACTCTCGCTCACGATCGGCGCGCGCTACGACTACGCGCTTCTTCCTCCGCCCCAACGCCCCAACCCGGAACTGGACCAGATCCTCACGACCTTCGGCTCGGCCCTGGGCGGCGCCACTTCGCTCATCCCCGAAGACCGCAACAACCTCGGTCCGCGCATCTCGCTCGCCTGGTCACCCGCGCGCGGCCGCATCCTCACCGCGCGTCTCGGCTACGGCGTCTTCTACGGCCGCATCGCCGGAGCCACGGTCAACGCCGCACTCACCGACACCGCACTCGCGTCCACCACACGCCGCATCCGCATTACTCCGTCCACGATCACCGAGTGCCCCCAGGTTGCGAACCAGGGCTTCGGTTATCCCTGCGCCTACACCGCGGAGCCTCCCTCCGCCGTTGCGCAAACCACCTCCGCAATGGTCTTCTCCAACCGCTTCCGCCTTCCCGCCGTGCAGCGCGCGACGCTTTCGCTGGAACATGGAACGCGTGTACTCGACCTCCGCGCCAGCTACGTGATGTCGATCGCCACGCAGCTTCCGCAGAGCGTTGACCTCAACATCGCGCCGTCGGCGACCACGACGCGCTTCATCATTCAAGGCGGCGACGGTCGTCCCGGCCTCCACACCGGCGAGACCTTCTCCGTGCCGCTCTACACAACTCGCCGAACCACGGCCTTCGGTCCTGTCGCCGCACTCGTCTCCAACGCGAACGCCACCTATCACTCGTTCAACGCCGAAGCCCGCCTGCACCTTCGCTCAATCCAAGTCCGCGGCAGTTACACATTCGCCCGCGCCATCGACTACGGCCCTCAGCTCTCGGCAACACCCCGCGAGAACGGCCAGTTCGATCCCTTCACCGACGCTTACGACAAAGGCCTCTCCAGTCTGGACATTCGCCATAGGTTTGCCGGCGACCTGCTCCTCCACTCTGCGCTTCGCCACGGTCCGGAGTCCTTCCGCCGCACCCTCTCCGGCTGGCAACTCGCGACTATCGCTGCGGTAAGCGGGGGCGCTCCGTACAGCTATGGCATCTTCGGCGGCACGGCGCTCACCGGTGGCCGGGACTCGATCAACGGCTCCGGAGGAGCCACCTATCTGCCCACGCTCGGGCGCAACACTCTGCGGCTCCCCATTCGCAGTCACGTGGACCTCCGCGCCGGGCGCGGGTTCACCTTCCATGAGCACCTTCGCGTCAACGCCTTTGCCGAAGCCTTCAACCTCCTGAATACGCAAAGCCTCTCTCGCGTCCAAACCCGCGCCTTTCTCGTCGGCACACCCGCAATCGCCGGCGCCCCCAGGCCGCTGATCTTCCAGGATGCCCCGACCGTTGCCGCCGAGGGCATCACCACTGCACCGTTCGGCGCGCCAACCTCCTCCACTGCCGGGGTCAGCCGCGAGCGCCAGGTTGAAATCGGCCTACGACTTCTGTTCTAACCGGCGACGCGACCAACCAGCAGCTTTGCGCATCCAACCCGATGAACTCGTACGTTCCGGGGAGTCGGAAGGGTCATGAGCCTGCTTGCCGCAGTGCAGCACCATGGATACGCGGCGACGGCGCTCATTCTCCTGCTGTCGTCCTGCGGCCTTCCCCTGCCGCTCTCGATCGTGCTCCTCACCGCCGGAGCCGCGGCGAGTTCCGGCTCTCTCAACCTCGGCCTGGTCATTCTGTGCGCCGCTTCAGCCGCCCTGCTTGGCGATACCATCCTCTACGTCGGCGGCAGATTCACCGGGTGGTGGTTGCTAGCCGGCCTGTGCCGTGTCAGCCTCAATCCTGAGACCTGCGTCTTCGGCTCGGCGCGCTCGTTCTATCGCCGCGGTCCCCGCACTCTGCTCTTCGCCAAGTTCGTCCCCGGTCTCGGCACGGTCGCGGCTCCGCTGGCCGGCAGCCTCAACATGCCGGTCAGCCGCTTTCTCAGGCTCGACGCCTGCGGCGTGCTGTTCTACACGTCCGCCTGGAGCACGGCCGGTTTCCTTTGCGCCCCGTTTCTCCGCGAAGTCGTCCGCTGGGTTGTGCGCGTCGGCCATGTCACGGCGGCGACTCTCAGCGGCATCGTTGTGCTCTATATTCTGTGGCTGCTCGGCAGCTCCCTGCGCGACAACCGTTTCAGCAACATCCAGCGCATCGCCGCCGAAGAGCTTCACGAACGTCTGAAGGCTCCGTCGCACGACAAGGTCGTCGTGATCGCCGATGTCCGCTCGCACGGCTACTACGATCCCGCAGCCCAGCGCATCAAGAATTCCATTCGTGTCGAACCCAACCGGCTCCGCGAAGAGGTCGAAGCGCTGCGCGAGTTCATGGCGCCTGAGTGCGAGATTTATCTCTACTGCTCGTGCGCGCGTGACGCCACCAGCGTCCGTGTCGCGCGCGAGCTCGAAAAAGAGAACTGCTCGACGAAAGTGATCTCCGGCGGCCTCAAGGCATGGATCAAGGCTGGAGGCCCGCTCGAGCCTGTGCCGCCCGCAGACGTTGAGCATCTGCCCAAATTCAACTGAGATAAATTGACGTCAATGCAAATGATGCCAGTCGTTACCCAATGTGCTTCGCCGCGGATCTCAAGCCGGCCAATAGCTTTGCATACGGCAGGCCATCCGCGTACGTCTTCAGCATCAGGTGACGCAGCAGCCGATTGCTGACCACGCGAAACCCGCGTCCCGGCTCGCGATAAAAACTCCTCGCAGCATCATGCGAGAACGCCAGCATCGCCTGCAGCTCCGCAAGCCGGTCCGCATAAGCCGCACTCAGCATCGCAGTCTCGGGCTCTCCACACGCCATCACAGCCGCTGCCGCTGCCTGCCCGCTCTTGATCGCCGAATAAATTCCTTCGCCGGTCAGCGGGTCCACTAATCCTGCCGCATCGCCCGCCAGCAGCACCCGCCCGCGCGGCACGTAGATGTGGCCGCCCAACCCGAGATGCTGCCCCGACACATGCGCCCGCACCTCGCTCAACTCCACACCGAGCTTCTGCCGCGTGTAGCTCTCCAGCAATCCCCGCGTCACGCTCTCGTAACTCATTCCATCGGTGCTGTTGGCTGCGGGCCCATCCTTCGGCACAAACCCACCCACGCCCACGTTGATGTGATCGCCCTTGGGGAACAGCCATCCATAACCGCCCGCGATCGGCGCGAAGTCGAACACCAGGTCCTGCGGCGCATCGCCGGTCGGCAGTTCGCGCGGCAGCACGCTCAAATGGGACCGTCGCCTCCAGCGCAAATCCGCGCGCGTACCACTCCGGTTCACGAGGCAGCTCCGAAGTCCTGCTCTCAATCCATGCTCCCTCGTAGAATTCATCGCCCAACGCATCCCTTTGCGCATCGAGCCCCGCCGCCAACCGTCGCATCTGCCCGTTCGATCCATCGGCTCCGATCAGCACTGGAGCGCGCAGCGTCTCTGTCGCGTCCATCGCCGAACGCAACCTCAATCTCCACGCCATCCCGCGACTCGCGCACCGCCATAATCGCATCAATCTTTCTCAGCTCCGCGCCCGCAGCCAGCGTCTGCTCCAGGCAGAACGCGTCGAACTTCTCGCGCACCGCCATCGCGCAGATCACCTTCCGCGCGCGCATGCGCACCTCGCAGCTCTTGTCCGCCACGCGAACGCCCTCATGGAACTGCGGCCCGGCCTCCTGCAGCACTACCTCCCGGCATACGCGCTCCACCACCGGCTCCACCGAGTACCGCAGCGCCCGCAGCGTCTTCCGCGTCAGCCCGCACGCGCACGCCTTATGCCGCGGAAACGTCCTGCGATCGAGCATCAGCACACGCCTGCCCGCGCGCGCCAGGTCATACGCCGCAGCACATCCAGCCGGCCCGGCGCCGGCAATCAGAACGTCATAATCGAACACCATCACGCTTCAGTTTATTGCGTCAGCCGTCTCAGCCACAGCCCGTAATCCCATCGCCTCCGCCAGCAGCGTATAGCTCCGCTTCCGTCGCCTCATGCGAGTGCGTAATCGTGTTCACGATCAGCTCCCCGATCTCCAGCTCCCGCGCAATCCCCGTCAACTCCTCCGCCACGCGCTCCGGCGTCCCGACCACATACCGCGGAAACTCCGACTCCGGCTGATCCAGTGAGCCAATCGCCACCGGCCACGCGTGACCTCGCCATCGCCGGCAGCGCCTCCAGCTCCCGCAGCGCATCCTCCGGCGTCGCAACCGGCCTGCGGTCATCCATCCTGATCCGCCGCTGCAGCAGCCGCACCGACGCATGCAGCAACTCCGCCTCCTCCTGCGTCGGCGCGCAGATCACCCCAATCGCAATCGTCGACTCCGGCTCGCTGCGATCCGGCCCCGCCACAAAATTCCGCTGGTAGTACTTGATCGCCTCCCTTGTCCCCTGCGCCGAAAAGAAGTGCGCAAACGCATACGGCAGACCCTCCTGCGCCGCCGTCACCGCCGACCACATGCTCGAGCCCAGCAGCCACACGTCCGGCGCGCCCTCGCTGCCAGGAGCCACTCGCAGCCGCGCAAACGGATGCTCCCGCGGAAACCGCTCCGGATGCAGAAACGCCCGCAGCTCCGCCAACTGCTGCGGAAAATCATCCACCATCGGCCCCTGCCTAATTCGCCGCAGCGCATGCATCTCCAGCTGCCCGCCGCCCGGCGCCCGCCCGATCCCCAGATCGATCCGCCCGGGAAACATCGCCTCCAGCGTGCGAAACACCTCCGCCACCTTGTATGGCGAATAGTGCGGCAGCATCACGCCGCCCGACCCCACACGAATCCGCTCCGTCGCCCCCGCCGCGCGCGCCACCAGGATCTCCGGCGCCGTACACGCCAGCAGATCCATCGCATGGTGCTCCGAGTACCACAGCCGCGTATACCCCAGCGCATCCACATGCCGCGCCAGGTCCAGCGAGTTCTCCAGCGCCTGCCCCGGCGTAGAACCCGCCGGCACCGGCGACTGGTCCAGCACCGAAAGCCGAATCCCTCCGCTCATGCCGATTGGATGTCCCTCACCTCTCCCACGCTCCAGCCACATGCTCTATCCTCGCCTCAGTGACTCCTGCACCCTCCTCGGCCCCGCTGCTCGCCGTGCGCGACCTCCGCATCGCCTTCTCCGGCCGCGAAGCCCTCCACGGCATCTCCTTCGACATCGCCCCCGGTGAAACCCTCGGCCTCGTCGGCGAATCCGGCTCCGGCAAATCCGCAACCTCGCTCGCGCTGCTTCGCCTGCTCCCGCCGACCGCCACCATCACCGGCAACCTCCAACTCACCACCGAAGCCGGCAACAAACCCGAAGACCTCCTTACCCTCAGCGAAGCCCAAATGCGTGCCCACCGCGGCCGCTCGCTCGCCATGATCTTTCAGGAGCCCATGACCGCGCTCAACCCGGTCATGCGCGTCGGCCGCCAGATCGCCGAAGCTGTCCTCGCGCACCACCCACGCATCGCAAAATCCGAACTCAACCAGCGCGTCCTCGCCGCCCTGCATGAAGTCGCCCTCCCCGATCCGGAGCGCCGTCTCCGCGACTACCCGCATCAGTTCTCCGGCGGCCAGCGCCAGCGCATCATGATTGCCATGGCGCTCATCAACCGCCCGCGCCTCCTCATCGCCGACGAGCCCACCACCGCACTCGACGTCACCGTGCAGGCCCAGATCATCGCGCTCCTCAAGCGCCTCCGCCGCGAGCACGGCCTCTCCATGCTCTTCATCTCGCACGACCTCGCCGTCGTCGGCCAGATCGCCGACCGCATCCTCGTCATGCGTCACGGCCGCATCGTCGAGCACGGACGCACCCAGCAGGTCCTTACCGCACCGCAGCACGACTACACGCGCCAGCTCCTCGCCTCCGTTCCCTCCATGCGCACACCCCGCGATCAACCTTTGGCTACACTCTCAAGAGCCTGACCAATTCGCCGCTCCTTAACCCCTAATCTCGCTAACTTCTATGCGTGCCCTCGTCGTCTCCGACATTCACGGCAACCTTCCGGCCCTTCAAGCCGTGCTCTCCGAGGCCGGTTCCTTCGACGAGCTCTGGAACCTCGGCGACATCGTCGGCTACGGCGCCAATCCCAACGAGGTCATCGACACCGTCCGCCCGCTCGCACGCGTCAATGTTCGCGGCAATCACGACCGCGTCTGCTGCGGCCTCACCAGCGCGCAAGGCTTCAATCCCATTGCCGCGGAAGCCGCTAACTGGACCCACCGCAATCTCACGCCCGCAAATCTCGAGTGGCTGCGAGCTGTGCCCCAAGGCCCCGTCCTCGCCTCCGAGCGCGCGCTCTGTGCCCACGGCTCTCCGCTCAACGAAGATCACTACATCATCTCCATGCGCGACGCCTGGTCACCCCTGCAGCGCATGTCCACCGAGATCACCTTCTTCGGCCACACCCACGTGCAGGGCGCCTTCTCGCAACAGGCGCCCGAGTGGCAGGAGATCCGCCCCATCTACACCACGCAGAACTACCCCGAACAGTTCTCGATCGACGTCCCCGTCGGCACACGCCATCTCATCAACCCAGGCTCCGTCGGGCAGCCACGCGACGGCGACTGGCGCGCCGGCTTCGCCATCTACGACACTGCCGCCGAGCGCGTCACCTTCTTCCGCATCCCCTACGACGTCGCCGCCGCGCAACAAGCCATCCGCAACGCGAAGCTCCCGGAGCGACTCGCCTCCCGGCTCAGCACGGGAACATGAAAAGAGGTGATAGTGAATAGCGAAAAGTGAATAGCGAATAGTGAATAAAAGCAAACACTATCCGCAGCCGTCATCCTGAGCGAAGCGAAGGATCCCTGTATTTGCTTTTGCCCTTGCTGTTGCCCTTGCTTTTCTTTCTGTCATTCCCGAACGCAATCAACTCGCAACTGGAAACTCGCAACTCGAAACTGATCGCAGACCCGCCTTGCTTTATTCACTATTGGCTACTCACTGTTCACTGCGGTTGATCCCCATCCGCAGTACCCTTCCGTAATGCGACCCCTTCGTTATTCCATCAACATCACCCTGGACGGCTGCTGCGATCATCGTGCAGCGTCCCCGGACGAAGACTTATTTCGGAATGCGATCGCCAACATCGAACAGGCCGACGCCCTCCTCTTTGGACGGGTGACCTACGAAATGATGGAGACGGCGTGGCGGCCGCCGGCGGAAACGGGAGTGAGGCCGGATTGGCTGAAACTCGCGCTCGGCCTCGACTTCGCCCGGGCGATCCACGCGAAAAAGAAGTACGTTGTCTCGAGCACTCTGGACCGCGTGGATTGGAACGCGGAGCTCCTGCACGGCGACCTTGAGACGGCCGTTCGGCAGCTCAAGCAGCAGCCCGGTAAGGGACTATTCACCGGAGGCGTCAAGCTCTCGTTTGCGTTGGCGGAGTTGGGGCTGATTGATGGCTACGAGTTCGTGGTGCACCCGAGGATCGCGGGCCACGGCCCGACATTGTTCGCAGGGCTATCGAAGCCTCTCGACCTGAGGCTCGTCAGCCGGCTGGAGTTCGCCTCGGGAGCAGTGGCGATGCGCTATGAAGCCAGGAGAGGCGAATAGTGGTAGTGAATAGAGCAACGCCGAAGTCTCGCGACCGCGCGCCTGTCTTCGCTTTTCTTCACGATTCACTGCCTCAAAAGAACCTCCCAATCGTAAACACAAACTTCTTATCCCCACTGAACCCGAGCGCCGGCGCGAAGGACACTACGCCCAGCGGAGTCTCCGCGACAATGCCGATGTAAACATCCTCCCGGGTCACCGTCGCCTGGCCCGGCGCGCGCATCTGTCCGACTTCAAATGTTCCACCCAGGTAGACATTTCCGGTGACCGGCGGTTTCATTGCGTAGATCCTGCGCATATATCCGGGCGTGGCCAGCCAGTAATCCGTTCCGCGCAACTGGTCAATCGACTGCGCCGCCAGCCGCAACGGCCCGCCCAGCGTGTACCGGAACGGCTGCGCGACATCGTGATTGAACATCGACGCGCCTTCAATCTTTCCCAGGAAGACATTCCTGTTCGCCCACGTGTGTGCGCCTTCAATCTGTGTGTAGAACTGCGGCGTGGATGGACTGCCCGGCGTGTCGTAAAGGTATCCGAAGCTGCTCGTGAGCCGCAGGCCGTAACGCGGCACGAGCGCCCGGTCCTGCGAATCATAGACGTAACGAATCCTCGCAGTCTGCGACTTCCCTGAATAATCGGGAAGATTGTCCGTGCCGGTTGTCACGTGCCACTGCACATTATTGAATGCCCATCCCGCGCGCAGCTCCTGCGTCCTGGTATCGGTCCACCCCACGTCGGCGGCAATTCCGCCAAACTGCGACTGCCTCTCGGAGATTCGCGTACTCGAGTCCGGCGCAGCGTAGATGTAATACGGCACACGGGTGAGGTTCGCCCGCGGCGCCACAAAGAAACCCGTCGGTGTGAACAGGTGGAAATATTCGCCCTCGAGCTGGGTCAAGAATCCGAGATCGACCTTGCCCCGCAGCTCCGATCCATAGCCGCCGAGGTCCTGGTAGAGAAGAAGGCTGTCCACCGTCGCGCGCGTCACCCCGGCAGTCTGCGCCTCCACGTTGAAGCCGACTTCCAGGAAGGGTGGCCCGTTCTTCTTGTCCTCTACGTCAACCAGCAGAATCGGCCGGTTCGAGTCCTTCGAGTCATAGCCCACCGTGTAATCCGCGTTGTATCGTCCGTCAGCTCGGACGTCCGCCAGCAGCGCCCGCATCTTGGCGTCATCCACCGGCTGATTCACCAGCGCGTCGAATTTGCGATGCACCGCCTCGGCTACCGCCGGAGTCGGCGCCTTCACCTTCACCGTCAACACCGTGCCCGCGGGCGGCCGCTCTCTCCCCCGGCGCTTCGCCATATACGCTTCCCACTGGTCATCGGGCACCGCGTACTTCATCAGCTCGGCTTTGTGTGCCTCCGTCGCAGCGTAGCCGCGCGCCGCGAGATCCGCGGTCTTCGAGTAGTCGGTTGCCGTGAAACCGGTAATGTCCGGCATGATTACGACATTCGCCAGCTTGCGTTCGTTCTCCTCGTTCACCTCAATGCCCACCGCAAAAGCACGCTGCAGCACCCCGATGATGGAATCCAGATCGCCCTTGCCGACCGGGCTCAGCGGCAGGCTGAACGCGATGATCACGTCGGCCTTCATGGCCTTCACATCCGACGTCGGCAGGTTGTCCAAAATTGCCCCGTCGACATACTCGTGCCCATTCATCTCGAACGGCTGAAAGGCCCCCGGCAAAGACGCAGAGGCTCTGACAGCATCCTGCAGAGACCCGCGCGAGAACACCACGCTCTTCGGGTCTGTCAGGTCCGTCGCCCGGCACCGGAAGGGAATCGGCAGGTTGTTGAACTCGATCTGGTCGTTGTAGCGCATGAATTCCCTGTCCAGCAGTTCGTTCAGGCCCGAATCCGTCAACAGCGCGTTGCGCAGCGACACCCCATGCTTCAGCCCGATCGAGATTCCATTCGGAAACTCCCGCGCATCCTCGCGCCGGCGATAGCTCTTCGCGGAATACGACGTTCCTATGCGAAAAATCCGGTTCACCTCCACCGGATCAAGCACCTCCTTCATCTGCTCCGGCGTTACCCCGGTCGAATATAGCGCGGCCAGGATGGAACCCATGCTCGTCCCCGCGATCACGTCCACCGGAACATGGTGCTCATCCAGCCATTGCAGCGCGCCGATCTCCGTGATCGCCAATGCCGCTCCTCCGCCCAGAGCCAGGCCAATCACGGGCCGGTTCGTCGGCAGGTCTCTCGGCGGCGGTGCCGGGTCGAGCGGTCCCAGCCGCAAAATCGTCGCGCTCGCCGCCTGTTCCGGCTGGCTCGCCGGCTTGGATTGCGAGGTTGTGTCCTGCCCGCTCTTCTGCGTCTCACCCTGTTTTTGCGGTTGGTTCTTCTGGCCCATTCCGGTCTGCGCCTCGGACGGCTTCTCCACCGGCGGAGGCCCGGCTGAGCCGGGTTGTGTCTGCTGGGCGACACAAAAAGGGCTTCCGAGTGCAAAAATCAGTGCGCAAAAACCGCACAAAAACGCTCCAAAACGCGTTAAAAACCGCCTCTTTTGCAACATGATTTTTGGGCCTCGCTCCTAGAATCGCACCCAGAGTACGCGCAAAACTACGCCATGCTGTTTAGCGATTCACGGCGGTTAGACGCAAAACGACCACCGCCCGGATGGTTCCGTCGCTTATCTAACTCATGCGGAATCTGTGATTTCGCAGCATGGTCAGCGGCTGTATTCCTCAAACAGCGCCGGAAACTGCCGTTCCAGTTCAGCAATCTTGGGAATATCGCACACCTGAATGTACGGATTATCCGGATTTTTCATCGCGTAATCCTGGTGATATTCTTCGCCAGCGTAGAAATGTTCCAGCGGAACGATGCCCGTAACTATCGGTCGCTGATAGACTTGCGCCTGGTCCAATTGCTTCACGTAGGCTTCGGGCGACATCGCGCTGCTCGTCGTTCGTATAGAAGATCGCCGAGCGGTACTGCGTGCCGACGTCGTTTCCCTGGCGGTTCAGTTGTGTGGGGTCGTGAACTACTGAAAAGAAGATTCTTAGCAGCGTTCCGTAGCTGACCCTTTCCGGGTCGTAGATGATCTCCAGGGCCTCGGCATGGCCTGTGCGGCCGGAGCAAACTGCTCTGTAATCAGCAGTTTCCTTTGCGCCGCCGCTGTAGCCGACGGTCGTTTTCTCGACGCCCTTCACCCGCTGGAATACGGACTGCACACCCCAGAAGCAGCCGCCGGCAAAGACCGCCGTCTCGCGCTGACCGGCCTCCCATCCGCTCTCGGGTGCCACGATGTCATTGAGCGGAGCGGGGATAGGCTCTTTGTGAATTCCGGCGATTGCCATATTTGCCTCCTGAATCTGTAAGTCATTGGATGGCGGGCAGTTCAGCGACGATGCAGGCCCGCCTCCAAGCGGGATGAACCACGCTGGTTAACACCGGCTCAACTGCCACTTGAGGTTTATCGAAGCCATCAACACGAGGGTGAACCACGGGAGTTAACACCCGGCTCAAGTTCTACTTTAGCTGTTACTCGGCGGCTAATAATTCAGGCAAAAACGCGCGGCTATCCTGGCGGCCAGTGCATCGCGCGGCCGCCGAGAAGATGCAAGTGGAGGTGATCGACGGTCTGGCCGCCGTCGGGTCCGGTGTTGATGACGAGGCGGTAGCCGCGATCAAGTTTTTTGGCGCGGGCCACTTCGCCGACCGCCCAGAGCAAGTGGCCGAGCAGGTCGGTATCGCCGGCGGCCGCCTCGGCGTGGGAGCTGATGTGCTGCTTCGGGATTACGAGTACGTGCGTCGGGCGCCTGCGGATTGATGTCAGGGAAGGCGAGCACGCGGTCGTTCTCGTACAGCCGCTCAACGGGAATGGCGCCGGAGGCGATTTTGCAGAAGAGGCAGTCCATCAGAAGACAGTAGAGCGGTAGACAGTGGAGAGTAAAGACAGGGGGTAGAGAGTAGAGGATAGACAGTAAAGGCCGGATGCTCGCCCTCTGCCGTCTATTGTTCTATTGTTTGTCTGGCTTAAAATCTTCGGTTCCATCCCCGCGGTCCACGGATCGTAAGCCTTGGCGAACGCGGCGCGGCGGCCTATCGCCGGGTGGTCGTACATCCAGAACTCGACGAAGCGGTTTGGATTCGGATCCGCCAGCGCCGCCTCGCCGAGCACATCGAACGCTCCCTTCGCGGCCGCCTGCGGATCTGGCACGATGCCGTGAATCGCCTCCTGTCCGTAGACGTCAGCCGCATGCTCGTGCGACCGGCTGAACGTGGTTTCAACCGGCTCTATCACAATGCTCAGCAGACTGAACGCCAGGACCAGCACGGCAAGGGCGCCCCAGTCCTGCTGCGAGCTGATCCGCCACCGCGAACCGAACCGCGCAATCGCCCACTGCACGAAATAAAACCCGAAGTTCAGCAGCAGGAACAAGAGCACGAAGATGAGCGCTAGAGTGCTCGGAATATGATTCAGCACGTAATGGCCGCTCTCGTGGCCGAAAATAAACAGAATCTCCTCAGGCGTCGCCTTTGCGATCGAGGTGTCCCACACCACCACGCGCTTGGACTGCCCGAAGCCCTCCACGTCCGCGTTCAGCGTGGTTGTTTTCGCCGATGCCTTCATCAGGAACATGCGCTCGGGCGGGATATTCATGTGGCCCTTCTGGACCACCTGTTCCAGCCGCGCCACCAGCTCCGGATTCGTCTTCTGGAGTGGCTCGTAGTGGTTGAAAATCGGCTCGATATACGGAGCCACGAAGATCCCAAAAAGGACGATCGGAATTGTGCACACCCAGAACGCAAGCCACCACCGCCGGGGCAGTTTGCGAATCACCCAGAACAGCAACAGCAGGAGCAGGCCACCAATGATCCACGTCAGCAGAAACGCCTTTCCCTGATCGCCAAACCAGCTCGCCCAGCTCTGGACCGATAATCCGTATCGCACTGAAAGGTGGTGCGAGTACATATCGAGCGGCAGCTCCAGTAGCGTGGTGGCTACCAGAAACAGCAGCAGAAACGTATAGCCCTGCACCCACCGGTTCCGTCCCATCCGCAGCGCGCGATCCCGCATCCATGCAATCGCGCCCAGCCACAGCAGCAGCACAAGCTGGATCACGCCCCAGATTTCGTCTGCAAAGTGCATCGTCACGTGGATCGCTGAGACGTGCTCAGCCGTGGCGAGCTTGCCGGGAGGCAGTGAGTAATCGGGAACGTTGCCGTGCAGGGGCGCGGCCGCAAGCTCCTGCGCCGCATAGGTGTTCGCGGCGAGTTCCGCCGGGGTCTCGCGCGAACATCCGTTCAACAGCAGCGGGCAAACCACGCAGATGATCAGCAGCACGAAGCGTTTGAGCATGCAAGTCCCTTTCATTGCAAGCGGTTCCGGTTCAGGGTGAGGAGTGCTCCGAGTGTGCGGCACGCAGCCTCGGGATGCAACACAAATCTGTTTCGGCTGCGTTCCAACGCCGTCAAGTACACTGGATGGCACCTCAGCTTCAGATCGGCTCCCGTTGAACTCCGTACTGCCGAACGCCCGCTCTTCGATGCCCCGCAACATCAAAGCACATTGCGCGACGGCAGCCGCGCTGGTGCTTTTCGCCGCCACGCCACTCTTCGCGGTCTCCGGTAAAGAAGCGAAGCTGCCGGTGCGCGATCCATCTGCACCAGCCGCTGACACTGTTTTGCTCGACGCCATGCAGGCGGAACTGCACCGCGCGATGGACTCACTCGGGACTGCGACGGCGGCTCCGGCCAACGCCTCGGCACCGGCTATCAAGCCTTACTTTCTCAGCTACTCGGTCGCCGACAACGAGAACGTTACGATGACCGCGCAGTTCGGTGCGATGATGAACTCCGCTGCGAGTCACAATCGGGTTGCGGACGTGCAGGTTCGTCTGGGGACGCCGTCGCTCGACAACACGCATGGCGACCATCGCACGAGCGCGCTGACCACGATGTCATTGCCGCTGACCGACAATCGCGCCGCGATTGAGCGGTCGCTGTGGTTTGCAACGAACCGCGGGTACGGGAAGGCGCTGGATGCACTGGAGAAGGTGAAGACCGAAGAGCAGGTGCGCGCGAAGGAGGAAGATACGTCCGCAGATTTTTCTGCGCAGAAGCCGATTGAGGATGTGCTGGCCTCCGCGCCGCCGCTGGACGTGGACCGCGCCGCGTGGGCGGACCGCTTGCGCGCGATCAGCGCGGTGTTCCGCAATCACGAAAACATCTTGTACGACATGGTGATTCTGCAGGTGGCGCACGAGACGGATTATTTCGTTTCGAGCGAGGGCTCGCGGATTGCGGCGCCACAGCAGATGGCTCGACTCATCGTGCTGGCTCGGACGCGCGCGGCGGATGGGATGGACCTGTTCCGCGCGGAGACGTTTGAGTCTGACGCGGACGGCAAGTTGCCGGAGCAGGCGGCGATTCTTGCGAAGACGGAGGCGATGGCGAAGAACCTGGACGACCTGCGCACGGCGCCGATTACGGAGCCATACAACGGACCGGCGATACTCTCCGGCCGCGCGGCTGCGGTTTTCTTCCATGAGGTGCTTGGGCACAGGCTGGAGGGGCAGCGGCAGCGCGGCGATGAAGAGGGCCAGACGTTTACGAAGATGCTTGGCAAGCCGATACTGCCCAGCTTCTTATCTGTTGCCGACGATCCGACGATGGCATCGCTGAATGGGAACGCGTTGAGCGGTCATTATCTGTTCGACGACGAAGGGCAGCCGGCCGAGCGCGTGGACCTGGTGGACAACGGGATTCTGAAGGATTTTCTGATGTCGCGGGAGCCGATTGCGAGCTTCGCGGAATCGAACGGGCATGGCCGCGCGCAGACAGGCAGAATGCCTACGGGGCGGCAGGGCAATCTCATCGTTACGTCCACGAAGACCGTGCCAGAGTCTGAGCTGCGGGAGATGCTGAAGGCTGAGGCGAAGAAGCAGGGCCGGGCGTACGGGCTGTTGTTTGAGGACATCAGCTCCGGGTTCGCGGTGACGACGCGGCGCTCGCCCCAGGCGTTTCAGGTGATTCCGCTGGTTGTGTATCGCGTGTATGTCGACGGGCGGCCGGACGAGTTGGTGCGCGGTGTGTCGATCGTGGGTACGCCGCTGGCTGCGCTGAGCCGCATTATTGCGACGGGCGACCGTCAGGATATTTTCAACGGCGAATGCGGCGCGGAGTCGGGAACGATTCCGGTGAGTGCGGTTGCGCCGGCGATGCTGGTGAGGGAGATTGAGACGCAGCGGCAGGCGCAAGGGACGACAAGGCCTCCGATTATTCCACCACCAGCCATTGATGAGAAGACGCCGGCAGCGGCTGCACAGAAAGGCGGCAACTGATGCGCTTCACGTTGCTGCTCGCTACGGCTGCTCTTTTTACTTGTTCCGGGTTTGCGCAACAGCAGCATCATGCTGCAACGGCGAAGTCCAGTGCTGACGATCCCCTGCTGAACGCGATGAAGGAGGAGTTGACGCGCGAGCAGCAGTTGCTGGTGCTGCCGGGGATGCAGCGGCCGTACTTCATCCAATACCGGCTGGACGATGTTCACACGTATGAAGCGATTGCCAACTACGGTGCGCTGACTCGCGAGTCGGAGAGCCACCAGCGTGCAGTGCGGGTTGAGGTTCGGATCGGCGACTACAAAACGGACTCGAGCTCGTCGCGCGGGGATGGCGCAGTCGAGCTGGCTCCGACCGACAATGATCCGAACGCGCTGCGGTTTGCGTTGTGGACCGCGACAGACGATGCGTACAAAAATGCGCTGCGGCTGTACGCGGCCAAGCAGGCTGCGCTGAAGCAGTACCAGACGCCGCCGACGGCGAATGACTTTTCACCGGAAAAGCCGATTACGCGCGTCGAGCCGCTGCTGACGATGGATCTTGACCGGGCGGAGTGGAAGAAGCGGATTGTCGAGGCGAGCGGGTTGTACGCAACGGACGCGGCGGTGAAGAGCTTCGCGACGGATGTGCAGATTTCGAGTGTGAATGTGTCGGCGATTGTGGTGAACCGGTATGTGGTGAACACCGACGGCACGATGTTGCGGCATGGGTATGCGGGCTATCAGGATATGGTCAACGTTGGCGGTCAGGCGCCGGATGGCATGCAGCTTGGCCGCGATAACGGATCGACGTCGACGACTGCGGCGGGGCTGGAGAGCTGGGCGGCGATGCGTCAGCGCGTCGTCAATAATCTGCAGAGCTATAACGAGCTGCGGCATGCGCCCGTGATCGAAGCCGAGGATTATCACGGGCCTGTGCTCTTCACCGGGGATGCGGCGGCGGATGTGATCAATCGGCTGTTTGTGCCGAACATTGAGGCCGACCGCCCGGACATAGGAACGACGGCGCGCACGCGGGGAACGTATCAATCCAGCCTGCACAGCCTGGTGCTGCCGACGTACATGAGCGTTGTTGACGACCCGATGCAGCGCACGTTTGAAGGGCAGTCGCTGCTTGGCTCGTACGACGTGGATGATGAGGGCACGCCCGCGGCGCCGGTGACGCTGGTGAAGGATGGCGAACTGGTGAACTATGACGTGGGGCGGGAGCCGGTGAAGGATTTTCCGGAGTCGAACGGTCATGGGCGGGCGATCCTGGCGCAATCGGCGCGGTCGCATGTGGGCGTGGTGATTGTGAAGTCTTCCCAGAACCTTACGGCGGAGCAGATGCGTGCAAAGCTGGTTGGACTGGCGAAAGAGAAGAACAAGCCGGTGTTTGAGGTGGAGACGCTGGGCGGCGGCGAGTTGATGCCGCGGCTGCTGTACCGCGTCTCGCCGGATGGAAAACGCACGCTGGTGCGCGGCGCAGCCTTCGATGACCTCGATCAGCGTACGCTTCGGTCGGACATCATCGCCGCGGGCGGCAAGCCGTGGGTTGCGCAGACGATTGCTCCGATACCGGAGACGACAATCGTTCCGTCGCTGCTGTTCGATGACATCACGGTGAAGCGAGCGACCCAGGAGCAGCAGAAGCTCCCGTATTACGCTCCACCGTCACTTAACTAGAGAAGCTCCTGTGCCGTCCATGTACGATGTCGAGCACAGGAGATTTGCATGCTGATGAAGCGCTTTGCCGCGCTGGCGGCCGCTGTTGTTTGTGTTGGTTCGATTGCTCTTGCGCAGCAGGCCATGCCCGCGCCGTCGGTTCAACCGCTGCAGCAGATGCCGTATTCTCCGTCGCTCGACCTGACGAGCATGGACCGCAGCGCGGACCCTTGCGTGGACTTCTATAAGTTCTCCTGCGGCGGATGGATGAAGAACAATCCCATTCCTGCCGACCAGGCGTCGTGGAGCGTGTACGCGAAGCTGGCGAATGAGAACCAGCAGTTTCTGTGGGGCATTCTCGAGCAGGATGCGAAGGCGACGAATCGGACGCCCGTGCAGCAGAAGGTGGGCGACTACTACGAGGCGTGCATGAACACGGCGGCGATCGATGCAGCCGGCGTCAAGCCGCTTGAGCCGGCGCTCGCGCATATCGACTCGCTCAGGACGCGCGAAGAGCTGGTGGCTGCGATCACGCCTCTGCATCATCTGGAACCTGGAAGCTACTTCTTCAACTCTGGCACGGGGCAGGATGCCGTCGATTCCTCGCTGATGATTGTGGAGGTTGGCGCGGGTGGGCTCGGGCTTCCAGACCGCGATTACTACCTCAAGACGGATGCTCGCAGCGCCAAGATTCGCGATCAGTACGTTGCGTATGTGCAGCAGATGCTTGTGCTCTCCGGTGAGCCGGCGGATAAGGCGAAGGCTGGACGCGGACGCGATTATGCGCATCGAGACGGCGCTCGCGAAGGCGTCCCTTACGCGCGTGGATCGCCGTGATCCGCACAAGATCTACCATCCGATGAGCGTTGCGGAGGTATCGCAGCTAACGCCGGCGATCGATTGGGAGAATTACTTTCGGGTGCAGGGAGCGGCAAGTGTTGCGAAGCTGAATGTGTCGCAGCCGGAGTTTATGAAGGCTGTCCAGGCGGAGCTCACGAACGAGCCGCTGGATGCGCTGAAGAGCTATCTGCGGTTTCATCTGCATCTCGGCGACGGCGCCGATTCTGGCGCACAACATCGAACAGGTGAATTTCGATTTCTACTCGAAGACGCTGCGTGGGGTTGCCGTCGAGCCGCCGCGGTGGAAGACGTGCGTGCGGGCGGTGGACCGCAACCTCGGAGAGGCGCTTGGACAGGAGTTCGTCGCGCGCACCTTCTCGCCGGAGATGAAGGCGCAGACGCAGCTGATGACCGAGCAGATCGAGACGGCAATGGGCGAGGAGATCAAGAACCTGGACTGGATGGGCCCGGAGACGAAGGCCGAGGCGCTGCGCAAGCTGCATGCGATCCGCAATAAGATCGGCTACCCCGCAACGTGGCGCGATTACTCGAAGCTGGAGGTGAAGCGCGATGATTATTTCGGCAATGCGGTCCGGGGATCGCGGTTTGAAGATGCGCGCGAGTGGAACAAGCTGGGCAAGCCGGTTGATCTGAACGAGTGGGGCATGACGCCGCCGACGGTGAACGCGTACTTCAACCCGCAGATGAACGACATCAACTTCCCGGCGGGCGTTTTGCAGCCGCCGCTCTATGATCCGAAGCTGGACGATGCTCCGAACTATGGCAACACCGGCTCGACGATTGGGCACGAGCTAACGCACGCGTTCGACGATGAAGGGCCGGCAGTTTGACGCGAAGGGGAACCTGCGCGACTGGTGGACGCCTGCGGATGCGGCGGGGTTTGAAAGCCGTATCAACTGCATTCGCGACCAGTATGCGGGGTATGTTGTAGTGGACGACCAGCACATCAACTCGAAGCTGACGAGCGGTGAGGATGTGGCCGATCTCGGTGGCACGCTGCTGGCCTATATCGCGTGGAAGAAGCAGACGGAGGGCAAACCGCTGCACAATATGGACGGCTTCACGCCGGACCAGCGGTACTTCATCGGCATGGCGCAGTGGGCGTGCGAGAACTCGCGTCCTGAGGACCTGCGGGTGCGTACGGCGACCGATCCGCACTCGCCGGGGTTCGCGCGGGTCAACGGTGTTGTGGCGAACATGCCGGAGTTTCAGAAGGCGTTCGGCTGCAAGGTGGGCCAGCCGATGGTGCATAGCCCAACGTGCAAGGTCTGGTAGGGCGCCCTGGATCAGGACAGCGGATGTGCATAGTGGAACTTAGGAAGACGGCCAGACACAAAAAGCCCGGACAGAAAGTTGTTCTGTCCGGGCGCGGTACATCTCAAGACAGGCCGAAGCCCCACATGGGAAGAAGGATTACGACTTCTTCATGCGGCGGCGCAGCATGCCAGCGGCGCCAAGCAGGCCAGATCCGAGAAGCATGAAGCTGCTCGGCTCAGGAGTTGCGGCTTGATGCGAGCGGAAGGTTGCTCTGCAGAACCGCCGGCGCGTCCGTCTATCTCTGCGTACGTCGAGCTGGAACGCTGTATGTTCCGGAGGGCCCGTATACGTGCTGGTGCATGCTCCGCGGCTGTGCCCCCCGGGCTGGTCGATGACTGAGCACACCGATCAATGTTCAGGATCATGCCGTCATCTTGTGTGGTCGTATAGGTCTCATTGTGCGGTGACATGTCTACGAAGCCGCTGATTTCGAACGAGCTACTGTTGCCGCTATCGTGTCGCCAGCGTGCGAGAGTCCGCTGGTGCAGCGCATGCCGCCACCGGTGCCGAGACAGCTCCCGATCAGGTGCTAGTCGGGACGATTGGCAGTGCACGATCGCGTGCGAGCTAAAGTTCTTAGGCGACGGTGAGGTGAAAGTGCCGAGCAAGGGAGCCCGCTCCGGAGTAGGAAGCTGGCGTTGGCGCCACCGGTGTTCCCATACGCTGTACGTTGACGCGTGTCAGCCTTTGCCGAATTGGCGACGAAGAGCCCGATTGCTGCAAAGGCAACCGGAAGTAGACGCAAATTGAATTTCATCGATATATGCCTCGAGGTGGGATTCAGGTTAAGTTGTGGTGCAAACCTATCTACGTTGAGGCACTTAAGGGGCCACTTAGAACCTGATCGAGGAGTTCTGGTTGCTCGATTTCTGCCCATTTTTCCTCAGTCTGTCTGTGAACGTCGTCTCCACAAGCCAAACGCTGCAAGTTGTTGCAGGGCAAATGAGTATTTCCTTGTCAAGTAGACCAGCAGGTCGTTGTGCGATTTGGCCCCGGTTTCCCGGTTCGGGTTCGATCGAGGGGAACGGCGAGCCGTTTCCGGTGCATGGATTTCTGCCGTTTGTTCGCCTTCGCGTGTGCCTTAAATGGTGCGTTCGAACGGGCCGCGCAGGCCTCCGGCGTGGTACACTTTCAGTGCGGGAGAGATTGTAAGAATCCCTGTATTCACAGGGGTTTGCGAGTGCTCGAAGGCCCTCCGCTCCCGGCCTGACTGGAGCTCTGACTGCGTGCCTGAAAACGTTGCCCCCGCGACCTCGTCGACGACCCCTCCGCCACCCGACTGGAAGCTACACCGGCGAAAACATTACGGTGCTCGAAGGTTTGACGGCCGTCCGTCTTCGCCCGGCCATGTACATCGGGTCGACAGGCGATATGGGCCTGCACCATCTGGTCTATGAGGTGGTCGACAACTCGGTGGACGAGGCACTGGCCGGCTATGCCACGCGGATCGACTGCACCATCCATGCGGACAACTCGATTACGGTCGTCGATGACGGCCGCGGCATTCCGGTCGACAACAAGACGCTGCCGACGGGCGAGACCATGCCCGCGGTGCAGGTTGTGCTGACCATGCTGCATGCCGGAGGAAAGTTCGACGCCAGCAACTATAAGGTCTCGGGCGGTCTGCACGGTGTCGGCGTCTCCTGCGTCAACGCGCTGAGCGAAGAGTTCGATGTCGAGATCTGGCGCGATGGCCACGCCTGGGAGCAGGACTACTCGAAGGGCGCGCCCGTCAGCGAGCTGCGCAAGATGGGCCCGTCCAAGCGCCGCGGCACCAAGATTCACTTTCTTCCCGATCGCAGCATCTTCACCGTCACCGAGTACAACTACGACACACTCGCGCAGCGCCTGCGCCAGCTCGCCTTCCTCAACAAGGGCATCGAGATCACGCTGACCGACGAGCGCGCCACCGACGCCAAGACCGGCGAGTTCAAGGCGCAGAGCTTCAAGTACAACGACGGCATCGCGGGGTTCATCAAGCACCTGAACAAGGGCAAGCAGGTGCTGCACGAGAAGCCCATTTACATGGAAGCGGAGAAGGGCGCGCTCGTCATGGAGATCGCGCTGCAGTACAACGACTCCTACTCCGAAACTGTCTTCAGCTTCGCGAACAA
Source organism: uncultured Acidobacteriaceae bacterium (assembly GCA_963762465.1). GTDB lineage: Bacteria > Acidobacteriota > Terriglobia > Terriglobales > Acidobacteriaceae > Granulicella. The sequence goes on along the minus strand of CAVXKS010000002.1, from coordinate 709,165 downwards.
CATCAACACGGTGGACGGCGGCACGCACCTCTCCGGCTTCCGCACGGCGCTGACGCGCACGATCAATGCCGTCGGCCAATCGATGGGTCTGTTCAAGGACGTGAAGGAGAACCTCTCGGGCGACGACGTTCGCGAGGGTCTTGTCGCGGTGATCAGCGTGAAGCTGCCGCAGCCGCAGTTCGAAGGTCAGACGAAGGGCAAGCTGAACTCTGATGTCGCCGGCGATGTGCAGGCGTTCGTCAACGAGCGCCTCGGCGCCTTCCTCGAGCAGAATCCTCCTGTAGCGCGCAAGATCATCTCGAAGGCGATTGACGCCGCGCGTGCCCGCGAGGCGGCGCGCAAGGCCCGTGATCTCACCCGGCGCAAGGGCGCACTGGATGGCGGTGGCCTTCCCGGCAAGCTCGCCGACTGCTCCGAGCGCAGGCCGGAGATGTGCGAGCTCTACCTGGTCGAGGGTGAGTCGGCCGGCGGCACGGCCAAGCAAGGGCGCGACCGCAAGTTCCAGGCGATCCTTCCGCTCAAGGGCAAGATCCTTAACGTCGAAAAAGCGCGCTACGACAAGATGCTGGGCCACGAAGAAATCCGGGCGATGATTACGGCGCTGGGCACGGGTATCGGCAAGGACGACTTCGACATCGCGAAGCTGCGGTACGGCAAGACGATTTTGATGACCGACGCCGACGTCGACGGCTCGCACATCCGCACGCTGCTGCTCACATTCTTCTTCCGCCACATGGGCGAGCTCATCAAGCGCGGCAACGTGTACATCGCGCAGCCCCCGCTTTATCGCATCAAGAAGGGCAAGTTCGAGCAGTACATCAAGGACGACCGCGAGTACGTGACGGTGATGATCAAGCGCGCGGCGGATGGCATGGTGATTCGCTACGGCGAAGGCGGCGCGAAGCTCGAGGGCAAGGACCTGACGAAGTACATGTCGCAGCTCAACGACTATCTCGGTCACTTCGAGAAGGTCTCGAAGAAGCTGCGCAACGACGAGGTTGTGCAGGCGTTCGCGGAGATCTTCGCGAACGAGGGCAAGGACGCCGCTCGCCGCGCTGACTTCGAATCGCCGGACAAGGCGAAGAAGATGCGCGCCCGTCTGCAGGAGCTCGCAAAGGCCTTCCAGTTCAAGGCCGTATCTGACGTCGAGAAGGACCCCGAGCACAACCTGTACTTCGTCACCTTCACGGACGCGCAAGGCGCGACCCGCTCCATCGACTGGACACTTGCCGCGGCTCCCGAATCGCGCCAACTTCTCGCGAAGCAGGCGCAGCTCGGCGACGCGCTGCATGGTCCGTTCCTCATCGAGTACGCTGCCGGTTCCGCGAAAGGCGGGGACGGTGCGAAAGCTGACGGCAAGTCTGCTGCGCCTACGCAAGCGGAGCTCGACGAGGCGGATGAGGTTGAGCAGGAAGAGGGCGTCAACGAGACAATCGCGGCTGCTCCCGGCACCAAGGATGAGGCCAAGCCGGGCAAGCGTCCGGCGAAGGCCGCGCAGGATCCGGTCGAGAAGAAGTCGCCGCGCGAGGTGTTCGAGTACGTCATCGAACAGGGTCGCAAGGAGTATCAGGTGCAGCGGTACAAGGGTCTCGGCGAAATGACCGCGCCGCAGCTGTGGGAGACGACGATGGATCCGGCTCGGCGCACGCTTCTTCAGGTGAGACTTGAGGACATCGCCGCGACTGAGGAGATCTTCACGACTCTGATGGGCGAAGATGTCGAAGCCCGCCGCAAGTTCATCGAAGAGAATGCGCTCGACGTGAAGAACCTGGACATCTAGCCGCGGTGCATTCTTGCTGGCCGGCTGCCCCGACACGGATTGTTCGATCCATGTCGTGCAATGCGCTGGGCGGAGCACGTGGGTAGTGCCTTCGGAAAGGATGCCGGCTCGCAACTGGGCTGCATTTCAGCCGAACAACATCGCTCAGACGGTCCCGGATTTCGCATGACTTCTCTTTGCGTCTAAACACCTGATGATTGCAGTTAACAGGCGTCTTCCTTTTTTGGCTCTGCTCGGCACCGCGTGTTTTTGTTTGCTGCTGCCGCCCATTGTGTCAGCACATGCGAGGGCGAATGATGCGACGACGAATTCCGCCACCTCGAGTGCGATGGCGCCGGTGCAGGCCACGCCGTCAACCGGAACACCGGCTACGGCAGCGACCGCCGGTCCGGCGGCTGCCCCGCAGCCCGCGCAGGACGCGTCTGGCGACAATGGGAGGCGGGTGTCGCATGCCACGCCGGCGCTGACGCTCGAGCAGCAGATCGAGAAGCTGCCGCCGCTGACCGGCACCAAGATCGATGCCGAGGCGCAAGGTCAGGACATTCTTCAGCACCTCAGTGAGATTCTTCGCTTTTATCGCGCGGCCACGACGAAGATTCAGAAGGCCGGTGAGCCGAGCGACATCCTTTACGCCGAGCAGTCGAAGGCGCAGGCCACGCAGATCGCGCAACTCGCCTTCCAATCCGCGCGCAATGAGGCTGCGCTGCTGACCCGGGTGAATGCGACGGCGAATGGGACACCTGCGGGACAGGGGAACAGTGCGTCGCAGCCCGAGGCCCAGCGACTAGCCGCCGCACGCGCTCGCATCGCAAACCAGATCACGGCGCTTCAGGCGGTTGATGCCGCGAACGACGCAGCGATTGCGCACGCGAACGCGAAGAGCCGCCCTGCGTTGCTCGAAAAACAGGAGCAGATCGACGGAGAGTTCAAATTCCTGCAGGCTACACTCGACGCACTGAACCGGGTCGCGAACCTCACCGAGGCCCAGGGCCGCGCCGGGCTGCTCGGACAGATCGATCGGCTTGCAAGTTCGGCTCCGGAGCTCACGTCCGGAACCGGCAAATCGATCACAGCGCCACCGCTCGAGACTGTGGCGGATGCGCAGCATGCCGGCCTCGTCACTCAGGGTTCCGTGCTCTTCGATCTGCTTTCGGCGCGCCGATCGATCGATCAGCAGATCGCCGAAACGGATCGGCTGCGCGATCAGGCGAACGACCTGCGCAAACCCTTCCTGAACGTACTGCGGAGCCTCATCGCTCAGGGCGAGAGTCTGACTCAGCAGACGGCAACTGCGCAGGCGACGGCGGCGGCAAATGAACAGGACATCCTCGCCACACGCAAGCAGTTCGACCAGCTCACATCCACCTTTCGTGTGCTCTCGGATGCAACGCTCCCATTGACCCAGGAGGTCACGGCGCTCGAACAGGAGCGCGGCACACTGACGAGCTGGAGCATCGCAACGGATGCGGAGTACAAGTCGATTCTGCGTTCGCTGCTGATTCGGGCGGCGTTCATCGCGGGCGCTCTGTTGCTGCTGGCGGTTGCGAGCCAGGTATGGAGCCGCGCTACAGTACGGTACGTCGCGGATCTCCGCCGGCGGCGCCAGCTGCTGCTGGTTCGTCGAATCGTGGTCGGGTTCATCGGTGGCCTCATCGTGATCTTCGGCTTCGTCACGCAGTTCAGCTCGCTGGCCACGTTCGCCGGATTTATCTCTGCGGGTATTGCGGTCGGCCTGCAGACGATCCTTCTGTCGGTGGCCGCGTACTTCTTCATCGTCGGCCGCTATGGGGTGCGCGTGGGTGACCGCATTACGGTCGCGAACGTGACCGGTACGGTGATCGAGGTTGGGATCGCGCGCTTTTATCTGATGGAATTGGTGGGCTCGGGCACCGAGCTGCACTCCACTGGACGGGTCGCCGTCTTCGCGAACTCCGTGCTCTTTCAGACAGGCACGCCACTCTACAAACAGTTGCCTGGGACGGAGTACGCCTGGCACGAGCTCGTTGCGAAGCTCAAGCCCGAGGCCGATACCGAGGCCGTCAGCAAAGAGTTGTGCGGCATCATCGAAGGCGTGTACCAGACCTACAAGGGTGAGATTGAGTCGCAGCAACACCAGATCGAAAACTGGATGGGTGCGCCGGTCGACCGGCCGAGCGTCGACTCGCACCTGCGCATGACTGACGACAGCCTTCAGGTTGCGATCTTGTTCCCCGTCCAGATCGAGGGCGCGGCAAAGGCGGATGCTGCGATCGCGTCGGCAGTTCTCAAGGCCATGCAAACGGAGGGGCCTCTAAAGCACGGGCTCGCTGCCGTGCCGACGATCAAAGCCGCGATCAAGTCATAGCAGACGCGGGACGGCGTTGCTGTATGCTCAGTGGCAAGTTTCCAGCCAACTGACATCAGGAGATCGCCGTGCCGCGTTCTGTGACCGCTGTCGTGTCTCTGCTCACGTTTTGTTGTACCTCTGCTCTGGCGCAAACTACCCTGCACTCGCCGGCGCCGCCCAAGGTGATCGTAGTCCACGCAGCGCACATGCTGGACGGCAACTCCAGCGCGCTGAGCGGACCGGTCACGGTAATCATCAGCGCCGGCCGCATCACGTCAGTCGCACCCGGCACCGCCAGCTCGCCGGGCGCGGAGGTCATCGAACTCGGCGAACAGACCCTCATGCCGGGCTTGATCGACGCCCACAAGCACATGGGCGGAGCTCCTTCGCTCGGCCTAAATCCCTTTCAGTCGCGCCTCACGGTATCGGACCTCGAGACGGCGATCGGCGCGACGGCGATGGCACGCAAGCTGCTCCTTGAAGGCTTCACCACGGTGCGTAATGTAGGCTCGCCGGGTGGCGTCGATCTCGCCCTCAAACGCGACATCGACCGTGGCTGGGTGGCCGGTCCGCGCATCGTCGTCTCGCTCGAACCCATCTCGGTCACCGGCGGCCACAGCGACCCACGCAACGGCATCGATCCTGAATGGACCAACCGCAATTGGGGCGGCTCGGTCGCGGACGGACCCGAGGAGTTCGCGAGGCAGGTGCGCGAGCATCGTCGTCGCGGCGCCGAGGTCATCAAGATCATGCCGTCCGGCGGCGTGCTCTCCATCGGTGACGACCCCAAGGTGCAGACCATGACCGACGCTGAGATAAAGTCGGCGATCGACACCGCACACAACCTCGGCCTCAAGGTCGCCGCGCATGCCCACGGCAAAGCTGCGATTGATTCCGCGGTGCGCAACGGCGTGGACTCCATCGAACACGGCACCTACGCGGACGCCGAGAGCTTCCGCCTGATGAAAGAGCACGGTACCTACCTGGTGCCCACGCTGCTCGTCGCCGACCAGGTGCACGACATGGCGCTGCATCACCCCGAGCAACTCAATCCATCCGCGGCGCAGAAGGCACTCCAGGTCACGCCGCTGATCAAAGGAATGCTGGGCGCAGCGTACAAGGCCGGCGTGAAGATCGCCTTCGGCACCGACACGTCGCGCGGCGCCAACGCGCACGAGTTCGCCCTCATGGTGGACGCCGGTCTCACGCCCGCCGACGCGCTCTTCGCGGCCACGCGCAACGCTGCAGATCTCCTCGCCGTCACCGGCTCTGCGGGTTGCATTCGCGCCGGCTGCTATGCCGACATGATCGCGGTCAACGGCGACCCGCTCCATGACATCGGTACGATGGAGCACGTCCAGTGGGTCATGAAGGGTGGCGACGTCTACAAGCGCGACGGCCAGCCTGTAGCGCAGCCGGTGCCGGCGGGCGCATATATTGAGTCAGGCGATATGGAAGACGAGTAGGCGCGCTCTTATTCTTATTGACATCGCGCATCTGTATGTGTCTACATTGTAGACATGGCAGAGCTCCTCGGCACGTTCGAGCAGATCGTTCTCCTCGCCGTGATGCGGCAGGGCGACGACGCTTACGGGCGCGCGATCCTGCGGGAGATCGAAGAGGCGCTTTCCGGCTCGCGCACGATTGCCGCGGGTGCGGTCTACTCGACGCTGGATCGTCTCGAAGCCAAGAAGCTGGTTGCGTCGAAGCTGGGCGCGGGAACGCCAGAGCGAGGCGGGCGCAAGCGCCGTTTTTACCGCGTCACTGCGAGTGGGTATCGTGCTCTCCGTGAAGCTCGCTCCACACTCGAATCTCTATGGAATTCAATTCACTTTCCTGTTGAGGTGCGATCATGAAACGTCCTGTGCCACCTGCATTGCTTCAGCACCTTCTTATCGCTCTGCTCCCAGCGCGCGATCACGAGACGGTCGCCGGCGATCTGCTGGAGGCGTACGCTGAGCGCCGCAGCCGCGACGGCGCAGTCCGCGCGAATGCCTGGTTCGCGATGCAGACGGTGAGCTTCGCCCCGCGCGCGGCGATGAAGGCTTACGGCAGAACGCCTGGGCTGGCCGGACTGTGTTGCTTCACGGCGGCGTGTGGCGCCTGGCTCGGCACGATGAGTATCGTCCTGCGCCATGGGAACCTGCTCCAGCAGGTGTCGATTGCCGGGCTCATTGTGGGACAGGCGCTGCTGACGCTTGCCATGTTGCCGCTGAGGCGTGTCGCAGCACTGCGCTGGGCCGCGGCACTGGGCGGGGCTGCCATCATGTGGCTTGGAGGCAATGCACTGTTTGCGGTTATTCGAGGCGACCACTCCTTCGAGGGCTACATTCTTATCATCGCCTGCCTGCTGATGATTCAGGCCGCGCTGACATGGCGTGCGTTGCTGCGAAGCCAGGTACCGAACGCCTGAGGCGTTTTCGGTGCAGACGGAAGAATTTCGTTCGCAAATTCCAATACCATCAACGCATGGCTGCACATCAGAAGCGCGCGCTGGTCACGGGAGGCGCCGGCCTCATCGGTTCGCACATTGTCGACCTGCTCGTCAGAGAGGGCTGGCGCGTTCGCATTCTCGACAACCTGGAGCCGAACACGCACAAGTTTGGCAAGCCTGCGTGGGTCAACCCCAACGCCGAGTTCGTCAACGGGAACGTGCAGCACGCCGCGACAATGCTCGCCGCACTTCAGGACATCGACATCGTGTTCCACGAAGCAGCCTACGGCGGCTACATGCCGGAGATGGCGAAGTACGTCCTGGTTAACAGCTTCGGCACGGCGCAGATGCTCGAGCTGATCCGCGACCACAAGCTGCCGATTCGCAAGGTCGTTGTGGCGAGCTCACAGGCGGTGTACAGCGAAGGCGCAGCGCTCTGTCCGGCACACGGCCACGTCGTCCCGCACATCCGTCCCGTTGAGCAGCTGCGCCGCGGCGAGTTCGCTGTGCACTGCCCGCTATGCAGCGAAGTCACGACGTCAATTCCAACGCCGGAAGCTACTCCCGGCGGCGGCGAGACCGTCTACGCGCTTACGAAGGTGGATCAAGAACGGCTCGTTCTTCTGTGGGGCAAGCAGACGGGCATCCCCACCGTCGCGCTGCGCTACTCCTGCACCTACGGCCCGCGCCAGTCGCTCTTCAATCCGTACACGGGCGTGATTGCGATCTTCTGCACGCGCCTGCTCAATAATCAGCCGCCGATTCTCTACGAAGATGGCAACCAGACCCGCGATCTCTGCTTCGTCGAAGACATCGCGCGGGCCAATCTGCTGGCCACAGAATGTGACAACGTCGACGGCCTTGCGGTTAACATCGGGAGCGGGCGCGCAACGTCTGTTCGCGACCTCGCGCGCATCATCGCCGATCAACTGAATATCCGGATCGAGCCGCTGGCGCGCGGTGAGTTCCGCCCCGGCGAGATCCGCTCGCTGATCTCCGACATCACGCGAGCCCGCGCCATTGGCTACGAACCGACCGTCACGATCGAGCAGGGAATCTCGCGCTACATCGACTGGATTCGCACACAAGGCGAAATCAAAGACTACTTTGCCGAGATCGAAGCCGGGCTGCGCGCGAAGGGCATCGTGCAGAGCGTCGCCGCGGGGTAACCGCGCTGAATCTACTTGTGCATGAAGACATGCATCGGCATCACATCGAAGTGGTTCAAACCGGCCTTTACGGTCGGGTCGCCGTCGGCCATGGCGTGCGCCTCGCTCTCCGTGCACTCAACGACCACAATTCCGAAAACGCCCTTCGGATCCATCACCGGCCCAAGAATCAGAACCTTGCCCGTTTTGAATTGGTCCGCCCAATAGGCTGCGTGCTGTTGCATCAACTCCTGCTCGTGGGGCGTCATGTCGCTGGCGAACGTCGCCCGTGGAGGCACTAGCTTCAAGTAATACTGTTGCGGTCGTGCTTGCGCCGCAACTGGAGGTGCGCCTGCAGTCTGTGCCTGCATCACCATGGGCCCGCACAGCGCCACTACAACCAGCGCCGCGCAAATGAAAAACGCGCGAGTTCGAGAGCTGATCATGAACAGCACTTTATCAGCAACCAGTGGCAACTCTAGAGATTCTCCGCAACCTGAATCTCGGGTACTGCAAGACTCGCGTCACGAACCTCCTCCGGCGGAGGCGTTGGAGGATGCACCAGCGACACCAGTATGAAGCTGATGATCATCAGCAGCAGCCACGATCCAAGTTTGCTGAGCCGCACGACCTCCCACGCTGCCCTCTGGTGCGGATACATCCATACCGCGCCGAAGGTGCCGACGTTTTCGGCAATCCAGATGAACAGCGCGACCAGCGCAAATCCGGCCAGGAGCGGCATTCTGCGGAAGACGCGATACGGACGGTAGTACACCCACGTCCTTCCGAACGCCACCGCAATCAACCCGAACAGCACAAGGCGCATGTCCGGCAGGAAGTGGTTCGCGAAGAAGTTTGCATAAATCAGCATTGCCAGCGCCAGCGTCACCGCGCGGCGCGGAAAGCCCGTATAACGCATGTCAAGGATTCGCGTCGTGCGCGCCATGTAGCTTCCCACAGACGCATACATGAAGCCGGAGAAGAGCGGCACATGCCCGAGCCGCAGAAGATTGGCCTCGGGATAACTCCATGATCCGACGCTCGTCTTGAACAGCTCCATGGCCGTGCCGATGAGGTGAAACGCGAGGATCACCTTCGCCTCGCGCACGGTCTCCATGCGCGTGACCAGCAGCAACACCTGGAGGCTGACCGCCGCGAGAAACAGAAAGTCATATCGCGCGAGCGACGCATGGGCCGGCCACAAATACTTCGTCATCAGGATCAGGGTCAGCAGGACACCGCCGAACAGGCAGGCCCACGCCTGCTTGAAGACGAACAGCGCGAATTCCCAGCAGAACGCCTCGACCCGGCCGCGTGAGCGGTGATGCTCCAGCCGTAACCGAATCGCATGAAATCGAGTTTGCTTCCGGGCGAGCATCAATCTGGGCAGCAACAGCTTACCTGCAAATCTGGCAAGATGATAACCATGTCCTCCGACACGATCGCAGCCGACTTCCTCGCCTTCTCTGCAATGAAGATGCAGTCGCTCCAAAGCGATATCGCCGCCTGCCTCGGCAAGCTCAGTGAAGAGCAGATCTGGCGTCGCGGGGGACCGCATGAAAACTCGGTCGGCAACCTGCTGCTGCATCTTGAAGGCAACATCCGGCAGTGGATTCTGCATGGCATCGCAGGACAGCCGGACGTGCGACGCCGCGATGATGAGTTCACACTCGCGCCTACGCTCGACTCGAAGACCGCGTTCGCGAACTTCACCGCGACGCTGGATGAAGCGCGCGAGGTCGTCGCTATGCTGCCGCACGATCGGCTGGGCGAAATCATTGACCCACAGCCCACCGGCACGTGGCGCCATACGCCGATCGTTGACGCCATCTACAAGGTGGTGAGCCATCTCGATTACCACACTGGCCAGATCGTTCTTCTGACGAAGCAGATGTACGGCGCGGATCTGGACCTCTCGATTCCGCGCAAACGCTAAGCCGTTCTGTGACGTTAAACTGCGGTAAAATTGAGCATGGGCGCGCGTTCCTCGCGTGCGAACCCATCCTTCTGAGAGCCCATCCCTCGTGAACAAAAAGCAGTCGGCCGTGATTCTCGGCGCCCAGTGGGGCGACGAAGGCAAAGGCAAGATCGTCGACGTCCTCAGCGAAAAGTTCGACATCATCGCCCGCTACGCCGGCGGTCACAATGCCGGCCACACCGTCATCATCGGCGGCCAGAAGTTCGTCTTGCAGCTCATTCCGTGCGGCGTTCTGCGCCCGGGCCGCAAAGGCGTCATCGGCAACGGCGTGGTGCTGGACCCTGCGGCGTTTCTCGCTGAGGTGAAGAAGCTCAAGGACGCCGGGCTTCCTGCGCATCGGCCTGAAGAGAAGCAGCTCTTCGTGTCCAACCGCGCGCAGGTGATCCTGCCGTACCACCGGATGATCGAGCTTGCTGCCGAGACGGCACCGGGGCGGCAGACCATCGGGACGACACGGCGCGGCATCGGCCCGGCGTATGAGGACAAGATTCACCGCAACGGCCTGCGCGTCGCCGACCTGCTGAACTCCTCGCTGCTGCGCACGCACATCAACAACGCCTGCCACGAGAAGAACACCATCGCGCACGCACTCTTCGGCACCGAGCCGCTCGACCCGAAGCAGATGTACGAGGAGTACGCCCGGCTCGCCGAGCAGATTGCGCCGTTCGTCGCCGACACCGCGGTCCTGCTGAATAAGGCGATCGACGAAGGCCAGAACGTCATGTTCGAAGGCGCGCAGGGCGCACTGTTGGACATCGACCACGGCACCTATCCGTTTGTGACGAGCTCGAACTGCACGGCCGGCGGCGCGGTCACCGGCACCGGCGTCGGGCCTACGCGCATCGGCACGGTCATCGGAGTCACGAAGGCGTACGTCACGCGTGTGGGCGAAGGCCCATTTCCCACTGAGATCTCCGACTCGCAAGGGGACCTGCTCCGCGCCCGCGGCCAGGAGTACGGCGCGGTGACCGGCCGCCCGCGCCGCACCGGCTGGCTTGATCTCCCGCTGCTCCGCTACTCCAACATGATCAACTCCACCGAGTGGCTCGTCGTCACCAAGATGGACGTGATGGACGAGTGTGCGGACATACCCGTCTGCACGCAGTACAAGATCGACGGCAAGATCACGGACGTAATTCCGGCCGACATCCGTGGGTTCAAGTCCATCCAGCCGATCTACACCACGCTGCCCGGCTGGAACTCCTCGACCGCCGGCATCACTGAGTACGACAAGCTCCCCAAGGCGGCGCAGGACTACCTGAGCTTCATCGCCCGGGAGACGAATGCCCGGATCGGCATGATCTCCACGGGCCCGGACCGCGCCGAGACCATGATGGTGAACGGCTTCGATCATGCGCTGGCGTGAAGTTCACTCTTCCAGTAATCGTCTGTCTCCTCGGTTCGATTTCATGGTTCTGGGGAGCAATTCAGATCCGACGCGTTCGCGTCCCTGCAAAACCGCCTGCAAGCCGGGCTCATACTGACGGTCGCGCAGAGGCAACAAAAGTTACGCTTCGCGAGTAATCTATGCATCGCGGGCGGTCTTCTCTTTCTTGCCACAGCTATCTTTTTCGCAATGGGCGGCTATACCTCATGATCTCCTTCACCGTTCGCATGACCTTCCGCCCTGAAGACCGCGAAGAGATCGCCACGATCCTTCGCGAGCTCACCGCCGCCTCGCGGCAGGAACCCGGCTGTGTCAGCTACGTTGCCCATCGCGTTGAGTCCGATCCCGACACAATCGTCATCTACGAGCAGTACCGCGATCAGGCGGCGCTCGATGCACATCGTACTTCGGCGCACTTTGCGATGTATGCCATTGGCGGGCTGTACCAGCGCATGCTGATCCGTTCCCTGGAGATGCTAGACGCTCTCGCCTGAACCGCGGTCCGGCCGGCAAATGTCAGAGGCCCCTCGTTCGCTGTCATCTCTTTGTCATTCGACAGATACGGCTGTACACCCGTGCAGCCAAACACCCTGCATGGCACGTCCAACTCGTGTACCTCTCGTGAGGGGACGGATACCACCAACGGTCTTTGACTAGCCCCGCGGGTCGTTCTAGTATCCGGTACGCGAATGCGCCTCATCGCTCGACCAATGCGTGCTCTCCTGCTGGGGCTGACCTTTGCGCTCGTCTCGCTGCCGGTCTACGCGGTTCCGCACCGCGGATCGCATAATCTGCGCGACCAAATCGAAGCTCTTGAAACGCAGTGGAAGAATGCCATTCTGTCCAATGACATCGAGGCGATGGACCGCCTGCTGTCCGACGACTACCTCGGCATTACGGCGAGCGGACAGGTCGTCACGAAGCCGCAGCAGCTCGATCGGATGCGCACCCACACGTTTGCGATCAGCACGCTGGATGTCTCTGATGTCAAGATCAAGCTGATCAGTCAGCACGCCGCGATCGTGACCTCGCTCGCGCAGGTGGAGGGCAGCAATGAGGGCAGGCCGATGCATGGCAGCTTCCGTTACATGCGCGCGTATCAGCGAATCCCCGGCACCAGCCTCTGGAAGATCACCAGCTTTGAAGCGACGCGTGTGCCAAACCACCTGACGCAGGCACAGTCCGGCCCGGCGCCGCAGCACTAAGCGCACACGCGCACCTCGTGTCCGTTCCCTCTTCTCAGGACCCTTGCTTAGAAAAGTACCGTCTTAGGCAACTTGCGCCTGAGACTTGGCCGCCACAGATTGCGGCAGTGCCTTACGTGCTCCGGCCGACGTCACGTTCAATCCCATCACTCGCCGCATCAGGGAACGTGTGCCACCGGTCAGTTGTGCGTCCTCGGGTTCGCGAAGCCCTATGCGCCTCGCTGTGTAGAGTGTCCCGGTTTCCTGCGCGCCGTCTTGAGGTTGATGAAGACTATCGGCCTTCGCGGAGGCGGTCCACGCCACCCCGCCATGTACAACCCGCTTCCAGCCAAGTGCTTCGCGCGTACCCTCGCGCACAGGGAATTCGTTAGGCGTAGATCCAACGAGCGACTTCTCAACCCTCATTGGTTCTCCTCAGGGGCAAATTGGAGGTACCCCTTCACAATAAGATGAGAGTCAGTTACTTAAGGGTTGTTTGTTTTTTTGAGTTCGGTTGCTGAATTGCATACCGTTTCTTCACAGTTCGACCAAAAGCTTTGCACAAGCGATCCACAGCTCAGAGAATCCTGCCGGTGCTTACCGGGTTGAAGCCAGCTTAACTGTCCGATCTTTCCCGTCCGCCTCGAGCGCCTGCCGGAGCCGCCGCCAGCTCTCGGCGAGCATCTCTGGCAGCACGCGAGTCTCTCCGACCACCGTCATGAAGTTGGTGTCGCCAATCCATCGAGGCACAGCATGGAGATGCAGGTGATCGGCGATTCCCGCACCCGCCGACTCTCCCAGGTTCAGCCCCATATTCAGCCCGTCTGGCCCGTAGACCGCGCGCAGTGCCCGCTCGGCACGACGGGCTCCCACCATCATCTCGAGCGCATCCTGTTCGGGCAGTTCGCTCAGGCTCGACTCATGCCTGTACGGAACGACCATCAGGTGCCCGTTGTTGTATGGGAAGGCATTCAGCATCATGAAAGTGCGTTCGCCGCGCTCCAGGATCCCGCTCGCCCTCTCGGCTTCCTCGCGCGGCATTCCGTGCTCGATCGCGTAATCGGCCGCGGCGCGCAGGTTGCAGAACACACACCCGTGGTCTCCCGGCCACCCGGCCAGCGCCTCCGGCACGCCGCGGCGTGAGCCTCTGGGCTTTTCGGTCACGTACGCGTACCGCCATGGCGTCCACAGCTGATCCATGGCCAGAGTATAGGTGCAGGAGCATAGGCACGGAGCCTATGTCGGCACGCTGACAGTCGGCTTTCCTCAACATTCCCAAGCACAATCCACCGGTTCTTTCGCCTCACGACATTTGACCCAATGCTCTCTCGCTGCTACACTTGATATTGCGCCGCTGCGTGCGGGATCCAGTCGCAGACGGTCGTTTGATCACACTCCCGCCGAAATCCTCGAGCAGTATCTTTCACAGGCCGCAACGCGGACGATGCCCTGTTGCCCCCGGAAAAAGATGCAACTTGAATCGGACCCGAGTCGTATCGAACACTATCCACTGGATTCCGGAGCAGTTTGAATGGCCGACCACGACCAGAATCCAGTCAAAACCGAGAGCACAGCCCTGAACACCACACTTGAAACAACCACGCCCGAAGAAGTGACGACCACCGAGACAACGCCGACCGAAGTCTCCAACACCCAGACCGTTGAGGCCACGCCTCAGGCGACGAACCACGCCGCCGAGGCAGTTTCGCCCCAGCCGCCTGCTGCAGCCCCCGTATCGCACGACGAGCACGAGCCTGAGTACAGCGACGAGGATTTCGCCAAGGCACTCGAAAGCTTCGACCGCGAGCAGGCTGCAGAGAAGGACGCCGCCCAGTCCCTGACCACCGAAGAGGCGATCGTGACCGGCACCGTGGTCAAGATCACCGACAAGCACGTTGTCGTTGACATCGGTCTGAAGTCGGAGGGTTTGATCCCTCTCGAGCAGGTCACTGATCACACCGGCACGCCCAAGTTCAACGTGGGTGACACGGTCGAAGTCGTCGTGGAACGTGAGGAGCAGGAGGGCGGCTATCTCGTCAGCTACGAAAAGGCGCTGCGCCACAAGGTGTGGGACAAGCTTGAAGAGGCAGCCAACACGAAGACTCCGGTGAAGGGCATCGTGGTCTCGCGTGTCAAGGGCGGCCTCACCGTCGACATCGGCATCAAGGCATTCCTCCCTGGCTCGCAGGTTGAGGTTCGCCCCGTTCGCAACCTCGACGGCTACATCGGCACGGAGATCGAAGTCCGCGTCATCAAGCTCAACAAGAAGCGCGGCAATGTCGTTGTCTCACGCAAGGAGATCCTCGAAGAGGAGCAGAACTCCCGCAAGGCCGTGACGCTCGAGCACCTCGAGGAAGGCGCGGTCTTCACGGGCACCGTCAAGAATCTCACCGACTACGGCGCGTTCGTTGACATGGGCGGCCTCGACGGCCTGCTGCATATCACCGACATGAGCTGGGGACGCCTCACGCATCCGCGCGACCTCGTCAATGTCGGCGATGAGATTCAGGTCAAGGTCCTCAAGTTCGACAAGGAGAAGCAGCGCGTCTCGCTCGGTTTCAAGCAGCTCACGCCGGATCCGTGGCTCGATGCCACCGAGCGTTACCCCATCGGCGCGCAGGTTCGCGGCCGCGTGCTCTCCGTCACCGACTACGGCGCGTTCGTTGAGCTCGAGCAGGGCATCGAGGGCCTGGTCCACGTCAGTGAAATGACCTGGTCCAAGCGCATGAAGCACCCCTCAAAGATGGTTCACCCTGGTGACGAGGTCGACACAATCATCCTTTCGGTGAACCCGAACGACCGCCGCATCTCGCTCGGCATGAAGCAGCTCCAGGACAATCCCTGGGAGCACCTGGAAGACAAGTACCCCACCGGTGCTGTCGTCGAGGGCCGCGTCCGAAACCTTACGGACTTCGGCGCCTTCATCGAGATCGAGGACGGGATCGATGGGCTCGTGCACGTCAGCAATCTCTCCTGGACCAAGCGCATCAAGCACCCGAGCGAAGTGCTCAAGAAGGGTGAGAAGGTCAAGGCTGTCGTGCTCGGTGTTGAGCCCGAGAACCGCCGCCTCTCGCTGGGAGTCAAGCAGCTTCAGCCGGATGTGTGGGACACGTTCTTCGAGCAGCACCGCGTCGGGGACGTCGTCCACGGCAAGGTTCTGCGCACCGCGCAGTTCGGCGCGTTCGTCGAAATCGCTGAGGGCATCGAGGGCCTCTGCCACGTCTCCGAGGCGGTCGACGAGTCCGGGCACCAGGTCACGCTCAACGTCGGCGACGAGCACGACTTCAAGATCGTCAAGATGAGCCAAGACGAGAAGAAGGTTGGGCTCAGCCTCAAGGCGATCGGCGAGGAAGCGTCCCGCGCCGAGGTCGAGAACTACAAGGAGACGAAGTCGAAGGGCCAGTCCACCTCAACGTCCTCCAGCTCGTCAACGACTCTCGGCGACCTTATCAACTGGAAGCGCGAGAACCAGTAAGGTAGACAGTAGACAGTAGACACGAAGACCGCCCCCACGGGCGGCCTTCGTCGTTTTATGCCCGCACCGCTGGCGCAGCCCGAGTTCGTCCGAGCTTGCGAGCCAGCCACACCAGCATTGCACCCAGCACGACGCTCGCAAGGATTCCCGTGATCGCGTCAGCGGCCAGACTCCCTGCGATCCCACCGCGCGCGAATCCGAAGGCGTCCACGTAGAGCATGTAGGTGATCGGAACCATGAACGCCGAAGTAGTAAAGCAGAAGGTTGTGGAGGCCAGCGGATTGTTCGCACCGATCGTCTCGAAGATGATCGCAGTGGCAATCGTAATCGCCAACGACTGGAAGAGGTTTTCGGTGATTAATGTGATGGCGTAGGACGCTGGTCTATGCGGCAGCAGGATAAGCCCCAGCGTGCACAAACCGCCGGCAATCCCAACAGCGAGATAAAGCATCCGCAACGGCAGCAGTCGGCTGATCGCCGGAAACACAAGACATCCCGCAACTCCACCGGCCGCCACTCCCAGACCCCCCACGAGTCCAACAAATCCGGGCGAAGCATGGAAGTCGCCGCCGCGGCTGCCGAGGAAGTTCGTGAGTGAAAACGTCGCTGCGGGGGCCGAAAAAAGGATGACTGCGATCAGCACTTCACGCCGCCGTACCAGCGAGACAACATCGTGGAAAAGCTTCCTAAACGACTCGCTCGCCAACCGTCGGTCCGGCCCTGGCGCATTCATCAACAAAAAGGGAATTGTCGGAATCAGGATCGATGCTCCCAGCACCGCCGCCACAGCGTTAGGCGACATCTGGCGCACGATCTGGTTACACCCGATAGCCATGACTCCAAATCCACCCACATTACCGATAGTCATCCACACGCTGATCGTCTTCTCTTCCTCGCCAGATGTGATCGACGAGAGCCATCCGCCCACTGCGCTCTGATACATGTAAGCGGAGAAGAATCCGATCGTCAGCATCGTCTCCAGCAGCACGAGATGATCGAGATTCAAAAACGCCGCGACAATCGTGACCGCAGCGATAAAAGCCAGGACCACCGCATACCACCGCCGGCTGAATCGAACATCAAGAATCGGGCTGAGCAGAAACGACCAGAAGCCCGCCGAAAACGCAACGGCGGTTACTCCTGCGATCTGGGTCTCTGGGACGTTTCGGTTGCCCAGCAACTGCGGCACCGCGAACGCTACCACTCCTCCGTACAGACCGTAAGTCAGGTTGGTGAGACCCATCAGCCACACAGGAACCCGGTGACGCGTTTGCATGCCGCCCGCCTCCGGCCGAAGAAGTCCAATCAGCCTAACACCGGTGCATCTTCACCGCTGAAACTCGAAGCTCTCCACGGCGACCTCGGGTGCCGCGCGGGATCTTTCCATCTCCGGCTTAACTTTCACCGTGATCTCATCAAACGTCTGCCGCTCGCCGCGCGGGATCTGGAAGGTCAGCGTCTCATGCACTGGCGCGCGTTTCAGCGGCATCGGTGAGACCGTGCTGGACGCCAGCACCTTGCTTCCCAGCGATACACTCGTCACCGGCTTCTTGCTGGAATCCCGCAGCAGCACCTCGACCGAGATGGAACCCGGCACGGCGTCCGCATTCACGAGGTTCAGTTGAAAGGTGCGGCAGCAATTCGCGTCCATCTCCTTCGGCAGCCGCTGGTGCGCCTCCATCCTCACGGCCAGGTAGTTCGTAGACTTGATTCGCACCTTTGTCGGATCACCTTGTGCCATGTGAGCGTCCGGCCCCGGCCCGCCGTTCGGAGGCTGAAAGTACCAATACTGCCCATCAAACCTAATCACATCTTGTTTCTTGAAGCTGTCAGGCCTGGCGGCCAGCAGCGGCGTCACAATTGCCTGCCGCACCCTGGGCCGCAGCAGAATGATCCCGGCCCAATCCTTCGACGGCGGATGTGCGAGCTTCGGCACGTCATTCGCGGCCCGCGCTCCTGGCATACCGACCACGCCGCGCATCGCGAGCCCCATCCCGGCAAGGAAGGGAAGCAGCGCTATCACGGTGAGCATCCACACCGCGACGGAGTTCCCGGCAGCTCCACGCCGCACCGACTCATCCCGCACCTTGACGCGCGCTGCCGTTCGGGTCAGTTGCCGCTCCGTAATGTAAGCCGCAGCCACTGCAAACAGAACTCCCGCCATCCACGCGCGGTTCGCCGCATAGAGAGCAACGCCACCATCCATAACAATTGCGATGACCAGCGATGGCAGCAGCATTCTCCACAGCCGCGGGGAATTGTCGAGCGCCAGCAGCTCCGCCCTGTGCTCTACCAACGGTGTCGCATCTTGATGCGCATCCTTCCGCCGCGACACCACAAACAGCGTCAGAAACGCCGCTGCCACCGGAACGATCGCGGCCACCCAACTCGACCGCTCATACGTCAGCAGCGCGACCAGCGGCAGCCATACGACTGCGATCCACGCGCCCCAGACCACCGGCCAGACCAGGGTCCACTCGCGCACGCCCTCGCTCTGAATGCGGTAGATACTCCACACGGCCAGGGCATGCACCGCCGCCGCGACGAGCATGTAGACGCACGCCAGCCAGACCAGCCGGCCCAGTGAAAGCACGCCTGTAGTCGGCGGCACACACACCAGCGCCACCACGATGCCTGTCAGAATCAGGCTGCCAATCAGCGGCCAGCTAACCCGCTGAACATTCTCCGCAGAGGTTTCATTCGCATCCACAGGACATCTCCCGGACGACGAAACGCAGTGCCCGCATCCTTCCACAGATCGCACGCCTACGGCAAACGGGCGGCGACGGCGTGTCTACCGGAACCACTCCAGTGGGACTGCATCCCCCATTGCCTTGTATCCCGCCGGTCCCGGATGCAGACCGTCCCCGGAGTCGAACGTCCGGATTCAGGTTCAGCGGATTCGCAGGATCGCGCGTCACCTTGTCGATATCCACCACGCCGTCGAAGTGGCCCGGCGCAAGAATCCACGCATTCACCTGCACCCGCGCTGCATTTCCGCCTCGCTCGGATGGTAGTAGCCTGCCCCGCCATCCGGCATAATCGTGGCACCGTATACCAGAATCCCGTGCGCATGCGCGCGCGTCACAATCTGCGCGAACGCGCCCTCGATCTCCTTCACCAGCTCATCATGCTGCTCCTGCGTCGCATCCGGCATGACGACCCAGCCCACCCAGGTCGTTGATGCCCTCCAGGACAATGACGTATTTCACACCACTCACGGCCAGTACATCGCGATCGAACCGCTCGAGCGCCGACTCGCCCAGCGCATGTCGCAGCAGCATATTGCCGCCGATTCCCTCATTCACCACTGCAACATCGCGCAGTTTTTTATCCGGAGCGACGCGCTTCGCCAGCTCGTCCGTCCAGCGATCGTTGCCGTCCGTGGTCGCGCCATGCCCATCCGTAATCGAGTCCCCCAGCGCAATCACCGTGCGTGCGGCGTCATCCGCAATCACATCGACTTCGGCGAGCCCCAGCCACCGTACTGTCTTTTCCGCGTCCACCAATTCCGCGTCACCCGAGTGTTCCCCATGCAACAAATAGCTCGTCGCGCGTGAGCCCGGATGGCTCGTCTGGACACTCGGCGGCTCCGTGTAGTGGAAGCTGATGGCCAAATCGCTCAGCGGCTCCATCGGCATCTGCACCGGGTCCGACACATACACCGAGCCCGTCGGAATTACCACGCTCTCGCTTCCATTGAACGTCACCGCATGATCCGTGCTCGTATCGATCCCGCTGGAGGCCGGCGACTTCGCCCTTGCGACATGCACCGCATCCACACGGAGCGGTCTGGTGCCAAACGCATTCGACAACTGCACGCGCAGCGTTGCTCCACCGACGGACAGATGCACAATCTGCCGGATGGTCGTGTCCGTGAGCTGCGCATCCGTTAACTGCGGCTGGCTTGGCTCCGGTCCCACCTGCGATGTCGCCCACGTCGCAATCCAACGCGGCTCGATTTTCTTCGCCTTGTCTGCCGCGGAGGCACTCACCACGCAGCCCAGCATCCCCAATAACAGCGCACTCGCAACCCGTATCTGCATCGATCTCCTCACTTGGCAAAATGCTATCGTCAGGCATGCGCATTTTCCTCGGGGCCGCTTTATTTCTTTCGGCATCTCTAACGTGCTTCGCCCAGCTATCGTCGCAATCCACGGAGCTTCCGGCTGAAACGGCCCAGCAGGTCGCTGACATCACGACGAAGGCGCTGCACGATACCGGAGTGCCCTCCGCCTCCGTCGCCATCGTCAAAAACCAGCGCGTCGTCTACACTCGCGCGTTCGGCCTGGCGAATGTGTCGCCTGCCAAGCCCGCCACGCCTGACATGGCGTATCCCATCGGCTCTATCTCGAAGCAGTTCACTGCGAACGCCATTCTTCTCCTGC
The DNA here is from genome assembly GCA_963762465.1 of uncultured Acidobacteriaceae bacterium. Taxonomy (GTDB): domain Bacteria; phylum Acidobacteriota; class Terriglobia; order Terriglobales; family Acidobacteriaceae; genus Granulicella. Next base: position 689,065 of record CAVXKS010000002.1, on the reverse strand, counting down.
AGCAGCGCGGGAAGCTCTCCATTGACGACCCCGTCGCGAAATACTTCCCTAACTTCACCCGCGCGAACGAGGTCACGCTGCACAATCTCATGTCCATGACCTCCGGCTACGAGGACTTCGCTCCGCAGGACTACATCATCCCCGAGTGGCGCCACGACACTGACCCGCTCGACAACGCCACACGGTGGGCCACCAAGCCGCTCGACTTCACTCCCGGCACCGAGTGGCAGTATTCGAACACGAACTACGTCATCCTCGGCCTCATTGTCCAGAGGGTCACTGGCCAGCCGCTTATGCAGTTCATCCGCGAAAACGTTCTCGACCCGCTGCACCTTGAAGGCGTCTTCAACACCTACACGGAACGCGCGAAGCTCCAGGTGACAGGCTACGTCTCGCACGCACTCGCTCCCGTGCGCGTGCAGCCGCTCGAAGGCAATGGATGGTACTTCGGCGATGGCGACCTCGCGATGCCTGCGTCTACGCTCGCCGACTGGGACATCGGCATCATGCAGCAGAAGCTGCTCTCGCCCGCTAGCTATAAGCAATTTGAAACGCCGTTCATCCTCGTCAATGGCGAGGACACACATTATGGTCTGGGCACGTTCATCTATGACCGTAACGGTCATCGTGAGCTCGAGCACTCAGGGGAGGTTGGTGGCTACGTTTCCGAAAACATCGTCTTCCCGGATGACGGGATCGCGATCGTCGTCCTCACGAACGAGGTCGCATCGAGCGCCGCATCCGTTATCGCCAACGGCATCGCGCGCGAGCTCCTGCCAGCACTGCGTCCGGCCGCTGCCACAGCCGACACCTTCGAGCCCAAGCTGAAGACCATCCTTACCGCGCTCCAGCAGGGCACGATCGACCGGTCCTTTTTCACCTCGGACGCGAACGACTACTTCGACCCCGACACTCTCGCGGACTTCAAATCCACGCTGGCACCGCTAGGCACGATCACGAATATCACGCGCGCCAATACGCACCAGCGCGGTGGGATGACGGGCAGCGTCTATCGCGTGACATGGTCCAGCGGCACGACGATCACGATCAGCACCTACGTCCAAACCAACGGCAAGATCGAACAGTTCCTCATTACCGGAAGGTCGTGAACCGGCACGTAGAGCGGCTCCACGTGCCGGCCTGATCGTCCGTGCTACCGCCGTACGCGCGCCGCAAAGCCCATCGAATGGAGGTCGATCTGTACATCGGTCCACCCCGCCTGAGCCGCCATCCGCCGGATCTCGTCAATCGGATATGCCCGCTTTATCAATGGCCGAAAGCTCAGCACCGTCAGCCCGCGTTGAAACCACGAGAGCCCCATTCCGTCGACAAACGTCCGGACGTCGTTCATCGTAGTATCCCGTCGCATATCGATCAGCAGCGCCGTGCCGGTGGGCCGCAGGACGCGCAACATTTCGCGCATCGCCTTCACCGGCTCCGCAAAGTTCTTGAACGCAGCGCGACAGACCACAAAGTCCACGCTCGCGCTCTTAACCGGCAGTTCGGCCGCATTCCCGTGGACAAAGTCCACCTTTACGCCTGCATCCCCAGCGTTCTTCGTCGCAATCTGCACAAACGTTTTGCTGATATCGACCGCACGTACGTCCAGCCCGCGCTTCGCCATCTCGATCGAAAGAAAGCCCGGTCCGGGCGCAATCTCGAGAACCCTTCCTCCCGGCACCTCTGCCGCGATCTGTGCTGCCAGTTCGCGGAAGTCATCCATGCTCTTGCGCGTCGTGCGGTCGTACCAACGCGCCACGCTGCCTTCCATGCCCACGCCCTTGTATGCCTTTGCTGTCGCTGCCATATCTCACTCCCCATATATCTTAGTAACTAAGATATATGTACACTAAAGCAGAAGAGGCCTCCATTGTCCAGCGCCCCAAATGGAAAAAGCCCGAAGAGGCTGCGCTCCCGGCGTCGGGACTCTGAGGCCGTGCGTCGCAGAAGTTCCGCGGAATCGAAGACTTCATTCGCGGCGAGCGCCGTTACTGGCCCGCCGACCACCACAACGGAAGACCGCATCCTGCTCGAAATTCGCAAGTTCATCGCGGCGAGCATCTTCTTCAACTCCCAGGCGGCGGAGAAGGTGGGTCTCAGCCTTACGGACATGCAGCTCATTCACATGCTGCAGCTCCATGGCCCGTCGACCCCTGGCGCTCTTGCCGTCGGAACCGGCCTCTCTTCCGGTGGCATCACCGTCGCACTCGATCGTCTGGAAAAAGGCGGCTACATCCGCCGAGAGCGAAACCCTGCCGACCGCCGCAGCCTTCTCATACACATCCTGCCGGCGCGCCTCGTTAAGCTTCAGGGAATCTATGACAGCATTGAGGCCGATACCCGCCGCCAGCTCGCGACGCTTCCATCACGCGATCTCGACGCTGTGATCCGCTTCTTCGCCGCCCTGAGCGGCGTCCGCTTGTAAGCGATTCACCGGACCGTCGCGGTCCAGCTGCCCGGAGGCGTGCAATCCCCGCCCGACGTTCCATTCGTCACGCGTCCATCCACGAGCGTCCCCGTGCGGTAGCACCCGCCGTCGCCAGCGATGATCAGCACCCTCTCGTCCTCGGCCACCAGGATCTTCACCTCGTGTCCTGAGCGATCGCTGAACACCGTCACGCCCGGTTCACCCGCTCCCGGGATCAGCTTGTACTTTGCCTTGCCGCCCTCGGCAAAGTGCAGCGTCCACTCGCTGCCGGCACGCGATGGCTCCGCTGTGTTGGTACGTAACTCCGCCGTCTGCCCAGCCACCGTGCCGCACATCATCAGCGCACCCCATGCCCATATCCCGGCTTTGCGCATCACGTCCGACACTCGCAACCCTCCGCGAAACCCTCTGCATTCTTAGACTCGGACTCGCCCTTCTTTGTACCATTCCCGCCGGCCTGCCGTGCTCCAGAGAACTCACCCACGGACTGGATCGTGCTGCGCCACATCTGCAGGAATAGTTGCCATGTGGTGACAATCGCATGACACCATCGCGGGCTTGCCTCACTACGCTCACATTCAGCCGGATATCCCATCCGTGCCGGGCCTCTGCCGATGTTAGAGGCCGCCGGGAGCCATCATGCGCCGCATCTTTCTCGTCCTGCTCCTCGCTCTCAGTCTCTTTACTTTCCAGCCTCCCTCCGCACACGCGCAGGCCTACGCCGTTACGAATCTCTTCTCGGACGGTTCCGTCGCCGCCACCGCAAGTGATCCCAATTTCCAGAATCCATGGGGCATCTCCGTCAGTCCTACCTGGTGGATTAACACTGCCAACACGGGCTTCAGCTACGTCGTTTCCGCCGCGACGAACACCAGCCCCTTCAAAGTCGTCGTTCCTGCCGCTACCAGTGCGTTCCCTAACGGCTCGCCTGCGGGAGTGGTCACCACAGCCGGAGCCAGCGGCATGGTTCTCTCGAACGGCGCCAAGGCATCCTTCCTCTTCTCCACGCTTGATGGCGCAATCTACGGATGGAACGGTGCGCTTGGTCAGAACGGCGCTATCGCTCTCATCGCGATCAACAACGCATCCACCGGAGCCTGCTATCCCGGGCTCGCTCTCCTCAACTCCAACTCAACCACCAGCTATATCCTTGCGGCCAACTTTGGCACCGGCGCCACGGTCGAGGTCTATGATCAGAACTTCAAACCCACCAAACTCTCCGGCTCCTTTACAGATCCCAACCTGCCTGCCGGCTACGGTCCCTGGGCCATTCACATCCTCACCAACCAGGTCTGGATCGCCTATGCCGTTCGCTCCACTGCACACACTTGCCAACAGGTCCCCGGCGTAGGCAGCGGCGTCGTTGACGTCTTCGATCTCAATGGAAATTTCGTCGCTCGCGTTGCCACTGGCGGCAATCTCAACGCGCCCTATGGCGTAGCCTTCGCACCGTCAGCGGGCTTCGGCATCTATTCCGGCGATCTCCTCATCGGCAACTTCGGCGACGGTAAGATCAATGTCTACGATCCCCACAGCTACGTCTACCTCGGCCAGCTCATGGATTCCACGGGCAAAGCCCTCGTCTACGCCTCTCTTTGGGATCTTCTAACCGGCGGTACTCCCATCCTCAATAGCACCAGCGTCAGCGGCGGCAGCAACACGAACGTCTACTTCGTGGCCGGGCTCGCAAATGAAGCCCACGGCCTCTTCGCCTCGATCGCCAGCACAACCACCGCCGGCGCCACGCCCACCTTCGCGTTCAGCGGCTCGACGTCCTCCGCCACGGTGGGGGCCGGGAGCTCCGCGGTTGCCACGCTTGCGGTCGCTCCCGTCAACGGTTTCAGCGGCACCGTTACCTTCTCCTGCACGGGGCTTCCCGTGGGCGCCGCCTGCGTCTTCTCTCCAAGCTCGCTGAGCGTCACCTCCAGCTCCGCCGCTACCACCTCGCTCAACATCACCACCATCGGCATGAGCACGAAGACGGGCAGCGCCACCCGCCCACATCTCCGCAATCGTCCGACCCTCGCAATCGCCTCCCTTCTTCCGCTTTCTCTGCTCGTCTTTCTGCGCCGCCGTCGCAATGCGCGAGCCCTCCGCCTCTTCGGCTCGCTCGCTCTCCTGATGCTCGGCTTCGGGACAGCCGCTCTCGTCGCGGGTTGCGGCAGCAGCACCCCCCAGGTCGTTACGCCGACCGGCAGCTCCAATGTCACAGTCATCGCAATGTCCTCCAGCGGGACCAGCCAGCAGACGACCATCGCGCTAACGGTGCAATGAGCTGTTTTGGAAGGGCCACGGCTTGAGCTGGCACGAGCGATCCGCCGGAAATCAGGAGGCGAGGGGTACCTACCTTGCGCGACCCTTCTTCGCCTTTGGCGGCCGGTCTTCCCGTGGGGGCTTCCGAGCACCGCTGGTCGCGACCGGCTCGGTGCCCGGGAGCAACGCAAACTGCAAGCGCATCTGCTGTCGATCGACCCGGTCCAGGATGACTTCGACACGCTCACCTACCCGGAAGCAGTGCCCTGTGCGCGCACCGCAGATTACCCTGTCTGTGTCCCGGAAGGTGTAGTGGTCCCCCGCGAGCGACCCAATCGGCACCAGACCTTCGATGAACAGCTCATCGAGTTCGACAAAAAATCCATACTTGGTCACAGAGAGGATGATCGCTTTAAAGTCGTCGCCGACTTTGTCGGCCATGAACCTCATCTTCTTCCAGTCCATCAGCTCGCGTTCCGCGTCAGCGGCCCTGCGCTCGGCCTGGGAGCTCTCCACCGCAATATCGCTCAACTCCTGGGCAGCAATCGGTCCATGACCTTCCGGCAGTCGTGCGCGTTTTGGCTCGCCGCGCCGAGAGTTATCCGCTGCATGCAACGTCCAGGGCTGGGGATCGTCACTGCGAATTCCTCCGCCGTGCGGATCAGCTCCACTATGCAGCATTGAGCGCAGCAAGCGATGGACGATGAGGTCCGGGTAGCGCCGGATCGGTGAGGTGAAATGGGTGTAGCACGGGCTCGCCAGCGCGAAATGTCCTTCGTTCTGCTCGGCGTATCTTGCCTGCTTCAACGAGCGCAGCATCAGGTACGCGAGGATACGCTCCTCCGGATGCCCGCTAATCCGCTTCACCAGTCGCTGATACATCTGCGGCGTCACCGGGATGCTCTCCGGGATCTCATGCTTCTGCACATCGCGTGAACCGCGCCCGCGCGCAGAGGATCGTTGTGAAGATCTGCGATCCGCTTTCATGGTCATCCGCTTCACCGGCAGTGTGCCGATACCCAGCGTCTGGCCAAAGGACGCTGCGGTCTCCTCAAATTCGACAATCCGCTTCGGGTCGGGCATCTCGTGGATGCGATAGATCGACGGAATCCCCCGGTCACGCAGCCACGTCGCGACGCACTCATTCGCGCTGAGCATGAACTCCTCGATGAGCCGATGCGACCAGCCGCGTTCGGAGCGAACGATTGCCTTCATATTGCCATCAGGATCGAACTCGATGACGGGCTCGGGCAGATCGAAGTCGATGGAGCCACGGCGCTGCCGCTTGGCGTTCAGCCGCAGCGCAAGCTCGAGCATCGCGTCAAAGGCCGTGGGCATCTCCGGCTGCTCGGCCGTAACGCGCTCGCGCTCGGCGAGGTCCTCTGCGGTTGGCTCGGGCGTAATCGTTTCGCGCAGGTTCCAGTTGCGAGCGCGTGGAGAGGCATTGAGGCAGTGCTGCACGCTGGTGTAGGTGCATCGCCGCGCGCTGCGGATGATCCCTTCACAGACGCGATAGCCGACGATCTCGCCGCGCAGGTCGATCTCCATCACGCAGCTCTGTACCAGCCGATCCTCATTGGGAAGCAGCGAACAGATGCCGCTGGAGAGCGCATGCGGCAGCATCGGCACGGCGCGATCGGGGAAGTAGACACTCGTCCCGCGCACGCGCGCTTCCGTGTCAATCGCAGTTTCCGGTTCAACATACCAGCTAACATCGGCGATATGGACCTGCAGTTCCGCGTTGCCGTTCGGGAGTGAACGCACCAGCACAGCATCGTCGAAGTCGCGCGCCGTCTCGCCATCAATCGTGACGATCGGCAGGCCGCGAAAATCCTCGCGGCTGCCGAGTTCCTCCGCATCCAGTAGGGCGACCGTCTGGCTCGCGCGCTCGTAAGCCTCGGCGATGACCTTCGTCGGAAATGTGTTTGGAAGGTGGTGCTTGCGGATGACGATCTCAACGTCGACGCCGAAGGCGTCCGGCCGGCCGAGCACCTCGATGATGCGCCCACGGGCCGGCCGCCCGGCAGCGGGGAACTGCGTGAGCTCCACGTCGACCGCCAAACCTTCGAGTGGCCAGCGGGGGTCTTTCGGCTCCCATTGCGCGCGCTGCGCACGAGCCTCTTCGCCGAGCATCCGGTGTTCGGAATCCGCGGCAGCGGCCACCTCCTCGGCTCCTTCGGGGATGTCAATCCATCCAGCGACGCGTTCGTCGAACGGACGCACGAAGTTGCCGCGCGGTTCGTTGAGGCCGAAATCGTGCGTATCGCGTGTGCTGCGCCTGCGGCCCTGATTCCGGGCGTAGTGGAAGATTCCGACGACGGTCGGATTGCGCCGCGTCAACACGCGGATGATGCGACCCGATCTGCGGCCGTCACGTCCGGGCGGTGCCTCGTCTACCAGCACCAGATCACCCTGCATCGCCCCGCTGATTTCGTTGGGTGGGATGAAGAGGTCCTCGCCCTGCTCCGGGCGAACGAAGCCGAAGCCGTCCCGATGAAGGTCGAGCCTGCCACTCACCAGGCGCTCGCGGCCGGCGCGTGGCTGCCGGGCTTCCGTCTGTTTATCGGCTGAGGTCGTCGCGGTCGGCGGCCGCACAGCTTCCGGAACAGCCCAGAATTCACCATCCACCCGGACGAGATCTCCCCGGCCCACCATCCGGGTCAACTGTTCCAAAAGGAGACGCCGTTCACGGCCGCCGCCGAGGCCAAGCTCGCGGATCAGCTGCTTGTATCCGGCCCGGCCATTTGCTGAACGGCGCACCCGCGCGATCAGTTCACGGTCCGACCGACTGTAGGACCCAGCACTCATCTGGTCGAGAATAACCGGCTTGCGGTTGTGGCGCATGGCTCTGAGGGGCGGGCCTACCCTACGGCACGCTACTTTCGTGCTAAGTTACCTTAGTAACGATAACTAAGTAATACCTATGCATCACGTTCAATACAATAGACTTGGGGCAACCATAACGCTAAGGTTGTAGGCGTCTGGCAATGCCAGAATTTCTCTCACCAGATTCGATGCACCCAGGAGACCCCATGAAGACCACTTTCGTTCGCGCCATCGTCCTGTCCCTCGCATTTGTCGGCCTCGTGGCCCCCTCGATGACGTCTGCGAAGACCGCTTCGCCGGCGAAGACCGCTTCGAGCAGCTTCAGCGGTTACCCGTCGCCCATGTGCATGCCCGGTAGCGGCAACTACTGCGGGCTGCAGTAATCACTCTTAAGACGTACACGGAAGTGCTTGTGAGATCGACCCTCGCGGGGTAGCATATCCCTCGCGAGGGAGTTCTATGAGCAACGTCCTGTGGCTGCGGGATTCGAATATCGCTGAGTGCGCTGTTTGTTTTGGCGTGGTCAGCGTCATGCTTTATAAGCGACAGTGGCGCACGTTCGGCGCCCTGATGGGTCTCCTCGCAGTTCGGTCGCTTACTGGATTGATAGTTATTCCAATCCTCTTCTTTCGGAAAGAGACCGGCCTCAGCTTGCCCGTGGCCTACGATCTGCTTTTTTACACCAACTGGATATCGGCGGTTTTGCAGGTTATTCTGATCGTCTTAACGATCTACGATATCTACAACAAGGCCATGCGACCGTTGCAAGGTCTTCAGAAAATTGGAAGAATCATTTTCAGGTGGGTTGCTGTAGTGTCGCTGGCCGTCTCGGTCGCTTTCGCGGTTGGTCCTCATAGGACAAGTTCAACTCTTGCTGGTCTCGTTGGAGCGATCGTGCCGCAAATTCAGCAGGGTGTGTCCGTGCTGACCCTATGTCTGCTGCTTTTCGTGTGTTTTGCAATTCGCCCGTTGGGCCTAACGTTCCGTAGCCGCATTTTCGGTATTGCAGTCGGGCTGGGTGTCACAGCGGCTACTTTCCTGGTGCAATCAGCTTGGCTGGCGACCGCCGGTGCAGGCTCACTGTATTCGCCAATCTTTCTGGTAAGTACAATTGGCTCGCTTATCTCCATTTGCATCTGGGGCACCTACTTCGTGCTTCCGGAACCCGAGCAGAAGATGATTCTGCTGCCGACAACCTCACCGTTCTTTACGTGGAACCGCATCTCCGAGGCATTGGGCGATGAACCCGGTTACGTTGCGGTCGCCGGTTTCAAGCCGCAGATGCTCGCGGCGGCTGAGCTGAAGGTTCTCAGTTCGAGCGTTCAGAAGCAGGAGCGGCTTGCTGCAGCGACGCACGCGGCGATTGAGGTCCGTCCGGCACCGGCTCTGAACCATCCTGTAGCTGTCTCTCAGTAACTGGGCGGATGGAGCCTGTAACGCATGTATTGACGGGCGCGTGTCTCGCACGGGCGGGGTTCAACCGGCGTGCGGCGTACACAACCCTAGCGATGGCGGGCGCGGCTGAGCTCCCGGACATCGACTCCCTGTGGGGATTTCGAGGTCCTGTCGAAGCTCTCCAGCATCATCGTGGGATCACGCATACATTTCTTGGCGTGCCGTTTGAGGCGGCTTTCGTTGTGCTCGTCTGCTATGGCATTCATCGCTGGCGGGCGGCGCGGTACGCGAATCGTCCAAAGCCGGTGGCGCAGGGCGATCACATTCCGATAGAACGCCCGCTTACGGCGGCGCCGGTGCGCTGGGGTGCACTGTATGGCTTTTCGATAATCGCGCTGTTGAGTCATCTGCTGCTGGACTTCACGAACAACTACGGCCTGAGGCCGTTTTATCCCTTCAACCCTCACTGGTATGCGGCTTCGATTGTGTTCATCTTCGATCCGCTGATCTTCGCGCTGCTCTTGATGGGGCTGGTTGTTGCGTCTATCTTCCGGCTGGTGAGCTCGGAGATGAGCACGAGGCGGCAGCCGTTCACGGGAACGGGGTGGCCAATCGCGGCCCTCTTTCTTGTCGTCGCCTTATGGGGCGTCCGGTGGATGGAGCACGACCGCGCGGCCCAGCTCGCGATGTCCCAGAGCCTGGAAGCGCCGACGCCACCGGACAGAACGGATCCGAGGATAGATCAGCGCGGCGATCAGAGTACGGCAACCGACGCCGCTTCACAGCATGATGCGACAAAGCTGCCGACGTATCTCACTGCGCAGCGCGCTCTGGCGAACCCTGACCCATTGAGTGTGTTCCGGTGGTACACGGTGACGGATTTTGGGCCGGTGTACCAGTTGGAGCGGGCCGACACGCGGGAGCAGGAAATCGCCGCGACGGAGGGGACCTATGACAAGGCCGATCGCACGGCGGCGTTGATTGCAGCGGAGCGAAGTAAGCTGGGCCGTGTGTACCTGGATTGGTCGCCGATGCCGATTGTGTCGACGGACAACTCGCGGGCGGCGGTGGAGCAGGCTATGGCCGATGCGGATGAGGCTCCGCCGGTGCCCGGGACGGTTGTAACGTTCCGGGATCCTCGGTTCATGGGTGTGTTGCCGTGGCGCTCGCGCGGGAGCTCAAGTGCGCTGACGGGCGTTGTGGTGCTGGATCAGCAGAATCGAGTGGTGTTCGAGAGCATGAGCGGGCATGGGGAGCCGGCGAGGTAGTGGGCGCGGCGGAAGCTGAGGCTAGTCGAGGGCGGTGCGGACCATGCTGCGAACGCGCTCGGCGACCACGCCGTAGATCAGATGGGTGAGAGCTTCGCTGGATTGCTCGCGCTCGGTCTGATCCTCGGCCGGTGCGCTGAGCGCCATCGCGGGGAGAACGCCTTCATGCGTGAGAGCCATTAGGACGAGGCCGAAGTTGGCGCCCTCCTTTGACGTGGCAGCGGGGTAGAATTCGGCGAGCGCGCCGTAGAAGGCGCCGGCGGCGGCGCCGAAGCCCCAGTGGATGCTCTCGCTGGCCACGAGTCTGGAAGTGTCGTCGAGGTTGTGGCCGGCAATGCGCTCCGTGAGCAGGTCCGGAGGCTCGGGTTCACCGTGGATGCGCGGAGGGTAGAACTTTTCCGCGAGTGTCTTTGCTGCCGTGGCGGCCACTCCTGCCAACAGGCCCGCTACAAGACCTCTCCAAAGGGATGGTGCCCCATTGCTTGACGTGCTGCTCAACCGAGCCTCCGGATTGCCGGGTTCACAGGGATTGGTTCAGAGGGATTTGCTGCAGACGTGAATATCATGCAGCACGCTTGAGGAAGAAGGGCGAGGCACTGACTTCGTCCTCATCGTCTTCATCGTCCTCTTCTTCATCCTCATCTTCGTCGTCGAGATCGTCTTCTTCATCGTCATCTACAGCGTCGACGTCCTCATCATCTTCGTCTTCATCGTCATCTTCGTCGTCGAGCTCGTCTTCATCGTCCTCTTCGAGCTCGTCGTCGGAGTCCTCATCATCGTCGGTGTCGCGCATCACGGCGAGGTTTTCGCTGGAGGCATTCGCGGTCGGGTTGCTGTCGGCGAACTTCGGATCGTCTTCGAAGTCGGCGGTGACATCATCGTGCACCAGGTTGCGAAGGTCTCGGGCGCTGTCGGTTGCGGGCATAGGATTCTTGTCAGGCATGGGGAAGGTTCTCCTTGGGGCGGCAGCTTTGCCTGCCCGTTGGATGCAGGTTGCCGGGAAGAGGAACGCTCAAATTTTTTGGTCGGTAAACGGACGGAGCTGTGCTTCGGAAGGGCGCGGCGTCAGCAGGCTTACAAGGCCGAGGCAAATGAGCGAGACAACCAGCGCGGGAAGAATCGCGTCACGAGCGGCGAGCCACGCAGGCAGGTGCTGATTGATGAAGGGCTTGTCCCAGAGGATGGTGACGACGGTTCCGGCAGCGATGCTCGCGACGGCGGCGGAACCGGTAGCTCTGCGCCAGAAGAACGCCGCAAGGATTACCGGAGTAAGCGCCGCGGAGTAGATGGTGTAGGCGTAAAGCGATTGCTTCAGTACAGAGGTTGTGCCGAGCGACTGGTAGAGCGCCCAGGCGCCGAGCGCGACGACGATCACGCGGGAGACGATGAGGACCTCGGAATTTGAGGCAGAGGGCCGCACGTACCGGATATAGACGTCGTTGATAAGGTTCGTGGACGGCGAGAAGAGATAGTTATTCGCGGTGGAGACGACCTTGGCGAAAATTGCGCCGACCAATAGCGCGCCGAGCAGCATCAGCAGTTTTGATCCGCCGAAGGCATGCGTCGCAGTGAAGGCAAGAACCTCGCGTGGGCGCTGAGTGACCTCGCCGCTGCGGTAAAGTGCGGAGCCGACGACTGCCAGGGCCACGATGACGGACTCGAGGATAATGGTGCCGACAACCCAGCCTAGAGTCGCGCGTGTTGCGTCCTTCTCGGATTTCGCGGAGAAGAACTTCTGGTACATGGCCTGGTTGCCGAGCATGAGCAGGCATGTGGGGAGGAAGATTTCAAGCGCGGACTGGACCTGTTGCGTCGAGCCGTCGGGCAGGGTCTGGATGTAGCTGTTGAACGGGTGGATGTCGCCGAAGAACTTGAAGTGGGTGGCAGGAAGGATGGCGCGGACGTTGTTCCAGCCGCCGGCGATGTGCACGAGCACGGGGAGCGCGGCGATCATGGTTACGGTCGCGAGCAGGCCGATGAAGACGTCCATGTAGGCGACGGAGCCCATGCCGGCGATCATCGTGAAAAGGGTAACGAAGCCGGCGAGGATGTACTGGCCCTGCACGGCGCTGATGGATGGGAAGATGAGGTGCAGGATGTCTCCGCCGCCGATGAACTGGTAGCTGGTGATCGCGGTATACGCGAAGAGCACGGCGATCACGCCGAGCACGCGTGCAGTCTGGTTGTAGCGCGCTTCGAGGAGGTCCGGGATCGTGAACTGCGCAAATTTGCGGGCGCGCGGCGCGATGAAGTAGATGAGCGCAAGACCTGCCCATCCGCCCGCCGCCTGCCACAGTGCGGCGAAGCCGTGCTTGTAGGCGTTTTCTGCTCCACCGAGCAGAGAGCCGGAGCCGATCCAACTGGAGAGCAGCGTGAAGACGAGGACAAAGGCCGGCAGGGAGCGGCCGGCGACGAGGTAGTCCGCCTTGGTCTTTACTTTGCCGACCCGAGCGACCGACACGCCGAGCAACGCCAGGACGATCAGGCCAAGAACAATCGCGTAGAGGTTCATTGTGTGTGGGTAATTCTAGCTTTTTCGCTGGCGCTGCACATCAGCAGATGAGGAGTGCCAGCGTGGAGCGGATGCTAGTGCGCGGCCTCGATTTTTACCCACTCGTCGGTGTTCTCCCAGCGGACGTGCAGCTCGGTGGAATCTTTTGTGGTGTGCTCGAAGCTGATGCTCATGTCCTCCTGTGGTGCGGGCAGTGTCCGCGAGCGCATGGGCACGCGGCCGAGGTCCTGGTCCTGGTTGTAGACGGTTCCCCACTGGCCGGTCTGCTTGTTGATGATCAGGTGCCAGCCGGATTCAGCCGGAAGGGTGTAGAGCGTGTACTTGCCGGCCGGAACGTTGAGGTCGCCGATCTTGATGTCGCCATCGGTGACGAAGCTGGTCGCGGGGTTCGCGCCGGTGCGCCACACCTTTCCGTACGGAACGAGGTCGCCCATAATCTTGCGGCCGCGCATACGGGGCGAGTTGTAATGGATCGTGATTGCCTTGCCGTCGAGCGTGACCTCGGCCTGCGCGACCGGGCTGGGAACCGGCTTTTCCATTTGTGCGGAACGCGGAGGGGCGGCGTTCATCTCCGGTTTCGACGCGGACTCGCCCTGCGCCGAGACGGGCGTGGTGTGAATGAAAATGCCTGTGGCCACGGCCAGCAGTGCCACGAGCGGAATTGCTGTAAGTGCGGAACGAACGGAGGTCTTCATGGGCCACCATGCTACCCTACATGAGTGGGTTGCGGCTTTCGCCGCGTCATTCTTAAGCGCCCGTAGCTCAGCTGGATAGAGCAACAGCCTCCGAAGCTGTAGGTCAGACGTTCGAATCGTCTCGGGCGCACCATTCATTAATTTCCAATTTCCGCAACGGGCGCATGCTTCTCCCAAGACGCGCACGCGTCAGACGTTGCTTCGGTCATCCTGATCGTTCCCCCGTCTGGGGTCAGTGGTGTGACGTTTGTGTGGATGATCAGCGTGGTTGATTCCGTGCGGCCCACTCGCTCAGCTATTCTGGAAGCTCCTCAAATCCGAGGGAGAATCCCAGAAAATATACAGATGATCAAATCTTTTGCCTTGATTGCAGTCTTAGGTGTCTTTGCCACTGCGGCGAACGCGGCGGATTTCATACAGCAACGCGAAGCCAAGACTCCGTACTATTCGCTGGCACTCACGCCTGACGGCTCGACGATTGAATCGTTGTCGGTTGATTCCCTGGGCAAGGGAGAATTTCGTCCCAACGTGTTGTTCCCGCCGGGATCGTGGCCGGTCGCGAGGACGTTCCCAAAGGATCCGAGCGCCGGCGCTCCCGATTCCGGCTGGCGGTTCAAGTTCTCGTCCCAATCCTTTGAGATGGTGAGCACCTTTCGTCGTGGGATTCCCGGACAGGGCATTGTTTTGCGCTTCAATCCTGAGGTGACGCACGCCACGCTCCTAACGACGGTTGACGAAGGACAGGCCCGCTTGCCGGCCGTGCTGCACATGCCCGAGGAAGGTTCGTTGCGTATCGAAGTGGCCAGCCGGGAACCAGTGCTGCTCGGCTACGATGGGCGCCGCCGCAAGCCAGGTTATGTTGAGGTATTTTTCCCGGGCGCAACCCTGACCAATCCACGCGTTGCTTATACGTTCACGGTCGTTGCCATCTACCCGCATCTCCGCGGGATCGAATCCGATGCCCGTTATGATGGTTTCCGCCGCAACTGGCTCAACATCTTCCAGATGCAGGCTGAAGAGGGCATGCTGGCAAACAACACGGCCAGCGACCCCTGCTCATTTGTGTGGCATATGTACACAGAGGTAGCGAAGTACACGCCACCGCTGGCCAATGGCCTGACCGCCATGGATCTCGTACGCGTGTCGCTCGACCGCTTACTTCATGGGGCTCTCGCGGCCGGGATGCCCTACTACCGCAGTTTCGATGGTAGTGGATTCGGCGTCAATGACCGCGATACGATCAGCGCCGACAGCTATCCCTCGCTGCTTATCGCGGCTGGCGAATACGTCTCCACGACTCATGACCAGCAGTGGCTGCGGAAGAATTACCCCGCTCTTCGCGGCTGGGCGGATGCCATGCTCGCCACCGACACCAACGGTGACGGTCTCGTGAAGTACAGCGCGTCCGGCAACTCGGGTAGCTGGATCCCGCGGGCCGATGGCGGAACGGTGCTTCGCCCGTCGAACTGGTGGGACACCATTGGTTTCGGCTACGAAGACGCCTACTCCAATGCGCTCGCCTATCGAGCGCTCCAGAATATGACCGCCATGGCATCCACGATGAAACAGGACGCGGATGCGGCGCGATACAGAAAGAGATCCGCGATGCTGAAGAGCGCGTATCTGCCTGCGTTCTTCGATGCGAAGACAGGCGTGATTGCCGGATGGCGAAGCCAGGACGGCAAACTTCACGACTATTACTTCCCGTGGGTGAGCGGAGCCGCGGTCGTCTATGGCCTGGTGCCGAAGGCGGAGGGGAATGCGATCTTCGACCACCTTCTAGCCAAGATGCAGGAGGTGGGCTATACAAACTTCGAGCATGGTATTCCGGGCAATTTGATTCCGATCAGCAAGGAAGATTACGTCGGGCGACCCACCTTCCAGGTTTACGAGGACGGCAGCGCGACGGCTGCCTTTGCCTACTATTCGATCGCCGCTCTTTATAAGCTGGGCCGCATTGAGGATGGCGACCGCATCCTGTTCCCGATGCTGAAGAGCTACAAGAGCGGCGGGTATGAAGGCCGTGGCCCGAACGGCGAGACCTACGATTGGCAGGCATGGAACGGCACCCCCAGCGGCTACGAGGGCTTTCTTGCGGATTGTTTTATGACCTTGGCCGCCGCTGTGGAACGGCCAAATGTGGCGCCGTAGAGTTCGTTCCAGTCGAACGAACATACCCACAATGGGCGCCAGCCCATACCGGTATCCCACTCAGAGTTGATTTAGGCCCACGCGTCAACGGTGACGAAGCGGCTTGCGTTTGCTGAGCGCTCGGTGAGCAGCCGGTCCGTGGCTTGGACGGTGGCGCAGCGGTCGGCACCCATCCGCTGGTCGTAGCCGTCGTGGAGGAGGATGTTCGCTCCGCGGCCGCGTTGCTGCACCGTGTTGAGGCCGCGGCGCAGCTTGTGCAGGACGCCCTCGGTGCCGATGGGCACCCAGTCGTGGCCCATGATGTTCCACTGGACCACGGTGAGGCCGAGCTCGCGGGCGATGCGCATAACCGCGGGGCGGCGGGCGCCGTGCGGCGGGCGCAGGTAGCGGACGCGTGCGCCGAGCGTATCCTCGAGCGCCTGGTTGCAGCCGAGCAATTCCTCGCGGATGACGCGGTCCGGCTGCCAGGCGAGCCAGGGATGGGTCATGGTGTGGTTGCCGACGAGATGACCGGCGGCGTGGACGGCGCGGGCAATCTCCGGCCGCTGCTGGACGAAGCGGCCGATCATGAAGAAGGAGGCGCGGACGGTGTGGCGCGCCAGCACGTCGAGGAGCTCAAGGGTGGCGGCGTCGTTGGGGCCATCGTCATAAGTCAGCGCGATCTCGGCGGAGTCACGGCCGGCGATGAGGGTGCGGCCGAACAGCTGGGACTGTGGGTGAAGCGCGGCGTACGCCAGCGTTCCGCCGACGGTAACGGCGGATGCGGCGGCTGCTGTGACGATGATGCCGGTGGTGTGTGGCATTCCTGTTCAGGATAGGATTCGCAGCAGAGTGGAGCAACCCGCGATGTGTCGTGCTGGGGTTAAGTCCTGCTATAGATGCAACATGGCTGGCCTGTTGCCCGTCTCAAGACACGAGGCTATGGGCGACCTGGCCGAGGAGAGCTGTGCGTGATGCGAAAGATGACATTCCGGCTCCCCGTGACATTTGCAGTTGTGCTGTGTGTAAGCGTCGTGGCTGCGGCTCAAAAAACGCAGGAGGAGCCGGCGACGGATTCGGCCGCGCAGGCCAGCCCGATCAAGCCGGCACCAGCGGCGCCAGTGGATGATGCAGCGGCGCAGGCGAGTCCGATTCGCATGGGTAATGGCCATGCTGAGTCGATCCCGCCGCACGCTTTCATTGAGGTGAAACTCTCGCGTGGCATCGACTCGGGCAGGCTGAAAAATGGCGAGACCGTACGGGCGACGTTGTCGCAGCCGGTGACGCTGAGCCCGAGGGGAACATTACCGGTGGGCACGCCGGTCGAGCTCACGGTTGTCGAGACGCTGCCGGCGGGACGGCTGTATGCGGCGGGCGAGTTTTCGTTGCAGGCGGAGCGTGTGGGATCCGTTGGGGTGTACACCGACACACTGACGTATCGGGGAAAGCCCGGACATAAGGACCTTCCGGACAGCGCGCCGGCGGTGGGGACCGACGCTGGTCTGGCTGCGGGCGCGGAGCTCACGTTTCAAGTGCTTCCTCCCGCTGCGCCGGCGAATGGCCCACCCCAGTCGGTGAATGGTGGACCGGGCGCGGTGAATGGCGTTGCAATCGGAGCGGCGGCGCCGCCGGGGTCGTCGAATCAGACGAATGGAACTGGCCGCAGAGGGAACGGAGCGCAGGCTAAGACCGTTACGCCGGCGTCGAATACGGCGCAGCCAGTGCAGAATCTGGGCAGGACAAGTCCTGCAGCGAACCAGCCCTCCCCACCAACTGGGACTAGCTCAACGGAGACGACGCAGCCTCACCCGTAGGGCCGGACTCGGCACCGGGGAGGGGAGTGCGTCCGCCCTCACCCAGCCAGAGGCATAGACCAGCGAAGAGCAGAGCGCCCACGGCGAACTTCAATGCAGCGGGCGCGTGTGTCGGCGAGAGGAACGCCTCGAGCGTGCCGGCGATAGTGAGCAGCGGGATCGTGCCGGCGACGAGCTGAACGGCTTCGACGCCGGCGAGCGCAAGTGCGTCCTTGCGGCGCAGCATGCCGGGAAATAAAACTCCGGCGGCCAGCCGCAGGCCGGCGGCTCCGGCGAGCATGATGCTGGGTAGCTCCAGCGCACCGTGCGCGGCGATGAAGCTCCACAGGCTGAGCGAGAGATGATACCGGGCGCAGACGGTGGCAATCGTGCCGAGCATCAGGCCATTGATGAACAGCGTGACGATCGTGCCGAGTCCCGCAGTGATGCCGGCCGCGAACGCAACGAAGCAGACGGTGATGTTGTTCGTCATGATCTGCGAGGAAGCCTGGGGTTTGATGCTTAGGATGCTGTCCATCCAGAGATGATGTTCGCGAATCCCTGCCATCTTGTCCGCGCCGAGGAACATCTCGCCGAAGTCGGGGCGCACGAGGGTGATGAAGACGCCGAGGGCCCCAGCGGCGATCGTAATGCCGGTTGCGAGCCAGACGTAGCTGGAGAGCCGGCGTAACAGTCGCGGATAGCCGTCCAACATGAACCGCCACAGGCCGGAGAAGGATGTCCGCGAGCCCGAGTACACGAAATTGTGAGCGCGGGAGACGAGCTTGTTGAGGTATTGTTCGAGCGTGCGAGAGGATCGGTCGGCACGGACGGCGCTGAGGTCGGCGGCGGCGTGGCGGTAGAGCAGGCCGAGATCGCGCAGCTCTGGTTGCGAAAGGGAGCGCAGCCCGTGACCCTCGACCTGCCGCAGCAGCGCGTCGAGGCGGTTCCAGTTATCCTTGCGAAGGTCGATCCAGAGGTTCGAGATCATGGCTGCATTTGAGCAACGCGGGTTTGCCGACCAGCTTAAACATTGACACGCCCGAGCAGGTGAAGCTCGAGTTTGCGGTGGCAGGAATCGGCAGCCGGTTCGTCGCGGTTTTGATCGATCACTTGATCATCGGAGTCGGCTTTCTTCTGCTGGCCATAGCTTCGGGGTTTATCTTCGATTCTCTGCAATCGCGTCTTGGTGTGCTCGGCAAGTGGACCCTTGCGGTGTTTATCGCGTTCAATTTCCTATTGTATTGGGGCTATTACACGCTGTTTGAAGCCTTCTGGCGCGGGCAGACACCCGGAAAACACGTGATGAAGCTGCGCGTGATCAAGGACTCGGGTCGGCAGATCACAGTTTTCGAGGCGATGTCCCGCAACCTGCTGCGCATTGTGGATTATCTGCCGGCGTTCTATCTGACGGGGGTGATCACGATGCTGTGCACGAAGCGAAATCAGCGGCTGGGCGATCTGGGTGCAGGGACGGTCGTGGTGCACGAGCGCAGCGATGAGCAGCCGCTGCTCATTGAGCGAGGAACGAGCATAATGCCTGCCCCGTCGATACCGGCGTTCGATCCGCTCACCTCCGCCGCAGCGCAGAGCTCTGGGAGCCTGCCGGCGGATGCAGTCGCCAAACTGCATAGCGATGATCTGCTGCTGATCGAATCGTTCTTTGCGCGGGCGCTCGATCTCAGCCTCGCCACGCGCGCAGAGATCGCGGGACGCATCGCTTCGCAGATATCGGCAAAGATGAACGTCACCGTTCCTGAGGGAAATCTGGAGCGTTTCCTCGAGGCGGTTGCGTATGCGATGCGGTCGAGCGCACGAATCCGCAGATAAGCCTCAATCAGCTGCGTTGCGGGAGGACAGCGTAGCTTCGCCATTGGAGTCGGCGAAGCTCTCCGGCACGAGCCAACTCTCCCCTTCGGCCAGAGGATAAACGCGGTCTTCCACGTCGGCGGTTTCGGCAGCCCGCATCAGCCGTGCAAGCGGCTCATCCATCGGTTCGCGTCCGAGGCGGAAGGTGTTGTAGTGCATCGGCACCATGGCTTCTGCGCCGAGATCGAGGAACGCCTGGAGCGCCTCTTCAGGGCAGGTGTGCACGGCGCGATAGCTGTCCGGATAGTAGGCCCCGATGGGGAGAAGAACGATCTCCGGCTTCAGCTTGCGGCCGATCTCTGAGAATCCTGCGAAATAGGCCGTGTCTCCGGAGTGGTAGATTCGCGGCGAGCCGGGAGAGTCGAGCACGTAGCCGCCGAAGCCACGGTGCGTGTCGTTGAACATCCGCGCGCCCCAGTGTTTTGCAGGCGTCATGGTGATGCGCAGCGGCGTGGTCTCGCCCAGTTCGGTCGACTGCCACCAGCGTAAGGACTGTACCGCCGAAAAGCCGAGGTCCGCCACGAGGTCCTCCACATTGTGAGGCACGATGGCGATGGGTGCGGGAACCTTGCGGCGCCGCATCTCGCGAGTTACGGCACGAAGAGAGGGGCGGTTCAGGTGGTCCATGTGCGCGTGCGTCAGCAGGACCGCGTCGATATGCGGCAGGTCGCTGACCCGGACGCCGGCCACACGCTTCCGGCGCAGCAGAATCAGCCGAGTGGCAAAGACGGGGTCAATGAGGATGTTGCGGCCGCCGAGTTGCAAAAGGAAGGACGAGTGGCCGATAAACGTGATCGCCGCCTCATGTTCGGCAACGGCCAGAGGCAGGCGCGGTTCGCCTTCGAGCGGATCTGCGTGGCTTTCACGGACCAGGCGCCAGAGCTGCCCCAACTTGCGCATCCAGAAGGGGACTCCTCGTGTGCTGCGGGGGGCCCTGCTCTTGCGGCGTTTCATGTGGGTCTGATCTCTCCTTTCAATCAGATGCGCGGCCGAGGCTAACGATGCCTGTCACGATACTTCGACAAGTTACCAGCTCCTCTCCGACTGCATCAGAGAGACAGAGCTGGCCGTTGTGACGGCTCCGAACGGTATACGCAGGGATCCGGTTGCGCAATGCAGCAGAGCGTACCATCGACAGCGCCGCCTCAGGCTACCGAACGCAAAGATCACCGCGCGAGTGATCCGGTCGCGCGCCGCGTTTGGGACTATGTATCGCAGTCGGAGTTGCACAGCCTGTGGGACTTCGAGGGCACGCCGGTGGGCGTGGTGCTGAAACGAACGGCCAAGTCCTTCGTGAATGACGATCTCGTTTCGCGCGCGGCGGAGCTGGGGTTCTATTTTCTCTTCTCTCTGTTTCCCATGTTGATCTGCGCCAGTGCGGTGCTTGGGCTGGCCGCCCGCAGCGCGCCAGGCATCTATGACCGTCTGCTGCATTATCTGGGAATGATGGTTCCACCTTCTGCGTACCAGCTCGTCATCAGCACGTTCAACCAGACCGCGCAGGCATCTACGGGCGGAAAGATTACGTTTGGCCTGCTGGTTTCATTGTGGTCCGCGTCGATGGGTTTTTCCGCGATTCAGGACACGATCAATCTGGTGTACAAAGTGCGCGAGACGAGGCCCTACTGGAAGGCTCACCTCTCGGCGATTCTCGTAACCATCCTGCTGGCGCTGATCGCGACGTTCAATCTGGCGGTACTGATGGCCGGTGACTTTCTCGCGCGTAGAGCGCGTCACCATATCTGGCATCACCCGCTGCGAATTGCCGCGGCGGTTGGAATTCACCTGGTCACCTGGATCATTGCGTGCGCGCTGCTGATGCTGATCTTCAGCACGATCTATTACTACGCGCCGGATATTAAGACGAAGTGCTGGCGCTGGCTGACCCCCGGAGCTGCGGTGGGGATCATCACGTGGGTGCTGGCATCGCTCGGATTCCGCGCCTATCTGCACTTCTTCAACAGCTATACGGTCACGTATGGCTCGCTGGGCGCCGTCGTGATTCTGTTGATGTGGTTTTACATCACGGGGCTCACGCTGCTGGCTGGGGCCGAACTCAATTCGGAGATTCAGGCCGCGGTCGTGGAGAAGCGCCTGAAGCAGACCGGCACGCTGCCGCCTGAGGCGAGTGCTGATCCGGAGCATCCCGTGCCAGTCGCCGCGACCTGACGCGGTCTTTTTGAGGTGCATCTAACCCGTCTAGGACGCGCCACCTGGACGATGAGCGTCCCTCTTCTTTTGCTTCTTACTTGACCATCGGCAGCAGGATGTCATCCAGACGCGCCGGCGTGCCCTGGACGCGCTGTAACTGCGGATAGCGCTCGCCGCCGTGATAGTCCATCCGAATGATCTTGTAGTAGCTCGTGTTCTCCACGATGAACTCGAGCGCGGGGCCATTTCCCTGTGCTTTCTGGATTGCGGCGCGCAAAACCAGCGGAGCGAAGCCGCGGCCGTTCACGGCAATGATCTGCATGCCGGGACCAAAGCCTGCTTTATCGGCGAGTCCGCCGACGATCACATCCGTTACCTTGCCGTCTGTCCCTGCAGACATGCCCAGTGAGTAGCGTGTATCGACGTAATTATGTTGGCTCTCCTCAAGCTGTGACCAATAATCGGGCTTGTCGGTGTAGATCAGCTTGTAGCCTGATAGCGCGTCGATGCCATCCATCTCCGGCGCGTGCACGTCGTTCGAGTCGAGTCGCGTACGCAGGAAGCTCGCCCAGTCGTTCGACACCACCCCGTTCAGTCCATTGACGATGTCCTCGAACGTGTAGGGTACGACCTTCGGAGCACTGTTGCCGCCGAGGCCTTCAAACGCTGCGGCGAAATCGTTCAGACTCTTCTTGCCGTTCGTCTTCGCACGAATGGTGAGATCGACCTCGAGCCAGAGCAGTTCGCCTTCGTCGTAGTAGTCGACGTTGCGGCGCCAGTTATCGTACCCCGCGCCCGCGCTATAAAGAAGCTGCGCGGCGGTCGCGGTGTCCTGCAGGTCGCGCCAGGTGCGGCCTGGGCGGAGATCGTTGAGATACCCGGCGACTGTCGCGAGGCGGTCGCGGTACACGGCGGGAGCCCAGATGCCGCAGCGCGAAGCGAGCACATCGCCAAGGTACTCCGTGAGCCCTTCGTAGACCCAGAGCAGGTCGCCTTTCATCGGCTCCTGGTAATTGGGGGTCGCGAGCCCGGCCGGGCGCCGGTACTTGCCATTCCATGAGTGCGTGAACTCGTGCGGAAGCAGAAGGCCGTTCTCGATGAACGTGTTGTCGTCGGTGAAGGTCTTTTCGCCCACGCGATCGTCCGAGGATTGATGGTGCTCGAGTCCGAAATGCGCAACCTGATCGCTGAGCGTCACGAGGAAGTGATACGACTGATAGTGGCGCGATTTGTAGAGCGCTCCAGTCTCGCGCACCAGGCGAGAGAACTGGTCGATGTGCTCCTGCGAGAGCTCGACATCTTCGGGACCGTCGCCGGCCATATCGAGGAAGTGCTTTGGCGTGACGTCCGTGGCGAGCGGAACCTCGCGGAAGTAACGGCCTGCCAGCACGGGCGAATCGATGAGCTGCTCGAGCGAGACGGTCTTGAAGCTGGTCTGTGTGCCTGGGGCAGAGGTGGGCTCGAGCGCGGTGCCGAACTTCCAGCCTTCGGGTACTTTGAGCGAAGGCGTGACCATGACTTCGGCGGCGCTCGTTCCCGCCGGATAGACGACAAGTTCGTTCCAGCTCAGCAGCGCGAGGTTCGCGCTGGTCGAGGCTCCGGCGGAGAAACCTTCCGCGCTTGCGGTCGCCAGAAAGTCCATCTTGATGTTGAGCTGCGTCGTGCCTTCGGGAACGGTGACGTGATACGCGTACATGTTCACCGGGTCCCGCTCCCACTTCACGCGCTGGCCGGTCTGGGTAGTGATAATGAAGCCGGCCTGGTCGACAACGGGTCCCGTGGGGCCGTGCTCGCCAGGGATCCACTCCGGGTAGACGAGCGTCATTGGGCCGGGCTGTACGGCTATAGTCTCCTGCGAGTGCAGGATCTTGCGAGGAGCATCGGTCAGGTCGACGGCAAGAGTGATGGGGGTTTGCGCGCTCGCCAGGCACGGCGAAACGAGTGCGGCGCTGGTGAGCGCGGCGCAGAAGAGGCGCGAAAGGTGCATTTCTGGGAAAGCTCCTGGACAGAAAATCGAGTGCGTCCAGTGTACGCGCAGCGAAAATTACCGGATTTCGTTCTGTTTGCGCACGTGCTCCATGGCCCCGCCGATGAGCTCCTTCGCTCCGCCGATTCCGGCGAGCACGGCCTGCAGATCAAGTTTCGGTACCGCGGGATTCCGGCTGCTTGTGCAATACACGCCATGTTGGCCGACCAGCACGAGCGCATCTGTGAGGGCGTCGAGCGCCACGGCAAGCCGGCCGCCGACTTCACCGCGCATGAAGACTTCGCGCTCGAGTTCCTCGCCGCGCCTGTGCAGGATGTCGCCGTACCGGTAGAACGGCGTGCCGGTGGGCTTCAGTTCATCGGTCACCGGCTACCATTCCTTTGCGGCGCTGTCTGGCGTTACGGGAGTGGCGGCTATCGGTGCCCTCCAGCGGAGCACCGGCTTGCGCGCGGCCGTTGTCTCGTCCAGACGACGCATGCGCGTGGTGTGCGGAGCGGTCTGCACCAGCTCCGGATTCTCCTCGGCTTCACGCGCGATCTGCTGGAGTGCGTCGACGAGCAGGTCGAGCTCTTCCTTGGATTCCGATTCGGTCGGCTCAATCATCATGGCGCCCTGCACCACAAGCGGGAAGCTGACTGTATAGGCGTGAAAGCCGTAGTCGATGAGCCGCTTGCCCATGTCGCCCGTCTTCACGCCGTTCCGTGCTTGCAGCTTGTCCGAGAAGACCACCTCATGCAATGAGGGCGACTTGTACGGCAGGTCGAAGGTGCCGTCGAGCTTAGCGCGCAGGTAGTTGGCGTTGAGCACGGCGTCTTCGGTCGTCTGCCGCAGGCCGTCGGGGCCGTTCGCCAGAATGTACGCCAACGCGCGGATGAACATCCCGAAGTTGCCGTACCAGGCGCGCACCCGGCCAACGCTCTGCGGGCGGTTGTAGTCGAGACCGAGGATTTGATTCGCCCCGTCCCGCTTCGTGACCAGGACGGGCGTTGGCAGAAACGGCTCCAGGATCTTCTTGCACGCGACAGGGCCGCTGCCCGGGCCGCCGCCGCCATGCGGTGTGGAGAAGGTTTTGTGCAGGTTCAGGTGCATGACGTCCGCGCCGAAATCACCCGGCCGCGTCTTACCGCAGAGCGCGTTCATGTTGGCGCCGTCCATGTAGAGCAGAGCGCCCTTCGCGTGCAGGATGTCGGCGATCTTGTGAATCTCGCTCTCGAAGACGCCAATGGTTGACGGATTCGTCAGCATCAAGGCGGCGATGTCCTCATTGACAAGCTTCTCGAGCTCGGCGAGATCGATCATGCCTTGCGCGTTCGACTTCAAATTCGCAACCTGATACCCGCACACCGCTGCGGTGGCAGGGTTCGTGCCGTGCGCGGAGTCGGGGATGAGGATCGTCTCGCGCGGATTACCCTGCGCGGTGTGGTACGCCTTAGCCAGAAGGATGCCCGTGAACTCACCATGGGCGCCGGCTGCGGGCTGTAGCGTGATGGCCTCCATCCCAGTGATCTCGATGAGGCATTCGCTCAGAATTTTCATGATGCCGAGCGCGCCTTGTGAGAGCGACTCCGGCTGATACGGATGCGCTTCGGCCAGACCTTCGAGGCGGGCCACCGTTTCGTTGATGCGGGCGTTGTACTTCATCGTGCACGAGCCGAGCGGATACATGCCGAGGTCGATGGCATAGTTCCACGTCGAGAGGCGCGTGAAATGACGGATGATCTCGATCTCGCTCAGCTCCGGCATCACGCCGAGGTCCTCGCGCGCAGTGTCACCGAGCAGCGCGGCGGGATCGACCGCCGGCACGTCGAGCTCGGCGAGGCGATAGCCCTTCTTGCCCGGCGAGCTCTTCTCGAAGATGAGGTTCTCGTCCTGGTTGACGTGCGTGGTCGCCTTGCGCGGCGTTCCAATGAACTTTTCGTCTGGCATTTTCACCTACGTGGTGCTTGTTTCATTTCTGCGTTCCGGTTGCTTTCGAACCTCTGTCCAATACTCTTCCCGAACATCTTCATCGATCTCAGTCGGCACATTTGTGGCGTACAGGGCGTCGCCGCCACGCTTCTTCGGCCCGGAAATCCAAAACCATTCGCCGGTCTCGCAAACATAATTGGCTTTACCGCCGTTCGCCTTCGAGAACTCTTTGCCTCGATACTTCAGGCTTCGTCCTGTTTTAGAGAGCGTGACTCGCCCAATCCGTCCCGGTCCAGTAAGGGTTGCCGGGAAGCTTGTCGTTCCCCACCAGTGCTCCGTCACATGACCGCCCTTATTCTCGATGTACATGACTCGCGTTCGGTGCGCCATGGTCTCTTTCCTGCAACGCCGATATCAGGTTCTCACATTCGGTTCGCGCGAGTATGCGGCTGCTGTTCGCCTATCGCACCCTGACGAGCGGGTTGCCACGGACGGATGTTCCTGCCGTGGTTCGGATTTCCTCGGAAGATCGGTGCAAAACGTGCCGAACTGAACCCTTAGACGTCCAAACTGGAATAAGGCAAAACTGCCTCCTCGCAAGAGGAACTCCCTCGGGCCGCCGAGCCCGCTGCCTCTGCGAGTGATCTCTGGGATATGGAGCGTACCGATGCAACTCTGGACGGAATACGAAGGAAGGAAGATTGAGGGGACCTACACGCTCGGCAGGCTGCTGCGTTCGGAGGGTCGCAACGGCTTCTTCGCCACCTCTGACACGACGGGAACCGCAGCTGTCATCCGCATCACTGAGGCCCATTTTGACGAAGACGAACTGCTGAAGCGATGGCGCCAGGTCTCGGGCATCCACGAGGACAACCTGATCAACATTGAGCGCTTCGGCCAGACCAACTTCGACGGCGTCGCGATCACGTATGCCCTGATGGAAGCCGACGATGCGAACCTGGACGACGTGCTGCGTGAGCGGCCGCTGACCCTTACCGAAACCACGCAGGTCGCGCGGGCCGTCCACGGTGCGTTGACGGCGCTGCACGCGAGTGGCCTCGTGCATGAGCACATTGAGCCAGTCAACGTTCTGGCGGTTGGCGAGACGGTGAAGCTGCGCAGCGACTGTGTACGCGAGTGCATTGCCGACACCGAATTCAACACTCCCGAAGGATGCGCGGAACTCCGCCGCCGGGACATTCACGATTTCGGCATGCTGCTGCTGCAGTGCCTGACGCTGGAAAAACGCTACAACCCGGGCCTGAATCTGCCGGACGTGTTCCGCCGGCTGATTCCACACATGCTCGACGGCACGTGGACCCTGGAGCAGATTGGCCATGTTGTGAATCCGCCGCCCGCAGCGCGCGTCCCATCGCCATCTCCCGCTGCCTCGGTGGCTGCGACCCGCACTCAAAAGCCAAATGGTGTGAATGCGTCGACACCCGGCAAGCGCCGTGCAGCCGGAACAGCGACAGCTTCCGCTCGATCAGCCGGAGCAACCGATCCATGCAGCGGCGAATCCCGCCCTGCGCTCCCGGCGTGAAATTGCGGATGAACCCTCCGGGTTTACTTTGCGGCCATGGCTACTCGGAGGACTGGCCGCCGTCATCGTTTGCGTCATCGTGATATGGCATTTCGTTGGAGCGAAGGCCGCAAAGCCCGCGGCAGCGGAACAACCTGCCGCCCCAGCCTTGACCTCCGCCGCACGACCGGTGCCGACACCGGCAAATCAGCCGGCAATCATGGCGCCAGCTCCGATACCAACGACCACACATGGTGGCTGGATGGTATGTCATCGCATGGACCTACAATCACCACGGACAGGCGCAGGCCAAGGCGGATCAACTCAACGTGCGGCACCCCGGCTTCCATGCCAACGTCTTCAGTCCACGCGGGCGCGCTCCGTTCCTCATCAGCCTTGGCGGACCTATGAGCGAGCCCGAGGCAAAGGCGCTGCAGCAGCGCGCGCGGCGCTCAGGACTTCCCCGCGATACGTTCATCCGCAACTACAGGTAGATCGTCAGCGATCGAAAAGAAAGGGCGTCCGTCGGGACGCCCTTTTCAATTCAGCTGCAAAGCTAGATCGTTAAAACTCTTCCTCATCCTCGCCGCCCCCAGTCGCAGAGTAACTTCCCGCTTCGGGCCCATCCAGATCCTCTTCGCGAAGGCTGAGCGCAATCACAGTGCCCGACTCAAACTCAATCGTGAGCGAATCCAGGTCCTCAAGCTTAGCCTTCGCGACCATCTCTCCGATTTGCGCGCAGAGCGCGTTGCGGTACTCCGGCTGTCCGAAAGCGATCGAAAAATCCTCAAGCAGAACGTGAGGCCAGGCATACAGTGTCAGCGTCGGACCATCGAAGCGCAGGCGCACATAGTCGCTCACAAACTCGACTGCAGAGAGCTCCTGGCCTTCGATCGCGCTCACGTCCATCGCTAGCTTGCTCCCAGCGCCTGTGCAGCAGCATCCATCTGCGCCTTTGTCGTCAGCTCCGTCGCGCACCAAAGTGCGGCGTTCTCGCCCAGCTCCGGATACCACCGGCTTAGCGCCAATCCGCCGATGATCTCTTTGCCCAGCAGCCTAGCGTTGATGCTCTCCGCTGAGGCAGCCAGCTGGACGGCGAACTCGTTGAAGCTGGGGGCAGAAAACAGCGGCTTCGCTCCCGCGTTCGTCAGCGCGTCGCGAAGGTACGCAGCCTTGGCCAGATTCTGCTCGGCGAGCTCGCGCAGACCCTGCTTGCCGTATACGGTCAGGAAGATCGTGACCATCATCGCGACCAGCGCCTGGTTGGTGCAGATGTTGCTCGTCGCCTTTTCGCGCCGGATGTGCTGCTCGCGCGTGCTAGAGTGTCAGCACGAAGCCGCGCTTGCCGTTCATGTCCTTGGTCTCGCCCACGAGGCGGCCCGGCATCTGCCGCAGGAACTTCTCCTTGCACGCAATCACGCCGCAGTACGGCCCGCCGAACCCCACCGGCACGCCAAAGCTCTGCGCCTCCATCGAGACAATGTCCGCCTCCTTCGGCGGCTTCACAATACCCAGCGACACCGCCTCCGCAATCGCCACGATCAGCAGCGCGCCCTTCGAATGCACCAGCTCCGCAATCGCAGCAACGTCCTCGATCGTTCCGAAGAAGTTCGGCGACTGAATCAGCACGCAAGCCGTGTTGTCGGTGATCGCGCGCTCGAGCTCCGCAAGATCCACACGACCGGTCTTCGCGTCGTAGCCGAACTCGCGATCGGAATCCCCTGGTGCTGCACAGTCGTTCGCAGCACTTCGCGGTACTCCGGATGCACGCGTGCGCGCGACCACGCAGCCATCCCGCCCAGTCACGCGCACGGCCATCATCACCGCTTCAGCGCATCCTGTAGAGCCGTCGTACATCTAGCGTTGGCGATCTCCATGCCGGTCAGCTCGCAGATCATCGTCTGGAACTCGAACATCGCCTGCAGCGTGCCCTGCGAGATCTCCGGCTGGTATGGCGTGTAGCTGGTCAGGAACTCGCCGCGCTGAACCAGCGAATCGATGATCACCGGCCGATAGTGCCGGTAGGCGCCCGCGCCGAGAAAACTCGCGGCAGCTTTGCCGCAGGCTTGTTGGCGAGCTCTGCTGCATCGCCGCTCGCAAGATTCGCGGCGAACGCGCGGAAGCGGTCGAGGATCTCAGACTCCGCATGCTGGCGCGGAATGTCCAGGTCGCGGTCAAGCCGGTACTCGCCGGGAATGGTTTCGAACAGCTCGTCGATGGAGGCGACGCCGATTTCATCAAGCATCTCTTCGCGATCGGCAGGGGACTTGGGGAGATAACGCATGAGCAGCTTTCTATTTCGCTATCGAAGGCGATAGCGCTTTTGATTGCAGATGTCGACAGCGGTCTAGTGACCAGTTTCTTCTTTGACGAACTTCTCGTAGTCCGCAGCCGAGAGCAGCGCATTCGCCTCATCGGGGTTCGTCACCGCGATCTTGATGAGCCACGTGTCGTTCGCCGCGGTGTTCATCGTTTCGGGCGCCGAGTTCAGGCTCTCGTTCACCTCGGTCACGGTGCCGGTCACGGGCGCATACAGATCGCTCACCGCCTTTACGCTTTCGACCGAACCAACGTCGATCCGGCCTCAAGCTGCTGGCCCACCTTGGGCAGCTCCACAAAAACGATGTCGCCGAGCGATTCCTGCGCGTAGTCGGTGATGCCAACAGTGGCGGTGTCGCCGTCCATGCTTCAGCCACTCGTGCGATTTGGCATAGCGGTAGTTCTCGGGATAAGCCATTGAAAGAAGTCTCCGCAGTCGATTGTAGAGGGATAGGGCTCAGCCGAGCTACGAGAGCGGTGCGGATACAGGCGCGGCCGCCGGCTTTGGGCCGTTTATAGAACGGCGTCGGGACGACCTTCGCCTTGACGGATTGTCCACGGATCTCCACGCCGACTTCGGTCCCGATCTCCGTGTACGAGACCGGCACGTATGCGAGCGCTATGTTCTTCTTGAGAAACGGCGCCGGCGAACCGGAGGTGATCTCGCCAATGCGCTCGGCCGTCCCGAAGGGGACCGACAGCACCGGGTAGCCATCGCGCCCGATGCCGCGCTCAATCATCTCCAGGCCAACCAGCTTGCGCTTCGGCCCGCCGCTCTTTTCGACTTCGACCAGCGCGTCGCGGCCGACGAAGTCAGAGCCCTTTATCCAGCTTGCAATAGCGGCCCAGGTTCGCCTCAAAGACGTTGATGGTGTCCGAAATCTCGTGGCCGTAAAGCGCCATCGCGGCTTCGAGCCGCAGCGTATTGCGCGCGCCCAGCCCGCAGGGCATGATGCCAAACTCCGATCCGGCATCGAGCACCTCGCCCCAGACGCGCGCGCTGGTCGGTTCATCGGATGGGATGTAAATCTCGAAACCGTCTTCGCCCGTGTAGCCGGTGCGCGCGATCAGCACGTTATGGCAGCCCGCGACCGTGCCCCACGTGAACCAGTAATTCTTGATCGGCGTGAGGTCGACCTTCGTCAGTTTCTGCAGTGTGTCCTTTGCCCTCGGCCCCTGGATCGCAAGCTGTGTGTAGTAGTCGCTGACGTCCATGATGTGCACGCCGCTCATCGCGCCAATCGTCTTGCGCACCCAACGCACGTCCTTCTCGCGCGTGCCCGCATTGATGACGATCAGGTAGTCGTTGTCGCCAAGCTTGTGCAGCACGACATCGTCAACGAACGTGCCGTTCGGGTACAGCATGGCCGAGTAGTGCGCCTGCCCGGTCTGCAGCTTGCTCGCATCGTTCATCAGCAGCCGCTGCACCGCGGCCAGCGAGTTCGG
The DNA here is from genome assembly GCA_963762465.1 of uncultured Acidobacteriaceae bacterium. GTDB lineage: Bacteria > Acidobacteriota > Terriglobia > Terriglobales > Acidobacteriaceae > Granulicella. The sequence goes on along the minus strand of CAVXKS010000002.1, from coordinate 658,563 downwards.
CCCGCGCAATTGAATGTCGCCCATATGCGACACGTCGAACAGTCCGACCCCCGTGCGCACGGCCATGTGCTCTTCAATCAGGCCCTTGTACTGCACCGGCATGTCCCATCCGCCGAAGTCGACCATGCGCGCCTTGTGCGCCTTGTGCGTTGCATGGAGCGCCGTCTGCCGGAGCGCCGTCTGTAATGTCGTCGATTCCATAATCCTTAGGATGCCTCGCGCTTCCAGATACTAAATGCTGATGCAGCCGCTTGCGCGTCAGCGCCGGGCTGCGCGCACAAAGCTGCTCACGGTGAAGTACGTGAACACCGCGCAGACGCCTAGATAGGCGTAAAACTTCACTGCGTCGTGTGAGCCCGGGGTCGCGTGAATCGCGGTGCGAACGCGCCATGCAGCCGAGCCCATGACGAAAGCGACCAACGCGAAGAACACGCCTGTGACCTGCAACCAGACCACACTCGAAAATCGCACGAACGGGGCTACGACCGAGGACTTGGCCTGCCGGCCGGCAGTGCGGATGACCTCGACGTCCCTAACCCGGCTTCGGCCAGCAATGGGTCGCGCAGCCGACGTTCTAGGAAGCGAGCCAGCCGTCGGGTTGGGAGCTGGGTTCGGTGCGCTGGCCGCCTCAGCGGCCTGCGCCAGCGTCTTCGCCGCATGCCGCGCGCCATAACCCAAAGCCCGCCCGAACTTCACCCGATCCATAACCTTAGTTTACGTGTGTAACGGGCTGGAAGCGGGTCGCAAAACGAATTACGGCCGCCTGACATCCAAGCTCCTTGAAAGGGAGAGAACGAGCACATGAAGACATTCTTTTGGGTGGCGGGTGCGGCCTGCGCTGCGATGGCAGGCCTCATGATTTGGAACCGGCAGCGCAGCGAGCCCGTTGAGGATCTCGCGCATCGGCTGGAGGCCGCATGGGCCGACCACCACACCGTCGCCTGACGTCGGCGTGTTTCATCTTGGCGGAGCCGCTGCCCGGGCGTAATCTGTTAATCAGAATTACCCCGCAATTGCCGTTCCCGCTGTTCAGGGAATACCCGATGCGTGGCCTGGGGCATTCCAACAGATGATCGGGAGGTGGCGTTGAATCAACAGGTCAAGGACCTCATTCAGAAGCTCGGCGAAGCCATTCACGAGTCCGTATCCGAGAGTGAGCAGATTGCGGGCGTCGTCCGCGAAATTCGGGAGCAGGGGTTTGATGTGCTCCTGATGCTTGAGGCGACCATCGGTCTGAACGAAGTCGAGGAAGAGCAGAAGGACAACGGCGACGAGCCAGCGCACGGACCCTTTACGCGGAACGACCTCACCTTCCTGAAGTCGCTGCGCATCACTACCGAAGAGCACGATAGCGGTTCCTCTTCGTAACCCTCGCCCGCTGGTTGCTCTTTCAGCCGCATTCTCCGGCGGCTCTACATTTTCCGTCGTTTGCGTGCTAGACTCGTGCCTCCCCGAGCATTGAAACTTGCGTCAGACGGGAATGGATAGCGAGAGGTAGCTGCACGATGAGAGACACGCTTGGTGTTTTGCTCGCCGGTGGTGCCGGCGAAAGACTCTTTCCCCTGACGCGAGACCGTGCTAAGCCTGCCGTCCCGTTCGCTGGTCAGTACCGCATCATCGACATCACCCTTTCGAACTGCATCAACTCCGACCTGCGCCACGTCTACATCCTCACGCAGTACAAGGCGCTCTCGCTGAATCGTCACATTCGCGAGGGCTGGGGCACAGTCGTCGCCGGAGAACTCGGTGAGTTCATTGAGATCCTGCCGCCGATGCAGCGCGTGTCAAAATCCTGGTACCAAGGGACCGCGGATGCGGTCTTCCAGAACATCTACTCCATCGGCTCCGAAGAGCCGCAGCACGTCCTTATTCTTTCCGGCGACCATATCTACAAAATGAACTACGCTCTGATGAAAGAGCACCACTGCAACTCCGGCGCGGACGTCACGCTCGCTACCCTGCCTGTTACGCCGGACCAGGTCTCTGCCTTTGGTGTCGTCGAGGTCGCAAAGAACGGCGAGGTCATCGGCTTTGTCGAGAAGCCGAAGGAGACGAAAATCCGCTCTCCGTTCAATCCGGATATGGTGGATGTCTCAATGGGCATCTACCTCTTCAACACCGATGTACTCATCCCCGAGCTGCTGCGCGATGCTGAAGATCCCGAGTCACGTCACGACTTCGGTCACGACATCCTGCCGAAGATACTCGGCCGCTTCAAAATGGTTGCTTACAACTTCGTCGACGAGAACAAGCAGCGGGCGCTCTATTGGCGCGACGTAGGAACGCTGGAGGCCTACTACGAGGCCAACATGGATGTCTCGTCCGTTACCCCTACCTTTAACCTTTACGACAAAGCTTGGCCGATGCGTACCCGTGCTTACCAATACCCGCCCGCGAAGTTTGTATTCGGCGAGCCCGGCCGCACGGGCATGGCCATAAACTCGATTGTGTCGGCCGGATCGATTGTCTCAGGTTCGGTAGTACGCAACTCCGTGCTCTCGCATGATGTGCGCGTCAACAGCTACGCCGATGTCGACTCAAGCGTCATCTTCTCGCACGTCAACATAGGGCGGCACTGCCGCATCCGCCATGCCATCATTGACCGCGATTGCCACATCCCGGACGGCACGGTGATCGGGTATGACCCGGCCGAAGACAAGAAGAACTATTTCGTGACCGGCTCGGGCCTCACGGTGGTGACCCGCGACTATTCCCAGTACGAAAACCCGGTATCGGAGCAGTTTTTGCAGGTAATGTAGCGACTTTCCACAGTAACGGACGAGACCCTCCTGCGTCCAAACACCAAAGTTCCGCCTGTATTTGCCGGGAATCCCGCACGGTTCCTCCTCCTTTTCCGCTCTGGGCAAGTTTCCGGCCAAATGGAGTATCGTGGACTGAGCACGGGGCCAGAGGCTGTGTTACGCGCATCGGCGTGGGCGGCTCGAAACCTGCGAGAGAACCCCTCCTGACGAGGAAAGGAAATTCAGACTATGTGGAAACCGAACCAGCCTGGCAGTCAAACGCCTCCCACCCCTGAGCCGGCACGTCCCCAGCCCCCCGCTGGTGCGCCTGCCTTTGACGCCGCCGCTGCCCGCGGCGGGTCCGCCGCCGCCACCGCAACCGGCGAGCAGGCCACCATCGGCAAGAGCCTCGTCGTGAAGGGCGAGCTCACCGGCTCCGAGTCACTGTACGTTGATGGCAAGGTGGAAGGCGCAATCAATCTGCCTGGCAATCGCGTGACCGTCGGCCGCAACGGCCAGGTCGCCGCGAACATTATGGCGCGGGAGATCGTTGTGCTCGGCAAGGTCCGTGGCAACTGCCAGGCCTCTGACCGCGTGGACATCCGCAGCGAAGGCTCGCTCACCGGCGACGTGGTCGCGGCCCGCATCTCCATCGAAGACGGCGCCTTCTTCAAGGGCGGCATTGATATCCGCAAGCCGGGCAGCGAGGGCAAGGGCGGAAGCACCGCTTCGGCCGGCTCCAGCTCGAGCTCCTCGTCGACCACTGCCAGCTCCACACCCGAGCCGGCTGCTGCTGGCTCGCACTAAGAAGCCTGCTTGAGACGAACGCACAAAGGCCGCGCTGCCAGCGCGGCCTTTGTGCTGATTGCGAGTTCGCTCAGCCTTCTTTCGCCGCCGCTTCCAGCGCCGCGATATCCAGCTTCTTCATCGTCATCATGGCGCGCATGGCCGAAGGCGGCCGCAGCAGCTCCCCGATATTCTTCGGCACAATCTGCCACCGCAGACCGAACCTGTCCTTCAGCCACCCGCACTGGATCTCGTCGCCGCCGCCCTCCAGCAGCTTCGACCAGTAGCGATCGAGCTCTGGCTGGTCCTTACACTCCACCACAAACGAAACCGCTTCGTTGAACTGATATAGCGGTCCGCCATTCAGCGCCGTGAACGGCTGCCCATCCAGCTCGAAGCCGATCGTCACGATGCTGCCCTTCGGCCCCGGACCCGCGTCGCCGGAGCGCAGCTCGCTCGTGCGACGCGAGTTCGGAAACACGTTCAGATAAAAATCGACCGCCTCTTCAGCGTTGTTGTCGAACCACAGAAACGGCGTGATCTTCGGCATCGCTCACCCACGAAACAACTTACACCACCTGATCGCTTGCATTCGCCAGCGTCGTGTCCTTCGCGGCTCGTGACCAGAACACGCGCAGATCGGACACGTTATGCAGCGAGAAGTTCGGCTGCGGCGGCGCTGTGACTGCGAAGAAATCCGCGCGGTGCACGTCTTCCAGCCAGAACGCCGGTCGCGCGTCCGGGGCCTGCGGCGAAACCTCCACGTGGCTCATCTCTAGGTTCTTCAGATGACGAATGAAGAAGCCATTGCACGGTGTCGGCCCGAATCGCAGCAGCTCCGGATACGCCTCCTCGATCTCGGGAACCTTGATCGTGTGCCAGTCCGGCATCGGTTTCGAGTTCTCGCCCCATCCGATGCGCATGTCCTTCGGCAAACCGCGATGCCCAAAGTAGCAGTTCGAAAGCTTCACATCCTCGATGAGGTTCTCTGGGATCCCCGAAAAGATCGACGATGTCGATGACATCGAATCGTGGCTCACCATATTCGAGATCAGTACGCGCCGCAGCGTTCCCGGCCGCAGCGTCTCCTTCGGATTCCGGTTGCGGCGGTTCAACCGCAGGAACAGCGGCGCATCCTGGATCTCGCGCATCGTATTCCCCGTGATCGCGATGTCCTCGAGCAATGCGCCGTCACTCGTCTCCAGCGAAATGCCCTTGCATCCTTCCAGCACATTGCCGGTAATCGTGATGTTGCGGAACCCGCCGTTCGACTCCGTTCCGCACTTGATACGTCCGTTGCGCGGCACATGCGCGTCGTCCGGGAACCGCTTCCAGGTGCCGTCGTGCACCGTTCCCAGTTGATAGATACCCGTCACGTAGTTGTTCGCAATCGTCACGTCGTCCGTGGAGCGAGCATATCCAAGCGCATAACTCGACTTCGGGCAGATTCCGTCATCCCACGGCGAGTTCACGGTGCAGTTCGACACGCGCACGTTCTTGCAGCAGTCGATGTCGAAACCGTCGCGGTCCGTATCGATCAGCAAATTGTCGAGCGTCATGTTGTCCACGCCTGTCGCGAGCAGCGCAAAGTGGCCACCCTTCAGGATCGAGAAATCCCGCAGCGTCACGTTGTGGCAGTTCTTCAGCGCGATCGCCTTATTGCCCACGCCCGCCTGCTCCGCAATGAACGTCGTGTAGTCGCCGCGCGTTCCGCGCGAACCGAACGACAATCCTTTGCCGTAGATCAATCCCGTCCCGAAGATGCCAAAATCATGCTCGTTCTCCGCCCAGAGCAGCGAGTTGTGCCAATGGTTATGTCCGTAATCCTGGTACGACTCCCACGGATTGTTCGGCTCCGCCGCGTCATAGGTCCCGCCGTTGTATCCGGTCGTCTCACCCTGCTTCGGCGAGTCGGCCGCGAGAATCGTGCATCCGCGATCCAGCCACAGATCGACGTGGCTCTTGAGATGAATTGAAAAGCAAAGATATGTTCCCGCCGGGAAGACCAGCGTTCCGCCGCCGGCCGCCGCGACCGCTTCGATGGCCTTGTTGATGGCCGGCGAGTCGACCGTTTTGCCGTCACCGGTCGCGCCAAACCGGCGCACATCGTAAATTGCCTCTCCGGAACCGGGCGCAGAGGGCGTTTGGGCCAGCGCAACTCGGCCCACAGTTGAGGCAAGGACAATAGGCGAAACCTTCAGCAAATCACGACGTTGCATAATGCAAGCCATCCTACCAGTCAGACATCTATACGTGTAAGTCAAACACCTTTCCTCTTGCGCCGATATGAATCTGGGCGGTACCCTCATGAGCGCATCGGGTCAGCAGCAACCGTGTCGCTGTTCGCGGAGGAGTTTCATGCGTTCAGGCATTCGAGTTTTTCTTGTGCTCCCTTTCATTGCTGCCATGTCCATCACCAGCGGCCCGGCTCAGAGCCTCACACCATGCATGCGCGTCGTTCGCACCAGCATGGAGCGCGACATCTTCTTCCCGTCCCGGCCCAATGCGCGCGTCGCGTACACCGCCACCGTGAAGCAAACCTATGAGCAGACGCTGATGGACGGCAACATCGAACACTGGACACTTGAAACAATCCAGGCTCGCGACGAAGCCGGTCGAACCATGCGACAGCACATTGAGGGCTGCGCTCTTGACGGGAGCGCACAGCCGCAGCTTCGTATCCAAACATCTGTTAGCGATCCGTCCGCAAAGACGAACACCTTCTGGAGCACCGGTCCAGGAACAATGGCGCTCGTGACGCTCATGCACCAGCAGTCACTGACCCCGCCTCCCGACTGGAAGGATATTCCGCCGACACCGATGTCGCCCTACCGTCCCGAGATAACTCGCGAAGACCTCGGCACGCGCACGATTGCCGGGCTGCAGGCGACGGGCTCCCGCACGACGCAGATAATCCCTGCCGGCGCGGAGGGCAATGACATGCCGATCAAGCTCGTCAACGAAACCTGGGTAGACAAGCAGAACCACGCCACGCTCATGACCGTCACTGACGATCCGCGCACCGGCCGGCGCACCTGGGAAGTTGAAAGCCTGACCGTCGGGCCGCCTGATCCCGCACTATTCACCCCGCCCGCCAATTACAAGGTTTGGGAGCAGAACATCCAGACGCAGTTTGCGTCCGGCACCGCAACGCCCTAATCCAGCGCGATCAGCAGTCCTTCGCCGGCCTCAATCGTCACTTCTCCATTCACGCGAGATCCCGCTCCATCCAGCATCGTGGTCAGGACTACCGTTCCAGGCTCGCAGCGCGCGGTAGTCACTTCACCGCCCAGATTCAGCAGCACCTGGAAGTCGGTGCTCTCGCCGTCCGGCAAACCACGCCTCACATAACGCAGCACATTCGCCTCGGCGGCGACATCGGAGATTGCTCCTGCGTGCAGCGTATCGTGTTGTCTCCTCAAGGCGAGCAGTTTGCGATACAGCGTCAGCATCGATTTCGAATCACTCCTCTGCGCCGCCGCATTCTTCGTCGCCCAGTCGCTCTCCAGTGGAAGCCACGGCGTCGCCTCAGCTGCTGTAAATCCCGCGTTCGGCGCGTTCACCCAAAGCATGGGCGAGCGCTCCGGGTCGCGCCCTCGTCCCTTGCCCGGCTCGTTCTTCTCCGCGGGGTCGCGCACTTGTGCTGGAGAAATCGGCACGTCTTCCATGCCGAGCTCGTCACCGTAATACATCGTCGGCGTGCCGCGCAGGGTCAGCAGCAGCATCGCAGCCGCACGCGCCTGCTTCGCTCCTACACGGGACGCCAGCCGCGGCTGATCATGATTGCCGAGCACGTAGTTCGGCCAGCCACCCGGCGGCAGCAGCCGTTCATAATTTCGAATGATCTCTGCAATCGCCCCCGCCTTCCACTCCGTTTGGATGAGATGAAAATTAAACGGCAGGTTCGCACCGTTGAGCTCTTGCGTCTCCGGTGCCGGCAACTGCGCCGGCCCACGCTGCACGGGCATTCCGTAGTACTGCACCAACTCCGGCAACGGAAGATAAATCTCCCCAATCAGCACGCGATGCGAACGTGCCGACTTCTTGCCCAGAACCGATTTCGCCGCACTCGCCTCCACATTTTCCGGCAGCGTTGGCCCATAGCTGTCCATCACGCCGCGCATCTCGGCGACGACCTCATGCGTCTCCGGCCGGTTCGAGTTGTACACCGGCAGCGTCGCAGCGAAGTCATGCATCCCGCCGTGATACTCCGGGTTCGGCGGATTGTTTCTGAACCCCGCATCCTTGATCAGCAGCCAGAGCACATCCATGCGGAATCCATCGACGCCCTTCCCGAGCCAGAACCGCATCGCGCCGTACATCGCCTCACGCACATCGGTATTGCGCCAGTTCAGGTCCGGCTGCTCCTTCAAAAACGAATGCAGGTAAAACTGCTCCGTCTTCGAGTCCCACTCCCACGCCGGTCCGCCGAAGTGCGACATCCAGTTGTTCGGATAGCGCTCCGGTGCGGGTTTCCAGTCATCTCCGGGCGGCAGCGGCTTGTTCCACAGATACCAGTCGCGCTTGGCGTTCGTCGTAGACTCGCGTGACTCCACAAACCACGGATGCTCATTCGAGCTGTGGTTCGGCACAAAATCCAGAATGACTCGCAGTCCACGCGCGTGCGCTTCACGAAGCAGCGTGTCGAAGTCCTGCATCGTTCCGAAGATTGGATCGACGCCCGTGTAGTCTGCCACGTCGTAGCCGAAATCCTCCATCGGAGACGGATAGAAGGGGGAAACCCAGATCGCGTCGACACCAAGCCCGGCCAGATAGTCCAGTCGCGCGGTAATTCCCGGCAGATCGCCTATTCCATCGCCATTCGTATCCTGGAAACTGCGCGGATAGATTTGATAGATCACCCCGGTCTGCCACCACTGCAACGCCGCCATCGCAACTCCTCGCCTCAACTTGAGATGCTCAATAACAGGCGTAGCATCGATGCTATGAGCACCGCAACTTCCATCGCTACCCCGGAGCTCGACGAACTTCTTCACGAGGCAGAACTCGCGCACGGCCATCTTTGTGCCGGCCAGATCCTCGGCGTGCGCATGGCCATGATCGCGATGAACCGGCTTGGCATCCGTTCGCCACGCAATCGCACACTTCCGAACGGAGAACTGAATCCTGACCGCAAACGTCCCGTTGTCTTCGTCGAGATCGACCGCTGTGCCACCGACGCGATCGCGGTGGTGACCGGGGCCCGTGTCGGCAAACGCGCCTTGAAACTGCGTGACTGGGGCAAGATGGCTGCGACCTTCATCGACCTCGATGCCCAGCTCGCGCCGAACGAATACAAGGGAATTCGAGTCGTCGCGCTCGAGGGTTCCAAGCAGCGCGCGCGGGAGCTCTACCCCGAACTCGACAAGAACGAAGCGCAGATGCGCGCCTACCGCGAGCTTCCGAATGACGAGCTCTTCTCCGAGCAATGGGTCCGCGTCCCGCTCGCCCCCAGCGAGTTCCCAGGCTACAAAGGCGAACGCCTCGCGTGCTCCCGTTGCGGAGAAGGCATCAACTTCGATCGGTTCGTCGAGCGAGATGGCCAGCGCCTTTGCCTGCCCTGCGCCGAGCCCAGCTCACTTTATTACCAGCCGCTTTGAGGACCACGCGCAGCAAAGCCGCTCCATCTGGAGCGGCCTTGTGCATCCCACCCGGGATTTGTTATCGGCGATCGAAGCGGCGGTCGTGATCGCGATCGAAGTGGCGGTCGCGGTCGAAGTCCCGGCCATCGAAGCGATGGTCGCGTACTTCGTAATGTGCGCGCCATCCGTCATAGTCGCGGATGTAGATGCCGTTGTAGTAGCCCGGTCCCGCGAACACCACCGGAGGCGCGGGAGCCACGTACACCGGCGCGCCGATCGTCACACCGAACCGCACATGCTGCGCCTGTGCCGCTGGAGCCGCCATCATCAGTGCAGCGCCGGCAATCGCTGTCCCTGCCATTACCTTTGCCTTCATGCCTGTAAGCTTCGCGCTCAATGTGGTGAACATCATGACCTTACCTCCTGTTGGCGATCTCAATCGCCGTACAGTCAGGTAAACGCAGCGCTATACAGCGAGTTGCGCGCAACCTTCTCGGTGCGTTCGTGTTCTACCGAGACCCCCTCACCGGTCGAACGTGAAACGCATCCCCGCCTGCGCCAGCCGAGGTGCCGCGAGCGTCAGAATCGGCGTCAGGCCCGCTTCGATCTGCCGGTTTACGAGATTCTGTGCGCCTGCAAATACGCTGAGCCCCCACGCCAGCTTTCGCTCGGCGGACACATCAAACCGCGCATACGGATGCAGTCTGTACTGGTTGGCCGCATCATCGAACTCTTGCCCTTGGTATGCGGCGAAGAGATGAAAGCTCGCCAGCTTTGGCGCCACGTAGTTCGCCGTAGCCGTGACAGACTGCCTCGGCACCTCCGGAATCCATTTCCCTCTCAGATTGTTCTGCGCGCTTCTTCGAGTTGAACGCCGTTACCGTCGCCACGGCGAGCTGATATCCGAGGCTCGCATTAAACCCACGCCAACTCGCGCTCTGTGCTTCGATCATCATGCCGCGGCTGCGAATCTGCCCGAGATTCTGCCGCTGCAAAAGCTGGCTGGTCGCCGTTTGTGACAACACCACTGCGGAGATCGGCCGGTTCACCTCCGTCCAGAAGTACGTGGCACGCACGCGCCCGAATTCATGATTCCCATTGCGCATCTGCCCAAGCTCTGTTCCGAACTCGAATCCCGTCGCACGCTCCGCCAGCAGGGAATTGTTCGCAGTCGTGGTCTGCTGCCCGACCTGACTTGTGCGATAGAGCTCGTTCATTGTCGGACCGCGAAACGCGCGAAAGGCCGTGCCAGTAAGCGCCACGCCATGCGGCAGATATCGAACCAAGCCCACGCGCGGACTCGCCATCAACTCGTCTATCTCCGGCAGCAGCATCGTGCGCGCTCTCGCCACCGTTTGCCGCGCATTAAACGTTCGGAAGCTGTCCACGCGCACCGATCCGGATATCGACCAGTTCTTCGGCTGCCAGATCGCATCTGCAAACCCTCCAAGCTCTCGCTGCCTTGCGGTTATGATCGTCGGGGCCGTTATCACTCCACCCGAAACCGGCCACTCGTCATCCGTCGCACGGACGTCCCGCATATCCGCCCCGAAAGCCGCCGCTACTCCATGCGCAAAGGCTCGCGTGAGTTGCGCCGAAAACCCGAACTCGTCCGTCGGAACGCGTTGCAGCTTCGTCAAATTCTCACTGTTCCGGTCCTGAGCGATGGACGAAAAACTCTGGCTGTAACCCTCTCTCGATCCGAAGAACCGCAGAGCCGCATGCGTCTTGGTGAGATCCGCATCCCCGCCACCTGCGTACCTCCACAGTCTCGTCGCATTAGTCTGCAGAGCTGTTCCGTTCTGACGAGACTCATTCAGCACATTGCCGCGCAAGAACGCAGTCCATCCGCTAATCATCGGAGGCGTGCGCAACTCCACCCTTCCACTCTTTGAATCCACATTGGCCGCTGTATCAACAGCTCCGCGCAGCGGCGGAGCTGTCGGAATATATCCGCCCGTCTTCAGCTCGCTTGCAGCCGCCAGCAGCGCAATCCACCTCATCGCTGACTCCGCCATCCCGTCTGCGAGGACGGAGTTCTCCGTCGCTCCACTCGCATCCGCCGCAATCTGGATCGATTTCGGCTCGCGCGGCTCATCCGGTGCAACATCAATCACGCCGCCAATCGCACTCGACCCATACAGCTCCGCCGACCCGCCTCGCACCAGCTCAACATCCCGAATCGCCAACTCCGGAATCTCATTCCAGTGGACCCATCCGCCAAACGGGTCATTCATCGGCACCTGATCGCTCACCACCAGCGTGCGGCTCGCAGCAGTCGACCCCAGCCCGCGCAAGCTCACGCCGCTGCTCGTCGGATTCGCCGTCCACGAGCTCGTCCTTCGAAACAACTGGAATCCGGCGACCTGATGCAGTCGATCGTCCAGCGTAAAGCCCGGCTCTGCCCTCAGCCTCTCCTGTGTCAGGACGGCGATGCTGGAAGCTGCATCGTTGATCCCGGCAAGACCGCGATCCGCCGTAACCGTGACGCTCTCGTCCTCTGCCATCGGCCGCAGCACGACGCGCACGCTTGACCCTTCAGCCAGGCCGTTGAGCGTCACCGGCGAAAAGCCCTTCATCGTGACGACGACAGCCGGTCCCGCAGGCACAGTCGCACAGGCATTTGCATCCAGCGCCATCGCGGGCCCCTGCGCGCCCACGGCTACACTCGCGGCGATCAATCCCAGCCCAGCCGGATCCACGACGCACACGCGCGCCTGCTGCGCGTTCGCCATCGCGACGAACGTCGTCAACCAGAGCCACCGCGCCAGAACCATGCTCCAGCCTCTCATATCGCGCCAAGGCAGCCGCACGCGCGCAAACCCACTCCTACTTTCGATAGGAGTCTTGCAATGAACAGCCAGAAGTCGACCTCCGCCGGTCTCGCCGACCCCACAACTCTCGAGCCCTATCATCGCAAGCCGAAGAGCTCCACCTCTGGCACCGCTAAGCCCAACCAGGAGCTTCTCCAGGTCGTCATTGAAACGCCACGCGGCAGCCGCAACAAGTACAGTTTCGATCCCGAGCAGCGCGTCTTCCGTTTGAAATCCGCTCTCCCCGCCGGAATGGTGTTCCCGTACGATTTCGGTTTCGTGCCCAGCACGACCGGCGGCGACGGCGATCCGCTCGACGTTCTCGTCCTCATGGAGGAGCCCGCCTTTCCCGGCTGCGTTCTTCTCGTCCGTCTACTTGGCGCCTTGGAGGTCGAGCAGACGGAAAGAGGGAAGACCACGCGCAACGATCGCCTGATCGCGGTCGCGGAAATCTCACAGCTCTTTGCAAATCTCGAAACGGTTGACGATCTACCTCGTCAACTGCGTAAGGAAATCGACCAGTTCTTCGGGAACTACCATCGCCTGCAAGGCAAAGAATCCCACAGCCTCCGCTGGACCAAACCGGCAGCCGCACAACGCCTCATCGACGATGCGCGCAAAAAGCGCTCAGCAGAATGACGATTTCTATCGCTTGTTGCGGCCGGTCTGCGCAGCCTCAACCGCCGCGGCTACACGCAGCACCGTAGCTTCATCAAAGTGCTTGCCCAGCAACTGCACACCGATCGGCAACCCAGCCGCAGTCTCGCCGGCCGGCACACTCATCCCGCAGATCCCCGCCAGCGAAGCCGCGACCGAGTAAATATCTTCGAGGTACATCTGCAGCGGATCATCTGTCTTCTCGCCCAGCTTGAACGCCGCCGTCGGCGTCACCGGGCAAACAATCGCATCCACCTTGGCAAATGCCGCGAGGAAATCCCGCGCCAGCAACGTGCGAACCTGCTGTGCCTTGCGGTAGTACGCATCGTAATACCCCGCCGAAAGCGCATAGGTACCGAGCAGAATTCTGCGCTTCACCTCCGCCCCGAATCCCTCATCACGCGTCTTCCGGTACATGCCAGAGAGCGTATTCGAATCCTCCGCCCGTAGCCCGTACCGCACGCCATCGAACCGCGAAAGATTTGCACTCGCCTCGGCCGTCGCGATCACGTAATACGTCGGCACCGCATACTTCGTGTGCGGCAGCGAAACTCGTTCGATCGTGCACCCCGCGGCACGAAGATCGTCCAGCGCACGCTCTACCGCCGTGCGTATCTCCGGGTTCAATCCTTCTCCGAAGTACTCCTGCGGCACGCCGATCCGGACTCCGCTCACCGGATGCTTGAGCGACTCCACGTAACTCCCGACCGGCTGGTCTGAGCTTGTCGCATCGCACGCGTCCTTGCCCGCAATCACCTCAAGCACCGTCGCGGCATCTTCGACAGATCGTGCCAGAGGCCCTACGCGGTCCAGCGACGACGCAAACGCGATTAGCCCATAGCGCGACACCCGTCCATACGTCGGCAGCACGCCCACCACTCCGCAGAAGCACGCCGGCTGCCGAATCGAGCCGCCGGTATCCGTGCCCAGCGATGCCACGCAGAATCCTGCCGCCACCGATGCTGCCGATCCGCCCGAACTGCCACCTGGCACGCGGTCCATCGCGCGCGGATTCCGCACCCGCCCATAGGCAGAGTTCTCGTTCGACGAACCCATCGCAAACTCGTCGCAATTGAGCTTGCCGAGCACAACCGCACCTGCAGCCTCCATCCTCGCCACCGACGTCGCGTCGTACGGCGGATGGTATCCCTTTAAGATGCGCGAGCCTGCAGTCGTCTCAACGCCGCGTGTCACCAGCACATCCTTGATTCCGACAGGCACACCGGCCAGCAGCCCCAGCGGCTCACCGGCTTTGGCCGCGGCGTCGACCCGCGCCGCCTGTTCAAGCGCGCGCTCCTTCGTCAGCTTCAGATAGCTGTGGATCTCTCCGTCCGCCGCCGTGATGCGCTCAAAGTGCTGCTCCGCGAGGCTCACCGCAGAGATCTCGCCCGCTCGAACCATATTTCGCGCTGCGGTCAGTGACAACGATTCCAATTCAATGTGAGGCGCTTCAATCATTCGCCACAAACTCCAACCTGATCTGAATCTCGCAACGCGAAGCGCAACCCGCTCCGATTACTCGTTCTTGCCAACACCGAAGGCGCGTCTACCGCTCGATCACCTTCGGCACTTTGAAAAAGCGCCCATCCGTCTCCGGAGCCTCGCGCATCACCTCCGCACGATCAATCGAAAGAAGAATCTCATCGCGGCGCAGCGTCTCGCCGCGCTCTGCTGCGGCCAGTCCCAATACCTCACTCGCCTGCGCCATCGCCGGAACCTCACCCGTCTGCAGCTCGTTCAACTGCGCGATGTACCCGAGCACCGCATTCAAATCGTTGGCGAGCTTTGGCAGCTCCTCCGCCGTCAACTCCAGGCTGGCCAGGTCCGCCACATGCTGCACATCTTCGATCGTCACGGTCGTTTCGTTCATAATTCCTTACCGTTCCCTGCGCCGAGCCACGGCAGCCGGCTTCGTCGCGGCGCTTGTCGCCCGTGCGTTTTGCACCCGATCGCGAGAGGAACCCTGTCCTTCAAAGTGTATCCTCTGCAGCCGCACGCCCGCGATTCTTCGCAGCTCGTCTGTGAGCGTCGTTCGCATCTGCGCAAATTGGTCGCGCCATCCCGACTGCAGCACACGAATATGCAGCACGCGCTCCTCATCCAGATGCAGAACCTGCGCGCGGGCCGCCAGAGCGGGGCCACACGCGACCGCCCACGCCGCCATCAGCCGGTCCTCGTCTGAGAGTGTCCGCAGGCTGCGCCCCAACGCTGTACGCAGCACGTCCCGCATCGGTTGCATATGCTTAATTGTAAGCGGCCGGCCTGAGGTTCCAGTGCTAGCGTCGAGTCAAGGGCAACCTAGCCCGAGACTCTCGCCAGTCAAGACGCACACTGCCGCTGCGTCCGGCACCCTGTCCAAATTATAGGATGATTGCTCCAGGAACGACGGCTTTGCGAACTGCCATGCCAGGTTAGCGCTGCTTCCGGGACCAAAGACGTCTTGCATTTTTCTGGTGATCGTGGGCACGAAAAAATCACGGCGCTCGATCTAGTACGCTCCGTCCCGGTTTACCACCGAAGACCACGTACGCATAAGAATCTTCGCATCGCGGCCCAAGGACCAGTTTTGTGCATAATCCCGGTCAAGCTCCACGCGCTGCGAATACGCCAGCTCGCTCCGACCAGAGACCTGCCACAGTCCGGTTACGCCCGGCTTCACGGCGCAATAATCCCAAAAGAACTCGCCATATTTCTCAACCTCGGCCGCCACAATCGGACGCGGGCCTACCAAGCTCATTGATCCGTTGAGCACATTCCAAAGCTGCGGAAGTTCGTCGAGACTGGTGCGCCGCAGCAGGCGCCCTACCCGCGTCACTCTTGGGTCACACTTCAGCTTGTGCGTGGCCCGCCATTCCGCACGGGCCTCAGGGTGCGCCACAAGGTATCGTTCCAGCACCTCGCCGGAGTTCGTGCACATTGTCCGAAACTTCCACATCGTGAAGAACTCGCCTTGCCGGCGGATACGCCGATGCGAAAACAGAACAGGGCCCGGTGAAGTCAGCCATACAGCCAGCGCAATCACAACCAGTATCGGAGAAAGAAGAACGCACAAAAACAGGACCACCGCAACGTCCACGGCACGCTTGACAACTCTGTAGCTGAACAGCTGCTCGGGTCCGCCGATCCGCGGCCGCACCCACGAAATCGCTGGTGAATCGGCTATATCCGGAAGATCGAAGGTATTCGAGGGATACAGTACGGCGTTCGGTTCATTAACTTGCAGATCCAACGACATCCAGTCCTCATCTGCTGCCCCCGGGGCCGTTCAGCGCTCTGCATCCTCCGCAGACCACATTCTTCCTTTTGACCAGAGACTGCTTACGTCTGCGGCCCGTCAAATCCGAAAGCCTGCGCCGCCCCTGGGGGCATGAGCGGCGGCTCTTCCGGACCCGCGTCTTTCCCGTGAAAAACACAGGGCAATCAAGCTAAGGATTGGTTGCCCAGACAGTGTATCGTCACGATTGCGAAGTTGCGATAGCTAAATCGTCAGACGACACCTTACTTTTTAAGTTGCGGAATCAAAATGGGAAACTCCGTCCGTCAGCGCGCCGTTCATCCATGTGTCCTATCCTCGTTCCATGACACTACGTAATACCCCGTTGCGCGATGTAAAGATTCTGCAACCAAAGCGGCATGGCGATTCCCGAGGCTGGTTCGCCGAAGTGTTCAACTCTGACACCTTTCTCTCGCTCGGCCTTCCTCACGACTTCTCACAGGACAATCAGTCGTTCTCGGCTCGTGGTGTACTTCGAGGCCTCCACTACCAGCTCGGACATCCTCAGGGAAAGCTCGTCCGCGTTCTCTCCGGTCATATCTGGGACGTCGCCGTGGACCTCCGCCGTGACTCTCCCGACTTCGGACGCTGGGCCGGCTTCGACCTCAAGCCGCGTAACGCCGAGGGCGAACTCGAGCTACTCTGGATCCCCGAAGGCTTCGCCCACGGCTTTCTAGTCCTTTCCGACACAGCAGAGGTCCTCTACAAGACAACCCGCGGCTACTACCCTCCGGGCGAACGCTGCGTCCTCTGGAACGACCCGGAACTCGGCATCGCCTGGCCACTCGATCACCTCGCAGGCGCAGAGATCTCCGTCTCCGGCAAAGACGCAAAAGGCGCTTTGCTCCGGGACGCCGAACTTCCATGAGGAGTGAATGGGAGGAAAAGTGGAAAAGCCAATCCTTCGCTTTTCCCCTATTTACTATTCACTCTATCTCCCGCAGCCAGCACTCCACCTCGGCAAGCGATCCAATGGCCACATACTCGCCCGGGCAGGCAGCGGTTTCGGTTCCGCGCAGCAGAAAGGCCTGCCGCAGCCCGGCGGCGTTCGCTGCCGCCACATCCGAACACCGGTCGCCCACCATAACCGATTGGGTCAGGTCCAGTGCATGCTCCCGCGCCGCACGCAGCAGCATGCCGGGCCCCGGCTTGCGGTCCTCATGTTCTCTCTTGTACCCGCCGACGCCTTGCTCCGGGTGATATGGGCAGAAGTACACGCCATCCACTCGCACCTTCTCGTGGTCAAGCTTGGTGTGCATCCATTCCATCAGCGTGTGAAACTCCACTTCCCCGTACAGCCCACGCGCAATCCCCGACTGGTTCGTCACGACGATCAGCTTGTACCCGAGTTCCATCGCCGTTCGGCACAACGAGAAGGCGCCCTCCACCCACCGCACCTCCTCCGGCCGATACAGGTACCCGACCTCTTCGTTCAGCACCCCATCGCGATCCAGAAATAGCGCCCGAGTGCCACTCATTTTTGTGCACTAGGGGGCAGAGAGGCCCGCGATATTTGCTCCGAAGGCTGCAATCGTTGAGCTCGTTGAGCTCTATCCACTCAGTACACCCTTTCGGCTAACAGCCGCCGCAGATAATCCGCATAGCTACTCTTGCCTAGCTTCGTAGCCAGAGCATTCAACTGCTGTGCATCGATATACCCCAACCGGAACGCGATCTCCTCCGGCGAGGCCACCTTCAGTCCCTGCCGCTGTTCGATGGTCTGAATAAAATTGCCCGCGTCTAAAAGCGAATCATGCGTTCCCGTATCCAGCCACGCCATGCCGCGCCCCAGCACCTCTGTGCGCAGTTGCCCATGCTCCAGGTACCACCGGTTCACATCAGTGATCTCCAACTCACCGCGAGGCGAAGGCTTCAGGTTCTCCGCAACTCCAACGACCTGGTTATCGTAAAAGTAGATGCCCGTGACCGCGTAGCGCGATTTCGGATTCGTTGGCTTCTCCTCGAGCGAGATCGCCCGCCGATCGGCATCGAACTCCACGACACCATAACGCTCCGGGTCATGCACCGGATACGCGAACACCGTGGCTCCTGCCCTGTGTTCTGCAGCGCTGCGAAGAATATCCGCAAACTCGTGCCCATAAAACAGGTTGTCGCCGAGCACTAGGCAGCAGCCGTCGTTTCCGATAAAGTCGCGCCCGATGAGAAACGCCTGTGCCAGTCCGTCGGGCGAAGGCTGCACCGCATAACTGAACTGCACACCCCACTGCTCGCCCGTTCCAAGCAGCGCCTCAAATCTTGGCGTGTCCTGCGGCGTCGAAATGATTAGGATTTCCCGAATCCCCGCCAGCAGCAGGGCCGACAGCGGATAGTAGATCATCGGCTTGTCATACACCGGCAGCAACTGCTTGCTGACCGTCTGCGTCACCGGATACAACCGCGTTCCCGACCCACCCGCCAGAATAATTCCCTTCATCAGCGGGCTCCCACGGCGCTGGCACTCTTCGCTTCGGCTCGACCCGCTTCGCCGCGGCCGCCATAGTTCTGCTCCATCCAGTGCTGATACGCGCCGCTGGTCACGTCCTTCACCCAGGCTTCGTTCTCCAGGTACCACTTCACCGTTTTGCGCAGTCCCGTCTCAAACGTCTCCGCCGGCGTCCATCCCAGCTCACCGGAGATCTTCCGCGCATCAATCGCGTAGCGCCGGTCATGCCCCGGGCGGTCCTGCACGAACTTGATCTGCTCCGCATACGGCCGCACTCCAGGCTTGAACTCATCCAGCAACGCACAGATCGTCCGCACCACATCCAGGTTGGCCCGCTGATTATTCCCGCCCACGTTGTACGTCTCACCGAGCCGCCCCTTGCGCAGCACCGTCCTGATGGCCGTGCAGTGGTCGACCACATACAGCCAATCCCTCACCTGCTGCCCGTCGCCATACACCGGCAGCGGGTTGCCCGCGAGCGCATTCAAAATCGTCAGCGGAATCAGCTTTTCCGGAAACTGAAATGGGCCATAGTTATTGGAGCAGTTCGTCACCAACGTCGGCATCTTGTACGTGTGGTGCCACGCCCGTACCAGCATGTCGCTGGAAGCCTTCGAGGCCGCATAAGGCGAATTCGGCGCGTAGGGTGTCGTCTCGCTGAACGCCGGATCATTCGGCTCCAGCGTGCCATACACCTCGTCGGTTGAAACATGTAGAAATCGGAAGCTCTCGCGCTCTTCGCCTGACAGCGTCTCGTAAAACCTCCGCGCCGCCTTAAGCAGTTGAAAAGTGCCATCGATATTCGTCTGCAAAAACGCGTCCGGCCCCAGGATCGAACGGTCTACGTGGCTCTCCGCCGCAAAGTGCACTACAGCAGACGGCCTGTGCTCGCGAAAGACCCGCTCCAGGAGCTCCGCATCGCAGATGTTTCCATGCACAAACGTGTACCGCGGATCAGCTGTGACGCAAGCCAGATTCTCAGGATTACCCGCATACGTAAGTGCATCCATGTTCACGACCGGGCCGTCTTCACCGGCTAGCCAATCCAGCACAAAATTCGAACCGATAAAGCCGCAGCCGCCGGTCACCAGAATGGAACCGGAATAAGGATGATTGTTTGAATCGTCTTTGCAGTCAGTCATATTTAACGGTACTCACGCCAGGGAACCTTGGACTCCTGAGCGCAAAACAACATTTCAGAGCTCTGCCCGTATGAGCTAGCGCCTGGCGCTCCGGATAAATTTTCCTCGGCTAATCTTATCGTAGGAATCGTGCAGACGCCGAATAAGGGCGGATTGATGGAATTGCCGGTCTGGAGAGTTGAATCGCAATGAAGCCCGAATGGCGGCAGACTGAAGAAAGCAGAGATGATCGAGCAGACATACTCCGCTGGCATTGTGGTACGTGTTGCGCTAGACCGAGCCAAGCACCTGGTGAGCACCCGGCCAGCACGGAAAGCTACTGGATCCCATTGCCATTCACTCGCTGCTTCCCATTGACATGCGCGCGAGAAATTGGAGTTCGTTCCAAAATTCGGTGCGCACAATGCCATGCCTAAGCGTGGCCTGGATTCTCTGCATAAAGGTCAGGCTGGGCAGCAATGTCACGGTTTCAAGCGCGGCGATCGCATCTGGCGGCAGTCTGTCGTTGAATCGTTCGGCGAATGCTCGGGCTTGGTGCGCAGCGCGCGATATCCATTCCTGAAGTTCAGGGTCGGAGTATATACGCTTAATTCGGGCTGCTAATGAAAGTGGCCGGCCTGCACCGATCAGATTGGTCGCATGCTGTCGGTATGAAACCAGGGCTTGAGATATCGGAATCGCTGCACCGAACGCAGCGGCGA
This sequence comes from uncultured Acidobacteriaceae bacterium, assembly GCA_963762465.1. Classification (GTDB taxonomy): domain Bacteria; phylum Acidobacteriota; class Terriglobia; order Terriglobales; family Acidobacteriaceae; genus Granulicella. The sequence continues at coordinate 638,424 of CAVXKS010000002.1, read as the reverse complement.
CCAGCGCAAGCCAGTAGTCATGCATGATCGCCTGAGGTGGGATCGGGCATGCGAGATCAAGCAGAGCGCGATTGACCAGCATCGAACAGCCCGTTACAAGATTTTGCGCCAGCATGTTCGAAAAGCAAGCAACCTGTGGGCGCACTCTTGACTTTTGCCAAAGGGAACAACTGAGCAATCGGCCGCAGCTATCGATTAGACGAAGATCTGTATATACAAGTATGGGAGTATCTGTGCCCCTCCTCTGCTCCTCCTCCAGCATCCGCCTCATGCTGATGGAGAGCTTATCGGAATCCCAAACGTCATCCTGATCAGAAAAAGCAACATAGGAGGCCGACGATTCTTGAATCAGTCGGGTGAAGTTCCGCATCGCCCCACGCTCAGGCTGGGAGTGAAGCACATGCATTCGCGCAGTCGCACGTTCCGAGTCTTTGAGGATTGTCATAGTCTCGTCAGTGGAACCGTCGTCACCGGCGATTACGGAGAGGTTCGGCCATGTCTGCGAGAAAATCGAATTGATCTGAGCTGGCAGGAAAGACGCACCGTTGTAAGTAGCCAATAAAACTTCTACTTCAGGCAACGTCGGAGCGGCCGTCCCAGCAGCACTCAATTCAGAAAACATTGGAAACATGCACGACTCGAATTGCTGGCGATCTGCTTCGAGCGCGAGCATCCCGCCATGCCCCAATAGTATATGGACTCTCCGGCTGCCAGCGGCTGATCAGATCGCGTCAGCGCTTCGCTGATAGACGTGCCAGCGCCCGTTTGCAGATTGTGCTCCGCAGGAATTGACCAGATATGGACAGCGGTTCAAGTACATATCAATCGCTCTGCCCCTTCGCTTTTTGTTCGGACTTGATGGCTCTCGAAGCGGCTCGGTTTTGCACGGCTAAACTCCGGTTTTGCGATATGCTTGGGGGAGGTGAATTGGATGGGACCGACTCAAGTCTCTCAGCCAAACTGACCTCCCGAGGCGTGTTAACTTGAGTTTGGAAGTGAGCCATACAGACGAGCTTCTGGAGCTTTCGGAGCCATCAGATTCGATCGATTTAGGTAAGTTGCTTTTCGTTCTACGGCAGAGCAGACGAACGATTGGCTTGATTGGAATTGGATTTTCTGCGCTGGCCCTCCTGATTCTTGTACTCATGCCGAATGAATACACCTCTACAGCGTCTTTCATCCCCCCTTCAAACTCTTCATCTTCAGCATCGGCCTTGATGTCGCAACTATCGGTCCTGAGCGGAGGCATGGCCGGTGGACTAGTGAAGAGCCAAGGGGATCTATATGTTGGGATTCTGAAGAGTGCATCGGTGCAGGACGAGCTGATCCGACGCTTCGACCTTCGAAGCGTCTACCATACTGAGAAGCTGAGTGCGCTGCGCAAGACTTTGTCCTCGAGATCCTCATTCGAGATCGACCCTAAATCCTCGATTATTACCGTGAGCGTCACAGATCACAGCCCCGCAAGAGCGCGTGATTTGGCCAACGGCTATCTTGATGCTCTTCGTGAGACTAATGGGCGCTTGGCACTGCTTGATTCATCCCAGCGCAGGCTTTTCTTTGAGCAGCAACTTGCGCGGGAAAAGAGTGCCCTGGCCGATGCCGAAGTTGAGCTGACAAAAGCACAAGAGCGTTCAGGCCTGATTGCGCCTGCAGGTCAAACTATGGAGCACATTCAGGCGGTCGCGAACGTGCGTGCGCAGATTACTGCTCGCGAAGTCGAGTTAGCATCCTTGCGCGAATCATCCACCGATCAGAATCCAGCGGTCATTCGCTTGCAAAGCGAGATTCAAGACCTGCAAGCGAAACTACAGCAGTTACAGAATGGCAAAAACGGAAACCCCGCGGATTCCGACTTGCCGACTTCCAAAGTTCCCGAGCTGCAGCTGGATTACATCCGCAAGGCGCGCGACGTAAAATACCACGAAGCACTGTTTGACATTCTGTCCAGGCAATACGAGGCGGCGTATCTCGACGAGTCTCGTGACCCTCAGATAATTCAGGTTCTCGATCCGGCGTCATTTCCGGATACTAAATCCGGCCCGCATCGGGTCCTTCTCACAATTGTGGCATTCATTCTGGGGCTGATACTTGGATGTATTTACGTTTGGACCCGAAGTGAATGGCCAGTTTTTCGAGCGCGTATATTAGGATAGGTCGCGGAGCTTTCCTAGCGTAAGCAGAGATTGGCGATTGCTTCCGAGAGAACTTCAAATTATGAGCGCGAAGAGCAGCGGATCGGTAGCCGCCACCGAGTCAAGCTCTCGTGCGAAGACCCGAAAGCTAGCCGTGGTCGAACATCTGGGCAGCGGCGTACCGTCGCCGCGTATGATGGTTGATGAGTGTCGCAGATTCAAGTTCAATGCGTGATTGTCCTGTATCAGAGTACACCGGCGGACTCGAAAACAATCCGTTCTGTCATGGATTGCTGCAACCAGCAGAGCGGGCTCGCCCAACAGCTTTCGATCCTGATTTACGATAACTCTCCCTACCCACAGCAACCACCTCCGACAGAATTGCCTTTCGGGGCTACCGAATATCGTCACGACGCTCAAAACGGCGGTCTGGCAGCTGCCTACAATTACGCATTGGCAACGGCACAACGCCTGAACCTTGACTGGCTGCTTCTGCTGGACCAGGACACTGTGGTTGAGGGTGATCTGTTTTCTGCATTATTACGCGAAATACTGGCGCCACCATCGAACGACGTTTGCGCCATGGTACCCAAGCTGGTGCAAAATGGGATCATGCTATCCCCTCAAGTCATTGGAAAATTATGGAACAACTCTGTTACCCCAGACTTTTCAGGGATATCTTCTAAGCCGTTGACCGCGCTCAACTCCGCCGCGTGTTTGCGAGTGCAGACTCTCGTCAAAGTCGGAGGCTTTCCGCGGGACTACTGGCTGGATTATCTGGACCACGTCATGTTTCATCGCTTGCAGGCTGTTGGAGGCCGGATGTTCGTCTTGGATGTCGCAATCCAACATCACCTCTCGTCCATGAACCTAGAGACAGAGATGAGCATTGACCGCTATGCCAACATGCTCTCCGCGGAGTGGAGATTCGTCGAGGAAACTAGGTCGGGGGGTGGGTCGCTCGTTCATCGGCTGCGTTTGTTAAAACGGGCAGCGCGCCTCTTTCTAAAAATTCGTAATCGGAGTTACGCGTTGCACACCATAAAGTCCAGCCTGAAGCTAAGAGCGATCTCCTTGTGATAGATGTGGCAAGAAGATCGCTAGTTCCCTCCAGGTGGAAGGTTGGTTCAGCCGCGCTTCCCGATAGAGGTGAAGCGCGACGTTTGGGAACAACGGCGACCCAACTGCGCGCACCGCTCTGCATCAGAGTCAACGCAATCGCTTCTATCTTCCCAAATAGACACGCTTTGTAGCCTCAAGATATTTATGTTCCCACTTTTGACAAGGCTCCAGGTGGCATCCTTCGGCCCACTCGTTCCAGGCATTAATAAAAACTGTCTTCTGCTGGTTAGTGTCCGGAGCAGATCTGATTACCGCTTCGCGAAGCCATTGCTCATATAGCTCGGGCGTAGAGTTCCTGACGATAGTGGCTCCGCGGTAACGGCGAGCCGAGTTATCCCACATTGGAGTCACACATTCGAAGTGACGCTGCAGCCGCGGCGGGCTGTCCTTCCACCTGCGGTACAGGTCTGCGTAGTCATAGATGTTGTCTCTCTTGGATTGCGGTGGCTTGAAACGCTTCAGCGTCTGGTATAAGGCAGGGTAGCGCTGCCTTAACGCATTTCCCGCTATCGACTTTACCGCCGAAACGTGTGAGGCGGTGAAATTTGGTTGAAACCGGACTGTAGCGTCAAAGCCTGCCGAAGCCGGATCCGTAGTCCCAAGGACATAATTGCTTTCTACGCTCACTAGAAAAAGCCCTTCTAGTCCACGCTTCTCGGCTTCCCGTCGCCATGTCTCAGCCGTGTCCTGAGGATTCGGCAACAATTCGATTCGGTAGACAAGCAGCAGTGGTTTCCCGTCGACTTTGATGTATCGATCGTCGCTCAGAGTTGGTATGAGGTGTCGAATGTGCGCGATATCATCCTCAGGAGAATAGGATTGCTGCATCAGGACTTTATCCTGATGGCCTTTCCATGTCCGCGTCCAGGTCTCGTTTGCCCAACATATGCAGAACGGCAGATCGGGGGTGCCGCAAGCCAGCACCTCATCCAATGGGCGCTCCAGAATTCTCTTGCCGTTGAACCAGTAGTGGTAGTAACAAAAACCATGGATGCCATATTCTTTAGCCAATGCGGCTTGAGCTTCGCGTGTCTCCGATAAACGAAGATCATAGAAGCCAAGATCGGCAGGCAGATGTGGCTGGTAGTGACCTTTGAAATGGGGACGTCCTTGGACGACATTCGTCCATTCTGTAAAACCCTTTCCCCACCACTCGTCGTTGTACGGCGTTGGGTAAAACTGCGGTAGATAAAATGCAATTAGACGGGGGTTCAGAGGGGAAGCTTCTTGGGTTACCCTTGAAGCTGTGTTCATGCGTGCTTCTCCATAAGCACCTTTCGCACCTCTAATGTTTGAGGGACAATGATGCAAAGCAAATACGCTAAAAGTGTTCCAATAATGATGCCTATAAGTCCGAACAGATGGCCGCAGACGATGGAAGCGATCACATTAACAACTGCTCCGATTGCTGAATAAACGGCCTGTCCCCGGACTTGTCCGGCGGCTCCGAGCAAACATGATTGGCACCAGGATAGCGAAGCAATAAATGTCCAGATCCCCATTCCCACAACTAGTCCCGTGGTTGGTATGGCATTGTGACCGGCCCATAGAGAGATAAAGCGTTTGGCTATAAACAACAACACCACGACGAAAGCGGCAGTCGATCCCATCACGAGAAGCAAATTGTAACGGTACGTCTTTCTTATCCATGGGAAATCACGACGAGCGAAGGCATCAGAGTAAGCAGGCCACAAGCTCGGCAGTGCAACAACCTGTAACAAAGATGCGTACGAGAATAGCTTCCAGGTAATCGAATACGGAGTCACTGCGGCGGCTCCCAGCACCTGCGCGATGATGAGATTGTCGGTTTGAAACAGGACGAATCCAGCCATTTGAACGGCGAAGAAAGGCAGACCTGTACCTAGCAATTCGCGCGTTTTGTCCCATTGAAGCACATCACGGTGATCCGGCGTCAGCCAATCAAAATGGCGATAGAGCCAGATCGTGCTGCCAATGCCAACAAGCAATGTGCAACCGGAGACTGCTACAACCAATCCAGGCAGACCGGTTTTCATGCGTGTAGCCAATACGATGGCGACCAGGCTAAGAAGACTTCCTAAGGAGTTCCAGTAATTTGAGAGAGTGACTTTGCGGCACGCAGCCATGATCCGCGGTGTAGCCGAAAGAGGAAAACTTACCAACACAATAGCAATAGCCGCTCCTGAAGCTCTAGTCACTTCGAGCGCGTTCGCTCCCGTCTTATCGCCCAGGACAGCAGGCCACGAAATCACCGGCCACGCAAGACAAATGCCGAAGGCTATAAGTAAAGCAATTACAACGAGAGTTACATAAGCAGTGTTGATTTGTTGTTTGGCGGATGCAAATTGTCCTTTTGCGAGAGCATCAGAGATGCCATTGATTGCAGTGCTGCCGATTCCCATGTCAAGGATGGTCAGGTATGCCAAAATCGACGTGAGCGTCACCCAGACGCCATAACGCTCGACTCCCAAATACCTGACGGTTAGGGGTACGGCAAAAAAATTCGCGAGCATTGCGATGCCCCGGCCGGCTATCGCAGTCGAGACCCCATTCAGTATCTGTCTGTAAGAATGACCGGCGGCCGTTGGTTCTTCCACTTGTCCCCGAAGAGAAGATAACTGAGACACAAAATACTTTCTGGGGTTCATGACCCTGATCAAAGATCAACGAAAAGGGCTTCACAATAAGCGAAGCCAGAAAGAATGGCTCGACACCTTATCACTGGAGAGGAGGACACGCTGCATTTCGCCCAGCGCCAAGTATCCCATATGCCTGCATCCTTCGTAAATGGGACCGAGAGGACGGATGCTTCGAGGATCGATTCCTTGAGACTGACCTTTGTGAGATTCTTAGCCACGATACAAGGTATCATCGCAAGAGGGGGAAACACTTGAAACGGAAGCTGCTTACTGCCTATCGCATGGTACGGGACCAAGGGTTGGCAAAGTTCCTCGGTACGGTGTTCGCCTGGGCCCAGCTTGAGGCCAAGATCTACGCAAAAGGGACTAACAAGGTCGTAGTGATTGACGGGTGCCGGTTTGCGCTTGGATCACTGCCCAATACCACGATGAAGCTGGAGTTATTGACCGGCGGATATGAGAAACCCGAGCGTGAAGCGGTATTACGTTTTATCCAGCCCGAGTGGGCCGTTGTCGAACTGGGAGCATGTATTGGAGTTGTCGCTTGCGTGACGAACAAGCGATTGAATAATCCAGGCAGACACATTGTGCTTGAGATCAACCCGCTTGTCCTGCCCCACCTGAAATCAAACCGTGAGGCAAATGGTTGTGCTTTCAATGTCATCGACAAAGCCCTTGCGTATGACGCCCCGACGGTAACGTTTAGCCCATGGCTGGATTTCTGGGGGAACTCTCTGTATCACAATGGCGGGCAACCGCCTGTGACCGTGCTCACAACGACCGTGGCCGATATCCTTCAGGAGCAGAAGTTCGATAACTTCGCGCTGATCTGCGACATCGAAGGCCAGGAGTACGAGATGATCATGAGAGAGCCATTCGCCATCGAAAAGGCCCAGTTGATCATTATGGAAGTGCATCCGCACATCTTAGGAGAAGACAAGGTGCAGCTAATGATTTCAAAGCTGTTAGAGTTGAACTTTGAAGTTATCGACTGGTCTACAAACGTAGTAACGTTTCGCAAAGCTGCCTGACCTCGTCGCTGCAGCCATTCGGCAACCTCCGTCACCGCCTTTTTACACGATCACTGCGCAAGGAGAGCAATCAACCAGCTTCCGCTTTGCGGCCGGGGCTCGTCCCCTTATCCAGCCTGTGTTGCATGCGAGATCAAAATGAATCGTCAGTCTCGTGACGTCCGAGACCGGCCCGGAGGTCCGGACTCTGGTAAGTCGTGCGGGATTCTGAATCAGGGCCGCTTTTCCGATGCAACTCGCTGACAGCGTATCGGTGCTCTGCGTTGATTGACGTAGACGGATTTCCCGGAACAGCTATCTTTAGCAGGCGGTAAATCTCAAGCGCCGATCCAGCAGGAACTTGACGGTTGTTCGGTCTTGTTAGACTAAGTTGCGATGGAAAAACAGGAACAACATTTTCCACGGACAGGGTCAAGCTCCGCGAGTCTCAGTCGTAAGCCCAATCAGTTCTCCTTCAAGGCAGCACTGAGGAGCGCCGCAAGGCCCCTATACCCAATTTACCTGCATCCCTTTATCGCCTTTGGATGCATCTGGTTGGTAGTCTGGTTTCTCTATGCACTTCGCCTGAGTGCGCTGATTATGTACCCTGGATCGGAGGTCTTGCACTTTGTCGAAGTGCTGCTGGCCGCCGCCGCCGCAGGTTCAGCTCTTGCATATATTATTCCGCGTCGCCTTTTGATGCCGGCGCGGTGGCGATTGGTCGCCAGCGCCAGATCCGTTGCCTTGCTGGATCGGCGCCTGAAGCTGTGGTTCAAGATATGGTGCGTGATCACCGTCGTGGAAATTATCTACTCAGGAGGAATTCCAACGGTTTGGTTGTTTACCGGAAGCGCTAAGACTTACATGGATTTTGGAATACCTACGGTCCATGGTTTCATGAATTCGATGTTGCAAGCGATCTGCCTTGTGCGCCTCGGTATGGGGCTTAGGTTCGGAAGAAAGAAGGATTTTCTATACCCAGCTTGGGACATCTTCTGGAGCATGATTGTTATCACACGACAACTAATGATGGTTTTTCTGCTCGAGGCCGTGGTGGTCTATTGTACCTATCGAGCGATTCGAGTTAAGCGAGTGCTAGGAGCGCTGCTGAGTGTGCTGTGCTTGGTATATGTTTTTGGTATGGTGGGCGATCTGCGGACTGGTGCTGACCAGTTTCGCGCACTTGCACAACCAACTAGTGCATATCCCGACTGGCTTCCGTCAGGCTTTCTCTGGTTCTATATGTATCTAACCACGCCAATTAACAACCTGCTCTACACCTTCCATACGACTCAACCGCTTTACGACTGGCGGTTCCCAAATACGCTCTCGCAACTTCTGCCAACAGTGCTGCGGAGAATGCTTTTCTCTGCCAATGAGCTTGCGGGTAGCAATGGAGACCTCGTAACGCAAGCCTTTAACGTAAGCACTGCCTTTGCGGGACCCTTTCAAGACTTTGGGCGTATTGGAGTGCTGCTCTCCTCATTCATGATGAGCATGCTTGGCGGTCTGTATTGGAGAAAACATACTTTTCGGGATCGACTGTGCTATGCCGTGCTCTGCCAATGCCTCGTACTCACCGTATTTTTTAACCACTTTGTACTGCTGCCCGTGATTACACAAGTTATATGGATCTATATCTTCTTTTACCGGACGGAAGGTGATCTAAGTGGTTCAGTCAACATATCTCAGGAGCCACCCATAATCAATGCAGCCTGATGCTTCGAGTTCTTCACCGATATTGATTCGGAAATGGCCACAGCCAACCGCTCCGTTACTCTCCGTCCTCGTACGCTGTTACAACGAAATAGGTGCGTTGGCTAGCTTTTGGGAGAGCTTAAAGCGCCAGACACTCTTCGATCGACTTGAGATTGTAGTCTTGGACAGTGGTAGCACAGACGGTTCGCTGGACCACATGCTACTGCAGCCGTGCACTATCTACCAGATCCCTGCCTCCAGCTTCAACTTTGGCTCCAGTTGTAATCAGCTGATGCAGCTTAGTTCGGCTCCCTTCGCTATGTTTCTGTCGGCCCATGTGCTCGTTGAACAGCCGAACGCGGCGGAGCAAGTTATCGAGCTGCTGCATTCTGGAAGCTTGAGGGCCGCCTACTTCCGTCAGGTGCCCAATGCTATCCTGGGCTTCAACGCATATGAAGCAGCTTTCCTGAAGAGAAGATTTCCATCAGGAAATGAACCCAAGCGTTTGCTAAAACCCGGATCTTTTTCGAATGCAGCATCAGTTCTTACACGAGAGGCGTGGCTCCGGCTGCCATTTCCTGAGATCCATGGCAGCGAAGACAATCGATGGGCAAGGGAATTTCTCGATATAGGAGGTGAGCTGTTCTATCTCCCCCATCTGCAGGTTCAGCACTCCCACAATGAGAGTCCAGCTGAGGTGTTTCGGAGAGTACGACTAAACGTCCTCGCCCGTGGGAATGCGGGGTCATATTTTAGGGCGATTTATCTTTTTGCAGGCGTCACGGCGCAAACCCTGCGAGCCGGAGGCACCTTCAAAGAGGCCGTGCAATTCGCGTGGAATCATGCCCGCGCCTATCTTTAACATAGATTTCGGACAGACGTGTGGAACCGGTCGAAGCGATTGCAGGTGGTCCCAGATCACGTATCGGTGCTTTTCGAGCTACTCCTTGCTCCCACTCGTCAAGTGGTATCACCTAAAGCTTGCATTCGTGCGCTGCTGGGCCTGCCCGTCTAGACATGGAGACGGCAAGCATGCAGTCCATCCGAACTGCTCTCCGAGAATGACGTCCAAGGCTGTATGAGAGGCGCCGCTTTTCGAAACCGTTGCGAACGCCTTGATGGAACGATGCTACTTGCGAATAATTACGTCCGTGGAGCGAGTGCGGCTGCGGGTAGGCACTACGCGGCTGCGAGTCCGCATCCGCGGTAATATCGTCTTGAGGTAATGTACTCATGCAATATCTTGTCCCAAACGGATACTGCCTTCGTCAGCCGTCGCGACGCGGATGGCTCTACCGCTCTCGGATACTAGTCTTGTAAATTGGGAATCTGTGTTCCATGGTAGTTCATGTAGTTGTTCCCACCCTGAATGCTGCCGCTGATTGGCCGGCCTTCGCGCCTGCGTTGCTCGCATCTCTGCCACCGGAACAAGTTCTGATTATCGATTCCTCCTCAACGGATCAAACTGCCACCTTGGCGCGAGATGCTGGATTCCGGATTTACTCCATTGCGCGGTCAGAGTTTAATCACGGCGCCACCCGGCAACTCGCGGCAGAGTTGCTGCCTCAGGCGGACATCCTGATCTATATAACTCAGGATGCTATCCTGACCTCCCCGGCTTCTATAGCAAGTCTCCTTCGCCCTTTCAGCGATCCCTGCGTCGCCGCAGCCTATGGCCGGCAACTTCCGCGTGTTGGCGCCGGCGCGATTGAAGCTCACGCGCGCGCATTCAATTATCCCCAGCAGTCCGAAATTAGAAGCTTTGCCACCCGAAATCGCCTCGGCTTCAAGGCCATCTTTCTTTCCAATTCCTTTGCCGCATACCGCCGCTCCGCATTGATGGCTGTCGGAGGTTTCCCCAGGCAAGTAATCTTTGGGGAGGACACCGTCACAGCTGCGCATCTACTGATGGCAGGTTCAAAGATCGCTTATGTCGCCGAAGCATCTGTCCGCCACTCTCATCCCTACACCTGGATCCAGGAATTCAAGCGATATTTCGACATTGGCGTACTGCACAGCCGGGAGCGCTGGCTCCAGGAGTCGTTTGGAGGCACCGGCGGGGAGGGGAAGCGATTCGTAGTTTCCGAAATCAGTTATCTTTGGCGCGAAGATCCCTTGCGCATCCCTTCTGCCTTGATTCGCACTGGACTCAAGCTACTCGGCTACAAACTCGGCAGATCAGAGACAAAGCTGTCTCTCGGCATGAAACGCAGGCTGAGCATGCATCGCCAATTCTGGGTCGAATGACTCAGGCGCAGGTTGCTCCGGCCCTGATTCCGCTCAGCCGTGAGTCCCGGTGAGAGGGTCTTCTCATCATGGAATTACCCGAATACCTTCCAGACAACCATCATTGCTTCGAGATCACGGCCAGCGAAGCTGCGCTAAGGGCAAGATTTCCTGCGATCTGCGCAATGTAAAGCGTACGCTGCAACGTATTCTTCTGAAGGACGGGCGGAACAACAATCGTATCTCCCGGATATATCCGCGATTTCTCGACATCTCGATATTGCTGGCTGACGACGGATCCATCCGCGCGCAGAATAAACATGCGCTTGTGGTCGGCCTGCCTATCCGGTCCGCCCGCCTCGCGCAGGTACGCCCTGGCTTGCTTGTCCGGCTTATAGATGAACGCATTCGCGTTGTACACCTGTCCTTCCACTGTGACGTTGGAAGGAACCCGCGGCACCACAAACCGGTCTCCGTCCTCCAGTGCAACATCCGGCAGGCTGTCGATCCCCTCGCTCTCCGGCTTCAGGTCCAGCACGATCCTTCCGCTTGGCTCAATCCGCCGCAGTCTCTCTACTGTCGCGCGGATTGCCGTCTGCGACGCTATTTGTGCAGCCTGGTCTTGCGGCGTTATCGGTTGATTCGTTGCCGTCGCGAGCGAAAGCTGAGATTCCAGTTCGTCCGCATACTCTACCAACCGCTGTCTCTCCAGTCTCCGCGTCGATTCGCGCGTGAACTCCGACGCATACAGGTATGCATCCGGCGTCAGTCCCCCCGCCCGACGCACTAGGTCGCGCAGCGTCTCTCCGGGCTGCACGCTGTACACGCCCGCCTGCTCGACCTCACCCTCCAGGCGCACATAACGCGTCTGCTGCTTGCTTGGCACGCGAATGTCCGCCTTCGAAAAGATCGTCACCACATCCCCTGGCAGCAGCTCCATATCCTGAGACTTGTCGCCATCCAGCACCAGCTTGCCCAGGTTGAACGGGATCAGGGAGCTCGTCAGCGTCTTCGCGTCCTGCCGCTCGATCACCGCGTATCCCCAGTCAATATCCGGAGCGCTCAGCATCACGTGATTCTTCGCCGGAAACCGCGCCGATCCCGTCAAAGCGGTTGCCGCGGAGCGCCCGCCGCTCGAACCTACGCCCCCGCCCTGCATCTGCTGGCCATTGGGCTGCTGCAGTGAGCCCTGCTCCTGCTGCTGCGCAGCACTCAGCGCCGGGTTGTCGACAGCCATCCCGTCTTCGCCGTAAACCTGCGGTGTTGCCGGCTGCATGGGGTAGTCCTGGTTCCCGTAACTCTGCACTCCCTGCGTCTGCGTCCCCACAACCTGCTGCTGTCCAGGCATTTGCATCCGGTTCTGCGGCAGCAATCTTAGGGCCTGCAACTCCTGTTGCTGTTGGCTCCTCTGTTGCAGCTCGCGCTCTCTGCGGTCCTCTGCTGGTTCTTCGCTCTGGTCCAGAACGAATTGGCCCAATTGGTTGTGATTGCGCCAGTAGTCACGCGTCACCAGCGACTCGCGGTTTGGAATCAGATCGCTCACCCGCATGCCTGGCCGCCACGCGAATCGTCCCGGATTCGCCACATTGCCGCGCAGCGTCACCGCATTCCGGAAGCGGTCCACCACCGCGCGGATGGACAGAATGTCCCCGCCCTGCATTACCTCCGTCTTGCTCTCATCGTGGCTCACGAGCTCCACATTCCGGTTCTCGTGCTCGTACACGCGCTCCAGCAGAACATCGGCGCCCGACGCCAGCGCGCTCTCACCGCCGGCAAATCCCACCGCCTGCGCCACGCTCGTCTGACCCTTCAGCTCATAAATCGCCGGATGATTCACGCTCCCCAAGACCGCCACCTGCGGTCCCGCATAGGGGATAAAGATCACATCACCTGTCGCCAGCGGAATGTCCTTCGACTTCTCCCCGCGCAGCAACAGGTCGTATAAATCGAAGTGATCGATCGTCTCTCCGTTGCGCTTCACCTGGATATCGCGTAGCGACCCCGTTGGCAGCGGTCCGCCGGAAGCAAATAGCGCGTTCAGCAGCGTGCTGAGCGAGCTCACCGCGAAACTGCCCGGCCTTCGCGCCTGCCCCACGACAAACACCTGAATCGTTCGCAGAGCGCCCATTGAAACATTCAGCGTGAAGTTGCGATAGATTCGCCCGACCTGCTGCTTCAGAAATCCCGGCAATTCGCCATACGTCAATCCCGCAACATGAACAGTACCCAGCTCAGGAATCGGAATCGATCCGTCACGGTCGATCACCAGCACGAGTTGCCGGTTCACCTGACCTGAGAGCTGCAGGTTGATCTGATCGCCCGGCCCAAGCACATACCCTGGCCCCACCGGCACATTCTGCACTGGTGCAAAAGTTGTGGGCACGCGCCGGAACAACGACGCGCCATAGATCTCCAACTTCTCGCCGGTCGTCGCCTCCACCATCTGCTGGAACGGACTCGGCGGCTCCGGCGGGAGTGGCGGTTGCATCTGGCTCGCCTGCAATTGCTGTTCTTCAACTGCCACCCGCGCCTGCCGCTGAGCCTCAGTCTCGTTTGTCTGCGGAGTTGTCGCCTGAGTGGCTTGGCCGTACGGACTCGTTACCGGGACATTCGCAGGCGACGGAAGCACCACCGGCGACGGCGTCTCGCTCGGCGTCTGCTGGTCGAGAATCTGCGCGTGAAGCCCCGCGGTAGCGAGTGTAACTACGGCAGCGAATCCGCAGTGCAAAAGATTAAAACGAAACGGATGCAGCTTCGATCGATACAGATTCACGCCTGGCGTCGTCCTCTTCACAAGACCTTCAACGAAACCAGCCTGACACACCCGCGGGACGGCGTCCGTCTGCCTAGCCTTCGTTGGTCTGGGCTATACCGTCAGTTTATCTGAAGCCGATACACGCCGTTGGGTGGGAATTATCGCGAGCGCCAGCGCACATACAGCGCCGCTCCAGCCGCCCCCACCACGCCCAGAATCGCCGTCGGGCACTCCGGTGAATTCGTACAGCCATCCTGTGCGTGCACAACAGCAGGAACCAAAAACAGGGAAGCGAGGAACGCGGTGCGGATCAGGATCTTCATGCTGGACGGGCCTCGCTGCTGTTCCAAATTGGCACAGCCCGGGAACTTGAGCCTCAGCATAGCAGTCGCCCCTCACACCGGCAACAAAACTCGACGATCCTCACCTTCCTCGGCACCCGCCTCGCACGTCCGGCATTGTCCTCACAATGCAGCGCCCCGACTCTCGCCGTAGGCCGATCCGATCGGCGTATGCGCGTGCTCCATCCTCGGCCGACCGTATCCGTCTATCTTTCGTGATGACAAATTAGCCCAATTTCAGGTAATCTCTTGGCGTCTTTCAGAGCAGCTTCCGGGCCCCGGCGAAGTACACCTCTATCGACGGAGTTCGTATGCGCTCGCAGCTTCTGCCCCGACTCATCTTAACCGCTTCCATCACACTTCCGGGCACAGCTGCCATGGCACAAGGTTGCGTCGCCGCCCACACCAACCAGCGCGTCCTCAGCGAGCTCGTTACGACAAGCGAAAGCCACGGATCCTCTCTATTTTCTGTGCACAATTTAACCATCGACATTGGCTACCGCGTCTTCAATTCCAATAAGTACTTTCAGGGCTCAACCGAAATCGCGCGCGCGAACGCCGTCCGCAACCACCAGAACATCTTCGACATCGGCATCGAGTACCGCCTCTCGCCGCGCTGGAGCTTCATCGCCGACATTCCCGTTTTCGACGGCACCCGCAATCAGATCTACCCGCCCGTCGGCGTGTTCCGTGTCAACGGCGTCGGCGACACGCTCGTCGGCGCGCAATCGTGGCTCTTCCGCGCCCCCACCGAAAGCGGCGGCAACATCGCCGTGAGCGCCCAGCTCAAGATCCCCACCGGCCTCAACAACGCCACAGGCGCCGCCGTCCAAGGCGGAAAAACCATCATCGCTACCGCCGACCAATCCATGCAACCCGGCGATGGCGGCTGGGGCTTCGTTCTCGGCACGCAAGCCTACAAGCGCCTCTGGTCCACGGCGTCCGCGTACGGCCAGGCGAGCTATCTCTTCAACCCCGAAGACACGAACGCCGTCCCCACCTTTCGGTCGCAGCCCGGCCAAGGCGTGATGTCCATTACCGACCAGTACCTCTACCGGGCCGGCGTCTCGCAGTACGTGCCCAAAGTGCGCGGCGTCACCCTCTCGCTCGGCCTCCGCGGCGAAGGCGTCCCCGTCCGCGACCTCCTCGGCGACAGCAACGGCTTCCGTCGCCCAGGCTTCATCCTCTCGCTCGACCCCGGCGTGATGATCAACTACAAGCACGACACGCTCTCGATCAACGGCCCATGGGCTCTCTATCGCGACCGCCCGCCCAGCGTCCCCGAAATCCAATACAACATCACCAACGGCGACGCCTTCTTCGCCGACTACACGGTTGTCGCCAGCCTCTCGCACCACTTTTAGCCCTACGCCTCACGCGCAAACCGCTCGGCTACACTCGCCCTATGCCGAAGCGCACCACCGCGCCCAAATCCTCCATCACGCAAGGTCACGAGCGAGCTGGCTCGCAGGGGTGGATGACTCGGGCCGGCGCCATCCACCTAGGCGACAATCTCCCCATTCTCCAGTCCCTCCCCTCCGCCTCGGTTGACCTCATCTACATCGACCCGCCCTTCAACACCGGCCTCACTCAGAAGCGCACCCGCATCACCGCCCGCCGAGCCTCCGCAAACACCACCGCCGCCACACGCAACGGCTTCGGCAACGCTCGGTACGAGACCACCACCATTCCCTCTCCGGTCTACGCCGACACCTTCTCGGACTATCTCGCCTTCCTCCGCCCGCGCCTCGTCGAAGCCCACCGGCTCCTCACCCCGACCGGCTCCTTCTTCCTCCATCTCGACCCCCGCGAATCCCACTACGCAAAGGTCCTGCTCGACGAAATCTTCGGCCGCGCCCACTTCCGCAACGAAATCATCTGGGCCTACGACTATGGCGGCAAGCCCCGCGACCGCTGGCCCGCCAAGCACGACAACATCCTGTGGTACTCGCGCTCGCCCATTCGCTACACCTTCAACTACGACGCCATCGACCGCATCCCCTACATGGCGCCCGAGCTTGTCGGCCCCGAAAAAGCCGCACGCGGCAAAATCCCCACCGACGTCTGGTTCATCACCGTCGTTCCCACCAACTCCCGCGAGAAGACCGGCTACCCCACCCAAAAACCCCTCAAGCTCCTCGAGCGCATCGTGCGCGTCCACTCCTCGCCCGGCGACCTCGTCCTCGACTTCTTCGCCGGCTCCGGGACGACAGGTGCCGCAGCGGCTAAATTAGGCCGCCGTTTCCTGCTCATCGACTCCAGCCCCGACGCCGTCCGCATCATGCGCAAACGCCTGGGTGATTCACTAACCACTTAACTATTAGCGACTAACTACTCGCATTCCTCCCACTTCTGCGTCACTCCTCAGTCACTAATGCGCATGTTTGAAGAAAACGTTTTCCGCCTATCATGGCCCGCAGGGCCCACACAGCGTTAGGAGGAATCCGAATGTCAGCAACCTCGCTGATGCCGCATGCCGTGTGTTGGCGCGCCGACCAGCACCTCATCTGGACCATGGTGGTTTCCAACGCGATCACCTTCCTCAGCTACACCAGCATCTGCATCACGCTGCTCGCCCTGCGCCGCCGCACCCGGATCATCATCGCCCGCGACTGGGTCTTCTTCCTCACCGGCTTCGCCCTCTTCATCGTCGCCTGCGGCACCACGCACCTCATGGAGGTCGTCACCACCTGGTCCCCCATCTTCTGGGCGGACGCCTGGACCAACATCCTTACTGCCGTCTTCTCCGGCTACGTCGCCCTCCAGCTCATCCGCCGCATCAACACCATCACCTCCGGCGTCAACGACTACGCCGCCCGCCTTGCCCGCACCGAAGACGAGAAGGCCCAGATGCAGGAAACCCTCATCGGCGCGCAGAAGCTAGAGGACTGGAGCCGCATGTCCGCCGTCGTCACCCACGAGATCGGCAACCCGCTCGAAGCCATCCAGAACATCCTCTACCTCATTCGCCAGTCCGAGGTCGCCACACCCGAGATCGTCCGCCTCACCCGCATGGCCTCCGAAGAAGCCGACCGCGTCCTCACCATCTCGCGCTCCACGCTCTCCTTCTTCCGCCAGTCCAGCACTCCCGAGCGCGTCGATCTCCGCGCCGCCGCCGAAAGCGTCCGCTTCCTCCTCGACCCCGTCTTTCGCCGCCGCGAGATCACCCTCAACGTCCGGGTCTCCGGCGATGTCGCCATTCAGGCCTTCGCCGGTGAAGCTCGCCAGGTTCTTCTCAACATCGTTCGCAACGCCTGCGAGGCCTCGCCCCGCGGCGGTTCCACCGTCACGCTCACGCTCTCCGGTCAGGCCGACCACGTTGACATCATCGTCAAAGACGAAGGTTCCGGCATCGACCCCGCCGTCCTCCCCACCATCTTTCAGTTCGGCCAGACTACCAAGGGCTCGCAAGGCAACGGCATGGGCCTCTGGACCGTGAAGCACATCGTCGACCGCCACGGCGGCAAGATCCACGTCGACTCCCAACCCGGCCACGGCGCCACTTTCACCATCACCTGGCCGCGTCATCTGCCCGCGTCCACGAACGGCCGCCGCTCCAAACAACTCACCACCGTAAGCGCCTGACCCACCGGCGCAGCATGCACCTGACGACTAACTCAGCCCTTCGCGTCGGAGCAGGCCTTCGACACGGCTCTTGATCTCATCGCGGATTGCCCTGACCTCGGCCGCCGGCAGTCCCTTGGGGTCACGCAGCGGCCAATCGTCGCGGCGGAGACCCGGCACATAAGGGCATTTGTCACCACAGCCCATCGTGATCAGAAGCTGCGCGTTGCTCGCGAGCTCCTCCGTCAGCTTCTGCGGCCTGGCTTCGCGAAGGTCGATGCCAACCTCCTGCATAGCGTCCTGCACCTCAGGATGCACACGTTCTCCCGGCTCGGTCCCGGCAGAGATCGCCTGTGCTTTCGTCGCGTCTGCAAGGTGATTGAAGAACGCTGCAGCCATTTGCGAGCGCCCCGCATTATGCACGCACGCGAAGATTACTTTCAGCATGATGTCTCTCCGACTTACGCGCAGCAGCCGGGAGCGCAGCAACGCACAGCCGTCTCGTCCGCCGCTCCAGCCTTCGGCTTGATCGCGTATACCTTCACACTCGCCGCAGCCGCGTTCACGTCGTGTTCGCTCAGCAGGTCTGCCAGCTCTCCATGCAGAGTCGCCAGTTCCTCTGTCGGCGAGCAGCATGATCCTCCATCCATGCCAGGCGAGCAGCAGCCCGACTGGTTTTCCACCTTCGCGTACGCATTCAGGTCCGCTCCGCTGTCAACAATCTCCACGTGCTCAAATCCCGCAGCCAGCAACCCGGCGCGGTAGTCCTCAATCCGAATCGCACCCGCGATGCAGCCCACATACGCTGCCATGCTCCGGGCCATCGCCTCCGGCAGCGCTGCCTTCAGCGCAATGTCGCTCACGGCGAAGCGCCCACCCGGCTTAAGAACGCGGGCAATCTCGCGGAACACCGCCGGTTTGTCCGGCGCGAGATTGATGACGCAGTTCGAGATCACGCAATCGACCGACGCATCCGGCAGCGGAATACTGTCAATCGTCGATTGATAGAACTCCACGTTCGTATATCCGCCCGCTGCGGCATTGGCCCGTGCCCGCTCAATCATCGCTGGAGTCATGTCGACGCCGATCGCACGACCCTGCGGCCCAACCATCTTCGCCGCCAAAAACACATCCAACCCGCCGCCCGAGCCCAGGTCAACCACCACCTCGCCCGGCCGCAGGTTCGCTGTCGCTGTCGGATTCCCGCACGACAGACCCATGTTGGCCTCAGCAGGAATTGAGGTCAACTCGTCCGCCGTGTAGCCGAACGCTTCGGCCACTGCCTTCACCCCTTCATCGTTCGTGGAAAGCGTGCTCTGCGCCACCGCGCCATACTTCGACCGCACCGAGTCAAGAATCTGTTCTGCCATCTGAGAACCTCCGGACGAAAAAGAAACATATTCGTCAAACTGAATATATGCACTTGTGTTCGTATTCGTCAAGGCGTATATATTCTCTATGGCGCGCAACACCCCGTTCGATATCGAGAGGTTCTTTCAGGCGCTTGGCGATAAGACCCGCTTGCGGCTGCTGAATCTCATGGGCGATCAGGAGCTTTGCGTCTGCTACTTCGTCGAGATACTCGGCGGTCCCCAGCCCAAAATCTCGCGCCATCTCGCCTATCTACGCAACGCAGGCATCGTCTCCGCGCGGCGCGAGGGCAAGTGGATGCACTACCGCATCATCACGCCCCCGCACATCGGCGCGACCCAGATCCTCCGCCAGACACTCGACTGGCTCAAGGAAGACAAGGCCATGCAGGCAGACCGCGCGCGCCTCGCCAAGGCATGCTGTGCTCCGGCGAAGTACGCCCTCGAAGGCGCTCCCTTGCCCGTGGCGCTCTCAGAACCCTGCTGCGACGCTCGTTGACGACGCCACTCCAGGGACGAATGCGCTCAGACCCTTGGCGTCCGACTTTTTCGCACACGCGATGCCGCCGCGCCTGGGCCGGAGCCCCGCAAAACTGTCTGGACAAAAGCGACTTCAGCCGCTGACGTACCACCCGCAATTCATTCGCGCAGTCGTTCGACCAAGCCGGCCATATCCATTTGCAGCCAGTATTCCGCGATCCGCCCTTCGCTAACGCGGTAGAAGATCATCAGGTCCCCCGAAACAGATTTGCCGGTAGGCTGCACTCCGGCAAACTCTCCTTTGTGCACGCCGTGAAACGTGCCTCGGACCGCGACGGTATCACCTTCCGCAACCATCTGGCTCAATACGAGCTCATATGCCGGAAATGCCGCTTCCACTACACGAATGTGCTCTTTGAGGCTGGGATCGCTAACGTACTGGTCCACCAGCTTCTCAGTCTTCGGCTGACCACTTAGCGCGTTGAGATACTCTTCAACCAACTGTTTGGCATCGATTATTGCTGTATTCATTAGTTCCTCCTGATGGCAGTCCCGGACTCGACCCGACTGCAGGAGTAACCCGACTAACCACTAACCACCCTAACCCCTACCACCCACTCGCCTCAACGCACTCCGCCCATCAAATCGATCCACCGCTTGAATCCCTCGCGGCGCGCCGCGCTGTTCGCCGCATTCGCATCCGGAGCCTCGCCGGCGCGCATAAATCCATGCCCCGCGCCGTCATACACCACCGGCTCATACGTCTTGCCCAGCGTCTTCATCGCATCCTGCGTCGCAGGTATCGTGGCGGAAATGCGCGCATCGTTCTGCGCATAAAACCCATACACCGGAGCCGTGATGTTCTTCATCAGGTTTGCCGCCGGAGGCGGCCCGTAAAACACGAAGGCCGCGGTCAGATCATGCCGGTGCGTCGCAAACAGGAAGCTCTTCCCTCCACCCCAGCAGAACCCCGCCACAAACAGCTTGCCATTCGCCGCCGGAAGCTTCTTCCCGTAATCCGCCGCCGCATCCAGGTCTGCCAGCACCTGCGGGTCCGGCAGGGAAGATACCGCACGGGTTACCGAGCCTTGGTCCGGAAACGCACTCGTCCCACCCGGCCGCGCCGGAGCATACGGTGCTCCGCTCTGCTGCTGGGCGTCGGGCATCGTCGGATGATCTCCGTGCTGCTGCTGCGCAGTTTGCTGCGGCTGATACGTCGTAGTCACCATTTGAGGCGTATTCGTGTGCGTCCCGTTTATCGCCGCATTCGCTTGATCCATTGCTGTGTGCGTGTGCCAGCTGTACGTGGGCGCCTGCCCTGGCGCGCAGTCCATCGGATCGCAGCCGATCGAATGATTCTCACGCACCTTCGCCATCTGCGCCGGCCCTAGCCCGCTCAACAGGTCCGGCTCAACCACGATGTAGCCGGCACCCGCGACCTCATCCGCCATCTCACGCGCCCAGTCGCTCAACCCGAAGATCTCATGGATCATCACCACCACCGGAGCCTTGTCCTTCACCTCCGGGTACACCACCCACGCCTGCACGTCGCGTCCGCCGGGCTCATGAATCGTCACGTACTCGCCGTGCCTCGAACTCTTCGCCAGGTTCGCCTTCGCCCAGTCCTGCGCCACAGCGCTGCTCCCAACTGCCAGCGCTACGGAAATTACTGCACTCGCCACTCGTCTCATGCGCGCCAGTCTACGGCTTTTACTCACAAGTGCAAACTCACGACTGAAAACTCAAACCACAAAAATCTTGACACGTCGCACCGGTACAAGCAGCTCGGGCGACTTGACAAACATCCTCTCCAGAAACCCCCGCTGCGTGGTCTCTTCGCTCGCTCGCTCCCCCAAAATATTCAAAACAAAGATTTTGAAGACTAAATCTTTGGACTCAATATTTTGCAGACACCCTCATCTCGCAACTCACTGATTTCAAAGATCCAGGAAAAAACAGGGGGGAGGGGGTACCCCCTCCCCCCTGTCCGAAAACATGAATTTCTAGACCTGACCGCCCGCAAAACTCGTCGCCAGGTCGCCCACGACCGGAATTTTGTACCACTGTCCCTGGCTCGCCTTGATCAGCGCAATCAGCCAGAAGATAAAGATCACAAGATCAATCAGCCGGTGAACGAGGAAGAACATCCAGAACATCAGGTGGAACCCGATGATTCCGAACATCGCGAACACAATCCCGATCACGACAGCGACCACTGTCAGCGCAATACATTGCCAGGCATGGAACCGCACAAACCGGTCCCGGTTGTAAGGAGCCATCACCAGGAAGATCACCGCAGGGATGAACGTGATGTATGAGATCGCCGCAGCGGCATTGCTGCTCAACCCCTGGCCAGGCATCGGCGGCGGAGCCCCCGGCGGATACTGCGGCCCAGGCCCGCCGACATATCCGGGCGGCGGTCCCTGCGGCGGTGGCGGCGGATACCCTCCCGCCGGCCCACTCGCATACCCGCCCGCCGGCCCCTGCGGCTGCGTCCCATACACCTGCCCGTAGGCGCCAGTGACGGGCTGCGGCGGCGGCGGTGGTGGCGGCGCCGGGAGCGGTTCGAGTGATTGCGGCGGAAGAGTTGGAGGAGTGGGTGGTTGGGCTGGCGGAACGGTGCTCCAATCGCTGGCCCCGCCTGTGCTCGTCTCTTGTCCCGTTCCCTCTGGTCCGGCACCCGGTGTCTGTGGTTCGTCGATCATGTTTTCCCCTCAGAGATGAAAATTCACCGCATGCGCCGACCGCCACACGCGCATAACCTGTGATGAAACTGCGACTTCACGCAACTCCGCTCCATTGCCTTCGCGAGCATCTTAGCCCAGGCCTGCCCTCAGAGCCGATAACCAGATTGCTTCGCCGCAAATTCGCTGATCACCGGCAGCTTGAATGCGCTTCCCTGTGACGCCTTCACGATCGACAGGATCCAGCAGATCAGCAGCACCACGAAGCCAAGCGCGCCAACGATCCATCCCAGAATTGGAATGATGAATAGCACTCCGAGGCAGAACCAGCAGATCGCCAGACCGATGCACTGGAAAGCATGGAACCGCACAAACGGCTTCGTGTTGTAGGGAGCCATCACCAGGAAGATGATCGCCGGAATAATCGTGACGTACGCCAGCGCGCCGGCTGCCGTGTCACTCAGTCCCTCTGCCGGAGCAATCGCTGCCGGCTGTCCATAGCCTGCCGGTGGTGGAGGGGTCTGTTGCCAGCTGCCTGTTGACGATGGCGGGGGAACTTCGCGGATCGGTTGCTCGTCCATGCTGCCTCCTGGTTCGGTGCAAACGCAAAGGCGGCCCAATACCGCGGGCCGCTCCTTGCATTCACCGATTCTCGTGTGCAGCCACTTCTACCACAGAAGTGGTACGCCAGGTATCAGGAATTAGCGTCGTTCTCCGATGAGTCTCGCCGTCGATTCGACCGGTTGTTGTCGAACGCAGACTTATCGGTTGTTGTCGAACATAGACCCGACGATTCCGCCGAGGACTGCGCCCGCGCCCACATCGCGTGCCGTTTCGCCGCGGTTGTGCGGCAGATAAGGTTCGAGCGCATGCGCCAGGTTGACGAGCGGCAAAGTCTGCAGCCACACGCGGCCAGGCCCGGTGAGGGCTGCGAGGAAGATGCCATCACCGCCGAAGAACATGTTGCGGATGCCTTGGATGCGTGTGATGTTGAACGCCACATTGGCCTGAAACGCGCCAACGTGGCCAGGATGCACGCGCAGCGTTTCGCCGGGCTGCAGATCCCGCACGACCAGCTCACCGCTGAGTTCCAGCCATGCCGTGCCGTAGCCGGAGACCTTCTGGAGCAGGAAGCCATCGCCGCCGAAGATGCCTGCACCGAGCGACTGCTGGAAACCGACGCCGAGCTGAATCTGCGGCGTGGCGCACAGAAAGCCGTGGCGGTGAATCATGAACTCGCTTCCCGGACCTACCTCGATGGGCAGGATGTGCCCGGGAATCTTGGTCGCGAAGGCGACCTCGCCGGGATAACCCTGCGCGGTGTACTCCGTCATGAACAGGCTGCCGCCGCCGACTACGCGTTTGAAAGCGCCGAAGAGCCCGCCACCGCCCATCATCTGAGTGTGCGTCGTCATGGCGATCGTCTGGCCCATCCAACTCAACTCGCCGGCCTCGGAGATCACGCTCTCGCCCGGCTGCAACAGGACTTCCAGCACCGGCATTGTGGTTCCTACGATTCGGCTCTGCATATGTATCCTTTCGTCTGTTGGCGCACGTTGGGTCGGCTCTAATGCTACGCCTGGGAGAGCTTCGAAGTTCCAGGGAACGCCTTCTGCATCCAACTCTGGCTGGAGAACAACACCTGAATGCCAGCAGTCGTAACGGGTCCAGCCAGGTCAAAGAGCAAGCGGTCCTCAGCCTCGGTTCCATGGCCCGCGATCATCCGCGAGGCCCGGAAACGGTTTAATGTTCGAGGGTTTAGGGCCGGCCAACGCGAGATCCTCGAGGCGGTTTTCAACGGACGAGATGTGCTGGGCATTCTGCCGACGGGAGCGGGGAAGTCGCTCACCTATCAATTGCCTGCCCTGTTTTTTCCCAATCCGGTCATTGTCGTTTCGCCGCTGATTGCGCTGATGCAGGACCAGCAGGAGAAGGCGGCCGAGGCTGCGATCTCAGTCGAGAAGATCGATTCGACCCTCACGAGCACAGAGGCTCAAGCGGCCACAGAGGCGATTGGTGAAGGGAACGCGCAGCTCATCTATGTCACGCCGGAACGGCTGGAGAATCGTGAGTTTCTGGATTCGCTGAAAGCTGGTGACGTGTCGCTGTTCGTGGTGGATGAGGCCCATTGCATCTCGCAGTGGGGCCATGATTTTCGTCCGGCTTACCTCGGCCTGGGTTTTGCTCGCGAGGCTCTCGGCAATCCGCCCGTGCTCGCATTGACCGCAACTGCGACGGAGCAGGTCGCACAGGAGATCCTCGAACGGCTGCATGCGAAAGATTCTGTCATCGTCAACACAGGAACGGAGCGCACGAACCTGTTTCTCGCGGTCTACCCAACGGTGAACTTGGACGCAAAGCTGGCGCGGGTCGGCTCGTTATTGGAGGAGGAGAAAGGCACCGGCATCATCTACACGGCGAGTATTCGTTCTGCCAACGAGCTGCACGAATGGCTGAAAGAGCATGGGATCGCGGTCGGCCGCTATCACGGCCGAATGCCTGCTCGCGAGCGGGAGCGCATCCAGGCCGAGTTCATGCGCGGCGAGCACAAGGTGATGATCGCGACCAAGGCATTCGGATTGGGAATCGATAAGCCCGACATTCGTTTCGTGTATCACTTCGAGTTTCCGGATTCTCTGGAGACGTATGCGCAGGAGGCGGGACGCGCGGGGCGCGATGGTCTGCCGGCGCGCGCAATTTTGCTGTACAGGCTGGAAGACAAGCGCATTCAGAACTTCTTCATGCGCGGGCGATATCCCAAAGCGGAAGAGGTTCGTGCGGTGCTCAACACGCTGAACGCAGTGCCGTTGTCGATGGCCAGCATTGTCGACTTATCGCAGACCGGGCGCCGCCGCACACAGGTGATTCTATATCTGCTGCGCGAGGCCGGATTGGTTCGGCGTGGGCGGAACGGTTACGTGCTGAAGCGGACCGAGCCGATCTCGGATGCGGAGATTGGATTGCTGCTCAGCGACTACACGGAGCGGGCGAGCCGCGATAAGGAACGGCTGGCCGAGATGATGCACTACGCCCAGGCGGCAACATGCCGAACGCAGATTCTGCGCACGTACTTCGGCGAGGATGCGGGAGAACCCTGTGGCCGCTGTGACAACTGCGCGCGAGGGTTGAACGCAGATGCAGACCTCACGGAGCGGAAGCCGAAGCGCGCGCAAAAAAAGCGAGTGGTTGAGGAAGTGACGAAGCCCCCAAACGACAACGGCGTAACGGTGATCGAGACAATGCACGGCGAGATTCGAACGACCGCGCCCGAGACCCTGCCGCAGGCTGCGCCGGTGAAGTTCGCGGTCGGCGATCGCGTACGCCACAGGAGCTTCGGGCTGGGCAGGATCAGAGATCTGCTGGGCTCCTCGGCGCTCGTGCACTTTGCCAATGCGGGCGACCGTCGCGTCCATACGGACTTCCTGCGTGCGGCGGGATAGCCACGCCGTGCTGCTACCATTTTGAAGAATGGCAACGAGCGTTGACGTATCCACGCGGACCGAAAAGCCGCGCCGAGCTGTCGGTTCCACTACCCGCGATCTGCTGCTTGCGCTGCCGTTTCTCGCCTTGCTATACGTCCAGCTGGTTCACCACGTTCTTTGGCGTGACGAGCTGAACGCGTTGGGCATTGTCTGGGCGAGCCCCACGATTCCGTCGATGTTCTGGCACGTCCACCATGAGGGCCATCCCTGGCTGTGGTACTTCATCCTTTGGGTGCCCTCGCGATTCAGCCACTCGGTGCTTGTGCTGAAGTATGTGGAAGGCATCGTCAGCACGGCTATCATTTTGTTCGTTGCGCTTCGATCTCCGTTCCGGCCGTGGGAAAAAGCGCTGATTCTGGCTGGCTACTTCTTCGCGTTTGAATACACAGTGCTGTCGCGCATGTACGGCGTGATGGTGCTGGCGTTCGTCATCTATCTGTACTGGCGTACGACGCATCGGAATTCGCCGGTCGTGAGCGCGTTGCTGCTCGGTGTGATGGCGAGTGTCGATACGATCGGCATCATTCTTTCCATCGCCCTGATGCTGGAGTATGCCTGCGCGATGTACCGGACCGGCAGGCTGTACTTCAGCCGAAGAACTGCGGGGCTGGCGCTGGGAGTTTATGCAGCGATCCTGGCATTTGCTGTCTGGTCTGCCAAGCCCGCGAAGGACATCAGCTGGCGGACCACAGGACGGCCTTTCGCAGACGCGAAGGACATGTCTCACCTGTATGAGGCGTTCCTGCGTTACACGGTGCTGCCGTTTTTTCCGGTGAAGAGTCCGCGCAGCCACTTCTTCTGGAATCCGTGGCTGCACGGCAATCTGCTGCGATACAGCATTCCGATGCTGCTGGTCCTGGGGCTGCTGTATTGGGCCTTCCGCGGCAGGTGGAACCTGCTGCTTCTGCTCGCGTCGACCATCGTGGCGGGCACGTTGTTAGCACATCTAATCTATCCGGGATCGGAGAGGCACTTCGGAATCGTATTTCTTGCGCTGGTCGCAGCGGCCTGGATCTTGCGTGCGGAGCAGTCTTCTGCGTTGTTGCCATGGCCGGTGTATCTGCTGCTGGCGATCTCGGCGCTTTCCACCGTATGGGTGGTGATCGCGAGTTGGGAGCGTCCGTTTTCGTACGATAAGGCTGCGGCGGAGTGGATCGTTCGCAACCATCTGGAGCAGATGCCCTTCGTTGCGGAAGAAGATACAAGCGCCATATCGGTGACCGAGTATCTGCAGCGGCCTGTGTATATGATCGAGTGCAGGTGCGTGGACACGTACCTTCTGTTTTCATCGAGGCGAGATCACTACAAGGATGCGGATGCGCCTGCGCGCATTCTGCAGGCCGAGCACTACTATCACAATCAGCCGCTGCTCTTCATGCTGGTACACCCCATGAAAGATGATGAGAAAACTGGCCTCGAGCAGGAGGGCTTCAGGATCGAGCCTCTGGCGAGCTTCGATCCGGCGGAGGACATAGCAGAGAACTTCTACTTCTATCGCCTGACGCTCACGAAACCGGGCGGCACAGCGTCATCGACTGTTGCAGGAGGAAGAAGCCAGTAAGGCGGAAGCTCCTGCGATACTCTTACGGCACGCCCATGCCCGCTCCTACCCTCAGCGTTATCGTCCCCTGCTACAACGAGCAGGAGAGCATCCAAGCGTGCCATGCGCGTTTAAGCGCGGTTCTGCGGTCTTTAGACGACAGCTACGAAATTGTCTACGTGGATGACGGCTCGCGCGATGAGACGGCGCACCTGCTGGAACAGATACATGCAGGTGATCCGCACAGCGTCATCGTGCGGCTGTCACGCAACTTCGGGCACCAACCGGCAGTCACTGCCGGGCTGAGCGCGTCGCTCGGCAAGGCGGTGGTGATCATCGATGCCGATCTGCAGGATCCGCCGGAGCTTATTCCCGAGATGGTGGCGCTTTGGCGCTCCGGCTACAAGGTGGTTTACGGGATTCGGCGGACGCGGGACGGTGAGACTACGTTCAAACTCTGGACGGCGAAGGCATTCTATTGGCTGATCAACTCGCTGTCGGATGTGGACATTCCTCTCGACACGGGCGACTTCCGGCTAATCGACCGCGTCGTAGTGGACGTGTTTCTGAACATGCCGGAACGTCATCGTCTGCTGCGAGGGATGTGGAGCTGGATCGGATTTCCGCAGGTTGGAGTGCCGTATCAACGGGCTCCGCGCTTTGCAGGCGAGACGAAATATCCGCTGCGGAAGATGATCGGACTTGCGCTGGACGGAATCGTGAGCTTCTCGGTGGTGCCGCTGCGGCTTGTCACGGTCCTGGGATTTGTTTCGGCAGGGGCGGCGTTTCTCGGCATCGTGTATACGCTTTGCGTGCGGTTACTCACCCACTCGTGGGTGCGCGGATGGGCAATGACTTTTATCGGCATCCTGTTCATGGCTGGCGTGCAGATGTTGTGCTTGGGGATTCTCGGCGAATACATCGGGCGCATCTATACCGAATCGAAGCAGCGCCCGCTGTTCATCCAGCATGAGATTCGACGCGCAGAGCGCGATTGAAGCAGCCGTGCTGCGGCGCAATGGCCGTAGTAAACTGAGCCATATGACCGACACGACGAGGGGTGATGGCCTCGCTGGGCGGCCCGGACGAGGTCTACTCGTCGCTTTATCTGTTGTCGCTTACCTGATATTGACGCTCGTCATGTTCGTACGCATTCGCGCGGCGAACGACCATCATTTCTTCTTCGCACTCGACGATCCGTACATCCACCTGGCTCTCGCGAAGTCGATCGGCCAGGGGTTCTACGGAATCAACGCGCGGGAAGCAGCGTCGCCTTCGTCCAGCATCCTATGGCCGCTGCTGCTGGTTCCGTTCGCAGACACGACTTGGGGGCCGATTGCTGCGCTGGTTTTGAACGTGATCGCGGGCATTGCTGGAGCCGCGCTCCTGGGATTTGCCGTGAGCGGCTGGCCTTCGAGGGAGGCGTCTCGCGATGAAGGTCTGAGGCGCTCGATCTCAATTCTGTTCCTGCTCTTTATAGGAAATCTGGTAGGGCTTACGTTCCTCGGCATGGAACATACTCTGCAGGTCTTTCTTGCGGGAGTTGTCGCGCTTGGTGTCATTCGCTGTATTCAGCATCGCGAGGTCGGGGATTGGACTCTGGTTGCGGCGGTCCTCGCCCCGGCCGTGCGCTACGAGAGCATCGGGCTGACGCTGGCGCTTGCGATTGCGCTTTTCGGAAGGTCACAGGTCAAGAAGGCAGCGGTCGTGTTGGCGGCGAGTATCGTGCCGCTCATTGTGTTCTCCGGCTTTCTGGTCCATCTTGGCTTGCCTGCGCTGCCGACATCGGTGCTGATCAAGGGGGGAGCCCAGGGCACAAGCGCCGGCGCGCTGTCACACCTATTTCTGTCGTTCAAGGACACGGCGAAGGCAGTTCTCGTTCCGGATCACTCGATTCTCATTCTGTTATTTCTGACACTCGCGGGACTCGCGTGGCGAGAGCCGGACAGAACGCGGCGATTCGCGCTGGCCGGAGCAGCTTTGGCTGCCGGCCTTCATTTGGCAATCGGCCGATTCGGATGGTTCCACCGGTACGAGGTCTACGTTGTACTGTTCAGCACGCTTATCGTGCTTTATGTTCTCCACGAGCGGCCGCGCATCCTTTTCGGGTGGTTCGCGCTGGGGCTGCTGGCGCTTGCTGGGCCATATATCGAGGCGTGGCGCACGACGATTGAAGGCTCACGCGACACTTACTTATTGCAGTACCAGATGCACCGCTTTGCGGATCAGTTCTATCAAGGCAACGTTGCGATCAATGATCTGGGCCTCGTCAGTTACGGGCGGCACCCGAAGCAGTATGTGCTCGACCTTATGGGGCTGGGTTCTGTCGAGGCGGCGAAGCAAGCGAACAAGAGCCCGCAATGGCTGGATGAGATCGCCGAAGAGCATCACATCGGCGCAGTGATGATTTTCCGGTCGTGGTTTCCGGTGGTGCCGAAGGATTGGAATCACATCGGCGCAATCTGCATCGTTAACCGCCCCGTCATGTTGCCCGATAGCTGCATTCAGTTCTATGCCACGCCGCTGGAGTCGACAGCGGACCTTCGCGCCAGATTCGCAGCATTCGCGCAGACGCTCCCGGAAGGCGTCGTCGCAATCGACGCTTCTCAGCCAGACCTCGCGGCGCTTGCGAATATGGGTGGGCACTAACGAAATGGCCGGAGACACTCAGAATGGAAGAAATGCACCGGCGAAGCCGGATGTGAAGAGCGTCGGGGTTTTTCTCATCGTGGCCGCATACATTCTTTGGTTTCTCTGCATTCCTGCATGGCCATCACAGGATGGGCCGATGCACCTCTATTACACGAACATCCTGGGACAATTGCTCTCGCATAAGCCGTCGGTGTATGCCCACTACTACGTCATCAAACATCTTCTGCCACCCTACGCGCTTTACTATTGCGCACTCCTGGCGTTTTCCAAGTTCGTTCCGCTTCTTCTGGCGGATCGTCTGATTCTGTGTGGGTACGTCGTCTCGTTCGTCTTCGGATTTCGCTTTCTTGCACGCGCGGTCGGTCCCGCAGCGGATGAAATGACTCTGTTGGCGACACTGCTTCTGCTTAACTGGCCACTGGCAATGGGCTTCGTAAACTTCTGTCTGTCGCTGTCGTTTGTTTTCTGGGCTATCGGGCTATGGCTGCGCTTTCAAGGTGCAGACCCCTGGCGGCGGACCGGATTCGTTCTGCTCGCAGTTGTGGCGATGTTTACGCACCCGGTTCCGCTGCTCGCATTGCTGGGGATCGCTGCGCTGGATCTAGCGTTGCGAGTGGCTGCTCATTTCCGATCCAGCAGACCTCTGCCGGCCGGATTCTCTCGAGATCTCTTCACCTTCGTGCCCGCGGCACTGACGCTTGTTTACGTGAAGCTGTTTACAAATAGGCATCCGCTGTCGCAGACATCGGTTGCCGTACCTTCCGGAAATTGGGCGGACCAGGTCTATCAAAGCGCGAAGGGATATGCCGCAGAGAAGGGGTTGGCCTTTCTGTTAGGGCCGGGTTTCGGGCCTCGGATGTATCGGGTCATTCTTGCTGTAGCCATCTTGCTGCCCATCGCGCTTGCACTGCTCCAATGGGTGCGTAGCCGCAGGAACAGCCGCTCGACCGCGGCGCACACGGCTTTGTTCCTAACACTGCTCGCGATTGTGGCCCTTCCGGTGGTTCCCCACGATCTGAATGCTTCACATTTCTTTGCCGACCGGCTGCTGCTTATCGTTTGGCTGCTTCCACTCTTCGCAGCCAGTGCTTACGTCTTCAGGGGGCGTGCAGGTCCTCTGTTCATTGTTGGCTTCGTTGTTTGTGCGCAGCTGATTATTCTGCATGCAGCGTGGACCAAGGTCTTTCCCGCGGCAAAGATGATGGCTGCGGTAGATCACTTTCCCGGGCAGATTGCGTCAAAACCGGGCCAGGTTGTGCTAATTCTGGACGACACTCGCCCTGCTGCCATCCCTCCCGGGCTGTCCTTCGATCCTCTGACCGGGATTGCCTTCGACGTGCTTCGCCACGATAACGCCGTGCTCGCCAATACGCCGTGGCTGGACCTGGCCATTATTCCGCTTGGGCCCGCGCCCGCGTTACCGTCCAGAGAGTTGTCACCAGAGACGCTGGAGTATCCATCATTTCTTCGTCAACAACTCGTCGTGGATGGCTCCCTGCGAAGAAAGCTGCTCCGGCAGGTGGACGCAGTAGCCATCGACCAGGTTTACCGAACTCCTTCCACAGAAGTCGACCCATTGTTACTGCTTGATTCAGCAAATGCGGCAACCTGGCGGTGCGCGCTGTCCCAGATGAGCTGGCTTCGCATTTGTCATCAGGGCGCGCAGCCAGGCTCCTGATTTCCGCTCACCTTGTACACTTGAGGCAGCCATGTACAAGCGTGTTCTTCTCAAGATCTCGGGCGAAGCCCTGGCCGCCGGGCGCGGTTTCGGCGTCGATGCTGTGTTTATCAACGAGATCGCGAATGAGATTGCGCAGGTGGCGCGGACCGGGTGCCAGATAGCCATCGTTGTGGGCGGCGGGAATTTCTTCCGTGGCGTGTCGGAGCAGGCGATTCACATGGACCGCGTCGCGGCTGACCACATGGGAATGCTTTCGACGGTGATCAACGCCATTGCGCTGCAGGATGCCATCGAGAAGACCGGGCTGTATGCGCGCGTGATGAGTGCGATTGAGATGCATGAGGTCGCGGAACCGTACATTCGGCGGCGCGCGATTCGTCACCTGGAGAAAGGGCGCGTGGTGATCTTCGCCGGTGGAACGGGGAATCCGTACTTCTCGACCGACACCGCCGCGGCGCTGCGGGCGATGGAGATTGGCGCCGACGTGCTGCTGAAGGCGACCAGCGTCGAAGGCATCTACACCGCGGACCCGAAGAAGGTCGCCGACGCGACGAAGTTCGAAACGATCACGTACATGGAAATTATCAAGCTCGGCCTCCGTGTCATGGACACGACCGCGGTGTCCCTGTGCAAGGACAACAACCTGCCGATGATCATCTTTTCCATGCGCGAGATGGGAAACATCGTGCGAGTTGTGCAGGGTGAAAAGCTCGGCTCGCTGGTTACGGCGTAATAGAGAGCCCGACGACGCCCGGGGCGTAAACTAACTACATGGGCATTACTCGCCAGCAGGCGCTTGATTGCTTCGCCTCGGATGACCTGATCGGCATCGGCATGGAAGCTGACGCGGTGCGGCGCAAGCTGCATCCGGACGGCGTGGTCAGCTACATTATCGACCGCAACATCAATTATACGAATTTCTGCACCGAGTACTGCACCTTCTGCGCGTTCTATCGGCCGCTGAAAGGCAAGCTTGCGGCCGAGGGCTACATCCTCGACTTCGACACAATCTACGACAAGATTCGCGAAACCCTGGAGATGGGCGGCACCGGCGTCTTGATGCAGGGCGGCATTCACCCCGACCTGAAGATTGACTGGTTTGAGCGCCTGTTCACGGGGATCAAGCAGCGTTTCCCGCAGATCTGGCTTCATTGCCTGAGCGCTAGCGAGGTGCTGGCAATCGCCGAGTACTCGGAGCTCGACCTGCGCACAACAATTTCGCGGCTGCGTGATGCCGGGTTGGATTCGATTCCCGGCGGAGGCGCGGAGATTCTGGATGATGAAGTGCGGTATCGCATTGCTCGTCTGAAGTGCCGGACCGAGGACTGGGTGAGCGTCCATCGCACGGCACACGAGCTCGGCATGCGCACGACAGCGACAATGATGTTCGGCGTTGGCGAGACCATGGACCAGCGCGTCAATCACTTCGAGGTCGTTCGCAAGCTGCAGGAAGAGACCGGCGGATTTACCGCTTTTATTCCATGGAGCTTTCAGCCGAAGAACACGGCGCTGGGCGGCCGCGGATGGGACGAGGCGACTTCGGTCGAATACCTGAAGACGCTGGCGATCTCACGCATGTATCTCGACAATATTGAGAACGTACAGGCGAGCTGGGTGACGCAGGGCCTGAAGGTGCTGCAAATGGGGCTGCGCTTCGGCGGCAACGACGTGGGCTCTGTGATGCTCGAAGAGAACGTCGTCCGCGCTGCGGGCACCTCGAACTGCACGACCGAAGAGGAGCTGCGGCGCATCATACGCGACGCTGGGTTCAGGCCGGTGCAACGCGACACGCTCTACCGCACGATGTTCCTGAACTAGAGTTCGGCTACTCCCATTCGATCGTTCCGGGCGGCTTCGACGTGATGTCGTAGACGACCCGGTTGATGCCGTGAACCTCGCTGACGATGCGGCTGGAGATGGTGCGCAGCACGTCATACGGCAGCGCAGCCCAGTCGGCGGTCATGCCGTCTTCGCTCTCGACCGCGCGGATCACGCACGTTGACGCGTAGGTGCGCTGGTCGCCCATTACGCCGACGGACTTCACCGGCAGAAGCACAGCGAACGCCTGCCACAGCTTCGACGTGAGACCCGCACGCTTGATCTCTTCACTGCAGATCGCATCGGCTTCCTGCAGCAGAGCGACGCGCTCGGCTGTGACCTCGCCAAGAATTCGCACGGCGAGCCCGGGACCGGGAAACGGCTGGCGTTCGAGAATCTCCGCCGGCATCTCGAGATCTTTACCGATGCGACGGACCTCGTCCTTGAAGAGATCGCGCAGTGGCTCGATCAATTTGAGCTTCATGTCCGCCGGCAGGCCGCCGACGTTGTGGTGGCTCTTGATGACGTGCGAAGGTCCATGAACACTGGCCGATTCGATCACGTCAGGGTAAAGCGTCCCCTGGACGAGCCAGGCAATCTCCTCCCCGGCCGACTTCTCCGCGTCGAAGATTTTTCGCGCCTCATCATCGAACACTGCGATGAACTCGTTGCCGATGATCTTGCGCTTCTTCTCCGGGTCCGTGACGGCGGCAAGTTTGGCGAGGAACCGCTCGCTCGAATCTACCGCGACGACATTGAGGCCGAGTTGTTCGCGCATCGTGCGTTGCACCTGTTCGAACTCGTCCTTGCGGAGCACGCCATTGTTGACGAAGATGCAGGTGAGCCGGTCCCCGATGGCCTTCGCGACGAGCACCGCTGCAACACTTGAATCCACACCGCCGCTGAGGCCGCAGATCGCGTGTCCGGTTGGGCCGACCTGTGCACGAATGCTCGTGACGGTCGTTTCGATGAAGTGCGCCGGCGTCCAGTCCTGTTTTGCGCCGCAGATATCGACGACAAAATTGCGCAGCAGCTCAATACCCTGCCGCGTGTGCGCGACCTCAGGGTGGAACTGCACGCCCCACATTTTGCGCTGCTCGTTCGCGACGCCCGCAACCGCGTTCGCTGTCTTCGCGACTACGTGGAAGCCTGGAGCCATCGCCTCGGCATGATCACCGTGCGACATCCAGACCTCGAGATTCTGCGGCAGCCCGTGGAAGA
The DNA here is from genome assembly GCA_963762465.1 of uncultured Acidobacteriaceae bacterium. Lineage (GTDB taxonomy): Bacteria > Acidobacteriota > Terriglobia > Terriglobales > Acidobacteriaceae > Granulicella. The sequence continues at coordinate 604,027 of CAVXKS010000002.1, read as the reverse complement.
GTGGCGTCTCGGCGACGACCTCGACCTCGGCGTGGCCGTACTCCCGCGCCGCTGCGGGAGCCACGCGGCCGCCGAGGTGATGCGTCATGAACTGCAGGCCATAGCAGATGCCCAGCGTCGGCAGGCCCGTTTCGAGCACCTTCGCGTCGGCCTTCGGCGCGGCGTCGTCGTAGACACTCGATGGGCCGCCCGACAGAATAATTCCCTTCGGTTTCAGCTCCAGAACACGCTGCAGCGGCGCGGTGCACGGCAGGACGACGGAGAACACGTCGAGCTCGCGAATTCTGCGCGCAATGAGCTGTGTGTACTGCGATCCGAAGTCAAGAATGACGATGGTTGACGAGCCGTGCGTATCCACATCGCCAGTCTAGAGCATCTCTCCTGACTCGTAGTTTCGACAGGCATTTTTGCAGGTCGTTTTCCTTGAGAGAAAACGACACCAACAGTCTTCGCCTTGAAGACACCTTCAGGAGAGATGCTCTATCGTGCGCGTCAGGTATGAGGCGGAAGCGGGTCCGGCTCCTGCACCACCGCGTAGTGGCCGTTCGGGGCCTTGATGAGCACCGGAGCGTACAGCCCAAGCAGGCTGCGTTTCCACCAGTTCCCCGTGGCGCGCTTCTCCGCCATCGTCGTGAACCAGTACTGCCAGAGCACAGCTCGGACGTATCTCGGCGGGGAATTTCCGAACGGGTTGGCGCGGAAGAGGCTCAGCACATCGGCATCGTTGTCGAGCAGGCGCTCTTCAGTGAGAGGAACGATGTTGTTCTGCTGCCAATCGCCGAGCGAGGCGAACCACAGGTTCCAGTCGAACCGTGGCTGATACGGCGCGTAGACGCGTGGCCGCTCGTTCAGTGCCTGCGGCTTGTAGCGGAAGGGATACAGCGTCCAGTTCTTGCCGTCGTTCGAACCCTGAAACTCGATCTCGTAGCGCCCGTTCGTCATTACGGCGAACAGGCCGTATTGGTTTGCGATGCGAAAAGGTTCAAGCAGCGCCACCGGTTGGGATGGCAGTGGCGGAGCAGGCATCACTATGTTGATCAGCTCGAAGGTCGTGTCATACGCAATCAGCGCGAGCAGCAGGGTGCTGACCGTGAGCTTCAGCGAGTGGAAGGCACGCACGGCGCCGTGTTCGGGCTCAGGGGCCGGGGCCTCCTGATCGGGCTGCGGGAGCGCCAGTCTGTTGCGGTAGCGCGCGGGAATCCAGCTTGCGAGAGTTCGGTCGTCCAGCAGCAGAATGCCGAGGCAGAGGACGATGTAGTTCAGAAACGCGTAGTTGCCGGTGAGGATGACCGGAATCTCCCACAGCGTCACGATAATGAACAGCGCCACACGAACCGCGCGGCCGGCGGGCCACTTGCGTGGGAAGAAGAACAGCAGCACGACGATGAACTCGAGCACCAGCGTGCCGCCGGCGGTCGCCTTCTGGAACCACTCGGGCAGATGCTGGACATACCAGCCGATCCAGCTGGGCAGCGGGCTGTTCTGGTAGTACTCGTCCATTGCGGTGAGGTGTCGCCACTGTGGATCGCCGCTCAGCCATTTCACGAGCCCTGATTCGAAGTAGATCCGGAACCACTCCCATTGCAACAGCCAGAGGCTCAGGCGAATGGGCGGATGCTTCCCTCCCAGCCCGGGGCGCAGTCCAGGCGGAGCGAAGAACATCGAGATGAAGCCTGCTTCCAGAAGCATGCCGTCGGATTGATAGCCGGAGAAGTCGGCCGCCGCGCTGACGAATGCGAGGAAGCAGACAAAGCAGACGAGCAGGCTCGCGCGCGGCCACAGGTTGAAGAATGCCGCGATCGGACGCGAGCAGGCCGATCCACATCGCGAACACAATGAAGTGGGTGCTGGACGATATCCAGAAGAGCGAGGGCGCGATCCAGAAGCGACTTTTCGGTGCAGCGTGCGCAATCGCCGCTAGCGTCTCGCCGGCCGGGAGAATGCCGTTCTTGCCAATCAGCCCTTTCACCTGGAACAGCAGCGCGAAGAATGCGGAGAAGTAAATCGCAGCCAAAGCGCGCAGCCACATCCATCGCGCGAGCAGAACCGTGCGTGGTCCCTGCTCCGACGGCGAATAGCCACCGCACCGGGTTGGAGGGCCGTTCCATCGTCTCTGATTGGAGTTTGTCGCTGAACACTTCAGTTGCGTCCGTAATCCGTTTAGATTCGACCGCATACGCGACGGATGGCGGCGTGGGAATCAATAGCGTGCCCCGGAAACCATCGAAATCTGCGCGATTTCAGGGCGGAATTTCGTACAATGAAAGGAAGATGACCGAAACGACGATCGCAGCGCCTGAAGCCCCTGCCAAGGCGCACACCGCCAAGTACACCCGCAATCAGCCGTACATTTCGCGCGTCATTACCAACCAGCGCCTGACCGGCCCTGAGAGCGAAAAAGAGACCATCCACATCGAGCTGGAGCTCGAAGACGGGATGACCTACACGCCCGGTGACGCCGTCGGCATTGTGCCGACGAACCGCGAGAGCCAGGTGGCCGAGGTGCTCGATGCCCTGAGCTTCAACGGCACCGAGCGCGTGCTCGACCACTACAAGGTGGAGATCTCGCTGCACGAGGCCCTGACGACACGCCTCGGCATCGGCAAGCTGGCGCGCGGCAGCGTGAACCAGTACGCAAAGCTCTACGGCGAGAACGTGCCCGAGGGGCTGAAGAAGCTGCTCGGCACCGAGAACAAGGCGATGGCCGAGGAGTACGTGTGGGGCCGCGAGTTCGTCGATCTCGTCAAAGATTTTCCCGGCGCGATCAAGCAGCCGCAGGAGCTGTTCAATATCCTGCAGAGGCTCACGCCGCGCATGTACTCGATTGCGTCGTCGCAGCTTGCGCATCCCAATGAAGTGCACACGACCGTCCGCATCGTCCGCTACACAGCGCACGGAGCGGAACGGCAGGGTGTCTGCTCCGGGCACATGGGTGAACGTGCGCCGGTCGGCGCGACGATGCCGATCTTCCTGCACGAGAACAATGCCTTCCGTCTGCCCCAGGATCCAGATGCGCCGGTGATCATGATCGGTCCGGGCACGGGAATCGCCCCGTTCCGCGCCTTCCTGGAGCATCGGCAAGCTCTGGGGGAGAAGGGACCGATGTGGCTGTTCTTTGGCGAGCAGCGGCGTGTTTCCGACTACCTGTACGAAGAGCAGTTTGCGCAAATGCAGCGCGAAGGTGTGCTGACGAAGCTGCACACGGCCTTCAGCCGCGACACGGCGAAAAAGGTCTACGTGCAGGACCGCATGCAGGAGAACGCGTCCGATCTGTACGGCTGGCTGGAGCGCGGGGCCTACTTCTACGTCTGCGGCGACGCGAGTCGCATGGCGAAGGACGTCGAGAACGCGCTGCTGGATGTGATCGCGAAGGGCTCCAATGGCACGCTCGAGCACGCCGCGGAGTATCTCGCGAACATGAAAAAGCAGAAGCGGTATCAGCGCGACGTCTACTAAGGATCACAACAGAAGCGAAAGACGATCGCCTGAGATGGCGATCGTTTTTGTTGCGATAGGCTGAGGAGATGGCGAAGAAAAGAATCGGCGTGCACGTTGGCACGGCAGGCGGATGCTGGACCGCGGTGCAGCGCGCGGTCGATGCAGGGGCGAATACATTTCAGATCTTCAGCTCCAGTCCGCGCACGTGGCGGACCTCACCCGTGAAGCCCGAAGACGCGAAGAAGATGCGCGACGCCAGGGTGAAGCACGACGTGAATCCGATGGTTTTCCACGCGAGCTATCTCATCAATCTCTGCAGCCAGGTGGAGAGCGTGCGCGCGAATTCGGTGAGCGCGTTTCGCGGCGAAGTCGAGCGAGCATTGGCGTGGGGCGCAGAGTACCTGGTACTGCATCCGGGATCGTGGAACGGGCTCACGCGCGAGGAGGGTTTGCGGCTGGCGGTGCAGGGTATCGAGCGCGCGACGGACGGCTTGCCATGGCATGACCGCAACTTCAAGGTGCTGATTGAGAACACGGCAGGCGCAGAGTTTTCCCTCGGCGGAACGCTCGAGCAGGTGGCGGAATTAGTCGAACGGCTGCGCGCGTGCGCTCCCGTTGCGGTGTGTCTCGACACGTGCCATCTGCACGTGAAGGGATATGACATTCTCACCGCCGAAGGCTGGGCCGAGACCACGAGGCTGATCGAGCAGACCGTTGGCATCGACACGGTGCGCGTCTGGCACTGCAATGATGCCAAGGCTGCTGCCGGATCGAAGCTGGATCGGCACGAGCATATCGGTGAGGGCACAATCGGCTCGGCGGCGTTTCGGCGGCTGCTGTGCGACAAGCGCTTCGAGCACGCGGCATTTATTGCAGAGACACCGGTCGACGAACCGGGCGATGAGATGCGCAACGTGATGGCCCTGCGCGCGCTGAGCGCGGGGTGACTCGAGCTACCCGTTCGAGTAAATCAGTCCGCCTACGTCCATCAATGCAACCGGATGTGACTCAGAACGGAGCCGCTCAGCGAGCGGAACGAGCTCATGGAAGAGGACATCTGCCATCACACGTTTCGACGAAAGCGGAAGCGCAATTTCACGGTCTCGCGTGACCAGAAAGCCCTCGTTATCATCGCTTTCGAAGCCGGCATCCGGCCGGGAAACGTCATTCGCCACGATCGCATCGGCGCCCTTGTTTCGCAGTTTCCGGCGAGCTTCCTCCAGCAGATTGTTCGTTTCCGCAGCGAACCCGACAGCCAGAGTTCCGGGCCTGCGCTCATGCACTACCCGCATCAGAATGTCCTCATTCTGCACGAGCTCCAACCTGAGCGTCGCCGTCTTCTTCCGCTTGTAGATGGCCGGTTCAGCGACACGATAGTCAGCCACAGCCGCGGCCATGAATACCATCGAAGCGCGCGGCAGCTCTCGCAATACGGCTGTCAGCATTTCCTCTGCGGTGGTTACGGCAATTTGCTGGCAGCGTAGCTCGGCGAGCGGTCTTGCAGCGGAAATCAAGATGACTTCCGCTCCTCTCGCCAGCGCCGCTTCCGCAAGCGCAACTCCCATCTTTCCGCTCGATCGGTTGCCGAGGAAGCGGACAGGATCGATTGGTTCGCGCGTTCCGCCGGCGGTGATCAGCACCGTTTCGCCCGCGAGATCGCGTTCACGGCGAGCCATGCGAAAAACCGATTCTGCAATCTCCTCGATAGGAGCGAGCCTGCCTTCGCCCACCATGCCGCAGGCCAGTTCTCCATCCGCGGGCTCAATCGCAACGGCGCCGCGTGTGCGCAGTGTTGCAACGTTGGCTTTCGTTGCCGGATGCTGCCACATGTTGACGTTCATCGCAGGAGCGATCAGCAGAGGAGCCTGCGATGCCAGACAGATGGTCGTCAGTAAATCGTCGGCAATCCCATGCGCGAGTTTCGCCAGCGTGTTCGCGGTCGCCGGCGCGATGACGATTGCGTCCGCTTCCTGAGCGACACGAATGTGCTCGATGTCGAAGCCTTGCGGCTTACTGGAAGCCGTCTCATTCGTGGCGGGCTCCCATAATGATGTGAGCACCTGCCTTCCGCTCAAGCTGGCCAGGCTAAGCGGACTGATAAATCGCTCGGCGTTCGCCGTCATGACAACCTGCACCTCAGCGCCGCGGCGCTGAAGCTCGCGTACCAGCTCGGCGGACTTATATGCCGCGATTCCGCCGCACACACCGAGGAGAATCTTCATTGTGAAGTCTCCTCGCCGGGCAGCAGGATATTGTCAATGAGCCGTGTCTTTCCCACCCAGGCCGCTACCGCGACCAGTGCGCCCGCGTGGAAATCGCTGATCGGCTCCAGCGTGTGCTGGTCCACGATCTCCGCGTAATCGATGCGCACGCCCGCAGCACGCTCCAGGCTTGCGCGCAGCACGTTCCGCAGATCCGCCATATTACGGTTTCCGCGCCTGAAGTTCTGCTCTACTTCGGTCAGCGCGTCATACAGCGCAAGCGCCTGCGTTCGCTCGCTTGCGCTGAGATATCGGTTCCGCGAGCTCATCGCAAGTCCATCTGCTTCACGCACGATAGGGCACGTGATCAACTCGAGATCGAAGTTCAAATCGCGCACCATCGGCCGCAGCACGGCCACCTGCGCGGCGTCCTTCTGCCCGAAAAACGCGCGCTGCGGCTGCACAATGTGAAACAACTTCGTCACTACCGTGGCGACACCGCGAAAATGCCCGGGCCGCGACGCACCATCGAGCCTGCTGCCGATCTCCGGCACATCGACGACCGTCGCCGCCCCGACCGGATACATCTCTTCCACTGAGGGCGCAAACACCACGTCGACACCTTCCGCTGAAAGCATCTCGCAGTCCTGCTCCAAAGTCCGCGGATACCTTCCGAGGTCTTCGTGCGGGCCAAACTGCAGCGGGTTCACAAAAATGGTGGCGACCACGCAATCGCAGCTCGCGCGCGCCTCTCTCACCAGCGATAAGTGCCCTTGGTGCAGAGCGCCCATCGTGGGTACCAGCCCCACGATCTTTCCCGGAGAGCCTCGTTGTGCCGCCTTCATGGCGTCGCGCATTGCGCGCACTGTGGTCAGGACACGCACGCGGTGCGCTCCATCGCGTCAGCGACGTCGCCGTCCAATGTTGGAACCGAAAAGGTCGCCGGAAAGTGATAACTCTCCTGATCGCTCGGAAACTCTCGCGCTTCTACTGCTGCACGAAAAGCGCTCAGTCCGTGCCGCATCAGCGATGCCGCGTCGCCGAACGTCCGCACAAACTTCGGCGACTTGCGGAACGACAGTGAAAAGACGTCGTGAAACACCAGAATCTGTCCGTCGCAATCCGGCCCCGCGCCGATACCGATCGTCGGAATGCTCAGCAGCGAAGTGATATGCAGAGCCAGTTCCCTGGGAATGCCTTCGAGCACCAGCGCGATGGCTCCGGCGTCTTCCAGGGCGAGGGCATCGTCGCGCAGTTGCGCTGCCGTCTCGTCGTCTCTTCCCTGCACGCGATAGCCGCCCGTGCGATGAAGCGACTGCGGCGTCAGCCCAATGTGTGCAACCACAGGAATCTCGGCCGCCGTGAGCGCACGAACGATATCGGCTCGTATCGCACCGCCCTCAAGTTTCACGGCTTCCGCTCCGCCTTCCTTCACCAGCCGCAGCGCGTTACGCATCGTCTCTTCGGGCGAGACATGATAGCTGCCATACGGCATATCAACGACCAGCAGGGCTCGCTGCGTGCCCCGCCGCGCAGCACGCGCGTGGTGCAGCATGTCGTTGAGGGTCACGGCTAAAGTATTTTCGTACCCGAGCACGGCCATGCCCAGCGAGTCGCCGACGAGCACGACGTCGATGCCCGCTTCGTCTGCCAACCGGGCAGTTGGGTAATCGTAGGCTGTGAGGGCAGTAATCGCAGCGGCGCATTGTTTTTGCGCCAGCAGACTTTGCGGCGTAACCTTCGCCGCAACGGCAGGACGTGTGCCGTCCCGAGGTGCAGTCAGACTCATATTCTCTCCAGTGCCGCTCCGCGGAAAGCGCGGATGCAGCCCGAACAGGTTAAGTATATGCAGTCTGAATGGCGATTGAGAATTCGAGGCTCGTTCAGGCGAGGGCTCGTCTCGCCATTCTCGGGCGATGGTACTCTGGGCGCAAGCGGCTGAGCCGCTGATTCGACGAGACTTTGAAGGACGCGATGAAGACAATCTGCCGCTGTATTCTGGCCAGCGCCGTGCTGGCGACGACCTCCTTTTGCTTAGCGCAGCAGCAGCGGATGCCGAAGGATGATCTGACGCCGGGGTTCATGGTGCCGGAGCAGGAAACGGATTACATCAAGCGCGTCGAGATGGTGCCAATGCGCGACGGCGTCAAGCTCTATACCGTCATCGTGATTCCGAAAGGAGCGCATAATGCGCCAATGGTGCTGACGCGGACACCGTATAACGCGGCGGCACGCGCCGAGCGGACCAAAGGTGCGGCGAAGATGATCGACCTGCTGCCGCTGAGCGATGAGGATTTTGTGAAGAACGGCTACATCCGCGTGTACCAGGATGTGCGCGGCAAGTATGGGTCGGAGGGTGTGTACCTGATGACCCCGCCTCCGGTGGATTCGGGTTACAACCCGAGCGGCGCGGATGACACGACCGATGCGTATGACACGATCGACTGGCTGGTGAAGAATGTGCCGGAGTCGAATGGCCGCGTGGGCATGATCGGTTCAAGTTATGAGGGATTCACAGTCGTGATGGCGCTGCTGCATCCGCATCCGGCGCTGAAGGTCACGGCGCCCGAGAGCCCGATGGTGGATGGATGGATGGGCGATGACTGGTTCCATTACGGCGCGTTCCGTCAGCCGAATCTGGATTACTTTACCGAGCAGACGACCATGCGCGGGCTGGGTGCGCACATTGAGCGCAAACATCTCGACGACTACACGAACTTCCTGGAGGCCGGGTCGGCGGGCGATTTTGCACGGGCAGGTGGGCTCGATCAACTGCCGTACTGGCACACGATGGAGGAGCATCCGGCGTATGACGGCTTCTGGCAGGCGCAGGCGCTGGACAAGCTGATCGCGAAGACGCCGCTGACGGTTCCGACGATGTGGGAGCAGGGAGAATGGGACCAGGAGGACATGTACGGCGGCAACCATGCGTACCGCGCGTGGGAGTCCAAGGACACGACCAACACGATGAACTACCTGGTAATGGGGCCGTGGTTTCATAGCCAGATCAACCGGCAGGGGCGCGCGCTGGGGCCGTTCGAGTGGGGGTCGGATACTTCGGAGTACTGGCGGCGCGATGTGCTGGTGCCGTTCTTCAACCAGTATCTGAAGACGGGTTCACCCAAAGCCGATACGCCTCCAGTTCTGATGTACGACGCGGGCTTGGACAAGTGGGACCGGCTGAAGGCCTTTCCGGTGAGCTGCGAGAAAGGCTGCGCGGTGGCGGCGCAGCCGTTGTATTTGACTGCGGGCGGTGGCCTGTCGTTTGAGGCCCCGAAGAAAGATTCGGCGAAACGCGGAGCCAATGATGGAGACTTTGATGAGTACGTGTCCGATCCGGCGAAGCCGGTGCCGTACAGGCCGCGGCCGGTGGATCAGGCGGATGGCACGGGGTGGCGCACGTGGCTGGTCACGGACCAGCGGTTTGTGGATGGTCGGCCGGATGTGCTCACGTATGAGTCGGAGCCACTGACCAAGCCGATGAAGCTGTCTGGTGAGCCGATGGTGCACCTGATCGCGTCGACGAGCGGGACGGATTCGGACTGGGTGGTGAAGCTGATCGATGTGTATCCCGATACGGATGTGAAGCCGGGCGATGAGGGTGGCGTGTTTCCGGGTGTGATTGGGACAGCACCAAACATGAGCGGGTATGAGCTGCCGATTGGCATCGACATCTTCCGCGGGCGGTACCGCACAAGCTTCGAACATCCGGAGGCCATCAAGCCCAACGAGCCGCTGGAGTACAAGTTCGCGCTGCCCCTGGTGGAGCGAACGATTCTGCCGGGGCACAGGTTGATGGTGCAGGTGCAGTCAACGGCGTTCCCGCTGTACGACCGAAATCCCCAGAGATTCGTGCCGAACATCTTCGATGCGAAGCCGGCTGACTATCAGAAAGCAACGCAGAAGATCTGGCATCAGCCAGGAGAGGCGAGCTACATCAGCCTTCCGGTGGTGCCGGCGAGTGAGTAGAGGGTACTCCCCTCCCCCCTTTTTTGCGCAAAGTCTTCACAACAGGGAAGATGAGGGTGGACTTGTGTCCAAATGGACACAGGTGTGGCAAAAAGTGCTCACCGGGTGCCGGAAGGCCAGTTGTCGGGCAGTTCGTGTAGGATTGCGTGGTTAGCTGTCAGACAGGTTTCTGGAGGCAAAAGCGATGCGGCTGTTGGCTGCGGTCTGTATTTTCAGTGTGGGGATGACGGGTGTCGTGGCGCATGCGGCGAAGGTGTGCGATGTGCGTGCGTATGGAGCCAAGGGCGACGGCACGACGAAGGATACGGCTGCGATCCAGAAGGCTATTGATTCGTGTGCGGACGGCGGCGGAATGGTGAAGCTCAGCGGCGGCACCTTTGTGAGCGGGCCGATCGTGCTGAAGTCGAACATCACGCTGGATGTGGAGAAGGGCGCGACGCTGCTGGGATCGCCGGACCGCGAGGACTTTCCGAAGTACGAGTTCGCGCGGCATGAGACGGTGCAGCCGCTGGTGAGCGCGCCGAATGCAGAGAACGTGACCATCGAGGGCGGCGGTACGATCGACGGCAGCGGGCACATCTGGTGGGAGTATGTGCGCGGGGTTAAGGACTCAGGTGTTCTGGGGACGGACCACCCGCGGCCGATGGGCATCGTGTTCGACCACACGAAGCACGTGCACATGGAGAACATCACGGTGCAGAACGCAGGCTTCTGGCAGATTGTGCCGTACTATGCGGACGACCTGACGTTCCGCAACATCCGGATTCTGGCGCCGCATTCGCCGAATACAGATGCCATCGATCCGTTCTCGAGCTCGAACATTGTCATCGATCACGTGTTTTCGAGCGTGGGCGATGACAATATCGCGATCAAGTCGGGGGCGATCAATTCGCCGGGACCGGATGCGCCTTCGAAGAACATCACGATTACGGACTGCACGTTCGAGAACGGGCATGGGCTGTCGATCGGGAGCGAGATTGCCGGCGGCGCGCAGAACATCCACGCGGAGCGGATTCACTTCAAGGGGACGGACCAGGGGATTCGCATCAAGGCGAATCGGGACCGCGGCGCGGATGTGTCTAACATCAGTTTCAAGGACATCGACATGGTCGATGTGAAGACCGCGATCCTGATCAGCGAGTATTACCCGAAGGTGTTTCCAGAGGGCGATGTGGCGGCGGCTCCGGTGACGCGACTGACGCCGGAGTTTCACAACATCCGGATTGAGAATGTGAAGGCGACGGGGTCGAAGATGGCGGGCGTGATTGTGGGGCTGCCCGAGGCACCGGTGAAGGACATTCTGCTGAAGAACGTCGATCTGGAGGCGCAGACCGGGATGCGGATTGCGTATGCGGATGTGGCGTTCGATCACGTGACGGTGAAGGCGGCGGAGGGCCAGGCGATTGAGGTGGCTCCGAGCGTGAAGGTGACCGGTAAGTAGGCTGGAAGTATGGGAGTGGTTTGGCGCACGGCGGTTGTGCTGGCGGTCTTTGTGATCGTCGGGTATGCGGCGTCGCATGCCGTCATGGCGCATGAACTGGCGAAGGCGGGTGCGCCGTTTGCGGAAGTGCGGCTGGTGTCGTGGATGGCCGGGCTGTTTGGCGGCGGGCTGGCGGCGGTGCTGGTGGGAATTGCGCTGGTGATGAAGCGAGGCGGCCGTAGATAGATCGCGCTTCGGGCACCCGGGTGCGGTGGATCGTCAGGCGAGGTCAGTGATGAGGCGCGATTCGGCTTCGGCGGTGGTGATTCCGGTGAGGCGGAGGGTTTTGGAGCGGCTGGTGTGGCCCGAAACGAGCTCGATGCTGGCGCGCGGGATTTTGAGGCGCTGGGCGAGAAAGGCAATGAGAGCCGCGTTCGCTCGGCCGTCTGTAGGAGCGGTGGTCAGCGAGATCTTCAGCGCGCCATCGTGCGTGCCGGTGACGGCGTTGCGTTTGGCGCCGGGGTGGACCCGGACGGAGATGGTGCAGCCGTCAGGCGCGGAGCGCAGAATCATTTGCCGGCTTCCGCGCGAATGGAATAAGAGTAAGGGCTGCGGCGATAACGCTGAAGATTGGGGCCACGAGTGGCAGATAGATCATGATTCCGCCTTCTCTGAGCAGGTAATCCCAGGGACGGGAAGTTTGATAGACGCTCGAATCATGAAACATGCCCGCCAAAAGGACTAAAGATGATGAGGCAAGCCACGTCCACAGCAGTGTGACGGCGACCTGCATGCCTCGGCTAGTGGGACGCACGCAAAGCAGAATCCATACAAAGAGCGGAACACTCGTCTGGATGACTACACACAGGATGAAGTCTTGGAGTCGCATCGGCGAGGAATAACCGAGGCGAAAGGGGGTCCATAGCCAAGCATAAGAGCACGCGATGATCGCAGCGAATGAAACGGTCCGCAGAAGAAGCGCCCTTATACATAGACTTCCTTGCCAATTAGGGCCGTATCGGGGCAGACGGTCATGGGCGCGAATCGGGGTTTCGGGCATCGCAGTTCAGGTCAGTGTCCCGATCGTAAGACTCGCTCGATCTCGGGAAGATGGTAACGGAGCGCGTCGTGGTCGGAGTTGCAGGGGAAATTGTTGGTGCCGGAGATTTTTCTGACGATCGGATCGAGACGGTACCACGGGCCCATGATGTGGTTCAGAGATACGTGCCATTCGGTCGATCCGTTGTCGTCTGAGGCTCGAAGGTAAAGGCGGTTGACCTCGACGACGAGGGTGGCCCAGTCGAAGTTGGCTACGCCCTGCGAGAGTTGCGGCATAATTCGGCCGCCAAGCTCGGTGAACAGGAAACGGTACTGACGCATGACGTTGCGGCGGAGACGACGCAGGTCGGATTCTGCGCCGCGGCGGTCGAGATCGAAGATGCGCCTGGCGACGCGATGGACCCAGCGGAATGGGGGATCAGTCATAGGGCCGATGCAGAGAATGTGCAGCTCTTCAGCTTCTGCCGTACGTTTGCATGCCGTGCTGGTGGATCGCTCGAATTATATCGAGGCGGGAGCGATGCGCTTGCCGAAGATTGCGGTGCCGATGCGGACGGTAGTGGAGCCCTCTTCGATGGCGATGCGGAAGTCGTTGGTCATGCCCATCGAGAGCTCGGTGAAGGTGGGGTGTTTGGGCTGGAGCTCGTCGCGAAGGCGGCGGAGATGCTGGAAGTAAGGGCGTGCCGTTTCGGCGTCTTCAGGCGTGCACCAGGGCGGGACGGTCATGAGTCCGCGGACGGTGAGGTTCGTTAGTGGCGCAAGTTGGGCAATGAGTTCTGGAAGCTGGTTCGGTGAGACGCCGTGCTTGGTCTCCTCGGGCGAGAGCTTGACCTCGATGAGGACGGGGAGGGTTTTGTTCAGGGCGGCGGCGGCGCGGTTGAGACGCTCGGCGGTCTTGAAGGAGTCGAGTGTGTCGACGGCCTGGAAGAGCTCGGCGGCTTTGGTGGTTTTGTTGTTCTGGAGGGGGCCGATGAGGTGCGCCTGCCCGGTGAGCGAGGGGCTTCCCGTGACATTGAAGAGATCTGCTAGTTGGGGCAGCTTCGTTTGCCACTCCTGAACGCGGTTTTCCCCGAAGAGGCGCTGGCCGGCGGCGTGGGCCTCGAGGATGGCTTCGGCGGGATGCATCTTGCTGACCGCCATGAGCGCGACGGTGGCTGGATCGCGGTGAGCGCGGGCGCAGGCGTCGGCGATTTCGTTGCGGATCCGCTCGAGATTGGCGGCGATGGACATCCTCGTCAGTGTATCCAGTAGAGGGTAGAGGGTAGAGGGTAGAGGAGATTGTGTGGCGATCAGACGGTGTTCTGAGGGGCGGAGTTGCGGTGGAATTGGTACGAGAGTCGGCTGGCGCACGGAACTTCGCGGCGGGCTAAACCGAAGAATTGAAAGACTGCATCCAGCAGGGCTGTTTTCCCGTCCTACGATGTAAATAGGAGTTCCCGGGGGAACCCACTCACAACATGTGTCCTGATACCGTGTTGAAAGAAGGGTGGTTTTCCCCCAAGTTGAAGGAGTACAGAGGTATGTTGACGACCCAGTTTCGACGGATTTCGTTTAGCGGCCGAGTGTTGGCCACGGTGGCACTGATGACGACCGGCGGCTTTTTGCTGCACGCGCAGACGGCGTCGCCCAGCGGAACATCTTCAGTGCAGGGTATTTCGGCCCAGGAACCGATTTTTCAGGAGACGGCGCAGGCGAACGCCGGCGAGCAGATGTACTCGAGCAGCAACGACGAGATGAGCGGGGTGGATAGCGGGACCACGCAGGTGGCCTCGAACACGTCCCCGTTTCATTTCTTCAACGCAATGCAGTATGGCGGCGGGCGGCAGCGGTACGGACGTCCGAAGTATCGCGGCGGGAACACGAACGGCGACGGCTCGCCCAAGTATGACTTCTACATTGGCGGCGGGTTCGGGATGCCGGTGGGAACGCAGTCGAACTACCTGACGACAGGATGGGGATTTCAGGGCGGCGGCGGACGGATGTTCAACAAGATGGTCGGCGTCAACCTGGAGTTTAGCTACGAGCACTTTGGCATGACAGCCGCGACGGTCAACCAGCAGTCCGTGTACTACTTCGGCGCGGGCAATACAGCTGACGTGACCGGCCTGGGCGGCAACACCCACGTCTGGTCCCTTTCTCTGCAGCCGGTTGTGAATCTGCGCTCCGGCGAGGGACTTGGGGCTTATGTGACGGGCGGCGTCGGCTTCTACCACAAGGTTGCCAACTTCACGCTGCCACAACAGCAGGAGTACTGTGATCCCTACTACGGCTGCGGGATCTATGAAGCGCCTACCAATGTCGATCACTACACCTCGAATGCTCCTGGGTTCGACGGCGGTTTCGGCGTCACGTATAAGTTTTCGCGGTTCGCGAGTGAACGTCTGTTCGCGGAGGTGCGGTATGTCTACGTGGCCAATCAGTACAAGCCCGGAATCACATCCGCGAACGCGTCCACGTACAGCGGCAACAACTTTTTCCCGCAGAACAGTCAGCACACGAGCTACATTCCTGTGAAGTTCGGCCTGCGCTTTTAGTCCCGGTAACATGAGCAGAGCAGAAAGAGCCCGCGAACGCGGGCTCTTTCTGCTCTGCGGTTGAACTTGAATGTGCTACACGCCGACCGGGTAGGGTTTTTCGTGCATGGCATCGCCGCGCGGGCTGCGGCGCTCGAAGAGGCCTTGGAAGAGGCTGAGCAGGCCGGTGTACCAGTAGCCAATGACGAACAGTAGAAGGAACGGCACGGTGAAGTAGTTCTCGGTGGAGACGGCGTACCAGACGGTTGCGGTGAAGTAGCAGCCGATGAGGATCTCGATCCAGGGAATGATGCCGAGACGCTTGCGGTACTTCTTGGCCTGCGACTTCTCTCCCTTTTTCAGGACGCGGTACTTGGGCGTGCGGGCGAAGGCAGACTTGATGCCGAAGAGAGCTTCGAGCACGGCCTTGGTGTTGGTGATGGTAAGGCCGATGCCCAGCGACATGAGGAACGGCAGGTAGATAAGCGTCTTGTACCAGGTGCGCGGGAAGAGCTCGCGCTGGCTGGCCAGATAAAAGCTGGAGATGGACATGGTGGAGGCCATGAAGAGCGGGAAATCGATCAGCATCATCTGGACCCAGCCTTGGTAGGAGCGGATGATCATGGCCGGCATGAGTAGCGTGGAGAGGACGATCATCAGGGGGTAGCTGATGTTGGCCGTCAGGTGATACCAAGCCTCAAGCTTGGTGTGGAACGGCGCGTCCGAGCGGATGACGGAGGGCAGGATTTTTTTGCTGGTTTGGATGAGGCCCTTGGCCCAGCGCGCCTGCTGGGTCTTGAAGGCGGTCATCTCGATGGGCAGCTCGGCGGGGCACTCGACGTCCTGCAGGTATTTGAACTTCCAGCCCTTGAGCTGCGCACGATAGCTGAGGTCGGTGTCTTCGGTGAGGGTGTCGTGCTGCCAGCCGCCGGCTTCGTCGATGGCAGCGCGACGCCACATGCCCGCGGTGCCGTTGAAGTTGAAGTAGACGCCGGCGCGGGAGCGGCCGCCGTGCTCGAGAACGAAGTGGCCGTCGAGGAGGATGGCCTCGACCTGGGTCAGGAAACTGTAGTTGCGGTTCAGGTGCGTCCAGCGGGTCTGGACCATGCCGATTTTGGGATCGGTGAACTGGTGGACGACGCGGCGAAGCCAGTCGGGTGGAGGGACGAAGTCGGCGTCGAAGATGGCGACGAGCTCGCCTTTTGCGACCTTGAGGCCTTCCTCGAGTGCGCCCGCTTTGTAGCCGTGGCGGTTGGTGCGATGGAGATAGACGATCGGCTGCGGAGGAAGTCCTTCTGCGCCGGTGGCATAACGCTGCACGATTGATTCCGCGACGACGATGGTTTCGTCGGTGGAATCATCGAGGACCTGAATTTCGAAGCGATCGCGGGGGTACTCGATGCGGCAGCAGGCGTCGATGAGGCGGTCTATGACGAACTGCTCGTTATAGATGGGAAGCTGGATGGTGACGAACGGGAGTTGGTCGTCTGCGAACTTTGCGGGGGGCTCGTGGGAGTGGGCGGCCTTGCGTTTGTTGCGGTAGTAGAGCCAGACGAGCTGGTAGCGATGGATGCCGTAAAAGGCGAGGATCACCATGACGACGAAGTAGGGAACGAGGAGGCAGACGTCGAAGGTGTTCCAGCGGTAGTCGCCCTTGAAGGTGCGGTCCGCGTAATGGGTCTTCCAGTAGTGCGATAGGCCGTGCTGATCGGCGAGGAAGAGCGCGAGAGCGTGGGATGGATGTATCAGGGCTTCGGCTCCCGAAGGGTGTCAGGCTGCGGATAATTGCAAAGCGAGGTTGAGGCGGTGCCGGCGGACTGGACGAGGGTAGCGCGCCCCGGCATTTCTTCGCAAAATCTGCAAAACATTCAGCTTAGCTCCGGGCATTCAGCCCCGTTATACGCTGAGTCTTCTGTGTGGCGGATCTGCCGCTTTCCAGTCCTGTATGTCCATTGTAGCGAACCAGGTCGGATTCGACTTTGGCTGGGTTTTGGTGTGGATTCTGGTCGGGACAGATCTGTCGCTGTGGGGATATTTGCAATCGGTACCCAGCGCGCGGGAACAGGTGTACTATCTGTACTACTACAGATATGATCCCTTTCCGACTGACAGCGCAACCTGGAGTTCCGGTTTATGAGCAGGCGGTGTACGCGGCGACGCGTGCGATTGTGACGGGACAGATGCGCCTGGGCGATCCATTCCCATCCGTGCGCGTCCTGTCGCGTGAATTGAAGATCAACCCGAATACGGCCCACAAGGTAATCGCACAGCTCCTGAGTGACGGGCTGCTCGAATCACGTCCGGGGGTGGGCACAGTGGTGGCAAAACGACCGGGTTCCAGCTCGAGCGAGAGGGCGGCGTTGCTGAACCGCCGCATCGAGGAGCTGGTAGTTGAGGCAAAGCGGCTTTCGATCGGCCGCGACGACGTGCTCCAAGCCCTTGAGAAACATTGGTCCAGATTGTCGAGCCCGGAGGAGGCGCGCAAATGATGACCTCTCCGGCGATCGAGGTACGGCAATTAGCCAAGCGCATAGGCGGAACGACGGTCCTGGCTCCTCTGGACCTGACCGTGCCGCGTGGTGCGATCCTGGCGTTGATCGGACACAACGGCGCCGGCAAGAGCACGCTGATCAAGCTGCTGCTGAACATCGTGCAGCCGAGCCAGGGCAAGGCGACAGTGCTTGGAATGCCGTCGACCTGCCTCCGAGGAAGCGCGTTTACACGCATCGGGTACCTGTCCGAAACCCAGGAGATGCCAGAGTGGATGACGGTCGCCGCGTTCATGGCGCATCTGCGGCCAATGTATCCGCGCTGGGACGATGCGGGGCTTCTCGAAGATCTCGAGCTCCCAGCAGGCCGCAAGATCAGACATCTTTCCCGCGGCATGAGGATGAAGGCTGCGCTCGCGAGCGTGCTGGCCTTCAGACCGGAGCTGCTCCTGATGGACGAGCCGTTCTCGGGACTCGACCCGGCCGTGCGATCCGAACTTATCCAGACGCTGCTGGACCGCACTCATGCGGACGATCCTGCGAACACGACAACCATTGTGATCTCTTCGCATGATCTCGATGAGGTGGAGTCCTTCGCAACCGACGTCGCGTTTTTGCACAACGGCCGGCTTCTGTTTGTCCAGCCGATGGACATCTTGCTGACCAGTTGCCGCGAAGTCACGGTCACGTTCGAAGAGGAAGTTGCCGCGCAGATCGGGGCGAAGCTGCCCGAAGGGTGCGTGGCCACAGAAGCATCGGGGGCGATGTTGCGGTTCGTGGATCTGCGTGTAAACGTCGCGGACCATGAAAGCGCGATTCACGCTCTCATGCCGGACGCCGTGCATGTCGAGTCTCAGCCAATGAATCTGCGCGCGATATTTCTTGCTCTCAACAAGATCGGCCGGACGGAAAAGGCACATCGCGCATGAGACAAGTGCCCCTGATCTTCTGGAAGGATGTGCGCCATCTTTCGTGGGAAGTCGGTGTCTATGGCGCGTTGCTGGCAGCGTTCGCATGGGCGGTTCCACAAACCTGGCCTGGCAGTGCGCCGAACAGCTTCGTGGCTGTATTCGTCACTTTGCTGAAGATTCTGCTGGTGGCCTCGCAATTCGTGCTGATCACGAGTGCGATTCACGCGGATCGGCTGGTGGGAGAGGAACAGTTCTGGATAACCCGGCCGTATGATTGGCGATCGCTCCTGGGAGCCAAATTCCTGTTCGTGCTTGCGTGCGTGGTTCTGCCGCTTGTGCTGATGCAATGGTCGTTGCTGCATGTGGCGGGCTTGAATCCGTTGGCTGCGAAAGCAGGGATGGCTTCTACTCTGCTGAGGTTTGCGCTGGTCTTATGCCTTCCGATGATGCTGATTGCATCGGTAACGGAAAGCCTGGCAGCGGCATTCGCATTTCTGGTCGCATTGCTGCTTGCGTGGGCTGGAATTGAACAGTTCATCTTCGCGGGCACAGAACTGCGGATGTCGCCGCCGTTTGAACTCCCCGTGTTCGGCGTTCTGTTTGGCGTACTGCTGCTCGCAATCCTCTGCTATCAATTTGCGCGGCGGCGCCCAATGCATTCGCGCATTGCGATCGCTGCAACGCTCGCGCTGTTTCTGCTGTTGCATTTCGGCTACGACAGGCAGGGCTTCGGCGCACCTGTGAAGGAACTGATACGGAGTCATTATGAAGCGCCGTCGAAGCGGTCGCTACAGCTCGAATTCGCGTCTGGACCGGTGCCGTATGAGGAAGGAGGGAAAGACCTGCAGTATCTTCGGAACTTCATCGAAGTGAAATTACCTATCCGCCTGGAGGGTATGCCCGCAGATGCCAGGATTCGAGACACCAACGTTGCTGTGACACTCACGGCGAATGGCATGCTCTATGCGTCGCGCTGGCAGAACGCCACCGTCAGCCAGGATGCAATCGGCTTTCCAATACCGAAGGACATATTCGCTCGCATTGCGGGAGAGGAAATTGGATTGCATCTTGAACTGATCGGGGAAGAGATGCGTCCCGCACAAGTGGACCATGTTGCGGCCGCTGACCGGTTTCGCGGGCCGTCGGATGCCAACTGCATCCTCGTGGACAGCCAAGCTTTTTGTCGCTACGCGTATCAGGAGCTGATTCCAACGCACGTCGAAGCTCGAACGACAACAGCCGCCTGTGACGGACAAAGTGCTCTCAATCCTGCTGGATCGTGGCTGCTGGTGATGCCGGCGGGGGGCAGGGTCGACCCGGTGGTGAATGAGAGCTTGCACTTGCCGGGACACGTATGCTCCGGTACCGCCCTTACCTTTACGGAATATGGCTCGCCGCAAAGGTTTCGTGTGGCGCTCGATGTCGCTGGCGTGGATCTGAGGGACTATCGCGCCAGAGATTAGTGCAACTTGACAGCGCGCCATGACTGTCCGCGCGCCTCCTGATCCGGGCGCTACTGTGAGGCGGTTTTTACGGTGGGGGTAGTGGAGGCGGTTTCGCGGACGAGGCCGATGCCGCTGTAGACGTTGCGCGGGTTCCAGAGTGACCAGCCATCGGTGTGGTCGGCTTCGGCGGCGGAGATCTGGGTGGCGACCTGCTCGGGGCCGAAGACCACACCACCGAACGCGTAGTCGCGGAAGGCCTGCAGCCACGGGCGGAGCTTGAGCGGATTGATGTCGGTGCGCTTGATTCCTTTGTCGAGGGTCAGCTTGATCGTGTCGTGAATGTCTTCGCTGCTGGCCAGCGGCTTGGCGTGGCCGGGGATTCCGTGCGCGAAGCCGGAGGGGTAGAGCATCGGGCAGAGGTAGTCGACTTTGTCGACGAGATGATTCAGCTGCTGGCCGATGCCGGTGTCGTTGGTATTCCAGAAGGTGTAGCCAAAGATGTCGGCTGACAGGAAGACGTTGTACGGAACGAGCGCGGCGTGGGCGTCACCGAGGAAGGAGGAGATGGCCTGGATGCGATGGTCTTCGTCTGTCGGTCCGCTCACGATGAGCTTGGCGGTAGAGTCCGGGAAGCGGACGTAATCGAACTGGACCTCATCGAAGCCGGCTTTGGCGGCCTCGACGGCGATGGCGATGTTATAGGCGCGGACCTCGGGGTTGAACTCGTCGGTCCAGTGGAGGCCTTCGCGGTCGTGGAAGAGTGAGCCGTCGGGAAGGTGGATGGCGTCCTGAGGTCTTGAGGTGGCGAGTGGGTCGTCCTTGAAGGTGACGATGCGGGCGATGATGTAGATGTTCTGCGCGTGCGCGGTGTTCACGAGATCCGACAGCGAGTGGATGGTGGTCACGTTGCGGGCGCCGATCTGCTTTGCCAGCGGGATCGCGCTGGGGTAGACGAGCTGGCCGTGGTCGCTCTTGATATTGACGACGATGGCGTTGGCGCCGCCGCGGCGGATGATGTCGAACGCGGAGTTGCGAAGGATGGACGAGGCGATGCCGTACTCGGAGAGATAGAGCGCGTGAACGGCGAAGGGATGCAGCTCAATGGCTCCCTGATGGTTCTGGATGTCGGCGGCAGAGACCGTAACGGCACGGTAGCCGGGCGCTCGGGCCATGACGGTCTGGGTGCCCGCGGGCAGGCTATAGGCGCCGTTCGCCGCAGCAAGCACGCGACCGTTCACCGTAACGACGGGATCGAGCACGGGCTGATGTGTCGTGCTGTTGAGCACGCGAATGCTGCCGGAGTTGTTCACGCTCTGGTTGCCGGCATTTTGGGCAGGCGCGGCGAGGCAGGAGGCGAGCAGCGCAGAACCCGCTGCAAGGGAGAGGAGCTTCTTCGAGGGGGACATAAGGGAGGGTTAGGCCTATCGTTCCTTCGGATGTGGGGTAGACCACGCTGCAGTACACCACGAACCCGGACGGAAAAGAATGACAAAGACGGGTGAGGAAGCTGAGAGGATACGGCTCAGTGCGAGGCGCGGTAGCCGATCAATGCGCCAACGACGAAGGCGAGCGGGACGGCCCAGAGATGGGAGCCAGGCCGGAGCGCCGAAATTCCGAGCGGGTTTAGCGGCGGAGATGGTGGACGGATTTCAGCCGGAGCTGGCGGACATTCGCGCTGGTGCACGCGGACGCGGTAGGACCCTTTCGGGACTTCGATGACGAGAGGGTCGGCGTGGCCTTCGCCGGCGTAGTACTCGAGCAGGCGGGAGCGGAGGCGGCCGGCTTCTACACGGACCGTGTTGTTGAGGGACGGATCGTAGGAGGAGTCGCGGTCGAAGACGTCGACGGCGATGCTGTACTCCTTGAGCTGCTCGCCGGGGTGGGCTTCGGCGTGGAGGAGGATGTAGCGGAGAAAGTGCTGGCTGCGACACGCTCTGCTGAAGGCGCGGGAGCGAAGGAGGCGGTCGAGCTGAGCCTTTACAGGGCTGCCGTCGGGGAGCGGCTGGAATGGAATGGGGCTCGAGACAGGCGAGCGGCGGAGCACGGAGAGTGTTGGCATGGGTTGGGGATGCCCTTCCAAGCTGATGAAACTGGTGGGTGGCCGACGTAACTTACGAGCCGAGGGTTGCTATGTGTTGAGGCCAAGAGCAATGTAGTGCGATTCAGCGCTAATGAACGCTACTCATGCACTGAGAAGAGAGTCTTTTTATGCTCAGCCCGATGAAATACATCCTGCTGCCCGTTTTCGGAATGGCAGTGAGCATGGCGCCCCAGGCGCTTCCCGCACAACTATCCGCTAATGCAGTTGTAGTTGCAAGCGGACTTAACGCGCCGCGGGGGATGCGGTTTGGGCCGGATGGCGACCTATATGTGGCCGAGGCAGGAATGGGAGGGACGAACTTAACCGGTGCCCCCAGGTTGTCTCGCCGGTGGGTCCCTACCACGGTGGCATGACCGCGAGGATTTCGAAGTTCGACAAGAGCTGGAATCGCACCACTGTGGCGAGCGGACTGCCCTCGACCGTGGATGCGATGGGCGATCTCATGGGTGTCGCCGATCTCCAATTCATGAATGGGACGCTGTATGCGTTGATCGCAGGCGGCGGCTGCTCGCATGGCAATGACACGTACCCGAGCGGTGTGGTGTCGGTGAATACCTCCAACGGAAACTGGCGCTACGTGGGTGACGTCAGCGCATTCATGCACGCGAATTCCGGTCCAGTATCCGAATGCAGACGACTTCGAGCCGGACGGATCACTGTATTCCATGACCAGCGTGAATAACGCGCTGCACTTGATCGAACCGAATTCGGGCCAGTTGCTGCGGCTGGATACCTTCAGCGGGAACATCACGCGAGAGATCGATTTCTCGGCTTCGCAGGGCCACATCGTGCCGACCTCCGTGTTGTACAAGAACGGAAGCTACCTGGTCGGCAACCTTAACCTGTTTCCGATCGAACCGCACACGTCGCAGGTGCTGACGGTCTCGAACTTCCCATCGGGTACCGGGACGGGAGTGCCTGGCTTGAACGTTCCTGGGCCGTACTACGTCAATGCGGCGAAGGCCGGGTTTGCGACGATCACCGGGCTGGCGCTCGGGCCGAACGGAATGCTCTATGTTTTGCAGATGACACCGGACACGCCATCGCAGTATCCCCAGCCAGGCTACGGGAAGGTGACTAAGATCAATCCTGATGGCTCGCTGACGGATGTGGTGACCGGGTTGTCGGTACCGACGGCGATGCAGTTTGGAGCCGACGGCAAGCTGTATATCTCCAACTTCGGCGCGGCTGGTGCAGGAGCAGGGCAGATCGTCGTGGCGACGGTTCCATAGAAGCTCACCGGTATGACGAGATGACTCCCGGGGCGATGCTCCGGGAGTTGTGTTTATGAGGTGCGATTCTGCACATTCAAGCGTGGCGGCGGTATAGACTGCGGCTGTTCTTCATGACCCTTGCGGAGCCTGTTTCGAATTCATCCTTCTGGAGTGAATGATGCGCGTTGGGCGAATTGGTATTGTGCTGCTGGGCGTTTGCGGATTGCTCGCGGGATTGCAGACAGCGTGGGCGCAAAGCGGCAAGAATCCGGGTGAACTGAAAGGCGCGTACACGTTCAAGCATGGCGGGTGGACCTATGTGCATCTCGAGGGCTCGCCACATGAGATTGGGTTCCAGCATGGCTATCTGCTGAAGGACGAGATCGACGACAACCTGAGCGTCTACAAGCTGGAAGCCACCAACGACTATCACCGCGACTGGAGCTTCTTCCGGGAGGCGGCGAAGAACGTGCTCTGGCCGCACATCGAGCTGGAGTACCAGGCGGAGCTGCACGGCATCGCAGACGGATTGAAGGCTAAGGGATCGACGGCGGACCTGTGGGATGTTGTGGCGCTGAACGCCGATCTGGAGCTGACGCAGTACTACCTGCCCATGGTGAATGCGCGGGAGAAGAACGCCAATCCGGAGAAGGCCAAGGCGCAGGGAAGGTGCTCGGCGTTTATCGCGACGGGGAGCGCGACGAAGGACGGCAAGATCGTGATGGCGCACAGTAACTGGTCGAGCTATGCGGAGGGCGAGCGCTGGGTGATGGTCTTCGACATTGCGCCTGAGCACGGGCTGCGCATGCTGATGGATGGGACGCCGGGCGTGATCACCAGCCAGGACGACTTCGGCGTGAACTCCGCCGGCCTGATGATCACGGAGACGACACTGCCGATGGCGGCGGGGTTTGATGAGCAGGGTGTGCCGGAGTTCGTGCGATCGCGGAAGGCGATGCAGTATGCGACGTCGATCGACGAATATGCCGCGATCATGCGCAAGGGCAACAACGGTGGGTACGCGAACTCGTGGATGATCGGCGATCGCAAGACGGGTGAGATCGCGTACCTGGAGCTCGGACTGCATCACACGCCGCTGACAAAGAAGAAGGATGGGTACTTCGTTTCGGCGAACTTTACGGTAGATCCGCTGGTCATTCGCGATGACACGCCGGGGTTCAATCGGAACAATATGTCGAGCAGCATGAACGCGCGGCGGGTGACAGGCGAAGCGTTTGTCAAGAAGCACACCGGGGCACTGGATGCGGCGTTGGGAGAGGCGTACCTGAGCGACCACTGGGACAGCTTCGAAAAGAAAGAAGACCCGGGTAAGCGCAGTCTGTGCGGTCACGAGGAGACGAGCGCTGAAGGTGAGCCGGTGTGGGGGAATCCACCGTATGCTCCGAGCGGAGCGGTGACCGGCGAGGTGACCGATGCGGCGATGGCCGAGCGGATGAGCATGATCGTGCGCGCCGGACATCCGTGCGGTGCGGACTTCATCGCGGCCCCGTTCCTTGCGGCGCATCCGGAGTTCGGCTGGCAAAAGCCGATCCTGCATGACATGAAGGCCGGCCCCTGGACGGAGTTCAGGACGGGAGAGCCGGCGCCGCCAGGAGCCGAACAGGCCACGGCGCTCCGTTGAAACGTAGGTTCCTGGACCATGAGGCCTTTCGTCACCTGGCTGACGCACGCTGAAGTGGTACAAGGAAAGCGCTTCTGCACAACGTGGTTCCCGGGCATTTTTGCGGTTTGACAGTGCTATTGCGGGCAAGCAGAATGGCCCGAGATTTCCGATTCAGAGCAGCATTTACGGGCTTTCACCAAAGGAGTACCTCTGTGCACAAATTCGGTCGCAGTTTCTTAGTCACGGCGGCGCTGGGGACGATGACGTTAATCGCCCAGGCGCAGTCCGTCATGACGCACCACGTGCGTGACGTCGTTCGCCACGGGCAGGTTCAGTCCAACGGGCGCCTCGCCCAAAACCAGATGATGGATCTGAATCTCGTTCTTCCGGTGCGCAACCAGGCCGCGCTCGACCAGTTCGTGGCCGACGTTTATGACCCCAGCAGCGCCAACTACCACCACTTCCTGACGCCGCAGCAGTTCACCGCGCAGTTTGGGCCGACGCAGGCCGACTACGACGCTGTCGTGCAGTTCGCTCAGCTCCACGGATTTACAGTGACCGGCGGAAGCCGCGACGGTATGGATGTGCAGGTGCGCGGGACGGTGGCGAACGTCGAGTCGGCATTCCACGTTCACATGCAGACGTACAAACACCCGACCGAGAACCGCAACTTCTTCTCGCCTGACCAGGAGCCGACGACGGATCTTGGCATTAACCTGTGGCACGTCTCGGGGCTGGACAACTACTCGATCCCGCATCCTCTGCTTGAATCGAAGACTGCCTATGCGGCGGCGCATGGGATCGACGCCAACAAGGCGGTCTCGCATGCGACGACAGGCAGCGGACCTTCGGCGTCCTTCCTGGGCAGCGACATGCGCGCGGCCTACTACGGCAGCGGAAGCCTGACAGGGGCCGGGCAGAATCTTGGCCTTCTGGAGTACTACGGAACGGACCTCGCCGATCTGCAGACGTATTACAAGAACATTGGGCAGCCCTATCCGAACAACGTCACAGTGCTTTCGGTGGACGGTACAAGCACGAGCTGCACGTATCCGAGCTGTGATGACACGGAGCAGACGCTGGATATGACGCAGGCACTCGGCATGGCGCCGGGCCTGGCGAGCATGACGATGTACGTCGGCTCCAGCGATACGGCGATCATCAGCGCGATGACCACGCATAACCCGCTGCCGACGACGATCGGCTGCTCGTGGGGATGGACGCCGGCTGATCCGAGCACGCTGAATCCGTACTTCGAAAAGATGGCGGCGCAGGGTCAGAGCTTCTTCACGGCATCGGGCGATAGCTCGACGTGGACCGCGACCGGAAAGAGTGCAGCCTGGCCAGCCGACAACGCGTATGTCATCTCGGTCGGCGGAACGGATCTGGTGACCTCGAGCGCGGGCGGCCCTTGGCAGTCTGAAACGGCCTGGGCGGACTCGGGCGGCGGCATTTCGCCGGACAGCGTCGCGATTCCGTCCTGGCAGCAGTACTCCGGCGTCATCAACTCGAACAATCGCGGATCGACGACGCTCCGCAACGGACCGGACGTTTCAGCCAACGCGAACTTCACCTTCTACACCTGCGCGGACCAGACAAGCTGCCTTGCAAACAGCTACGGCGGCACGAGCTTCGCTGCTCCGATGTGGGCGGGTTATATCGCTCTCGTCAACCAGCAGCTCGCGGCCAATTCGCAGTCGCCGGTTGGCTTCCTGAACCCGACGATCTACCAGCAGAACGCCACCTCGCCCTCCTATTACGGGACGAACTTCCACGACGTGACGAGCGGGACTTCGGGCAGCTACTCGGCGGTGACGGGGTATGACCTGGTGACCGGATGGGGCAGCCCGACACCAGCGCTGGTCAGTGCTTTGACCGGATCGCAGCAGCAGCAGAACCCTGACTTCACGATCGCGGCGAACCCCGGTTCGCTGACGGTCGCTCCAGGCAGCAACGGAGCGTCGTCGATCTCGATCGGTGCGGTGAACGGGTTCTCGTCGGCGGTAGCGCTGTCGGCCTCAAACCTGCCGAGCGGCGTCACGGTTGGGTTCAGCCCGAATCCGGTGAACGGCTCGGGCAGCTCGACGGCGACCTTCACGGTTGCGTCCGGTACCGCGGCGGGAACGTACTCGATCACGATTACGGGCACGAGCGGAAGCCTTTCGCACTCGACCACAGTGACGCTGACGGTGAGCAGCAGCACGCAGTCGAGCTACACGATCTCGGCCTCGCCGAGCTCACTGACGGTGTCGCGCGGCTCCTCGGGTAACGTGACGATTACGCTGGCGGGCACCACGACGGGAGCGGTGACGTTCTCGGCAACGGGTGAGGGCAGCGGAAACACAGTGAGCTTCTCGCCCAGCTCGTTGTCGGGAGCCGGAAGCACGACGATGAAGATCACGGTTGGGAGCCGGTCGACGAGAACGACTCGCACAATTACCGTGAAGGCGTCTGGCGGCGGAACGTCTGCGAAGACGACAGTGAGCCTCACGATTCACTAAACCGAGAACAACTCCATCGGCCCGGAGTGATGAGCTCCGGGCCGTTTTGCTTTGGTATGTGATTACCTTAATTGCTATTGCGGATCTTCCCCGAATACATGGATACTGGCGCGCTGTCCCGGAGGCAAACCCGATATGTCACGGAATCTTTATCATGCAGCGTATTCGTATCTCGAAGAATGTCTCTCGGTCGATCTGAAATGCATCGCGGCGCTATCCGACGAACTCCGTTCGGAGAAGGAAGTATGCGGCGAACTTACCGCGATGGCGACTTACTATCGCATCATCAGGAATTTCAGCTCTACGGCGTGTGAGGAGCCCTTTCGGCTGTCACCAGTGCTTACTGAGCTCAGACCGCTCAAGCTCCCCGCTTCTGATGAGGCTGCAATCGCGCTTGTAGATGCATTCGTGGACGCACTGACTAAGCATTATGACCGAAGACTCATTTCCGCCGCGACCAAGATTTTGTGGATGCGCTTTCAATCACCGATCGTTATCTATGATTCGCTAGCTTGGGGAGCGCTGGCGAAACGCGGATTGCTCAAGGGCTCTGATGGTTACCGGGAGTACTTGTATGCATGGCGCGCCGCTTATCAACCGATAGAAGACGACGTGCGCTCGGCTGCGCACGAGTTGGTGGCGATCAAGCGGTTTACGTTGGCTGCCGACACACGTGACCAAGACCTGAGCAAGTTAGTTTCGAATGATTGGTTTTGTGAGAGGGTTTTCGATCATTGGCTAATTTCGGGAGCGGAAAACACCGCCTAGCCCATTCTTTACAATGGAAGGATGGCAGAAATTGCGAAGGATGCGCAGTGGACGGGGCGCGACCGCACACGGTATAACCCAGCGGAGATAGAGACGAAGTGGCAGGCGCGGTGGGACGCCGATGCCGAGCTCTACCGCGCTGACGACCACGAGGCTGGCAAGCCGAAGTTCTACTGCCTGGAGATGCTGCCGTATCCCAGCGGCAAGCTGCACATGGGCCATGTGCGGAACTATTCGATCGGCGACGCGCTCGCCCGCTACATGTGGATGCGCGGCTACAACGTGCTGCACCCGATGGGCTGGGACGCGTTCGGTTTGCCGGCGGAGAATGCGGCAATCAGCAACAGGACGCCGCCGCGTGAGTGGACGCTGAGCAACATCGCCGCCATGCGCCAGCAGATGCGCCGCATGGGTTTCAGCTACGACTGGGGCGGGACAGAGGTCACGACCTGCTTGCCGGACTACTACCGCTGGAACCAGTGGTTCTTCCTAAGGATGTACGAAAAGGGGCTGGCGTACCGGAAGAGCTCGAAGGTGAACTGGTGCCCGAAGTGCGCCACCGTGCTCGCAAACGAGCAGGTTGTCGGCGGCTACTGCTGGCGGCACGAGGACACGCTCGTGGAGCAGCGCGAGCTGGAGCAGTGGTTCTTCCGGATTACGAAGTACGCCGATGAGCTTCTGGACGGGCTCGACAAACTGCCCGGCTGGCCGGACAAGGTGCGCACCATGCAGCGCAACTGGATTGGCCGTAGTGAAGGAGCGAACGTCGAGTTCGTCGTGCAAGGCGCGCCCGAGAGGATCACGGTGTTCACGACCCGGATCGACACGATCTTCGGCGCGACGTCGATTCAGCTTGCACCGGAGCACGCGCTGGTGAAGGCGTGGGCCGCTGAGCATGCCGAGCTCGCGAAGGCGGTTGACACGATGATCGCGGAGCAAAAGGCTGCCAAAGAGACGGGGGACATCGGCAACATCGAGAAGCATGGCGTGGCTACGGGCAAGTTTGCGGTGAATCCCTTCAACGGCGAGACCTTGCCGATCTGGATCGCGAACTACATCCTTGCGGACTACGGCACCGGCGCAATCATGAGCGTGCCGGGGCACGATGAGCGCGATTATCGAGTTCGCGACGAAGTATGGGTTGCCGATCAAGCGTGTGGTGGCGCCGGCGACGTCTGGAGGAGCCGATGATGACTCCGGCGATCTGGCGCTGCCATATCTTGCGGAAGATGACGCGGTGGTCGTGAACTCCGGGCAATGGACAGGTGAGTCGTGCCTTGAGGCACAGGACAAGATGGGCCGCTTCGCGGAGGAGCGCGGCTTCGGCAAGCGCACGACGACGTTCCGCCTGAAGGATTGGGGCGTAAGCCGGCAGCGGTATTGGGGCACGCCGATCCCAATGATCTATTGCTCCAAAGACGGCATCGTTCCAGTGCCGGAGAGCGCGCTGCCGGTGCTGCTGCCAGAGAACGTCAATATCACGCAGGAGGGCGGAAGCCCGCTCGGCGAAGGTGCCGGACTTCGTTAACACGACCTGCCCGAAGTGCGGCGGACCGGCGCGGCGCGAGACCGACACGATGGACACCTTCGTCGACTCGAGCTGGTACTTCTATCGCTACACCGATGCGAAGAACTCGCGCGCGCCGTTTGACCCGGCGAAGGCGAACTACTGGTTCCCGATCGATCAATACATTGGTGGCGTCGAGCACGCGATCCTGCACCTGATCTATTCGCGCTTCTGGACGAAGGTGATGCGCGATCTGGGGATGATCAGGAACGATGAGCCGGCGACGTGCCTGTTCACGCAGGGCATGGTCATCAAAGACGGCGCGAAGATGTCGAAGTCGAAGGGCAACGTGGTCTCGCCCGATGACATGATTGCGCGTTACGGCGCCGACGCGACGCGGATGTACGCGCTCTTCGCCGCGCCGCCGGATCGCGATCTCGAGTGGCAGGAGGAAGGCGTCGCTGGGGTCAGCCGCTTCCTCGCGCGGGTCTACCGGCTGGTGACGAAGTTTGCGCCGGCCGTGCGCAGTATCGAGCGCGGCGCTCATGGCGACGAGATTGCTGCAAAGGCATTCGCCGCGCAGACGCCTGCAGGCGCGGCGCTGCTGCGCACACTGCATCAAACAATCGCCAAAATTACGGAGGACTTCAGCGGGCGCTGGCACTTCAACACATGCATCGCTGCGATCATGATCCTCGTCAACGAGATGAGCGCGGCTGAGCCGAAGATGGAGTCGGGCGAGATATCGCAGGCCACGATTGCTGAGGTGGTGCGCGCGCTGGTGCTGCTGCTCGCACCGTTCGCTCCGTTCATTGCGGCGGAACTCTGGCAGGAGATCGGCGAGCGCGAGACGCTGCTGCGCCAGCCCTGGCCCAGGGCGGATGCAGAGCTCGCACGCGAGAGCGAGATCGAGGTCCCCGTTCAGGTCAACGGAAAGCTCGTGAACGTGGTGAAGCTAGCCGCCGGCGCAGATGAGGAGGCGATGAAGGCCGCCGCACTCGCGGACGAAAAGGTTGCCGCCCGGATTGCCGGAAAGAATCTCGTGAAGACAATCGTCGTCAAAGGCAAGCTCGTCAATCTGGTGGTGAAGTGAGCCAACATGCAGTTCGCGCTGCGGCGGAGGTGAGCCGCAGCCCTGCACCAGTCCGCGGTACGCAGTCGTTCGTTGGAGTGATGGCTGCCGTCTGGAAGCTGCCTTCGCTTACGGGACTGGAGATTGCCTGGCGCTGGAGCTTTGGTCTGCTGGCGTTCGCCTGCATCTGGTTCTTTGCGCACGACATGATCCTGATGTGGACGCTGAAGGCTCACGACATCGAGCCGGTCCTGCTGCGCGGTCACCTCGTCGCGCGCGGAACGATCGATGTAAAGACGTATCTATGGGCGCTGCTTGCAGCCAGCCTCGGGTGGTCGATCTTCGCAGGCGTTGGTCGTGGAGCGGTTTTGCGCCGGTGGGATAGCCGGCTCGCAAAGCGGGTTGGAACGCTGATCCTACTCGCGCTGGTCCGCGTCTACTCGTTTACGGCGCTGCTGCTGGTGTGGATCACAGCACTCATTCACATCGCGCGTAGCTGCGTGTGGACTCCGATGGAGCACAGCCTTGAACCCGCCTATGTCCCGGGGTTTGCGGTGGCTGTCGTCGTGACCCTGCTGCTTTTTCTGCTGTGGGCTGCCACGAACTGGATTCTGCGTATCGCGCCGATCCTCGCGATGTCGCGCGGACTCAATGCGGTAGCAAGTCTTCGCGCGGCAGTGCGTATTGGTTCGCTGCGATCGAAGCTCATCGAGATCAATCTGGTGATGGGCATCGTGAAGGTCGCGCTGATCGTCCTCGCGATGGTTTTCTCGTCGTGCCCGCTGCCGTTTGAGAGCGTTGAGTCGCAGACCTTCCTCATGTGGTGGTGGATTGGAGTCGGCGTGCTCTTCCTGGTTGCCTCGGACTACTTCCACGTGGTCCGGGCGGCAGCCTATGATGCGCTTTTTCGGATCCACGAATCCGGCTCTTCGATAGAGACCTGAGCGGCTGAAACTGCATCGTAGAAGATGGGCCACTGCGATTGCGCAAACGCGCTGGAGGAGTACGGATGTCCTTCGCTTTGTATCTGATTGGAACGATTATTTTGATCGCCGGCGTGGCCTATGTTGCGCACCTTGCCCACGTGCCTGAGCACTGGATTATCGCCATTGCCGTTGTGTTGCTTGGTGCGGGTGTGATGGGAGCCGTGTCGTCGACGCGGCGCCGCGACCCGAGTTAGCAGCAACATTTTCAGGCCCTGGTTCGAACTGCCCGTCGGCATAGATTGGTCGCTCGCAGCACGTGTCGGCCATACAGTGAGCGAAGAGATGCACGATTTCTCTGCCGTAACGGGTGTCGCCCAACGACCCAGACTGGATTCAAACCTGGAGCGCGTTGCGAATGGCCATTCCGCAGCGCCGCAGTTCGGTCCGCAGCTGGGCCCTGACGGTAGCGCGGTCTTTCGGCTGTTCGCTCCCGCCGCGTCGTCGGTTCGTTTGGCGCTCAATGAGCACGCACCCGCCCCCCGCGATCCTTTACAGATGCACAATTGCGGGAACGGCTGGCACGAACTCGCCGTGGACGATGCCGGTCCAGGCACGCAGTACCGCTTCGTGATGCCGGACGGCTTCCGCGTCCCGGACCCCGCATCGCGCTATGCGCCGTTCGGCGTGCATGGTCCAAGCGAGCTTATCGATCCGGACGCCTATCAATGGCACGACGAGCCATGGAAAGGACGCCCTTGGAATGAAGCAGTTCTGTACGAACTGCATATCGGCGCCTTCACGTCTGAAGGCACGTTCCGGGCCGCGGCCGACAAGCTCGACTTCCTGCGGGATCTCGGCGTCACGGGCATTGAGCTGATGTGCGTCTGCGCCTTCGCGGGGCAGCGCAGCTGGGGTTACGACGGCGTGCAGATCTATGCTCCGGATGCGACCTATGGCCGTCCCGACGACCTCAAGGCTTTCATCGACGCTGCGCATGCGCATGGAATCCTGGTCGTTCTCGACGTGGTGTATAACCACTTCGGCCCGGAGGGAAATTACATCCCGCAGTATTTTCCGCAGATCTTCAGCAACAAACACAAGACTGCGTGGGGACCCGGATTGAACTTCGACGGTTCAGGGTGTCGCGAGGTGCGCGAGTTCATCGTGCAGAACGCTGTGTACTGGACGCAGGAATTCAACATCGACGGCCTGCGACTCGACGCCTCACACGCACTCATCGACAACAGCCCTCAGCACATCCTGAATGAAATCTCCGAGCGCGTCCGGGAAGCCGCGGACCGGCCGATTTACCTGATGCTCGAGAACGAACAGACCATCGCACGGTTGTTGAAGCGGGACGGCAACCGCTGCGCAGCGTATACGGCTCAGTGGAATCACGCTGTGGACCACATCCTTGGCCTGGCAATGACGGGCGAGTGCGACTCCGCGGATGAAGCTCAGCTGCACTCGACCCGAGAGCTCGCACGCGCCCTGGCGGAAGGCTTCTTTGCCGGCGATCTCTCCTGCTCGGCAGAGGACAGCGGCTCCGTCCCGCCGACCGCGTTCGTGAGTTTCATTCAGACGCATGACCTGATCGGAAATCGTGTCTTCGGCGAACGAATCGATCAGCTTGCGTCGGCGGAGGCGGTCCGTGCGATCGCAGCGGTGTTGCTGCTCCTCCCGCAGATTCCCATGCTTTTCATGGGAGAGGAATGGGCTGCGGCCACGCCGTTCCCGTACTTTTCGGATTACGGCGGCGAACTCGCCAAGGCAGTCCAGCGGGGTCGCGCCGAGCAGATGGTGCGCACCAGCAATGTCGATGCCGAGACGCTGAGCCGCGTGCCCGACCCGCAGGCAGAATCCACCTTCCTTTCGGCGAAGCTCCATTGGAACGACCTCGACGATCCGCTGCATGCCGCGCAACTGGACTGGTATCGCCACATCCTGAAGGTGCGACGTGAACGGATTTGGCCGCTGCTCAATTCGCTCACCGAACACTGCGGAAGGTACGAAGTCTCCGGTGTCGGGCAGTTCGAATGCGAATGGACCGGCAGCGATGGCCGGCGCCTGAATCTGGCCGCCAATCTCTGTGCAGCATCCTTGAAAAATCCATCTCCCCATGCGAAGGGAGACGTGCTGTGGCTGGAGGGAACGGAAGAGGATTCCGGCCAGCTGGGACCGTGGTCGGTGCGTTGGCAGGCCTTCTGAGTCTGGATGTGTCGTCGCACGATGCGCTGGCGGCCCTGTACTCGCAAATTGGCGAATTTCCGTCTACCCTTGCATGCAAATGGCTATGGCGACGGATGTTCTCCGCCTTCCCAGCCGTGAGCGCGCGCTCACTGAGCTGGACGATATCGAAGAGCTGGTTCAGACGCACCGGGCGAGACTGCTGCGGTTCGTCACGTTCTCCCTTGGGGACGAGGACCTTGCTGCGTCGATCGTGCAGGACTGCTTTGTCAAGGCTTGGGCAAATCGCCACAACTTCCGCGGCGACTGCAGCGTCCAGACCTGGCTGCATTCGATCGCACTGAACCTCGTCCGCGACTATCAGCGCACGCAGAAGTTCCGGTTCTGGAAGCAGGTCCGCAAGACGGCGACGGACGTCACGGAGATCGCCGGCATGCTGCCCAGCGCGGCCAGCTCGCCCGAGGACCAGTTGCTCGCGCGCGAGCGGGCCCGCGAGGTTGCGCAGATTCTGCAGACGCTTTCGCTGAATCAGCGCACCGCGTTCGTGCTCCGCTTCCAGGAGGAGCTGGACCTCAGGGACATCGCGGAGACGATGGGCATGCCCATCAACACGGTAAAGACGCACCTGCACCGCGCTGTACGCACGGTGCGCGCGCGGATGGGAGGACGGCGATGAACCTCAACCATCTGACAGATGAACAGTTCGCAGACCTTCTGGCGGGGGACAAGGCCGACCAACGCGCCCTTGTCCACCTCGAAACCTGCACCACTTGCCGGCAGGAGCTTACCGAAATGACCTCCGCTGTCGGCGATCTGAACTTCGCCAGCCTGCGCTGGGCGGAGCAGCGCGCCCTGGACATTAAAGCGCCTTCCCGCTGGGCACTGAACTGGCATGGGCTCCCGGGCTGGGGTGCAACCATGGCTGCGGTTCTTATCTTCGGGGTTGCGCTCGGCGCGCACATGCCGGTCCGCAATTCAGTCGAGCCGGCGCTGCAGCCTGCTCACGCTGTCTCGGCTCCGTCGGCCGACGAACTCGCCGAGGACAATCAGCTGATGCGCTCGATCGACAGTGAGCTGAGCGAGCCAGGAACGCAGGTTGTGTCTGCTGACGTGAATGCTTCTTCTCCTGCCATCCATCACCGTTCGCTGCGTGAGGTGTCGAACTAAAATGCCCCGCACCGGCCAGATCTCCGTGCGTCCAAAGCGTCTGCTGATACAGGCGACGCTGGCGTTGGCGATTCTGGTTGTCCTCTGGATGCCGAAGACGTTGGTTGCGCAGCATCATGGCGGCGGGCCAGGCGGCGGTTTTCCCGGCGGCGGAATGCCCGGCGCCGGTGGCATGCATGATGGTCCGATGGGCGGCGGATTTCCCCGCCCGGGCAATGTTCCGCCGGAAATTTCCCGCAATACCAATGTGAGAATGCATGCCGGGCTGCAGGTTGGTCCTCCCGGCCGCTGGTGGGACGACAAACACTTCGCCAAGCAATTGAAGCTGAGCGACGATCAACAGCGGCGCATGGATGCCATCTTCGAGCAGAGCCGCCCTGTCCTGCTGAACCGTCTCGAAAGTCTCGAAAAGGAAGAGCAGCGCATGGAGACGCTTACGCACGCCAAGACGCTCGACGAAGCTGCGCTGTTCAGCCAGATCGATCGCATCGAGCAGGCCCGCGCCGACCTGAGCAAGGCAAACCTGCACTATCTGGTTCAGCTTCGCAGCGAACTCGATCAGGACCAGATCTCCCGCCTCGAAGATCAGCACTAGCAGCATTTGCAATTCCACGAAAAGCGCATGCGCTGCCTGGATGAACCATCGTGCATCGAGTAATAGCAATATGCGCTTCAGCTCCCAGGACCGGCTGTTTGTTCTCACGGGTGCAGGCATTTCCGCTGAGAGCGGTCTGGCCACGTTTCGCGGGTCGGGCGGACTCTGGAACGGCTACCGTGTTGAGGAGGTCGCCACGCCCGAGGCATGGCAGGCGAACCCCGAACTCGTCTGGCGCTTCTACTCCATGCGCCGCCGCGACGCGATGGAGGCTGAGCCGAACTCCGCTCACCGCGCACTTGCCGCCCTTGAAGCGCAGATGCGCGACCGGTTCTATCTTTGTACCCAGAACGTCGACGACCTGCACGAGCGCGGCGGATCGCATCGGATTCATCACATGCACGGCACCCTCTTTCAATCCCGGTGCATACGTTGTGATGAGCCGTTCTCTGACAGCAAATTCTATGAATCCGCCAGAGAGCTTCCCGAGTGCAAGAGCTGTGGCGCACCTGTGCGTCCGCACATCGTGTGGTTCGGAGAGATGCCCCTCGAGATGGAGCAGATCTATCGCGAACTGGATCGCGCGACGGTTCTCCTCGTCGTCGGGACCTCGGGATCCGTCTACCCTGCGGCAGGATTTGTGCACATTGCCAACCAGCGCGGCACCAAGACGATGTACATGGGGCCCGAAGAACCGCAGAACGCGGACGCCTTCGATGAGATTCTGTTAGGAACGGCCACGGAGCTCGTTCCCCGGCTGCTATAGATTCTCGGAGTTGTCACGGCAGATGCCAAAACGCAGCGCGGGTTTACTGATGTACAGGATTCGCAACCGGAGCCTTGAGGTCTTCCTTGTTCATCCCGGCGGTCCCTTCTGGGAGAGCAAGGACCATGGTGCGTGGACGATTCCGAAGGGGCAGTTCTTTGAAGACGAAGAGCCGCTGGATGCGGCGAAGCGTGAGTTTCAGGAAGAGACCAGCTTCATTCCCAACGGTGAGTTCCTCCCGCTGGGGAAGATTCGCCAGCTGAGCGGAAAGGTCGTCGAAGGCTGGGCCTTCGAGGGCGATTGCAATCCCGACGATCTTCGCAGCATCAGTTGCGAGGTCGAGTGGCCTCCGCGCTCCAAACGCATGATTGAGGTTCCCGAGGTGGACCGCGGTGGATGGTTTTCCATCGACCAGGCGCATCGTGCACTTCTCGCGGCGCAGCGCCCGTTTCTGGCATCACTATGCACGTCTGTCGGCGCGGACGCCGCAGGCAAACTCCCGTAACTCCCGATGCGCATCGGTGTGCGGCGCTCGCACCCGCATCCTCGTAACCACGTAGCATGGCAGCAAATATTTAACTGCTGCGCATATCGCGAGGATGAGTTTGAGGATCGGTCTGTATCTTGGGTTCGCTGCAACAGGAGTAAGCCTGGCGCTGCCCGGCGCTCTGCTTCCGCTGCTGCTGCGCCGCTGGAGCCTCGGCGACGCTCGCGGCGGTCTGCTGCTCTTCTGTTTCTTTCTCGCAACGACGACAGGAGCGCTCGTCTCTCGCGGTCGCATGAACCGCTCCATCGCACGTGGCGCGCTGCTCACCGCAATTGGAGCCGCGTGGCTCGGCTTCGCTAATCTCGGCTGGGGCTTTGCAGCGATTGTCGTCTACGGGGTCGGCCTCGGCATCGCGATGACCTCCACCAGCCTGCTCATCTCGCGCGAGTTCCCCGCCGAGCGCCGCATCGAGATGATGCGGCTCAATCTCCTCTGGGCTGCGGGCGCCTGCGCCGGTCCGTGGCTCGCTCTCGGAGGCCAGTCGCTTCGCACCGGCAACTTCGCCGCGCGGCCGATGCATGTCCTGCTCGGCCTGGCGGCATTCTTCGGGGCGTTCGCGTTTTGGGTCTGGCTCGCGCACGAGCGTCGCAATCTGGCCCCGCCGGACACACCCACCGACGCCGACGCTGCAGACGCATCGCACCGCTGGCCGCTCACACAGGTTCCGCTGGTTCTGCTGATCCTGGTCTGCTGCGCGACGGGTGTGGAGAGCTCGACTGGAGGTTGGCTCGCTGCGTATGCACAAAGGATAGGTGAAACCGCGGGAATTACGATTGGCGCCGCGACAGCGTTTTGGGCTGGACTGCTCGGCAGCCGTCTCGTGCATTCGGTCCGCATGTCAGCCGGGGTCAGCGAACGCGTAGTGCTGGCGCTCAGCGCGGCCCTGGCCGCCGCGGGGCTCACGATTCTGGTTGCCTGGCCCGGTCCCGCCCTCAGCGTCTTCGCCGCGTTCATGGTTGGATTCGGCGCCGGTCCAATCTATCCGCTGCTGCTTGCGATTGTTCTGCGTCATCGCGAAACCCGCGGCGTATTTGTGCTTGCCGGGTGTGGCGCGTCCGCTCTGCCGCTCATCACCGGAGCGATGTCCGGCTGGGTGCACTCACTGTCCGCAGGCCTGTGCGTTCCGCTTGCGGCGGCTTCGATGATGACCATCCTGAGCCTCACCGTGCCGGGCGGCTCATCTGTTGCGACTGCACCCGAGCGGTCGCCGCCTTAGTACTCCAGAATGTGCGGGGCGGGCCACGTCAGCGTGCCGTCTGCCCGGTTCACATACATGAAGATCTTGTGGCCGGGTTTGGTGTTCGCTGGCTCACCCGGACCCGCGGGCACAATCCCGTCCTGCAGATTCACGCGCACGGCGACAATGATCCCGGTCCCAAACGCGCCGGAACCGTCTGTCTTCGAAATATCGACGTGATGTGACGTGATCGGCCCGTGCACCGGCGAGTACGTCGTCCAGTCCTGGGTAAACCGGGCGAGCGGGTAGCCAGAATCCGGGTGCCCGTTCTCGTAGATGTCATACGCCCTCGCGTAGTCCTTCGCCTCGAGCGCGTTGAAGAAGTCGTTCACCCGGTGCTCGGCGCCAAGATCCGTGAACAGCCAGCCATGCCCTGTGATGTAGCCGGCAAACGTCAGGATCAGCAGCAGCAGAACAGCCACACCGGTCCCAATGAGAATGTTGACTTTACGGCGTTCGCGGCGCGCGTCGAACTCTGGTGCATCCATCAGGCTCATCGTGCAGACGGCTCCCTCATCAACTCGTTAGATCACCTCTCTACTATAGACACCGCAGTCCGCACCCCGGATGGCCTTAGCTCGATTCGCGGTGCGGAAAGGCATCCGCGTACGGAAAGGCATTCTTGAAGTGCTCAAACTGCGGCTCATCGGTTACCAGGTACACAGAAACCACGTCGAACCGGACCACCACGCGCCCGCGAAGCCGCTTCGGAAGCTGTCCCACGAACGCCGCCGTCATGCGCCGCAGCTGCTTCTGTTTCGCGGCGTTCACCGCGACCTCCGCCGGAAACAAATCCCGCGCCGTGCGGGTCTTCACCTCGAACACGACCAGCGTGTCCCCGTCCCATCCCACCAGGTCCAGATCGCCTTTCACGCGCGCCGATACCCACCGCCGCGCCACGATCGTGTACCCCAAGCCGCGCAGGTGAAAGAACGCGAGGTCCTCGCCTCGTTCCCCGGTGAGCAGATGCTCCGGCCTCGGGTTCTCACCGCGTGCCTGCGCTCGCGCCGCTGCCCGTTTGTCCGCGAGCCGTCGCAGCGCAAGATAGCTCCGCCGCTCAACAGCCAACAAGCGATTGCTCAGCCTAACCAGCAGACTCACAGGGCCCCGACTTCCTCAGATCTCCTCAAAACCTTATCGCAAGTCGCGGTCCTCGGCTGCGGTATACTTGATCGTGCACACCACGCACAGGCAAATCTCACAATTGAAGAGGTCGCGATCGTGTCAGCAAAGTACATCTTTGTGACGGGCGGTGTTGTGTCTTCGCTGGGCAAAGGCCTGGCCGCTGCTTCCATCGGCTGCCTTCTCGAGGCGCGCGGCCTGCGCGTCAACCTGTTGAAGTTCGACCCCTACCTCAACGTCGATCCCGGCACGATGTCGCCCTTCCAGCACGGCGAAGTCTTCGTCACGGACGATGGCGCCGAGACCGACCTCGACCTCGGCCACTACGAGCGCTTCACGCACGCCCGCCTTTCGCGCGACAACAACCTCACTACGGGCCGCATCTACGAGCAGATCATCACGAAGGAGCGCCGCGGCGACTACCTTGGCAAGACCGTCCAGGTGATCCCGCACGTTACGAATGAGATCAAGGCCGCCGCGCGCAAGATCGGCGCTGACTGCGACGTGGCCATCGTCGAGATCGGCGGCACCGTCGGCGACATCGAATCGCTCCCATTCCTCGAAGCCATCCGCCAGATGCGCCAGGAGATGGGACGCGACAACACCTGCTTCGTCCACGTCACCCTCATTCCCTGGATTGCCGCCGCCCAAGAGCTGAAGACCAAACCCACGCAGCACTCCGTCAAGGAGATGCTCTCCATCGGCATCCAACCCGACATCCTCCTCTGCCGCGCCGACCGCGCGGTCCCGCGCGAGATGCGCTCCAAGATCGCCGCCTTCTGCAACGTCGAAGAGGCCGCCGTCGTCGTCGCGCGCGACGTTCCCAGCATCTACGAGGTTCCACTGAACTTCGCCATCGAAGGTGTCGACGCGCTCGCGCTCAAGTACCTCCGCATCGACGCGAAGGACGCCGACATCGCCAAGTGGAAAGAGCTCGTTCACCGCGCCTACAACCCCGCCGACGAAGTCTCGATCGCCATCGTCGGCAAGTACGTTGAGTACGAGGACAGCTATAAGTCGCTCAAGGAAGCACTCGTGCACGGCGCGCTGGCCGAGAACCTCAAACTGCGCGTCACCTGGATCGAAGCCGAGGGCCTCGAGGCCGACCATTATGAGTCTCAACTCGAAGGCTTCGACGGCATCCTCGTTCCCGGCGGTTTCGGCAAGCGAGGCATCGAAGGCATGCTCAATGCCATCCGCTACGCGCGCGAGAACAAGGTCCCGTACTTCGGCATCTGCCTCGGCATGCAGACCGCCTGCATCGAGTACGCGCGCAATGTATGCGGGCTCTCGAAGGCCAACTCGGGCGAGTTCGAC
The DNA here is from genome assembly GCA_963762465.1 of uncultured Acidobacteriaceae bacterium. Lineage (GTDB taxonomy): Bacteria > Acidobacteriota > Terriglobia > Terriglobales > Acidobacteriaceae > Granulicella. The sequence continues at coordinate 563,931 of CAVXKS010000002.1, read as the reverse complement.
CCCGCCACGCCGCACCGGATCATCTACAAGCTGCGCGAACTCATCGGCGTGGAAGAGATGGGCGGCACCATGCGCCTCGGCGCGTGGACCTGCATGATGGAGCCCGACTCACTCGCCGCGAAGGCCTACGGCACGACCGAGATCAGCGAGCGCCATCGGCACCGGTACGAGTTCAACCGCGAGTACGAACCCATCCTCACGGGCGCGGGCCTTCGCCTCACCGGCACGACGCCCGACGCAACCTACGTCGAGATCGTCGAGATCCCTGACCATCCGTTCTTCCTCGGCTGTCAGTTCCACCCCGAGTTCAAATCCAAACCGCTCGAGCCACACCCGCTCTTTCACGAGTTCGTGAAGGCCAGCTACGCGAACCGCGGGCTCCGCGGCGCCGAGCGCATCGTGCGCGCCGAGGTTGAAGCGTGACCTCACAGTATGAATACAATTACGGGCGCCGGCGCGGATCTGGCCTGCTCTACGTCGTTATTCTGAGTCTGCTCATCGGCGCAACGATGCTGGCAGTGTTCGTGCATCGCGCCCGCAGCGGATGGCCCGGGCGTCTCGCTTCTGCAATCGCCGGCAGATCGCTCACCGTGGTCTCCGCGCCTGACGTCATCGAGAAGATTCAGCAGTTGAATCGCCTCGAAACCGTCAAGTACTCGCTTGACACGATCGTCGAGGGCAACGAATCGAGCCCCGTCCTTCCCGACGCACTCGCCGGGGACAAGCTGCTCATGATTGTGCACGGCAGCACGGTCGCCGGGGTTGACCTGAGCCAATTGAAGCCCGAGAGCGTCCAGATCACCGAGACGCCGAACGGACGCAATATTCAACTCACGCTGCCCGCAAGCCAGGTGTTTGAAACCACCGTTGATGAAGCGAAGAGCCGCGTCTACTCACGCGATACCGGCATCTTCGTGCGCGCCGATCCGAACCTCGAATCCGCCACGCGCGCCAAGGCACAAACCGACCTTCAACAGGCTGCGCTCAGCGACGGCATACTCGATGCTGCATCGAAAAATGCTCGTGTTGCGGTGATTGCGCTGCTGCAGGGCCTTGGATTTGCGCACGTCGAAGTCCGGTAGTCTCATCGTTCGGTGGGCCCGTCTTAACGCAGTACGCCGCGCGAAAAAGCCCTCAAAAATGGCTGCCGCGCTGCGACTCGGATGTTCCCCCGAGCGTCCTACCAGAGAGATTGGAATCAGCTTTGATGCACGTTCTGGAAGAGAAAGCGCCGACCTCCACCGGTGAACCCGCGGGCAATCTGCAGCCGATGCCGGCCGCCGCAGCCCAAATTGAGATCAAGCTCCGCCGCGCCCGCCTACATGCGCAAGCCGGCGCTCCCAGCGCTCACCGGGATTCGCTCGCTGCTGGCGCTGACCATCATGCTCTTCCACTTCACGCCCAGCGGGCTCACCTGGGCAGCGCATCCGCGCTTCACGCTTTATCCGCTCATCAACATTGGCTACGTCTTCGTAAGCTTCTTCTTTGTCATCTCCGGATTCATCCTCTATTACAACTACGCAGAACGCGCGGGCGGGGTGAACGCTGTTGATTTCTGGGTGGCGCGCGCCAGCCGTCTGTATCCGATTTATCTGCTGACGATGCTCGTCTCCACCCCGATGCTCGCCGTCGAGTGGCACGCGCGCTCGCACTCGCAGTTCGTCGCTGGTGTGATCACCACACCCCTTCTCATCCAGGGATTTTTCCCGCGGCTCGCCACCTTCTGGAATACCGTCAGCTGGACGCTCTCCTGCGAGGTCGCGCTCTATTTGCTCTTCCCGTGGCTGGTGAAGGTGCGCCTGCCGAAGAACGTCTTCAAGCTGATCGCAATCGGCCTGGGCTTCTGGCTGGTCGGGATGGTGCCGCACGCCATCTATCTCGCGACCAACCCTGACCATCTTGCACACACACCCGACCGTTACAGCTACGGCGTCTATCTCGACTTCCTCAAGTACACGCCGCTTCCGTACCTCTGCACGTTCCTTTGCGGCATCACAATCGCGAAGATTCACCAGCAGGCGAAGCTCGGCGTACGCGGCCGAATGATTGTCGGTCTCTGCGGGTTCGGCATCGCGTGGTTCTGCTGCTATCACCTCACCACGCAGATGCCGTACCTTCTCGTGCACGGCGGCCTGCTCACGCCGGTCTTCGGCATGATCATCCTTGGCCTCGCCGGCCCGAGCCCACTCGCAGCAATCTTCTCGTGGCGGCCCCTTGTTGCCATCGGCACATCAACCTACTGCCTCTACCTTCTGCATTTCAACCTGTTCCAGCTCATCCACGATCACCATCTCCCCGAGCGCCTCCACGTTGCCTGGATCGATCCCTGGATCAGCTACGTGTTTATCGTTCTGGTCGCCATGGCCGCGCGCAAATGGGTCGAGCATCCCTTCCAGATTGCCATCGGCAGCTGGTGGAAGCGCAGACGCGAGGCGCAGCGCGAGCACCGCGAACGCCTTGCGTTGGCTGCATAAATTCCGACACAGCCGTTACACGTTATCGATCGTCCGCGCCGCGGTGTCGATCGCCTCTGCGATCTTGGCAATCTGCTCAGGCGTCAGATCTCCGCGAAACATCCGCAGCCGAACCGCTTCACCGAGGTTTCGAAACGCCCGCATAATCTGCGGCGAACGTCCGCGACGGAACGCATGTCCCGTGTGCTCCATCCGCTCCGTGAGCTCGCGCAGGCGCGCAGCATTGTCGGTGAGCTCCTTGCGCCCCGCATCGGTGATCGCATAAGTCTTGCGGCCGCCTTCACTCGGCTCAACCACCTGCGCAAACCCGCGCTCTTCAAGCAGTGTCAGCGTCGGGTACACCACGCCCGGACTCGGCGCGTATCCGCCTGAAAGGCGCTCCTCAATCGACTTGATCAGCTCATAACCGTAGCTCGGTTTTTCCGATAGCAGCTGCAGGATTAGAAGCTGAAGATCGCCAGGGTCCAGGAACCGTTCACGTCCGCCGCCGAATCCGCGTTCCCAGCCACCATGGCGGCCAAAGCGGGCATGATGGCGATCGTGGCGTCCGCAGCCCTCCGGCTCGCCTCTTCCTTCGTAGAAATGCATAAATCTGTGAAACATAGTTGAATCTCCTTCTCCTACGATACATCGTAAGATATATCTTAGATAACTCGGAGAAGAGAAGGATGCAAGTTCTTTGTGAAAGATTTTTTGAATTTATGGCTGGCGGCGCCGACGATCCAGGCTCAGAGGCATTCGACGATTGCCCGTGCCTTCGCGCGAGCGTCGCGGATCAGGTCCGGAATCCCCACACCGCGGTAGCTGTTGCCGAGCAGGTGCAGCCCGGGGATTTGGGCGACCATCGCCTCCAGCCGCTCTATACGCTCTAGATGACCAACCTCATACTGTGGCAGACTGCGGCGCCATCGGCGAGCCGATTGAAACGCCGGCTCGGGAATCGGCCCGAGAATGTTCCGCAATTGCGTGAGAGCTAACTGCGCAATCGTTTCGTCCGGTTGCGAACTCAGGCTCTCCGCAGTCTGGCCACCAAAGAACGCACGCATAACTCTCGCCCCCTTTGGCGCTCGATGCGGGAACTTCTGGTTGACGAAGGTGCATGCGAGAAGCTGCTCCGCCTCTGCCGACGTCTGCGGCACGAGAAATCCGAAGCCGGATGGAATCGTGAAGCTGCGCGCAACCTCCGCAGGCCAAGTCAACGCCACCAGAACAGCCGAGCTAGCATCGTTCGGCAGTAGTTTATCGAGGCGCAGGTCATAATCTGCCGCGGCGAGCAACTCGCGCGTCTTGTTCAGGGGTGTGCATAAGACAAGCTCGTCATAGAGATTTACAGCTAACGGATGAGGACGCTTATGCGGCTCGAATGTAGGGTCATCGACAATGAGTTGCCAGCGAGGATCGTCCCATAAATGCTCGACAATATGTGGTCGAAGCAGGCGCTCTTCCGGGAGATGTGCGACCAGTGCGTTGACAAGAGACGCCATTCCGTTGCGGAGCGAAGTGAAAATGGGCTGTTGGGTTGTTTCAATTCGGCGTTGCTGAAGCGCCAGAATAAGCGAACCGTGCTCGCGCTCTATCGCGACAAACTGCGGCATCACGGCGCGGACAGAGAGGTTGTGCACATCACCACCAAAGACTCCGCTGAGCAAAGGTGCAGCGAGTGTGTTCAGAACCTCATCACCGAAGTGCCGCCGCACGAAATTGGCGACAGACTCGTCGTGATTGGGAGCGCTTGCTTTGAGTTCTTCTGCACGCGCGACCTCATCCGCGTACGCCTTCTTCGCAGAGTGCGAAAACAGCGGAGACGCCTCAAGCGCGCTCAGGTCTTCGGGGACCATCATGCGCATGCGGTGCGGAATCGGCTGCAGCCTGCCGTCGACGAGGATGTAGGTTTTTCGCGTTGCGTCATTCGAATAGATCAGCTCGGACTCAAGCCCCAGCTCAATCGCAAGCTCTTGCGCCCAGGGTTTCTCGCTGACCCATCCATCCGGTCCGCCCTCAAGAATGAACTCGCCCTCCGGTGTTGCAAGGCGCGTCGTCTCGATGATGCCGCCGAGACGATCGCTTGCTTCATACAAGTGCCAATCAATGGGCGCGCCGCGCTTGCGTGCCAGCTCGAGCTCGTACGCAGCGGTCAACCCGCTGATTCCTCCGCCGATGATCGCAACGCGCTTCATTTCGGTTCTGCACGCAATGCAAGCTCACGGTGGAGGACGTGCGCGAGCGCGCGAATCAGGGTCGGCGAATCATTCAGGCTCTCAGGGCGATAGAGCTTCATCCCGAGCTCCTTCGCAACCGCGCGGAAGTTGATGTCGATGTCGTACAGGATCTCAACGTGGTCGCACAAAAATCCGATCGGCTGAATCACGACCGCCTTGTGCCCCTCTTCCGCAAGAGCCTTCAGCGTGTCCTCCACGGTCGGCCCAATCCACGGAGCACCAGCGATTCCCTGCGATTGAAATGCAAAGTACCAGTCGCGATCCCTTAATCCAATCAGCTTCGCAACTGCCTCCGCAGTCTGCTTGCACTCGACAGGATACGGATCTCCCTCGGCTGCGACACCGTAGTTTTGAATTCCTTCGGGAGGCACCGCCCCCCGGTTCTGCGCGGCTTCCTCAGGGCTGGTGGAGCGGATGGTTCTGCACGGCACCGAATGCGCGGTGAAGAGGACGGGTGCACTCCCCGCTTCACCGAGTACCGCGCTCAGCCGCTCGGCGAAAGCTTCGGCGAGCAGCGGCTCGTCCGCCCAGCCGGCAATGAAGTCGTACGTCAAGCTATCGCCCACTGCCGCTTGTAGCGCGCGGCGATACAAGCCCGTAGACGTGCGCGAGTTCTGCGGTGCCAGGCAGAGCACCCGTGCGTGCGTAACGCCATCGGCCTTCATCTGCGCCACCGCGTCGGCAATGAACGGGTGCCAGTTGCGCATGCCGACGTAGACCGTCGTGCAGGCTTCCTCTTCAAGCAGTTCCGCTTGCCGCAGCGTCCAGCGCGTGAGCGGAGGGCCGTCCGGCAGCGGTTCTTCTCTCAGGCCGATCTCCGCATAACGGTGCTGCAGCTCCTCGACGACCTGCTGCGGCAACGGCCGCCCGCTAGTGACGTGCTGGAGGTACTCGGACATCTCGCTCAGGCGGTTCGGTGTGCCGTGCGCGAGCAGTAGGATGGCGGTCTGGCTCATGGACATTTCTATGGTACGGGCTCGGTAGCCGCAAAAGAGAAGCCCCTGCGAGCAGGGGCTTTCTGGAGCAATGTTCTGTCACGGGAGCGGTTTCACGGGACGGCTTCGGCGACCACTTCGATGTCGATGTGGCGAGTGCTGCCGGCGACGTCAACCGAACCTAGAGTGATGGGTTTGCCGATAGTTATGGCGGAGATGCCTTCGAGGGAGGTTTGGCGGACAATGGGCTCCGGAGCGAGCGGGCCCGACATGTGCTCGTCGGCGATTGAAGACTGCTCAACCTTGGACTTGAGGTAGAGACCGCCGGGTGTGGGCTCGAGGGTCGCGTCGAAGTTCATCCCGATATCGAGGTATTGGAACTGAGTCTGCTGAGTGTCGGTCTTCGCCTCATAGCTGCCTGTCATCACAGGAACTTTGGAGCCCTGTTTGAGGATGGTGCGTTGACCGGCGACGACGACAATAGAGAAGTGTTGAATTCCGACGCGCTTGCCGCTGTCGGAGTCGGCGAGGGTGAACGTGAGGCGATAGGCCTTTTTGGGCCGGTCGAGTTCGTCAATGATCCTCTGCGCGAGTGCCTGCTGCTCGGGTGGAGCGTCGACCACAATGGCGTTTTCGGATGCGACGAGATACATCCTGTCATAGTGGTCAACCATGTTCCGGACTGCAATCAGGATTTCGTTGGCGTCATTTTGCTGCGAGACGTTCTTCAGGAAGTAGGTCTTAATCACGAACTGGCTGAAGTCAGGTCGGGGCTCGCTGGACCGGGAATCGGACACTGCAGTTTCCGCAGGCTTCGTATCGTTGGATTGGGCGAATGTCGGGCCTGCGAGGGTGAGGGCGAGGAATCCGCCGGTAAGCAGTTTAAGCGTGCGATTCATTCGTTGTCTCCGGGTTGTTTCAGCGGTGGCGGATCAGGGAAGAAGGCCTTAAAGGCTGCGGTCTCGTCGGCGTCTTGTTTAGCGCGGACGACAGGATCGAGCTCGGCCAGCTGCGTGGCGTTGCCGTAGCGGAGCAGGCGCAGAAAGAGTTTTTCCTGCGGCGTGAGAGGCAGAGGTGGCGCGGGATGGCTGGGCGCGTGGAGGTCGGCGACAGCCTGGGCGTCGAGGTCTGTTGTTACCGTTGTGACAGCGTGCGGCGACTGGGCACCCTGAATTACGGAGCTCCTTCGCTTCGCTGCGCGTTGCTCAGGACGACGGCTGGCAGAGAGTCTTCGCTCTATGGAGGCCGGCCGTGATCCCGTCCGGGGTCCCACAATCGCGGCCATCTGAGTCTGTGAATCAACGTGAGTTTGTGTCGTGTACGCAATCTGCCCGGGCTCGGGACGGCGGTGCAGCACGACTAACGAGGCGACCGCAAGGATGGCGGCGGATGTCGCTGCCCAAACGGCGAGCTGAGTCGCCAGGTGCAGGCGCCCCGGCAGTGCCGAGGCGGTGCGGTGCTTGAGTGACGTAAGGATGCGCCCGTCCATCCCGGTGCGGGGCTGGGCGTCGCGCAGGCCGGAGAGCGCGCGGTCGATGTTCCGGTCGATAGCGTCACAGGCGACATGAGACGAGTTCGTGTTCATGCTTTGCCTCCTTTCGTGAGGCGTTCTCGCAAGCGTGTGCGGGCGCGGTGGATGAGGGCGCGGACGGCGGACTCGGATTTGTTGAGGACCTGGGCGAGCTCGCGGGTGTCGAGCTCGTCGATGGCGGAGAGCACGAGGACCTGGCGCTCGGCGCGGGGAAGCCGGTCGATCTCGCGGAAGACGCGGGCGAGCTCGCGCGACTCGTCGAGCGTGACATCCGCGGGTGTGTTGCGGCCGATAAGCGTGTGCGCGAAGGCGTCGTCGATCTGATCGGGCCGGATGCGGCGGCGGCGATCGAGCGCGAGGTTCCAGGTGATGCGCACGAGCCAGACGCGGAGGTCGCGGACTTCTGGGATCTTTTGTTTGTGTTCCATGACGCGGAGGAAGGTGTCCTGCACGACGTCCTCCGCCTCGGTGGGGTTGCGGAGGACGGAGTGAGCGACGCGGAAGAGCAGCGTGGAGTATGTCTCGACGAGGGCCGCGACCTCCGTCTCGGGAACGAAGGTGTGGGATAGCTGCAGCGGCAAGCTTAGTTCCTCGAACACGGGGCGGGCTCCGGGAGGTCCGTTTGGTTCTATCAGGACAGACGGATGGGGAGCGAATGCGCTCGGGGAATTTTTGGGGGAGGGGCGTGAGCTTTGCGCCGTTCGGCTTCTAGGTAACGCGAGCCTTCAGGCTCCGCCGCTTCTAGGTAAGCCAAGGCTTTAGCCTTGGCCCTCCTACGGACGTGTAAGCCACGGGCTTTAGCCCCTGGGGTAAGGCACGGTCGCATTCATCACGTTCGGCGCGACGTCGAGCTGTGACGCGTATCGCGGAACCGTGTGGACATGAGCGTAGTCCTCAAGATGTTTGCGCGCGGGATTGTTCGCTATGTAGAGCAGCTGGACGCGGAAATCGTCTTCATCACGAAGACGGTGCTCGTGGTAGCCGGAGTGCCAGACCCCGCCAGGGGATTTTTGAGGAAGTGCGAAGGAATAGCCGCCTTTGATGAACTGAACGCATCGTGATGTGCTGACGTCGATTGCAGGCGTGACGAGGATGTGAACGTGGTCCGGCATAACGGCGAAGCCGTGAAGGGAGAACCTGCCTTGATCCCGATAGCGAAACAAGGTGGCGATGAAGAGCTCCGCCTTTTCGGTTTGCTGGAAATGTCGGTGGCGATTCACGGTCAGAATGGTGATCGCGTACGTGCTCAGCTTCTGGCGGGCCGTGGTCATGCGAAGGAGAGCATACCCCAGGGGCTAAAGCCCCTTTCTTATACGTCGGTGGGAGTGCCGAGGCTGAAGCCTTGGCTTACCTAGAAGCCGGTCACGCCTGACGGCGTGTCGTGAGCTGGCGGTCCAGATGCGGATCGTGGGCTGGAAGCGGTTGCTCAGCAGAGCAGAGCGAGTGCCTATGATTGTGGTGGGGAGAAGGCGGATATGGCGGAGCGGCGGGCGATCAATTTGCGGGAGAAGTTTGGGTTGTTTGAGGAGCAGTGGTCGCCGCGGGTGATTGCGGAGATGAATGACTATCAGTTCAAGCTGGTGAAGCTGGAGGGGGATTTTGTGTGGCACAGCCATGCGGAGACGGATGAGACGTTCTTTGTGGTGGAGGGCGAGCTGCGCATCGATTTTCGAGATGGCTCGGTGACGATTGGGCCGGGCGAGATGTTCGTTGTGCCGAAGGGCGTGGAGCATAAGCCGTTCGCGGCAGGTGAGGTGAAGCTGATGCTGATTGAGCCGAAGGGTGTGGTGAATACGGGCGATGCGGGTGGGGAGATGACGGCGGAGAATGATGTGTGGGTGTGAAGGGCATTAATCGGGCCGCGAGTTACGAGGATCGGAACTGACGGCACTGCTGCGGTAACATGTTGGCCTCATGCTGACACGCTTCTTGAAAGTGAGCTTCCTGTTTTCGTCATTGCTCCTATCTCCACCGCTTTCCGTTTCCCAGAGCAATTGTGTTCAACCAGAAGTCATCACCGATCCGAAGTTTGCGCCGGGACAAGTCTGGTCATACAAAGCGCGTTCGGGCGAGCAACGTTCGACCGTCACGATCCTGCGGGTCGAAAAGACGCCGAAGCTAGGTACCATCGTCCACATTCGAATCGACGGTGTTCACTTCAACAACTGCACAGGTGGACCGTCGCCCAAACTCATAGAGCATGCTCCCTTCACGCGAGCAGCTCTCGATGCGAGCGTTACAAGTGAGGTCGGATCTGTGTCCAAGCTGCCAGACTACGAAGCAGGGTATCAGGACTGGTTGAGCCACTGTGGCGGGGTATATTCCATCACCGTGGACCGCGTGGTCGCGATCGATGACGCCCAGTTTAGTGCCGGCTTAGGGTGCCGTTGATGGCCAGTTCTTGCTTCAGGAAGGCACCCATAATTGCTACCGACAGGTCCGCTCGTGTTGATTTTGGCCTCAGGCGCGGATGGCCCAGTCGCTGGTGGCTTCGTGGGGGGCTCGTGCTTGACGGCAGGATTCCGCGTCGGATGGGAGCAGAATCGCGCGTCTTAACGCGCGACACCCCACCCTGCCGCGCTTTGCGCGTCGAGGGTGGGGCACCCGGATTGTTGGCCGTGGCGCTTGATGAGGTCGACGACGCGGAGGACGGAGTCGACGGGGGTGTTGGGGACGATGCCGTGGCCGAGGTTGAAGATGTGGCCGGGGCGGCCGGCGGCGAGCGAGAGGATTTCGAGGACGCGGGCTTCGAGGATGTCGTCGGGGGCGAAGAGGGTGATGGGGTCGAGGTTGCCCTGGACGGCGCGTGGGTGCGGCGCCGTCGGGGCGGAGGCCGAGGGCGCGCCAGCCGGCGATCGAGCGGGATGCGCCAGTCGAGGCCGATGACGTCGGCGCCGAGTTTCGCGGAAGGTGGGGAGGAGTGCTGGCGGTGTCGACGCCGAAGTAGATGACGGGGACGCCGAGGGCCTGGATGCGGCGGATGAGCTCGGTGGTGGGGGCGAGCGCGTAGGCGCGGTAGTCGGAGACGGAGAGTGCGCCGGCCCAGGAGTCGAAGACCTGGATGACGTCGGCGCCGGCGGAGACTTGTTGCGCGGCGAAGTCGGTGAGGACGGTGACGAGTTTGTCCATGAGCAGCCGCCAGGCGGCCTGGTCCGCGTACATCAGTTTTTTCGTCTCGATGTAGTTTCGGGAGGAGCCGCCTTCGATCATGTAGCTGGCGAGGGTGAAGGGCGCGCCGCAGAAGCCGATGATGCCGAGGGTGTCTTGACCACCCCAGCGAGCAAGCTCGCCGGGAACCCCGGGCGAGTCGGGTGAGGCGGGGCGCTTCGAGTTGAAGTGGGCGGCGACGCGGGTGATGGCCTCGGCGACGTAGCTGAGCTCTGCGGTGCGGTCGGTGCGCAGGGCGCGGATCTGGTCGAGGGTGCGGAGGGGTGAGTGGATGACGGGGCCTTCGCCGTTGACGAACTCGAAGTCGAGACCCATGGGCGTGAGCGGCAGCAGGAGGTCGGCGAAGATGATCGCGGCGTCGACGCCGAGGCGCTCGGCGGCGGTGATGGTGACCTCGGCGGCGATCGCGGGCGTGCGGCAGATGTCGAGCAGGGAGTGATGCTTGCGGACGGCCATGTACTCGGGCATGTAGCGGCCGGCCTGGCGGAGGAACCACACGGGCGTGCGGTCGACGGGCTGGCGCAGGCAGGCCCGGATGAAGCGGGACGTGGGGCTGGGGCTCACCCTAAGAGGCTAGCAGGAGTGGGGAAACTGAATACTGAGCAGGGAATAGTGAATAAAGCAGCGGCTCCAGGCTCCGGTCTTCTTCACTATTCACTTTTCACTATTCACTGCCTTTCGGGCGATTTCCGCACGCGTGGCATTCGCGATCCACAGAAAACTGCGTTTCCCACATTTCTTAGTGGCCTACAAATGAATGTTCCACGGGGAACATCGCTGTTCCACACGCCGGAAGGGCGTATCACGTCCGCCGACACGGAACGGGTAGACTGGTTTTATGCCGAATTATCTGGAACTGCCAGTGGGGCCGAAGTCGCCGGAGCTGGTGAATGCGGTGATAGAGATTCCGTTTGAGGGAATCAATAAGTACGAGTACGACAAGCAGCTGCATGTGTTCCGGCTGGACAGGAATCTGTATTCGCCGGTGCATTATCCGGGCGACTATGGTTTCATTCCGAGCACGCTGGCGGATGATGGCGATCCGCTGGACTGTCTGGTGCTGGTGGATACGCCGAGCTTTCCGGGCTGCGTGCTGACGGTGCGCCCGATCGGCGTGCTGGAGATGACGGACCAGGGTGTGGGCGATGAGAAGATCCTGTGCGTGGGGCAAGGGAATCCGCGCTACAAGGACGTCTGGAACTACTCGGATGTGTACCCCCACACGCTGAAGGAAATGACGCACTTCTTCTCGATCTATAAGGATCTGGAAGGCAAGCGCGTGGATGTGAAGGGATGGCGCGACGCGGCGGTAGCTCGAGCGAAGATTGTTGAGGCGGAGCAGGCGTTTGTGGATGCGAAGGAGAAGACAGTGCTGGAGACGGTGGGCGCGGGCAAGAAGTAGCTGGTCAAATAAGAGAGATCAGACATCACACACGAGAGAAGGGCCGAAGAGACTTCGGCCCTTTCGCTTTTACGCCCTGCGGCGCCTGGTGAGAATCATGAGTGCGTAGACGAGTGGGCCGGCGAGGGCGATGATGGTGGCGAAGAGAAGGGCGTTCATGCCGGCCATGCGCTCGGTGCGGGCGTTGAAGAGGGCGAAGGCGAGCAGGAGCATAGGGCCGCAGCCGATGAGGATGAGGGCGAGCTGATTGCCGGGAATGCGGAAGGGGCGCGGGAGTGCGGGCTCGGTGCGGCGGAGGACGATGAGGGAGAGGAACTCGAGGATGAGCGAGGCTCCCCAGAGGACGAGGTCGATGGAGATGAGGCGCTCGAAGGTGAGGCCGAGCGCGAGGGCCCAGCACGTGCCGCAGGCGAGCACGCTCACCCACGGAACTCCTTTGCGGGTGCGAAGGGCGACGATGCGGGGAAGCAGGCGATCTTCGGCCATCGCGTACGGCAATCGGGTCAGCGTGAGAGTGAGCGCATTGAAGGTGCCGAGGCCGTCGATCGAACCGGCGAGAACGACGGCCATTGCCAGCACGGACCCGCCGAGGAGGCCCGCCGCGTCCGCCCATGCTCCTGTAGAAAAGCGCGCCGCGGGAATGCCGACGGCCCAGACGGCAAGCAGTGGAAGCGTGTACACGCACATGATCGTGAGAGCGGAGACGAGCATGGCGCGCGGGTAGTCGCGCTGCGGGTTTTCGACTTCCTGCGCGATGGTCGAGGCATTGTCCCAGCCCATGTAGTTCCACATGGTGACGGAGAGTGCGCCGCCGAGATCGTAGGTCAGCGTGTGACCGCTGGCCGCGAGGTGCAGGCCGCCGTGTGCGATGCGCCAGAGCGCGATGAGCAGCATGATCACGAACGGAGCGAGCGAGATGGCCATCATGCGCACGGATCCGTGGCCGACGGAGACGGCGCCGCGAAGATTCCAGAGCGTGGCGATGATGACGATGGCGAGTTTCAGAAACAGCGCGTAGTGGCCGTGCTTGAGCTCGGGGAAGACGGTCATCAGGTAAAGCGAGACGGTGGTCGGGTAGATGGCCATGTCGAAGACGCTGGACGCTAGCGAAAGCCAGGAGACCTGGAAGCCCCAGAAGCGGCCGAGGGCGCGATGCGCCCAGACGTAGAAGCCGCCTTCGTCGGGGATGGCGGACGCGAGCTCGCCGACCATGAGCGCGGTGGGCAAGCTCCAGAGGAGGGGCACGACGGCAAGCAGAAGGAGCGCGCGACCGAAGCCGGCCATGCCGATGATGTCTTCGAGGCCGTAGGGGCCGCCGGAGACCATGAAGTAGATGGCCGCGACGAGCGGAAGGAGACGGAGGCCGGTGGGGCGCGGCTTGCGGGAGCGTGGGATCGGTGCGTTCTCCCTTCTAAGGGTGCGCAACGGGCGGCATTGATGAGGAAGCTAACATGCGTGGCGGTTCGGGAGGGTGGATTGGGTTCAGTTTTGAGCGCCTGGTACAAAAGTTTCCAGCTCTCCGCATTTTGTTCGGGACTAAAACTATGAAGTGGGTGTAAGGTGGCTTCGCATCGATAGAGGAAAGGTTTCTGGGGAGAAGATGGGGTTGAAGGGGTGCATTGCATTAGCGGTATTGCTGGCGCCGGTGCGGGCGTGGGGGCTCGGAGGGCCGCCGTATGTGAGCTCGACGCCGGTGCAGGGAGGCTTTGTTCTGTACACCAGCCAAAAGCCGACGCCGCTGCTGGTGAGCGATCAGGACTGGCCGGGCGTGGTGCGGGCAGTGGGCGATCTGAGCGCGGATGTGCAACGGGTGACGGGAGACGCGGCGCCGGTCGTAAAGGAGACCGCGGCGGCGAAGGGCGAAGATGTGGTGATCATCGGGACGATTGGCAAGAGTCCGCTGATCGATGCGCTGGTGAGAGCGCACAAGCTGGATGTGAGCGACGTCGCGGGCAAGTGGGAGTCCGCCGTAACAACGATTGTCGAGCGGCCGATGCCAGGCGTGCGGCGCGCGCTGGTGATTGCGGGAGCGGACAAGCGCGGCACGATCTACGGGATCTATGACCTGAGCGAGCAGATTGGGGTTTCGCCGTGGTACTGGTGGGCGGATGTGCGCGTGCCGCACAAGGATGCGCTGTACGTGATGCCTGGCAGAGTGGTACAGCCGGTGCCTGCAGTGAAGTATCGCGGAATCTTCTTCAACGACGAGGCGCCGTGTTTGTCGGGCTGGACGAAGGAGAAGTTCGGCACGATGAATCACGAGTTCTACACGAAGGTGTTTGAGCTGCTGCTTCGGCTGAAGGCTAACTTCCTGTGGCCGGCGATGTGGAACAACGCGTTTGCGATCGACGATCCGGAGAATCCGAAGCTTGCGGATGAGTACGGCATTGTGATGGGCACCTCGCATGAAGAACCGATGATGAGGGCCGAGAAAGAGTGGACGCCGGGTCATGGGGTGTGGGACTACACGACCAATCAGAAGGCGATTGATGAGTTCTGGCGCAAGGGGATGGAGCGCGACAAGAACTACGAACAGGTTGTGACGCTGGGGATGCGCGGTCACGGCGATACGCCGATGTCGGCGGACGCGAACACGCACCTGTTGGAGAAGATTGTTGCGGACCAGCGGCAGATTTTGAAGGAGACGGTGAACCCGGATGTGACGAAGGTGCCGCAGGTCTGGGCTCTGTACAAGGAGGTGCAGGGTTACTACGAGAAAGGCATGCGTGTGCCGGCCGATGTGACGCTGCTGTGGAGCGATGACAATTGGGGTGATCTGCGGCGGCTGCCCACGCCGGAGGAGCGGAAGCGCAGTGGCGGAGCGGGGATTTACTACCACTTTGATTATGTCGGCGGCCCGCGCAGCTACAAGTGGCTGAACACGAATCCGATTGAGAAGGTGCAGGAGCAGATGCACCTGGCGCTGGAATATGGCGCGGACCGGCTGTGGGTGGTGAACGTCGGCGATGGCAAGCCGATGGAGTTCCCGATCGAGTTCTTTCTGAGCTACGCCCGGACGCCGCAGCGCTGGGATAAGGACCACGTTGATGAGTTCACGCGCGACTGGGCAGCGCGGGAGTTTGGGGCGGAGCATGCAGACGAGATTGCGACGGCGATGGAGGACTACACACGGTTCAACGGGCGCAGGAAGCCCGAACTAATTGATCCGACGACCTTCAGCCTGGTGAACTTTCACGAGGCGGAACGCGTATATGACGAATGGAAGACGCTCGCGAAGCGTGTGGATGCGCTCGCGACGCATTTACCGGAGAGCGATCGGGCCAGCTACTTCGAACTCATTCAATATCCAGTCGATGCGTGCGCGAACTTGACGGAGATGTACATCACCGCCGGGCGCAATGCGCTGGATGCGCGGCTAGGGAACCCACGCGCCAATGACGAGGCGGCTGAGGTGCAGCGGATGTTCGCGCGCGATGCGGAACTGAGCAGCGAGTACAACGGCCTGCTGAACGGCAAGTGGGATCACATGATGGACCAGACACATATCGGGTACCTGAGTTGGAACGATCCACCGGTGAATGTGATGCCGGCGGTGAGCTGGATCCAGGTGCCGGAAGCGGGATCGCTCGGTGTGATCGCGGAGGATGCGACGTTCACGCGAGAAGGCGGACGGTTCGGGTTTTCGCTGGGCACGGTGGATTCGGTGAATCAGCAGACGCGGACACTGACGTTGTTTGATCGGGGCAAGACGCCGGTGCAATTCGCCGTGAAGACAAGCGCGCCCTGGCTGACGGTTTCACAAAGTGAAGGCACTATCGACCGGGCGGACGAGGACGTAGTCGTCAGCGTGGACTGGAGCAAGCTGCCCGGCGATGAGGCTGATGGGACGGTGATGGTGAGCTCCGGCGATGCGCGGCCGATGGCGTACACGCTTCAGGCGCGAAGGCTTCCGGTGACGCGCGAGAACGCGCAGGGATTCGTGGAGAGCGACGGGTATGTAGCGATGGAGGCTGCGGATACGACGGCCAGGACGGCGGATGGAGCGGACCAAGGAAAAATGAAGTGGGTGGAGCTTCCGGGGTATGGCGAAACGAAGTCCGGAATGACCGTTTTTCCGGTGACGGCGGCGAGCGAGACAAATTCCAGGACATCGTTGTCCTACAGGATGTACCTTTATGACTCCGGAGCTTTCGAGCTGCAGATGACGCTGGCGCCGACGCTGAATTTTGTTCCGGGGCGCGGGTTGCGTTTTGCGGTATCGATGGATGACGGACCACGGACGATAGAGGATGCTCTGGGGCACAACACGGACAAGGACTGGGCAGAGGCCGTGAGCGACGGTGTGCGCCGCGTCATTGTGCCGCTGACGATTCCGTCGCCTGGATATCACACGCTGAAAGTGTGGGCGGTCGACCCAGCGATTGTGGTGGAAAAGCTTGTAGTGAGTCATGGTCTGCTGCGGCCGAGCTATCTGGGGCCGCCGGAGAGCTTTCATGCGGATGTAGCTGCAGGACTGCGTTGAAGAACAAAGTTGCACGAAGGAGTGGACACGTGGCGAAGAACACGGAGACGAACGGGGCAAGGCAACCGGCGGCACAGGGAACAACACATGCATTGCGGCGGGCTGATCTGGCATACGTCAGGCTGGCATCGAGCGAGGTGGCGCGCGACATCAACCGGGACGTGATCCTGGAACTCGTGCGCGCGAAGCAGCCGGTAGCGCGTGTGGAGCTGGCGCGGGCTTCGGGACTGTATCCGAGCACGGTTTCTTCGATTGTGGAGGAGTTGATCGAAGAGGGATGGGTGGTGGAGGGCGGAACGCAGCGGCTGCCGCGCGGCCGCCGGCCGACTCTGCTGTCCCTGAACGAGGACATCGTGATGCTGGCGGTGGATGTGCGGCCGGAGCAGGCGACGATTGCAGTGGTAGACATGAACAGCCGTCTGCTGTCCCAGAAGGCGATCGTGTTGCCGTCGAATGTGGACCGCGCGATGCCGGAGCTGATTGCGGCGCTGGAACGGATGCGGGAGATGCATCCGACGAAGACGTTCGAAGGCATCGGGCTGAGCATGCCGGGACGGGTGGATCCGGTGACGCAGCAGCTGGTGCTGGCTCCGAACCTGCGGTGGGCGGGCCATGAGATCGGCGGGGTGATTGAGTCGGCGCTGGGGCTGAAGGTGGAGATGGAGAACGAAGCCAACGCGTGCCTGATTGCGGAGGTGTGGTCGGGCCGGCTGGATGGTGTGACCGACGCGGTGCTGGTGGCGATCTCGGAAGGCATCGGCACGGCCGTGCTGAGCAACGGGCAGATGATCACGGGGCATGGCGGTCTGGCGGGGGAATTTGGGCACGTGGTGCTGGACCCGACGGGACCGAAGTGCGGCTGTGGGCGGACGGGATGCTGGGAGATGTTTGCGTCGACCCGCGCCGCGGTGCGGTACTACAACGAGGCGAAGGGCAGCGAGGATTACGGAATGACGGGGACTCGGCTGCTGAACCTGGCGGTCGACGACGACCCGGCAGCGGTGCAGGCGTTGAGCCGGCAGGCAGAGAACTTGGGCCGGGGTCTGCATGCGATTACGGCCGCGCTGTCGCCGGAGGTAATCCTGTTCACGGGCGAGCTGACGTCGGCATGGCAGCGGTTTGGGCCGATTGTGGAGCGGGAACTGAACCGGCAGATGCTGGCCGGTCCAGCGCCGCGGGTGATGACGACGCTGAACCCGGAGTTTGCGCGGCTGCGTGGAGCGGCGGCGCTGGTGCTGCAGCGGCACTCGGGCTACCACCGGACGCATATGCACTCGCGGCCGCGGGGGCGTGGTCAGAGCGAGCCGGAAGCGGTGGGAACGGTGGCGCAGGCGGAGTGAAGTTCGGGGTTTCGACGGTGGGAGTGGGGCACTCTCATGGCGTGCCGCGACATAAGTGCGACTCTCCACAAATATTTGCGGCTCACAGCATTCTGCGGATATGGGCTGCTTTGAGAGGGCGCGGGCGGCGGCTCGCGCCGGTGGACTGAAACGCGGAATTTGTGGGAAAGATGCCGGATTTGCTCGGGTCCGAGGGAATCTTGCGCGAAAAATCCTTGACAGGTTCTCTTCGGACAGCCTAAAGTTCGGGTCGCATAAAAAAGACCGGATCAGCCGGTTGTGCGCGGTTCAGCGCACCGGAATGAGCCGCAAGCATTGTTTTCTTATGGAGGACCCGAAGATGCGCGTCATGGAAGCAGGAAAACAGCAGGGGCGGGTGCGGTTGGCCGTCCCGGGAGTGGCGGTTCTGGTGCTCGCGCTGCTTGCGGCGGCAGGCGTGAATCCGGCCAAGGCACAGGTGCTGTATGGAACGATCACTGGAGAGGTAACGGACCCGACCGGCGCCGACATCCCGAACGCCAAAGTGACGGTCACGAACCAGGCGAACGGCGAAACGCGCACGACGACCACGGCCGGACACGGCGAGTACACGGTGCCGAACCTGGAGCCGGGACCGTACACGATTTCGATTGCTCCGCTCGCAAGCTTCGGCGGATACACGCAAAAGAATATTGCGATTGAGGTGAACACGGTCGTGCGCATTAATGCGGCGCTGCAGCCGGCGAGCGTGAATGCGGAAGTAACGGTGGATACGTCGGCGCCGATCCTGCAGACGGAGACGGCGGAGGTGAACCACCAGATCTCGGCGACCGAACTTGCGCAGATGCCGCTCACATCTTCGCAGGGGCGTAACTTCCAGGCACTGTACACGGTGATCCCGGGCACTACAAACGTGCAGGAGAACAACTCCACTGCCGGAAATCCTGCGCGCTCATTCATGGCGAACGTGAATGGCATTTCGGCCAATGGCAACACGACGCGCGTTGACGGCGCAATCAATGACTATGGATGGTTGCCGTATCTGGTCTCGTATATCCCCCCGCCGGACGCTATTCAAACCGTGAACTTCACCACGAACTCCTTCAATGCCGAGCAGGGCATGGCGGGCGGCGCATCGATCAACGTCATTCTCAAGAGTGGAACGAATGCCCTGCACGGCAGCGCCTGGGAGTACAACCAGCTTTCAAACGTGAATGCTCGCGGCTACACGATCACAAAAGCTGCTTATCCCAGGATTCCCAAAAACATCTACAACGAGTTTGGTTTCTCCATCGGCGGGCCGGTGTACATCCCGAAGATCCTGACGGGAAAAAACAAGCTGTTCTTCTTCCAGGACTTCGATCGGACGACGCGGCGGCAGTTGCTTTCCGGCCTGGATACGGTGGTGGACACGAAGATGCTGGGTGGCGACTTCTCAGAGGTTGCCAGTCTCTCTAACCTTGCCTCACAAGCGATTCTTTACGATCCGCAGCCTGGTGGGGTGCCTTATACGGGCCCGCTGCCTTCCACGAACGGTTATATCAACGTGGGTTACAGACCCACTTTCCTCTCTGAATATGGCTGCAACTGCATCCCTGCATCACGTCAGTTCCCAGGCTCGGCCAAGATGGCAGCTCTGCTGCAACCAATCGCAGCCGTAGTGGGTACGCCAACGGTGACCCAACTCAATAGTCAGCTTTTCCAGGATTATCCGGCCAGTGGCACGTTTGCCTATAACCGCAACGCGTCGGATTCGAAGGTGACATATAACCCAAGCGACAAGACAAGCCTCTTCGGCCATTACAGCATCCAGCCGTTCTCGGCGCTTGATCCTCAGCCCCTTGGCGCTGCAGGTGGCGCTCCTCTGGATGGCGGCCAGCCCGGTGCTGCATCAGGACGGATGCAGAACGTTGGTATTGATTTCAGCCATGTGATCACGTCGAGAATCGTGATCGACGCGGATGGCGGCTATACCCGACAGGTGACCGGCGCTCAGTCAGTGCTGGATATCGCCGACGGCGACTTCGGCCTGAATACGCTCGGCATTCCGGGAACCAACGGAGTCGGGCCCAATTATGTGGGTCAGCCGGTCTTAGCGTTCTACGGTGAATCGAGCAGCGGCGCTCCTGGGCTGTCGACGTTGGGCAACGCTCAGACTGCCAATCCGTTCCTGTTCCGGGATAATCAGTTCACTGCAGACGTCAACCTGAGCTGGAATCTGGGCAAGCACTCGACGAAGTACGGCTTCACCTACTATCACTTCGACCTGAACCACTTTCAGCCCACAGGGGGCGGTGCGATCGTGAATCCTCGTGGCGGCTTCTATTTCCAGGGCGGCATGACGACGGGTCCGGGCGATCTTGCCTCCGCTACGGACCAGAAGGGCAATAATCAAAATAGCTATCTTGCTTGGGCCGATTTCCTCCTTGGTTTACCGAATTTCAACGGCAACCCGTCGGTCCAGAAGGCGGTGCAACTCTACAATCCGAACTCGATGCGCTGGACGGAACTCGCGGCCTATGCCCAGGACCAGTGGCAAATCACGCCCAAACTGACTCTGAACTACGGCGCTCGTTATGAGTTCTATCCGGCGGCCTACAGAGACCATTCCGGCATTTATCGCCTTGACCCGTCGCTGCCGCAATCAGCAAACGTCATCATCGGCGGTGTGAACGGCAACCCTGAGAGCGCTGGTGTCAATGTGGGTTGGGGACAGATCGTGCCGCGTGTCGGTATCGCTTATCGTGTCACCGACCGGCTGGTGGTCCGCTCTGGCGCCGGTATCACTACCGACCCGGACAGCATGCGGTACCTGCGTGACTCGTATCCAATGGACCAGGCCCCGTCGTTTTCCGGGTCCGGAACGGATACGATTGCCGTCAATGCCGGCCAGCCATTGCCGCTCTCGGTGGGTATTCCGACAACGGCTCTGCCCAATGTTGCAGCCGGAATTGTCTCACTTCCTGTAAGCGGATCAACCAATACGCTGCCTAAGAATTACCGGCGTGGGTATATCGAGAGCTGGAACCTGTTCGTCGAGCAGGATATTGGCTCCGGCTTTGTCGCAAACATCGGATACGTTGGCAACCATGAGGTACGGCAGCCGGCTAACTATACCCTGAACTCCGCGCCGCTACCCAGCGGGGCGACGGTTTGCATGGCGAACGGCCAATTCAATCCATCTTCTGCGTACTACAACGGTGTTCCGGGAACCAACCCCTGCAACTTTGCGTCCAATGAGCCTGTCAATATTGGCGCGCCATGCCCTACCGGCACTACAGGCAATGCTCAGGGCATCTGCTACAACACCGGCGGCATTACGATGAATGCTCCAACATTCAGCTCGGAGTACAACGGTCTGCAGGCTCAGCTTTCGCGTCGTGCTGGCCGCCTGGCCCAGTACGGGCTTGTCTATACCTGGTCCCACGCCTTCGACTTTGACGACAATGGTGCGGGGTCGGGGTCAACGGGTCCGTCGTTCGCCTATCCGGCCTACTGGTCGCTGAACCGAGCTTCTGCCGGCTACGATCGCACCAACAACCTGCAGTTCTGGTGGATCTACCATCTGCCGTGGGGCAGGGATCAACAATGGGCAAACCATGGTGTGGCGAGCGTGATCTTCGGTGGCTTCCAAGTGAACGGGCAGCTTAGCCATGTCAGCGGTGCACCGTTCTCGGTGAGCGCGAACAGCAATGCGCTCAATGCGCCGGGTGAAGCGGAATTCGCCGACCTGGTGAAGCCGTACCGCCAACTGGGTGGTCATGCGCGCGGTGGCGGGTCGAATGTCACAGGCGGCAACACATGGTTTGATACGACCTCATTTGCAAATCCAACCGAGCCAGCCAACAGTGCAACAGCAATCCCTGGCACCATTGTGACTCCGCACTTCGGCAACACGCATCGCAATGAGTTCCGCGGACCTGGCGTTACGCAGGTCAACGCTAGCCTCTTCCGTGGATTCCATATCTGGCGGGAGAGCGAGTTCCAGCTCAGAGCAGAGGCCTTCAATGTGCTGAACCATGCTCTGCTGAACAACCCGAATGTAACGGTGGGTGGCTCTACCTTTGGCTACATCACCAGCTTCGGTGCGCCGTACTCTCCGACGGCGGGTACACGTGCGCTGCAGTTCAGCGGGCGGTTCAACTTCTAAAAGGCTCCTCTGAAGGACGTCTGTCACTGCGAGCGGCTCGTGAGGGTCGCTCGTTTTTTCTCAGGACGGAAAGGCTGGCGCATGACGGGTGTGCAGCGATTGGTGATCGGAATTTGTGTGTCGATGTTGGTTGCGACTGGACTGTGTGCACAGCAGTCGAATGCCGTGCAACAAGTGGCGGAGAAATATCCTCCCGTGGTGCACCTCACAGCGGAGCAGGATCATCAGCGGCTGATCGACCTGCTGGGAATCAAGGAGTTGCGTCCCGGACGCGATGGCTACCACAAGGATCTGCCGAACTCCGCGAACTACGACGAGGCCAAGGCGAATCCATTCCCAAAATTGCCGGACCCATTGATCACGAACGACGGCAAACGTGTAACCACGGCGAAGATGTGGTGGCAGGTGCGGCGTCCGCAGATTGTGGAGCTGTTCGATCGCGAGATCTACGGTCGCGTCCCGGCGGATGCTCCTGCAGTGCATTGGGAGGTCACCGCAACCAAGCGCGGCGAAGACGCCGGCGTGCCCACCGTGACGAAGTCCCTGATCGGGCACGTCGATAACTCGGCGTATCCATTAATTGATGTCAATATAAAGATGGAATTGACCACGCCAGCTAATGCAAAAGAATCTGTGCCGGTCATCCTGGAGTATGGATTCATTGGAAAACCGCCGTTTCCGCTGCCGCCTCCGCCACCCGGACCAACGTGGCAGGAGATGCTGCTGGCGAAGGGCTGGGGTTATGCCGTGCTCGCTCCATACAGTGTGCAGGCAGACAACGGAGCGGGGCTGACTGAGGGAATCATAGGGCTTTGTAATCATGGGCAGCCGCGCAAGCTGGACGATTGGGGAGCGCTGCGCGCGTGGGCGTGGGGCGGTTCGCGTGCGATGGACTATTTCGCAAGCGATCCGGCCGTGAATGCGAAACAGGTTGGGATTACGGGGCATTCGCGGTTTGGCAAGGCGGCGCTGGTCACCGAGGCGTACGACCCACGGTTCGCGATCGGATATATCAGCTCGTCGGGCGAGGGCGGAGCGAAACTGAGCCGCAGGAACTGGGGCGAGACGATCGAGAACCTCACGGACAAGAGTGAGTATCACTGGATGGCTGGCAATTTTCTGAAGTATGGCGGGCCGGAACAGTGGAGCGATCTTCCTGTTGATTCGCATGAATTGATTGCGTTGTGCGCGCCTCGGCCGGTGTTTGTGAGTGCAGGAACGCTGGAGAAAGGCGATGGATGGGTGGATGCCCGCGGCATGTTTATGGCCGAGGTGGCCGCGGGACCGGTGTACCGCCTGCTTGGCGCGAAGGGGCTGAACTCGACGGAGTTTCCGCCGGTGTTAACGCCGGATATCGGCGGCGATCTGGCGTTTCGTCAGCATGGGGAAGGGCATACGCCGCTGCCGAACTGGCCAACGTTTATCGAGTTTGCAAGTCGCTATTTTTGATAGTTGAGAACATGCATTGATATCAATGCATCGTGTGGCGGCCTACCTGGGCAGTTCGCGTTGCCCCATAACAGAAAGGTGGCCGGTGAGCGTCGCAGTGCCTTCGCTAGGTTGTGTGCTGCCGAGCGAAATCGTGTACTCGCCGGGAACGATGATGTGGTTCCCCTTCTCGTCGACCTGGCTAAGGGATCGTGGATCGATCGTGAGTGAGAGGTGAGTGGACTTGCCGGGCGCGAGGTGGATGCGTTGGAAGCCGACGAGCTTGCGAACTGGCGTCTGGTAGCCGTGAGGCTGGGTGAGGTACAGCTGGGCGACCTCGTCCGCCGCAACGCGGCCGGTATTTCGGAGTTCGGCTTCGACGATCACGTTGTCGCCGCTGTGAATCGTGGCGGGCACGTGTAGATGGCTGTAGGAGAAGGTTGCGTAGCTGAGACCGTAGCCGAAGCTGTAGAGCGGCTGTCCCGTGAAGTAGCGATACGTGCGGTGGTCCATGGCGTAGTCGTCGAATGCCGGGAGCTGCGAGAGGGAGGCGTAGAACGTGAGTGGGAGACGGCCAGCGGGGTTGTTGTCGCCGGCGAGGGTTTCGGCGATCGCGGTGCCGCCTGCTTCGCCGGGATACCAGGCCTCGAGGATGGCAGCAGCGTGCTGCTGCGCCCAATTCACCGCGAGTGCGCTGCCGTTCTGCAGGACGACGATGAGTGGTTTGCCGGTGGCGGCGACGGCTTCGAGGAGATCCTGCTGCGTTGCGGGCAAGTCGATGCTGGTGCGGTCTCCGCCGGCGAAGCCCTCGAGGTGCACGGGCATCTCTTCGCCTTCGAGCGTCGGCGAGAGCCCGACGAAGGCGATTGTGATTTCGGAATTTTGGGACGCGGCGACGGCTTCATCGCGGAGTGCCGTGGCAGGCGCCTGCCAGGTGAGGGCGATGCCTGCGGAGCCTGTGCCGTGGAGGTATTCGAGTTTGATGGAGTGAGGTTTCGTGTCGGTGAAGGAGACCGGTGCAAGGAAAGTGGCACCGCGCTCGGCGGTCTTGCCGGAGTTCTGGGTGAGGAGTTTGCCGTCCAGGTAGAGGCGAAAGGTCTCGGAATTTTCGCAGGCGTAGCAGCTGTTGATGCGCACGCCGAGGTAGTAGCTGCCGGCTGCGGGCGGCGTGAAGGTGCCGGTCCAGCGCACGGACCAGTTGTTGCGTTGGAGGCCTGCGACAGGAATGACCTTATCCCAGTTGAAATTGATGCGGCGGTCGGTGCGCGTGAGCACAGGACGGCCGGTGAGATCGGGCGAGGCGAAGTACTCGCCCGTGAGGCCGTCGCCGGAGCCACTGGCCGGGTGCAACGTGGTGTGTTCGATTGGAACGGCGAAGCCGTCGACCAGCGTGGAGCCCTGCGCGTAGTGAATGGTCGCGGAGGCGAAGCGCTTCTCGATTCCATCCAGGGGATACACAGGCGAGGCCGGCGGCCCGTTGTAGTTGCCCTGCAGGGATTGAATGAGTTCAGCCTCGGGACCGATCACAGCGATGCTGCGAATCGACGGGCGGAGCGGGAGCGTGTGGTTGACGTTCTTGAGCAGCACCATGGATTCACGCGCGGCCTGGAGGGAGAGCGCGCGGTGCTCGGGCGAGTTGACTTCGCTGAACGGCAGGCGGCCGTAGGCGAAACTGGACGGCGGATCGAACATGCCGAGCTTGAAACGTGCGCGGAAGAGGCGCCGCAGTGCGTCGTCGAGATCGGCTTCCGTGATGAGCCCCTGGTGCACCGCGTCGAGGAGCGCAGGAAAAGCCTGGCCGTTGCCGAAGCCGCACTCGAGGTCCGTTCCAGCCTTGACGGCATCCGCGGCCGCGCGAGCCATGTCGGGAGCGTAGTGGTGACCGGTGTTGATGTCGGCCACGGCGGCGCAATCGCTGACGACATAGCCGGAGAAGTGCCAGCCGTCGCGCAGGTGATCGCGAAGCAGCATGGTGTTGGCGCAGGCAGGCGCGCCGTCGATGGAGTTGTAGGCGCACATGACAGACTGGGCGTGCGCTTCGATGACAGCGGCGCGGAATGCAGGCAGATACGTGTCTTCGAGATCGTGCGCCGAGACGTCGACGTTGGCGCGGTGGCGCGTCGACTCAGGGCCGGAGTGAACGGCGAAATGCTTGGGCGTGGAGACTACGCGGAAGTAGGTCGGGTCTGTGCCCTGCATGCCGGTGACGAATGCGACCGCCATCCGCCCGGTGAGAAACGGATCTTCGCCATAGGTCTCCTGCCCCCGGCCCCACCGCGGATCACGAAAGATGTTAATGTTCGGCGCCCAGAAGGTGAGGCCGAAAAACTGCTCATGCTGATCGTGGCGGATCGCTTCGTTGTACTTGGCGCGTGCTTCGGTGGAGATGACCTCGGCTTCGCGATGTACGAGTGCCGTGTCCCACGTCGCGGCCATGCCGATGACCTGCGGGAAGTTCGTCGCGGTTCCGGAGACCGCGACGCCATGATTGCCTTCATTCCACCAGAAGTATGCGGGCACACCCAACCGCGGGATGGCAGGCGCGTGGTCGCGCATCTGCTGCACCTTCTCTTCGAGGGTCATTTGCGAGATGAGTGAATCGACGCGCTTCTCGAGAGAAGTGGAGGAGTTCATCCACGGACGATCAGGTGATGAGGTTTGAGCAAGGAGCGGCGGGGCTGCAGTTGCGAGGAGCGCAAGGCTCAGCGTGCGGAGGCAGATCATCGAAGAGAACTCCCGGACGGGTGAGGTGATGCACAACGCGTCCGAGCCAGTTTGCCATGAGATCTTGGCAGCGAAATTTGTTCTTTGCGAACTGCTAATTGATATCGAAGCTGACGCCCTGCGCGAGCGGCAGATCCGTCCCGTAGTTGATGGTGTTCGTGGCGCGGCGCATGTACTGCTTCCAGGCGTCGGAGCCAGACTCGCGGCCTCCGCCGGTCTCCTTCTCGCCGCCGAACGCGCCGCCTATCTCTGCGCCGGAGGTGCCAATGTTCACGTTGGCGATACCGCAGTCCGAAGCGGCGAGGAAGCGCTCGGCCTCGCGCACGTTCAGCGTGAAGACTGAAGACGAGAGACCCTGCGGGACGTCATTGTGCAGCGTGAGGGCCTCGTCGAAGTCGCGGTACTTCAGGGCGTAGAGGATTGGTGCGAAGGTTTCGTGTCTCACGATGTCTGACTGGCGCGGGACTTCGATGAGTGCGGGCCGAACGTAAAAGGCCTCGCCGGAGATTTCGCTGACGTCAACACGTTGTCCTCCGGCGACAATAGTTCCTTCGGAGCGTGCGGCCGCCAGCGCATTCTGCATCGCGTCGAACGCGGCTCGGTCGATCAGCGGACCGACGAGCGTGTTTGGCTCGCGCGGATCACCGACTGATACTGAGCCGTAGACCTGCTTCAGGCGTGGAATGAGCTTGTCGTAGACGGATTCATGGACGATGAGGCGGCGAAGCGTGGTGCAGCGCTGGCCGGCTGTGCCCATCGCGGAAAATGCGATCGCGCGCAGTGTCAGGTCGAGATCCGCGGAGGGACAGACGATCGCGGCGTTGTTGCCGCCGAGTTCGAGGATGGCGCGCCCGAAGCGCTTTGCGAGCCGCGGAGCGACGGCGCGCCCCATCGCCGTGCTGCCGGTGGCGGAGACGAGCGGAACGAGGGGAGAGTCGACGAGCAGCTCGCCGAGTTTTGCATCGCCAATCAGGAGTGTGGAGAGGTTGGGAGGCGCCGCGCCGAAGCGTTCGCAGGCACGTTCAAACAACGCCTGTGTGGCGAGTGCGGTGAGCGGCGTCTTCTCCGACGGCTTCCACACGATGGAGTTGCCGCAGACCAGCGCGAGCGCGGCGTTCCAGCTCCACACAGCGACCGGGAAGTTGAACGCGCTGATGATGCCGGTGACGCCGAGCGGGTGCCAGGTCTCCGTCATCCGATGATTTGCGCGCTCGGAGGGTAGTGTCTGTCCGGCGAGCTGGCGTGAGAGCCCCGCCGCGAAGGTGCAGATGTCAATCATCTCCTGCACCTCACCGTGTCCTTCGGAGAGGATCTTCCCAGCCTCGAGGGTGACGAGCCGGCCGAGGGCGTCCACACTGGCGCGCAGCTCTTCGCCGAGCAGACGAACGAGCTCTCCGCGTTTCGGCGCGGGCACGTTGCGCCATGCTTCGAACGCCTTGTGAGCCGCCCGGAGCGCATCCGCTGCAGCTTCTGCTGAGGTTGTGCGGACGCGCGCGAGCTCTTCGCCGGTGATCGGTGTGCGGGCAATCAGTTCGCCGTTGGTGTAAGCGGACTCTCGCACGCCGAGCTGTGCGAGCAGGTCGCGCGCTTCGGCGCGGATGGAGACTTCTGTGGCGGTCGTCATGGTGCTCTCTCTCAGGCTTTACCGGTTGCGGCGGGTTCGTTGGCGGCGCTAGCAGTCATCTTAAAGATCGCCTGCGCGTTGGAGCTGTCGAAGCTGAGGTCGAGCTTCGTCCGGCCCTCTTCCTCCATCGGAAGGCGCGTGATGAACTCGTAGAACGAGCCGGGCACCTCGCGCGTGATGAGCTTGCCGTTGGCATCGCGGAAACGGCGCTGCACACGCGCAGCGAGGAAGGCGGTCTGGCGCACGCGTCCCGTCTGCGACTTCTCGACAGTTTCCTTCATCGGGCGCCCAAGCGACTTCTGACGCGCGGCCAGCTCGTCCACATCGGGCACGCGATCGGTCGCGTGATTGAATGCATTGCCCTCGGTAGAGATCCACGCCATCTCGGGGGACTCCTTCAGCAGAATTTCGTAGTCTGCGACCGCAGGCTCCTCGTGCTGCCGCTCGAATACCTTCGCGAGAACGGGAAGCAGCTTCGCCGCTGTGTCGATTGGCAGCGAACGCTTCTGCTCGAGCTCGCTCAGCAGCGACTTCGCGTCGGCCGTCAGGGGATCGCGTGAGGTGGACATGATGCGCGCCACGGCCGCCTGGAACTCCGGCGAGAAGCGGTCGACGTGGAGCTCGCTGATGAAGAACTGTGCCAGGTGTTCCGGATACTCCGCCTGCGCGTGTGAGCGGCCCGTCATTTTCAAGCGCTCAAGCGGATAGGTTCCGTTCAGCGCGTAGCCGAGCGGTCGCAGGACGCGCGTGATCGCCTCTTCACCCGCGGGGATCTCTCCCATACCGCTGAGCGCGACGGTGCGCACCGCACCGTGATCGTGCATCACTTTGCGGCCTTCGCGCAGACAGTCGTCCGCGTAGGCCTTCGCGTCAGGCACGCGCTTCAGCAGGTCCTCGAACAGCAGCATGTTGAGCGCCTGCGCGATTCCCGCGCGCGAGATTTCGTCGCCGCTTTCGTTCAGGATGCCCTGCGGAATCGTGAGCACCTGGAACAGGCGATCGGTGCGTTCGGCACCGATGGCCTGGCTAAGCGTCTTGTGGAGTGTGGAGTGATTGTTCGTCATAGTCATTCTCCTGTGGGGCGTGGCCCCGCAATTTCAGGCCATGCGGCGCATTGGCGCTGCGCGGTATCAAGCCTATCGGCGCTCCGCGGGGGACGAGCACTCGATCAGGCAGTCTTCCAGGATGTCGAGCGCGACATCCACCTCTTCCTGCCTGACGATGAGCGGCGGAGACAAGCGGATCGTATTTTCGCCGCAGCCGAGCAACAGCAGCCCGCGCTGGAAGGCGAG
This sequence comes from uncultured Acidobacteriaceae bacterium, assembly GCA_963762465.1. Lineage (GTDB taxonomy): Bacteria > Acidobacteriota > Terriglobia > Terriglobales > Acidobacteriaceae > Granulicella. The sequence continues at coordinate 535,182 of CAVXKS010000002.1, read as the reverse complement.
GTCGACGATGCGGTCGCGCAGATCGTGGGCCGGCTTGCGTGAGATGCGGTCCTCGACGATCTCGACCCCGATCATCAGGCCGCGTCCACGTACGTCGCCGACGACACGATGACGTGCTGTCCATGTGCTCAGCCGTTCCAGCGCAGCGGCGCCGACGATCGCCGCGTTCGCCATCGCCTCGCTCTCGATGATGTCCATCGTGGCGAGCGCAGCCGCGAGGCAGATCGGATTGCCGCTGAACGTGCTGCCGTGCGATCCGGGCACCCAGTCCATGATCTCGGCGCGCGTCATGCAGATGCCGATCGGCATTCCCGACGCAATGCCCTTGGCGATGAGGAGCATGTCGGGTTGAACGCCGGCGTGCTCGATCGCCCACCACTTGCCTGTTCGCCCAGCGCCAGACTGGATCTCGTCGGCAACCAGAAGGATCCCGTGGCGGTTGCAGATCGCGCGCAGCTCTTTGAGGAACGAGTCCGGCGGAACGATGTAGCCGCCCTCGCCCTGGATGGGCTCGACGAAGATTGCGGCGACCTCTTCCGGCGGCAGCGTAGTTTTGAAGAGTTTCTCCTCCAAAAACCGTGCACATGCCAGGCCCAGCTCGTGCGCGGAGCGAGGGCTGCCGTCGCCTTCCCGGTAGGGATTCGGATAAGGGATATGCGTGACGCCCGGCACCAGCGGGGCGAATCGGCGGCGCTGCTGCACCTTGGAGGCCGTCAGGGACAGCGCGCCCATCGTGCGGCCGTGGAAGCTGCCGAGGAAGCTGATCACGTGCTGGCGGCCGGTGTGGTAGCGCGCCAGCTTCAGCGCGCACTCCACGGCCTCCGCCCCGGAGTTGCCGAAGTAGAGCCGGTGCGGCCCGGGCATGGGCGCCACAGCCGACAACCGCTCAGCGAACCGCGGCATCAGGTCGTAGTAAAAGTCTGTGCCGGACATGTGGATCAGCTGTGCAGCCTGATCCTGAATCGCGCGCACCACATCCGGGTGGCAATGCCCGGTCGAGTTCACTGCGATTCCGGCGGTGAAGTCCAGGAACTCGTTGGCGTCGACGTCTTCGATCCGGCAGCCGAAGCCGCGCTTCACGGCGAGCGGGTAACAGCGGGTGTAGCTCGGCGAGAGCAAGGCTTCGTCGCGCGCGACAATCTGCCGGGCTTTCGGTCCGGGGATGGGGCCTTTCAGCTTCGGGCCGAAACGTGCATGTGCGACTGGCGTGGCCGCGCGCGGGGATTCCAGGACTAGCGTACTCATGGGAACTCTCTCTTTCCTGTCTGCTTAAGCGGTCAGGGGACGCCCGGAAGGCAGCGGTGCCCGGCTCCGAAGAGAGCGGGGCTTCGCCAAAGATGGCGGGCTGCCGGGAAGGACCGGGCATAGGTAGAAGGCTTCAGATGTGTGGGGTAGCTAGTCGCCGGAGAAGAGGTTCGGTCGGCTCGTGCTGGGAAGGACAGAGCGGGAGGCGCGCACCCGGACGGAGGTCCGTGGGCCATTCGCTGCGGTCGCCGAAAGGTTAAGGAGACGCATAGTCGTAGACCTCACCTTTAGCCGTGACTATAGACCCTGGGTACCTGGTTGGCAACCTCCACCTTTGGGGGAGGAGATGGCAGGCAACCACGAGTGGGGGAGAACCTCATCTATCGAGTAAGTATTTCCGGTCCAATAAGATGCTGTTCTGGGTGTAGTTCGGGTCAATTTTTTCGGCGGCTCGTGTCTCCCGTGGGTTTGGGGAAACGTGCTATTGCTTATATGCGACTCCGGGGCGGTCCGACAGTTTTCGCTGGTCCGGGCCGATTTCCACCGAGAGTTCCGCCGAAGGGTCGCTTACCGATATCGCTCGTCCAACGCAATAGGGCGAGCTGCGTCTGCATCCGACCGCACGCTTTGGTTCGTAAATCCCTTTCGCGAGGCCCAAATTGAAGACCAGTGCGCGCCGAACATCCACCTCAGATTCAGAGATTCCCGCCTCGGTTGTAGAGAACGGAAATCCATTGCAGCACAACGGAAACGGAGGAGGCTTCGACTCGGCCGTGCTCCTCTCCATGATGTTGCGCATGCGTGACGGCGACTTCACGGTGCGACTGCCCAATACCTGGACAGGCGTCGAAGGCAAGGTGGCCGACGCGTTCAATGAGATCGTCGCCGCGAACGAGCAGATGGCGCGCGAGCTGAAGCGCATTGGGCAGAAGGTTGGCAAGGAGGGCCGCACTCGCGAGCGCGCCCGCTTCCAGCAGACCCGCGGCTCCTGGGGCGAGATGGAGACCTCGGTCAACACCCTGGTAGACGACCTCCTGCGGCCGACCACGGAAGTCACACGCGCCATCGGTGCCGTGGCGCAGGGCAATCTAACCCAGACCGTGCGGCTCGACGTTGACGGCCGGCCGCTCGAGGGCGAGTTCCTCCGGTCCGCCAACATCGTGAACACGATGATTCAGCAGCTGGGCGTCTTCACTTCGGAAGTGACGCGCGTGGCCCGCGAGGTGGGCACCGAGGGCAAGCTGGGTGGGCAGGCCGAAGTGCCGGGCGTCGCCGGAACCTGGAAGGACCTCACGGATTCGGTGAACTCCATGGCCTCGAACCTTACCGGGCAGGTGAGAAATATTGCTGAGGTCGCGACCGCCGTGGCCTCGGGCGACTTGAGCCGCAAGATCACGGTGGACGTGCGCGGCGAAATTCTGCAGCTTAAAGAGGCCATTAATACGATGGTCGATCAGCTTCGCTCATTCGCATCGGAAGTCACTCGCGTGGCCCGCGAGGTCGGAACCGATGGCAAGCTCGGCGGACAGGCCGTTGTGCCGGGCGTCGCCGGAACGTGGAAGGATTTGACGGACTCGGTAAACGCCATGGCCGGCAACTTGACGGCGCAGGTCCGTAACATCGCCGAGGTGACCACCGCCGTAGCCCGCGGCGACTTGTCCCGCAAGATCACCGTAGACGTGAAGGGCGAAATTCTCGAACTGAAGGACACCATCAACACGATGGTGGATCAGTTGAACGCGTTTGCCGGCGAAGTGACGCGCGTGGCCCGCGAGGTCGGCACCGAAGGCCGGCTCGGTGGCCAGGCGCAGGTGCCGGGCATCGGCGGAACGTGGAAGGATCTGACCGACAACGTCAACTTCATGGCCTCGAACCTCACGGGTCAGGTCCGTAACATCGCCGAGGTCGCGACCGCGATCGCGAACGGCGATCTCTCCCGCAAGATTACGGTCGATGTGCAGGGTGAAATCCTCGAACTGAAAGAGACGCTGAACACCATGGTCGACCAGCTCAACCGCTTCGCCGGCGAAGTCACGCGCGTCGCTCGCGAGGTCGGAACCGAAGGAAGACTGGGCGGACAGGCGAACGTGCCGGGCGTCGCCGGAACGTGGAAGGACCTTACGGACTCGGTGAACTCGATGGCCGGCAACCTTACCGGCCAGGTGCGCAACATCGCCGAAGTCACCACCGCCGTGGCTCGCGGCGATCTTTCGCGCAAGATCACCGTCGACGTGAAGGGCGAGATTCTCGAGCTGAAAAACACCATCAACACGATGGTGGATCAGCTGAACGGGTTCGCAGGTGAAGTGACGCGCGTTGCTCGCGAGGTCGGCACCGAAGGCAAGCTGGGTGGACAGGCGCAGGTGTCGGGCGTTGCCGGAACCTGGAAGGACCTTACCGACAACGTTAACTTCATGGCCTCGAACCTCACGGGTCAGGTACGTAATATCGCCGAGGTCGCAACCGCGGTCGCGCTCGGCGATCTCTCGCGCAAGATCACGGTCGACGTGAAGGGCGAAATTCTCGAGTTGAAGGACACCATTAATACGATGGTGGACCAGCTCCGCTCGTTCGCTTCGGAAGTCACGCGTGTCGCCCGCGAGGTCGGCACGGAAGGCAAGCTTGGCGGCCAGGCCAACGTGCCCGGCGTCGCCGGCACGTGGAAGGATCTCACGGACTCGGTGAATTCGATGGCTTCGAACCTGACGGGTCAGGTGCGTAACATCGCCGAAGTCTCAACGGCCATTGCCAGCGGCGACCTTTCGAAGAAGATCACCGTGAACGTCAGCGGCGAAATCCTGCTGCTGAAGGACACGATCAACACGATGGTCGACCAGCTGAACGCGTTCGCCGGCGAAGTCACGCGCGTGGCCCGCGAGGTCGGCACGGAAGGCAAGCTTGGCGGCCAGGCTCAGGTCTCTGGTGTCGCCGGCACATGGAAGGACCTCACCGACAACGTCAACTCGATGGCCGGTAACCTCACCGCTCAGGTGCGTAACATCGCCGAAGTGACGACGGCCGTCGCACGCGGCGATCTCTCTCGCAAAATCACCGTGGACGTGAAGGGCGAGATTCTCGAACTTAAGAACACGATCAACACGATGGTGGACCAGCTCAACGCGTTCGCCGGCGAAGTGACGCGCGTGGCGCGCGAGGTCGGCACAGAAGGCAAGCTCGGCGGACAGGCCGAGGTGCCCGGTGTCGGCGGCACATGGAAGGACTTGACCGACAACGTCAACTTCATGGCGTCGAACCTCACCGGCCAGGTGCGTAACATCGCCGAAGTCGCGACCGCTATCGCGACGGGCGACCTGTCGAAGAAGATCACCGTGGACGTGCGCGGCGAGATTCTGCAGCTGAAAGAGACGCTCAACACCATGGTCGAACAGCTTCGCTCCTTCGCCGCCGAAGTGACGCGTGTCGCGCGTGAGGTCGGCTCCGAAGGTCGCCTCGGCGGACAGGCGAACGTGCCCGGCGTCGGCGGAACTTGGAAGGATCTTACCGACTCGGTGAACGCCATGGCCGGGAACCTGACTGGTCAGGTGAGAAACATCGCTGAAGTCACGACGGCCGTCGCGCGCGGCGACTTGTCGCGCAAGATCACGGTCGACGTGAAGGGTGAAATTCTCGAGCTGAAGAACACCATCAACACGATGGTGGACCAGCTGAACGCGTTCGCGGGCGAGGTGACGCGCGTGGCCCGCGAGGTCGGCACGGACGGCAAACTTGGCGGACAGGCCGAGGTCCCGGGCGTTGCCGGAACCTGGAAGGATCTCACCGACAACGTCAACTTCATGGCCTCGAACCTGACGGGCCAGGTGAGAAACATCGCGGAGGTCGCGACGGCGATCGCGAACGGCGACCTTTCGAAGAAGATCACCGTGGACGTGCGCGGCGAGATTCTGCAGCTCAAGGAAACGCTGAACACGATGGTCGAACAGCTCCGCTCGTTCGCTGCCGAAGTGACACGCGTGGCCCGCGAGGTCGGCTCCGAAGGCCGTCTGGGCGGACAGGCGCACGTGCCCGGCGTCGGTGGAACGTGGAAGGATTTGACCGACTCGGTGAACGCGATGGCCGGCAATCTCACGGCTCAGGTGCGTAACATCGCCGAGGTCACGACCGCTGTCGCTCGCGGCGACCTCTCGCGCAAAATCACGGTAGACGTGAAGGGCGAAATTCTTGAGCTGAAGAACACGATCAACACGATGGTGGATCAGCTCAACGCGTTTGCCGCCGAAGTGACGCGCGTCGCGCGCGAGGTCGGCACGGAAGGCAAGCTCGGCGGCCAGGCGCAGGTGCCGGGCGTCGCCGGAACGTGGAAGGATCTCACCGACAACGTGAACGTCATGGCCGCCAACCTCACCGAGCAGGTGCGCGGCATCGTGCGCGTGGTTACGGCTATCGCCAGCGGCGACCTCACACGCAAGCTGACCGTGAACGCGAAGGGTGAAGTCGCGGCGCTCGCCGAGACCATCAACAACGTTACGGAAACGCTCGCGACCTTCGCCGACCAGGTGACCACGGTCGCCCGCGAGGTCGGCGTTGAAGGACGTCTGGGCGGACAGGCGAACGTGCCTGGCGCCGCCGGCACGTGGAAGGACCTCACCGGCAACGTGAACCTGCTTGCCGACAACCTGACCAACCAGGTGCGCGCGATCGCCGAGGTTGCGACGGCCGTTACGAAGGGCGACCTCACGCGCTCCATTCAGGTGGAGGCATCCGGCGAGGTGGCCGAGCTGAAGGACAACATCAACACGATGATTGATAACCTTCGCCTTACCACGGACCGCAACAAGGAGCAGGACTGGCTCAAGACCAATCTCGCGCGCTTCACCGGCATGTTGCAGGGCCAGCGTGATCTGGGCACCGTGGGCCGCATGCTGCTGAGCGAGCTTGCACCGCTCGTCAACGCGCAGCAGGGGGTCATCTACCAGACCGAATCCGAAGACAGCAACACGATGGTGCTGCTCTCGGCATACGCCAGCAGCGCCGATGGCCAGCTTGAGCGTGTGGCGATCGGCGAAGGCCTGATCGGGCAGTGCGCACGCGAGAAACGCCGTATGTTCATCGAAGACCTGCCGCCGAATACGTTGCCGGTGCGGTCTGGTCTATTTGAAGCTGTGCCGCGCAACGTCATCGTGCTTCCGGTGCTCTTTGAAGACCGCGTCAAGGCGGTGATCGAGCTGGCGACTTTGAACGAGTTCACGGCGTCGCACCTCGCGTTCCTCGAGCAGCTCACCGCGTCGATCGGAATCGTGCTCAACTCTATTGAGGCCACGATGCAGACCGAGGGCCTGCTGAAGCAGTCGCAGCAGTTGGCGACGGAGCTGCAGACGCAGCAGAAAGAGCTGCAGCAGACCAATGAGCAGCTGGGTCAGAAGGCGCAGCAGCTCGCCGAACAGAACGCCGAGGTCGAGCGCAAGAACCAGGAGATCGAGCAGGCACGCCGCGCGCTCGAGGACAAGGCGAAAGAGCTCGCACTCACCTCGAAGTACAAGTCGGAGTTCCTGGCCAACATGTCGCACGAGCTGCGTACGCCGCTCAACTCGATCCTCGTGCTCGGCCAGCAGCTCACCGACAACCCCGACGGCAACCTCACGCCGAGGCAGGTGGAGTACGCGCGCACCATCCACGGCGCGGGCACTGACCTGCTGAACCTCATCTCGGACATCCTCGATCTGTCGAAGATCGAGTCCGGTACGGTCTCGGTCGAAGCCGAGGAGGTCTTCTTCGGAAGCCTGCTCGACATGCTGGCGCGGCCGTTCCGGCATGAGGCTGAGAACCGCAAGGTCTCGTTCGAAGTTGATGTCGCAACGGAGCTGCCGCGCAGCCTGGTCACCGACTCGAAGCGTCTGCAGCAGGTGCTCAAGAATCTGCTGTCGAACGCGTTCAAGTTCACGGAGAAGGGCAGCGTAAAGTTGAGGGTCGCGCCGGTGAGCTCCGGATGGAGCGACGGGCACCCGGTTCTGAACGGCGCCGGATCCGTGATTGCGTTCGAGGTCACGGACACTGGCATCGGCATTCCAACGGAGAAGCAGCGCATCATCTTCGAGGCCTTCCAGCAGGCGGATGCCGGAACCAGCCGGAAGTACGGCGGAACCGGCCTCGGCCTGGCCATCAGCCGCGAGTTGGCAAACCTGCTTGGCGGCGAGATTCAACTGCGCAGCACGCCCGGCCAGGGAAGCACCTTTACGCTGTACATCCCGCAAACCTATGTGGGAACGGCGGCGCCGACGCTTCCAACTAACGAACTGCCGAACGGCCACGGGGCACCGCGGCTCCAGCTTCCGGTCGCAACCGTGGAGCAGATCGTCGAGCGGCCTGAGGATGACCGCGCGAACCTCGAGTCGGGCGACAACGTGCTGCTGGTCGTTGAAGACGATCCACATTACGCGCGTCTGCTCTGCGGCCTGGCCCGCGACAAGGGCTTCAAGGTATTGATCGCGATGCGCGGAGCTGAAGCTTTATCGCTGGCGCGGGAGTTTCGTCCTACGGCGGTGACGCTTGATGTCTTCCTGCCGGACATGCTCGGATGGGCGGTTCTCAACCATCTGAAGCAGGATCCGACCACGCGCCACATCCCGGTGCAGATGCTCACGATGGATGAGGACTGGCACCACGGCCTTTCGCGTGGTGCGTTCTCCTATGTCATCAAGCCGACAAGCCAGAAGGGAATCGAGGCAGCGCTCACCCGGATCAAGGAGTATTCTTCGCCGCGTCGCAAGAAGCTGCTCATCGTCGAAGACAATCCTGCCGAGCAGTTCAGCATCACAGAGTTGCTGGGCTCGGAGGACATCGACATCACAGTCGTAGACAGCGGAAAGGACGCGCTCGCGAAGGCTGAAGAGGAGAAGTTCGACTGCGTGGTGCTCGATCTTCGCCTGCCGGACATGTCCGGCGTCGAGGTGTTGGAGCGCATGCAGCAGTCTCCAAACCTGCTGGAGCTGCCGGTTGTGGTCTTCACGGGCAAGGAGCTTGCGCCTGAGGAAGATGCGCGGCTGCGCACTCTGGCCCGCAGCGTTGTCGTGAAGGACGTTGAATCTCCGGAGCGGCTGCTCGACGAGACGGCGCTCTTCCTGCACCGTGTCGTGTCGGATCTGCCGCCCGAGAAGCAGCGCATGCTGGAACGGCTGCATGGGTCGGATGAGGCGCTGGTCGGCCGGAAGGTACTGGTTGTGGATGACGACGTTCGTAACATCTTTGCGCTTAGTAGTGTTCTGGAACGGCGTGGCATGACAGTACTTACCGCCGGCACCGGCCGTGAGGCGATCTCGATGCTGGAGAGCACACCGGACATCGCGATCGTCCTGATGGACATCATGATGCCGGAGATGGATGGATATGAGACGATGCAGGTGATCCGGCAGAACGCGGATTTGCGGCGGCTGCCGATTATTGCCCTCACCGCGAAGGCAATGAAGGGGGACCGGGAGAAGTGCCTCGAAGCCGGAGCTTCCGAGTACATGGCGAAACCGGTTAACACCGATCAACTGCTCTCTGGCTTACGTACATGGCTTCACAGATAGACTCTCGAACAGGGATGCAGCCTTCGCTCTACCAATCCGACGACTTCGTCATGCCGGTCGACGAGCGGGATCCAGTCACCATTCTCATGGTGGACGATCAGCCCGGGAAGCTGCTGAGCTACGAGGCCATTCTTCAGGATCTCGGCGAGCGCTTAGTCAAGGCCAACTCCGGCCGCGAGGCGCTGGACCATCTGCTGAAGGGCGATGTCGCGGTCGTGCTGATGGACGTGAGCATGCCGGAGATTGACGGGTTCGAGCTCGCGGACATGATGCGTCAGCATCCGCGGTTCCAGAAGACGCCGATCATCTTCGTCTCGGCAGTTCACCTTTCTGACCTGGACCGCATTCGCGGATACCAGAGCGGCGCGGTCGACTATATCTCTGTTCCGGTTGTGCCGGAGGTGCTGCGCGCCAAGGTCAGCGTCTTTGCTGAGCTGCATCGCAAGAAGCGCGCGCTGCAGGTCCTTAATCGCGATCTCGAAGAGCGCGTAGCACAGAGAAGCGAAGAGTTGCGGCTGCTGAATGAGCAACTGCAGCAGCGCGTCGCGGAGCTGGAGTCGATCATGCAGGTGCTCCCGGTCGGCGTTGCGGTCGCGCACGGCAGCGAGTGCACCACCATCACGGGAAACGCCGCGCTCGGAGAAATGCTGGGCTCTCAATCCACCGAGACCCTGACGGACTCTGTACTCAGTGTTGCGAAACTTTCGCAGAAGGGCTCAGCTCTGACCGTTGAGGATCTGCCGTTGCGGCAGGCTGCGCGAGCCGGCCTGCCGACCGGAATGCTGGAGCTCGAAGTCGCGCATCCCGAAGGCTCTCCGCATTTCCTGCTGGCCAGCGCCTCGCCATTGTTCGACGAGGAAGGAAATGTGCGCGGCGCGGTGGGAGCGTTCTTCGACGTTACCGAACGCAAGCGCATGGACGACGCTCTGCGGGAGCGCGCGGAGCTGCTGGAGCTGGCCACCGAGGCGATCATGGTGCGTGATTGGAAGGGCAGGGTTCGCTTCTGGAACGCGGGCGCGGAGGCGCTCTATGGCTGGAAGCGCGAGCAGGTCCTGGGAGAGGACCTGAAGGCGTTGCTGGGGACGCCTCCGACGGACCGCAAGGAGATTGAAGAAGCGTTGGCGAGGAACGCGCGGTGGGAGGGCAACCTCAGGCATCGCACGAAGGACGGTCGTGAGATTCTCGTTGCAAGCCGCCAGGCAGTGCAGGCAGGCAGTGGCGCGGTGTTGGAGATTACGCGCGACATAACATCAGAGGTGATCGCCGAGGAGGCGCTGCGCAGAAACGAGCGGCTGGCGGCGATGGGCAAGCTCGCGGGGATTGTGGCGCACGAGATCAACAATCCGCTGGAAGCGATTACGAACGCGTTTTACCTGCTGCGGCAGCACCCGTCGCTCGATGACGAGGCGAAGTATTATGCGCAGATTGCGGAGCAGGAACTGGCGCGCGTCTCGCACATAACAAAACAGACGCTGAGCTTCTACCGTGAGTCGCAGAAGGCCGTGACTGTCTCGGTCGCGGAGCTGCTGGACGATGTCCTGGAGCTGCAGCAGCGGCCGATGCAGACGGCGAATATCACGCTGGAGCGGGAGTATTCGAGCAAGGGCACGGTGCACGGGTTCCCGTCAGAGCTGAAGCAGGTGTTCATGAATCTGGTCAGCAACGCGATGCAGGCAATGCCCGAAGGCGGGCGGATGCGGGTGCGGCTGACGGAGACGGCGGGGTGGAGGGGACGGCCGGCTGGCGTGAGGGTGTTCATCTCGGATACGGGCGTGGGGATCACGCAGGAGAACGCGAAGAGGCTGTTTGAGCCTTTCTTTACGACGAAGTCGACGAAAGGGACCGGCCTCGGCTTATGGATCAGCAGAGGAATCGTGCAGAAGCACGAGGGCACGCTGCGGTTCCGGAGTGTCTTCGCCGATGGCGCTGCGGTGACCGCGTTTCATGTCTTCCTGCCGACGCATTCGGCAGTTAAGTGAGCACCCCGCACACTTTTTTCGAATCGAGTGGAATCAACCTGCAGTGACCTCGCCCCAGGGTTCCGGGTTTGGTTTGTCCGGCGGGTTTCCACGGCGGCTGTCGCTTGAGCGGCTCTTGAGAGCTTCGGAGTTTGCGCGCAGTTCGCCGAGCGTGCGCAGCAGCTCGAGCGCATCGTCGCGCTTGGGGTCAGGTGGCGGCGCGGTCGCGAAGAAGGCGCGGAGTTTGGGGCAGAGGGCGTAGAGGGCGCGGTCGGAACGGTCAGGGAAGTAGAGGGATTTGAGGCGAAGGGTGAGGTCGATCTTCTCGTGCTCGTTGATGATGCCGGCGGCAGCCGCCATCTCTAGCGCGGCGCGGAGATTGACGAGAGGCTCTGACAATTTGCGGTAGGTGTCGCGCTCGTAGACCAGCGCAACTTCGTCGTCGGCGTCGAGGATGCCGTCGCGGTACATTTCGAAGATTTTGCCCACACCGATCATTCCGAGCTTCCAGGTTTCGGCGGCGCGCAGAGCACCCATGCTTGACGCGCCGCAGACGGTGACTCCGCGGCGGAGCAAGGCTACGATCTCTTTGGGCGAGACGGAGAGGCTTTGATAGAACTCGCCGTCGATGATGCCGACAAAACGGATGTGGTCGGGCAGGCGTGCGAGGTCGCCGCGACAGATGGGAGGGAGATAGTCCGCGTCGAGGATGCGCTCGGCATCTTTGCCCGCCAGTGTGGGGCCGAGAAAGATGGCGGTGTCACGCATATTTTTTCCAGAACTCGAGCGCGCGCGGGCCGAGACGTCCGTGATCGAGCGCCCAATTTTCGATGCCCGGGACGATCACACGAACGACGGAGAAGGCGGTTTCGTTGGGGGTGAAGTCGACGACGATGATCTGATTGAGGCCCTGCGCGGCGAAGCGGTCGAGGAGAAACTCGAGATCCTTCTTCGATGGTGGCGAATGGATAGGAGGGGATATCGCGGAAATTGCGCAGGGATTTCGATCTGCCGTGATACCAGCTATCGGGATTAATTGCGTTGACGCGACGACTGTGAGGAGCGAAGCGGCCGAAGGTTGTTCCCGGAGGCGGGATGTCTTCGCGAACTGCCTGAATGTCGACACAACGCGACTGTGCGAGCTCGAGCAGCGCACGGCGGACCGCAACTTCTGCGTTGGGGTGTGTGCCCAAGCCACAGTGGGCCATCGGAAAGCCGGCGATGCTCTCGTCGCACACGGCAGCGAAGAAGGTCGGGACGCCGAACTCGGATGTGATGTCGCGGATGGCGGGGGCGAGCCCGGCGTTGACAAATTTCAGCAACAGCTCGTGGGCGCTTTCGCATGAGTCGGGATCCACGCAGGGAAACATTTCGAGATCATCGGGGCCGTCTTTTTGGTCGGGGCCGTAAGCGAACGCGCGTCGTGCGCGGGGCATGAGATGTGCGCCCAGTTCAACGAACGTCCATGAGTCGCGTTCGACAATTTCGCACAATGCGTGGCAGATGGCTTCTTCGCGGCAGTTTCCGGAGGCCAGGCCGTTGCTGTCCGTCATGACAAAGGTGGCTGGATGTGGAGCGTCGAACCACATGTAGCCCGCGAGCTTTGCGGGAACATAGCATTGCTGCTCGGAGACGATGTCGATTCCAGAGCACCAGGAGTAGATCTGCTGCTCTGAGTAATCTGGCGCGAGCTCGTAGTTGACGGTGCGGGGATCGAGCACACCGGCCGTGTCGGATAGATGAGCGAAGCTATCGGCGATGAGGGGAAGGCGCGCCTTCAGCGCGGTTTGACGCTCGATGGCTTCCATCAAGGCACCTGCTTTTGCGTCGATGGGGCGGAGTCCCTTTCCGTTGTAGACGGAAAGATTGTCGCCGGAGTCCGGAACGATGGAGGAGTAGACCGGGATACCGATGCGATCGAGACCTGTGATATCGGCGGTTCGGGTGACGCCAAGGGATTCGGCGACCGCGGCCGCGACCCTCACCGTCTCCGCGGCCGGGACGAAGCGCTCGATGCCATCGACCTTATTCATTCCCACCAGGAGGCCCAGGGCGTGGCGCCGGTACTGTATTGGCGCCATTGCAACTCGAATTAGAGGCGGCAAAAGCGGGACCGACCAGGTTCGCTACATCCTCGACCGTCGCACCCGGTCCAAACGTTGTCCTGGCCTGTTCGAGACTCATCAGCGAGCGCGTGACCACCTTTTGCTGATTCTGGTTCAGAGAGGCGTGGAAGGCTTCGAATTTGGCCATCAGGTCTGAATGCTCTTCGTGCGAAAGGTTCATTTTCTGGAGCATCTCGTCGCGGGTCATCCGTGGAACTCCTTTGTACCTGCTATGAAAACCTGATGGTTGCCAACAGCTCTTTTGAGTCATTGCCCAGCGGGAGGAGGAGGAGCAGGCAATGGTGATGACTGCGCCCCATTACAGCTGGAGTTGGCGGCGGCAAAGATCGGACCGACAAGATTCTCTATATCCTCGATTGTCGTACGCGGACCAAAGGTTTTTCTGGCCTGTTCCAGGGTGATCAGGGAACGCGTGACCACTTTTTGCTGGTTCTCATTCAAAGAGGCGGCGAACGCTTCGTATTTTCTCATCAGGTCTGCATGCTCTTCGTGCGAAAGATTCATTTTGTTCAGCAACTCAGCGCGGGTCATCGGTGAACTCCTTTAGGACGTGCTATTGAAGATTCATCTGGTGGAGAAGCGCCTGGAACGGTTGCTCCGCGCGAAGTGGAGCAAGGAATGGATTGACATTGAGGAACAAGAGTTCTGGTTCTTTGCGGTTGAAAGCAATCTGAAGCATCTCCATGGCTTTCTGGTGGTTGCCAAGAGCTGTATATATCTCCGCTGTCTGGTAGGCAAGAGGTTCGCCGGCGTGAACCTTCTCGACGAGGCGCTGGACAGTCTCGTTGGCCTTGGCTGTCTGGCCGCTGTCCGCGTAGGCAATCGCGCGAATGGCATCCCGCGGATCGGCATCATTTGGCGAAACGGGGACGGAATGAAGTATGTCCATCGCCCTCTTCACCTTCTGCAGCTGCAGGTAGTCTTCTGCCAGAAGTTCAAGGGAGGGCTCATACGGGTTCGGCCCGCGGACGTGCGGCTCAATCACTCGAATCGACTGCTCCGTGTGGCCGGAGTAGCGTTCGATCATAGCCGCTCCAATGAGCGCCAGCGGAGAGTCAGGGTCTGCTGCCTGCACATACTTCATCTGGGCGCGCGCTTCTGCCTCGCGGCCCTGTGGTGTGAGCAGAACCAGCGCGTACCACGCATGGGCCTGCGGATACTTGGGATTGAGCTCGATGGCACGCTTGTAATCGGCTTCAGCTCCTTCCCAGTCGAAGTTCAGGAGGGTTCGCGCAAAGGCACGCGATGTATATGCCTCGGCAGAGGTGCTGTCGAGTTGAAGCGCTTGCTGCGAAGCTTTGAGCGCATTTTTGAGTAGCGGAGTAGAGGGTTCCAGACCGTAGAAGGCGAGGAGACTGTAGCAATCGGCGAGTCCGGTCAGTGCCGGAGCATAGCTTGGATCGAAGGTAAGGGACTGCTGGAAGTCGCCTACGGCATCTCGAAGATTGTCAGGGTTCCTCTGCGCCAGCTGGGCACGACCCTTGAGATAGGCGTTGTACGCAGCGGGATTTGTTGAATATCGGCGGTTGAGGCGGGCGGTTGTTTCGGCACCGAGCTCGATCTTAAGATGATAGGCGACGTCGGTGGCGATCTCGTGCTGGATGTCGGCGAGGTTGGCGGTCTTGCCGAGATAGGTCTGTCCCCAGATCTGTTTTCCGGAGGCGTTGATGAGTTCGATGGGAATTTGAAATGTGCCGTTGGACGCTTGGAACGAGCCGCTGACGATCGAGCCGACGTGCATCTGGCCGGCGGCGGAGCGTGGATCGATGTTGGACTCCTGATAATGGCGAGCGACACTGCCGGCTGCGACCTGGAGTCCAGGCATGCTGGAGAGATCGTCGGTGAGGGCCTCAGTGATTCCTGCGCCGATATAGTCGAGGTTGGGGTCTCCAGTGCGATTGGCCAGCGGGAGCACCGCGAGGGAAGTTGCGGGAGCTGTGGGCCTGGAGTGATACCAGAAAACGGCGGCGATCAGGAGTGCGATGGCCGCGGCGAGGGCGAGCCAAAGGCGCGTGTGCGGCCGGCGAGGCTTGAGGGAGAGAACGACTTCGTCGAGAGATGGGAAGCGGTCCGCGGGTTTCTGTTCGAGGCAGCGAACGATGGCTCGCGACCAGCGGGGGTCGATGGCCTTTGCGAGTTTGGCTTCGAATTGAGCGCGACCGGAGGTGACATCTTTGTGCGTCGGCCGCGAACCTGTGAGCATCTCGCAGAGGACGACGCCGAGGGCGTATTGGTCGGCGAGCGCGGTGACGTCGGCCGTCTGCATCTGCTCGGGGGCCATGAACTCGGGAGTGCCCTGGCCGCCGGTTTCGAGAAGGCCGCCTTCGCGACGAAGCACGTTGGTGGCGAGCCCAAAATCGGTGATAACCGCGCGAAGCTGACCGGGCGCACCGCTGACCAGCATGATGTTGCCGGATTTGAGGTCGCGGTGAATGACACCGTTGGCGTGTAAGGCGTTCAGTCCGCTGACAAGCTGTTGCAGCAGGTCGAAGGCCTGCTTGGGCTCAACGGGGCCGACGTGCTGAATCTGTTCGCTCAGCGTGAAGCCGTCGAGGAACTCCATGCTGAGAAACCAGACTTTCGTTTCGGAGTTCGAGGCGTCGCAGTAGAGCTCGTGGATGCGGCAGACGTTGGGATGAGAGATGGCGCGGGCCTGCTTGACTTCGCGGCGGAAACGATCAATCACGCTTGGGCTCTGCGCGAGCTCCGGGCGGATGGTCTTAATGGCGACTCGTTCCCGCAGCTCGGAGTCCCACGCCTCGTACACTTCGCCCATGCCGCCGCCCGCGATGAAGCGATGAATCTGAAATCTGCCGGCGACGGTGGATCCTGGCTCAAAGGTTGAAGTTGGCTCGTCTTCGAAGCTGTCTGAAGGCGATAGAAAGGGGGAGGCGAGAAAGTCTCCGGCACGCTCGTCGGCGAGCAGAAGCATTCGTACGAGCTCGCGGACCTCGGGCGAATCCGGGCAGGCGACATCGAGATAGGCGCTGCGTTCTTTGGGAGGGCGAGCAAGCGCCGCTTCAAAGAGATCTTCGACGAATTTCTGGGAGTCGGCCATTGTTTCCATCCAGCGCTCTGGCAGATGCGAAACGAACGTTTGACCTTTAGGGATCGGTGATTCTGGTAACGGGGACCATGATTACACAAGTGCCATGCGATTGCCACCTTCCCGGGGTCTCGTTGGATGGGGCTGAAAAAAGATTGAGCAGGAAGCTCGAAGGGTGCTTGCTTCCTGCTCATCACCAGATAACGATGGTGTTTGTGGCGGCTGCGACCTTATTACGGAATGCGCAATATCGCGATTTCCACGTTAGAAGCCTGCTTTGTGACCGACGCGAGTTCCGACCTCTTCGCCTGCCTCTCAGCCTTCGACTCCGTGCACTCCATGTACGTGTTGTCTTCGGCGTTGAACCAGACCTGGCGAAGAAAATAGTGGTCCCCGTATCTGTCGAACACGATCTTGCTGCTTTTAGTGGCTTTGCTGCTCTGTCCGTCGTGAGTGACGAGCAGTGCGCCGGTTGAGCCGTTCGTGATTTCGATGATGTCGGTGAGCGGGCGGCTGATCGTGTACTTGCCGGGAGCGAGATGCTCCGAGCCGAGCTCAAAGCCGAACGGCACGTTGACAGTCATGCTGTTGCCTACGCCCTGGGCGTGCGCGGGTAAGGAAACACATCCAACTACGAGGCTCGCGACGACGAATATTGTGCGGAAGATCGAAAGGGTTTTCATGGTGGTTCTCCTTTTTTGGGGGCGGGCTTATCTGCCCTCACCTCCAAATGCGCCGCACGTGCGCAAAAGGGGCCACCGTTCTGAATTATTTTTGCCGGCTGGGTTCGGCGTGCTGGTTGAGCGGCTTGAGTTCTTCATACAGCCAGATTCTCGCCAAAGCCCAGTCGCGCTTGACCGAGCGTGGTGCGATGCCGACAATCGCGCCAATCTGCTCCATCGAAAGACCGCCGAAATATCGCAGCTCGACGACCTTCGCCTGGCGAGGGTTTTTCTTCTCGAGTCTATCGAGTGCCTCGTCCAGCAGCGCAACTTCATCGAGCCGTTCTGGCGAGATGGCGAACTGGTCCTGGAGTTCGACGCGCTCCATTTTTCCGCCGCGCTGATCCGTGTTTCGCGCGCGTGCATAGTCGACAAGGACGCGGCGCATGACGTGGGCGGCGAATCCCACGAAATGGGCGCGGTCGTTCCAATCGACGTCCTGTTGTATCAACCGGAGATACGCCTCATTGATCAGGGCAGTCGGCTGCAAGGTGTGGTCAGGCCGCTCGCGACGCATGCACGCGTTCGCAATGCGATGCAGCTCTGCGTACACAAGAGGCAGGAGTTCCTCGGCGGCTGCATGATCGCCGGCATGCATCGCCTTGAGGAGCCGCGTGGTTTGACCTCGATCGGTGTCCATGAGAAGACCCAGTGTGGCCCGATTTGAGAAGACGGTGCAATTCTAGTCCTGCGGATGGTTGTGCGGATTCTGCGGAGATCGTGCGGGGAACGTTCCCAACCGTGGAAGATCGTGCTAGAAAGACTGAGCCGGACGACTGTGCGGCGAAGGCTAGGCCGTCGGGTTCGAGAGATCAGCAGAAGGGAAGCGAGTATGAATAGAGCACCGATTCTTTTTCTTCTTTTATTGCTGTGCACGCCTATGCAGTGGGCGGGCGCGCAGCAAGCAACCCAGCAAGCAGGCGTGCTTAGCGCCAACGCAGCTTCAGGCAGTGTTTCCTGCGAGGTCTATTTCAGTGGCCAAATGGCTCCAGTGCAGATGCGCAACACGGGTGGGGTACTGTGGCGCGAAGGGAAGCAGACGTTGTTCGGGATGGTGGACACCGGAGGCTACTCGAGCGGCATGAAGGAGCGATATCAGTTCTATATTTTGACCGATGTGCCCGTGGAGATTGGCGGAAAGCGTCTGGCTGCGGGCGCGTACGGCGCGGGATTTCTCAGCAACCAGGGGTTTGAAGTTATGGATCTCGGCGGCACAGAGCTGTTTCATGCGGCCGTCCAGCACGACGCCGGAATGCAGCGGCCACGCCCGTTGCAGGTGACGCAGAGCGGGAACGGCCACTACCGCCTGTATCTCGGGCGCGACTATGTTGACTTCTTTGTTGACCGCTAATTTAGCGGGAAGCTAGAATTCCGGCAATCTCCTCGGGCTCTTTCGTGAACAACGGAGCGGGCTGCGTGTGGACGTTGGTACGAGCATGGGTTGGCATAGAAACTCGCGATGGGCTCTAAGGCTGATCCTGGTGTTGTCGGTCCTCGGAGGTGCGGGCTGCGCATTCCGCGCGGTCCAGGCGTCTTCTGAAAGCGATGCGGCAGATGCGGCACGCAAAGCCTACAGCGACAAAACCGTGGCGACGTATAACGACCGGTTCGGTGTCGACTATCATTTTCTGCCTTCGAACGCGACCACGGATAACGGCGACTTCATCGACTCGAAGAGTTTCCCGACGGCGAAGTACTGCGGCCATTGCCATGAGGAGGCGCACACGGAGTGGCGGCAGTCGGCACATTCGAACTCGAACCGGCCAGCGTGGTACCTGCGCAATGTGAATCTGCTGAAGGCGCAGAAGGGTGTGGAGTACCTGCGCCACTGCGAAGGATGCCATGATCCGATTGCGCTCGTGAGTGGCGCGCTGACCCAGAATGGCCCGGGGCGCAAGTGGTACGACGATGAAGGGATCACGTGCAGCGTGTGCCACTCAATCCAGAAGGTAGATACACGCGGAACGGGAAGCTATGTGCTTGGGGTTCCTGCGGTGCTGGTAGACGAGGATGGCAAGCCGATCACGCGGCCTGTGAGCGATGCGGAGATCCTGGCGCACCTCGACCGGCACAGCAAGGCGGTGATGAAGGACTTCTATCACACGTCGCAGTATTGTTCCGCGTGCCACGAGGCGGCGCTGCCGAAGTCGTTGAACGACTACAAATGGCAGCGCGCGATCTCGCTATATGAGGAGTGGCAGGCCTCGGCGTTCGCGAAGGAGTCGCCGCTGCCGTTCTATGTGAAGGATTCTGTCTCGACCTGCCAGACGTGCCATATGCCGCGGGAAACGGTCGAGACGCGCGACCAGGGAGCGAAGCAGGGCAAGCTGGCTTCGCATCGTTGGCTGGGCGCGAATACGATCATTCCGCAGTATTACGGGTACGACGTTCAGGAGCGCCGCACGGTCGCGTTTCTGCAAAGTGACGTGTTCAACGTGGACCTGTTCGCTCTCGAGCATGGACTGGAGGCGAACGGAGCTCCGGACAAAGTCGTCGCGCCCTTAGGGCTGGTGAACTTTCATGTGGATCCCGGCGAACATGTCACGCTCGATGTAGTGATCCAGAACAAAGGCATCGCGCACAGCCACGTCCCCGAGCAGCGTGACATGTATGAATCGTGGGTGGATCTCACGGTGAAGGACAGTGCCGGCAAGCTGCTCTGCGAGAGCGGATTCCTGAAGGCCAATGGGGATCTCGATCCCGAAGCGCACACCTTTATGAATCGGCTGATCAATGTGAATGGCGGCCTCAACGATCTGCACCAGGTATGGGACAACCGCGTTGTGGCGTACAACAACACGATCCAGTCCGGGCGCTCGCAGGTGGTGCGGTACAGCTTCACGATGCCGGCGCAGATTTCGGGCGCGGTCACTGTTACGGCGACGGTGAAGTATCGGCGGTTCGATCAACACTTCATCGACTTCGGAATGGCGAAGCACTACGAGGAGCCGGTCGTGGATATGGCTTCGGCGACCCGCGTAATTCACGTTGGCGAGAACGCGCCCACGACGCCGGGGCCGAACGAGAACAAGGAATGGATGCGATGGAACAATTACGGCATCGGGCTGCTGGACGCGCAGCAGTATGCGGCATCGTTTGCAGCGTTCGAACGGGTTGCAAAGCTGCGTCCTGACTACGCGGACGCGTATACGAATATGGCGATCGTCGACATCCAGTGGGAGAGGTATGCGGATGCGCGGCCGAACCTTGCGAAGGCGCTCGAGCTCTCGCCGAAGAACGCACGGGCGCTTTACTATCGGGCGCTTGTGGAGCGCAACGAGGGAAAGCTGGACCTCGCGATCGCTGATTTTGAGGAGATGGCGCGGCAGTATCCGCTGTCGCGCGATGCCCATCGTGAGCTTGCGTTCACGTTGTATCAGGAGCACAGGTACAGCGATGCTTTGAAGCAGTACCAGGAGCTGCAGGAGATCGCTCCCGACGATCTGGCCGCGCACTACAACCTTGCGATTCTGTATCGCCGGATGGGTGAACGGGAAAAAGCATCGAAGGAGGCTGCCGCCTTTGCGGATCAGAAGGACGATCCGGTCGCCACCACATATGCTCTCGAGTTTCTCCGCAAGCATCCGGACCTGGCCAATGAGAGCGTCACGTGGCATACGCATAATATGCGCATGTTGCCGATGCGTTCGGCCAATGCATTCGCGGACTCGCGCGAGGCACCTGCACGATGAGGGTTTGGTCTGGGTTCGACAGTTTGCGAAGGGCTGCAGCTCCGGATTTTGAGCGAAGCAGCAAGCGGCGAGTTGCAGGCCGATTTCTGCTTGCTGTCGCGATGGCGCTCGTTGTCGTATGTTTCGCTGGATCGGGTGCGCGCGCGACAGCGTCGAAGACGGAGCGTGCGGCAGGAGCGGAGCTCTTCAAGGAGAAGGGATGCGAGCACTGTCACGGAGTCGATGGCGTAGGCACCGAAAAAGGGCCATCCCTCACAACGGTAGGCAAGCGGCTGAAGAAAGATGAGATTGAACGGCAGATTCAGGAGGGTGGAAAGCAGATGCCGCCTTTCGGCGATGTGCTGAACCAGGATGAGATGCGCAAACTGGTCGACTATCTTGCGCACAAAAAGAAGACTCCCAAAAATGTGGGTGGAAGCTGAAGGGTTTCAGGAGGCAGCGTCGCGTGAGGAAAAGGTTCGTTCGACGGCTGTGCTCTGCCGTGCTGGGGATTGCAATGTGCTGCGGTGCCGGCTCATGGCTGGTCGCGCAGAACCCGAACCCCCTGGAGAAGGAGGCGCAGAGGCCGGTTGAGGGATCGCAGCCGGCATCGAGCAACAGTGTGGCGACCGGGCCGTCGCGTCCTGCGGTCCTCGATGCGCAGCACCGGCCGATCACTGCCGGCGGCTTCGTGAGCACGGGGCCGGTGATTTTCAAGGACGTTGCTGCGGCGGCCGGGCTGACGAAATGGAAGCACACGATGGGAACACCGGAGAAGAACTACATCATCGAGACGGTGGGCTCGGGAGTGGCCCTGCTCGACTATGACAATGATGGATGGCTCGATATTTATCTGGTGAACGGCTCTACCTACGACGCCTACACGGGCAAGGCCACGCCACCGCACGCCGCGCTGTTTCGCAACAACCACGATGGGACCTTTACTGACGTGACGGCGAAGGCCGGAGTGGCGAACGATCGCTGGGGCATTGGCGCAGTTGTCGGCGATTTCGACAACGATGGCTGGCCGGACATCTACGTTACGAACTTCGGGAAGAACCGGCTGTACCACAACAATCATGACGGCACGTTTACGGACGTCGCCGAGAAGGCGGGCGTCACGCTCGGCAACTGGTCTACGGGCGCGACGTGGGGCGACTACGACGGTGATGGGCTGCTCGACCTGTTTGTGCCGGGCTACGTTCACTACGACATGGACAATCAGCCACGGGCGTTCAGCTTCTGCAAATTTCGCGGTGTGACTGTCATGTGCGGTCCTCGCGGTCTGCAGGGCGAACCGGATCATCTGTTTCATAACAATGGCGACGGAACGTTTACGGAGGTGAGCCAGCACGCGGGCGTGGCGGATGCGAGCCGGTACTACGGCTTGGCATCGCTGTTTGTCGATGTGAACGGCGATGGCAAGCTGGATCTGCTGGTCGCGGATGACTCGACGCCGAATTATCTGTACATCAACAAAGGCGACGGCACGTTTGAGGATGACAGCTTCTCGAGTGGATACGCGCTGAATGACAGCGGGCGAGAAACAGCATCCATGGGCATCGCCGCCGGCGATCTTCTGCACAAGGGCACCGTTGACCTGTTCAATACGACCTTTTCCGACGACTACAAGCCGCTGTATCGCAATGATGGCTCGGGAAACTTTACTGACGTTTCGTACCAGGAGGGCATCGCCGAGCCGACTGTGCCGTTTCTTGGTTGGGGAACTGGGTTCTTCGATTACGACAATGATGGATGGCTGGATCTGCTCGAGGTGAACGGGCATGTGTATCCGCAGGCCGATACGCAGAACTGGGGGACCAGCTGGGCGGAGCGGCCGCTGCTCTTTCACAGCGAGAACGGCAAGCTGAGTCTTGTGCCCGCCGTTGAAGGAACGGGGCTGGCTGAAGTGACCACGGCGCGTGGCATGGCGTATGGCGATCTGTTCAATGACGGCCACATCGATGTGGTGATTAACAACCTGGATGGAACGCCGTCACTCCTCCGGAATGTGGTCGAAAACGGGAATCACTGGATCGCATTCAAGCTTGTGGGCGCGGCATCCGCGGGACCGGGCAAGCGCGGCAGTCCGCGGGATGCAGTGGGTGCATGCGTTCTGCTGACGGCGAATGGCTTCACACAGCGGGCGGATGTTCTGGCCGGAGGGAGCTTTGCTTCCAGTTCCGATCAGCGGCCACACTTCGGTCTGGGCAAGGCGACGAAGATCGACAAGATCGAGGTTCGGTGGCCGAGTGGGCACACGGATGTTATCCCGCCACCTGCTGGGCTGGACCGCTTCTATGTGATCACGGAAGGCAAGGGAATCACGCCGCAGAAGTGAGCAAGATCGTATGCGTGTCGCGATGAATTCGGTGCGCCTTGGCACGCAAAAAGTGTCGTGTCACGGTCGATACCAAATAACAACGGTAATCGGCACTCACGTCTCGACTTATTATTTTTTAAGAAACAAATGCGGCCGTCGCTCAGATCAGCAAGAAAAGCTTTGCAACCAGGCAAATCCCGGTGACCTTTTCAGTACTCCTGAATCGTTTCAGGATGCCATGAAGTTGGGTGACCGCCTGAGATCCATGGCGGAGCGCAGGTGGTTAGCCAAAACGTCCGTGATCATGACATTCGGGAATCTTCCCCGGTTTCTTTGTTGACAAGTACGAAATGCTGTCGCTATAGTTCCCGTCGCCTAAAAAAATGGACGTTTGCGAAACGCCAAATTCTCAAGAAGCTCTGGGCTCTGTTTCATCCCCTATCGATTTCGAAGGGAAAAACTTCAGGAGGCTATGCCCATGATCAGTGCAGCGCGCATTCATGGTGGATCAAACACAAACCTCAATCTGGCACGGCTCACCCGAGCGTGTGGGTGGTTTGTTTTTGCGGCGGTACTGTTCCTCGTCTCAGGACGTTTGAGCTATGCCCAGACCACGGCCCAGCTGACTGGCACAGTCGCCGACGCATCTGGTGCTGTGATCCCCGGAGCCGACGTCACGCTCACTGACCAGGCCACTGGGTTGACGCACCAAGTGCAGACCAACCACGCTGGATCGTTCGCCTTCGCCGCGCTCACGCCCGGCGTCTACAAGGTCAAAGCCACGGCGAAAGGCTTCCAGTCCAAGGAACTCACCGGGATCATCCTTCATGCTGGCGACGAAGGCACGGTGCCGACCATGGCCCTTCCGGTCGGCGCCGAGAGCCAGACTGTCAGCGTCGAAGCCGCCAGCCAGATGATAGCGACTGACAGCGGCGCACGCTCCGATTACCTGGACTCCAAGCAGATCGATAACCTCGCTCTACAGGGTCGAGATGTCACCGAGCTGCTGAAAATTTTGCCCGGCGCGACGACCGTGTCCGGCGGCCTTACCCAGACCGCACCCGCGTACAGTGACGGAAACATCACCGTGCAGCAGAGCGCCGTCGGGTCGGGCATCAACATTAACGGCGCGGTCAATCGTGGCGGCACGGCCCTCTTGTCCGATGGCGCCAACGTCATCGATCCCGGCGATATGGCGTCCTCTCTCACCGTCATCAACCCTGAGATGACCGCCGAAGTCACCGTTCAGGCCTCCGCCTTTGGCGCCGACACCGCGTTTGGCCCGGTTGTCATTTCGGCGATCAGCAAGTCCGGCAGTGACAAGTACCACGGCGAATTCTATTTCAACGCCCGCAACAGCGTCCTCAACGCGAATGACTGGCAGTCCAATCACCAGCACATCCCGCAGGGACCGCAGCACTACTACTATCCCGGCGGCAACTTCGGCGGACCTGTTCCCCTCACCCACGACCATTTCTTTTTCTGGGGCGGCTATGAGCGTTTTCTCCAGAACCAGGGCAATGCCAACGTCCTCAAGTCCTACATCCCGACTCCTGAGATGCAGCAGGGCGACTTTTCCACCGACAACCCCGACAACCTCGCACTCTGCCCGAACGGTTTTTACCCCACACCAACCTCCGGCTACCCGCAGGGCAACTGGTGCAGCGATCTCGGCGGCACCATCTACCCGGACGGCACCTCCGCCGCTCCCTCGGCCTCGCTCGCTCCTTACGGCAGCGCTGGCGGAGACGTAGGTCAGAAGATCCCGTCGAAGTTTATCGATCCCGGCGCCGCGGCCCTCGCCAAGATCTGGCCGAAGGCGAATGCCAACCCCGCCACAACGCCCGGCGGCTACAACTACTATCAGCCCATTCCGAACGTCAACAACGGCTGGCTCTATCGCGTTCGCCTGGACTACCAGCTCGGCGAAAACACCAAAATCTATGGCACCTACTCGCAGGCCTATAACTCGGAGCTCGCTTCCGGCAACGGCGCCCACCTCTATTGGACGCCGGGGAACGCGATCCCCTATCCCGGCGGCGGCGAACAGCAGTCGTTCGACGGTAAGACAATCGCCGGGCACTTCGTTCACAGCTTCAGCGCCTCTTCAACCAACGACCTCATGGCCGCCTGGGCCTATGGCAGCTTCCCGTTCGTGCAGCCGAATCCCGCCGCTGCCTCACGCTCCAACCTCGGCTACACCTACGGCAAGGTCTTCCAGACCTCGTCCATCGCTATCCCGGCGTATAGCAGCGGCGGAAACCAGACCTTCCCCGACTTTTCGCAGGCGTCCATCTTTGAGAACCCTCCGGGTAAGTACGCAGTCAAGAAGCAAGCTCCGCAGTTCTCAGATACGTTCACCAAGGTATGGGGCAATCACACGGTCAAGATAGGAGCCTTCGCCCAGAACACGGATAATTACCAGAGCACCTTCGCCACCTACCAGGACGGCAATATCAACTTCGGCGGTCAGAACCCGGACCTGCTCACCAATAATCTGATTGGTTCCCCACATAATACAGTCGCTAACTTTGTGATGGGCATCGCCTCCGGTTACAGCGAAAACAACGCTTCGCCGATCGCCGATACCGCCTATCAATCCAACGCACTATTCGTGCAGGACCACTGGAGGACGACTAGCCGCCTGACCCTCGATCTCGGTCTGCGTTTCGAACACGACACTCACTGGTATGACCGTGGCGGCATCGGTATGGCCGTCTTCTATCCGGACCGTGTTTTGTCCGACTACAACTCCGGCAAGTACGCTCCGGGCTTCTACTGGCATGCCATCGATGAGGGCGTTCCTCTAGGTGGACAGCCGAATCGCCCAGTCTATGTCAATCCGCGGTTTGGCATCGCTTATGATCTCCGCGGCAACGGAAACACCGTCATCCGCGGCGGCCTTGGCGTCTATCGCTTCGTCACCCAGACCAATGACGTCGCGGCGGCCCTGGTTACGGCGCAGCACGTGCAGGGCTATAACCTTCCCGGCGGCAAGAACATCATGCTGTCGCAGATCGGCCAGCTTGCGGCGCCCCTAAACGCGGCTCCGCCGGCCGGTACGCCGTGCTCTCACAACGTCCCGCAAACCTGCGCGTCGTCTCAAACCGGTCTTGATCCCAGCGATTACAGCCAGCCCGTTTCGATGTCGTACAATCTCACCATCGACCACAGGCTGAAGTGGAACTCGCTTCTTGACGTCGCCTACGTTGGAAGCCAAACCCATCAGCTCTCCGACAATAGCGAGGGCATCGAGGGCAGCAACTTCAGCGCTCTTGCCGATCAAAACAAGACGCCGATCGGAGCGCTGTTCAACCCAGACCCATACACCGGCGTGTTGTCTACGAATCCGGAGGATGTCCCCAAGAATCCGACGCCTGGGAGCTGTGTCGTCAAATCCGACGGCACGTCCACGGGCTGCTATCAAGCCACTGGGAACCAACTGGGAGACTACCACCCCTACGGGTACGCCTACGGCACCAACAATGTCTACATGAACCAGGGCACGTCCTTCACCAACTACAACGCCCTGCAGGTAGCTTGGATCAAGAACACCGGACACCTCGGCTACAACCTCAACTTCACGTGGTCCAAGACGCTCGCCACCAGTCTGCAGGAGAACCCGTACAACGTACGGCTAAACTACGGTCCTGCGTCGGTCGACCGGCCGTTTGTCTTCAACGCCAGCTACTACTACTCCACCGGAAGGATTCACGCCTTCAACGAGTTCATCAATGGAACTCTCGGCGGCTGGACCATATCCGGCGGTTCTACATGGCAGGCCGGCGGCTACATTCCGTCGTTCCTCGGCAACGGCGTCCCCAACTTCGGCCTCGGGCTCACCTACACCGGTCTGCCCGCGAACGCGTCGGCTGAGGGGATCACAACCGGTATCGGCTCTGCGACGTACTACGGCACCGATGCTTCGCTGCCTATCATGCCCGTGCTCACCTGCAACCCAACCCAGAACCTCAAGGTCTATCAGCGCGTCAACGGCAACTGCTTCAGCGCGCCTCCGGTCGGCCAGCAGGGCGGACAGAAGTACCCCTACATGAGCATGGCCGCCTTCTTCAACAATGACCTGGCACTCTACAGGTCGTTCCCCATCTACCACGAGCAGCAGATCCAGTTCCGGGCCAGCGCGTTCGATTGGCTCAACCACCCGCTTCCGGGCTACAGCTCGCTCCAGCCGCTCACGCTTGCCTATAACGTCGACTACGCAAGCAGGGCCATCACGAAGAACTACAACACAAGCGCCTTCGGCGTTATGGATACCAAGTCCGCGGCTGGCTACCAGCGCGTCATTGAACTCAGCGTCAAGTACGTCTTCTAAACAGCCACACTCCCTCCCAGCGGAAGGTCAACGCAAGTTGACCTTCCGCTGTTTTCTTTTTTGCACGTAGTAATATTTGACCCACGAGCCTCACATGCTCCTCCGTTCCGGCCTCCTAGGCATCTCGCTCATCCTTCTGCCGTACGCCTCCGCTGCGCCTCAAGCCGCCGACACCCTCCAGCAGCAGTACCTCAGTGCGCAATCCTTCCAGCGCGACGGCAACCTGACCGCCGCGGCCCAGCAATACCGCGCCTTTCTTGCTGACGCGCTGGGCCAGCTGGCAGTCGGTTACGCCATGGTGCCCGACTACACCCACGCTGCGCCGCTGTTTGATGAGGCTCTTGCGCTCGAGCCGAACTCTCCCTCACTGCTTCTGGATTACGCACGCGCCGCGCTGAACTCCGGCGATTTCGCTCATGCGAGGACACTCGCTTCGCAGTATGTCCAGAGGTATCCGGACGATCGTGCGAAGCTTGCAGAAGCTCATCAACTGCTTGGGCGCGCACTTCTCAAGCTGAACCTGGATCAGCAGGCGCGCAAAGAGTTGGAGGCGGCGGTCGAGCTCGATCCGATCTTCGCGAATGGCTACGATCTAGCCGTAGCGTGCCTCGATTTAGACGACGAAAATTGCGCCGCGCAGATATTCGGCGAGATGGAACGTTCATTTGGAGATACCGCGCAGATCCATCTTGCGTTTGGACGGGCCTACGGCGATTCCGATTTTCAGCCGAGGGCAATCACGGAGTTTCGGCGAGCCATTGAAGAGAACCCGCGATTGCCTGGCGCGCATTATTTGCTCGCAGCGGTTTTGCTCGCCACCGGAAATGACAAGGATCCTTTGGACAGCGCGGAGGCAGAGCTAAGGAAGGAGTTAGCTATTTCTCCACACGATGCTATGACGTATGCAGCGCTTGGAAAAATTGCTGTAAGTCGAGCGAATTATCCCGATGCGGAGACCTATCTCAAGAAGGCAATTTCACTTGATCCGCAAGGTCCCGACGCTTACCTGTATCTAGGGCAGATGTACTTTGACACGAACCGGCTCGACGATGCTGAAGCTGCGCTGCGCCGAAGCATTGCCCTTACGTTGGATGTTTCGCGAAATAGGTATCAGGTCCAGAAGGCCCACTATCTCCTTGGAAGAATTCTCATGAAGAAAGGGCAGCAGGACGCTGCGCATGCAGAGATGCAGATCGAGCGGGATCTCGCTGACAAAACTCTGGCGCAGGATAAGAGCAAGCTTGCCGGCCTGATGGATTCATCGGCATCTGAGAACCCGGGCGTGAGCACGTCTCCCGCAGGGATATTGGGCAGAAAAGATGCGGCAGCCGTGCAGAAGGTTGAAGCCATGCGCGTGAAGTTCAGATTGGCGGTAGCGGACAGTTACAACAATCTAGGTGCGATCGCAGCGACAAATGACGATTACTCTTCCGCGTCCGCTTATTTTGAGCGCGCATCAGAGTGGAATCCTTCGCTTGAGGGGCTTGACTATAACTGGGGACGGGCGGCCTTTGCCGGAGGCCAGTATGCGGCTGCAGTTCTTCCGCTCTCCCGATATCTCAAATCACACCCCGACGACGTTGGCGGCCGCAGCGTCCTGGGTCTGAGCCAGTTTCTCTCCGGCAAATATCGCGATTGCGTTGAGACTCTGAAGCCGTTAATGGAGCGGACGGATCTTGCTCCGCAGGTTGAGTATGCGTATGCCAAGTCGCTTGTGGAGAGTGGAGCCGTCAGCGCAGGCACCGAAAGACTACTCGCGATAGAACGAGCTCACGGCGACGTGGCGGATGTTCATCGTGCGTTGGGAGAGGTATTCGACCGCCAGGGAGATCAGAGGCGCGCGGTTGAGGAGCTTCACATCGCTATCCAGCTGAGTCCGCAAGACGGCGACGCGCACTATGACCTCGGCAGGATCGAGCTGGCCGGAGGCAATTCGGCGGAGGCGATTCAGGAGCTTGAGGCGGCTGTGCGTCTCTCACCCAACAACAAGGAGTTTCATCACGAGTTGGCGGCTGCCTACACCGCTGCGCATCGGACTGCTGACGCAGAAAAACAACTCGAGATGTATGCCGTGCTCAGCGGACGCGCACAGGATGGCCAAGCCCCACCACAATCGACGAAGCAGCCGAACGACTGAACGCGGTTACTTCTTCTTAGAGGGAGCAATGCGGCCGGCCGGCACGAGCCCCTGACCTTCCAGCACGGAGTAGAACTTGTCGACGGCTAGATTGTTGAGCTTGTCGATCTTTCCGGACGGCCAGAGAATCTCGACCGTGTCGATCTTGGTAGCAGTGCCAACGCCAAAGTGAATGCGCGTGTCATTCTGCGATAGATAGCTGCCGCCGCTATGTATTTCGTCTGTCTGAGTCATGCCACCGGCAACGATGCGGATGCGCGCGTTGAGCGCCATGCGATTACTCTGCACGCCCGCCAGCTCGAAGCTGATCCAGTGACGGCCGGGAACCCCGTCGTTCCTGAGGATGACGGGGCTTCCATCCAGCGTCTCGATCACGACGTCCAGATTTCCGTTGTTGAAGAGATCTCCTACCGCCAGACCGCGCGAGGCACGGGGTTGCTGTAGCGCAGTGCCGGCCATCGAACTTGCATCGCAAAACGTGCCGTCACGCTCATTCATCTGCAGCAGCCCTGGCTCGCGATAGCGCGGGCCCACCGAGAGTTGGTCGACCTGAGGGTAGACGTGGCCCGAGACGGCAATCAGGTCCAGCCATCCATCGTTATCGAAGTCGGCGAATGCAGTGCCCCATTTGACAAAAGGAAGTGAAGGCACGGCTACGCCTGACGGATACGAGACCTCGCTGAAGTTCCAATTGCCATCATTGCGGTAGAGATCGTCGTTTTCGTCGGAGAAGTTCGTGACGTACAGCGATGGACGGCCGGTATGGAGATAATCACCGACGGCTATCCCCATCGACGCCTGCTCGGCGCCTTCCTCACTGAGCGCCGTGCCGGATTCCAGCCCGATCTCCTCAAACTTCCCATGGCCCATATTGCGGTAGAGGAACTTCGGCGTGGAGTCGTTGGCGACGTAGATGTCCGGATGTCCGGTGTTGTTGAAGTCAGCCCATATCACGCCCAGACCGTAATAGCCATGCGGATCGTTTACGCCGGCTGATTGTGAGACGTCGGTAAACGTGCCATCGCCGTTGTTGTGAAACAGTGAGTCGCCGGCCCCTTTCAGCCCGCGCGGTCCACACTGCACGTCAAGGCCGCGATATTTGCAGTACGACGTGCTTCCGAACTTAGGCAGGTCGTCAAGATGAAAGTCCACATAGTTGGTCACCATCAGGTCGACCAATCCGTCGCCATCGTAGTCTCCGAACGCAGCACCCGTGGACCATCGGCCATCACGAACGCCCGCCTTGACGGTTACATCCGTGAAGGTGCCATCGCCGTTATTGCGATAGAGAATGTTTCCTCCGAGGCAGGTCAGGTAGATGTCCGGCCAGCCATCGTTGTTATAGTCGCCGACGGCGCCCCCCATTGCATAACAGGAGCTCGATAGTCCGGAGGTCGCGGTGACATCGGTAAAGGTTCCGTCATGATTGTTGTGGTACAGAGCGCCGGCACTTGCTTTCTTGTCCATCGCCATAGCTACCGTCGGAGCATTCGTAAAGTAAATGTCGGGCCAGCCGTCGCGGTCGTAGTCGAGCAGCAGGACGCCGCCGCTCATGGACTCGACGATGTATTTCTTTTCAGGGTCCGAGGTGTGCGTGAAATGGATTCCGGCCGGGGCCGTGACATCTGTAAACTGCGGTGTCGGACGGCCGGTACACTTCTTCGCCCTGGCATCCGGCGGGGGTGGCGGAGGGACGGGGTGTCCACTTTGCGCTGAACAGAGTGGCAGAACCGCCGTCGTAAACAGGGCAGCCAGCACCAGCTTCCGTGGCGCTGCTGCCAAACCGCGCTGAGATAAACCAAGGAAAGAAATCACAACGATCTCCACAAAGAAGTCAACAAGCGCCGCCCGCAACGGTGTAAGTCTGGTCTGAGGCTAGCTGCATCTATATCCCGATTAAAGCGCTGAATCCTCTCTGCCGGGGCGCCTTTGGGAGACGGAAACGGGCAGCAGGAAAGGAGGTACTTTTTCAATGTAAGCACATCCGTCTATCCACTGGAGCAGGTATGCAGTAAGGGTAGCTCGTCGCTCTCAGGTGAGGCGCATTTCTCTGCGAATATTTGTGCTCAGTGCGACGATTGTAGTGTTGGCCGGAGGATGCAGGAAGCAAACGCAGGAGGTCCAGGCACCTGCATCCTTCGGGGGCGGAATCCATCCTTATGCCGGGCAGCCGGCACAGCGATGCCGAAGATGGGCGTTACCGGCCAGGATGCGCAGGAGATCGCGTCGTTTCTCCAGTCACACCGCTAGTTCGATCTTCGCGCTAAACAGATCACATCGCATCTGCCGCTCTCTCCTCCGGCAACTGTTCGTCCCGGCGGCCGTACACAATCAGGTAAACGGCCGGAACAAGGAATATCGTCACCACCACTGATACCGACAGGCCGCCGATCACGGCGCGCGCAAGCGGAGCATATTGCTCGCTGCCCGCCTCCAGCCCAAGCGCTAGTGGAATCATCCCGAGAACTGTGGCCAGCGACGTCATCAGGATCGGCCGTAAACGAATCTTGCAGGCCTGCACAACAGCCTCGCGGTACGAGTACCCTCGACTGTGAAGGATGCCGGCGAACTCCACGATGAGAATGCTGTTCGAAACAACAATGCCGACCATCATGATGATGCCCATCAGCGACATGATGTTTAGGGTCGAGCCCGTAATCACGAGCAGCACCACAACACCCGCCAATCCCGGAGGCACGGCCATCAGGATGATGAATGGGTCAATAAACGATGTGAACTGCGCCATGAGAATGAGGTAAACCAGAATGATCGCGAGAACGATCCCCAGGCCGAAGCGCAGGAACGCCTCGTTCATATCCTGCACCGCGCCGTGTACCAGAACGCGGATTCCGTTCGCCGTCGGCACCTGCTTCGTGATTCTGTCCACCTCCTTGCCGACCGCATTGAGCGCCTCTGTTTTCGGCAGCACGTAGATATCGATCACGCGACGCAGCTGGTAGTGATCCATCTCCGTCGGCGTATAAATTCTGCGGAAGAACGCGACCGAACGCAAAGGAGTGTAGCTCTGGCTGTTTGCCCCGCGAAGAGGGATATTCCCTAACTGCTCCATATTCATGTGGCCGATCGTCGGGTTTGAGTACTGCACCGTCAGCATGTAGTTGTTGCCGCTCTTTGGATCAATCCAGTAGCTCGGTGCGACAACTCCGTTCGATGTCAACGCTGTAATCACGTTATCGACGATATTCTTTGGCGTGAGCCCGATCAGGCTCGCCCGCTCGCGGTCAATATCCATCTCCAGGCTCGGGTATTCCAAATCCTGCGGAATATAAACGGCTGCGACGCTGCCAGACTGTTGAAGCTTTGCCGCAACCTGCTTGGCCTGCGCATACGCCGCCTCAAGGTTGCTCGACGAAATCTCAATGTCCACAGGCGCCGGCAGCCCTTGGTTCACGACCGAGTCAACCAGTCCGCCAACCTGAAAATAGGTCGTGAGCTGTGGAAGCTGCGATGCCAGTGCATTACGCACTTTATCGATATACGCATAACTTCCCGTCTTATGGCCTTCCTTCAGGCTCACCTGAACAAAGGCGGTATCCATCGCGGCGTTCGGTGTATAAATCGCCGATAGGTCTGGAGTAATACCAATATTCGAGACAATCATCCCAAGATCTCGGGGCGGAACTACATTCCGGATAATGCCTTCCACCTTCGCAATGTAGTCATCACTTACTTCGATCCGGGTGCCGCTCGGCATTTTTACGTTGACGATGAACTGGCCCGGATCCGTTCGCGGAAAGTACGCGCGACCCAGGAACAAGAATGAAACTACCGTAACCACGACGATGCCGCCCAACATCACACCTGTCGAAAGCCACGGTCTTTTGATGGTTCGATAGGCGAGCCGCTCATATCGTTCCAGCATGCCTGCAAAGAGCAGGTTGAAATAGTCGATTCCGCGCTGGAACACGTTCGGCCTCTTTCCTCGAGCCGTAGTTCTCGTATGAGGCACCCCGCCGTCCAAGCCCCTGTTTTCCTCATGCTCGATGGCGGAGTCCTCCGTGGGCTTGGCTCGAATGAACTTCGCGCAGAACAGCGGCACCAGAGTCATCGAAAAAAGGTAGGAAGCAAAGATCGAGAACACGACTCCATACGCCAGATCCGTGAACAGATACTTACTCACGCCAGTGAGCAGAAACACCGGAAAGAACACGATGGATGTAGTGACCGTCGCGGCCAGCACGGCCAGCGCAACCTCGGTGCCACCCTCCGCCGCCGCAACCGATGGCGACGCTCCTTCTTCCATAAATCGGAAGATGTTTTCGAGAACAATGACAGAGTTATCGATCAGACGCGAGAGAACAAGCGCGAGCCCGCCCAGCAGCATCGTGTTGATCGACCCACCCATGAAGTTGATGATCAGCAGGCACGTGAGGACCGCAAGTGGAATCGCGATCAAAGCAGCGATTGTGGCACGACCGCTGCCGAGGAAGATCAAAATCATCAGGCCCGTAAGCAACAGGCCGATGCCGGCTTCCTTGAGCAGATTTCGTATCGCGCCCTTCACAAATACGGACTGGTCGAAGACGACCGCAGTTTTCAGGCTCGCCGGGATGTCAACCAGTTTTTGAATGGCGGCTCGCATGCCATTGACGATTGTGATCGTGTTGCTCTTGCCGGCCTGCTTCAAAATCGGGATGTAGACCGAGTGCTGCCCATCGATGCGCACGATGTTGGTTTGAATCGCTCCGGCATCCTGCGCATGACCAACGTCGCCTACCAGCACGGACGCATTCCCGACGGAACGCAGGGGAATCGAATTGATTTCCTCCGGCGTCGGAATCTGACTGTTCGCATAGATGCTCAGATCCTGCGATCCAATTCGAACGTCGCCGGCCGGAAGGATGAGGTTCGACGCATTCACGCTGTTCACCACATCCATCACGCTTAGGTTGTGCGCTTCCAGCTTCAGTGGATCGACATATACCTGAATCTGCCGATAGCGGCCTCCATAGGGCTGAGGCACCGAAGCGCCCGGCACATTGGCAATTTGGTTCCGAACCGTGAACTGCGCCAGGTCCTTCAGTTGAGTTTCATCCAGCCCCTTGCCCTTCAGCGTGACCAGGCAGATCGGCTGGCTTGACGCAGTCATGCCAAGCACAACAGGCGGAAGTGTTCCCGGAGGAAGTCGCCGCAGATCGGCCATCGCAAGATTCGCGATATTGCTCAATGCCGAATCGGCGTTCGTTCCGGGACGAAAGTAGACCTTGATCAGGCTTACTCCAGTGAGTGAGCGTGATTGAATGTGGTCGACGTTGGCTCCCAGCGTAAAGAAACGTTCGAACGTATCGGTAATGTCTGCCTCGATCTGTTCCGGAGGCATCCCGGAATAGAACGTGGCCACGACCACAACTGGCATGTCGATATTTGGGAACAGATCTACTGGCATCGAGATCGCGTTCGCGATGCCGACCACAAGAACGATCAGGCAGATCATGAGAATCGTGTACGGATAACGTAGAGCGAACTTCGGCATTACTGATCTCCTCCGCTCGTCTCGTTGGGATCCGTGACGCCACCGGCTTCATGCATAATGTCGCTGGCCGGTTCTGTTTGGATCACAGGTTTTATATGCTCCCCGTTCTGCAATTGACTGACATCTCCCAGCACGATCCGGTCTCCGGGCTGCAGCCCTGCAGTGACCTCAACCAATCGTGATCCGCGCAACCCAAGCTGCACGGTCCGCTGATGCAGATCATCGTTCGCATCCAGAACAAAAATTGATCCCGAGTTCCCGCCGCCCTGCACTGCCGTGACCGGGATCGTGACGACGTTCTCCCGGTGTGCCAACTGAAGATACGCATTCGCGTACATCCCTGGAGTGATCGCCAGATCGGCGTTTGGGACATCCACCTCGGTCTCCATCGTTCGAGTTGCAGGGTCGAGGTTCCGCGTGAACCGCACAATGTTTCCGCTGAAGCTCCGATCTAGCGCGGCGACTCGAATCTGCATGGCGTCGCCTTGATGGACGTAGCGCACTGCATCCTCCGGCACCGGCACCCGCAGGCGCAGAACGTCGCTTTGCGCCAGCTTGATGACCGGCATCGATTGCGTGTCTGAGTTTGTCCCCTGCTGGATCAGCACTCCCGTGTCGGCGTACCGCCAGACAACTACGCCGGTTAATGGCGCTGTAACATTCGTGTACGATTCCAGCGCACCAACGCGCTGCTGATCGTTTGTCGCTGCCTGGGCACCTTCTTTGGCTGCGGCAAGCTGCGATTTTGCAGTGTCGATCTGCTCCTGCGAGGCCTGTGCCTGTGAACGTGCGTTGTCCAACTCCTGTTGGGCGATCAAGCCCGGTCGCTGTGCGGCCGCCTGCGACAGCCGGTCGTAGTTGGCCTGCACTGCTACATGCAGCGCCTCGGCACGGCTAAGTTCGTGCTGCGCCGCGGCAATCGCGTCCTGGGCTCGAAGAGCCTCGGATTGCGTGCCACGATATTGCGCGCTCAATTCGGGGACTTCCAGCGTGGCCAGCGTCTCACCAGCGTGAACACGATCGCCGATATCAACGAAGATCTTGCGCACGTAGCCCGAGACCTTGGCGTGAACGTCGACCACCTGGTACGGCTGGAATTGACCCGCAACGCTCAGCAAATGCGAAATGTTCCCTCGTTGTGCAACCGCCACGGCAACCGTGGGCAACGGCGGCACCTGCTTCTGGTCGGCATTGTTACAGCCGAACGTGAATATCAGGATTACCGAAAGGATTGCAGCGTTCGACCAGATACTTCGGGTACACATTCGAGAGTCACTCCATAGCAGTTGGAGATTTCGCAAATCCCAACTCTTGTAATTTCGACATAGGATTTCCTTGATACGAATCCGTTCCATATGGGCCTCAGTCACTCGCTGAACAATCCGCCTCATTCGTTTTTGCTTCATCAATCCCTCGCTCAAATGCCTACGGCTGTGATCCGCTTTCGAACCGCAGCGCCGCTAAATCCTGCTCATACTCAAAACGCGCGTTCGCATCATCGATCTGCGCCTGAGTCTGTTGCAGTTGCGCCTGGCTCAGCTCCACAATCGAGCTAAGCCCCAGCCGATATCGTGTGGTCGCAAGATCAAGAGCAACATTCGCCTGCTTCAACAACTGCGCCGTGACTGCCATCCGCTGTTGCGATGACTGCGACCTCAACCATGCCGTCCGCACATCCCGCACAACCTGGTCCACCAGCGCTCGATGCTGCTCGTCCGAAGCATTCGCCCGCAGCTTTGCCTCGCTCGCCTCCGCGTGAAACTTGAACCCGTTGAAGATCGGCACCGCGATGTTCACGCCCGCGGCTCCGTACCAGTTCTCAGGGAAGTATTGCTTCGACGCGACCGGCGTCACGCCCACCACTCCCAGTCCGGAAATCGTCGGCAGCAGTTGATCACGCTGAGCCTTCGCGAAGCGAACGTCGGCCTCGTGCGTGTCGACCAGCGCGATCAGATCCGGCCGCTGCTGCAAAGCCAGCGCAATCACTCCGTCCGCCGTTGGCGCAACCGGCGCCGGCGGCGCGGCATCATCCACCAACTGGTACTGCGTGTCATCCGTCGTGCCGAGCAACTCATTCAGGCTCGCAATCGACGCGTCATACTCATTCCGCGCATCCAGATCGAACAGTTGAGCCTGCGACAGGTTCACCTGCGCAAAGCTCTGATCCAGCGTCGACTTCAGCTTGCTCGCCGTCATCGCACTCACCTGATCCGCGACATCCTTCCGCGTCGCCACCGTGCTCTCCGCAACCCTCAGCGTCGCCTGCGCTCTCAATGCGCGATAAAACGCAGCATCCGTGGCAAGCACAATATCGTCGCGCGTCGCCTCTGACCGCTGATCCGCCGCCTTGGCCTCGAACGACGACGACGCAATCAGGTTCCGTGTCCGCCCAAAATCCGTGATCAGTTGATCCAGCCGCACGCCCGCCCCGGCGTGATACAGCAGCCTCGACGCCGTAAGCGACCCCGTCGAAATCCGCGAAGCCTCCTCCGCATCCACGCCCGTAACCGCGCCGTTGAAATCCGGAAACAGATCCGATCGCGCGACCTTCACATGCTCCGCCTGCGCCCGCGCCAGCAGCGCCGCCACACTGATGTTCGGATTATGTTTGATCGCCGCCTGCTCCGCCTCCTGCCTGGTGAGGCTCGGTCCACCCGCCCCTGCCGCTGGCGGATTAATCCCATCGGGCGGCGGCTCCGTCTGCACATTCGTGGTGGGCGCCTCCGGCAATTTGCTGCCTGGGCTTTGCGCCTTCGCAGCCGCAACTCCAAAACAACAAAGGACGCTCCAAAGCAAAAAGCGATTCAACATCGGCAACCTCATTGGGACGCAGCGCGGTCTGCGCACGTAGTGCGTGTTTGCAGGTGAAAAGCGGCGAAGCTGACAACTCGTCGTTTCCGCGCAACGCAAAGTAGGAACAGGAGTACTGCAGCCCGAACGATGCCCTTACAAGCATCGAGCGGCCTTCACATGTACGGGGCAAACGTCTGAACGGAGCCCAGCTCTTGACCGCAGCGCAGAGAAGAACTCAGTTCAGCGTCTTGCTATCAGGCGGCGTTCGGTGGCGGCTTGCGGTCCGTATGGACCGTGAAAAATTCCCTGCAATCACCGGAAGGTCGCGAACGCCGTTCCAGGATTCGAACACCCGCCAGCGTTGCGATCTGAACAGAGGGAACCCGCGTCACATGCAGCGCAGGTCCGGGCACAATCGGCGCAACCAGCTGAGTCGCTTGTGCGGTCGCCGGCCGTTCCTTCTGAGAAAGCAGCTTCGCAGCCGCCATCTTCGGAGCATCATGGTGAGAGTAGTACAGCGAGAGCTTATAACCCAACCCCCACGAGAACAGCGAAACGGACAACAGCGCGAGTACACACGCCAGCATCGGCGAGCATCGCAGTAGTGTCCGTTTTTCTCTTCCCATGGCTAAAGCTCCTCCGGGTGCTCAGCTTTGGCCTTGTCATTATCATACGACCGACCTCGCAGGTCTGTCAGTTCTCGGCCCGGCATAGCGACGCCACGCCCTCATCCCGCGCGGCCACCGGCATCGCGGACTCCTCGACGTCGCGCTGTTTGCCGACGAGAGCTGTTGCTTTTTCAGTTGTCATCTTGAGCCCAGCGAAGGACCTGCTTCCTGCCCGGATCGCCTCGCACGTAGCACAGCCGGAAGGGCATGGCTTCAGCCCGAGCCTTTCCTGTCGGACGCCAAGCGCTACTTCAGCAAGACGGGATGCCTGGCCTACAGGCTCGCGAGTGATTACCTAGAGGCTCGCCTAAACCGGCAAGAGTATCTGGAAAGAGCGATCGCTTGGCAGTCGAACGGTGAGATCGAGCAGTATATGTCGAAACACCAGCACGACGAAAACGCCACCCCGTTGTGGCACTACTTTCAGAGCGTAATCCATTGGGTCAAAGCGACGTTTCCCCATTACCGCAAAGAGATGAAGGTTGTTGCGTGGGTGAGCTCTACAACAACTTCAAAGACAAACCCTTCGATACGGATAGGCTAGAAAAACAGGTTGTCAAGCTGATGATGGATGAAGATGTAGAACGCAAGTCGGGAATCTACGGTTACGTGCTGGACGGAGACGAAAGGCACTTGAATATTCGCTCATTCTCAGAAAACATGAAGCGGGAAGCATACGAGCGGCAAAAGGGAGTCTGCATCAAGTGTAAGAAGAAGTTTTCATTCGATGAGATGGAAGGCGATCACATCAAACCATGGCACGAGGGCGGCAAGACCAACGCAGGCAACTGCCAGATGTTGTGCAAGGACGACAACCGGAGGAAGTCCGGAAAGTAACCCGTGAGAGTAGAAGATCTGGATTACTTTTAGCCGCTACTCTGCCCGTCTCAAAGGCCACCTGCCGAACACTGCAGTGGAGTGAAGCGGAACGACCGAATCGCCTTCCTTTTCAGGACGCACAGACCCTTCCTCCCGCTCTACTTCTTCTTCATCGCCTTTTTCAGATGTTCCGCGGACTGATCGGCCCAGTTCAGATAAATATCGCCCTCTCTCTCCATCGCATCCACTCGGTGAAAGCTATACGCGAACACCTGGTTGCCCGTACGAGCGTCCTTGATCGAAACGGTTCCCCCGCCGTGAGTACTCAGGACCACTCCCGTTACAATCCCGCGTTTCTTCACCTGCGCCTCGCCAGACATCACGAAGTCGGCGTTCGCGCGTTCCTTCACGACAACCACCGGCACCTTCTTGTGGACAATCGCGTCAGACACAAGCTGCCCAAATCCATCCATCGGGTCAATGAAGAGCTTTGCTCCCGGACCGAATGCAGCAGCGGGAGCAACGCCCGGCGTCGCGGCCGCCGCTTCAGCCGAAGGTGTGGCCCCGGTCGGCGATGGTGATGCTGTCGACGGCTGGCTGGCAGCTTCCGGCGTGGAAGGCTCACCTGCCGGGGGCGTCTGCTGAGCCGGAGCCGTCGGGTGGGTGGGAGCCGTCGTCTGTGCGAGCGACCCAGAACTCACCATCAGGAGCACCGCAACCAAGCCTGCAACAGCTTTCATGTGCACCTCGCCTATCTGCCGAATCGGACGAAGATTACCCCCGCCAGCCCGCCGAAACAACACAACTTCCGGGGAGCCAAACCTCGCCTGGCCCACACCTACCCGCGGCATGCGCTTTGCGAGGACGGCCGGACGCCAAAAATGACCCCGATCTTGCGTGATGCGGCCTCGCAGAATCAAACACATGCCTGTCCTCGATCCGAATCCGCCGGGCTCCTTCCGCATCCCTCCCGACGCGGTAGACGACAAAGGCACTATAATTCCTGCCGTATCGCGGCGCTCGATTCCCTCGGCCCCGAATCCCCAAAACCAGGCGCTGCGCATCTCGCTTAAGGAGCATCGGCATGCGCCTTTCCCGCCTGCTTCCGCTGGCCGCCACCGCTCTCTTCCTCGCCGCCCCACTCGCCGCCCGCGCCGCCGACTCTTGCGCCATCCTCTCCATCGCGCAGCTTTCGGCAGCCACGCAGGATCCCACCATCAAACCCGGCCGCGGCGTCAACAACGACTGCATCTGGGCTGGCGGCAAGACCACCATCTATATCTCCGTTCGCGACTCCGGAAACTGGGCCACCGGGAAGAGCGCCTTCCAGAAATACGGCCAGATCCAGCCCGTCTCCGGCGTAGGCAGCGACGCCTTTTTCCAGGGCCCTGATCCCAAGCCCTCCCTCTACGCACTGAAGGGCTCCCACTTCATCATCCTTCGCGTAAACGGCACCGGCTGGACCGCCGACCAGACCAAATCCGCCCTCAAGACCCTCGCCAATCAGGCGCTCGCCAACCTCTAAAAAGTAGCCCCCCCTCCTTAATCCCCTGAATGGAAGAATTTACCTGTAACCTACTGAATCCAAATAATTTGCCCAGACCGTCCACTATAACTATCCTGTTTTGAATATTTTGCAGATTTTGGGGGGAGGGGGGTACCCCGCCGCCGTCACTCCCGCCGCGCCGTTCACCACTTTTCTCATTTGCCGCTCGTCGGATGGCTACAATTGCGCGCATGTCCAAACCCTTGCTCGTTGTT
This sequence comes from uncultured Acidobacteriaceae bacterium, assembly GCA_963762465.1. Lineage (GTDB taxonomy): Bacteria > Acidobacteriota > Terriglobia > Terriglobales > Acidobacteriaceae > Granulicella. Next base: position 494,560 of record CAVXKS010000002.1, on the reverse strand, counting down.
GCTCTCCTGCTCGCCAGCCCACTCGCGTTCGCGCAGTCCCCGCAGCCCAAACCCATGGACCTGCGCGCCGTCCTCCTCACCCAGCTCCACTCCACCCACGATAAGGCCGAGTGGTTCGTCCCCGTCGACACCGCCGTCGCCGGCCTCACGCCCGAGCAGGCCCGCTGGACCCCCAAGGCCGGCGGCCCCGGCCAGATGCACTCCGTGGCCCAACTCGTCGCCCACCTTGTCTATTGGAATGAGAACGCACTTGCGCGGCTCCGCGGCGAAAAACCTGCTGCATACTCCGGCAATAACGAAGACACGTTCGTCGGGTACGACGTGAACAAGATCACCCCTGCAGAGTGGACCGCGCTCGTCGCCCGGCTCGACCGCAACATGGCTGACCTGGAGCAGTGGGTCCAGTCTGCCCCCGACGACAGTCTCGCCAAAGCCGCGAATATGCTTGCTCATGTCAGCAGCCACAACGCCTACCACATCGGCGAGATCGTCTACGTTCGCAAGCTCCAGGGATCGTGGGACCCCAGCAAAGGCGTGAAGTAATCGGCGAGCTAGGGATGCTCTGAGGTGCCCAGCGTGTTCACCACCTGCCGGAGAGCGAATTCCGCTGTAGTCAATCGCTCTTCTTCGGACCTCGCCCGGTCTGCAGCAGCCTGGTCGGGATGTGCGCTGTTCGCAGACTCGCGCCGACGCGACTGAATGGTGTGCAGGGCATCGAGCGCGCCGCGGGCGAGTTGCGGGAGGCGCTGAATCTCAGCGAATGCCGTTTCCGGGTGATAGGTGATGCGGTCGCCGGTTTGCATCGCGGCCACCAGATCGTCGATGGCCCACGAGGAGTTGATCTCGTCGTACGCCTGCCGCAGTTTTGCCATATTGCCGGCAAAGGCATTGAGAAGAGGCGTTTCAGCGATCCACTGCGGATCGCGCGTTACAACCATCGTGACGGTTGTATTTGCGTTGGCAGCTGGCGTGAGGATATTTGTGGTGAGCGTGTTCCCGGTGAACCACCAGCCTTGTTCATCGGGGCGCTTCGCGTACGAGAGCGGGGCACCGTTCGCATCGACGTGAGTGGGCGGCCAGTCGCCGGCAAGTTGGATTTCGATGGCGCGGCGAGTAGTCATTCCGGGATAGGATCCCTTCACCGGATCGACGGTTATGGTGAGAACATTGCCAGCTCTTGCGGCGTGCAGGGACGTCGTGGCGAACTCGCCCGTCATGTAGTTGCGGCCCTTGCTGGAGTCTTCATAAAGCGTGTAGCTGGTTTTCTGGCCATCGTTGAGTGGGGCGATTCGCAGGATTAGGGGATCGACAGGCTTCGCAGCCGTGTTCAGCATCGGCGGCTGCATGGGGATGATCGTTCCGGGACGTTCGTACAGAGGAACTTGCTGGACTGTGAAGGAGCGGTCGATACGCGTGGGGCCCTGGAGATGCGCGCCCGTGGGGAGCTCGATCCACTCGCCTTCGGGCAGCCAGATGTTCTCTGTGCTGAGGCCGGTCTTTGGATCAAGAGAACTCACCACCGGCGCGGCGATCACCTGATCGCCGAACATGTATTCGTTAGGCGAGCGATAGGCTTCCGCATCGGATGGCCAGTCGTAGTAGAGCGGATGAATGAAGGCGACCCCGCTATCGTAGGTGCGTCGAGCCTCGGTATAAATGTAGGGAATCCAGGCATAACGCAGCCGCATGGTGTCGGCCATCACGTCGGAGAACGGTTCAGGATAGGCCCACACGCGCCGCTCAGCGTCGGCGTTCTTCGTGGTGTGCGTGCGCAGGATGGGGCTGAACGCGCCGAATTGCACCCATCGGGTATAGAGCTCAGGATCAACGCGACCGGGGATGTGACCGCCGATGTCGTGGCTCCAATAGGCATACCCGACATTCGCGGCTTGTGCAGTAAACGTCGGTTGAAACGCCAGGGAGTCCCAGCTTGAAATCACGTCACCTGAGAAACCAATTTCGTAGCGGTGGTTGCCGAGGCCGCCCCAGCGATGAAACAGCAACGGCCGTTTGCCTTCACGCTCCTGGTCAGTGAAGTGAAGATAGTTGAGCCAGAACGTTGGATTTACGCCCGGAACTGCAGTGTTGTCCTCCTGCTGCCAGTCGAGCCACCAGAAGTCGATCCCCTGCTTCTCGAGCGGGTGGTGGAGGATTTTGAAGTAGTTGTCTACAAATTTTCGGTCGGTGATCTGGAAGGGAACGTACTTCTGCTCTTTCGGGTCCTGACCCATAGCCGTCGCCATTTGCGTATAGGCCTCTTCAAACGGCTGAACGCCTGAGGCGGGATGAAGATTGAGCGTGACCTTCAGACCTTCATCGTGAATGCTGTTGAGGAAGAGCTCCGGATACGGGAACAGATTGCGATTCCATGTGTATCCCGTCCAGCCTTTGCGATGGCCGGACTGATCGAGCTGATTTCCGCGGAAGGCCAGATGCCAGTCCATATCGATGACCAGAACATCCAGAGGAATGTTGCGGGAGCGATATCCCTCCACAATTTCGTTAAGTTCCTGATCGCTATAGGCCCAGTAACGAGACCACCAGTTTCCGAAAGCATAGCGGGGCGGCAGCGGAATTCGACCAGCCACGCGGACAAAGTCTCCAAGGGCTTTGCGGTAATCGTGACCATATCCGAAGAAGTACCAGTCGAGGCGATCGCCCGCAGGACGTTGCAGGACCCATGGCCAGGTGCTCTCTTCGCCGGCGGGCATTGAAAAATCCGCCGAGTCGAAGAGGGGCCTCGCCGAGTCGTCCACCAGGACCCAGCCATTTCGCGAGAGAAGACCGGGTTCCAGCTTTACGTTCGATCCCTTCACGCGATCGAGAGTCCGTGCCGTGCCACCCAGATTTCCAGTGTCCGGGAGGCCTGGGTGCCAGACCGTGTCGGGCGTTGATTTCAACCTGATTGAGAGATTGCTCGAATCGAACCTGTCGGACTTTCGAGTGGCCTTATAGACGAGGTGCAGAGCTGCCGTGTCGATGGTCAGTGTCCGGAGACCCCCATGCTTTGTCGAGTGAGACTGGAAAGGGGGCACCGGAAGCCGGCGGTTCAGAAAAGCAAACGACGCATGATCTTCAAATCGCCTATCGGCAGCCCACTCCATGCGCACTAATTGCGGAGTCAAGATGGTGAAACGCGCATGCCCAAGCGTAACGACGGCGCGCGGGTCAGCGACGGGCTGGTAAACCTCCGGTTGTGAAGCCGCCGCTTGCGGCGCCGCTTCGGGTGTCGCGCTCACAAAACAGAGAGCTGATAGCAGAGCGGTGCACAACCTAACTGCGATTCTCAATTGCGATCGCGTCAGTTGCGCATCAACGTTCATCTCTGGCTTTCTGCAGTGGTTGGAGCGTGGGCAGATTCAATTCTGGCGGCAATCATATCTTGCACATGTTGAAGGCGGCGAGACATCCCAGGCAAATCAAACTTTGTCTCGTGATGGTACCAGTCGGGCATGGTCGATGTAGTTCTGTTTGCAATCGCGGCCTGCATTTCCTCAAGGTGGCTCGATGCTGCGGAGAGGGCGCGCTTTGCGGAGGGCGGGTCATCGACAGCAATGTAGCTCCCGGCCACATCTTTCAGAAAGAGGTTAGCAGCCAGCATGAACTTCGCATCGCTGAGCAAGCATTCGTTCAAGAAATGCTGGCTCTCGGGCGGCGCCTGATCTACGAGACGCTGCGCGATTGTAACAACGGCCTCAAGGCGCTGGGCTGAGGCGGTGGTGCCGTTCACGATTGCGTGCGTCTCATCCGATGCGCCGGAGTACGGCGGGTCAATCTTCAGCATGTGAGGATCTCTGAACAGAGGATCGGAGGTGTAGTGGCCGGTTTCGATGCGGGTAAGCAGGTTCTCGGCAGCGCGTGCATAACGAAGATCATGAAAGATGTACTGGCGGGGAAAGTCCTTGAGGTCGGGCGCTCTCTGTCGCCAGTAACCGAAGTAGTAGTCGCGATACGCATCATGGATTTGTTTTGCGAGCGCTGGATCGAAGTACTCGGCGCAGAAGTCATCGAGCGCACCGTCTGCCGTGATCTTGTCGTCCCACAAAAGCTTGGAGGCAACGCTGATTTCCATCGTGAATTCACGAAGATTCCCGACGTTCAGGACGACGAGGTCCAGATGCCCGGGCTTGACTGCCTGAGCCACCCGCTGAAGATTCTGCTCGACTTTCCATGGACCTTCACCCTGGGTGAGATGTGAGCCCGTAGTGAAGAATTGCAGGTTCAAGTAGTAGCCGAACGCCTGCCCCTTCGCATGTGGGTGAAAGATCTCCGGACGGGGATAGTGGTCGCGCTGCTCGTTCGCGTAGTTCCAGATCAGCAGTGGATCCTTTGGAGGCGTAAGCTCGCCGGCGTCGAGAAACTGTCCAACCTCGTTATAGAAGACCGTTCGCGTAAGTGGGACGGGGCCGCGGCTTACGCGTCGCAGAAGGAGCATTTGATGGTCCAGCATGGCGGAGATGACTCGCGCACGCTCAACGTCAGACTGCGGTGCGTCCGGAAAGGTTCTCCAGAACGGCTTGTCTCCGTCGACGCGGAATTCAATGGATTGAATGACGTCGAGATGTTCGTCTTCCACGAAGTGGATGGCGTAGGTCCAGAACTCATCCAAGCCCTTGAGGTCCGACAACCGCAACGGAGGCGCAGACATATGCCGCACGCTGGTCCAATACTTGTCCCAGTCTCCGAGAAGAAAACCAAAGGGAGCGAGATGCGTGAACGTGACTTTGATGCCCCGTTGTTTACAGCGGCGGGCGAGCACGAGACCGAGGTTCGGGTGGTTATCCCAGTCACTGATGTGATCCACGTCCAGAAGATTGAAGCGTAAGCGAAGAAGCGTTTCCAGAAAAAGATCGACGTGCTCATCCGATTCCGAGAGCCACGGAGCAAGCATGTCCGTGTCGTTCGGAAACCATCCGCGCCAGCGCACGCTTGGTGTGTTGATTCTCTGAAACACTGCCGGTTTTATGTCGAGTGAAGGTTTTGGGTGCGGCTGCCATCCACTCCAGAACCAAAGAGGCGGAACACCCAGGGCTTGCTCAGAGAACTGATAGATGCTGTAGATGGTTCCGCGCACGTCGCTGCCCTGCAGCACAACTCGCACGGGACCGCTGGCGGTCTGCGAAATAGAGAAGCTCTCCGGCTCCGTCAACGTGGTTTCGCGGTAGCCGCGTCTAGCTGCGCCGTTGCATGTAATTACAATGGCCGGCGCGGCGCCCGCCTGTTCAGCGCTGGATAAAAGAGGCGATTCGGCGCCGAGCGTCATTAGCAGATCTCGCCTGAGGTCGGAGGCGGCGATCTGAATTGCGGTATCTTCCCCTGGGTCTACTACGACTGCTATGCCGGCGTGAACCTGCAAAGGCGCAGTCTGCGCGTGATCGCAAGAGGCGATCGCAAGCATGCATACGATGACGAACGTCCAGCGGAGATACCGCAGGGGAAGGCGCAGCATATTCGGGGTCCTTGGCTGGGTCACGATTTCAGAAGCTGGCCTTCACTCCCACCTGCATCTGCCGGCTGTTCGTGGCGCCGGTGATGACGCCGAAGCTTCCAAGCACCGCCGAGTTCGTGCTCGGAGAGTTATAGGTCGGGTGATTGGTGATGTTGAAGGCCTCACCACGGACCTGCAGGTTGAACCGTTCGCGCACCTTGAAGTTCTTCATCAAAGCTGTATTAAGAGAGTCGGTGTAGGGAGCTCGAATGTCTCCGCGATAGGGAGGAGTCGGAGAGACTCCGCCCGGCGTGAGGGACGATACGTTGTAGTACTGGCTGGGCAATTGGATAAAGGCTGCTGGATTGAAGTAAGGATTTATAGGATTCCCATTGTTGCCCTTGATGTTTCCGAGTCTGTCCTTGATGGGACCCGACGTCATTGGATTGCCCTGAATGATGGGGCGGCCATTCGAGCCGGTGATGGCGAGCGGCAGCCCCGACTCGAGATCGTAGTAGTTCGAAATCTCCCATCCACCGAGTGCGGTGCGCAAAACGTCACGTGTGAAGCCGTCACCCTTGAAGAGGACTGGCATGTTGTAGACCATGGTCAAGCGCAACAGATGCGGCTGGTCCAGCGGTGAGATGGCGTGATAATTCACGAGCGCGTTGTGGTAGTAGGACTCATTGACCAGGCTGGTGATGTTGTTGTGCTCCAGCTTGGACCACGTATAGGTTGCGAGCACCTGTAACTGAGTTGTAATCCTTTGCTGATAACGTGCCTGCAGGGCGTTGTAGGTTGTCGTTCCTGAGTTAACTCCGTCTTCCGTGACGGAAGTGAACTGAGGGAACGCCGTCTGCAAATAGTGCTGCGCGATCGTCGAAGAGGCACCCAGCGTTGTGTTTGTGGGAAGCTGCCCGTAAAACGGGTTTGCAACCTGATTGTTTTGCGAAGCGAGGTTCAGCGTCAGCGGGAGCTCGTTTAGGTCGAAGCTTTCGAATTCTTTCAGGCTGAGCATGCCAACATACGCAACCTGCAGGTCGGCGTCCTTGGGCAGGCCCTGTTGGACGCTGAACTGCCACTGCTGCGAGTAGGGCACAACACGGTTCGGGTTTACGAAGCTGAGGCTTGATCCTGTCTGGGTCAAGACGCCGTTTGCGGTGCCCACCGGCTTCGTGATGCCGTTCGGGAATGGATTTGAAATTGTCGTTGCAGGAGTCGCGCTGCTGTTCGTCGTTCCGACATAGGTGGTGCTGGAACTGAAGGTAGGCACGCTGCCTTGATCCGTCAGAAGCTCGTTCAAGGGGCTATAGAAGAGTGCGTAGCCTCCGCGGAAGACCGACCTGGGGCCTGGGGCGTAGGCGAATCCGACTCGCGGGCCGAAGTTATTTACGTCGATGTTGCCGCCGCGTCTGGGATTTCCGTTGACGCCGGCGAACTGGATGCCGCCCGTGAGACTCCTGCCGGGAAACGTGAGGTTGACGGGCGCGTTGGGATCGAAGCCGAACGAGATCTGATTGTGACGCTCGGTATACGGCGTCTCGAGATCATAACGAACTCCGAGTGTGAGGGTTAATTTCGGAGTCGCTCGCCAGTTGTCCTGTATATAGAGACCGGTGTAACGATTCTCGAGTGTGAGGGGAGCAGTGGCGGCCAGCGAACCGGAGTCGGCGAGACCAAGCAGCAGAGAGGCTACGCCACTTCCGGAGGTCTGGAGGGCAGATGTGCTGGTGGGATTCGAGGCTGTGAACTTCTGGGTGACTGTAAATGTTCCGGCTGCAGAGACGCCCTGACTTGCGGTGTTGAACTGATAGGTACGCCAGTCCACGCCGAACTTCAAGCTGTGGTTCCCCTTCTGCTTGTTCAAGGTCACGATTGCGGTGTAGCCGTTGTTAGCGATGAGGTTGGCACGCGCGCCGATGCTGACCCCGGTATCCGCTGAGTCGATGGCGAAGTTGGGCCAGCCGACGATCTGCTGATTGGCTGTGAGGCTCTGCGGAAGCTGCCATGAACTGGGGGGCGCCTGGCCGAAGGCTCCGTAGCTGTCGTTGTTTACACGCCTGATGAAGCCCACACCGAAGGAGCCAACCAATGTCGGCGAGAAAGTGTACGTTTCATTGAGTACGGCGGCATACCTGGACTGCAGGTAGGTGTCGATGTTCGCTCCGCTGCCGTTGTACTGCTGCGTTCCGTTGATCAATACCGTCGGACTCTGGTCGCGAGAGAGATAGCTATAGCGTGCAAAGATCCGCTGCTTGTCGCTGATGACGTAATCCGCCCGCTCGCTGTAATTGGATTGCGAGACAGTATAGGTTGCGTCCTGGTACCAGTTCTGTACTCCAAGCTGATCGTTGGCGCCGCCAAGATTGGGGCCACCAGATTCGGCGAGCAACGTCTGAAGCACCGCCTGGCCTGTGGGATTAATGAGGGCCTGCGGTATGATCGCGCAGTTTGTGCCGGTCGCCTGTGTGCCGTAGGTCGGTCCCGGAGTGAGCACCGGAGCGACGGGAACTCCGTTGACGCACTGAAACTGCTTTCTGGAGGAGAAGGTCCCACTGCTGTTCAGGGTCGTCGAGTACGGGTTGTAGAGAGTGAGTGGCGTTCCGGATTGGCTCCGGGTGCCGGAGAAGTCGCCCTTTGCCTCTGCCGCGGTCGGCACCCGCGTCGTCTCCGAGAGATCACGGACGTCGTGGTCTCCTTCAAAAGCAGAAGCAAAGAAAAGGCGATCCTGTCCGTGGTAGAGGTGCGGAAGAACAACTGGGCCGCCGATAAAGTATCCGGTCTGGTAGTAGTTCACGTTGGGCCGGGGCGTGTGGCTGTTGTCGTTGGCCCAGGTGTTCGCGTTCAGCCCCTTCCAGCGGCCAAAGCCGTAGAGAACGCCATGGAACTTGTTGGTGCCCGCACGAGTGTCCATCACGACCGCGCCGCCGCGTCGTGCGACCGAGAGAGGCGTCGAGCATCGTCGCGTTAACCTTCATCTCATCAACTGAATCGACTGAAGGCACCACGACCACGGAGCCGGTAGAGAGTGGCACGGTGTCGGGCATGCCGTCGAGCACCCACGCATTCCCACCTTGAATGCCGCCGCCGCCGTTGATGCTGATCGCCGTCTGGTTATCGCTGGTATAGGTGCCTTGCGATTGGCCGGTGACGCCCGGGGCGAGGCGAACGAAGTTGGCAGCGTTCCGGTAGATCGAGGACGCGACTTCGGTCACGACCTCGCGCGAGATCAGTTGGCTGAGATCGCTGTTGGTGGTCTCCAGCAGTGCACCGCTCGAGACGACCTCGACCGAGGCGGTATTGGAACCGACTTTGAGGGCGAGATCGACCGTGATGCGACTTCCCGCATCAACGCGCACCTCGCGGCGGGTGGTCTCAGAAAACCCGGCAGCCCTGGCCGTGACCGTGTAGGTCCCCGGAAGAAGGAATGGAAACTGATAGGCCCCTGCCTGGTCCGTTTTGGTCTGAGTTGTGGTGCCGGTCTCGGTCTGGGTAAGACTCAACTGAGCCCCTGGAAGGGCAGCGCCACTGGGATCCGTGATCGTGCCGGTGACGACCCCGCGAACCTCCTGCGCTGGGAGGGCACAGGACACGAGGGCTACCATTGACCCGATCACGGCACGCATTACGAAGTTACGAAGCACGTCACCCATCTCCCTTGGCGCCGAGTTCACGACTGGCGATCTGATGCGCCCGGCGCAGGCCCTGACAATGGCAACACTAGCGATCGATGGAGCGGCGCGGTAGTGTTTTTACCGTAAAAAGGACATGAATGCGGGGATTTATAGGTATCTTGCGCATTATCGACAATCGTCGGGACGTCAAGAACTCGCTCCCTTGCGCCTGCTGCGCGCGTTCATATACGGTTAATCGGTCTCAAGGAACCCCGCAGTGGCAACGATCCCGCGCATCATCGTGAAGACCGAACTGAAGTCTTCCGCTCATCGAGACCGATACGCGCTTCTGCAGCGCATTCTGTGGAGCCGTCAGTTTGAGCGGTCCGAGCGGCTGCGCAATTTTCTTGAATACGTCACGACGCGTGTACTCACCGATACGGATGCTGAGATTCATGAACAGGAGATCGGCCGCGAGGTCTTCGACCGCCCACAGGATTACGACACCGCCTCCGACAACATCGTGCGGGTCACTGCCTCCCAGATCCGGAAGAAGCTGGAGGAGTATTTCTGTTCGGAGGGGGCCACTGAACCCGTCGTGCTGGAGATTCCCAGGGGGCGGTACACTCCTCTGTTTCACGAGCGGACTCCGTTGCCGCAACCGGTGGTCGGTGCCTCCACGACGCGGGCGGTTGGCACTGACGCCCACAGGCAGATCCTCATCCTCAGGAGCGCCTTGACGGCTGCGCTGGTCGGGCTGATCGTGTGCGGCGGACTCCTCGTCCGGCAGCATCAAGCAGTGCAGGCGAAGCCCCAAACTCCGGCGTTGACCGCCTTGTGGTCCAACCTGTTCTCGCCGTCACGGCCGACGAGCGTTGTCGTGTCTGACTCGAGCCTCAGCCTTTATGAAGATCTGCTGGGCCGATCGTTGTCGCTTGCGGACTACATTACGGCACACAGTGAGGCGGAGGACCGCTTCATCGTATCCAATCCGGCGCTCAGCCAGTTTGCGCGCCTGACCTTCGGACGCGGACTTACAAGCAGGGCCAGCACTAGCACAGTGTATCGCATCGCTGAGCTCAAAGACCATGATGCGTCGGGGTTGCTCATCGTGCGTCCGAAGGATTTCAGCGTCGACACGATGAAGTTCGCCAATGTAGTGCTGCTCGGCAGCCCGCGCGCGAACCCGTGGGTGGAACTGATCGAAAAACAGCTGCAGTTTCGCTACGTGTACGACGAGGCTACGCACCACTCTGCGTTTCAGGAGATTCCCGGGAATCCCGGAGAGCCGATCAACTTTCCGACGGATTCAAAGACTAGTTACTGCAGGATCGCGTTTTTGCCGAACCTCAGCGGCAATGGCGACATCTTGAACATTGCGGGGACTGAGACGGAAGGCACCGAAGGCGGTGGTGAGTATGTCACGAACGAAAAGACGCTCGAACAACTTCGGCAGCGATTGGGCGTGAAGGATGGCCCATTTCCGTATTTCGAAGTGCTGCTGAAAAGCGACAGAGTGGGAGGTGCTACGCCTCAGCTTACGATCATTGCGGCGCGGGTGCTTCACCCGCAGACGTAATCCGTATAGGCCAAATTACTTCGGGTGATTATTAAGTCGGCCAAGAACGCCTTTCAGCTGCTCAAGCTTTTGTCCGGCTTCGGCGAGCTTGCCTTCGCAAGTGAGGCGCTGGTAATCATCGAAGTCTTTGCTGGCTTCGACAATGAGCGCGTCGGTGTTGGTTGCGGGAACGGCTCCGGGAGAGGGGGGCGCAGCGGGAGTCGGTTCCGTCTGATCGAGCGATGAAGCTTCACCGCCGAAGAGGGATCTAAGCGCCGCCTCGAACGTTGTGCCGTAAGCCAATTTGTCCTGCAGCGCGAGCACAACCAGCCGGAGCTCAGGCATGGGACTCTGCTTTGCCTGAAGATAGATTGGCTCGGCGTAGAGCAGAGCGCGCCCCGACGGGATGACCAGCAAGCTTCCTCGGAGCACGTGTGAGCCTTGCTGGTTCCAGAGCGTCAGCTGGCCGGAGAGCTGCGCATTCTGATCGATGCGCGCCTCAATTTGTTGCGGTCCGTCAATGAGTTTCGTTTTGGGGAAGTCGTAGACAACCGCGCTTCCGTAATTTGTGCCGTCGCAGCGGCCCGCAATCCATCCGATCAGATTATTGCGATTCGCTGGAGTGAACGGCAGGATCTCGACGAACTCCTCGTTTGTGCCTCCAGGCAGTTTCATCAGTACGAAATTCGGCTGCATCGGCTGGACGCCTTGTTCGCCTTCACTGTCGGTTCCGGTTTGCGTGGCGACTGTCCAGAGATCCTCGCGATTGAAGAAGACCTCCGGATTGGTCATGTGGTAGAGACCATAGACTTCCGATTGCAGCGTGAACAACGCCTCCGGGTAGCGGACGTGCCGGTGAAGGTCTGGAGGCATCGCAGTGGCATCCTTGAAGAGACCGGGAAACATGCGTCGATACGTTGCCAGGACTGCGTCTTCTCTATCAAAGACATAGAACGTTACCGTGCCGTTGTAGGCATCGACGACGGCTTTGACGCTATTCCGCATGTAATTAACAGAGTTGTCGCGGAGACCGTAATGCGTCGCATAGGGATAGCTGTCGGAGGTCGTGTAGGCGTCCATGATCCACGAAAGGCGGCCGTCGTCGCCCACTACAAGATAAGGGTCTTGATCAAAGGTGAGGAAGGGTGCGAGCTTTGCTACGCGCTGGCGAATGTTACGCCAGAGAAGCATCCGGCTCTGCGGATTTACGTCATCGCTGAAGGGTAGCGTTGCGAGATCATCGCGGGCAATCGCGAGCAGCAGGCGTCGAGCGAAGCCTCCCATCACGATCCCGCCGGTGCCCTGATAAGAAGTAAGGGTATTGTTCTGGCCTTGCGGATAATCGAACTCCTGCTGCCTCGTTTTCACGTAAACGTCTGTGTCTGTGAGTTCGCCAAAGTAGATTTCGGGACGAGTGACGTTTAGACCGGGAACGGTGCTCTGGACCGGCATGTTGCTCAACAGCAGAATCGGCAGACCTTCGGACGTGAACCCATTCACCGGGTTCATCGTCACGCCGTAGCCATGCGTGTAGATAAGCTTCTCGTTGATCCAATTGCGGCTGCTCTCCGGCAGTCTGTCGATGTTCAGTTCACGGGCAGCGAGCATCACCTCACGCGTTGTGCCGTTGAGGTCATAACGATCGATGTCGATATCCGGAAAGTCGTAATAGGTGCGAATTTCCTGAATCTGGCGGAGTGTGTCCTGCAACGCATGCCAGTCCCATAGCCGCACGTTCTGAAGTGTGGCCTTGTTGTTCGTCGCATCCACGGCATCCGGAGTGGTCTCGGCGGGAAACTCGCTCTGCGAGAAGCGGTCGAGACCAAAAGACCGGCGGGTCGCTTCAATGTTGTGGGCAATGTAAGGTTCTTCTCTGTCTAGCTGGTTGGGATTCACGATGAAGTTGCCAACATACCAACCAATTATTCCGATGACCACGTAGCACAATATGGCTGGGGCGACCGCAATCAGAAGCCATCGTCCGCGCGATTCTCGCGACGCATTGAATGCAGCGATCGCGGCGCCGATTAGTAGGGCAGCGCAGAGAACAAGTGCACCTGGAATGGACACATGAGCGTCTGTATAGTTCACTCCGTCGAAGATCGTGTGATGCTCCAGCAGCGCTTGAAAGCGATCGACGTAAACAATGACCGCTAATACCGCTAGCAAAAATGCAACAGTAACGGAGAGCCCGCGCCATGGTGCTGGACCATAGCTGAGCTTTCTATTTTCGATGGTGCGTGAGCCGCTCGTGATGAAGAGAAACAGGACGGCGACGGCGCAAGTCGCGATCGCCAGCGTCAAGAGCCAGCTGTTGATGAGCTGCCACGCCGGCAAGGTGAACAGAAAGAAGTTAACGGGCTTGCCGAAGATGGAATCGGTCAGGCTACCTGTGGCATGCGGCGCATACCAGAAGAGCCCCAGTACTGGCCACTCCGCAACCATGGTCAAGCCGGCGATCAGGGCGACCACGAACGAAACGCCAAGTGAAATGAAACGTAATGCCGGTTCTACAGAGAACCGGACCGGCTGCCCTCCAATGATGATCGCGTGAGCGGTGGGCAGATTGCCTTGATGAGACCGCCTGATTCCCCAGAAGGCCAGATACAAAACTACAAACGTAACCACGCTGGCCAGCGCAAAGACGGCCACCTGAAGCCAAATCATCGTCCAGAAGACAGATCCGTAGCCGAGTGATCTGAACCAGAGCAGGTCGACCCAATTGGATAACGCAATCCGCCCAAGAATGAAGACAGCGAAGAGCAGCGCGGCGAGGAGAATCAGGTTACGGCGCTTCATTCTCCATTCCGGCGGCATCGCCGGATCAATGATGGTTTGCACCCTTGCCTCCGCGTTCAGTCACTTTTGTTGAACATGGAGATTGTATATGGCGGCTCTGGATGAGAGCTTTGGCCGATCCAAGAAGAGCTTGCCCAGACGATTGAAGCGATTGCACGGTTCAAAAGCCTTGCTCCACATACTGTCGATCCACAAGCGGCAGACCAAGCTCAGGTGCTAATGGCGCAGAACGAGTTTCCGCGAGCTAACGCGAAGCTCCACACCAACTCTTAGAGTGGTATTACCTTTGTTCATCGCTTCCTCTCGAATCAATTTCTATTGCCAGCCGGGTTCGCTAGCTTACAAAAGAGCGGGTTCGGTATGAAATGAACGCAGTAACTCGCTCTAACTTGTTTCACAGGAGTCTCTATGACGAATCTTCTTGCACTTGTAAAGCGTTTCGGAAGCGAAGAATCCGGGCAGGACCTCATTGAGTATGCGTTGGTTGCCGGCCTAATCGGTTTGGCAGCAGTAACCGCCATGGGGGCGCTTGGCAGTACCATTGCCAGTGGATTCGGCAGCGTTGGGAATACCCTCACCAGCGCTCTGTAATTGCCGCAGCACTGAAATAGCACGAGGCGCCGCACAACTTTGTGGCGCCTTGTTTGTTATGCCGACCATTACCAGAAAAAGTGTCAATGTACGCGGTACCGAGCTGTTGTGGTGAACGTGATAGTGCTATTACCTTTGTTCCTCGCTAACCCGAAACCCAATTCTCGGCAGGGAATAACTCCGTTACTTTGGAGATGAACGGGATTGGCTTTGAACTCAAAGCCGCATTGTCCGCTCTAACCTATTCCACACAGGAGCTACTTCATGGCGAACCTTCTCACAATTCTAAAGCGCTTCAAAAGCGATGAATCAGGTCAGGACCTCATTGAGTATGCGCTGGTCGCAGGTCTTATCGGTCTGGCCGCTGTAACAGCCATGGGCGCACTCGGCAGCAAGATTAGCACGGGGTTCGGCAGCGTTGGCAACGCTCTTACGAGCGCGCTGTAATCCTTCTGAAGCCAATGCCACATGGTTGTACGTACGGGACGCCGCACAATTCGTGCGGCGTCTTTATTGGTTGGATAGGGAAAACTGAAGGTCATTACATTCAGCCGTAGATTGCGAACCCAGTCTTGTCAGGACTGCCACGATGGCCGCGCAAAGAATCCATGAGGTTCTGCAATAGACGATTGCGGCGCCTACAGGACCAATCAGCAATCCAGCAGCAATCATCGGGCCTAGTAAACGTCTCCGCAAGGCTGGATGTACTTCTGCTATGCGCGTTCGGAGTAAGCTGCCATCTCTGCGGACGATCTCCCCAAGGGCAATTGAGAGGGGGATCGAAAGAAGAGTCAAGTCGTAGGCTTGGAAGTGATAGCTGACAAGCATCGCAACGCACAGAGCGGCGGGGAGGCCTCTATCACGGTAGCCCGCCCAGAGCATTAGCCCGCCGGACACCAGGACTGTAACCGGCAAAGACATTTTGCTACACGTCAGCACATACGCCGCTCCATGAATGTTTGGCATATCCGATGGAAACATGCCATACGTCATCTTCGCGCCGATGGGATCGACCGCCGTGGCTCGTGTTACTCCGAAGATCATGTGGACGTACTCAATAGCCCCGGTAACCCCTACAACTATCACTGACGCTACCGTCAGAAAAAGTGCGCCCCCAAGCATACCCATTACCAGAGCCCATCTCCTCCAGGCAAGTAGCAGGAATGCGATCGGTAACGCCAGCTGAAATTTGCAAAAGAGCAGCGAGAGGCAGAGGCCCGCGAGGAAGTCATGCTTGCGTCGGCTGAGGATCAATGTTCCGACGAAGACGGCCACGAGGAGACATGATATCTGACCCTGTAGCAATGCCATTAATGCTGGCACGGAACCAAACGTAAGCACGTACGCCGGCCACAAAAGGGCGGAGGTCTGTTGAGCCACTTCCTTGGCAATCCATGCGTTCACGAGTACAAGAATGATGAGGTTTGCAATCAAGAAGCCAACATATGCCATCTTAAATGGGAGGCATCCAAGAGGCACAAACACGAGAGCAGAGAATGCGGGATACAGGAATGGAAGAGTCTGGTCGTCAGGACTGACCCAACGGTGCTGGGCCTCTGCCTGCAATCCTAGGTCGTAGATATCGCTACCGCGATGGAGTGCTATGAGCTTTCCTGTGGTGTAGAAGGCGCGGAAGTCGGTGCTTCCACGCAATGACCTCCCGATACCCCCCCAAAACAGTCCTATCTGCAAAATCAGGAGGGCCGCTACTGCTCCTCCACGCGTGATCTGGCTCGGCGTGAGTTGTCGCCGGGATAAGGTCTGCGGCAGCATCATATATTTCCCGGGTGCTGTGGCATCGCCGGGCCGGCTGCCATACAGAACCCGTTTCAATTCTCCTGAAACTGTAGGTAGTCGCCCAAAGATAACGCGCAGCGAGAGGCTCTTCCGGACGGTAATTCCAGCACACTCTTTGTACGCCAGGCTAGCCCTCGCACCTTCCAGGGGCCCACATCATCGTGAATACCGACTACGATGTTGTTGCGATCGAGTATGACGATGTCAATTGCCATGCTCATCGCCCAGGTGTGGACGCCCGACGACGGCTTGATCCACAGTCCGCTGCTCTCAGGAAGAGAGCGCCTGCCCAAGAGTCCGAATAGTCTGGTGAAAAGAGTGTCGGCGACTATTGCATTCTCGCAGACAATATTCTGACGTGAAGCATTCCAAATGCGCAGGTGCGCCACAAGAACTCTCTCTTCGTTGGTTGCGGGAGCCACGCCCGCCCAGACTGTGGGCGGGCATGCCTCATCTGTTACGCGCGCTTGCGGCGGGCCACGATGATGCTGAGCACGATGACGGCGAGAACGCCGGCCACAATGCGCACAATGATTCCGTTATTCATAGCTTCCTCCTTTTTGATAGTGAATGGCTGATGAGTTACTGAGTATGGCGCTCTCCGCCGAAGTAATCTGGATGGTGTAGCCGCTGAGCTACGTTCCATCGGTTCGGGTGTACAGGGCAAACAATGTGAGAGTTGCCGTCGTAGCTAACGTGACGAGGACGATCATACGAAAAGGCA
This sequence comes from uncultured Acidobacteriaceae bacterium, assembly GCA_963762465.1. GTDB lineage: Bacteria > Acidobacteriota > Terriglobia > Terriglobales > Acidobacteriaceae > Granulicella. Next base: position 478,049 of record CAVXKS010000002.1, on the reverse strand, counting down.
CCTAGCGTTACCGGACGACATAAGTTGTGGCTTGCGGGCCCCACAGTTACGCATCCGCGTGTTACTACCGGAAGGTAGCCGATGGTACTTCGTTGCGTCGAGGTGGATACGATCAATAAGTTCACGGAGGTAATACCCCAATGATTGTAGGGAGCGAGACGGCGTGTGTCCCAAAGCACGTAAAGCATTTGCTCCCCGTGCCGATGAAGGAGGTGGAGGTACGGACCTAGTCCAGGCATGCATGAGCGACGTGACGCGAGTCCATTGGTGACGGGCAGCATTCCAGCTGCCTGGCAGCCCTAGGAGATGGCGCGTTGCCCAGCCCTTCTGTACGCCAAGGTCTTTGTCGCGTAGAGCTCGTGGATATAAACGTAATTTTGGCGGATAATCAGGCGGTCTTCCGTACGGGCTTTGCTCGCTTTCTGGCCGTTGAGGGAGATTTTCGTATCGTCGGCCAATGTGATGACTTGGTGCGGCTACACAAGGCGACGAGGGTGCACGCAATACGGTGATCATGTTTGCGTCGACGCTCGATCCCGATATAGAGCGCCTGATAGCCGACGCGACTGCCGGCAACAATCGCCTGTTGGCTATCCTGGAACGCGGAGAGAGTCCCCATTGCATGCTGGGTTGTGGCGTTCCAGGGATTCTCTACCGGGACGTGAGCCGCGACCATGTGCTCGAATCCGTTCGGAAGCTAGCACGTGGTGAACGTTTCATCCAGTCCCTTCCACTCAAATCTATCGCACGTTTCGAGACCGACATGGCAGGTGAGCGGGTCCGGAACCGGCTTTCCAAGAAAGAGCTCCAGATTATCGGACTGTTGATCCGTGGCTACAAGAATAAGGAGATCGCGAAGGAATTGAGCAACACCGAGCAGGTAATCAAGAATTATCTTCGGTCGATTTTTGACAAGACCGGAGTATCGGACCGGCTAGAGCTTGCATTGTTCACTGTTCATCACAAGCTTCTCCTGGACGCGGTTGAAACAGCCGCGCCCACTCGGCTGAGTCCCGCGACGGTCCACCGAATTAGTCCGGCGTCGTTGTCCATCTGAAACAGCGGACGGTTGTTCCGACCCATAGGCTCACGCTAGCGGTCTCCGGCGCATATATCTCTATTGCGATCCAGCAAGTGAGTGGAGGATGTTGATTGCCGCAGGACCGATCAAAACGATAAATAATGTGGGAAATATGAAGAGGACGAGCGGAAACATAATCTTGACGGTGGTCTTGGCTGCAAGTTCCTCGGCCCGTTGTCTCCGTTTTTGACGCAGCCCATCTGCAAAGTCGCTAAGAGCGCGGGCTATCGGTGATCCGAACCGCTCTGTCTGGATGAGCATATTGACGAATGCATCAACCTCAGCGAGAGACGTGCGCTTCGCCATTGACTGCCAAGCATCAAGTCTCTGTTTACCGGCACGTTGTTCGCGGTTGATCATTTGGAACTCTGTGTGGAGATCGCGATGGCTGGTTTCCAGATCATGGCTGACGCGCAACATCGCCTGGTCCATCCCGAGACCTGCATCGACGCAAATCACCAATAGGTCAATGGCGTCCGGCAACGCCCGGCGGATCCTCTCGCGCCTTTTCTTGATGATCTTCTTCATCGCGATGTCAGGACCGAGATACCCCACTCCGCCCAGCAGTGCCATGAAAAATATTCTGCGGGACTCTATGAAACTGGCTGAAATCATCCCAAGCGCGGGGGCAAGGACGCGAATCGCAATATACATATCCTTGGAAGCGCTGCTGGCCATTCCCGCGGCAAGGAACCTCTCTTCAGCATCTGCTTTGTGGGAGATGCCGAGCGTCTGCCGTAGCCATGTGGCTGCCGCTACCAGTCGTCGTTTCCATTCACCTCCAGAAGCCTTGCGCCCCCGGACCAGCATTTCTTTAGCGGTGACCTCAAACAGTCGATCGGACGCAGCTCTAGTCGAGCGGGTCAGAAGGATGGATCCCAGCAGGCCCATGCCGCAGAGGAATGTCACGAATATCGCCAGATAGAATACGGGACTCATGCGCTACACCTTGATATCGACGATTCGACGGATCACGAAGGAACCGGTCGCGATCAGGCCGCCGGCTGCATAGAGCAGCTTTTGACCCAGCGGATCATAAAAGAGAACGTGCGTGTATTGAGGGCTGGTGAGAGTAATGCCGGCCAGCAATCCTACTGGAAGCCCGCTCAGAATCCAGCCGGTCAGCCGGCCTTGGGCTGTGTGTGTCCTCACTTCTCCCTGGATGCGCACACGCTCGCGAATTACCTCTGTCGTTCGGTCGAGAATCTCTGTCAGATCCCCACCCGTTTCCTTTTGAACCAGAATCGCAGTCACGACAAAGGACAGGTCTTGGGATGGCATGCGCCCGCTAAGCTCCTCGAGCACGTCCCGGAAAGGGATACCAAACCGCTGCTGTTGGGCGCACTTTCCGAATTCGGAGCCGATCGGCTCAGGCGATTGCTGGGCCACCACCTCAATTGCCGAAGCTACCGAGTGGCCTGCCCTGAGGGCTCTGGACATCATGTCGATCGAGTCTGCTAAGCCGTCGTTGAATTTGTTCAACCGTTTGTTGCACTTGAATCGAAGGATCAAAAAGTTTGCTGCGGCAGCACCTAGGAACGCTACGGCAACCGGGGCAAGCTGGCCAAAGAGGAATCCCGCAAGGATCGCAAAGGCCAGTGCGGATAGCGCGATGATAAGTAGGAACCTGCCAAGTGAGATATCCCAACCCGCATGGAGTAGTTTCATCTCAAGCTTCTGCGCCACGGCGTAGTTTCGTATACGTTCTGTCAGGCGATCGCTGAGCCCCTCGTCGGATTGCTTCTTCAAGCCCAGATCGACCTGCTCTTGGTCCGGTGTTGAATCCCGGAGTGCTACGAGGGCTTCCATGCGTTCCTCGGTTCGCTTCTGGTGAGGCCTCGTGCGGGTCAACAGGAGCACGAGTGGGATTGTGACGCACAGGAGTACGCAGAAGATCACGGCCACCGGTTACACCTCCACGGAGTGTTCAAACGCGTTCAGCGGCAGGGGAATACCAGCAGCCTTCAGGCGCTCCGAAAATTTCGGAACAATGCCCGTTGCGTAGAAGCGCCCCTTCACCTTGCCTTCTGCTGTAAGCCCTTGCTTCTCGAACACGAAAATGTCCTGCATGCTCACAACTTCAGATGTGGCGCCTGTGATTTCGGAAATATGGGTAACGCGGCGGGAACCATCGCTCAGCCGTGTCTGCTGCACAATGAGGTGAATTGCCGCTCCAATCTGCGTGCGGATGGCCTTCTCAGGCAGAGCGACGCTGCCCATGAGGCACATGGTCTCAAGCCGGGCGATTGCCTCGCGCGGGTTATTGGCATGGACAGTCGTGATCGAGCCGTCGTGTCCGGTGTTCATGGCCTGCAACATGTCGAGCGCTTCTTCGCCACGAATCTCGCCGAGGATAATGCGGTCCGGTCGCATACGGAGCGAATTAATCACCAGCTCTCGCTGGCGAATGGCGCCTTTTCCTTCGACGTTCGGAGGCCGGCACTCGAGCCTTGCCACATGCTCCTGCTGGATCTGCAACTCCGCAGAGTCCTCAATCGTGACGATGCGCTCATTCGGAGCAATGAAGCCGGAGAGCACATTCAACAGCGTGGTCTTTCCTGCGCCTGTACCGCCCGAGACGACAATATTCAGATGTGCCTTTACCGCGGCCTTCAGGACCTCCAGCATCTGGGGCGTAAGAGCCCGGAAGCGCAGCAGGTCTTCCGCGCCAAGCGGTGAGCTTGGAAACTTTCGGATCGAGATGAGCGGGCCGTCGACTGCGAGCGGAGGGATCACGATATTGACGCGCGATCCATCGAGGAGGCGGGCATCCACCATTGGGGACGACTCATCGATTCGTCGCCCGACAGTGGAGACGATCTTATCGATGATGTGCATCAGGTGAGTGTTGTCGCGAAAGACGACACCAGATCTTCCGAGCACACCTTTTCTCTCCACGTAGACGATTCTGTGCGTGTTTACAAGGATTTCGCTGACAGTCGGATCGTTGAGGAGCGGCTCAAGCGGGCCCAGGCCGAAGACCTCGTTCATGACCTCCTGGGCCAGACTTTCGCGGTCCAAGGCGCTCAGCGGAATGTCCTGCTCGCCTACGAGCTGCGAAATCGTCGATAGCAGCTTCGATCGGCCGTCTAGATCGTCCTGCATCGCAGCAAGTTTCTCCAGGTCGACGCGCTTGATCAGCTCATGATGGACCGCTGATTTGATTGAATGCTTGGTATCCGTCGTGACATTCGGCATTACACGGCCACCGCCTGTCACAGCAGCCTTCCCGGGGGCCTTTTGCGGCATCGTCATGATCAGTGGAACTTCTGTCATCCCCATAACCGAGACCTCTTTTTCGCAGGAGTGTGCATTGATGTACTCGCGCTCTCAGCGGCAACTGTTTTCGCCCACTTCGAAATTGCTTGAGTAAACTTTCCCTTGCTCGTGACGGGGATCGGCTCGCCGGCGTTAATCGTCGTCATCAGTTCGCTCGGGGCATTTGGGACTTCCACACTCACGGGGAAGTGAGTCGCTCGTTCGATGTCCGCTTTCGGAACCGATGGCTCGATTCCAACGCGATTGAGGATGACGCGCAGCTTCGAGGCAAACCCGTCAGTAAGGCTCAGGTACTCAATACGCCTGGCCATGTCACGCAAGGACGCCACGTCGGGTGTGCACACCAGGTCCACCTCGTCACATGACGTGATCAGTGCGTTGAGCCACTCCGAAGCTTCAAGTTCCAGGTCGAGCAGGATAAAGTCATATCGCTGACGCAGGAAAGCCAGGACCGATGAGGCGGCAGACGGGCTGGTCTCGTATCGTGGGGCGCAAAGATGCGGCGATGCAATGACGTCCAATCCCTGAGAATGCCGCGTCGTGAGCCCTTCCAGGAGCTGTGCGTCAAGACGGTCGGCATTCTGCAGCAGTTCGCTGAAGTAGTATTTGGGCTGCTTGATCCCGAGATACAACGCCAAGTGGCCAAGCTGATGTTTGTTATCCACCAGCAGCACACGCTTGCCGAGTGTTTTGGCGAGATGCAGAGCGAGATGCACGGCAAGTATGCTGGTTCCCACTCCACCCTTTGAGCCAACCACAGCAATTGCCTTTCCTGTCTGTAAGGGACTTGTTGAATCCAGACCGCCGCCGGTCTGGAAGCGGAGCAGGGCTGAGGTTAGGTCCGTCGCAACCAGGGGCTTCGTCAGGACGTCATTACAACGCGTCCGGATGAGACGCATCAGGAACGCTGCATCCGGATTCTCGGAGACGGCAATCAGACGAATTTTGCCGGGCATCATCTGCTGCAGGTTGTGCATCGTCTCGAGCGCCGCTTCTGGGTTGACGTCGCAATCGATCAGTGCAACGCAAATGGAAGCGTTCTGCACCACGGGCGGAAACTGAGGCCGCTTCCCATTCGTGATGTATTCCTGAAAGGCGCCGGTAAAGTGTGCGCCAGCGACCGATTCCACGGCCGCCATCACGCCGTCCAGCACCTCTGAAGGAAGGGAGACACTGAAGACCGGTTCCAGAACCTGTGTTGCTTCCGACACCCCGGCGCTCATCGCTTTGACTCCGGCTGCGCGGTGTCCTCATGCAAAGGAACATCACGCGGACCGCTCCTTGTGCAGCTGCTTGTCGAAGTCCGACCGGTTCATGTTCGGCACCGGCATAACAGGCTGCTTGATGTCATCCGGAGCCGTGAGATTGTCCAATACGTGTGCGTGCACAAGTACAACCAGTTCCACGACGGAACGGTTGATATTCTTCGATCGGAACAGCTGGCCAAGCAGGGGAACATTTCCAATGCCCGGGATCTTCGAAAGGCTCTCTGTGGTCCGATGGTCGAGCAAACCCGAGATCGCGAACGTCTGGCCATCCTGTAGTTCCACTTCCGTGTCCGCACGTCGCGTCGAGATCGCCGGAATCGTGAAGCCCGAAATCGTGACGGCGTTCGAGTAATCAAGCGCGCTCACTTCAGGACTGACCTTGAGGTCGATCGAGCCATCGGCATTGATAGACGGCGTGAACTCCATCTTAACGCCGTAAGGACGGAACTGAATCGTGATCGCGGTGCTATCAGACACCCCGCCCTGAACTACCGGAAACGGAAATTCACCGCCCGAGAGAAATTGAGCTTTATGACCGCTCAGCGTGGTGAGCGTAGGTTGCGCGAGGATTTGAGCAACATTCTTCTGCTCCAGTGCCTGCACCGTTGCGCCAATATTGCTGCCAAACTTGAAGATGGAGAAATTAAGCGGATCACTGAACAGAACCGTACTCAGCCCGTTCGAACTAGTCGTTGTCACGGTGGAGGGAAACTGTCCAGTCGTGATCCCACCGACCGTCGTGCCGGCCGGCCGGAAGATGTTGAAGCCGAGCTGCTCAAGCTTGGTGCGGTCCACCTCCAGGATCTGCAGCTTGAGTTCGACCTGTGGCTGTCTTTTGGTAGCCAGCCGAAGGGAATTGACCACCGTCTTCGCGTAGCTTGCGGCCAGTTTCCCAGCCTCGTCCGCCATCTCCTTCGAGTCGACCGTTCCCGTCAGCGTCAAGACATCCTGCGCTCCCTGCAGCGCGATGTTGTTGTTGGGGAACGCAGAGTTCAGCGCGGCCCGAATCGTCAGTGGGTCGAAATCGGCCGAAACGTTATAAACGAACGAACGACCGTGAGTATCCCAGAGCACCATGCTGCTTGAGCCTGCGGATTTCGCTGTGACTACCAATTCATCGGGCGCCGAGTTGTATGTCTGCAGAATCTTGGGATCGGCAACATAGATACGTTTCAGGATCGCACCATGGATGATGGTCGATTGTCCGACGACGAGGTGGATCATTGCAGTCGGGCGGCTTGCCCTGCTCGGCACACGAACAGGACTAAAGATGCTGTCATGAACCGGCTGCGGTGCGTGATACGTCTGCCCGGACAGGATGCAGGGAAGCGCCGCAATTGCGAGCACCGCATTCCATTTCTTTGAAGATGAGCCCCTAATTATCAATGCTCGTCCACCATCTCGAATCTTTTGGTAGTTGCCTGGTTGCCCTCAACGGTCTCGACCGTGTACACGTTTGGTGCAGGATGAATGGCCGTGTGTCGGTGTGGCCGTGTGGCAGCCGGCAATTCAGGCGTAGCCGGTGCAGACACGCCAATGAGAGCCGCTTGGCTGGGACCCAGAGATGACAGCAAAACTGGCGGATTGTTTGTGACCTTCTCATCCGACCCGCTGCGCATTACAAAGTGAATGGTGCCTTGCGTACTCGCCAGGGCGGCCCTCTCTGCGTCCTGCGGTGTCAGCAGCAGCGTTACAACTGTGACCGACTGCGGTTTACCGTCCGGATCGGGCTGCGTCTGATGGCCGGCCGCGAGGACCTCCGCATTCTGCAACACAGTCACCGTTATCGGTTCAGGGGATCGGTCGGAACGATAGGTGCACAAAACGTCCAACCGCGAGCCGGGCACCAGGAAACCGGCGACACCAATTACCTCATCGGTACGCAGCGCGATCGCCCGCATCCCATCCGGAATTCTTCCGGCCAGACCCGTGCCCGCTCCCGGAGCGCTCACGAGCTTATCCGTTATCGGCTGCCCCTTCTCTACCGGGTAAAGCACCGTCCGCCCGACCAGGTCCGCAGGTCTCGTAAACGCTCCCGGGACGTCCACATCACTGGGCCACGCAATCAGTGTCAGACTGTCTGCCTTCAGGACTTCATCCGCGTTCAGCGCGCGAGTGGGTACGACGTATTGTTTGCTGGGCTTTTTCTGTTCGGTCGCCCCGGAGATATGGCGGCCTAGTGACACGGTGCATAGCCCGGACACCAGCAGCGCGATTCCAAATGCAACGGCAAGCTTGCGGAAGTTCATCGCAGCCCGCCTATGTGCGAGGCCAACACGAGAGCTGACGCAAGCGCGATTGGCAGCGCATATGGAAGACGAAGAGTCTCGTCATTGCTGACGTTCAGCTCGGGATGCGCCGCGATCCCATACTGCCCGTGATGGGCTAACAGCACCACAACGTTGCGCAGAGTCTTGCGCAAGGCCCCGCGCCGGACGGCAAGCGCAACCCCAAAGAGCGCTCCAATGATCATCGTGGCGATCAGCAGGTATTGAACATCACGGCTGGTAGACAGGCTGCCGACCGCAGCCATCAGCTTCACGTCCCCTGCGCCCATACCGCCAGCGATATAAAACAGCGCGAACATACCGCCTCCGGCCAGTGCTGCCACCGCAGCAGTGCCCACTCCGTGCAAGCCATCCGCTATCAGGTGCAATAACAATCCGGCGACTAGTGCAGGTCCGGTGAGCCGGTTCGGGATCCGGCGTTCGCGGACATCGGAAATTGCGGCGAGCCCCGCACAAATGAAAGCCGCGGAAGCGTAAATGAGTCCGGTGTGAACCGGCATACGTAGCTCCGTATCGCACGGTCGGCTTGTCCTGCTGAATCGCCGACGGCGCGCATCTATCAGTGCTGAATCAGCCGATCGTTGCGATCATTGTTGCAGCACGTTCGAAGTTTCAGAGTAATGATTCGGCGAAGCCGCGCAGCGCCTGGGGCGCTAAATTCCCATTCACTCGTAATGCCTCCAACGTGGCAAGCAATTCGTTGAGTGGGTTACGCGTGTTTGCCAGGAATGTAGGGCGGCGCAATGCGAAGCTAGAAGATGCCCACTTTCGCGACATCCGCGGACGGAGACGGATTCAAGGCGAGCCTGATGACTCCGCTTCCCGTGAGTTTGATCTGATCCGCAACAATCTCACCTAGGATGAACGTTCCACTCGATGATCCGCCGCTTAGCGAGAGAACGTCCGAATAGCTTGAAGAATGGAAGTACAGGGCACCCGAAAATGTCAGTGCGCCGGATCCGGAAAATTTAGGTTGTGTTGTATCGGAATGGTCCTGGAAAATCAGCAGCCCTCTGTTTCCTGGAGAACCGGCGGTATCGGTCGTGTCTCCGCCTGCGTCCCAATAGGTGCCGCCGCTGGTGCACTCGCCGTATAGGACGTTTCCGCTCAAATTGCTGGCCATGCCCAGCGCTGTTGGCGGCGAGCTGCCGTCACAAGTCAGCCGCGTGGAAGGCACATTGTCGAGATTCGAATTTGTGCAGCCGGAGCATCCGGACAGCGAGAGCGAACCGGTAAGGAAATAGAACATTACACCATCCGTCTGCTTGTACCCGGCGGGCATCGCGACGCGCATCGTGGCACTGGCGCCTGCACTCAACGATCCGTTCATGTAGTAGATGCCGGGCAGAAAAATCGCTGTGGTGACGCCGCCCAGACTGATGCCACTGGGGTAGTATCCTGGGCCGAACTCCAGACACAAATTGGCGTGGTCTGGGCACCCGTCTGTTCCGTAGCTCACAGATTTTCCGGACGATGTTGTAACAGGTGTGAGGCTTTTGACACTCGTCGGCACCGGCACCGATCCATACGGATCGGGAATAGGAATCGTTTTCGGTTTCCAAGAGCCCGTCGTTCCGCCGTTGAAGGCGTTGGAACTCCCGTTCGTCGGAGCGGTGCCCGGTCCCCCCACGACCGCCACGTCCGATCCGGTCTGGTTTGGCCCTCCAGCGCTGGTATTGATCAATCCAGAAGCCGCCCACGAGACGGCCGTTGAGCTGCTGGAGTTCACCTGCAAGCTCCGTTGTGGGCCACCCACAATGTAGAGCGCGCCTCCGCCCGAGTACGTGAACGCGCCTGAAATCGTCGGGTTCAGCACCATCATCGGAGCCGGGCTCTTCACGCTTGCCACGCCGCAGGTCGTACGCACATTGATGTTCATTACGCTCTTATTTGTAACCAGACGCGTGAAGTACGCCGGGACGTTCTCAGAGATGCTTACCTGCAGGAAGGAGTTCGACCCACCGCCAGGAGTAACTCCTGCAACACTTGACGGAAAGGTCCATGAGACCGAGTTGGACGGGGTATTCGCGACCAACCCGCTCCCCGAATAGCCGTTGTCCTTCGCGTAGCTGCACATCGTTGCGGAGGAACTGCTCACGCAATCGCTTGCGGTTCCGGTAGTGAATCCTGCGCCCGAGGGCGTGAGCCCGGCTGCGGAGGAAAGCATATCCATGCCACCTGCCTCACACGCCGCGTCAGCAGCGGCAGACGCCATCTGTCGATGAAACCAGACATTGGTTAAGTCGACCGAAAAGCCGAACATCGCGAGCAAAAAGAGGCCCAGGATAAGCAGAAGTGGAACAGCCGCCTGTCCTGATTCCGCGGTCCAGGTGGTTCCTTCAAGCGCTCTCTTCCTATGCTGTTCCATCAGCTTAATACTCGATTCTCCCCGCGGCACCGGTCGAAAACGATGGTCCGGCTCCTATCACTCCAAACATGGGTTTGTATGTGTAGCTCACGGTCACAATCACGCGCGACGGTGGCGCGGACGAATTATCGGGATAGCTCACGCTGACATTTACTGAAGAAGCGAGCGTCGTAAGTCCAGTGACATAGTTCGATACAGTGCTGGCCACATTGGCTGCGGTGGAATCCATGCACCCGGTGCTTGGCCCGCTGCAGTTGGCACTGTCGACTCCATGCGTGATTGCGTACCGCACTCCCTCGCGCGCGCCATCAGCATAGACCGCGTAGGTGTAGCCCATCATGGAGAATTCCGTCACTCCCCAAACCATGCCGAGCAGAACAGAAAGCCCCAAAGCCGTTTCGATCATGAGACTTCCATGCTCGTCGGTGCACCATCCCTGAATTGGAGCAAGAAATCGCTCGACAAAACGAAGAGCTGCTCGGGATCCGGTCCGTCTCATCCGCATTAGTCGAGTGCTCGCATTGATACTTGATAGTGAAACGATGTGTTCGGCAACAGCGACTGCTTGAAGAATGAAAGTGGAATGGGCGGATGCACGGTGTAGGTCACGTCAACTCGCTGAAGCATGAAATTCGGTGCCTCTGGATCCGCGGCCGGTGTATACGGAGTGCCTGTGGGACCGTAGGAGTTGCATTGGGTAAGATTGCTGCTCGTACCCACCGATTTCGAGCAAACCTGAATCGTTGCCGTTGTCGAAGCGCTCACAACGCTGTTCAGTGCGGAGATCGCAAGATTCGAAACACTCGTCGTGCTTGACAGCGGCCCAGCAGGCGGAATACTCATCTGCGCGGAACTCAAGTAGCCTTGAATCGAGTATTCTGCGGCGTTCTTCGCGGCCGAAGTAAGGGATGCGGCGACGATCAGAATGTAAGCTACGTCGATTGCGTAGCTGACAAGCAGGGTCAGAAACGGAACCATAACCGCGATCTCTACAAGGCTCTGCCCGGACTCTCCGGCAAACTGCGCGGCGAGCCTCCGGTCTTTTGATGTATGTGCCATGCCCATTACGACTGCACCTTCTATAACTGGAGCGTAAAGGAGCGGACTTGAGCTACACACTCCACTTCAGCGTCAGCGCTATTACGAAGGTCATGGGGTAAATTGGCCTCATTGAAATGAGCCTCACCACAATTTCCACCGTTAGGTTAGAACCCGCGACGGAATCAGAACCTTCTTCCTGGCCCGATCGGGTTTTCGGAATGCCGGCCCTGTTCTGCTGTGGGCTAGCCGTAATGGTTTATCTGGCGGTGCCAAGGACGATGGCAGACCCGGACATCTGGTGGCATCTTCGTGATGCGCAGATTCTGATCAAGACGCACCATTTCATCAGACAGGACTTATTCTCGTTTACTGCAGCGGGCGCACCATGGATGAACCACGAATGGCTCGCGGAGCTCCCGTTCTACGCCGCCTGGCGACTCGGCGGAGCGAGGGGCTTGTACATTCTGACGCTGTTGCTTGTCGAGATGATCATGTTTGGCGTGTTCGGTCTTGCGCTGCGCCGGTCGCGTAATTTAGTTGCGTCCACAACGCTGGCCATGGTCGGTACGCTTCTCGCTACCGTGTCTTTCGGTCCTCGAACGCTGCTGTTTGGATGGCTGTGCCTGCTGGTGGAGCTCGCGATCCTGCAACTCTCGCAGACCTGCCCACAATATCTTTGGCTGCTTCCATTCTTGTTCGCCGTATGGGTGAACACGCACGGCTCCTGGATGATCGGTCTTGTTGTCTATGTACTATTTGTTCTAGGTCGAGCCGTGTCGGTCGAAAGATCCTATCTTTTCTCGTCAGGATTGACGGCGAGAGCATTAAAGTACTATCTCGGCGCGGGATTTCTGAGTGTAGCTTCGCTGTTTGTGAATCCGTACGGATGGAGGCTGGTCACTTATCCGTTCAACTTAGCCTTTCATCAGGCACTAAATATTGCGAACGTGCAGGAGTGGCAGACTGTCGATTTGCATACGCCAAGAGGAAAGTTAGCCCTTGGCTGCATGCTGGCGCTCGGCGTGTGGCAGATTCTCCGGCCGGGAAAGTGGCAGCTTTCCGATCTATTTCTTACCATTCTGGGTGTCTATTCAGGCTTTACCTATTCGCGATTCCTTTTTCTGTTCGCAATCCTGGCGGTACCCGTGATCGCCGGGACTTTCTTTTCCGAACGCACGCGGCGAGCGCAACCAATCGCGCGACCGTTCCTCAACGCAGCGATGATGCTCGTTCTGATAGCACTCGTTATCAGCCGGCTGCGTACGGCCGCCCGATCTGACCGGCATCCCGTTCCGGAGACTTTTCCGGCTGCGCTAGCCACGCTTCCGCCGGGTGCTCACCTATTCAACGAATACACATGGGGCGGTCGCCTCATTTGGGAGCAGCACGTTCCGGTATTCGTCGACTCGCGTGTCGACATCTTTGAATACAACGGGACCTTCAGGGACTATCTCGACATTATTCATCTCAGCCGCACGGAGGAGCTTCTGGACCACCATCACATTGGTTACGTGCTATTTGAGACCGATTCCCCTCTCGTCTACTTTCTGGAGCACACCGGCAATTGGGTCGTGATCTCCGAAAAGGGTAACGTGGCGCTACTCAGGCGTCAGCCATAGAGCTCATGGCTGGGCTACAGCGAATCCCTGGTCACAAATAACGCAAATGCTGAGCGATGTGAACCGTCCCTCCGCCGAGACTTTCGATCGCCAAGAGCATGGTGCCGAAATCGCTGGAGACGGTTGCCAACGCAACGCAGGGCCGTGGCTCACCCTGTAGCTTCATCACACCAGACGATGCGCACAGAAACGCAGCGACCGCTTGCACGACTCATAAAGCTATACTCATCGCGTCCTCTCCTGGTTTCCGCGTTGTGGCCAGTAACACGCGTTTCATTGCGCTCGCATCCATTCAACCTACCTGCCTGACTTACGCAACCGTCCGTGTCTCGCTGTGGTTCTCTGCTTTCTCGTCCAATACACAGCTAAATTTATATGTACCCGAGCCTACATGGCAGTTGATGGATAGTTCTTCTTCCTGAACGGCGAGCACGCCGGAAATCTGAATTGGCGAGCCTAGCGGCCACAGGCGCCTTCCGGTTTCCCAAACGACAAAGTTCTGTGCTGTGGGTTTGGGAATATAAATTGAGGCGACGGTATTAGACGGAACGGTGACGGAAAGGGCGAATCGGTCCTCAGCAGCCTTCTCCCACCGGGCCGTAATGAGACCTTTCACTGTGGGAACTGCTCCCTCGGCAAAGGCGAGACCCCCGGTTGTGGGCCGGAGATCAAAGGTGGCGAAGCCGCCACTGGTGGGCTGGATGCCGAGGATGTGCTTGAGAAAGAGATACGCCGGATAAGAGGTCCAGGCGTGATTTACTTCGCCCCCGGGGCTCAAATGAAAACTCTCCCAGCAGGCCTTGTTTACCTGCAGCATCGGCCGGTAGCGGGTCAGATCCTGCACGACGAACTCTGCCGCTCCCGCGTTCAGCAGTCCGTCATAAAACGCATCGCCGCCATAGCCGCCGAGTTTGAAGTTTGCGGCATCAGGTCCAGCGCTTTCGAAGAGCGCATTAAGGATTTTCGATTTCGCTGTGCGCGGCTCCAGGCCAAAACGCAAGGGCCACGCCGAAGCGAGCGGGTACATTTGGGTGCGGTCGGTGCGCGCAAGATAGTAATCGCCTTTGAAGAGGTTGTTGTTAATGCCGTCTTTTACTGCCTCCGCGGCCTGCCCGCAATCGCTGCTGTCGGATAATCGTCCCAGCACAGCGAAGACGCGCGAGGCAATCCGGAGGTTTTCGCAGTATTGGCAGGCCGTGGCGACATTCCAGCCTCCCTCGGGCATATTCCCGCCCGCATAATCGGAGATGCGCCACCCGGGCGGATTGAGCAGCTTGGTCTTCGGGTCCTGATAAGTTTTGATCCAGTCGACGAAGCGCGTCAGGTGCGGCGCCATCTCCTTCAGAAGCGTCACGTCGCCGGAAAAGAGGTACTGCTGCCACAGCAGCATCGGCCAGTACATGGACCATTCGGCGATTTCGAATGCCGCCGCCGGGCTGCAAGCATAGAAATTTCCGCTGGGCATTTGTTCTCCTGCATAATCGCGCAGCACCTTGTCGACGATGGTTGTGTTGCGATGGTTATAGAGCAGGACGTTTCCGACATTCCAACTGTCAGCAAGCCATGGCGACTGTTCGCGGTCAGCGTCCACACTGATGATCGCTTGCTGAACGTTTTGCCGCGCCGAGCGCTCGCACATGGTGTAGATCGAGTTCAGCAGCGGACTGGAAGAACGGAAGTGTCCAGCGACGTCGGCGTCGCTCCACGCCCACATGCCGCGCACGTCTGTGGGGCGTAGTTTTCCCGCATAGCCGGTGATCTTGAGCACCTGAAAGGATGCGTGGCGGCCGCAGTTGGCGTCCCATGTCTCCGCGCCGCCGGTGCACGTATATTCGTCCCAACCGGAGGGCTTGCGCTCATCAGACATTTGAAAGTAGGCCACGCGCACCACGTCACCTGCGCGATTACCACGCATGCTCAGTTTGGGCCAGCCGGTAATGCAGCGGCCGAAATCGATCAACCACGCACCGCCTACGCGTGTAATGCTCATCGGCGCAAGGGCTGCCTGTTCCCGTTCGAGGGGCGCCATCTGCGCAAAAAGACAAAGCCGGATCTATCGACCACACTGGCGGACTCCCACTCCGAGTCGTCGAAATCGACCGACTTCCAACCTTTCGGCTCGAGACGTGAATCGTAGCGGATCGCGGCGCGGTTCTTCGCTCCACCGGCCCCTCCGAAATACACTGCGTCGTCCTCGAGATATGGCGTATGTGCCAGAGTCTTCCAGGAGGCATCGCTCACGATCGTTGAGGACTCGCCGTCGTAACCGAGATGCGCTTCCAGCAGGAAAGCGGGCTCGGCATTTACACCGGAGTCGTGCCAACTGCCTTGCCAATGACCGATCGCGGCAAAGACATTCGTGCCGGGCCGCACCTGCGCGGTCACGTCAAAGCCGTTGTATTGCCCGTAGTGATATGGGTCTGAGCGCGCCGGCCCGCGGCCCAGCATTACTCCGTTCAACCAGAGCATGTAATCGTTATGAGCGGAAACATAGACCTTGGCCAGGCGGGGCTTGCGCGCCGCGGAAAATGTCTTTCGGAAATACGCGAAGTTGTTGAGGGTCGTGGTGCCATCCCAGATGTACTGGGCCTTCCATTCGCCTGGATTCAGCCCGGTATGGAAGAAGGCAGACGCGCTGTAGGGGCCGGGCTTGCCCGATTGGTTCCAGATTCGCACTTTCCACCACAAACGTTTCGCCGGAGGAAGAGGTTCGCCAGCATATTCGACCGAAGCCGAATTGATTGAATTGATTTTGCCGCTGTCCCACTGGTCTGCCGTTCCTGTAGCAAGATTGGCAGGATTGGAAGCGACGAGTATCTGATAGGCGGATTGCATTTCACCGCGGCCATTCGCCGGAGATCTCCACGTGAACCGTGTTGAACGGCGGTCGATTGCGAGTGGGTTGCTCACACCATTGACCAGGAGATCTATCGGAGCAAGTGGTTTCCTCGATGCAGCCTTCGACTCCCCGCTAGCCTCGGCGAACTGGGCAGCATCCGCAGGGTTACTCGAGTCGGCAGCTGCCTGGGCCCGACAGATCAACGTTGCTGCTGTCGCTTGTCCGGCAGACTTCAGGAATTCCCGCCGCTTCAACATCCTCTGAGTCCTTTCGCATCAGGATCCGCGTGTATAGATACCGTGATCCTCACTTCGCGCACGTTGAGCTGCAGCTGCGGGATGACCCTGCGATTAGACCGGCTCAGCGCGCGCAGGATGCGATCCGAGCGTTATGCTTTGACTGCCGAGCCACGGGTGTCTAGCCGTCAGCCGGATCATCCCGGGTTTCTCGGTGGCGCGGATCCAGACGGCGCCGGTACCTCCAATGAGTGAGAAGGGATTGTCGCCGATGAGCGTGGCAGGGCCTTCAAGATTGAGCAGGACGGCGTCATTGGCGTAAGTCCGGAGAGCACCAAACTGCTCAGTCACGCGGAGGACGACGCGTGTGGCGTCGGCTCCGTCGGCCACGAGGGTGGTGTCATCCGGCACGAGCAGGAATTTGCGATCCACCCCACGACCCGACAGCGATTTGGAGATGACTTTCTCCCCTTTGAGGTAGCCGTCGATGCGGAGATCGCCCCACTGACGGCCACGCGCCGGAAGTTTCGTGCGATCGAGGATGAAGGGTGGGTAGCTCAGATATTTGAACTGCTCACGATCGGGCTCAAGTTCGGCAAGCAGCTCCCAGGGATTGCTCTCGTCGCAGTTCTCACGCGTGTAGAACTGCAGGTGGTCGCAGTTGGAGCAAACGACAGCCTGGGTGAAGTGCGTGGATTCGTCGGAATTGGCCCAGTGGAACGCGGGTTCAAGCACGATCTCCTGCTCGGGGCTGCACTGTGATTTGTAGAAACCGGCGGCGGGTTTGGGCTCACGGAAGATGTCCATGACACCGTGGTAGCAGATGCGATCCCCGGCTCCGAAGTTGTCGTGAGTGTTGTAGTCAAAGGCGCACCAGCCAATGCCACCGGCGTACTGCGGGTCGGACGCGAGCTGATTGTGGATGCGGGCGTGGCGCAGAGTATGCTCCCGTTGGCGCTCGTCGTCGTCCGTAGTCTTGGTCGGATAGGTATGCCCGACGAACTCCGTGTTGAGATAGCGCGCATGGTTTGGCTTGCGCAGAGGAAAGCCAAAATCGTTGATGGTGAAGACGTCTTCAAGCAGTTCCGAAGCCGCGAAGTTGCGGATACCGCCGGTTTGGCGGGTAGGGTCCAGCAGGTGCGCGAGCTCGTTGGTGCGTGTATAGAAGTCGTGGTCATCTTTGGATTCGTTGATACGTACGCCCCAGAGAATAATCGAAGGATGGTTCCAGTCGCGGCGGATCATGCGGCCGACGTTGTCGATCGCGATCTCTTTCCAAGGCTCATCGCCGATGTGCTGCCAGCCTGGAATTTCTTCGAGTACCAGCAGCCCCAGTTCATCGCAAGCATCAAGGAAGTGACGCGACTGCGGATAATGCGACGTGCGCACGATATTGCAGTGAAGCTGCCGACGAAGAATTCTCGCGTCCTGACGCTGCACACGGGCGGGCATCGCCTGGCCGACGAACGGAAAGGTCTGATGACGGTCGAGACCGCGCAGCTTGAGGATCTTGCCGTTCAGCGAAAAGCCATGATCGGTAAACACGGCTTCGCGGAATCCGAAGCGGCGGCTGTCTTCATCCAACGCATGGCGCTCCTTGCTCAGACGGACGTTGACCGTGTAGAGGTGCGGATTGTCAATGTCCCAGAGCTGAAGGCGTTCCAGAGGCTCGAAGCGGACGGTGTGACGGGCTGGGTCGTGAATGGTTTCCGTGCTCACGTGGACTGGACCGGGATGCTTGGGATCGGCGCTGGCATCCGTGTCGGAGGCCGGGGAATGAGTGATTGCCTGCGAAGCATGAGCGACGGGCATGCCCTCGTAGAAGAGCTGGGCTTCGAGCAGGAGGCCTTCCGCCGTGCCGCCAGCGAGGAAGCAGTCGACTTCGAGTGCGGCTTTGGCGCTGAGCACATCAGCGGGACGGACGAAGATGTTGTCGATCCAGGTGGTGGAAACGATGCGCAGAGCGACTTCGCGGTAAATACCGCCGAACGTGAGGTAGTCGACCACGTTGCCGAACGGAGGAATGTCGGAGCGCTCAGTAGAGTCAAGCTGTACGACGAGGACGTTGTTGCCGCTGGAGTGCAGATGCGGCGTGAGTTCAAAAGAAAACGGCGTGTAGCCACCCTTGTATTCGCCGAGCAGACATCCATTGATCCAGACGGTCGAAGCGGTCATGGCCCCTTCGAAGTCGACGAAGACGCGCTTTCCTCGCGCAGCGGGCGGAGTTCTAAACGTGCGGCGATAGGTGGATACGAACTCGTAGCGCGCGTCATCGAAATTGTGCCACGGTACGCGGGTGTTGGCGTGGGGAAGAACGATGCGCTCGAACTGGCGGTCATCAAAGGAGGGAAGATGCGCAGCTTCGATCTTATGCGGTGTGTAGCGCCAGTCGCGGTTCATCGGCAGGATCAGGCGGCCCTGTGCCGCCGGCTCAGCGGCGCCGACGGCGGCGGAGGAGGTATTGGGCATGGCCAACCCTGCAACGGCGGTGCCGGTGGTCTTGAGAAAGCTGCGTCTATCCATCAGATCATTGTGCCCCGAGTTCCTCATACGTGGGGCGTGTACACGCGGTTTCCAGTGATGGGCAGAAACCGCACGTGGTCACAGAACCTACGATCAGCTGGACCATTACGTGCAGCTGAAGCAGCCGCGTTCAGCGGGATTTAGTGATCCCGTGTTCGGTTCCAGACGGCAAGTTCCAGTTGCGGGAGTATCTCGAACGGAGGACAGTTTACACGACCCTCGAGGGCAGTGCCTCTGACGCGCTGGTCGCACTCCGGAAACGGGAGCAGGAGCTCGCCTGCAAGGCTGAGGCCGGAGCCGCCGGACTGAAGGTGCTCGAGCCTGAGACGCGGGCCAAGCTGACCACGGAACTGGCGAAGTTCATCCAGGCGACTCAGGCTAGGGGTTCGGAGGAGGCCGCGGTCGTTTACCGGGAAGCGGCGGAGGATTTCATCACCGTCACCGGGCGCAACTTCGCCGACCAGATTACCCGTGACGACGTGACGAGGTTCCATGTTGCGCTTCGGAAGCGGAAACTCTCTGACAGGACTGTTCGGAATCGGCACGATCGCCTCATGGCCTTCTTCCGGTACCTCAATCTGCCGATCAAGACCTTGGCACCGACGAAACCGGCCTATGAAGAGGAGCTGCCCGAGGCATACACGGATGCCGAACTCTCGGCTCTGTTCGCGGACTTGGAGAGGACCCGTACCACCATCTCGCTATCGAGTTGTTGCTGAAGAGCGGGATGCGGAGGCGATACACCTTCCCTGGCGCACGTGAATTTCGAACGGAACGCCATCCGCATTCGCAGTGTTCCCGAATTCGATTTCAAGGTGAAGGATAAGGAACAACGTGACATTCCCCTGCCACCGGAATTGATGGCGAAGTTGCGATCAAGGCGTGAAGCTCACCCGAACCATTTTCTGGTCCTACAGACCGAGCGTGGGAACCCCAACCGCAAACTGCTCCGTTCACTGAAGAAGATCGCGAACACGCTGAATATAGCCTGCCGTGACTGTGATGCATGCACCCGGCCGAACGAGTGCGAGCGCTGGTTCCTTCACAAGTTCCGGGCTACCTACATCACGAAGCTGCTGCAGAGCGGAATGGACCTACGCACGGTAATGAAGCTGTCTGGTCACTCTGACCTGGAGAGCGTCATGCGCTATCTGTCACCGGCGAATAATCAGACGATCAGAAGTCATATTGAGGGAATGACCTGGATACGTAAGGATTGAGCAAGCATACCCCACCAGCACTGGTCGAGTATGTGCCTATAAATCGGAGCCAAGGGGCTATTTGCGTCTGCGATTGGTGCGTTCGGTCCAGCTAGGCAAGGCAGAAACCTGCTTTACCATCGTCGTTCAGCGATCGCTTCCGAGAAGAGTGTTTCTGAGCTCGATGAGTGCATTGGCCTGTTCTCAACAGTTGAGGGCGCTCGGCGGATTGCTTCCGAGAAGCCGATTTGTCGTTAGCGATCCGAACACTGTGGGTTAGGAACGGGGGCCGTTGCGAAATGCCTGAGGTAAGAGAGCGCGTGGCGGTGAGACTGAGTGCATCGCCCTGAAATCGTGAATATAGATCAACAGCGGATCACTTTCCTTTCGCGACCAAAGAGCTAATCCTCACGCGACCATTTCTCCCGAACCCCAGTCCCAGATGATGCTAGTTCCCACTCCGCATAGGCGTGCGTACACTCTGCACCAAAGAAAAACACTTGTACGGAGTAGTAGACCCCAAAGCGTAACGACGATCAGGGAACCGGCCGCTCCGTAAGCGGAGCCGGATTCTGATATCACCAAGTAGTGATCCAGCAGAGCCTTGCCCAAGGTGAACAGCACTCCGGTGAGGACGGCGCCGAAGATTGCTTCGCGCCACGTCGGCCGCGTCATCGGAACGTATCGAAACATCAGCGCAAAGAGAAGGGACGTTATCGCGACGGAAAGCACAAAGCTCGCGCCGATCAAAACCGCTGGAAAAGGCGCAAGAGCTAGCAGCACCCTGCCGAATCCCACGACGGCTGTGCTTACGAGTAAGGACAACGTAAGAAGGAGAGCCATGCTTAGGACCATCGCCAACGCCACAGACTTGTCTCGGATTATGCTGTGGAAGCGAGACTTTGAGGGCGTTCCTGTAGCCCAGATGCAGTTGAGGCCGGTCCGCACTTCTCCAGCGACACCTGCGAGTCCGAACAGCAGCGTTGAGAGCCCTACGATGGAGGCGACCCAGCTTGAAGCCGGCCGCCTCGCGTTTTGGAGGAGAAATTCAACAGCTTTGCTCTCTTGCAGCCCGACAAGCCAGTGAACCCGGCCTACCATTTGCGTCTCAGCCGACACTCTTCCAATCAGCGAAGATAACAAGATCAGGACGAAGAAGACCATGGGAGACAGTGCGACGAGTGTGTAAAACGCCACAGCGGCACCGGTTCGAGGCGTGTCATGAGCGACCCACGCCACCCCGGCATTACCCAGAATTGTCCACTGCTTTCGGAGCACGTTTTTCAACCAGCCAAATGCCCGCTTATTCCCGTCGGGTTCCGGGCTCTAATCGGTGAGTACGCGAACCCGGTTCCGCTCAAAGATAACAAACAGGATCTTCCGGCACTCGCCGGTCGCGAACCGATGAACATCTCCGATCGCTGGCAATTTGCGAATGTCACGGACACGTCCACGATGCCACATTGCAGGGTCGGATGCGCTTTGAGTTTCAATGTGGATGCCGAAGGGAGACGCTACACCGCGGACGAAATCGGCAAAGACCACACCGAACGCACCGGAAGCTTTCGTCTTCTGTTGCGCTGACCACGTGCGTTGATACGTGGTCGTCAAGCGTTGGCTGTGGTAGTCGACTTCCGACGCAGCAAACCCGCTGGCCGCACGTGCACCGCTTGAAGTGTTCACAACGGATCCTTATACCGTTGGATGCCGATTGTGAGGTCAGTGGGTATCGATCTTCAAGAACCAAGGCAACTAATGCAAGCAATTAACGAGCACATGGAAGGTGCGGGCAATGTCTGTTCTAGTGGCCGTATTTCGACCCCGCAGCCATACTGTTCGGCATATCGCCCGAAAGCTGAGAATTGGAAAAGTAAGACCATGCGCACGCTTCTTCTCGGTGTGGGTTTGCGTGCGACGGTTGAACCTAAAATTCTAGTACGTCGCTCATGCGCGATAAAACGAAAGATAGCCCCTGCTCCAGGGAACGGAACAGGGGATTCTATCGTGACGCGTGCAGGATCAGGTGTGACGGTTAGTTCACTCCTTAGCGTGCTCTGCTCGCGTTGTCATCGACGATTGGTTCTACTGCAGGCTCCCGGTCGTTACATTGGCAGGGCTGCCGATCGCATCGCCCGATACGAGTAGCTCTACTCTCCGGTTTTGCTGCCGGCCGGAAGAGCTGTCGTTCGATGCTGTCGGAAAGCTGTTGCCAAATCCCTTGGCCGACACGGATGAAGCGACTACACCCTCTTGCACCAGATAGTTGCGTACGGAGTTCGCGCGGTTCTCAGATAACGTCTGGTTCATAGAATCTGTACCGACGTTATCTGTATATCCGCCAACCTCGATGTTCAAGCTCGGATAAGCAACCAGAATGCCAGCTACTTTGGCCAGTTTCTCTCGGGTTCCCGGGATCAATGCATATTGGCCGCTTCCGAACAGTACATCCGACATACTGATAATCAGCCCGCGGGCAGTGTCACGGGTCTGAAGAATGGAATTCAGCTGCTCGGCCAGGCGTGAACGCAAAACTACTTTATCGTTCTCGGCGTTCTCAGCAGTCATACGAGATTTGTCCGCGTCGGCCTGAGCTGCACTAACGGCAGCGTCTGACGTCTCTTGGCTGGCAACCATGTTCGCATGAGCAGTTGCAGCATCGACTTGAGCGGCGGCTTTCTGCCGCATCGCATCGTCGGCCTGCGCTTGAGCTACCTCTTTCTGGCGGGTGGCGCGATCCGCCTGGGCCTGCGATCTGACCTGGGCGTCTACCGAATCCTGACGCTCGGTTGCCAAACGTGCTTCGTCGATTTTCTTGACGGCAATCTCGCGTGCATCTTCCGCTGTCTGGACTGCTTGCCTGGAAGCGGCGATCAGTGCGCGGTCATCGACTGGTGTGCCGATGGCGTACTGGTCGGCAGCATTCATCAACTGCACGGCATGTTCATAGCTCTCGCCGGCATACTGGCTCGCTCCCTCAGATTGCGCGATGCGAACCGCATTGCGGGCTTCGAAGAACTCCAAAGGAAGCTTTTCATTGATGACCACAGGATCAAATTTGTAGCCAGTAGGAAGATAGCCGCCACGTTCCATGAGCTCATATTTTGCATTGACCGCCTCTGTCGTACCTTTTGTAGTTTCACGTGCGGAATTTTCAAGCACAACTGCGTTGCTAGGCTGTCTCACCGCGTAATATGGCTCGGCTGTCACAATCAGAGCAAACGATTGAAGCTCAGTCGTTACATTCAGTTTGCTTCGGTGGTTGCTGCCTACCAGGACCTCACCGAGGTTGATCGCGCGTCCTTCGGGCGAGATCGCCCACAGGACATAGGTGAGGTATTCATTCCCGAATGCGGTGGGCCTTGCCAGGTCAGCAAATTCCGCTCCGATGCCCATTGCGCCGCGCCGGCTTTCCACCTTGGCATGACCACTGGCAGAAGGCATCAGGTTCGTACCAACGAAGTCAACCTTCGTAGGGCCGTTGTGATGCTCATAATTGATCGCCTGAACCGTACGGTACGTAATGGCCTGCTGGTATATCGGCCTCGGATTGACAGCGCCGGATACGACCGTCGTCTGACACGGGCTTTGAGGAGAGACAGCCAGAATGGACCCTAATGCGAGCATTCCTACATATCCGATTTTCACAGTTACTCCTTGCAGACGGATGCCTGCTTGTTGTGTTGCACAGATCCTGTACTGATTTAGTTTTACCGGCCGGCAGTTTTGCCTTCGGCAACCCTGCTGACGCGAGCGGTCCTGTTGATGGACCGCATAAAGGCGGAGGTAGAGGCTGGAGCCTGAACGTCACCCGACAGGATGCTTCTGAAGGAGTGGTCGCGACCATAGATGGCAGTCGTTGAGTCGTTATCCTGCTCGACAACAGCTCCATTCAGCGTGACGCCCGCGAAGGCCCCGCGCGAACGAGAGTAGGTAAGGATCTCCGTGTTCAGAGTCCAATCTGTTCCGGCGGATGCATGTCTTCCCACTGGTCCCGCGGACGCAGATGCATCACCGCTGAGCTGAAATTTGCTGGAAAGCAGATGCTGCAGCCCATGGTCGTTCATAACCACCATGACCAGATCGACGCCCTCCACACCGATTTGCAATCCCCAGCTGCCACCGCCGACAGAGACGAATGCAGGCGCACTCCAGCCCTCTCGCGTGCGGCATGATGCGATGCCGCGGCCATGCTCAGCACCAATGACAAACCCACCCTTGATGAGATGTGGAATGACCACGATGCATTTCGCGGAGCTCAACACTTCTTCCGGTATCCCTTTGTCCGGTGTCTGGACGATGGAGCGAAGCACATCGGAGGACATCTGCAGGCGCTCAATCGAGTCGCTGTGAGCGGACGCCCACAAAGGACTGCTCACCAGGGAGAAGGCGCAGACCAATAGAAAGGACTTGCTAGTCATGAATTTTCCTTATGAATTCGTGGAGCTAAGGGGAGAACATGTCAGATGGGGATGACTTAGCTCAGAACCATAAGGGAGCGGGCGATAACGCTTCTCCAAGCTCAGTATTTCAAACTTGCAATTCAATTACTGAGCTAAACAGCTCACAATCCCGTTTCTCCCTAAAGATGTCGGGCGCATGGGGGTCATTCGAGCTAAGATGGCGAAGATTCACGGCTGCCCATTAGCCGTATTCTGATTTGAATGGCAATCGAAAGCTCCGCGTTCGAAACATCGCGCGGATTTTCGGAAGCAGTTGCGACGCAGATCGCCGCAACACCGGTCTACATACATAGAAAGAAGCAAGCATGACCTATTCCAAGCACACTGCCTTCGATCCTGCGGCGTTCCTCAGAAACGCAGGGCTCGGACGGAGACTGGTCCGCCTACGGGGGAAGGAGGCATTCTTCTCGCAAGGGATGGCTGCGGATTCGGTGTTCTACCTCCAGGAGGGCACGGCAAAGCTCACAGTGGTCTCTGCTGCCGGGAAGGAAGCTACCATTACGCTGCTGGCAGCCGGTGACTTCCTTGGAGAAGAATCAATCGCGGCTGTAGCCGGAAAGCGGATGGCCACCGCGACGGCGATCACCTCCTGTGCTGCGCTCAGAATAGAAAAGGAAGAAATGATCCGCGTGGTGCACGAGGAGCACGCTTTTTCGGATCTCTTCCTCGCCTTCCTGCTGAAACGCAGTATGCGCACGCAAGCCGATCTGATAGACCAACTTTTCAACTCCAGCGAGAAACGTCTGGCACGCATTCTGTTGCTCATGGCCGAGTTTGGAAAAGCAGGCGAGCCGGAGACGCTACTTCCGAAGATCACGCAGGAAACTTTGGCCGAGATGATTGGCACAACTCGCTCGCGAGTCAGCTTCTTCATGAACAGGTTCCGTAAGCTCGGATTCATTCAGTACAACGGGCAGATCAGGGTGGATAAATCGCTGCTGAACGTGGTGCTGTACGACCAGACCTTCGAGCAGAACGCGGCAGGTCCTCCTCTGCTGAGCGCACCCGTCGGCGCTTTGAGGGCGGTAAAGCGGGTGGCGGCCGTCGCGAAGAAAACCCGCAGGTGAGGCATTCTCCGCAGACGCCAGCGAGAGTTGATCCTTGTTTCCCTCTGGGTTCAACACCGGTCATATTCCCGAAGAGCCTTAGTCAAACCACGCTACACTCGAACCGGCCACTAAACTCGAGGACTTTATCGTGCTTCCGACGAACCATTTCCGTTACAGAATCCTGATTGTGGATGATGAACCCAGCTTACGAGAGTTTGGCAAGACTCTGCTGGAAGCAAAGGGTTATGAAGTGCTTTGTGCCTCAGATGGCTTTGAAGGCCTGGTTGCCCTGAAGCAGTCACTTCCCGACATCATCATCTCCGATCTACGCATGCCGAATATGAATGGATTCGAGTTCCTTTCCGTCGTTCGCCGCCGTTTCCCGGGAATACCGGTGATTGTCATCTCTGGAGAATTCTCAGGATTATCGGTTCCGGAAAGTGTTCTAGCGGATGCCTTCTTCCCAAAGGGCGGGTACAAGATGGAGGAGTTGTTCGCGAAAATCTGCGATTTGCTCCACGAACTGCCGACCAGGCCAAGAACAGGCAGGCCAAACCAGGCGGCCGTCTGGGTCATGAACGACAAAGGATTCGTTGCGGTCACCTGCTCTGAATGCCTGCGCACCTTCCCCGTGTCCGATGTTCATAAGGGCGGCAATGAAGCTGAGTGCGACTTCTGCTCTTCGTTAGTTCGCTTCGAGATCATTGGGGAACATAGCGCCCTGGGCACGGCGCAAAAAGTCGAGACAACAAGGGCTAATTCGACTAAGCTGCCCGGCCTGAAAAGCACGCATCTAACGAATTGATCCCCTGGTCAGCGGAGACATAATCTCCCGTCAAGATGCCGCACATGGTGTTCTCTCCAGAGCCTCAGAGCCGGAGAGCGTATGCCACAAAGCGGGTGTTCACAGCAGTCGGATCAGACCGTAACGGGTGAGTTCTCCAAACCTGTGGTCAACGGCCCAGATGAAACATGCCGCTTTCCCTACAGATCAGACAGTTGGACCTTCGAACGGCCTTCGGCTCGCGAGTTGGAACAGCGATTGGCTGTCGCGACCATCGCCGCGGACGTCGGAATCTGGGATCTTGACGTCCTTTCCGATTCGCTTGTTTGGTGCCACCGCTGCTCCATGATCCTTGGCCTTCCATTAGAGCCGCGACGCTGGAGGCAAAGCGTCTTCGGGCGCATCCACGCAGAGGACCGCGACCGAGTTCGGTCGACAATGGAGGCGGCACTTGACGCAAGCGGGACGGGCGTCTTTGATTCGGAATATCGAATCGTCCGTCCCGACGGAGAGACCCGTTGGCTTGCTTCCAATGGAAAGGCCTTTTTCGAACATGTAAAAGGACAGCGGAGGGCGATCCGCTTCCTTGGAACACTGCTCGATAGGACAGAACAGAAACTTGTGCACGAAGCTCTTGTGGCTTCGGAGAAGCTGGCCGTGACCGGGCGGTTGACCGTAGCGATTGCACACGAGATCAAAAACCCGCTCGATGCTATTACGAACCTGCTCTACATGATTCGACATGAGCGTTCAGCAGAGAAGATCCCGGAGTACGCCGTTCTGGCGGAAGTCGAGTTGGCGCTGCTCAATGAGATCGCTTCCAACACACTTCGCTTCTACCAGGATCCCATCGGAGTAATGACGGTAGACGTAGCGGATGTGATCGAGTCAGTTTTGCTGCTGTTTCGCAGCCGCATCTCCACTCAACAAGTCCGGGTGCAGAAGGAGCATTCAGCTGGTATCGCGGTGCAAGCTCCGCAAGGAGAGCTGCGTCAGGTTCTTGTAAACCTCATCGGCAATGCACTCGACGCGATGCCCACAGGCGGGCGGCTTATTGTCAGAGCGCGAGAGTTGGCGGGAAAGCTGGGGCAGACATGCGTTCGCCTGACAGTGGCGGATACCGGCATCGGAATGCCACCTGAGGTGCTTTCGCGCGTTTTCGAAGCCTTCTACACAACCAAGAAGACGACCGGAACGGGCATAGGACTGTGGCTGAGCCAGGAGATCATCAACAAGTGCGGCTCCAAAATCCACGTGAAGAGCACTCCGGGGCACGGCACGGTATTTAGCTTGTACCTCGCCGGGCGGACCAAACAATCGAACATTCCGCCGAATGCCGAGGGAGCAGGTAACATCTGATAACGCCATAGGGCCAAACGTCGCGATTTTCCAGACCACACTCTTCAAGAGTGGGCGATAAATATATTTGAGCAGGTTAGCCCAATCGAAGTGATCCGGATGGCTCTTCGATGCCGGGCAATCAGATGTGAGCGGGACCGCCACGTTCTCAACGACGTTCACAAGCAAATCTCCGGCGTGACAAAAGCCCTCCAGAAACAGACCCGCTAAACCCCACAAAATCAAAGGCCGGATCTCCCCGATCCGGCCGTACCAAAACCTGTGGGTTAGGAAACACCCGGTAATCTACCACCGTTTGAAACGGGAGGGGCTGACTTAGGAGAACCCGAAATATGGGTCCGTTCTCTGATGCACAAAAGAGGTAGACCAGCTAGACTTTCCCATCGGATGGAGTGGCCCCAGATTAGCCTTGCACTAGGAGGAGAAAGAAGTGGATTTTCGTTCGGCCCGGAATACATCTTTACCCGCAACCCGTCACACTCTCAATAGAAAGCTGCACGCGTTGCTATTGCTCTTAATGTGTTGGCGCATACCACAACTGCTGCACGCGCAGACACCTGCGGGAGGGGGTGCTGCGCCCTCCCAACCGGAAGCGTCAGCACCGGCCGCGCCAGACTGGGCGCAACCTGCGTCACCGACCCACAAGCAGATTCCGCCGCCAGAGGGATTTCATCGGCCCACCGTCACCTTCAACACGCCAATCGGTATATTTACGGGCCAGTCTGACATCGGGGGCCCTTTAGTGCCTGCCACGGCCAGCTATGATGCAGGTGCCAACCAGTACACCATCCAGTCCGCCGGATACAACATCTGGTACCAGCGCGACGAATTTCGTTACCTGTGGACAAAAATGTCCGGAGACGTGTCCCTGTCAGCCGACGTGACGCTGCCGAACCCAAATGGCTTTCCTGATCACTTTGCAGCACTGGTCATCCGCGAAAGTCTGGACGATGATTCGAGGGGAATTTGGGCGGGAGTCCACAGTACGGGCAATGTCCATCTGGCGCAGCGTCCAACGACCGGCGCTATGGCGCACAACCCCGTGGCGATTCGCTTGAGTGGCGACCTCGCGAAGGTGCAACCAAAACGCATTGGAATCGAAAAGCGAGGCGACTCGATCGCGCTTTTCATCAGTGTGGCGGGCGAACCGATGCACCAGTTTGGGCCACCAGTTACGATGCATTTCGACGGACCTTTTTATGTGGGTATCGGGTTCGCGTCGCACATGCCAACCACGCTCGACACTGCTGTGTTCACAAACGTCACTCTGAAAAGCGCAGCGGATAAGCTGGATTAGTCGCCAGAACTCGCGACGTACCATTTTCGAGGCCATCATGTTTGGTGCCTTGGAAGATGGTCATGTTCCTCCCAAGCCTCCGGATTGCCAGCGATCTGAAAATTCTTCCGCAAAACTGATGACTGCGAGCGAGGCCAGTCCTCAGTGGCAGGCTTCTGTTGGCCGGATGTGTAGCTGGCCGCCGCTGTATCGACTAGCAAAGAGCATTGGCGATGCTCATGCCAGCGGTAACTGTATTGGCGGTTCCTCCGACGTCCCGTGTACATAGCGATTTATCAATCAGTGTTGCTTCGATTGCTTTGAGGATCGCGGCACCCGCCTCCGTCTCACCCAAGTGATCGAGCATCATCGCCGCCGACCAGATCTGGCCTATGGGGTTCGCAATGCCTTTGCCGGCGATGTCGGGAGCGGAGCCATGGACGGGCTCGAACAAAGACGGAAACCGTCGCTCCGGATTGATGTTCCCCGAAGGGGCTATGCCGATGGTTCCAGCGCACGCCGGACCAAGGTCCGAAAGGATGTCGCCGAAAAGGTTGGACGCGACCACGACGTCAAAGCGGTCCGGATTCAGAACGAAGTGAGCTGTCAGGATGTCGATGTGGAACTTGTCCCACGTGACGGCGGGGAAATTCTTCGCCATCGCAACCACTCGTTCATCCCAGTACGGCATTGTGATCGAGATGCCGTTGGATTTGGTGGCGGAGGTCAGGTGCTTTTTGTCTCGCCTTTCGGCGAGCTCAAAGGCAAACTTCAGGATGCGGTCGACGCCTGTGCGGGTCATTACCGTCTCCTGGATCACGACTTCGCGATCCGTGTCCGGAAAGATTCTGCCGCCAATGGAGGAGTATTCGCCTTCCGTATTTTCACGCACGACGAAGAAATCGATGTCACCCGGTTTGCGACCGGCGAGTGGACACGGGATGCCGGGCATGAGGCGCACCGGGCGAAGGTTCACATATTGGTCGAATTCACGGCGGAACTGGATCAACGATCCCCAAAGCGAGACGTGGTCGGGCACGGTCTCCGGCCAACCCACTGCACCGAAGAAGATGGCATCGTGGTGGCCGATGTGATCCTTCCAGTCGTCCGGCATCATCTTCCCGTGCTTCAGGTAGTACTCGCACGACGCAAAATCAAATTCGTCCAGTTCAAGCCTGAAGCCATACTTCCCGGCCGCAGCTTTGAGAACGCGCACACCTTCAGGGACAACTTCCCGCCCGATGCCGTCACCAGGAATTACGGCGATTCTGTAGCATCTTTCGTTTGAGCTTGGATGAGGCATATCAAAGAGCCCTTTCGCTTCTTCTGGTTTTGTCAGACTTGCTGCGTACGACACGCAATATCAGGATCGTCGCTGCCGATGCCAGCAGCATAGCGCCCACAAGGTAAAGACCTCGACTGAATTGACCGTTGGCACCCGTGTTGGCTCCGATCATGTAGGGTCCGGCGAAACCTCCCAGTGTTCCTAAGGCGTTGATGAGTCCGATGGAAGCCGCTGCAGCGGTTCCACCAAAGAACATTGTCGGCAGACTCCACAAGGGAGGCTTGGCTGCACTGACCCCAACAGCCGTCAGCGATAGCCCGATGATCGCAACAATTACAGAAGAGCCTCCACGAGCCGCGACGCCCATCCCCACGGCCGCGATCAGGCATGCGATAGCGGCGTGCCAGTAGCGCTCTCCGGTCCGGTCCGAATTGCGTGACCAGAAGATCATGCCGGCAACCGCGACAAGGTTTGGAATCGCCACCAAAAGGCCTAAATGGAACGGCGCAAATCCAAAGCGTTTGATGATCAGCGGGGCCCAGAAACCTATGGTGTAGAGGCCCGCAGATGTCCCGAAGTACGCAAACGAGAGTGCCAGGACCTTCCAGTCTGTGAGTGCCGCCCAAGGGTTGTGACTGTGCGGGTCTTTGATCGCGGACTGCTCTTCGAGAATCACCCGCGATAGCCGATCGCGTTCCGAACGGGTGAGCCATGAGGCATTGGCTGGCCGGTCGGTAAGGAAAAAGAAGGTGACAATACCCAGCACGACGGCCGGAATTCCTTCAGCAATAAACAGCCACTGCCAGCCACGCAGACCCAGCAGCCCATTGAGCTGCAGGAGAGCACCTGAAATCGGAGAGCCGATCGCCCCAGCCGCGGGTGCAGCGGCCATAAACATTGCCGTTACAAGCGAGCGGTGGTTCGAAGGAAACCAGTAACTGAGGTAAAGGATGATCCCTGGGAAGAATCCCGCTTCGGCTAATCCAAGGAGGAATCTGAGGATGTAGAAGCTGATCGGCCCGTGGGTAAATGCCGTCGCGATCGACACCAAACCCCAGGTGATCATCACGCGGCCAATCCAGAAGCTGGCGCCGACCTTGTGCAGAATGATCGTAGAGGGCACTTCGAACGCGAAATAGCCCAGAAAGAAAATCCCCGAACCGAGGCCGAAGCTCTGCGCAGAAAGCCCAATGTCTCTGTTCATGGTAAGGGCGGCGAACCCTACATTGATGCGGTCTAGAAACGCGACGAAATAGAGCAAGATCAGGAATGGAATCAGACGCCAGGTGATCTTGCGGACCACCGCTTCGAGAACTTCGGAACTGTCCGTTGCTGTGTTGCTCATTCTCTGCTTCGCACTCGAGGCCGCTGTGAAAATCGATAGTGACCGATTGTACAGAGAGGAATCGGAGCACGTTGATTGGGTGGGGTAGACGACACACTATGTGATTGCGGGACTCGCTGGAACCGGGCTAGCAGGCGGCGGCGTTCAAGCGGGAGGTCTTTGCCGACTCTCATTAAGTTCGATGTTAGGCAAAACGCCAATGTAATGCGGGGGTTGCGAGCGCGCTACAGATACCCGCTTGACGCATCCATTCTTATTGAGTTCTATTGAAAAGGCCCCTCGATGAAAGGCTAATCATGCATCTCCGCGACCAAGCTCCTTCCGGCCCTCTATTCTCCAGGATGTTCGAAGTACGAACAAAACAGCTTGTTTTGCTCGCCTTTGCGATTGCTCTACTGTTCGCGGGCTCGGCGCTGCATGCGCAGGACACACACGCCACTATCAACGGGCAGGTGACTGACGCAAGTGGCGCAGCGGTGCCGGGTGCGTCTGTGCAGGTCACCAATGCCAAGACAAACGCTACGGTTTCAACCAAGGCCAACAGCACTGGCCTGTACACTGTGCCGTTTCTTGATCCCGGCACCTACGTTGTGACGGCGGAGGCGCCCGGCTTCAAGAAGATCGAGCGGGCCAATATTGATTTGCGCGTCAATGACACGACTGCTGTTGATTTGAAGCTGCAGATCGGCGACGCGTCGGAGAGTGTCACGGTTACGTCGGCTCCCCCTGCGCTTGACACCGAATCAGCATCGCAGGGTGAGGTGGTCGATACAAAGCGGATTGAGGACCTCCCGCTGCAAGCCGGTAACCCGTCCGAGATGATCCTCTTTGCACCGGGCGTGGTGAACTCAACAAATCTTCGTGCTCGCAAGACTTCGTTCAACAGTGCGTCGTCGCAGTTCGTCACAGATGGCAACCAGCTTTATTCCAACGAGTACACGATCGACGGTGTGGCGGACACGTTTGCCTCAGCCGGCACACCGCTGGTCGCCTTTCAGCCCCCGCAGTTCGCGGTGAACGAATTCCGCGTGCTGACGGCCGGCTACGACGCCGCGGTGGGGCATGCGACTGGATCAGTGGTGAACCTGGTGACGAACAGTGGAACAAGCCAGTTCCATGGCGAGGCGCACGAGTTCATGTCCAACAGCTACCTGGATGCGAGCACGTATTTTCAGCAGCAGGCGAACCTGCGAAAGCCCGAATACCAGGACAATCGTTATGGGGCGTCGATCGGCGGGCCAGTGGCGATTCCGCATTTCTTCGAAGGCGACAAGAAGACGTTCTTCTTTTATGCGTGGGAGGCGAACAAGTGGGGCAAGCCGGTGACTACGGTGGGTACGGTACCTACGGATGCGGAGAAGACGGGCGACTTTTCCGCTCTGCTTCCCGCGGGCTGCACCTCAACGAAGGGGCAATACACCGTAGATCCCAACACCGGCATTGCCCATTGCGGACCTTCGGCAAGCGGATCTGTGTTGGATTCCTATCAGATTTACAACCCGTACACGGCCGTGGCGGCGAGTGGGGGCCATGTCACCCGCTCGGGGTTCGCCGGCAACATCATTCCGCAGATGCTGCTCGACTCGGTCGCAAGCAAGATTCTCGGCTATTATGCCGAACCCAACACGGTAGGGACCTCGACCGGACAGAACAACTACACGCAAAGCATCAAAGACACTTTCGACTACTACGTCCATTTTGTGCGAGTGGACCACCAGTTCTCGGACCGCAACCGCATGTTCGCACGCTTTGATTACGACCACTACTTCGAGACCGATCCCGGTTTCTATGGCAATGCATCAGGCGGCATCAATCTCACGCGCATCAATCGCGGCGGCGCACTCGATGACGTCATCGTGCTTTCGCCGTCGAATGTACTGGATCTGCGTTATGGCTTCACGCAGGAAGCGGCGCCGGAGCAAAAGATCAGTACCGGCATCAGCCTGGGCACGCTGGGCTTTTCCTCGAACCTGCTCTCGTTGCTGAATCCCGCAACCGAGACCTTCCCAACGATCTACCTGAATACGAAGCCGGGCACTGGAAGCTGCACGGGCGCGTGCACGGGAACCTATTCCGGGTTTGGCAACTTCAACAATGGCAACGGCACGATTACGGGCTACATCCACCAGTTCACTGCGAGCCTGAATTCGATGAAGGGAAGCCACGATCTTCACTTCGGTGGCGAGGTCCGCCTGTATCGCTCGTTCGGCGATCAGGCCCCGTTCGACGTGGCGCCCAGCTATCAGTTCCTGCCCACTTATACCAGCGCCTTCGACAGCGCTACATTTGCGCCGCTTGGTCAGGAACTGGCTGCGTTCGAACTCGGACTGCCCTCGGTGAGCATGATGACGCGCAGCGCCAGCTACGCTTCGCAGGATGTCTACAGCGGCTTCTTTGCCCAGGACAACTGGAAGATCAATCGCCGCTTTACGACGAATTTTGGGCTACGCATTGAGCATGAGAGCCCTGTCACGGAACGTTTCAACCGCTCCATCCGCGGCTTCGATACGACAGATAACAATCCCATCGCTACGCAGGCGGCCGCCAATTACGCGAGCAATCCATCCTCGATGTTGCCGGTTTCGCAGTTCAAGGTACTCGGGGGCCTCGAGTTCGCGAGTCCATCGTCGCGTGATCTCTGGGAGCAGCCCTATCTGACCTACATGCCGCGCTTCGGGTTTGCCTATTCTCTCGATGGCTCGACGGTGCTGCGGGGCGGGTACGGAATGTT
This sequence comes from uncultured Acidobacteriaceae bacterium, assembly GCA_963762465.1. Taxonomy (GTDB): domain Bacteria; phylum Acidobacteriota; class Terriglobia; order Terriglobales; family Acidobacteriaceae; genus Granulicella. The sequence continues at coordinate 444,019 of CAVXKS010000002.1, read as the reverse complement.
CTACGACACGATCGGGATCAATCGCAGCGTCGTGCTACAAACCGGCTTCACCTCGGTCACTCAGCTCAGTGCGAGCCCCGACAATGGACTGCACTTCAACTCGACGCTCGCGAACCCGTTCCCGAGCGGGCTGTTGCCGCCGGTCACCGGTGGCGGAGGGAGTCTCACGACCACCTTGGGCCAGGCAATCACCTTCTACCCGACGAACCGCCTACAGCCGTACGCGCAACGCGCCTCGCTCGGTCTGCAACATATGTTCGCCAGCAACTTCATGATTGACATCTCCTATGTGGGCAATAAGGCGAATCACCTCTCTGTCCAGAACAACATCAACGCTACTCCGCAGCAGTATCTAAGCACCCTGCCCACCCGGGATACGGCCGTGATCAAGAACCTCAGTAAGAATGTTACAAATCCGTTCTACGGGACCGATCCAAGCTTTACGTCCAGCACGATCGCTGTGGCAGACCTGCTCCGCCCATATCCGGAGTTTGGCAACATCACGCACATCGATAACAACGGCTTTTCCTGGTACCACTCGTTGCAGGCCCGCGCTGAGAAGCGCTTTTCGGGCAGCTACACGCTGAATGCGGCGTACACCTGGTCGCGGTTCAACGAAGCGACCAGCTACTTGAACCCCGGCGATGCTCATCTCAACCGTACCGTCAGCCAGTACGACCGCCCGCAGCGCATAGTGATCAGCGGCATCTGGGATCTCCCCGTTGGACGTGGCCGGAGGTTCCTGCATGATTCAAACCGCGGACTGGATCTGCTGCGATTGGAGGTTGGCAGCTGAATACATCGTTCGAGCAGCAGAGCGGCGATCCTCTGTCGTTTGGGGATGTGATCCACAAGAGCGGACGCATCAATCAGATTGCGCTGGACAGCGGTTCCCGCTCCGTGAACCACTGGTTCAATACGGCACTTTTTGATACCGCGAGTACTGATCAGCGGCAGTACGACATCCGCACGTTCCCGAAGTACATCTCGAGTGTGCGCGGACCGAACCAGAGCCAGTTGAACGGCTCCGCTTTCAAGACCGTCACATTGGAACATGGGCTCGCCTTCCAGCTTCGTGTGGAGTGCTACGACATTCTCAATCACATTAATTTCGCCGATCCCAACATGACGGTGACGAACTCGAGCTTTGGTGTGATCTCAAGCCAAGGATCTCCATCACGGCAGTTCCAGGCCGCGCTTAGGCTGTTTTTCTAGGGTGATCGGCTACCACTCATTTCGAGGCCCGGCTCATTCAAGCCGGCCGGTTTGGCAATTCAGTGACTTTTTAAGTGGTCGCTTTGTTTCCTAACCCACAGGTTTTGAGACGGCCAGAGGTGGTGTGAGCGGCCCCTGATTTTACGGGGGTTTTAGGGGCCGTTTTCTGGAGGGCTTTTGTCACGCCGCTGATGAGATATAGAGGAGGGGTCCGATTTGGTCATTTGTGTTCTCCGACACAGAGAGGGCCCCAGCCGAGCAGGTAGTTGTGACCCACATGCCATCCGGATCCGAATGGGCAGCGATACCAGTCAAAGAGGTAGGCCTGCCTGACGTTCGGTTTGCTCTTCAGCCGGGCGACGGCCAGTTCAGCTTCCGCCTGGCTTGGCCACGCGACCTTTCGACAACGACGGCAGAACCCTCTCTTGCTGCCCCGCTGAGGCTTGGTCATTATCGTTCCTGGGCAGCAGAGGCGTGCTTACGCAGTACCCGTTGAACAGTTGCCGTCGAGACCCGGTGACTTTTCGCGATCTGACGTAGACTCTGACCCCGATGACGGTCGCGGCAGATGGCCTGATGATCCAGGACCAGCGGATTGCGTCCGATGTGCCGCCCTTCCAGACGAGCCCGCCGCATGCCGGCGCGGACCCGCTCGATGATCAGGTTGCGTTCGAGCTCGGCGATGGCGCCGATGATGATCACGACCGCGCGGCCCAGCGGACCGCCGGTGTCGAGGTTCCCGCGGAAGCTGACGAACTCGATCTTCAGGTGGTTGAGTTCATCGAAGCACCTCCAGGAGTGCCGGACGGACCGGGCGATCCGGTCCGAGGCACACACCAGAACGACCTGGAAGCGGCCGCGGCGTGCATCTCGCATCATGGCGTCTAGGCCGGGGCGCTTGGCCTTGGCGCCGCTGATCGTGTCGGTGTACTGCTCGACGATGTGGAGGCCGCGCTGAGCAGCCATCTGTTGCAGATCGTAGAGCTGGGTCTCGGGGTGCTGATCGAGGGTGGAGACCCTCATGTAGAGAGCTGTCCTCTTCATAAGAAGAGATCAGCATAGTACATATCTCAGATTAGAGACCCATGGAGAACTCATGCTTACAACTACCTCAAACAGTGGAGGTCGCACCTTCAACTCCTCAGGATGATTCCATCCTCATCATCGCGACCGCAGGCCAGGGCCCGATCAATACGCCCGTCCAGGTACGCGATCGTACGGTCTCGTTCAATACCTTCGGCGGCAAGGGCACCCTGAGCCGCGCGGTCGAAGAAGCCGCGACCTACTCGGACAACATCACCGTGTTCCGTGCAGGCGCCGTTCCCATGGAGCTCAAGGCTGTCGGCCTGGACACCACCGTCGGCAGCACCTCCGTCGGCTTCAACCTCACCTTCAACGGCAACGTCTCGGCTACTAGGTCCCTCGACTCCCGGTCATAAAATACACTTCCGCGCGGGCGTGACCGGAGATCTCCTTCGGCCCCGGGATCCTCAATCACCGTTATTCCATGACCTCCACCAGGGATGGCTCGGCCCGCCAGTCCTCCCTTCGCTCTCATAAAATTCATCCCTCGCGCGCGCGGGCGGACGCCCGAGGCCACCCTCCGAGTAGCCCCTGCAAGCAAGCCCCCGGCAGGGGGCCAAAAAATAGCCTTTTCGGGAGGGGGAGTTTGTGGCACAGAAAACGACATCAGGGGGCGGGGAAATGCCTTTTCCCTACGTCTACAGTGACTTCTATGAGCGTGCCGCACCCCAAAATCCCAAAATCGACGGCGTCCTAGTATAGGGTTTTCCAGACCAAACACCGGATTGCCGGTGCCGGTCGTGAGGCGATAAGGGGCTGCCCAGACGCTACGACGCACCCTCATCGGAGGATCGTTCACAACCTTCCTCTCCGGGCCGTCGGTGGCTAACTGTTTGTCGATGACAGTGCATCGGCCCATTCTCGGCTAGTGGCCAAGTTCAAGATCACACGCGTGTCAATTGTTCCCTCGGATGTCCTTGGGTCATGCGAGTAGAGCCTGCTCACTTTCTCAACGAACCCATACTTTTAGCTGATTCGCATCACGCAGAGCGGTCATTAGGATGAACGACTCAGGACCTATTCTTGCTCCGGATTCAGGAGAGATACGAGAAATGAAATCAAGCTGTTTCGTTCACATTCGGCTGCGGAGCGCGTTGATGGCGGCCCTTCTGGTGCTCGTTGGATTTGCCCTCTTAGCTCGGCCAGGATTCGCCCAGACTACCGGCAGCATCCTCGGCAATGTCACGGACAGCTCCGGCGCGGCTGTACCTGGCGCCAAGGTTACCGCAGTTTCCAACCAGCAGGGCCTAACGCGTAGCGCTACGACCAACGCCACAGGCTCTTATACTTTACTGCAGATTCCACTGGGTACGTATACGGTTACGGTGGAGGCGAGCGGCTTCGAGCGCTTCGCGAGCACCAGGGTTGCGGTGGATGCTGACCAGAACGTGCGCGTCGATGCCTCTCTGCATCCGGGCCAGGTGAACGCTGAGGTAACCGTCACCTCCGCGCCTCCCCAGGTGGATACGCACTCTGACACGATCAGCTTTATCGTCCCACAGGTTCTTGTGAATGATCTGCCGACGAGCACCGGCCAGCCGCTGGACTTCCTTTCCGTGCTCCCGGGTGTTTCAGATGTCAGCACAAGCTCGACGTTTACCGGAGACCGAAACGGGCCGCGGTTCAATGTCTCTGGATCCCGAAGCTCCGACAATCTGCTTCTGCTCGACGGCATGATCCACGAGAATTTCTTCCGCAACACCGGCCAGAACTATCCGCCGCCCGACTTCCTCTCGCAAATTGAAGCGCTGATCGGCAACTACGGAGCGCAGTACGGGCACAACACAGGCAGCATCATCAATATCCTTACCCACTCCGGCACGGATCATATCCACGGCGCGCTTTGGGAGTACGACCAGAACACGGCGTTCAACGCTTCGAATTACTACACCAAAAAGACAAACCAGTCTCACATCAACCGCTTTGGCGCAACGATCGGCGGTCCCATCCTGCCAGATCGGTTGTTCTATTTCTTCGGCTATGAGGGCTATCGGCAAAGCAACGTCAGCACGGCGACATCGGCGCTCCCGCCGACTTCCGCCGAACGCGGATTGAACGGGGCCAATGCGGACTTCTCCGCGGACGCCACAACAGCAAAGAAGTCGGTCTCAAGCTACATTCAGAATCCGAACTACTCGAAAGGGAAGTACTATTCGACGCTCTCCAACCTGCTGTCGCCGGCCTGCAAAGCCGCATTGGGAACGGGCCAGTACTTGTCCAATGCGCAGATACCAAACGTGTGTCTCAACCCGGTAATTCAGAGCTTTGACGCGAAATACGTCCCGCTGCCGAACGAGCCGAACGGCACGCTTGCGCAGGATTATTACAGTCCACAGCAGAACGATGTCGCAATGGGGCGCCTGGACTGGCACTTCGGCAAACACACGATTGATGGCCGCTACATCGTCATCAATACCACTGGTAACAGCCATACCACGTCTACGAACGCGATCCCGCAATACGAGGTGCTGAACCAATTCGCACGCACCCAGACCATCGGCATCAACGATACCTGGGCGATCTCGCCGTCTCTGCTGAATGTGATCCGGCTTGGCTATAACCGTTTCTACGGCACCTCTGAGCCCACGGATCCGACCAGTCTGAACTCCCTGGGATCGAATTTCCCTGTGCTCGGCAAGCCCGACCTGCCGGCCTTCACGGTGAATTCGCGCATGGTGCTCTCTTCGAACTCGACAGACGAGCAGAAGAACGTGAACGGTGCGATCGATGCGGAGGACACCGTAAGCATTCTGAAAGGAAATCACAACATTCAGGCTGGCGCGGAGTACCTCAGGCTTCAGTACCTGAACCGGTCGTACTTCTATACGATGGGGCAGTTCACCTTCACCGGAACATACACCGGCGACTCCATGGCCGACTATATGTTGGGATTTATCAATGCGGCCACTGCCGAGAGCCCACAGATCGAACAGTCAGGAATCCAGAACAATTTGTATCTCTTCGTCCAGGATGACTGGAAGCTGCTGCCGCGGCTCACGCTCAACCTCGGGTTGCGTTATGAGCTCCCGTTCCCCTGGTACCAGCCGCAGAACTGGTGGGCCACATTCCGTCCCGGCGAGCAATCGCAGAGAATCCCTGATGCACCGGTAGGTCTTGTCTTCCCTGGCGATCCGGGGGTACCAAGAGGCGAAGTGCCGACGCCCCGCTTCGACTTCGCGCCGCGCTTGGGCTTCGCCATGGACGTGTTTGGGAATGGACGGACGGCGCTGCGCGGCGGCTTCGGAATCTTCTACGATGAGCTCGAGTCGAATGTTGTTCAAAACAACACGCAGCCGTACGTGTATCAGTTTTCGCCGAACGTTACCCCGGCCAGCATCTCCGATCCGTACGCCAGCGGTCCAACCTTCCCGACCAACGTCGATCTGTCGAATCCCGTCTTCAAGACGCCGTTCACGTTGACCTATCCCGGACCCGAACATGAGGACTCCGTACGTAGAAGCTGCCAACCTCGGCATCCAGCAGCAATTGGCTCAGAACCTCGCAATCCAAGTAATGTACGTTGGCAAGTTCGGGCGGCACCAGTTGCTCGACTTCAACAGCAATCCTGCACTGTATGCGCCAGGCGCGAGCACGTCGAGCTCGAGTTATCAAGCCAGGCGCGTATATTCGAACTTCGGCAACATCGCCGACATGGCGACGATCGGAACATCCAACTACAACGCGCTTCAAATCTCGGTCACGAAGCGGCTGGGTAAATGGGTTTCCGCGATTGGCTCCTACACCTATTCGAAATCTCTGGATGAGTTCTCTTCCTATACGACTGATACAAGCACCGTGCCGGACGTCTTCAGTCTGCCCAACCACACGGTCCCGGCAGTAGGCTCACCTCTCGACTTCAATCTGAGCTCCGAGTACGGTCCTTCGGACTTCAATCGCACGCAGATTGCAAACCTGGGCTACAGCGTGCACCTGCCGACGCTGGAGAACCGCAGCTACCTGATCAAAGGTGTGCTGGGCGGCTGGATATTGAGTGGCCGGTACTCCATTGAGAGCGGTGAGCCGATCAACATCCTGTCGAAGACGGACTATGCGCAAACGAACACCCCGAACCAGCGGCCGATCGTATGGCACGAATGGCGCCTGCCGTCGAGCCGCCACCGTCTTGAGAAAGTCGCATTGACCACGAACCCCGCGACAGGTTCGCCCAACACATGGTTCGATACCACCGCCTTTTGCGGCGACGATAATCCCGCCTGTGGCACAAACACAAATTTCCCCAACGATTTTCCAGCCGCCGGCACATTCGGAAACCTGAGCCGAAACGCTGTGACGGGTCCTGCAAGCATCGGCAACGACATGTCTCTGCAGAAGAGCTTCGCGATCCCCGGGCGTGAGGGCATGGAGTTCCGCTTCCGTTGTGACGCATTCGGCGTGTTCAACACGCCGAACCTCGGCACACCCTCGAACCAGATCGGTTCCAGCCTTGGACAGATCACCAGCACGAGCGGACAACGCTTCCTTCAACTCTCTGGTCATCTGCAGTTCTAACGGCTTGGCGCGCGTTCCTCGTCACTGCGGACGCGCGCCGTTTTCTCGTCGTACTGCTGGCCTCGCACGGCCTCGCCTTTCCCCATCCACCGTGAGGACGTTCTGATGTTTCGTTCGAAGGTGATCCTCGGCGCCCTTCTCGCCGCGTTCACTGCAGTTCAGGCTCTCGCCTCGAAGGCGCCGCGCGCACCAGAAGGAGTTCGCGTGGTTCAAAATCTTGACCGTGACTGGACGTTTCAGTACTTCCCACAGCAGAAGCCGGACACCCGCTGGGCACAGCCCACAGCCAACGACAGCACATGGCCCGCGATCGCGCTGCCGCATACGTGGAGCGTTTACGAGACGACGCGGGACGTTCATCCATTCATCGAGCACGCCACCGAGCGTGAAGACTCGTATTGGTGGTACGGATGGGGATGGTACCGCAAGCACCTTTCGATCTCACGCCGTTTGGATCAAAAACTCGTCTTCCTCGAGTTTGACGGCGTGCAGAAGGTCTCGTTTGTTTACGTCAACGGACATCTAGCGGCCGAGCATAAAGGCGGCTACACCAGTTTCTGCGTGGACGTGACGAAATGGATCCGCTTCGGCGAAGACAACGTGATCGCCGTGCAGGTATCGAATCGGCGCGACGATAACCTGGGCCACGTGCCGCCGATGACCGCCGGTAATTTTGATGTCTATGGCGGAATTTACCGCAGTGTCCGGCTTGTGCTCACGAACAAGGTTCATGTTCCTTTTCAGGGCTCGGCTGATTATGAGGGCGGCAGTTTCATCCAGACGCCGCATGTCACGGCCGAAGATGCCAGCGTCCATGACACGACCTGGGTGCGCAACGACGGGACAACAACGGTCGAGGTGCAGCTCAATTCACGCATTCTCGACGCGGCGGGCAACATAGTGGCCACCGACACGACGCCCGCCTCCGATCTCGCCTGGTGAAACGAAGCCTGTCGTACAGGATTTTGGCGGCGTCGAGAAGCCCCACCTGTGGTCGCCTTCAACTCCGTATCTCTACCGCATGGAGACCAAGGTCGTGGATCACGGCGCGATCGTGGACACGTATGAGTCCACCTTCGGCTTCCGCTTCTTCGCCTGGAACAAGGCAGAGAAGCGGCTTTATCTGAACGGCAAGCCCATCCAGTTGATCGGCACGAACCGCCACCAGGACTTTCCATGGCTCGGCGACGCGGTCCCCATCTGGATGCAGATCCGCGATCTTCAGGACATGCTCAGGATGGGCTATAACTTCCAGCGCACTGCACACTACACGCAGGCACCGGCGATCTATGACTTCTGCGACCAGCACGGAATCATGGTCACGGAAGAGAGCCCGAATATCAAGGACATCGACTTTGGACGTGATGTGCAGAAGCAGATGCTCACAGAGATGATCCGGCGCGACCGCAATCATCCGTCCATCTTCTTCTGGGGGATTGGCAACGAAACGGATCATCCCGCCGACTCCGCCTGGGCCTGGGCCGAGGACAAAACTCGCATTATCAATCTGCGCCGCGGCACGAATGGCGGCGATTATGTGATGACCACCGATGAAGATCTCGGGCTCGAACAGACGCTCCGGTGTACTATCCGTGGCTGGTACAACGACGACGCCCATAATTTTTACCCCGGGACTGGCGAGCCGGCGAGCGGTCAGGTAACGGGCACCGAAGAATGGCAGCACTTTACGGACGCCGAGTACCTGAAGAAAAAGCGTGGCACAAACATTGTTGTCTTCCTTTACGCCGATCATGGCGCTGACCGAATCTACAAGAACGCGCCACTGCATAACGTCAATCCAAAAGGATGGGTGGACGACTTCCGTTTTCCGAAGTACGTTTACTACCTCTGGCAGGCGAACTTTACAGAGAGCCCGATGATCTTTATTCACCCGTGGCCATGGCAACAGCGGTACATCGGAAAGCGGGAGACGATCACGATCGACTCGAACGCGGACTCCGTTGAACTATTTGTCGACGGCAAGAGCATCGGCGTCGAACACCCGAATGAAGCGAACGTGCACGTTGTTGAGTTCAAGAACGTCGAGGTAACGAACGGCACGATCCGAGCGATCGCTCATAAGGGATCCGAGACCGTTGAGGACGCGATTGCCATGCCGGGAGCTCCTGTGAAGCTACGGCTTACTGTGCAGGCGCAGCACCTTGTGGCCGACCGTAGCGGGCTCGCGCTGCTTCAGGTCGATGCGCTCGATGCGAAGGGGGAAGTCGTCCCATATATCCATCCCGAGATCGACTGGCACATCTCCGGCGAGGGCAAGCTGGTCGGCCCGGAGAAGTACACCACCGACACCGACAAGAACGGCGCGGAGGCGGGCACGATGTACATCGTTCTGCCGACTGCGAATATCGTGCGCGCCACAGACACGCCGGGAGACATCGAAGTCTCTGTCAGCTCGGCTGGCCTGGAACCGGCAGAAGTGACGCTCCACTCTACGGCGCCAGCTGAGCCGATCGAGGGCATCGAAGAGCCGCACCTCAGCAATGCAGGCCGCGTGCCCGTCAGGCGCGATCCGTCCATCACGTCAACCGACGGCAATCCGCCGCGCGTATTCGACCTCATCAGCCAGGACTATAAGCTGCCGGCGGCAACACCTGCGGAGGCGCGCGCTTCCATGGCGCAGTTTCTCCACGAGCACAATCCCAAGCTGCCCAGAGACACACCGGCTTATGAAGACGCACTCACAAAGCTGAGCAGCCTGCTCCTGCAGAATCACGGGAACCTGATCGCCGACTGGTATAACTTCACAGCAAACGAGTACGAGGACGCAGCCGTGCTGAACGCGGCCATTGAGCGCAGCAACATCCAGCGCGCTATGCAGAGCGAACTCGAGGAAGATTACGCAGACCGCATCATCCTGCACGGTGAAGCGATCGATGCCAGCCAAGAGGCGCATCAGCTCTCGACATTCCTCGCGGGAGCGCACGTTGTCACGACGGGCTCTGCGAATGACGGCCTACAGCACACGGCGGCTCCATCGCTCGAAGACCTGCTTCGAGCGACGTATCCGCAATGGTCGAGACTGGACACCCAGAAGCAAAAACGCTTCTTAGAGATGCTGTATGAGTTCAACCCGGTTCTCCGTAGCGGCGGCGGGACTTCACCTGACGCTCCGCTGCCAGCCGGGCTCATCGTTCTTCCCAGTCACCTGGGATAGGGCATTAGAGGTGGACGAGGCCACGCTGCAGCGCTGAAACGACAGCCTGCGTCCGGTCCGTCACGCCCATCCGCATGAAGATCACGCGGAAGTGACACTTCACGGTAGCCTCCGCGATTCCAAGCTGCTTTGCAATCTGCTTGTTGCTCTTGCCCTGGACGAGCAGTTGCAGCACCTCACGTTCGCGCGGCGAAAGGCTGGCATCTGGCGTGCGAGCCTCCAGCGCCTTCGCCACCGGAGGCGGAAGGAACCGGCCGCCGGCATGCACGCGTTTCAGTGCGTGAATCAGGGTCTCGTGCGGCATTCCTTTGATGATGTATCCCTGCGCCCCGCTCTCCAGCGCCTGGTGAATATCTTCGTCCCCGTCGTACGTTGTGAGGACGACAAACCGGGCGCCCGGGTGCGTCTTGCGGATCTCGCGAATTGCCGTGACGCCGCTGGAATCGGGCAATCGCAGGTCCATCAGGGTAATGTCCGGCCGATGCTGTCGATGCTGGGTGATGCCCTCGGCCGCTGTGCCTGCCTGCGCGATCACTTCCATGTCTGGCCGGGCGTTGATGATCGCCGCCACACCAACTCGCATCAACGGGTGATCGTCGACGATCATGATCGTCATTTTGCCCTCTGTTTGCAGAAAGCTGTTCATCAGGCGTGGTCCACCTTGGTCTTCCGCGGAATGCGTACGGTTATCTGTGTGCCGACTGACCGGACACTGCTCAGTTCGAGACTGCCGCCGAGTTTGGTCGCGCGCTCCCGCATGCCCACGAGGCCGAAGTGCATGCCGTCGCTGGATACCAGCTCCGGCTCGAACCCGCAACCGTCGTCGGTAACCGCGACCGCCAGGTCGTCTTCACGGAAGCCCAGCTTCAGCCGGACCATGCTGGGAGAGGCGTGGTTTGCGGCGTTGTGCACGGCCTCGCGCGCAATCATGATCAGTTCCTGCGCAACGGGCCTGTTCACCGGGAAGGGATCGCCTTCGATGCTGCAATGGATTGGCAGACCGAGATCACGGCTGAGTTGTTTCCGCATGCGTTCAATCATTTCGGGCAGGTCCTCAAGCCTGTCGCCGTCATGTCGCAGCGCCCACACGGCCTCACGCGCTTCGTTAATCGTGGTGCGAATCTGTTCCCGCGCGGATTCGACCAGTTCCTGCTTCAGGATCACCTCTTCTCTGTCCAGGCTGGAGACGGCCTCCAGCACCGCAGAGACGCCGGTACAGCCCTGCAGGATTGTGTCGTGCACTTCGCGAGCGAGACGGTTGCGTTCCTGGATCACCGCCTGGAAGTGGCGGCGCATCCGGGCCACTCGTGCCCGATGGACAGCAAGAATCAGGAACGCGATCGCGAGCGCGCAAAGGGCGATGAACCACGATGTCCGGTAAAAATAGGGCCGTTTGGTTACAGCGATTGATGCAATCGAGAGCGCATCCGGCCGGCTAAGGTCGTACGCGGCAACCCGGAACGTGTAGTGGCCGGGCGGGACGTTGGTGTAATCGGCTACATGCCGCGTTCCGACGTCGTTCCAGTTCTTGTCCAATCCCTCCAGCCTGTACTTGAACCGCATTGCTTCCTGCGAGCGCATCATCACGGCGGCGTAGTTGACCTCAAGACGCGAATCACCGGGGGCCAGCGTTATGCCGTGTTGCGTGTTTACGTCGCGACCGTCCGCGCGCACCGAGTTGATCACCAGCGGCGCCAGAGGCCGGGTCATTACAGCCGAATGGGCAATATGGATAAGGCCGCGGTTGGTCGGGTACCAGACGTCACCCTCCGGCGTAAGTACACCCGCCGTTTGCATCCCGCCAAACATCTGCACCGGCTCGGCATCGCTGGACGTACTAAAGAAGCTCAAGGAGAGACGGTGCAGCTTTCCGGCGGCGAAAGCGTCGAGCTCATGTCTGTTCAGTACGGAAATCCCGTTCGGGCCGCTCATCCAGAACCGGCCGTGCCGATCTTCCTGAATGTCATAGATGCTGTGGCTTGCCAGGCCATCGGCGATTCTATAGTGGGTAAGCGAGCCGTTGCGAAAGCGGAAGAGGCCGTTGTTCCGCGTTCCGATCCATAGCCCTCCATCGTTGTCCTGGTGCAGCGCCCAGATCTTGTCCTGTCGAAGTGCCTGGACAGCCGAATCGCTAACAAACACCCCGTTGTGCAGATGGCTCAGCCCGAGCTCCGTGCCGATCCACAAATCGCCGTTGTGGTCCTGGAGCATCGAACGCACACTCTGATACGCGAGGCCGTCCTTCATCTCATAATTTGTGAACGTCCGGCCGTCGTAGTGACTGACGCCTTCGTCTGTACCGATCCAGACCGTGCCATCGCTCGCCTCCAGCAGTGCGCGAACGAAGTTATTCACCAGGCCGTCGGCCGTTGTGTAATGCCTCACGGCGTTGCCGTCAACATGGAACAGACCGCTTCCGTCCGTTCCGAACCAAAAGGACGAGTCACGGTCTTCGATCAAGTCGCGGACCTTCACTCCGTGGAGACCGGGCACATCGGCGAGTTCAGGCTGGCCACCATGCAGACGGTATAGCCGCGTGCCCGCCGCCCAGATACGCCCCTCGGGATCCTGATACACCGTGCCAAAGTCGGATGCGCTCGCACGCTCCAGCGGAAGAATGCTAAGTGGCGTGCGGCTGAGCCGAACCATGCCGGCTTCCGTTCCTAACCAGATGTTCTGCTCAAGGTCCTCGAACACAGTGAGGACGGTGTCGGAGGGAATCACCTTCGGATCCAGCAGCCGGTTCTCTGCGTCGAGAAGATAGGCGATCGTGCCTTGCCCGAGGATACTGATCCAAAACTCGCCATCTGACGTGAGCCGGAGGCCACGCGTCGTGCCGTGAATTCCAAGCACGGTCGAGAAGCGTGTTTGACCAGGGACCATGCGGTAGAGACCTGACACTGTGCCAACCCAGATCACTCCAGGACTGGTTTCGGCAATTGCCTTCACGCGATTGCGAGCCGCGTCCCCTGGAAGCGGATAAAAGCTGAACTTGCCGTCCTCAAGTGCAGCTAGCCGTGATCCTCCGAACCACAGCCGATGCTTCGAATCCTGGCAAATGGCATTCACGGCAAGCGGCGGAACACCGGCAGTTGCGTCGACGCGTTCCAGACGCGGGGCGGCAGAAGCTAGGGAGAGCCGGAAGACACCGTTATTCGTGCCGGCCCAGATGTTTCCATCCGAATCTTGCGCCAGAGTGCGCACGAACATATCCGTGAGGCCGCTGCGGACGTCGAAACGGGTGAATACGCCGTCGCGATAGCGCAGCAACCCGCTCCCTTCAGTGCCGATCCAAAGGCTGCCGTCGCGGGCGGTAAGCAGGCAAAAGACACTGTTCTCGAGAAAGGCAGGAGTATTCTCCTGGTCGAACACGACGAAGTGCGATCCATCGAAGCGCGCCAGGCCGCCTGTTGTGCCTACCCAAAGATAGTGATCGGGAGTCTGGGCGAAAGCCTGGACTGTCTGCTCCGGCAGGCCGTTTGCGACGCCATACAGCTTGCGCGAGTAGCCCTGTGGCCCGTCCCCGTGGAATGGAAACACCCCATAGGAGGGCGCGCCGCAGAGGATGAACAGAATGAGGAACAAACGCTTCATCCGAATGCGTGTGGCCCCTTTCCCGGCGCTGTCGAGTATACAAACGCCGCGCAACGACTGGCACGTCAAACTGGGTTAGTACTGACGAAAAACCTACTCGCGGCACTCATACTTTCGGCTGATGCGAGCGCTGGATGTCGCTCCGTATGATCAGGAAGCCTTGGAGGTCGGCGCCGAACAGCATGCGATCTTATCTGCTTCTCTCTCTGTTTGTGTGCGGTGGCCTGCTGGTCCCCCATGCACAGACCGTATCGCATCGGCAGCTTCAGTCCTGGCGCAACCGGATCAAACAGACTCTGGGTATTCCACAGCCGCTGCCGCAGCTCGAGGTCGCGAAGTTCGGCACGTTCTCCCCCGAACCGGGCGTCATCGCAGAAAAGGTAACCTACGGGACCGAGTACGGCATGCGCATCCCCGCTGTGCTCTATCTGCCGGCACATCACACCGGCAGAATGCCGGCGATCATCGTGGTCAACGGACACGGCGGTGACAAATACAGCTGGTACTCCTTCTACACGGGAATCCTCTATGCACGCGCCGGAGCGGCTGTGCTGACCTACGATCCGATCGGTGAAGGGGAGCGTAACGATGACCATAGGTCGGGCACGCGCGAACACGACAAGATTGTTGATGTAGAAGGGTATCCGCAGCGCCTCAGCGGACTAATGATTACGGACGTAATGCAGGGTGTCTCGTATCTTCAACACCGCGACGATATTGATCCAGACCGCACTGCCATCCTCGGCTACTCCATGGGCTCGTTCGTCTCGGCGCTGACCGGTGCTGTGGATACCAGGATTCATGATGTTGTGCTCTCGGGCGGCGGCGATCTCGACGGGCCCGGCGGCTACTGGGATCGCAGTTCCAAGCTGATGTGCCAAGCGATTCCGTGGAAGTCGCTGAGTGTGCTTGGCGACCGGCCCGCAGTCATCTACGCGCTTAATCAGGAGCGGGGGGAGACCTTCATCATCAACGGTACTGCCGACACGCTGGTCGACATTCCGCATCATCTGGAGCCTTACTTCGAGGATCTGCGCAAGCGAGTGGAGGCGATCACCGGCAGGCCAAAGAACATCTTCCAGACCTACTTCATTCCGAACGTAAGCCATCGTCCGAACTGGGTAACGCGCCCCGCGGCGCTCTGGCTTAAGAACAACCTCGGTCTACCCAACTGGACCACGCAGCAGATCGAGCGCATGCCCGAGACACACATTAGCCAATGGGCAAAACAGAACAATGTGACGATGGATAAGGGATACATCCAAGAGGACCGCGAAGGCGGTGTGATGGCCCTCGGAACAGGTGTCCCAAACCTGACGCGCGAGCAGTTGACCGTTGTACCGATGGAGCAGTGGGAGAACAACAAAGATCGCTATGTCTACTCAGCGTGGGTGCAGCGCACGCTCGAACTATTGCACGCACGGTCCACTGAGGAAGCGGCAACACCTTGATCAATGCTGGCCCTTTGAGTAATAACCGCCCAAACAGCAGGAGTGAGATGAGTAATTCAGTTGAGCGCGTGCGTGTGTCAGAGAGCACTAACGTGAGGAGCGCCTTCGCGCCTGGGTTTGGAGTCTCCAGGCTGCGAATGATTTGCGCTGTTGCGATCGTCCTGGGCGCGAGCTCAGGCTCAATGTTGTCGCAGGACACGCGCCACGTCGTTGAGCCGAAGATCCCTCCCGCATGCGAGATAGTCTCTGCTCACCTTGACTACCACGGCGATCGCCTGGTCCAGGCCGATGCGCTGCTCGACACGGCGAGCATCCAGAAAGCAATTGACCATTGCAAATCCGGCCACGCCGTCGTGCTCAAGGCTGCCGACGGCCACAATGCGCTGCTTACCGGCCCACTCACGCTGCGCCCCGGAGTCACTCTCGTGGTCGACAACGGGGTTCATCTCGTCGCGTCCAACGACCCCAAAGACTATGATCGCTTTCCGGGCTCCTGCGGGCTGACGAACCAGAAGGGCGGCGGATGCAGACCGCTGGTCTCCGCTGTAAAGGCCGACCACTCCGGAATCATGGGGGACGGCGTCATCGAAGGACGCGGCGATCAGAAGCTCAAGGACAGTCCGCTCACATGGTGGGAGATGCACGATCAGAAGAAGGGCAACGTCTCTCATAACATCCCATGGCTGGTCGGCACCGAGGACACCAACGACTTCACTCTTTACCGCGTCACCCTCCGGAGTGCACCGAACTTCAACGTGTTCCTCTCAGGCGGAAACGGAATCACCGTTTGGGGCGTAAAGATCGATGAGCCGTGGAACTCGCCGAACACGGACGGAATCGACCCTTCTGGCTGCACGAACGTGACGCTCACGCGAAGCTACATTCGCAACGGTGATGACGTCATCGCCATCAAGGCCCCAAAGAACAAACCCTCTGAGAACATCACCGTGGCACAGAATCACTTTTATGAAGGACACGGGATGTCCATCGGCAGCGGCACGGAGGGCGGCGTGAGCGACGTAGAGTTCGTCGACAATACGCTCGACCACATGAAGGCAGGCGTCCACATCAAATCCAATCCGGGCCGGGGCGGCCTGGTGCACAACGTCGTCTTCGACGACATCTGCATCCGCAATACGACGACGCCGATCGACCTCGAAACGACCTACATCGATGCGAATGCGCCCCGGTCGGGGTGGATACATGGCAGCGCCTTGCCGACCTATCGCGACATCGTGTTCCACAACGTTCAGACGGAGGGCGGTTCGAAGCTCCGGCTCACCGGTGTTGATGCACAACACCCGACGCAGGTGCAGTTCAATGGTCTCGAGATTGGTGGCATCGATCAAATGAAGCCAACTGTTTCACACGCGCGAGTCACGCTAGGTCCTGGGCCATCCAACTGGGTCCCGACTGGCGATGATGTGGCGGTCGTCGGCAGACCTGGCAAAGCCAGCATCCCAGCCTGCGACGCACGATTCGTTCCGTTTCCCGAAGTTGATGAGCACTGATGCATCGCGGGGAGCGCGATCTTCAAACAAATCGAAGATGTACAAGCTGGAAGCTATCCGCGCGGAGTGTTACTGAGCGAGCTCCGTTCAGCCCGCACCGTCGATGTTTGACGATCGTGTCGCGGGATCGGGTTAGCCTATTCGGGCCCATGTGGCGGACCGTGCAGCCGCGAACCTGGGTCGGAGCGGTCAGGCTGCGCTTCGTAGACCAGAACCAGAAGCCGAGCCAAGCAGAATTCTCGTCCTCTCTGGAAAATGAGAACTGAACCTTGAGCAGGCGCACACCCAGAAGACACGGTAGACCATACAGCAGGGTCAGAACCTTATTCGGGCCTTTTGTCACGTTTTGAAGACGTTTTCTCCTGATCGGAGTAGCTTGCCTTCTCGCGTCTCGCGGGTGGTATCGGGGGTATGCTGTCCGCGATTTTTATCGCCGCCGTGGCTTGCGCCTTAAGAAGTGCCTTTACGGATACGGATCTGAGTTGGCGGTACAGACCAGCCAATGCGGTTACGTTTGACTCGCGATCCAACGGTACCGCATGTGCCATATCAAGCAGCTTGGCCGCGGATGCCTTGAGCATGCGAACCGCCGAGGAATAGGCATTTCCCTCCGAGATCGCCAGCAGGGCGACGCGGAGATCGGAGTCAAGATCCCCCGATGGCCCCGAGTCCATTAAGCTTGGCCAAGAATTTCGGAGGTGCCTTTTACCGGCTGCGGTAATTCGAGCATCAGTGCGGCCCCGAGGGCCCGGTTTCCCTTGCCGAACGAAGCCGGCCTCCAGCATGCGCTGAATGGCGGGGATCGTAGCCCCCGGAGAGAGGCCAGCCTCTTGCTGAAGTGCATATGGCGTCGAGATACCGCTGCGGATCAGAGCTAACACAAACAGATCCAGATCGGTTTTGCGACGCTTGTCACGGCTCTCAGGCATGTCCCGTCAGTATACGAATCCGGTAGCCCGGTCTCGCGCCCACTGAGACGTCTCTCTCAAGATCTGCTCATAAAGGTCATCCTGTCCTGGCAGGCAAAGGGCCAGCCACCGCGCCAACCACTCCGCCCAGGAGGGTTCGAGCATCGATCCAGTTGGCAAGTGTTGCAGGATCGAATCTGAGTACGGAATCCGATCTTGATACTTGGTATGCGACGGGACGCTGACATGGTGTAGATCTTCTTCGGCGCCAGGTTCAAGAACTCGGCGACGTCATCCACAGTGAGGGCTGTTGGACAGCTACGGATCTGTTGGGAGATTGATAGTGCTTTCCCGGACGCGGAGGCGACGATGCGCAGACGCGCCGAAGCAGACTTCGACGGCATACCTGATTCCTTAAATTGTGGGAATTGGTCTGACTGCGTCTTCAGCCCCGTGCGCCGTATGACCAACTTACGCGCCGCTCCGACGTGAGCGCTTCCGCAGGCGGTGGTCAGCTCCGCAGCGGTCATATAAAAGGGCGGCCCTCCGTGGGAAAGCGATTTTGCCCTCGCCACGCCCTGCTCTCTCGTACTTTCAATTTGAACATGCACGACTGGGCGCAATAGTCTTTGTAAGACAAGGAGTGTTTTGTAAGAAAAATAGAACTCAGAACAAGGAATTGGAGGGAATGATGGGATAGCACGACGGACAGCTCAAAGCACCATAAACTCGAGAAACAACGCAACATACAAGAGAAAACCCGCCATCTCTGGCGGGTTTTGAAAATCTGTGGCGGAGAGTGGGGGAATCACTGCCAGCTTCTCGAAAAGCTGCACAAACATTGAACTAACACAAAATGTGCATTGTAGTAGCGAGGTTTTAGCGAGATAATTCGTGCCGAGGATGCGCTCTTGGCCAATAAGAAAGTGAAGCTGCTGCGGTACTGCAAAACTGAGGTGGGTTGGCGGCGCTATCCCGTTGCCATTGGCGGTAATGGACGACTGAGGCCGAACTACGTGATGGTGAATGGACGCCAACGGGAGTATCCCGAGGGCCATTACGAGCTGCTGTACTACAGAGGCTCGAAGGCAGTTTATGAGAATGTTGGCCCGAATGCTGCAGAAGCACTCGCGGCGAGAGAGCGCAAGATACATCTCCTGTCCGCTGCAGTAGACGCGTCGCTGGCAGGGGCGAAAGTGGTCGAAGAGTCTGGCCGCACTCGTCTCAGCAAACAACTGACAAGGTTTGTAACCAAGACGGAGGATCGCGGGTCTCTTGTCGCCGCGAAGGTCTATCGCCTCGCTGGGGAAGAGTTCCTCGAGATCGTCGGGAAGAGTTTTGCTGATCACATCAAGGACGAGGATATTGGGCTTTACCATCGCCATCTGCGTAAGAGAGGTTGCGCCGAGCGAACGATAGTCAATCGTCACAGGGCGGTCAAGGCATTCTTGCGAGATGCGGGTGTGCCGGTACACACCATCATGAAGGTGTCTCCCAAGGCGGAGACAACTCTGCCTCAGATCTATACTCCTGATGAACTGAAGGCGTTCTTTGGATCGTTGTCGAGCCATGTGCATGTCTGTACGTTTCAGGTCCTTCTGAAACTTGGGCTCCGTGATCAGGAGGCGCAGTTCCTCATGTGGCCCGATGTTTCCTGGCACGCTAAAACGGTGACGATCAGATCGAAGCCTGAACTCGGATTCAAGATCAAAGATCGCGAAGAACGCGAGCTGGGTGTTCCGTCCGACCTCTTGTGTAAGCTGCAGGAACTCCGCAAGCAGAGGCCAGAGTCGCGTTTCGTGCTCGGCACGGCGGGTGATAACCCCAATTCCAAGATGCTGCGAATGCTCAAGAGGCTTGTGCGACGTGCTGACCTCCACTGCAAGAACTGCAAGGGTTGCAAAGAGCGCAAGGAATGTGAGCAGTGGTATCTGCACAAGTTCAGGAGTACCTGCGCGACAACACTGCTGCGTAATGGCATGGACCTGCGGACGGTGCAGGCACTCATGGGACACTCCGATATCGAGACGACCATGAGATACCTACGTCCGCAGGAACAGCGTTCGACACAAGCGCTCCTCAACGCCGTAAAGTGGGGTTTGTGATTCTCGCTTTGTACCATTCCAACGCGTCCGCTGGACAAATTCGGAAGATGGTTGCGATTCGGGCTGCGGGCAACGCGCCATTCTGGATTTGGTCGTACAGACTGCGGTCAGAGAGGCTAAGCAGATCTGCGAGTTCACGTACAGTCCATGCCTTCTTTCGTCGAGCCAGTTGAGTGCTCAGGGATGACACCTCCTCCTCAGCACAGGCGGACAAGCTGATGCCGCTACCTGAAACTTCGCTCATTTGAAATGCGCGCCAGATCACCCCTGCGGCCTGGGGGTACGTCTGAATCAAGTGCGCGAAACGGCGACATACTGCGGCAAGCAGGGTTTCATTGGTAGTGTGTTTCATCCGGGGTAGTCCCATCCCTCTAGTTTGCAAAGCTCACGGCGTTCGTCTTCCGTGAGCGGCCATCCAAGCGAGGCGTAGGTGTTCAACAGCATCCGCCGCGTTTCCTCATGGGCCTTTCGTGCGTCTCCGATCCTCACTGCATACTGCAGATCTGCAGCGGTCATTTGATAAGGAGAGGTTGTGTTCACGATTTGCCCTAGCGTCATCAAATCCATGAATCTGGCGGAGTCTTTGGCTGTCCACGGCTTGCCTGTGTGCCGCGCAAGCCAGCGCGCCCACTCAGGCAGCGTGCCGATCGCTCCCCAGACTGGGAAGTCGTCAGCAAAAAACTCGACGCCGCGCTTGTTTCTAGCCTGGTCGCGGTCCGACCCCCACTGACAGTTGCCTTTGTAATATCCCTCGGTCACATCGATGCGATCTAAAGATGTGTGCGGCGGTCGTTCCCCCATCTCCTTGAGGAATTCTTCGAAATGTTCCCAACGAGCGTCATACTTGACTCCGCGCCCACCATGCGATGGAACACTGAGGTCACGGCAGCGGCCCTTCATTGCCTTCCAGCTCTCGTACGTCGGCGAGTGTCGTCCCATGGACGTGTGGCCGTGCTTGATCCGACCGCAACCGCACCCCTGCACTTTGCCACTCGTCAGGTGGTCAGCCCTAACAGTATTTTCGCGGCCAGTGCATGAGCAGATACAAACCCAATGCCGAGACTTCTCTGCCTTGGCAATGACGGTCAGCTTTCCAAACTTCTGACCCATCAGGTCCAATGCTTTCTTACGCACGCAGCCTCCATTTGAGAATGGCGGCTCATAGACCACATGACGTAGCCCTATCTATAGACTAGGGCGATCGTGCTGTCTCCCAATTATTGACTTGTTTTGAAGAGTGAAAACTTCAAAACCCGCGCGGATATTGAGGATTGTGCCGTTTGAGCTTAGACCAGTTCTCGTTTTATTAGCTCTTCATGAATCCGAGCTATCCGTGGAGGTCTTGAACGAGGGAAAGCGGCACACCGGTGATGATCGAAGTACATGTCACGTCTGCCGGAGGCCGTCATGTCGCGGATCATATCACTTCGTTATCGTGATGCAAAGAAAATACTATCAGCCCACACACAACGTTTTTTGGATGAGCGTCTTTTGTCGAAACATAGTGGGCAAATCGCTTCAGAACAGCTTCTGCACAAAGTGCAGACGAGATTGAGACTTCATCAAACTTACAGATTGCCTGCGCGACAAGGTTCATCTCGCTCGCACCCCTCCATGAAAAAATTAGTCGGCCCGTACACAGCACCCCGTATGTTTTCGAAACACTAATATTTTCCGATTGCCGGAAGTTAAATGTGTTACATTTACCTAATTGTGTCGTATAGGTAAACGTAACGAAGGCTGCACAAATGGAGAATGGCAAGTACGTAGCGTATTACCGCGTCAGCACTGCGAAGCAGGGCAAGTCTGGCCTGGGGCTGGAAGCGCAGAAGGAAGCTGTACAGCGCTATCTGAACGGCGGACGCTGGCGGATGATGGGACAGTTCACAGAAATCGAGAGCGGCAAGCGCAAGAACCGTCCAGCGCTTGCAGACGCTCTGGCGCTATGCAGGCTACATGGCGCAACTCTCGTAATCGCTAAGCTGGACAGGCTCGCTCGTAACGTACTCTTCACCGCAACGTTGATGGAGAGCGGTGTCAAATTCACAGCGGTGGACTTCCCGGACGCGAACAATCTGACCATACACATCCTGGCGGCAGTAGCTGAGCACGAAGCAGCGATGATCTCTGCGCGGACCAAGGCCGCTCTGGCAGCCGCGAAGGCGCGGGGCAAGGTGCTTGGATGCGGCAACGATCGCATCGCCAAGCATGCGACCCATGGAGCACGCGTCAGCGCTGTTAGACGGGCTGCACACGCAGGGAAGCGCAACACCGACCTCCAGCCAGTTATTGAGCGTATACGAGCGTCTGGCGCGAAATCCCTGCGAGAGATTGCCGACAAATTGAATGGCGAAGAGATTCCTACACCGCGGCGCGGGATAAAGTGGCACGCCAACTCGGTTCGCCGAGTTGTTACCTGGCGCGTCACGTAGCGCGGTTTTTGCAAGTGTGCAGAGCGAGATGCCCTAGAAGGATTTGGGAGACAGTTCAACGCCGCGTCTACGGGTCTGTAAACGCCGAGGAATGCAGCTCTGTCAAAGCAAGGCGATTAGTTTGGTGATCGAGATCGGTAAAGGCATGTCTAAAGCCTCTGTTTATTCCAGAGACTCCTCAGCGATCTCCCAGAGAGGTCTTCCTGCGACGTTGACCCAATGCCAGTTTCCATTGACGCCGCCGGGATCTTTGCCTTCAGGGTGAAGGTCGCGAAAGATGTTCCAAGTCAATGCTGAAATTGAATACTCACCATTGTCCTTCTTCCACCGCACTGCGTCACTTCGACCCGTTTTCCCCGTTATTACAGCTTCGAATGTCGGATCGTTCTCAACGAACTCTGACCCAGGATGGAAGCCCATTCTTCAGATAAATAACGTCGCCAGCCTTGACTAGTCCTCCCTCTAGCAGAAGCGGCATGGTACGGCGGCGAATTCTCCGCTCTGATTGTTCGGCTTGCTCTTCCTTGGCCTTTATGTCGATCAGATATTGTTTCGCCTCGGCGATCGGGATGATGGTTTTGGGAACCATGATGATGCGATCTTGAACTTTGTACGGCGTTATCGTGACGCAGCTCACATCCATCTGAAAGTTCCGCAGCCATAGAACAGTAGTGGTGATCTCCTGCGAGAAGCCTTCGGAACAGAGTATGATCCGAGGCTTCGAGGAGAGTTCGGTGAATGAATCAGCGCCAACGAAATCCATGATTCTCTTTTTTGCTTCAGAGGAAGCTAATTGCTCGCCATAGCATCTCTGCCGGTATGCGATGAAATATGGCACAACTTTATCGATAGTCATCGAAGAAACCATCGCCGCGTACCTTACCGCCTGTAGGTCCGCATACCCTGCCGCCGCATCTCTCTTGAGCTCTATGACTACGAGGTTCCCCTCTCGATCCAGCGCGAGCACATCGAGGCGATCGCTGCTGTTCACAAATCGATCGAATTCCACAGTCAGCACGAGAAGTTCTTCGCCTAGCATCTCGGGGTTCTCTCTGACCCATTCCTCGATGTGGTGTCTTTCCCAAATGTTCAGTCCGACCAACGTACCAGCAGAAACTTTCTCGGCCTTGTTCAGGCCATTCGAAATTGAAAAGATCACGGAGTTCCCCAATCCGACAAGAGGTCGGACAACAGCGTACACCAGGATCGGGGACAGCCAAATCCCACCGCCCGACCTAGCGCTCATGCATTCAACATCCATCCATTTTGAAATGTAGTCGCAAAGCTCCATGGTCTCAGCAGGATTCGGAGGATACTCGGGGTCCTCTCAGCAACGCGCCTACGCGCCTGCAAACGCCGGGGGCGTACTGAAGTGGGTCCACGAGCCTGCGTTTCTAGTTGAGAGGTAAGGGTGATTCTACCATTGTGGATGACTATCGACAATCGGTCGCTTATAGTCGCCTCTACGGGTTCTATATGCTCAGTTCAATATGGCAGCAGGTCGGCGCAGACCACCCACGAGCTGCTGGTCGAGATACCAAGGCGTCACGTATGAGTCTGATCAAGTCCAAGAGGCGTGTTGCCGATCACGGCGAGGTGTTTACGCCTCCGTGGCTGGTCGAAAACATGCTCGACTTGGTGAGGGGCGAAACCGAGCGCATTGACTCTCGATTTCTCGAGCCCGCCTGCGGAAGCGGGAATTTCCTTGTCCCTGTGCTGCAGCGCAAGCTGGCCGCCGTTGAGGCGAAGTTCAGGAAGTCAGATTTTCAGAGGCGCCATTATGCGCTGCTGGCCGTGATGTGTACTTATGGAATCGAACTCTTGACGGACAACATAGCCGAGTGCCGCGCGAATATGCTCGATGTTTTTGGCGAGTATTTGAATCTGACTCAGACGGATGAGCTTTATCTGGCGGGCTTCTCTGTTCTGTCGCAGAATCTAGTGCATGGTAACGCCCTAACCATGCGAGCGTATGACGGACTGCCGATCGCGTTTGCCGAGTGGGGCTATCTCGGTAAGGGCAAGTATCAACGGCGTGACTTCCACCTCGATGTGCTTGCCCAAATGTCTGCGTTCAGCGGTGAGGGAGCCCTCTTTGCCGATCTCGGAAAACATGAGGTCTTCACCCCTGACCAGAACCTATTCACCGATGACAGTTCGAGACATTGCATGTCTCGCACCTTCGCTACCCCTCCGAAGGAATCCGAATGACTGAGCAACCGGGCCTTTTGCTTCGCGGGCGCAACCCAGATGTTTTGAACTGCATAGCGAACCTTTCTAACGACGAGGTGTTCACTCCACCGGAGTTCGCCGATCGTATGCTGGACGCTGTAGCCGAGGCTTGGGCGACGAGCCACGGAGGAGCAGACCTCTGGGCGGATAGCACGGTGAGGTTCCTTGACCCGTTCACGAAGACCGGTGTCTTTCTGCGCGAGATCACTAGCCGCCTGACCAAAGGTCTCGCCGCTCAGATTCCTGACCTCCAGAAGCGAGTGGACCACATCCTCGGCGAACAGGTATTCGGAATCGGCATCACATGTCTAACCAGCCTTCTAGCGCGGCGCAGCCTATATTGCTCGAAGTACGCCAAGGGCCCCCACTCGATTGCAAGAGGTTTCAAGACGGATACGGGTAATATCTGGTTCGAGCGCACCCAACACACATGGTCGCAAGGCAGATGCACGTTCTGCGGAGCTAGCCAAAAGGCGTTTGAGGGCGGCGAGGACTTCTGAGACGCACGCCTATGCGTTCATTCACACAAAGGACATCAAGACTCGATTAGCTGAGATATTCGGAGGCGATATGCAATTTGATGTCGTAATCGGCAATCCCCCGTATCAGTTGGACGACGGCGGCTTCGGCACGAGCGCTGCGCCCATATACCATTTGTTCGTTCAACAAGCGAAGGCGCTCGAACCTCGTTATCTCTCCATGGTCATACCGTCCCGATGGTTCGCTGGCGGCAAGGGGTTGGACCAGTTCAGAGAGTCCATGCTCGGCGATAATCGCGTGCGCTCGATTGACGATTATCTCAGCGCGGCGGAGGTTTTTCCTGGGGTGGGCCTCAAAGGGGGCGTTAGCTTCTTCCTCTGGGACCGCGATCATCCCGGGCAATGCCGCGTCAGCACCCATTTCAAGGATTGGCCTGTCTCGACAAGAACTCGACGGCTTCTCGAAGAGGGCGCGGATGTATTCATCCGATTCAATGAAGGACTCTCGATTCTCAAAAAAGTCGTGTCGGTCGAAACCGGGGGGCGGAGAGTCACTGTTTCTGCCCGAAAACAAGCGGTTCGATCAACTAGTTAGTTCGAGGAAGCCGTTCGGATTAGCCACCACTTTCAAGGGGAAGCTTAAGAAGCGCCCCGGTGACGTATTGGTCTATCAAAAGGGTGGTACGGGATACATGTCGAGAAAATCCATATCGACGGGTGCTGATCTAATAGACAAGTGGAAGGTATATACGGGCTACGCTGCGCCCGGAACCGGGAATAAGGATACTTATCCGCACCGAATCATCAGCACGCCATTCCTCGGCGAACCGCAGACGATCTCGTCCGAGACGTATCTCTGCATTGGCCCATTTGACTCCAAGAATCAGGCAGAAAGCGTGCTGTCTTATCTTACCTGCCGCCTTACCCGTCTCCTGATCCTTCTCCACAAGCCGTCACAACATACAACGCGAAAGGTCTACACCTTCGTGCCTACCCAAGATTGGACGAAGGCATGGACGGACAGCCACCTCTACAGAAATATGGACTAACCGGGAGCGAAATCGCGTTCATTGAGGCAATCGTGCGCCCGATGGATATCACCGGAGATTTGTTCGAAGACATTAGCGCCGAGAACGGTGACGATGAGTAAGCCCATCGAAGAGATTCTCCCGCCGAAGCCCGAGCCACGGCCGCGCATCTACGCTTATTCGATTGACGATGACGCTCATGAGGGTCTTCTCAAGATCGGCCAAACAACACGGGATGTAAAGCTACGGGTCGCCGAACAACTGAAGACTGCCGCCATCAAGAACTACATGATCGTGCTGGATGAGTCTGCCGAGCGCGACGACGAGACGGTGTTCAGCGACTACGAGGTTCGTACCGCACTCGAGAGGAAGGGGTTTGAGAACACCGAGCTAGAGTGGGTTCGTTGCACGGTGGAGGAAGTGAAGACTGTTCTCCTAGAGCTGCGGAAGGGATTACGTTTTACGGGGACCCACCACTTGGAATTCCCGATGCGCCGAGAGCAAGCCGAAGCGGTGGAAAGAACGGCCGAATACTTCGAGTCGATCTGGGCAGAGGACAAGAATCCCACACCGCGGTTTCTTTGGAACGCGAAGATGCGCTTTGGCAAGACCTTTACAACTTACCAACTCGCCAAGCAGCCTCGGCGCCAAGCGCATCCTTATAGCGACGTTCAAGCCGGCCGTCGCTGATGCCTGGCGGACCGATCTTGAGAACCATGTCGACTTCGATGGGTGGCAGTACTTCTCAGGAAAATCTGACGACGATCCACGCCGGGCCGATCCCACCAAGCCTCTGGTGTACTTTGGTTCTTTTCAAGACCTTCTTGGCCGAGATTCAGACGGGAACATAAACGAAAGAATGAATTCGTCCATGAATGGAACTGGGATCTTGTTGTTTTCGATGAGTATCACTTCGGCGCCTGGCGAGAGACTGCGAAGGAGCTTTTCGAAGGCGAGGATGAATCCATCCAGAAGAAGGCAGCCGAGGTAGAGTACGGCGATGGTCTGGCAGATATAAACGAGGACCTGAACGTTCTCTCTGAGCAGGAATCAGAGTTCTTGCCGATTACGGCCTCCGCTTACCTTTACCTTTCGGGTACCCCCTTCCGCGCGTTAGCCAACGGCGAGTTCATCGAAGATCAAATCTTCAACTGGACATATACAGATGAGCAACGCGCCCGAGAGGCCTACGCGAAAGAGCATCCCGGTGAATGGAATCCTTACGGCGCATTGCCCCAGATGCGCCTGCTGACGTATCAAATGCCCGAAGAGTTATTGGCAGATCGGCAAGCGAAGGAGAATTTGACGAGTTCGACCTCAACGAGTTTTGCGGTCGACACATCAAAGAAACCACCGCAATTCAAGCACAAAGCGGACGTGCAGAAGTGGCTCGATATCCTCCGTGGCCAGTATGTGCCGAAGACTGTGGAGGCTCTAAGGGCGGGAACGGGTTCTCAATTTCCTTATTCCAATCCGCTTCTGCTGCCCTACTTACAGCATTCATTTTGGTTCCTGCCGAACGTGGCAGCTTGCCAGGTCATGGAGGAATTGCTCCGTGAGAAGCACAATGTCTTTTGGAGCGATTACACAATCATCGTTGCCGCGGGCGCCTCAGCCGGGATCGGACTCGATGCGCTACCTCCAGTGCGCAAGGCGATAGGAACCGGCTTCCACACAAAGACGATCACTCTCTCTTGCGGCAAGCTGACCACAGGCGTCACGGTTCCCCAATGGTCTTCGATCCTGATGCTGCGCAATCTGCAGAGCCCCGAAACGTACTTCCAGGCTGCTTTCCGAGTTCAGTCCCCATGGACGGCCAATAACCTGCGCCGCGATGATCCGAATGAGGAAGAGATCCTCAAGCCGATCTGCTTCGTATTCGACTTTGCGCCAACACGCGCTCTTCGGCAGCTTTCCGATTATGGCATTGGACTCTCTCCTAGCGAACCAGATCAGGAAAAAGCGGTCAAAGACCTTGTGTCATTTCTTCCAGTACTCGCTTTCGACGGTCCCTATATGGAGCAGGTTGACGCCGGTAAGATTCTAGACATCGCTACGGCAGGCACATCTGGGACTCTCCTCGCCCGAAAATGGCAGAGCGCGCTGCTGGTGAATGTCGATAACTCGACTCTGCGTCGGATACTGGATAACCCCGAGGCGATGGCCGCGGTTGAACGCATAGAAGGTTGGCGGTCACTTGGCGACCAAGTTATCGAGACGATTATCAACAAGAGCGATCGAGTTCGCGATCTGAAGAGCAAGGAGAACAGTGGTGAACTGACGGGCGAGCAGAAGCGAGAATTGACCAAAGAGCAAAAGGAATACAAGGCCAAACGAAAACTCGTTCAGGAAAAATTGATCAAGTTCGCAGCGCGCATTCCCGCATTCATGTATTTGACTGATTTCCGCGAGAACACGCTTCAAGACGTTATCACGAGGCTCGAGCGCGACCTCTTCCAAACGGTGACAGGGCTGACGGTTCAGGACTTCCATCTGCTTGTGAGTCTCAAAGTGTTCAACACTGAACACATGAACCAAGCAGTGCGAGCCTTCCGTCGCTATGAAGATGCGTCTCTGCGTTATACGGGTATAGACAGTCACCCGGGGCTCACACATTACGGCCTCCACGACACGGTCGTAGCAAGGGCGCCCGGCGGTCTATAACTCCTGCGTCAGAGGAGCACCGTCTAAGAATCGCGTCGTGTTTATGAATTTGAATTATTGTTGCTCAGCGGGCAGTTCCGCAATTAACGCTTGGAGTCGGTTTAGGGCCAGCATCATGTTCGCGTTGGCCTCTTTGATGATCCGTTCGAAGTTTGGTTCTGGTTCATCTTCCGAGGCTTCCAACCTCCATATCTGCTGCAACCGACTGGCCAAACCTTTAGCTGCCCCGTAAGTGGAAAACTTGAGGTTGTGACATCGGGACGAGAAGCCTTCGTCAAGTCCCTCGGCTGACTCCGCTGTGAACACCCACACTATGTTCGAAGATATCTCCGACCCTTCAAGTTTCGGGCGAAAAGCTTTCTGCTGTGGAGTGGACAGCAAATCGGCGTGGTCGACTAGGACCAGGTGCCGCTTGAATTCGAGCTCCGTTGGTAAAGATTGACAAGATTGCCACAGTCGATCGAGGTTTGCCCGCGTGCAATCGGAGGCGGGAAGGATGTGAATCTTCGCTGCAATGCTGCCTGCGAGAGCCGTCGCCATCGCTGTCTTGCCTGACCCGCTTCGTCCCACGAACAGCCAAGCGCTAGGGTATGGGTGCTTGACGAAGTTGCCTAATATTCGCTTCGGATCGGCCAAGCCAACGAAATCCTGAATCTCCTTGGGTCTGTATTTTTCGGACAGATGCATGGTGGTCACGTCCAACAGCTTACCCAAAAGACACGCCAGGCTCATTTGAGAAATTTACTGCGAGAACCTTTGCGGTTCATAGAGAATGGGTGCGCGCTGATGGGCGCAAAATTGCGGTTGCACGCAATAGACCGAAATCTGCAATCCGCATGAAAGAAGAGGGAGACAGATTGAGAGGCAAACCAAAGGCGTCAGCGACGAAAACAATAAAAGCCGAGAGGGTCTTCGGCAACGAGCAATGGAATGTGCGGTATGGCATCCTCAAGCCCAGACCAGGGCGTCCTGAATCGACGGAACGGCTCTTCGTAGTGCTTGGAGAGAAACTTCCCTTTGAATGCCTCGGGGCAGTCAGGAGACACCTGCGTGAGCAAGGCATTCCTCGCCAAGGCGTCTATGTTGCCCACGACTCGATGGGCTGCGCGCGGTATATCGGGCGCGGCAACATATTCGGCAGATTGGACAGTAGGCGAAAGGCGAAGGTTCTGGAACTGAAATACTTCTCGTTCTACGTTGTGAACGACAAAAAACACGAACGGGAGATCGAAACTCTCTTGATCCGCGCAGCTGGTCCCCTTTTGGAGTTCAATCAAAAGAAGAAAACCATAACTATCGATACAGGAAGTGTGCGTGATTACGAGGCCGGAACACGTTTCTTTGAGCGCCAATATAAGAGAGGGCGCGTTCGTAAGAGAAACAGGGCCTCATAGGACGGAAGTTCCGCTTCTGCCTGTTGGTACGATTGCGGAACGCGCATAAGTCTAACTAAACTAATGATTTAGTTTCAATTTCTCGATCTTCAATACGAATCTGAAAACAGAACTTTTCCGCGCAGGGCTTAGCGAGGTAGTTCAGCCTTAGCGGGGTAAACATGGCACATCACCCGTCACTAGGCTCACCATACGCGTCATACTCGAAGAGTCACATGCCACAAAATCCCTAAGGTTTCAATGGATTACGCGTATTCGCTTGTCGAGCAAGAAAATCTGGCGGAGAGTGGGGGATTCGAACCCCCGATAGAACTTTTGATCCTATAACGGTTTAGCAAACCGCCGCCTTCAGCCACTCGGCCAACTCTCCGCGGGGTAGGCCTTGATTATATCGGACCGGAGTCGGTTTTCGCGTGATATTAAACTTATCCAGCCGCAGGTCAGGCGTTTCCGGCAAGGCGAAGGAAGTCCTCGCGGACGTCTGGAAGGGTCGGCAGATTAAGATCTTTGAGCCGGGCGTTCATGGGCCGGGCGACTTCCGAGCCTATTTCCTCTTGGTAGACGGCGACAATGCGCTCGGCCGATTCGTACCCGTGAAAACGCGCCTTCTCCTCCTCCGTCCGCCGCTGCAAATCGCGAAGTTCCTTGCGCTGCTTCTCATCGTATCGGTCCTCGCGTGCGTTGAGCGTGGGGTGGAAGACATGTTTGTCGAGCAAGCCGAGCAGCTCATCTTTAGTTGCCATCAGATGTTTCCTCCGAATTATGAGCCGTTGCCCGGCCCAGGTGTTGTGTTGGAGCGGCGAGATCGTGTGAGCAGGAAGAATCCTGCGATCGAGAACAAACCAGCGGCTGCAAAGATGGGTAGGGCGGCAATCCCGTGCTTCGGCTCGGTGTGACCCTCTTCGATGTAGCCGCGCTTCGTGCGGGAGGCAGACGGACGCAACGCCATCTGTAGGACCTCGGCCAGGTGCATGGCCCGACGTGGAGTTCCGTGCGAAATCTGCTGACGGCAACTGAAGCCGTCCGCGACGATGACCGTGTCCCGCTCCGCAGACCGCACCTCGGGAAGCAGCACCCGCTCGCCGATCTTCATGGAGATGTCGTAATGCTCCGTCTCATAGCCGAAGGAACCCGCCAGGCCGCAGCAGCCGGAGTCGAGCACTTGCGGCTCAAGTCCGGCTTCCCGAAGCAATCGTTCTTCTGGAGCCATGCTCCATAGGGCCTTGTGGTGACAGTGGCCATGGACGACCGCTTTGCGACCACGAAGCTGCTGGTTGCGTTGTGCAGGCCGATAGCCCACATTCTCGAGGAAGTCCGAAAACAGGACGACCTGTTCACGCAACTTCTGCGCTGCATCTTCATGTGGGAGAAGGTTCGTGAGTTCGTCGTGGAAGACGGAGCCGCAGCTGGGCTCCAGGCAGACAATCGGTAAGCCGGACGCGATCTCTCCGGATAAAGCGGTGAGCACGGTGCGCAGGTATTTCTTCGCATCGTCAAGCATGCCGAAGTCGTAGAGAGGCCGGCCACAGCAGAGATGTTTTTCGGGCACGCGGACGCGGAAACCGGCGTCTTCGAGAACATCCACCGCGGCTGTTGCGGTGTGCGGAAACAAGTAGTTGTTGAACGTGTCGGCCCAGAGAATCACCTCGCCGCGAATGTTCATCGGTCTTCTGTGGTTTGAACCGCGGCTGCGGAACGAATCTTTGAAGGTCTGGGGAGGAAACGCGGGCAGCTTGCGGTGCGGCGTGATTCCGCCGAGGGTTCGCATGATCGACGCAAAGCCGGGCGTCTGTGTGGCCAGATTCGCGAGTGCCGGCGTCATCGCCGCGAGCTGCGCCCACTTATCTATGAAACCCATCGTGTAGGCGGCCGCCGGGCGCGAACGGCCCTCATAATAGTGCGCGAGGAACTCGGCCTTGTATGTCGCCACGTCGACGCTGACGGGACATTCGCCCTTGCAGCCTTTGCAGGCGAGACAAAGATCCAGCGCATCCTTGATGTGCGGATCTCGCCAGCCGTCGCCGATGACTTCGCCGCGCAGCATCTCGAACAGCATGCGTGCCCGCCCGCGCGTGGAATGCTGTTCTTCGCGCGTGACCTGAAAGCTTGGGCACATCGTTCCGGCGTCCACCTTGCGGCACTTGCCTACGCCGAAACAGCGCTCCGTCGCCTCGGCCATGCTGCCGTGATCGTCGGGAAACTGAAAGATGGTGAGCACGGGATTCGGCTTGTAATCGGGGCCAGTACGTAAGTTCGAATCCAGAGGATATGGATCGACGACTTTCCCGGGATTCATCTTGCCCGACGGATCCCAGATGCTCTTGAACTCACGGAACGCGTTCACAAGATTCTCGCCGAACATGATCGGCAGAAGCTCCGCGCGCGATTGACCATCGCCGTGTTCGCCGGACAGTGAACCGCCATAATCCGTGACAATGTGCGCGGCTTCGGTCACGAACCGCCGATACTTCGCCACGCCCTCTGTCGACTTCAGGTCGAAGTCCATGCGGGCGTGAATACAGCCTTGGCCGAAGTGGCCGTAGATGACCGAGTAATACTCATACCGCTTGCACAGCTCGCCGAAATGGCGAAGATAGTTGCCGAGCTTCGCAGGAGGTACGGCGGCGTCTTCCCATCCCGGCCAGGTTTCGGGCCCTTTGCCGGGCACACGCGTCGCCCCGAGCCCCCGCTCGCGAACATCCATCGCATCATGCTGGTCCTTTTTCCTGGTCAGCAGGTTGAGACCCAGGTGATCGCGATCGTGAGACTCAACCCACCGCTTCGCTTTTTCACCGACCGCAAGCACCTTGCTCTCAGTGTCTGCGCCAAACTCGACCAGCAGCCACGCGCCGCCTTTGGGAAAGTGTTGCAAGCCGGGCAGCGGCTTGCCCTTGAGCTGCTCGTTTTCAATCACGTGCCGCTCGAAGCCTTCAATCGCAATCGGATTCAACTCGGCGATTTGGGAGGCGTGATCCCCTGCAGTCGCAACGTCGGGATACGCGATGATCAACAGAACCCGGTGTTGTGGGCTATGGATCAGCTTGGTCTTTGCACGCAGAACGAGAGCGCATGTTCCCTCAGTCCCAACCAGAGCGCGGGCGATATGAAACTCGTTCTCCGGCAGAAGGTAATCGAGGTTGTAGCCCGATACCCGGCGAGGAATCTTCGGAAACCTGCGCCGGACCTCATCGGCATACGTGTCGCGCAGTGTGCGAAGCCTCTGATATATCTCCGCGGTGCGCCCGCCTGCCTGGACGATTCTCTTGAACTCGCGATCACTTGTCGCGCCGACCCTCAGGCGCAGTCCATCGTAAGTGAGCAGATCCAGTTCCTCGATGTTCTCGGATGTCTTTCCACCGAGCACAGAATGTGCACCGCAGGAATTGTTCCCGATCATTCCGCCGATCGTGCAGTACTGATGTGTTGCCGGGTCCGGTGCAAACGTGAGGTCGTGCTTCTCTGCTGCATTGCGTAGATGATCATTGATCAGTCCGGGCTCCACCCACGCATAATGCTTCTTTGGATTCAGCTCGATCAGCCGATTGAGGTACTTGGAGAAGTCGATCACGACAGCGACGTTGCACGTTTGCCCGGCCAGGCTCGTTCCTGCTCCGCGCCCCAAAATTGGGGCACCGTATTCACGGCAGACAGCAACTGTCTCGACAACATCGTCGATGCTCCGCGGAATGACTGCGCCGATTGGCACCTGGCGGTAGTGCGAGAGATCGGAGGCATAGATTGCCCGCGAGCCCGAATCGAAACGCACCTCCGCTTCCGTTCGTCTCCCAAGTTGCCGTACGAGCTCTTCAGAGAGCGATGACGAGACTTCGATAGAAACGGGCGGCATCGGCACCTCCATTGTTGACAGCAATCGGGCGGACGAACCTACACGGCGGACGGGAAGGTCTCCGGCACCTCACCTTCCTGCCAGGGAACCGTGGTCTCGAGCGGGATGAGAGCAAGCGTCCGGTCAATATGGATCACTGCATCGAACTGCTCCGGCACGCGAGCCTCGAAGTAGTGACTGATCCGCTCTGTCTCAGGCCGGTAGATCACCCCGATCGCGCGCTCCAGCAGCGGCTTTGAAAGCGCCTTGCGAATAGGCTCGTCCCGCAAAAGCAGGAGGAAGTCACCAAGCCCCGTTTCGTGAAACAGCGATTCAATACTGTTGGGCAGCGCCCGGCGAACGACCTTGCGTTGCGCCGGCTCATCCCAGTTCGACGCTGCGGTAACTTCGCCCGAGTAGGTCGTGAAGCCAAGCAGAAAAGAAGTATCACCGAACCGCTCGCGCACGAGTTGACCCAGGTTCAGCTCGCCGGCGCGTCCCATCTCCGTCGCGCGCGCATCACCCAGATGAGAGTTATGCGCCCACACGACCACCTTCGAACCAGGTCCGAGATGATCGAGCAGGCGCCCGAGCGTCTCCGCCATGTGCTGGTCACGCAAATTCCACGAACTCACGCGTCCGCCGAACATCGTCCGGTAGTAGCGCTCTGCGTCCCGAACGACCTCGGCGTTCTCCCGCGCAGAGAAGAACTCATTCGCCAGTTCACCAGTTTCATCGAGACCGCAACTTTTCCGCCGGATTTCGAGCAGCTGCTCGAGTACACCCTGCTCGCAGCTTTGACTCAGCTCAAATCCCGCAGCGTAACCATAAGCCTGCGAGTCTTCGCCGAATTGGTCGAAGCAGCTATAACGGAAGCGTGCTCGCGCAGCCGCCTCGCGGTCAGTGCGGTCGAGAAAACGCAACACCTCCTGCGCAGAGCTATACAGGCTGTAGAGGTCGAGACCGAAAAACCCCACAGAAGCCTCACGCCGGCGGTTGTAACCCCGGAGCCACTCCAAAAATGCGAGGACGTCCATGTTGCGCCACATCCATGCGGGGAAACGCCGAAATCCGCTGAGTGCCTCGAACGCCTGGTCTGCTTGCTGCTCCGCCCCGCCTTCTGCCCTGACAAAGCGGTTCACGCGATACGCGTCAGGCCAGTCCGCCTCGACAGCAACAGCATTGAATCCCTTCTCCTCGATCAGTCGACGCGTGATTCGGGCGCGCTCACAGTAGAAGTCATGGGTGCCATGGGAAGCCTCTCCAATCAGGACGAGCCGAGCATCGCCGATCGCTGCAAGCAGCGGATCATATTCAGCTGGGTCGATGAAAGAAAGAGGGTGTGCGCTGCGGGCGATCTGCGAGAGCGCCTGGCTGGTGTTGAACGCCGATCCCATCGCTCCCCCTGGTTATGGGATGGCGATGAGCGGCTGAAGCGTTGTCGGCTAAAGCGGTTAGGCTGTCGCCAGAACGCAGTTGCGTCCTGCTGCCTTTGCCTGATAAAGCGCCATATCGGCGCGCTCCATCATCGTGTGGACGTTATCATCCACCCCACGGTAGGTCGCGATCCCAACGCTGGCTGTAACGCTGATCATCTGAACGCGCTCGCCGTTCCGAATGCCGCTGCCGGGCAGCAGAATCCGCTCGATATTGCGCCGGACGCGCTGTGCCACCAGCAGGGCGGCGTCAGCAGCCGCTCCCGGAAGCAGCACGGCGAACTCTTCGCCGCCCCACCTGCCCAGCACATCAATGCCACGCACAGAATCCTGCATCTTTTCCACAACGGCGCACAGCGCTTGATCGCCCGCCTGATGCCCGAAGCAGTCGTTGATCTGCTTGAAATGATCCAGATCGACCATGAGGACCGAAAACGGTGTCCCCGTTCGCTGTCCTCGCGTTAGTTCTTTCTCGGCCCACATCAGGAAGACGCGCCGATTGTAGATGCGGGTAAGCGGATCGGTGCTGGCCATCTGCTCCAGCCCCGTGGTCAGCATGGCGGTCGTCATCCAGAAGAAGCCGAACGCCACGCCCAGCGCGACTGCGATAAACAGCCCGAAGGTAAAGGTCTCTTCTCGATAAAAGGTCTCAGCGCGAGAGAGCATGCCGAACCCGACAGCAAGCACACGGACCAGGTTGTAGAACACAAACGCCAGCAGCAGGGCAGCCGTGAACAGCGCTGACGTGCGGATCGCCCGCCGCGCTACCGCGATCAGAGCAAACGCTGTCTGTCCGCAGACCACTGAAACCAGAAGGCCGGCCAAAACAATTCGTGAACCGGCTGGTCCCATCGGCGAATACATCAGAGTGAGGTCTGCGGCGACCTGCAAGACAAGAAGAGCAACCCCAAACGTCGGGAACAGCGAAGAACTCTCCGACAGCTCCAGCACGGCGACATGCAGCAGCACGAATGAGCCGAGGATCAGAACATCTGCCAGCGGAACGGTCGCAAGCTCAGCCATCCTGCCATGGAATGCCAGAAGAAACGCGCCGGCCGCACCGGAAGCAAAGCAGCCGCCCAGCCACCCCACGCCCCGCAACAGCGGATTGCTCAGGCGGACGATAACGAGTCCCACGCTGCCGCAGGCCAGGAAGATTGCACCGAGAAGAAGAATGACTCGCATCGCCATGAGGTTTTGGGCAAACCCGGAAACTCAAAAGGGAAGTACCAGAATTGTGACCCCTGGACCATCTTCTAAATTGCCGATTTTGATCTAGGTTCGTTATCGGCAATCCCAATGAAAAACACCACCACACAGAAGTGGTAGGTAGTCCCTCCCGGTTGCGCGGGCTACGTGCTTTCGGGTCATCTGCTTGAAATCGATTGACTGTAATCTATTCAGCAACTTACCCCAGCTTTATGCCCGGGTTTCGGCCCCTCCAGAGGGTCCCATCTCTTGGTTACTTTAGATGCTATCGTTCGCTCAGGGAACGTCGTGCGCCGGCCACCAATCGCTTCCGTTATATGACCGGTGGCCGAGCTGACCGAACGAAAGTAGGTCACCATCAATCCGGTCCGCGGCGGTGGTCTGGACGAACCCGCGAAGCTGATCGACAACAAAATGTCGACGCTTGCGGCCCATGCCGGTACCGAATCCACGCAGACGGCCGTGCAGCCGAGTAGCCCTGCTAACGGGAGCGCACCTCCACGGTGCGCTCCTCGCGGTCAAATGAGGTTGTGTAATTTATTGGCCTTGATCCGGCCTGGCTACCACTGCAGCAGAACGAGCTCCGAGCAGAACGCCGGCCCCATCGCCGCCAGCACGCTGTGCTCGCCCGGTTTACCCGGCTTGTGGAGCAGGTAATCTTCCATAATGGACAGCACCGACGCCGATGAGAGATTGCCGACCTCGCGCAGGCTCGCCCATGACGATTCCAGTGCACCTGGAGGAAGGTCCAGGCTCTTCTCCATCGCCTCCAGCACCTTTGGTCCCCCGCTGTGAAAGATAAAGCTGCAGATCTCTTTCACCGTAAGGTCATTGTCGGCGAGGAACTCGTCCACGTTAGAGCGCAGATACTTATTCACCAGGTCAGGAATCTCAGACGAGAGCACAACGTTGAAGCCGTTGTCCTTAAACTTCCATCCCACCAGGTGCTCGGTCCCGGGATACAGCGTCGAACGCGTATCAAGCACCCGAGGGCAGGGACTGTCAGTGTCTGAACGTGGTGTGGACGCGTGAGGGGTTTCGTCTCCCGCAAGAACCACGGCAGCGGCGCCGTCGCCGAAAAGACCCGAAGCAACGAGGTTACCGATCGACTCGTCGGTCTCCTGCCATGTGAGTGAGCAGAGCTCGACCGCCAGCAGAAGCGCGTACTGTTTTGGATAGGCGCGCACGTAGTCCGCCGCGCGTGAAATTCCGGCAGCCCCCGCGACGCAGCCCAGCCCAAAAATAGGCGTGCGCTTAATATTCGTCGGGAAGTTCATCAGGTTCGTGAGCCGCGCATCGATACTCGGCGTCGCCAGCCCAGTCGTAGAGCAGAAGAAGATTGCTGAGATATCCGACGGTTTGAGCCCTGAGCGCTCGAGAGCCGTCGTAACCGCCTGCTGGCCTAGCTTGAGTGCTCCCTCGATCCACGCATCGTTCGACGCGCCGAATCCTGAGAGACGACCCAGGCTGTCGATGGGGAACATCAGGTGACGGAACTCCACCCCGCAGTTCGAGTGCAGGCGGTCCATCAACCGTGATTCATTCGATTCAGTGGACTTGTTCTTGCGAAACGCCTTCAGCGCCTCGGTGATGACCGACTGAGGATACCGATACGGAGGATAGGCAGTGGCTACGGATGCAATGCGCATTTCATGAACGACCTCTCATGGAGATGGGTGCTGACTAAACAAACTCAGCGAATGCCATCTGGCAGGAGTACTGCAAACCTGTTCATCGACTGCTGAGTGACGGGGTGCACACAGCACAGACAGGATAGGCCCGGGGGCAACGTTTCGAGTATAAGGCCCGGTCTGCTCTGGAACAGGGAGCCTTAGTTGTTATCCGGTTCGCTATGGTTGTATCCGGTTTTCTGTTGGACGATTCGGTTTCAACTTCGTCATCCGAAGTTCAGTCTATCCGGGAATCTTTTTAGGTGCCCCTGCACTTACCTGTAAATCATTGATCTCGCGCAAAGTTGTCACGTCCCTTCATTCATACGAGGACCTCTACTTAGCTCGATGTGTAAACGGCTCAACAACTTCATCTGTCGAGTAACAGCTACAACCAGCTAAGTTCCTTATTCACGAGGTCAATATGCAATTCGAAAATCACTGCAGTGGATGCAGTTAGCTGAGGGATGTCGGCCTAGATTTCCACTGCTCATCCGCAGGCGCATCGGTCGCCGATGCTGCAGCGCTATCAACAAAGCTTGTTCATGAGACGAAAACGGATTGCTCTCAGCGATTCCATGTATATCGATTGCTGAAAGAAAAAGCGCCAGCGTCATCTTGGGGCGACGCTGGCGCTACGTTGTTTCCGGTTGGCTAAAAGGTGAATTTTCCGCTGATCTGCAACTGGCGGGAAGACCCGCCATCACTCGTCGCGAACCTCGTTGCCGTGATCTGCCCGAACGCCGTCGATTGCACATTGCCTGTCGGCTGCCCGAAGTTCGGATGGTTGAGGATGTCGAAGGCATCGGCGCGGAGCGTGAACGCCAGGCGTTCCGTTATCTTCGTCTCTTTCTCTCCTGACAAGTCCCAGTCCGCATAGCCGGGTCCCGTTCCATAGTTACGTTGAATATTGCCCAGGCCCACATAGTTGAGTGTCACGCACGGGCTGTTCGCGGCCGCCGTCGTCGGGTCTGTGGCCGACCAGGCGGCAGCCGGGCAAGTACCCGTAGCCGCAGTCGCCGCCGGGATCCTCGTCTGAACTGCGGCAATCTGCAGACTGCAAGCCGCGGTGGCATTCGTGTAATCGCACACGTTGCCGCCATAGGCCATGTTGCCCGGGTTCTGCAAATACTGGATGTAAGACTGCCCCGGTACCTGAACCTTACTGCGTTGGATCGGGTGCAGCAGGTTTGGCCGGATCAGGCCGGTGTTCCCGTTATAACCGGAGCTGGACGCCACGATGTTGACGGGGTTGCCGGTCTGGTACTGCACGATGCCTTCAATCCGGAAACCATCGACTATCCGATTGCGGTGGAACGGCAGGTTGTAGATTGCGGTGCCCGCGAAGTGATGCCGCACATCGAAGTCGGAGAGCCCATAGTTCTCCGCCGGATTATTGCTGTCCGGCAGAACCGCTCCGCCCTGCGATCCCAGCGAGTTGATGTCCATCGACTTCGACCAGTCATAGTTCGTGTTGAACTGCATGCCGTGACTGAAAGTCTTGTTCAGCGTCACCCACATCGCGTTGTAGTTCGAGTACCCGATGCTGTTCCGCTCGCTCATATTGGAAGCGATCGAAATGGGATTTGAACCGCCCCCGATCGGACTCGTGGACGCCAGCTTGTTGTATGGCCGCGCGCTGCCCGGAGGTCCGCTCGCCTGGTTGGCGTTGGTCACGATCAGCAGGTGGTGGCCTGTCGATCCGTAGTACCCGATCGTACCCACCATTCCCCATGGCAGCGCCTGCTGAATGTTCAGGTTGAAGTCCTCCACATAGGCGTTGCGGAAGTTCGGATTCACATACCCGAGCGCGAACCCCGACGCCCCCTGCGCCGCCGCATAGATGTTGCTCAGCGGCTGCGGGCTCGCACTGTTGTTGTACGAGACCGCTGTCGTGAATGGAGGATTGCCGGTGAGAATGGTGACCGTTCCCGCCACTGGTTGGTCCACCAGGTATCCGTACGCTCCGCGAACCACCGTCTTCTGGTTATTGAAGACGTCCAGCGCAAAGCCCACGCGCGGCTCGAGATTGTAGTTCTGCTTGTACGCTCCGTCGGCCGGAATCCCGTTCGTGCCGGCGCGCACCAGCGTCACGCTTGCAGGCTGAAAGATCGAGATGCGGTTCTCGCCTTCCAGCGGTGTGCCATTCCACTCAAATCGCGCACCGAACTCGAACGTCAGGTTGGGAAGCATCTTGTAGTTGTCCTGGATGAAGCCGCCCGCTGCATCCGCATAGATGCGGTAGTCGATGATGTTCGGCTGAATGGCGAAAACCGGAGTCACGCTGGCCGCCAGGTTCGCCGCCGTCAGGCTCATGCTGCCGATGTTGCCCGCGAAGCTGTACAGCAGATAGCGACGGAACTCGCCGCCCCACTTGATCTGGTGATTCCCCTTGATCATCGTCACGGTGTCGGCCAGCACGCCGGTCGTCGTGTCGCGGCCCTGCGGAAATCCAGACGGGCCGCCGAACGTGAAGCTGCGGTCTGTAATCGTGATCTGCGGAATCCCCACGGGTCCGCTCAAGCCGTCGCCCAGGCCCAGGCTTGCCGGATCAATCGTGTTCGCAGGATTGAACGCGATCGAAATGCGGTTGAATCCGAGCCGCGCTTCATTCGTGATCGTCGGAGAGAAAATATGGATGTACTGCAGAGTGCCGATCTGACGGTGCGCGGCGCGGTGATCGCCCCATCCCGGGCAGCGTGTCCAGCTGCAGTGCAGGCTCCGTGCGAACGTCCTTCTGAAACGCATAGAAGGCGTGCAACGTGTCGTTCTGGCCCAGGCGATGCAGCACGTCGCCCGTATATTGGTCGATCTGTACCGGGCCGGGAGTGAACGAGACATAGGTGCTGCCGCTGTTGGGTGCTGGGATCAGCGCCGCAATCTTCGCCCCCACGCTGCCCGGATTCGCCGCGAACGCCGCGATTTCATCGGAGGTAAAGACATTGCTGTTCTGCAGAATGCCCTGGTGCTGCCGCAACGCCTCATAGCTGAAGAAGAAGAAGGTGTGGTCGCGCCAGATTGGACCGCCCACGCTGCCGCCGAAACTGTTGCGCTTCAGCGGGGCTTTGGCTCCCGTGCCGAACGGCAGCGGTGCGCCCGTCGCCGGGTTGAACCCGCGGTTGAAGTAGTTGCGCGCGTCCAGCGCCTCGTTACGAAAGTAGTCGAAGGCCTCGCCATGGAACTGGTTTGTGCCCGACTTCGTGGCGACCGTCACAATCGACCCGTCGCTCCGCCCGTACTCCGCGCTGAACGTCTGGTTGTCGATCTTGAACTCGCTCGTCGTGCTGATCGACGGCTGAAACGTGATCTGGTTCTGGCTGATGTCGTTCAGGTTGATCCCGTTGATCTGGAAGTTCACTGAATCTTCCCGATTACCAGCCGTGATAAACGAGTTCGCTCCCAGACCGCGGCTCGAGGCCGTAAGGCTGCCGCTCGTCGGTGCCACCACGCCGCCCGGCGTCAGCACCGTGAGATCCAGAAAGTGCCGCCCATTCAGCGGAAGCTCCTGCACCTGCCGGTTGTCGATAACCTGGCCGACCGTGATCGTCTGCGTCTCGATCTGGTTCTGCGCCTCGCCCTCCACCTGGACTGTTTCGCCCGCCGACGCGACCGCGAGCTTCAGATTGAGCGTGACGTTCGTGTCGACGTTCAGCGTCACCTTCGGCACGGTGTCGTTGCTGAACCCTGCCGCTGAAGCCCGTACAGAGTAATCACCCGGCTGGAGCGCCGGAACGCTGTACAGGCCAGTCGAGTCGGTATCGACGGGCCGGTCCGCTCCCGTGGCGAGAGAGTGCACGACAATGTGGGCGTTGGGAACCGCGGCTCCCGTGGGATCGCTAACGGTTCCTGAGAGGGATGCTGTGGACTGGCCAAAGGCCGCAACGGCAGTTGTGGCAAAGAGTGCTGCGAGTGTCTGTAATTTGTGTTTCATAGATCCTCCGGTGGATACACGACCGTCCGCGCGCATGGTGGAGTCGTCGCAGGCGCGACGGTCAGGAGAAGAGGCGATAGCCGAACTATAGAGCAAATTCACCGCCTGTCCGCCACGAATTTGAGACAGTTCGTCACAACTCGCACAGGGGCGCGTCACGGCTGGTCCTCGTCAGACAAACGGCCGAAAACGTGGCTGAATTATCGCTCTTAACGCAGCCGCGTTAACTCCTCCGCAACGAAAATGACACGGAAATGACCACCTGATGACAATTCTTGCAGAATCGAAATGAATTCGATTGCGCGTCAACACGAAACGAAGCCTTAGGGGCCAACGACGAACGGCACAGAGCCGCGACATCTTCATCTGGATACTGTGAAGGTCTCGTGGAGGGTCGCAAGACTTGAGTTCCCAACCCACACATCGAATTCGCTTGGATCGATGTTCCAGCCGTGCTTAACACCGGACCAATAAGTGCGCTCCGCTGCCGTGATTGGTAGGGTTACTTCCTTGGATTCGCCCGGTTCGAGGGTGACGCGACGAAATCCTTTCAGCTCGCGAACGGGGCGTGAGGCCAAGCCATAACGCTGGTGGAGGTAGAGCTGAACGACTTCATCGGCGGCGACTCTGCCGGTGTTGGTTACCGTGACAGTTGCGTTTATGCTGCCCTGCGTCGCGATCGTCTTGGCACTGAGCTTCAAGTTGGTGATGGTGAAGGTAGAGTAGCTAAGTCCGTACCCGAACGGGTACTGCGGGGTGGTCGGGAGGTCCCAATAGCGCGATTCGGTGGTGGGCAGATCGTACGGCTTGTGCGAATTGTTGTGAGCGTAAAACATAGGTACCTGTCCCACGTTGCGCGGCCAGGTCACCGGCAGCTTGCCCCCGGGTACGGCATCCCCGGTGAGTAGATCGGCGACAGCATTCCCGGCTTCGGTTCCGCCAAAGTAGCAGTCGAGGATGGCAGGCACGTGCTCTGAGGCCCAGCCGAGTTCCAGGGGCCGCGTCGTGAAGAGCAGGAGGATGACGGGCTTCCCCAGCGCCGTGACAGCTTCGAGCAATTGCTGCTGCTCGCCAGAGAAGCTGCAGGGAAGATCGAGAGGAGTACTCGAAATCCATAAGTGCGTGCTCGCCGAGCGCCATAATGACGATATCGGACTTGGCGGCCAGATCGAGCGCTTCCTTGCGATGCCGCTCGATCTCGATCTCAGTCCACTTCGTGGCGGCGGGGCGTGGTCCCAGAGCAGCGTCCATCGTTGTCGGGTTGTCTTTAAATATCTGGACCCCCTCGGCCCACTCCACGGTGCTGTCGGGCAGCTTCGCGCGCAGCCCATCCACGATGCTGCACAGCATCTTCGGGCTTGGCAGTGAGACTCCACGGACCGAGCATATCGAAGCGGTTGTTGGCCAACGGCCCGATGACGGCGATCCGTTTTGGGGACTTGCTGATCGGAAGCAGGTTGCCCTCGTTACGAAGCAGGACCGCTGAACGCGCTGCGGCGGTGCGGGCGAGGGCGCGATGCTTTGCGAGCATGTCGGCGTGTGTGGTCGCGGTGGCGTCGGCG
The DNA here is from genome assembly GCA_963762465.1 of uncultured Acidobacteriaceae bacterium. Taxonomy (GTDB): domain Bacteria; phylum Acidobacteriota; class Terriglobia; order Terriglobales; family Acidobacteriaceae; genus Granulicella. The sequence continues at coordinate 400,605 of CAVXKS010000002.1, read as the reverse complement.
TAGGGATTTTCGAAGAGGCCGAGGCGGTACTTTGCGGCAAGGATCGGGCGGACGAGGTCGTCGAGTTGAGCAGTCGAAATTTGACCCTTATCGACCTGTGCGGCGAGATTGCGCAGGTAAGTGCCGCTGCCCATGTCCATGTTGACGCCGGCGATCGCCGCTCGTCGGGCCGCGTCGGCGGGATCTCTGGCGTACCCGTGGGTGACGAGGTCGGCCACAGCCAGGGCGTCGCTCACAACCCAGCCTTGGAAGTGCATATCACGGCGCAAGAACATCCTGCAGTAGCCACTTGTTCCCGGTAGCGGGCACGTCGTTCAGGTCCATGTATGCGGACATGGCGGTCGCGGCGCCTGCGTCGATGGCGGCCTGGAATGGCGGCAGGTAGACGTTGCGAAGCTGTTCTTCGGGGATGTCGCTGGCGTCATAGTCGCGGCCGCCTTCCGCCGCACCATAGCCGGCGAAATGCTTGATTGTTGCGAGGAACGGAAGTTGTGTCCGTTGGCCGGGATGGCCCTGGAAGCCGAACACCTGGGCGCGAGCCATTTCCGCGCCAAGATACGGGTCTTCGCCGGCGCCTTCACTGATGCGGCCCCAGCGCGGGTCGCGTGCAATGTCCAGCATCGGCGCGAACGCCCAGCGAATGCCGGAATGGGCAGCCTCTTCTGCCGCGGCAGCCTGTACCTGCTCGACAAGCCCGGGATCCCAGGAGGCAGCCATGCCAATGGGCACCGGAAACTCAGTATCGAAGCCGTGGATCACATCGAATCCGAACAGAATCGGTATCTTGAGACGGGTTTCGGTGACGGCAATCTTTTGTAGTTGGTTGATGCGTGCGGGGTCACTGACGAAGAGGATGGAGCCGACTTCGCCACGACGAATGTGATCTTCATAGCTGACTGCATCGTGCGGGGTGCCTGGCAGATCAACGCCCTGCGGAAGGACGAAGAACTGGGAAAGCTGACCCACCTTCTCCGCAGTGGTCATTTGCTTGAGAAGAGTGTCAGCCCGGCGTGTGGCGGTGTCCGTCGGGCTTGGAGAAACCGACTGAGCTGCAGCCGATACCACGGTGGCGACAACAACCAGAAGTCCAGCAACCTTTCCCATGTCTGGCCTCTCAGATACAGAATCCGCGCAGCCCGATTGGAGAAGGTAATGTCGTCGTCCCGGATGGGTCCCTGATGGCTTGCGTCAACGCGACAAGCTGGGTTCGCAGCCTTTGTAAAGATGAGGAATGCGATCGAAAAGGGCCTAAGTTTCACAACGCTCGAAGATCTGACGCATCAATCGAGCAAGCCAGGAATTTGGAGCACCGGGCCGGGATTGAACCGGCGAATACTGGTTTTGCAGACCAGCGCGTTAGCCACTTCGCCACCGGTGCTCTCGGCGTGCCTGTTTCACAAATCACAGGCACGCAATAACTGTCACGCGACTTCATCGGGTCCGCCGAAGTCGCCTGACAGAATCCTACTTCGGCTGCGCTGCCGTGCGCAGGTAAGGCTTCACCGTCTTGTACCCCGGGAAGAGCTTCTCGGCCTCTTCGTTGCTTACCGCTCCTCCAATAATGATATCGTCGCCCTGCTTCCAGTTCGCGGGCGTCGACACCTTGTGCTTGGACGTCAACTGCATCGAGTCGATCACGCGCAAAATCTCATCGAAGTTTCGGCCCGTCGACATTGGATAGGCCAGGTGCAGCTTGATGCGCTTGTCCGGCCCGATGACGAACACCGTGCGCACCGGCGCGTTGTCTGCGGGCGTCCGGCCTTCGCAGCTCTCGCCGGAATCGCCCGGAAGCATGTCATAGAGCTTGGCAATCTTCAGCTCAGGGTCGCCGATCACCGGAAACTTCACCGGAGATCCGCTGACCTCCTCGATGTCCTTCTCCCATCGCTTGTGCGACTCGACAGGATCGACCGACAGGCCGATGACCTTCGCGCCGCGCGCCGCAAACTGGCCTTCCAGCGTCGCAACCGCGCCCAGCTCCGTCGTGCAGACTGGCGTGAAGTCCTTCGGGTGAGAGAAGAGCACCGCCCAGTTGTTCCCGATCCACTCGTGGAAGTGAATGGGTCCCTGCGTGGTATCAGCGGTGAAGTCAGGAGCTATATCGTTGATGCGAAGAGACATCGTTCTGTACCTGCCTTGTAAGTTATTTATGCCGTTGACGTGCTGGCTGTAACTGAAAAACCCACCGGGCCGGGGCCTTGGGTGGGTTCTGAGGGTCGATTCACTCTATAGCGCTTTTTGCCGTTTCGACTCGCTCATCTGCTCACCCGCACAGGTCCGCGGCAACAGCAGCGGCAACGGTGAGCGGGCATGTACGAGCAGAGCATCGGATCGTCTCTCAAATCTTTACTGCCGCTGGGTTGCGGCTGTCCTCAAGGTACGGCGGCGCATCGGCCATGTCAACCGCACTCAATAAGTCTCGCGACGCATCGGTAGACTCGAATGATGACTCGCCAGCTCGATTACACCATCCTCGATGTCTTCGCCGAGCGCCCGCTCGAAGGGAATCCGCTGGCGGTCTTCCATGATGGCCGCGGCCTTTCCGACGCCCAGATGCAGGCCATGGCGCGCGAGACGAACCTGTCCGAAACCACCTTCGTCTTGCCCTCCGAAAACCCCGAGCGTGACCGCGTCGAAGGCGTGCGCGTCCGCATCTTCACTACACAGGAAGAACTGCCGTTCGCCGGCCATCCCACGCTCGGCACCGCCAGCTGGCTGCACCTGAACCATCCGCCTCTGCGCGGAGCTGCCGACCTGAAACTCCTGCTCAACGTCGGTCCGATCGCCGTCCGGTTCGATCCAAAATCGGATCCTGAAAGCGGCGTCTTCGCAACCATGTGGCAGAAAGACGCCGCGTTCGGTGAGCTACACGACAGAGCCGAAGTCGCCCGTGTGCTCGGCTTCGACGAATCCGACCTGCTCGAAAACGCGCAGCCGCAAACCGTCTCCACGGGAAATCCATTTTGCATCGTCGGCCTCAAGCTCGAAGCTCTCCAACGGCTCGCGATTCCGCAACGCGAAGCCTCCGCCTGGCTCGCCGCAAAGCGGACCCGGTGGTTCTACTGCATCGCGCCGGAGTCACCCGAACGACGCTCACGAAGCTGCTGTCTGGCGCGCCCGAATGCAGTTCTATTCCGGCGAGGATCCAGCCACAGGCTCCGCCGCAGGATGCGCAATCGCCTGGCTCGTGCAGCATGGCTTCGCCGGCTCCGGGCAGCAAGTCACACTCCGCCAAGGGCTTGAACTCGGGCGTCCCAGCCGCATCATGGTCCGCGCTGTCCGACAGGACACGGGCATCGGTTCCATAACGGTCTCCGGCAGCACCATCCCTGTGGCAAGGGGTGCCTTTTTCCTGCCCGTTTAACGAAGATTTACACAGGCCCTCAGGCAACAAACCTCAACGTTCATGCGCACTCTACAAACCTCAGTGGATGCGCGACACAGAATTGGTTGCGTTTTCGCCATAATTTCGCGGTTGCTGCGCGAGGTTCCCCTCCGTATGCTCAGCAAATCGTCGTTGGGCTCTTGCTCGGCGACATAAAGTTTTCGCCTGATTTTTTCGGACAATTTGCGCTGAACCCCTAAGGGCGGATCCACCGCTCGAAGCCTTGCTGTGGCTGAAAATCGCTCCACGCAGGGCGGGGGTTAGGTTCTTCGTTTCCTTCTGCGAGGACGGCTGCGACCAGGAGATCGCCGCTTCGTGGAGGGGTGGGAGTGCTGTGAGGCGCGCCATGTGGCTCAAAGGAAACGTCGGCTCTCCGATGCTTTTCCACACAGTCCCCTTGGCGCCCGAGCTGACGTTCCGGCGGCGTGACCGCCGGGGCGCAGAGACTCGCTCGCTCGAAACGGGATCCACGGTGCCATAACCCGCTGATTTCCAGGCCATGCACGGCATGGCTGGGAATTCTGCGGCATCGCGCAACGCCGGACGCTTCCTCAAAGGGAAGCGGGGACTACAACGCAACGCAGGAAGCGCCGGCAACCCCCGGCGAAAGAAGAGAGATCGACGATGCGCCCACGTAAGACGATTGTTTGTGTGGAAGATAATGAGCAGATCCTGTCCGTACGGAAGTTCCTCCTGGAGACCCGGGGATACCGGGTGCTGGCGATGGAATCGGGAGCAGAGGCGCTGGAGTATTTGCGCGGTGCGATGCCCGGCTCGGTGGACCTTCTGCTGGCCGATGTGATCATGCCGCAGATGGACGGCAATGAGCTTGTCCGCCGCGCCAAGCAGGTTCATCCCGGGCTTCCTACGTTATTGATTTCAGGTACGGTTTCCAACTTCGACCGCGCCGCTGCAGCCGATGCGTTCCTTCCCAAGGGCGCCTGCACGCCGGCCGAGATGCTGGATCGCATTCGCATTCTCGTGGCCCGCAAGCGCGGACCGAAGAAGCAGATTCAGGTGCCCGCGGGGATGTTGCCGCGGTCGCAATCGCCAGCTAAATATCATACGTGCAATCCAAATAAAGGGCGAGACCTGCCTGAGTCCCGCCCTTTTCTTCTGGCGTATGCAATGTGAATTTTTCAGTGATTTTGAGGCGTTTTGGAGCGCGTTTTAAGCGCGTTTTTGAGCGGCTAATTTTTGCGCTTTTCGCGCTCAGGCCTCGACCAGCCCGTAGCGGCGTTGCCACTGCCGCTTGAGTCGCGTCCAGACCGCATCCCGTTCTGCGCGCGAGATCGCTGGATCGGGCGACTGCAGGATCCGAAAGGCGGACGAAGCGCGCAGCCTCAGATTTCGCCAGCTCCAGCAGATCGCGATCGCGCGCCAGATTGGCGACCCGAAATTCCGGCAGGCCAGCCTGCCGCGTTCCGAAGAACTCGCCCGGCCCGCGCTGCGCGAGGTCAATCTCTGCGAGCGCGAATCCGTCCTGCGTCTGCACCATGGCATCGAGCCGCAACTCCGCTTCCGGCGAGATCTTGCTTCCCGTCAGCAGCACGCAGTAGCTCTTCGCGGCGCCGCGACCCACGCGCCCGCGCAGCTGATGCATCTGCGCAAGGCCGAAGCGCTCCGCGTGCTCAATCACCATCACCGTCGCGTTCGGCACGTCAACGCCGACTTCGATGACGGTCGTCGAGACGAGAACGTCGATCTCGCCTCGCTGGAAGCCGGCCATGGTGACGTCCTTATCGTCAGCGCTCATGCGTCCGTGCAGAAGGCCGAGCTTCAACCCGTGGAGGGCACCGGCGCTTAGCTCGTCGAACATTTCCGAGGCGGAGCGGAGCTTCGCACGGGTGGAGGCGCGTTTCGCCGAGTTGGTGGGGGTTCCGTTCAGTTTCGGGCTGCGAGTTTGGGAGGTGCGAGTGTTTTTTTCCGCTCCGGATAGGGCGGTGGAGGCGCTGGCGTCGTTGGCGAAGTCGAGCTCAGGTTGATCGTCGCGTTCGCCTTCGATGATCGGATACACGATGTACGCCTGCCGGCCCGCTTCGACCTGCTTGCGCACGAACTCCCAAACCTCATCCGCGCGCTCCTCCGGCATGCGGCGCGTCACGATGGGTGTGCGTCCGGGCGGCAGCTCATCGAGCACGCTCGCTTCAAGATCGCCATAGATCGTGAGTGCCAGCGTGCGAGGAATCGGCGTCGCCGTCATCACCAGCACATCCGGCTCCGTCGCTGTTCCGGATGCGCCCGGCTTCCTCATCAGCTTGAACCTCTGCTGCACGCCGAACCGATGCTGCTCGTCGACGATCACCAGCCCGAGGTTGTCGAAGTCCACCTTCTCTTCGACCAGCGCGTGCGTTCCAATCGCAAGGTCGGTTTCGCCGCGAAAGATGCGTCCGCGCGCATCCCGCTTCATGCGATCATCGAGCGAGCCGGTGAGCAAAGTGACACGGTAACCCCGCTGTTTGCTCGGGGAAACAGCATCGCGCAGCAGCTTGCGCGCGGAGAGATAGTGCTGCGTAGCGAGAATCTCGGTCGGCGCCATCATCGCCACCTGATAGCCGTTCTCAATTGCAACCAGCGCAGCCTCGAGCGCCACGATCGTCTTGCCGGATCCGACATCGCCCTGCAGCAATCTCCGCATCGGCCGCGGCGCACGCATATCCGCGACGATTTCGCCGAGCACGCGTTTCTGCGCTCCCGTGGGCTTGAACGGCAGCACCTGCTTGAGCGCAGTGCGCACCTGATCGTTCGTGACAAACGCCGTGCCTTCGCGCTCGCGCAATCTGCGCCGCTTCAGCTCCAGCCCAAGCTCGAGATACCACAGCTCCTCAAAGATCAGCCGCCGATGCGCCGGCGTTCGTGCCGACATCAGCTCCGTCATTGACGTGCCCGCAGCAGGGAAGTGAATCGCCTCGAGCGCCTCCATCCGCGACGGCAGCCCCAGTCGCTCACACAACGCAGCAGGCAGCGTCTCCTCGGCCGCGCCGCGGGCAGCAGATTCCAATGCCCCGCTCTCCTTCAGCTCCTTGAAGATCGTCCACATCACGCGCCGCAGCCAGCGCGAGGTCAGCTTCGATCCCCACGGCGTTGTCCCGCCGAGCGACGGATACACCGGCACAATCCTGCCCATTTCGAGCGTCGTGAACTCGGCGTCCTCACCGGTCGCGCTTGCATCCGGCAGGATCTCGAACGTCGGCTGGACCATCTTGAACTTGGTCGAGCCCGGCGTGGCGTTCAGCGCATTCCCGCTGCGCGATCCCTCCAGCTTTCCGTACAGCGCAATCCGCTGGCCCGCGTGAAACCTGTCCTTCAGATAGCTGCCGTGGAACCAGATGCACTTGACGGTTTCGAAGATGGGTGGCGGGCGGAGCAGGCCATCCATTGTGGGCTCGTTGGCATAGGTCGGGCCTTCAGCCCTCTGGGTTTGCAGGGGACCGGTTCCCGGGGCTGCGGACGTGCGAGCCGTTGGCTCTCCTGTCCTTCGCCCCAGGCTGGTATAGGACGCGCCTTCAGCGCTTAGAGGCGGAGCCACACCGACGGTCATCTCGAAGATGGGGCCGGAGCGGGTGCGGAGCAGGACTGTGCCGCGCACCTCGCCGATGACCGACGCCATCTCGCCGGGCCTGTACGCCGAAAGTGGTTTGGGATGTAGGCGATCCTCGTAGCGGAAGGGCAGGTGATAGAGCAGGTCCTCGACGGTCTCGATGCCCCGCTCGTGCAATCCCTCACCGACGCGAGTGCCGATTCGCTTCACAAACTTCACCGGCGTCTGCATATCGATCGGCACGTGGAGGGTCACGGCCTTGATGCTAGCAGGGGATTCCACTACATCTTTCGTACCGTCAGAATGGGATAATACGAGGTAGAGCCCCCCGTTTTGTAGCTCGGCAATGGATTCCTTCTTCTTCCGTTTCAGAAACGCGCTTGTCCTGATCGTCATTGTGCTGCTTCAGGTCGTCGCGCTGGCCGTCCAGGTGCAGCGCCCGGTCGAAGGCGCGATTCCGGGAAGCGCCCCCGACGGCCGAAAGGTCACGCTGCTCCGTCGCTGGACTGTCGCCCTCGTCACCCCGGTCGAACGCCTGACGCACGGCTCGAGCCTGCACACCCGTAGCGTGTGGGACAACTACATCGACCTTCGCCACACCCGTCAGCAGAATCAGCAGCTGAAGCAGGAGATCACCGAACTCCGCGAAGAAGAAGCGGCGTTTGCCGAGGATGCCGCGCAAGGCCGCCGCCTGCAGGCCGTGCTTGGCTTCCAGCACCAGTACATCTCGAAGACGGTGGCCGCCCAGGTCATTGGCACCAGCGGTTCGGACCGCTCGCACGTGCTCTATCTGGACAAGGGCCTCGCCGATGGCCTGCGCCCGAACCAGCCAGTCATTACACCGTACGGCATTGTCGGCAAGCTCCGCGACGTTTTTCCGCACACCTCGCAGCTGCTGCTCATCAACGACTCCAGCTCTGGGGCCGGCGTGCTGCTCGCCTCCACACGTATCCGCGGTATCCTTCGCGGGACCTCGGCCGGCGAGATCCAGATCAACAATCTCACTCCGGACCAGCGCATCAAGCCCGGCGAGCAGGTCATCACCTCCGGCGGCGACCAGGTCTTCCCGCGCGGGCTGCCCGTCGGCACCATCGTCTCCGTTGTGCCGGACCCGCAGCACCAGCCCTACACGGCGATCACGCTCAAGCCTGCGGCGGATCTCGCGCGCCTCGAAGAGGTTCTGGTGATTACGGGCACGTCTCCCACGCTGCCAACGCAGGCGCAGGCCGACGCTGCCCAGGCCGAAGCGACAGCGGAGGAGAACAAGCGGGCCGCCGAGGTGCTCGCCGAAAAGCTTCCGAGTATCTACGATCAGCCGAACACCGACCCCAACGCGCAGAACGCAACCGCCACCACGCCCCAAACGGCCACAGCGATCGCGAACAACGGCAAGCCCATCGACACCACCGGCCAGAATTTAGTCGGCGGTCTACCGGGAGTGCCGAACTCAGGACTTCCCCGCGCGCAAGCTCCGCTTCATCCTGATCGCTACACGCCCGGAGCCACACCGCCGGCCACGGACCTGCAACCCGGCGCGCCCGCAAATTCCGCCTCTACGCAATCGAAGCCCGAAACCCCGTAAGAACCGCGATGCCTGAGCATAGTTACACATCCCGAGCCGAGCTGGACCAGTACGCATTTCGACCCATCGTCGCCGTACTGGCGCCGCTGCTCTGCATTTTGCTGCAGGCGATGCTCCCCAAGACGTGGGCGAAGTTCAACTTCGTTGATCTTCCGCTCATCGCGACTATCTTTTTTGCTGTCGCTCGCCGCAATCCGATCACCGGCACCATCACGGGCACGCTCATCGGCCTCTTGCAGGACGGCCTGACGAATCACCCCTTCGGCGTATACGGCATTGCCAAAGGCATCATCGGCTACACGGCTGCCAGCATCGGGTTTGCCGTCGACGTGGACAACATGATGAACCGCGTCCTGCTGAACTTCGGCTTCAGCCTGATACAGAGCGGGCTTCTGTACCTGATATCGAGACGACTTTTAGCCGATCCAAGCGTCCATCTACAGCCGGTCCATCAGCTAATCTGCGCGGTCGTGAACGCTCTCGTCGCTGTGCCGGTGTTCCTCCTGCTGGATCGCTTCAAGCTCCGCGAGTGATCGGTTGTGACGGCAGAGAAATGCGATCAGGGAATTTAGAGGAATACGGATTTGATCTTCGGCGATGACAACACGGATGCACTCAGCCGGCGCGAGAAGCTCTCGCAGATAAAGCTCTCGGCTTCGCAGTATGTCGTCGCGCTTGTGCTGCTGGTGCTGGGCGCGGGCCTGTGGCGCGTGCAGGTGCTCGGCGCGTCGAACTACCGCGTGCTGGCTGAGCAGAATCGCATTCGCAAGGTTCCGGTGCTTGCGCCGCGCGGCCGCATCTTCGATCGCGAAGGCCGCATCATCGTCGACAACTATCCGTCGGTCAGCTGCTTCCTGCTGCGCGAAGGCCAGGCGCATCTGGAGCAGGACCTGCCGCTCATCGCGAGCGGGCTGCATATGACCGTCGAGCAGATTCAGTCGACCATACGGCATTACCAGTCGGCGCCGAAGTATCAGCCGATTCCGCTGAAGCAGGACATCACGCCGGACGAGCAGGCGTTTATCGCCGCGCACCGCGACGATCTGCCGGAGCTCGAAACGCTTGACGAGCAGCGGCGGCTGTATCCGGATAACGGCTTCATGGCGCACGTGATCGGCTACGTCGGCGAGGTCTCGGAGGCGGACCTCAACAATTCCAAGTACGCGTTCTACTCGCCGGGGGATGTTGTTGGGAAGTCGGGCGTGGAGGAAGCGTACGACGAGATCCTCCGCGGGACGGATGGATCGCGGGATGTGATCGTCAACTCGCACGGCAAAGAGGTCGGGATGATGGGCCAGGAGCTTGCCGTCCCGGGCAAGGATGTCCGCCTCACGATCGACCTTGATCTTCAGAAGGCTGCCGAGCGCGCGCTCGAAGGCAAGACTGGAGCGATCGTCGCGATGGACCCGCATACCGGCGAGATTCTTGCGATGGCCTCGCGGCCGACGTTCGACCCGAATCAGTTCGCTGTTCGCCTCAGCCACGCCTATTGGCAGTCGATCATCACGAATCCTGACCACCCGCTGATGAACAAGGCGATCCAGGCGCAGCTCGCGCCGGGATCGACGTTTAAGGTGATCATGACGCTCGCCGGGCTGGAGGAGAATGCGGCGCAGAATATGCACGTGGAGTGCAACGGCGGGGCGACGTTCTACGGACACTTCTTCGCCTGCGACAAGCACCACGGCATGGTCGACATCCACAGCGCGCTGCCGTACTCCTGCGACACGTTCTACTACACGCTCGCCAACAAGCTCGGCATCGATACCATCGCTCATTATGCCGATGAGCGTCGGCATCGGGCACAAGACCGGCGTCGACATCCCGGACGAGGCCGCGGGCGTGATGCCGTCAACAGAGTGGAAGCTGAAGACGCAGCACGACAAGTGGTACGCCGGCGAGACCATCTCGGTCGGCATCGGCCAGGGCGCGATCGAGGTCACGCCGCTGCAGCTTGCGCGCGCTCTCAGCGGCATCGCCTCCGGCGGTGTTCTCCGCCGTCCGCATCTCGTCTTTCCGGACGAGCTAACGCCCGAGCAGCTCACGAATATCCAGAACAACTATCCCGGCTCCGGTGACAAGACCATTCCGCTAACGCCCGAGAACTGGGAGACCATCACCGACGACATGGCGAACGTCACCCAGAGCCCCATTGGCACGGCCGCCGAGGCCCGCCTGGATGGCGTCGACTTCGCCGGCAAGACCGGCACCGCGCAGGTCATGAGCCACACCGCGCTCGCCGGCACCTCCCATGGCCACAACACCGTCCCGAACGCCTGGTTCGTCGGCATGACCCCGCGCCGTAATCCGGACATCGTCGTGGCCGTTCTCTGGGAGCACGGCAATTGGGGCAACAACTCCGCGAAGCTCGCGGCGCAGGTGATCAACGCCTACATCACCAAGCAGCGCACCCACGCCGGCAACCTCATGAAGGTCGCAGAGACGCCGAAGCCTGCGAGCACCGAAAGCCAGACGACCGGCCCCACGGCAAAGACCCCCTCCACCCCTACGCCTCAGCCGAGCGGACAATAACCATGCTGAACCAACGACTCCGGGACTTCGACTGGACCCTGCTGGTGTTCGTGCTGATCATGTCCGTGATCAGCGTGATCGAGATCCGCTCTGCCACGGCGACCACCAAATTCCACGGCTTTCAGGTCAAGCAGATGGAGTTCATCGCCGTTGGTCTCGTATTGATGTTCGTCGTATCGGTCATCGACTACCACCGCCTGCTCGACATCGCTCCCTGGGCCTACGGCATCAGTCTCGTCCTTCTGGTCGCCGTACTGATTCCGCACATCGGCCAGAAGGTGCTCGGCGCACGTCGCTGGATTAACCTCGGCGGGGGCGTGCACTTTCAGCCCTCCGAGTGGGTCAAGCTCGTGCTCATCCTTGCAGCCGCGCGATTCCTCTGGACTCGGGTCGGCGAGGAGATGAACTGGGTCGACATCGGCAAGGTCGTCGCACTGATCGGCGTCCCGATGGCGCTGGTCCTCAAGCAGCCCGATCTGGGAACCGCGCTGACCTACCTCCCGGTTCTCGTGGTCGGCATGTTCCTCGGGGGCATGCAGTTCAAGCAGGCCGGCATCATCATCCTGGGCCTGCTGATGCTCGGCGGCATCGCGTTCGCCACCGGAAAGCACCTTAAGCCGTACCAGCAGAAGCGCATCGACGCCTTCCTCAACCCGGACTCGGACCCCAAGGGCTCCGGGTACCAGATCCGGCAGTCGCTGATTGCGGTCGGGTCCGGCGGCATCTGGGGCCAGGGCTCCAACAAAGGGAGCCAAACCCAGGGTGACTTTCTCCCCATCCCCTACACCGACTTCATCTTCGCCGCCTTCTGCGAGGAGCACGGCTTCGTCGGCGCGACCGTCGTCCTCCTGCTCTATTTCCTCATCTTGATACGACTTGTCCAGAACGCCCAGACCGCCGCCGACGTGCCGGGAGGGCTCCTGGTCATGGGGATCTTTGCGGTCTTGCTCTTTCAGGTGGCTATCAATATAGGGATGTGCATCGGTCTGATGCCCGTCACCGGTATCCCCTTGCCGTTGATGAGCTACGGCGGCTCCTCTGTCCTATTCACTTTTCTCGCGCTAGGGATCGTGATGAACGTCCGTATGCGCCGGTTCGTCAACTAGTTACGGGAGATCAGAAACCAGAGAACAGAGATCACGTGTTCCTGGTGGCTGTGGTTCACCGGTATCGCCTGCGATCCCCGATGTCTGTTCTCTGGTCTCTGTTTAGTGCATACTAGACACAAGGTTCTGACCGAGAGGTCAGCCCAGAACGGATTGACCGCTCGCAGGATGTCACCTATTCCCTGCCAGCGGCCAGACAAGATCTATTTAGAAGGCCGGCCAGGCACGGATCAGCTTCCGAAGGCCGGACAGGTTTTGAGAATGCAGCTATGCGGACGGCTAACGACCCCGCCTCAGGATGAGGTTGAGTTGGTCACAAACTCCGCACGGCAGCTTCTGCCCGAGAACAACACGCTGGACTCCCGGGCACGCAGCGCCACACTGGACAAGTTCTTTCTCAGCAGCTTCCTCGGGATGCCACCGGCTGATCCCGCGGACAGCACCTGCAACGCAGGCCGTTTGTTGAGCTCGTTGAATTCGCCGCCAGTCTTCGCAGCGCATACCTCGTCCGCTCCGGGGAGGTTTGCCCCCACGAGCTAAGGCTCCGGGGCATTGACCCTGCCTGTTCTGCCAGCTCGTGCCCGGACTTTCATTCCGGCAGGGCAGAAAGCAGAGCAGCAAATGTCGAAAGAAATCTATATATCGAGCACGCCGCACGAGACGCGGCTTGCCATCGTCGAAAAGGACGAACTCGCCGAGATCTACTACGAGCGAGAGAACGAATACACCCTCGCAGGATCCATCTATAACGGCAAAGTGACGCGCGTGCTTCCGGGCATGCAGTCCGCCTTTGTGGACATCGGCCTCGAGCGCGATGCCTTCCTCTACATCACCGACTTCATGGAAGAGCAGGGCGACGCCGCCGATTTCGAGAGCGAGGGTTCGCGCAGCGGGCGCGGCCGCGAGCGTGGCGAAGCTAAAAGCGAAGGTCGCGAGCGCGGCGAAGGCCGCCGTCGCGGTGGCGAACGGCAGCAGCCTCAGACAACGGTTATCGAGGAAGAGCCCGTTGCCCTGCAGGGCGAGGCGGGCGCCGCGGACACCGGCGAAGACACCGATGACGGCAGCCGCCGCTGGCGTGGACGTCGCGGCCGCCGCCGCGGGCGTACCGGGACCGGCGAACCCCGCGAAGCCGGCACGCACGCCGAGACGGGCGCGGAGACGAACGAGTCGGAGCCAACCGAGTCCCGCGAGTTTGACGGGCAACATGATCGCCGCCGCGCGGATCGTGATCGCGACCGCGAAATACTGGCACGCCAGGATTCCGTCCGTGAACGTTTCGCTTCACGCGGCCATCGTCACGGTGCTGGTGAAGAATCCATTGAGGTGAATGCGTCGGCAGAGCCTTTCATCCTTCCGGGTGAATCGCTCTCCAAGTACCGCCGCGGCGAGCAGAACGAGCAGAAGACCGGCGACTCCCGCTCCGCTGCGGTGGCCCAAACCGGCAGTCACGCGAAGCCCTCCACGGAGTTTGAACTTCCCGGTTCCTGGGACGGCGGCCTGACGCTTCCCGGCGAGACTCTGTCCCGTCATCGCGGTGGCGAGCGCACGGAGGCCCACGCGGTCGAGTCGCAGGAATTCAACCCTGCAGGTTCAGCGCGGGGACGCGACCGCCGCCGTGAGCGTGACGAGCGCCGCGGCCGCTTCGGTCGTGAACGCGAGCGCCTCACCCCGGAGGAAGCGGTGCTCCCCGGCGTCACCTCGCAGCATGAGCCCGAGCCGGCATCGCAGCCGATCAGCGATGACGTTCCCGGGTTTGAGGTCGCCGCGACCGAAGCCCGCCTCGAGCTCGAACGCCACGCGGTGCAGTCTCCCGAGACGGACGTCGCGCCGGTAGCCTACGAGACTCCGACCGAGTCCGTTTTCGAAGCCGTCGAAGAGTTCCACGAGACGGTCGCCGAATACGAGCCCGGTGAAGAGGCTTCCGCGTCCTACCGCGTGCCTCCCGCCGGTCAGAGCGAATTTCGCCAGAGCGGCACGATTGACGAAGCCACCGAGCCGGTCGACGCAAAAGGAGTGGCCGAGGCCCGGTTCAGCGAGACCCGCGGCTTCGCCGGCGCCGACGCACATGAGTTCACAAACGTGCAGCCCACCGGGGAGATGATCTCCGAGTGGCCGCTCACGCCGGAGAAGACCGCCGACACAGACGCGCAGTCCGCCGCTCCTATCGAGCATGAGAGCGCCGTGCAGTCGATCGATCTCGCGCATGCCGAGCCCGCCCTCGGCGGTCCGCAGAGCTTCGACGCCGGATCTCCTGAGAGCTCCGAGCATGGATTTTCGCAGAGCTTTGCGCCGGGCGAAGGGAGGTTGGAAGAAGAGCTGATCGAGGAAGAGGACGGTGAACTCCCTGCGATCCACGCTGCCGCGCCCGAGGACTACGAAGAGGAGACACTCGAGAACGCCGCCGACCTGGGCAGCATACTGCGCGAAATGTCCATCGACCAGCTCACGCGCGCCGAACTCCCGGAACTCGATGAAGACGACGACTTCGACATCTCCGAAGAGGAGATGGAAGAGGACGAGCTGGACGCGGACGGCCCCATCGGGTCCAGCGACATCGACGAGGTCGAAGAGGAGCAGGTTGCCGAAGACGAAGAGTTCTCCGACACGGAAGCCGAGACCACTCGAGCGGAAGCCGGTGAAGGCGCGACCTCGACCGAGCGCGCACCGGGGCGCCGTTTCCATCGCGATCGCGGACGTCGCGGACGGGAGCGTGGCGGTGATCGCCGCGGAGGCCACTCGCGGAACGGCGGACGCTCCGGCCGTCACTCCATGCAGACCACCGACCTGCCCGCGATCAGCGATCTGCTGAAGCCCGGCCAGGAAGTGCTCATCCAGATCGCAAAGGAGCCCATTGCCAAGAAGGGCGCGCGCATCACTTCGCACATCGCGCTCCCGGGCCGGTTCCTGGTCTTCATGCCGACGGTCAACCACGTCGGCGTCTCACGCAAGATTGAGTCCGACGGCGAGCGCCGCCGCCTGAAGGAGATTCTGCTCAGCGAAAAGGGCGACGCGTCGGGCGGATTCATCGTGCGCACGGCAGCCTCGGGCGCCAGCGAGGATGAGCTGCGCAGCGACCTTCGCTTCCTGCTGAACCTCTGGGCCGACATCAAGCAGCGGTCTGATTCTTCGAAGTCACCCGCGCTGATCTACCACGACCTCAACCTCGTCGAGCGCATCCTGCGCGACCAGGTCACCGACAACTTCTCCGCTATCTGGGTCGACACCGAGACGGAGTACGAGCGCGTGCTGCGCTTCCTGCAGCGGTTTCAGCCGTCGCTCATCCGCCGCGTCAAGCTCTACTCCAAGGAGACGCCGCTGTTCGAGCAGTTCGGGCTGCAGGAGGAGATCAACAAGGCGCTGCGCTCGAAGGTGTGGCTCAAGTCCGGCGGATCGATCGTGATCAACCAGACCGAGGCCCTCGTCGCGATCGACATCAATACCGGCAAGTACGTCGGCAAGACCGCGCGGCTCGAGGACACGATCGTCAAGACGAACCTCGATGCGATCCCGGAGATCGTTCGCCAGATTCGCCTGCGCGACCTCGGCGGCATCATCGTCATCGACTTCATCGACATGGACGAGCGCAAGAATCGCCAGAAGGTGCTCATCGCGCTCGAGGAAGAGCTGAAGAAGGACCGCGCTCCATCGAAGGTTCTCCAATTCAACGATTTCGGCCTGGTCGCGATCACCCGCAAGCGCGTCAAGCAGTCGCTGGAGCGGACGCTCTCGACGACGTGCGGCATTTGCCAGGGCACCGGCATGGTCAAGTCGCCGGTCACGGTATGCAACGAAATCTTCATTGAGCTCCGCAAGATGCACCGCACCCTCGAAAAGGGCGACATCATGCTGCGGGTGAACCCGGAGGTGGTCAAGCAGCTCAAGTCCGCGGGCGGCAAGTGGCTGCAGGAGATGGAGGAGATGAGCGGCAAAACCATCCTCGTCAAATCCGACCCGAGCCTGCACCCGGAGCAGTTCGACATCCACTAATCTGGGTAAACCCGTGATCTGGGTCAACCCGGCGCGCGAACGAGGGAGGGGCATCGCCTCTCCCTTTTTTGTTCCAAACGGAGGATACCGCCGGAATCACGCGCCCGCTAAAATTCTTGTAGCGAAAACTCTTGTATCCGGGGCACGTCCTTCGGATAATGGACCTGCACCAGAACAATCTTGAATCGAACCCAGGAGTTCGTCTGTGCGACTGACGCGTCTCTGTCTCGCCGCCGCCCTTGTCTTATGCGCTGCCTCCATTCACGCTGACAGTAAGAACATCAGCGACTATCCGCTGCGGCTACACATCTTCAACAGGAACGAGACGACCTTTTACCACAACCGCTGGCCCGACGAGTCGAAGGGCGAGGGCCGCGCGAATTTGTTTCAGAACGGCGAGGCGCGCGGGGTGGACTTCAACTTCGATTGCTCGAAAAAAATCAAGGCGTCCTTCGGGTATGAGACCTATCCGGCGAAGTGGAAGAAGCCGGGCAAGCAGTTGACCGTGCTGTTTCCAGAGTTCGGCAAGGCGGGCAGCTACTTTACCTGCAACATCGATACTGATGTGAAGGACTTCGCATACACGGCGCACGATGGCCGGATGGCATCGGAGCCGGTGGACGCCTTCAAACACTGGATGGTCGTGCACAACTACGACCCGGAGCACGGCAGGGACATGCCGATCAAGTCCGCACCCGCGCCCTCCGGAGATGCGCAGCCGGCGCCCACGCACGAGTAATCAATCGACGAAACCAGCGTCTTAGCGCAAACATTCTGGGGGTGCTGCAGTCGATCTGCGCAGCACGAGCGACGTCGTCACCGTGTACTCCCGGCCGACCACGTCGGGGTCCTTCCCGAAATCCGAAAGCGCTGTGTAGAATGCCTGCGCCAGATCTTCTCGCGACAGCCGAATCGTTGTGAGCGGCGGCTGAATGATGTCGCTCATCTCGATGTCATCGAACCCCACGACTGAGAAATCCTCCGGTACCGCCAAGCCGTGCCGCCGAATCACTCGCAGCGCGCCAATCGCCGTAAGGTCATTCGCACACATGATCGCGGTCGGTCGAGCGTCGATGCCAAACAGTTCCTCCATGCAGGCCTCACCGCCCGATATGCGGTAGTTGCCCGCGCGAATGTACTCCGGAGACACCGTCAGACCTGCAGCATTCATCGCCTCATGAAACGCGCTGATGCGATGGTCCGAAATCGTCAGGCCGGACGATCCGCCGATGTAGGCAACGCGTTCATGGCCCAGGTCGCGCACATGCCTCACGGCCTCGCGCAGGCCGCTGACGTAATCGATGACGATATCCGAAAGCCCCGGGCCAACCAGGCGCCTGTCCATTGTCACCAGCGGCACACGGTGATGGATCAACGCCTCAATCGGCTCCGTCTCAATCTCCGCGGCCAGCAGCGCGACGCCATCCACCTGCCGGATCAGCATGCGCCGAATCGTCTGCTGCATGCGCGACACGTGCAGGTCCGTCGTCGCCAGGAACATATCCTGGTTGTTGTTTGCCAGGATGCCCTCGAAGCTGCGGATGAACTCCGGGAAGAACGGATTCGTGATGTCGGGAATGATCAGCCCATAGCTGCTGCTGCGCCCGTACTTCAGAGTGGCTGCGCTTCCGTTCGGAACGAACCTCGTCTCCTCAATGACCCTGCGCACACGCGCCGCAGTCTCCGGCCGCACCACGTTCGAGCCGTTGATGACGTTCGACACCGTGGCGCTCGAAACGCCGGCCAGCTTCGCGATATCACGCATGTTCATCGACGTTCACTCCAGCATGCGCACGAGAAAAGCGAAAGCGCACCGTGCTCCGTGCGAATCTGGTTGCCTATTCGCGAAACTTCACGGCTTCCTTACTGGCTCCATCTCTCACAAAAACCTGCTGCGCAGCGGATGAGGTATCCCCGCCATCGATGACGATCCGCTCGTTGTCGGCTCCCTCAAGCGACAGAAAGACCTTCGTCTCATTCAGCAGCCGAGGCGCCGTGACGAGGACCTGCTTGCTGGACAGAAACCGCAGCGCCGACTCCGCACCGGCATCCACCATCACGCTCAACCCGGAGACCGCCGCATCCGTTACGCGGTCGAAGATTACCGCCGGGCGCAGGTCCTGTGTCACCGTCTGCAGCCGGATATTCTGCAACGTCAGCCCGCGCACGCCGCGAGCGTAGATCCCATAGGCGGGAATCGGTCCCAGCATGAAGTACTCACCTGCAAACTCCGGCAGCTCACGGCGCGCGGCATCGTCGGCTGTGCCTCCACCTCCGAACGTCAGATGAACATCCGACATCGAGACGTTCTCCATCGTCGCGCCGCCAACGCAGTTAAACACAATCGCCGAATACTTCTCGCCCTCGTTGGCATTCGAGGTCACCTTCGCCTCATCGATCTGCCCCGGGTTCGTCGTCACGTTCCCATGAATGTTCGAGAAGGAAAGATTGCGCAGCACAGCAGGCGTGGTCGACTCACCCTCGTGCGCCGCCATCATGTCATCCTTCACCGCCGGCGGAGGCGCACCCGGCGGTGCCCGGCGCGGCGCACGCGGCCCCACGCCAACATGGATCGGCCCGGTCACATCATCCAGCACAATGTTGGAGAACGAGAGATTCTCGTAGGTCGACCCGGGATTGCCCTGAAACTTGATCGGGCAGCCGTACACCTGGTGCAGAATGCAATTCGACACAGCAATGTTCCGCACATCACCGCCGCCAAACCGGAACACCGACCATCGCGTCGAGAAGAAGCTGTTCGTCACCGTAACGTTCTGGCAGCTCCCGAAAAGCGCGCAAGCATCATCCTGCGACAGCACAATGCAGTTGCTGATCGTCACAAATTTCGCGCTGATGAAATGAAATCCGTCGTTGTTGCCATTCACGCGATTGTGGATGTAGAGCGTGTCCATGTGCACGCGCTGCGACTCAATCACGCGAATGCTGTGATAGGCGCAGTCGATCAGGTCCAGGTTGCGAATCGTCAGCCCTTCGCACTGATACACCAGCACGTGATACGGCCGCTTGCTTCCGCCAATTCCGCTGGGCGGCGCCTGCCCGCGCACTGGCGAATGAAACTCAGAGCCCTGCCCGTTGATCGTGCCCGGACCTTCGATCGTCACGTTCTTCGCATGCACCGCAAACAGCAGCGCCCAGTTGCCGTCCACCAGCGTCGTGTCCCCGTGCAGCGGAATTGCATCGACCGCGTGATACTGCTTGCCGTCGGCGCTTCCCAACAGCGTTGCTCCCGCTGCGAGGTGCAGCGTCACGTTGCTCTTCAGCTCGGTCGTTCCAATCTGAAACGTGCCCGCCGGCACCAGCACGGTGCCGCCGCCATCTCGCGTGCAGGCATCGATCGCACCCTGCAGCGCGGCTGTGTCGACGGACTTGCCGTCACCCTTCGCGCCGAAGTCCCGGATGTTGTATACGCGCGCGCCAAGATCATGCTGATTGCCCGAGGCGTGTGGTTGTGCCTCCAATGCCTTGCTGCCCAGCAGCCCCAGCGCAACCGCTCCCGCCGGTGCATTCCCGAGCCACTGACGACGCGTAAGCAGTCCAGTTGCAGAACGTGCGGAATCGTTCACCGAAAACCTCTCCAGAGCAGACTTGATCTCTACTTCGTTACGCGCAGCATGAGCACGCCGTGCGCCGGAATCTCAACGTCATACTTCGCCGGCAGTGCGCCGAGATCCTTGTGCAGCCAGAGATCGCGCGCCTGCACATTGTGCGTGAACCCGAGCTTCGCGAAGTCAACATGCGCCGTAAGCATCTTCGGATGTCGGTTGAAGATGCCCACCGCCAGCGCGCCTCCGCTCAGCGGTTTCGACCACACCTCGATGGGCCCTTCCGCATACACGCGGTCGCCCTGACGGCCGAGCGCATCCTGATCCACCGCGATCACCTCTTTGTTCATCAGGATCGCTTTCGTCTCATCCGTCATCGTTGCGACATCATTGCCCGCCAGCAGCGGCGCCGCGAGAATGGCCCACAGACTCATGTGCGTGCGATATTCCTCGTCGGTCATCTTGCCGTTGCCCACCTCGAGCATGTCCGGATCGTTCCAGTGCCCCGGTCCCGCAAACTGCGCCAGCCCCGCCTGCCCAAAGCCGATATCGGACATCCGCGTGTAGTTGTCGGAGATATCGCCGGTGGTGCGCCACAGGTTCCCGCCCACACTCGCGCCCCACTCCCACACCGCGTCTTCACCGTATTGGCAGAGGCTAAACACGATCGGCCGTCCCGTCGCACGCAGCGCATCGCGCATTTTCGTGTAGGCGTCGATCATGATCTTGTCGGCCGCCTCGGGCGAGGCCGCCAGCTTCATCTCGTCGCGCAATCCGCACAGGTCGTACTTCAGGTAATCGATGCCCCAGGCCGCATAGGTTTGCGCATCCTGCGACTCGTGACCCAGGCTGCCCGGGTATCCTGCACAGGTCTTCGCGCCCGGCGACGAGTAAATTCCCAGCTTCAGTCCCTTCGAATGCACGTAGTCCGCGAGTGCCTTCATGTCAGGGAATTTGGAGTTCGTGTGGATGACCCCCTGCGCGTCGCGATCGCCCTCCCACGTGTCGTCGATGTTCACGTAGATGTAGCCCGCGTCGCGCATGCCGGAGGAGACCATCGCATCCGCGGTCGCCCGGATCGTCGCATCGTCGACTTTCCTGGCGAAGTGATTCCAACTGTTCCAGCCCATGGGCGGCGTTTGCGCGAGGTTTTGCGCTCGAAGGGCCAGCGGGGAGACAAAAAAAGCAGTCAAAATGACGGCGCCGAGCAGCCGGGGAAGCAGATTCATGCGATGCCTTTGAAGGGAGGGTAGCAAGCGGAGATATTTATACGTATATATGCACTGATCGGTCAACCGCTTTCTCAGGGACCGGTCGCGGCGGTAGTCATTGGTTTCAAAATATGAAATGGTCGTGTTGGATACAAAAAAGTATTTGACAAGTGCCGCCTCTTGCTCCTAATGTAAGGCCGCTCGGGAATTGACACGTATAAATTGAACTCTCCGGGCCAGATTCGATACGTATAAGTCTGTCCACTTCTCAAAGATTCAGGAGGCAGAGAAGACCCATGACGCCCAGAATCCCTCATTGGAAGCGTGCCACCGTAGCCCTGCTGTGCATTGCGTTCGTTGGCTTCAAACCTGCAGCTCATGCCCAGACCTCCAGCGCAACCATCAGCGGGCATGTCGTGGATAAAAGCAACGGAGCCGTGCCGGGCGCGAACGTGACGCTGGTCAACCAGCTCACCAACGTTCGCGTGCAAACCCACGTTCGACCGGACGGCGATTTCATCTTTCCCGACGTGCAGCCAGGAACGTTCACCGTCGTGGTCGATGCGCAGGGCTACAAAGAGCTGCGCAAGGTGAACCTCGTCCTCAGCGCCTCGCAGAATCTCTCCGCCGGCACGCTCGTGCTCGACGTCGGCGAGGTCAACGAGTCCGTGACCGTCGCAGCCGATATCACGCCGATCCAGACGACGAGCTCGGAGCGGTCTGAGGTGCTCGATACCAAGCAGATGGAGAACCTTCTTGCTGTGGGCCGCGATGCCATGGCGCTCACCCGCACGATGCCGGGCGTGTACATCGCGGGATCGCCCAATGGCTACGGGTCGTCCAGCCTCGGCACCGAAGCGACACCGACGGTGAATGGCGTAAACAGCGAGTACAACTCCGCAACCATCGATGGCGTGACCGGCAACACGCGCGGACTCAGCACGCTCGATACTCCGCTGAACCTCGATGCGATTCAGGAGATCACGATCCTGACCGCAAATTATCAGGCGGAGTACGGCAAGACCGCAGGCTCAAACATCAACATCGTCACCAAGAATGGAACGAAGAGCTTCCACGGCACGGCCTACGAGTACTTCCGCAACGAAGACCTCAACGCGAACTCGTGGTTCAACAATTACACTGGCGCTCCGCGAGCGCGCTATCGCTACAACACCATCGGCGGCACGCTTGGTGGCCCCATCTTCTGGCCCCACCACTTCGACAGCCAGAAAGACAAACTGTTTTTCTTCGTCTCGCTGGAGTATTCGCCGATCACGACACCCGACGGTCTAAAGTACTATCGCGTGCCAACGCAGGCGGAAGTCAATGGAGACTTTTCGCATACGTATAACCAGGGAACGGCAAACCAAAACCCGAGCACGTTGGTCCGCATCAAGGATCCGAACGGCTCCGGCGCATGCGCCGTCAATTCGGCGACACCCGGTCCGGGATGTTTTCAAAACAATGTGATTCCGCCAAGTGACATCAATAAACAGGAGCAGGCGCTGCTGAACATCATTTACCAGAACACCCTGGTGCTGAACCCGCAGTTCGCCTTCAACAATGTCGCAATCAGCAATAACAACTATAACTACATCACCAACTACTCGGCGGATAAACCTGTAAACCAGGAGATCTTCCGCATCGATTACTTCCCTACGCAAAAGCTGCACATGTTCGGTCGCGGCGATCTCGAGACGGTCAACGACAACGACTTCTCGTCACCGGCGAACAGCCTGCCCTGGCTGCTGCGGGTCAACTACCGGACGACGAATCCAAACTTTGTCGTGAACGTGATCTATACGCTCAAGCCGAATCTTGTGAACGAGCTGAACCTCGGCACTGCCGGATGGAGCGAGACGCAGCTCTACAACAACGGCGACCTGGCCAAGGCGCAGCTTAATTCGAGCGGCTACAACGTCCCGTCACTCTATCCGGGCGTCAATCCTCTCAACCTTCTTCCGGCAGTCACCTTTGGCCTGACGAACTCTGCGAACTTCGGTTGGGACAGCCGGTTTCCCATGGCAGATCAGGTCCGTTCCTACAGTGCGACCGACAACCTGACGTGGATTCTCGGACGGCACACGTTGAAGGGAGGCGTCGATGCGCAGACGGACTCCTATCTGCAAGTCAATCACAACCGTGTGGGCAACTTCTCCTACGCAACCGACACGAAGAATCCCAACAACTTCAACTTCGCGTATGCGAACACCTTGCTCGGCTACTTCGACACGATGAGTGAGGTCACACAGCTCGTGAACTATAAGCCGCGCACGAACGCGTTCGAGTGGTACACGCAGGACCAGTGGCAGGCCACAAAGAAGCTGCTCCTGGATTATGGCGTGCGCTACTCCTGGGACATTCCGCAGCGGCTATCGGCGGGCAACAACTTCGCGCCGGAGCTCTACTCAGCGTCTGCCGCTCCGATTCAGTACCAGCCCCTCAACAGCACGAACTCCGTCGATCCGACGACTGGAATAAAATATCCGGCTGCATACGCGGGGCTCTTCGTTCCCAACACCGGCAACCTCAACAACGGCGTGCTGTCCGTGAATACGAAGGGCTTTCCGCAGGGCACTGTTTACGGCAACGGGGTTCTCTTCGCTCCGCGCGTCGGCTTTGCGTTTGATCCCACCGGCCGCGGCAATTCGGTCATCCGTGGCGGCTACGGGATCTTCTATAACGTGCGCGCGCGCAGCGGACAAGAGGGTGACCTGACGAACAATGCGCCGACAACCAACTCGCCGGAGCAGTTCTATGGGAACATCAACACGTTCCAGACTGCAGGCGGATTGAATGGGCCGTTCAGCGTAAGTCATGCGATTCCTTTGCATTCGAAGACGCTGTATACCGAGAACGTCAGCCTCGGAATTCAGCAGAAACTGGGCTGGGGGACTGTGTTCGACACGGCCTACGTGGGAACCTTCGGCCGCCACCTGAGCGACTACACACCGATTAACGAAGTGCCTTACAACTCTGAATTTTTGTGGTCGAGCCAGAGCCCCGCAGGCGGCACTCTGCCGGACAACTTCTTCCGTCCGTATCCAGGGTTCAGCACGATCAACATGCAGTATTTCAATCTCACATCCAACTACAACGCGCTGCAGGTGCAGTTGCGACACCGCTTCAACAGGGGACTTGAGTTCGGCGTGGCGTATACCTGGGGACGCGCGATGGACTACACGGACAGCTACAACGGCACCGTGGCGATGTATCAGAATCTGCGCGCGTGGAACTACGGCCCGGCGGCTTGGGACATTCGCAACAACCTCGTCGTGAACTATCTCTGGAACCTGCCGCGGGTGAGCCATGCGTGGAATAACTTCTTCACGCGCGCGGTGCTCGACAACTGGCAGATCTCAGGGATTGCTTCACGCGTGAGCGGAGCACCGGGATCAATCGCGTTGAAGACGAGCAACAGCGCGAACATCACGGGTGGAGGCGATGGTGCGCGCGTGCGGCTGACGTGCGATCCGATGGCCAGTGCACCACGGAGCTTTGGGCACTGGTTCAATCCGGCGTGTGTGACCGTGCCCATTGCAGGTGCTGCGGCGACGAGTGCGACGAGCGGATACAAGCCGGGCGATCCGGGGAATGCGCCGAAGGTGAACTACTACCTGCCGGCGGACACCAATTTTGATACGGCGCTGTTCAAGAACATTCCGGTTTACCGTGAGGCGGTGCTGCAGTTCCGGCTGGAGACGTACAACACGTTTAACCATCCGGAGTTCAGCGGCCTGAACAATACGGCAACGTTTGCGAATGCCAATTCATCAGGCAATGCGGAGACGGACGCGACGTTTGGGCAGTTGAGCTCAACGCTGAATCCGAGGCTGCTGCAATTGGCGCTGAGGATTAATTTCTAGGCGCAGCTCGTGGAACGGGAGTGTTCCGCGTGGAACGTTCATTTGTGTGCCACTAAGAATTGTGGGAATCGACGATTCCTGAGGATTTCGTCTGGTGGTGATTCGGTAATCGCGCGTTGGGTGTTTAATCACGGGACGGGCTCTGTATTTGGAATGGAGTCGTCCATGAGCAGCGTGAACGTGGAACAGAAGAGTTATGAGATGCCCCCGCGAAACGGGATCAGCATCGCGCATTTCCTTACGGTCGGGGACATTGACCGGTCGCTTGATTATTACGAGAAGGTGTTCGGCGCCGAGATTCTGAGCAGAGGCGACGGCAATGCGCCTGGGTATCTTCAGCTAGCGAATATCTGGATGATTATGAACGTCGGGGGCGGCCCGACGCCCGATAAGCCGACGGTGACGCTCAGTGTGCCGGACCCGAACCACATCAACAGCTTCATGAATTTCCGGGTGGCGGATATCCAGGCGTGCTATCGGGAATGGAAGAGCCGCGGAGCCGAGTTCATCACCGAGCCGCTGGATAAGTATGGCGAGTGGCGCTGCTATATCCGCGATCCTGACGGGTACATTATCGAGGTCGGACAGAGCAAGCCGGAGTTCAAGTACGGGTAGACTTGGCTCGATCGTTGTTCAATCCGATTTGCTGACCGAGGTTTCAGTGGCTGCTCTCAAAAGGAAGAACAGAGGGGTTCCCGGCTTTGTGCTCGTTGTGGCGCTCGTGGCATTGAGTGCGGTCGCCGTGTATGCGCAGGCGGTGAAGACGCCGTATCCGCAGATGGCTCCTGTTGAGCAGTACATGATGCCGGAGGATGCGGAGGTGGCGCTGGCCAGGAGTGCGGCTCCGGCTTCGATCTCCGGCAGGGCCGATGTGATGGTGCTGCGGAGCGATGGATACGCGACTGCGGTGAAAGGAGCGAGTGGATGGGTGTGCATGGTGGAACGCGGGTGGGCGTCGAATACGAATGCACCCGACTTCTGGAGCCCAAAGTTGCGGGCGCCGCACTGCTTCAACCCGCCCGCGGCGAGGAGTTTTCTGCCGATTTACCTGATGAAGACAAAGATGGTGATGGCGGGTGAGAGGTCGAAGGAAAAGATTCTGCAGGCGACGGAGACAGGGTTGAAGAGTGGAAAGCTGCCGGCGCTGGAGCCGGGAGCGGCCGCCTACATGATGTCGAAGCAGCAGTACCTGGGCGACCGCGATCAGCATTGGCATCCGCATGTGATGTTCTTTGCGCCGGGCGATCAGACGAAGACGTGGGGAGCGGAGCTGGCGGAATCGCCGGTAATCGCGGCGAATGATCCGGAAGAGCATTGCACGATTCTGTTTGTGGTGGCGGAGAAGTGGTCGGATGGGACACCGGGACCACCGATGGGGCACTGAAGGGGCAACTGCGCGGTTGGCATCAGGCGTCGGCGGAGCGTTCCCCATTCAGCGCGATGAGACTGCGATGAATGGGGCAGGATATTAGCTTTTGAGGAAGGCGAGCAGGTCGGCGTTGATGGTGTCGGCGTGGGTGGTGGGCATGCCGTGCGGAAGGCCTTTGTAGGTTTTCAGCGTGCCGTTCTTGAGCAGCTTGGCGGATAACGGACCGGCGTCGGCGTAGGGGACGATCTGGTCGTCTTCGCTGTGCATGACGAGGACGGGGATGGTGATCTTCTTGAGGTCTTCGGTGAAGTCGGTTTGGGAAAACGCGACGATGCCGTCGTAGTGTGCCTTGGCTCCGCCCATCATGCCTTGGCGCCACCAGTTGTGGACGACGGGCTCGATGGTTTTCACGCCGGGGCGGTTGAAGTTATAGAACGGGCCGGAGGCGATGTCCCAGTAGAACTGCGAGCGGTTGGCGGCGAGCTGCGCCTGGAAGTCGTCGAAGACGGACTTGGGAAGGCCGCCGGGGTTGGCGTCGGTCTTGACCATGAGCGGGGGGATGGCGCTGATGATAGCGGCTTTGGCGACGTTCTTCGCGCCGTGGCGTGCGAGATAGCGGATGACCTCTCCGCCGCCGGTGGAGTGGCCGATGTGAATTGCGTTCTCGAGCTTGAGGTGCTCGGTGACGGCGGCGAGGTCGTCGGCGTAGTGATCCAGGTCATGGCCATCGGCGGTCTGGGTGGAGCGTCCGTGACCGCGGCGGTCGTGCGCAATGACGCGGTAGCCGTGATTGAGGAAGAACATCAGCTGGGCATCCCAGTCGTCGGCGGAGAGGGGCCAGCCGTGGCTGAAGACGATGGGCTGACCTGTACCCCAGTCCTTGTAGAAGATTTGGAGGCCGTCTTTGGTGGTGACCGTAGGCATGGGTGCTCCTTTGTGCGTGCTGCCGGTGAAGGCTACATGGGAGGGCCCGGGTGGGGAATGGAGACCTGATGATACAGGGTTCGCGATTAGCGGGAGCCGTGCGCGCGTGAGCCGATTGGGGTTGGGGTGAATCGAATGGGTATGAAAGCCATTCATCCTGAGGCGCGGATTGGGCATGTGCATTTGAAGGTTGCGGACCTGGAGCGAGCGCTCCGGTTTTATCGCGATGTGCTGGGGTTTGAGGTGACGCAGCAGATGGGTCAGAGCGCGGCGTTTTTGTCCGCGGGCGGGTATCACCACCACATCGGGCTGAACACGTGGGAGAGCCAGGGCGGGGCGGCTCCGGCGGCGGGCACGACGGGGCTGTATCACCTAGCGGTGGTGTACCCGACGCGCGCGGAGTTAGGAGATGCGCTGCGACGGCTGATCGCGGCAGACGTGCCGCTGGATGGCGCGGCGGACCATGGGGTGAGCGAGGCGCTTTATCTGCGGGATCCCGATGGGAACGGCGTGGAGCTGTATTGGGATAAGCCGAGGCAGGAATGGCCCCGGGGGAAGGATGGGGAGCTCGCGATGGTGACGCGGCCGCTGGATTTGCAGGGGTTGTTGGGGGAAGCGTCGTAGCTTCGTGACATGGCGGGGAGCCACATCTCGAAATGCGAGATGTGGGGCACCCGGCGAATGCCACGTTTCAGAAAGGAGACGTGGGGCACGGTTCTCGGGAGTAGGTCAGATGTGGGCCACATCCGATCTAAAGCGTCAGCATCTTCCTCGCATCACTACTGCGTCAGCGTGACTGTCGAAGAAGCATTCTTGGTGGTGTCCACCTGGCACACTGCCGCAACCGTTACAGTACTGCCGGTCATCGGCATCGTTGCGGGTGCAGTATAAGTGGCACCGCCTGACGCGTTCGCAGCGATGGTTCCCGCGGTCAGGCTTCCGCCGGTGACACCATTCACCTGCCAGAGGACGGTGTTGTTGCTTGCGCCAACACAATATCCGCTGAAGCTGATGTTTGTGGCGCCAAGCTTGACCGAGGCGGTCGTGGGAGCGATGCCCGCAGTGACGGTGCCGATGATGGGGAACTTCACCGTCCCGGAGACCTGGTTAAAGGTATTCACACCAGCTGGAACACTGGCGGATAGAGCGATGATTCCCTGGGTAGTGCTGTCGTTGTAAAAGACATCCCCGGCAACATCCTTCGTGGAATAGACAGGTGGAGATGACGGTGCCGTAAAAGTGATCGTCGACGTGTTCATGGACGTCGTTTGCTGCGAGATCGTGCCCGCCGAGCCAAAGGATTGCCACGAGAAAGTCGGCGGAGCGTTGGCGACGGTCGCCGAAAAGGTCTGGGTTTGGCTCACTGCAAGGGAACTGATCTGTGGAGTGATTGTGACGGTGATGTTTTGATAGCTGTAGCCGGAGCCGCCAGCACCGCCGCCGCCTCCACAGCTGCCAAGCACCATGACGCAGGACGCAATAAGGGCGATTGCAACAGGTCGGATCATCGGAGATCCTCCACAAGGAGCCCGGACCGCGCAGAACTGGACAATGCTATATCGTGCCCCGGCATCGTTGCAACGGATTTAAGAGGGCTCGGTGGTCAGGCTCCGCCGCCGAGTGTCTCGTTCGGGCTACCGGGCCGAGTTAGCGCAACGCAGAGATGCTGACGTGTGATTGAGCGCGTTGTTGGTCTGTGCCTGTATTGAGTGCGGCCTGCGCCTCCTTGCGCAGCGTAGAGGCTTCGTCGTGGGACCCGGAGGCGTCCAGAACTTTGGAGTAGATGAGTTGTGCGGTGCGATAGCGCACGTTTTCGCTGCCGGTGGTCGCTTGCAACAGAGTCAAGCCGCGCGTGACGGTCTCGCGTGCGGTCGCAATGTCGCCAGCCTGCAAATAGGCCTCGCCCTGAAGTACGTAAAGCCACGCGACCCTCTGCTGCTGGTCTTTGTTGGTCTGCGTCCACAGGTCGAGAGCGTGCTCGTAGTCCTGGATGGCGGCGCGAGGATTGCCGTCGAGTTCGGCAATTTTGGCCTCGGTTGTTGCGAGAGCGGCGAGCTCGCCGGGAGTCATGGCGTGGGCGAGCTCCGACTCGGCGATAGAGCGCTTCATTTCTTTATGGGCGTCACCCCGTGAGTGTTGCTCGACCGAGATGGTCGCGAGATCGTCCCAGATCATCGCGGCACCCGCATGATTGTTCTCATTCTCGTACAGATGGATGGATTTGTGCAGCAGGTGTTTCGCGGTGTCGAATTGGCCAATCTGCGCGTACACAGTCGCCAGGGCACCGAGCGTCGCGGCGTAGTCGGACGGGTGTTGGCCGTCACGATTGATGAGCGTGAGAGCGTTCTCGTAGTTGGTCGTCGCTTTGGTGAACTCTCCGCGCTGCTGATAGGCGTGGCCGAGGTAGACAAATACCATGCCGCGGTCGGCCGGGGCCAATTTGTCGGTTGTGAGAAAGGAGCTTGCCGCGTCGATGACCTGCAGGAATTGGCCGCTGCGGTTCAGGTCTGAGAGCCTGGCGAGCGCAGCTTTTGAATCTCGCGTGGCTTCTTGCGCGTGGAGGGGAGCTGCGGAGATCGTGATTGCGAACAGGGCACAAACCAGGATCCGCATCGGAGGAGGTCCTTTCGGTGACGTTTGCCGCCATACGCGAGGTGGAGAGCGTTGCTTATGCAGGCCCTCGTAGCTCTATACGGTTGCGGGTTCGCTGGAAGATGCAAAAAGTGAGTGGGTGTCCTGTGAGAGTTACAAAGAGCAGTGGAGAGCGGCGGCCATTATTGCGACGGAGCAATTCAGCGCAAAGAAACAGGCGGCTCCTGGGAGCCGCCTTTGGCATTTGAGGCTTTCAGATTCGAGACTCGAGATTGGAGTTGCGAGTTAAGGCGGGTTGAAGGGAGGCGCTGTTGATGCGTTGGGCAGCGACACCATCCGTGCCGACGATGAAGCCGCCGTTTCATGAATGGGGTACACCGGGTGTTGGTGATTCTGAGGGGGGATCTAACGCAAGGCGGCGATGCTGATCTCTTCCTGGGCGCGTTTGTTTTCGGCGCTCAGGCCGGCTTGCGCTTCGTTGCGATATTTTCTGGCTTCGTCGTGGGAGCCGGAGGCGTCGAGAACTTTGGAGTAGGTGAGCTCTGCAGCGAGGTAGCGAGTGCCCTGGCGGCTGGAGGTTGCCTGCAAGGAGTTGAAGCCGCGGGTTGTCATCTGGCGCGCGGAGGCGATGTCGCCGGCCTGCAGATAGGCGCCGCCGAGAAGCACATAGAGCCATGCAGTCTCAGGATGCTGCTCGTCATGAGATTGCTTCCATAGAGCAAGAGCGTGCTGGTAGTCAGCGATTGCGGTGCGGGGATCGCCATCGACTTCGGCGATGCTCGCCTGTGTCATTGTGAAGGCCTCGGTCTCATCGGGACTGACGTCCGTAGCGCGTTGCAACTCGGCGAGAGCGCGTGTCATAAATTTGTGAGCCTCGCGGGTTGAGTGTTCGTCGGCGGCGATGGTGGCGAGATCATTCCAGATCATTGCGGTTCTGTCTTGGTGATCGGTGTCCTTCTCAAGCAGGTGCACGGATCGAAGGAAGAGGCGTTTTGCCGTGTTGGTCTGGCCGGCCTCTGCGTAGAGGGTCGCCATAGCGGCGAGAGTGGTGGCGTATTCGGATGGGTGCTGGCCGTCGCGTTCGAGGACAGCGAGGGCTTTCTCGTAATCTCCCGTCGCTCGGTCGAAGTCTCCGCCTTTCTGATAGGCGTGACCGAGATAGGTAAGCGCGACGCCCTGCTCAACGGGTGTGAGCTTGTGAGTTGCGAGGAGCGAGTTTGCGGCTTGGATCAACTGCGGGAGTTGATCGTGTTGACTCAATTGCGAGAGATAGTCGATCCCGCTGATTTGGTTCTGCGCGCTCGCGAGAGGCGCTGCGGTGATGATTGCGAAGAGCACACAGGTCGGTATGAGCCTCATGGTATGGAGGTCCTTTGCGCGGTTTGTTGCCGCCTTGCGGCGACGCGATGTCAAAAGGAAGATCGTGCGAGCGTGCGGCGTTCCATCGAGAGATCGAACGCCTGATCGCTCAGGCCAGTGATGTGCTGCACTACGCGGGGATCAAAGCGGGGGTTCCGGATTTGTGACGAATATCTTCGAGCGGCGGAAGAGGACGGCAGATGAAATGAAGAGCGGCTCTTGCGAGCCGCTCTTTGGGTTTGGTTCAGTTTTGATTCTGGGCAGAGCTTGAAAAGCAGATTCCCGTCGGGAATGACAGAAAGAAAACCAATGGCGAGTTAATGCGCGGCGACGGTTTGTTCGCCGAGGGTGTGGAGTTCGGCGGAGTTGGAGGGGCGGGTGTAGAACATGTGGCCGCCGGGGAATTCGTGGACGGAGAGTTGCGGCGCGATGGTGGCGGGGAGCTGGTTCTGGGTGAAGATGGAGCCCATGAAGGGGCAGCTCAGGTCGTTCCAGCCGTGCATGATGACGACGTGGAGTTTGGGGTCGGCGGCGAGCGCTTCGCGGAGGTCGGCGACGGCGCCGCGGCGGAGGTCAGGGCCCTGTCGGTCCCAGAGGCGGTTGACGTCGAAGGAGAGCAGGTTGTAGCGGTCGGTGACCTTCCAGCCGACGACGCGGGTGTCGAAGTCGACCATGGCCTGGGTGATCTGGGCCATGCCGGATTCGAGGATGGGGTCGGAGCCTTCCTGTTCGGGCGAGTAGGGGAAGGGATCGGGGTCGGTGACGTTGGAGTCGTAGACGGAGCCGATCTCGCCTTTTTCGCGGTGGACTTCGCGGAGGTAGGCCTCGGTGGAGAGGCGGCCCCCAGAGTACTTGACGAACTGCGGGTCGAGACCGGTCATCTCGGTGACGTGGGCGATCATGTCGTTGGTGGCGGAGGCGTTCTCGGGGCCGGAGATGAGCGCGGCGGCGTAGGGGCCTTGGTCGTAGGCGATGACGGACTGCATGGCGTCAGGGGTGAGCTTGTGCTCGTTTTCGAGATGCGCGGCGGTGATCGAGGGGAGGGTGATCATCCATGGGATGGGCGAGAGGTTGCGGTCGCCGAAGTCGGGGTTGAGGTAGGGGCTGACGAGGAAGAGGCCGTTGACGCCGACGCCGAGCTGGGTCTGGAGGTAGTGCGTGATGCGCGGGCCGCGGTAGCCGCCGTAGCTCTCGCCCATGACGTACTTCTTGGAGAGCATGCGCTGATTTTTGACGAGCCACTTGTAGATAACGAGCGAGAGGTACTCGATGTCCGGCGTGGGGGCGAAGAAAAGCTTTTTGGCTTCGTCGTCGGGGACAAGAGATTTTGAGAAGCCGGTGCCGACGGGATCGATGAAGACGAGGTCGGTGAAGTCGAGCCAGGTGCCGGGGTTGTCGGTGAGGATGGCGGGGTCCGAGGGAGACTCGCCGGTGTTGCCGAAGGCGACGTGCTTGGGGCCGACGGCGCCCAGGTTGAGGAAGCCGGAGGCGGCGCCGGGGCCGCCGTTGAAGGCGAACATCACAGGCCGAGTTTCGGAGCTGCCTTTTGGTTGATCCAGCGTGTAGGCGGTGTAGACGACTTCGGCAGTAGGCTTGCCGTCCTTGCCTTCGAGCGGGATGGTGCCGACGGTGGCGGTGTAGTGGAGTGTGCGGCCGTTGACCGTGACGGTCTGGGCTACAGATTTATCGGAGGGCAGTGGGTTGGGCAGGGCGTTGGCGTGTGTGGGCTGCGACGCGCCACCGGGCGGTGGGGTGGGTGTGGGTTCGGCGGTAGCAGCAGTGGGTGAAGCGGACGTGGGCGCAGGCGCGGCGGGCGTGGATTGCGGAGATGTCGAGGCTTGCGAGGCAGCTTGGGCGTTGCGCTGGCCGCGCTGGGCGAGTGCGGGAACTGCGAATCCGGGCAGAGTGATGGCGAGGAGGATCGCTGGAGCGATTCGTGTGACGTTCATGTGGAGAATGCTAACGGATGCGGCGGAAAAAGAAGAGCGGCGAGGTGAGTCGCCGCTCTTGAGGAGGTGCTGCTTGCGCTGTGTGGAGCGAGGAGCCTAGGGGTTGGGGACGGTGTCGTTGGCCGGG
Organism: uncultured Acidobacteriaceae bacterium; assembly: GCA_963762465.1. Taxonomy (GTDB): domain Bacteria; phylum Acidobacteriota; class Terriglobia; order Terriglobales; family Acidobacteriaceae; genus Granulicella. The sequence goes on along the minus strand of CAVXKS010000002.1, from coordinate 367,512 downwards.
ATGTTTTGTGAGGTGCTGGAGGTGCCGACGAACTCGTAGTCGTTCCAACCTGTGACGGAAGGCGCGGCGGAGGTGTTGGTGAGCTCGAGGCGGAGAGCGTCATCCATGGCGCCGTAGGTCTGGCTGACGCCGAGCGTGAGCACGTTGTCTTCGCCGGCGGGCTTGAGAGCGCTGACGGGGAACTGGAAGGCCACCCACTGGTAGTAGCCGGAGAGGCCGCTGCGAACTGCGCAGTCCGACGCCACGCCGGTGCGATAGCCCCAGGTGCGGGCGGTGCCGTTGAGGTTCGTGACGTAGCTGCCGTAGTCGCAGGCGAGCGCGACGGAAAGAACGGCGTAGGTGTAGTTCGTTGCATCCTGCGGCGTGGCGAAGTGCACGGTCCAGACGGGTGTGCGCGTGGAGACACCGTTGGTGCCGGCGTGGTTGGGCAGTGTGGCTACGTAAGGCGGGATCGTGTGGATGTAATTGTCGGTCTTGTCGTTGGTGGGGTCGTAGAGGCCGGGGTCGAAGACGCCCCAGTGGTTGTAGTTCCACTGATTGAGGTCGTTGGTGGCCGGACCGGCGGGGCCGGAGGTTGCGTTGTAGACGACGGAGCCCTGGTTGGCCGCGAAGTCGGCCCAGTAGTTCCAGGTGCCCCAGTAATCCTTGAGGTCGAAGCCCTTGCTGTCGTGGCCGTGGAGGAACTCATGCGAGGAGCGGTCGGGCGTGCCGATGTTGAAGACTGTCGTGCCCGCACTGCCGGCGAAGTCTTCAGGCGTGAAGGTGACGGTCGGGACGTTGGTGAACCCGCCTTTGTTGACGACGATGTTGTCCTGGCGGAGCTCGCCGAACTGGCCGAGGACGAAGACGGAGAGACGATAGGTGCCGGGGATCACGCGCGGGAAGATGGCGGTTCCGTCGCGGGAGATGTCAGCCCAGTACTGCGCGCCGGCTGAGGAGAACTGGAAATCTTTGTTGGGGTCGCTGAGCACGGCCCACGCTGCTTTGGTCGGGGTTGAGCCGATGCCGGTCACGCCTTTCACATGCACGAGGACGCTTCCGCGATCGTAGCTGGGGACATAGCCGGCGTCGAGGAGCTGCGTCTCGTGGTCGTAGAACTCGGTGTGGCTGTTACCGGCGATGAGCGCGTCGTAATAGAGCAGCGATGGGTCGTTGGCGAGCAGCTTACCAAGCGGACCACGCGCAGGTGGGAACTGGTTCACGCGGACGTAGAACGGACCGAAGAGGCGCGAGCTGGCTGTGCCGGACGGCGTGTTGAGGGTGAGGGGATTGTCGAGGTGGTTGGAGTAGGCCTCGATCATGAGCAAGTTGCCGGTGAAGTAGAGGTCCTGCTTGGTGGGGCCGCCGACCATGGACTCTTTGCTGGGAAGGACGGTCCAGATGCCGTATTGCGTGCCGTAGAGACCATGGGCATGGTGCAGGTACTCATAGCCGGCGTAGTCGTACTTGGTGTAGAACTCGCGCGTGAAGCCGGGCGGGAGCGTGAAGCCGTGGAGATCGACGGTGGCGTCCTGCACGTTGCGGCCGGGGTCCGTAGAGAAGTCTTCGCTTGCGGGCGGAAGCGGCACGGTGGTGACGCCGGGGTTGTTGACCGACGGATCCACGGAGTAGGTGTTCGTGAACTGCGTGAGGGAATCGCGGAACACCCACTGGACCTGGCCGATGCTGCCGGAGATATCGCTCGCGGCGTGGTCGGCGACGAAGTAGACGTGGAGACCGGGATCATTCGCGGTGACAACCCAGTGCTCGCTGTAGGTGTAGGCGTTCTTCGAATTGGAAGGATAGGTGACCCACCAGTCGAGATAGGCGGGCATGAAGCCGGTGGACTGTACGTTGCTATAGCCAGGGACGGGAGTGGCCGAGCCGAAGCCGGCGTTGTCCATGTAGAAGCCCTTGGGCCGGCCGTTGCCGCTGAGGGTAGTGGTGTCGACGAGCTGGTCGCCGGTGGCGGCCATGGTCATGCTGAAGATGTTGCCGGCAGTGGGGTCGAAGTCGATGTTGAAGACACCGTTCGAAATTTTCCAGTCGGTTGGGTCGGTGGTGTCGATGGTGACGGAGTCGGCGTGAGGACCGTGCGGCGCATCAGCGTGGAAGTTCGCTTGCGGGTTTTGCGCGGCGAGTGACGCAACTGTGAGTGCGGCGAAGCCGAGCGTCAACATCGCGGTTCGATATGCAGGACGATTCCCTGAACGAAGCCTTTCGATACCCATTGGGCAGGCCCTTTCTGACCGTGGTTCTGTGGAGGAATAGTTTCGAGCGGGATAAATGGTAGGCCGGCGAGCGGACTCCTGTCAAACAGGTCGGGCGAAAGCGCAGGCGGCTCAGGCGCTGATAGGCATTGATCCCTGTATCCGGAGGACGTAGGGCATGTTCGCGATCGGTGCGGAAGAAGGGAGTGTCACGAGGAGTGCGTCGGGGGTCTGGCGGAAGGGGAGCGGGGTGTCGTGCCCGAGGAGGGTGACGCGTTCGATGAGCGCGTGAGGAGCGGCTAGTGATGCGAGGGCCGCAGGAGCGGATGGCCACTTGTAACCGAAGGCGTAGAGAGAACCGGAGCCGGCTGTGAAGCGGAAATCAGCGGTGGAGGGCGGAGGAAGATGCTCCGATTTGATCGCCGGCCCGGGCTGATCGGTGGAGCCGCCCTTCCAGTCGCCGGGTGCCTGGGGCGGGACGAGTGGGCCTTCGCCGAAGCGGATCCAGGGGTGCGAACCGTAGATGGCTTCGCCGTTGATGCGGAGCCAGTCGCCGGTCGCGAGCAGAGTTTGTTGCTGGTCGGCGGGGATGGAGCCGTCGCCTTTGGGCGAGATGTTGAGCAGGAGATTGCCGCCGAGGGAGGCAATTTCGAAGAGCTCGCGCACTACGGACTCGGCGGAGCGGATGGTTTCTGGTTTGGGGGATGCGGTGTAGCCCCAGGTGCTCCCGATCGCGTCATCGACCTGCCAGCCGGCGCCGGGATAGATCCACTTGGGAGCGCGCTGCTGCTTTTCGAAGTCCTGCACGGAGCCGAAGAGATAGGCGACGTCCTTGGTGCGCGAGTGTGACTGATTTGTGCCACTCGGCCGCGCGGTTGTAGAAGTACGCGGCGGCGCGAAGCTTGACGTCGTCATACGCGCGCGGATTGACGCCGTTGTCGAAGTAGATGAGCTCGGGCTGGTACTTGTCGACGAGCTCCTGTACGCGGGCGAGCCAGTCTTCCTGAAAGACGGGTGAGTCGTTGGGACTGTTGAATGGCTGATCGATGGGCGGGCCGTAGAAGCCGGCGTACTTCGGATCGAACTCGTCGTTTGGCACGCCGGGCGCCGGATAGCCGAAGTAGGCGTGCTCCATGCGATGGCTGGATAGACCGAAGATGAGATTGCGCGCGCGGGTGGCGGAGGCGAGCTCGCCAATGAGATCGCGATGCGGACCCATTTTGCCGGCGCACCAAGGTGTGATGTCGGAGTTCCACATGGCGAAGCCGTCGTGGTGCTCGGCAACGGGAACGACGTAGCGAGCACCGGCGCGGAGGAAGAGGTCGGCCCAGTGATGGGGATCGTAGTTCGGCGCTTTGAAGAGCGGGATCAAGTCCTTGTAGCCGAACTTGTCCGGAGGGCCGTAGTGCTGGGTGTGCCACGCGGAGTCGGTGGTGTACATGTGCCGCTCGTACCACTCGTTGATGCGCGCGGGAATGGAGTAGAGACCCCAGTGGATGAAGATGCCGAACTTCGCCTGGTTGAACCAGGTGGGGACGCGGTAATTGTCGCGGAGGGATTCCCATGTGGGCTGGAAGGGGCCGGGCGGGAGCGGCTTGGGTTTGGCGTAGGCGTCGGGCGCACCCGCCGGCGCGCCAGTTTGTGCGCGCAGCCCGCGCGGGAGGCTGGATGCGAGCAGTGCTGAGCCGGCGAGTCTTGAAGAGCGAGTGAGCAGGCGGCGGCGGGAGAGTGTCACTGATAGCCCATGGTATGCGTTGACTCAGTGACCGTGATACGGGACGTAGAGGTCGGGGTAGTCGGTCTGGAGGGTGGAGATTTTGGGGCGGTCGCAGACCATGATGTAGGGATTGTTGGGATTTTTGAGGGCGTAGTCCTGATGGTAGTCTTCGGCGCGATAGAAGCCTTTAAGCGGGACGACATGGGTGACGATGGGCCTGGGCCAGGCGTGTTCGCTGTCAAGCTGCGCGATGTATGCGGAGGCGATGCGCTGCTGCTCGGGGGTGGAGAAGAAGATGGCGGAGCGGTAGGAGGTGCCGACGTCGGGGCCCTGGCGGTTGAGTGTGGTGGGGTCGTGGATGGTGAAGAAGACGCGGAGGAGTTGGCCGTAGGTGAGGCGCGAGGGATCGTAGACCACTTCGACGGACTCGGCGTGTCCGGTAGTTTCGGTGGTGACGTCGCCGTAGTGCGCGGTGGAGCCGGAGCCGCCGGAGTAACCGGCGGTGGTGGCGAGCACGCCGCGAACGCGCTCGAAGACAGCCTGCGTGCCCCAGAAGCAGCCGCCGGCGAACACTGCCGTCGCACGGCCGGGGGATTTGGCGAGTGAGGCGTCGATTTGTGGTGGTGGGATGGCGCCGTGCTGGGTCTCGGACTGCCCGTTGCAGGCCAGGGTGGAGAGCGAGAGCGAAAGGGCGAGCATGGAAATGGCGGCAGAACGCAGGCGCATCGTTGAAGACCTCATGGATAAGACGTGCGACACTGGGTCGCGGATTTGAATTGTGAAGGTATGGCGGCTGCGAGTTAGAGTTTTTGGAATGATGCGCCTGCGTGGATTGTTGTTCGGGCTGGTTGCGATGGGTCTGGTGGTGACAGCTCGAGAACAGGTCGCCTTGGCGCAGGAATCGCGTGAGCCGGTAGAGATCAAGGTTGATTTGGGCAAGAAGGTGGGGCGGTACGAGCCGATCTACCGGTGGTTCGGCTTTGATGAGGCGACCTATGCGACGGCGCCGAACGGGCGGAAGCTGCTGGGAGAATTGCATGCGATGAGTCCCGTGCCGGTGTACATCCGCTCGCATCATCTGCTGACTTCGGGTGACGGAACGCCGGAGCTGAAGTGGAGCTCGACGGGCGTTTACCGCGAAGATGCGCAGGGCAGGCCTGTGTATGAGTGGAAGATTCTGGATGGGATCTTTGACGCGTATAAGGCTGCGGGTGTGAAGCCGATGGTGGAGCTTGGCTTTATGCCGAAGGATTTGGCCGCCAAGCTGCCGGATAAGCCGGACCAGCCGTACCAGATGCATTTTCCGGGCGATGTGCTCGGAGGGGCTTCGAACAATCCGCCGAAGGATTATGCGAAGTGGCAGGCGACGGTGCAGGCGGTGGTTGCGCATTTAGTTGCGCGGTATGGGAGAAACGAGGTGCTGACGTGGTACTTCGAGGTGTGGAACGAGCCGGATATTGAGTACTGGCATGGAACGCCGGAGCAGTACTACCGGCTGTATGACGCATCGGTGGCGGGTGTGCGCGCGGCGCTGCGGGGAGCGCGTGTCGGTGGGCCGGCGACGACGGGGCCTGGAGGCAAGGGCAAGTCGTACAAGATGCTGCGCGGTTTTTTGGAGCATGTGCGGGATACGAAGCAGCCGCTGGATTTCATCTCATTTCACGCGAAGGGCAAGCCGACGATTGCGAATGGCGAGGTGACGATGGGGATCAACCATGAACTGCAGGATGTGGATGCAGGGTTCGGGTTGATTGAGAGCTTTCCGGAGTTTCGACATCTGCCGGTGATATTGAGTGAGGCTGATCCGGAGGGATGCGCGGCATGCTCGGCGAAGATGAATCCGGCGAATGCGTATCGCAATGGAACGCTGTATCCGGCGTATACGGCGGCAGTGTATGCGCGGATCTTTCAGCTTGCGGATGATCACGGGATTGATTTGATCGGGATGTTGTCGTGGGCGTTTGAGTTTGAGGGGCGGGACACGTTTGAGGGATTTCGATCGCTGGCGACGAATGGGATTGATAAGCCGGTGCTGAATTTTTTCAGGATGGCGGCGAAGATGAGCGGTGAGCGCGTGGAGGTGGAGTCGACGGGCGCGGTGCCGCTGGATGTGATTCGCGATCTGGGTGTGCGTGGGGAGCCGGATGTGGATGCGCTCGCGACAGTGAATGGACGTGAGGCGATGGTGATGGTCTGGAATTATCAAGACACGGTTGCTCAGGATCCTGAGGTTGGTTCGCGAGTTGTGATCGGTGGAGTGCCTGCGGGAGTGAAGCAGGTGCGCGTGCGCGAGTGGCGGATCGATGAGACGCACAGCAATGCGTACACGGTGTGGAAGGCCATGGGGTCGCCGGCGGATCTGGATGCGGAGCAGGCGAAAAAGTTAGAGGCTTCGGGGCAGTTGCAGGAGGTCGGCGCGGTGAGGACCGTTGCGGTTGAAGATGGCGAGGCGCGGATGCAAGAGGCGTTGGCGGGTGAGTCGGTGTCGCTGTTTGAGGTGAGTTGGTAGCAAAGAAAAACGGCGCGCGATGTGCGCGCCGTCGGGATGAGAGAAGAATTAGCGGCCGAGTTCTTCGAGGTACTTTTCGACTTCGAGGGCGGCCATGCAGCCTGTCCCGGCGGCCGTGATGGCCTGGCGGTAGCGGCGGTCCTGGACGTCTCCGCAGGCGTAGACGCCGTGGAGCTGAATGCCCTGGCGGGAGACGAAGACGTTGTGCTCCGTCTTGATGTAGCCGTCATTGTCGAGGTCGATCTGGCCTTTGAACATTGCCGCGTTGGGCACGTGGCCGATGCCGAGGAACATGAAGCCGACGGGAAGTGTCCAGCGTTCCTCGGTCTTTTTGTTGTGGAGCTTGAGGCCGCGGACGTCCTTCTCTTCTACGCCGAGGACCTCTTCGACGACGGTGTTGTGAAGGAACTCGATCTGCGGATGAGCGATGGCGCGTTCCAGCATGATGCGAGAGGCGCGGAAGTTCTCCGTCCGGTTGATGAGCGTGACCTTGGTGGCGAAGCGAGTGAGGAAGAGCGCTTCCTCCATGGCGGAGTCGCCGCCGCCGATGACGGCGATCTCTTTCCCACGGGTGAAAAAGCCGTCGCAGGTGGCGCAGGAGCTGACGCCGTGGCCGATGAGGGCCTGCTCGGAGGGAAGGCCGAGCCAGCGGGCGGAGGCGCCGGAGGCGATGATGAGCGAGCGGCTGAGGACGATTTCGCCGTTGATGGTGAGCTCGAAGGGCGTGCGGCAGATGTCGGCGGCGGAGAGGTGGCCGTGGGTGATTTCGGCACCGAAGCGGGTGGCCTGCTTCTTCATGTTGTCGATGAGCTCGGGGCCCTGAATGCCCTCGGGCCAGCCGGGGAAGTTTTCGACCAGCGTGGTGATGGAGAGCTGGCCGCCGGGCTCATGGCCTTCCAGGACGAGAGGGTTCAGATTCGCGCGCGCGGCGTAGATTGCGGCGGTGAGTCCTGCGCAGCCGGAGCCCAGGATGACTGTGTCACGAACGGTCGTTTCTGGCATGTCTATTTGATTGTAGAGGGTGCGGTTGGGTGCAGGAGGGAGTAGAGGGTAGAGGATAAGGGGTAGAGGTAGAGGAGGTTGAGGATGGCGGATCTGGTTTTGGTGTATGGGATGAGGCTTCTGCCGGCGGATGAGGTTGCGGCAGTGGATGCGGCTCCGGTGAAGTTGAAGAACGGCAATGAGGCGCGGGTGACAATGCATGTGCTCGAGGGCAGCCGGGAATCGATTGAGTCGCAGTTGCGTAACAGCATCGACGCGTTCTTTGATTTTTATCCGGAGATTTAGCTCCGGTTTTTATATGCGGAGACCTGACCCGATTGGTGGCGGCGCTAACCCCTTTGGGTAAACGTGTGCGCGCCCCCGGGGCGCGGTCGGACACAACAGCTGAGAGTCCTCTGAAGCGACGAAGAGTGTCGTATAGGAGGACAGTGAGCGATGTCTCGATGGTTGATCTGGCTGCTGTGGCCGGCGATTGCCGCGGGTGCGCAGCAGCAGGTTGTGGCCGGTCCGGACGCGAGCGTGACGGCGGCGCTCCAGAACTTGAGCAAGCGCGCGGCGACGGTCTTTGTGGGACAGGTGGTGGGCATCCGGCGCGACGCCGGAGTGGTTGAGATCCAATTTCGAGTGGATACGCCCGTGGTGGGCCAGACGGGCGGAAGCTACACGCTGCGCGAGTGGGCCGGCATGTGGCCGATGGGACAGATGCGGTACCGGATTGGCGAGCACGCGCTGGTGTTTCTGCATGGGGCAAGCAGCGGGGGCTTGAGCTCAGTCGTCGATGGCAGCGAAGGCATGGTGCCGGTTATGGCCGATGAAAACGGCACGCTGCTGCTGGATGTGCGGCGGTTAAGCACGCGCGTGCAGCGACAGGTCGGCGAGCCGCTGGCGGACGTGAGCGACGGAGCGATTGCGCTGAAGGATGCGCTACCGCTCATTGAGAGCAAAGGTGCGGTGAGCATCCGGCCGGTGCGGCGGCCGCTTCCGCCGGGGACGACGCCGATTCTTTCGACGTGGCGCGAGGTGATGAGGATGCCGGCAAGGCCGATCGTGGAGCAGGTGCCGGATGCGCAGTAAGGATATGGGTGCTGTTGTTAGTTGGGTGCGTGTGCGGGTCGATGTCGGCGTATGGCGGGCGGACCGCGATTTGTCACGGGCGGCGATTGGCAAGTGCAGAGCGGAATAGCGATCCCGTTCTATACGTCATCGCCGGGCTACTATACGGATCCCGGCGACCTGAACGCGACGGTCTCGCATGCGCAGGCGGACGCGATGGTTGCTGCCGCAGCGGCGACGTGGAATGTGCCGACCTCTCGCTAGTGCTGCGCAAGGGCGGTGAATTGGCCGAGCACGTGAGTTCCGCCAATGTGTACTCCGACGGCTCGGAAATGGTGTTTCCGGCTGACGTTTCTGCGACGAACTACCAGAACGTCCCGATTGCAGTGATCTATGACACAGATGGCAGTGTGATCGATACGCTGCTGGGCAGGGAGCGAGCGATCCGAGCGGCTGCCGACAGACGGGGGTTGTGGACAGCGTGGACTCGATCGGAACGGACGGAACGATTCATCACGCGATGCTGATTCTGAACGGGCGCTGCGTCGGTTCGACACCGCAGCAGTTGACGCAGATGCAGTATCAGCTGGAACGTGCGTTTGGAAGAGTTCTGGGGCTGGCGTGGTCGCAGGTGAACGACAACCTCTTTACGGGATCGGCACCACCTACGGCTGATGAGATCAGCTACTGGCCGATTATGCATCCGATCGACGTGCTCTGCGGAGCGTACAGCTATCAGTGCATTACGAATCCGTTTCAACTTCGTGCGGATGATCTGAGTGCGCTGGCGCTGCTGTATCCAGTGACGAGCTCGAATTTGACGGCGAACTACGAGGGCAATACGAAGCAGTTGAGTTCGGTCCAGGCGGTGAACCTGACGGGTCAGACAGAATTCCCGACGGGGCAGGGCATGGAACTGCTGAACGTAACGGTTGCAACGGGGCCGCCTGGGAGCGGAACTGTGCAGTTAGCCTCCGGCGTGACGGGGCAGTTGTTTGCGCAGAACACGGGCAATCCGGTCACAGGGCCGGAGAGCTTCAGCGATGATGTCGGGACTACCTGGGCCGACGGTGAGGGTCGCACGTCGATTCCGCGTGCGCCAGACGCGTACGTGGCCAACCTGTATATGGTTTCGGAAGGAATCAATCCGCTCTACACGGGTGATTACGCCATTGCACCTTACCAGCGGCCGCCGACGGCGCCGTCCGGTTCGGCGCAGATCATGGTCGGCTGGTCAGCGCGCGCAGGCACGGGGGCTTCCTTCAGGTCGACAGCGTGGGATGCGGCTTCGGCATGCCCGGGGAGCGGCGATGGAACGCCAGAGTGCGCCGGCGCAATCGGATGCGAGCGGATGGTGGACCGGACAGCTCTGCCCGGTGGGTCACAGTTCGTGGCGGAGCGTGCACATCAATGCGGGGAGCACGTGGACGATCGAGGTGACGGCGCTCGATGAGACGGGAGCGCCGACGATGAACAAGGCTCAGCCGGTGCTGGGAGTGTGGAACACAGGCGAAGGCGGGTTGCCCACGGTCGCCAGCCAGCCGTTCTCGATGAATGCGCTACAGCCGGGCGTCACGCAGTTGCAGATGCAGGCGAGCACGACGGCGAAGGACTATACGTTCGTAGTTGCGGACCAGTACGGAGCGGGAAGGCCGGATTTCGCGTACAAGGCGCGGGTGCTGTATGCGCAGAGTGTAAGCCCGGGCCAGGTGAGCCGGTCGGGCGGGCAGATCGTGATTGCCGGTGAGGGATTCCGGCAGGGCAACCAGGTGGTCGTGAACGGCGTGCCGGCGACAGTTGTGAGCTCGACCGTCAACCAAATTATTGCGCGTGTGCCGAGCATGGCAGCAGCGGGTGCATCGCTGGGAACGCCGGTGGATGTGATGGTGATGGATGTTGCGACAGGAGGAACAACCGACGTCGGCAGCGGTTTCAGCTACTCCAATGTGCAGCCTGGGATGGCCGTGCTGGCGTCAACTCCGGCGCCTCTGGAGACGGGAATGACGGCGGGCAAGCCGTTTGCGGTGCGACTGGTTGAGCTGGATGGAGTGACGCCGATCATCGGTGAACCGGTTCAGGTGTCGGTCGTTTCGGGGTTGGCTACGTTGGTTGCGTGTGGAGGGGCAACGACGTGCACGCTGATTACCGATGCGACTGGGCTGGTTAAGACAGCTGTCACCGGCGGCGGAGCGGGGCCGGTGGTGTTGAACGCGACCGATGTGAACGGCAGCGCGGGCGTTCAGGTGACGGTGATGGACAACGATCCGGTGCGAATCGTCGCGATTGCGAATGCTCCGATTTATGTGGCGGCGGGAGCGTCGCCGTCGTGGGCAATCGCGCTGGGAGCGACGCAGGATGGACTCCCGGCCGTGGGAGTGCCGGTGGTGTGGACCGCTAGCGCGGGGCTTTCGGTGAGCGGAGGTGCGTTTACGGATGCGAGCGGATCGGTAGCGCCGACTGTGACGGCGACGCAGATTGGCGCGGGTTCGGCGACGGTGACCGGATGTTTGTGGGGCACGGTGTGCTCGAGCTGGACGGTGACTGCAGTGGACGCGTCGCAGTGGAGAATTGCAGTGAGCGCGGGCGCGGGGCAGAGCGTGAATGCGGGTACGTCGCTCGCTCCGGTAAGCCTTGCAGTGACGGATACCGCGGGTCACACGCTACAAGCAGCTACGGTGTCGGTCTATCAGACAGTCGATGCGTGGCAGGGTGTGTGCCCGCCGCCGGGACGATGCGCGGCGAGCCCGGTGCTTGCGGCAGGAAAAAGCTTCGTGGTCTCGGACAGCGACGGAAAGGTGAGTTTTACGCCGATGGAACTCCCCGCACTGCCGCAGGTTGTAAACATTGCGGCAGTCACGGGAACGCAGGGATTCGTAACGATATCGCTGCCGGTGAGACCATGAGGTGCGGCACCGGAACTACTCGGGAATGACCGTGGGATCATGCGCGGGCGGACGGCGGATTGCCATAAGACCGAAGATCGCGATGTAGATGTAGCAGACGGCGGGAATGATGAAACTGGGTTGCAGGCCGATTCGATCCGCGAGTGCGCCTTGCAGCTTCGGGATGATGGCGCCGCCTAGGATCGCTGCGATGAGCAGACTCGAGCCTTTGCTCGTGAGTGGGCCGAGATCCTGAATGCCAAGCGTGAAGATTGACGGGAACATGATGGAGTTGCAGAAGCCGACGGCGAGCACGGCTCCCATCGCCACGTGGCCGGTGGTGAGGAGCGTGGTGATGACGAGGCAGAAAGCGCCGATGGCAGCAAGCCCGAGCAGCCAGCCGGTCTTCACCTTCTGCAGAATGGCGGAGCCGACGAAGCGGCCGACCATCGCTCCGCCCCAATAGACCATGAGGAAGTAACCGGCGGTGGCGGCGGGGAGCGCCGCGATTTCGGAAGGCCCATGTAGCTGACGAGCAGGTTGCCGATCGAGACCTCGGCGCCGACGTAGACGAAGATGCCGATGGCGGCGCAGAGGAGCCACGGATGACGCCAGATGGAGTCGGGTCTGGCGAGGGCTTCAGAGAAAGCGCCCGGGCGGAAGTCCTGCGTGTGTTGCGAGACACCGGTCGTGGTCTTGAGCTTGATCAGCGCGAGTGCGAGTGCCAGCAGAGCGAGCCCGAGTGCGATGAGGAGGTAGGGCGTGTGAACCGTTGAGGCCTGCTCGGCGCGGTAGCGCAGGAGATCGATTGCGTTCATCGCCTGGATTTGCTCCGGTGGGAGGGGCGCCGGAGCGTTGCGGAGGATGAGATACGTGCCGAAGAACGGCGCGACGAAGGTTCCGAAGGAGTTGAACGCCTGCGCGAGATTGAGGCGGCTGGCGGCGGTTCGTGCGGGACCGATGACGGTGACGTAGGGGTTGATGGCGACCTGCACGACAGTCATACCGGCGGCGAGAACAACCTCCGCGGTGAGAAAGAGCGAGAACTTGGCGTAGTGTGCAGCCGGAAGAAAGCCTATGGCGCCCGCGGCCATGACGAGCAGGCCAACTACCATCGTTTTCTTATAGCCGTAGCGCTCGACGAGCTTGCCCGACGGATAGCTGAAGACGAAGTAGGAGCTGAAGAAGTAGAAAGGAACGTTCTGGAGCTGAGAGTAGTCGAGCGCGAAGATCGACTTCAGGTGCGGGCTGATGACGTCGTTGAGGCAGGTGAGAAAACCGACCATAAAGAACAGGGCGGTGGCGACGGACATCGCGCGCGTGTCGGTCTTCAGGTAAGCGTCTTCGCCATACCCGGGCGCACTGACGTTTTTGACTGGAACGGCCAAGAGGAACTCCTTAGCGATATGGGACGGTGAGTGGCAGGCGCGAGATGTCGCGCGGCAAACCTTTCTAAGAGTAATTGCTTAAGCCGGATCGCGCGGAGGAGTTGCGGAGCTGTCAGGCAGAAGCCCGGACCGGAGCGGATCGAGGTGGCTGGGTCAGTGGAGGTCCATCGAGAAGAAGTTGCCGGTGAAGACGCGGGCGCGGATGAGAGGCTCGTTGTGTTGGGTGAGGCCGCCGAAGACGAAGTCGACCGCGTCGTTCTGGCGCGAGTCGGCGAGGCGCACGAGTTCGGTAACCTTGCCGTCGGGGATACTGACGCGGTCGATGGGCTGCGCGGGGTCGAGCGACGCGTGGATATAGAGGAAGCGGCTGTCGGAGGACCACACGGGATCGGCTCCGGAGGGCACTGGGAGCGTCGTCCAGGTGCGTGATGGCGACATCGAACAGGCGGACCTGGCGCTGGTCGAGCGTGAGGGCGGCGATCCAGCGGCCGTCGGGCGACCAGCGCGGGCTGAAGAGGTTGTCGGAGCCGGGAACGCTCGTCGATTTGGCCGGTGTCGAGATGCAGGATGTGGAGGGTGCGGGCAGCGTTCTCCTTCCCCATGAAGTCGTTCACGCGGCCGAAGACGAGCGACTTGCCGTCGGGTGCCCAGGATGGGTCGGCGGCGTTGCGGGACTCGCGAAGGAGCGGCTGCAGGTTGTCGCCCTCGGAGCCGACCACATAAATCTGCCAGGCTTTTCCAGGCTCGCGGGCCATCAGGGCGAGGTGCTTGCCATCGGGCGACCACCGGGAGAGGAAGACATCGAGGCCATCGGGAGTGAGCTGAAGTTTTTCATCGCCGTTCGCGCGCGCCCGCCATAGCAGCCCGGTTGGAATCCGTCCAGGCGACCCACTGGCCATCACGGCTGTAGTCGACGCGCACTGCGGAGCTGAGAAAGCCCCTTTCGGGAACGAGATTGCCGGACGCGTCGAGGCGCTGGAGATCGGAGCGGCCGTCGACGCCGAGGAAGAAGATGCGATTGCCGGTGCGGGCGGCGACTGGCGAGCGGAACTGCAGAGGACCGTTAGTGAGGCGAACCGGGCCGGAGGTCGAGTCGCCCGGGAGGCGCCAAAGGTCGGAGTTTCCGCCGTGGTCCGACTGGAAGATGAAGGAGCTGCCGTCGGCGGTCCAGACCCCGCAGCACTCGGACGCGGGCTGGCTGAAGTCGGCAAGAACTGGATGCGGTTTGTGGTCGGACGCGGACAACTGCCAAAGCGATGTTGTGTGCGTGAGCGGATCCATGATGGTGAAGCGGAGGAGCTTGCCGTCTGGGGACCAGCGAAGCCAGAACGCACGGCCGGTAAGAGCGGCGTAGAGGCTGGGTGTGCTGCTGTTGATTGTGGAGAGATAGAGGTTGTTGCCGTTGGCGTACAGGATGCCGCCGCCGTTGTTGGGCATCCATGTGGCGTCATGCGCGAGGACGTTGCCGATGCGGAGCGCGGAACCGCCGATGGTCGGCACCGCCCAGAGCGGCTGTTCGGATTCGGGAGAGAGGTGGTCGCGCAGCAGGAGGCGGGCGCCGTCCGGGGAGATATCGCCGAGGGCGGGACCGGCGACTTCGTCGGGGACATTGAGCGGAGTAACGGAGCCGTCGGCAAGTGCTACCGCGGCGAGGCCGTCGTGCCCATTGTCGATGGTGCCGGCGAAGAGGTGGACGCCGTCGGTCACTGCGGCGGCGAGGTTCTCCATGCTGTCGACGCCGGGCGCAAGATGGCCGCTGTGCGTGAGCTGCGCGATGTGTGGAGGCGGTGTGGAGGCGCGTTCGTATCCAACGAGATAGCTGGCGAGCAGGGCCGCAATGAAGAAGACGGCTAGCGAGACGACAGTGACCGGCGAGGGCAGACCCGGCCGGACTTGGGGCTCACGAAAGGATGGCCGCTCGGGCGTGCGTTTCGGCGCAATGTATCCCGGTTCGGCAGCGGCAGCCGGCACGGACTCGGACATAGTCGCGGCTGCAGTGCGCTCCTTGGCCACACGGATTGAGGACGGTTCGGGGAGAGGACTTACCGGAGCGATGAACCGATAGCCGCGCTTCGCGAGCGTCTCGATATAGCGGGGGCTGTCGGCCGAGTCGCCGAGCGCCTCGCGGATCTTATTAATAGCTGTGCCGAGGGAGTGGTCGAAGTCGACGACAGTGTCGCGGCCCCAGAGGCGCAGCTGGAGTTCCTCCCGGCTGACGATCTGGCCGGGGCGCTCGAGCAGCGCGGCGAGAACTTTGAATGGCTGACTCTGAAGCTTGACCCGAAAACCAGCCTTCCAGAGTTCGCCGCTCTCAAGGTCCACCTCGAATAGTCCAAAGGTGAGTTTCGAGTTGGAGACGGGGGCCGGCATGGCGCGAAAAGAACCTCGCGCAGTTGACTCTACCACTCACCCGGCTGCGCCGCCAGAGTTGATGGTTATCCGGTAAATCAAACATGGGTTGAGAGTTATCAGGAGATGAAAAATTGAGGGACAAAGGGACGGCAAAGGATTGCGAAGTCATGGGCGGTTTGCGCACCGTGGCTTCATTACTTCTGGGATCCCTGACTTCATGGAGGAGCCCGGCAGTGTTTTGGAGGCAGCAACTATGCAACTCATACGAAGCGCTCTTAAGGCGTCAGCAGGATTGGTACTCGTTTTGCTCCTGGCTGTTCCGGTGTGCTTGCAGGCGCAGAGCGACAACGCCCGCATCTCCGGGACGGTAACGGATACGAGCGGTGCAGCCATCCCGGGGGCGACGATCACGGTCACGAACCTCGGAACCAGTGCGATCCAGAAGGTGACCAGCGGGGGATCCGGCGACTTCAACGTGGCAGGCCTGCCACCCGGACGCTACAAAGCTGAGGTTGCCGCGAGCGGTTTCAGCGGACAGGTGCAGAACATTCAGCTTGAGGTGTCGCAGGTTCAGGCGTTGAACTTCAAGCTGGCGGTAGGCGCCGTCAGCACCGAAATCCAGGTGACCGATGCGGCCCCGCAGGTTGACACGACGACATCCAACACAGGCCTGGTGATTCAAGATCGGCAGTTGGCCGACCTCCCGCTGAATGGCAGGAACTTCACGCAGCTGGCGCTGCTGGCTCCAGGCATCACGCGCGGCCAGAGCAATAACTCGTCTTCCGGTTATCAGCATGGGCAGCAGCCGGTGGAGACGATCCGGTACAACGACACGGGCGGCGCCGGGCTCTCGGCGAACGGCCTGCGTCCGCAGGCGAACAATTTCCTGCTGGACGGGCTCGACAACAACGAGTCGCTGGTGAACACGATCGTGGTGTTTCCGCCGCGTCGAGGCGATGAGCGAGTTCCGCGTGACGAATTCGCTGGCGCCGGCTGAGTTCGGCCGCGCCGGCGGGGCCATCGTGCAGGCGGCGGTCAAGTCGGGAACGAACTCGATTCATGGATCGGCGTTCATCTTCTATCGCGATTCGAAGGTCGGAGCGGCGAGCCCCAACTACTTCTCGCCAACCACTCCGGTCATCAGCTATCACCGCAATATCTTTGGTGGAACGCTGGGACTCCCGATCTGGAAGGACCGCGTCTTCGCGTTCGGCGATTACCAGGGAACACGCACGCAGATTCCGAACGGCGGACCGAGCATCAACACAGTTCCGACGGCCAAGATGCGCACCGGGGACTTCTCCGAGCTGATCGGATCGCAACTGACGCTCGTACCGACGGTCTACGGCGGAACCAGCTACAGCCCCACCGGATGCGCCTCGTTCACCACCGTTCACGGGTATGTAGTGGCGACGACGGCGCAGCTGAACGCCACACCGGACAACGGCGCGATCTTCGATCCGCTGACCTGCAAGCAGTTCGGCACGGCTTCGGCACCGAACGTGATTCCTTCGAACCGGCTGAATCCGGTGGCGCTGAAGTACTTTGCCGCGTTTCCGAACCCGAACCGTACACCGCAGAGCCAGGTGCTGAACAACTATCAGAACATTCAGTTGAACAGCATCCGCTACAACGATATGGATGCCCGGCTGGACTTCCATATCTCCTCGAAGGACTCCGTTTTTGTGCGCGGATCGTATGGGGAGGATAACAATACCCTGACCACCGCGCTGGCGACGCTTCCCTCTGGCTTCGGCGCTGGCGATAACAACACGCATCCCCGCGAACTCGTCGGTGGATACAACCACATCTTCTCGTCGAATCTGCTGAACGAGTTCCGCTTCGGATACACGCGTCCGTTCTATGGGTACATCAATCCGCAGGAGGGCACGCCTCTGTCGGCGAACCTCGGTATTCCGAACGCCAACCGCAATGCGTTGCTGGGCGGCATCTCGCTGATCGGCGGCGGCAACACGGAGATCTCCTATACGGGTGACGGCGGACCGTATGAGGTTCCGCAGCACACGTTCCAGTACTTCGACGCGGTGAGCTACACGCGCGGAGCGCACAGCATTCGCGTGGGCGCCAACGTCATGCGGCGCGAGGTGGACTTCTTCCAGGCGCAGTACAACGCGAAGGGCTTCTTCAATCTGAACTCGAGCGACTATACGGGATATGAGGCGTCGGATCTGGCCGCGGCCTTCGTGGACAACTATTCGATCTCAAACCCAACCGGCTACTACAAGACGATCTCGTATGAGACCGGCTACTTCGCGCAGGATGACTGGCGCATAAGCCACCGCCTTACACTGAACCTCGGCCTGCGGTATGACCTCTACACCCATCCGTATGAGGAAAATAACCGGCAGTCGAACTTCGATCTTTCAACGGCGACGCTGCAGGTAGCAGGTGCCAATGGCAACTCGCGCTCGCTGATCAACACCAACTTCAACAACCTCGCACCTCGCATCGGCTTTGCCTATGACCTCTTCGGCGACGGCAAGACGGCACTGCGCGGCGGGTATGGGATCTACTACTTCCTGGATCGCGGCGGGGTCGGCAACCAGCTCTCGAACAATCCGGACTTCAACGGATCGGCAACGTACGCTTCGTCGAGCGGCTACCGCATCGACCTGAGCGGACAGGCGCCGCAGATCACGAGCACCGGCCCGGGGCCTTACACCGGAAACAACAGCACGCTGGCGACGGGCAACCTGCCGAGTGCGATCGTGACCGTGAATGACGCTGCGCCGAAGAACGTGACGGTGATCTCCTATCCGAAGAACGATCCGACATCGATGATTCAGCAGTGGAACCTGCAGATCGAACAGCAGCTTGGGACGAAGATGGTCTTTGACTTGGCCTACGTCGGAACGAAGGCTGACCATCTGTTCAACACCATCAACTACACGGAGCCACAACTCGGCACCGGCCTGAAGTTCTTCCAGGCGCAGGGTCTGAACGTGACGCTGAATGAGGACAACGGAACGTCGCATTACAACGGTCTGCAGACTAGGCTGAGCCGGAACCTCTACAACGGCCTCCAGTTCACGGCCGCATATACGTGGTCGCATGCGATGGACAACTCCGTTGGCCCGTTCTCTCCGGAGGGCGCGAGCAGTGCTCCGGTGACGCCGCAAGGGCCGCAGCTGAACCTGAACCGCGGAAACTCTGACGACGATCAGCGCAACTTCTTCAGCTTCGGTGCGCTGGCCGAGCTTCCGTTCGGGCGCGGCAAGCACTTCGGCGCGAACGTGAGCCGGCCAGTCGACTACGTGGTTGGCGGCTGGCAGCTTTCGCCGTTCGTGGTGTGGGGGAGCGGAACTCCGTTCGACGTGATGGCCGCAACCTCGCAGGGTGGTGTCGATGTACGTCCCGATCTGATCGGCAACCCATACCAGGCGCCCACGCCGGCGAATGGATACCAGTTCCTCAATCCGAAGGCGTTCGCTTCACCTCCGGTGAATGCGCAGGGTATCTACACCCGCGTGGGCAACGTTCACAGAAACCAGTTCTACGGCCCGATCACTGATACGGTCAGCATGTCGCTCTTCAAGGACGTGGCGATTACGGATCGCGTGAAGGCGCAGCTGCGCGGACAGGTGTACAACCTGCTGAACTCCCCGCAGTTTGCAAATCCGTCGAACACGAACCTGAGCTCGGGATCGTCGTTTGCGGTGTTGAACTACATCAACTACCGTAGCGAGCGTGAGACAGAGCTGGCGTTGCGCTTCACCTTCTAAGCGAACAGCGGGCCGGACACGGCGTGGAATGCGGTGTCCGGTTCGCGGTTCTCGAAGGCAAATCATAGTTGAAGCTCACTCGGGGCGGCACTGCTGCAGTGTCGCCTCTTTTCAAGAAGACCTGAGGAACTGAAATGCCTGCGCAGATCGTCCGACGCATTGCCGCGCTTGCCGTGTTTTCGCAGCTTGTTGCTTGCTCTGGATCGGCGCAGGTTGCCTCGCAGAGCTTGTCGATCCAGAAGATCGATCCGCCGAACTGGTGGGTCGAGATGCCCGCGCCGATGCTGCTGGTGCGTGGCGATGGTCTGAGCGGCGCCAGCTTTTCGCTGAGCGATGCTGCGCTGAGGATTCAGAAGACAGTCGTTTCGGACAATGGCCACTGGGCGCAGCTATGGCTGACGAACACGCCGGCGCGTCCGGAGACCCTGACGATCCACGTCTCACGTGATGGCGAACGTGCAGAGGCGAATTATGAATTCGGTGCGCGCAAATCGCATGGCGCGGGCTTCGCCGGGTTCTCTTCGTCGGACGTGATGTATCTCATCATGACGGACCGCTTCGCTGACGGTGATCTGAAGAACGATGGCGCGCATGCGCAGGATGCGGCGGCGAGCGCAGCCGCGGCGGCGGAACGCGCGAAGCCGAGAGGATGGCACGGCGGCGATTATCGCGGGATCGAGCAGCACCTGGCTTATCTGCAGCAGCTTGGCGTGACGGCGGTCTGGGTCACGCCGCCGTATGAAAACCTGGGCGCGGAGAGCTACCACGGATACCACGCGACGGACATGTATCGCGTCGATCCGCACTGGGGATCGATGGCTGACCTGCAGGCACTGGTAGATGCGCTGCACAAGCGTGGCATGAAGCTGGTGCTCGACACGGTACCGAATCACGTCGGGCCGCTGCATCCTTGGGTTCAGGACGAGCCGACGCCAACCTGGTTTCATGGCACGGCGGCGCACCACCTCGCGGGCGAGACCAACTTCGAGGCACTTATCGATTCGCATACTCCCGAACGCGATCGCATAGGAACGCTGGATGGATGGTTTGTCGACTCTCTACCGGATATGGACACGGACGACGCGACGGTCGCAAAGTATCTTCGCCAAAACGCTGTCTGGTGGATCGAGGAGACGGGCGCCGACGCGCTGCGCATCGACACGTTTCCCTACGTGGATCGCCAGTTCTGGCACGAGTTCATGGCGCAAATCAAGTCGCTGTATCCGCGTGTCACGGAGGTTGGCGAGGTTTCAAATCCGGATCCGGTAATCAACTCGTCCTTTGCAGGCGGAGTCACGCGCGCCGGCGTAGACACGGGTCTGTATACGCCGTTCGACTATCCTGCGTACCACGCGGCGCAGGACACGTTCGTGAAGGGCGCGCCGATGAAGCGGCTTGCCGATGTGCTCGGACAGGACAGCTTGTATCCTCATCCGGACAGGCTTGTGCCGTTTCTCGACAATCACGATCAAAAGCGAATCGCGGAGCAGATTCCCGATGCATCGCTGCAGCGGGTCGCGTTTGCATACCTGCTGACCATGCGTGGAACTCCGCAATTGTATGCAGGCGACGAAATCGCGATGAAGGGCGGCAGCGATCCTGATAACCGCAGAGACTTTCCGGGAGGATTTCCCGGCGACTCCGCGGATGCCTTTACGAAAGAAGGCCGCACGCCTGAACAGCAGGCGGCGTTCGCCTGGATCGCAACACTCACGAAGCTGCGGCGGGAATACGCTGCGGTCGCCTGCGGAGGCGAACAGGTGCTTGCGGCCGACAACGACTGGCTGATTACACTGCGGGACCGGCAACATAATTCCGCTGAGCGCTGCGAAGCGGCCAGCGGCGCCCATCAGCACGCGCGTGTGATCGTGGCGCTCCACCGAGGGCATGGTGCGGCGACACTCGATGTACCTACTACGGAGACCTGGGCCGAGGGCTGCACGCTATCACGGCCACTCGTCGGCGGTGGCCAGATAACCGGCACAGGTTCGCCCGGCGCGCTTCATCTCACCCTCACTGGAAACGACGTTCTGATCGCAGCGTGTGAGTGAGAATGCGACGCTATGGCCGTCGCTGTCATATAACTGACGGCAGAGGGCATTATGGCAACGAGCAACAGCGGCGCGGCGGGAGTTCAAGAACAGCAGAGCAAGAATTCTCCGGAGATCGTCGTCCTGCGGCCGTGGCTGTCCGAGCGCATCTGGGGATGCACGGAATTGCCCACGTTTCTGGAGCAGCCGAAGCCCGGACATCCTGTCGGCGAGGCGTGGCTGACCTCCGTCGACTGTGCGGCCGAAGGCGACAGCAATCTCACGCTTGGCGAGATCACGCGTAAATGGCCGCAGGAATTCAGCGCGGATCAGCCAGGCGAATTTCCGCTGCTGATGAAGTTCCTCTTTCCGCGCGAGTGGCTCTCGGTGCAAGTGCACCCGAACGACGCCGAGGCGCAGGCGATTGGGCAGCCGCGCGGAAAAAACGAGTGCTGGTACGTGCTGTCCGCCGAACCGCATGCCAAGCTTGTGCTCGGCTTTCGCGAGGAACTCACGCCGGAGCAGATGCAGCGCGCGATTCACCAGGGCACCCTCGAAAGCAAGCTGCAGTATGTTTCCGTGAAGGCCGGCGACATGGTGTACGTTGAGGCGGGAACCATCCACGCCATCGGGCCCGGGATGGTGGTGCTCGAAACCCAGCAATACAGCGACACGACCTATCGGCTGTATGACTATGGCCGCCCGCGCGAGTTGCACCTGAACGATGGACTCGCGGTAACGAAGGCGCGCACCAACTCGGGCGTTGTCGCGCCCGTCGAGCGCGACGGATTCACCAGGCTGATCAGCACGCCGTATTTCATTGTGGACCGTTTCCAGACTGAGGCGGCCACCAGCAACGACCTGCAACTCACCGGGAAGATGCAAATCCTGGTAGCGCTGCACGAGGGCGCGTCGGTGCGGACGAGCGATGCACGCCGTGTGGAGCTTCCGGCTGGCCACGCGGTCGTGCTGCCCGGCAGGGACGGCCTGCGATACACGCTCGAGGGCACCGGAAAAGCCGACGTCATTCGCGCTTCCACAGCCGTGAGTTGAGCGCTCTGTTCCGGCCAACCCCAGATGCACCTCCATGCAAATCTCTGGTACCCTCAAACGAAAGGGATTTGCGCATGCTCACCGAGCCGTTTTACGACCCGGCCAGGACCTACCTGGAGAACTTCGAGCAAGGGCCCTTTTCTTCCTTCGCCGAACCTTGTGTCTATCAGGACCGCGGCGAGCCCCGATTCAGATTTCTTGGCCATGAAGTAAATCTGCCGCTCGGCATTGCGGCGGGTCCACTGCTCAACGGCCGCTACGTCAAAGCCGCGCTCGATAAGGGTTTCGATGTTCCCGTGTACAAGACCGTGCGCACGCGGCGCTATCCGGCGCACGCGTGGCCGAACGTTCTCGCGGTGCATCCGCAAGGCGATCTGTCGCTCGACACGGCGCCTTTGGTCGGCGATGAAAACTACAGCGATCCGCTTTCCATCACCAACTCCTTCGGTGTGCCGTCGTTCGATCCTGACTTCTGGCAGCCGGACGTCGCCGATGCAGTCGCTCATGCGCGGCGCGGCCAGGTTGTTGTCGCCAGCTTCCAAGGCACGACCTCCGGCCACGGCGATGTCGAGGCGTACATCGAAGACTTCGCGCTGGCCGCGCGTCTGCTGAGGGAGACCGGCGTAAAGATCGTCGAGGCCAACCTGAGCTGCCCCAATGAGGGCACGGCCAACCTCCTCTGCTTCGACACCGATCGGGCACGCCGCGTCGTCGAACGGATCCGCCAAGAGATCGGATCGCTCGGCCTGATGGTGAAGGCCGCCTACTTCCGCGATGACGAGAGATTGCGTACATTCGTCCGTGAAATCGGTCCGTTGGTTGATGGCATAGTTGCCATCAACACCCTTCCGGCAAAGGTTCTTGACCCGGATGGGAGCAGGCGCTGCCAGGCGAGGGTAGGCTTTCGAGCGGCGTGTGTGGGCGCTCCATCCGCTGGGCGGGCCTCGAGATGAGCCGCCGTCTCGCAAAGCTGCGCGAACAGCTGGGGATGAAATTTTCGATCATCGGTGTTGGGGGGCTGAGCGATGCGAAAGACTATCAGGCCTACCGCGACGCCGGAGCCGACGCAGCAATGATGGCGACCGCTGCGATGTGGAATCCGCGGTTGGCGCAGGAGATCAAGGAGGCGCTGAATTGAGCGAGACGATCGCTTCAGCGTTGTTGAACATCGGCGGAGTCAGGTTCCAGCCGGACGATCCCATCACGTTCAAGTCAGGCATCATGTCGCCGGTGTACTGCGATAACCGAAGGTTCCCGTTCCACCCGCGCGAATGGCGTGAAGTGGTGGAAGGTTTCGTCGAGCTGATGGCGACCGCAGGATTGAACTTCGACGTGATCGGCGGAATTGAATCGGCCGGAATTCCGCATAGCGCGGTGCTCGGCTTTGTTACGGCGACACCCTCAGTGTTCATTCGCAAGGCCGCCAAAGACCACGGGACGAAGCGGCGCGTGGAAGGCGGCGATGTCTACGGAAAGCAAGTCCTGCTCATCGAGGATCTCGTCACGACAGGCAGCAGCAGCCTCGCAGGTGTAGAGGCGCTGCGCGATGAAGGAGCGATCGTCACGGACTGCGTTGCCATTGTGAGCTATCGATTTATGGATGCCGTCGAGCAGTTCGAGAGAGCAGGCGTGCAACTGCACACATTGACGAGCTTCGGCGAGATCCTGGAACTGGCGCGGAAGCGTGAGTTGGTGACCGACGCTGAAGCGCAGAGCGTTGCGGCGTGGTTGCACGATCCGCATGGATGGGCTGCAACCCGGAAAGAACGTGGAGAGACGGCTTGAACGCGATTGCCGAGAAGCTGGCGCGTCGGATTGAAGCGGTGGATTCGCTGCTGTGCGTTGGACTCGACCCTGACTATCCGAAGCTGCCGCAGCGATTTCGTGAGCAGTCGGATCCGCAGCAGAAATTCGGCCAGTGGATCATTGATCAAGCCGCGGACTTCGCAGCCGCAATCAAGTTGAATACGGCATTCTATGAGGCCCGCGGTGCACAGGGAATTGCGGAGATGGAGAGCACCATTCACTATGTGCGCACACATCACCCAGAACTGGTGACGATATGCGATGCAAAGCGCGCGGACATAGGCAATACGAATAAAGGTTATGCCGAGGCCATTTTCGACCGCATGGGTTTCGACGCGGTGACGCTGCATCCATATCTCGGGCGTGACGCGCTGGAACCATTTCTGAGCAGGCGCGACAAGATGTGCATCGTTCTTTGCAGAACGTCGAATCCAGGCGCCGGTGAGTTTCAGGATTTGGACGTGAGCGGAAATCCGCTGTGGCTTGCAGTCGCAGAGCGCGTCAGCTCCGAATGGGATGTTGAGGGCAACTGCGCGCTCGTGGTCGGGGCGACGTACCCCGAGGAAATGCGCCGCGTCCGCGAGGCTGCGCCCCGCACGACGTTTCTGGTCCCGGGAATCGGAGCGCAAGGCGGCGACGTGCAGGCCGTCGTCGAGGCGGGAATCAGCGCGCATGGTGCGGGGTTGTTGCTCAGCGCGTCGAGATCGATTCTCTTCAGCGACAGTCCCGCTGCAGCGGCACGCGCGCACCGTGATGAGATTCGCGACGCTGTGAAGCGCGCCCGGGAGGCTGTGCATGCTGCGCGTTGAAGGTCGCATTGCGAATGAGGATCGAGAGTTCGATGGCGCAATCGAAATCGACACCGGGACCGGTCTCATCGCGAAGGTGTCCGCGGCAGAAGGACGCAGCGATGTCAATACCGACGGCTGCATCATCTTCGCAGGTTTCGGCGATCTGCACGTGCATGCACGCCAAGATGTGAGCGGGCGCGAGTTGTACAAGGAAGATTTCACCACCGCATCCGCTGCGGCGATTCACGGCGGCATAACGCACTTTGCCGACATGCCGAACAATCACATCGCGCCGATTGATGATGCCAGCTATGCGGCGAAAGAAAAACTCACACAAGGCGCGGCAGTCCACATCACACTGTACGGCGGCATAGGTCCGGGCACAAGCCCGCTCGCCCGTGCCGTTCCGTACAAGGCATTCATGGGGCCCTCGGTTGGCGACCTGTTCTTCTCTTCGCCTGAGCAGTTGGAGGAGACGATTGCGCGGTATCGCGGATGCAACGTGAGCTTCCACTGCGAGGATCCGCTGATTCTCGATGCGAGCCGCGGGGCTGCGACGCACGAGCAGCGCCGGCCGGCGCAGGCGGAGATCTCAGCTACGCAGTTTGCGCTGCAGCTGATCGAGAGATACGAACTCCGAGGCAAACTCTGTCACTTTTCCACGGGCGAGGGTCTGAAGGATGTCATCGCAGCGAAAGACCGCGGCGTGGGCGTCACCTGTGAAGTTACGCCGCATCACCTCTTCTTTGATGACACGATGCTCAACGAGCAGAACCGCCTTTGGCTGCAAATGAATCCGCCGCTGCGCGGCCGTGAAGACCGCCTGGCGATGATCGAAGCTCTGCGCAACGGCGCGATTGACTATCTGGCCACCGACCACGCGCCGCATTCGCTTGAAGAGAAGCGCCAAGGCACAAGCGGAGTGCCGCATCTCGATACCTACGGCGCTTTCACCAGCTGGCTTATGGCGGAGCATGGGTTCACCCCGCAGCAGATTGCTCGCGTGTGCGCCGCGAGTCCCGGACGCTTCGTGCAGCCGTATCTGCCGCTTGGCTACGCGAAAGGATTCGGCCGTGTTGAAGAAGATCATGTGGGATCTTTGACGATTCTTGATTTGAACGCGCCGTATACAGTCACGCGCGATTCGCTGAAGACGAAGTGCGGCTGGTCGCCGTTTGAAGGCCTTCACATTTCCGGGAAGCGTTCGCCACACTGATCGTGCGCGGGCGCGTGTACTCGCAGGATGGAGCTGCGCGATGAGCAGGCTGCGACACGTCGTTCGCGCCGAGCAACTGGTCGATCCAGCGCTGCTCGAGGAGTTGTTCGACTCTGCCAGCCGACTGGAACAGGATGACAAGGCACGCAAGCTGGAGCTTCCACTGCGCGGCCGCATTCTTGCGACCATGTTCTACGAGCCGAGCACGCGGACGCGATTCTCGTTCGAAGCGGCGATGCAGAAGCTGGGAGGTGGTGTTCTCACCGCCGAAAATGCGCTCGACAACTCTTCAGCTTCGAAAGGCGAGACGATCGCCGACACCGTGCGTGTCGTGAGCGGATATGCGGATGCGATCGTGCTGCGACATCCGCAGGTTGGAGCGGCAGAAGCGGCCGCTGAGGCTTCGCCTGTGCCGATCATCAATGCCGGCGACGGTGCCGGCGAGCATCCTACGCAGGCGCTGATTGACGTCTACACGATTCGCAAGGAGCTCGGCCGGCTGGAGGGATTGAATATTGCACTCGTCGGCGACCTGAAGAACGGACGCACCATTCACTCCCTGCTGCCGTTTCTTCGGCATGCTCCCGGGGTCTCGCTGACGCTTATTTCGCCGCCGCAGCTCCGCTTGCCCGGAAAGTACGTACGCATGCTGCAGGAGGCTGACACGCGGTTTGCAGAGACCACGCGCCTCGCGCGCGTTCAGCCCGCCGATGTCGTGTATGTCACGCGAGTGCAGCGCGAGCGCTTCGCGTCAGAAGCTGAGTACGATGCTGTGAAGGACTCCTACCGCATTGATCTTCACGTCGCCGATTCTCTGAAAGCGCGCTCGATCATCCTGCACGCTCTGCCGCGCACTACCGAAATCTCGCCCGAGGTCGATCAGGACGCACGCGCGGCCTATTTTCGCCAGGCCAGGAACGGACTCTACGTGCGAATGGCGCTGTTGAAATACCTGATGAGCTAGAGCGGGCGGCCGTTCTCGAGCTGTCTTTGCAGCGAAGCGTTGTGCGAGTTGCCTCACTTCTTCGGCTCTCCCCATCCACCTCCGCCGGGAGTTTCAATGCGCACCGTCGTGCCCTGCGGAAGATGTTGGCTCGACTTTGATGCGAGTGAGGTTTGCTCCGACGCGCCCGGAATCGCCGCAGTTGCACGACCCGCGTCGCCCGAGCTTCCGCCGCTCAGACCGTAGGGCGCGAACTTCTGTCTATCGGAAAGCAACGTGAGCTGTGAATTCGCAAGCAGCTCGAATTCGCGGATGAGGCCGTCTCCGCCGCGGAATCGTCCGTCGCCGCCCGAGCCGCGGCCATAGCTGTATTGCTTGACGCGCAGCGGGAACTCGAACTCGAGCGATTCAATCGGCGTGTTCAGCGAGTTCGTCATGTGCGTGTGCACGCCGGAGGTTCCATCGCGAAATGGACCGGCTCCCATACCGCCGGCAATGGTTTCGTAATACGTGAATGGCAGATTGCCTCGGGGATCGATGCCACCGATGGTCAGGTTCGACATCGTCCCCGCGCTCGCGGCCGGAATCCGGTTCGGAGCGGCTTGCGCGAAGGCGCGCAGGATGGTGTCGACGATACGTTGTGAGGTCTCGACGTTTCCGCCGGCGACAGCCGCTGGTGACTGCGCGTCCACCACTGTGCCGGTCATGGTCTTGAGGGTGAGCGGACGCAGTGTGCCCGCAGTTGTGGGGGAGCCGTCGGGCAGCAGACAGCGCAAAACATAAAGGCAGGCGGAGAGCGTGATGGCGCGCACCGCGTTGATACTTCCGCGAACCTGCGGCGAGCTCGCAGTAAAGTCGAGCTCTAGTTCTTCTGCAGCTGGATTGAGCCGCAACGTAACTGCAATTCTGACCGGATCTGCAGAGATTCCATCGTCATCCAGGAAATCTTCTGCGACGTACTCGCCCGCCGGAAGGGAGCGAAGCTCAGCGCGGACGAGGCGTTCGGAGTGGTCGAGCAGGTCTTCGCATAGATGTGCGAGGTGCTCCGGTGTGTAACGCTCGCTGAGATGAATCAGACGCTCCTCACCGATCCGGCAGGCGCCGATCTGCGCAGCGAGGTCCCCCTCACGCTCCGTTGGAGTGCGAACGTTATGCAGAATGAGTTGAAGAACATCGTTCTGCATCTCACCGGCTCGGACGATGTGGACCGGAGGAATGCGGATGCCCTCCTGAAAGATCTCGCGAGCGGGTCCCATGGATCCGGCGAACATGCCGCCAACGTCAGAGTGGTGCGCGCGCGCCGAAAGGTAGAAGATCGGCTGGCGTGCGTTCGCGAACACGGGCATCACCATCGTGATGTCGGGAAGGTGGGTTCCTCCGGCATAAGGATCGTTCAGAATTCCAATATCACCCCGGTTCAGCTGCATCGCGTCCACCGCGGCAAGTACGGACATCGGCATCGAACCAAGGTGGACGGGCATGTGATCTCCCATCGCAACAACGCGAGCTTGGCCGTCGAAGATCGCGCAGGAGTAGTCGCGGCGCTCTTTGATGTTGGGCGAAACCGCCGAGCGCCGCAGGGCCGCACCCATCTCCTCCGCAATGGAGGCCATCGCGTTCTGGAACACGGCAAGCTCGATCGGATCGGCCGGTGCGCTCATGGCTGGCGCTCCCAGTTGGCGACGGTGATGATCAGATTCCCGATGCGGTCGACCTCGAGCGAGCAATCGGGCGGAAGCACGGTTGTAGAAGTGTACTCGCCAATGAGCGCGGGTCCGTCGATTGAATCGCCGGGCTGCAGCAGATCGCGATCGTAGGTTGTTGCGGCGAACCAGTTGCCGTCGAAGTAGATCTGCTTTGTGCCGCCAAGGGCTTGGGAGCCATTCCCTTGTTGCGGCTGTTTTGCCGGAAATGTGAATGGTTCTGCAGGGATTCGGATTCGCACGCGCAGGTTGACGATTTCGATTGCGCGATTGCGGTCGGCGAAGCCGAAGTGCCGTTCATGTAAATCGTGGAACTCGTCTGCTGAATCGGCGTTGTAGGGCACGTTGAGTTCGTAGCCTTGTCCCTTATAGCGGAGGTCAACGCTGCGCTCCAGGATCAGTGATTTCTCTGAGGCGAACTCCGCTGGGACATGCTCTTGCAGAGCTTCGAAGTTCTGTTTGAGGTCATGGAGCATGGAGCCGGGGAGCATGACCGTACGTGAAAGCTCGCGCGTGGTGTCGGCGAGCAGGATGCCCATGGCTGACAGCGCGCCGGGGATTGCGGGGATGATGACCTTCGAGATGCGGAGCGAGCGGGCGAGCGCGCACGCGTGGAGCGGCCCCCCGCCGCCGAAGGCGAGCAGAGCAAAGTCGCGGGGATCGAGTCCACGCTCGACGGAGACGAAGCGGATGGCGCGTTCCATGTTCGATTCGACAACCCGCAGAATGCCGGCCGCGAACTCTTGCACATTGGACAGAGAACCCTTGTGTTGCCAGAACGCCTCGCGCGCGCGATCGGTGTTCAGGGCGACGGTACCGCCGACGAAGCGCTGATCGTCGAGGCGTCCGAGGAGCAGATTTGCGTCGGTTACGGTGGGTTTTTCGCCGAATCCGAAGCAGATTGGGCCGGGATCGGAGCCGGCGGACTCGGGGCCGACGCGGAGAAGGCCGCCGGAGTCGAAGAGGGCGAGCGAGCCGCCGCCGGCGCCCACGGTGTGGACGTCGAGCATGGGAACGCTGATCGGAAGACCACTGATGTGAGACTCGCTGCGAAGTTGAAGACCAGCTTGCGTCGAATCGATGAGGAAGACGTCTGTGGAGGTGCCTCCCATGTCCAGCCCGATCAGACGAGGGAACCCGGTGGCGGTGGCGATCTTTTGTGCGGCGATGACGCCGCCGGCCGGGCCGGAGAGGATGGTGCGGACGGGCTCGGCCGCGGCGGTTGCGGCGGAGATAATGCCGCCGGACGACTGCATGACGTGGACCCTGCTGCCGGTGAACTCCGTGGTGATCTGTTGCTCGACCGAGAGCAGGTAGGTCTGCATGATGGGCATCAGGTAGGCGTTGGTGACCACCGTGGAGGCGCGCTCGTACTCGCGGAATTCGGGGAGGATGCGATGCGAGGTGGAGATCGGGAGGTCAAGGTTGCGGAGAGCGGCTTCTATCAGGAGTTCGTTCTGCGGGTGGAGGAAGCTGAAGAGCGTGGAGATGGCGATGGACTCTGCGTCGGTCGCTGCGATGCGTTGCGCAAGTTGGTCGAGCTCGGATTGATCCGGTTCGTGAAGCAGATCGGCTTCCGCAGTCACGCGTTCGTTGATGCCGAAGCGGAGGGCT
Source organism: uncultured Acidobacteriaceae bacterium (assembly GCA_963762465.1). Taxonomy (GTDB): domain Bacteria; phylum Acidobacteriota; class Terriglobia; order Terriglobales; family Acidobacteriaceae; genus Granulicella. The sequence goes on along the minus strand of CAVXKS010000002.1, from coordinate 337,521 downwards.
TCGGGGACGAGGCAGGCGGGGCCGGGGCTGAAGAGGTCGTAGAGCCTGGGGCGGGCCTGCCGGCCGATGGCGATGGTGTCTTCAAAGCCGATGGTCGTGACGAAGGCGACCCGCGCGCCCTTGCGCTCAAGGATGGTGTTGGTGCCGACCGTCGTGCCGTGGCGGACCTCGAGGTGCCGAGGATGGCCGATCACGCGGAGCGCGTGGACGACCGCTGTGGCGGGGTTCGACGGCGTGGAGCGGAGCTTGAGGACGCGCAGTCTTCCGGCGTCGAGGTAGACGCAGTCGGTAAAGGTTCCGCCTGTATCGATTGCTATGCGCAAGCCGGATCGCTCAGGAGTACTTTACCTGAGGGATCCTCTCCCTCCCCGTACTTTTAGTGCAAAGTCTTCGAAAGATTGAGCTTAGGTCTGGACTTAAGGGTTTTGGCAGCGGCTCCGTGGCGCAAAAAGCGAAAGGCTGCCGATGGCAGCCCCGTAACTTTGGTTCTATATCTCTAGGTTACAAAATAGAGCGAAATTTCTTCCGTAAATTTTCGTACGCAAAAGCTGCGGGGCTTGACAAGGCGTCAGGAGAACGGGATTCGGACCACGAGGCCGGTGGTGATGCTGTTCTGGTAGGCGTGCGCGGCGTTCAGCCGGGAGTAGGAGTAGTCGAGCAGCCTCCAATCGACGTAGGGGAAGATGTGGAGGTCGGCTCCGAGGGCGAATCCGGCGTCGAGGCCGTTCTTGTCCGTGTAGGCGACGCCCTGGCCGGTCTGAACGTGGGCTTCGCCGATGAGACCTTCGGCGTAGGGGCGGAGTGGGACCACCGGGACATGGAAGACGACGCGCGGGCCGGCGGCGATGGACTTCACCTTTGTGATGTTGTCGGAGGGAAGATCGGTGCCGCGGACGTCGATGCCGAAGTTAACCAGGTGGTGGTGCGAGGCGTCGAAGTAGGCGCCAAAGGTGCCGCCATAGAAACGCGAGGTGTTCGGGACGGTCGTCTTCGAGGTGGTCAAGCCGGCGTAGACGCCGAGTTGTGCGAAGGCGGATGAGGCGGCGAGCGAGAGAAGGACGAAGACGGGCAGCAAATTTTTTCAAGGTGTGGTCCCGAGTTTGATCTTCGGTGAGTATAGCCGAGTGTGCTGCGAAAGGATCTGTTCGGTTTCGAGCTTCGACTGCGAGTTTTCGGCGCGCAGACTCACGGCTCGCAAGGAGTCTGCGAAAAGGATGTGTGTTCAGTCTGCAGTTTGCAGTTCTCAGTCTTTCAGTTTATGGGAGAGGCTGCGCCGGGTTACCCCGGGCGGCCTCTCCAGTAACATCATGCGGCGATCTGCTGTTCCCATGGCTTCAGGACGACCTTGGTGCACTGGTCCTGCTTGTCGCGGAACATGCGATAGGCGTCGGGTGCGCTGTCGATGGGAAGGATGTGGCTGATGACGAACGAGGGATCGATTTCGCCGTTCTGAACGCGCTCGAGCAGCGGCTGCATGTAGCGCATCATGTGGGTCTGGCCGGTCTTCAAGGTGAGGGCCTTGTTCATGAGTGCGCCCATGGGGACCTTGTCGATGAAGCTGGCGTAGACGCCGGGCACGGAAACAGTGCCGCCTTTCTTGCAGGCGATGATGGCCTGGCGAAGGACGATGGGGCGATCCATCTGGGTGCGCATCATCTGCTTGGCGCGGTCCATTGCGAAGACGATGCCGTGGCCTGAGGCTTCCATGCCGACGGCGTCCATGCAGGCGTCGGGGCCCTGGTTGCCGGTCATCTCTTTGAGCGCATCGAGGATGTCGACTTCGTCGAAGTTGAGGGTTTCGGCTCCGGCGGCACGGGCCATTTCGAGCCGCTCGGGCACCTTGTCGATGGCGATGACGCGGCCGGCGCCAAGCATGAAGCAACTGCGGATGGCGAACTGGCCGACGGGACCGCATCCCCAGACGGCGACGGTATCGCCGGGCCGGATGTTGCAGTTTTCAGCGCCCATGTAGCCGGTGGGGAAGATGTCGGTGAGAAAGACGACCTTTTCGTCGGGGATGCCTTCCGGGATCTTGAGCGGGCCCACGTCGGCGAAGGGGACACGCGCGTACTGCGCCTGGCCGCCGGCGTAGCCACCCATCATGTGGGTGTAGCCGAAGAGGCCGGAGGGCGAGTAGCCCATCAGCTTTTCGGCGACCCAAGCGTTGGGGTTGGAGTTGTCGCAACAGGACCAGAGCTGGTCTTTGCAGGACTTGCAGTTGCCGCAGGCGATGGTGAAGGGGACGACGACGCGGTCGCCGACCTTGAGTTTGTCGCGGTTGATGCCCGGGCCGACCTCGACGACCTCACCCATGAACTCGTGGCCCATGATGTCGCCCTGCTCCATGGTGGGCACGAAGCCGTCATAGAGGTGAAGGTCGGAGCCGCAGATGCATGTCGTGGTAATGCGGATGATGGCATCGCGCGGGTTAAGGATTGTGGGGTCAGGAACGTTGTGAACCTGCATCTTCTCTTTGCCCATCCAGCAGACGGCTTTCATCGATTTGCTCCTTGTGCAGTTCCTGCGGGTTTTACGCGGTGCGTGCGAGCTCCGCCTGCGGTTGCGCCTGGTTGCTTGTTTCGCGGAAGAGCACCTGCTCGGTGTGTCCGTGGATGCCGCGCGGACCATGTGTCTGGCCGGCGGCTGTGGGGACCTCGCCGGTTTCGACAAGCGCTTTGAAGCGGCGGAGATCTTCGCGAACAACGAACTCGGGGTGCTTGCCGAAGAGGGTGGCGAGACCGGTGCCGAGCGCGCCGCCGGGAAGGCGATATTGCATCTCGGCTGTGATGTAGGTTCCGCGGCCGAGCGGATCGGCGCGGAAGGTGACGGCACCGGCGGTGTCGACGTCCGAGCCGCGGAGCGAACGCCAGGCGATGCGCTGATTGGGGACGTCCTCGAGGATTTCGGCGGACCATTGAACCTCACGGTCCATGGGACCGCGAGCGGTCCACTGCGAATGGCGCTGGTCCTGAACGCGCACCTGCTTGAGATGGGCCATGAAGCGAGGCAGATTTTCGAAGTTGCGCCAGAGCTGGTAGGCCTGTTCGGGAGAGGTGTTTACGAGGAAGCTGGCGCGAGTGTCAGATGGTTGTGAGCGTTGCGAGTTGAACGCCTGATAGGCGAGAAGACCGCCACCGGCCGCGGCTACCGCGGTGCCGGCCTTCGACCGGCGGCTGAGACCATAGGCGATGAGTGCGGTGGCGCCGAAGACGAGGGTCTTGGGACCGAAGGGAAGCTGCGACGAGCCGTTCTGGGTGGGCGTGTCCTGATGGGATTGGGACGAGACCTGTTTCATAGGCTGCTCCTTTCCGTGCGAGCGCATGGAGGTGTGGAGGTTGCGAGCTTTCGGAGGCTTCTGACGGCGAACGGGTCGGAAGGAGAACGCGAGGCGGGACGTGCTGCGTCGGGCGCTCTGGACGGCCGGGGACCGCTCGTCAGATGTGCCGGATTGTGTGTTCACCCGAGGAGAATTCTCACCGGTGTTACGGGGATGGACGGCTCGCGCATGGGCAAGGTTGCCATTGACGCAGCTGTGCGAGTGCGATTTCGGGAAGAGTGAGGGGTGCCCCTCGTGAATGCAAGGTCTTACGTTGCGTTGCGCAATTTTTAAGGAGGAGGTAGACCGCCGAGGTACATGTAGCTGTGATCGGGCTGCTCGGCGAGCAGCTTCGTGATCACGGGGTCTGGGAAGCGGCGGTTGTAGGGCTGGGCCCAGCCGATGGCTTCGGCGGAGGGAGGATCGGGGCGCTCCTGCGGGATGTGCGTGCGGTTGTCGAAGAGGGAAGAGTCGACGAGCCCGTGCGTGGAGACCTCGACGAGCGTCTTCAGCGCGCCGTGATTCTGGGTGTAGAGATCGACGCCGTTGGGGAGGCCGAACTCGGCGAGCATGACGAGAGGGGACGCGGCGTAGAGATGGTAGTGAAGAGCGCGCTTGCCGCGGCGCATCTCTTCGGGCAGCGTGCCGTCGGACTGAATGGCGTCAATGCCGTCCTTGGCGCGCTGCATGGCCCAGTCGAAGTCGCGGGCGTCGTTTGCGGCGATGCCGGTGGCGGCGAGCTGGATGGCAGCCCAGTAGAAGTGATTCTGCGCGTCGGTGTGTGTCTTGCGCTGATGCTCGTCGTAATAGCTGCGGGTGAGGTCGGCTTCCTTCTGGAGCCAGGGGAGGATGAGGGCGCGCTGTGCGGGAGTGGAGCGCGCGTTGCCATCGACCTTGAGATAAGCGACGGCGGCGGCGCCGGCGACCCAACCTTGCACATAGTAGGCCTGGGTTGAGGACATCTTTCCGGTAAGAGCGTTGTCGCGCGCATCGGTTTCGAGATGCTGGAGAACGCAGCGGGCTGCATCGGCCGACCCTGTGGTCCGAAAGTCGTCGGCTGCGGCGACGATAACATTGCCCTCGTGCTTTACGGGGCCGGAGGTCTCGTTGTAGGCCTTCTGCTTTACGGGATCAATGATGGAGTGCGTGGGATCGTTGTCGGCGTAGAAGCCGTCGGTGACGAAGTCGACGGGCAGGTGCGCGGGAGCGGGGCAGGCGTAAGACGCGCTGGTCGTGTGGACTGGATGGGTGTCCCAAGGCGAATGCAAGGGTGCTGCGGTGGCGATGAGGAAGGCGGATTGGAACGCGGCGAAAAACAGGATCGAGCGAAAGTGAAGCGTCAACGAAATCTCCTCAGTACCGGCCTGCAACGATGATAAGGCTTCGCGTGAATTCGATCAGGCGCTTTCGACTCGAATGCTTACGAGTTTGGCGCCGAGGGTCTGGTGCGTCACTTTGACCTTGATTTCGCCGCTGACGTTCGGTGTTGATTTGATCCAGACTGCGCCTGCGCCTCCGCTTTCGGTAAGCGAAAAAGTTTGATCTCCAATCAGCGAGCCGGGTCCGGTGATGTCGATCTTCACGTCGCCGCTGCCGAGAAGGCGGAGTGCGCCAAATTTGTCGGCGACGTTGAAGACCAGTCGGGTTGCGTCGATGCCATCGCCGCGAATGGAAGCGTCATCAGCCGTGAGGATGAGCTGGTCCTGTGAGGTGTCGGATGAAAAGGAACGCGTGAGAACCTTTTGTCCGTTGACGAAACCGTCGATGCGCAGCTCGGGATGATTGGTGGCGTCGAGTTCGAGATCCACCCACGAGGGCGGATGAAGCAGGTGCGGATAGCCCTGATGATCGGGGGTGACGGACGCAACGCGTTTTCGATCGACGAAGAGCTCGAGGTGATCGCAGTTGTGGAAGATGGCGAGATTCTTGCCGGGACCGTGCGGGGTCATCGGGCCAAAGTCCCAATAGAAGTTCGGCGCGATGACGGGACGTACGGTTGGACTCACCTGAGCTTGATAGAAGGTGGCGCCGAGCTTTGGGATTCGGAAGACATCGGCGACTCCGGGATTCTTGATGCCCTTGTACGAATTCTGCGGGCTGCCGTATTCGAACGCACACCATGCAATGACACCGCACATGCGGTCGTAGGCGCGCGCGCGATCGTGCGCCTGGGCATGGTAGATCGCCTGGTGGTACTGCATGGTGGCGTCGGCGGCGCGCCTGTATTTGTTGTTGAAGCCTGGCGCGGTGTAGCTGTACTGACCTACGGTTTCCGCAAGCATGTAGGGGATTCCTGGCAGAGGAGGATGAATCTGCACGGAACCATCGGGGGATTGATGGTAGTCGTCGAAGGCGAAGACGTCTTCATGCCAATCCGTCTTCCAATTGCCAAAACCTGTCATCGATCCGGAGGTCGGCCGCGAGTCGTCGAGCTCCTTGGCCGCGGCATAGGTGCGGTTGTACAGGGGCGGATCGTTGTGGGACTCATTGACGCGGACACCCCAGACGATGATCGAAGCATGGTTGCGATCGCGCCGGATCATGTCGCGCACGTTTTCGACAACCTGGTCCTGGAAGGTCTGGTCGCCGATGTATTGCCACCCGGGCGTCTCCTCCCAGACCATCAGACCCAGCTCGTCGCAGGCCTCGAGAAATGCTTCATGTTGTGGGTAATGGGAGCAGCGCACCATGTTGCAGTTGAACTCGCGACGAATGATCTCGGCGTCTTTGCGCATGACGCGCGGAGGCATGGCGTAGCCGGTGTAGGGATAGAGCTCGTGACGGTCGAGCCCGAAAAACTGCATCTTCCTGCCGTTGAGATAAAAGCCGTCGTCCGTGAATTTCGCTTCACGGAAGCCGATGCGTGTGCGGTATTCATGCGCGGCTTTCTTGGCGACGCGAAGCGTGACAACGATGTTGTAGAGATGGGGATTTTCGTTGTCCCAGAGCTTCACGTCTTGAAGGCCCAAGATAGAGAAATTGATCGTCGTGGGGCCGGCTGCGAGTTCTCCTGCGGTCTTGCGGGAGCGAGCGATGACCTTGTTGCCGTCAAGTAACACGGCATCCAGAACTGCAGGTGCGGTGGTGTGGGTAAGCGCGTCGACGGTGCAGCTAAGCTCTACGGTGCGGGATGGCGAGAGCACGTTCACTGGCTTGGCGAAGACGTCACTCAGGTACACGTCAGGAACCGTGTAGAGCTTTGCGCCGCGAATCATGCCGCCGGGAACGTAGTAATCGACAGCGCCGCGTCCGCGCGGCGAGCCCTCCGGGGGCACGTTCTGCCAGCGGGCATCGAGCTTCACGTCAATGGTGTTCTGTTCGCGAAGCAGAGAGGTGATCTCGTAACGGAACGGGAGATACCCACCTTTGTGCTGTGGCAGCGCTGTGCCGTTTACGCTGAGGTCGGCCGTGACCATAGCGCCGTCAAACGCCAGAAACGTGCGCAGGACCTCGGGTGTGGCTGGGCGCGTCAACGTCCTTCGATAGAGGAAGACATCTTCCCAGGACGCGGGGTCCCAGTCCTGCCAGGACAGCTTCGCGATGGAATGCGGCAGCGTCACGGATACCGGCTGAGATGGCGCGGAGGCTCTGCCGAGAAATTGCCAGTTAGTGTCGAGCGGACTCTCCCAATGGGCAGGTCCAGAGACCGGGACCTTCGTGAGACCGAACAGAGGAGGCATCACTAATACTGTGCCGGTTTGGAGAGAAGACCGAAGAAAGCGGCGGCGGGTGAAGACGGCGCTAGAGTTAGCGAGACGGTCCATAAAGTTTGTTCCTATGTGAGCGGAAAACGGTCTACTTGCCGTGCTCTGCAAGTCTGGGAGAGACCGGTTGCTGGAGTATTGGTCCGGGAGCAATCGTAATCGATTCTCCAGACACAGGCAATCCGCTCATCGAGGTCGCGAACCCGATGAGTTTGCGATACCCTCGCCCCCAGCCGCGTCACTACACCGTGTGCGGCTGCGCGCGGACGGTTGTAAATTCCGGTGCGTGATGGCGGGTCAGCAGGAAGTACACAACTGGCGTCACCACAAGGCTGAGCAGCATTGAAATTGCGAGTCCGCCGATGACCGCGATTGCCAACGGCTGCAGCATCTGGGACCCTGCGCCGAGTGCGAGTGCGAGCGGCAGCATGCCTGTCACAGCGGCTAGCGCGGTCATCAGGATCGGACGCAGACGTCGCTGTGCTGCCATGACCATGGCTTCGCGCGCATTCATGCCTTCTGCGCGATAGCGCTCGTCGGCATCAAGAAGAAGAATTCCGTTCTTGGCGACAATGCCGATGACCATGATCAGGCCCATAAAGCTGGCTACGTTGAACGTGATTCCTGTGACCAGCAGAGCGCCCACTACACCGGCGATCGATAGGACCGACGACGTGAGGATTGCCGTTGGCGCGGCGAAGTTGCGGAACTCCGTCAAGAGCACGCCAAAGACCAGCACGAGCGCGATCAACAGAACTCGAGCGAGCTCTGCGAACGATTTTTGCTGCTCCTGGTACGTTCCGCCGTACTCTACCCGGACGTTGGCAGGCAAGTGCATGGCCTGAACCGTCTGCTGCACCTTTTTTACCGCGGTCCCTAAATCAGTTCCTTCCAGGTTCGCGGTGACGACGGCGACTCTCTGCAGGTCTTCGCGACGAATCTCATTCTGCGGTGGAAGCTGCGTGATTGTGGCCATGGAGCCGAGCGAAGCAGTGTGTCCGGATGCGGAGTTGAAGACAGTGTCGCGCATGGTCTCCAGGGACTGCCGTGATTCGTCTCCCAGGCGAACGCGGACTCCATAGGGTCTGCCATTGCTGATGACGGGCGTTGCTACCTCTACGCCGTCCAGAATTGCAGTTGCGTCTTCTGCGACCTCTTGCGTGGTGAAACCCATTCTGGCAGCGAGTTGTGAGTCGACTTCAAAATTTGTGGCGGGTCCGGTGAGGGTGTTATCGATCCCGTTCTCAACGTCGACGACGCCATCTACCTTTTTGATCTGGTCCGCCACTCGAGGAGCGATTTCATTGAGCAGCGCGGGATCAGGAGTGAAGAGCTTGATCTGAATCGGCTCCGGCGCGTTGGAGAGATCGTTGATGTTGTCCTGCAGGATTTGGTGAAGCTCGATGTCCAAGCCGGGTTCGGACTGCTTGATGTCCTTGCGGACGTCAGCCATGATTTCATCGATTCCGCGGCTGCGATGTTGCTTCAGTTTCACGGTGATGTCGCCGGTGTTCGCTTCAGTGACGGCTGCAAGTCCCATCTGCAGTCCTGTCCTGCGGCTCGTGCTTTCTACCTCGGGGGTGTTGCGAAGAATGGCCTCTACATGGTCCAGCACTTTGCCGGTTGAGGCGAGTGAGCTGCCGGCCGGCATTATGTAATCAAGGATGAACCCTCCTTCATCCATCTCTGGCAGCAGGTCAGAGCCGAGTCCTTTATAGGCGAAGAAGGTGCCAAACAGGAGCAGCAGACAGATAGCTCCGAGCCAGATGGGACGACTGAGCGACCAGTCGAGTGCGCTGTGATGCCACCGCATGATGCGGCCCAGAACAGGGCCATGTGCATGGCGATCTTGTTCGGTGGTTGGGTGGCCGCCTTCCTCGTTTTCACTCCGTTGACGCGATACAGTGACGCGCAAGAGCGAGAGCGCCAGCCCGGGTGTCCACGTGACAGCCAACAGAAGAGACGTCAGCAAAGAGGCAGCCATCGTAACGGCAAGCGCTCGAAAGAAGCTGCCGGTTACACCGGTCACAATTATCAGGGGAAGGAAGACGACGACCGGGGTAGTCGTGGAACCCACGAGAGGGCGGGCGATTTCATGGAGCGCCTTTTGTACAGCTTCGACCCGCCCTTCGCCGCTCTCTCTGTGGAGCGCGATGTTTTCTACAACGACGATGGCGTCGTCGATCACCAGCCCGATGGCGGCGGCCAGACCGCCCAGGGTCATCAGATTAAAACTTTCACCCATGACCCAAAGGGCCAGCACTGTTACGGCTACGGTGACTGGGATCACTAGGCCTGCAACCAGAGAGGATCGCCAGTCCCGCAGAAACAGATAGAGGATGACGCAGGCGAGGACCAGTCCGATCAAGATTGCATCGCGGACGCTTTTGATGCTCTCGCGCACAAGCTCCGACTGATCGTAGTACGGTTCGATTTTGACGCCCGCTGGAAGCTTTGTGCGGAGCTGCGTTACTTCGGCCGCAACGCCATCTGCGACTGCAACCGTATTGCTCGAGGGCTGCCGTGTGACGTTGAGGAGGACTGCCGGCTTGCCGTTCGCCGACACATAGGTGTACGCCGGCAGCGGAGCTTCAATGACATCCGCAACGTCGCTTACGCGTACGGGTGCGCCTGTGTTCGTGCTTTTGACGGTAAGATGTTTCAGGTCATCGATGTCGTGGGCCTGAGCGCCAACCAGCGCGAGGACGAGCTGGTGATTCTCCTGATAGAGACCAGGCGAGTCGATGATGTTTGCTGTGCCGATGGCGTTTGCCAGGTCGAGAATGGTTACCCCTGCCGCCTGCAACTTCGCCATGTTCGGAACGACATGGAATTCTGGAATCTTGCCACCCTGAATGGTGACGGTGCTGACGCCGTTCACACGATTCAGCGGTGGCTGCAGGGTGTAGGTTGCGAGCTCCCACAGCTGAGTTTGAGAGAGTGTGTCGGAGGTGAGGCTATAACCCAGGATGGGAAAGGTCGCGAATGTGAGCCGATTTGTTGTGATCTTTGCTGTTGAAGGGAGGGACTGCTGTACTCGGCTGAGAGCCGCGTCGACGAGCTGCAGAGTCTGGTACATGTCTGCAGACCAGTCGAAGAACAGGCTGACCTCGGCAGATCCTCGGCTGGTGGTGGAGCGGACCGTCTGCAGACCCGGCACGCTGTTGACTGCGTCTTCAATCGGCTTCGTGATCGTGACCTGCATCTGCTCAACGGGCATCACGCCGTTGTCTACGCCGATCACCACCCTCGGGAAGTTGGTTTCCGGAAATACCGCGATGGGTGTCTTGAAAAACGCGTAGATCCCAATGGTCGTAAGGACGACCGCGGCAAAAAAGATGGTTCGGTGCCAGCGCACGAGCCAGAACGTGCTGCCGTACGTCTCGGCGGCGTTCAGTTCAGCCTGGTTAGCCGGACCCATCAGTCCTTCGCCCCTTTATCGTCTGCAGCGGAGCTTTTGCCGTCCTGGTCGTTGTCGCCGCCCACCTTTACCTTCGATCCTTCGTCAAGGCCGTAGCCGCCTTGAGTGATCACGAGATCGACCGGCGAGACTCCCTGAAGAATTTGAACTTTGTCCGGCGTGCGAAGCCCAATCTTGACGGGACGCTTCTTGGCGGTCTGGTCCGCAGCGACGATGAGCACATTCGTTCCTCCATCTTCGGAGGGCAGAATTGCCGCGGCGGGCAACTGGACGGCGTTCGGTATTGTGATTCCTTGCACGACCGCGTGGACTGGTGTGCCGACTTTGTATCGTCCGCCTGGATTCGGGAGCTTCAGCCAGACTTCGACAGTGGTGGAGCCGGGATCAAGCGCGGGGCTGATCAGCGAAATTGTGGCGGACTGCGGGTCGTCGATGCCGGGGACGTAGACCTGAGCCGAGCCCCCCACCTTCAGCTTCTGGGCCGAAGCCTGCGCGATGTGAAGTTTGGCGACGAGCGAACTGGTGTCCATGACCGTGACGACGGTCGTGCCTGCGGGCGCTGTCTCTCCCGGAAAGAGCGGACGATCCGTGACGACTCCGTCGATCGGGCTCCGCAGATTCGCAAAGGTGACCTGGGCTTCCGCGTTGATCAACCGCCCCTGAGCAGAAGTGAGCTGGCCCTTGGCTGCTTCTTCATCTGTTCTGCGGGTCGTGCCCTGCACGCTCTGGAGATGTTTGACTGCGGCATCGTACGTAGCCTGCGCCTGCACCTGAGCGGCAATTGCGGTATCCACATCCCGTCCTGCTATGGCGCCTTGCTGCAGGAGTTTCCGGCGTTCGTCTGCTGTTCGAGCCGCAACCTCCAGATTTGCCTTTGCCTGATCGACGTCCAACTGCGCCTTCTGAACTTGTTCAGGAATTGTCGCTCGCGTGGCCGTCGCATAGGCCGCCTGCGCTGAATTCAGCGCGCCCTTGGAATCAAGCGCACTCCCTTGGAGATCTCGGTCTTCAAGAGAGACCAGCAGTTGTCCCTTCTTTACGTGTGCTCCACGCTGTACATATTCGGCGCGGATTGGCGCGCTGATTCGGGGTGCAATCGCGGCTTGTGAGAGGGGAGCCAGAATGGCGTCTGCGGTTATCTGCTCTGAAATCGGTCCGACAGATGGATGCTCCGCCTGCACGGCGACGGCTTGGCCGGAATCATCGTCGCCGGTTGTGGGTTTCTTGCAGCCCGCCAGAATCCCGGGCAGCAGCGCCAAAGCGATAGCGCCGACATTCCATCGAATCGAGTTGCGATTTCTGTGCGGCATGCGGGCTACAGCCTTCCTGTCAGAGTTTCGAGTTGTGCCAGAGCGGTCTCGTAGCGGACCAAGCCGTCCGCCTGCGCAGTCTCTGCCGATATGAGTGTGTTCTGAGCATCAACTACGTCCAATACTGTTCCCTCGCCGTTTACATAACGGAGATTCGTCAAGCGGAGGCTCTCGCGTGCATCCGCCACACTGGCGTCCAGAGAAGCCAATTGACGGCGTGCGACGTCTGCCTCGTCGTAGAACTCGGCGAGGTTCGCAATGAGCTTCCGCTGCGCGTTTGTGAGTGTTGCCTTGGCCGCTTCTGATCGCAGCTTTGCTTCCTTGATCTTGCGTTCTGTTGTGAACCAGTCCCATACGGGGATATCGACCGTCGCGCCGGCGGAATAGCCCAGATTGCGCGCTCCCTCGGGGCCGCGCTTCGCGAATTGAGGGGCATCGATACCGTAGGTGTAGTTCAGCGAAAGGTCCGGCAGAAGGGCGGCTCGTGCGTTAAGCGTCTCGGCTTCGCTCACCTGCAGGCCAGCCAGAGCGCTGCGAATTTCCGGGTTATTCGCCTTTGCGGCAGCCTCAATGCTGGGGCGGTCCGGAAGCATTGCCGGCGTGCCGGGCGTTTCGAGCGAATAGCCGGTCAACGGGTCAGGGAACAGAAGCACGCCCAACTCGAGGCGAGCCTTCGCTGCCTGCAGTTTTGCATCGTCGAGTTCCCGCTCGCGCTGTTCGGTGCTGAGTCGCGCCTTTATGACATCGGCATGTGCCGCTTCGCGGGCGTTCTCACGCTTCGTGGTGATGTCGAGAAAGCTGTTTGCTTCGTCGAGCGCGGCTTGCGCAATGATGACCTTCTGGTTGGCTGCTCCGCTACCGTAATAGAGGCCCACGACAGTTTGCACCAGACCGCGGCGGGCGACCTCCAGCTCGGCTTCGGCGCGCGCGGCGTTCGCATCCGCCAACCTTACAGCTCCGATCTGCGCGAGCCCGATGGTTTCAGTGGCTGAGCCCTGGCTGTAGTACTCATGAATCGCATTATTGGCGATGAATACGGGAAGCGACTGGTTCAGCCCGCCCTGCGTTGTTGCGGCGAATGTCCGATTCGATTCAGTAAACAGGTACTGATTGTGATAGGTGGCAGAGGGAAGGAGAGCGGCCCGAGCATCCTTCCGCTCAAGTGCAGTTGCACGTCCTTCAGCAGCTGCGGCGGCAAATGTGGGCTCGTTTGCCTCGGCCCTGCGGATCGCTTCGTCCAGGCTGATAGGACTGTCGGGTTTCCGCGGCGTGACTTGCGCGGACATCGCTGCAATGCTGCCGAAAAACAGCGCACAACAGCAGATGCGGCAGAGAGGTCGCATGGAGGTCGAGTCTAAAGCCGCTTTGCTTAAGAAACGCTGAATGCCGGCCGCCAAAGGTCTCCTGTGGTTCATGGATAGACACGTATGCTTTCTGAGATGTATGGCTTGTACTGGGAGATGTGCCTGCTTAAGGCAGGCTTAATGTTTGCCCCTTAACTTTGAATGACCAGGTGAAGACACGACCTGGTAGTAGATGGATGGGATTAGAAATAAGGAGAAGGTACCGTGCGAATGTCTCGATCCTTGCTGATGCGGACTTCCATGTTCCTGATGCTTGCTGTGCCGGCTTTGTCAGCCCAGTCATGGCAGGTGCTCAGGACATTTCATGTTGGTGGAGAGGGAGGCTGGGACTACGTCACTGTCGATGCTCCAAATCACCGGCTGTTTGTGACGCGAACGACGCATACCCTGGCGATCGATGCGGCTACGGGCAAGATTCTCGGAGACGTGCCCGGGCAGAAAGTTTCGCACGGTGTCGCGCTCGTCCCCAAGCTTGGCCGGGGATTCATTACGGATGGCGGTGGGAGTGGCGCGATCGTGGTCTTCGACCTGAAGACTTATGCCGTTCTCGGCCAGATTCCGGCAATGCCTGACGCCGACGGCATCATCTATGACCCGAGCTCGAATCTGGTGCTCGCCGTATCGGGTGATGGAGGCGCACTAATGACCTTTAGGCCTGACATCGATCCGAAGAGCGGGAAACTGGATCCTCCGATTGACCTCGGCGGGAAACCCGAATTTCTCGCGGCCGATGGAGCGGGCAAGGCGTACGTGAATCTCGAAGACAAGGGGCTGGTGGCCGTGGTCGATCTGAAGTCACGCAAGGTGCTGGCGCGTTGGCCTGTGGCTCCGGGGTCGCATCCGGTTGGTATGTCGATCGACACCAAGACGCACCGCCTGTTCATCGGCTGTCGAAATCCGCAGAAGCTGATCGTGATGAACACGGCCGATGGAGCGGTTGAGGCTGATCTTCCGATTGGAGCGGGAGTCGACGCGACGGGGTTCAATAAAGGCGAGGCGTTTGCGAGCTGCCGCGATGGATCTCTCACGGTTGCCGCGGAGAAGAATGGCAAATGGGATGTGGAGGAGGTCGTAAAAACTCCGCAGGGGGCGCGGACGATGGGAGTTGATATGACAAACGACCACATCTATCTTCCGACTGCTGAACTGGAGCCTGCAACCGCCGGGCGTTCCAAGGCGAAGCCTGGAACATTCATGATCGTGGAAGTAGGGCGCAAGTAGGAACCGGAGAGGCAATGAGAGATTCTCATTGCCTCTCTCGCGATTCGTTGAATCGGCAGACTCTTCAATGCGCTGCGAGTTGCGGCTCGGGGACAAGAGCCATTGACGTACTCTGCCCCTGCCACTTCACCTGCAGCACAGTTATGTCGTCCGCTTGCCCAAATTTCTTTGCCGCTGTCGCGATCTCGTCTGCCGTAGCGCCTTGTTTCATCATGTCCTGTACGCGATCGAAGCCGAATAGGCGCCCGTGGGAGTCCTGGGCCTCCGGTACTCCATCCGAGATGAGGGTTAGCTCGTCGCCAGGCTGCAACTGCAAAAATTGCGAAGGGAAGCCGATTCCCGCGATGATGCCGAGGGGAAGCGCACCCTCCATATGGAGTTCGTTCGCATTCACGTAGGGTGGCGGGTGCCCGGCATGCGCCAGAGTCACCGCTCCATCCGCGGATATGCGCAGAATCTCGCATGTCGCACTGGCATGTTCGCGTTCCGCAAGCTGCTCATTGAGCATGGAAAGGATTTGCGAGGGGTCGGTGCTTTGCTGCACGGCTGTGCGGATTGCACCAACGATCAAAGACACCAGCATTCCCGCTTGCAGACCTTTGCCGGTGACATCGCCGACGACAATGAGGGCCGCCCCCTGATCGTCGAGCGGGAGGATCTGGAAAAAGTCTCCTCCCACCTCACGCGCCGGGTGGTACTCGCTGCGAATGCGCATGCCTTTGACCGCCGGCAATTTCTCCGGGATGAGCACCTGCTGGATGCTGCGTGCCTGCTCGATCTCGAGTCTCCACTGCTCCTGCAGGCGTTGTGAGTACACGAACCGGGTAAGAAGCATCACTGTGATGATCAGGATAGACAAGATCGTAGAGATGGTTCCCAATGACACCGCAAATCCAAACACCGTTGTGCTGATGCCGATATGGATGAGCCGTAGCTCGTGCTGAAAGTTAGCGGCGAACGCGAGCATTACGGCTGCCGCCGCCATGCCGCCTTCGGCCCGGCGGCGTTTGAATCCCATGTACGCTACAACACCGAGCAACACTCCCAATCCAAGCTTCAGGGTCATGAGTGTAGGTAGCAGGATGCCGACTGCCTCTACCGGAATTGTCTGTCCATAGAGTGGTGGGCGGAGCATCGCGGTGCCGATCGACAGCAGGGCAACGAGGCTCCATACAATCGCGTGAACGCGGTGCAATTTGGAGAGCCGGAACCAGTAGGCCCAGAACATCACCCAGAGCCCGATGCGAATGGGAGCCGTCACGACGTCAGCCAGAATCACAACTCCGGTTTGGCTCATTGGGGTGGTGAATGCTGCCAGGAGGACGATCGAATTGCCGAGCAATGTCACCAGGCAGACCAGTGCGAGCCAGAAGTACGCCTCCTCACCAGGATCAAGCCAGTAGAGTGCGGCAGCCATCAACAAAGCCATAACGAGGATGAGCCCCTCAAGGAAACCGCTTCCGACTATGTGCGCAATGGAGTCGAAGTCCAGCCGAATCTGACCATCGATGTATCGCGAATAGCCGATCACCGGTGGTCCATGCATGCCACCAGCATCCGGACTGTTGAAGGGAGTGGCGCTGTCCATCCACATGCGAACGGCAATGGTGATGCGGCCGCCGGTAAGATTCTGCGGCAGAGTAAACGCTCGGGGTATAGAACCGTATGCCGTAACGGACTGCCCGTTGAACTTCCCGAACTGGCCGATTTGAACTCCATTGACGAAAACCTGGTACGCGTCGTCAACCTCACGCGGCATCTTCAGGGACAGCGGTTTCCCAGAGCCGCGTACGTCGACCGTGAGCCTGTACCAGGCGTAGCCCGAGTAACCCGGAAACCCACGAGCCGTCCATCCTGGAACGGGTCCCTTGGTTGGAGTGATATCCATATCCGACCAGGACGAGTCTTTGATTCCAGGCTGCGCCCAGGCAGGGTCGTCCCCTGTGCGGAACTTCCATGGGCCGGTGAGAGGAACGACGGAATTGCCGAGCTGCACTTGTTCAACGGAATCGGAGGCAGACCCGACAGATGGTAGACGAGCCGGCGCTTTGGTTTGCGCAGCGCTCACCACAGGAAGCAGAATTGCGATCAGCAGGGCACGGAGCATACGTTTTCTCCAAGGGGTGCGGGCGGCGAAAACACACCAGGGGTTCTGGAGAGGGGCTGAGGCAGGTTTGCCTGATGAGCGATGCTACACGGCAAAAGCTGTTGGTGGAAACAGAAAAGCTGCATCCGAGGATGCAGCTTTCAGCTGGGACGGAATGTAAGACAGAACGTCAGGCGAGGATTCTGCGACGGCGACGCACCAAGTAACCGAGCGCACCAGTTCCGCTCAAAGCCATCCAGATAGAGCTCGGCTCCGGTGTCATGCCGACTGTGAAGGTTCCGGCGGTGGCAGTAAACTCCGAGGGGTCGATGCCCGATTCGACGATCCATAAGGTGTGACCCGGCGCAACTCCGGGAGTTCCAGACAGAGCTATCGTGATCGTCTTGCCCGATCCGGTGCAAGTGTCGACATCGGAAAAGGCGTTAGTAAGGGTACTGGCGCCGACTGGTGTGTAAGAAGTCGGGCAGTTAGCGCTGGGGTCTTTAGGATCGGCTATTGTCAGAGGATCGATCGTTTGAATCGTCGCCGTAAAAGACGTTAGGACGTCAGGAGAAACATTGACGGCGTCGAAACAACCATCCTCATTGCTTATAAAAGCCGGACAGGAATAGAAACCGAACGTGACCGAAGAGCCTGGTCCAACATTTGGCGCGCTCCCCTGAGCTCCGGATGGATCGAGTACCTGGAATGTAAACGCTCGGGCCACCCCGCTGAGTCCGAGTAGCAAAGCTGCCATTACCACATAGCGAAACATTTTCATGGTCGTATCTCCTGATACGTGCTCTGGCACTTGCGAACGGTATGTGCGAAAAAGCGTAGCAGAGCGTCGTTGAAATGAGCTGGACGAACCTTCTCAGGGGGGTGGCTCCCCAATCGAGGAGGCAGAGACAATTCAGCCAGTGATCTTTGTGTGCCGCTATTGATAGCACAACGACCTCTGTTCTAAACAAAAATTTCGGCACTTTTCGAGCTTTTCAGGCAGTTGAGGTCAGGAAACACTTACAAAAAGCCCCGAAGTAGAACCTGCATACCAACCCGCTGTGCAACACGCTGCACATTCGCCAGAGGGTCGGGTTGTGGGCAAAGAGTAAAGCCGCCCATCATGGGCGGCTTGGTACCCGGTCTGGCGCGGGTTAGGCGAAGGCCGCGATCGCGTCCTTCTCGTTTTCCTTCACATCGAAAACCGTGAGCAGCTTCGTGATCACCAGCAGGTCCTTCACTTTTTTGGAGAGGTTCATCAGTTTGAGATCGCCGCCGGCATTCTTGACCGAGGTGTACGCTCCTACCAGTTCGCCGAGGCCCGCGCTGTCGATGTAATTCACGTCTGCGACGTTGAGCAGAATCTTCTTGGAACCTGCCGCCAGAGCGTCGCGTACGGCGTCACGCAGGCCGATGCTGCCTTCACCTAACGTAATCTTCCCGCTCAGGTCGAGCACCGTGACCCCACTGACATGCCGAAGCTTCATATTCATGCTCATGAACCGCTCTCCTCAATCTCGATTTCTGTGTTTGACCAGCGTGATCTCTGTGCCAGGACTCAGTTGCCGGAAGTTTACCTCATCCATGATTGCGCGCATCAGGAAAATGCCTCGTCCCGATGGTTTGAGCAGACCCTCCGGCGAAAGCGGATCCGGAACATCCGACGGATTGAAACCGCCGCCCTGATCAGCAATCTGAATCGACAGAGCTTCGTGGGTTAAGGTGAATCGTGCCGTGACCTGTTTCTTCGAATCCTTCTTGTTTCCATGCAGCACTGCATTGACCGCAGCCTCGCGGGAGACCATGGCAAGCTGACCGGCTGTGTCCTCGTCAAATCCGGCCTTTTCCGCATACTCAGTCGCCTTCGCTTCAACAACCTCCACGGTGGACAGCGTGGAAGGCAGCACGAGTGCCTCATCTAGCTCCGGTTGGGTCAACGCCTGCATCCTTACTGCTGCTCACGAGGGTTGAGGCTCCCGCGCTGCAACCACTTGCTGAACGACTCAAGAATTGTGCAGAAGTCTACCTTGAATCTTCAGTCCCCGCCATACGCAAGCAGTGGTTGCCCGGTCACGCTCCTGCTTCCGCTGCCTCTGTCGTTGGATATATCGGCAGCAGATTGTCGAGCTTGGTCATCTCGAACAATGTCATGATGCGGGGCGCAACACCGGCAACGGCCATTTTTCGGCCGTTCTTTTGCGCTGACACGTAAAAGTGGACCAAAAGGCCCAGTCCGGCCGAATCCATATACGGCACCTTGGACAGGTCAAAAATCAGGTATTGGGGATCCAGCTGCTGCAAGGCACGTTGCAGCTGAAAGATGTTCCCGAGCGTAAACGGACCGGAGAGCGATAGAATCTCGACTCCATCCTGGCTACCCGGCCGCTGCTCGAAATTCATTGGCTCGTCTGGCATATATGCCTGCAGAGTGTAATGAGCTGAATACCCGGCAGGATGACAGTCCTGTAAAAAACCCGGGTGAGCGGCAGGTCCGGCTCGCTCAATTTCGTCTCACATTTGGGAGAGCGCAGTCGCTTGATCAGGCGAAATGCTTGCGTATTTGGCCACACCAACCATCGTGAACACCTTCTTGAAGTGAGGTGTCAGGCCGAAGATCCCAATCGTCCGGTGGCCGGCAGTACGTTCTTCGAGCAGCATTTGAATGATGATCGCGATACCGGACGAGTTGATGTAATCCACCCCGCTGAAGTCCAGCAGCACCTTCTTCACCGCGCCGACTGCATGGTAGGCCTGCAGCATCGCCTCCTTCGACGTGGAGGAGATGTCCCCCGAGAGGGCAAGAATCGCAACATCGTCGCCCGAGGCGGCAGTCGCTTCACGGCGCACGATTTTATTAGCGGTCTGCATTGCTGTTCTCCTTATCAAGCCGGATCACCAGACGGACAAAGCTCTTTCCCGGGGGACCTTTGTGCCACTCCGCCTCATCGACCAGAGATTGGATGAGGAACATTCCCATTCCTCGTAGAACTTCTTCGCCGGCCATCTTACGGTCGATGTCGGGTGCCGAAGGCGCGCTCCGAAGCCCGTTTCCATCATCGATAACCTTGATCTCCAGCTCGTCATTGTTGCTGGATAGAACGACCGCGATGTCCAAACGGTCATCGAACCGGTTGCCATGTTCTATCGCGTTGATGCACGCCTCTGCGATGGCGGTCTTGAGATCCTCTATGCGATCGTGCGAAAACCCCATTAGCGCAGCCATTCCAGCCGCCGTGCTCATCGCGATCTTCTCGAATCCGAGTTCTGACGGGATGCGGACCTCAACGGAAGTTCCGTTCTTCATGCGAGAGTGTTCTCCTGTCCGTCGCGAAGATGACAGATCGCGATTGCGGTCATGTCGTCGGTCTGTGGCGCGCTCGCGGAGAAGGAACTCAGGGTCTCCCAAAGCGTTCTAAGATTTTCGGCTGCATCTTCCCGGGGCGCATCACGGAAGACTTCGCTCAAACGATCGCAACCGAATTCCTCATCCCCGCAGAAAACCTCGGTCAGACCGTCGGTATAGAGCAAAAGGCGGGCTCCGGGCGGGAAGCGGAATGTTTCGGATGAATAGCTCATCCCGGGAAGCATACCGAGAGGGGTTCCGGACGCATCAATCCTGGCCATTGTGCCGTCCGGAAGCGCGATCAAGGCAGGATTGTGCCCGGCGTTGACCACTTCAATCTGACCCAAATCCTGTCGGAGCCAAAGGAAGATTGCGGTCACGTACCGGCGGCGGGCCTCCACTCCCTCGTCCCAGTGTCGCTGTCCGAGGCGGTCCACCAGTTCTGCGAGCGATATCGGCTGGCTGGCCAGCGAGCGAAACGCAGAGCGAAACCCGGTTGCAATGATGGCCGAAGCCAAACCTTTCCCGGCAACATCGGCGACTACAAAGAGGTGCGTTCCGTCAGGGAGAACCAACGTGTCCATATAGTCGCCGCCCACCTCATAACATGCGCTCGAGCGGCCCTCGATGGAGAATCCTGGAATTGTTGGCATGGATTTGGGGAGCAGGGACCGCTGGATATTTCGGGCTGCCTCAAGATCCTGCTGTACGCGCGCCCATTGCAAGTCCCGCTCGTGGTACATGGCGTTTTCCAGCGCTACAGCGGCCTGCAGGACCAAACCCTCGATAAAATCTTCTTCGTAGATGGACAGTTCTTCACCGCCGCTGGGCGTAACCACGAGTTCAGCCAATCCGGTGCTATCGCGCGCCACCAGCTGAAAGCGGACGTTGACGGGCGAATCGCGATCCGGCGATCCATACGTTGCGAGCAATTCTTGGGTCTGGGCCGAACGGAACTCTGCGCCCTGAATCTCCAGTTCGCGGACCAGCACCTGCGCGGTTCGAGCCAGCACATCGTGGACGGAGACGATCGAGTGCACCTGCCGTGAGGCTTCAAGCAGGGCCTGCAGCCGAACGATCTGCTCTTCTAATGAGAGCAGCTTGTCCGCCCGGGTTGACGTCGCGGTGTCCATCGTTGCTATCGTCGGGCTGTGAAGTTGGCCCCCAGTGTACATGAGTACTGCGATGAACAGCAGAAACTCGCGGCTTTGGTGGGCCTGACGCGCTTGGGTGACAATTGGGGCAGGGCTGTTGACCCAGTGAGGTATGGCAACCAGTTTTAAACGCGCATGCAAGGGGTGGCGGCGAGCCGTCCATTTGAGCCAGCAACTAAGGAGAGATAAAGAAGTAGATGAGCGATCAAGAACATCCCCGTCCGCTAACGCAGCGAGAGTCATGGCAATCCCTGGATGGCCCATGGGACTTCTTCATTGATGCGCAGGCCAATTACTCACTCCCGGGGGAAGTGCCGTGGGATCGCACCATCACGGTCCCTTTCAGTCCGGAGACTGAGCGGAGTGGCATCGCAGACACGGGGTTCTACACAGCGGTCTGGTACCGCCGCACATTCCAAACACCTGAGATGGGCAGCAACAAACATCTCCTGCTTCACTTCGAGGCTGTGGATTACCGCGCAACGGTTTGGGTGAACGGCGCGAAAGTCTGCGAGCACGAAGGCGGATATACCCCATTCGTTGCCGATATTACGAACGCGGTGAAGGGCGAAAGCGATTTGCAGGAAATCATCGTGCGGGCGGAAGATGACCCGGCGGACCTGGCCAAGCCAAGGGGCAAGCAGGATTGGAAGCTGGAGCCGCACTCAATCTGGTATCCGAGGACCACGGGCATCTGGCAGACGGTATGGGTTGAAGCTGTTCCCGAGACCCGGATCGATTCGATCCAATGGGGCTCAAGTCTGGAGCGTTGGGACATTGCGCTGGACGCTTCCATTCGCTGTCGTCCGGAGGACAAGCTGTATCTGTTCGTGAGACTCACATGTGAGGATCAGCTCCTGGCCGAAGACACGTACCAGGTACTCGCGGCCGAAGTCCATCGGCGGATCGCGCTTTCCGATCCTGGCATCGACGATTTTCGGAACTCGATCTTGTGGAGCCCGTCCTCGCCGACACTCATTGATGTGCAGTTAGAGCTGCGCGACGAGTCAGGCAAGGTCATCGACAGTGTGCAAAGCTACACTGCTTTGCGATCCGTAGGTGTACAGGGCGACAAGTTCATCCTCAATGGAAGACCTCTGAATCTGCGACTCGTTCTCGATCAGGGGTATTGGCCCGAAACTGGACTGACAGCACCCGATGACGACGCTTTGAAGCAGGATGTGATTCTTGCAAAGAAGCTCGGCTTCAATGGAGTTCGCAAACACCAGAAGATCGAGTCGGTTCGATATCTGTATTGGGCGGATCGTCTCGGGCTGCTTGTCTGGGAGGAGATGCCGAGCGCCTACCGCTACACAACAAAATCAATCGAGCGCCTGACGAACGAGTGGCCGGAGGTCGTCCGCAGAGATCGCAGCCACCCCTGCATTATTGCGTGGGTGCCGTTCAACGAGTCTTGGGGCGTTCCTGATCTTCCGGATAGTCCAGCCCAGCGTCATTACGTCCAGGCTCTGTACCATCTGACGAAATCGCTGGACCCTACAAGGCCGGTGATCGGCAACGATGGATGGGAAAGCATCGCCACCGACATCATCGGTATTCACGATTACGACGAGGAGCCCGAACGGCTGGGCAAGCGCTATGGAATCGACGATATCGAGGTGCAGCTCTTCAAGCGGGAGCGCCCTGGTGGACGCATGCTCTTCGTCGGCGGGGAGGCCGCATGGAAGCACCCGATCGTCCTTACCGAATTCGGCGGAATTGCATTCGGCAAGGATGATAAGGAGATTTGGGGATACTCACGTACAGACACAGCAAATGAACTGCTCGACCGCTATTCCAGCCTGCTCGACACGGTGAGGAATCTTCCAGCTCTTGCAGGCTTCTGTTACACGCAATTCGCTGATACATACCAGGAGGCAAACGGTCTGCTTTATGCCGATCGCACGCCCAAGGCTCCGTTTCAGGAGATTGCATTGGCAACGACAGGTTCGCGGCCTGATCACGACAGCCACACTGAGACGTTGTGGCGGGAACATATCATGCAGCAGTGAGCTGGATTACGCGGCGACCTCTTCGTCTTCGGCGACGGACGGGAAGCAGACTCGGCTATCGTCCTCCCACCAGCCGCAAGAATCAAGCGCATCGTGCGTTGGATCGTCACCCCTGGCGATCTGCCGCACGATGTTCGCGAGCTCTGTCTCGACCGGCTCGCCAGAGCTGACATCAAATACGCCCGGCTCGTAATGTCCGTTCGCGCGAGTTACAAGTTGATTCCAGTAGAACGATCCGAGGAGCGCCCAAACCGTAACTGCAACGCAGCTCACACCATCTCGTCGGGCCTCTACGGCACTTCTCCATGCAGAGGCTATCCAGCGGATTTGTTCTTCAATGTCGCATCCGAGATGCACCTCTGTGATTGCGACCGGAATGCGATAGCGATCCCACGCCTGGCGGAGAACCGACCCAAAGCCTGCGATCCCGCTCTCCCGGATCCGGACCGCCTCAACGTCCACGAAGGGGCCTTCGCTCGACATTAGACCGGAAGGATAGAGGTCGACTCGATGGTCGAGGAAGCGATCACTCGTCACGTAGTAGTTTGCGCCGATGACGGTGGGCGGGCACGGATGCTCCATGAACCAGAAGATCTCTTTTTCTGTTATGCCTGCGGTGCGCATGTACGAAAACATCGGATGCTGTCGATCGACGTGACCGCAGAGCAGATCAAATGGAAGCCACTGCCTCAAGTTGAGTAGCTCCCACGTGGACTGCAGGGCGGGCGTCCCAGTCACGCTCCCCAGATCGTCTGTTTGAATCAGCTGGGCGTCCGGCCTGACACGGCGTACCGCCTCCATGCTCAGCACCGTAGCCTTGAGTTGATTGAGCAACGCCAGCAGGTAACTTCGTCGGGAGTGGTGGTGCGGATACCAGAATCCGTACATCCCGCTGAACCGAGCGGTGGTGTTGGGCTCATTCACAGGCGTATATGCGTTGACCCATGGATATCTCTCCGCAACCGCTTCGGCGTACGAAGCGAGCTTTTCGGGAAATGCGGGGTCAAGCAGGTTCGTATGTCGCGGACCGCTTCCATGGTGTAGGAGGCCTGCGATCGGCCGGATTCCTGCACGCCTGATCGCCTCTACCTGCGCATCATGGCAGGCCCAGCCTCGTTCTTCATGCCGCTCCCACAGAATCCCGGTCCGCAGTGTACGGATTCCAAGCTGAGCAAACCAGTCCAGGTCATCAGGACGGCTGCAGTGGCCGGAGAACTCCAGCTGATCAAAATAGTCGTTCCCCACGCGATTGCACGTGCACTCAACACCGCCCCACAGTTCAAGCGGCATCGGCATTTTACTCGAAGGCCGGATCGATTGCATGCGATTCTCTTTGAAGTGTCAGGCTGCCTCGCCGTCGCTTTCGCCCATGGTGGCAGGCTTGTTATCCATCTCGAAAATGCTCGATGGTAACGCGATGGTGACCTTGCGCGGCGAAATCATTCGCGTTGCGTTCAACTTTTCAAACGTGGCGAGCGCCTGCGCGACCACCTGATCCATGTTGTAGTACTTGTAAGTGCCGAGCCGCCCGACGAAGTGTACGTCAGGCAGCGCATCGGCCATGGCTTTGTACTTCTTATACAGTTCAGCGTTTTTCGGCTGCGGGATCGGGTAGTACGGGTCTCCCTCTGAACGCGGATATTCGAACACGATGCTCGTTTTCGGATGCTCCTGACCAGTGAGGTATTTGAACTCGGTGATGCGGGTATAGGGATGCTCGTTTGGAAAGTTCACGACCGGCGCGGGCTGATATTGAGTCCGGTCCACGGTCTGGTGTTCGAACCGCAGCGAGCGATACGGCAGTTGCCCATAGCAGTAGTCGAAGTACTCATCTACAGGTCCGGTGAAGATGAGCTCCCGGAATCGCACCTCGTCCTTGATATCGCTGTAGTTGGTGTTCAGCATGATGCGAATGTTCGGATGGTCCAGCATTTTCTCGAACATGCGTGTGTAGCCATGGAGCGGCATCGCCTGGAATTGATCGGTGAAGTAGCGGTCGTCGCGCGTCGTGCGAACGGGTACGCGCGATGTGACCGACGCATCCAGCTCGGAAGGGTCGAGGCCCCATTGCTTGCGCGTGTAGTTCCGGAAGAATTTCTCATACAGGTCCTTGCCGACCCGGCTTAGGACCACGTCCTCAGAGGTCTTGATCTGAGCGCACGGCTTTGCTAAAGAGCTGAGGTAATTCTCAACCTCGTGGCACGTGAGATGCAGGCCGTAGAGGCGATTCAGAGTGTCGGCATTGATCGGCATCGGCACAAGCTGCCCATCAACGCTTGCCAGTACGCGATGTTCATAGGGGCGCCACGCCGTAAAACGCGAGAGATAGTCGAACACCTTTTCGGAGTTGGTATGGAAGATGTGCGGTCCATATTTGTGCACCAGAATTCCGGCGTCGTTGTAGTAGTCGTATGCGTTGCCGGCGATATGATTCCGCTTGTCGACGATCAGTATCTTTGCATCCAGTTGGCTCGCCAGCCGCTCCGCAAGCACGCTTCCGGCGAACCCAGCTCCCACAATCATGTAGTCAAACATTGGTGCCGCTCCTTCCCTCTGCTGTATAGGCTGCGGAACTTGCGGCATTCCGCGGAGTCAACCGCTGAATCTCCTTCCACATTCCTTGAAACGTTTTGTCCCACGATGTCTTCGCGAGAAAGCTGTCGACGCGTTCAATCCATGTCGGGTCCGCATCATGCAGGCATTGTTCAATGGCTGCGCCGAATCCCTGCGGATCCGCTCCGATCCGCACCAACCCAAGCTCTGCATACGGGACCACAACGTCATGGATCGGCGTAGAGACGACTCTCTTCCCGGCAGCCAGATATTCAGGCGTCTTCGTTGGGCTGATAAACCTTGTCGCTGAATTTCGCGCGAACGGCAGAATGGCTACATCCCAGTTCGAAAGATACTTCGGCAGTTCCGCGTAGCTCTTCTGGCCCAGATAGCGAATATTGTCGGCGCGCGGCAACTGGTCAGGACTGATCTTGACTACCGGCCCAATCAGGACAAACTGCCATTCTGGATGATCTGCCGCGACCTGGCTCAACAGTTCGCGATCCAGCCGCTCATCCAAAACACCGAAGAAGCCGATGCGGGGATGGCCAATCGCGGCCTGGTCATCCGGGTCGCTTTGGAGTTGGCGCGCTGCGGCGAAATGGTTCCGGTCGATGCTGCTGGGAAACAGGTGAACGTTGCCGTGCTGAGTTTTCTTTGCGGCATAGAGACTCGCGCCCCCGGCAAACACCGCGTCCGCTTTCTCAAACAGTCGCTGTTCCTGTTCGATCAACCCCTGCGGCGCGCCTAAGAATCCGGACAGCTCATCCATGCAGTCGTAGATCGTTACTTCCGGGAGCAGGTGATCCGAGAAGCTGAGCGCCATCGGTGTGTAGTACCAGGCGATGAAAGAGTCGATTGCGTTCTCAGCGATGTACCTGTCGAGCAGGTCACGTTGACGCGAGACGATGTCGTGTTCACTCGAGCCTTCCGGTAACACGGGAGTTAACACACGAACTCCCTCAGCGCTTACGACTTCCCTCAGCGCTGCCGCTTGCGTCCGTTCAAAAACCGGATCCTCCCACAAGTGCACCTGAGCGTGCGACTGGAATCGTGTCATCAGATGCTGTGGCCGCTGATACACAAAATTCCAGCGTAAGTGACAGAAACAGATTAGATGCTGCAGCCCAGTTCCCATATTCTCGACGGCGTTCAAAGTTGTTTGATGCAGATTCGCAGCGGTCCGTAAGTTCTCGTTGTGACCCAAACAAAGGGCATCGCTAAAAGGTGTGTCGTCTACCTGACGAACAGTTTCAGCAGTCACAATGAGACGGCACAACGGACAAGAACCAACCTAGAGATCGGCTTGCGCTGCACTGCTACGGAGATTGATGCATGCACTCGGAGCCGCTGTTGTTCTCATCAACAGCGGCTCGTCGCAACCGCGTGATCACTTCGGTACTGTGCGGGCGTGCTCGGCAGGTGTCTTCACAACTCACGGGCTTCGTTCTAGTGAATCGTTTGAGCGAGCAACGTGACGTTGCCGGCGATGCCGGAATCCGGCAATGAGATTGCCGGCCCGAAGCGTGGAGGTATAGGGCCACGGAGAACGCGTTCGTCGGGCGGCAGCGCAGTGTCACCCATGATCCGGTTTGTCCACTCGTTCGTGACGGCAATCTCAAGCTTATTCAGGCCGGGGCGTAGCAGTGTCGTGATCTCGACTTCGTACGGAGGTGCCCAGACGAGCCCGGCCGGGCGGCCGTTCAGCGTGACTTGAGCGATGTCCCGCACGTCATCCATGTGAAGAAAGACACGCTTTGAACGAATCGCTGCAGACGGGGCGTTGAAGGTGGTGGAGTACGTCGCCGTGCCAGAGAAAAATTTTACGCCCGGGTCGGCGGACTGCGACCAGAACCCGGGCCGCGGGAGCTGGACACGCGCTGGAGCACCGAGATGCGCAGGGAACGTAAGCGTCCAAGCACGATTCGTGATGTCGATGGAGTGGGTGGTCGTTGCCGCTGGCACTGCGACCGGCGGACCTTTCTCGTGCAGAAGAATGAAGACGGATTCGCGCGGAGCGAGATCGAGCTGCACTGTCGTGGAAGTCGAGTCGTGTTGGAACGTTGCGGGCTGAATACCCGGCTGGCGATTGCCGCTGAGGTTTTCGACGAACGCTCCGGGGCTGGCTAGTGCGCCCGTCACAGACCCGTCCATCGGTCGCAGAATTTCTACGTTACCGCCCGTGGCGCGAACGCCCACGGTGAGATGGTGGGGAAGATCGGATTCGTTCACCACGAAATATGCGTCGCCATCATGGAGATGACGATGAATCCAGACGGGCGCCTGGTCGGACGCAACGGTCGAGATGAGGTCAGGAGATATCTGCAGACGAGCGAGCATGTCCGGCAACGTAAGGCCGCAGAAGACTGCGCCTTTTTCGAAGTGATGCTCGTTGTCGGTTACGCAATCGGTCTCTCCCCAAAGGTCGGCGGCCAGTGCGCGGACCGCATCGTCCGCTGCGGGATAGTTCGCGAGACTTGGGGAGGATATCGGTCGCGGCCCAAGAATTGTCGCGCCGCCCGCGACGAGTTCATGCAGCTTGCGCACAACCTCCGGCGTCATCTGGTGCGTGGCAGGAAGGATGAGCACGCGATAACTCGTTCCAGTGTCGAGATTGATTCGGCCTTGCGCATCGACGCTGGTGTGGTGAAGCAGGACATCGGTGTTGAGATAGTCGTAGTCGTAACCTGCAGGCGGAGCAGGCTTGAGACCCGATCCCCAGAACGGCATGGTTGAGGGACCGCCCTCGGGCAGCAGATAGGCGAGGTCAGCCACGGGCGTGCCCTGCTGCAGTATGTACTGCACGCGTGCGATGTAGTCCATGAAGGGGCGCGCTTGCTCGGCCCACGTAATGTTGCGATTGATATGTGTGCCGACCATTGTGTTCCCGGGCGGCGTGTCGAGCGGCTGTTCGGCGGAAGTATGGAACACGAGCCGATTGACTCCCTGCGCAAACCAGAAGTCCGCGATCTTCTTCAGCGTGAACGGCGACTCATAGCCGCCACCGGTGAAAGACTCCGCGGCGACAATCGGTTTGCCATACACGTGCGCAGCGGACGCGGCGCCACGGACATCAACGTAATACATCGACTCCGGATGGAGAGCGTGCACCCAGAACTCCGCCATCGGGATATCGACCTTGCTCTTATTGAGCAAAGTGTCTTCGGGAATCTCGAGCGCGACGCCGGAGGCTTCCGCATAGTCCTGCATGCCGCGATGGTGCAACTCGTCGGTCATGGCGGCGTAGAACTCATCGGCGTACATGTCCGCGAGTGTGCGGCGAAAGTCCCAGAGAAAGCGGTCGCTGGCGTCCGCGGTGCCAACGACGCGGCCTGCGAGCACGGGCAGCCAGCGCCGCGGATCATAGCCGCGCCGGCGCGTGAACTGCGCGACCATGTCATCGGTCCAGTTCTGCATGCCCGCTTCCCAGCTATCCATCGTCATGTAGCGCGTCGTTGAGCCGAGAAGGGAACCAAGATGCTGCTGGAGCGGATCGACGTATCCGGAGAAGTACTGGCGGACGTAGTTCGCGCTTAGCTTGTCGACCTCGTATCCACTGCCCGCGGGAACCGATGGCCGGTTTCGTGCGCCTGTCAGTGAGTAGCCCATTCGGAGGATCGTCCATTGGCCAGAAGGCACGTCCCAGTCGAGCGTGCCGTCAGATCGCATCCTGGAGGTCAGGTCCACAACATCATCGCGGTTGATCGTCGCCGCCGCCGGCGAGTTTGGTGTTGGCACGGTGTCGTAGACATCCATCAGGCTGCCGAACGCGCCTTTATCCTCCCATCGGTTAACGCGTGCGTCGCTGTAGAGGATCGCCTCTGTGACGTTGTAGCTCTTTGCGGCGACCAACGCGCCGCCGTGAATGACTGCCGCCGGCGTCAAGCCTGCAGCGTCGAACTGGATACGAAAAAACCGCGCCGTTGTTGCCGGAAATCCATACGTGCGGATGAAAGCGCCGTGGTAACCCTGGGGACCAGGCATGGTCACGATCGTGCGGAACGTGCGCCCGTCGTCGCTCGCGAGCAGCTTGCCAACCGGAATGCGGCCGTGCACACCGAGTGACAGGGCTCGCGCAGTGAAGGGTTTTTCAAACTCGTACTGCAGCCACGCGGGCGAGCCGTCTTTCGGCTCCTCCAACGTCACGCCCGTGTTCAGACTGCCGTCGAGCAGTGAAGCTGCCATCAATTGCTGCGCTGTTTGTGGTGACGCGCGGGTGCATGGACGCCATCGAGATCGCGTCCTGCGGCGTGCGATACGCGATAACGGCGGAGTCACGGTAGAAGTGGGGCGCGTCCGGTCGTGCGCCAGCGGAAGAGTCGCGTACAGGGCCTTCGTTGGACGGAGGCGAGGCAAGCTGTCCGCTGAATCGCTTTGGCCCCTCAAGGATCGTCTCGCTCCAGACGAGCTTCTTCATGGCCATCTCTTGCGTGACCCATGGGCCTCCGGCCTCGCTCCAGCCGGCGCAGCTAAAGATCCCCATCTCCAAATGGAGCCGTCGAGCCTCTTCAGCGGAGTGGCGCACTGCGTGGTACCACTCTTCCGTCCCGAAGTGGATCTTCGGCTCGACCTCCTGCCCTCCTCCGGCGGCAACATCGGCCAGTTCGAATCCACCGATGCCGGCGCGCTTCATCCACTCGAGGTCTTTCGTGATGCCCATCTCCGTGACGTTGCCGTTGGTCCAGTGCCACCATGTCCGAGGCCGGGCGGAGTCAGGCGGATTCCGAAATCCGGCGAGCAGGGGATCCGATGAAGATTGCGCGGACGACACAACGCTGACCGCCGCGAGCGCGAGCAACGCAAGGGCAGATCTCATCTACTGCTCCGGATGAAGATTCTGCTTCAGGAACTGAACGTAGATATCCCAGTCGCCAAGAACCATCCCATGCCCGCCCTCATGCATGTAGTAGTTGAGACCATCGCGGAAGATTGGCTGCTTCGCCGCGGGCCAGACATCTGTGCCGAGGTCCTGCTTGCCAAGAAGCTTGTAGACCGGGCCCGCAGCGACCTCGGCCAGGAACTCGCCTTTCGGGTCGGACCAGTAATCTGTGCTGCCCGTTTGCAGCAGCAACGGCCTCGGCGCGATCAGCGCAACAAGCATGTTCGCATCCATCGGAGCTTTGTCCGGAAACCCGGCCCAATTGCCATAATTCGCAGCGAACTGATACGGATAGCGCGATGGCGCAGTCAGATGAGCGATGGTCTCGCCATAGTCGCGATGGCTGAGCGCCGCACCACCTTCGCCCGAACAGCTCGCAATCACGGCCGCAAAACGCTGATCGTGAGCTCCCGCCCACATCACGGTTTTGCCCAGACGCGAGACGCCGTGAATGGCAACTCGTTTCGCATCGACGCTCGGATCAGTTTCGAAGTAGTCTTCGACGCGGCTCATGCCCCACGCCCACGCGGCGATTGAACCCCAGTCGTCCGGCGCGCGGGTCGCTTCTGTCGTGGCTGGTTTCGCATACACCGCGCGGATTCCATTGCTGAAGCCGTTGAGATAGTCGGGATCGACGTCGCCGTAATAGAAGGTCGCCACCCCGAACCCTGCGTCGAGCAGTGGCTCGATATTGAGACGTCCGAAGCCGCGGCCCGGAGGAGGAGTGATCCGCGTGTTGGTCTTGGGATCCCATACGGCTTCAGGCTTGATGCCCGGATCGTCGACGGCGTTCTGTACCGCGCCGAAGTTGATGCTCAGAAACATCGGCACAGGCTTCTTCGCGCCGGCAGGCAGATACATGAGCAACTGAATCGCCGGTCCGCTATGGTTCCCGGTGAGATAGATCATCACCTGTTTGCGGATCGCTTTGCCGTTCAGCGCGGGAGTGCCTTTATCGAAGACGTCGAACGATTCAG
This sequence comes from uncultured Acidobacteriaceae bacterium, assembly GCA_963762465.1. Taxonomy (GTDB): domain Bacteria; phylum Acidobacteriota; class Terriglobia; order Terriglobales; family Acidobacteriaceae; genus Granulicella. The sequence goes on along the minus strand of CAVXKS010000002.1, from coordinate 306,181 downwards.
CAGAAGGTCGGCCCGGATCCTTGCCGTACTGCTGGGTCTCGAACAGCGAGACGATCTGGGGGCGGCGCTTCGCCCACCAGGTCTTTGCATTCTTGACTGGTTTTCCATTCTCGAGCAGAAGCGGATTCGGGAGTGCGTAGGTTCCCACCTTCGCCTCGTCATAGTTCACGGGAATGCCGGCAACAACGGCCGGCGCAGGCCGCGGCGGAGGTGGCGCAGTCTGCGCCGGCGCAGACACGCCGGCGGCGAGGAGAGAGCACGCGACGCAGACCAGCGTCGGCCGACGGGATTGCTGAGTTTTCATGGGCCGTTCCAGACTGAAAAAGTTTCGATACGAACACTAGTGTCACGACGTGCTGTTGTCAATCGGTCGCAGACGGGTCGCGACACCAGGGTCGTTTCAGGCGGCCGGGACCCAAACGCTGGATTGATGCCAGCTGGTCTCTATCTCAGGAATGCTGAGGTGACCATGTCCGTGCTTGCAGACAAGCTCCGTTCCATTGAACTCGAGAAAGTTCCAGGAAGGACGTCCTACGCGTGCTGGAGACGCAAGCGAGCACAAGCAGTGCTGGCAGCGCAGAGCGCTGTCCAGTGAACTCCACCGCAAACCGAGCAGGCTGAAGAGCACGAACGAAAGGCTCTGCAAAATGAGCGCGGTGAAGGGAAGGAATGAGTGGATGGGCCACGTCACATCACTGCTGACCATCCAGGCCAGAAGAAGGATCAGCACCATCTTGGCGATAAGAAACAGGCGCGCCTTGAAGCGAAGTCGATGCGGACTGGACAAGTTCTCTTCCAACGACGTAACTGCAGTCGCAAAGCTGACGAAGGCGATGAGTGACGATTCTGCCGCGATGCGAGGCAGAGTCGCCAAGGCAATGACCGTGAACGCATCCAGACTTCCCGCCGCGATGATCGCCGGGATCGTCGCAAGCAGAAGCAGTGACGCGAGAAGCAGAATGCAAAGTGACGGCGTGCCGGTGACAGCACGGCTGACGGTTTCAGTGCGTAGCCACAGAGCGTCCTGAATCACGCCGAACAGCATCGCCGGGGCACGGCCCGGAATGCGTTGATGCGAGCGATGCCAGAGCTCCGCCTGCCACGAGCGCATCCAGTCCTCCCGCTCGGCGACCGGAACCAGCCACTGAGTCGCTGCAAGCATGAGGCGGTCGGCACGAGTGAGTGGCGATGGCAGCGCTGGGATCATACGTGCTTCTCCGGGAGCAGGCGGGCAAGCAAAGGATAACGCTCCGTCGCCGCAAGAATCGCGGCTTTGCCGGACTTCGTTATCTCGTGATAGCGCCGGGCGGGGCGCTGTGCGGCAGCTGCATCGGCTTCAGACTCCCAGCGCGAGACGACAAGCTCATCGCGTTCGAGCCGACGCAAAGCCGGATAAACCGTTCCACTTGGCAGACCGGTCGCTTCCATGATGTCGAACCCGAAGCAGTAGCCGAGGCTCAGAGCCTTGAGGATGAGAGCGGCGCTATGAGACAGGCGAGGCGGTTTCATGCTATGTAGTATTCTACACCATGTAGCATGCTACATAGGGTCGGAGGGTCATCTCATGCTCGAACTCAGGGACGTTTCCAAGAGCTACCGCAGCATTCCCGCTGTGGAGAACGTGAGTTTCACCTTGCGCGAGGGCGAGGTCCTCGGCTATCTGGGCCCGAACGGATCCGGGAAATCCACGACCGTGAAGATGGTGATCGGTCTCATCGAACCGACCAAGGGCAAAATCTTCTTCGAAGGCCGGGACATCCGCGAAGACATCGCTTCCTATCGTGCGCAGCTGGGATATGTGCCGGAGGAAGCGCAGGTCTACACGCATCTTTCCGGGCTCGAGTACTTGCAACTGGTCGGACGGCTGCGCGGCATGCCCGAACCTCTGATTGAGCGAAAGGCGCGCGACTTGCTCGGTCTGCTCGGACTGCGTCATGCAGAGTTCTCTCCGATGTCCAGCTACTCGAAGGGAATGAAGCAGCGGGTCTTGATTGCAGCCGCGCTCCTGCACGATCCGAAGCTGATCGTCTTTGACGAACCGCTCTCGGGGCTCGACGCCATTTCGGCACGGCTCTTCAAGGACCTGCTGTCGCTGCTTTCGAACGAAGGAAAGGCCGTCTTGTATATCTCGCACGTCATGGAAGTCGTCGAGCGCGTATGCGAGCGCGTCATCGTGCTGAGTAAGGGCCGGGTTGTTGCTGATGCCGCGCCCGCGGAACTGACCAAACTGATGAAACTCTCCAACCTGGAGAGCGTGTTCGCGCAGCTCGTTGAGCAGACCGAAACTGAGCGAACCGCGCAGCAACTGGTTGAAGTGATGAAGGTGCGCCATGCGTGACACCGCCATGCATAACAAAAGGATCCGCGAACTTGATGCTGCATTTCTTCCGGCGGTTCTTCGAGAACGACGTAGTCCAGAGCGGCGACGACATGGTGACTACCGTCGTCCGAGCCCTGTCGGTCGTAGCTGCGCCCGGACTGATGTTTGCCTTCTGGCTCCAGAACCAGTATCCGCAGCGCACACGTTGGGGAAGGATTGAGGACGAGTACTTCTTCGTCATGTTCTCCTTCGTCGCGATGGCCGGGGTCGCGATCTTTGAGTGGGAGATGCTCTTCCCGGACCATTTGGATTTCCTCGTCCTGACTCCACTCTCTTTGCGGAGATGGCAGATGCCGGCGGCGAAGGCAACGGCACTGGCAATCTTCCTTGTCATCTTCCTTGGTGCGGCGAATGTTTTCGGACTCCTGATGCTGCCTGGGATCAGCAAAGCGAATTTTGGGCGACAGCTTGTGGCCCACGCGGCTGCCACGTTCTCAGCGGGCATCTTCGGAGGGTTAGCGGTGATGCTGCTGGGCGGCGTGTTGCTTTGCATCATTCCTGTGAGACTCTTCCGCAGCCTTTCGCTGGTATTTCGGATGCTAACGGTCACCGCTCTCGGATTGCTGGTAATCCACTATGCGAGGTTTGGAGACTCGATGCCGGGCATGCTCGCGGACGGTGGACACAGGATGGAATGGGTTCCGACCTTCTGGTTCCTGGGACTGTACCAGGCGATACAGCATGGAGCGGCAGCGCCCGAGTTCGCGCGTTCCATGACTCACCGCGCGGATATTGGATTGGCCGTTCTCTTAGTTAGCGTGATCGTGGTCTACCCAGTGGCATGGAATCGCATGCGACGGTTGGCCATCGAAGAGCAAGCGAATCCGGGAAAAAATAGCGGTCAGAGGACGCGTGCAGCCGTCCATGCGATCATTCGCCGTCCGGAAGAGCGTGCTGTGTTTCACTTCGTCGGGAAGACGATGGCACGTAACAGCCGCTACCACGTGTATATGGCGATCTACTTCGGCGCCGGCGTGGCGCTGGCTATTTCCTGTGCCACGCACGTGCGGATCGTCGGAGGCATCGCGCGACCAGCTCTGTCCTCCTTTGGTCTGCATGCCGTGATGCCGCTCCTGGTCTTCTGGACGATTGCGGGTCTGAAGATGGCGTTCGGGTTTCCTCTGCAGCTTCAGGCAAGATGGATCTTCCGCTCCACGGGCGCATCGTTGGCGAGGTGCGTCGCCGCGGGCAGCAAATGGGCTCTGGCGTGCGGATTTGCGGTCGTCATCCTGGTGACAATCGCTCTCGCCTGTCTCCGGTTGAGCGGCCGGGATCTGCTGGTGCAGGCCGTCTGCGGCGTGTGCCTTTGTGCCGTATTGGTGGATGGATTCTTCTTCGCCCAGAGCCGCGTGCCCTTCAGTCAACCGCGCCATCCGGGAAGATCCAGCCTCCCGCTCATCCTGACCCTGCATCTGGGAGTCTTAACGCCGTTCATCTTTGGCATGATTCTGCTGGAACTGCGAGCCGAGAAGAATCTGTTCCTGCTGATCGGGGTTGTCGCGCTTGTTCCTGTCGTGCACCAACTGTTACGAAAACTGCGCGAACGGGCGGTCCTCATCGAGGAAGAACGTGAGAACGCCGACGGAGAGTTCCAATTGCTTGGCCTTTGCGGTGACCTTACCGCCTGAGCGAGAATCCTGAGTCGATGAGCAGCACCGTGCCAGACGGACCATGGGGTCGCGACACGAGAGGGGACTGCAGGATAGCTTGTTAGCAGGATGAGAACTCGAGCAAAAGACTGGTTGTGCTTCGGTGTGACTTTGATTGCATTTGCATACGGAGTTGCGCGATCCGCTGCGCAGACGCCAATGCCGCACGCCCGGTGGATTCAGGCCCCGTGGAGCACCGAGACAGACGGAGCTGAGGCGGACGGCAGTAGGCCCATGCCGGTGTTCCGCCGCGAGTTTCTATTGCACGAGAACCCAACGAACGCCGTATTGCGAATTGTGGGCCTGGGCCAGTGGCAGGCAAGCCTTGGGCATGCAGGGCACGTGGAATCCGTCGAACCTGCCGGACTCCATGGGGACTGGACCGACTACCGGAAGACAGTTGCCTTTGACACGGTGAACGTGACGTCCGCGCTGGGTGCGGGCAGGAATGTCCTGGCCGTGATGCTCGGAAACGGAATGTACAACGTCCAGCGGACAGCTCTCCCGGGAGTGCCTCCGCGCGGAATGAGATATACGAAGTTTGCAGCGACCTTCGGCCCGCCGATGTTGATTGCCGAACTCGACGTCCAGTATGCAAACGGTTCGCACGAAGCGATTGCGACGGATGCTCAGTGGAAGGTGGACCGCGGGCCGGTCGTGTTTGATTCCGCCTACGGCGGCGAGGACTACGACGCCACACGGGAGCAGAAAGGATGGGAGCTCCCGGGTTTCGACGACAAGGCGTGGATGCCAGCTCACGTGGTGGATGGGCCGGGAGGGAAGCTAATCCCGGGGATCGCCCCGCACGTGGGTCAGCACGAACGGTATCAGCCGGTACGGCAGAAAGATCTTGGTAACGGCAGGGCGGTTTATGACCTCGGGCAGAATTTCGCAGGCATCGTTCAGGTGAAGGTCAAGGGGCCGGCGGGAGCAATTCTGCGGCTGACACCCGGCGAGCTGCTGAACGCGGACGGCACCGTGAGCCAGGCGACGTTTCACGGTCCCATGTGGTGGAGCTATACGCTGGCCGGCGACGAAGCGGGCGAGACATGGGAGCCGCTGTTTGGCTATGGAGGCTTTCGCTACGTTCAGGTGGACTGGACCCCCGGGCCGGGAATGATCGCTGCCAACCAGAAAAGCACGCCGCCGAAGGGGCAGTTGCTGAGTCTCGTGGGTATTGCGGAGCACTCGGACGCGCGGGAAGTGGGAAGCTTTGCGAGCTCCAGCGAGATGCTGAACCGGATTCACAAGCTGATTGTGGAGGCGATGCACAACAACGAGGTAAGCATCCTCACGGATTGTCCACACCGCGAGAAGCTTGGATGGCTGGAGCAGACGCATCTGCAGGCGACCGGCCTCATGTTCAACAACGACATGAAGAAAGTCTTCGAGGCGCTCGACCGCAATATGGCCGACGAACAGCTGGCCGATGGGATCGTGCCGACGATTGCGCCGCAATACACGCACTTCGGCCCGAAGAATGCCGTCTTTGACGATTCGCCCGAGTGGGGATCGGCAAGCGTGCTGGAGCCGTGGTGGGCATACCGGTTCTACGGCGACAAGGCCCAGTTGCAACGGGACTATCCAATGATGCGGCGTTACGTCGCGGCGCTTCAAAGCAAGGCTGCGGATGGAATTGTGGCCTATGGACTGGGCGACTGGTACGACATCGGCCCGGGGTCGCCCGGGTTTGAGAAAAATACCTCGCTTGGCGTCACCGCGACATTGATGCTGTATGAGGACGCGGTTGCGATGACCCATGCTGCGAAACTGCTGGGCCGTACGACGGACGCGGCGTCATATCGGGCGTTAGCGAAAAACACGGCAGATGCTTTCAACCGAAGGTTCTGGAACGCTGAGCATGGATCGTATGACACCGGCAGCCAGACGGCGAATGCGATGCCGTTGGTGTTGGGCGTCGTGCCGTCGGAGAGACGAGCAGCCGTGTTGCAACATCTCGTCGACGACATCCATGCACATCAGGACCATGTGACCGCAGGCGAGATCGGGTATCCCTACCTGCTGCGCGCACTGGCTCAGGGAGGGCGTGATGACGTGATCCTCGCCATGATGTTGCGAAAAGATCCGCCCAGCTATGGATCCCAGCTTGAGGCTGGAGCGACGGCCCTGACGGAGGCATGGGACGCCAATCCGCATTCCAGTCAGGACCACTTCATGTTAGGCAGCGCGGAGGAGTGGTTTTATAGACGGCTGGGTGGGATGGACCTGGATTTCTCACGCGAGAACCAGACGGAACGGCTGACCCTGCGGCCGATTGCGGTGGGAGGAGTCGACTGGGTGAGGTGCGGCTACGATTCTGCGCTGGGCAAGATCGAGAGCGATTGGAAACGTGCCGGCGGCAGGGTGCTGTACAGCATGACTGTGCCGGCCGCCGCCACGGTCGTCTTGCCGGGAGATGCGGTTGCGGAGAGCAAGCGCGCTGTGTTGCTCCATTCGAGCGGCGGCGAGGCAGTGTTTCGAGTGGGACCCGGGATTTGGAGTTTCACCGCCGCGTCCAGGTAGCGGCGCTTAGAATCTGGAAAGATACTGTCACCGCTTTCCCTATTTGCATAACTGTCATAAACCACGTGTATTGTTTAGTTTCTAAAGAATACTCGTCGGCGGTACGTTACCGGTAAAGCATCTTGACAGAAGCATTGCGTCACGCGTAGCTTCGTCGCATCCATCGGCCCAATCTGCTACTGCGTTTAGACCAGACAGATCCGGTGACGTGTCAATGACGGCCTCATGATGAACCCTTTTGGAGAGAGAGCTATGGACGCAAATGTGCACGTGGTTTTGAGATCGGTGCGGACGGCACTGCTGATGGTGGTATGCCTCGCCTTCGGGATGGCACCCGCGCTCGCCCAGTTCGGTTCGGCGTCGGTACTGGGCTATGTCCGCGACAACACGGGCGCGATGGTGCCCGGCGCGACGGTCACGCTGACGAATGTTGGCACCAACGTGTCGCAGACCGGCCAGACCGACAAGGAAGGCAAGTACGAATTCGATTCCATGCCGATCGGGAATTATCGGATCTCGACTGCAGCGGCTGGGTTCGAGGGCACGAAGACGGAGACGTTCAATCTCTCGACAGACGCCCGCCAGCGCGTGGACATTGAGGTGAAGCCCGGGGCCGTAAGTCAGGTGGTCGAGGTTACCTCGGCAGCCGAGCTGCTGGAGACGGAGACCAGTTCCCGCAGCCAGATCATCGGGCAAAAGGAGGTCGAGAACCTTCCGCTGAACGGGAGGTCCTATGCCGACCTGGTCCTGCTCACGCCGGGTGTCCGGAAGTCCATGCTGGAGAATCAGACAGCCTCGAGCCGCGAAGCCGCATTCAATATCAACGGCCAGCGCTCAGCGTTCAACGAGTTCCTGATCGACGGACTGGAGAACAGTAACTACGGCACCTCCAACCAGGGCTTCGAAGACGAGAATATTGCGCCGTCTCCGGATGCCGTGCGCGAGTTCCGCGTAGAGTCCAACAACTACTCCGCTGAGTATGGCCGCATGCCCGGCGCCGTGATCAACGTCTCAACCCGCAGCGGAAGCAATGAATATCACGGAGCGGTGTGGGATTACATTCGGAACACGGATCTCAACACGTTCGGCCCTCTGCAAACCGCGACCGGCAATAAACCCGGGCTGATCCGTAATCAGTTTGGCGCGACCACCGGCGGGGCCATCCGCAAAGATAAGACCTTCTTCTTCGCCGATTACGAGGGCGTGCGCCAGATCTTTACCTATCAACAAGCTGCCGTGACGCTCCCGAACGCGCAACAGCGGCTGGGTCATTTCTTCGCGGGTGGGGGAAGCAGCGGGGCGCCGATTCCTCTGTACAACCCGATTACGAACACCGATTACCTCACCGGCGACATCTCGTCGGGAGCTACACCCTTCGCGCTAGCGGTGCTTGCCGCTCTTCCGGCGAACAACGGTACCGGCTTCACAAACAACTACAGCAACAATCCGCGCGGAACCATCAACGATAACAAGGGCGATGGTCGCATCGACCAAAGCTTCGCGAAATGGAAGCTCTTTGGGCGTTTCAGCGAGCACCGCGCTGCGATCTTCGATCCGCCGACCGTGGGCGGCCCCTCGGGCGGCAATGCAAACTCGAATGTAAACATTCAAAACCGGCAGATCGCCGGAGGCGCAACCTGGATCATCAGCCAGAACAAGCTTCTGGATATCCGCTTCGCCTGGACAAGAAACATCGGCGCAAAATCGCCATATACACAAGGACAGCCGTCGCTCCTGGCCAAGTACGGCATAACGGACGGCCTGCCCACCGACCCCAGTCTCGTGCGTACTCTGAACGCGCAGTCCATCACCGGATTCACGCAGCTTGGTAATCAGCCGGCCAGCCCGCAGTTTCAGGATCCCACGATCTACAACCCGAAGGTTAATTACACCTGGGTACGCGGCCGCCACTCCATGAAGTTTGGATATGAGCAGCAGTTGATTCATACGCTTGTCAACGATTTCAATCCGAGCTATGGCCAGGACAACTATTCCAGCCGGTATGCAGCAGGTCCATCGACGGTAGTTGCCGGCCAGACGGTCCCATATTTCCCAACCTGCTCGTCAACAGTGACTACCCGTTGCTATCCGACATCGGCTAGCTCCACCGAGATTCAGGAGGCGCAGGCCTTGGCCGACTTCCTATTCGGCAATCGCTCGTCCTATTCGCTTACGAATTACACGGTCGTAAACCTGCGGCAGCGCTATTTCGCGGGATACTTCCAGGACGATATGAAAGTGACGCCGTCGCTGACGCTGAACATGGGCTTGCGTTACGAGATCATGACCCCGCAGTTTGAACGCGACAACCGGCTGGCCAACTTCAATCCAGCGACCAATTCCCTCGTTCAGGCCAGCAATGGTAGCTTGTTCAACCGCACATTGGTTCATACTCCAAAGAACAACCTCGCGCCGCGGTTCGGCTTCTCCGAGAGCTTGAATCCGAAGACGGTTCTGCGCGGCGGCTACGGTATTGTCTATGTCCAATTCAACCGTGCCGGTGGCGAGAACAACCTTACGTACAACGGTCCGAACGTGGTGAATGCCACGGTGAACAACAACAATTCCATCTACCCAACGCCCTCGAGCCTCTGCACCAGCGACACTCAGGTTCAGACGCTCTGCTTCCGGCAGACACAACAGGGATACTCAAATATTCTCACCAGCCCTGCTTACTTCAACCCGCTGAATGTGACCTCGCGCTACATAGATCCCAACTTCAAGACTGGTTATGTCCAGAGTTTTTTCCTGGGCGTGCAGAGAGAACTGCCGGGAGGGATTCTGTTTGACGTCTCGTATGTCGGCAACAAGAGCACGCACCTGCAGGTGCTGGCCGACTACAACCAGGCTGCGCCTTGCCTCGCGGCGACCTCTAGCGGCTGCGGCACTTACCAGAGCCGCCGACCGGTGCCGACGTTCGGTGATATCGAAATTGCTTACGGCGCCGGCCCGGCCAACTACAATTCCCTGCAGATTAAAGGTGAGAAGCGAATGGGTCCTCTTTACGTGTTGAACTCATTCACGTGGAGCCGCGCCTTCGACGAGGCCTCGGGGCATCTGGAGCAGAACAATGGCGACACTTCGCGCGTCAACTTTGCGAATCCCCGGAATGATTACGGACCTTCAAGCTATGACCAGCCAATCGACAATACGACCTCGATCGTCTACGACCTGCCGTATGGACATGGCAGACGGTTCGGTTCCAGTTCGAATGGCTTTATGAACGCAGCACTCGGCGGATGGCAGCTTACGCTCATCAATACGATGACAAGTGGTTTGCCTTTCAACATCACGTATTCAAGTTCGTCGAGCAGCACGACGACGGCACAGTTGAATGGCAGCGGCGGGTCGACGATTGGTCAGTTGTACAGCACCGACCTCGTGAATTTGCGTCCGCAGCATATCGCGGGCACGCCGCTGAAAGGCTCCAACATCACCGTGTTGGCGACCAGCAACATCAACGGAGTGAAAAAGAGCCGCGGCCTGGCGGGATACCTGCCCGGCGGCGGAACGTATACCAGCTATGACTATCCGTCGTATACCCGATATGGAAATACTTCTGCGTGGGGAAACGTCTCGCGCAATAGCCTGCGCTCGTATGCGTACTACAACACGGATCTAGGATTGCACAAGCAGTTTCCGCTCATGAGTGAACGCGTGAAGCTCGACCTTCGCGCGGAGATGTTCAATCTGCTGAATCACACAAACTGGCAGGCGCCGGATAGCAACATTTCTGACGGGACGTCGTTCGGCACGATCACCTCGGCATTCCCATCGCGGCAGCTCCAGTTTGCCGGCAAGATCATCTTCTAACGTGCGGTCAATGGCTCCTCGGCAGCCATTGGCCGCGCCCACCAGAGTGGGAACAGTGTTCTGCTCCCCACCTTCTTTCGTGCACTCGACCCGCTTCTCTGGATTCACTAACGAAAGGACGTCCATCGTTGCTTCCGGATCTACTGAACACAGGGCTCAAGAGGTGGATGCTTTCCGCCGCGTTACTGCTCGCATTTGTTGGTGGCCGCGTTCCCGCTTCCGCGCAAACGACGGCCGCGCAGGACAAGCTGGTGCACCTGAACCAGATCCAGGTCATCGGCTCACACAACAGCTACAACCTGGGATTTGCACCCAGTGAAGAGAAGTTTGCGCGCAGCCGAAATCCCAAGGCCTACGAAGGTCTCGAGTATCACCACGCATCTCTGGCGGCCCAACTCGACGGCGGCGTCAGGCAGCTCGAGATCGACATCGTTCAAGATCCCAAAGGAGGCCGGTTCGCGCATCCCAGGATCGTCGAACTGACCAGGCAAGCTGGTCTGCCGCCTGACCCCGACTTCGACCCGAATCACGAGATGGAGAAGCCCGGCTTCAAGGTCATTCACATCCCGGATCTGAACCAGCGCAGCTCGTGCCTTTTGTTCACGGATTGTCTGCGCGAAATCCGGGCGTGGTCGAAAGCGCACCCCGAGCACATTCCCTTGTTTCTGCTGATCGAAACAAAACATGGCCGCACCGAGTCCATCCCGAACAGCGTGGAAGCCGAGCCGTTCACGACCGAGACGTTCGACGCGCTCGACAAAGAGATTCGTTCCGTGTTCGCGGACAAAGAGATGATCCTGCCGGACGAAGTTCGCGCATCGTATCCAACGCTCGAGGCCGCCGTGCGCGCAGGGAATTGGCCCACACTGGCGAAGGCCCGTGGCAAGGTGATCTTTTTGATGGACCAAAAGAACGCCGGTCCGGCCTACACGGCTGGTCATCCGCTTCTGCAGGGACGTGTGTTGTTTACCAACTCCGACCCCGGCAGGCCGGACGCTGCTTTTGTGGAAGAGAACGAGGGCACGCCGCAGGTCATTGACCAATTGGTTCGCCAGGGCTACATCGTTCGGGCACGTGCCGACGAAAATACGATGGCCGCACGCAGCGACGACACAACGCGACGAGACGAGCTGCTGCACTCCGGTGCCCAGATGATCAGCACCGACTATCCCCTTTCCGAACCGTCGAAGTGGACGGGATACAGCGTCGGGTTCGCCGATGGCTTGCCGGTCCGCTGCAACATCATCAATGCACCGCCGGGTTGCCACGACGATCTGCTCGAGCCCGGCGCAAAGAGTGGAGGGGTGCCTTCGCCGGAGCACCACCCTGGTGCAGCGGCGCGGTAATAGGCGCGAATCGATATCGTCTGGTGGACGTCATCTTGTGTCACGCAACTGCGATTGTCTGAACGGCGTTCGCAATGCGATCGCCATGTCTCCTCCGGAGAGCTTTCTTGGCCATTCGTCTGAAAGATATCGCGAGGGACCTCGGCATCTCGACAGTCACGGTGTCGAAGGTCCTCCGCGGCAATCACGACGTCAGCGAACGAACCCGTGCGCGTGTGCTGAAACGCATGCGCGAGCTGAACTACAAGCCCAACATGCTGGCGCGCGGTCTCGCGAGCGGCCGCACCTATACGGTAGGCTTGGTCGTGCCGGACCTGGTGCACCCATTTTTTGCGGAGTTTGCGAAGGCTCTGGCCGGCACCCTCCGCCATGCCGAGATGGGCCTGCTGCTGGCTTCGTCCGAGGAGAACCCCGAACTCGAGCAGAAGGAAATAAAAACGCTGCTCGGGCGCAGCGTTGATGTTCTGCTGATCGCTTCCTGCCAGACGCAGCTCAAGAGCTTCTATGAACTCGGCGATGAGAGGACACCATTTCTCCTCGTTGATAGAAACTTCCCGTACCTCTCAGCTCATTTCGTCGGATCGGATGATTACGAGATCGGCCGCATCGCTACCGAGCACCTGATCAGCATTGGGCGCAAACGCATTGCGCATATCGGCGGTCGTTCTATGAGTCCAGCCATCGAGCGGAGCCGAGGCTATCGGGATACGTTGCACCGGCAACAGATGGAATCGCCCGAAGAGCGAATCGTCACGCAGGAGCGCGTGGAGGAGCTGGGCGATGAGGCAGGTTATCAGGCGATGCAGGAACTCCTGAAGCTCCGCAGCCGCCCTGATGCAGTCTTCTGCTACAACGACCTCACGGCCATCGGTGCTATGGAGGCGCTGAGGTCGGCTGGCCTCGCAGTTCCCACCGATGTGGCGGTCGTCGGAACCGGCAATCTGCGCTACGCCAGGTACCTGCGCGTGCCGCTCACCAGCGTCGATCAAAGACCCGAAGTGCTGGGATCGCGCGCTGGAGAACTTGCGCTGCAGATCATCGCCACGCCGGACTTGCCTGTAAGGTCAGTCCTGTTGGCGCCCAAACTGGTGGTCCGTCAATCGAGTGTTCCGATTCCGCCGGCTGATCAGCAGATCGCGATGCGCAGCAATAACGACCGGGGGCGGTAGGCGTCGCTAGTCAAGCTCTTCCGCGGGCCTTATGCTGGATGGAAGCACAATATCTTGCAGCACGGTACTGCAGCGAACCTGCCGTTCGCTGTTGGAGGTTTCTTGAAAGAGATCAGGCCCGGTTCAGAACGTCCAGAAGACCTTCAAAAGCTATACACAACGCGTTTCACCGGTCACGAGGATTATCGCAACCGAATCTGGAAGCTGCTCACTTCGGACTTTTTCTCCAAGTGGGTCAGACCCGCGGATACTGTGCTCGACCTCGGTTGCGGCTATGGCGAATTCATCAACAACATCACCGCCGCCAAGAGGTACGCGATGGATCTCAATCCCGCGACCAGGAAGCAGGTCGGCCCTGATGTGGAGTTCCTGGAGCAGGACTGCAGTCTTCCCTGGCCGTTGCCGGACAACAGCCTGGATATCGTCTTTACCAGTAACTTCTTCGAACATCTGCCTGCTAAAAAAGTTCTGCAGGAAACAGTGATGGAAGCGAAGCGCTGTCTCAAACCCGGGGGCCGCCTGATTGCGATGGGACCGAACATCAAATTTCTTCCGGGAAGCTACTGGGACTTTTTCGATCATTACCTCCCCTTAACCGAACTGTCCATCGCAGAGCTGATGAATCTGAGCGGTCTGCAGGTCGAGCGGTCAATTGATCGTTTTCTGCCATACACCATGTCGATGGGGCGGCAGCCCGGTCTTTGGATGGTCAGTCTGTACCTGAAACTCCCGCCGGCTTGGAAAATGTTTGGCCACCAGTTTCTTGTCATCGGTCGGAAGCCGGCCTAAGCAACCGCACTCCCAACGAACAAAGGAAGATCCAGCGCCGTCGCTGGATCGATAATCGGCTGACTGCGAGCGTCGATCCACAGAAATCTGCATTTCCCACAGTTCTTAGTTGTCAGCAACTCAATGTTCCACGGGGAACATCGTCGCTTCGCCCCGAATCGTTATCGCGCCGTTGCAGTTCCGGACGTGGTTGCGGACGCGGGATGTACGTTGTCTAGGTTCAACTCGACCGCGCCCATGCCGTCGCCGGCGCGGTCGTGAATGCCCACTCGCAGCCAGTAATGACCCTTCGTCGGCGCGCTGATCTCCTGGTGCATGTGCATGCCGGTTTTGATCATGAGCGCCTTGTGCCCCTCGTCGACGTTAGCGACGGCGGTGCGGCTAAGTGAATTCACGAGCACGCCCTGATCGTCGTAGACGAGCACAGCAAACTCGCAGGTCGCTTTGAAGGTGCCGTCGGGATTAGGGACGAACTGAACGTGCCGCGCGTCCGCTGCATAGTCGACGGAATAGCGGCGATACGGGCCCTTTGTCTTTGGATCAGCGACATTTCCTTCCGCGAGAGTGTTCTCGTTGGCATCGCCGATCGGCAGTACGCGCACTTTCATGATGATCTGCGTCGGTTCGGGTGCGCCGAAGAGCATCGCTGCGCGCATCGCCCTGATGTGAGCGGATTCACTGGGATCGGTTGCGGGGGTGAGTTGAGTGGCTCCGAAGATGGGGCGAATTGCTTTGCTGGGCGGACCCTGCGGGTCGTCGGCGTAGTAACCGATTCGGTAGCTCAGTTTCAGCTTTGGCTCGGTTACTTTCACCGAGACGGAGTGAAAGTTGCCGTCCCACTTGTGCCCGGTCGGGTAGTAGCTGATGGTGTAGTAGTTCGAGCCGAGATCGATCGCCTTTGCGACGGCGTCTTTGAGGCCGTTGGTGTTGAGGAAGGCCTTGCCTCCGGTGTTGTCGGCCATTTGCAGCATGGTGCTGTGCTCGGACGTGGTCTGGTCGAAGAAGGCTGTGGTGTCTTTTGTGAGCTTGCGTGAGTCGTCGGCGTACTTGGCGCCTGAGTTCTCGGCGTTCATATTTCCGTTCACCATGAGCCCGCGGGCGTCGACGGGGAAAACGGCGACGTGACTGCGCGCCATCAGCGTAACGGTTTCGCGGAACTCGTCCTCACTGTCGCCCATCGCGGCGAAAGGATCGCCAAGATCGCCATCGGGAAGAATGTCAATGGGAAAGGAGCCGGAAAACCAGATGAGATTTTTACGGCCGGGGAGTGCAGAAAGATAGCGGGCGAGCTGATTCAACGCATCGAGCGTGTATTGTGCACGCATCTGGAGCTCAAATGTCTGCTGCTCGGCTTCGAACTGCTGCACCTGGGCCACTTCCTCCTGAATCGCGGGGGTATTGCCGCCAGCGGCAACCATGTCGGAGAGCGTCGAGTCGGGGCCGAGATCGCCGGAGACACTGTTGTCCAGCAGCGGTGACGCGCGCAGCACACCCTTCTTTGCATTGAGGGCAGCTTTGAGGAGTTCGGGATTTGAGGTGAAGCCCTGGAGGAGATGAAGCTCACGACTCATTCCGAAGATGGCCACGCGTGTACCGGGCTTCATGGAGTGAACGAAGTCGTTCAACTGGGCGTGCAGGTACGCCTGCGACTGCAGTGGTGTGTTGAGGGTGTCGATCAGGATCACGTTCACCGGGCCCTGTTCGGGGGCGGTGGTGTAATTCGTGAAGACGTCCGGGGCGAGCTTCGGCATGGCCACTACGCTCGAAACGGCCTCGGCGGAGGTGTGCTCCTCAAAGGAGGAGATGACCTGCGGCTTGCCGTCTTCGAGGATTGTGAACTGCGAAGCCTGCAGGCCGTGCCTCGGCTTGCCCTGCGCATCCAGAACCGCGATTTCTTCGACGACGAGATCGCTGCTCGCATGAAGGGTTCTCGTCTGGGTCTCGGTTGTGGGCGACTGTGGATGCGCGGCCAAACCAGCCGAAAGGGAAGAGAGCACGATCAGAGTCCCAAGGCGCGCACTCGAGCGTGCCAACTGCATTACAAACACGGAGTATCTCCAATGCACAGCGAATAAGAATCTGATTGTGAAGCGACGGCAGTCAGACGACCGCCGCCGCCATTGCTAAACGCCAGTGGTCTGAGCAGCCGCTTTCTTGTGACCCTTCTTCGAGATGGACTCGAACTTGGTCTGCTGGTCGGGTGTGAGGATAGCGCGGATCTGCGAATTGGCGTCGTCACGAATCGCCTTCGATTTCGCCTTCTGATCATCGACGGAGCCGGTCTTCGCCTGCTTGAGCGCGTGGATCTTGTCATGCTCGTCTTCGAGGATGGGCTTGATCTTCGCCTTCTCGTCATCGGTGAGGTTGAGGTTTGTGGAGAGATCGGCAAGCTCAGCGTCGACACGGCCGGAAGACTTGCCGCCCGACGACTTGGGCTTCCTGACCGAAGTGGTTGTGGGAGAGGTGCTGGAGGCGGACTGCTGTGCCTCGGCGAAGGGAACGGACAGGCAAAGGGCCAGCAGAACGGGCAGACTTACAAACACCTTCTTCTTCATGGATCAGAACTCTCCTTAATAGAGGTGCGCCGACGAGTGAGTCGCTTCGGTGGGGACGGCGGGAAGCGAGGGACGACCCCGACGGTGCTTGTGGGCAGGACATACTTCCCGGCGGAGTGCCGCAAGTTAATTCACGGTTATCAGCACAGGAATCGCTTCCATCGACGAGCTGCACCGCTATTAACGTAAATCCTGCATACATGTAAGTACTATTGCTTGCCGAGTTTAGAGAGGCTGTTGGACCGAAATCGCCGTTAACCGTGAATTCACTTGTTCTTCATCTCGGCGGCCCTGTATCCACAGCAACGAATCAAAGAAAACTTCCCCGAACATCGCAGTGTGTTCCGGCTGTGTGGCTGATCCCGGAAATCATGGGGTGGGGATGGGCGGCCGAACTAGTTCGGTCTTTGAACTAAGCCCGATTTCGATTCGCGAATTTTGAGAGGCGCAGGAGCAGAGATGCAGGGAAACGGAAGCAGATTTTGGGCCGATGGCAGCGCGATTGGAATGGCGAATAACCTGTCGAGCCGGTCGGGCGGACCCCGCTGGGCGTTGCCGGCGGCAGTCCTGGGGGCCGCGGCCCTGGTTGCCGGCGTATGCGGCGCGCAAACGGCTCCGCAGCCGCTGCCTTACTATCACACAATCTTTGCCGGCACGGGCAGTTCCTATACGCCGACCCTGCAGACTGGCAGCAATGCGACGATGGTGCATGGTTCGGCTCCCGGAGACGGCGGACCAGCGACCTCGGCGCAGCTCAACGGACCGGATGCCCTAGCCACTGACTCGATTGGGAACGTCTACATCATTGATTCGGCTGGTACGGTTCGGAGAGTAGACCCGACGGGCACGATCACGACCTTCGCCGGTGGTCTCGCTCAGGGTGGATCGACGAACTTTCTCTGCCCGACCGGCACGGATGCCCAAGGCGATGGATGCCCGGCAAACGAGACGTATATGAATGCGGCGCATGGAATCGCGATCGATCCGGCGACCGGAGACATTTACATCGCGGAGGCGACCGGAGATCGCATTCGGAAGATTAGTCACTCGACGTACATGATGACGACGGTCGCCGGGACAGGAAAGAAGGGATCGGTCGACGGAGATCTGGTGATCTGCTCTAGCATCAGCGGCGCCAGCTGCAGCGGAACTCTCGGCCAGGTGAACGGACCTCGTGGCATGGCGGTCGACAAGCATGGCAATTTGTATGTTGCCGATACGTCGAACTCGGCGGTCCGCCTGCTGAACTTTACGACCGGCAAGATGACTACGATTGTGAACACCACCTTCACAAAGGCGAGCACGACGACCTGCACCACGGCGGCAACGGCGACAACCGCAGGAGCAGCGAACACCGGATCGATTCAGGATGTGGCGTTCGACAACCAGGACAATCTGTACTTCGCAGATGCGACCTGCAACTACGTCTACAAGGTGTCTGAAGACCCGGCGACCAAGATGGTGGACAGTGGGTCAGCCCTCACCGTGATGCTGGGCAACGGCCAGAGTACGCCGGCCCAGACTGTCTTCGCGAACGTGCTCGCGACCCAGGCGACGATTACGCCGGCAAGTGTGCGGGTCGATGCGCAGGGCAACCTGTACGTTGGCGAGAGCACGGGAAGCCACGTGTGGTTCTGGGACGCGGCGACTCAGACGATGCATACCCTGTTCGGCGGTTCCGGCCCGGGAAACTGCTATGGAGCGGCGGGTTCGGGAACTGCGCCGTACAACGGCTGCGACGGGCCTGACTCGTCAGCGTCGAGCACGGCCGGAACGCCGGGGCTCGCGCTGGATGCGTGGGGCAATCTTTACATTGCTGATCCGGCGAGCTTCTATGTCCACAAGCTTTCGCTCGGCACGGATGCGCCGGCGCCGACCGTTCCGGCGGGCAACGCGGATGCCTTGCTGCGGTTTTATGGAGTGACGGCTGCTCCGACGGTGAAGGTGGACCTCACGGCAGCGCCGGATTTCAGCTTGAGCCAAAGCGGCGGGTGTGTATCGAGCGGGGGTGCGAGCACTCAGGATTGCGGCTTTATTGTTGCCACCAAGAACGCGTCAACGTCAGCGCAGTATGAGCGGGCTGTGGTCAGCGTGACGGGTGGCGGCTCCGGGAGTGTGCCGCTGACGAACCAGAGTGCACCTGTGTGCCAGGCTCCTGTGGCCGCAAGCCAGACGGTGCAGATCAGTGCGTCAACAGCGGTGCCGCTCAGCTTTCAGCCGGGAATCGGCTGCTCTGGAACGGAGGCGGTGATCGACTCGCCGCATAAGTACACGTACACGGTTGCGAGTGGGCCGACGAACGGCACGCTGAGCGGATCGGCTCCGTCATTGACGTACACGCCGAACGCGGGTACCCCGGCGAGCGACAGCTTCACGTTCACGGTGACGGACAACAACACGCTGGCCGGCAAGACGGTCGTGTATGACAATGGTGCGGCTTCGATCGTGCTGGAGGCTCCGTCACCCACGACCAGCGCTGCGGCTACAGTCACGCTGCAGAGCTACACGACGCCGATAGCAACGCCTCAGTCGGTTTCCGTGAACTACAACACGGCGACTGTGATCACGCTTGCCGGGACCGACTCGAACGCCGCGGCGCTGACCTACAGCATCGTTACGCCTCCGGCGAACGGAACGCTGAGCGCGATGACCGGCAACACGGTTACGTATACGCCGAGCAGTAACTACACCGGCGCTGACAGCTTTACCTTCAAGGTCAACGATACGGTTTCGGACAGTGCACCCGCGACGGTGGCGCTCACGGTGAAGGGGCCGCTGCCTACCGCTCCAGTGGCTGCATCGCAGACGCTGACGGCCGCATATCAGACGGCGCTGCCGGTTACGCTTTCTGCGACCGGTACCGCGACGATCACGTACGCGGTTGCAACCCAGGCTGCTCATGGAACGCTGAGCGGCACGGCACCGAATCTCGTCTACTCTCCCGCGAACGGCTACTCGGGACCGGACAGCTTCACGTTCACGGCAACGAATAGCGTTGGGTCCTCGACCGGCACGATCAGCATTACGGTCGCGCTGCAGCCGCCAGTCGCGCAGTCGCAGGCGGTCGCGGTGCCGTTCGGCACGGCGACTCCTGTGACGCTTGTGGCTTCGGGTGGGGGAACGCTGACGTACTCTGTGGTCTCGGCGCCGGCACATGGAGCGGTTGCGCTCGCCGGAGCCGCGGCTACCTATACGCCGAACACGGGCTTCACTGGAGCGGACAGCTTCACGTTCAAGGCCAACAACGGCTCCGACAGCAACATCGCGACAGTGAGCATCACGGTGAATCCCGCTGCTCCGACCGCGACCGGTCAGACGGTTACGGTGCCATTCAATGCGGCGACGTCGGTGACGCTTGTGGCGCAAGGCACGGGAACGCTGACCTATCAGGTCGTGACGCAACCTGCGCATGGCGCGCTCAGCGGGACGGGGAGTGCGCTCACGTATACACCGTCAAGCGGGTATGCAGGCTCGGACAGCTTCACGTTCACGGCGACGAATGCAGGCGGAATCAGCAACACTGCGACTGTGTCGGTCACTGTGCAGCAGGGACTCGCATGGTCTGCTGCGTCCGGCGGCGGTGTGACGGCGACCGTCTCGGCTGGACGGACCGCGACCTATAAGCTCCAGATTGCTGGATGGACGGGGGCAACCGGAACGGTGAACTTCACATGCTCGGGCGCTGCGGTGCTCTGCACTGTCTCGCCCAACCCGGCGACACTGAATGGTGCGACACAGATCCCGGTCACGGTGAATGTCTCCACAACTACGATGCCGCCGTCAACCGCGAGTATCGGGGCGTGGCCGAACGGGTCCTGGCTTCTCCGTGCGATGCTGGCATTCGGTGTTTGTGCTCTGCTGCTACCCCTTCGCAAGCACAAAACCATTGTGCTGGCCTGTATTGCTCTGTTTGCCGTTATCGGATTTAGCGGATGCAGCAATGTTCCGCAGCAGCCGTTCGGAACGGCCAAGGGGACGTACACCCTGAATGTCACGGCCACCTCAGGGACGGTGAGTGCCACGCAACCGATAACGCTGATCGTGCAATAGGTGAGGGGAGTCGGTGACTCCTTCGGCCCATTGGTTCGGAGCAAGATGAAGGTCAAGTCGAGAGTCGGTGCGCTGGTTCTTCTCGCGCTGGGAACGCCGGCAATTGCAACGCAACAGAGTGAAGGTGGTTCGGCGGCGGACACCGCGAACCGTCATGCCTTTGAAGCTCAGAATTCGACGAGTCTCTCACAGCCAGCGGAGCCGTATCGCATCACGCGGTCGGCTCAGCTTGTGCTCATTCCTGCGTTGGTGACGGATCATGCCGGTCGCCATGTTGGGGGCTTGAGGGCTGAGGATTTTGCCGTCAAAGATGAGGGCAAGGTCCGGCCGATTCGCATGGTGCAGGAGATCTCGGCGGCCTCGGCAGATGCCATGGAGAATACAAAACTGCCGCCGGGCACCTACACGAACGACGTGAACCGGCCGAAGGCTCCGCTGCGGATTGTCATCATTCTCTTTGACATGCTGAACAGTCACTTCAAAGACCAGGTGCCGGCGCGGATTCAGCTGACGAAGTATCTCAACGAGCAGGCAGCACCGGGAACAATGGTGGCTTTGCTGGGGTTGGGGCGGGGTGGACTTCGGATGTATCACGATCTGACGAGTGACACGAAAGGGCTCGCCACGGAACTGCAGCAGTCCATGAAAACCGGACGTCACTCGATCTCGACCAACCTGCAGAGCGAGACGTCGGAGACCGAAGCGGAGGAGGCGTTTGTCGGGCACGGCGGGTTTTCGCAGACGGGCAGCTCCGGCCGGAGCTCGAAGAAGCTGATCGTGCTGGACACGCTGGCTGCGTTCAAGGACATTGCGGGTGCTTACGGCGGCATTCCGGGACGCAAGTCGCTGGTGTGGGTGACGGGAGGATTCCCATTCACCCTGGATGATTCAAAGAACGGCGGCGGCAAAATGCCAACGGACGATGGCGATTCGCTCATCGACATCATGCCCGACTATCAGTCCACATGGCAGGCGCTGAACAACGCGAATATCGCCTTATATCCGGTCGACATGCACGGGCTGATGAACACTGCCGAGCCGGACGCTACCTTCCGGTCTCGCCGCGGTGGCGGCACCGGGAAGGCGCTGCGCAACTATGCCAACCAGAAGAATGAGCGCTTTGAAGATAACGTCCAGACCTTCACCTCGTTTGCGGGCGAAACGGGAGGGAAGGCGTTTTACAACAACAACGACATCGTGGCGGGATTCAAAGCTGCGGTGCAGGACTCCGAGTCGTCTTACCTGCTTGCGTATTATCTCGACCAGGATGCGGCTTCCGGGTGGCACAAACTGCAGGTTGAAGTGAAGCGGCCGGGTGTGCACGTGAGAGCACGCGCCGGCTTTCTCGTGCCAACGCCCAACCAGCATGAGGACAGCGCTGCGACGGTTGAAGCTCAAAAGCAAGCTCCGCAGATTGCGGAGATCAACCTCGCGATGAGCTCGCCGATGAATTACACCGGGATTCCGATCACGCTGCGATGGCTGCAGATCGATTCCAAAGCCGCCGAATCGAACAGCCCACGAATGGTGCCGTTCCAGATTGTCCTTCCGGCAAACGCGGCCACCATTGGATCAGACGGAAGCAGCGTCTCGCTCAATTTTGTCGGCCTTGCACGCGACGCGCATGGTGAGGATGTTGCCGACTTCGCGAAAAGGATTGAGGGAACTCTGAAGCCGGAGACCGCACGGCACTTCGCGCTTGCAGGCCTTAAATTTGACTCCGCACTGCAGCTGGCGCCTGGGTATTACAACGTACGGTTTGTCGTGCGCGACAACCTGAGCGGAAAGATCGGCAGCGTAACCGCGCCAGTCACCGTGAAGTAGCGCGGCTTATGGGTGGATCCGTCGAACGATGAGGATTTCATTATTGTGCGGGAGGCCGCCGCTGCTGTTGGTCCGGATGAGTACTTCGAAGTACGGCAAAGGCGCCTGAGGCGGAGCTTTCGGGATCAATCGATCTCGCAGCTGCTGGATCAAAGTCTCGCTGGAGAGGAAATCGAGTGCAGCATTCATCGTTGTTCCGCCGGTTGCGGAGACGATCAGGACGTTTCCTGATCCGCTCAGATTCGGCAGCAGAGCGAGGGTCGCGAATCCGATATGCGAGCCATCGGGCAGCGCAGTGACGTCGAACTGGTCCGGCGCCGACTGTGCCAAGAGGTCCGTGGGGTAATAACCGCCGCGTGTTGGATCGAACTTCCAGTGGAGCGTCAGGCGGCGGAGAAACGGTTCGATCCAGAGGTCGGAGCCGGCGCTGCCGAACAGCACGGCGTTGTCGGTCTTGAGCTCGTGGAACGAGTAGTCGCGCGAAAACCGCACTCGAGTGTCACTCTGGACGTCGTGTGCGATGTCGGTCATGCGAGCGAGAAGAGCCACTTCGCCGTAGTTGGCCTGTCGCTTCAGGAGAAGGGACTTGAGAAGATCCGGATTCAAACGGCTTGATTCAGCTTTCACCTGACTCAGGTAGCTGCGATCGAAGTAGTTGGTGAGGCCGACTGGATGTCCGGTAAACTCCTGTACGATTCCGAGCGAGGCGTCGCCCAAAACCAGATCGGTCTGCCTGCCCCTGGGAAAGATTTGCGACCAGAAGCTCGCGAGAACAGGGGCGGGCTGCGGAACGCGGGTGGCAACGCTGCGAGTTTTGGCGAAAAAGTAGATCGTGGTTGCGGCGAAGAAGATCGCCAGGACTGTGGGTACCCAGAGTGGCACGCGAGTTCGTGACTGTGCCGCCTCGACGGCAACCGGGGGCTCCGCTATGGCCGGCTCGGACATCACAGGTTCCGCAGTCTCGCGGAACAGGGAGCGGTCGCGGAATACAGGGGCGTAGTTACCGCGAGGA
Organism: uncultured Acidobacteriaceae bacterium; assembly: GCA_963762465.1. Classification (GTDB taxonomy): domain Bacteria; phylum Acidobacteriota; class Terriglobia; order Terriglobales; family Acidobacteriaceae; genus Granulicella. The sequence continues at coordinate 283,071 of CAVXKS010000002.1, read as the reverse complement.
ATCTCGATGACGACGGGTTCGGCCGAACCCTCGTTCTCGAAGTACTGGCTCACCCGTTTGCGAAGCATCGAGGCATGGACGCGGACGGTGTTATCCGCTGCGGTGTCGTAGTTTGCCGGCCGGCCAAATACCTCCTGACCAACCTCCTGCTCGTGAATCTCCGCAGCGGATTCATCCAGGACGCGCGTGCAGACATAAACAAACATTTCACGCAAACGCGAGGACCGCGAAAGGTACGGACTGGACGCAACCTGTTGGACCAGGACGCGGCGCTCCTCCCGCTCATCTCGAGAACTTCTTTTTGGCATTTGCGCGCAATCGTATAGAAGCTGTTCCAACCTCGTCAAGCGAGCCCAAATTCTGGCTTTACGTTAAGAGTTTCGACCTATAAATCATTGAAAACAGGACATGGCTCAGTGCGTCTTTTGGGGCACGTCCTTAACCGTGAATTCACTTGCTCGTCGCGCGAACCGACCGTTAGCGTTGGCCCGGTTTTGAACAAATCGTTGCAGTCGTTCTGAAGCTGAGAGAACGAACACCGATGAACATTACGCAAAAAGGAATAGAAGCATGAAGCGATTCTGGAGTTGGGCAGTTATAGCGGCTGGAGTGGCAACCGGGAGTATAGCGCGGGGCCAGGCGCCGTCTCATATCGTCGGAATCGCCCACATGGCGTATTACGTGTCAGACATGGCGAAGGCGCGCTCGTATTACGAAGGATTTCTTGGATTCCAGGAGGCGGCTTCAATCAAAGGGCCGAACGGCGATCACGTTGTGTACGTCAAGATCAACGACACGCAGTACATTGTTCTGCTCGCCGAGCCGGCCACGAACCATGGCTTCGTGCATGACGTGGCTTTCCGGTCGGACGACATCAAGGCCTCGCGTGCGGCTGTTGTAGCGGCCGGCTACAAGCCGACCGAGATTGCTCCCGATTACGCGGGGGACCTGGCGTTCTCCGTCCCGGATGAGGCTGGGTTCACGATAGAGGTCGTTCAATATGAGCCGAACAGCCTGACCGGCCGCACCACGGGCAAATTCATGCCGAAGACGCGGATCTCCGATCGCATTGATCACGTCGGCCTGCTTACAAACGATCGGGAGGCCGCCTGGAAGTTCTACTCGGCTGCCTTTGGATTTGTGAAGGAGAGCGACGGAACGAAGATGTCGCTGCCCGGCGCGGGGATGGACCGGTTCGAGGTGGGGTTTGAGCGCAAGGAGCCGACCATCGACCGCTTCCACATCAAGGACCATATCTGCCTCTCGGCTCCTGACGTTCCGAAGGTGACCTCGATGCTCAGCGCGAAGCCGGAGGCTAAGGATTTTCACGAGATTGAGAACCATCAGCTTGGCAGCGGCAAGAACGTCGCAGAGCTATTCGATCCGGACGGCAACCGGATCGAGATGATGGAGCCGCCCAAGGGTTGAGCTGTAGGCCACTCTATCTCCGGTCCTGGCGAGTGAATGTTCGCCGGGGCTCACCAAAACCATTTATCAGACCGGCCAGTCGGCCGTGCTCCTTCGGTACTCTGTCATGAAAAGTGTCTACGCAATTTGTGCACTGACGCTGGCGTTCGCCGGCTCGGCCTTCGCTCAGGACAACACCGCCACGCTCGTGGGTCGTGTGACGGATACGAGCCACGCGAGCGTTCCTGGTGCAACCGTGACGGTCACTGAGTTGGGCACAAACGCGGTCCGCGTCGCTAAGACGAACGGTGAAGGTGACTATAGCGTCCCTGCTCTGAAGCCGGACAGTTACTCGGTGAAGGTCACGATGCAGGGCTTCAAGGAGACGACGAAGCCCGCGATCGTACTGGAGACTGGGCAGACCGCACGTTTTGACGTTGTGCTCAATGTCGGCGCAGTGAGCGAGGTGGTCACGGTGACCACGGAGGTGGGCGCGCTGCACACGGACACCTCCGACAAGGGAGACGTGATCTCTCCGGTGGAGATCTCTGAGATGCCGCTCGATGGGCGCGACTTCAATGATCTCGTGTTCAACGTGGGTGGCGTTTCGACCGCAGAAGAGGGCAGTAAAGGTTCCGAGTTCGTTGCAAACGGTGTCAGGTCAGACCAGACGAATGTCATGGTCGATGGCGTGAACAACACAAACCCGCGCGATTCAACGGCTGAAGCGACGCCTCCGCTGGATGCGCTGCAGGAGTTCAAGGTCCAGACGTCCAACTACTCTGCCGAATATGGCCGCGTTGCCGGTCCCGTAATCAACCTGGAGATTAAAAAGGGAAGCAATAAGATCAAGGGCTCTGTATTCGAGTTCGTCCGCAACGATCGTTTTGACGCCGGCAACTATTTCGATGTTCCCGGAACACACAGCGAGTTGCGCCGCAATCAATTTGGCGCATCCGTGGGAGGGCCGGTATTTATTCCGCATCTGTACAACGGGCACAATAAGACGTTCTTCTTTGTCAGTGAGGAAAGCTATCGTCAGGTGCAGGGAATCAATGATATTTCGATCGTGCCGACGCTCGCCGAGCGGAAGGGGGACTTCTCCAAGTCGTTCGACACGAACACTGGAACACTCTTTAGCCAGCAGTCTTATCCGTTGTTCAATCCAGCGACGGGCGAGGTGCTTTCCAAGTACCAGCTGCCCATCTCTGAGTTTGATCCGACTGCTCTGGAGCTAATGAACCAGTTTTATCCGTTGCCGACGACGCAGTTCACTCTTCCAGGTGCCAACAATTACATCGTCAACATGAAGCAGTACGACGACTGGGACAACATCCTGGGGAAGGTTGACCAGCAGATCGCTGCTCATGACGAAGCCAACGTGAAGTTCATGTTTCGTCAGCAGAAGGAGAACGATCCGTTTGCGAGTTCGGATCTTGGTCTCTGGCCCTCGATCCTGCGCAAAAAGGAGTTCATCGCTGCTGTCAACGAGACCCACATCTTCAATCCGACCCTGATCAATGATTTCCGCTTTGGTCTGACCCGCCAGGTCAATGACGAACATCCTGTTGACGCGGGGACGAACTGGGCGGCAGTGCTAGGAATTCCGGGCACAACCACGGACCCGAGGCTTGAGCAGTTCCCGTATTTCAACGTCAACGGATACGCCACGCTCGGGGACAGCATTCAGGAGCCGGTGACGTATACGACCAATAACTGGGATACCAACGACACGGTCACCTGGAGCAAAGGCAAACACACCGTAAAGTTCGGATTCGACATGCTGCGCGTGCAGTACATCCAGCCGACGAACTCTGAATTCAGTGGCGATATCGCATACAGCGGAAAGACGATCCAGTCATCGGGCGGAAAGGCAAAGGTCGAATCGGCGACCGCCGAGAATGGGTTGCTGGAATTTCTCGCCGGAGCTCCGACCACCGCCGGTCTGCGTGTCGGCACGGTTAGCAACCATCTGCACGACGCAAGCTACTCGGCGTTCCTCCAGGACGATTACAAAGTGTCGGCAGGCCTGACTCTTAATCTTGGTGTGCGTTATGAGCTCGAGACCTTACCGTATGAAGAAAACAACCAGTTCTCCAACTTCGTACCCTCGGCCGGAAAGGTGCTCATTGCTGCGCAAGAGACGCCGGCGCTGGATGCGATGATCGCAGGTCTGAACTCCAAGGGCGTCCCCGGAGCGAGCCTCATCGGGTACGCGAGCCAGTACGGGTTCCCGAGAACGCTCATCTATCCGAACTACAATCGGGTCGCGCCGCGTCTCGGATTCGCGTATCGGCCCAGTGCAAACGACCAGACGGTGATTCGCGGAGGCTACGGCATCTTCTACACAGGATCGCGGCTTACCGTGATCCGGACTGAATTGTCAGGACAGTTTCCGTTCTCGATCGAGGAGAGTTGCACTGCCGCGGGATCCTATCTCTTGTCCTTCGCGGATCTGAATTCGTGCAAGTACAAGTTTTCTGCGAACGGATACGATCCCTACGCACCTTCCTCTTACGTGCAGAGCTGGAACCTGACGGTAGAACGCACTCTGCCCAAAGGGCTGGCGATGGAGATTTCATATACGGGTTCGAAGGGCACTCACCTGGGGCAGATGGTAGACGTGAACCAGTCAAACCCGGCGTACGGCCCCTCGCCCACCGGAGGCAGCGGCAGCAGCGGACTCTACGCTCGCCCATATCCGAACTTTTCCAGCATCAACGATTTCTCATTCAACGGCTATTCCAATTACAACGCCGGCACGGCCACGTTGCGGAAGCGATTCAACCATGGGCTGCTGTTCCGGCTGAACTTCACCTACGCCAAATCACTCGACACACAGTCGGGCATGAACTACTCGGGTAACGGCGGCTACAGAGGGTTGCAGAATTCTCTGGATCCGAACGCGATGTATGGGCGATCAGACTTCGACCGGAAGTTCGTCCTGAATGGAAACTTCGTCTACCTGTTGCCGTTCCACCGCAACTTCCTGGTAAGCGGATGGGAGAGTGCGGGCAGCGTTCAGGTGGCTTCCGGCCTGCCGTTTACCCCGCAGTACAACGGCCCCAGCGCCGATCAGGGTTATGCGACACTGCCTAACCGCATCTGCAGCGGCGCCATCTCGAACCCGTCGATCAACAATTGGTTTAACACCGCGTGCTTTGTGCAGCCCCCAACCGGTGTCTTCGGCGACTCAGGCCGCAACTTCCTCACCGGCCCGAAGCTGGTCGTCATCAACCTGTCGCTCTCGCGGAACTTCAAGATCACCGATACCCAGAAGCTGCAATTCCGCTGGGAGGTCTTCAATGTTCCCAACCATCCGAACCTCGCGACGCCCAATGTTTATCTCGATGAGGCGAACGTATCCACGATCACCTCCGCGAAGGATCCGCGGGTCATGCAACTCGGAGCCAAATACGAGTTCTAGTTTGGTTCGAAGCCTGATTCGCACGTTCAACGGCAAAGCCTCTCGCGGCTGCGGGCCCAGTCGTATCTATTGCAAAGGAGTTTCGTCACGATGATCAATAAACAGCAGACCCGGGGAAGAGCATTCTCGGTTCAGTTCACGTTCATGGTAGCTGCGCTGGCCGCGATGTTCGCCGCGCCGGCGATCTCACTCGCTCAGCGCGGCGGCGGTGGTGGCGGCGGCTCGAAGAGCGGCGGCAATTCCAGCGAGACGAAGGAAGAGAAGCAGGCGCTTGAGGAAGCTGACAAGCCGCGCTGCCCTGAGATCGTCGGCAAACACGCTCTGCTGGAGCGCATGACTGCTGATTTTGATCTGACCTGCGCGCAGGAAGACAAGATCGAGCCGCTTTTGCATGACGAGGAGTCCGTCAGTAAGCCACTGCTCGCCTATGGGGCATTCACGCCTGAAGAGAAACAGGCTCTCATGCTGAAGGTCAAATTGGCGGCACGTGCGCAAATCCGGCCGCTCCTTACTCCAGAGCAGCAGAAGAAGAGCGACGCCGAGTCCGAGGAGGTCGCAGAGGGTGGCAGCAAACCGAAAAAGGGTGGCAAGAAGGACAGCACACGCAAGAAGGTTGCCATCCAGGAGGACGCCTTCAAAGGTGAGGAGGATCTCAGCAGCGCGCTCGCGGCATACACCGCCTTCTCTGTGAAAGAACGTCAGCAGCTGATCCTGCAGGTGAAGCAGGCGGCGCGTCGTGAGGGTGCGCCGGCGCTGGCGCCTGATCAGGCGGCGAAGGTCGACGCCGATATCAAGGTGCTTCAACAGCAGCTCTCGTGATCTGCGGCTTTGCTCAACATCGTTAGTGAATAAATGAGGATAAAGAATGTCGGAATCGCTGTTGAATCATCGTTCTCCCGCTAGCTTGAACCGCAGGAATTTCCTGAAGGGTGCGGGTGCGTTGCCGCTGGCCGCAGCCGCCACGGGGCTTGGACTTTCAGCTTCGGCTGAGGCGGAGCTTGCACCGATCCCGCGCGCCGGCAAGGGTGCGTTTCTGAAGACTTCGGTGAACGCGTACTCGTTCACCAAGCTGCTGAATGCGAAGATCAAGCACCATGAGCAGGGCATGGACCTTTACGACGTGGTCGATTTCTGTGCGGAGCACAATATCGATGGCTTCGATGCGACCGGCTACTTCTTCCCTGATTTTCCGGCGCGGCCGACCGATCAGTACATCAACGACCTGAAGCTGAAGGCGTTTGAATCGGGCGTGGGCATCAGCGGATCGGGAGTGCGGAATAACTTCACGGTTGCGGACGCGGACAAGCGCGCGGCAGATGTTGCCATCATCAAGCAGTGGGTGGAGATTGCGTCGCAGCTCGGAGCGCCGGTATTGCGCGTGTTTGCCGACACCCAGATGCGCAGCAAAACCTGGCACGATGTTGCGCCGGGTAAGACGCGTGCGCAGGTAGCGGCATACATTTCGGACAATCTGAAGGAGTGCGCCGAGCACGGAGAGAAGCACGGCGTGATCATCGGCGTGCAGAACCACGGGGACTTTCTGCAGACCGCAGAGCAGCAGCTTGAGTTGATCGGGACGGTCAACTCCAAATGGTGCGGCGCGATCGTGGACACCGGCTATTACAAGACTCCGGACCCTTACGTGGATATGGCGCAGGCCGCGCCGTACGCGGTGAACTGGCAGATCAAGCAGAGTGCGTTTGGTGCGGCGAGCCCGATTCCGCTGGATTTGAAGAAGCTGCTGGGCATCATCAGGAAGTCCGGGTATCGCGGCTATATTCCTGTCGAAACACTGTCGGTGGCTGGACAGGCCTACGACCCGTTCAAAGTCGTCCCTGCGTTCATTGGGCAGGTTCGCCAGGCGATTGCAGAGACCGCGTAGAAAAAGATTCGGAAAGGAATTGGTCGAACGCAGCTTACTCGCGCTGTCGCTTCCATCCGCGCATCTCTGCCGCATCCGGCGGCCCGGTCAAGGGCGACTGGCCAAAACATCGAGCATCGACCGGTGGAACTGGAGCTCCTCGTTCATCAACAGGAACGCTCCAAGCCCATGAAGATCGTCGGTGTGTACCTTGCGTGACAAGTAGTACGATTCGTCTCCGACAACTGTGCCTTCGCAGATTCCTTCGATGTGGAGCCGTCCGTCGCTGTCTCGATGAAGCATTGAGAGCACGCCGTTGTAGCCGTGCTGCGCTGCAACCTCATAGCTTGCATCGATATACCGGTGCTGGATGGCAGACTCGAGAAAATAGGTAAACATGCTGGAGCTGGAACTCTCCAAGAAATTGCCGGGCAGCGTTGGTTTATCGGGGACCTCAAACCACAGGCCAGTTACGGGATCCTGAATGGCGACGAGATCGCGGGCCAGATTCTGCATGACCTTCGTGAGTTGGCGCCGTTGCTCTTGCTGCTCGGCGTCACGCGGGGAGTCCGGCATCGCATTCAGCACAGTGACCAATGTGATGGCGAACCATCCAATGGAGCGGCCCCATTTTGCAGGAGATTGATGTGTGGCCGGGTTCGCCCATTGAGCTTGTCCCGATTCGTCATACGCATGAAAGTAGAGGCGTCCGTGTGCGTCGCGCAGATGCGTCGCATAAATAAGAAGCTGGCGTGCAGCATCGGTGGCTGCTTCCTTCCGGTGACCCTCGAGCGAGCCCTCGGCCACAAGAAATGGCATGCCCATGAAGGAGCCATCGAGCCATATCTGGTGTTCGCGCCCGCTCTCCGATGAGTGCCAAAAAGCTCCGTCTGCGGTGCGCGGATATGTCTTGAATGCACCCGCTGCTGTCTCAGACCCCAGCTTGTAACGCGGCTCGCCGGTTTCGCGATAGAGCGCAACGGTCACGTCCGCGGGCATGATGAAATCCAGCGCACTCATCGCATGATCAATCTCTCCACCCGCGGTTACGTGCTCGTCCGCCCATTCTTTCGCATAGGTCAGATACCGAGCATCGTGCGTGCGTTCATAGACGGCTAATTCACCGAGCAGAAACAGCGCGCGGGTGTACTCCCATGGCCCGAGGATGGCCCCAGTTGGGAACCTGGCCATCGTTGTCGCGACGACTTCCTTCGAGAGATCTTCGTGCGGAGCAATCCTGTAGGAGTCAACGCTTGGCGCCTCCCTTCTTTGCGGGGCCTCCTTCTCGCCCAATAAACCGAGACGAAGAGGCAGGCCAAGGCAGAGCGTCAGAGCAAAGCCGGTTAGAGCACCATTCATGTTCCGTCCCATCCAGTGAGCGGCGGCTGCAGAGACTTTTAAGGAGAGATTACGGACAGAAATACAGTCGTGGTGATCCAGGAAGAAATCTACCAGAAATATACCGCGACGACTCGCGGCGGTGTGGGACGAGATTCGACGACGGACGTCTGGAGAAGCACCTGAAGATTCTTCGATTGCCAGCCCTTGGGTGCACGCTTCACGATATCGTCCCAGTAATCGCCGTTCGTGACGAACTCTTCGGCAGCTTCAGTGCCGAACTGATTGAGACCGGCCAGTGACAGAAAGACCTTTCCCGACGCGGGATCCACGATGCGAGTCACCAAGGCGTAATCCTCGGTGGGCGCCGCAAAGGGAGACTCCTGAACTCTCCATTTGCGTTTTGAGTCCTGCGAGTCGGTGATGTTCAGCCACGACTTTCCGTCGATGATCTCTCGCCCGAAGCGGAACCGCATCTCCGACGTTCTTTCGAGAGCCCAAGGGTTCGAGAATGCTCCAACGGTGACGATCGTGTGGTCGTGGAAGTCATCCAGCGTCAGCGGTCCGGCCATTCGCAACTGGGGCCGCAATCCCTTCTCTGACAGGAATGCCGAGAGTCCCAGCGCCGCCTTTACGCTGCCAAGAGAGAAGTAGCCGTCTGCGGCAGGAAGAGCTTCGCGCGGATCGATCGCTACCTTCACGGGCTGCGAGGCCTGCCCGAGCGTAGAGCTCAACTGCGAAGACAGGCGATCAGAGACCACCCAGACGTGGCTGCTCGTGCCGACACAAAGGATCGGACTGCGATCGGAGGTGAGCACGGGTGACCAGAATCTTTCGAGCGGAGGCTTCTGACGCCAGCGTAACACCGACGCGGCCACCCCAACGAGCACCAACGTGACGAGGAGCCACCATAGATATGCTCGTCTGGCGTTGGCCGGCGCAGAGACGACGGGTGCAGAAAGAACCGGTGCAACGGGCGCGGGAAGAGTTCCAGCGGGTGATTCGCTACGCCGAAATACGGGGACGTAGGAGCCTGGAGCGAGATCGATCCGCAGAGCGCTTCCAGCGTGATCGTCATAGTACTGCGCCAGCCGCTTCCTGACCTCATTCGCGGTAACGCGGACGATAGGGTCGCCAGGCGTCTCGTAATCAGCGGGGCGGCCGAAGAGCGACACTCCCAGCGTCCTCTCCTTGAGCTCCTCCTGCCGGCCTTCGAGCGTCTCCTGAACCACGAATCGCAGGAATTCGCTGCAGCGCCTGCTCGAACGAAAGGATGCTCCTCCGAGGATTCTTTCCAGTTCGGACTGGATCAAGGGAGTGTCGGACGCAGCGGTCTCACGGTCAAATCGCTGCCCGTGACCGGACTCTACGCGCTCCTTCAACTGCCCTTGCATCGGGGCCTAACAGTAACATACCTGCCGTATCAACAGCTATGACAGCGACCATGTCAACTTTTCATCGAGTCTGGTTCGCGACCCAGGCTTCGTCCTTGGCGCAATTGCGATCTCAACCAGACCTGTACGGCATCTTCCGCTGCGAAAACCCGCCAGGACACTGTGCCGAACATTCCCGAGTGAACTGTCCCAGGCCTACGATTCGTTCGCTCAGCAACTTCCGGGTTCTTCCGCAGCCTTGAAGCGCAAGCGGGGAGGTAGTTCGTGACACGGATTCGGCAGCTCTTGATTGTTCTGTTGGCCCTCATCGCAGTTCGCTGCTCAGCCCAAAAAATCACCGCCTCCTTGAGTGGCACTGTGCGCGATAGCAGTGAAGCTGTGGTGCCCGGAGCCCAAGTGCGGATATCAAATGAGGACACCGGCAGCGTCGTGCAGCTAGCCACAGGACAGGATGGCCGCTTCGATGCACCTGCCCTGCCAGCCGGTCGCTATGACGTCGCCATTCAACTCACGGGCTTCAAGCGGCTGGATGTGAAAGCGTTGGTTCTTGACGTCGACCAGTCGGTCGACCTGCCGTTCGTCCTGCAGCTTGGCGCAGCCTCGGAAACGGTCGAGGTCAGGGCGGATCCTCCGGTACTGGAGACCGACTCCTCAGAACTGGGTCAGGTGATCAGCAACCGCAGCATCGTGAACCTGCCGCTCAATCAGAGGAATCCGTTCAGTCTCATTCTGCTCGCACCGAACGTGACCGGAACTGTCGGGAGCGGCATGACCGGTTTGCAGTTCAATGTGAATGGCGGCCGCTCCGGCACGACGGACGTTCTGCTCGATGGCGTCTCGTCGTCGCCACCGACTGACAGCTTCAACGGCCTGAGCATCTTCCCATCCGTCGATGCAGTGCAGGAATTCAAAGTAGAGACCAACAACTACGCCGCGGAGTTCGGGCTCAGCGGCGGCGGCATCATCAACCTGATCTACAAAACCGGCACCAACTCATTCCATGGCAGCGTCTATGAGTTTCTCCGCAACTCCGTAATGGATGCGAACAACTTCTTTGCCAATCGGCAGGGAATCCCGCTCGCCAGCTTCAAACGCAGTCAGTTCGGCGCCAGCTTCGGTGGCCCGGTCCTCCTCGGGCACCTCTACAACGGCCGCAATCGAACCTTCTTCTTCGTCGATTACGAAGGTCTGCGTCAGCGCACTGCTGCCAACGTCCTCGCATCTGTACCGACACCGGCGGAACGAAACGGCGACTTCTCCGCGCTGAAAACCGCCTCCGGACAGCCCATTACTATTTACGACCCCGCGACCACAACACTGGTCGGCAGCACCTACATCCGACAGCCGTTTATGGGCAACACGATTCCGTTGAACCGGAGAAACGCCGTCGCGATGGCCGTCAGCAAGTACTGGCCAGCGCCCAACCTGCCCGGGACCGGCGGCGGTCAAATCAACAACTGGGCCGCCTCCGCATCAGCGCCTTACAACATCAATCAATATGACATCAAGCTCGACCAGAATCTCGGCGATCGCCAGCGGCTGTCGTTCCGCATCTCGCAGCGCAATCCAATCAGCGAGCCCACGCTCTTCTTCCCGCAGGCCAGCAGCGCTGCGCAAGGATCCACGTCGACCGTCCACAACGGCGCCTCGCTCTCGAACAACGCCATCGGCGGCGGCGTCAACTACATCTTCGACAAAAGCCCGACCGACATCATCGAATTCCGCTATGGCGTTTACCGAGTCGTCCAGAAAACCGGGCTCATCTCCGCAGGCTTCGATCCAACGCAACTCGGCTTCCCCGGCTACATCGCATCGACCGCCAACGCGCTCTTCTTCCCAGGGTTCGAGTTTCAAAACTACTACTCCCTCGGTCAGGGCAGCGATCTCACCGCAGGCACGCTCGGCATGATGTCCCACACCTGGATTCTCTCCAACACGAAAACCCGGTCCGGCCACACGCTCAAGTTCGGCGGCGAGTTCCGCGCCCTGATCGACAACCTGAATCAGACCGGCCGCGCGTCGGGGGACTTCAGTTTCACACCCGCGCTCACAGAAGGCCCCAACGCACAGGTCGCTTCCAGCACCGCAGGAGATGACTTCGCATCGTTCCTGCTCGGCCTCGGCGGCGGAACCGTAACTCACAACTTCAAGATTGCGGACACCACCAGTCAATACCTCGGCTTTTATGCGCAGGATGACTGGAAGACGACTCAAACGCTTACTCTCAATCTGGGTCTGCGCTACGAACTGTTCGTCCCTCGCGTAGAGCGCCACAACCGCGACGTTTATCTCAACTTCACCGCGCCGTCTCCTCTCGCCGGCCCCAGCGGCATTTCCAATCTGCAGGGCGGTCTTGAGTACGTGGGCGTGAACGGCAACCCGCGTACCCAGTTTGACATGCCTTTCAGGAACTTCAGCCCGCGCCTCGGCCTCGCATATGCTCTCACCCGGCGTGCAGTTTTGCGCGCAGGCTACGGCATCTTCTACAGCATCTCGCCGACCGAAGCTGCCGGAACGATCTCGCAGACCGGCTACCGCACCGACTCCACCTACTTCGGCACCATCGACGGCGTCACACCGGCAAACACACTTTCCAATCCATATCCAACAGGATTCGTACCGGTAACCGGCAGCTCGGTCGGTCTCGCAACAGCGACCGGCACCAGCATCTCGGGGCCCATCCGCTATACGCCCACACCATACACGCAGGGTTACAGCGCAGGGGTTCAGTACCAGCTTCCCAAAGACTGGCTCGTCGAAAGCACCTACACCGGCAGTCACGGTTCACAACTGCTTTGGAACGCCGGCTTCAATCAGCTTCCCATCTCCGACCTGAGCCTCGGTTCACAGTTGCTCCAAACGGTTCCGAATCCGTTCTACGGAGTAATCACCAATGCGGGTCCACTCTCCGGACCTACCGTGCAGAAGCGTTATCTGATGGCGCCGTACCCGCAGTTCACGGGAGTGGCCTGGGGCTATCAACCCGGCGCAAGCTCCGATTACAACGCGGTCATCGTGCGTGTCGAGAAGCGGTTCGTTCACGACCTGGGATTCCTCGCCGCATTCACGGGCGGCAAATCGATGGACGACAGCTCTTCCAACAACACCGGCAACTTCAACGGCAACGGCACGCAACAGGACTTTTACAACCGTCACGGCGACTGGTCACTTTCAACCTTCGACGTGTCGCGCCGCTTCGTCGCCAGCCTCACCTACAATCTTCCCTTTGGCCACGGCCGCCAACTCGGCGCCGGTTGGAACACCATTGAGAATGGCTTCCTTGGCGGATGGCAGATGAACGGTATCTTCACCTGGCAGAACGGCAATCCGCTCGCACTCTCCGCGACCAACGTGGCCAACATCTTCAATCCCGGTGAACGGCCAAATACGACAGGACAGAACGCATCTCTTGGCGGCAGCGTGGAAACCCGGCTCTCGCACTACTTCAACACTTCTGTCTTTAGCCAGCCGCTACCCTACACCCTCGGTAATGTCACACGCACGCTCTCGGACGTGCGAACGCCACCGCTCAGAAATCTCGATCTCTCAGTCTTCAAGAACTTCCATGCCGGCGAACACCTCACTGCCGAGTTCCGCGTGGAGGCATTCAACGCCTTCAATACGCCTGCGTTTGCCGGGCCGAACACCACCGTCAGCTCCAGCTCGTTCGGCGTGATCACGGCTCAGGCGAACGCGCCTCGTCAGCTACAACTCGGTCTGAAGCTACTGTTCTAACTCGTAGCACAAACCGTGCTAACAAATCGGCGGTCCATCCGCCTACTCGAGGAGTGTTCTCGTGCGAATGAACGGTTGCCGAAATTCTGTATCGACGAGCGTTCTCCTCGCGCTGACCGCGCTCTGCTTTTCCGCCGCGGCGCAACAACGCGACGCGGACGTGCAGCTCCGGATCGACTCTGAATATCCTGGCGCGCAGATCCCCGATGATTTTGCCGGGCTGAGCTTCGAGACGGAAAACCTGCTACCTAGCTCCGCAGGTTCGTATTACTTCGACGACTCGAACTCTTCGCTCATCGAAACGTTCCACAATCTCGGTATCAAGAGCCTCCGCATAGGAGGCAATACAGCCGACGTTCCCACACTGCCCTTTCCCAGCATCAGGGACGCCGACCACCTGTTCTCCTTTGCGCAGGCAGTCTCCTCCAAAGTGATCTTCACGTTCCGGCTTCGCGCCGGCGGTCCGCAGGATGTAGCACCTCTCGCGAAGCACCTCATGGACCACGACCGTTCACTCGTCGAATGCTTTGAGATTGGCAATGAGCCCGATATTTACGAGAAGAGTTTCGACGCTTACCGATCCGAGCTGAACAGCTACATCAAAGCGTTCGACGACTTCGGTGTCGACCGCAAGGCAAAGTTCTGCGGGCCCGGGACAACACCCTCCAAGGTCGAATGGGCGCGCGAGTTCGTGCAGGATTTTGGGCATTCCACTCGTATCCGCTTCGTAACACAACACGCCTACCCCGGCGCGAGCGGCCGTAACGTCACCGATGCAGCAGCGGGCAGGTCCGCTATGCTCTCAACCGCCTGGGTGAACTCCTACGACAGCTTCTTCCAGTCTTTCGCTCACAACGCAGAAACTAGTCGGCTCCCGTACCGCGTGGAAGAGACGAACAGCTACTACAACGGCGGCGCAAAGGACGTGAGCGACACGTTCGCCTCCACGCTATGGGGGCTCGACTACATGCACTGGTGGGCATCCCACGGTGCCGCCGGGATCAACTTCCACACGGGTGAACGCGTCGCAGCAGCCGATGAGAGCACGACCTGCTATTACGCGGTCTTCCTCTCCTCCGGCTCCAAATACGCCATCCAGCCACTCGGCTACGCGATGAAAGCCTTCGAGCTCGGCGGTCACGGACGAGTTGTGCCTGTGCACCTGACAGCGCCCGCGCCGCCCGTTGATGTCACGGCGTATGCGGTTCTCGCGCCTGACAAAACACTGTACGTGACAGTCATCAATAAAGAACACGGTCCCAATGCGCAGAACGCAGCCGTTACCGTTCTCACGCGGCTTGCGTATGGTCGTTCCGAAGTGATGCGCATGGAGAACTCCACCGCTGATCTCTCAGCAAAAATCGGCATCACGCTGGGCGGCATGCCCATCGGGGACAATGGCGTGTGGGACGGTCACTGGCAGCCCCTAAGCTCAATCTCAACAGGCAACCTGAAACTGAACGTTCCCCGTGGCAGCGCTGCGATTCTTAAGTTTGCTCCGAACGCACCGGCGGTGCAGATGGGTACTCGAACAGAAGTCCGCCCGTCCCATCCATGAGCTAGAGCCAGCCGCGTGAGTGAGCGATCCGGGCAGCGTCTGTTCGATTCGTCGCACCGAGCTTGGAAATTGTCTCGGAAAGATAGTTGCGCAATGTTCCTTCGCTCAGGTGTAGTCGCTGCGCGATTTCAGCTGAGGAGCGTCCCTCGATTACAAGCTTGAGAATCTGCCGTTCGCGGTCAGAGAGCGGGTCGGCATCCGCGTTCCAGGCTTCGGCGGCCAGACTGGGATCAATCGAGTGCAGTCCCGAGTGGACGCGGCGGATAGCCTCGCCCAGCTCGGAGGCAGGTCGATCTTTCAGCAGGTAGCCGCGTGCTCCGGCTTCCAACGCACGCCGCAGATACCCAGGCCGTGCGAAGGTGGTGAGAATGATCACGCGCGCTTTGGAGCCGGAATCCCGAAGCGCTACCGCAAACTCGAGCCCGGTCATCTCCGGCATCTCGATGTCCGTCACGACAATATCGGGACCGAGTTCGCGTTCAAGACGCTGGGCTTCGCGGCCGTTGCTGGCCTGCGCAATCACGGTGATGCCCGCCTCCAGTTCAAGCAGTGCAGCCAGCGCTCCCCGGAGCATCGTCTGGTCTTCGGCCAGAAGAACCCGAATTGATTTAGTGCCGGACGATGACTTCTGCGAATTCATGCGTTAGCTGGCTCGCGGTTGGTGGGCAGGTGCAGTTCGAGACGCGTGCCCTGACCATGTTGTAATGCGAAACGCCCGCCCAACGCTTCAACGCGCTCTCGCATGCCTCGCAGCCCATTGCCTTCACGCGCCGTTTGATGCTGGCCGTCATCTTCGATCACTAGCCTCCGAGTACCGCCCTCAACTGCGAAATGAACATGGCAGGTGCGAGCATGAGCATGCCGAACGATATTCGTCACGGCTTCGCGCAGCGCCAGGGCCAGCACTGTCTCTTCGGCTGCGCTGAGTCGTATCGAGCTGATCTCGCTGGCGTCGGCGTGGAAAGCAACACCCGCAGCCGCAAGCGTCCGGCGCGCCGACTCCATCTCGGCCACCAGGCCTCCGGAACGATAGCCTCCAATCGCCTCCCGGACCTCGGCAAGGGCCGTCCGGGCCGTGCTCTCCACATCTGCGATCTCGTTGCGAGCACGAACCGCAGCTTCAACAGCATTCTGATCGAGCAGCCGCCCGGCGAGCTCCGCTTTCAGCACAATCAGCGAAAGCGTGTGCCCGAGCACATCGTGCAGATCGCGTGCGATGCGTTCACGTTCAGCGACCGCGGCCAGCGCTTCAATTTCCTCGTGCGCCAGGCGGAGTTTCGCACTGGAGCGCTTCTGCTGCGCGAAGAATATATTGCCGCCGCCGATCATCAGCAATAGGAAGCTGTTCATCGCCACCGTGATCCACGAAACGTGCAGCCCCGGCGCGTGCAACCATTGCGCTTCAGCACACAGGATGAGAATTTCGGCGCCGAATCCCGCGAGCACCCACGAGACAGAGGACAGGGTGAACGGCAGAAATGCGGCAGCGTAGATGAAGAACGTTGTCCCACCGCCATTCCACGGGACCGTAACCGCTCCGAGTGCCACGATGGCGAGGATCAGCCAAAGCTGCGACGACTTATTGCAGCTGGCAAAATACAGCAGATAAATAGGGAGAAACAGCGCGAATACGATCAGTGTTCCCATCCACACATGCGGCCGCGGTTCCAGGATCGGCTCGACAAACAAAAAGCCCGTGTACGCGATCCAGATAAGGGCTGAGGCACGCAACGCTCTCCCGCCGACCATGTTTTGCATCGCTGTAGACCTCGAGTGTGAGTGTAAGCCCCCGGCCTGTCTCGCTGACCAGGCGGCCACGGTTACGAATTTTGTTCGTTCCGGGTGAATGCAATCCACGCAATGCCAAACATGACCAACGTGAAACCGAGCAGGCTCAATACATGGGTCATCAGAGATCCTTCCGCGGCCGCGCCGAAAGACGCATACATCAGTTGTGCGAGGTGAAAGGTGGGCAGCGCGGGCGCGATGCGTTGAACAGCATGGGGGAGTATCTTGATCGGAATCCAGAGGCCACTTGCGAAGCTCATCGGCAGATAAACCAGATTGGCGATGCCGCCCGCAGCATTTGGTGGCACCAGGAAAGCCATAACGAGGCCTAGCGCACAGAAGGGCACGGACCCCGCAGCCGCAAGCGCGAGCATGCGGCCAAACTCCGGCGCGGACAGATGAACGTGCCCGAAAGCAACACCGATACCACTAAGCGCCGAGACGATGATGACGCTGAAGGCCATCGCCATCGCGCATTTCGAGACGATATAGGCAAGCGGCGGCATCGGGCTGGCGCGCTTCAGTTCCAGCCATCCAGCGTGGATGTCAAGCGCAACGCCCACTCCAACGCCGAAGATCGCCGCTCCCAGCGACCCGAAAACTGCATACCCGCCGAGCATGTACTTCGCCACGGCAACTCCGTCCATGCTCAGCCCGCGATTCAGCAGAAGGCCAAAGAGACAATAGAACATGAGCGGGAAACCAATAGCCGATAAAGAGAATGCGCGAGTGCGAAGCGCGCGCAGTGTCTCATAACGAATCTCATTCAGCAGTATCCGCAGCGTGCGGCCAAAGCTGTTTGTTGGCGTTGTGACGGCGGACGGAACGGCAAGTGAGGCGGTGGACATGGCGTGTCTCCTTGGAGCAGAAATGAATGCAGTTTGATCAATCAGTTCACTGACGTGAGCGCGAGGAAGGCATCTTCAAGTGCTGGGCTTTGCACGTAGAGCGAATGAAGCTGCGGGTCCAGCGCCAGCATCTCCCGCAGAGTGGCCTCAGGTGACGAGCTGGTGACGACGGTGCGCGAATCGACACTCTCGACGCGGGAAACACTGGGCATCCTAAGCAGCTCCTCCGCGCCAAGTGCAGTCACACAGCGAATAATGCGCACACCGGGCGGCGCTGCAGACCTCTGCACGTTACCGGTCGCTCCGGACTGAGAGAGAACGCCGGAGGCTCCGATCGCTTTCACTTCTGCCGGTGTGCCCTCGCAGATTAGCCGACCGTTCGCGATCACAGCGATTCGGTTTGAAAGCGCGTCGGCCTCTTCCAGGTAATGCGTTGTCAGCAAGACGGTCTTACCGCGCTCCGCCAGTGCACGAATCTCCGCCCACATCCCGCGGCGCGCTTCGATATCGAGACCTACGGTCGGCTCATCGAGAAAAATAAGGTCGGGGTCGCCGGCGAGCGCGAGGGCAAACAACACACGCTGCTTCTGTCCCCCGGAGAGCTCGCCAAACAGCCGATTCTCCAGCCCCTGCAAGCCGGCGGCCTGAATCAGTTCAACAGGAGAGATCGGCTGCGGATAATACCCGCGGAAGATCTCGATGTGTTCGCGGACCTTCAGGTTTTCCGGTGCTCGCCCGACCTGCAGCATGACGCCCGTGCGAAGCCGGTTGGCCGCAAGCCGGGGATCACGGCCGAAGATACTCACCTCTCCGCTCGTCGGCGCGCTCAGGCCCATCAACAAACGAACCGCGGTAGATTTTCCGGCTCCATTCGGGCCCAGAAGACTGAGGACCTCGCCCGCCCGAAGTGAGAGCGATAGGTTGTCGAGCGCAAGCACCTTATTGTGGTAGCGCTTGGTTACGCAATTGAGGGAAGCGACGATTGCGGTGCTCGTTCGGGTTGCTGTCGGCAAAAGCACGGAATTCATATCTGGCTCCTGTTTACGGAATCCAGTGTGCCCATCAGCAGCGTCAGATAAAAGTGAGCGCAGTCAGCAAAACGATGTGACATTTGTCATTCAAATTCCGCCGGATCTCCCCTGAGAGCAGCCATCTCCGGAATAGGGCGGAAGGAGTCGCGGACGGCCTATTGCCGGATCTTGTGCGGATCACGAAGAGAAATGATCGGGACGACTAGATTCGAACTGATGGTAAAGTAGTCATCGCTGGTAGCCGTACCACGAATCGTGGCGATTGGCCGGTATGATCTGTAGTTCTATGATCCAATCTAGTTCCAAATTAAGCTGAATTGACAACTGCCCAGCGGCGCACTAGGATTTCACACGTATATGGTAGCGATACCATTTTGTGGCCTTTCCTGGGCCCTATAGCATTGCCAGTTATTTGAAATTTAGGAGTCGAGCATGGGCCAGATTTGTGGTTCACGGCTGAGCGAAGCGCAACTCTCCGAGTATCGAGAAAAGGGGTTTCTGATCTTCGACGACGCTGTCTTCCCGGCCGAAGAATTTGAAGCTCTGCGGGACCATTTCGAACGGGAATTGCTGGCGCTTTCCCCTGAGGTGCGCCCGGAATCTATGGATTGCCCCCATTTCACTGATCCCTCGCTGTTCCGTTGGCTGCTGAGCGATCACATTCTGAACCTTGTAGAGCCGATGCTCGGTTCGGATATAGCCCTTTTTGCCAGCCATTTCATTTGCAAGCCAAAGGGGAACGGCAAGCGCGTGCCGTGGCACGAGGATTGCTTCTATTGGAAGAACACCATTTCCCCCGTCAATGTCGTGACGGTCTGGCTAGCGATCGATCCCAGCACTGCGGAAAATGGAGCAATGCAGGTCATTCCGCGCTGCCTGGATGGCAATTTGGAGCACGAGGCGGTCGACCCGGAGACAAACGTTTTGTCATGGGAGGTCAAGAGGAAGCCCTTCGACGAGGCGCATGCCGCGACGATCGTGCTTGATCAGAATCACGCGAGTCTCCACGACGCACGTTTGCTGCACGGCAGCCCTGCTAATACGAGCAACATGCGCCGTTGTGGATACACAATGCGCTATATGCCGACAACGGTGAAGTTGAACCCGGACTGCTACGCAACTCACAATGTTTATCTCGCCCGGGGCAAGGACCGCGCGGGGAACCAGTATGCCGATCCGGCCAGGACGTATGAAGAGATGGCCCGCTTCCGCAAAAGGAGTGGAAGCGGCCACTGACGCGACATACGCTTCTTCCAACATGGATACGGCAGCCCAAGGCGAAGCACCGGTACTCCCGGAGACAAATGCAACGCGAATGCGGACTCCATTCGCGTCCATGTGCGTCTTGTTTTTCGTATGGGGTTTCCTGATGACGTGGAATGACCTGCTCATTCCACGATTTAGAGACGTCTTTCAGCTAAGCTTTTTTCGCGCGATGTTGGTGCAGTTCGCATTCAGCGGCGGATATGCAATCGGGTCGGTTGTGTACTACATCTGCGGCGTGCTGTTTGGTGATCTGCTGGCGAGAATCGGGTTTAAGAACGCGATCCTGTTGGGGCTCGTGCTGGCCGGGGCTGGCTCAGGTTTGTTCGTTCCGGCTGCGCTGGCGGATTCGTATTCTCTTTTTTTGTTTGGGCTCTTTGTGATCGGCCTGGGGTTCGCAATGATCCAGATTGCCGCGAATCCATATGTCATTGCGCTCGGTCCGGAAGCGACGGGTTCCAGCCGTCTCAACCTTGCAGCAGGCTTCAGTTCAGTTGGTACTACATTGGGGCCACTACTCGGAGGATGGCTAATTTTTCGCGTCTTCTCTGACCCAGGAAGCTCGCCCCTCAATACAGTCCGCGGGCCCTACTTGATCTGTTGCGTTGCCTTCCTGCTATTGGCGTTTCTATTCTCGGCGCTGCGGCTCCCAGCCATTCAAGCAGAGCGTCCGCCGCGGAGGAATTGGGGTGCGCTTGCGCTCCCGTCCGTGCTGCTCAGCGTGTTGGCAATCTTTCTATATGTCGGGACCGAAGTGACAATTGGAAGTTCGATTGTGAACTTCCTCGGGTTACCCGGCATTGCAGGATTGACGCATGAGGAGGCGAGCCGCTCGTTAGCCCTCTACTGGTGCGGACTGATGGCCGGGCGATTCATGGGGGCAACGGCCCTCAGCAACCTTTCTGGGCGCGCGAAGACAGGTCTCATGACGCTGATTCCGGCGGGCATGCTTCTGGCTGTCGCTTACTTCTTCGGAAGATGGGCCGCGCTTCACTATCTGCCATGCCTTGTACTGCTTCTGATCAGTTTTGTACTGGGACAGGTCTCGCCGGCACGCTTGCTGTTTCTCTTCGCTGTCTGCATGATGGCGCTTCTTATCGTCGCTATTGCGTGCTCTGGCTCGACTGCACGCTGGGCCATTCTCGGTACGGGCCTGTTCTGCTCCATCATGTGGTCGAACATCTTTTCGCTTGCCCTGCAGGGCCTCGGGCGTTTCAAGAATCAAGCCGCCGCCTTGCTGATCATGGCGATTTCCGGCGCGGCAATTCTCCCGCCTTTGCAGGGAGCCGTTGCCGACCGATGGGGCATGCAGGCCTCCTTCGTCGTGCCGTTGCTGGCGATAACGTATGTTGCCGGATTCGGATGGTACAGGTACCGCCGTGGTCCTGC
Organism: uncultured Acidobacteriaceae bacterium; assembly: GCA_963762465.1. Lineage (GTDB taxonomy): Bacteria > Acidobacteriota > Terriglobia > Terriglobales > Acidobacteriaceae > Granulicella. Next base: position 262,032 of record CAVXKS010000002.1, on the reverse strand, counting down.
GCTGGTCATGCAGGCAAGCTAATTTCGGAAACGGCGAACCACAAGAAGGCTGCCGGGACCACTCGCTCTTGCACGGCAGATTCGACGGAACTGCGCAAATTCGACGTGTATATTGCCCGTATGATTCACGAGCGGAGCGTTATTGACCGGCGGGAAGGCCCTTGCGCGTTTATCTTGTTCGGGGAAAGTGGGACCGCGCGATGTCCCTGTTCCAGCTTGGGAGTGCGGCTAACGACCCGGGGAACTTCGGTATGAGGAAACGAGAAAATCGAAGGCCCACGGTGCGTGAGGTTGCGCAACTCGCCGGAGTCGGGATGATTACCGTCTCTCGCGTGATGAACAACCAACCGTCGGTCCGTCCGGCGACTCGCAAGAGAGTACTGGCGGCCATAGCTCAACTCGGTTACCGGCGCAACGAAGCAGCACGCATGCTAATGGGGCACCGTGCCACGATGATCGGTCTGATCGTCCCTGACCTGTCGGATGCCTTCTTCGCGTCCTGTGCGCAAACGATCCAGCACGTGGCGGCAAGCTTTGGGTACATGACACTGGTTGCTGCATCCGAACGGAGCAGCGAAGTTGAGATCGAACAGGCGCAGGGAATGGCCGGCCGAAATCTCTCCGGGATAATCCTCGTCACGTCCACACGAGGCGAAGATCGCAGGTTGCAAGAGTTACAGGCGGGCGGTTTGCCGATCGTGGCACTCGATAGGCCGATTCCCGGTTTGCAGACGGACGCGGTTGTGACTGAGGATCTGTTGGGCGCGGAAGCGGGCGTGCGTCACTTAATCGAGCACGGCCATAAGCGAATTGCATGTTTGGGTTACGACACTGCAGTCTACACATTGATCGAGCGCATCGAAGGCTACTCGCGGGCGATGCGATCTGCGCGCCTGGCTCCGATGGTCTTTCCCGATCTGCCAACGTATGAGGATGTCAGGGCCTGGGTCAATAAGACCCTGAAGTCAAAAGGAGCTCCAACCGCGATCTTTTCGCTGAATCCGGTAAATTCGTGCCGAGTGCTTCAGGCGCTCAGCGAAGCACGGGTCGCCATTCCGGACCAGGTGGCGCTCGTAGGCTTTGGCGATTTCGAGTTCTCGTCGGTGGTTTCGCCGCCACTTACGACGGTGGCGTCTTTCCCGATCGAAATGGCCAGGCGCGCGATGCTTTTGCTTTTGGACCGGATTAAGGGTGCCGAGGAGAAGACCTCGTCGTCCACTGCCAAGGTTGTTCTGCCTGCGCAGCTGATCATTCGCGCTTCCTGCGGATGTCATCTCATGCCGCGGGCGAGATAACGTTCACTTGAAAGCTTATGCAAGCTTCTGTTCAGTGCCGTTTTTTCTGGATGGTAACGGGCGTCATCGAACCGGCTAAATTCGGATCAGCGATTTCGTGCGGTACTCCAGCAGTGAGAGGGGCCCGGGTGTTCGGTGCGGACTCCTTTGGGAGACGCAATCCTCTCCGGTCGGCGCTTAGGTATTGAGGTTGGCGGATAAAGAACGCGATCCACAGATTTGCATTGACGCTTTCCGCTCGATTTGCATAAAATTCCGCCGCTGGATGGTAACACTACCATTCCAATGCTGAACCGGCCAGTCTGCAGCATGATCTGAGTTCCTTGGAGGGTTTCGCGCGATGACAGGACCAGACAGATTTGTGAATACCCAAACCGATCGGCAGAGCAACGGGCTGGGAAGGTTTTTCGCGCGAGAGGCGAGAGACCGATCTCGCGTCGGGCTCGTCTTGGCGTGGATGGTCGTGAGTTGCGTTTTGATTTCTGCAGGCCTTGTTCATGGGCAATCTGTGTTCCAGGGAACCATCTCAGGTACCGTGACCGACCAATCCGGCGCGGTGGTCAAAGGCGCGACGGTTCAGGTGACCAACGAGGACACACACTTTGTCAGTCAGGCCGTCACTAATGACACGGGCGCGTACACGGCGAATTTTCTGACGCCGGGCAATTATGACGTCAAGGTGCAGGCACCCAGCTTTGGCGGGGCGGAGCAGACGGGCGCCGTGCTCATCGCCGGCGCCATCAAGGAGGTGGATTTCCGCTTGAAGCCGAGCACGGACACACAGTCCGTAACAGTTACCGCGAACCAGGAGTTGTTGGAGACCGGAACGGCCACGATCAACGGCACGATCGATTCTCACATCATTGAAAACACTCCCAACACCGGGGACAACGTCTTCTATCTCTCGACCCGCCTTCCTGGCGTCTACAGCAACTTCGTACAGGGCTCGGAAAAGCAGAACTGGACGCTGGCCAGCAACGGTCAGATCGGCGGAGGCAACGGCGTCAGCAATCGCACGCTGGTGAACTACGACGGCATCCTGGACACCACCTACCAAGGCAATCCGGGCGGCGCCGGCGGTTCCGGCTTCACGCCGCCTCCGTTCACCACGCAGGAGCTGAGCGTCAAGACCGCCGAATTCGACGCCCAGTACGGCCACACTGACGGCCTCGTCTATGACCTAGTGCTGAAGAACGGAACGCCGCAGTTCCATGGCAACGCGATGCTCACCGAAGAGAACACGGCGTTTGACGCGAACGCCTGGCAAAGGAACCACATCGGCCTCGGCCGCCCCACCACGAACTACACCGATGAAGCGTTTGCCCTCACCGGCCCGCTGGCCATTCCCGGAACCCGGTTCCATGTCCCCCGCACCTACTTCATGTTCGGCTTCCAGCACCTCCGCTTCAATCTGCCCCAGCAGACGTCCAACGTGCTCGAGTTCACCGTGCCTTCAGTGAAAGAGCGGATGGGCGACTTTTCCGAGCTGCTGGGCTCCGGCGGCATCATCTACGACCCCACGACGACAGTTCCCGCGGGGGTTCCGGGAACCTACGCCGCGTTTTGCTCGCCGAATTGTGCGCAGGGCCAGCGCGAGTCCTTCACGCAGGAGTACAACGAGGGGTCATCCGATCCCACGCTTTGTGGCGGCGATACCAACTGCATTCCGCAGAGCCGGTGGAACCCGGTCGGCGCAGCCCTCATTGGGGCGACCGCGCCGCAGGGATATAGCCAGGGCATCTATCCGCTGCCAAACATTGCCACCTCCGTGCCGGAAGCGAACTACCTGGCGGCTCACTACGCTTTCGTCACGTATTACCACGGATTCGTCGCCCGCATGGATCACGAGTTCACCGACAACACCAAGATGCACGTAAGCTTCTCGCGTTCGGTGTTGAATCAGATTTCGAACGACGACCAGGGATTCCCGGACGACGAGTTGGGCAGCACGTATGTGCAGACGCTGCGCAATGAAGACATCACCATTGCGGACTTCACCCATGTCCTCTCCTCGACCTCCGTCCTCGATCTGCACGCCGGGTTCTACTACCACCCCGTGCTCGTCAATCGCATGGGCGAGAACTTCAACCCCTCCAACCTCGGAATGAACGTCTCCACGCTTCCGGCATCGCTGCGGAATTTCCCGGGGACTGGCTCTATTACCGATCCTGCCGGCGGGTCATACCAAGGCCTGCAGAACGGCACCGGTCAGATTGACCACTACTACTTCGAAGACAACACCGCGATGTACAGCAAGACCCTGTCGCGCCACAACCTCAAGGTCGGCGGCGAGTTTCTTACCTTACAGGACGACACCATCAATGCCACGTCCACCCTGGGCACCTTCAGCGCCGGCAACGGACTGACGGACAATCCGTGCACACCGAGCTGCACCGGACGTTCCACCTCGGCTGGTGATGGGATAGCCACCCTGCTGCTCGGCTATCCCACTGCAGGCAGTGCGACCATTAGCCCCATGCCGGCCTATCACTGGAACTACTATGCCGGTTTCGTGCAGGACGACTGGCGCATGACTGATCGCTTCACGCTCAACGCTGGTCTTCGCTATGACTATGAGAGCCCCATCACCGAGCGCCATGATTGGTTGAATGCGGGATTCAGTACCACGGCAGCCCAGCCCTTCTGCATCCCGAACTCCTCCGGCACGGCCATCGCGAGCTGTTCTCAACCGCTTGCCACGACGCCGGGATCGCCTGGCTATTTCGGCGGCCTCACTTTCGTCGGCAACGGCGTGAAGATGCCCTTCCAGCGCGAACTGCTCGATCGCTTCCAGCCACGCATCGGTGGAGCATATCGCCTCACCAGCCGCGACGTGCTGCGAGCCGGCTGGGGGCTCACCATCGGGCCCGGCGCCCAGGTGCAGCAGAACCAGGGGTACAGTGCCAGCACCAGCTACATCGTTTCACCGGGCTCGACCAGCGCCGGCCTGACGCCGGCAACCTGCACGGCGGCCCAGGGTGGCGATGCCAACGGCTTCTGCACGCTGACCAATCCGTTCCCGAATGGCGTCGTTCAGCCGACCGGTTCGCTGCTCGGCCTCAGCACTTTCCTCGGCCAGAACATCAGCATCTACGACCAGCGATACGCCTTCCCGAAGACCGCGATGTACGTCGTCGATTGGCAGCACCAGTTCCCCAGCCAGCTCCTGGTGGATGTCTCCTACCACGGCGCCAACACCGCTGGTCTGGGCATCAGCAAGAACATCAACGCTCTGCCCGCCTGTTTCTACGCAAACCTGAACCCGAATACGCTTGCCTGGACGCCAGGTGGCTGCCCGAACGCCGCCAATAACAGCGCGCTGACCGCGTCCGTAGCCAATCCGATGGCGGGTCACCTGCCGACATCCTCATCGTTGAACAATTCGACAACGCAGCAGCAGAATCTTAATCTCCCGTACCCAGAGTTTGGGACCATCACTGAAACCTTCACCCGGCTCAACGGCAAGCGCGCCGGCGTCATCAACTACAACGCCCTCTATGCGGAGGTCACCAAGCGCCTGACCCACCGCCTCGACCTACATGCCTCCTTCACCTTCGCCAAGGTGATGGACACGCTCTCCTTCACGAACGCGCAGGACCTCACGCCCTCGCATTACATTGATCAGCAGCCCAGCCGCCTGTTCGAGTTCGACGGCGTCTACCACTTCCCTGAAGTTCACGGTGCGAACGCGTTCGTTCGCCAGGTCATTAACGGCTGGCAGCTGGCTGCATCGGAAAACTGGGATCAGGCCACCGGAATGGGACCACCAAGCGCCAGTGGCCAGACCTTCGTTTGGACAGGTGCAGACGTGCATGCCAAAGGACAGTCGCAGTCGCACTGGTTCAATACCTGCTGGGTACCGCTGAAGTCACAGGCGACGTTCAGCAGCACCGGCGCCATGCTGACGCCGCCCACATGGTACCCCGCACAGGGTCCCGGGCCTGCCGGCTCGGGAGCGCCGTGTAACGCAGGCGAAAAGGCGGCCTGGGTGCAGACGCCTGCCTTCACTCTGGCACACCAGAACTCCAGCACCATCATGGGCAACGTCATCCGCTTTCCGGAGGGCGTGTACCTGAACGCCAGTATCGGAAAGATGTTTTCGATCCACGAACGAATTTCGCTCGAACTGCGCGCTGACTTTCAAAATGTTGTCAACAACGTCGTGCTGATTGGCAGCTTTAGTGGAACGCCCACGGCGACAACCTACGGTTCGGATGTTGGCCCAACGCAAAACAACGACCCGCGCTACTTCAGGCTGAAGGCAATTTTGAGCTTCTGATCCTGGCCTTTAGGAGTGGATACGCTTCTGTGCATACCCTGCGGAAAATATTGAGAGCGACGGCGATCTTTATGTTCGCCGCCGCGCTGTTCGTCGGCCCCCACTCGCCCGGGTGTGTGGCACGTGCGCAGACGCCGCCCGCGGCCGAGCGCGAAACCGACCTCCACCTGATTCTTCACAGGTATGTTGAATCCGTACTGCCCACGGATCAACAGGCTGTCCACTCGGTAACGGAACTGGCCGACAAGTATGCATCCACTCTGGGTGCCGATGGGTCATGGCCTGGCATCAACTACAAAGATGCGGGCCGTGCGGAGTGGGCAGCCGCAGACCATCTTCAGCGCCTATTGGTGATGGCGAAAGCATCAAGGCTGCATAACAAAGCTACCGGAGGCGGGGGCGCTATCGATGCTGCCGTCGTGCGGGGTTTCACTTTCTGGCTCGACCGGGACCCTCAGAATCCAAACTGGTGGTGGAATCAAATCGGTGTCCCGCAACTCGTCGGTGAGATTTCCAGCCTGATGCTGCCGGAGCTGCCGGACGCGTCCCGCAGGAAAGTCATCGAAATCATGGAGCGGAGCGACTGGAAACGCATTCGCTGGACAGGCGCGAACCTTACCTGGGGAGTGACGATTCAGATTGTCCGCGGCTGCCTGCAGGACGATCCCAACGTCGTTTCCGAAGGTTACGCGCGACTCTATGAAGAGATCCGTTACGTCGCACAAACGCAAGAAGGCATCCAGCAGGATGACTCGTTTCATCAGCACGGACAGCAGTTGTACAGCGGCGGTTACGGGCTCTCCTTCGCCAATGACGCCGGCCGTTTTATCTCGTTCGCATGGGGAACCAGCGAGCAGGTTCCAGCCGACCGGATGCAGGTATTCAGCGCCTATATCCTCGACGGGGAGCGCTGGATGCTGCGCGGCAGGACGATTGATTACAGCACGATCGGGCGCGAGATCGCACGCGCCGGGATGACAGTCGCGCCGCAGGACTGGACCATCGGTCCGATCACACCTGTAGGGCCAGCTTACGGATTTCAGCACATGGCGAGTCTCCTCGCTGCAGAGCCTGTCCCACGCCGCGCAGACTTCGCGCAACTCGCGGCATCACTGCGCGAGGGAAGGCCGAACAACGGCCTGATCGGCAACAAGAGTTTCTGGTGCTCGGATTACATGTCGCACCGCCGCGCCGGCTACTTCACTTCCGTAAAAATGCTCTCGAGTCGCATGCAAAATGCGGAGATCGTAAACGGCGAAGGCAAAAAATCAGAGCATCTATCCGACGGCGTGAACCTGCTATATCTCACCGGAGCCGAATACAACGACATCTTTTCCGCATGGGACTGGACGAAGCTTCCGGGGACGACAGCGGTCCAGGCTCCGTTGCATATTAGCGACTCCCATTTCATTTCGGCCCACGGAACAACGACCTTTGATGGAGGTGTTTCCGACGGCACATACGGCCTGGCAACCATGGACTTGTCGCGTGGAAGTTTGCAGGCCCGTAAATCTTGGTTCTTCTTCGACGAAGGTTATCTTGCACTCGGCGCGGGCGTCACGCTTTCCAGTGATTCATCAAGCGATGTGGTAACCGATGTCAATCAGACTCGTCTCTCCGGTCCTGTCATCTGGAGCTTGCAGCGTAAACCTCTCGACAACGGGAAATACCAAAGCACGCTTGAGCACTCCGCATGGGTTTACCACGATCACGTCGCCTACCTGTTTCCCGCCAGCACTCACCTGGAGTTGTCGCTGATTCCGCAGATGGGGCGTTGGTCAGATATCGGCGCCGGTTCTAATGCAGAGGTGACGATGCCGATTGTCAATCTCTGGATCGATCATGGGTCTGATCCGAAAGACGCGAGCTACGAGTATCTTGTCCTTCCGGGTATCCCGCTGGAGCGGGCACGTCGCTACGCCGCGGCTCCGAAAATCCGCGCCCTCGTAAACACGATTGAAGTCCAGGCCGCATACAGCGAGACGGAGAAAATCGTTGCGGTGGTCTTTCGGCGTCCTGGTGAACTGCGAACTCCAATCGGAACTGTGCAGGTGGATCACGCATGTGCCCTTCTGATTCAACGGCTGCCACAAGGTTGGGAAGTAACTGCAGGCGACCCTGCACATGGCACCTTCGACCTGAATGTCTCAGTGGACTCCAGCAAGACCGTGCTACACATGCCACAAGGTGCATTCGCAGGATCGAGCATCACTGCGCTTGTTCAGCCGTCTTCGTAGTACCGATATGTATCCGATCAGGGAAGCGAGTCATCCGGTCTTACTGGGGCGGTTATAGAGGGAGCGTGATCGGCTCACAGCCCGAATGGTTTGCGACCCTGCATCATTTGTGGCTGGCTGCCATCGACCCTTTTTGCTGGGATGTAAGGCCCCCGGGCCACCAGTTCCAGTCTCCGGCCAGACGAAGGAGCGCCGGGCCGATCACAATTCGGACAAGCGTCGCATCAATCAGCACAGCGACGGCTAATGTGAATCCGATCATCTTCACCACCAGGAAATCTCCGAAAGTGAACGCCAGGAATACGACGATCATGATTGCCGCGGCGCTGGTTATCAGGCCCGCGGTTCTGGCCATTGCCTCCGGGATGGCATCTGTTTCAGTCAAACCGCTTCTCCTGGCCTCCAGAACACGTGCAACCAGAAATACCTCATAGTCCATGCTCAATCCGAAGACGATCGCGAAGGCGACGATCGGAACCAGCGGGAACACGCTACCCGTTCCTCCCGGGACTCCAAAAAATCGACTTCCGTGCCCGTACTGGAAAACCAGAACCAATGCTCCAAAGGACGCCGCGACCGATAGCAGATTCAGTGCAATAGCTTTTACGGCGGCGACTATTGAGCGGAAGCCCGCCACTAGCGCCAGAAAGGTGATGACGACCACGAATGCGGTTACCGGCAGAAACCTCTTCCGTACGATCGTTTCATAGTCGGCGTTGAGCGCTGGTATACCGCCGATGAGAAGCTTCGCGTCAGGAACGCCCGTGAGAGCCGGTGCGCCGATTTTGCGGAGTTGTCGCACCCAATCAACCTGATCGCGCAACGAGACCGAACTCGCAGGGACTACTTCAACGAAAGCCGCATGTCCGTCGCTACTGACAAATGTTCGATGCGTCTCTCGCGACAGGCTGCTCAGCGAGTCTCGATTGCCGCTGGCAATTGTGGTGATGGATATAACCCGATAGCAGCGAGGATCGGTCGCGAGTCGCTTGCTGAGACGATTAATCGCGTTCCATCCCGCATCGGTTTGCGTGATGGAATCATTCGGAAGCTCGAGGATCATGCGCAACGACTCGACGACGCCTGCTCGATTCATTTTGTCGAGGGCGTGGAGCGCACGTACGGATTCCGCCTTCTGCGGAAGCCAATCGACCGTGGGGACACGAGTATCCAGTCGTCCGGCCTGCCAGCCGAGCAGGAGCAGTGGGGCGCCCGCCAGAAGCAGGGCAAGCCATGGATGCGCAACGATCGCCGTGCCCCACCGGCGCCAGCGATTTCCTGTCCTTGCAGCATGTTGTGAGTCCAACCTCGGCCTGAAGGGCACTCTTCCAAGGTCAATCCGCGGGCCCAACAGTGCCAGCACACTCGGAACGAGAGTATTGGTCAGCAAAACACTCATCGCTGCCACAAGGAATCCAGCAATTCCGATGGACCGAATTTCGCTGATCGGAACGGTCAGGAGCGCCAGAAATCCGATCGCTACTGTTGAGGCCGAGATAAGAAGAGTACGCCCCGCGCGCCGGGCCGCTAACACGGACGCCGCAGGTCCGCTGTTTCCGGCTGCGACCGCCTCGCGGAACCTGCTGATCATCAGCAACGCATAGTCAATTCCCAGGCCCAAACCAAGCATCGTCGCAAGGTTCTGAACCAGAATGGACAGGTGCCAGCGCTGCGCCAGGAATCCCGTGATCGCCAGAGTGGTCGCGATGGCGAGCTGTCCGATCGCTAAGGGAATGAATGCCGCGATTATGCTTCCAAACGCTACGAGCAAAAGCGCGAGGGTTGCAGGGACGACCAGACTCTCACCGCGCCGCACATCGTCAGAACTCGTTTGCCGAATATCGAAGTTGAGAGGAATCTCGCCGGTGAGCTCGAGCTTCACCGCGGGATAGCGGCCCCGCAACTGGTTTTCGAGTGACGCTGCAGTTTTGTGAAGCTCCGGAACAAGCGCCTCCACAGGGCCCTCTGTCGACTCGAGCCCCACGAGAACAAACGTGCCGCCACCGCGTCCCAGGAAAATTGGATCGCGCAAGTCGAGATAGGACACAACACCCGAAACCCCGGGGTGGTTCTTCAGTTCATTCTCAATATTTCCCAGTGCTTGCGCGCCGTCGGCGGAATCCGCAGGCGGAAGTCCCTGAATTACGAGCGCAACGCGATCCACAAAAGGCGACCGGAAGCGCGTCGCCAACTCCTGACGGACCGTTTCAGCTTGGCTTCCTTCGACGCGGGTCGCGGTCTCCAGATGGCGCTCGGAATGGAAGGAGAAGGGAAAAAGGGCAATGGCGACTGCGAAGACGGCCCCGGATACCCAGAAACGGCGCACCTGCATGGCCTCATCATGTCATACAAGATCGCAGCTTGACTCTTCGATGCCAGAAGAACGAAGGAAACCGAAGGCTGTGCATGGTCCGAAGCAGTCGATGGCCGGGCTACGGATCGCGAGTATAAACTTACCCAGGACGGCGGTCTGAATCGGCCACGCCAGCGCCGTTCCCGTGGAGGTTTCCATTAGCTTCCTCTTGTTGCTTGGACTTCTCGCCGCGCTCCAGCCTGGAGTCTCGGATCCGCGCATCGGTTCCTGGACGCTCGTTTCTGCGCAGTCTAGCTTAGACCCTCCAAACCGGCTCTCCATTTCACCGCTCCGCGACGGCGTGCACGTTGTCATGTCCGGTGAGAACCATCTCGATTTCACCGCGAATTGGAACGGGCATAAGTCGTCTGCGCCAGGAAATTTGGGGTTTGATCAGATTGAGCTGCACAAGATTAACAAACGGCAAGTGGAGGTAAAGGAGGAAAAGGGTGGAGCGGTTGTCGCCACAATCCGCGAAAAAATTTCGAACAACAGAGACGAGCTGACAAGCACGGCCATTGCTCCCGGAAAGCCGGATCAGATCACCGTCTGGACGCGAAGCGGAGGTGCCAAGGTTGCTGCCGATCCCTTTGCCGGCGAGTGGACCGAGGACCTCAGCAAGACTCGTCAGCGGCAGGGCGTGGTGCTGAGGATCGCTCCGGACGGCAGCGGCGGTGTGCGCTTTCTCGGTGATTACCGCTACACCGCTCGCTTCGATGGAAAGCAATACGACGTCACAAACTCACACAACGACACCGTGACTCTTCAGCTCGTCGATCCGCACACAGTGGATGCGATCTTCCGGCGCGACAACCAGGTCTCCGAAAAGGACAGGTGGGTCGTGTCAGCCGATGGACAGCAGATGACGATGACATCTTCAGGCAGCTTGGAATCTGGCCAGCGGTTAATTGACAAGCTTGTGTTTAAGAAGCAGTGATGGAGAGCGCATCCGTGCAGTCCGGAATGGGAGCGCCGGGTGTTGCGATGGGTGCCGTCTCCCGAACCGCGACCGAGATGATGCCCTTCCGGTTCATGAACTTCAAAATGCCATTGACCGTATCTTCCAGAGTCGGATCAGCTTTGCCCCACAAAGACCTCTCTCGCGCGGCTTGGTACGTCGAGCTTTCGTAGCGCTTGAATTCCATGGCGGAGATGTTGTCGACCGATCCAACAAGAAAATCCAGCAACGGAAACAGCAGGTCTTCCTTCCGGCATCTCCGGATAAGCTCGGGAACAAATTCTGGAAGGCTGAATATCTCGAATTGCCTGCCGGTCGACTCCGTAATCAGTCTGGTGATATCCAGCATGTTCGAGTACTCATCCCGGACCACGTGATACGTCTTATTCGCCGTGCACGGCGTTGTGGAGATCGCGACGATGTTATTCGCCACAATGTCTGCCGGCACAAAACTGACCTGGTTCAACGTATCGACGCCGATGCCGTGGTTGACCATGAATGCAACCAGGCGGACCGCGATATCGAAGTTGTTGCCGCCCCCTGTAACCGACGGGCTGACGAGCGCCGGCCGGAAGACCCGCGTCGAAAGTCCGCGGCTGCGGGCGTCGAACACAACCTGCTCCGCGACCCATTTGGATTGGCTGTATCCAAAGTCGAGCAGTTCCATCTTCGCGTTCATGTCCGTCTCATACAGAACTGACTTGATGGCCCAGCCGAAGATGAACGTCGTCGAGACGTAGTTGAATTCCTTGGCCCTTCCTTCAAATGCCAGGCGCACAATCTCGTTCGTCCCGAGCACGTTCGCTTCACGCATCCGGTCGTAGTTGAATAAATAGTTTACTGTTGCACCGTTATGGAACACGGTGTCGATTTCGTTCTTGAGGAAGTCCCAAATGTCCTGCGTCAGCCCTAGCCCTGGTTGCCCGAGATCCCCGCAGACGGGAACGACACGATCCTCGAACATGTTCATCAGCAGGGCGTCACACGATCCCATCGACTCCATGGCCGCTCTCAGTCTCTGCATGCCCTGCTTCTCGTCGGAAGACCTCACGAGAACGTAAAGCTTCGCCCGCGTCTGCTCAAGTAGGCTTTTCATCAGGAACGGCCCGATGAAACCTGTACCTCCCGTGAGCAGTACATTCTTTAAAACTGGGATCTCCGGCGACGGTGCACCCGCTGGAGGATCGAAGATGAGCTTGCGATCGTTGCTCATCATCTCCCGCTCGGCTGCGCCTTGCTCGTCGCGGAACGCTGCAAGGGAATGACGCAGTTGGAGAAGCGCCTCCTCCGGAGCTTGCTCCAACTGCTCGGCCAATCCGAATAACTCGGCTACGCTGACACGCTGAATGACGCCTATGTCCACTTGCCTGGCCAGCATCTCCGCGCCCTTGTCCTTCAGGAGCTCCTTAAGCTCGTGCATGAAGACAACGAGATCCAGCGAATCCAGTCCCGCTTCGACCAAGTTGTAGGATTCTTGACCTGTGAGACTGTATCTGGCCTTCAATTCTGCGAAAGGCCCATCCGCCTCGGCACAGGGCGTGGAACATCCCGCATCTTTCTCTCGCGAGAAGTCGGAGAGGACCGTAAATTCGCCGTCGTGCCACATTTGCTTGGTCTTGTGCCGCATGATCTTGCCGGAACTGGTTCTCGGTATCGCACGTGGCGCGATCAGAGAAATTACCGCGACCTCCACGTTCAGATAGTTCCGGACTGCAGCGGCAATCTTCCGTGGATCGGGAAGTGTCCTGGGATTCTTAACCTCGACGACGATCGCCAGCGCAGGCTCGCTGTCCTCCTGAATCTGAAAAGCGGCGACACAGTTGTGCCTGATTAGAGCGGATGACCTTTCGACGACGTTCTCGACGTCCTGCGGATAGTAGTTCTGGCCGCGCAGAATGATCATGTCCTTGATGCGGCCGCAGACGAACAGCTCGCCTTCGTGAAAGAACCCCATGTCCCCCGTGCGGAGATAGCCTTCATCGTAAGGAGTGTCGTCTACCAGCCGGGCGCGGAACTGCTTCAGCGTGAGCTCCGGGTTGTTCCAGTACCCGGGACACTTGCCGCTTCCGGCAACCCAGATCTCGCCGATGCGCCCCCCTTTCAATGCGAAATGTCCTTCCGGATCGACGATCTTCACGTCGACCCCGGGAAGCGGAGTTCCACAGCTGACGATCTGAGTCGCTCCGTCGATCTCCGACACTTCAGTGGTCATGCGGGCGCTGCCCAATGCGAGTGCACGCTTGTTCGCAGAAAGGATGGTGCGTCCGCCCAGTGAAACCGCCAGAGTGTTCTCGGCCAATCCGTACGCGACGTAGAAACTCTCCGACTTGAGTCCGTAAGGTTGAAAGGTCTCCAGAAACCGAGTGTACGTATCCGGCTTCACGGGCTCCGCGGCGCACATCAACACTCGCAGCGAGCTGAGATCACATTCCTCAAGGCTCTCTTTAGAGAGTCGCGACGCACGGAGGCAATAATCGTAGGCGAAGTTCGGCGCTGCCGTCGCAGTGGCCTGGTAGGCGGTTATCGTGTCGAACCACAGGATCGGCCGCTGAATAAAATCCATCGGAGCGAAACCATACGTCGTGCCGCCCCTGAGCGCCGGGTACAGGTAGCACCCGATCAGTCCCATATCGTGATACTGCGGAAGCCAGGACACGACGACTGGTGAGGCATGATCGATCACCAGCGGACATGTGTCCAAAACATTTTGGTGGGTTACGATTACGCCCTTTGGCTCCATCGTAGAGCCGGAGGTGTACTGGAGAAACAGAATCTCGGAGGGCTCGACATGTGCCTGGTGCGGCATCGCATCCACGAAGTCTTCCGTGGTGATCCACGGCAGCCTGGAGATATAGTCCACATCGACGCCCGACGCCGCGACGCCGCTTCTGGCAAGATTCGTTTTGAGAGATGCGTGATAATCGTTGCTCGTCAGGATGCCGGCGGCATCGCAATCCTTGGCGATATACACCATCTTGTACAGCGCGCTTTGAAACCCGCGAGAGCTCGGCGGATAGACCGGTACGGGGATCAATCCGGCGCGCACGCACCCGAAAAAAGCGCAAATCATCTCAAGTCCCGGCGGGTAGGCAAGCAACAGCCGGTCCCCGGACTTGAAATGGTGGTTCCGCAGGTGTGCGGCTATCGCGTTCGTCCGGTGCTGAAACGAGGCATAGGTGTAGCTCTCCCTGACATCGCCGTTCAGGTCGAGAAATGAATAGATGAGTTTGCTGGGGCGTTCATCCGCCAGCCTGTCCAGGTCGTTCAACAGTGAAGCCTTCATCTAACGGCGATCCTCCAGGGGGTTGAAGCACGCAACAAAAACTAGATACTGTGCTGCCCTGTTCTGCAGGGCGAAGCGGTCAGCCTAAAAGAAGAGTTGAGCGTTAGGTCAATGGCTGGATTGTTCGCGCCGTCCCGTTGCAGTCCTGGGTCGCGCACGCTCCGCGCATGCGCGCATTCCGTTGGTCGCGCGGGATGCCGGAGGGTTACGGAGTTCTGCCGAGCTTGCTTGGCGCCATATTGGCGACTCCGCCTGTCACGTTCCATTGATGAACACATCCTAGCAAAGGATTTGACGAATTCCACCAACTATTGGGTCCAATGGCGGGAGACACCCGGAGATGATATTCAATTCATTTTCGCCTTCATGTGCCGAAAGGACGTCCCCAGAATCAACATGAGTGTAGACTGCGCAGTAGGCAGCGACCACGGACCAGACGGATAGAACCCGTTCAGGCTCTGATGCCACGACCGCGGAGGTGTAAGTGAGGTTAGAGCCGGCAAGGGTCATCGCTGAAGAGCCCCTCGTGACCGACTTCTCGCCGTCTGAATCCTACTCGCGCGAATCTGTGGACTTGACAGGTGCGTCTGCTTTCCCGAAAGTCTTGCGCCGCCGGCTGGACAGGTATTTTGCAGACCAGAACCTTTCTCCCAAAGCTAACTCTGCGATGTGGTTCAAGATAGCGTGTGGGCTTGCGGTCCTGGCGGGAGCTTGGATTGCACTATATGCTTTCCGACCCGGTTCCTGGACGTTTGTTGCCCTTTATCTCATGGGAGGGCTAGCCCAGACGTTTCTTCTGCTCAATATCGCGCACGACAGCAACCACAACGCCATTTCCACTCGTCCGTTCATCAACAAGACATTGAACTACGTCTTCGACGTCTGCGGAATCAGTTCATACATGTGGCGGATCCTTCATCATCGCGGGCACCACTCCTGTATCAATCTCCACGGCGAAGATGATGCGCTTTCAGGACGGGGCCTCTTCCGATTCACGCCGCATGAATCCCCTGCGCCGCTTCATCGGTTCCAGCATATTTACGCGCTGTTTGTATACGCTCTGTTCTCTCTCGATTATGTGTTCTTCCGGGACTTCCAGTCTTTCTTCTTTCCGACCCATGATTACCTGAAGCGCACCTGCCATCCTCTGCGCGAATACATCATCCTCTTTGTCGGGAAGGCCTTTTATTTCACCTACATGCTGGCCCTGCCAGTGCTGGTACTGAGACGTTCGCCGCTGCTGGTTGCTGCCGCTTTCCTCCTTGTGCACGTGATCGTCGGTTTGAGCGTCACGCTGGTATTTCAGACGACGCACACCATCGACAGCACATATTTCCCCGCCGACCGCAATGAGTTTGACAACAGCGTCTATCACATCTTCGCCACGACGGCCGATTATGCGACCGAAAGCTCGCTCGTAGGCTGGCTCGCCGGCGGTCTGAATCACCACATCGTTCACCATCTATGCCCGTTCGTCTGCCACACGCACTACGCTTCGCTTACCCGGATTGTGCGTGAAACTGCGGAGGAATTTGGTGTTCCTTATCGGCAACATCCCACCATGAGCCGGGCGGTTTGGCATCATCTGATACTTTTGAAGCAATTGGGTAGCGAGAGCTGATTTCGCCCCCTTGTCAAATTCGCGCAATCCCACACGCAGATCGTTAGACAGATGAGAACGTCAGCTTTTTCATGGAAGCGTCAGAAAGGCTGGGCATGACATCTCAGCCGATTCCCGCAGTTTCCCGGTTGCGGTGCTTCGCGGATTCTCGCGCAATGTTCCGCAACCCTGTGCGGATTTTGTCGAAGTACAACGACGAGCTCGGCGATACCTTCCGGATGTATCTGGGCGGCCTGAAAGAGGCCATTGTCACCATCAATCCGGCCGTCATTCAGCACGTTCTCAAGACCAATTGGGAGAACTACCAGAAGTCCGAGATCCAGGTGAAGCGGATGGGGCACTTTCTGGGCAAAGGTCTTCTTACTACTCATGGCGAAGCATGGCGCAATCAGCGGCGTCTCATCCAGAAGGGCTTCGATCGGAAGCAGCTCGATGCTTTGTCCTCCATCATGCAGGACTCGCTTGCTGATTCGCTGCGTGACTTTGATCGGGAAGTGCGCCTCGGCCCCGTCGATATCTATCCGCAATTGATGAAGATGACCTTCGCTATGGTCGCCCGTTCGTTATTCGGCGCCCGGCTGAAGAATGGAGATATCGATCTTGTCAGCCACACCATCTGCACCGTCCAGGAGTTCATCGTTCGCCAGACGTTGCAGCCATATCTGAATCCCTGGTTTCAAGCCTCTGGCGAACTGCGGAAGCACGACGAGATGCGAACCCGCGCCGATGCGGTTCTTCTCGAGTACATCCAACACCGCCGCCGCGAGCCGCCCGGCCAGGATCTGCTGCAGACATTAATGGACGCACGTTACAGCGATGGCGAAGGCATGAGCGATGAACTCGTCCTGAGCGAAAGCATGCAGCTCCTGGTCGCCGGGCACGAAACCTCCTCAAACGCTCTCTCCTGGCTCCTCTACCTTTTGAGCTCACGTCCGCATTGTCTCGAAAGAGTGCGCGAGGAGTTTGATCGGATACTCGGCGATGCACCGCTGAGTCACGCGGATGTGCCCAGGTTCGAATTTACAACTCAGGTTATCCAGGAAGGCCTGCGCCTCTATCCGCCGTTCTGGATGATCGACCGGATGGCGGTTGCTGATGACCACATAGGAGACGTCGTTATACCGCGCGGATCGACAATCATCGTGTACGTCTACGGCGCGCACCATGCCCCTCGCTACTGGGAGAACCCCGAAGATTTCGATATTGATCGTTTCCTCAAGGCGAATGAGAAACTGCGTAAGCCCTTCACTTATCTTCCCTTTGGAGGCGGACCGCGAGGCTGCATCGGCGGTAATTACGCGATGCTGCAAATCCTGATGATCTTGAGCGATGTGCTCCGTCATTATGATTTCGAGCTGACACCAGGCCAGACAATCGAAGCACGCCCGATGGTCATTCTCCGACCAAAGCACGGAATCCGCATGACCTTCACCAGTATCGGGGCTCATCGCCGGATGGCGCAGCAACCACCTCTCTCGGATACAAACCTGAGTTGCACTGCTGTAGAACCTTAGAAATCCATTCGCGGTTCCGACAGATTCGCTACGGGTTCTGCGATGCAAGCCAACTCCTACGTAGAGGTCTGTCCGAGAACAGTGCGCAGATTTTAGAACTCGCGAAACTTTGCCGCATATTTCGCAGAATTCCTGCGGCAAAAAGACAGAGTGCCCGAACGCTGTAGGGCTCTTCAGTTGACGCTGTACCTACCACGCCCTGCGTACGGATACCACTCAAAAAAGTTCCAAAACAGAAGAATTGGTCGGGTCTACTAGACGATTTTAGAACTCTCGCCGCTCTGGCTGTGGAGAATGAAACGCCTCACTGACGCGCTTTCGCGCAACGGGAAGGCAATGAGTAAGCAGTACTGAAGGAGCCGGGAGCATTCAGGACTAGAGCCGCGGCTAAACTGCTGGCCATGGGAGTTCACTGGGCTTCGGCAGCGTATGCGCCAATTGAGGGCACGGTCCGTTTCCTGCCCGAAAGAT
The DNA here is from genome assembly GCA_963762465.1 of uncultured Acidobacteriaceae bacterium. GTDB lineage: Bacteria > Acidobacteriota > Terriglobia > Terriglobales > Acidobacteriaceae > Granulicella. The sequence goes on along the minus strand of CAVXKS010000002.1, from coordinate 244,021 downwards.
CTATCTCGGGGAGCTGCTGCGCATCGCCTCGATTGTTCAGCAGGGTTGACCTTGCTGCAGGTCGGAAATCGGGACGATTCGGATTCAGCCGCCACCATTTTTCGTCAATGATGATCCAAGGTTCTTCGCTGGCGTGAACGAACTCGCCTGCGATCTTCGCCTGCTCTACATTCAACGTAATATTGGGATTGTTACCCCATCCATGCTCATTGCCCGCGGAGTATTGATTCGGGGGAAGATGCACGGTATTTACAACGTTGTAGCTCTCCCGTTGTCGATACGCGCTGGATCCATCGATTTCGATTGAGAACGGCTCATCGTTGATAAAGACGTTGTTATACATTCTTGTGCCCCAGCTTCCGTCAACGCATTGCATTGCCACCCGACCCCGGTTATTCATCAGCACAGTATTGTTACGGATAAGGTTTCTTTTACAACCCCACAGCGGAAGATCCTGCTCGGTCTGCGCCGGAACGGATGACGAATTGGCAGCTTCGATAGCTGCCTGATCGTATGGGTTCGCATCTCCCCATTGCGCAATTCCATGGTTATAGTTTCCATAGATCAAATTGTTCTGGATGAGCGAGTCCTGCAGGCCGGCGAGATTGAGCGAACCTGCGCCTCCCTTTCCGTTCTCGTTGATCACGTTGTTTTCGATAATGAAGTTGATTCCCTTACCGTCGGGAAAATTGTTTTCTCCGAACTTCCTTGCCGCGAGAGTAACTAGCCCAACTGCCCATTCGCGTGTCGGTTGTTCCGAGGGGTACTCGCGGAGCTCTGGGTTACGGATGAGATCATGGAAGGAACTGACGGTGTCCAGGTTGCACTGCAGGCCGCTGCCGTGGCTCCCGAAGAATATATTCCTGCGAATAACATAGTTATCCGAGCCATCCGAGACATAGGCCGAGTGTTCCATCGCGGAGAGCGCAAACACGTTGTCCTGCATAAGGACGGTATGTGTGTCGCGCGAGTGAAAGCCCCATTTTCTGTGATTGTGTGAGAAGTTGCCGACCAGAACGATGTGATGTGTCTGCTTGCCGGTGATGCCGAAGTCGCCATCGAGCATGATGCCTGCTCGCGGGCTAGCGGAATCGACCGCCGGGGTATTGTGACCAGCGAGATTAAAGCCCTGAATGATGACGTGGTGCGTGGCACGCAGGAGGATCATCCAGTCTGGGTTCGGCGAAGCCCGGTTGATGATTACGTCTCCGGGCTCTCCCAATGCTTTGAAGTGAATGTAGTGCCCATCTGAGGCGGATGGCTTCTCTTGGAGCACAAAACCCGCGTAGGTGCCGGGCATGACCACGACCAGGTCACCCCCACGGGAAGCATCTGCAGCTTCCTGCAATGTGTTGAACACAGCCGTGACACGATATCTGCGTGTCTGCGGCCGAATCTCCGCATGAATTGCGTTGAGGCTTAGTGGAGCCACACGAACTGTATGTGGAGGATGGCCTGAACCGTCTACAAGCAACACCCTCGAGTACGTACGCTGGACCTTGATCGAATGTGCCACCCAGTCGTCAGAGTTGGCTGTCTTATAAAAGTCGGGAGACGGCGGCGCCTGAGCCGATGCCGAAGATAAGCCCAGCAAGGCCACGATGAAAAGCAGTACATGCACCCTATTCATTCGATTCGCCATATGCCACTCGTGGGCTTGGTTTGCCGAGTGAAGGAGAATTCGAAAGCCGTGGGTTGCGTCCTCTCCTCCGAGCTGGACAAAGCCTGAAAACTGACGGTTCCCGTTCCGGCCGTGTTCTTTTCATATCGTTTGGTTTCGATTACTCTCATGTCCACCGGAAGTTTTGTCAAGAGATGCTGCACAGGAGCGCGCCCGTGTTGGACCGTCCCTGTATTTGTCGGCTCGGCTCCCAGCCTTTCTTAACGGTGGGCTGGATCATCGCGAGAGCCAAAGACGGTTCTTGGTTACGAAGCCGATCCTCATTGCCTTTCGGCTGGGGCGGCTTGGTGCGCACTCGTCAGAACACCCGGCGGCTTGCTGTTACCGAAGCAATGCTCCAGATGGCAGCAGAAACGCGATGGGCCATTCTTCCTGGCCCTTCGCTACGAGTTGAGCCCAGTCGGGGGCAAGCGGGTGGGTACCCGGCAGGATTTTGTAGTCCGGCTCAATCTGCTGGACGCTGGTAGCGACGCCGGAGGCCTCACCTACTTCGGCGAGCGTGAGCGGCAGAACCGGGTTTGGTTCGCGGCTGCTGATGAACCGGGCGGCGATCTGCACGTCGTCCATTAATTGTAGGAAGTATGGGCGGCCGGTGAGCAGCGAATTATAGACATAACCGCCAAGCACGCTTGAGAGCGGGCTCATGTACGCCTGTTCGAAGTCGCCTTTAACGAGATTTGGATCATCTTCTGAGACTGCGCGATAGTTCATCCGCGTTTCGCCCAGGCCGCGGAAGTCGAAGGAATACACTTCGTACCCTTCACGAAGGAGTGCGACGATTCGCGGCCAGTCCTTTTCGCTTGCGTGACCTTGAAGGCTGAACCAAAGGATGCCGCCCTTGGTGGACAAGCGGCCATCGTCGTGAATGTGAAGCATTGGCATCTGCAGGTAGTCGCTGTGGTGTAGCAAATAGCGGTCAATATGTATGGAGCCGAGCGTGTAGCCGCCAATCCGCTCCCATTCGATTGCTCGCGGTGGAGAAACACCATCGTACGGAGCGACGGTCCACGACGCGATGTTAGGCGCGTGAGTGCGGTAAATTTGTGCGAGACTTTCGTGATGGCTGCGACCGGCCTCCTTCGCATATTCGGCGATGAAGTGAAGTAGACGCTGCGCGTCAGGGTAGTCGACCGAGATTTGGCCGCTGCGAGTAACGTGGAGGTCGGCCTCACGAAACGCCGTGACCGCGGGCAGACCGTGTCGGGAGGGCATGCCGTTGAAGTGGTCCAGGAAGTTAAGCGCCGATTCCTGGTTCTTCAGCGAGTACTGATGATCGTTGTAGCTTTCAGCGAAGGCGATGCGGTCCGCATGGCCGAAGCGCTGATAAAACGCGCTCACCTCCCCGAAGGACTTGTGCGCGCCCTGGACCGGGAAAAAGTCGAGCGTGGTTGTCGCTAGCATAACGGCCCGTGGATACATCAGAAGCAGGAGGCCGGCGTGGTCGACACCTTTAGAAATGAAGCCGGCGAGGTCCTGCTCGGGGTCGCTGTCCGGATCGACGAAGATACGGTTCTCAACGCGCATCGGTAGCGCGGTGATGTAGCAGGACGGAATGATGACTTTGATGCGTTCGTCAAGCGCACCGAGCAGCGCAGCCTGGAAGCCACCGCCGCTCGTGCCGGTGAGGCTGATGCGGTTGGCGTCGACATCGGGGCGCGTGAGCAGGTAGTCCACCGCACGCATTCCGTCCCAGACTTCCCATCGCGCGAGATTGGCACCAGCGAGATAGGCAAGATTGCCCATTACTGCATGCTCAGCGCAGATCAGGTTGTAGCGGCTCCTGTTGGCCTTCGGATCCCAGAACTGGCTTCGCTCCCCTTGACCGACCGGGTCCCAGCTAATGACGAGGTAGCCGCGCTGCACTAGCCGCTGGCAGAGGTCGGCGTAGTGAATTTTCCCGTTTTGTGAGTGACCGGCCGCCACCAGAATTGCGGGGTGCACCTTCTGTCCATTGTCTGGCACATAGACCAGCGCAGTGACGTAGAAGCCAGGCAGGCTTTGATAGAGGAGCTTTTCAATGTGGAAGCCGCCGGCGGCGATACGGCCGGTGATGCTTGGGTGCAGAGCCGTCCTTTGTGTCGGCAGGCCGCCGATCATGTCGAGCACCGAGAGCTTGAGTTCTGCGCGGAGTTGCCGCAGGTCGGCTTCGGTCTTCACCTGTGACCAGCGAGTTTGGCGCAGGTGGTCCTGCTGCCACGCCAGCGCTGTCTGGTAGAGCAGGAAGGGCGTCATCTGCGGGGCGACAGGGCCAGGAAGCGGCAGCACACGGAAAGCTTCAGCCGGAGGTACGTCGCCGATTGTGGATTGTGCATTCGCAGCGATGAACGTGGCGGGCAGCGTGAACAGCAGAATAATTCGGATCCAAGTGCAGTGTTGTCGTTTTGCCGCCAACCACTCCTCCCTAGATACTTTGACGGCCTCCCATTAGGCCGGGATGTCAACCGGTATCAATGATACTTCTTTTTGTATCGTTTTGTTTCGGATGATTTTAGAATCAATTGAAGGTTGGAAAAGGAGCGTCTAGTGACGATCGAGATCTTTTCCTCGAGAACCGCGCTTGCTGAAAGCGCCGCCGAGGACGCGGGTGCGGCGATCACGGCCGCCATCGAGGAGCGCGGCGTCGCCCGGGTTATTGCCGCAACCGGAGCCTCACAATTCGATTTTCTGGAGACGCTGACCAAGATGAAAGGTATCCAGTGGGAAAAAGTTGAAATGTTTCATCTGGACGAGTATGTCGGGATGTCCGAGGCGGAGCCCGCGAGCTTCTGCAAATATTTGCGAGAACGCCTGATTAACAAGGTTGGTATCCAGCGATATCACCTGCTCGACGGAACGAAGCCCAGTGCTGATGTGATCCGGCAGCTGACCGACGAGATTCGCAGGGCTCCGATTGATGTGGCGTTCGCCGGGGTTGGCGAAAACGGGCATCTTGCGTTCAATGATCCGCCAGCGGATTTTGAGACGCAGGCGTCGTACATCGTTGTGGATCTCGACGAGGCGTGCCGTAAGCAGCAGCTTGGAGAGGGGTGGTTTCGTACGCTGGCAGATGTACCGCGTCAGGCGATCTCAATGACGATTCACCAGATCATGGATTCGAAACAGATTCTTTGCATCGTGCCCGACGCCCGCAAGGCGAATGCCGTGAAGGCATGTTTCGAGGGCCCGGTAAGCGCGCTGGCGCCGGCGTCGATTTTACAGCGACATCCGAGCGCGAAGATTTATCTGGATCCGGATTCCGCATCATTGCTTTCGCAGTCTGCGATTCAGGGTTTTCACCCATAGAGGGGGCGACCGTTGATGTCGATAAGTAAAGTTTCAGCATATGTCCGTCTGATGTTGAGCGTTGCTGCCATCTCGTGCGGATCTGCCGCCGCGCAGGTAAAGGTGTGGCAAGGAACCATCACGCTGCCGACGTACGAGGAAGGTCCGCCGGACGCCAACCCGCCTTTCGATACGTATTCGACGACGCAGTTTAGCTATCCGTATACGCTCAGGAAGAACTTGACCGGCCAAAAGACGGACCATGTGTGGCGCGCGGTGTTCCTTGAAAACGAGTACCTGAAATGCACGGTGCTGCCTGACATCGGCGGACACGTGTATACGTGCGTGGACAAGATCAGCGGGCAGCCAATGTTTTATGCGAATCCATCGATCAAGAAAGCGCAGATCGGCTATCGCGGCGCATGGGCGGCGTTCGGCATTGAGTTCAATTTTCCGGTTTCGCACAACTGGGTCTCGATGTCGCCGGTGGATTTTTCGTACAAGCAGAACGAGGACGGCAGCGCGTCGGTGTGGGTGGGCAATATCGATCGTGTCTATGGAATGCAGTGGTCCGTCGAATTGGTTTTGCGCCCCGGCTCGACGCTGCTCGAAGAGCGCGTAAAGCTCTATAACCGCGGCGACGTGCGGCATCGCTATTACTGGTGGAACAACGCAGCAGTCGAAGTGTGGGACGACTCGAAAATCGAATATCCGATGCAGTTTGTGGCGTCGCACGGATTCACCGAGGTGCGGCGCTGGCCGGTGGGGCCAGAAGGCGTCGATTTGAGCGTCATCAAAAACCAGCAATTCGGCCCTGTTTCGTACTTCGTGCACGGAAGCCGGGAACCATTCATGGGCATCTGGAACCCGAAGACGCAGACGGGCACGGTCCACTACGCGGACTACAGCAAACTGCCGGCGAAAAAGATCTGGTCGTGGGGCTCCGACGAGGAAGGTCTCGGGTGGCGCAAGGTTCTCAGCGACAACGACAGCGCATACGTTGAAGTACAGGCCGGATTGTTTCGCAACCAGGAGACGTATTCGTTCCTCAACCCAGGGCAGTCGATTCAATTCGGCGAGTACTGGATGCCAGTGCGCGGAATTGGCGGAATCGCGCGAGCGAGTAAGGCTGGTGTAGTCAACATTCAAACGCACGCGCAAAGAGGTACTCGTTTCGTTGAATGTGAATGAGAGCGTGCCGGGCGCACAGATTCGATTGTCGCGTGGTGACAAGCCAATCTGGTCGGGAATGGCCGACCTGAAACCGCAGGTAGCGTGGTCGCACACTGTACATGCCGGTAACGACAATGAAAAGATCACGTTCGAGCTGAGAGACCACGGCGGAAAGGTACTGCTGAGTCACACGGACGGCAAGTACGACTGGGACCCGGAATCGTTGATCAACGTTGGGCCACAACAGACATTTGCCGCGCCTGAGGCTGATCAGCGCACCGAGGGTGATTGGCTGAAGCTCGGAACGGACCAGGAAGCAAACGGCAAATTACTGCCGGCATGGGAGACATATCGCGCGGCGCTGGCAAAGTATCCGCAGAGCCATCCGTTGCAGGTGGCCGCGGGAAGATTGGCTGCCTCGCTGCAGCACAATGAGGAAGCAACGAAGTTATTGTCGGAAGCGCAGAAGCGCGACACCGCGAACCCGGAGATAGGCTATTACCTCGGCATCGCACAAGACCGCCTGGGAGATGTGCGGGAAGCCCGGGCTGCGTACGAAGTGGCGTACCGCCAACCTGGATTTCAAGGGCGTGCGGCCGCTCGCATTGGCGAGTTGCTGGCGCTGCAAGGCGATTTGCATGCGGCCGAACGGTTTTTTTCAGAAGCGGCCGATGCGCTGCCCGCGGATATTCGCAGCCATGAGCAGCTTGAGGCTGTGGTGCGCGCGCAAGGCGACACGCTGGCTGCCGACCGGCTTGCACATGCAGGGCTGGCGCTCGATCCGATGAGCGACTTTCTAAAAGAGGAAATCGGTGCGCCGGATTTGCCTCATCTCGCTGCAGATCCGTATCGCGTGCTGCGCGTAGCCACTGAATACATGCAACTCGGTCTGTATGCCAAGGCCCTTGCGGTGTTAGGGCGCACATATCCCGCCGTACCTGCGGACCAGAGCGAGCCGGGATCGGTGTTGCCGCAACAGCATCCGATGGTGCTCTACTATGCCGCCTATTGCGACTCGAAACTTGGTCACAGTGCGTCGGTTGAATGGCAGGCGGCGAAGAAGCTTTCGTCAAGATACGTATTTCCATCATCCATGATGGACCGCATGGTGTTGGAAGCCGCACTCGCGGCTGACGCAGACGATGCATCGGCGCATTACCTGCTCGGAACACTGCTGTTTTCGAAAGGCTTGTATGACGCCGGTATGGAGCAATGGGCCGAAGCGAAACGGCTGGCGCCGCATATGCCGACACTCGACGCAGACATGGGCGAGGCATCGCTGCAATTGAATAGCGATGTGACGGATGCGTTGACGGCCTTCCAATCGGGCCTGGAGAACGATCCGACGAACGCGGATATTTACTCCGGTCTCGATCAAGCGATGAGCTTGAGCAGCGTACCAGCAAAAGACCGCGCGCGTGCGCTTAGCCGGTTTCCGGGTGTGGCGGACGGTCCCGCACCAGCGTCGATGCCGTCGAATCTTGTCTATCAGCTTGCATTGACGCGTGCTGAAGCCGGTGAGTATGACACTGCGCTTGCGCTGTTCAAAGGGCGTTTCTTCCCGAGCGAAGAGGGCGGCGTCAGTGCCACCCAGGTCATGTTCGAAATAGAACTGATGAAGGTGGCAGCGGAAGCGGCGGCTGGGCAGTGTGCGACGACGAAAGAGCTTCTGTCGAAAGCGCAACCTGGACTGGCACTGAACGGTGCTGTCGCGCGGGATTACTTGCGCGAAGCACTTGCGGCGCGGTCATGCAAACTGGATGCGCAAAGCCGGGAGCTGTTGGAGAAGGCCGCCGACAGCAAGAACAATGCCGATGCTGCGTGGGCCGCAAAGGCCAGCGCGCTGCTCGGCCGCGGTACTGCGCATCAGCAGACGAATCTCGAAGCATCACTCGCATCCGCCGACCGAGTGAAGGATACGAGTTCCTACACCGGATGGTGGTGGTACAGCATGGGAACGATTGAGGCTGCGCTGCATCGCATCGACCGGGCTCAGGCAGATTTTCGCAAAGCGCTGCTGCTGCCGGACAGCATGATGTCACATCACTTGTCACGCGCCGCGATCGCAGAGTTGAACGCTGACAAGAGCTAGAGAACCTGCAGCCGCAGTCGGCAGGTGGCGGGAAATGTATCTGCGCCAGATTGCACTTGCAGAATTCCGTGCCTGTTCGCGCGCGCTTGCAAGGAGCGGACGGGAACCCCAGGGCTAACGTCCTTTGGCCCGGCGAGATTGCTGCCGGCGAGCTCGAGGTTGTAGTGGCGATCCGGAATAAGCCCGGCGATCCACACCATATGCGATGGGAATGAAGGCAGCGTCACTTCGCCGAAGTCCAGTGCTGAATCATGAAGGCCAAAAAGCGCAACCATAGCTTGTTCACCGCTGCGAGCGCAGGCCGCTCCTGTGATGCCGACGCCCTGCAGCAGTTCTACAGATTGCTTGCCCGTCGTCCCGCGGTCGCCGATTTCGAAGACATGCAGAAACTGGTCCTCAAGCTGCGACGCTCCCGGCGATACTTCAACCCTCCACGAGCCGGGTACGACGTTGCGGCGGTTGGAGCGTTCGATGCTCTTGATGTCGCCGCCCCAAAACTTCTTCCACATAGCGAGCTCAACGGGATCGCTCGGCAGTGGTCCGCCCTCAGCAGGTTCGAGCGCCCAGTTGCGGCCGGTTCCCCATACACCGCCTTCGGCGTCTCCGGGCGTCCAGAACTCGTAACCCGGACCTCCGCGCCGCGACGTGTTGTGATCGACGGGCAGCAGCGTATGCACGGTCATTTCGCCACCGCCATCCTGAAAACGAAAGCTTCTCGCGTTACCGAAAGACTCCTCACCGTTGGCGGCCTTCGTGCCATTTCCTTCAACCTCAGGCATACTCGTGCCGTGCAGCAGCCATGTCTTGCGGAACGTCGCATCGGTGCTGTTGACCCGATCGAACACCAGTAGAACGTCAATACCAGGGAGATAGAGAAGCTGGCGAGTGAACGCGCTCAGCTTATGTGCCGAATAGGCGTGGGTCGCATCGCCAAAGGCATAGTGATACGCGACGTTGCCAGCTTGAGTGTCGCCGCTGTCCACGATCTTCAGGTGGCCGACGTCCCATAGGTCGCGGGTCTTCTCCCAATCTTCACGGCTGCGCAAGGTGTTCCAAAAGCGCGATGAGTCCATGCGCTGGCCGCCGTCGTTCGCGGCTCGAAGCAAGTTTTCCGACCAGAAGAAATGTTCTTTCGGATCGTAGACGAGCATGGTGTTGTGTGCGATCGTGCGCCGGTAATAGTTGATGTAGTGAGGGCTTTCGGACTCCGTATAATCCGCGCCGCTGTCGATCGCGAGATGGCCGCGGTGATAAATGGAGAAGTGTCCGCGATCAAGATGCTGATGCTTGGCGAAGTACGGACCGCAGTCGAACTCGATGCGAGTTGCATTCGGCCCCCACTGGTTGCAGAAAACAACCTGATCGACGCCGGTGAAGTGACGACGCAGCGGAAGCTCTTCCGGATTTGTACGCATAGGATTGCGCGACGTGACGTCAGGATCATTCCACAGGAAGTCGAGCACGGGAAGCGCCCACTGATTGACGGCATATCCGCTGTCGCGCAGAATCCATGCGGCGTACGGATTTTTGAAGCGATTCACGGCGTAACCAAGTGCCGCAGTGTCGCGGTCGTCCAGGATGGGATACTCATTATCGCCTTCGCGAGAAGGTGTGCCGTCAGGCATCAACTTGTAAAGATAGGTATTGGCGAAGCTTTCATAGATGCCGAAGCGAAGCGCGGGATCGATGCCAGTTGTGGTGCGCTCAAGTTCCGCGAGCATCGCCATGGGCACGTATGCGATGCGCATGTAATCCATTGACTCGTGATAGCTGCCGCGGGGCGCGACGATGTCGGAGACCTGCAGGATGTTCCGAAAAGCACGCCGTGTTTTGTCCTGAAGTTCGATGACGGATGGATCCCGCGGGCGGCGTTTAGCCACGGCGCAGATAGCGAACGTTGTGAGGCCAAGGAAACGAGTTGTGTAGTTGTGGAACGACGCTTGTTCAGGGTTTCTAAGATCCTGCGTTGAAGCCATTGTGGTTGCCGCATCCAACAGCTGCTTCGCCACCTTGTCTTTGAGCGCATCGTCGAACAAATGGTGGTCATAGAGCCAATCAAAGGTAAGCGACCAGCCGGCAATTGGAAGCCACCCCCGCGATCCCGCCGCAGGTGGTGCGGTGTGGCGCATTTCTCGGAGAGCTTCCTGGGCGAAGTGCTCCTGACCCGTGATGAGCCACGAAACCGCGTTGCCTGCCATGTCAGTCGAAGGTCTGTGGCCTGCAGCGTATCGGGCGCGCAGAATGTCAAGACCGCAGAACGGGTCGGTTACGCCGAGCAGCATCGTCGGGCCGCTGTTGACTTGCGAATAAGCTGTTTGCGAAAACGCGAACGCAGCCGAGGCTGCCAGCATGTGTGCGAACTGCCGGCGCGACAGGAACGGAGGGGACCTACGTGAGCTCATGATGTGTGGCCGGCGGCAACAAGCGTTTTGCGTGCGGAACGAACGCCGCGCGGCACCAACCAAAGCGATGCAGCTACGCACAGAGTCAGTCCGCTAAAGGAAAGAATGATCAAGTGGGCTCCGGGCGGATTTGGAATCAGCAGCAGCAGGGAGCCCAGCCCAATCCCTGCGACTGCGCGGCTCAGAAATAAAAAAACGGGTTGGCTGAAATCAGGCGTGTCACTGATTTCCGATGGATCGATCGGTGTGTTGAGCTTCTTGAAAAGGCGTGCGCGACCCGGAAGTTCTTTGCCGTCGAAGAGCATGCTGAGGAAGAAGACGGCAAACGCTGGCGGGACCACAAGGATGACTTGCTGAATAAAAGACCAGTGAAAGACGAAGTCGCCTAGCATGCCCAGCGTGAGACCAGTTGCGAACGTCGCCATGCCTGACCACCATGGGGCGCGTCGAAAGACCAAGCCGAGCAGTGCCGGAGGTCCATAGGATAGCGAAATGAGGGTGTTGAACGTCATCATGACGCTGAAAATGCTATCGCCGCGCGAAGCCATGATGACCGCGAAGAGCGTCGTGACACCGCCGACCAGTAAGGTCATAAAAATTCCGACGATGAGGATCTCGCGCTCGCCCGCATTCGGGCGAAAAAGCGTCTGGTAGATGTCTTTCGAGAGAATGGCTGATTTGAGATTGAAATTTGCCGAGAGACTTGCCATGGTGGCGCTGAACATTGCAGCGAGCATTACGCCGATCAGTCCGTGCGGCAGGTAAGTAAGGCTTGCAGCAACGTATGAGGCTTCGTTGGGATTCGCAAGGTGCGGCCAGACGGCATGCAGGTTTGGATACACAATGCGCATGGCCATCGGCGGAATAAACCAAAGGAACGCTCCCAGAAAAAACAAGGCTGCACACAACAGCGCTACACGTTTAGCGGCGCGCTCGTTTTCCACGCTGAAGTACCGTTGGGCCATCGCGGCGGTGTTGTATCCAAAGGAGACCATAACGGTCCAACAGGCGAGATAGATCCACCCGAATTCGCCGCGCACGGGAATCGTTTTCATCTCCATCGGGAGCGAATGGACTAGTCCGGAAAGTCCGCCCACATGCAGCAAGGAAGCAACTGCCAAAACGATGCAGAACGGAAGGAGGATGGAGGCTTGCAGGAAGTCGGCAATGACCACGGCCCACAAGCCGCCCGCCACACTGTAAAAAAGGATGACGCAACCCGTCACCAGGATCGTCGCGATGACTGAAAACTGGCACGCGGTTGAAACGAACAAGCTCAGGCCATAGAGCATTGTCGCGCTCGTAAAGATCTGAAAGATGATCGTCGCCCAGGAAAATGTCTGGTGCGTCGCCGGACCGAATCGATCCGCCAGGTATTCCATTACTGTGCTGATGCGCGTGCGCCGCCAGCGCGAGGCGAAGACGTAATAGCCAAGCAGGTAGCAAACGGCATTCCCGAGATACAGACCGATGACCGCGATACCCGACTTGTAAGCAACACCCGCAGCGCCGGTAAACGTCCACGCGCTGAAGCCGGACATGAACGCACTGAGTCCAGCCACCAGCCAGGGGATGCGGCTGCCTCCGCGAAAGTACTCGGACGCGGTGCTGTTGAACCGAATAACATACACGCCCACGCCAATCATGAGCAGGGTGTAGCAAGCGATGACAGCGTAGTCGATCGTGTTCGCCACGAGCATGCGGATACTTTCGTTTAGCTATCTATGGTGTGTCAAGAGGATAGTTGCTGGAAAGAAAACGAAATATAAAGTTCTAGTTCATGCTAGACTCCAGTCGGTTTATGCGGAAGCCCATAGTTGCAATCCTGGCAGGAAAAGAGCTCTTCTCGTCGTTCTTTGACGAGCGCCAACAGCGGCGTCTCAGCCGTCTTGCGCATTGGAAGCTGCTACCGTCGGCGACCTTCGCTTCCGGCACTCCGTCGTTTCTAGAAGGAGCTCAGGCGCTGATCACCACTTGGGATAGCCCGTATTTGCCGGCTCAGGCGGTAAAGCGCATGCCTTCTCTAAAGATGATTGCGCACTGCGGCGGCGAGGTAAAGAAACGCTATGAGAGATCGTTGTTCAAAGACCTGACCATTGTGAACACGGCCGAACCTATGGCGCGGCCGACAGCGGAGCTCGGAGCAACGTTCCTGCTCTACGCGGCGCGCAACGTCGATTACTATCGGACCGCGCTGCGTAAGCGCTCGAATGGCATCTATAACGAGGCTCATATTGGTGCTGCCACCGCGGAGTCCCTGCTCGGCACGGAAGTGGGAATGATCGGCTTTGGCCGCGTGGCGCGCGCACTGGTCGAAATGATGCGCGGCTTCGACGTGCGCTGGAGAGTGTACGACCCCTACGCTTTGAGAGCGCTCGCCACGGAGATGCCTGTGACATTCGACTCGCTTGATGGCGTGTTGGGGCGCAGCTCACTATTGGTTGTGGCGGCTTCGTTGACCGAAAAGACGCGGGGTATCCTGAGTGACGCCCGGTTATCAAAGTTGCCGGACGGAGCTGTCGTCATCAACATTGCGCGTGGGGGTCTCGTTGACCTGGCCGCGCTTACGCGTGAAGTGGCGGGTGGCCGGTTACGCTGTGCGGTGGATGTCACGGACCCAGAGGAACCGCTTCCGCTGGGCCATCCACTACGGACGTTGCAAGGGGCCATTACAACCCCACATATTGGTGGCGGCGGTCGCAAAACTCGCGGCGAGATGGCGGACGTCGCTATCGACGAGCTCGAACGATTCTTCACCGGCGCGCCGGTCAAGCACCGCGTCACAACGAACATGCTGGGCCGGATGACATGACGAAGACGAGCTTTTCGACGCTGGCTTGCCCGGACTGGAACCTGGATCAGGTTCTTGCAGCCGCTGTGAGCTATGGCTTTGACGGCGTGGAGCTGCGCGTCATCTCGCGCGAGCTCGATCTCTGGAAGGTGCCCGAGTTTCAGGGAGCTTCGCTTGCTGCGACTCGAAAGCGTGTTGACGACCTCGGAATTCGAGTAGCTTCCGTCGACAGTAGCGCATGTTTTCATTCTGCGGATGCGCAGGAACGCCAACGCAATGTCGATTCCGCATTGCGCGTGGCGGAGATCGCCGCTGCACTCGGGGCGCCAGCCGTTCGTGTATTTCCTGACCGCATCCAAAGCGGTTGCGACCGCGCGCAGACGGCAGGATGGATCGCTGATTCTCTGGTAGACGTCGCGCAGAAACTGGAATCCAGCGGAGTTCAAGCATGGCTGGAGACTCACGGCGATTTTGCCACCGGTAACGCGGTCGATGAAATCCTGCGGAGGGTGAATCGCAGCGATGTCGGCATTATCTGGGACCCGGCGAACGCCTTCTCTCAGAACAGCGAATCACCATTCCTCTCGCAGGAGATGGAGGCCCATCTTCGCCACGTTCACGTGAAGGATCTACAGCTCGGTGAAACGGAAACGCCGACTTACGTGCTCACCGGAGAAGGCGATTTTCCGTTCGACGCGATGTTCGCGGCGCTCGAAGCGATCGGCTACCAGGGTTTCCTCTCATTTGAATGGGAGAAGCAATGGCATCCAGAGCTTGCACCGCCTGAAGTGGCGCTTCCGCACTTCATGGGCTGGTGGAAGGAGAGGAAGGTTAACGGATGGTAAGCGCCGTTCGAACGCTCACTCCCGACGACGTGCCCTCTGCGATGGAGTTGTCAATTGCGGCGAACTGGAATCAGACGCCCGAAGACTGGCACCGAGTGGTACGGCTTTCTCCGAATGGCTGTCGCTGCATCCATCGCGATGGAGCAATTGCTGCGACTGCGACGCGGATGAATTATGGGAGGCGACTGGCTTGGATCGGCATGGTTCTCACAAGGCCGGAAGATCGACGCCAGGGTCACGCGCGTCGCTTGATGAAGGACGCAATCGCGGGTGCTGAGAGTCATGGAGTTCGCACGCTGAAACTGGACGCGACAGAACAGGGACGCCCGCTTTACGCGAGTCTCGGGTTTGTCGTCGAGAACACGATTGAACGCTGGGAACGCAAAGGCGATGCCGGCGCGAGCGCGGCCGCTCCGTCTGCATGGCGCATGTCAGAGGAACTTCTCGAACAAGATGCGAAGGCTTTCGGTGTATGCCGCAAACAATTGCTGCAGGACCTGTCGACGGCGTCCAGCTGCGAAGTCACATGCGCAGGCTACGTCATGTCACGACCGGGCCGGGTGGCGCGCTATTTGGGACCATGCGTGGCTGCATCGGCGAAAGATGCAAGAGAGTTGATCGCACGGCAGCTGAACGGCTACGCGGGTGCGTGTACCTGGTATTGGGATATTCTCACCACGAATGCAGAAGCAGTGAAGTGTGCTAAAGATCTGGGATTTAACCGGAGTCGTGTGCTGTGGCGCATGCGCTGCGGAGAAGCCATCCACAACGATGATTCATGGTCCTATGCCATCGCGGGATTCGAATTAGGCTGAGTATGAAAATCGCAAACGAACAACAGTTGGAAGAGCGAATGTCACGCCCCACGGCAGCAGACGTTGAGGCCATGCGTCCGCTCGAAGGCGACGTGCTGATTCTCGGCGTAGGCGGCAAAATGGGACCCACACTCGCGCGGCTCATTCGACGCTCCGCTGATGCGGCCGGAAAAAAGACGAAGGTTCTCGGTGTGGCTCGCTTCACGGACAAGAACATGCCCGATGCTTTGCGTGCGCATGGTATCGAACCGATCGCGTGCGATCTACTCGAGCCTGACCAGCTTGCGGGACTGCCTGATGCGGAAAATCTGATCTTTATGGCCGCGCGAAAGTTCGGCACGACCGGCGCGGAACACTTCAGTTGGGCCATTAACACTCAGCTGCCCGCATTGGTGGCTGATCGCTATCGGCATTCACGGATCGTTTGCTTCTCGAGTGGCAATGTGTATCCCCTGGTGCCCGCGGCGCGCGGTGGCGCTGACGAACAGACGCCACTAGGTCCCCAGGGCGAATATGCGCAATCTGTGCTCGGCCGCGAGCGCGTGTTCGAACATGCTTCATACCGGTGGGGCACAAAGGTCGCCATCCTGCGGCTGAACTATGCCATTGATCTGCGCTACGGCGTCTTGGTCGATATAGCGCGTGCTGTGTGGGAACGCAGACCGGTCGATGTTCGTATGCCGCTGGTCAACGTGATCTGGCAGGGCGACGCGAACTCGGTCACGCTGCGTTCCATTGCGCATTGCGCCTCTCCTCCCTTGGTGCTGAACCTCACAGGCCCCGAGACGCTTAGCACGCGCTGGATTGCAGATCAGTTCGCACTTCGCTTTGGACTGCAGGCATCGTTTACGGGTGAAGAGTCGTCGAATGCGTTGCTCAACAACTCTGCGAAATGTCATCAACTGTTCGGGTATCCCACGGTTACAGTGGGGATGATGATCGACTGGATCGCAGATTGGATCGCAAGCGGCGGCGCACTCAGCAACAAGCCGACACATTTTCAGACACAGGACGGGAAGTTCTAATGGATGTGCGCAGAAGACTTGCCGAAGGCCTTGTCATTCCTGCCCACCCGCTCGCACTTACGTCCGAACGGAAGCTCGATGAGAAGCGGCAGAGAGCGCTGACTCGCTACTATCTCGCTGCCGGCGCGGGGGGCATCGCGGTAGGTGTACACACTACGCAGTTTGCCATTCGCAATCCACGAATTGGACTTTATCGTCACGTTCTGGAACTCGCGATAGCAGAAGCGGCGGAACACAACGTCGTAAAAATCGCAGGCACCTGCGGCGGTAGAGATCAAGCGGTGCGCGAAGCCGAACTTGCGCGCGAGCTAGGCTATGACGCCGTGCTGCTCAGCATGGGTGGTTTGAACGACCTCACAAACCGTGACCTGGTTGAACATGCGAAAGCAGTTGCCGGCATCTTGCCTGTGATCGGCTTTTACCTGCAGCCGTCCGTGGGTGGCCGTTTGTTGTCATACGGTTTCTGGAGAGAGTTCGCTCAGATCGAGAACGTGGTGGCCATCAAGATGGCACCGTTCAATCGCTATCAGACAATAGACGTTCTGCGCGGCGTCATTGATTCGGGACGCGTGTCCGACATCTCGCTCTACACGGGCAACGACGACAACATTCTCATCGACCTGCTGACACGATGGAACTTTGGCGGAGACACAGTGCGCATCGTCGGAGGATTGCTCGGGCACTGGGCAGTGTGGACCAGCAAGGCCATAGAGCACCTGGCCCTGGCGAAATCAACCGTCGGACACATTCCCGTAGATTCGCTTACGCTGGCCCAGCGGATCACGGACGCGAACGCCGCGCTCTTCGATCCCCAGCACAACTTCGCAGGCTGCATTGCCGGAATCCATGAGGTGCTGCGCAGACAAGGGTTGCTGCAGGGCACTTGGTGTCTCGATGAGCACGAATCGCTTTCGCGCGGCCAAAGCCAGGAAATTGATCGGGTTTGCAGTGCGTATCCCGATCTTTCGGATGATGAGTTTGTGCGGGCTCATCTCGATGAGTGGCTCCGATAGCTGCACTGATGTTAGAAAACACGGGCCATGGGAGAGATGGTGCCAGAGCAGACATTCCACAATATCGGGAAGCCTCGCAACTTGCGTTGGTGGATAGGGGTGATGCTCTTTGCGTCGACGGTCATCAACTACATGGACCGTCAAACGCTTTCGCTGCTTGCGCCCTACTTGAAAGTTTCTTATCACTGGACGAACAGCGATTATGCCGATCTAGTAATAGCGTTTCGTGTCGCCTACGCAATTGGGCAAACCCTGTGCGGCCGCTGGATCGATCGCGTCGGAACGCGCCTGGGCATCAGCTGCACGGTAGTTTTTTACTCGATCGTTTCGGCATTGACGCCGCTTGCGAGTGGTTTTTTCAGCTTCATGGGTTTCCGCTTCATGCTGGGTTTCGCAGAGTCCGCGAACTGGCCTGCCGCGACAAAGGTCGTCTCTGAGTGGTTCCCCGCAAAGGAGCGCGCGCTCGCCACAGCACTGTTTGATAGCGGCTCGTCCATCGGCGGAGCACTGTCTCCATTTCTTGTTTTGTGGATCTACTTTCGGTGGGGTTGGCGGCCGGCGTTCGTCGTGCCGGGCGTGTTTGGCTTTGTGTGGTTGCTCGTTTGGCGAAGGTTTTACTATCCTCCCAAAGAGCATCCGCGAATTTCCGCTGAGGAGATGGAGTTACTGCGTCCAGAGCATCGCGCGGGAAAGTCAGAGGTCACCGAAACAAACCCCCGTTGGCGTGACGTCCTCCGGCTTCCACAGACATGGGGCGTCATCGCGGCGCGAGCCTTCACAGATCCGGTGTGGTACTTCGTTACGGACTGGTTCCCGGTGTATCTGGTTGCGAAAGGGATCGATCTGCGCAATGGCCTCATCGCCGTCTGGGTTCCATTTCTTGCAGCGGACCTCGGTAACTTTGCGGGCGGAGCGGCATCTGGTTACCTTATTCGGAGAGGCTGGTCACTAGGGTGGGCGCGGAAGGCAGTGGTTATCATCGGAGGCTGCGGCATGCTGCTGCTGATCCCGACCGTATTCACGCAAAAACTCTGGCTCATCACAGTCCTCTTCGCTCTGTCGACGTTCTCGTACGCATGCTTTAGCACCATCGCGAATGTCTTGCCGTCGGACTTGTACAAGAGCAACGCAGTAGCGACCGTAAGTGGCCTAAGCGGGACCGGGTCGGGCATTGGAACCATTGTCGCGATGAAAGCGGTCGGTTATTTTTCCGACGCCCGAGCACTCAAAGGTGGCCACGCATTCGATCCAATAGTTATTGCGAGCGCCATCGTCCCGCTCATCGGCATGGTTCTTGTCTTGCTGCTGGTACGCAACACGCGCGCGACCGACGAAGCGCTCGTGAGGCCCGTCTGAATCCCTAGTGAACGAAAAGGTCTAGAGGGATGCTGTTCGCCATGGCCCGCAGGCCGTCGGCGTTTGGATGTAGATGGTCGCCACTGTCGTAGGCAGGCAGAAGGCGCCCGGGATGTACCGGATCGCGGACGACTTTGTCGAAGTCGACAACGGCATCGAAATCTCTTGAGCGGCGAATCCACTCATTCACTGTCTGCCGCATCCTTTCTCCATCCGCAGAAGCGTACTTGCAATTTTCGTAAGCCAGTATTGTCCCCCCGATAACTCTTATTCCCTGCGACCGCGCCCGGGTAGCGATTTGTTGCAGTGCGAGAATGATCCTTTGTGCCGTCTCCGCCGGATCGTCCGCGGAAGGCTTCACGATGTGACCGATATCGTTGATCCCTTCGAGCACGATCAGATATTTTGCGCCGGCCTGCGTCAGAACATCTCGATCAAGCCGCTTGAGCGCGCTGTCGCCAAACTCATCCTCGTTGTGCAGCAGCCGGTTGCCGTTTAGCCCAGCATTCAAGACGCTTATCCTGGACAGCGCTGGGTCTTCCTGGAAACGGGCGGCAAGCACATTCGGCCAGCGGCCATTCATGTTTGCATCGCTCGCCGCTCCATCCGTGATGCTGTCTCCAAGCGTAACCACCGCCGCCGGAGCGTCGGATATTACATTAACGCCTCGAACGAAGAAGTATTCGGCCATCGTCGAAGCTGTCGTGAGTGTTTCGGTGCTCACAACATTGCCCTGGAGATTTGTAATTCGTCTGCAGAGCGTAAGAATGAACAGTGGACTGATGCATTGGTTGCGCGGGAACAAACAGACTGATCGCAACATCGCTGAGGGGCGCGAGCGTCATATCGACCGCGTCGCTCAGGATCATCGAGCCGGCCGGCAAAGTGACCAGGCGCTCTCCTCCGAAGGTCAGCGTCTTTGCCGAGGAGAGGTCGATTGCGCTGCCCTTTTTTCGGACCGCAATGTTTGCTGGGCCTATAGTCAGCGGCTGCGTCCCAAATTCATTCGTGAAGATGACGCGTACGCTATTGCCCCCGACCGATAGGTGCATTATTTGGCGGTATGTGGTCGCAGCTGACACAGCCGTCGTATTTCGCTCGCCCTCCGGAGCGGCGGCCCAGGTTCCAACCCACGCCCCTGTCGAAGGTGACGTTCTGGGTGATGTAAGGGCAAAAGCGCCTGAAGCTGCAAAGACACAGCCGCAAACGATGGTGAACAGTGAACGTTTCGCACGTAGCCATGCACCCATAATCCCCCTATGCTGTCTAAACGACAGTCACTTCGATGCCTGCGTCTCGAATGGCCTTTACCTGATCTGCAGGGAGCTGGCTGTCGGTGATAACGTGGTCGATTTCCGCCGTCCCTACGATAAGCGAGAGGCTTCTGCGGTTGAACTTGCTTGAATCGCACACCGCAACGACCGTCTGCGCGGCTTTTACCATTGCGCGATTGACCCGCGCTTCCAGCACATTCGGCGTCGTGAGGCCGACCTCAAGATCAAAGCCATCGACGCCCAGGAACACGATGTCTGCGTGCATCTCTTTCAGCACGTCTTCTGCGAGGGGGCCGACGACCGAAAGAGAGTTCTTACGCAAGCTTCCACCAATCATGACAATCTCAAAATCGCTGCGCGCCAGATCGGCGGCGATGTTGAGCGCATTCGTGATGATTGTGAGCTGGCGGAAAGACAGTATCTCGCGAGCGATCTCGGTCGTCGTAGTGCCAGAATCCAGAATGATGCATTGACCGTCCGAGATCATGGCTGCCGCCGCTTTCGCGATATTTACCTTCTCGTCGTGATGCAGTTCGCGCTTTTCCTGAATGGTGGGGTCGGAAAGCGCACCTGCCTGGGCGGGCAGCGCGCCGCCGTGTGTTCGTATCAGAAGGTCTTTCGATTGCAGGTAGTCGAGATCTTTCCGAATCGTGATTTTGGACAGATTGAGGTCGTTGGAAAGCTCGTCCACCAGCACGCGTCCATGCTTCTGAATCAGCGTCAGGATGTGCTGACGCCGCTCTTCAATCAACATTGGCGCACGATTCTTCAATTTCTTCATGTTTTGCCTCTACGCATCTGTCCCCTCTGCAAAAACACTTGCCTGTCACAACCTGCTGCCGTCTTGCGTTCGGTCGAAGCGATGGCCAAAGTGTAGCAAAACAAAGGAAACCGAAGTCATACGCCTTTGCGCCATTTTGGGTCATCTGGCCGCTTTATATCGAGTGAAATCGAGCCGTCTGCGTTGGTCGGCTGCTCGCATGCCCAGCGAATAGGCTTCAAGACTCCAGGCCTGATTTCAAGTTCCGCTGACAACCGGACCTCTCCCGAGTACCCCTTCGGCAAGAGGAACGAGCCGAGGCGAAGTCCGCCTCCGTGCGGATATCCTGCGTCTAGCGTGCCTCGCCTCTTGAATGATCCGTCGCGGCTTGCGAGCTGAAGCCAGAGAACACCGGGCACTCCCGCCACACCATGGTTCGAAACACAAATCACCACCTCCGACGTCCCAGAGCGTTTCCGTTGCCATACCCAGGAAGGGCGGATGCGGTAGCCGAGGCGCTCGCGGAGTCGCGCAAATCCTCGTGGGTACAAACGATTGTAGTGGTCCAAATTCTCAGACTCGGTCCACAAAGACCAGTAATTGGCCTTCAGGTCCAGTACATGCAACATGTAGTTTTCCAGCACGTTCACATTTGCCGCGTCACTCGTCAGTTTGGAAACGTTATAAGCGCGGAAGTAGCCGTCTTCAAGAATGGCCGGGAGACAGGCAGGACGGTTCGCCAACTCCTCAATCTGAATTGGTTCTTCGACGATGATGCTGTCCGAGCGCACCCACGCTCCGCCCCGCACCGCAATCTCGATCGCCTCCCGATTACCCGTGTGGCTGATATCGGGCTGTGTGTTCATCGCCAGCGGTGTCTTCTTCCAAACACGCGAGCTGCATGCGCACCATCTGGTTGAGCGTACGCTGCGCGGTCGCCTCGTCTGGAAACGGGCTTGGATTCCCACCAAAATGGCCTTCCCCCCAGAACCCGACGTGCATCATGTCTACCCACTCCATCAGGGGGTCCCCATCGAAACGCTCTGCAAGTAAGTGGTTCAACTCGCGAAGGGCGCTTTGATAGGCAGGATTGTCGTAGCGTGGCTCCGTCCAGTAAGCCGTTCCGCTCGCAGATTTTATGTCTCCCCCTCTGCGCATCGGTGCGATCTTCACTAGCGGAACGCGCGCCTGCAGAAACTCCGGCAGCGCTAATTGTTGCGGTTGGAACTGCGTGTTCGACGACTGCACACGGAAGGCGACGCGCAATCCATGCCGGCGCGCGGCATCCATCGTCAACTCCCACACCGGATCCAGATCGAGCCGTCCAGGCCGCTTCTGCACGTTGCGCCAGTCACACCGAATGTAGAGGACATCAAGAAACGGCAAGCTCGCCATCTTCTCTACGTGATCTTCAAGCGATTGTCGTCCCTCCCGCACGGCAATCGATGCGCCGCCTTCTTCCCACGTATAGCCCACAAGTCCGTAACCGGGATTACGAAGCGGCTTTTCCGATGGTGTGCTGAAGTAGATGCACTGCCAGCCCTGGTCCTGATCGACGTCGAACGGGCCTTGGTTGAGACGCTCATGTGCAGGAAATATAGAGCCGAAGTCGAAGCCTTCCCACAGGTGCTTTGGCTGGGGCTCGCTTGCAAACGACCTTATTCCCGGCAGTAGAGGAAGAACTACTGCGCTCTTCAACAAGTCTCTGCGCCGTATCAAGGGTCACCTACTCAGGGTAAGGGGTAAAGTATCAGATACCGTAACTGGCAGAAGCTGCTGCAACAGAGGGTGGATGCACGAAGAACTCAAAGTCAATACTCCGCTCCGCATTGCGCACGTAGGCGCCGGCGAGTGGAGCCGGCATGTGCATGGGCCTACGCTGCAGCGGTTGGCGCAGCGTTCGCTGGTCTCGCTCGAATTGATTTGCGACCTGCAGCTCAACCGCGCCGAAGAATTTCGCGATCAGTTTGGCTATAAGCTCGCTTCGAACAATATCGACGGCGTGCTCCAGGCTGCGCGGCCAGACGCAATCGTGTGCACTGTGCAGCCCTCGGCTACGGCCGCGCTCGTGAAGTCGTTGCTGCCGCTCGGTGTGCCGCTCTTCATCGAAAAGCCGCCGGGAATCTCTCTCCTCGAAGCGGCGTCTCTCGCGTCCGCGTCCGAAGCAGCAAAGGTCCTGACCTTCGTCGCATTCAATCGCCGGTCCATACCATCGATGGTGCGATTGAAGCGCTGGAGCGAGGAGAACCGCGTACGCGTCGCGCGTGCTGAGATGCTTCGCACGAATCGCATGGAGCCGGAGTTCGCGGTTGAGACGGGGATTCATGTGCTGGACGCCATGCGGTTTCTATTGGGCAATCCCACCGAAATCGAAGTGCACCGTCGCAAATACGGAAACTCCGCCGTTTGCGACTCGTGGGTCCGCTTGCTGTTCGCGAATGCAGCGGAGGCGGAGATATCGATGCTCCTGAATACCGGCATCAAGCGCGAAACGTATTGCTTGACGGCGGACGGCGCCAGCGCCGAGGCAGCGCTTGGGGCAGCGTACAACGCCGACACGTCCTTCCAGGGTGACCGATACTGGTGTAGAGAAAAGATCGTGGAGCAGCATCCGCTCACCGGGGACCGCCTGGTGGACGATGGAATCGTTGGCGAATACGGAGAATTCATTCGTCTTGCCATCACCGGCGCTCCTTCCACGTGCTCGCTGACGGATGCAGCGTTTTCCATGCGGTTGGCGGAAGCTGTCCAGAAGGGTTATTCCGGACCGCTTCCGCCTTTGTCGACTGGATCCTAGCGCAAATTATTCGCCCGGCTCCAGCTTCGGAGTCGCGATATCTGGACGCCGTTTGTCTCCGCTTGCTGCACCGTGCCACACGCCGCCGCCAAAGGTGGTGATGTAGATCATGTTCGGGTTCTCGAGGTCAGGCATCACCCGATGCCCCCATTTGAAGTTGAACCCGGAGATGCGCGTCCAATGCAAACCGCGATCAACGGAGCGCCATGCCGACGATTCAAAACCTGCTGCATATAGCGTGTCCGCGTTGCGCGGATCGACCGTTACGTCGTAGATGTGCTGGTCCCGATCGAGTACGTTCCTCCAAGTCTTGCCGCCATCGTCCGACAGAAAGATGCCGCCCCCCGTTTCGCGATCGTGCGTTGCGCGCGTCCATGCCGACAGGTACAGCCGATTTGGATGGTCCGGATCGACGGTGAGCCCGTTCGGTCCGTTCACCCCGGAAGGAAGCGTCACGGGTATCCACGACTCTCCACCGTTGCTGGATTTGTAGAGCGCACCATCGCCCGGCGTGTTGATGCTGCCGTCTTCGCTGCGGCGTGCAATAACCACGTAGAGACTGCCGTCCTTCGCTCGCGCCAGCCGCCAGGCGAGTGGCTCCCTCTGGGTGATGCCCTGATTTTTCAGTGTCCACGTCGCGCCATCGTTGGTGCTCTTGTACACGCCGCGGCCCATCGCCGCGACCCATAGGGTCCGATTACCCGCAGGGCTGTTGGGGTCGAGCAGAATGTGAGTCGGGGCGGTTTCGGGTATGCCCTTATTCGACGGTCTCCACGTACGCCCGCCGTCTGTGCTGACGCACACGCCGCCTTTATACGTCGTCACTGACGCTTTGCGCCACATCTTCGGCCGCGGAAGGTCATGCGTTCCGCTCATCACGCCCCACATTTTGTTACGAATCGCTGGGTCGAAGACGACCCAGTAGGTCGTATTACTCCACGCCTCGGGAACGCCGGTGACCGAGCGCGTCCATGAGCGGCCGTTGTCTTCACTACGGAAGAGGCCGATGTCCGTCGTCGGAATGAAGCGGCGGCTCATGTCGAATGGATCGAAAAGATAGCCATAGTTGGTTGTGACGTCGAGTCCCGTGCTCGTCCAGTTGCCGCCCGCCACTTGTCTTGAGTAAGCACCACGCCAGGTTGCTCCGCCGTCGGTGGTGATCATCGTCCGTCCGAAGTCAGTCCCGTAGCAAAGCTCCGGGTCCTGTTCCGCCACGCCAAGCTCCAGCGGATTCTCGCCCCATTCGACGCCGATCTGCTTGGAGATCCAATCGTCGTGGATGTTGGGCGACGATGTTTTGTCTTCTTTCCAAACCAGCGACCACGTATGTCCCGTGTCGTGTGTGCGCGCAACGCCCATCCACGTTTTGCCGTCAAGCTGCAGATGGGCGTAGGACACGTAGGCTGAGTCCGGATGCAACAGGCTCGTCGCGATCGCGCGCACCTGCGCTCCTTTGCCCGGCAGCGGAGAGGAAAGCCACGTAGTGCCGCCGTCTCGCGAAAGATATATGCCGGACTGCGAAGTAGCATAAAGAAGCGCGGGCCGCTTTGGCGCGAAACCAGCGCTGGTGTCGGTGAATGTCACACCATTTGGCGCAGAGTGAAACTGCCACTCGCCCCGTGAGCGCACCGTCACACCATCTTTTCCAGCAACGTAGATATCGCGGTTCGTTTTGTCGGAGCTCGGATCGACCCACATTTTTTGCGGCGGGTTCTGCAAGTCGTGGAGCTTCTCCCACGTGACGCCGGAATCCGTAGACTCGAAAACACCGGTCTTGCCGTCCTTTACCGCCGAAGCCAACAAGGTGCGGGAATTGGAGGGGTCGATCGCAAACGCCACAATCGTTCCCATCGGATTGGGGTCGGCAACGATGGTCTCGTCGGCGTGGTCGGAGGCCATATATACGGTGCGCACCGTCGCTGGCCGAGGCCAGACAAGGTTCCAGCTCTCTCCGTCGTCCGTGCTGCGCCATAAGCCTTCAGTGCCGGCATAAATCGTGTGCCGCTGGACCGGGTCAAACGCGAAAAAGTGCACGGGGCTCCGCAGGTTAAACATCCGCCACGAGTTACCCCCGTCGTGACTGATATAAGACCCGGTCATATCGCAAGCGACGAGCACCTCATTGGCGTCGTGAGGGTTGATGGTGGCGTGATACATCGCGCCGCCGCCGCCGGGTCCGACCACCTTGAAACCTTCAGCGGACAACGCAGAAGAGGCAAGAGTCAGTACAGTCGCCAATCCAGTGCAGATTGCGATTTGTTTTCTTAAGTTGCGTTTCACCGTAGTATTTTTCTCCGTCGACTTTTCTAGCCTCTTTGCCGACCGCGCGTCAAGCGGTGAAATCTATGTTCTTGTTCGGATGTGCAACCCACCGCCGGATGGGCTACTTGCCAGCTTTCCGCTATAGGGCCGTTATATCCCAACGACGGCCCAGATTTTCGCTTACCTCCCATCGAGCGCGAGGTTGCGTATTTGTTCGTTTTCACCGTTTTTTGGTTGGCTTTTTCTTCGTTATGTGTGGTATCTTCCCTCAACATCTGCAGCGAGGTACTTTCATGAAGCTACGCAGCGTCATTTCGTTGTGGGCAGTTCTGGTCTGTGTTATCGCGGGGAGCGCGCCGAATCTGCATGCGCAGGGCACCGACCTCGGCACGATCCGCGGCACGGTGACAGACTCCGCAGGCGCCCTGGTTGTGAACGCGCAAGTGGAGATCACTGACCTCGCTACGCTCACCAGTCGCAAGCTGACCACGGACCAGCACGGAGCATATGAGGCCACCGCTCTCCCCAGTGGCCGCTATAAAGCGACGGTCAGGGCCACAGGTTTTGGAACTACGGTCGTGAACAACATCGTATTGAGCGGTTCCGACGTGGTGAGTGCGGATGCAACCCTGCGTGCTTCCGCAAACATGAATGTCGAAGTCACGACCGCCGCTCCGACCATCGACACGCAGGACCAGACCATCAGCGAAACGCTGAGCTCGCGCGCCATTATCGATCTGCCTCGCGACAGTCGTGACATCTACTCGTTCCTCTATATCAATCCGAACATTACGCAGAGCGATGAACCCGGCGACTTTAAATTCATCGGCGCGCAGAGCTACGGCGCCAGTTTTTCGGTAGACGGCCAACGTTCCAATGGCGGTATTTTTGGCCAGGCCACGGCCAGCCAGCCTTCACTCGAAGCGGTCGGCGACCTGAATGTGCTTTCCAACTCCTTCAGTGCAGAATATGCGGGTGTGGCGAACGTTCGTGTCACCACCAAGCGCGGGGGGGCGGACTACCACGGCTCGATTTTCTATAACAACAAGAACTCGGCTTTGTCTGCGTGGAGCCTTGCGGATAAGGACACACTCGCAAATTTTGCGCCGACCGTCTTTCAGCCGACGTTCAACAAGCCCTTCGTGAATATCACCGATGTAGGTGGTTCCATCGGTGGTCCTGTCTCTCATGTCAAGAACACCTGGTTTTTTGCGGCTTACGAGCACAATTCCACGATTGAACCGACGACGGTTTCCTCAAGCACCCTGCCGCACCCCACGCTCCTGGCCGGGGATTTTTCTCTTATGAAGGATTCGGCGAAGCCATTGGTTGGCACAGCCGTCCTCACCCCGGCAGGAGATCGCCACCGACACCGTTGGCGGGTTGGGGAAGCAATTTATCCGCATCCCTTCGCGTCTACTGAATCCGGTTACGACAAAACTCATATCGCTCTACTTTCCGCACGTAGGAACCTCTGCTCCGATCAATCCGTCCCTGGGCACGGTGTCGCCTCACTACACCACGTCGATTCCTGGAGCGTCTTTCCAGGATGAAGGGACACTTCGGCTCGACCACGATTTCTCTGACTCGAATCGCTTGTATGGCGTTTACCACGCGTCGGCGCAAACTATTGCAACGAACCCGGTCGTAGGTGTGTTCACGGGTCTGGGTCTCAGCCAAACGGATCGCCGAAACAATACGCTTTCGCTCTCGTATACACATGTCTTTTCTTCTCATCTCGTGGACGAGCTTCGTGGCGGCTTCAATCAGCAGGATTTCTATACGCATAGCAATACGACGCTCCGCAGCTTCTTGCAGAGCATTGGATTCGCGGATGCGGACATTACTGCGGTCGGCTCCGTAGTTGGACCGAACGAGCTTGATACCCATGGGCATCTTGCGGTGACGCTTGGGAAGTTCCAGGCATTCAGCAACGGGGGGCGCAACACTGACCGTCCTGCTAATCAGAATCTCGCAACCTTCGGTGACACGCTAACCTGGACGCTGGGACGGCATGACCTGAAAATAGGCGGTGACTTCGTTCGCAATCAGGCGGTTGATGGATTTGCCGTGAATCGCGGCAACGTGCGCGGAATCGTTACTTATACTGGTACCGGTGCGAACGCGCTCGCCCGTTTCCTGCAAGGGGACCCCGCCGATTCTGTCGGTTATGTGAATAACCCGCGTCCACCGATGGATGTTTACAACTGGGAGTCCGGGTACTTCGTGCAGGATGATTTCCGCGTCAACCCTCGTCTGACGCTGAACATTGGTATGCGGTATGACCTCATCACGCCGTTCATTGAGAACAATGATCTGCTCGCCAACTTGGATCCGAACTACGTAAATGCGACAACGGGGCAAATTGGGCGTTTCGTCATTCCGTCCGCGAAGACGCTCACGTATCTCGATCCGAACATCATAGCCTTCGGAACCGTAACCGCAGATCAATCTGGGCTCGGCGTTGGAAGGGGTCTTGTGAGGACGGACCGAACCGGCTTTGGGCCGCGCGTCGGCCTTGCGTACCAGATCATCCCGAAAACCGTGCTTCGCGGCGGTTACGGCATTTACTATCCGACGTCCGCGGCGCAGGGCATTCGGGATCCGATTGCGACTAATCCTTTCAATCCGGCTCGCACGAAGCGATCGGTCGCAGGTGGGCCCCCGCTTGGTAGCTGGCCAACCGGTGCATCGGGTGGCAGCAGCTCTCCGCTCAGCGGTGGCACACTGAACGGGTTCGGCAACACGCCATCGGCAAACTACGTTCCGGTAGACTTAAAGAATCCCCGCATCCAGCAATGGAACGGCACGGTGGAGCGCGAACTCCGCTGGGAGTCGTCGCTGCGCTTCTCATACATCGGCGCGAAGGAGACCGGGCAGATTGTGGGTAAGGATCTTAACATGATCCCTCCCAACGACAACCCATTTGGAACCACAACCGGCGACGGGGTCACACCGTGCGATCCGCTCAACAACGGTGACTGTGCCTACTCTCCGGCCGACAGTGCGCGCCTCGCAATCCCTGCTCTCGGTGATTACGTTCTCGGCTACGGCAATGTTGGTCATAGCCTCACAACCTCATTCCAGGCACAGGCGCAGCGCCAGACTAGAGGTCTTACGTTTAGCGTCGCCTATACGTTCCTCGACCAGAAGTCCTCTGGCTTGGACACCGGCAATTCCAGCCTGGGCGGAGAGGCTTATAACCCGTTCCAGCCAAATAGCGACTATGGTCCGGACTCGTTCGTGTCGCGGCACCGCGTCGTCGCGTACGGCGTCTTCGATCTGCCCTACGGGCGTGGACAGAAGTACGGTGCGAATTCGTCGAAGCTGGTGGACGCCGCCATCGGCGGCTGGCAGGGTACGACCAACCTGTTCTGGAAAACGGGCACAGGCTTCACGCCGTTCTATGTGTGCGACGACTGCGATCCGGTGCTTCCGGGCAACGTTGCGTCGGGCGCAATCGACGCGGTGGGCGACTTCAATGCGACCTCGGTTCGCGCGATCATTACCGGCGATCCACGGGCGGCCGCGCCACAAGGTTTCCAGTGGAACGCGAATGCTTTCCAACTGCCCAGTATGGGATCTAATTTGTACTCGCAGGCCGGTGTTGCCGTCCGCAACGCTCTGTACGGCCCGTCGATGTACGGTATCAATCTCGGCGTCCACAAGACGTTTGCAATCACTGAGCGCATAGGGGTTCAACTCGGCGCAGACATCAACAACGTACTGAACCATCCCATGCTCTCGCCTGATTCCAACGATGGCGGCGGTTGCGAAGGATGCTTCTCAAACGTAGGCTCCTTCAGCCTCTCGGTTGACCAGTCCGCACCCGGCACTCCCGGCCACCAACCGAAGATCCTGCCGATTGATACGACCGACCCGGCGCAATTCTCACCCAACCCTGACTTCGGACACCTGTTTCGCAGCTACGAAGAAGAAGGTATCAGCAGCAATCGTGAGATTCGGCTCAGAGGCCGGATCACCTTCTGAGTCAGAACTGGTTTCACCCACAGGAAGGGCCGCCGGATCCTCTGTCGGCCCTTCCTATCTTCTCTGCTGCAGTTCCTATTTCGATTTTGTCAACTCAAGTGTTCCGAAACGCTCTGGCGTGTGGAATGTAGAAGTCAACGTAGGCCTCCACGCAATCTGTATGCTGTGGGTCGGTGGTCCCTGGCTGCGGAACAGGTTCGCACGAAAGGCCGTTCCCTCCGTGGGCACCTGTGTCATCAGTGACGCAAACGGAATGCGCATCGCACCGTACCAAATTTTCGCCTTGCGATCGATCCTCGCTGACACCGCGAACCCCGAGTTCCAGGTCCAGCCCACTTCGTGATGGGGAAGCGCAAGATTGACATCCAGATCGATCCACTCGCCCTGTGGTGAGACTTCAAACTCTTTATATCTCCGGATATCTTTGAAGTCTGATCCAAGGAAAACTTCCGCCACATCCCAGTTCCACAGCTCGTTTGTCTCAGCCTTTGTATTCGGATTGGGCTTCAGATGCAGCTCTTCATACGGACACACGTATAGAAGATAAAGATTGTTGGTCGTCCAGCGTGAGCGGATTTCCGTGCGATGCTTCGCGACCAGCCTTCCTTGCGTATCTCTCTCGGCAATCACCGGCACCGCCCCACGCCAGAACGCAGAGCGCGGATCGGTTTCCAGCGCAACATCCTTGCTGGCATAAATACTTCTGAAAATGTCAGGGGCCATCTGTTGCGTATACGCACTCCCGACCATCAGCAGTATGCCGGCGGCAAGAACACTCTTCATGGAATGTACCTTCGCGTGTGCACACTATATGGTGAGCCGGAGTTCCCGGGCGGCGTTTGCGTTGTAGACCTTGCGCAGAATCGACTCCGGCAGGTTCAAACCATAGATCTGCCAGCGTCCCTGCGGTGGCGTTCTCGCCGGAGCATAGTCAAAGTACTCGTCATCGGTTTCGAGAAAGCGATAGTAAATCTCATACAGCGTGTCGTTGAACAACTGCTGCGGGAACTCGTCGCCATGCGGGGTGGCATCGGTGCCGAACAGAATCCTGTCCTGGTACTTGTCGAAAAATTTCCGCGCGGTCCGCGGTTGTCGCCCCAACTCACCGATGCGCGCCGCGATATCGACGGTCATGTTCGGGAACCGATCAAGGTTCTCCGAAACATTCCCCAAATTCTCCGCGAAGTTGCCGACGTGCAGCCCAATAAACTGCGTCTTCGCGTGACGTGCGATGACGCGGTTGCGCGCTTCCAGTAACTCCGCATTGCTCGGGAAGTCCTTGCCGTAAAACGACCAGTCCGGATGATTGCTCAGCTCTTCGTAGCGTTCGTTGAAGCGATCGGTTGGCGTGAAAAACGCTACCGGGTCCGAAACGTGAATCCCTACAGGGATATTCAATTGTCCGCACGCATCCCACATCGGATCGAACCGTGGATCATCAATCTTGATCAACGTGCCCGTCGTAATGTTGTCACGCAAGTACAGGCCGAGCGTCTTCAGAATCTTCAATCCGCGTGCACCATCACGATGCGCCTGCTCGATCGCTTGCGCTTGCAGTTTTGGATAATCGGGCTGCAAAAACAGCTCGTACGAGGGCTCCGTGAATGTTATGAAGCGCCCAGCATGGGCATCGTCAAACTGCTTCACCGTTTCGGCCAGGCCACTACCGTACCCGCCGGTCAGATTGATCAGCGAATGGATGTTCTTGCGGTCCATGACAGCGAGACACTCTTGAGGGGTGCCCAAAACCTCTCTCTCCGGCGCCAACGCCACACCATTCGTCACCTTCTTCGACCACGTCAGGTGCGTGTGGATATCGACCACCGGGAAACGTGGCTTCGAAACGTGCGTGCCGGGAAGCTCCAGCATGCTTTTCGGTTCGTACTCCGAAAGCGGAAGGCCTCCGGATGCAGCCCCCGGCGCGTTGCGCCCGGAATACGTCGATCTGGATATGGCGGCTCTCGCGACTCTGTTACCCAGAAGTCCGAATCCAGACGAACGCAATAATTGGCGACGGTTCATTTCGTTACGCTCCAGGTTGGTCCGCTTGTCGGCAAGGCCAATGTCATTACAAAAAGTTTTGGCGGCCGATTTCGGGTTCAAGTGTACCATCCAGATGTAATCTATATAGATTCTTTTGTTACGTTTTGTAGCGTTTGGCGTGCGCGTTTGTTGCCAATCGCGACGGGAGGCAGATGACGCACCAAGTGGCGAGCGCTTGCCCGGAAACTCCGCAACTTCAGCGATCTCTGAAGCTGTGGCACCTGATCGTCTACGGCATCATCATCATCCAGCCCACGGCCCCGATGGGCATCTACGGTGTCGTCAGCAATCTCGCCCACGGGCATGTTGTCACGACGATCGCCATCGCAATGGTTGCGATGCTCTTTACTGCAATCAGCTATGGTCGCATGGCGCGAGTGTATCCACAAGCCGGCTCGGCTTTTACGTATGTCTCGGAGGAGTTCAACCCCAAAGCGGGCTATATCGTCGGCTGGGCCATGCTCATGGATTATGTGCTCAACCCCATTATCTGCGTCGTCTGGTGCAGCCAGGCCGCGCGCAACATCGTGCCTGCTGTGCCGTACGCTTTTTGGGTCATCGCATTCGTTCTGCTCATCACGTTCCTCAACACGCGAGGCATTCAGACTTCCAGCCGCGTCAACGCCATTCTGTCCATCGTCATGAGCTTGGTCGTCGTCCTCTTCCTGGGGGAAGCAGTCCGATACATCATGTCAACAGTGCATCCAACGGCCACTGATCTCGTCCGGCCATTCTATGATCGCGCCACCTTCTCCACTACCACTTTGTTTCAGGGGACGTCCGTCGCCGTGCTCACGTACATCGGCTTCGATGGCATCTCAACGATGGCCGAAGAGGTAGAGAACCCTCGCCGCAACATCCTGCTGGCAACCGTGCTCACCTGTCTCATCATAGGAATTCTCTCGATGGTGCAGGTCTACGTCGCCCAATTGGCGTGGCCGGCGACCGCCCCTTTCCCGCCGACGGTGGTGGACACAGCGTTCGTGCATGTGGCTGCGCGTGTCGGTGGAACGTTCCTGTTCCAGCTTCTCAATGCGACGCTGCTCGTCGCAAACCTCGGCTCGGCCATCGCCGCGCAATTCGGTGCCTCACGCCTGCTCTTCAGCATGGGCAGAGATCACTCCCTGCCCCCGCGCATCTTTGGCGCCGTCGAGCCCCACCATCACATCCCTCGCAATAACGTTCTGATTGTCGGATTCGTCGCGCTGCTGGGCGCCTTCCTGCTCACCTATGAGCAAGGCGCTGAGCTGCTCAACTTCGGCGCGTTCATCGCGTTCATCGGCGTGAACGCGGCCGCGCTCGTTCACTACAAGTTCCGCTCGGAAGAGCGTGTCACGCTGCCGCTGCTCATCCCCGGACTCGGGATCCTGGTGTGCGTTTTTATCTGGATCCACCTTAGTGACAGCGCCCAGATCCTCGGCGTGCTCTGGATTATTATCGGAGTGCTTGTCGCGTGGCTGATGCGCAAGAGCAGGGCAGCAGCCGCGCGATCATAGCGCGAATTGAAGCGGCTCCTACTTTACAGGCACGCTGCGAACCTTCGAAACTGTCTCCCATTGTGCGCGCTGGCATCGCTGCGGGGGAAGACCCTTCAGCACCTGCTCCAGATCGTCGACAACCATCTGTCCCATCCACGGCCAGACTTCTGGAACGTTCCCGGCTCGATGCGCCTGCAGCAAAGTGTTCGGCGTCGAACGTGCCCGATGATTTGCAGCAATCGGCTCATCCGGCCACACATCGATCGCAACGCGAATGTGACCCGAAGCGGCCGCATCCAACAGGTCGCCGAAATTCACAATGCCGGCCCGGCTCACCAGCACCACAACTGATCCG
The DNA here is from genome assembly GCA_963762465.1 of uncultured Acidobacteriaceae bacterium. GTDB lineage: Bacteria > Acidobacteriota > Terriglobia > Terriglobales > Acidobacteriaceae > Granulicella. Next base: position 210,608 of record CAVXKS010000002.1, on the reverse strand, counting down.
TGTGGCATCAGCTCAAAGAACGAGCGGTCAATGCTTCCCGCGTTCTCGGTCGTCGTGGCGGCCAGCAGGAACACAATAGAAGACCGGCGGAAGCATTCATGCAGCGATGCAGGCGTGACCCCGGCCTCGCTCAGCACCGCCGGGTGGATCCACGGATCGCAAACCAGCACCTCGCCGCCGAATGGCTTTACGAGCGGCAGCAGTGCACGGCCAATGTTCCCGAAGCCCACAAGGCTGATCGTTTTTCCCGAAATCAGGAATGAATCCTGGTTGTCTCCTGTTCCATACAGCGTTTCGTTCCCCGCACGAATCGTGGCATCAGCCTCATGGATCCGGCGCGCACATGATATCGCCATGCCCAGCGCCATTTCTGCCACGGGCTTTGCAAAGACCGGACCCGTCGAGAGCACCGCAATCCCGCGGCGATGGCACTCCATGTAGTCGATGTTGGGCAGGAAGTTGCTTTCCACGTTGAACACAACTCGTAGCTTCGGTGCACGGTCCAAACGTTCCTTCGGCAGCGGCGATTGTCCGATCAGCGCAACCGTCTCTGGCAGGTAACTTTCGATGTGTTCGTCAGTGGCAGGAGACCCTTCATGCCATACAACCTGACCGAGCGCCTCAAGCCTCGCCTTTGTCCCAGCATCAAAGATCAGCTCAACGGAGCGCGGATGCGGGTCAAGCAGAATGAGCGGTTTGGATGCGGAGTTCATATGGTCGCCTTTCCCGGCTTGCATGAAGCAACAGCTAAGCGGCGTTATCGCTTTCCGAGGCAAGCCTTGCTGTAGACATCAAGCACTGCCCTGATGTTTGCAATCACCAGCTCTTTCGGCTCGTTCTTCAGCTTGCCCGCGCGCACCAGCTCGTACTGTCGCGGACAGTGCTGGCTCAACAATGTTTCCGGTACGGACGTCTTCTCCAGATTGTGGACGAGACGCGTCACCGCAGCTTCCACTTCAGGAAATTTCCAGTAGTACCGAAGGCGATCGCTGTAGCTGTACCTGCGCAAAAAACGCTGCTCTCCCGGCGTGCCGCCGTAGTACTTCTGCCAATCCGCCGGATGAGCTACCATCACCTCTTCCATGGTCTCCACCAGGCGAGCGCGCCCCGGCGATGGTATCAACTCGTTCTCAATCCCGGACAGCGCATACAAAGTCTCGCGCATTGCGAACGTCAGCGCCGGCCCAACCTTCAGGATCGCAAAGCCGTCGCGGACCAGCTCCTCATACGCCCGCTGCAATTGGTAATCGGTCGAGTGCGCTTCCATTACCAGCGCGGGATGCGATTGCAAAAAGCGCTGCAAGTGAGCTGCTTTATACGCATCGTAATCCACGACCGAGGCGTGATCGAACTCCACGCCCGGCTGCACTACCAGCGCAATCACGCGCTCCCACGCCGCATCCAATCCAGCATCGAGGAACGCTTTCCGATGTACAGCGAGCGTCTGCTCCGCTGCTTCGTCAGCGCGTCACTTCAAGCCCATCGAGCGAATGCGTCGCCCCACCGGGCACCGGCACTTCTGTACCGATTACATAGACCACCGGGCCAAGGCCAAGCCGCGCACGCGCATCCTCAGCGGCCTTGCACAATGCAGCGGCACGCTCGGCCATAACTTCATCAGCAAGCATCGCAGGATCGTCCCCGCAGCGCATGCTGGCATCGAGATGGATCTTCGTAAACCCGGCCTCTGCATACAGCCGGACCATTTCCAAGGCATTCTGCATCGCCGTCGCTGCATCCAGCGTCTGCCATGGGTTCGGCCCAAGATGATCTCCACCGAGGATTAATCGGCTCACTTCGAAGTCCCGTTGCGCCGCGATCGCGTGCGCATAATCCCGAAACATCGCAGGCGTCATACCGGTGTAACCGCCGGCCTGGTTCACCTGATTACACGTTGCTTCAAGGAGTAGATACGTATCATCGGCAATCGCCTGCCGCATCGCCGATTCAATGACCCATGGATGCGCAGAGCACACCGAGTAGATCCCGCGTGTGCCGCGACAGGTGCGAAGGAAATTCTGCAAGTAGTCCGACAAACAAGCACCTCAGCCGGCGGCGCGGTCAAAAATCACGCGTAGATTGCGAACTGTTCCACAACCCTGCTGATTACACCATTTGGGCTCGGCGAATCCGGTTTCAATCCGAGTTCGATCGACGCAAAGAGCCCAAGCATCTGGCTGAAGATCACATCCACCGCGGGGCGATAATCATCTTCAAGCTTGTCGAATGCTTTCGAGTAGAGGCTGTAATCGCTCGCTGCGTCAGACTGTCCAACTGCGACAATCGTACGCACAACTTTTTTCGCGCGAATCTCGTTCATCAGGTCAACGTCGTATCGCCGGCGGTTGGGGTTCGTCGAAATAAATCCCGCGAATAGCGTTTCCGAATTCAGTGACGACATAGGCCCATGCCGCAGACCAAGCGTCGTCTCGTGCATGGTCTGAATTTTGCCGCCCGTCAACTCCACCAGTTTTAAGGCAGATTCGCGCGCGGTCGCTGCCAGGGCACCGCAGCCCACAAAGCAAGCTCGCTTATATCCTTGCTGCGCAAGATGATGTGCTAGCACCGAGCCTTCATCCAGCACATACTCCGCGGCAACGATCATTCGTTCCACGTGCCGATCAAAAGGCTCACTGTCCCACAAATGCGCGAGCTCGTGTCCCACCAACACCATGTTCGTGAACGAGCTGGTCATCGCGAGGCTGCGGTCGTTCACCGCATCGTCAAGCAGTATCGCCAGGCACTGGTTGCTCTGCTCGGCAAGCTCCACCAGGCGCCCTTTCCTGTTGCAGCTCACCACTAGGTGCTTTACATCCGGATTCGCGCCAGCGCCTGTTCTAAGACCGCAACGCCCTCCGGGCTTTCACCCGACCGCGAAAACGAAATCCAAAGATACTTATGTCCCGGGATCACCAAGTCTTCGCGATTCGTCAGCAGATCGGTGCTCGCAATAACGCTAACTTCACACTGCCAGCACCGGCGCAGCAGGTTGGCAACCGCGTGACCAATGTAGTCGGAAGTGCCTGCCCCAATCAGGTACACCGTCCACTTCTCGCTGTGGGCGTTCCGCAGAAAACCCAGCAGCGTGGATCGAGACTCTTGGAACAGACGATGCGTCATCCGCCATGTGCCGGGCTGCTGAGCAATCTCCGCCGGTGTATGGAGAAGACCCAACTTCTTCTTTTCAATCTCAGAAAGGGCCAGAAGTCTGTTGAGTGGATTCACGGCGGAGTTCCTCATTATGGCTCGTAAAAAGAAACAATAAGAAACTAAAGTAAACCATGTGTTCGTCCGCTTTGCAAGCGCAAAATGCCATGGCCTGATCGGGGCGCAGTTGTCTCGACCTTCGCAATCCGTATGTATTCAGAGGTTTTGGTCCATACAGAGTACCGTGGCGCTCCATCGCATGAGGATGCCCCGCATTAACCGTAAGAGTGATAAAACGAAGCCTAAGGTACGTCATCGGTCCGCTAACCATCCATGAAAAACTTCGACCTCACTATTGCCGGCGAACTCAATCTCGATCTCATCCTCTATGGTCTTCCCCAGGAAATGCAGACGGAACGCGAGCTATTGGCCACAGACTTTCGAGCCACGCTCGGCAGTTCTTCGGGCATCCTGGCTCACAACTTCGCCGCCCTGGGCGGCCGCGTCAGCTTCAGCACCGTGATTGGGCCGGACGACTTTGGACGCATCGCGCTCGAGCGCCTCAGTGACGCGGGCGTCGACATCTCGCACACGCGGCGCCATCGGACCATTCCGACTGGGATCACCTTACTGCTGCCCCACGGCGATCGCCGCCACATTCTCACCTTTCCCGGAACCATACCCGAGCTTCGCGTTGCCGACCTCGACTTCGATTTCCTCACCCAGGCTCGCCATTTCCATCTCTCGTCGCTTTACCTGCAGCGCGGCCTCCACGCCGGCCTTCCCGATTTCCTGCATCGGCTCAAGCAGGCCGGGCTCACCGTCTCGCTCGATACAAATGATGACCCCGACGATCGCTGGGGCGCGCCCCTGGCTGAGGTTCTCCCTCTCGTCGATATCTTCTTGCCTAATGAGGACGAAGTTTGCCGTATGACCAGGTGCACCGAGCTGGACAGCGCTATCCGTGCGCTGTCCACAGCGCCTCCGGTGATTGTCGTCAAGCGGGGGAGGCGCGGCGCGCGCGTCTACGCGGAAGGCAAAGCCACAGACGTAGTTCCGCTGAACGTTGTCACGGTGGATACCGTAGGCGCAGGTGACAGCTTTGACGCAGGTTTTCTCCGCGCCTATCTCTTCGGCAAGGACATCATCACCTGCGCGAAGGCTGGCAACATCACCGGTGCACTCTCAACACAGGCTGCCGGCGGAACGGAATCGTTTCGCAATGAAATCCAACGCGAGACCTTCTTGCGGGAACACGGTTTCTTCGATCTTCTACGTGTGTAGGTTCGGCGTCGCGTCCGGAACGGCAGCCACAGCAATCCAACAGCCAGATCAAGCTCACTGATCGTCTACTGAGGCAGGACATCCAGCGTCAGCACTTCGAAGGGCGCCAGATGAAACTCGTGTGCAGCGCCGGCGCGGAGCTCCATGGATGGCTTCGTGGCATCTTCCTTCCAGGGGCTGTGTGCGGTAAACACTCGTCTCGCTTCGGGCGGCAGTTCAAAGATGATCTGCGGATCGATGCGGATGGATTGCGGCTTGTCGCTGGGATTGCGCAGCGTCAGGATCGCCTTCTTTGGGGTCCAGCAGGCCCAGCCATAAATCTGGAGCGATGCGGGATTGCCGCCGACCCAATGCGTGTCCTTGAGAACCGAGGCATTGGAACGCGACCATCTGGCCGCCTCGGCCAGGTCGTCCCAGTTCTGCTCGGTCAACAGAGACGGCGTGATGTACATCTCCTGCAGCTCCGTTCCGCTCCCGAAGTACGAGCGGATCTCATTCCGAAAGTCGTTACCCGGATCCGTGCTGAGATCCCGCTCTCGCTGCGCATAGATGAGACCGTGCAGCATGAGTGAGTTCAGAGGATATAGAGGCCCGGTCTTCACTTCGATCGCGTAGGTCTCTGCGTCACGATAAGTAACCCAACGCTCACGGTATGGCCCGACGCCGGCTGCGCCGTTATCTTCTCCACCACGCCAGATCGAGTCCGAATAGAGCAGCCAGAAGGGCGAAGGGTATGTTCCCGTGGTGAGATTGATAAAGATATCCGGCTTCTCGTGCCGAATCTCGCCAATCAAATGAATCATTGCATCCATGTCGCTGTCGAACGCGCTGCCCTTGAAGACTGAGTCGCCAGTCGCTGTCCCGTCGAACTTGAATTGATTCACGCCGAACTCGTGCATCATCTGCATGCAGACTTCGCGGAAACGCGCGTAATACTTTGGCCCCGAGAGTGCGAACCCCGTACCGGCGATCTCAAAGCCCTGCTGTCTTCCGTACGCCAGCCGCTGCTGCTTCGGCCCGTCGTACCCTCCCCATGGCGACATCCAAACCCCAGGACTCGGCGCCGTAGCTTTCGGCCGCCTTGCGCACGTTCGTGAAGCCATCGGGAAAGCCCGAGTTGAAACCCCATAGCGATGAATGGTTGTCCCAGCCATCGTCAAACAGATACGAATCGATCGTGACTCCGCGCTTCCGATGCAACTCGCGGCCGAACGTGTTAATTCGGTCCAGAGCGCCGGCCTCGTCATACGGCTCGAAGCTACCCAGGTCGTACCAGGAGTTGTAGTGCAGGAACGTGCGGTAGGGATGCGCTCGCTCGCGCTCAAGATAGGCTAGGAAGTCGCGCCGCATCTGCCCGGTTCGCGCTACGCCGATCACAAGCGAATAGGTGATCGACTGACCGGCGCGGAGCGGAAGCTTGCGATCTATGTAGGACCTCGCTCGAACGCCGGTGATGCTGCTGTACGACAGTGGGGATTCAAAGCCGAGAAACAGGTCACCGGCGACCACCGGCGATCCCTTCACCGAGCCGGCCACGCGGGAACCGGGCAGGTCTGCATCCAGCAACTGGACGCGGCGGATCGGAACGTCCGTGTCGCCGGCACGCAAACTGAGGAACTCGCGCACATAGCTCGAGCCATCCCGCAACAGCACCTCCCATGTGAGGTGCAGGCTTCCGTCCGCATTCACCAAAGGAACCTTGAACTCCTCGCCGGCCATGCGATCCGAGTAGCGGGACGCATCAGGTGCGGCTGCGAGACGGTTCCTCTCGACGGGACCGTTCACGTGAAGATCGCGAGAGTCGCAGATCGATCCGTCGGCGAGAACCACCGCGAACGGCGCGGGAAAGCGAGTGGTGGCCCCGTGCAGCTTGTCCTGGATGGCGACGCCAATGATGTGATCGTTCACCACATTCCAATTCGCGGCAATGACCCTGTTGCTCAGCGAGTAGTGATGATCGCGGACAGAAGCGAGAGCTTTGCCGGGCTGCTGACCGGTTAGCGCTGTTTTGATTCCAGAGCAGAGCCCATGCCATAAACGCTGCCGCCCGGCTAAGGTGCTTCAAGTGTGACACCGCGATCTCTCACCGTGGGAAGTCCTTTGCGGAATGCTGAGTATTCTGTGGAAAGCAGAGACTTCTTTCACTCCGCTGACGCGAAGACGGATGGAACATTACTGGTGTAGCGAAAAACAGAATAAGCGCAACCCGGCCGCCGCTGTGTATTGCTCTGTCGAGATTAGATCGAGAGCAGATTGAAGATGATAGTTTGAGTCGATGCGAAAGCTCGGTGCGAAGGTGGATGTATTCGGAAGTCCTGCGTGGGAACAAATTTCGAGGAATTCTATGAACATTTCATCGTCTGCGATCGATGTTATCGGCGGCACGCCGCTGGTTGATCTGAGCCGTTTCGCCAGGGGCCTCGGCGGCCGTCTGCTGGGCAAGCTTGAACTCCTGAACCCGGGCGGTTCGAAGAAGGACCGTGTAGCTCGCCAGATCATCCAGGATGCGGAGATGGATGGCACGCTGCGACCCGGCCAACCGGTAGTTGAGCTGACCAGCGGAAACACCGGGACCGGCCTCGCGATCGTGTGCGCCGTGAAGGGATATCCGTTCATCGCTGTGATGTCCAAAGGAAACTCGCGGGAGCGAATGCGCATGATGAGTGCTCTGGGCGCTGAGGTGGTCCTCGTGGAGCAGGCGGCGGGCTCGCAAGAGGGACAAGTGTCCGGCGCAGACCTCGAAGCGGTAAATCAGGAAACCGATCGGATCGTAGCCGAACGCGGCGCCTTCCGGGCGGACCAGTTTCATCATCGAGGGAATTTCCGAGCGCACTATTTACATACAGGCCGCGAGATCCTGGACCAGACCGAAGGCAGAATTGACGCCTTCTGCGATTTCGTCGGCTCCGGCGGGACCTTCGCCGGCTGCGCCGCGGCCTTCAAAGAGCATGATCCGCGAATCCAGTGTTACGTGGTCGAGCCGGCCGGCAGCACGGTGCTGGCGGGCGGCACGGCTTCCCAGCCGAACCACCGTATTCAAGGCGGCGGATATTCGATGCCCATTCTTCCGCTGATTAACAGAGATCACATCGATGGATATCTGAGCGTCACCGATGGGGAAGCGATGGAGGCAGCACGAACGCTGGCGAGGCTGGAAGGAATCTTCGCCGGATTCTCATCCGGAGCTAATCTTGCGGCGGCACGGCAGCTGATTGCGGGCCGCACCGTTGTTGTGATCATCAACGACACCGGTCTGAAGTATCTGAGCACCGATCTGTGGCCAAGTTGATGAGAATTGATGATGCGATCCCGTGCGAACCTCGGCAACTGGCTTCCTCGGGAAAATCTTGCATCGTGCCGTTCTTTCTCGGCTATCCCGGTGTGATGGGCCAAGGACGCGAGACAGACCTCGTCCCATTAGGGATATCCGTTCGACCGCATCTTCAAAGGGCCAAAATCGAAGAAATGGTCGGGACGACTAGATTCGAACTAGCGACCTCACCCACCCCAAGGGTGCGCTCTACCAGGCTGAGCCACGTCCCGACCGTCACTGCATGCGCCGGCTCTCAAGCCCGCGCGGGGTACGTTCAGTTTACCACCGGGCGGGCAAAGCCACCTGCCTGCAGGCTTCAATGTGTCGGCGCGACGTACTCCTTCGGCAGCTCGCCGCCGCTCCCAAAGAAGAACTCATTCATCTGCTCTACCAGGAACTCCTGCGCCTCGCGCGTCCACGGCTGCAGACGATACTCATTCAGCAGCATCTTCTGCCGCTCCACCCACTCGCCCCACGCCTTCTTCGACACGTTCTTGTAAACCTTCTGCCCGAAATCCGAGTCAAACGGCGGCTCGTCCAGCCCTTCCATCTCCTGCTTATACTTCGCGCAGAACACCATATGCGCCATCGCTGAAATCTCTCCTTTTCCATCCATTCTGTGACTCGCTGGCCCATCGTCTACTGAATCTCCTAGTGCCTGGCACCGTCGCCCGCATCCTATAATCTCCCCGTTGCCGAAAGCCGCCGCCGAGCTCACACCCGACCAACAGATCGATTCCCTCCGCGAGCTCCTCCGCCATCACGAGCACCTCTATTACGTGCTCGACGCGCCCGAGTGGACCGACGCCCAGTACGACGCGGCCATGAACCGCCTCAAATCCCTCGAGGCCCAGCACCCTGACCTCGTCACGCCCGACTCACCCACCCAGCGTGTCGGCGGCAAGCCCAAAGAAGGCTTCCCCAAAGTCGCGCACTCGCGCCCCATGCTCTCGCTCGATAACGCCTACAACGCCGACGAGCTCCGCGCCTGGGCGGAGCGGGTGCAGTCCGGCCTCGCCTCAAACGAAAATCCGCGCTTCGTCTGCGAGCTCAAGCTCGACGGCCTCTCGCTCGCCCTCCAATACATCGCGGGCAAAAACGGCGAAGCCATCCTCTCCACTGGCGTCACGCGCGGCGACGGGACCACAGGTGAGGATGTGACTACGAACGTCCGCACCATCCGCAGCATCCCCCTTCACGTCAGCGCCGCAAAGCTCAAATCCGCGCATCTGCCGCAAAGCTTCGAAGTCCGCGGCGAAGTCATCCTCCCGCAAAAGCGCCTTCGAGCAGATGAACGAAGACCGCGTCGCCTCCGGCATGGCGCCCGCCGCCAATCCGCGCAACGCCGCCGCCGGCACCATCCGCACGCTCGAGCCCAACATCGTCGCGCAGCGCCGCCTCGAATTCTTCGCCTACACCTTGCTCTCACAACGGCGAGGAGCTCCTCCCCACGCAATCCGCCGCGCTCGAAGCACTCCGCACTGCCGGCCTCCTCGTCAACAAACACGCGCGCACCGTCTCCTCCATCGACGAAGCCCTCGCCTTCATCGATGAAGCCGAGACAACTCCGCGACACCTTGCCGTACGAGATCGACGGCGTCGTCCTCAAGGTCGACTCCGTCGCGCAGCAGCGCCGCCTCGGCTTCACCGGCAAAGCCCCGCGCTGGGCCATCGCCTACAAATTCGCCGCCCGCGCCGGCATCACCAAACTCGAAGACGTCCTCTTCCAGGTCGGCCGCACCGGCAAGATCACACCCGTCGCCGCACTCGCTCCCATCTTCATCGGCGGCACCACCGTCACCCGCGCCACGCTCCACAACGCCGACGAGATCGAACGCCTCGGCGTCAAGATTGGCGACTTCGTCTCCGTCGAGCGCGGCGGCGATGTCATCCCCAAGATCACGGAAGTCGTTCACGACAAAGATCACCCGCGCGGCACGAAGGACATCGTCTTCCCCAAATGCTGCCCCGTCTGCGGAACCGACCTCGTCCGCGCCGAAGGCGAAGTCGACTGGCGCTGCATCAACACCGCCTGTCCCGCGCGCGTCGCCGGCGAGCTCCTCCACTGGGCCTCACGCGGCGTCATGAACATCGAAGGCCTCGGCGACGCCATGGTCGCCCAGCTCCTCGGCCAAAGCGCTCGCCATCCGAAACTGAATCCGAAGAGACCGTCACCGAAACCGGCGCGCCCGTCACCACGCGCGAGCCGCTCATCCACTCCATCGCCGACCTCTACCGCCTCACGAAACCTCAACTCCTCTCACTCGAACGCGTCGGTGAAAAAACCGCCGACACCCTCCTCGAGCAAATCCGCAACAGCAAGGACCGCGGCCTCGCCCGCGTTCTCCTCGGCCTCGGCATCCGCTTCGTCGGCGAGCGCACCGCCCAGCTCCTTGCCGAACACTTTGGTTCCATCGACGACCTCCGCTCCGCAACCGTCGACCAACTCATCGCCGTCAACGAGGTCGGCCCCCGCGTCGCCGACGCCATCGTCGAGTTCTTCTCCAACAAAAAGAACCAGCAGCTCGTCGACGACCTCAAATCCCTCGGCCTCAAACTCACCGCCGAAAAGCGCGTCGTCGGCACCGCCCTCGCCGGCCTCACCTTCGTCCTCACCGGAACGCTCCCCACCCTCACCCGCGACGACGCCAAAGCCCGCATCGAGTCCGCCGGCGGCAAAGTCTCCGGCTCCGTCTCAAAGAAGACCAGTTACCTCGTCGCCGGCGAAGAAGCCGGCTCCAAGCTCGACAAAGCCCGCGAGCTCAACATCCCCATCCTCGACGAACCCGCCCTCCTCAAGCTCCTCGAAGGCTGAGCAGCCCACACGCTACCAGTCCGTCAGCGTCCCATCGAGCTTCCGCGCAATCGGCAGATACGCTCGCTGATACGGATATTTCGCCGCCAGCGCCTCATCGATCTCCACACCCAGCCCCGGCTTGTCGCCCGGATGCATGTACCCCGCCTCGAACCGGTACGCATGCGGAAACACCTCATCCGTCAGCTTCGAGTGATGCATGTGCTCCTGGATTCCGAAGTTGTGAATGGCAAGGCCCAGATGCGACGCCGCCGCCATCGTCACGGGCGACAAGTCCGTCGCCCCGTGATAGCCCGTGCGCACCTGGTACAGGTCCGCAAAATCCGCCACCTTCTTCGCATGCGTGATCCCGCCGCCGTGCACCACTGTCATCCGGAAGTAATCAATCAGCTGCTTCGAGATCAGCTCATTGCAATCCCAGACGGAGTTGAACACCTCTCCCGTCGCAATCGGAGTGGTCGTGTGCTGACGGATCAGCGCAAAGCACTCCTGGTTCTCCGCCGGCGTCGGATCTTCCATCCAGAACAGGTGATAAGGCTCCAACGCCTTACCCAATCTCGCCGCCTCGATCGGCGTCAGACGATGATGCACATCGTGCAGCAGATGCACATCTTCGCCGACAGTCTTTCGCAGCTCCTCAAACAGCTTCGGCGCGAAGTTCAGATATCGCTCCGTCGACCACAGGCTCTCAGCTCGGCAGCCCACGTTCCGCCGGCTCATACGGCTTGCCGCCCTTCGGCACGCCATAACTCGACGCGACACCCGGAACTCCAGCCTGCGCGCGCACCGCCAGATATCCGTTGCTCATATGCTTCTGCACCGAATCAATCGCTTCGCCGATGTCCGCTCCATTCGCGTGCGTGTACACCAGACATCCCTGCCGCGACGCTCCGCCGAGCAGGTTGTACACCGGCGTATTCAGCGCCTTGCCCTTGATGTCCCACAGCGCAACGTCGACCGCCGCAATCGCCGACATCGTTACCGGCCCGCGCCGCCAGTACGCGCCGCGGTAAAGGTACTGCCAGATATCCTCGATCTGCGAAGGATCGCGGCCGATGAGACAGGGAATGACATGCTCTTCGAGATACGCCGCCACGGCCAGCTCACGGCCGTTCAGCGTCCCATCGCCGAGCCCATAAATGCCTTCATCGGTCTCAATCTTGAGCGTGACGAAGTTCCGATCCGGCGAGCAGACAATCAATCGTGCAGCAGTAATCTTCATAATCTGTTCCGTCTCCTTACTGCGGCGTAATCGGTCCGCCGGGCCCGATCTCAATGTAATCAACCGGAGCGTACTCCTGCAGGTTCGGCTGCATGCGCATTCCTTGGCCGCCCGTAAAGCCTGCAGCCTGAGTTCCATGGAACAGATCAGTCGCAGATCCGGAACGCCGCGGAGCTCCAGCACATCGCCGGGCTTGAGCTTCACATCGTGCACGGTAAACCGAGTACTTGTCTGTCCATCGAGATGCGGATCCGGCTGCGCAGGCGGAAGCTTGTCGTCAGCCTTCCATGTCGCGACGGTTGAACCGTTCACGCTCAGAGTGTAGGTGGAAACACCGGCCCAGATGTCGAAATATTGCACAGCGATGTCGTACATTCCCGCAGCTTTCTGCAGCGTCGTCGTCAGCGAGCATCCGCTCGCATCATGGCACTCGACAGCTTCGCCTCCCGACGCTGTCTCCCACGGCGTAACATCCACGGTCTTGTAGCCGACTGCCCGCATGTCCTCCGCCTCGATGCGGTTCGGATCGTGTCCGACGCGCCCCAGCGCATCGTCGATCCCGGAGATGTGATGGAACCAATCGTTGATCGCATCCCGCCAGACGATCGCGTGACCTGCCTGGTACTCGAACAACGCATCCGTCTTTTCGTATCGCTCGTCGTCGATCTTGCGCCTTCAACGACTCCCATTGCTGGACGTACTCCGCTGCTGCGAGCGCGCCTGCGTAGTGCGAATCGTAGATGCTCTGGACGAGGGTTTTGCCGGAGTGCAGCTTGTAGTCGTACGGAACGTGATGGAAAAAGAGCAGCAGATCGTCCGGACAGGTTGCGAGTGACTCGTACTGCTCCGCAAGCTCGCGCGGGTACTGGCCTATAAAGCCAGTACCGGTGGATACAGTCCGGTCCATGCCGATACCGTCCTTCTCGCCCCGAAACCACTGTCCCCATCCGTTCCGCTCGGCGCTCTCGATCCCGGGACCGAAGTGATAGCCGAGGATGTTGGTCAGCGTGCCCATGCCGTTCGGCCCGGTATAGCTCTCGTAGACGTGCCAGCTCTTCATCTGCATCGCGTCAATCGTGCGATCGACCTGCGGATCGTTGCCCCATGTCAGCCGCGTCCAGGTGTCGATGATCTTCTCGAGCGGCTCGTCGGGATTCCACGCCAGCTTGCCATAGCCGTAAAGGTTCGCCATCGCCATCGGATGATGCAGCCAGTTCGGCTCCATCCCAACGTTCACCACGCTCACGAATCCGCCGGTCGGTTGGTTGAAGGTCTTGCCGGTGATGATGTCCTTCACTGGCGATGGCCGGCCATCCACGCGCATGTCGGTGTCGAGCACCCAGTGCCACATGCTCGGCAGCCAGACCATGTGCCGCTGCTGTCCGGTGTACTCCTGCGTGGTCTGCAGCTCGATCGCTTCGGGCGTGTGGCGCAGCGCGGCGAACAGCGGCGACACCGGCTCACGCGCCTGGAAGTCGATCGGCCCTTCCTTGATCTGGATGATGACGTTCTTGTCGAACTTGCCATCGAGATACGCGAAGTTATCCACGCCCGCACGGGCACGGTCGGCCTTCAGGTCGTGCCAGTCGAGATGATTGTTGTAGACGAAGCCACGATAGAGCACGACGCCATGATGCGGAGCCAGTGCGCGCGCCAGCACGTTCGCTGCGTCGGCAGGTGTGCGCCCGTACTGCGATGGCCCCTTGCGCCCTTCGGAATCAGCCTTGACGGTGAAGCCGCCGAAATCCGGAATCAGCGTGTAGATCTCATCGACCTTCTTCTGCCACCACGCGATGACCTTCGGATCGAGCGGATCGAACGTGTCCAATCCCCCGACCGTCTGCGGGCTGGTTAGATCAATCGACAGCGCAAGCTTCACACCCCATGGCCGAAACACATCAGCAATCCGCGTGAACTCCTTCAGGTGTTCCGTCGTCAGCAGATCGAGATCCGCATTCACGTTGTTCACGTTGCATCCGTTGATGCCGATGGATGCGAGCAGCCGAGCGTATTCACCGGCGCGCGTGAGGTCCTGACGAACGTGACCGTTCTCGAAGAAGATCGAGGGCCCGGCATAGCCGCGCTCGATGGTGCCGTTCAGGTTGTCCCACTCATCGGTCCAGCGGATGGGCGCAGACGGTGCGGATTCGATACACCTGCAGGAATTGGCTGCTGCGATGCGATCTCCTCCAAGTAGATGGAATGCACCGTATAGTGCGGCCGCTCTGGAGTGCACCGCCGATAGATCAACAGTCTTCTGGAATCTCGCGTTTTGAAGATGATCCGGAACGCTTCATCGTCTTCGGGGTTCCGTCATGCTTTGCTGGCCGACCAGCGATTCGGACGTCGGACCAATGAAGATCACGTCAGGATGGTAGTGACTACCCTGCGGAAGCGCTCGACGAAGAACTGCCGGCCCAACATGGAGCCAGTCCTCGCTGAAGTTCCTCGGCGGCAGTTCTATCTGTCGGCGATCGTTGCGATCAGCAATCCATGAAGGCAGGTTCTGTAGTACATCGCCGGATTGGGTATCGGTGCATACCGCAACCATGCGGCGGAGCCGTCCTCCGCTCGCGCACTCACACCGACAGCAAACAAAAGAGCGAAGCACACAACGCTCTTCAACCAGGTACTTGAGCACCGCATCGCTTCGCTCCTCAATTGTGCGTTCAGTCCTGGTTAGTGCGGCAGTTCCTGCGTGCCGACGATGGTGAACGTTGCTGTCTCAGGCTTTGTCGCAGCGCGCGGATCATCCGGCTGCGAGCCGCCTACGGAAATCTTGTAGGTTCCGGGCTGCACGCTGCGGACGCCCTTGTCATCGACCTCGCTGAGCTCGCGCGGTGTGAGTTTGAACACAACGTGCTTGATCGCGCCGGGCGCGAGATGCACGCGCTCGAAGCCTTCCAGCTGCAGATTCGGTGAGAGGCCGCCGTTCGCATCGTGCGGTGGAATCAGGTAGAGCTCGGCGACTTCATCGCCGGCGCGGCCGCCGGTGTTCTTCACGTCGGCTTCGACCGTCAGGGTGTCACCGGCGTGCACTGTTGCTTCGGAGAGGTGCACGTGCGAGTAGGCGAATTTCGTGTAGCTGAGGCCGTAGCCGAAGTCGTAGAGCGTCTTGCCGGTGAAGTAGCGGTAGGTGCGGTTCTCCATCCCGTAATCGGTGAAGGGCGGAAGCTCATCGAGCGAGGTGTAGAAGGTGAGCGGGAGACGGCCGGATGGATTGTTCTTGCCGGTGAGCGTCTCCGCAATCGCGCGTCCGCCGGCTTCGCCCGGGTACCAGGCTTCGACGACAGCGTTGGCGTGGTCCTGTGCCCAGTTGACTGCAAGCGCGGAGCCGTTGAGCAAAACGACAACGAGCGGCTTGCCGGTTGCGGCGACCTGCTGGAGCATCTGCACCTGCGAATCGGGAAGCTTGATGTCGGTGCGATCACCGCCGGAGAAGCCGGGGATCTGGATCTTCATCTCCTCGCCTTCGAGCTCAGGCGAGAGGCCTACCATCGCGATGACGAGCTCGGCGTTCTTTGCGGCATCGACAGCAGACTGTTGCAGAAGGCCGGCCGCGGGGACGTATTCCAAGGTGATGCCAGCGCCGAAGAGCGGAGCGTTGTGCGTATATGTGACCTCGATAGCGTGCGGCTTGGTGTCAGGAAAGTCGAACGAGAAGCGAGGCGTGGTGCTCTCGCGAGACTCGGCGCCTTCCGTGGAATGCGTGCTGACGTCCGTACCATCGATCTTCACGGCGAAGTGTTCGCGATCGCCGCACGGATAGCAGTGCGCGAGGCGCATGCTGAATTCCTGCTTGCCGGGCGCGAGCGACGTAATGAAGCCCGTCCAGCGAACGCCGAAGTGGTTCTGCTTCACTTCGGGCACGGGCGCGGCGGAGTTCCAGTCGAAGTCGATGGCATGATCGATGCGCGTCGCGACCGGCCGCGAAGTGAGGTCGCCATCCGCAAAGTACTCGGCTTTGAGGCCCTCTTCGTGCGAATCGAGCGACGGACGTAGCA
Organism: uncultured Acidobacteriaceae bacterium; assembly: GCA_963762465.1. GTDB lineage: Bacteria > Acidobacteriota > Terriglobia > Terriglobales > Acidobacteriaceae > Granulicella. The sequence goes on along the minus strand of CAVXKS010000002.1, from coordinate 194,823 downwards.
TCGTGCGCGCAACGGGCATTGCCATGCCGTCGGCGTAGGGAGCTCCCTGCGTGTAAATCACCTTGGCCCCGGCGAACTCCGAGCGCAGTGCGTCGATCGGCATCTGCGGATTCTTCGGGACGGCGTTGTAGTTACCTTCGAGCGCAGAGAGCGACGCGGCGTTCGGGCCAATAACAGCGATCGTCTTATACTTCGCGGGCGCGAGCGGGAGAATGCCGTCGTTCTTTAGCAGCACCATCGCTTTTTCGGAAGCTTCAAGCGCGAGCGCCTGGTGCGCGGGTGAGTTGACGGCGGAGAAGGGAATCGAATCGTAAGGCACCATCGATGGCGGATCGAAGAGGCCAAGCTTCATCCGCGCGAGGAAGAGGCGGCGAAGCGACACGTCAAGATCGGCTTCGCTGATAAGGTGCTCTTTCACCGCGTCGGCGAGGCCGGTCACGTAGGAGTGGCCGCACTCCGTATCCGTGCCGTGATGGAGCGCGTCGGCGTCGGCGTGCGCTTTGTCGGGTGAGGTGTGGTGTGCAGTTTTTTCGTAGAAGTCATCGACGGCGCCGCAGTCGGAGGTGACGAAGCCCTGAAAATTCCAGTAGCCGCGCAGGATTGTCTGCATGAGGAGATCGCTGCCGCAGGCGGGCTGGCCGTAGAAGGCATTGTAGGCGCACATCGTCGAGTAGGCATGCGCGTCCACAATCGTCGCGCGAAACGCGGGCATGTAGGTCTCCCAGAGATCATGCGGCGAGGGTGTGACGTCGAAGCGATGGCGTTCGCTCTCCGGGCCGGAGTGCACGGCGAAGTGCTTGGGCGTGGCGATGACCTTGAAGTAGTTGGGATTCGTGCCCTGCAGGCCTTCGACAAAATTCTTGCCGAGCGTGGCGGTGAGGAACGGGTCTTCGCCGTAAGTCTCCTGGCCGCGGCCCCAGCGCGGGTCGCGGAAGATGTTGATGTTCGGCGACCAGAAGGTGAGGCCGAAGTAGATAGAATGAATATTGTTGCGGAGCGCTTCGTTATTTTTCGCGCGGGCTTCAGTAGAGATCACGTCACCGATCTGGTGGATGAGCGGAGCGTCCCACGTAGCGGCCATGCCGATGGCCTGGGGGAACATGGTCGCATAACCGGAGCGGGCGACGCCGTGCAGGCCTTCGTTCCACCAGTCGTAGGCGGGGACGCCGAGGCGCGGGATGGCGGCGGAGCTGTTCGACATCTCTGAGATTTTCTCTTCGAGCGTCATGCGGCCGACGAGGTCAGCGGCGCGCTGCTCCTTCGGGAGCGATGGGTCCAGGTAGGGCAGCGGCTTGGAGTTCTGTGCATGCGAGGCCGTGCATGTGCTCGCGAACGTGATTGCAACGGCGAAGAAGCCAAGCCGAAGTTGAGCAAGCTGCATTGTTGTTCTCCCGGTGATGGCTGGAGGTTCGATTTGAGTGCTGGGATTACACGTTGGCCGTGCTTCGAGGCCGCTCGCGGCTGCCGTGGGTGGAGCGGTAATAGCCGGAGTGGCGCTGCAGAACCAGGGCTGCGGCGCCGCGCAGACGAGCGAGTTCGCCGTCGGATGCCGCGGCGAGCCGCGGCGGCGGCCCGGCGAGCATCGTGGCAGCCAACTCTTCTTCGACCAGCGGAGCGATGCGCGTCCAGGATGAGGTGATGTCGCCGATGACGAGCACAACCTCCGGGGAGAGCGCTGAGGTTACGAGGCGCAGACCGCGGCCGAGCGCGCGCGCCTGGCGTTCGAGTGCAGCGAGCGCCTTTGGATTGCCTTCTTCGCCGAGCTTCAACAGGTCCTGAATGCGCGTTGCGGGTTGCTCCGGTTGGAGTTCCTGGTAGTAACGGAGCGCGGCCTTGCTGGAGGCAAAGGTCTCCCAGCAGCCACGCTGTCCGCACCCGCAGACAGGACCGTTCGGATCGATCGGAATGTGTCCGAACTCGCCGGCAAGACCGTTGCGCCCGGCAAGGATTTGGCCATTCGCCAGAATTGCAGAACCCACGCCTTCGGAGACAGTGATCAGCACAGCGTTGCGAACGCCATCCATGCGGCCGAACCAGAGCTCGCTGAGAAGGCAGGCGTTGGCTGCATTGTCGAGCTCCACCTGAAGGTTGAGACGTTCGGTCAGCGTCTTCTTGAGGTCGAAGTCGGACCAGTGGAGGTTGGGAGCGAGGATGATGCGCTGTGTGTCCGGGTTAACCCGGCCGGGAACGCTGATGCCGACGCCCTCGACGCGCTTGTCCGGGTGCTGTTGGCGTAGCGCCTCCAGCGCTTCGGCCATCTTAATCGTGGCGCGCTCGGCGTCAGAGGCCAGTGGAATGGATTCACGCGAAAGGAAGCGGCCGTTCAGGTCGACAACCGCGAGAATCGCCTGGCCGGGGCGGAGATCGGCCACCAGCGTGACGAGTTCCGGGTTGAGCGTGAGCATGGTGGGACGGCGACCGCGGGGGCGCTTGGCGGCGGCGCCTTCGGTGATCCAGCTTTCCTCCAGGAGTTGCTCGACGATTGCGGAGACTGTGCTCGGCTGCAGGCCGGAAAGCCGAGCGAGTTCGGCGCGTCCGACGGGTTGATTGGCGCGGATCAGCTCAAGGATGATGTCGCGGTTGATGTCGCGCGCCATCTCGCTCGAGGCAAGCTTCACGTACGCCAGGTCGATTCGGCGGCTGCTTTGCCCATCATTATTTCGTAGTGTCTCTTTCACTGATTGACTCCGCTGGCCATGAAACCGCCATCCACCGCGATGATCTCGCCAGTTACAAAACTCGCCTCATCGGAGGCCAGAAAAACCGCGGTTCCGGTAAGCTCTTCCACTCTTCCAAATCGCCGCATCGGCGTGCGCATCAGCAGCTCCTGCCCACGGGGTGAGTCAATGATGGCGCTGTTCAGCGCGGTCGGAAAGATGCCCGGCGCGATCGCGTTTACGGTCACACCGTTCTGTGCCCACTCCACTGCAAGCGACTTCGTCAGAGCACCGACGGCCGCCTTGCTCGCCCCGTACGGAGCGACTTCCATAAACGCGACGAATGTGGCCAGGGAGGCGACGTTGATGATGCGGCCGTAGCCGAGCTCGACCATGCTGCGGCCGAAGATCTGGCACGCGCGAAAGGTGCCGGTGAGATTGATATCGACGATCTCGTTCCAAAGGTCCTCGCTGCAGTCCAGCGTCGGAATGCGTTGGGTGATCCCTGCACAGTTGAAGAGGATGGAAACCGGGCCTAGTTCGCGCTCCACACGTGCGCAGAGATGTTCGAGCGAGGCGCGGTCAGCTACGTCGGATGCGATTCGGGAGGTGCGGACTCCGGTCTGTTCGATCGCTCGCGCGGTGTGCTCGACGGCATCCATCCGGCGCGACGACGCAACTACATCGGCGCCGGCTTCAGCCAGGGCAAGCGCAATGGCATAGCCGATTCCGGACGTCCCGCCGAGAACGACGGCGCGCTTTCCATGGAGATCAAACATTTGCCGACAGCCTCTGCACTCTATAGCTGGACACAGCGCATTCATTCGTACTACAAGCGCGAGGCAAATGTCACGAAATTCCTTGTCGCGAAGCTAAAATATGCCCGCAGCGCTAATCCTCTTCGAAAATATCTGAAAAGAGAAGGTTTATATCGCTAAGCACTGATTCATGACTCGTGTGATCGTGTGGTAATCGGCTACTTTTTTCGGCTCGCGAGTACCAACAGGAGCGAGACACTTCCGGGTGGAATCTGGGCGGCGTCCGGGCCAACGGTGGGCTGCCGCAGCCGTATTAAGCTTGCGGCATGCCTTCACGGCGAAGGTGATCGGAGAGCAGGATCGCGTCGGCGATCTCGCGCATGGATTTCCGCCGCTGCCGGCTTTCGCGCTGCATGGTGCGGTAGGCCTCATCCTCGGAGATGCTGAGATCGCGCTGAAGAATTCCTTTCGCGCGATCGACAATTTTTCGAGTTTCAAGGCGATCGGTCAGCTCGGAGTTTTCGCTTTCGAGGCGTGCACGTTCGATCTCGGCGCCGACGAGGATCCCAATGGTTGCGACCAGCCGGCGCTGCAGATCAGTGTGCACGTAAGGGTCGCGGTGCTGAAGGTTGAGCACTCCCACAACCCGATTCGCGCAGATCACTGGACCGCAGAGCATCGCCTCGAAGCGATCTTCCGGGAGGCTGACGAAGGCTTTGAAACGAGGGTCTTCGCTGGCGCGCTCCGAGATGGCGACCGTCTTGCGGTGCTCGGCGACCCAACCGGTGACGCCCTGGCCGACGGAGATGCGCAGATGATCGACCTCTTCCGTGTGCGGGTTCTTGGAGGCGCGGAGGATGAGCTTGTCGCCTTCAAGGGTGTAGAGGAAGCAGGAGTCGCATGGGATGACCGCGCTGACGAAAGTCACGATGCGCTGAAGAACTACGTGGAGCGGATCGGACGACGCGATACTGGAGCTGATCTCGTGCAGGACGTCGAACGGTGCGAGAGCGTCGCGAAGGCCACTCGTTATCGAGGTGGGCGCTGCGACCTCGCCGATGCCATGATCGCGCTCCGGCGCTTGAGTGATTGCGGGCGCCGCCAGTTCGGGCTGGGCTTCGGCTGATTCGGTGGTATCGGTCGCGGGCGCCGCCGCGCGTTTCGCGGAGAGCAGTTTGGGGGCGTACTGCGCGGCTTCGTTGATGAGGAAACCCATGCGCGGATGCGATGGTTCGAAGTCCGGCCGGATGCCGTAGTGGAGCAGTTCCTCGGTCGTCGTCGGGCCGACGGAGACGACGACGGTTGAGTTGAGGCCACTACGCAGGTCGTCGGCGACCCCCATCTCCTCGGCGATCTGGAAGAGATGAATCACCTGCACGGCCGTCATGAAGACGATGACGTCGATGCTGCCGTCGATGAGTGAGCGAACGCTCGCGCGCAGCGGGCTGAGGTCGAGCGGAAGAGCCCACTGGTAAACGGGAACCTTCGTGATCGAGGCGCAGCGCTGGACCAGCGCGGACAGGAGCTCGGGATTGCTGGCGCCGTACTCCTGAACGGCAACGCGCATGTTGCGCAGGCGGTCGCCGTAGGTCGTATCGAGCACGGCGATGACCTCGCGCCATGTGCTTGGCTCGGGAGCCACAGCGTTCGCCGCAATGTTGAGTTCGCGTAGTGGTGCCAGAGGCTTTACGCCACGGCAGGCGATTTGAACGTCGCCGAGTGCTGACAGGATGGCGTCGCGATCAAATTTCGTTTCCAGAATATTCATCATGTTGCGAACGCCAACACCGGTGAGGAACAGGACCAGATCGAAATGGCCGGCGAGCAGGTCACGCCCGAAGTCGAGGCATGCAGTGTTGGATTCGAGCGGAACCTCGCGCATCGCGGGAACGACGATGGGATCGCCGTTGTAGGTGCGGATGAGCTTTTCGACCTCGCGAGCGCGACGGGATTCGAGCGAGAGAACACGCAGTCCGTCGAAGCTGGCGTGCGACATGGAGTTCAGGTCCTTTCGCGAGTCCTAATAGTTTACGGCGTCGCGAAAAAGAAGACCCCCAGGCGCGAACGGATGCCGCCGCCGCGGAGGCAGACTCGTCTGGCCTTCATTGCCAAATTTTCAGCGAGAAGATGGTGGCCAGGGACGGGATCGAACCGCCGACGCCGGCCTTTTCAGGGCCGCGCTCTACCACTGAGCTACCTGGCCTCCGCGCTCACAACAGATCCGGGGCAGCGGAGTCGCCGCCGGTCTGCATTCGTTCTGATTTCGCCTGCCTGTGCCGGGAGGGAACTGGCCGCCCGCATCGCACGCGCGCAGCCTCAGAGACGTCGATTTGCAGTATACCAATGCGCCGCCAATGCGCCAAACCTGCGCTCTCTCCGCAGAGGCTCTCGTATCATCTTCACAACATAGATTTGCAGCAAAATTGCGCGACAGATTGTCGCAGGTTCTGGGAGAGCGCTCATGGTTCGCCGCTCTGTTTGTTATCTGTTTGCCGTATGCGTCTCGGCGGCTGCGCTGCACGCGCAGGCCGCGACACCCGGCGAGGTGCGCGCAGAGCGCGTGCTCGAATCGGCAAAAAAAGCCGGCAACCCGGAACTGTATGCGCTGCTCAGGTCAATGCCCAAGGGCGCCGATCTGCACATGCACCTCTCGGGCGCTGTCTATGCGGAAAGCTTTATCGATGAGGGCGCTCGAGATGGGCTGTGCGCTGCGCCTGTGAACCGCGGTACGCCGCCGGTTCCTACCGGTCAGGATGCGCTGCATTTTGTCGCTCCGCAGGACAGCAAGCCGGACAAGTGCGATCGAGGCGAGGTTCCGGTTTCGGACGCCTTCAAAAACCAGGCGCTGTATGACGATCTGATCGACAGCTTTTCGATGCGCGCCTTCGTTGCGAGCGAAGGAATCAACGGCCACGATCAGTTCTTCGCAACCTTTGCGCGCTTCGGCGGCTTGAAGGACCACTCCGGCGAGTGGCTCGACGAGGTAGCTGCGCGTGCCGCCGCACAAAATGAGCAGTATCTCGAAGTGATGCAGACGCCGACGTTCAACCACGCGCGCGCGATCGCAAACAGTATTGGCTGGCCCGAAGGCGCGGAGAATTCGATCACTTCCGCGCAGCTCGCCGCGGTTCGCGACAAGCTGTTTGCCGCAGGTCTGCGGGATGAAGTTCCGGTCGATCGCGCGGAGTTTGCGCGCGCTCTCGAGACTCGCAACCGCATCGAGCACTGTGAGTTGCCGAACAACGCCTCGCCGGCATGCCACGTTGAGATTCACTTCCTTTATCAGGTTCTTCGGGGCTTCCCGCCGCAGCAGGTCTTTGCGCAGACGCTGCTCGGGTTCGAGGTGGCCAGCGCTGATCCTGATGTGGTCGGCATCAACTTCGTGATGCCGGAAGATGGCTACATCTCAATGCGTGACTATCACCTGCAGATGCAGATGCTCGACTACATGCACTCCATCTATCCCAAGGTGCACATCACGCTGCACGCGGGGGAGCTTGCGCCGGGCATGGTGCCGCCGGCCGGGCTCACTTTTCATATCCGTGAGGCAGTCAAGCTGGGCCACGCGGAGCGGATCGGCCACGGCGTGGACGTGCTGTACGAAGACAACCCGCTCCGGCTGCTGCACGAGATGGCGGCGAAGCACATTATGGTTGAGGTCAATCTGACCTCGAACGATGTCATCCTCGATATCGCGGGGGCCGACCATCCGCTGCACGCCTATCTCGCGTCGCATGTCCCATTTGCGCTCTCGACGGACGATGAGGGTGTCTCCCGCATCGACCTGACCCATGAGTACGTGAAGGCCGCCGACGAGCAGGATCTGACCTATGCCGAGCTGAAGCAGTCGGCCCGCGCGTCGCTGGAACACAGCTTCCTGCACGGCGAAAGCCTGTATGCCGCCCCGGACGATTTTGGGCACCGAAAGTCCGCCTGCGCCGCCGCCATAGCCGGAAGCAGTACCCCATCGCGCGCCTGCCAGGCCTTCCTGGATGCGAACGAAAAAGCCGCCCAGCAGTGGGAGCTCGAACGCAGGTTTGCCGTCTACGAAGGCTCGCTGCGATAACTCGCAGATTCCGAACGGTCTGCGCTAAACTCATTGCACCAATTCCAGTTCGAAAGGAAACTCATGAAGCGCGCCATCGCCATCATTTCGGAGACGATCCTCTTTCTTCTCGTCTTCCTGGCTGGCTCGCTTCTTGTTGCATTTCCCGGCGCTCATCTGCCGTCCTGGACTGTCACCCTCAGCCCCGCGCGTTACTTCGTGCTGGACGGGCTGGTCCTCATGCTCGTCCTCTATCTCCTCTTCCTGGCCGTAGGGGCCGCCCGCCACCGGCTGCGCTCTGCCGTTGTGACGTCGACCACGGCGGTGGTACTCGCCTTGGTTCTGGGGTTGGCAATGAAATTTGGATTTGCGACCCGCTGATTCTTCTATAGTTAGGCTTCGAGACCCGTAATTAATCCCTCGCTATCCACACCGTCCGTGTTGCGGCATGCGCCGTTCTGGCGCCGTTTTGTTAGTCTTTTCGTAGGAAAATTGCAGGATTTTCATGTCGTACCCGGCCGAACTCGCGTCTCATTTCAAACCCCCTGCACCCCGGCGGTGCTATTGCGTACACCGTTTGGAGAAATGGATTCTCGATTGCGCATGAGTGACCTGACCCCTTCGGCCCATCAAACGTTTTCCTCTAACACTTCCGTCGACCTGGCCGATCGTAAAATCGCGTACTTCTCGATGGAAATTGCGCTTCGCAAGGACCTGCCGACTTATTCCGGCGGCCTTGGCATGCTGGCCGGCGATACTCTCCGTTCGGCCGCGGACACCGGCGCCTCCTTGGTGGCGATCTCCCTGGTTCACCGGCACGGCTACTTCCAACAGCACCTGGACTCCTCCGGCCAGCAGACCGAGTCGGACGTCGTCTGGTCGCCGGAGACTACGCTTCCGTCCGCCGGCACGACCATCACAATTTCCATGCAGGGCCGTGAGCTGTCGATCCGCGCCTGGCGCTTCGATGTGGTCGGCGTCACCGGCCACATCATCCCGGTCTTCCTGCTCGACACCGACATCGAAGGCAACGACCCCTACGATCGCACGCTGACGGACAAACTCTACGGCGGCGACACCTACTACCGCCTGTGCCAGGAGACCATCCTCGGCCTCGGCGGCATTCATCTGCTGCACGCGCTCGGCTGCCAGCCCGAGGTCTGCCACATGAATGAGGGCCACGCGGCGCTGCTGACCGTCGGCCTCCTGGAAGACCGGCTGCATGGCGCTCCGCTGCGCAACGCCTCGGAGACGGATGCTGAGGCCGTTCGCCAGACCTGCGTCTTCACCACACATACTCCCGTTCCCGCCGGGCACGACCAGTTCGGGCTCGACCAGATGTACACGGTGCTCGGCCACGAACGCGCGGCCTGTATTGAGCGCTTCGGCGCCCTGCACAACGGCCTGCTGAACATGACCTATCTCGCACTGCGCTTCTCGCGTTACGTGAACGGCGTAGCCATGCAGCACGGCAAGGTCTCGCAGGGAATGTTCCCCGAATATCGCGTCCACGCCATCACCAACGGCGTGCATGCGGGCACATGGCTTTCGCAGCCCTTCCAGAAGCTCTTCGACAAAGAAATTCCGGAGTGGCGGCATGACAATCAGTACTTGCGCTCGGTTTACGGCATCGAGCCCGAAGTAATTGAGGCAACGCACGCCCGCGGCAAGCAGCGCCTCTTCGCGACGGTGAAGGTTCGCACCGGCGTCCAACTCGACTCCAACGTTCTGACACTCGGCTTCGCGCGACGCGCCGCGACCTACAAGCGTGCAACGCTGCTCTTCAAGGACGGCCAGCGCCTTCATGATCTCGCGGAGCGCATCGGCGGCCTGCAGATTCTCTTTGCCGGCAAGGCCCACCCTGCCGACAACGCCGGCAAGGCGCTGATCCGCGAGGTCGTTCGCCGATGCTGCCAAGTTTGCATTCCTCGAAGCTGCAGATTCTGTATCTCGAGAACTACGACTGGGATCTCGGCGAGCAACTGACGAACGGTGTGGATGTTTGGCTGAACACGCCGCGCCGCCCTTATGAGGCCTCCGGCACCAGCGGAATGAAGGCCGCGCTGAACGGCGTGCCCTCACTCTCTGTTCTCGATGGCTGGTGGATCGAAGGCTGCGCGGAAAACACTACCGGCTGGGCCATCGAAGACTTCGATGACGAGGTTCGTGAGGCCGAGCAGCTCTATACAAAGCTCGAGACGGTCATCGCGCCGCTGTACCGCGACAAGGATGCCTTTGCGCGCCTCCGCCGGCACTGCATCGCGATCAACGGCACGTTCTTCAACACCCACCGGATGCTGGGGCAGTATGTCTCGAACGCCTACTTCCCGCAAGCCAGTTCCATCGCGTCGAGCGATCAGGAAATTGAAGACGATCTGCGGGAGCCGGTGCTGATCTAACCAGACTACTCTGTTCCCGAAAGGCCGCCCTTGAATGTGGCGGCCTTTCTGCGTGCGTCTCAGCGAACTTTCAGCGAAAATAAAAGCGGTGAAGCAAGGGAGGCCCCAGCCGTGAAGCGCTCCGGAACCGCCGACCTCCCGCTGCATAACGGCCGCGTTCCGCCGTGGCTGGCCGAGCGGATGACGGCACTCGGCGCTGCCATCACCGAGCACATCGTCCTCAGCTACGGCCCTTCGGAGTTCCTGACGCGCCTCAGCGATCCGTTCTGGTTTCAGGCTCTCGGTTGCGTCATGGGCATGGACTGGCACTCGTCCGGGATCACCACTTCAGTGATGGGCGCACTCAAGCGCGGCCTGAATCCACGTGTCGCCGATCTCGGCTTCGCCATCTGCGGAGGCCGCGGACGCCACTCCAAGCGCACGCCCGATGAACTGCGCACGGTCTCCTCCCGCAACGGACTGGATGGCGAGGTCGCTCGCGCGAACCAGCCGGCTCACCGCGCGCATCGACAACAACGCAATCGCAGACGGATTTCAGCTCTATCTGCACGCCTTCGTCGTTCATGATTCCGGCGAATGGGCAGTCATCCAGCAGGGAATGAATTCAGCGAGTCATCTCGCGCGGCGCTACCACTGGCACTCTGCCGCGGTGCGCGACTTCGTCTCCGACCCGCACACTGCGATCCTCGGTCAGCCGCAAGGCACAATTCTGAATCTCGTCGACGGGCGCGCCGCGAACGCACAGAAAGCGCTTCTTACGATCGCACACGAGCCGGTGCGAATCGTCACTGAACGAAGCGCGCAAACTCACCATGCCCGCGCATCACGACGTGCGCCCAAACGATGTCGACCTGAAGCGCCTTGGCGCCGTGCTCGCCGTCGCGCACGAGAAGGAGCTTCGCGACTTCGCCTCGCTGCTTCTCGTCGAGGGACTCGGCCCGCGCACGCTGCAATCGCTCGCCCTCATCGCCGAGGTCGTTCACGGCGCGCCAAGCCGTTTCGCCGATCCGGCGCGCTTCTCCTTCGCGCACGGAGGCAAAGACGGCCACCCGTTTCCGGTGCCGCTCAAGACGTACGACGAATCGCTCGCAATCCTACGCCGCTCGCTGGATGCAGCACGCGTCGGCCACACTGAAAAGCTTGACGGATTCAAACGGCTCGACCGCTTCACCCGCGCAGTCGAGCACGATCGGCAGCCGCTGGCGGACTTCACGGCTGCACTGGACCATGAACGCCGCATTTCAGCCTCAATCGGCGGCCGCACGGTGTTCGATGATGCGCCTCGCCGCAAGCCGCGCAAAGCCGAACCGCAGCTCTCGCTGTTCAGCTGACAATCGGCGCGCGATATCCTTACCTCGGAACACACCCGAAGGAGCACGCATGCCGCAGCCCAAACCCGGCGACCTCATCGAGCACTTCACCCTCCCCGACCAGGACGGCAATCCTGTCACGCTCTCGCAGTTCAAAGGTTCACCGGTCATTCTGTTCTTCTATCCGCGTGCCGACACTCCGGGCTGCACGATCGAAGCCTGTGGTTTTCGCGACCAATTCGCCAAGCTCAAGAAAGCCGGAGCGATTGTCCTCGGCATCTCCCGCGACACGGTCCGCGCGCAGAAGAAGTTCGCAGACAAATACGACATCCAATATCCTCTGCTCGCCGATGCCGACGAGACGCTCATCAAGCGCTTCGATCTCCTCCGCGATAAAACGATGTACGGCAAGCCGGTCACAGGCGTCGCGCGCACCACATTCCTCATCGGACCAGACCGCAAGCTCGTGCACGTCTTCGAAAACGTCAAGCCGGAAGGCCACGCAGAAGAAGTGCTCGATATGTTGGGGAAGAACAACAAGCAATAGCGGCTACAGCAGCCCGCGCGCTTTCACCTCAAGGTATTGGCTCACCGCCCGCGCGCCCACCTCCTCCGCGGTTGTCTCCACAATCAGCACGCCGTGCCGTTCCAGGTGCGCAATCGTCTCGCGGCGTCGCTCGAGCATCTCCTGTGCCGCCGCGCTATGGAACATCTCCTTGCGCGTCTTCGGCACGCGGCACGCGAGCTCTTCCAGTTCCGGATGCTTCAGTAAAACGAGCACCACAAGGTGTCTGCGCACAAGCTCGCTCGCTGCTGTCACCAGCTCCGGTCTTCCGGCCGAGTCAACCAGCTCCGTGATCCACACCATCAGCCCGCGCCGCCGCTGCAGCATCTTCAATTGCGCAACAGCGTTCAGGTGGTCGGCTTCCGCGGCATCGGCCTTGGTCTGGCTCAGCAGATCCAGCAGTAGCCGCGTGTGCACAACGCCCGCACCCGGCGGCAGCGCCTGCTTCACCTCGCGACCGTATGCCAGCATCGCGAACTTGTCGCCGGATCCACTGACGACCTGGGCGAGCATCACCGCTGCCGTCGTCGCCTGATCCAGTTGTGTGACGGTCATCTGGTGGGCGCGGTCGCGCTCCATCACCGTTTCGCCGACGAGCTCCGGCGCGCCGCGGCGAAGTTGGAAGGCGGTGCGTGACAACCTTCCTGCATCCAGCACAACCCACACCTGCTGCGAACGTTCCGCCGTGAACTGCCGCGCGACCAGCTTGCCGCGCCGCGCAGTCGCTGTCCACGAGATGCTCCGCAGCTCATCGCCCTGCTGGAAGTCGCGCAGGCTCTCAAACTCGCGGCCCGTTCCACGCAACTGCAGCTTCCGGCGCTGCAGCTCAATCTGCCGCGCACGCAACAGGAAGAACGCCGCACGCCCGCGGCTGTCTTCGTGCGCAGGAAACACCCGCACCCGCTGCACTGCGCCAGATCCGGTCACCGGCTCTGCGGCCGTCCACCGCTCGATCAGCCCCAGAGCTCCGCGGTAACGCACGTATACTTTGCCGAGCGCGAAATCACCGCGTTCCCCGGGCCAGATGGTCTGACTGGAAATTGCCTCCTCACGAGGAAAAACTTCGATGCGCTGAGCCTCGGGCGTCGCGACTAGCGCAGGGTGCAAATCGTCTGTGACCCTTGCGTCAATCACCGCTTCGGCTTCCATGCGAATCGCAGTCTCGACGCGTGTCGGCTCGCCCAGCTGTGGTGAGTCGATGAACCGCCGCGCAACCAGGAGCGACTCAGGGCGGGGAAGGAGCGCGGCTTCGGCGACGCACGCGATCAGCAGAAGCACATCCCATGCGAGCATGAAGCCGATCCGCCGCGGATGCCAGAACGCCGGGATCGCGAGCAGCAGGCCGGCGCAGAAAAGCAGCAGCGCTCTCGCGGTCAGGCCAAAGCCGGCCCATCGGCCGATGCGGCTCAGCGGCCTTGCTATACCGCTTGCGGATTCTGGAACGAGTGTCTGCATGGCTACTTCGGAACAGCCGTCGCCGCTAAGACCTCACGCACCACGCGATCGGCATCAAGCCCTTCCAACTCCGCCTCGGGTCGCAGGATCAGCCTGTGCCGCAGCACCGGCACCGCTGCCTCCTTCACATCGTCGGGCACAACAAAGTCGCGGCCCTCGCGCGCTGCCGTCGCCTTGGCGACCAGCAGCAGCGATGCACTCGCACGCGGGCTCGCTCCCAGCGCAATCGCCGGCCACTCGCGTGTCCTTCGCACGAGCGCGAGCAGGTAGTCGAAGATTGCGGGCTCGACGCGCACGGCACGAATCTCACGCCGCGCCTGCGCGAGTACCTCGAACGGCGCCGCATTGATGGGCGTATCCGCAAGCCCAAAAGTCTCCGTCGACGCATGATGCCGCTCCAGCACCACGCGCTCGTCTCCGAGATCCGGATAGCCAACCTTGATCTTCAGCAGAAATCGGTCGAGCTGCGCCTCTGGCAGCGGGTACGTGCCTTCGAACTCCACCGGATTCTGCGTCGCGAATACCGTGAAGAAATCATCCAGCGCATGCCGCTCGCCGTCCGCGGTCACCTGGCGTTCCTCCATCGACTCGAGCAGCGCCGCCTGAGTGCGCGGCGGCATACGGTTGATCTCATCCGCCAGCAGAAACTGCGTGAACACCGGCCCCTTGTGGAACGCGAACTCTCCCGTCTTCGGCGAGAAGACACTCGTGCCCAGGATGTCGGCGGGCATCATGTCCGGCGTTCCCTGCACGCGCCGGAAGTCCAGTCCGAGAAAGCGCGCCAGCGTCTTCACCGCGAGCGTCTTCGCCACGCCGGGCACACCCTCCACCAGTGCGTGTCCGCCACACAGCACCGTTAGCAGTGCTTGCGCGACTGGCTCCTGCTGCCCGGAAATGATGCGCCCGATCTCTTGTTGGCCGCGTGCAAACAGCTCACTCGCGGTCGCTACTCCATCGTTCATTCATCTGCTCCTGTCTTTGCAGCATCCGTTTAGCGTTATGGCCAAACTACACCAGGCGTTTGAAACCTATGTTCCGCGAGCGTCCACTCCGTGCGGCCGCACGAATCCTCTCCGCATCTTCCGAGAGCGCGCGTGAAATCGCGAGCGCTTCACGTTCTGTCGGACTTTCGGCTGCTGCTCCACTGGTCTTTTCGAGATTCGCGCCGACCATCTTCCAGTCTCCGCCTATCCGCTCCTGCAGCGCACCCACGATTGCCTGATTCCCCTCCGCCAACACGACCTGCGGCACACCGGCATCTCGCACAATCGTGCGCAGCAATCGTCGCCGGGCTGCGTCCGTTGCTGCCGTCGTTGCGCGCGCCTTCTGGTACAGGTCACCCATGGACGTGGCAAACTCGACAGGAGAACTCCTCGGCAGCGCTACCGGTGCGCGCAGCGGTCCGTTCCTGCGGCTGAAACTAAGTACGAGCAGCACCGCCACCAACGCGACCTGCGCGATCAGCCACGGCAAGGGCAAGCCGTGTGCGAGGCTCCACAATCCCTGCGGCGCATCATGCAGTGACTCGTCCCACACAACCGCACGTCCATCGCCCACGCTCAACAGCAGCAGCCGCAGGTCTGCGTCGTTCTTCAGCTGCGCGTTCGTCAGTGGGCTCGCAGAACTCCACCAGATTGCCTCCCCGCGCTCTACGTGCATGCGGACCACAACTGCATCCTGTCCGCAACGGTGCGCGATCTCCACGTTTTTTTTGCCTGCCCACGCGCTGCGGTCAAGCATGGGCACATCGCCCGCCGCCGCAAGCGGTCCATCCGCAGGCTTCGTGTGGCAGGCTTCGCCGAAAAACGTTGTCGGTTGTCCCGCCTTCCCGTCTGGCAGCAGCAGAGCCCCTGTCGGGCCGGTGGTCAGCACGCGCCCGCCACGCTCCAGAAACTGCTTCACGCCAGCTGCAATCGCATCGTGGTCGGGCGCGTTATAGATCGGCGCAGCCAGCACAAGCGTCGTATGCGACGCGTCTAGGCTGTCCAGTTTCCCGATCGGACCTTCAAGGCGGAACGTCCTCCGCCCGATCGCCTGTAGCGTCAGGAAGGCCGCCTTGGCTCCCTGCGGCCCGGTGTTATACGTTGTCGGCTGCAAGTCCTGGTCGTCGCTTGCCGGCGCAAGTACGCTCACCGCAATGATCAGCAGCAGAATGATCCCGCCGATCCACAGCACGATTCGCCGATCGCTCCACGGCGCGCCGCTCACGCTTGTCCTCCAGCGGCCGTACCCGGTGGTCGCGTATTCGACATCAGCCGGTCAAAGCTCTCGCGGGCCGCCCCAAACTCCAGCTCGTTTGGCTCACGGTGTCCGTACCAGCTCTGTTCCAGCGAGTTGGTCAGCGTGCGCAGTTCAAGTTGCTCGTCGGACCCGGCCCGTAGCAGGCGGACATACTCCCTCGGAGTGCGCGAAGCATTATGCCTCCACGCTCGCCGCTCCCCCAGGTGCACGATGGCAGCCCAGTAGAGCGCATGAATCGCCTCGCGCCACGCTCCTCTCGACGCTTCCCGCTCCGCCAGCTCCCGCCAGTTCTCTCTCTCCGCGCTCCGTGTCGTCGCCGTTGCAGCCGCCCCTCCGAGAGCCACGCGCAGCCGTTGCCGCTGCACTGTTCGTAGAACCCACACCAGAACTCCCACTGCGGCCGCAACAAACAGAAGCCACTCCAGCGCTCTTGCTACCCATGGCGACTGCGTCGTCACGCGGTCGACGCCCAGAAACAACCGCATAAGAATCTCACCGACCTTTTGCTTCAAGCGGTCCCACCACGTTGGCTCAGGCCGCTGAAACTCTACGCCGGCAAGAATTTTCACCGCCGCAGAATGCGCGCGTGCGAACTCCGCCTGCTGCGTGCTGGTTAGAGCCGGCGTGTTCGCTCCAGCCGCCTGATTGTGAACGCTCGCTGCAGGTGTCTGTGCAACCGCTGCGCCCGCGCAGACCAGCAGCGCTGCCACCAGCGCAAGCTCCCGCCAGCAACGCAACGCCCGCGCTCGATCCTTACAGCGCTGCTGCATCGCTCGCCGGTTCGCCAGTCTGCAGGGTCGGTGAAGCGCTGCCGTTCGTGCTGACCTCAACTCCACCGTCCAGCATAAGCAGCAGATCCAGTCCGTCCTGCCGCACCCGCTGATCGAAGTACACCAGCGTCAGCCCGATCATCAGCACCGGCACAACCGCGGAGTACGCTACGAAGTTCACCACCAGCATTACGATCTGCGCGCCGATGTGTTTCTCGCCCCGCATCACACCAAACCCAATGATGAAGGCCAGCGGCGCCTCCAGAACGCCCGCGACGAGGAACAGGCACCACGTGATCAGGTACACAACGAAAATCCGTCCCTTGGCGCCGGCGGTCAGCACCTTGCTCCGGCGCATCGCCCGCCGCACATTCAACTGCTCCAGCACCGCGGACTGCACGCCAAGTGAATTTCTTATGAACGCGAACACGCCATACACGCCGCCGCCCGCAATCCCCAGGAACAGCAGTGTTCCACCGATCCATGGCGAGCGCACTAGGCCCACTCCGAACAGCAACAGAGCCCCCGCACCGCCAACGAGCAACAGCACCCACAGCGCGCTCCACAACTGCCACAGCGCGATTCCGACGAACCGCAAGGTTCGTCCCACGACCGCCCGAATCGATTGGCCGATCGTCGCCCGCCTGCCCAGGTAAACCTCGCTGAGCGCCCACACCGCCGCAGCCTGCGTCACCGCGGACGCAAGAAGCACCAGGATTATCGTGATCCCGTTTCCGATCTGTCTGCCCACGACCTGGCGATGCAGTTCGGCGGGTATGTCACGGGGATTTGGGATCAGTCCATGAAAGATCAGCATCTGGATTGCGTTCGAAAGCAGCTGGACAACAGCACTCAAGGACCCAATCCCGACGAACAGCCAGAAGTTCGCGCGGTACACCGCGAAGCTGCGGTCCAGGATCTCTCCCAGACTGAGTGGCCGCAGCATGTACGTTGGTTGCTGACGATGGTCGCCAGCAGCACCCACTTCGGTACTCTGCGACGTCGTCCATCCCCCAGAACTCATCCCGTTTTCCTCACCGTGTCCCGCCCGGTTGGCTGCGACGAAACTGCCTGGGACCTTTGCATTTGCCCGCAAGCATAGCACTGTCTCGCCTGCGTCACTGCCGCTTTCGTTCTGGCGAACCATCCCCCTTCGGGGGAGGGGATTACCGCTGTGGTGCTGCTAAATTAGCCACCTCGGGCAAACCTCAACGCGCAGAGGGCCACGAGGCGGCGCATCATGCGATCAGGCCGCCGGTTTTCCCGGGATTTGGTGAGGGAGCGCTTCCAGGCGCGAGCTCCTTCAGGGCGATACCTCGCCTTACGTCGCGCCCGCAACCTGGCTTCAGGGCCGCAGGGTGGAGGATCGAATGCACATGCCGCGCGGAGATGGCGCCCGTCACGACGGGCTTCCCGGCTGGGCCGCCCCTTCGGGTCAAGGCCAGCGCACCCGCCTCCGTTTCCCCTTCCTGCTCCTTATTCTTCTCGCCTTCGCCGGATTCTCCTCATCCGCCTCCGCACAATCCCTTTCCCCCGGCGGCCCCGTCGACTTCGGCGGCGTCAATCTCGGCAGCGCGTCCGGGGTCACTAGCCTCACTTTCTTCGTTCCGGCCGGCAGCCCCTCCGTAACGGTGGGTCCTATCATCGCGCTCACTCTCGGCGTTTCGGGCAAGGACTTCGCCGCATCCACTCAGACCTGCATCGGAACTCTCCCCGCTTCGACGGCCTGCACCATCTCGGTCACTTTCACGCCCACCGTCCTGGGCCTTCGCACAGGCGAGCTCCTCGTCGAGGACGGAAGCGGCAACGTGACGAACCGTGTTCCGCTCCGTGGCGTAGGCCTCGGGCCCCAGATGGTCGTCTCGCCCGCCACTGCCGTCGCAATCACGTCACTCACCGGTATCAGCCCAACGGCCATCAATCCTTCCGCGACCGCCTACGATGGCGCCGGCAATCTCTACATTGACGACGCCCTGAACGGCCGCATTCTCGAGAGCACCACCTCCGGCAGCGCCACGCTGATCGGGACGATTCCTGCCTCGACCACCTCCGCGCCCTTCTCGTCCATCATCGTCGCCGGCGACGGCACACTTTACGTCTCTTCGCCCAACACCGGGGGGATCTACAAGATTCCGCCTGGCGGCTCACCCACAGTGATCTCAACGCCCGGCGTCACGTTGGTTCAACCAGCCGGTCTCGCTCTCGATGGCTATCGGCTATCTCTACGTCGCGGACGCCGGTGCCAACAAGATCATCCGAATCGATACCGAGAACGGCAACGCGGCCGCCGCTCTCACGCTGACCGGCCTCAGCACACCGCTGTCCACCCCCGAAGGCCTCTCCGTCGACAGCTCCGACAACCTCTACGTCGCCGACGCAAACAACAATCGCATTGTTGAGATCAGCCTTCACACGTACGCAGCGGCCGCTATGCCGATTTCCGGCATCACGCTCTCCGCCCCCGCGGCAGTGGCCGCCAATGCCGCAGGTGGCCTCACCATTGCAGACACCGGCAACAAGCGCCTCGTCGAGCTCCCGGTTGCTGGAGCGCCGTACGCCATCAAGCTCCTCGGAGCAACCCTCACCACCCCCGCCGGCGTGACACTCTTGCCCACCGGCGATCTGCTCGTCTCCGACACCGTCGCCGGCCTCGTACAGGTGACGCGCTCCACCTCATCGCTCACCTTTGCAACGGCTACGCTTGTCGGCTCCATCGACACCGCGGACGGCGATCTCGCGCTTGACGTCGAGAACACCGGCAGCTACGCCCTGACGGTCGCCGGAAACGGCTTCCCAAGCATCAGCAATAACGCCTTCTTCGCCGATACCACCGGTACCTGCCCCAATACCACCAACGGCAGCAACGGAACGCAGGTTCCCGTCGGCGCCGCCTGCACGCTCGAGATCGGCTTCAAACCGACCATCGCCGGCATTAATACCGGCAACCTGAGCGTCTCCGCCTCCGGCAATGGCAACGTCAGCGCGAATATCACGCTGACCGGCACCGGCTATCACGTGCTCGACCATTTCGTAGTCGTCGTCGCACCGTCCACCGTCACGCCCGGCGAACCCACAACCCTCACGGTGACCGCCATCAACAATGACGGCACACTCGACGACACCTACACAGGCACCATCAATCTCTCCTGCACGGACCCAGCCTGCAAGCTGCCCTCAGCCACCTACACCTTCACTGCGGGCGACAGCGGTGTGCACACGTTCCCGTCCAGCGGCCCAAATCCGCTGAACTTCAACACCCTGGGCACGTGGAGCGTTACCATCACGGACACCACCTTCACCCCGGGCCAGACCTACACCGGCACCAGCAATCCGGTCACGGTCATCACCACTCCGGCCGTGTCGCTGACTAGCTCGGTCAATCCAGTCAACCTCAACGCGAACACCACGCTGACTGCAACCGTCACCTCCCAATACGGCACGCCCACTGGCACCGTCACCTTCATGGACGGCGCCACGGTTCTGGGTACCGCCACGTTGAACTCCAGCGGCGTCGCGACGCTCACGGTTTCGTTCTCGACCGCCGGCAACCATCCGCTCACCGTCAGCTATCCCGGCGCCGGCTTCTTCCAAGCCGCAAACTCCGCCGTGCTGAACCAGGTCGTCCAGACCTTCGGCACCACGCTTGGCCTAACCAGCACGGTCAACCCCGTCATAGTCAACGGCAACACCGTTCTCACCGCCACCGCCTCCTCAACCTCCGGCACGCCCAACGGCACCATCACCTTCCTTGACGGCACGGCCGTGCTCGGCACCGCTCCGCTAATGCCAGCGGCGTCGCCACGCTCACCGTCTCGTTCTCCACCACGGGCACGCATCCCCTCACTGCAACCTATCCCGCCACCGGCCCGTACCTGGCAGCAGCCTCCTCGGTGTTGAACGAGACAGTCCAGACGCTCACCACGACCCTTGGGCTTACGAGCTCCGTCAACCCGGTGAACGTCAACGCAAGTACGCTTCTCACCGCCACCGCAACTTCGACCACCGGCACGCCAACCGGCAGCATCACCTTCGTCGACGGCACAACCCTCCTCGGCACGGCTCCGCTGAACGCGAGCGGCGTCGCCACCCTGACCGTCTCGTTCTCCACGCCCGGAACCCACCCGCTCGCGGCCAGCTACTCGGCGACCGGCCAGTACGGCGCGGCCACGTCACCCATCGTCAATGAGAATGTCCAGAACTTCGCGACGACCGCAACGCTTACAAGCTCCGCCAATCCAGCCCTTATCTCCAGCCCGACCACACTGACCGTGACGATCGCCTCCTCGGCCGGTACGCCCACAGGCACGGTTACCTTCTACGACGGCACGAAGGCCATCGGCACGGGCACGCTGAACGCCAGCGGCGTCGCGACACTCACCGTCAGCTTCACCACCAACGGCCAGCACATCCTCACCGCCGCGTACGCCGGCAACGGCCTCTATCAGCCGATCACCACCGCGCCCATCACGCAGGTCGTCGAAGACTTCTCGCTCGCCCTTGCAACCGGCTCCCAGAATTCCGCCACAATCATCCTCGGCGCCAGCACGCAGTACAACCTGGTCGTCTCGCCCATCGGCGCGAACTCGCTCGCCGCCCCCGTCGCTCTTAGCGTCATTGGCCTCCCCAGCGGCGCCTCCGGCGTCTTCAATCCGACGAGCGTCACGGGTGGCGCTGGCGTCACGCCCATCGTCCTCACCGTCAACGCTCCTCCACTTACCGGTTCGCTGCGGCGGCCTGCAAATCCCGCCAGCCCGTCGTCGCGCCATCGGGCCCCTGCCTTCCTCGCGCTGCTTCTATTGCCCACAGGGTTCCTCCTCCGCCGCCGGCGTGCAGTAATCCGGTTGCTCCTCATCTTTGTTGGCCTCGCAGCCGCAAGCACCAGCCTTACCGGCTGCCTGCAAGACCAGGCCACGGGCTACTACGGCAATGACCCCCAAACCTACACGGTCACCGTCACCGGAACCTCCGGCACACTCACCCACTCCGTGAAGGTCACCCTCACTGTCGAGTAAGCTTTGGAGAGCACCCTGAGAATGCACGCGCCCCCCACCCCAACCAGCCGCTACACCCGCAGCCTTCGCCGCGGGCTCGTGTCGCTGGCCGGGATCTTCGCGCTTGCACTCTTTGCCCCGCGTGCCCACGCACAGGCCAGCGGCGACTTCAGCATGATGTTCGTGCAGGACGCCGCCCGCTTCGTCGGTAACCAGCCCTCCACCTTCTTCTATCTCCGCGGCGCCTCCACCGAGATCGCCTACGCTCCCTGGAAGGGCATCGGCTTCGTCGCCGGCGGCACCGGAAATGCCGGCACCAACCTTCGTGGCGTCGTTGACATCCACACCGTCACCTTCTTCGTCGGCCCGCGGTACACCTACAACATCGGCCACATCAGCCCCACCGCCTGGAACCGCAAAGGCTCCATCTACGTGCAAGGGAAGGTGGGCTACGCCTTCGCCACCTCAGGCCAATATCCCATCAAAGGCGTGCTCACCAGCAACGCCTCTTCGCTCGATCTCGAAGCCGGCGGCGGCATAAACTTCCACATCTATCACCGGTTCGACTACCGGGTCGTCGAAGCCGACCTCGTTCACACCCGCCTCCCCGATGGCGCCGCGAACGTCCAGAACAGTCTCCGCTTCGCCACAGGCATCAACTTCCATATCGGCTATTAGCCGCCTCTGCATCGCCCCGCAGCCCCCGCACCCACCTGTCGGATATTTGCCCCAGCAAAACTCCCCTCAAGCACTCGACCCTCCCAGGCAGTCGCTCGTGCATCCCTTCGGCTAAACTTGAGCTCTACGGGCCCGGGGATCGCCATGACGGATTCACCCTCATCAGCACGAGGCGATTCATCCTCGTCGTCGCAGGCCGCCGAGCACCTCCGCCTGCTCGTCGAGACCGGGCTCCTGCTCGGCCGCGAGCAGTCCGTTGAGCTCATCATCCAGTCTGCCCTCGACGCCGGCCTCAAGCTCTGTGGCGCCGCCTTCGGAGCCTTCTTCTACAACAACGTCGGCTACGACGGGAATCCTTATCAGCTCTACAAAGTCTCCGGCGTAGACCCCTCCACCTTCGCCCGTTTCCCAATGCCCCGGCCCACCGCTGTCTTCGCCGAGACGATGGTGAATGGACACATCCTCCGCTCCGGCGACATTACCCAGGACCCCCGCTACGGACACAACGAGCCCTTCAAGGGCATGCCCGCCGGGCACCTTCCAGTCCGCAGTCATCTCTCCGTTCCGGTCCCCGGACGCTCAGGCGAGATCCTCGGCTCGATGTTCTTCGGCCATCCCGAGCCCAATATCTTCACGCCAGAGACCGAATCCCTCGTTGCCACCGTTGCCGCACAAGCTGCCGTCGCGATTGAGAACGCCCGACTGCACGAGAACCTGAGCTCTGAAATCGGCATCGCCGACGCCGCCCGGCAACTCCAGCGCGAAACCTCCGAGCGCCTCGAGCAGGTCTTCGACGCCATGGCCGACGGCGTCGCTCTGATGAATCACGACTGGGTCTTCACCTACGTGAACCGCGCCGGTATGGCCATCATCGGCCGTGATCGTCCCCTCATTGGCCGCAGCTATGCCGAAGTCTTCCCCGGCGCAGCGGGTGAGGCCTTCCGCACCCGTTACGCCGAGGCCATGGCCGGCAAGTCCGTCGAGTTCGTCGACTACTACGCTCCCCTCGATCTCTGGGCGTCCGTCCGTGTCTTTCCAACCCCCGAAGGCATCGCCATCTTCTTTCAGGACGTGACGCAGCACCGCCGCGCCGAGCTCGCGCTCGCCGAATCCTCACGCCGCCTTCGTCAGGCGCTCGAGGCCGGCGCCCTCGGCACGTGGAGTTGGGACATGGCCACCGACTCTCTCGACCTCGACGAGCGCGCTGCCGATCTGCTCTTCTCCCAGCCGCACACTCCCGTCCTCCGCTCCGAGCTGCGCCGCCGGATCGTGCACTCCGATGACCTGCCCAACACGCCCCCGGATCTCCGCGAAACCGTCCTCAACGGCGGCCTCTACAGCGCCGAGTACCGCATCGAAGGCCCGGAGAAAACCCAGCGCTGGATCGCCGCACGCGGCCTCGCCACCTTCGATGAGACGCACAGCTTCACTGGGATGATCGGCACCGTGCAGGACATCACCGGCCGCAAGACCCAGGAAGCCACCATGCGCCAATCCGAAAAGCTGGCCGCCACCGGCCGCCTCGCCGCCACCATCGCGCATGAGATCAACAATCCGCTCGAGGCCGTCACAAACCTCATCTACATCTGCAAAACCGATCCCACTGTGCCCGCGCCCATCCGGCAGCTTCTGGAGAGTGCCGACGACGAGCTCGCCCGCGTCGCCCAGATCGCTCAGCAGACCCTCGGCTTCTACCGCGACACCGCCCGCCCCGGCGATATCGATTTCACTGCATTGCTCCATGGCATCGTCGAGCTCTTCTCCCGAAAGCTGAACTTCAAGCGCCTCGCCTGTCGCACCCACATCCAGCCCGGCCTGCGCATCTACGGCCTCCAGGGCGAAATCCGCCAGGTGTTCTCCAATCTCCTCGTCAATGCCATCGAGGCCTCTGAGGATACCGAGCTCATGATCCGCGCCCGCGGCGGTGTGGCCAGCGGACGCCCCGGCGTTGCATGCCTTATCGCGGATCGCGGCACTGGCATCCCCGCCGCCGTTCGTGAGCGCCTCTTTTCGCCATTCATCACATCCAAAGAATCGCTTGGTACTGGACTCGGTCTCTGGGTCACTCGCGGTATCGTAGAAAAACACGGAGGCACAATCGCCTACCGCACACGCACCGACCCACCCACCGGCACCATCTTCCGTGTCTTTTTTCCTGCCGAAGTCTCCAACCCGGAAGTTTTCAACTCCCCGTCGCAGCAATTTCTCCAGTAGACTTAGCTGCAGATTTCGCTTTACTCTTGCACGCATTATCCGCAGCAAGTGAGAAGACTTATGTTCGCCGGAGCCCGCACCACTTGTCCGGTTAAGACCTTCCACGGTTCAGGACCCCCGTGATGAATCCATTTGTGCTCAGCAGTCGGTCTCCGAAGGATCGCTTTGAAACTTCTGCTTCGCCCGCCGACGAAGCCCAGAAACAAAGCCCGGCCCCAAGAATTCTGGTTGTAGATGACGAAAAAGTCATCGCGGATACGATCGTTCACATCCTCAACCGCAACGGCTTCATCGCCGAAGCCGCATACGGCGGCCAGGAAGCCATCGACAAAGCGAAGCGCGACTGCCCCGAGCTCGTCCTCTCCGACGTCCTCATGCCGAAGGTAGACGGCGTAGAGGCCGCAATCGCAATCCGCAAGCACTGTCCCGAGACCCGCATCGTCCTCTTCAGCGGCCAGGCCGCCACTGTCGAAATCCTCGCGCGCGCCCGCGAGCACGGCCACAGCTTCGAGCTTCTGCCCAAGCCCATCCACCCCGACGAGCTCATCAAACACCTCCGCGAAAAATAACCAGACGCCGCTTTCACTTTCCTTGCCTCTGCGTTTGCCTTTCTAGTTGTCATCCCCGCAGGGGATCTGCGTTTGCCTTTGCGTTTGCCTCTCCCGCCTCCCCCGCATCCCACGAGAGAGCATGATCAACGACCTCTGGTACAAGAACGCTGTTCTCTACTGCCTGCACGTCGGCTCCTTCATGGACACCACCGGGGACGGCACCGGCGACTTCCGCGGCCTCATGCGCCGCCTCGACTACCTCCAGGGCCTCGGCATCACCGCGATCTGGCTCATGCCATTCCAGCCCTCGCCCATGCGCGACGACGGCTACGACGTCGCCGACTACTACAACGTCGATCCGCGCTACGGCACCCTCGGCGACTTCGTCGATTTCACCCACGCCTGCGAGCAGCGCGGCATGCGCGTGCTCATCGACCTCGTCGTCAACCACACCTCCGACCAGCACCCCTGGTTTCAATCCGCGCGCAGCAGCCCCGATTCACCCTTTCGCGACTGGTACGTCTGGTCGAAGAAGAAACCGAAGGACGCCGCCAGCGGCGTCGTCTTCCCAGGCGTGCAGAAGTCCACGTGGAACTACGACGAAAAAGCGCGTGAATTCTTCTTCCACCGCTTCTACGAATTTCAGCCCGATCTCAACACCTCGAACCCCAAGGTCCAGGCCGAAATCCTCAAGATCATGGGCTTCTGGATGCAGCTCGGCGTCTCGGGCTTCCGCATGGACGCCGTGCCCTTCGTCATCGCGAAGAAGGGCGCTGACGTCACAAAACAGGTCGAGCAATATGACATGCTCCGCACCTTCGCCGAGTTCATCTCTTGGCGCAAAGGCTCCGCGATCGTCCTCGCCGAAGCCAACGTCCTTCCCGACACCGACATGGATTACTTCGGCGCCGAAGGCGAGCGCCTGCAGATGATGTTCAACTTCCAGGTCAACCAGCATCTCTTCTACGCGCTCGCCACCGCCGACACCGCGCCGCTCATCGAAAGCCTCAACTCCACACGTCAACGTCCCGCCACCGCGCAGTGGGGACAGTTCCTCCGCAATCACGACGAGCTCGACCTCGGCCGCCTCAAACCCGAACAGCGCCAGGCCTGCTTCGCCGCCTTCGCGCCCGAGAAAGACATGCAGCTCTACAACCGCGGCATCCGCCGCCGCCTCGCGCCCATGCTCCACGGCGACCGCCGGCGCCTCGAGATGGCCTACTCGCTCATGCTCTCGCTGCCCGGCACGCCCGTGATCCGTTACGGCGACGAAATCGGCATGGGCGATGACCTCTCGCTTCCCGAGCGCAACGCCTGCCGCACGCCCATGCAGTGGTCGCGCGACGCGCACGCCGGCTTCACCACCAACCCGCATCCCAAGAACCCCGTCATCACCGGCGGGACCTACGGTTACGAACACGTCAACGTCGCCGACCAGCGCCGCGATCCCAACTCCTTCATGAACTGGATGGAGCGCATGATCCGCACCCGCAAAGAAACTCCCGAGATCGGCTGGGGCGACTTCACCGTCATCTCTTCCGGGCGTGACGACGTCCTCATCCTCCGCTACACCTGGCAGGAAAACGCCGTCATCGTCATCCACAACTTCTCCGCCGACCCCGTCGAGCTCCGCTTCCGCTCCTCCGCCAAACCCGCCGCGAAAACAAGCAGGGAAGCGTCAGGCCGCCAAACAGATCGACAGCTATCTCACCAACCTCCTCTCAAACGATCACACTCAGTCCGACACCTCAGGCCGTCACTGCATCCTGCTCGAACCCTACGGCTACCGCTGGTTCCGCGTCGGCGGCCAGGATGACCTCCTCCACCGCTCCAACGCCTGATCGAGTGCGATATTCGAAACGCGCCTGTTAGATATCCTCAACTATCGTCGTTTCCCACAATTCTTAGTTGCACACTACGAAACGTTCCACGGGGAACACTCCGTTCCACGACCGCCACCGATATGGATAGCTTGCGTTTACGAATCCACCGCTGCACCGCGAACGTCTTATCCTTGATCTAGCCACCATGCCGAACCCACTCCCCATCGCGATCTACTACGAGCAGCCCCACTGGTTCAAACCGCTCTTTGCCGAGCTCGATCGCCGCGGCACGCCCTACGTGAAATTGTTCGCTCCAGACCACTTCTGGTCGCCGGCCGATCACCCCGAAGAAAAATATTCGCTCGTCTTCAACCGCATGTCGCCTTCGGCCTGGAACCGCTCCAACGGCGACCAGATCTTCTACACCCTCGGCTTCCTCGAGCACCTCGCCTCCCGCGGCGTCAAAGTCCTCAACGGCTTCAAGGCCTTCCAATCCGAATTGAGCAAGGCCGGACAGCTTGTCCTCGCCGACTCGCTCGGCCTGCCGTACCCGAAAGCCCGCGTCATCCACCGTCCCGAGCAAGCGCTCGCCGCCACCGAAGGCCTGCGCTGGCCCATCGTGGTCAAGCCGAACATCGGCGGCAGCGGCGCCGGCGTCAAGCGCTTCGACGGCGCCTCGCAACTCCGCTCTGCGATTGCCGAGCCCGCCGGTTCTCCCGACGCTCTCCAGTTCGGCCTCGACTCCACCGCGCTCGTGCAGGAGTTCATTCCCGCCGAGGACGCTCACATCGTTCGTGTCGAGGTCCTCAACGGCAAATACCTCTACGCCATCAAGGTCCACATCACCGGCGAGACCTTCGACCTCTGCCCCGCGGACATCTGCCGTACTACAACCGGCACAGATCTGAACCGCGCAGCATGCGCCATCGACGCGCCGAAGAGCGGCATCACCGTCGAAGGCTTCACCCCGCCCGCCGAAGTGATTCGCGACGTCGAGCTCCTCATGAAGCACTCGGGCATCGACATTGGCGGCGTCGAGTACATCACCGACTCGCGTCCCGGTCCTTCGGGAGAAGCCCAGCGCTACTACTACGACATCAACGCCCTCTCCAACTTCGTCGCCGACGGCCCCCGTGTCATCGGCTTCGATCCCTTCGCGAAACTCGTCGACTGGCTCGAAGCCGAAGCCGGCATCACCACCGCGGCTATCTGAGCGGATCGATTGCATATGACACCGCGGATAGCCATCTTGTATCAAGCCGTCCCAGCTCCCTCCGTCGATGGTGCTGTTAAGCCCACAAAGCCGGGCGGCTACTCCGACAGTGGCGCAGATATTGCTTTTGCTCTCCGCTCTCGCGGTGTTTCCATCGTCACGCCGAACACCGGACCCGATGCTGCCGTGGCCACCGACTGGGTATGGCCTGATACCGCAGCTGGCATACAGACAGCCATCGAGCACGGCGCAACCGTACTTTGGGCAAACACCGCCCTGTTTAGCGAACACCCGCTCATTGGCATCGGCGCGCCGATTCGCATCGTTGGCCAACACCCTGACCGCGCCGGCAAAGCAGAAGATAAACACATCACGAACGCGCGGTTGCTCGCCGCCGGTCTGCCCATCACACCTTCGCTCACCATCTCGGCGGATGCGTCACGCTTCGGAGACGTCGCTCTTTCCAACCTGACTCCCGCCGAACTCCACGCCCGCGGCTACCAGTTTCCTTTGGTGATAAAGCCGATCCGCGGCCGGGGCAGCCAGGGTGTCACCGTTGTCGCTGACTTCAACCAGCTTCAGACCGCCGCGCAGGTGCTGCTCGACGCGCGGAACGACGGCGGTTCTCTCTTGTACGGCAGCCGGCTCATGCTTGAGGAGTACCTTCCCGGCGAAGAGTTCACAGTCAGCATCATGCCTCCGGGCCTCTACCAGATCGGTGGCCGCGAGATCATAAAATCCGACTATTGGGCGCTCCCGCCCATCCGGAGGTTCAGCCATCACAATGGAGTAGCTCCGTACAACGGTGTGGTTGCGGTGACAGCAAACAGTGAGGTCTTCTCCCGCGAAGCCCAATCCGACGCACGCACCCAGAAGGCTCTCCACGCGTGTGTGCACGCTGCTGATCTGCTCGGCGCATCTGCACCGGTTCGCATTGACTGCAGGCTCTCCCGTTCCGGGTCCTACATGCTGTTCGATTGCAATATGAAACCCAACATGACTGGACCGGGCCGGCCCGGTCGCGATGATCAAGACAGCCTGATGTCCATGGCCGCACGCAGCATCGGCTGGGATTACACTGACCTGCTTCTCAACATGCTTGCGCAGGCCTGGATCGCGAACGCTGCTCCCGTTTCTCCTTTGGAGATGTGAACTCATGCGCTACGGCTTCTGGCTCCCTGTCTTCGGCGGATGGCTCCGCAACATCGACGACGAACAAATGCCCGCCACGTGGGATTACGTGCGCGAGCTCTGCGCGCGTGCAGAAGATCTCGGTTACGACCTCACGCTCATCGCCGAGCTGAACCTGAACGACATCAAGGGCGTTGAAGCCGACTCACTCGATGCCATGACCACGACCGCGGCACTCGCTGCCGTGACACGCAAGCTGGAGCTCATGGTCGCCGTCCGCCCAACGTTTCACAACCCCGCGTTGCTCGCCAAGCAGTCCGCCAACATCGACCGCATCAGCGGCGGCCGCCTCACCCTTAACGTCGTCAGCTCCTGGTGGCGCGACGAAGCCACCAAGTACGGCATCCCCTTCGACGAGCACGATGATCGCTACGCCCGCACCAGCGAATGGCTGGACGTTCTTTCCAACTGCTGGGCCCGGCAGCACACCGCACACGAAGGCCGGTTCTACAAGATCGATGACAACATCCTTTCGCCGAAACCCATGCCGCGCCGCACTTACTCGCGCGCTCCCGAAGGTCTTACGCGACCCACGCTCTACGCTGGCGGCGAATCCGAAACCGCCAAGAATCTGATCGCCGCCAAATGCGACGCCTACCTCATGCACGGCGACGACCCAGCCACAATCGCTGCCAAAGTCGCCGACATGAGCGCCCGCCGCGCGCACCACCCGAATCTTCCGCCCCTGATCTTCGGCGTGACCGGCTATTGCATCGTCCGCGACTCCGAAGCCGAAGCGAACAGGGAAGTGGAGCGCATCACCTCGCAACCCGACCCCGCGCAGTCTCCCGCGGGATTCGCGAACTTCCAGCAGTGGATCAGCGGCTCGCAACTGGAAAAGAAGCTATCGCTGCGCGACTACTCGGTTTCCAACCGCGGGTTGCACTCCGGTCTGATCGGAACGCCCGAGCAGGTGAAGCAGCGGCTCGCGGATTTCGAAGGCGCCGGTTGCTCCATTGTTCTGCTGCAAAGCTCACCGCAGCACGACGAAATGACTCGGTTCTCCGCGCAAGTTATGCACTGAATTTCGCGCCGATCTGATAATTTCGTCGCAATGGCTGCGACCCCGACACCCTGGTACAAGCGCCGCATCCCCCGCTCGGCCCACCTGGCATCCATTCCGCTCAGCCGGCTATGGATGCTTCTTATTGCGGCATTTCTCCTCTTCTCCATCTTCGGGTTTTACACAGACCTGCTGAATCACGGCACATTGCCGTACGCTGTCGCTTTTCTGGTCGCCGCGATCAGCGGCTTCAACGCCATACTCTGGATACTGGCGGTCTCACGTCTGCCGGCGGTGTTGATTCCTGTCCTGATTGCGCTTCAGTTCTTTATCGGACCCGCAAGCAACAAAGGCGCCAACTGGATGATGCAGGCTTTCCATCTCCATGAGGTACCTTCCAACCAGGGCGTTCACTTCTCCGCCAACTGCATTCTTGTCCTCACGATCGTCTCCTACTTCTTCTTCACCACCTTCATTCGCACCGAAGGAAGGCGGTCGATGATCCTGCAGAGCCAGCTTGAGCTCGCGCACAGTATTCAGCGAACTCTCGTGCCTACGCTGGAGATTCGCACGTCGCGCTTCGAAATCTACGGCATATCGCAACCCAGTGAGAAGGTAGGCGGCGATCTCGTCGACGCGGTATCGCTCGCAAACGGCGATCTCATCGCCTTTCTCGCGGACATAAGCGGGCACGGTCTGGCAGCCAGCATCCTTATGGGTCGCGTGAAAACCGCAGCTCGCACGGCACTTCTTGATGCGGGCGAATGCGACCCAAGGGAAACCATTCCGCTTCTGCTGAACCGCCTGAACACAGTTCTGCCGCAGGTAAAAGAGTCGCAGTTCTACGCCACCTTCACAGGCTTCCGCTTCGGCGCGGACGGCAGTGTCTTTTGCGCGCTTGCGGCCAGCCCTCCGGTAGTTCATTGGCATGCATCCGCGCAATCGATCTCGCATTGTCAGGAGCCGCAGTTCCCGGTTGGCCTGCTGCCTCACTCCGAGTTCGACGGCTTCGCTCTCGAAGCCTCAACGGGCGATCTCTTTGTCGTGGCTACCGATGGAATCCTCGAAGTCGCCGACAAACGCGGAGAGGAGTTTGGCCTGGAACGCCTGAAGACGTTAGTCGCTTCCGGAGCGCGCAATCCATTGCCGCAACTCGCTACCAGCATTCTCAGCGCGGCGCGGAGCTACGGCCGCCAACTCGATGACCAGACCATCCTGCTGGTCCGCCGTCTGTGAGCGACGGGCCAAAAGCAAACAGACCTCGCACAGTGGCGAGGTCTGTTTGGTGAAGCTGTACTTTCGTTAGCTGCGAATGAAACGACGGCGCATCATGCCTGCCGCGCCAAGGATGCCCGTACCAAGCAGCATCAGGCTGGAAGGCTCCGGCGTAGTAGATATGTGCACATCCGTCAGCAATAACGTTCCGTCCGCCCCAGCGGGCACTGTGGAACTAAAGTCCAGAAGTTCCGATGCTGAGGTTGCGTTGAACATGAGTGATTCAAAGTTGAATGGATTGGAACCGCCGACCGGCGCAACCATGGTCGGGCCGAGCAGTGTTTGCCCGCCCACCGTGACGGTCAGGGTCGGATCGGCCCCGCAGCAATTGCGCGCGTTGTCATAGAACGTCAACGTGTACTCCTGCCCTGGCGTGAGTGCCAGGTTCTGACTGAAGGATCCATCCTGCTGGATAAATCCGACCGTGCTGACAGGAGCCGTTCCATTGTCGTAAAACGGCTGACCAGCGCTATTTGAACCTTGCACCAGCGAGGACGCAGTCCAGCCCGAGACCGGTCCGTACCCGTTACCTGGATTCGCTGGAGAGAAATTCGGATTCGTGACGTCGGCCCGTGCCGCCAGCCCTAAACCCGCAAACATGAGTACTGCCGCAAATACCCGCAACCGCATATCGCCCCCTTGAGAAACCTTGCATCACAATCCTGCACGACTATTCCATTTTGAGACAATCAAAATCGGATTGGGTTGCCACACAACCGGAAGTAACAATGGTTTACGTTTGGGATTACCTCGGTGACTCCATTTTTAGTTACGAATGAGCAAGCAATTTTACATTCATAGGTAACTGCCCTACCCTGAATTGCATATGCCTGGTTACTTTTGCCCGAGCCGTCGTCGTTTTCTTCGCACCAGCGCCACCGCGTCAGCCTTCGCCATCCCCGCGTTGCGTGCCTTCGGCCAGGCCAGCCCCCGGGCGACGCTGGTCATCCACACCGAACACCCCGGTCCGACGCT
Source organism: uncultured Acidobacteriaceae bacterium (assembly GCA_963762465.1). Taxonomy (GTDB): domain Bacteria; phylum Acidobacteriota; class Terriglobia; order Terriglobales; family Acidobacteriaceae; genus Granulicella. The sequence continues at coordinate 162,709 of CAVXKS010000002.1, read as the reverse complement.
GCCGGCGAACTACATCGGCCTGTCGTATGAGATCGAGCAGCTCTCCGATCCGGTGTTTTTCTCGCCCGCGAATACAGGTCTCATTCAGCAGTTCCGCGCGCTCTCACGCAATGGTGTCCTCCGACTCGGCGGTAACACGTCAGATGTGGGCTGGTGGAAGGCTACGGCCGACAGCAAGCAGCCGCCGCTGCCGTCCGATGTCGTGCTGCAGACGCCTCAAGGCGAGCGCTCGCCGATGGATTTGGCGTATGCGGTCACACCTGAGGCCGTCCGCAACCTGCGCGCGTTCCTCGACGCCACTGGCTGGACGTGCCTGTACGGCATCAATCTCGGTTCGAGCACGCCAGCACGTGCAGCCGAGGAAGCCGCGTTTGTTCACAAGACGCTCGGGGCCCGACTCGAATACTTCCAGGTCGGCAACGAGCCCGACGGTTTCGGCCGCCGTTTCCGTGACAAGGCTACCTGGGACGCGAACGCCTACTTTAATGATTGGCTCGCGGCCGCCAACGGGATCCGTGCTCGCGTGCCCTCTGCGCGCTTCGGGATGCCTGACGTCGCCAGCAAAGTAGCGTGGTTCCCGACGATCGCGGACCGTCTTTCCGCGCTAAAGGACCGGCCTGATGTCGTTGCCCTGACGCATCACTATTACTTCACCGGGCCGCCCTCGAACCCCAAGGCCAACATCGACAATCTGCTTCATCCCGACCCACGCGTTCCTCGCGATGCAGCCATTGCGCACGCGGCAGCGGAGAAGCTGGGCACGCAGTATCGCATGACCGAGGGAAACACCTGCTATCGCGGCGGCAAGCCGGGCTTCTCTGATGTCTTCGCCGCCACGCTGTGGGCGGCCGACTACTGCCTTCTGCTCGCGTCGCTCGGCTACTCCGGCGTAAATCTGCATGGCGGCAGCGCGAAGCAGGTCGCCAATTCGCTCGGGGGACGGCTTCCAGGCGACGCTCTCATCGCGAATCCGAACGAGGTTCATCCGCGGCCCTTCTATACGCCTATTGCCGACTTCAACGGCCAATATGTGGCCGAACCCACCTTCTACGGTCTTCGTTTCGCGGGCCATCTCGCCGGAGGCAGGATGCTTCCGCTTACCTTCTCGCCCGGCGCGGTGAACGCGACGGCGTATGCCGCGAAGTTGGCTACAGGTCAGACGGTGGTTGCGATTATCAACAAAGATCCCGACCACGCTCTTCCCATCGATCTTGCGGGCTACAGTGTCGGCCGCACGCTCACGGCGCAATCGCTCGCGTCGCGGACCGTGGAAGACCGCGAAGCCGCGGGCAATCGCGAGGCATCAAGCGTTCCCCCGGCAACGGCGATGCTTCTGTATAGCTCGCGCTGATTCAGCGTGCGCGCAAATACGAGGGGCGTCCTTCGGGACGCCCTTTACTTGCTCGCCCGCGGTTCCCAGATCCGGAACTCGCCCGAGCAATGCATCATGCTCATCAGGTACAGCATGCCGTCGTAATAGCGCTGGTCGCCTGACGGCATCGGCGCCGTCCAGAGTGCGTCAACGAACGCGTCTGCGTCTTTACCTTTCGCGGCCGCAAGACTGCCGACGGCAGCCGTCGCGACCATGCCGGGCGAGTGGCGTTCCGAGAGCGGCTTGCCATCCAGCGTGTAGCGGTCGACGAAGCGATCAATCCCCTGGCTCACCAGGAAGCGCTGATAACGCTCGCTGAGTACCGGCTCATCCGGGCTCTTTCTCCACCAGGAGTAGTCGACCGACCAGTTGCTGACGCTGCGCCAGGAATCATAGGCGAACTCCACCGGCTTGCGGTCCCATCCCGATCGCGGGCGTCGCATCGAAGTTCGCGCGGTCCGGCGTCAATGCGGTTTCGGGTCCGGTGACCTTCACGAAAAAGCTGCGGCTTACCTCCGCGGCATGCGCCCAGAACGCACGATCTTCCACGGGTCCCCACCGCGCCCACAGCTCATAGAAGGCCGGCAGGTGATAGCTCGGGTCGGTCGTCTGGTTCTGCACGTTGGGCACAAACAGAATCATCGTGTGCTGCTCATTCACCATTGGCCCAATGGTCTCCGTCCACGGGCCGCGCATGGGATACGGATGGAGAGGGAACTGCGTCGCCGGCTCCCCGTTGGCGGCCGCCTCAGCCGCCGCCTTCGCTGCGGCTTTTTGCCGCGCCGTCTCATTCGGGCTTGGCCAAGGATGCATGGGTGGAATAAACGGCAGATCGCCGGCATGGATCGTGAACGGTCCCGTCCCGCTGAGCACCGGGTGATGCCGCATACCGCGCAGGATCCTGTCCGCCTCCGCCTGGTAGTTGTAGATCCCCGTGCCGTTGCCCCAGCGGTGCGCCGCAAAGTACAGCGACATTACGAAGTACTCTTCGCCATCCGGAGCCGCGCCGGTTGATCGCGGCGTCCCATCCGTATTCATCGACCACGCAAAGTATCCGACGCTCGGGTTCTTCGGGTCAGTGATGAGCATGTAGGTGTGCGCCCAGTTCCAGATCGCATCGAACTCATGCTTCTTGTTCAGCTCGACGGCGATCATCATGCCGTAGCTCATGCCCTCGGTGCGCGCATCGTTGTTCGCCCAGTCGGTGATGTACGCGAGTGGTCCGTTCTCGTTCTTCCCGCTTTCGAAGTAGACCGACTGCGTCTTCGGATCGCCATGAAAGAACTGCTGAAACGCGGCCTCGACCTTCGCGTGAACCTCCGCTGGCGAATATCCGTGCTCCGCAAACAGGTTGCGATAGTGTCCGGTTTTATACGCTCCATCGCCGTCACTCGGCGCCTGAGCCATCAGCGCGCCAGCCATCAGCGCCGTGACGCAAGGCACCAGGAATCCTCGCGTTAGCAACCGCATGCTTCGTCCTCTCGCACCCACGAAACTACCTTACACGCGCAGAATTTGTTGCGTCGAAAATCAAAATGGGCGCCCGTTTGGGGCGCCCATCCTGGTGATTCTCTCTCAGCTTTAGAAGCGAACGAACGCCTCAAACTGGTAGATACGTGGCTGATTTTCCTGCGCCGTCACCTGGCCGAAGGTCGAGCTCGTCCAGTCGGTGACAACCGTGTGGTTCGGGCCGCTTCCACCCAGGACGGGATGGTTCAGCGCGTTGACCATGTCCACCCGGAACTGCAGAGACAACGGTTCATACAGCTTCGACAGCGAGAAGTTGCGCTGCAACGCCGCGTCGAACTGGTTGAGGAAGTCGCTGCGGAGAGTATCGAAGCGGATAGGCAGAGTACGGACCTGGTACTGCGTTCCATACACCCCCGGTTGCTGGCCTGTCGACGAGCTGCTGCCTGTGGTCGTTGCAAACAAGGACGTGTTGAACCACGTTCCGTTCGAGCTGTTCTTGAAGCCCTGGCGGCCCCAGGCTGCGCTGCCCGGATTTCCCGGGCCAAGGTACACAGGCAGCGATGTTCCGCTGGTCTGCAGCGAGGCCGGGTCGAACTCCAGCGGCTGACCGCTCTGCACCTGGTAGACGCCCTGCACCTGCCATCCGCCGACGATCTGCGAAATCACGCCTCCGTTGTTCAGGTAGTCGCGTCCCTGACCGAAGGGCAGCTGATAGATGCCGGCGGTTGAAAAGCGGAAGGTGCGGTCGTTCGCCGAAAGGCCATACCACGGCTGCGGATCGCTCGGATTCAGGTACTGCGTTGCATCCAGCGACTTCGACCACGTGAAGGCCGAGGTCATGCTGGCACCATGCGTGAAGCGCCGTGTCAGCTGGGCCTGGAACGAGTGATAAATAGACGATCCACTGGTGATGTACGCCGAGACGCTGGTGAACTCCGGATAGGGCCTCAACAGCTGGTTGACTGCGATTGTCTTGGACGAGCCAAGCGTCACCGTGCTCGGAGCAATCCCGGAGAACGGATTCGTTACGGACGTCGAAAGCGCAGTGTTCTCGTTGGCGTCATAACCGGCCGTGTAGTTCGACAGATACTGCTGTGGAATCGCGTTGAACTCCTTCTGGATGGGAAGGTGAAGACCGTGATTGCCGACATACGCGATATCCGCCAGCCATGCACCAAACTGGTGCTGAATATCGAAGCTCCACCGCATGTTGTACGGTGTCTTCGGATTCAGCGGCTGGAAGGTCACCGCCTGGCCAACGTACGTCTGCAGGCCGAGAGAGCTGCCGGTCGGTTGTTGAATGCCATTCGGGAACGGATTGGCCAGCGTGTATCCGCCGTTCGGTCCCTGATAGCTGTAGGTCCCTCCGGTCGACGGAACCGTGTTTGCGATTCCGCTGATCGAGGTCGCCTGCGTGAAGCCCTGCTGCGGCAGCAGGAACGTGCTGGTTGAACCGGAGTTGCCGCCCGACAGGTAGAACGTGGACAGCGAGTCGTCGAAGATGCCGAAGCCGCCACGGATCACTGTGTTCTGCTGCACCTGATAGGAGAAGCCCGCACGCGGCAGCAAGTTGATGATCTGCGTGTTGTAGTCCTGCGTTCCCGTGAGCGGTGTTGCCGGGTCGCCGAGGAAGCGCAGACCACCGGTGGTCGGGAGACTGCCGGGCATCGCGGAGGGCAGATTCGGGATCGACGTCGCCTTATACACCTTAGCCGCAGACTGGCTCGCCGGGTTTGCTGCGCTGAAGTCGAAATAGGTATTCGCCTTCTGGTTGCGCTCGTTGTTCGGTCCTTCGTATTCAAAGCGCAGGCCGAGGTTGACCGTCAGATTCGTGAGGGGCTTCCAGTCATCCTGGATCCACTCCGCCATGTAGTTGGACCGCGAGGCCAGGTCCGAGTTGATGGTCACCGCGGAGGAGTTCGGCAGGCCATAGAGGAACTGCGCCAGGCCGAATCCCACCGACTGTGCCGACGTCGACGAGCTCGCGGTCGCATACGCGCCGCTGTTCTGGTAACGTCCGTTGCCCTGGGTCGTGATGCCCGCATTGGTGTTGTACATGCGGTACTCGTAACCCATGCGCAGGAAGTGCTTGCCCCACAGCCGGCTCACCTGGACCGAACCCAGCGTCACGTCATCATGCGAGAGCACGCCGTTGTCCGAGTTCAACGACGTCTCACCCGTGATGTCGATGCGCGGAAACGACTGCGCGTTCGGGCCCATGTTGTCGACGAGGTAGCTGGGCATGCCGATCGAGGTCGGGCTCAGCAGGCCTTGCGAGGTCACCACGTTCTGGTTCACAAACCGCGTCCAGGTCAGGTGCGCTTCCAAGACCGTCTGCGGGCTGATCGTGAACAGATAACCCAGCGCCACGCCCTTGTTCAGGTACGTCAGTGACGTGCCGCTCACCGGAGCGAAGTATGTGTTTTTCGCCGGCTGCAGACGACGGCTCTGCACCCAATGACCGTACACCGACTGTCGCGGCGAGATCGTGAAATCGCTGCGCACGATGTAGGCGTAGTAGTGGTCCGGTTCAGCCTTTGAGTAAGAGTAGTTGCCGCCGCCGGGCTTGCTCGGCGTCGTATTCGGTTCGGGAAAATACTTCAGGGCCGCGAGTGCGATCGGGTTCACCGCGCTTGCAGGGATGAGGTTACCCGGAATCGGGTTCCGAACGATGCAGGTCTTGCCCGTGCCGCAGACACCTCCGCTGGTCACAACGCCTGACGTCGGATCGTAGAGCTGGTACTTGTTGGATGTGCCCGCCGGATGCGAAGGGTCGAGTGCATACAGCTCGGAGAAGTCATAGACGCCGGAGGTCGCCTCGCCGCGCTCCGCCTTGCTCGGAACCGTGAGAAGCTGCACGTTCGGAGTCGCCGACTGGCTGTGCTCATAGCCGGTGAAAAAGAACCACTTGTCTCTCCAGATTGGGCCACCCACCGCGCCGCCTTCACGCATCCACGAAGCCTTCGCGGGCTGGCTCGAGCCGGGAAGGTGCCAGTAGTTCGTGTTCAGGTCCGGGTTCTGGTAGGACGCGAACGCCACACCGTGGAACGTATTCGTTCCGCTCTTGAGAGAGGTGTTCACAAACCCGCCGGACGAGTGACCTTCGGTCGCGTCATACGAGGACGTCTCTACCTTGTACTGTCCGATGAACTCCGTGCTGGGCGTGTACGCGGAAAGACGAATGCGGTTATCCGGCGCACCATCCAGCCGGTACTCCAGCGAGTTCAGCGTCGATCCGTTCACCGACACCGTCGCTGTGCTGCTGTCGTAGGAGTGGATGTTCGGGTTCACGCCGCTCACCAGCAGACCGGGCGCCAGGGTCTCCAGCGTAAACGGATTGCTGTACACCAGCGGCAGTTCTTCGATGTCCCGCTCCGGGATGATCGTGCCGAGCGTCCCCGTCTCCGTTTGCAGTTGCTGGATGCCGCCCGACTGAACCTCCACCGTCTCTCCCGCGGCGGAGCCGGTCGGCAGTGTGATGTTCTGCTGGTTTGTCTGGTTCACGTCCACAACCGTGTGGATGCGCTCCGTCTTCTTGAATCCCTGGCGATCGATCACGAGCGTGTAGCTCCCCGGATTCAAGTCCGCGAACCTGTAGCTGCCGTCCGAGTTCGTCTTCGCCGTCTGCACCACGCCGGTCGCCTCGTTCTTCAGCGTCACGACCGTGTCGGGCAGAATCGCTCCCGTGTTGTCCGTTACCTGACCCGCGATACTTCCACGTTCCGTCTGCCCGAAAGCAAATCCTGTAAGACACAAAAGCATGATCGCCAGCATTCCTGCCAGCCACGCCATACGTCTGTTGCTTTGCATGTCACTGCTCCTTAGTACTGCCGAAAAAATTCAATGTCGGAACACGTTCCGTTTTGAAAAACCCGCAACCACGCTGGCAGGAATCGCCGCTCTTGTTCAGTCGTGCTGCCAGCGTATGTGGCAACCGGGCCGCAAATCCGTTCCGGGTTATCCTCGGAATCTGGAAAATGTGGGGGCTCGTCACCGCCGGGATTATTTCGTGTCAGACATATACCTGTCAAACAGCTTCCGCCCTTACCTGCTCCCGCTTCGCGACCGGCCTGGTGTGCCTCGCGAATCTGTCAGGCAGCCACTGCCCACTGTTCGCACCTGATACGTAGAACAAGATTTGTCTCTTGACAGCCAAACTCGTATCAGCGCACCATTTTTGAGAAAAATAAAAACGATAAAACTGCGTTATGTAGTCATACCGATTTGATCTCACAAGGTTCGAATCGCTCCTCACCGGCGCTCCCCGCAGCGCTGGTCAGAAGAGGCGCAGAAAAGAAACACGGCCCGTTTAGTTCGTTCCTTTGGAGGCGATGTATGGCATTGTTTAACCCACGCAGGCATGGGTTCTCGACCGTTCTGCAAGTTCTTGCACTCACGCTCGTCGTTCTTGCCGTTCCCTCGCTCAGCGCCCAGGTCGCCGGAACCGGAACGATCCAGGGCATCGTTACCGACCCGAGCGGAGCCGTTGTGCCCGGCGCGACGGTCACCCTCACGGAAGAGTCCACGCGCGTCGTCCACACTGCCAAAGCCGACAGCGCCGGTGCTTACGTATTCCCCAACATCGTGATCGGCACCTACACCCTCACCGTCGCCGATGCCGGTTTCCAGACCTACTCCAAGATCCACAATGTTCTGGAAGTCGGATCCAACATCGGCATAGACGCCCACCTCGCCCTCGGTAAAGAGGAGCAGACCGTCACCGTCGAAGCTGAAGGTCTCGCTCTCCAAACCGAGGACCCCAAGTTCAAGCAGACCGTCGACGAGAAGCAGATCGCGGAGCTCCCGCTCAACTCTGCCTCGCGCCAAGTCACCGGCCTCATCTACCTGGCTGGCGGTGCCACCCCTGCGCCGGGCGGCGACTTCACCGGCTCCAAGTACAGCTACCAGACCATCTCCATTTCCGTCGCCGGCGGTCAGGGCAACACCACCATCTGGCGCCTCGATGGCGGTGACAACAACGACTACATGACCAACGTCAACCTGCCGTTCCCGTTCCCTGACGCGCTCAACCAGTTCTCCGTCGAGACCACCGTGCTCGGCGCGCAGGACGGCATCCACTCCGGCGGTCTGGTCAACGCCGTCACCCGCTCCGGCACCAACAAGTTCCACGGCAACGCGTTCGATTTCATCCGCAACAACTACATCAACGCCCGCAACTTTTACTCCGCCGTGCCCGATTCGCTGCATCAGAACCAGTTCGGCGGCACCTTCGGCGGTCCCATCCGCCGCGACAAGCTCTTCGCCTTCGCCGGCTATCAGCGCCTGATGGCCCAGCAATCCTCGAATCCGACGACCGTCCATCTTCCCACCGCTGCCAATCTCCTTGGCGATTTCTCCGTTACGGACCCGGCCCCGGGCACGGCCATTACGCCCGCTTCCTGCCGCAGCAGCACCATCCAGCTCAAAGACCCACTCACCGGAAACCCCATCCCTGGCAACAAGTACGCCACCACCCCCGCCTGGAACGCTTCCGCCCTCGCCATCTATAAACTCCTCCCCACACCCACGGACGAAGCGTGCGGCACGTACGTCTACACCGTTCCCACCATCACCCGCGACAACCAGTTCGTCACCCGCGTCGACTGGAACATCAGCTCCAAGCACAACTTCTTCGGCCGCTACTTCATCGACGGCTACCAGCAGCCCGCTGTCTACGACCCCGCCAATATCCTGGTCACCACGCAATCCGGCAACATCGAGCGATTCCAGTCGCTTACCTTCGGCGAAAACTGGACCCTCAGCTCCCGCACCGTGAACTCCGCGCACATCACCTTCTCCCGCATCAAAAATAACCGCGGCTATGCAAGCAATGTCCCGAATGCCACCGCCTTCGGCATCAACGTGTACCAGTACTCCCCAGCCGGCCTCTATTACACCGTCTCCAACAAGTTCACCACCGGCTGCGGAACATGCATCGCTGCCGTCATCAACGACAACGCCTTCAACGCCACCGACGAAATCACCCTCTTGCGCGGCCACCACAGCATCATCGTCGGTGGCGAATTCGTCCGCAACCAGCTCAACTTCCGCTCCGGCTTCAACTCCAATGGCAACTTCGCCACCACCGGCAACTACTCCGGCTCCGGGCCCAGCGGCTCCCTCCCCAATGGCAGCGTCGTTCTCGGCGACGCCGACCTTGACTTCCTTTTTGGCCTCCAGAGCAGCTTCCAGCAGAGCCCCCAGCAGCAGGAAGCTCTGCGCGGCAACATCCCCAGCATCTACGTGCAGGACACCTGGCACGCCACACCGCGCCTGACGGTGGTCGCCGGCATTCGCTGGTCGCCGGATTTCTTCCCCGTCGACTACTTCAACCGCGGCTCCGTCTTCAGCATGTCCGCCTTCACTCGCCGGCCAGAAGAGCACCGTTTTCCCCTCCGCGCCCGCAGGCTCGCTCTTCTACGGCGATCCGGGCGTGGGCCGCAACTTCACCGGCAGCTCTCCCTGGCTTTTCTCCCCCAACGTTGGTTTCTCCTTCGATCCCATCGGCAACGGCAAAACCGTAGTCCGCGGCGGCTACGAATTGATCTACGACGAACCCAACTTCTACACCGGCCAACGCGACCAGCAGAACCCGCCCTTCGCCCCCAACATCAGCCAGACCCAGACATCCACCTCAGGCCCCATCAGCCTCACCAATCCCTGGTCCGCCGGGACCGTGACAAGCTCGCCTTTCCCGCAGCCCGCCCGTTCCGCAAGCTCCGTCACTTTCTTTCCGCAGACGCAGTGGGTCGTGCTGCCCTCGAAGTTCCGCCCCGCGTACAGCTCGCAGTACACCATGAGCATCCAGCACGCCTTCCCGCACGACTACCAGTTGCAGATTGACTACATCGGCTCGGACACCTTCCGCATGCCGCTCGGCGTTCCACTCAACCCCGTCAACTTCGTCCCAGGTGTCTGGGGCGCAGCCGGCACCGGCTGCCCCGGCGTCGTGCAGACCGGCCCCGCCGCGGCCAAACCCGGAGCAGCCACCGACAACTGCTCCACCGCCGCCAACGCGATCTCCCGCGCAACGCTCACTCAGCTCAACCCCGTCCAGGGCAATTACTACGCCGTCGGCGGCACCGGCTCAGCCTCTACCCAGATCATCAATGAGGGCGTGGCCAACTACAACGGCGTCATCGCCAGCCTCCAGCACCGCCTCTCCGCCAGCTTCAGCCTCCTCACCAACTACACCTACTCCAAGTGCCTCGATATCGTTGACGCGCAGGGCGACATCGCCAACACCTCCGTCTCGCAGCCCTTCAACCTCCGCGCCGACTACGGCCCCTGCGGCAGCGACTACCGCCACATCTTCAACACGGCCGTTGTCGCCGGCACCAAATTCCACATGCAGAATCACCTCATCGCCGCTGTCGTAAACGGTTGGCAGATCGCGCCCCTGGTTCACGTCACCAGTGGCGCTCCCGTCAACGTCACCACCGGCACCGATGTCTCACTCACCTCGGTTGGCAACGACCGGCCCAACATCGTGCCAGGCGTCCCGGTCTATCTCCACCAGAAGCTCTATCCGGTACATCCCAGGCGCTGCGGGGATACCTCAACCCGCTGGCTTTCTGCCCTTCCACGCTCAACCCCACCTGCTCGACCACCGACAGCGCCTACAACCCGCCGGCCGGCGCGTTCGGCAACCTGGGCCGCAATGCCTTCCGCGCTCCCAACTACATCCAGACCGACGCTTCCTTGAGCCGCTTCTTCCCGGTTCACGAAGCGATGACGCTCCAGTTGCGTCTGGAGGCCTTCAACGTCCTCAACCATCCCTACTTCAGCACTCCGACGGCCACGACCAGTTCCAGCACCTTCGGCCAGATCGGCTCCACCACCGGCGAAGGCCCGCGCATCTTCCAGGGCGCCTTCAAATTCAACTTCTAACCACCTCCTCCGGAATCGGCCCCGCTCTGATGAGCGGGGTCTTTTCTTTGCCCTCACCCTTCCCTCTCCATTACCTTCGCGCATCCGCCCGTCATCTCTCCACAGACCCTCCGCCAGCTACACTCATCCATATATATGTGCGGAATCGTCGGATACATCGGCCCAAAACCCTGCGTCCCGGTCATCATGGAGGGACTCGCCCGCCTGGAATACCGCGGCTACGACTCAGCCGGCATCGCCGTCGCCGGCGGTCCTGAGGGCCTGCAGCTTCGCCGCGCTCCCGGCAAGCTTCGCAACCTCGACGCCATCCTCGCCCGCGAGCCGGTCGACGGTACCTACGGCATCGGCCACACCCGCTGGGCCACGCACGGCCGCCCCACCGAGGAGAACGCCCATCCGCACCGCGACGGCACCGGCACGCTCGTCGTCGTACACAACGGCATCGTCGAAAACTACCTCACCCTCAAGCACGAGCTCATCGCCAAGGGCCACACCTTCGCCTCCGAAACCGACACCGAGATCATCGCCCACCTCATCCAGGACGAGCTCGAGAAGCACGATTTGCAGCGCATCGCAGACTTCGCCATTGATAACAAGGATGCCCTGATCCGAGAAGCCGCTACCGGTAAGGGTGGCGAACACGCTCTTGTCTACAGTTCCAAAAAGCATCAGACAGCGACAGACGCCGACGACTCGAACGAATCACAAACTGTCCTTGACTCCCCGATGGCCAGCTCCATTCCTCTGGAAGAAGCCGTGCGCCGCGCGTCTCGCCGCATGACCGGCGCCTTCGCCATCGGCGTCCTCTCTGCCCACGAGCCCGACAAGATGGTCGCCGCCCGCATGGGCCCGCCCATCGTCCTCGGCCTCGGCGACGGCGAGTTCTTCCTCGCCTCCGACGTCCCCGGCATCCTCCACCACACCCGCACCATCTACTTCCTCGCCGACAACGAAGTCGCCACCCTCACCACCTCCGGCATCGCCCTCACCGACTTCCACGGCAACCCCCGGACGATGACCCCCCAGCGCATCACGTGGGACCCCATCCAGGCCGAAAAAGCCGGCTACAAGCACTTCATGCTCAAGGAGATCAACGAGCAGCCGCGCGCCGTCCGCGATACCACCCTCGGCCGCGTCTCCTTCGACACCGGCCTCGTCCACCTCGGCGACATGGCCCTCTCCAACGACGACCTCCGCTCGGCTACCAACATCACCATCGCCGCCTGCGGCACCTCCTGGCACGCCGGCCTCGCAGGCAAGTTCATGATCGAGCGGTTGGCAAGATTCCCAGTAGATGTGGATTACGCCTCTGAATATCGATATCGGGATCCCATCCCCAACCCCAACACCCTCGGCCTGCTCATCACCCAGTCCGGCGAAACCGCCGACACCATCGCCGCGCAACAGGAGCTCATCTCCAAGGGCTCCAAAACCCTCGCCATCTGCAACGTCGTCGGCTCCGCCGTCACACGCCTGGCTGCTGGGACGATTACGACGAATGCCGGCCCGGAGATCGGCGTCGCTTCCACCAAAGCCTTCACCGCGCAGCTCACCGCGCTCTTCACGCTCGCCCTGCATCTCGCGCAGGTCCGCGGCACCATCTCAGACGAGCAATCCCTTCACCTCGCCACCGAGCTTTCGCTCATCCCCAACAAGCTCGAGACCGTCCTCCGCTCCGTAGACGACCTCACCGCCACGCTCGCCAAAGAGTTCTACAACGCGCGCGACTTCCTCTTCCTCGGCCGCGGCATCCACTACCCCATCGCCCTCGAAGGCGCCCTCAAGCTCAAGGAGATCTCCTACATCCACGCCGAAGGCTACCCCGCCGGCGAGATGAAGCACGGCCCCAACGCCCTCATCGACGAAACCCTCCCCGTCGTCGTCATCGCCACCAAGGACCCCGACGACCCCGCCTCCGTCCTCAAGTACGAAAAGACCCTCTCGAACATCCAGGAGGTCACCGCCCGCAGCGGCCGCGTCATCGCCATCGCCACCGAAGGCGACACCCACATCCACCAGCTCGTCGAGCACGTCCTCGAAATCCCCGCCGCCCCCGAGCTCCTCCTGCCCATCCTCGAAGTCGTCCCCCTCCAACTCCTCGCCTACCACATCGCCGTCCGGAGAGGCTGCGACGTCGACCAGCCTAGAAACCTAGCGAAGAGTGTGACGGTGGAGTAAGGATGACAGAAGGCGATTTAGCGCAATTCGATCTTTCACTCGCGAAACCGCGTTTAGGGGCCATGGGTATTCCACGGGGAAACGGGCCCGTTCGATCAGTGGTTTTGCCGAAGGGATTCCCGGAAGCTACCCTTTACTCGTTACTAAAAGCACTGTTTGGTGCTCCAACAGGAATGATGTCGCTTGCGATAATCGGGACGGCGATCCTGATGCGCCCTTCAAGTACGAGTACCTGATTGAACTGCCCGATGCATCCACACTCTCCATCATTCGGAGTTGGTTGAACCTTGAAGTTCGGGCATACGGAAGAAGGATCGAGCAACAGGAAATCGTCCGCATGTTCACTTACAACTTCGCGTTACACGACGCGAAAGTGAAAAGTGCACTTGCAGAGCTGGAGATTTACCGGCTGATCATCAACCCACACTCCAGGCATCATCGAATGATGCGGGAATTTGAGAAATCCCTTCAGGAAACTAAGGTCCACTCGCCGAATTATCCTACGGCCCTCGTTTGCACCGAAGCAGAGCGGAAAAGCTACATGAAGCAGGTGCAGGCTTATGTGCGGCAAATGAATGTTCAGAGTTCGCTTGCTGTATCACTCGTGACCGAAGCTGCGTTCACCGCAGAATCACTGCTGAATCTGTTCATAGCGGTTCTGATGAACACTCTGCTACGTAATAGCGCAAATTTGCTGGAGGCAGCCCTATTCGAGAAGTGGAAAGATAAACTCGAGAGACTGCAATTGCATTGCGACCACATTGTCGTTACGCCGGATTCGAGCCATACGGCTGTAAAGGGAATCGAGAAGGTATTCAAACGGAGAAATAGAGTTGCTCATTCTTATCCGGACGTCGAGCATCTCTGTGCCGAGACGATGTGGTTCGACAGGAAAGTTCCCATACTCCCGAACTGTGGACCTTATGTTGAATATCAGCTTGGAGCAGACGCCCTAGTGCCGACCCGAGCCGAACCGCTCGAATGCCCGGACCTCGTAGAAGAGTTCGAAAACTATCTGTTTGGCCTTGTTGAGCCTGCAGCCGTCGACGAGTTGCGGTTTTTCTCCAAAAGCAATCCTATTGGATTCAGCGAGAAGACGAAGCGCTACGGGGTTCCCTTCGCCGACACATTGAACATGGTTTTATTGACGGGAAAAAGCTAGCAGCGGCGGATGGCTCGCCATGACCACGACAGCTCTGAGCTGACGGGTGGCGGGTGGCCACCAATGACCGCCCTCAAATCTGGGTGCCCCATCCATTCGCAGCTTCATCGCGGATGCGTGGGCTGTCGCGCGAAGCGCGACCACAGCCGCTAAACTCATCGCACCCAATCGACCGCAAACTAATCCTTGACGCTGCCTCGCCATCGAGAGCACGATGTTCGCCCGAGCCAAATGCTTCTCAGGTGGCTCACAATGAAACGCTCTCACATCAAGCTTGGCGCTCTTCTGTGGCTCGCGGTCCTTAATCTATGCTGCGCCGCGCAAACAAACCCATTGAACGGATCATGGAAAGCCGATCCATCCACAAAGAAGTTCGATGGCCCGAACTTCTCCATGGCGACGGACGCGAACAGCTACACCCTGACCGCACCTGGGCGGCAGCCGGATAAAACCGTTTGCGATGGTCAGCCGAAAACCGACCCCAACGGCGCGACGGTGACCTGCCGCAAGAGCGAATCGGGTTACAACATCGAAACCGCCAAACCCGAGTCCAAGACCACCATTTCACTCTCGCCAGACGGCAAGACTCTCAGTTGGCGCGCAGAGTATGCCGGGGTCGATGGCAAGCCCTCCAGCCTCAGTCAAACATCAACCCGCGTCTCAGGCGGCCCGGGAATCGACGGCGTATGGCATCCGACAGCGATCGAGGAATCTGGGGATACCGGCATTGTGACCATCGCAATCGACGCAGACACAGTCCTTTTTAAGGAAAGCGATGCGGAGAAACCCACCAGCTTCAAACTCGACGGAAGTGAAGTGAAGCAACCCTACAATCAAACGGCGTCCGTTCAACTCGTGAACCCGCATACGTTCAAGGTGACCTATCGCGATAAGGACGGCGTGACACAGGAGAACACCTTCGTGCTCAGCGAAGATGGCAAGACCCTCACCGAGAACGACGTTCGTCCCGGACCGAACCGCTCGACGCTGTCCGTTACGTATCACAAGCTCTAGAACTTCGACCGGCAGAGCATGCCAACTATGAACGAAGTCAAAGTGTAGGTACCCGCTGGGTGCTTCACCAACCACATCCCGATTCACCTGAATCACTGGCTGAATATTCGTGAAGTTCGGGATATCCCCCACGACCTCGGCTGCAGCCGGGTGCCCCACGTCTGGATTCTGAGACGTGGGTTTGCAGGATGCGTCCATCCCACTCCGCGCCACGCAGGGCAGACGATTCACTGGTGCGCCCCCTATGTGAGGATAACCCCTTTGTTTTCAATATTTTGCAGCAAAATATTGAAAACAAAGATTTTATGTTCTATAGCTAAGTCCCGTGAAATGAATATTTTGCCGAAAAAGGGGGTAGGGGGTGTCACCCACCCACGCCCCGATTCACCTGAATCGCCGGCTGAATATTCGTGAAGTTCGGGATGTCGCCCATGATCTCGGCTCCACCGCCGTTAGCGCAGCCTGCATAGCTTCCATTGACTCGAAGCTGAGCAGCGCGATCATCTCGGACCCCGGCGCGCCTCCATCCAGAGCGCCCACGCCCCGCAGCGCCTCCAGCTTCGACATCCCCATCCCACCCCAACGCTCCCACACCAGCGGCAGGTGCTTCTCCACGTAATACTCATGGTCGAAATGCGACTCGCCACTCTTCGGATACACAACCGACACGATGATCATGCTGCGAAGCATACTCCCTGCATCGAGCGGCAAGCCGAATCCTTCTGTGACTGACGGGTCGCCACGTGTATAGTCTCCGCTGTTGGAGAACAGGCCCCGAAAGCTGAATGAAATCAAAGGAGAAACACATGAAACTCAGAGCTGTAATGCTCAGTTCGGCCCTCTTCTTCGCTGGAGCGGCTGTATCGTTCGCCCAGAGCCCGCTGGAAGGCACCTGGAAACTCAACGAGGCCAAGTCCCACATCCCGGCCGGAGGCATTAAGAGCGACACCGTGACCTATGAATCCCAGGGGGACAACGTCAAAGTGACCACCGATGGCACCGTCGCCAGCACCCCGACTCACACCGAGTGGACGGGCAAGTTCGATGGCAAAGACTACCCGATGTCTGGCTCGCCGATGGATGACACACGCGCCTATACCCAGGTCAACGCCCACACGCTGTCCATCAGTATGAAAAAGGATGGCAAAGTGACCACCACCGGTCGCATTGTCGTTTCGGCCGACGGAAAAACCCGGACCGTAACACTTCACTCCACCACCGCGTCGGGCAAAAAGGTCTCGAGTACCGCGGTGTACGACAAGCAGTAACCTGCGGGATCACGGTGTCCGACTGATCGGCGGGTGGTCCACCCCGGCAAACCCTTGGTGTCTCACCCGTTACCACCACAACTGTGGGTTCCGCATCCATACGCAGCTTCATGGCGGAGGGGCGGGTCGCGAAGCGCGGCCACAGCCGCTAAACCGCCATGAAGCGTATAGTGAACCGACTCTCGGCCAGCCCTAAGAATCCACCTGAAGTTTCAGGAGAGCCCATGCTCAACTACACCTGCCGTGTGTCCGCCGTCGTTCTCGCGTTCACGCTCGCGCCCTTTGCCTTCGCCGCGCACACCCACCTGCCCACGCCCAGCACCTGGACCCTCAACGTCGGCGAATCCGACTTCGGTGGCGGCCCTTCCATGAAGAGCGACACCTTCATCATCACCACCGACACCGAAAAGTGGGGCAAATGGACCGACACCATGGTCGACGCGGACGGCAAAACCGTGAAGTCCTCATGGAGCGGCGCCGAAGACGGCAAGCCTCACCCTTTCACCGGCTGGAACGCCACCTACAGCAGCGACCCCGCGACCGACGTCAGCGTCGAAAAGATGCCCGATGGCACCGTCCAGACCTGCAACTTCTGGCTCAGCCCTGATAAGAAGAAGTTCACGAACAAGTGTGTCGCCAAGTCCCCCGACGGCAAAGAAGCCCACCAGACCATCGTCTACGACCGCACGAAGTAGCTTCCGGCTGAAGTCGGGCGGAGAAAACGGAAGCCCTGACCCGGGTGCGGTTGCCCCACATCTCGATTTCGAGATGTGGGTTTGCAGGGATTGTGTCAGGGACGTGGTCTCACAGCAAAGCCCCGGGAGCTTCCCTCCCGGGGCTCGTCGTTATCACTCCTACTTCTTTAGCTCAACTAGGATCGCATCCATCGGATGGTCGCTCATGTTCTCCGGCAGATGAACCGTATGGGGCGTGAACCGTGCGTCACCCGGCTCCATGTCGACGATCTCCGTCTTTCCGTCGGGATACGTGAACTTCGTCTTCCCGCCGCCGCTCAGCACAATCACCACAGAATCCGGATGGCTGTGCATCCTGGCCGATTTCTCATGAGGCCCGTAGTGCACATGCAGGATTCGTACCTGATCGTTCTCGCTTATCACCTTGTAATGGTTCGGCTCAACCTTGGCAGCGTCCTGAGCCGCCGCAACAGCAACGCCGCCGACTACAAACGCAAGGCCCAGTAACAGGG
The DNA here is from genome assembly GCA_963762465.1 of uncultured Acidobacteriaceae bacterium. Classification (GTDB taxonomy): domain Bacteria; phylum Acidobacteriota; class Terriglobia; order Terriglobales; family Acidobacteriaceae; genus Granulicella. The sequence continues at coordinate 145,148 of CAVXKS010000002.1, read as the reverse complement.
CAGGAATACGCATATCCTCGATCTCCTTCTTGAATTTTTTATGGGCCCTTTCATGCATGCTCATTCGAGCGCATAGGCCAGGCGAGCCCCAGTGCAATCCGCACTGAGGCTCTCTCGCCAACGCCCACCATTACATCTTGTGGAACTTCATCGACAACGTTGACGGCGAGGGGTCAGGCGTCTTGTCTGTCTCGGTCAGCGTCTTGCCGTCCGAACTCAGCTCGAACGTGTTGTCGCGTCGCATCTTCCCATCGTCGCCGGCGTACGTCACGCGCAGCGTGTGATCGCCATCCCGCTTCGCCGCCATCGTTCCGCCCAGGAACTTGACTGGCGTCCCGTCCAGCTTGAGCATCACCGGCTTGTCGTTATCCGTCTCCTTGAAGGCCACCGTGTCGCCGTTAACGTGGATCGACAGGATGCCCTTGTCCTGTGACTCCTTGACAGAGACAACCTTCCAGTCGCCGTTCATGCCCGCTCCACCTGAGGTCCGCTTCGCCGTGGTCGTCATCGTGAACGGGCTGCTCCCATCGACCGGGAAGGTCAGGTTCCGCCGCGTCATCGTCTTGCCGTCGGCCGAAACTGTGGCGGTGATCTTGTTCGTCCGCTTTCCTTTGTCGCTCACTTCGAGCACATAGCCGGACCCTGCCTTGGTGCAGGTCACCATGCCGGTACCGTTTGGATCCTTGTGCGGCTTGCTGTCGCAGACGGTCTTCGGCCCCGCCTTGCCCTGCCGAGTCACCACGTAGCCGTCCGCATCCGTTGCGATCGACATCGTCGGTCCGTCATATTTCATCGTCGAAGGGTCAATTTTCCACGAGCCATTCCATGGGTTGGCCTGCGCGAGGCAGGGGAGTGAACAGCAAATTGAACAGGCAAATGCCCACACGCCAATAGAGACACGTTTCATCGTTCCACCTATCGTTGTCAGTAAGTTGTGGCCCGGGGATTGAGGTAGCCCATCCTCTGCTCCCCGCTCGGCGAAGTCAAGCCTATTGCGAGTGCAGCCCGTATGTGCGGATTACCGGTTTGCTTTCAACGGCTTACAATAAAATATTGAGTTGTAGGAGTTTAAGCATTCCCGCCTAACGCCTATGCTATGAAGATTTTGCGCCAAAGCAGGGAAGGGGGGCTACCCTTCTGCCGCGTGAAAATCACAATCGCTCCGCGTCCGCACCGCCGGCATCCGACAGCCTCTAGGAGGGCTCCATGAAGCTCTATCAACTCCCCGCGATCATCGCTATCTGCACCCTCGCGGGCGTGGCTACCGCCCAGCGTAACCAGCAGCAGCAATACCCCACCACAAGTCCCACCACCCCCGGAACCACAACCGTCCCAAGGTCCCCGACCACCCCAACCACGCCCACGTCGCCCACCACCCCCGCTACTCCAACCACTCCCGTGTCCCCCGTTACCCCCACCACCCCCGGCACAACCCCGGCAACTCCCGGCACCTATCCTGAAACTACAAGCCCTTCCACGACGGGTACGACCGGCACCACGAACGGAAATTCCAACACCCAGCAGTCCCCTACCGGCGCACCCGGCACTACGACTACCTCACCCACATCGCCTACGTCGCCGTCTTCTAATACCAGACCCCCGGAATAATTTCGAACCCTGGAACGTTTCGTCACAAGACCTCTCCGACCCGGCCGCCAGCCGGGTTCGGACTTTTCTGTGCCTGCCCGCCGACGAAATTCGCAAATCAGCCTCTGTTCCGAGTGATCTATGATTTGGCTACTTTGTGGTCCATCAGTAAGCTAGGACGACGGCATGCTCAAGGTCCTGATCACGATCGACACAGAGGCGCACCCTATCTGCCGAAATTGGAGACAGGATCATCTCGCGGCTGACATGAAGCGCGACCTGTACGGTCGGGTAGACGGCCATGAGGTCGGGCTCGAGTACCAGCTCAAGACTTTGTCGAAGCACGGTCTGAAGGCCAGCTTCATGGTGGAGAGCCTCTTTGCGGCAGTTCCCGAGATCGGAGAGCAGCCGCTCCGGGAGATCGTGCGGGCCATCGTGTCTCGGGGGCACGATGTTCAGATTCATCCGCATACTGAGTGGGTGCAGTACATACCGGAAATCGAGATCCCTCCGCGCAGCCACCTGCTCAGCGCCTTCCCGGCGGCCGAGCAGGAGGCGATTATCCGATTTGCGAGCGCGCGGTTGGAGCAGGCTGGAGCTCCGCGTCCGGTGGCGTTCCGGGCCGCCGGATTTGCAGCGAACCCTGACACTCTTATCGCGCTTGCTCGCTGCGGCATTCGATATGATTCCAGCTTCAATCGCACCTATGGGCAGAAAAGGGGGCGCTTTCCGGCACCGAAATCCGCAGGTCACCTCACGGACTATAACGGGGTGCGGGAGCTGCCGGTGGCCGTGTTCGAGGACTTTGTCGGGCACTTCAGGCCGGCGCAGTTATGCGCCTGCAGCACAGCCGAGATGATTCACGCGCTCCACACGGCAGAGGCGGCAGGTTGGGAGTATTTTGTGATCGTTTCACACTCGTTCGAGATGCTCACGAGACGCCGTCATCGGAGCAAGCCGCCGGCGATCCGGTGGGACGTTGTCCAGCGGTTCGAGCGGCTCTGCGAGTTTCTGGCTGAAAACAGGCAGCGGTTTCAGACGGTTCGGTTTGCGGAGCTTGATGAGGTCGCAGTTGTCGATGGTTCGAATGGAACCGACGCCGATATCAAGGGCAGGTTTAAAAATACGGTTTCGCGAGTAATGCAGCAGGCGGTCAGCAGGATTCAGAGCTATTGAGGTGTGAACCTGGCTGCTGGATGTGGGCCGTTCAGTCCGCGACGATCAGTTCGCCCGCGAGGATCGGGCGGGTCCGCGGGAGAATGCCGCGAAGGCCGGCGATTGCGATGACGGCGAGCGCACCAGTAAAGACAGCGAGCTTGACCACGGCGGTTCTGCGGCTCAGCGGGAGCGCCTTCCAGAGGACGAGCAGCAGCGTTTGGGCGGAAGTGACGCTCCAGACGGCCGTGTAGAAGAAGCGGCGCTCTGTGCCTTCGCCCTTGGTTGAGATGCCGGCGCGCGGAAGAAGCCCGAAAACCCCCGCGAGGACAATGAGGGCGCATGCTGGGGCGTACGCCCACTGATAGATCCGCTTCATGCGCCAGGTGCCGGTGAATGCGGCGATGATGAGCCCGAGCATGTTGAGGGCGGCGAAGCTGAGAAGAGCGTTCCACGCGAATGTATAGCAAACGCGACGGTAGGGCGGGTTGGACCGGTCTTCGTCAAACCGCAGGATGTACGGCCGTGGCTCGACCCCTGGGAGTTGCCCGCGCAGACCGGCCGCGCCCGTACCGGCGAGCACAGCGAGAAGCCACGTGAGATTGGGCCAGCCGAGGCCGCCGGCAAAGAGGCGAAAGGTCAGCGGGCCGGGAAGCAGAAAGAAGACCCAAATCCAGATGGGCCAATGTGCGAGGCGGTAGTGCGGCTTGTTCCATTGGCGAATCGTGCGCTCGTGCGCGTACTCGATGCGTCCGGCATATTGCATATCGGGGAGTGTCACAGAGGCGGCAAGCCAGGTCAATGGTTGGGTTGCTGCGCCAGAGAGCTGTCGACAGGGTGTGGGGGCGGCGTGACAACTGGCGAGCTTTGCGGGGCTATAATCCCGGCCATGAGTCAACTGCTCGTAGGAGGCGTACGAATGAAACGGATGGCTGTGCTCGCTACACTTGCTCTCACCTTTACGGCTGGGTCTGCATTCGCCGAGTCGTTCACCGGCTGGGTTTCCGACGCGATGTGCGCGAAGAATCCTGCCAAGGTATCCAGCGCTGACCACGCGGCGTGCGCGAAGAAGTGCATTGAAGGCGGATCGCCTGCCGTCCTTGTCGTGGAGGGCAAGGTGTATCCGGTTTCGAATCCCGATGTGCTGAAGGACCACGCCGGTGAGAAGGTCACCGTCGACGCGACGCTGGACAACGGCACTCTGACGATCAACTCGGTCAAATAGCCTTCGCCGGTCAGGCAAGCGTCTCGTGGCGAGAGAGACGGGATCGCCCGCCCAAGTGCGTCTCGCTGAGCGCGATCTACTGTGCCTGGAATTAAGCGAAGGGGGAGCTGATGCTCCCCCCAAGTGCTTCTTACTGGAAGCTGAGAAGCCGGTCGAAGAAGGAGCGGTAGCGGCGGAGCGCCTGGCGAAGGTCTTCGGTTGATACGTTGTCGCCGCGGTCCCACTGCTGCTCCAGTTTCGCGCGCTCGTCGGCGAACAGCTCTGCGATGCGCTTTACCGCGTTGGCGACAAGTGCATCGGCCTCTTCGACAGCCTTGCGTGGCTCATCGACGAACATGCCCTGCGCTTTGTCCCAGCGGGTGCGCAGATCGCGGGTCTCGTTTTCAGGGAAGAGGGCTGGATGTGTGTCCGTGTCCGAGGCGGCATTTCTCGAGGCGGGAAGGGCCGGCTCATTCCGCAGGTCAGGGAAGTTCGGATCGCGACCTGCGTCATCTGCGTTGGAGATCTGCGTCGGCCGCGGAGAGTTCGCGATGTCGGCGGTTGTGAGTCTTTCATCCGTAAAGGTCTGGCTCATGGAACACTCCAGTGGGGGAATTGAGGCGAAAGGCGGCCGGCTCTGCGCGTGACCGTCGATCGACACATGGAGATGAGATGCCGGTTTCGTGTTGATCATCATTGCGGCGCCGGTTCTGCTGTGCATATTCGATTGCACTCTGATAGGCTTCGGCGGGGCTCAAAACTTCAGCTTGGAGGGTTTCACTATGGGGCACGGCATTATTGCATGGATCATTATCGGTCTGATCGCCGGCTGGCTCACCGGAAAGCTAATGAAGGGCTCCGGTTACGGTGCGCTGATGGACATCATCGTCGGCATCGTGGGCGCGCTGATTGGTGGATTTATTGCAACGCATCTTGGATTCGGCGGAGATCACGGATTGGTGATGTCGATCATCATTGCCGTGATCGGCGCCGTGATTCTCACGCTGATTCTTCGTCTTATCACCGGCAACAGATCGTCGAACCTGTAGCTGCAGTGCGGCGGGCCGGCTGTCCGCCTGCCCGCCGCACTGCACTCATGTTGTTCCTCCACAAGTGATTAGGCAGGCGTGTGCGCAATTCTCTTTGCGCGCGTGCCACGCGGTGTGCCTGAACCTGCATCGAACAATGACTGGAGGGATAAAGATCGATGGATCCCAAGGTTCTTGTAGCGATCATCGTCGTGCTGGCCATTATCGTAATAGCGGCTGTTGTGATTTCCCGTCGCCGGCACAGATCCACGCACCTCAAACAACACTTCGGGCCCGAGTATGAACGCGCGCTGCAGCAGCATGGCAACGCCTCCAAGGCGGAGGCTGCGCTGGCCGAGCGCGAGGAACGTGTTCATAAGCTGACGATTCGTGAACTGCCCGCGACTGAGCGCGCAGCGTATGCGGATGAATGGGCAGCCGTGCAGCGGCGTTTCGTGGATGACCCGTCTATGGCGGTGAATGAAGCCGATCGCCTGGTGAACCGTGTGATGACTGCACGCGGATATCCGATGGGTGATTTTGATCAGCGCGCCGAGGATGTCTCGGTGAACTACCCGACGGTGGTGCAGAACTACCGGTCGGCACGTGAAATTGCGGTTCGCCACAGCAGCGGTCGTGCGTCGACGGAAGATCTCCGGCAGGCGATGGTGTACTACCGGTCGCTGTTCGATGAGCTGCTTGGAACAAACGCGGCGGCATCGTCTGACCCGACGGTTCTTCGTCGGGCGTCGTAGCAGGAATTAAGATCTCAATCGGAGCCGGTCCCACGGGGGCCGGCTCTTTTGATTTGGTGGCTAGGGTTCAGTTTGCGTCAAGGCCTGGGTTGATCCACAGCAATGCTCCGGCAGCAAAGGTCACTGCGGACAGCAGGAGCGCGATCCTGAGCGTGCCGAGCGACGGGATCAGCAGGAAGGCGGTGACGAGTGTGCCGCACACGCTGCCGAGCGTCGAAATGCCGTAGAGTTGGCCGGCGATGCGCCCGGCGATCTGGTCGCGGCCGTGCCGCGCGGACATTCGCTCCGTCAAGTCCACTGAACAGGGAGCGAACATGCCCAACAGCGTTACGGGTACGAAGCACACGAGCGTCGTGCTCAGCAGCAGCGCAGCCATGCTCTCGCCCATATGCGTGGAGATCGCCCGCAGCAGGGTCTCGTTGAGGAGCGGCCCCAGCGCCATGTAAAACGCTGCGGCGAGCAGAAGTACCGCGACTCGATTGTGGGTCTTCGAAGGCGACGGCAGCGAAGCGCCGGCGAAGTAACCCAGGGCGAGGCCGGTGAGCACGGTCGAGATAAGAGCTGCCCAGGTGTCGATGCCGCCGCCGAACCACGGCACGATCCATCGACTCGCCATCATTTCAAAGCCCATGATGGCGAACCCCACGAGGAAGACAGCGATATAGAGCGGCAGGCGGCGGAGCCAAAATCGTTCCATGAGGGCTCCTACTTCGGCCGTTCGTTGTGACGCTTGATCGCATTCAGCGTATCGACCGGAGCGAAGTCGTCGGTCAACGGGCGCACGCCGGGCTTGATGGAAGCCTCGGTGCGTCCTCGCAGCATGGAGGCCAGCGAGTAGGGCAGGTGATATTGCGTATCAAGGTCTTTGGCGTGCTGCATCAGATCGCCGTCCGGTTTGCGCGGGCCGTCATAGGCGACGGCGATCAGGTTGTCACCAACGCGAAAGGTCTCGACCTGTTGGAACTCGCGTTGAAGTGTAGCGAGCGTGCTGTCGGCCAGCTCAACGTCGGCGGAGATGTTTTCGACCACAACGTCACGGGTTGCGAGGTGGCGCTTCAGCTCGATGTAGAACTCCTGCGTGAGGAGATGGAATGGGATGAAGGCGCCTCGGTAGGCGTCGAGCAGCACAACATCGTAATGGTCCTGGCTTCCCATCAGGAACTTCCTCCCGTCCTCGACGACGAGTGTGCGGCGCGGCGAATCGGTGTAGTCGAAATACTTCCTGGCCAGGACGACGACGTCAGGGTCCAGCTCGACCTCAGTGATGTGCGTTTGCGGAAGCGTGTCGAGGAGATAGGTCGAGGTCGCGCCGCCGCCCATACCGATGGAGAGAATGCTGTTGAGCTGGGGAGCGTAGGCGATCCCGATGGTGAGGAGGCGTGTATAGGGCAGCTCCAGGTCGAGCGGATGTCCCGGCCGGTGCACGGCTTCGAAGTAGCGCAGCCGGTGATAGCCAAAGGCCATATGCCGCCGGCCGTCCTTTGTCTGGTAGACGAAGATGGTGTTGTAGGGCGACTCCATTTTGTCGAGGAGGTCGGCGTTCATGAAGCTGCCTTCGCGCCGGTAGTGGTTCACCACAAAAAGCAGCGCGAAAAACGTTACAAAGGCGATCCACTTCCACAGGCGCGCCCGCCTTGGCTCCATTCGACTTCCTCCAATTCAGGTTGGGCTCTGTTAGGAGCGGCCAGTGACAAGTTGCGGGAAGAGGAGACAGAACGAGTGTAGATGACGGTGTGGTGTCCTGGCCGTGTTCTGGCGGCGCATGCAGAGACGTAAATCGCGGTTCGTGCAGAATGGAATGGGGATTTCGAGGAGATGAGTTTGCCGGAACATGCAATGTTTGCGCCGTCGCACCGGGTGCACTTTATCGGGATCGGTGGGATAGGTATGAGTGGGATCGCGGAGATCCTGCTGACGATGGGGTATCCGGTTTCGGGGTCGGACTTGAAGGCGAGCGCGGTCACTGAGCGCCTGCAGAGTTTGGGCGCGACGATCTATGTAGGACATCGCGCGGAGAATGCGCGGGCTTGCGATGTGGTGGTGACGAGCTCGGCGGTGGCGAAGGACAACCCGGAGGTGCTGGAGGCGAGGGCGCGGAAGACGCCGGTGATTCCAAGGGCGGAGATGCTGGCGGAGTTGATGCGGCTGAAGTATGGGATTGCGGTCGCGGGGATGCACGGGAAGACGACGACGACGAGCATGGTCGCAGCGGTGCTCGCGGGCGGAGGGCTGGACCCGACCGTGGTGGTGGGCGGCCGCGTGGACGCGATGGGGTCGAATGCGCGGCTGGGGCGGAGTCAATATCTGGTGGCGGAGGCGGATGAGAGCGATCGCTCGTTTCTGAAGCTGAGTCCGGTGCTGGCCGTGGTGACGAATCTGGATCGCGAGCACATGGATGCGTACCGCGATATGGAGGACGTCGAGAACGCGTTTGTGGAGTTCATGGATGAGCTGCCGTTCTATGGCGCGGTGACGGCGTGTGCGGATGATGAGCGGCTGCGGGCGGTTCTGCCCCGGGTCACACGGAAGGTTTACACGTACGGGGTCAGTGAAGGCGTGGATTTTCAGTTGAAGGTCGGCGAACCGCAAGCTGGATGTCATGCGACGTTTGAGGTGAGTGCGCAGGGGTTGCTGCTGGGACCGTTTGATCTGAATGTACCGGGTAGGCACAACCTGCTGAACGCGACGGCGGCGGTGGCGATCGGCGTTCAGTTGGGGATTGCGCCGGAGTCGATTGCGGAGTCGCTGCGCGGGTTCCGCGGGGTGGACCGGCGGTTTCAAGTGAAGGGTAAGGTGCGCGGCGTGACGGTGGTGGATGATTACGGGCATCATCCGACAGAGATTCGGGCGACGCTGCAGGCGGCTCGGGAGTGCGGGTACAGCCGCGTGCTGGTGTTGTTTCAGCCGCACCGGTACACCCGGACGCGGGACCTGATGGAAAAGTTCGCGGGGGCCTTTGGGGATGCAGATGCCGTGGAGGTGCTGGACATCTACGCGGCGAGCGAGCAGCCGATTCCCGGGGTGACCGGTGCGGCGCTGGCAAGGGCGATTCCCAATGCCGAGTACGCGGCGAGCGTGGATGAGGCGGTGGAGCGGTTGGCAGCCCAGGCCGACGAGGGGGATCTGATCATGACGCTGGGTGCGGGAAGTGTGTCGCAGGCCGCGCCGGTGCTGCTGGAGCGGTTGGCGGCCCACGGTAGCGTCGGATAGAGCTTGCGCGAAAGGTGAGGCGACCGGATTCGTCGTGTCTCTGATGAATAAGGGCGCAGATTCGGAGCCGTGGTGCTAGACTCTTGCCGCAACTAAAAACAGGTGATCGCAGGAGCGTGCTCTATGCGCTGGAGTGTGGTTTTTCTGCTCTCGATGGGTTTCGGTGCGATGGCGCAGCAGGCGCCGCCGGGTCCGCAGGCGCCGCCTGCACTGCATCATCAGGCGAACTTCGATGCGGAGCGGGTGCAGGCGGATGAGCTGTATCGGGCGGGGAAGCCGCTGGAAGCGCTGCCATTGTATGAGGATCTCTGCAAACAGGATCAGACGATTGCGGTGCTTGCAGAGCGGCACGGCAGCGGTCTGCTGGATAAGGCGGAGATTACCAGCGATCCGAAAGCCAAGGAAGAGTTGACGAACGAGGGGCTGGCGGAGATTCGCAGGGCCCAGTCGCTGGGAGACGCTAGTCCGTATGTGGCGGCCGTGCTGAATGCGGCCTCCAAGACGTCTGCCGGAGCGGCCATGAATGCGCCGCTGGGGATGCCTCCGCTGACTGTGGGGTATTCGCATGTGGGCTCGGCAAAGGCGCTGCCATTCTACGAGCAAGCGGAACAGGCGTTTGCGCAACAGAGCTATGCAGCCGCGGCTGCGCTCTATGGGAAGGCGAGCCAGGCGGACCCGCAGTGGTATATCCCGGCGCTGGACGCCGGGGATGCGTACTTTCACCTGAAGGATTGGAAGAACGCGAACACGTGGTTTTCAAAGGCCGTCGCCATCGATCCGGACCGCGAGACAGCGTACCGCTACTGGGGAGACGAGCTGTTTGCGGCGGGCGACAGGATGGGAGCGAAGGCGAAGTACATGGACGCCGTGATCGCGGAGCCGTTTACGGCGGTGACGTGGTCGAAACTGCAGGAGTGGACGCGTGTTATGCAGACGCCGTTCGTGATTCCGCGAGTGCAGCGGCCGGAGTTTACCACGCCGGACGGGAAGCTGAAGGTCGATGCGGCGCTGGAGAAAGACACGGGCGATGGACGGTCATCGTGGCTGGTGTATGAGCGCGTGAGGGTTTCGCATGGCGCGCCGGCGGCTGGGCAGCTAATGATGGCCGGCGCGTCGGCCGCGAACGGGCAGTTCACGCCGAAAGGCTATGTGCACACGCTGGATGAGGAGATGGACGCGCTGCACGCGATGTTGGCGGACGTCCAGAAGAACATGGCAACAGGTACCGTGACCGACGCGAAGCTGGATCCGGGGATCAGGGCGATGCTGATCCTGCAGCAGCACGGATTGCTGGAGCCGTTTGTGCTGCTCAATTTCCACGACGCCGGGCTGAGGTACGGCTATCCGGCGTATCGGGCGGCGCACAGGGGAGTGCTGGTGACGTATTTGAATACGGCAGTGGCCCCGCCGCCGGCGCGGTAGCAGGGGCGCGGCTGGAATCTGTATCTTGTTGCGGACGGGGAGGACCGGAGCTAAGGCTGCGGAGCGTTGGCGCGTGCCGTTTTTGTCTTACGAAAGATTCCGGCGGCGCGTTTCACCCCTCTAACCCGAGGGTTGCAGTTCCTGCGGGGGTACCCGGGGTGAAGGACGCGTTTTCCGAGTGGATTCGCCCGTTATAGTTGGGGAGGCGATTTGTCCGCGGCCTTGCTCAGGCCGGGCGGAGATGAAGATGGGGTCAAAGCGCGGTGCTGGCGGGGTGCTTGATGCGCCCGAGGAGGGTTCCACCTATGAGGTGGAAGCGCCGCGTCGTCGGGCTGCGCGGCTGGCACGCAAGGCAAGCTATACGCCGCAAGAGGAAATGGTTCCGGACGACTACGCAGATGAGTATGAAGAGCCGGCGTACAAGCGTCAGGGTGGGCTCAAACTAAAGATTCGCAAGGGGCTGCCGAAGAGCTGGATCGGACGAGGGCTGTTTGCGCTCGGGCTGCTGATCGTGGTGGGCGCGTTTTTTGGCACGTTTGCTGCTGGGCGCAGCGCCCTGCTGCACGACACCCGGTTCTTGATGACCACGTCGGAGGACATTCAGATTGTCGGCAATCACAATGTGACGCGCGAGCAGGTTCTGGGCGTGTTTGGCGCGGATCTCGAGCGGAACATCTTTCGCGTGCCGCTGGACGAGCGACGCGCCGACCTGGAGCGGCTGCCCTGGGTTGCACATGCGACGGTGATGCGGCTGCTACCCAACCGCATCCGCATTGCGGTGACGGAGCGTACGCCGGTGGCGTTCGTACGGCACGCGACGCAGATCGGATTGGTGGACGCGAGCGGCGTGCTGCTGGACATGCCACAGGACGCCGCGGGCGACCCGCACTACTCGTTCCCCGTGCTGACCGGTCTCTCAGGAAACGATCCGCTGTCCACGCGCGCGGCGCGGATGGCAGTCTACCGCCGGTTTATGCAGGAGCTCGACAGCGCGGGGCAGAAGAACACGAGCACGATCAGCGAGGTGGATGTCTCGAACCCCGAGGATGTGAAAGCGGTCGTTTCGGGGGGCGGCAGCGACATCCTGGTGCACTTTGGGGACGAGGAGTTTCTGCATCGATATCAGGAGTTTGAGCAGCATCTGCCGGAGTGGAAACAGCAGTATCCCAGGCTGGCCGCGGCGGACATGCGCTACGAGCGGCAGGTGGTGCTGGAAATGCAGCCGGGCACCGGCGTTCCGATGAGCGGGGATTCTGGTCCGGCGGCGGACTCAGGGAGCGCGACGGCCATCTCCGCGCCAGCGGCTGCGCCGAAGCCTGCGTCGAAGCTCGTCGCGAAGGCGCCGGCGGTGCGTCCGGCAGTCGCGGCAAAGGCGAAGGTGCAAACGTCGGCTAGCGCAGTTTCTTCTGGAAAAGCGAAGACGGGCAATGGCAAGATATTTGCTGATCTAGCTGCAGCGCGGCGGGCGAAGGCGGCTCGCGCAAGATCGAGCGCGGCGCCGGGAGTTCAGGCCCAATGAATCCGAAGAACGAGAGCATCATCACGGTGCTGGACGCCGGCAGCTCCAAGAGCTGCGTGATGGTGGCTGAGTTGGCGGATGGGGTGCTGCGTTATCGTGGGCACGGGATTGAGCCCTCGCGCGGCATGCGGAAGGGCGTGATCTCGGACCTAGGACCGGCGGCGGCGGCGATCAATGATGCGGCGCTCACGGCGGAGCGGGGCACGAAGGCGCCGATTGAGACGGCCGTCGTCGGCATCGGCGGACCGCATATTCGCGGGATGAACTCGCAGGGCGGCATCACCATGGGCTCGAGAATGAAGGAGATTACGCGGGAGGATGTGCGGTCGGCGATTGACCGCGCAAGATCGATTGGGTTGGCGCCAGACCGCGAGGTGCTGCACCTGCTGCCGCAGCAGTTCATCCTGGACGACCAGGCGGGGATTCACGATCCGGTGGGGATGGTCGGCAACCGGCTTGAGGTCTGCCTGCATATGTCGACGTGCTCCGGGAGCGCGGCGCAGAGCGTGATTACGTGCGCGAACCGGGCAGGGCTCGAGGTGGTGGACACGGTCTTTGAGGGTCTCGCGTCGGCCGAAGCGGTGCTGAGCGCGGATGAACGTGAGCTCGGCGTGTGCTTGGCAGACATCGGCGCGAGCTCGTCGGAGCTGGTGGTGTTCTTCGAGGGCTCGGTGGCGCACACGGCGGTGCTGCCGATCGGCGGCGATCACTTCACGAATGACCTGGCGGTTGGGCTGCACGTGAGCGTTGAAGAGGCCGAGCACCTGAAGCGCACCTTCGGCAATTGCGTGGTAACGGCGGTTCCGCAGTTGAACGAGATCGAAGTTGGCGGCGACCTGGCGACCGGCGGAGGGGCTGCGCGACTGGTTCGGCAGCGCTTTTTGGCGGAAATCCTGGAACCTCGCGCGCGCGAGCTGCTGATGATGATGCGCGACAACCTGCGCGCGGGCGGCGTGCTCGAGGCGATGGGCGCAGGCTGCGTGTTTACCGGCGGCGGCGCGCACCTCGTCGGTCTGCTGGACCACGCGGAGAGCCTGCTGCGCGTGCCGGCGCGGATTGGCTATCCCGTGCCGCTGAGCAGGATGCCTGCGGAGCTGGCCAGGCCGGAGTTCTCCACGGCCATTGGAATGCTGCTGTACACCCATCGCACGCAGGTGAGGAAAGCGAGCGAGGAGCAGGGGCTGCGGCAGAAGCTGAAGTCGATCTTTGCGGGAAGCTTCTAGAACTCTTCACTACTGCTGCAGGAAGAGGTCCGCCAGCTCTTTCATGTGCTGTTGCGTGAGGTTTTGCAGGCAGCTGACCCTGACGACAGGAGCGATCGTGCCTCCTTCCAGGCCATCGACCACGGCTGCGCAGGTTTTGTTGAGATATGTCCGCCAGGCTACCTCTCCCGCTGCGAGATTTTTTGAGGGCGGGTGAAGGATTTTGGGGTCGATATCAGGCCCCTGTATGGCGAGGGACGCTTTTAGTGCGCGAAGGAAGGCTCGGTAATTGCGTTCGGTGACGGCCTCATCTGCTGCGGCGCAGCCGTCGAGCTCCATACTTGAGAGCTTGTCCGGGTCACATGCGGGATCCGGCTGGCGGGCCAGCTCTGTTTTCAGGATCTCGCGGGCGCGGTTCTGGAGTGCATCGACCTGGTCGAACCGTTTCTCGTCGGCAGCGGGGAACCCCGGCGCCTTATGTTGATCTACAGGTTTTTGTACTTGAGCGAGCAGTGGTGTGGCAGCTATCAGAGCCATACGGAACACGGCCGGGATTCTACAGGTTTGGCAGGTAGAATAAAGCTCATGTTTCGTTGCAGGACTGTCTTTGGCTTTGCCCTCGTTCTCTTTCTGCTCAGCTCTGTTGCAGCGCGCGGTCAGCTCGGTATTTACGCTACGGCCAATGGCAACTGGTTTGGAGGGATCACCTGCCCCTCCTATGCAAGCCCGTGCGCGGAAACCGACGGCAGAGTAAAGCCATTTGGCGGCAACTTTGGGGCCTACTACGATTTCCGGTCCTATGGTCCTGTGCGGTTCGGCGTGGATGCTCGGGGAGCGGTGACGGGCTCGAACAAGCGTGCCGACAGCTCGGCTGGCGGAGGCAATGTAGTGCGCGAGTATGAGGTGCTTGGTGGTCTCAGGGCAACGTTCCGCACGCCCGTGCACTGGCTTCGTCCTTATGCCGAGATTGCGGGCGGATTTTCCCGCAACAATGCGAGCGGCCTTTATACCGACACCGTGACGGTCAACAACAACTTGACGCCGCCCCTCACACAGAGCTCTGTCAGCTATAACGCGGCAACCTACAACAGGTATGCCCTGGTCAAAGGCTTCGTGGGATTGGACATCCCGCTCCTGCCCTACCTAAGCCTGCGGCCGATCGAGATTGGGATGGGCGGAGCGTTTGGATCGGCGCCCACGTTGCAGACGACCACCGTGACCACCTCCGGGACAACGACCACGACGACGACCGTGCTCAATACGCGGAGTCCGGACAGCCACGGCGTTCAGTCCATCGGCGCAGGTGTGGTGTTTACGTTCCCGAATCGCACGAAATAGATCGGCAAAACTGACGCTACGACTTTCGTTCGATCGGTCGCATCCGGGTGGGTGTTGACGTGCGAAGCGGTGTCTTGAAGTCTTACAGCAGTGCTAACACCGAGTTTTCGAATGTGGAAGCGGTCTGATGGTAGCGGACGCTCGACGCTATGCGCGCCGTCCGGGCGGCCGAGCCTCGGTCGCACGCAGCTTCCCGCCGGAGCGCGCTCGGCATCCAAAGTATTGGTATCGGAGTTGCGTTTGATTCGCACCGGTAACGCATGGTCGGGCCCGCGAAGCGACACCCGCCCGAATCCAGCAAGATACGAGGTGGCGCGCTTTGTTCGGGCGTTTTCCTTTCCCTCATGCAGAATCACAACAGGCGACCCCCATCGCCTGAGGAGGCCCGCTTATGTCCAACCAGCCTGAGGATGCTATCCGCATCCACTATCACGATGAGGCGCAGCGCAACGCGCGCATCAAGGTGATCGGCGTGGGCGGAGGCGGCGGCAACGCCGTGAACCGAATGATTGCAGCCAACGTCGAGGGCGTGGAGTTTATCGCCGCCAACACCGACGTTCAGGCACTGGAGAGCTCGCAGGCCCCCGTGAAACTGCAGCTTGGCGTGAAGTTGACGAGCGGCCTGGGAGCGGGCGCGAACCCGGACGTCGGCCGGCGCGCGGCGCTGGAGGATTCGGACAAGATTATTGAGGCGCTCGAAGGCGCGGACATGGTATTTGTAACCGCCGGCCTGGGCGGCGGAACGGGCACGGGCGCAGCCCCGGTGATTGCGTCGCTCGCAAGCGAGATGGGCGCGCTGACCGTGGCGGTTGTGACGCAGCCGTTCAGCTTCGAAGGCAAGCGGCGCATGAAGCAGGCCGAGCGCGGCATGCAGGAGCTGCTGGAATCGGTCGACACGCTCATCGTGATTCCGAATGAGAAGCTTCTGGCTGTGGCGCGTGATGCGGGCTTCTTCGAGAGCTTCCGGATTGCAGACGATGTGCTGCGCCAGGGCGTGCAGGGGATCTCGGACATCATCACCATTCCGGGTGTGATCAACCGCGACTTCGCGGATGTGCGCACGACGATGGCCGGAATGGGCTATTCAGTCATGGGCACGGCTGTGCGGAGTGGCCCGGAGCGCGCGAAGGAAGCGGCTGCGGCGGCGATGGCGAGCCCGCTGCTGGAGTCCGGCGCGATCGATGGCGCGAAGGGCATCCTGATCAACATCACAGGTTCGAGCAATCTGAAGCTCAATGAGGTGTTTGAAGCATCGACGATCATCCAGAACGCCGCGCACGAGGACGCAAACATCATCTTCGGCGCCGTGCAGGATGAGTCGATGGGCGACGATGTGAAGATTACGGTAATCGCAACGGGGTTCCGCGAGGAGATGCCGCAGCGTCGTGAGCGCATGCTGCAAGGCGCAGCGCTGCCGGCATCGCGCGTGGAGCCGGTCGCACCGCCTGCGCCGCCGCGGATTGCGCAGCGTCCTACGCCGACGCCGGCACCATTTGCGAGCGAGATTTATGCGTCGGCCGCGGAGCAGGAGCGCCCGAACGAAGTGCAGGAGAAGGTTTTCCGCAAAAAGGGCCGCGAAGAGAAGCGCGACTCCGTGATGTCGGTTGTACCGGCGCCCGAGCCGGTTGCCGTGCATCCGCCGCCTCCGCCTCTGCCAGCAACTCCCGCGCCGGTTGCCCGCGCTGAAGAGCCGGTGCGTGCCACGCCTCGCGAAGAACCGCTGCGCATTACGCCGCAGGACGATGAGCCCCTGCGCATTACGCCCCGCTCGGAAGAGCCGCTGCGGATCACGCCGCCGTCCGAGCCGCAGCGCGTTGCTCCGCCGGAGCCAGCTCGCGCGAAGTCGAAGGAGCCGCTGCGCATTACGCCTGCGCGCGAACCGGAGCCGGAGCGCGTGCATGGAGCGTATGTGCCGACCGCGTCCGCCGAGCCGAAACCCGAGTTGGTGGCAGTGCCCGCGTCGGTCTTCGATGACGATTTCTTCCGCAAGTCCAATGATGAACTGAGGCCTGCCCCGGAGCCGCGCTCATGGGAGGCCGCAAGGGATGCGATTCGGGAGACGCCTCGGGACACGCGGCAAGTGTTCGAAAGTCGGCAAGCCGACAATTCGCAGGATGTCGACACCATCGGAGCAGAGAAGAAGACCGAGACGCACTGGCCGGAAGCGAGAATTCCCAGCTTTGCCGGGTATGCTGGAGGAAGCTCTTCCTCGTCTGACGAAGACGAGCTGGATATTCCGGCGTTCCTTCGGCGGAGCCGGTAAGTAACAGAGATTCAGCAGTCGCGAGGACGAGGGAGCGGGCGAGAGTACATGAATCAGAGAGTCACAGGGCTAGCTCTTAGTCTGCTGGCGGGCGCGGGAGCCGCGCTCGGATCGACGCAGCATCGCGTTATTCACCACACTACGAGAAACCATCCGACCATGAGGGCGGCGGCGCACACGCGCGGGTCGCATACCGTCGTGCAGCGTGTCGTGATCCACGGGCGCGTGCACTACTATCGCCGAACGCTGGTCTATCGCCCAAGCGAGCGGTTCACTACCAGCAGCTTCGCCGACAACCTGACGATGGGCGACGTAACAGGCGGCGAGGATCCGACAGTTCGCGCCGCGGCGGTTGAGGCGCTGGGCAACATGAACGGCACAGTGTTGGCGATCGATCCGTCGAACGGCCGCATTCTGGCGATGGTGAACCAACGGTTGGCCCTGAGCGCCGGCGCGGAGCCCTGCTCCACTATCAAGGTCGCCGTCGCGTTGGCGGCATTGAAGGAAGGCCTGATCAAGGCCGACACCCCGGTGAACCTGGGCGGCCATTATTCGCTCGACCTGACGCACGCCCTCGCGAAGTCGGTGAATCTTTACTTCGAGGTGCTGGGCCGTGCCATGGGCTTTGACCGAGTAAAGCACTACGCGAACGAATTTGGACTCGGCGAGCTGGCCGGATACGACATTCCCGGCGAGCAGTTGGGCGTGTATCCGGATGTGGAGTTGCCGCAGTCCGAAGGCGGAGTCGGCAGGATGTGCTCGTTCGGCGAGAGCATCTCGATGACACCGCTGCAGCTGGGCGCGCTGGTCTCGGCGATTGCGAACGGCGGCACACTGTACTATCTGCAGCACCCGACCACCCCTGAGGAGGTCGCGGCGTTTGAGCCGAAGGTGAAGCGCGAGCTCGACATTCAGGACGTGATCCCGGAGATCCTGCCCGGCATGCGCGGGGCGGTGGAGTTCCGCAATGGCACCGCGCGCTCGTTGCAGGAAAACTTCGCGCAGTTTCCGGTCTTCGGGAAGACGGGCACGTGCTCGAACAACGGCACGCGATATGGCTGGTTTGTGTCCTACGGCCAGGCGCCCACCGGGCCCATCGTCACCGTGATCTTCCTCGAAGGCGGACGGCCGACCTTCGGACCGAAGGCGGCGGAGCTGACAGGCGAGTTCTACCGCGCGATGTATGAGCGGAACTACTTTGCGCCGAAACCGGCGCAGCCGACGCAGTCGGCAATGACGACTGCTACGGGGGATTAGCGGTCACCTCGCAGTCGTCCGAATCTTCAACTCAATCTGCTTCGTCCCGTTGTTGCCCGCATCTGAGCGACAATGACGAGCATGGAGATTGTCACCGTAGCACAGATGGCAGCGATCGACCGCGACTCCGGAGAGCGCGGTGTGCCGGTGCGCGTGCTGATGGAAAATGCGGGTGAAGCCGTCGCGCGGTTTTGCCGCGACTATTATCCCGGCTTGTTCGTCGTCGCGCTCTGTGGGAAGGGCAACAACGGTGGCGATGGAGCTGTAGCGGCGCGGATTCTTGCCGAGAGACAAACTCCAGTTCGGGTTGTACTGCTTGGCTCGATCGAGGAAACGCGAGACGCAGCAGCCGCCACATTGGCCCGCGCGAGAGAGACTCCGGGCCTCGAGTTCGTCGAAGCCAATGATGAAGCGCAGCTGCGCGGAGCGCTGAAAGGTGGGAAGCTGATTCTGGATGCCGTGGTGGGCACCGGATTCAAGCCTCCGTTGCGCGGATTGGCTGCGACCGCGCGCGATCTGATCGCAAGCTTGCAAGTGCCGGTGATCGCCGTCGATCTGCCGAGTGGATGGGATGCGGATTCGACCAAGCAGACGTCAGCCGATGACAGCGGCAAACCGCAGGCGTTTCGGGCCGATGCAGTAGTCACGTTCGTAGCGCCCAAGATGGCGCATGTATTTGGCCACCTGACTCCTGGCAAGACCTTCGGCGCCGTCGTCGCTGCAGGCATTGGAACACCCATCGAATCGATGCCACTCCGTAGCGACCTCTGCTGGACGGGAACGGCGAAGCGCGTCGCTGAGAAGCCACGCGATGTGAACGGCAACAAGGGCCGCTTTGGGCACGTGCTGATCCTTGGCGGCACTCTTGGCAAGGCGGGCGCGCCATCAATGGCAAGCCTGGCGGCAATGCGCACAGGCGCGGGGCTGACGACTGCTGCCGTGCCCGCCTCGATTCTGCCGATTGTCGCACGCGTTGCGCCGGAGCTGATGTGTACGCCTCTTCAAGAGAAGAATGGTTTAGCTCTCGAAGAGCTTGAGGCAGAGCCGTTACAGAAGCTGTTGAAGGGGATCACTGTCGTGGGCATCGGGCCCGGGCTGGGTCAGGAGGGAACCACGCCGGGGTTCGTTCGTGCGTTTGTGGAACGAGTCTCGCTGCCCATGGTGATCGATGCAGACGGATTGAATGCGCTGGCGGACGGGGCCGATCTGCTGAAGCGCGCCGCGGCTCCGGACGAAGGAGGCAAGCGGAGAACAATCGTGCTGACGCCGCATCCGGGCGAGATGGCGCGGCTCGTCGGTTCGAGTGTGAAGGAAGTCGAAGCTGATCGGGTGGGCCTGGCGCGGCGATTCGCGATCGAGAACGGCGTCACACTCGTGCTGAAAGGATGGCGCACTCTGGTCGCGCATCCAGATGGCCGGGTTGCGGTGAACACCACGGGCAATCCTGCAATGTCGAAGGGCGGAAGCGGCGACATCCTCACCGGAATTGTGGCCGCGATGATGGCGCAATATCCCGAGCGCGTAGCCGAAGCCGTCGAGGCCGCCGTCTTCCTGCACGGTCTCGCGGCGGATTACGCTACGCTCGCGCGGGATGAGCACACGGTGCTTGCGACGGATACAGTCGATCATCTCTGGCAGGCGTTTCGCGCGCCCGCTGAAGATGAGGATGGATTTACGTGGATTACGGGGCTGGCAGCCCGCGAGTCGTGAATACGCCTAAGTTCACGCGCGAGAAGCGCCTGCACACCCGCAGCGTCAATGGCACGATAGCGCTGGGCGAGCTGATGACAGAACTGCTGCGGCCGCCGAAGCTTGTGCTGCTGCGTGGCGACCTCGGCGCAGGCAAGACGACGCTCGTCAAGGGAATCGTGGCAGCGCTCGGCGCGGCGGAGGCGGACGACGTTGCAAGTCCCACCTTCACGCTGGTGCACGAGTACAACGGCCGCAACCTGACGGTCTATCACCTGGATCTCTATCGGCTGGAGAATGATTTGCAGCTCGGGGCGTTGGGCATCTCGGAGATGCTGGACCGGCAGGATGCGCTGGTGCTCGCCGAGTGGGGCGAGCGTTTTCCGTCGCTGGTCGCGCGGGCCGATGCGGAAGTAACGATCGACATCGGCGAGAACGAAACAGAGCGTCTGCTGATGGTTCGCTGGCGCGATTGACGGTTGCTCTTAAACGCGCTGAGCGCCGAGGCGGAGAGTGCATCGCCGGCGGCGCTCCTGATTGCGGTGCTGTCCTTTCGCAAACTACGCGATCTGTCTCCAGTCAGCATTGGTGCGCGCACGGATGCCGATGAAGGTTGGAACAAAGACGGTGAGAGCGGCGAAGGTGGCGATCAGAATTTCGTACATACATGTCTCCTCATAGCGCGCGCGTATGCTGCGGCGCTGAACCCGATGCGGGGTTGTAGTGGTGTTCATCAGTGCGGGCGGTGATGAGATCCAGACTCAGCCGTCACATTCACTGGCATAAACTTCGGGGGCCCCAGCGCTCGTGCTTCACTTCTCAGTGCCGCATCCGAAGGCCGTGTACACATACCCATACGGACAGCATCGGCAGGGAGTTCCCCGACTTTAAAGTAATTTCGCACAACAATGCCGATAATCGGCCGATCATTCTCCTGATTTCTAAGGGAATTCTATTAATACGCTTAGCGACTCCGGTTGGTTCCGCGTTTGGTGAACCTGTAAATGGCGCAAAGTTCATCGCCGGTTGACCCATATTCTTTCTGCTGTGCGATCGCAGCGAGGTCCGCGAGATGGTCTTCGGCCGACATCGGCACGCGTCCGAGCCACAGCCGCTGAAACGCCGGGTGCTGATCGAGAAGCGAATCGTGCTCTGCATTCACGTATAGAAGATCGAACGGCCTCGGATTTGCAGAGAGGTCCTTTTCAACCCGGCGAAGAAACCGGCGCAGCAGGCGGTCTTCGAACGGGTGAAAAAGATGTGCCAGGATCGGCTCTGGCGGGAGCGGTGCACGCGTGGCGTCGGCTTCGCGCAGCTCGAGCGGAGCGAGCATCGCGGATTTTGACGCGCTCTCCCACAGAGAAATATTTCGGCGCGCGATGTCACCCAGCATCGGGTTCAGCTCAATGCCTTCTACGCGCAGGAAAGGATACTCCGAGGCGACGAGCATTGCGCGACCCTTGCCGGCGCCGACATCAAGGAAGACCGTGCGCTCCACCGGTGCCAGCGGATGCAATTCGCGCAGCCATAGATCGAGCACTGCGCGCAGGATGCTCGGGGCTATACCGTAGTAGGCCGTGAGGTCTCCGGCTTCGGCAGATGTTCCGCGCGCGATCACCTTCCCGCTGAGCAGCCCCGACGTTTCAGTGCCGTGCGCAACATCGAAAGGATGAACTGCTGGTTTGCGTGCCGGCATCAGGAGCGCCGTTCGGTGAGGATGGGAAACAGCGCGGGAAGCATCTTGATTTCGGTGCGCGAGATCACAGGCAAACCCGCGAGCCGGTTTTCGATCTGCGCACAGAGCTGCGCGTTCCGAGCGTCATCGGAGCTGGGTGCGCGCAGTGCAATCCGTGCGATGTACCGCGGTCCAACGCCGCGGACCTTCGCACCGGGCCCGTCCGTGTCGCGTGTGAGTTCGGCGGACTCGACCAGGCCGAGATCGACGATATTGCGCTGCTGCAACGTGTAGTAGCAGTCACGGAGCGTGTTGAGGAGATCGGCATCGGTCATCGCTGGATAGTGTTTAGCCGCTGATATCGCGATGGTAGCGCGCGCAGTTGTCGAGGTGCTGCGTGCTGCGCTGTCGCCAGACGTCCTGCGCGGAGGCGTGTGCATTCTGGCGGTAAAACAGCAGCCATGTCTGGCAGCCATCAAGATCGGGTTTCTGTTTTTCGGACGACGCATCGATCTGCTGCTTCAGGGCGCTGAGCGCCGGTTCGAACTGATCGCCTGCGGCGTCACGAAGGCTGGCAGCTTTATCGAACGCCTGCCAGGCGGGCGACTGCGGCACAGGGCCGCTGCTGATCGTGACATCCGTCGGTGCGACCACGCGCTGTGATGCTCGATGCATCCGCACGAAGTTGTACACGCCGAGCGCGAGAATAACGGCGATAAGAACATAATGGCGTGGGCGAAAGCGCATGATGAGCTCCGATGCTAGTGCGTGCGCTGGACGAGATAAAGTGCAAGTGATTTGAGCGGACCCGACGCCTCACCGAATGGTTCCAGCGCCGCGAAGGCGTCCTGGATGAGCCCGTTGGCGTGTTGTCGCGCACGGTCCAGACCGAAAACAGCCGGCCACGTTGCTTTGTGCGATGCAGTGTCCTTGCCCGCGGTTTTGCCGAGTTCCGCCGAGGTCTGCGTCATATCCAGCACGTCGTCGATGATCTGGAACGCAAGACCTGCGTTCTCCCCGAACGTTCGCAGACGCGCGACGGTGTCCTGCGCGGAGCACGCGAGGCGCGCTGCGCCTTCGTTCGTCGAGAGGCAGTGGTCGAGCCCGAGCAGGCCGCCGCAGACGATAGAGGTCGTAATGAGTGCACCGGTCTTCGCGCGGTGGATGCGTTCCACGAGCTCTGCAGTCGGCTTGCGGCCTTCCCCTTCAATGTCCATCACCTGTCCACCGATCATGCCCGCTGGAAGCGCCGTTGGCGCGCCGACTCCGGTGCCGATGGCGAGAGAGAATTCGCGCACGATTTCGACGACGGTCGCTGCCCCGGCTTCGAGTTGGGCGATGGTCTGGAAGGCGAGCGTCTGAAGCGCATCGCCTGCAAGGATCGCGATGGCTTCGCCGTAGGCCACATGGCAGGTAGGTTTGCCGCGGCGCAGGTCGTCGTTATCGAGCGCGGGCAGGTCGTCGTGAATCAGCGAATACGTATGCACCATCTCGATAGCAGCACCGAGTCTCGCCGCGGCCACCGGCAGCTCATCCGCTACGCAACGGGCGGCTTCCATGCAGAGAATAGGGCGCAGTCGCTTGCCGCCGGCGAACGTGGAGTGCCGCATCGCGCGATGAATCGAGTGGGGCTCAATGGTGGGGGCCGGCAGCAGACGCTCCAGAGCGTCATCAGCGAGCGCGGCGCCTGTCTTCAGAAGCGAGTGCACATCGGCGGTCATGCGTCAGGCTTGATTGTACGCGAGCGCACGACGAGCGCTGCAAGCATGCCCAGCGCCAGCAGACTGATCGCATCCCCAAGCCACTCATCCCATGTGCGGTGCCAGCGGATGTCGATCGTGGAACGCCCGGCCGGCAGCGGGACAGCGAGCAGACCGTCATCACGCTGAAGATGGCTCGTCAACAGTGTGCCGTTGCGAAAGACCTGCCACTCGGGAAAATCGCGGAGATTGAGCACAAGGATTTCGGGCTGCACGAGCGTGAGTTGAAGATGCCGCGGCGCCACTCCGCTGATTGTCTGGCTCACCGGCGGAGGGACGTCGTAGTTGACGATCCTGGCAGCGGGATTTGGCACTGTGCCCGGCGCGAAGGCGGCGGTGTTCGTTCCGAGCCAGTAGCCTGGGTCGTCCCAGCGCAGCTCGTCGTTGTCGGCGTCGCTGGGGGTGTACTCATCGGTGGGCTCAACTCCGTGATGCGTGGCGAAGAGTTGGGCGCGCGCAGAGGGAAGCTCGAGCGCCTCGCAACCCTGGCGGAAGGTGACGATTTCCCGCGCGACCATGGTGCCAACGAACGCGACGGCAGCCAGCGAGAGCAACAGAATCGATCTATTGGAGTTCGGAATCGAGTGGAGACACAAGGCAATGACGAGCGCGAGGGTTGCTCCAAGTACGCACAGCAGTCGCCATGGGAATTGAAGAAAGGCGAGCTCGGGGACGTGATGCCAGACCGGCAGGGAGACAGGCGTGAGCAGAAAAGCGATGCAGATGGTAACGACGACGAGGATCGGAAGCGGGCTGGAGCGATTGTCTCGAAGTCCTGCGTTCTTGTGCTCTCGCTTGGTCGCGAAGAAAGCAATCGCAAGTGCAATCGCTGCAGCAATGAGCATCGCAACAGCGATGACGCTTGCGGTGTGGAGAACCGTATCGTGCGGCCCGTCCCCCGTGTGTCCGAACAGGAAATTGTCCTCGACGCGCATGTTCGCGATGATTGCCATCGCAACCTGCACGTACCGGCGTTCGAAAGCAGCAGGCAGCAGGTAGAAGGCCGCCAACGCGAGCCCGAGCACACCCCCCGCGCTGAAGCGGATCACAAGTATCCGCACGATCTCCTTCGAGCTCCGCGCCTTAGGGAGCAGTGCTAAGCCTATTCGCAGAAATCCAATCAGCAGCAACGTATAGATCCCGATGACAGCAGCGGGCGCATTCGTCAGCCAGAGCAGAGCGGTCGAAATCGCGAGAGCAGGAATCCCTGGCTTCGGGCGCAGTGCGGCATGGATCAGCAACGGTATCCATGCGGCCGCGAGGAGTTCGCCGTAAGCGGTCCGCTCGAACGCGGTGAAGAGCATGTAGGGACTGGTCATGTAGACAGCGGCTGCAAGGAGCGCGACGGGCTCGGAAGCATAATCGCGGGCGAGCAGGTACATGGCCACGCCCGCGCCGAGCAGCGCAACGGCGGTGAACACGACTGGAGCTGCCGAGAACGGCATCGCGAGCGCAAGCAGCGCGCCGAAGATCCACGAAACAGGAGGATAGAAGAGAAAGCGCGGCTCGCCGGCATTCCATGCCGCGGAGACGGTCCACGCCGGATCGAGCGTGCCGTGCCTCATCTGCGCGGCGGCATCCAGCCAGCTTTGCAGGTGGAATTCGAAATCGTGCCCGCAGGAGACGCCGTGGGCGATCAAGGGCGCAACGACAATCAGCGCGAGCAGCGGAAGCAGGATCGCAGGCCATGCTCGCGCAAAGCCCGCCGAAGAACGGGGCATGCTGTCAGCTTAACTGACCCGTCAGGCCGAAGTGGAGCCCACCGTCAGTGCGACGGTATCAGAGTGAGTGAGTGCTCCGCGTTGTTGCTTTGTAGCGGCAGGGAGAACGTTGTGCCGCGAAGCCAAGGCTTAAACTGGTCGAGATACCAGGGTGAGCCAAGGTTCCCAGATTCGCCGGTGACGATGTTGGCAAGGGTTGCAGATGGGTCGGAGAGGTCGGCGGTGTAGCGCTCGCTCGGCCCGAAGCTGGGACCGATCGCGTCAACCGTAGTCATATCGCCCCCCGCGGGCTGCACGCCGCTTCCCGTTTGCGCCCCGAGCAGCCAGTTGAGATATGCCCGCCCGCCGAATAGCGGATGATCAATGACGATCGGATGAATGGAGCCGTACTGCCAGGCAGCAAGATTGCGCGGGGCATGCGCATCATTAATTCCCTGCTCAACCACGGACGTCAGGAAGCCATTCCAGTTTGCGACACCGCGGGGTAGCCAACGGGCGGGCATGTGCTCCAGGAGATCTTCAAGCGCGGTGTTGTCTTCGTGCCACGCGTACAGGCGGGATACGCGCACGGCCTCGTCGTGGGATCCGCCGTCATGCGCCAGGATCTGCGGAACGAGCAGCGCGGGCCACAGATCGCCACGTGTTGCGGCGATAATCGCTGCGGCCGGCGAGCCCGCGCTCATCTCTCCATTCCACGTACGCAGGAGATCAGCCGCCTGTTGCAGCCGCTGTAAGTCACTGCTTCGCGCCCTTGCCGATGCGTGATCGATTGCGTAAGCGAGCCGGTGCGCGAGCACGAGATCAAATGCAGAATGCTGATCCAGCTGCACGTCCAGCATCTGCT
Organism: uncultured Acidobacteriaceae bacterium; assembly: GCA_963762465.1. Taxonomy (GTDB): domain Bacteria; phylum Acidobacteriota; class Terriglobia; order Terriglobales; family Acidobacteriaceae; genus Granulicella. The sequence goes on along the minus strand of CAVXKS010000002.1, from coordinate 119,519 downwards.
CCGCCTTCCAGACCGGCCGCGCACCAAGCAGCCGATAAATCCGCTCGACACGATAAGGATCGATCCAGTCGTCGGCGAGCGCATACGGATAGTCGTCGGGCGTGATGCGCGCGTTCGCGGTGGCCACGATCCCTACGGGTGGGTCCTGGATCGCCGGGAGTTCGTTGTATGGCACGTACCCGGACCAGATCTGCGATCGGTCGAGCGCGTCCACGGGCAACATGGAGATTGGCGCGCCAATCGTGTAGCTCTGCGTGGGTTCGAGCGCGATCTGTGGTTGTGAACCGCTGATCTTCGGCTGCGGCTTCCGGTTCCGGCGCCGTCTCCGGCCGGCTCACCGATTGCGAGGGAGGTTCGCTGTCCTCATCCTCGTCGGACTCCGGTTCCGGTGAGGGCAGCACGAACTGCTGCTGAGCGCGGGGATGTTGAACCGCATGCCCGCGAATCGGAATCCGCCCGATCGCGTGATACCCGATGTGGCCCTGATCGTCGCCATAGATGAGGTTGAGTGACGGTCCGCCAAAGTTCGCGAAGCTGGCGACGAGCGAGGCACCATCGGCAGCGGTATTCGCCGGAAGCATCGAATTGTCCACGCACGCGGGATCATAGATCGCCCAGTCCAGCGACAGCATGCGATGCTCCGATGGAATCGATCGGAGAGATGACCGGGCTCTCCATGATGCCGCTGCCGGCCGTGTGTTGTACCGTGAGCACATCCAGCGAAACATCGCGCCCACCGCGCACCACGATCTGCTCCGTGTGATGCTGCACGGGCACCCACGCACCGTCCGGCTGCTCAAACTGGAGATCCGACCCGGAGCCGCGCAAGTGCTCGATGCGTACATCCTGCACGTCGCCGCCGAGACTCGTGAAGCTCCAGGCGACATGCGCGTTGCGGCCCACCACAACCCACGGCAAGCCAGGCAGGGTGAACCCGGCGACATCGACCGGCTGTGCGCTGCCATTCGCGTCGAGGTGAAGCGCCGCTTCGTACCAGATGTCCGGCACGCGAAGGTCCAGGTGCATATCGTTGGAAACGAGCGGCTTTCCTGAGGCGGAGTGCGCACCCGAGACAGCCCAGTTATTTGATCCCGCGCGGCAGTCGTGGCACGCTGCGGGATCGAGCGCCGACGTAAGCGCAACGAGGTCCCGCGGGCTCGCCAGCACGCCAGGCCGCTCAACCTGTGATTGCGTCTTATCCAGCGGAATCTCCTCGATCTCATGCGGTGTGGTGAGGTCCGCCGGAGGCTGCATCGGCGGGTGATCGCGCCAGGACCCGACAGGATAAAGATCGGGCAGCAGCGACGGCGGGAGGTGCCGCGACAGCGCTTCGCGGTCCAGCTTCGTCGTGAAGCTCGTCGACAAATCCTGCCACATCACCAGCGAGACGAGCAGTGAATCACGCGGCGTCCATGGCCGCGGTGCGTAGTGCAGCAGGTGAAACTCGAGTGGAAGATTATTCCGGTGGCTGTTGATGAACGCGTTCACGCCGCGCGCATACGCCTCGAGCTCACGCGCCTGATCCACGGGAAGCGATGCTGCGCCGCGATCCGCCGCCGCGCGCAGCTGCAGATATCGCTGCAGTTTGTCATGCTGCACAAGCCCCGGCCCGAGTATCTCCGCAAGCTCGCCTGCGGCGTGACGGCGTAGCGTATCCATCTGCCACAGCCGGTCCTGTGCGGTCACATAGCCCTGCGCAAAGAGCAGGTCGTCTTCGCTGGTGGCGAGTATCGACGGCACTCCCTGCGCGTTGCGAGTTACAGTCACAGGCGAACGGAGCCCGTCGACAGAGATTGTCCCATCGATCACAGGCAGCGCCGCGTGCGTCACATGACGCGCCCAGATGGTCCCGGCGATCGTCAGGCCCACCACAACAATCACGAGCACGGCGAACGCAATCAAGAATCCGCGCAGCACTCGTCTGCGGCGCGGCGCCGGTGAACTCGCCGGTCCACGTGAAGTATCGAAATCCTCCCGCGTCAGCAGGCGCGGCTCATCATCCGCTTCCGGCCGCAGCGCGGCGAGCCGATCCTCATCCGGCTTCAGCGGCGCTCCGGCTGTGTCGTCTGTGATGCTCATTCTTCGGCTCAGTGTACCTCTGGCGCGAGGTCCTTCTCCATCTGGGGCCACGGCAGTACGGATGTCCTGGGCCGTCGAAGAGTTGTGACAACGATAAGCATGATCAGCAGCATTACCGGTAGCACGAACACGCTGCCCTCAGGTCCCGTCGACCCTCCACTCACCAGCGCAGACCCTCGAGGTTGCAACGAAAGCAGCCGCCCCGCGCTGACGCCTCCGCTATCCGGAACGCCAAAGAGGAACGACTGCGCCCAGTCCCACGCTGCATGGAAGCCGATTGCCCACCAAAGGGAGCCCGTGCGCCACAACGTGAAGGCGAAGACAAGCCCAACGAGCCCAGCGCAGACAAGCCCGATCGGAGACTCGCCCGGATTCGACGAGTGCACGAACCCGAACACAACAGCCATCGACGCGGCTGCGCACCAGAACGCTGCAGCGTCGACGCTGTTAGCTCGCGGGAAGCGCCTGTGCAGCAGATCAGCGAAGCACAATGTGAGGATGAACAGCAGGTATCCGCGAAAGAAGAACTCTTCGAAAAGCGCGACCGCCACAAACGCAAATGCCCATGCAGCACCGTTGAGTGCGGCGCTGGCTCCGTGCTCCAGTACACCCGTGAGGGCCAGATGATGTGTGCTCCACAGCACTCCAATGAGCAGCGACATGCACAGCAAGCCCCACACGCCCCCAAGGAGAACCCTAGGCGCACTCCCGCGTGAAGGCTGCAGCCCGTAGTCCAGCACGTTGCGGTCTTCAATACGCGACATGATCCATGCTGCGAAGAAGATGTACCCGAAGAGCATCCATTCCCCAATACCCTCCACCAGCGGAGAGAGTTGTTCGATTGCTGGCGCCTGTGCGGCCGGCCCGGCAAGATGCTCTGCCAACTTCATCAGCAATTGAGGCGTGAGCACAATCGTGAGGTAGAGCAGAAGACGCCACCACGGACGCACGCCAGCATCGTTCGCGAAGATAGATTCTGGTGTGGTGGTCGGTTCTTCCGGGCGCGGCTCTCTGGACGGGTACGACATCAAACTCTCTTTCGACGATGCTCATCCGATGATACGGTCCGCGGCTCCATCCCTGTTCCTGCGCCGCTTCCGCTATGCTGAAGGCTTGCTCCAATCATCCGGAGGTCCTCACCTTTTGAACTGCCGCGTCTTTTACCACGACAAGTGCTTCGACGGCGCATGCTCGGCTTCGTTGTTTACGCGCTTCCACCGCGAGTGCATCGGCACGGCCGACGCATTCGAGTACCAGGGACTTGTGCACCGTGCCGGCTCTCTGTATGACGAGAGCTGGTTTGAAAGCGCAGACGAGAACGCAATCGTGGACTTCAAGTACTCGGCGTCGCCGCGCGTCACGTGGTGGTTCGATCATCACCTGTCTGCATTTTTGACAGCCGAGGACGAGGAGCACTTCCGCCGCGGGCAGAAAAATCCGGACGGCACGCCGGGACCGCTCGCAAAGCGCCAGTTCTTCGATCCGAACTACACCAGTTGCACCAGTTGGATCGCACACATCGCGACAACACGGTTCGCTATGGATGTCACGCCCCTGAAGGAGCTTATTTATTGGGCGGACATCGTCGATGGAGCGAAGTACGAGAGCGCGGATTCGGCCGTGGAGATGGCCGCGCCGGCGATGAAGCTGACCATGGTCATCGAGAGCGCGACCGATTCCGCTTTGGTGCAGCGAATCATTCCGCTGCTCACGTCGATGCCGCTGGAGGATGTTTTGGCCCAGCCGTTCGTGCAGGAGCTTCTCGGCCCACTGCTGGCCAAGCATCGGAGAGATATCGATCTGATTCGCGAACGCTCAACGTGCGAGGGAGGCGTGATTACGTTCGACATCACCGATCAGCCGACCGAAGGCTACAACAAATTCATTCCGTATTACCTGAATCCTGAGGGCACGTACAACGTGGGCCTTTCGAAGTCGAGCTTCCGCACAAAGGTGTCGGTTGGCACGAATCCATGGACGAAAATGCCGGTCAGCGAGCTCGCGAATCTCGCGGAAATTTGTGAGCGCTACGGTGGCGGCGGGCATGCACGCGTGGGCGCCATCAGCTTCCCGGTCGAAAAGGAAGATGTGGCGCGCGCTGCTGCCAACGAGATTGCCGAGGACCTGCGGAGCAGGGAAAAGTAGCGCCGCAAAAGGGAAACGCCACTCTTCTGCATGATGTTGCTGCGCGTCGAGGGTGGGACACCCGAGCCTCTTAGCTACGGATGGCGCAGCTTCGTGATGTCGTTGAAGATCACGAACACCGCAAACACAATCAGGCAGACGAACGCGACCTGGTACACACGCTCCTTGATCTCCTGATTGAGGTCCCGACGCATGACGGACTCAATCGCGAGGAACAGAATCATTCCGCCGTCGAGAATTGGAATCGGCAGCAGGTTGAAAATTCCGAGGTTGAGCGAAATCGTGGCCATAAACTGGACCAGCGTCCAGAGGCCGAGCTTGGTGGCGATGTCAATCTGCTGCGCAATGCCGATCGGTCCGGAGAGCGAGCGCACCGAAACCTGCCGCGTAAACATCCCCTTCAGAACACGGATGATCAGTGTCGAGTCGTCCTTATTGTCTTTGAACGACTGAACAATTGCCTCACCTAACGGCAGCTTCGCGATCTTGACCGGCGGGTTCTCATTCTGGAAACCAAGCCGGTACTGCACGTCTCCCGCGCCGTTGTCCAGCTTCTCCGGTGCGATGTGCAAAGTGAGCGGCTGGCCGTTTCGTATTACATAGACGGTGGAAGGCTGGCCGTTGCGGTCCTTTAAATAGGCAAGCAGTGTGTAAACCGAGTGCAGCTTCAGGTTGTCAATCTGTGTAACCTCATCGCCGGCATGCAGTCCGGCACGAGCTGCCGGATCACCCGCGGAGACGCTGAGCACCCCGAGCGACGGCTGCATGGCGGGATTGATCCCGAGCGACTGCAGGTCCTCCATCCCGAACTCACCGTCGCTGCCACTGTAGGCAAGGTGGAGCGTCGTTTGTGTCTCCTGGCCGTTATGCGAGAAGGCAATCGGCACAGTGCCGTTGATATGCAGATTGCAGTCGATCAGGATGCGCTCCCACGTAGGGTTCTTGTCCTGTGCGAATTGCGTAATCACGTCGCCTGGAGCGAGCCCAAGCTCCGCCGCCTGCGAATTCTGGGAAACGTAATCGACCACCGCGGGACCGTCGAGATACTGAGCTACCTCGTGATGGAACAGCCCCACAAATATCAGCAGAACGAACGAGAGCAGGAAGTTTGCGACGGGCCCCGCAAGTGCGATGAGCACGCGCTGCCAGCGCGGGTGTGCGTTGAACTCGCCGGGATCGCCGGTAGGGAGTTCCCCGGGGACGTCTCCCGACATCTTCACGTAGCCGCCGAGGGGAAGCAGTGACAAGCGGTAATCGGTGTCGCCACTGCGCCAGCCGAAGAGTCGTGGGCCGAAACCGATCGAGAAGGTCTCGACGCGAACACCGCAGAGCTTGGCCACGGCAAAGTGTCCGAACTCGTGCACCAGCACCATGATGCCGAGCACGATGCCGAACTCAACGAGGACGGATAGAAGATGCATAGGGGACTGCGAAGACCTCAGTGGGTGATGAGATGCCGGTGATGCTGCTCGATCACCTGCTCAGCCAGGGCTCTCGCAGTTTGATCCAGTTCGAGGACCTCGCGGATGGACGCGGGAGAGGCAGCTCGAGTAAGCGAAAGCACAGACTCGATTGTACGTGGAATGCCGAGGAAGGTCAGCTTGCCTGACAGGAACGCGGCGACCGCGACCTCATCCGCTGCATTCAGCGCGATGCAGTGCGCCTGCGAAGCGCCCGCGGCCTCATACGCGAGACGTAAACACGGGAAGCGCTCGAGATCCGGTGCCTGGAAGTCGAGCTGCTTCAACGCGCTCATATCAAAGGTCAGGTCGCTCGCGATGCGCTCCGGCCACGAGAGCGCATACAGGATGGGCAGCCGCATATCAGTAACGGAGATCTGCGCGAGGATCGAGCCGTCGATGTACTCGACCAGCGAGTGAATGGTGGACTGCGGATGCACCGTAACCTTCACCTGCGAGGGCGGCAGGTTGAAGAGACGGCAGGCCTCGATGATCTCCAGTCCTTTGTTCAGCATCGTCGCGGAGTCGATAGTGATGCGCTGGCCCATCACCCATGTCGGGTGCTTGAGCGCCTGCGCGGGCGTGATGTGCTCGAACTCTGCGAGCGGTGTGTTACGGAACGGGCCCCCCGACGCGGTAAGCCAGATCTGCTTGACTTCGTTGGGTTCGCCGCCGCGGAGGCACTGATGGATCGCATTGTGCTCGCTGTCGATGGGCAGGAGGTTCACGCCACGTTCGCGTGCGGCCGCGAGGATAAGGTCGCCGGCAGCGACGAGACACTCCTTGTTGGCCAGGCCGATGGTCTTTCCGGCGAGCACCGCGGCGTAGGTGGCCTCGAGCCCAGCAACGCCGACGATGGCCGAGACCACGAACTCAGCCTCGGGCAGCGAAGCAACGCGGACCGTTCCGGCGGTGCCGTGGACAACTTCGGTCGTGACTCGTGCGGACTTCAGGCGCGCGCGGAGCTGGTCAGCGAGCTCCGGCGTGCTGATGGAGACAAGCTGCGGGTGCCAGCGACGGCACTGCTCGAATGCGACCTCGAGGTTTGCGCCGGCGGCAAATGCCACTGGCTGGAACCGGTCCGGGTAAGACTCGCAAATGCTGAGCGTTGACTGACCAATGGACCCGGTCGAGCCGAGGATCGCGATCTTCTTCACTTGTCTATCTTCTCAAAATCCAGATGAAGGCTCTTCTCTCTAGAAACTGCCGAGGGAGTAGAACTCGCGGACGACGAGGACGAACCAGAGCACGGGGGCCGCCAGGAGGAGGGCGTCGATGCGGTCCAGGATGCCGCCGTGGCCCGGAAGCATGGTGCCAGAGTCCTTCACGCCGGCGCCGCGCTTGAGAGCAGACTCTAGCAGGTCGCCGAACTGCGCGGCACAATTGAGCAGGATGGCGAGGAGGACAAACTGCCACCAGGGTGCGTCGGTGTGCAGGCGGGTGAAGCCGTGCAGGGTGAGCCAATTGCCGTAGAAGATGAAGCCGACCCCGACGACGATGGATGCGACGATCGACGCGATGGCTCCTTCCCAGGTTTTGTTGGGTGAAAGCGCGGGCGCGAGCTTGCGTCGGCCGAAACGCTTGCCAACGTACAGCGCGGCGATGTCGCCGGACCAGACGCAGAGGAAGAGGAAGATGACCAACACAAGACCGTCACCCTCGACGCGGTTCCAGATGAGCGGGATGAGTGTGAGGGGGTAGGCGATGTAGATCAGCAGCAGCAGGCCGGCGGCGGTCTCCTGCAGGACGCGGGCGAGCGGCGTGGTGAAGGTGTTCCAGGTGAAGAGGATCAGGGTGGAGAAGACGACTGCGGTGATGGTGTCCTGCGGGCGGAGGAAGGTCGCGAGGAAAAAGAGGGCGATGCCGAAGAGGGTCCACCAGAGGGGGATGGGGTTCTGGCCGGCAGCGGAGAGCTGGCGGAACTCGAGCGCGGCGAGGGCGGCGACTAGGGCGGCGAAGAGGGTGACCATCCAGAGCTTGCCGAGGAAGATGAGCAGGCCAACGAGGACGATCAGGACGATGGCGGTGAGGACTCGCTTCATGCGTTCTGATGAGGATACAGGGGAGGGGGCCCCCTCCCCCGCCTTTTTGCGCAAAGTCTTCAGACCATTAGGCTTGAGTATGGACTTTAAGCGCAGTTATGTGAGCGCCCGTTTGCACCTATTTGGGTGCGATGGTTTTTTGGTCTGGCTAGCCTCCGGCGCACTCGCTGAGCGGAATGTGGTTCGCGTTGCAGAAGGCGTCCTGGCTGGCCTTCATGTCGTTCACGCTATGACGATAGGCGACGTATCCCCCGACAGCTCCGGCGACGGGAGCAGCGATGAGCAGGATAAGCAGGCCAGTGCGCAGGTGGTGGGACGGGTATTCCGTAAGCGCGGCCTGCTCTGCGGGCGAAACCGGCTGCTGGGCCAGAGCTTTGAGCCGGGTGATGAGGCCTTGTTCGGAAATGTCCATCCATTGGGCGTAGGTCTTTTTGCCGGTGATGTAGATGGGCGCCGTGACGGTCCATAGGGCGATGCCGGTCTTTGCGTCCAGAATGAGGACGCGAAAGTACGGGGTGCGGTTATAGAGGTCGGTGCCTGGGGTGACGTTCTCTCCGTTGCGGGGATCGATCTCGTCGAGCTGGAAGATCAGGTCGGCTTCCTGCGGGTTGCTGACGAGCTGGTAATAACCCCATTGCTGGAGACGGGAGTGGATGTCGTTGTAGAGCTGGTTGGGGTCGAGCCCAAGGCGGGCGCTGATGCCGACGTTGGTGAGCAGCACTGTGCGGGCGGAGGCGATCCGGGCCGGCAACGCGCCGGTGGGCGCTTGCGGCGCCGGAGGATGCTTGACGCCGCCGAGCGGAATCGGGACGGAGCTGGTGGATTGCGCGGCGTTGATGTTGTCCTGCATCGCCTGCTGCGCAGCCTGTTGGCCGCCTTCGATTGCCTGCTGGTTTGCCTGCTGCGCGGCCTGCAAGGCTTGCTGGTTTCCCTGCTGAGCCTCTTGGGCCGCTTGCATGGCTGGATCCTGGGCGATTGCGGTTTGTGTGAATAACAGAGCGGCGATGAGGCCGCTGACGATGGCGGAGTGGAGATACTGCATGGAGCTCTTCATGGCACTCCCTCTGGAGGCTGATACTGCGCTGCGCGAGCCAGAATGTGTTCGTGCCCGGCGAGCAAGAACGCTGGCGGGAGATGTGTCCGCGGCGCAAAGAGGCGCACGCAAGGACAAGCATCCTGGCGGGGAAGGGGAGGTGCAGAGAGCTAGATGCGGAGGGCGAACGGCCGGCGCTGCGGGGCGATGTAGGCGGGCAGGGCCGCGAGGGTGGGTTCCGCCGATGCCTGTGCGGCGCAGAAGGCTGCGGCGGCGGTGTAGCCGTACGGGTCTGCGAACGAGGTGTGGAAGTGGACGCGGCGGTCGGGCCTGACGAGGCGCTTGAGCGCAGGGGTGAGTTTCTTTTCGGTGTCAGGCTGCGCGGCGGCAACCTTGCGAGCGCAGGGCGGCCTGCCCGGGAAAGCTGTGCTGCACGTTGGCGGCGCGTCCCGTATGCGCAAACAGCACTGCGAAGGTGAGCAGTGCGATGCGGAACAGCGGTGAGCGTTTCGCGGCGAGCATGGCCCCTCGGATGAGACAGGTATTGATCTGTCTAATGCAGAGAACGCCGCAGTTTGGAAAAAGACGCGACAGTGGAGAAAACTTTAGTCACATGGGTGTCATAGGTGATCCGGGCGAAAGGCAATTCAGTCGTTGCGGCCCTCGGCCTTCGCGACGGCCTACCACCCCAGCGAGCAAGCTCCCCGGGGACCCCGGTTCTTCGGAGAGCGGAGCCCACTCATGCCGCTTGCCACCCCCGCGAAGAAGGAACGCGCAAGTCGAGTAGCGTCGGTTGCGCGACGGCCGGGCTCCGTGTTGAGGGGACTACACGGCTGTTTTATGCGGTCGTCTGCCCGGATTTGGGGGCGTGCATCCAAGCGGGAACGACGGCGTGAAGGAGCCGGCGAGGTGAGCCGTGATCGCGTGGTGGACGGTGGTGCGGGCGGTGTTTGGGTACGTCTTTCTGGTGTTCATTGTTCGGATTGTGGGACGGAGACCGGGCAAGCAACTGACGCCGTTTGAGTTTGTGCTGGTGTTCTTTCTGGGTGGGATCACGCTGACGGGCATGGTCGGCACGGAGGTGTCCCTGACGAATGCGCTGTGCCAGATTATCGCGGTGGGTATGGCGCATACGGTGCTGACGTGGCTGCGGTCGCACTCGGAGTGGTGGACGAAGGCGCTGGATGGCACGGCGCTGATTCTGCTGGAGGGTGGGTACTGGCGGAGCCGCACGATGTTGAAGATGCGTATCGCGGATGACGATGTGATGGCGATGGCGCGTGATAAGGGAATACGCACGCTGAGCGAGATCGATACGGCGGTGCTGGAGCGGAATGGCGGGATGAGTGTGCTGAAGAAGCAAGACAAGGCGTAGATGGTAACGGGTAGAGGGTAGGGATTTGGGCTATGGCGGAGAAGCTGAGTGATCCGGTGAATGATGACCAGGTGCCGCGCGTAGATAACGCGGTGTCGGTGGGTGAAGACCTGAAGTTTCAGGAACGGTGGTGGACGTTTGAGCGGGTGGTGTGGATTTTCTTTCTGCTGGTGCTGGTGGCCGACGCGCTGGGGGCGTTTGGGCGTGGATGGCTGGCCAAGGCGGAGGAGCACAGGCCGGGAAGCGGGATCGACATTTTTTATGAGCGCGTGGAGAGATCGGAGACGCCGTCGGTGCTGCGGGTGGCGTTCAGGCCGGACGCGGTGGTGAATGGGAAGGCGCAGTTGTTTGTCAGCGAGTCGGTCGTGAAGAAGCTGGGCGCGCAGAGGATTGCGCCGGAGCCGGAGAGCTCGGCGATTGGGAACGGCGGGATCACGTATACGTTTGCGGCGGACGCGGCGAAGCCGGGCGATGTGGAGATTGGAATGCAGCCGGAGGCTCCGGGAGTGGCGCGCTTCACGGTGCAGGTGCCGGGCAAAGAGGCGGTGACGGAACGCGTCGTGGTGATGCCCTGATGTCGACGATTATTCATGCAGCGATTGGATATTTTTTTCTGCTGCTGGTCGTGCGGGTGCTGCAGCGGCGGCCGGGCGCGCAGATGACGATGGCCGAGTTTGTGCTGGTGTTTTTGCTCGGCGGGGTGATCATCCTGGCGACGGTGGGGAGGGACCGGTCAGTGACGAACTGCACGTGCGGCGTAATCACGGTGGCGCTGGTGCACAGGACGATCTCGTACTTCAAGGTGCGGTATCCGCGGTTTGGGGTGCTGGTGGACGGGACGCCACTGGTGCTGGTGCGCAGGGGTGAGCTGCAGGAGCCTGTGCTGCGCCGGATGAATCTGGCGGAAGAAGATGTGATGGCGGCGGCGAGACTGAACGATCTCCGCGATTTTAAGGAGATTGAGTATGCGGTGCTGGAGAGGGATGGCGGGATCAGCGTGATCAAGCGGAAGGAGTAGACGGTGGCTGAGCGCGGTGGCGGGCGCGGCACGCAAGGCCCGGGAAAAGGCAAAGATCGGACGATCGAGACGGATATACCGCAGCGGCTGGACAGGCTGCCGTGGTCGAGCTGGCACGTGATGGTGATCGTCGCGCTGGGGACCTCGTGGCTGCTGGACGGGCTGGAGGTGACGCTGACGGGATCGCTGTCGGGGATATTGGAGAGCGGGCAGGGGCTGAAGCTGACCGACCCGCAGGTGACCGCGGCGGCGACGACGTATCTGGCGGGCGCGGTGATTGGGGCGCTGCTGTTTGGGTGGCTAACGGACCGACTCGGGCGGCGGAAATTGTTTCTGGTGACGTTGACGACGTACTCGATTGCGACGGTGGCGACGGCGTTCTCGTTTAACTTCTGGAGCTTTGCGCTGTTTCGGTTCTTTACGGGGATGGGGATCGGCGGCGAGTATGCGGCGATTAATTCGGCGGTGGATGAGCTGATTCCGGGCAAGGTGCGCGGGACGGTCGACTTGATTGTGAATGGGACGTTCTGGGTGGGGGCGTCGATTGGTGCGGTGGCGACGAGCCTGATTCTGCATGCGGGCGGGAAGGTGAGCCATGTTGGGTGGCGATTCGCGTTTGGGATTGGAGGAACGCTGGGGATTGGTGTGTTCCTGATGCGGCTGAAGGTGCCGGAGAGCCCGCGGTGGCTGATGCTGCGCGGGAAGGAGGAGGACGCGGGGAAGATTGTCGGGGATATTGAGCAGAAGGCTTCGAAGGGCGAGCCGGATAGTCTGCCGCCGCCCCAAGGCGAGAAGCTGAAGCTTGCGGTGCGGGACCATACGCCGTGGGGCGATGTGTTTCGCAGCATGGTGGGCGAGAACAAGTCGCGGAGCTTTCTGTCGCTGGTGCTGATGGTGGGGCAGACGTTCTTCTTCAATGCGGTGTTCTTTACGTATGGGCTGGTGGCCAAGCGGTTCTTTCACACGAGCGACAACGACATCCCGATGCGGCTGCTGCCGTTTGCGCTGGGGAGTTTCTTCGGGCCGCTGACGCTGGGGAGATTGTTCGACAAAATTGGGCGCAAGCCGATGATTACGGCGACGTACGGCGCAGCCGGCGTGTTGCTGATTGCGGCGCTGATTCCGTTTGGGATGGGGAAGCTGGGGACGCTGGGGATGGGCGTGATGTTTACGCTGATCTTCTTTGTGGCGTCGAGCGCGGCGAGCGCGGCGTACCTGACGGTGAGCGAGATCTTTCCACTGGAGGTGCGGGCGTTTGCGATCGCGATCTTCTATGCGATTGGCACAGCGATCGGAGGAGTGGGGGCGCCGCTGCTGTTTGGGGTGCTGATCAAGACCAATGAGCGGTGGATGGTGAGCGGAGGATACGGGCTTGGCGCGTTGTTGATGCTCGCGGGGAGCTTGTGCGAAGCGAAGATTGGGGTCGAGGCGGCGGGGAAGTCGCTCGAGAGTGTGTCGAAGCCGCTGCAAGCAAAGTAGGACGGTGCAAGCGAAGTAGAGCTGCCGACCCAAGTGACGATGGTGGCCTTGGGGCTCTGTGGAACTATTGGTTGACCTACCGTCCGATCATCAGGATCGTGAATGATCCCGGCACCGCTGGCCCCATGGCGGGTCGGCCATTCGGCAGAGGTGCTGCCCCCGCCGGCGGAGGAGTGCGCTCTTGCGACATCGTGAAGACGTGGCCGGTTTTTGTGTCGAGGGTAATTGTGCGAGCGCCGTTCATGGTGGACAGTACCTGCTCCACTTCAAATGTCAGGGGTGTCTTTTCCTTGATCACGGTTAAAGTGCCATTTCCTCCGGTGCTGAAGGCCTCCATGGTCGCGGGGTTGAAGACAGCTCCGTCTGAACTACCGGCCAAGGGCAGCTTCGCGAGAATCTTGCCGTCCTTCGCGCTCAGCACGACCATTGCGGCCTGCGATTGTCCGCCGGGTTGCGGTGGGTTCGGTGTCTGTCCCGGAGCTGGGCTCGGCCTGCTGCACGCAGCAAACAACACACTGTTCTTTGCGTCCAACGCCAATCCATTGCAACCGCCCATATCGATGAGTGAGTAGTGCGCGACCGCCTTCATCGATTTCAGATCGACTGCGGTGACGCTACCGAGAGGGTCCTGCATGACGACGTACATCATTCCCCTGCCGTCCGCGACACCTTCCTCGGGTACCCCGCCGAGATCAATCGTACCCACAACAGTGCCGTCCGTGGCGTCGATGACGGTGGCGTTTTTTGTCGGATGGCTGAACACGTAAACGCGCTCGGTGAAGGCGTCGAACAGAATGCCATCCGGACGCGCGTCGCCTACGTCGATGCTCTTGAGCTTCGTTAATGTTTTGGTGTCGAACATGGACACCTGCGGGTGATCGCTGGTGAAGCCGTGCCCGGTCTTCGGATCAACCGCGGTGCCCTGACCGCCCACGCCGGACAGTTCGTTCAGGGGCGCCAGACTGTCGAGATCGAACACGGTCAGACGCGGCGGCTGGGCTTCCTTGGCACCCGACGAGTCGGTGGCCGGGGTTGCTTTCAGGGCGCCCCTGGGGATGTAGAGCCTTCGACCGGCGGAGTCGGCATATATGTAGTCCCATCCGCCTTCTCCGCCGACGCGAGCGGTCTTGAGGACCTTGTATGGGGCATCCTGCGCGCGTACGTGAGGAGCGAGGAGAGCTGCACCTGCAATCAGGAACACCACCAAACGCTGCATATTTCCCGTCTTCTGCTGCACGTCTTATCTCCTGTGTTCTGCCGGAACGTTTGGCGGTACTGCGAAGCGCTCCGCCCTTCCGGCTTCTAAGTCTACGACGCAAGGCACGGATCATCGCCCTTTGGCAGATGGAAGCGAGGGCAAACGCAAAAGCACTCGCGCGTGTTAGCGGGCGATACCCAAATCTTTTCACTGCGCGAAAGGATGGGCCGCCCGGAACAGTGTTTGGCAACCCATGTCTCAGGAGAGACGTGGAGCACCCGGCACCGGAATTTCGTGGTGATTCGAACGAAAGCAGATTCCCCGCGGGAATGACAAAGAAAGGCAATGACGCTGGCGAATGATGAGCAAGCCTTCTCGAAACGCCTGGTGATCGTACAGGGCGGGGCTTGGCCCGTGGACCGTCTCAATCGAAGCCTCCGTGTCTTGAGGATCGACGCGCAGAACGGTCGTCTGTGCCATACCCAGTGCGGTGGGCATCAAAAGTGGGCGGGTCAGGCAAAGAAGCGCGAGGTGGAAACGCGAGCGAAATATCGCCATCGAGTTTCTTCCTTCCGGATGCGGCCCTTGCATCAGGTGAGCGCGGTTTCAATCACAACTGCCACCCCGTCCTGATCGTTGGAAGGAGCAATCATCCAGCCACGCTCTGTCGCCAACGCTCGCAAATCCGCCGGAGCATTCGCCATCACCGCAGATCGTCCGGCAATCTGAAGCATCGGCACATCGTTCCAGTTATCGCCGATCGCCAGAATTTCGCTCGTCTCGATCCCGCGCAGTTCAGCCAGATGCAACACCGCCGAGGCCTTCGAGCAGCCGCTCGGCAGGATATCGAGGATGCAGAGATCACGATGCGCGTATTCCGTCCGGTGCAGCATCACCTCAATGCCCGGAGCACACTGTTCATCCACGTTCGTGATCCTCGGATCGCTCAGCAGATGCGCCTCGGCCTCACGCATTCGGTCAATCGGCCCGCAGAGCATCATCTGAATCGGGGCAGCATCGTCAAGAGCCTGTTCAATGGGCGACACGTACTCCATGTAGGGCTCGTTGACCTCCATCCATCGGCCGATGGTCGCATTCAGCTCATCCACTCCCTCGCACACCAGCGCGCCGCGCTCATCCTCGCCATCAGGAAGAACTTTGTCGAACGTAAGCACGAGCGTGCCGCGAAACTCCTTTACGTGCTCGCACACCCAGCGAGCGGTCTCTACCGGCATATGCGATCGATGCAGCAACTCCGATCCGAGCGTGCGAATCACTGTCCCGTTTGAGCTGATCAGCGCAGTGTCCGCCGGTCTGCCAAGCTCCCGAAGCACGCGCATGGCATAGCAATGACGGCGTCCAGTAGCGATAACAATCTCGATCCCGCGCGACTCCGCCTCCCAGAGTGCAGACAGATTGCGTTGACTGACATGGCCATCGGAGTGCAGCAGCGTGCCATCAACGTCGATGGCAATGAGGCGAGGTTTAGGCATCCTCTTCAAGGATAGCTGTCATGTCATCCGGTAGCATCGAGAGCATGGGTCGAATCGTTCATCTCGCGTGCGAGCGCTGCGGTCATCCGCGAATGATTGTCGCCGAATCCGCTGAGAACGACGAGGCACTCGCAGACAATCTCAACGCTTCAGGGGATCGCGCGGTCGCTGCTGACGACAGCTCGACAGCAGCCGCCCTTCGTCTTGAGCGACTGAAATCCTTGCCGACGTCATTGCCGGTCGGCGGGATTATCACGCCTGTTTAACCGGCGCAGCGAGATGCCACTCCGCATCAAGGTCGGAGTCGCATCTCGCTCCTTGCGGCCATTTGTTACTTCGAACAGCTTTTGCCGGCATCGCCCTTGGCGCCCATGGCTTTGGCGTCAGCCTCGGTCATGTACTTTCCATCCTTGGTCTTGCCGTAATAGCGATCGCCGTAACAGTGGTAGACCTTGGTTGAGGTGTTTACCCAGACCAGGCCAGGACCGCCGCCCGCGACTGCATTGGCTGCAGGCTGAGGTGGTGTGCGAGCGGGTTTGGGCGCAGGCGCGGGGGCAGCGGCCGGGGCTGAAGCCGGAGCTGCGGTCACTGGGGTCGCGGAAGGGCTGGGCTTCATGGGCGCCGTCTTGGCCGCGCTCGCGGAGTCGGCGTACCAGGTCTGAATGCCTTTGTGACCGCGGCAGGCTCCGCTCTTGGTGTTGCCGGTCCAGTAGGTTCCGTCCTTGCACTGGGCGGTGGCGTTGGCGGGTTTCGCAGGCGCTTGGGCTACGGCGGCGAGGGTGCCGAAGAACGTACAACCGAGTGCGATGATCGAATGTCTTAGGCGCATCAGGTTCTCCTCGTGGATGTTGTGATCGGGGCCCAATACGGCGGCAATCCTACCAGCTTCAGGTGACGGGCGCCACGGGCGGGTGCCCGCGCGTGGTGAGCACGACGGCTGCGATGAGGATCAGGGCGCCGCCGAGCCATGCTACCGGGCCGAGGTGCTCGTGCAGCACGAAGACGCCGAGCAGTGAGCCAATCAGGGGCTCCATGTTGAGCAGAACGCCAGCCTGTGAGGCCGGGACCTTGGTCATTCCCCAGTTCCACAGGAGCGTCGTGGTCGCGGTGCAGAGCAGCCCGCTTGCAGCCAGCGCCAGCCATGCCTTCAGCGAGACGTGGTGGATGGGAGGCATCCCGTACAGCGGCGGGACCAAGACGAGAAGCATCAGCGTGCCGGCGCAGAGTCCGTACGCAGTGACGACGATGGCGCTGTGGCGCATCACCAGTCGCTGGTTCAGCAGCACCCAGAAGAGCGCAATGCACAGCGAGAAAACGACGTACAGGTCGCCGCGCAACGTGGGCCCGTTCGCCGAAGCGTGGTGGGTTCCGCCGAGGGCGATGAGGGCGGCGCCGGTGGTGGAGACGAGGAGGGCGACCCAGCCGAGGGTGTGCAGGCGCTCATGGGCGAAGAGCGTGGCGCCGACCGCGAGGATTACGGGCATCGTGCCCACCATGAGCGAGGCGTGCGAGACCGTCGTGAGCGCGAGGCCGTGGAACTGGAAGAGGAACTGGAGGGGAACGCCAAGGACCGAGGCGAGCAGCAGGATCAGCCATTCGCGGCGGTTGAGGCCGGGGCGATGCGTGATGAGGAAGGGAATGAGAGCGAGGGCGCAGAATACGAAGCGGTAGAAAACCATGGCTCCGGAGTTCATCTCGGCGAGAGCGATCTTCCCGAAGAAAAATCCGCAACCCCAGAACATGCTGGCGAGGCAGCAGGCGGCGAAGCCGAGGGAGCGGTTTCGTTTTTGGTGAGGATCCAGTGGCACCCTCCTCAGGGCTAAGCGCAGGGGCCGACTGAAGTCGGCCCCTGTTTTCGAATAGAGCGTTTCTACAGTCCATCCAAGACGGGCTCTTTCGAGTTGCTGGCTGGTTTGGACGCGAAGCGCTTCGGCTCCATGCAATGGTTACCAGACGCGGCAGTTTTTGGCTGGGGTCATGGGCTGGCCCTCTTTGCAGCCGAAGGCCGGACCGAAGCCGGGCTGGTTGACGATGGCACCATTAGCGCGGAAGTGATCGGGCGAGTGGGGGTCGGTCTGGACCTGCTCGCGGACGATCTCCGGGCGAGCGTTCTCGCACCAGTTCTGCGCGTAGGCGATGTAGAAGCGCTGCGGGCCGGTGAATCCGTCGACCTTCTTGTTGATGTCGAGGCCATCCTTCTGCGCGCGCGCGAGGTAGGCCATATAGGCGAGCAGAAGGCCACCGTTGTCGGCGGTGTTTTCGCCGAGGGTGAGCTTGCCGTTTATGTGGAGGTCGTCCACCGCGACGAAGCTGCCGTATTCGTTGACCAGGCAGCCGGTGCGGGCCTGGAAGTTCTTCTTGTCGGCGTCTGTCCACCAGTCGCTCAGGTTGCCGCTGGCGTTGAACTGGCTGCCCTGGTCGTCGAAGCCGTGGGTGAGCTCGTGACCGATGACGGCCCCAATGTGGCCGTAGTTGGTGGCGACGTCAGCGTGGGGGTCGTAGAAGGCGGGCTGCAGGATGCCAGCAGGGAAGTTGATGTCGTTCATGCTGTCGTTGTAGTAGGCATTGACGGTGGGCGGCGACATGCCCCACTCGAGCTTGTCGACGGGCTTGCCGATCTTGTTCAACTCGCGGTCGTTCTCGAAGGCGTTGGCGCGCTCCAGGTTGCCGAGAGCATCGGTGCGGGAGACTTCGAGGCTGGAGTAGTCGCGCCAGTGCTCGGGATATCCGATCTTGTCAGCGACGGCGTGAAGCTTGGCCTTGGCCTTCTCCTTGGTCGCGGGGCTCATCCACTCGAGCGTGTCGAGGTCCTTGTCCATCGCGCCCTCGATGTCGTGGACCATCTGGAGGGTCTTGGCCTTGGAGTCGCCGGCGAAGTACTCGGAGACGTAGACCTGGCCGAGGGCCTCACCGAGAGCGTGATCGACGCCCGTGGAGCAGCGCTTCCAGCGCGGACGCTGTTGGGGCTGGCCGCTCAGAGTGCGGCCGAAGAAATTGAAGTTCTCGTCATCGATGTTGCTGGGCAGATCGGAGGCGAAGGTGTGCAGGACGTGGTACTTCATGTACGCGCGGAGTGTCTGCATGTCCGCATTGCTGACGGCCTGCACCATCGCCGGGAAGAATGCCGGACTGGCGTCGTTGAGCGAGGTGATCTCAGGCGAATGGATGCCCTGGAGGAAGCTGGCGAAGGGAACGTTAGGAACGCTGTTCTTTTCGAAATCGGCGACGCTGGTGGGGTGATAGATCTTCGTCGGATCGCGCTGGTCGGTGACGGTCAGGGAAGCTTTGGCGAGCTCGGTCTCGAAGGCGAGGATGTTCTTCGCGTCGGTCGCCGCCTGCTCGGGAGTCTCGCCGGCGAAGGTGAGCATTTTGGTGATGTGGTCGACGTACTGCTGGCGGAGCTTCACGTCCTTGTCGCCCGTGCGGGTGTAGTAGTCGCGCTCAGGCAGGCCGATGCCGCCCTGGTCGGCGACGGCGATCTGCTTGGTGGAGTCGTGGAAGTCCTGCATCTCCCCGAAGCCGAAGAAGACGTCGACACCCTCGCGCTGGAGCTCGCCGGCGAGATAGGCGAGGCCGTGCTTGGAGACCTTGTCGATCTGATCGAAGAGCGGCTGGACGGGCGCCATCTGCTTCTGATTGATCAGGTCGGTATTCATACAGGCGCCGTAGTAGTCGCCGATCTTCTGCTCGTTGGAGCTCTTCTGGTTGGAGGGATCGGAATACTTCGTGAGGATTCCGTTCAGCTCCTGGGTGTTGACGTTGTAGAGCAGGTAAAACTGGTCGACCTCGGTCTGGTCGGCCGGGATGGGATGTTCCGCCGCGAAGTTCCCGCAGGCGAACTTGTAGAAGTCGGTGCATGGGTCGGCAGTCTTGTTGATGGCGGAGATATCGAAGGCGGGCGCCGGAACGTAGTGGGTTACGGGCGTGCCCGCAGACGAGGTAGAGGCTGCACTTTGTGCGAGAAGCGAGGATGCGGAGGCGAGCAGGAGAGCGAGGGGAAAGGCCGTCAGAAACGGCCGGGCGTGCGGCATGTGTATGGATCTCCGGGTGGGGCGGTAGCCTTGTTATTTGTATACGAATTGGCGGCCTGCTGGTTCCGCGAAAACGCAGGGCTGCTAACCCTTTGGCCTACTTGCAACTGAGCGTTGCGTTGGCAGTCTGGGTAGTTCCGCCGATCGGCGTGTAGGAGGCGGTGAGGATAGCAGGCGAACTGGTCGGGCCAAGGCATGTAGCCGTCCCGTTGCCGGCGCCTGGCACGCTATTCACTTGAACATCTGTGGGATCCGAAGTGGTCCAGGTGGCGCTTGTGATCAGCGCCGTAGGCGGTTTGCAGGTCGACTCTGCCGTGGGGCCGTAGAAGGCCGCGAATTCCACCTGGTTGGCGGGCAGTTTGGCGGTGTGATCTGCGGTCGCGCTCTGAGGATTGACCATCAGCTCGATGACGCACACCTGCTGCTTTTGACTGGACACATTCGAGGGCCCGCCCGCACAACCCGTCAGGAGCGCGGCCCCGCTGCAGAGCAGAACGATTCTGATCATTGCGGCACCGGCGGAATAGTACACCCGGTCGGTCCGCCTCAGCTTTTGGCCAGGGCCAAGCTCTAATGACATTCGCGTGACAATAGAAAGTCCAAGGGCGTGTAGGCTACCAGTCTGCCGGCGCCGGGTCATTGTGGAGTGGTGCAGGGAGGCTTCCCGGAGGGAGGAACCCCGCGGGCTTCGGGGGCATTCCGAGTGATCAAAACCGGGCGGCGCCCTTCCACTGGCCGAGCGCGGCGGATTTGTGCAAGAGTATTTCAGGCGGTTCCTATGGTCCGGGCCATTAAACAAACGGAACGCTCCGCCTGCCGGGTTGGCGGCAGGTTGATTGGCACGTGTGTGGCGGCGGCGCTGGCGATGTTGAGTGCGGCCGCATGGGGTGCCGACCGGAGCGCAGAGAAGCGAGCGCCAACAGTACAACCATGGGTGACGATGTCGCTGCGATCGCTTGGCGTACCAGCGATTCCACAGGCATTCCTGCAGGTGGGCAGCTCCATGCTGACGATGGACCTGGTGGACGACACGCATCTGCTGATGACCTTCAGCTCGCGTGGGCTGGTGCCGCGCGACCCCAGTGACTCCCCTGAGGAAGAGTGCCGGATGGTGGCGGCAGAGCTGGTCGAGCTGCCGACCGGAAATATATTGGAGCGCGTGGATTGGAAGATGCACGACCACAGCCGATATCTGTGGCGGCTGGGCAAAGGCCGCTTTCTGATTCGGCGGAAGAACGACCTGTTCCTGCTGACGCCGGAGGCGAGGCTGAATACGGCAGACCCGCTGCGGCTGATCCCGTTCCCGAAGCGCGATGGCGTGCCGGTATCTGCGATGATCTCGCCGGATAAATCCATGCTGACGATCGAGACGATCGCGCCGAAGACAAAGAATACGGTGCTGCCTTCGAAGAGCGGGATGATTGTGACCGATCCGCGGCAGGTGGTGATGGTCGACTTTTACCGCATGACCGGGGGCGATGCACCCGACGTGCCGCTGAAGGTGAAGTCGGCGGGCGCAGTGCGGGCTGCGCAGCCGGTGATGCTGCCGATGGACGGGGACGGCTACCTGTGGCCGGATGACGCCGGGCACGGACGCTGGCCGGTGAGCTTCAACGAATTCGGCGGGCGCGAGGTGAAGATCGCCCAGCTGGATTCAAGCTGCGAGCCGCGATTACAGATGGTCAGCCGTTTCGAATTTCTGGCGTTCACGTGCCGCACTTCAGATACGCGGTCAAGAATGCAGTCGTTCGGGATGGACGGCCACGAGACCTGGGAAGAGACGCTGAATGGAACGTTCGGCGCGCCGGAGATGGTTTATGCGCCGGAGGCAGGGAGGTTCGCCCTCAGCCGGATTGTGTCGTCGACCGGTGACCTGATGCTGGGCTCGATCATTCCGGATGGAGCGACGCAGGAGGTGCGAATCTACCAGACGGAGAGCGGTGACCTGCTGCTGAGGGTCCCAACGACGCCTGTGACCCGCTTCGCGGAGAATTTTGACTTGAGCGACGATGGTCTGGTTGCTGCCGTGGTGAACGCAGGTGCGGTGCTGGTATTCAAACTGCCGCCGCCGAGCGCGCAAGACCTGAAGGACCTGGAGCTGGCCAGGAGCTTTTCTCCGCCGACGTCTGAGGCGCAGGTGAGGCTGGCGAAGCTCGAAGAGTCGCGGGAGAGCGGCGAGAGTGCGCCGCCGCCGACGATGGATGTGGCTTCTGAGGCAGCGTCAGGGGCGAGTCCAGCGAATGCTGGCGGAAGCGCGGGTCCTGCATCGGCTCCGGCGTCGATTCCGGTGGCCGAGGCGAAGAAGGAAGATGTGTCGCTGACCACGAGTGGCGGCGGGGCTGGCGGCGGGAAGTCCGCGAATGCGGATGACGCGGCGAGCTCGATCAGCGATGAGGCAGCCATGGCGGCCATGAGGAAGGGTGTCGCGGGGTCGAGTGGGAATGCGGCAGGCGGCGCGCCGGGAGGGGCGGTTGGTCAGGCGCTGGGGGCGGCTGATCCGGCGATCGCGGCGGAGAGTGCGGCGACGAAGGAGATTGCAGGGCCGGGTGGCGATCCGGCGGACAGCGATGCCGGAGCGGCCGCCGATCCGGGTTCGGCCGAAATGGTGAGGCGGAAGCCACCGACACTGCTGGAGCCAGGCGAGACGGTCGAGAAGATGAAATCGCCGACGCAGCAGCAGTCGAGCTCACGATGAAGGAGTGGCAAGAGCCGGCGGACGCCGGGCAATAACGAAGGCCGGCAGAAGCCGGCCTTGGTGTCAGGTGGGAGACACTTTGGCGCGCCTGAGGCGGCCCGCTCTCTCAGGCAGCTTTGGTGGCGAGCGCCTTGAGGCGGGCGTTCAGGCGGCCCTTGTAACGGCTGGCGGTGTTCTTGTGGAGCACGCCCTTCTGCACGCTCTTGTCGAGGACAGAGACGGTGGAGCGGTAGGCCTCGGTGGCGGACTTGTGGTCGCCCGCGGTGATGGACTCGCGCATCAAGCGGAGGGCGCCGCGGAGCTTGGACTTGTTGGCGCGGTTGACAGCCGTACGGGTGACGGTCTGGCGGGCGCGCTTCAGGGACGAGACATGATTTGCCATCAGAAACTCTCTTTTGACCCGGACTTAGCGGGAAATGGGTGCAGGCCGGAAGGCCGGAACGGACACAGCACGACCGCATCCTCTGCAACACCTAAGGATAACGTGAGGAGGAGCGAGTTAGCAAGTCAGCGGGTTAGGACAGGGTAAGCTTGAGGCCGATGGCAGAATCCAAGAAGATCGGAGTGGCTGGGGTCGTTTTCTGTCTGGCCGCCATTGCGTGGAGCGCCGTCCGCTGGCCGGAGCCGGTGCCCTTCGTGTTTGCCTTTATATCCTTTGTTCTCGGCTGTATAGCAGCCCAGCGTGGGAGCCGGTGGTGGTTGATTCTACCTGGCCTCCTGGTGGCTGTTGTTTGCGTTGCGTTTTATGCTGGATTGCGCGCGACCTGAATCAGCCAAATTGTCGGTTGCCCGAGAGCACTACGATTCAGCGATTTAGCCCCCGGCGGGGCGAGTTGGGTACCTCTTTTCGCACAATGGTGCTTGACGGCGGTGTAGGGCGGGGTTACTGTACAGCCAACATCGGCACAGATTTGGGGATTTCGACCATTACGGGTGGGACAGGGGCTGCAGCCCAAGCCACAAGTAGCTTGGGGGTCCCGGTCGCGGCGGGAAGCAGGCGCGGCGGTCAGGTTCAGACCCGTGACGGCTGCGCCGGTGGGTCGCGCGCCCGACACATCTCGGGCGCTCTCCTACATAGCATCTGTGTCCCCTTTTCAACATCTAATCCTCAGATGAACAGACGGCAGTCTTCTGCTGGAGGTCAGGTCCAACCTTGGTGAAAAAATCGCTGCAGCTTACCCCGGGAATCGAGCCGCTCTACGGCACTCGCGATGAAAACCTTCGACTGATGGAAGACGGACTGGGGGTACAGATTGACCTCCGTTCGGACTCGATCCACGTACTGGGTGAGGCGGCAGAGGTCACCCGGGTTGAAGGGATATTTGCGGATTTCGAGCATCTGAGACGCAATGGCGTGAACCCGCACAACGGCGAGTTGCACGGGCTGCTGAAGATGGTGGTGGCGGACCCCGCGGTGACGCTGCGGGGGCTGGTCGAGACTGGGAAGGCGCGGTCCGCCGGGACGAAGCGGGTGGTGCAGCCGAGGACGCCGAACCAGCGCAAGTATGTCGAGGCTATTGAAGGCCACGATATGGTGTTCGGCCTCGGGCCGGCGGGTACGGGAAAGACGTACCTGGCGGTGGCGATGGCCGTCAGCGCGCTCATGGCGAAGAAGGTTTCGCGCATCGTGCTTGTGCGTCCGGCGGTCGAGGCCGGCGAGCGGCTGGGATTCCTGCCGGGAAGTTTGCAGGAGAAGGTCGATCCGTATCTGCGGCCGCTCTATGACGCGCTCTACGATCTGCTGGATCCGGCGAAGGTCGACAAGATGCTGGAGACGAATGTGATCGAGGTGGCTCCGCTGGCATTCATGCGCGGGCGGACGCTGAACGACGCCTTCATCATCATGGACGAGGCGCAGAACACGACGGCCGAGCAGATGAAGATGTTCCTGACTCGGTTGGGGAACTCGTCGAAGGCTGTGATTACCGGCGATCTGACGCAGACGGACCTGCCGAATCCGAACAGGAGCGGTTTGCTGCAGGCGCTCCATGTGCTCGAGGGAGTCGAAGGGATTCGATTCTGCCACTTCGAGGATGTGGACGTGGTGCGGCACGCGCTGGTGCAGCGTATCGTTCGTGCGTACGACAGCTACAAGCAGGCCGAGCAGCTTCCGCTGTCGATGGACTCGGAGCCGATTCCGATGGTGGATACCCGGGTCAAGCCGGTGCTGAAGCAGTAGAGAGTAAAGAACAGAAAACAGAGATCGATATCGCCGCCCGAACCTGGGCGGCGGCTTTGTTAAGACAGCGTACGGCGCAGCATCTTATGTTTCTATGCTTGTACCCGAGGTCGTGCGTGAGTTTGTCCGGTGCAAGGTGTTACGGCCGATCCTGCGTCAGTTGCGCGGCGGTGTGACGCCGCGCCGGATGGCGTGGAGCCTGGCGCTCGGGATGGTGATCGGGATCAATCCATCCGTGGGGCTAACGACACTGCTGGTGGTGTTCCTTGCGTGGATGCTGGGGCTGAACCAGGTAGCGTCGCAGGTTGGATCGCACATCGTGGCGCCTCTGCACCTGGTCTTGTTTATTCCATTCATCGATCTGGGTGTGCATCTGTTCCACACAGGGCGGCTTCCGCTGAGCCGGCGGCAGGTCGAGCATCTCAGCCATCATCCGCTGCGCCTGGTTCACGAGATCTGGCGCTGGGAGTGGCATGCGCTGGTGGTGTGGGGAGTTGTGGCTGCAGTTGCGCTGCCGCTCCTGGCGAGGTATCTGCGACGCGCGCTGGTGATGTTGCTGCGGCGGCATCGCACGCTGGTGCATTCGCGGCCGGCCATGCACTGAAGCTTTTTACGGGCGCCGCGCGGCGTGGCGTTCGGCGGCGGTCCTGGCATCTTCGTGTGCATCGCCGCGGCCCACTTCGGCCTTCTGGATCTCCGAGTTCATTTCGCCGCCGATGAGCAGCGCACCGTTACTGGCGTACAACCACAGCAGCAGCATGACGACGCGGTTCAGCGGGCCATAGCTGCGTGCATAGTCGTTAATGTGGCCGAAGTAGATTCGGGCTGCGATGGTGGACGCCAGCCACAGGATCAGTGCGCAGAGCGCGCCGGGCGTGCTCCAGCGAAGCGCGTGGTCTGGGATATTTGGAGCGAAGCGATACAGCACGGCAAACGTGAAGTACAGGCATGCCGCGACGGTCAGCCACTGAAGCGCGCGCAGAAAGATCCCGGTCGCGTGAACATGCTCCTCAATAAAGGCGCTCGAGAAGAGCAACAAAAGCCCAACAGCGGCCGTAGCTGCCATGCAGACGGTGAGCAGGACGATGGTGACCGTGAGTTGCAGCCAGGAGCGTCGCTCTTCGACTTCATAAGCGCGGTTGAGGCCCCAGATCATCGCCCATGTACCGTTGTGCGCGGCCCACACCGAGGCGGCGAACACCGACAGCAGCCGAAGCCCGAATCGCGGACGCTGCTTGAAGTCGGTGAAGATTCCCTCGAAGAGTTGCGTCACCTGGTCGGGGAAGAGTTGACCGGAGAGGTCGCCGAGCGACTGGCGCAGATGATGCGTGAGATGAGGGATGTGAGTGACGAGCGTGAAGGCGATCAGCAGCGATGGGAAGATGGCGAGGAACTGGTAGAAGGCCATGCGCCCACCCTGACCGAAGACGTCGTCGTGCCAAGATTGGAAGATGGTTCGGCGAAGCAGTTCGGGTATAGACAGGCCGCCGAGGGTCCACAGGTTGGCGATGCGATTCTGCATGTCGCCCCTTTACGGATGGGTTGCTGCGGAGAGCTGTTGCCCGGCGGGCAAATCAGAATCGGAGTTCGTTAATCAATTTTCCTGACACGCTAGTTCGGGCGAATCTGTGGAGCTCGTTTTCCTTGAGAGAAAAGGATACGAATCATGTTCGCCTTGACGGCACCTTCAGGAAAACTGCTCTAGCGTTAGCATGGTGGGACGAATGGTGACGATGGAACCTCCGCGAGGTCTGGCTGTGGGTGGCGATGCATGGGGCGCCGCCGGGTTGTCGCGCGCAGGGCTGGGTCGGTTTGTGAAGGCCGCGCAGGCGGCGGTGGGGCTGCAGGGCGAGGTGGATGTGCTGCTCACAGACGACAGAACGCTGCGCCGGTTGAATCGTGAGTTTCGCGGCAAGGACAAGGCAACCGATGTCCTGAGCTTTCCAGCAGTGGAGGATATAGCGGCGGAGCATGCGGGAGACCTGGCTATTTCGCTCGAGACAGCGGCGCGGCAGGCGCGGGAGCATGGTCATTCGTTGCGCGATGAGGTGCGCGTGCTTTTGCTGCATGGCTTGCTCCATCTGAGCGGGATGGATCATGAGACCGACCGCGGGGAGATGGCGGCAGGGGAGGCGGAGCTGCGCAAGAGGTTGCGGCTGCCGAGTGGGTTAATCGCGAGGGTGGAAGGCGGCTTGCCTGCAGGAGAGAAAAGCAGATCCGCGTCGGGGATGACAACCAGAAAAACCACGGCGAACGCGACGGCGACGAAAAGGGTGCGGCGATGAGTTGGGGAATCGCGTTCTTCGTGCTGCTGTTGCTGCTGGCCTTGGCCTCGTATGCGGATGAGGTCTACACCGTGATGGGCAAGTTTCTGTCGCGGGAGTATGCGGACAACGTAGAGGCATGGGAGCGGATGGTCGAGCCGCGGCTGCGGCTGAGCCGCGAATCAGCGGCGATGTCCGCGTCGGTGCTGCGCCAGGTATCGCTGGTCGCGCTGACGTTTCTGCTGGCCACGCGGCTGCGCTGGCATCAGCACCACAGCCCGGGGGAGGTGGCGCAGACGTTGTTTGAGCTGCTGCTGGTGCTGCTGTTCTTCGACCGCTTGATTCCGCAGGTGCTGTTTACGAAGACCCGCGGAGTATGGGTGCGGCGCATTGTCGTGCTGCTGCAGATGCTGTTCTACGTCGTGTTGCCGGTAACGCTGACGATAGGGCTGCTGTTGTCGATTATTGGTTTGGCCGAAAAGGAAGAGGCGGAGCCGGAGCATCCGAGTGAGGCGGTGGATGCGCTGCTGGAGGCCGGCGAGGAAGAGGGAATCCTGGAGGAGAGCGACCGCGAGCTGGTGCGGAGCGTGGTCGAGTTTGGCGACAAGGTGGTGCGTGAGGTGATGACGCCGCGCCCGGAGATGCTCACAGTTCCGCAGACGATGTCGCTGGAGGAGTTCAGGCGCGAGGTGAGGGAGCGCGGGTTCTCGCGCGTGCCGGTGTATGGAGCATCGGTCGACGAGATTGTGGGGATTGCGTTCGCGCGCGACCTGCTGGAAGTAGAAGGTCCGGCGGTGAAACGCACCACCGTGAAGCAGCTGGCTCGCCCGGCCATGTTTGTGCCGGAGACGAAGAAGGTGAACGAACTGCTCCGCGAGATGCAGCGCGAGAAGCAGCACATGAGCATCGTGATCGATGAGTACGGCGGGGTGGCGGGGCTGGTGACGATTGAGGATCTTTTGGAGGCGATCGTCGGAAACATTGAGGACGAGCACGATCTTGCAACGGCGCAAGATGAGCCGGTGAAGGAGCCGGATGGAAGCTACGTGGTGCCGGGGAGCTTTGAAGTAAGCCGGCTGCGCGGGCTGTTTGAGGAGCAGCGGCAGCCGGTGCGGCGGGCGGCTCCGAGCGAGGCGGTTGAGGCCGAGGATGGTGTGGAGTTTGGTGAAGACGGCGCGCCGGAGCAGGTGCTTCCGCAACTGCTGACGGAGTATGAGGCGGCGACGGTCGGTGGGCTCGTCAGCGAGATCGCGGGGCATATTCCGCTGCCGGGCGAGGTGGTGGAGGATGGGCCGCTGCGGATGGAGGTGCTGCAGTCGACCGACAGGAAGGTGGAGCGGGTGCGGGTGGCGGTGGCTGGGTAGATATCGAAGAAACGAGAGACGAGATAGGAGACGGCCGGCGGGATTGATTCATGCGGGCTCGCTTCTCACGTCTTGTTTCTCGTATCTTGAATGCTTATGGCTTTGCGCACAGGATTTGTGTCGATTGTGGGAAGACCCAATGCGGGCAAGAGCACGCTGCTGAATACGCTGCTGGGGCAGAAGCTCGCGATTGTGACGCATAAGCCGCAAACCACAAGGACGCGGATTCTGGGCGTGCTGGAGCTTCCGATTCGCAAGAAGACGAAGACGGATGCGGGAAGGCCGGCGGCGCAGGTGGTGCTGGTGGACACGCCGGGCGTGCACAAGCCGAACACGCAGCTCGACCGGCGCATGATGCAGGAGGTGCAGGACGCGCTGGAGTCGCGCGATGCGGTGTTGTTTATCGTGGACGCGACGCATCGAATGCACGAGATTCAGGAGAGGGTTGATGGCGCGAGGCAAACGCCGGGGCAGCAGCGGAGGGCGATGTCGCAGGCCGAGGATGAGTTTGCGTTGCAGTTGGTGAAGCGGCTGGACTGCCCCGTGGTGCTGGTGCTGAACAAAATCGATGCGGTGCCCAAGCCTGCGCTGCTGCCGCTGATCGCGCACTGGACCCGGCAGCATACGTTCGCGGAGGTGATTCCGATCTCGGCGAAGAAGAAGCAGGGACTGGATCTGCTGCTGGACAAGGTTGTGGCGCTGCTGCCGGAAGGGCAGAGGTACTTCCCGAAGGATCAGTTGACGGACCAGCCGGAGCGGTTTCTCGTGGCGGAGTTGATTCGCGAGAAGGTGCTGATGCTGACGGGTGAAGAGGTTCCGTATGCAGCGGCGGTGGTGATCGAGCGCTACGAAGAGCCGAAGTCGACGAAGAAAACGAAAGACGGCAAGTTGCCGGTGACGAAGATTGCGGCGGCGATCTACTGTGAACGCGCTGGACAGAAGGCGATTCTGATCGGGCGCGGCGGCGAGATGCTGAAGCGCATCGGCACTGCGGCGCGCAAGGAGATCGAAGCCCTGCTGGGCACGCGGGTGTTCCTGGAGCTGTTTGTGAAGGTGGAGAGCGAGTGGCGGGCGTCGCGCGGATTTGTGGAAGAACTGGACTGGCGACGGCAACTTGAACATCTTGCAGAAAAGCAGGGCCAGGCGGCGAACAGCGAAGGCGACGAGGACGCCGAATGATTACGCTGCGGCGGAGGATTCGCGACTTGAAGACGCAGCGGTTGCGGTTGGTGGCGATCACGCCTGCAATGCTGACTGCGGATGAGGCGGCGGATGGATCGCTGGGCAGGCTTCTAGGTGCGGAGGTGACGGCGGAATGGCCGCCGGAGCACTGGGAGCCGCATGTGTATCGCTTCATCGCAAAGCAGTATGAGGAAGAGCCGAACACGCGCGGCTGGCACAGGTACGTGGTGCTGCAGGGCCGGCGTCCAACCCTCATTGGCGCGGTGGGTGGCTTTCCGAAGCTGGAATGTGATGTGGAGATCGGGTACTCGACGATACCCAGCTATCAGCGCAAGGGATATGGCACGGAGGCTGCGCGGGCCTTGGTGGAGTGGCTGCTGAAGCAGAAGGATGTGAAGAGCGTGAGCGCGCAGACGTATCCGCGGCTGCCGGAATCGATTAAGGTGATGGAGCGCTGCGGGATGACGTATGTCGGGGCCGGCGAGGACGACGGCACCGTCCGGTATCAGCGTCGCTGTTAAAGCTGTGCGCGCATGCGTGAAGCAAGGTCACGTGCCGCTGCGGGCCACGCGGGGAAGGCGAACTAAAAGCCGTGCTTGAGCAGCAGCGTGGGTACAACGCGGCGACTCTTGAGAACTAGTTCGCTTTCGCTGCGCATAGCAAACGTTTTGATCTCCAGCATCCAGGCGGTCGCACGCAAACCGAAAGGCATGCTCCAGGCCTGGCGAAGAGCGCGGATGAACTCGTGCTTCGGGAGTGGTGCAGGTGCGGTCATGTTGAATCCATGAGACGAACTGCGTCCCGAGCCTTGCCCTGCGCCGAGCCCTTTGCGGACGAGACCGGAGAGCACGGAGAAGACTCCACCAGGGTCAGGACTCATGACCATCGATGAGCGCAGACGAATCTTGCGCGTGCGTGGAGTGGGAATGGACAGAAACGCTTTGCTCCCAGCGATGCGCGACGCCAATCGAGATTCGCATGAATTTATTGGAGCAGCGCCGTGGCGACGGCGGTCAAGGCAGTGACGCCGGTGCGGATGGTTGGTTCCGGGTCGGGTTCGAACTTGCTGGTGTGTGGACCTGGGAGCAGCTTGCCGGCAGCCTTGGCGGCCGCAAAGCGATCCGGGTACATCGCGCCGAGCCGGAAGTAGCCGACGGGGATCTTGCCGTCGACACCGAAGATGCCGACATCTTCGCTGGCCATAACGGGGTACAGCGTGATGACGTTTTCGACACCAAGAGCTTTCTCAAGAGCGGCACGCTCGCGTGCGGCGAGCGTGGGATCGTTGTACTCGACGGGAGCGGACTCGTTGTCGAGCACGCTGACAGTGGCTGCCTTCTCGGGAGGCAAATCGGCGGAGGTGGTGATACCGGCGGCCATCTGCCTCAGGCCATCGATAACGCGCCGACGACTGGCGGTGGTGAAGGACCGGGTGGTGAGCTCGAGTTTTACTTCGTCGGGGATGATGTTGCGCTTGGTGCCACCGTGGATATCGCCGATTGTGATGACGGTAGGGTCCTGCGGATCCTCTTCGCGACTGACGATGGTCTGGATCTGCGTGATATAGAGCGCGGCGAGCGTGACGGGATCGCGGCCGACCTGCGGAGCGGAGCCGTGACCGCCGATGCCGCGGATGACGACATCGACGGAGGTTGAGCTTGCCATGGCATTGCCTGGAATCAGGCCGACCTGGCCGGCGGGAAGCTCATTAGTGTCATGCAGGCCGATGACAAGATCGGGTTTGCCGAAGCGCTGGTAGAGGTTGTCGGCGAGCATCGCCTTGGCGCCGTCGATGGTTTCTTCGGATGGCTGACCGACGAGCATGAGCGTGCCGTGCCACTTGTCCTTCGCTGCAGCCATCCGGCGTGCAGTGCCGATGAGCACGGTCGTGTGGACGTCATGTCCGCACGCATGCATCACGCCGACCTCCTGGCCGGACTTGTTGTGTACCAGGACGTGTGAAGCGTAGCGCACGCCAGTCTCTTCGACGATGGGAAGCGCGTCCATGTCGGCGCGGACGAGAAGCGTCGGGCCGGGGCCATTCTTGAGGACGGCGATGACGCCGTAGGCCTGCGAGCCGTCAGGATATTTGCCGATGTGATCGGTGACGGTGTAACCCGCTGCACGTAACTCAGAAGTAAGAAGCGCGGAGGTATGCTCCTCGGAGTGCGAGAGCTCTGGGTGCGCGTGCAGGTTCTTGTAGATGTCGATGAGGTCTCCGTTTGCAGACGGTGATTGCGCGGCAAGAACTGATGCAAAGAGAGCGGGACCGAGGAGAAAGGCAAGTCTCAAAACGAGGCCTCCGAAGATTCAGCGGGTAAATGGGGAGGCCAGTGTAGCAGCGGTATCAGTGAACAGTGGCGGATTGCAGCCACCGGAGCATCTGTGCGGAGTCGACCAGTCCCGCGTGTTGCTGGACGAGACGGCCGCCGGAGAAGACGGCGAAGGTGGGGATGCCGCGCACATTGTAGCGAGCAGCTAGCTGGGGGCTGGCTTCCGTATCTACCTTGAGGACAATGCCGTGACCGGCGATCTCGCGCGCGGCACGCTCGACATGCGGGGCTGCCATGCGGCACGGGCCACACCAGGCCGCCCAGAAATCGACCAGCACGGGGACGCGGGCGGTGGCGACGATCTCATCGAAGAGGGCTGTGTCGGCCGGGATGGGCTCGGCGATGGGCGGGAGCGGCTGCTTGCAGTTGCCGCAGCGGCCGGTGTCGGCGAGGTGCGCGGCGGGGGTGCGGTTTTTGATAGAGCAGTTGGGGCAGGAGCGGATGACGGGCATCGGTCGGTCTCCCGGGCTGTAAGTTATTGACGCGGCGGAAGCGGAGCGGTACCCCCTATCGTTGGCCTGATTTTCGGGTTAGCAGAGGGGATGGGGCGAGTAACCTCGAGCCGATTGGAGCGTCTTAAACGGAGAGCCTTGGCGCGCCAGGGACATCCCAGGCCGTCGCGGCGGCAAATAGAAGGTTGGGCCCGGGAGTGTTTCAGGCTTCTCAACTAACGGAGATAAAGAGCCGCTTTCCGGGGCATGTGCAGGACATCCGCGGATTCCTGCTGAAGCAAAAATTGCCCGTGCCCTCGCCGGATGTCATTCCGCAGCTATCCAGCCGCCTGGGCACCGATCCGCGGTTCCGCGCGGACGTTGCATCGCTGATGCGTGCAATCCTGTTTGAGGAGCGCGAAGGGATCGGCTATGAGGACCTGCTCGGCATCCTAGTCGCCGCTGCGGCCGGGACGGAGCACGATTTAACCAGCGCTTCGCAGGAGGCCGACATCCGCGAGATGCTCCGCTTCCTTCTGCAGTCGCGTGGATCCACCTTCCGTGCCGACCCGGAAGAGGTTCGGGACGCAGTTGAACCTGAGGCTCGCGTGATGGCGCCGGTTTCTGCTGTGCCGGCTTCCGCCCGGCATGTGGGTTCGGAGCCGGTACTGCGGGCGAGGGGAGCTCAGTCCACGGCATACTCGATGAAGCTCGAACTGAAGCCGGACGAACCCGGGCGGGATGTCGAAAAGGTCAAAAAAATTGAGAGCCGTGAATCAGCCGATCCAGTGCTGCCGGCGTTCCGTACGACAGGGTTGTTTGCTGCGCAGATGGAGACCGAGGCGGTGTGGTGGCGGGTGCACTCGGTCTGGGCCGTTGGCATTATTTGCATGCTGGTGGGTGTGGGGCTGGGCCTGTCGATCCACCGTGTTGTTTCTGCAGCGGAGATGCACGCTGCTGTGCGTGCAGCGAACAGTTCTTCGAGTAAACCGAGCACCGCGATTGCGTCAAATGGGGCGAACCAGAATGTCCCGGCTTTGGGGAGCAGACCGTCAGCCACAAGAACACAACCCCGAGCAAACGGCCTGCCAACAGAGTCGCCGGCCGGAGCAGCTCAGACCGCGTCCATAGCGGGCGGCGATCATGCTGGTGTGCAGCCGGCGGCGGCCTTGGAGGGCCGGTCTACACCACCCGTGGCCATTGCAGGACCGCCGGCCACGATCGCGGGAAAGGGCTCTGCTGTGCCGATGACGGTGGTGGAGCAGGTGGTGACCGCATCGCGGAGTCCGTCGGCGGATTCTGGAGGATCCACGGACGCCGCCCAATTCAGTGCCAAGACGCGATCTATTGTGCCGCAGCGAGCCGCGGGCATTACGCCAGCGAATGTGATCTTCAGCCCGGCGCCGGAGTATCCTGCCGCGGCGGCGGCGGCCCGGGTGCATGGGCAGGTGACGGTGCACGCGGTGGTGGACCCTGACGGGAATGTTATCTACGCGCGTGCCGTGAGTGGGCCGCCGCTGCTGCGTGACGCGGCGGAAGAGGCCGTGCACCACTGGCGCTATAGCCCGCTGCTGGATAACGGCAAACCCATCGCGGTGACGACGATGGCGATCGTGGATTTCAAGTTCGCGAAGTAGTACCCCTCCCCCTCATTTTTGCTAAATCTCTGGAATCAGTGGTTTGCAGCCAGGGGCGTGCGGCAAAATATTGATTCTAGAGAATTTGTGCCTAAATTCTCTGATTTGAAGAATTTGCGATCAATCGTCTGAACGCTGCTCGAAGGCAGGGGCGTTTGGGGTGGTGTTTTGTCAAGTCGCTGATCCGTAGAACCGAGATGATTCTGGGTTTCAGGGTGGCGAAATAGCTTCCGGTTACCTCAGCAGGGCGATGGCAAGCGCAATGAGCGCGGTGAGCAGCGCCGCGCTGGATACTGCGGCTGCGACCAGCGGCGAGGTGAGGCGCATCGTCAGGTCGGTCAGGGGGTTCTGCTCCGGGACGGCTGCCGGGTTCGCGAACAACGACTGGCGCATGACCTGCCGGGCGGCGATGACCTGCTCGATGCTGGTTTCGAAGTGGTGCTGGTGAATCTGCTTGGCGGTGTCGGGGATGGGCTCGGCGGCAGCGGTGAGTGCGGCTTTGAGGACGGCGTTGCGAATGTCCCCGCCGCTGACCTCGTAACGGCGCGCTAAGACATTGAAGTCGACGTCGGGGGCGAGAGGCGTTCGGGGGTGCAACTGCACGGGCCAGATCTGCGCGCGCTCGGCTTCTCCGGGCATTTCGAAGAGGATGTGCGTGCGGATGCGCCGCTCGAATGCGGGATCGAAGTTGGTGGCGAGGTTTGTGGCGAAGATGACGATGCCGTTGTAGGCCTCGAGCTCCTGCAGGAGCACGCTGGTGGTGGTGTTGATTTCGCGCTGACTGGCCTGATCGACGGATGTGGAGCGGCGGGTGGCGATGGCATCGGCTTCGTCGAAGAAGAGGACGGCGTTTTGTTCGGAGGCGGCGCGAAAGATGCCGGCGACGTTCTTGGGTGTCTCGCCCATCCACATGGATTCGAGCTCGGCGTAGCGGACGAGCATGAGGCGGCGGCCGAGGGCGTGGGCGATGGCTTCGGCGCAGATGGTCTTGCCGGTGCCGGGAGGGCCGGCGAAGTTGAAGGCCATGGCGAGGCCGGAGGGATGGCGCTCGGCGAGGCCCCAGCGATTGAAGATGAGGTCGTGCTGGGTGATCTGGGCGAGGGCGATTTCGAGGGCGCGGCGGGTGGCGGGCGGCAGGATGACGTCGTCGAATGTGCGGCGTGGGGTGATGGACTCGACGGCGCGGCGGGAGGTGAAGCCGAAGAGGCGGGCGAAGGGGATCGGCGGCACGGGTCGAACGTAATGGGTGGGGAGGGCGGAAGGCAAACGGGGGTGGCGGTCGCGCGTTTTAGCGCGATGTCCCAACCTTTCACTGCAGGAAAAGATGGGCACCCGGCGCTCCCGTCCCGCAACTGGTGTTTGCTCCTCATCGTCCGCTTCCGCTTCATGGCTTTGTATAACCCACTCGCTCGCGAAAGCTGCAGCGTGAACGGGTGTCCCGACCTCGTGCGTCCGGGACTCAAGAGGTTATTGACGGCGTATCGTCCCGGGACTAGACTCCGCGGCGATCAGGTTTCATCCGTTTTGCTCGCAGCCAGATATTGTCCCAACGGACTGGATGATCGTTAAATTTTGCCGTACGCAGGATCGGTTGAGCCGTGACTAACCACGTTACACCTCCCCTATACGAAAGGCCCTCGACCCGTAAGCTCATTCGAAAAGGCTATCTACCTGCTTTGGCATGCCTTGGGGCAGCGCTTGCAGGTTGTGGAGGCGGCGCGCCGAAGACCCCCGCACCGACGAATCTGGTTTATCCGCAGGCTGCGATCACAGTGATCATGGGTCAGGCTGTGGCGACGGACATGCCCACCGTCACGGGTACGGTGACCGGCTACTCTGTAAGCCCGACGCTGCCAGCGGGGTTGAGTCTCAGCACGTCGACGGGGGCCATTTCCGGGACGCCTACGGCAGCGAGCGCGCAGACGAGCTACACGATTACGGCGACGAACGTCTCCGGCTCGGCGACGGCGGCGGTGCAGATCACGGTGAATCCTGCGGCCCCGACGAACCTTGTTTATCCGCAGACCACGATCACGGCGAGCGTGGGTCAGGCGATTGCGAGCGATACGCCTACAGTGACTGGCACGGTCACAAGCTACTCGGTGAATCCTGCGCTGCCAGCGGGCTTGAATCTTAGCACCTCGACGGGTGTCCTTTCGGGTTCCCCAACTGCGGTGAGCGCACAGGCGAGTTATACGGTAACGGCGACGAACGTATCCGGATCGGCGACGGCGACCGTGAAGATCACCGTGAATCCTGCAGCCCCGACGAACCTTGTTTATCCTCAGACCGCGATCACAACGACGGTGGGCCAGGCTGATTGCGACGGACACACCCACCGTGACGGGCACGGTCACAAGCTTCTCGGTGAGCCCAGCTCTACCTGCGGGTTTGAGCTTGAACACGTCGACGGGAGCGATCTCGGGCACGCCGACTGGGGTGAGCGCGCAAGGTACGTACACGGTTACGGCGACGAACGTAACCGGTTCGACGACGGCAGCCGTGCAGATCACAGTGATATCTTGCGGCGCCGACGAACCTGGTTTATCCGCAGAGCACGATTACGGCGATGGTCACTCAGACGATTGCGACCGATACGCCGACGGTGACGGGAACGGTCAGCAGCTACTCGGTGAGTCCTATGCTGCCGGCAGGTTTGAGCTTGAACACGTCTACGGGAGCGATTTCCGGCACAGCGACTGCCGTAGCCGCGGCTGCGACTTATACGATCACGGCGACGAACAGTACCGGATCGACGACCGCGACGGTTCAGATTACGGTGAACAGCTTCAGCGCGTTCAGCCTGTTGGATCTCGGGCACGCGAATTCGATCTATCTCATGCGACTTGAGCCCACTCGTCTGTTCAGTCAGGACAGCAGCGGGCACTGGGTGCTGTGGGATTACACGGGAACGACCGAGTTGGCCAGCGGCGATCAGGTTGTGCTGGGCTCAGCTCCGGTGGGCGCGACCCCGCGGTATCCCGCCGACATGGCCGGTTCGGTTGTGGCGATCGGAAGGGCGAATGCCGTGGATATTCGATCGAACAATGATGGGAGCCTGATCACGACACTCAGCGATGCCAGCCTGGATCCGGCAACAGGAGTGGCGTGGTGGAAACTGGCAACGGATGGGAGTTATGTTGTGAGCGGCTATAGCTCGGGTCTGTCCGTGTGGAGTACGGCGGACGGTCATCTGCTCTTCAACCGCAGCGGCGATTACTCGCATGCGCAGCCTTTTGCCGCTGCGGGGCAGATTCAGATAGGGCTCGGGCCAGCAGGAGCGAATGTGATTGAGACCGACAGCGTTCCTAGTGGAGCTTCATCGACGGGCGGCGCATTCACGGGAAGCTTCAATGCATGGTTTGAGGACGGGAGCCACTTCCTTACAAATTCCGCCGATCTAAATTCTCCGACTCAATCCGCTTCCTACGACGTGTACACATACACGGCCAATTCAACACAAGACGGCATGATCGTCCTGGGCGATGTGAGCGGTTTGAACGGCTACGGCAGCTGGTTGTGGGACGCTCCGACGATCGGCTTCGGGCTGACTTTATATGCCGTGGGCGGCAGCAGCACTCCGACGGCAACGTACAATCTGGGCCCGGATTTCGGAGTGTTTCCCTTTGGCTCCACGATTGGCATGTATTCGTATGGGACCGGCTCCGCCACAATTCTTGATCTTTCTGGATCCTCTCCGGCGGTTACAACAACCACAATTCCGGTGGCGTACGCGAGCGCTTTTGCCGCGACTTCGCCGACGCAGTGGGCGGTAGGAAATCGGCACGGCGTTGTTCTTGATGGAGCGAGCCTTGCGACGACGCCTCGCTATTTCGGCTACGGTGATGCATTCAGCATGAGCGGAGCTGCGGGCGAGGTGTCGATCGCTACGGCGAGCGGCAAGATTCTTGTCTACAATCCAAGCGCTCAGAGCCTGGTCAGCACGATCAACTTCACCAGCTCGAAGCTTGCGCTGTCCTCGGATGGAACTGTTCTCGCCGCCAAGGCGAGCGACCTCGATTCACAATACGAGCCCGACCGGACACTGAACGTCTATTCACTGCCCGGAGGTGCGCTGACAAATTCGTTCCCGTACACGTTTCAAGACTCACCTCCTGTGCCCTTCCTGTTCGACTTCGTTATGTCAGGGTCGGGGAACGCGCTCGGCCAGTTGATTGGGACTTACAACGGGCTGTATTTCAATTACACCCGCGAGGTTACGCCGCTCTCTGGCTCGCCGATCATCTGGTCGGATACTCCTGCGCCCACTGCTCCCCCGCAGAATGCCGCGATGTTCCTGTCGCCCGACGGCACATTGATCGCGGCATCTACGCCTATTGTTACCGGCGGCGGATACTCTTCTTCGGTCACGACGAGCATTTACAAGAACGGAACACTGGTTGCTACGGTGAATGGATTCGTGGTCGGCTGGATCGACAATAGTCGGCTCATGGTGAACACGTTCGATTCTTCGGGTAACTACACGGGCGCGTTGATCTATGATGCGACGGGGACGCTGCTTACAACACTGAACTCACTCCCGCAACTCGCATCGAGCGTGACCTCATATCTTCCGAATAATTTTCTGACTGTAGATTCGAACTCGATTTACGCGCCGTCCACCTATTCCATCTATTCGCTGACGACAGGTGCTGTGCTTTGGAGCGAGGCGCTTCCGGTTCCGGCAACCGCCTATCCGCCATACAGAGCAGCCTCAACGCTCTCTGGCAATTACGTGGTCTTCACGTCTGGCACGCGGGTTATGGTTGCTCTGCCGTAGCCGGTGCTATCGGCCGCGAGTTCGCTGGGGTTACTCACCCAAGTGGATGCCGAGGGTTTTCATTTTGCGGTAGAGGTGGGAGCGTTCGAGGCCGAGGGATTCGGCGGCGCGGCTGATGTTGCCGTGCGTGCGGTCGAGTTCTTTCAAGATGTAGTCGCGCTCGTACGCTTCGCGGGCGGCTTGCAGGGTGGAGAACTCTTCGCGGCCGGTGCGGGAGGATGAGCCGGAGGGGTTGGAGAGGCTGGCGCCGTCAGTGCGCTGGACGAGCATGGGCAGGTGTTTGGCTTCGATGCGCTGGGCTTTGGGGTTGAGGATGAGGACGCGCTCGATCACGTTGCGGAGCTCGCGGACGTTGCCGGGCCAGTGGTAGGCCTTGAGCTGGTTGATGGCGGTGTCAGAGATTTCGACGCGGGCGCGGCCGTACTCCTGGCCGAGGTCGGAGAGGAACTCGCGGGCGAGCGCGGGCAGGTCCTCTTTGCGGTCGCGCAGGGGCGGGACGTAGAAGGGGATGACGTTGAGGCGGTAGAAGAGGTCTTCGCGGAAGTTGCCGCGGGCGATCTCTTCTTCGAGGTCCTTGTTGGTGGCCGCGATGACGCGTACATCGATGTGCGTGGGGGTGGAGGCGCCGACGGGGTAGAAGCGCTGCTCGTCTAAAGCCCGTAAGACCTTCGCCTGCGTTTTGAGGCTCATGTCGCCGACTTCGTCGAGGAAGAGCGTGCCTCCATCCGCTCGCTCAAACGTCCCGCGTTTTTCGGTGGGCTGATTGGGGCCGCCGGGGCCGGCGCCGTGGCGGTAGCCGAAGAGCTCGGACTCGATGAAGTCTTCGGGAATGGCGGCGCAATTGAGCTCGACGAAGACGCGGTCGCGGCGGAGGGATTCGGCGTGGATGGTGCGCGCGATGAGCTCTTTGCCGGTGCCGGATTCGCCGATGACGAGCACGCGGCCGTTGGTCGGTGCCATGAGCTTGATCTGCTGGCGGAGGGCCTTGATGGAGACCGAGTCGCCCGTGATGGAGGCGCGCGCGGTGAGCTGCGAGGCGAACTCCTGGTTTTCAAGGCGGAGCTTGTGGGCGTTGATGGCGTTGCGGAGGACGAGGAGGGTGCGGTCGAGCGAGAGGGGCTTTTCGAGGAAGTCGTAGGCCCCGAGCTTGGTGGCCCGGACGGCGGACTCGATGGTGCCGTGGCCGGAGATCATGATGACTTCTGGCGCGGGCGGGGGCGGGCCGTCGGTACTGCCGCGGAGCTGGCCATTGCGGAGCTGGTTTCCGCGTATTTCGGCGAGGACGTCGAGGCCGTCGCCGTCGGGAAGCCAGATGTCGAGAAGGACGGCTTGGAAGTCGGCGTCGCGGAGGAGGGCGCGGGCTTCGGCGACGGTCCCGGCCGAGGTGATGGCGTAGTCCTCTTCGCGGAGGATGGCCTCGAGGGACTCGCGGATGTCGGCTTCGTCGTCGACGATGAGGACGTGGTTCATAGAGGATGAGAGTCAGGGGTTAGGAGTGAGGGGTTAGGGGATACGGCTTAGGCCTTGGTGCGTTCGGTAGTTGGGATTGTAGAGGTGTCGGGTTCGGCGTCAATGTTGGAGGTGGTGGCGGGGCGGAGTTCGATGATGAATTTGGCGCCGGCGGGGGCGTTTTTTTCGGCGCGAATCGTGCCCTGGTGCTCCTGGATGATTTTGGCGGCGATGGAGAGGCCGAGGCCGGTGCCGCGCTGCTTGGTGGAGAAGTAGGGGAGGAAGAGGCGCTCGCGCAGGTCGTCAGTGAGGCCCGGGCCTGTGTCGGCGACGGCTAGCTCGATGAGACCGGAGGGGAGCAGGCGAGTGGAGACGGTGAGCTCGCGGTGGAGGCTGTCGTGCATGGCCTCGGCGGCGTTGTCGATGAGGTTGGAGAGCGCGCGGCGCAGGGCTTCGGGATCGGCGGAGACGAGTGGGAGGTTGGGCGCGAGGGCGCGGCGGACGCGGATATTGCCGAGACGACCGGCGAAGAGCGAGAGCGAGTTTTCGACGATGGAGTTGATTTCGGCGGGGCGCAGGCGCGAGGTGGGGAACTCGGCGAGCGTGGCGAACTGGTCGACGAGGGAGCGCATTGTGGAGACCGAGGAGGAGATGACCTCGGTCGCGCGCTCGATGACGGACGGGGAGTTGGATTCGACGTGGTGGTCTTCGAGCAGAGGCTTGAGGCGGCCGATGTGACGCTGGATGAGCTCGGCGTTGAGCGAGATGGGCGTGAGCGGGTTTTTGATCTCGTGAGCGACGCGGCGCGCGACCTCTTTCCAGGCGGATTGTTTTTGCGCGCGGAGGAGCTCGGAGACGTCTTCAAGGACGAGGACGTAGCCGAGGTGTTTGTGCGCGTTACCTGCGTTGCCTTCGAGGAGGGCGACCGTGGCGGAGATCTGGAGTGGGCCGGAGGGGCTGGCCATCTGCATCTCGTCGGAGGCGGAGCCCATGCGGTGCGAGCGGCGGAGGAGACGGTCGAGCGTGTCGGTGATCTGGGCGGGGAAGACCTCGTGCAGGCGCATGCCGATGAAATGCTTCTGTCCGCCGGGGTCGACGAGTTCGGAGAAGGCACGGTTGGCGAGCACGATGCGCAACGTGGGCGAGAGCGTTACGACGCCGTTAGGGATGGTTTCGATGATGGTTTCGAGCTCGGCGCGGCGCTGCTGGAGGGTGGCATTGAGCTCGGAGAGCTGGGCGCGGGATTGCTCGGCGAGGGCGCGAGAGGACTCAAGGTCGGTGGCCATCGCGTTGAAGCTGGCGGTGAGCTCGCCGAGCTCCTCGGTAGCGGAGGGTGAGACACGGCGGGCGTAGTCTCCGGCGGCGATGGCTTCCATGGCTTCGGCGAGGGTTTCGACGGGTCGTGTGACCTGCTTGGACAGATTGAGCGCGAGCCAGCAGCAGGCGAAGAGCGCGAGGCCGGTCATCAGGAGCAGGTAGAGCATGTAGAGCGTGCGGACCTGGCGGCGCTCGCGAAAAAGAGTCCAGTAAGTGTCGGCGGCGGAGCGGAGCTGCGCGGCTGTCTCGGAGATGCCGGCGGGGATGGGCAGTGCGACAACGACCAGGCCGCCGTGCTGAAGGCCGGCAGAGGCGATGGAGTAATCCGAAGTGCCGATGGAATAGAAGGGCTGGTCCGTTTGCTGAGCGGCCTGCAGGACGACCTGGGGCAGAGGGCCGTGGACGGGGGTGTGCTGGATGGGCGCGGTGGGCTGCGGGCTCTCGTCGGACGCGGGGCCGGTCTCGGGCGGGGCAAGAGAGCGGAGCTCGGCGGGACCGGAGACGGCGGGCAGGTGGACGGAGGCTATGGGACGGCGGTCGTTGTAGACGATGACGAAGCCGCCCTGCAGTGTAAGCGCGTGGCGGTCGAGGACGCGGTTGATGGCGTTTGTATCCGCGTGCGGCGCGACGGCGAGGCCCCCGAGTTCGACGGCGATGGAATCGGCTTCGGAGCGGGCGTTGGCGGCGGCGTAGCGGAAGAGCTCGACGGTGGCGCGGTTGGCGTCGTCGCGCATTTGCGTGACGGGCTGCGAGAACCAGCGATCGACGGCGCGGTTCATCAGCAGATAGCTGAAGGCAAACATGAAGGCGAGCGGGACGAGGGAGACGAGGACGGCTCCCCAGAGCATGCGCGTGCGCAGGCGGGTGCCGAGGATGCGGCTGCGCTGGTCGGCGTAGAGGCGGAGGAAGTTGCGGACGAGCAGGACGAGAACGACGACGAACAGGACGAACGCGAGCGTCGAGAGGGTGATGAAGACCAAGGTCTGGAGCGGCGACGCGGGGTTGAGAAAGCTGAGGTTGAAGGCGTTGAGCGTGGCGAGAATGATGAAGAGGATCAGGCACACGCCGAGACCAATGAGGAGCTTGCGGCGGGTGGTGGATGTGCCCATGGGGGGAAGTTTACTCGCTGGGGCGAGTGGGAGTGGTTCGTCGTTCTTAGTTAATGGGTCGATGGTAGGCTTGTGGTTCATTCGCAGTGAAATCCGTTTAAGTCCTCAAGTACAGGTGACAAGCGCATGTCTGTAGAGGTCTGGGCGATGGTGGCGGCCGGTCTCGCCGCGCTGATTGTGGGGCTGGTGCTTGTGCGGCCGAGATTTCGGGCGGCGGCAGGGGCGGGCAAGGTGATTGTGCTGGGGCCGGTGTTTGAGGCGGTGGCGCTGGCGATGTTTGCGGCCGAGCATTTCACTGCGGCGCGGCAGCTGGCGACGATTGTGCCGAAGTGGCTG
The DNA here is from genome assembly GCA_963762465.1 of uncultured Acidobacteriaceae bacterium. GTDB lineage: Bacteria > Acidobacteriota > Terriglobia > Terriglobales > Acidobacteriaceae > Granulicella. The sequence goes on along the minus strand of CAVXKS010000002.1, from coordinate 77,090 downwards.
CCAGGACCGTTGTTCTGGACTTACTTTTTTGGAGCGGCGCTGGCAGCGGCGGCGATCAGCTTTGTGGTGTGGCGGGGCGTGCGGTGGTCGGCGGTGTTGCTGGCGGTGTTTTTTCTTCTCGTCGTCATCACGATTGATCTGCCGGGGCTGCCGAAGAATATGCATGACCGGTTCTTCTGGATCCTGACGGTGCGGGAGACTTGTTTCGCGGCGGGAACGTTGGTGCTGGCGGGCAGCCTGTGGGCGAGCGGCGCGTTGGTGCGGGTGGCGCGAATGGTCGTGGGCGCAGTGATGGTGTTCTATGCGATCGAGCACTTTCTGCATCCGGGGAATGTGCCGGGAGTGCCGCTCCAGAAAATGACGCCTGCCTGGATTCCAGGGGCGGTGGTGATTGCCTGGTTTGTGGGGCTGGTGCTACTGGTTTGCGGCGTTGGGATGTTTGCGCGGCGGACAGCGAGCATTGCGTCGGCGGTTGCCGGATCGGTGCTGGTGCTGCTGACCGTGTTCTTTTACGGGCCGATTTTGTTGACAGAGGTGCACAGGCCCCTTGCGGTTGAGGGGTTGAACTATGTGGGCGATACGCTGCTGTTTGCGGCGACGGTGTTGCTGGCGGGGTGGGGAGCGGAGATTGAACCGGTATGGCCGAGGATCGCGGCGCCTACAGGCGGCGTTCAGGCTTGAGATTCGGCCGGCCAGTTTCTTCCTTTCGCCAGTGTGAGGGATATCTGCCCGGCGTGATTTGAGGTGTGGAAGAGAACGTGGGCGAACAACCGGATGCGTGGAACTGTACCGAAGAAGGGTGTATCAACAGGCTTCAGCCAGTCTTCGTCAGCGCTGTTCTGTACGAGGAGTTTGAGCATCTCGTACCCGTGTGAGATCAGATCGCGGCTGTAGTCGACGTCGAAAGGCTGACCATTATCTGCATGCCCCATCGTTGTATTTCTTACGTCCGTGGTGACGCCGAAGAACTGACCGAAAAGGTTCATGGTTTCGCCGATGTGGCGGTAGATGAAGCCGATGGACGCGGCTCTTGTCATTCAGGCGGAGAGTCGCATTGTCTTGAGTCACTCGGTCGAAGGAGAAATGACTTGTGAACGCGTTTTGCTCAACCATGAGCAACAGGAGTTCCTTCTGCATACGGGTCACCTTGCAAAGTGTGGTGATTGTAGTGCGAACCCACGTCTCTGAATCGAGACGTGGGGCACCCGAATTCTAGAGGAGCGAACTGGCGGCGGTGAATTCGCGGTTCTGGTTGTCGGCGACGGCCTTGTAGGTGAGCTTGCCCTTGTAGGTGTTGAGGCCTTCGGCGAAGCCGGGGTCCGATTTCAGGGCAGCTTCGGCGCCTTGATTGGCGAGCTTGAGAACGTAGGGGAAGGTTGCGTTCGTGAGCGCGAGGGTAGAGGTGTTGGGCACGGCGGCGGGCATGTTCGTGACGCAGTAGTGGACGACGCCGTCGACCTCGTAGCTGGGATTGGAGTGCGTCGTGGGCTTGGCGGTCTCGATGCAGCCGCCCTGGTCGATGGCGACATCGACGATTACGGCGCCCTTCTTCATCTTTGAGACCATAGAGCGGGTGACGATCTTGGGCGCGGCGGCGCCGGGGATGAGGACACCGCCGATGAGGAGGTCGGCTTCGCGGGCGGCGCGCTCGATGTTGTAGGAGTTGGAGGCGAGCGTGAACACGCGGCCGTTGAAGATGTCGTCGAGCTCGCGCAGGCGGTTGAGGTTGAGGTCGACGAGGGTGACTTTTGCGCCGAGGCCGAGGGCCATCTTGGCGGCATTCGTGCCGACGATGCCGCCGCCGATGATGCAGACGTTGCCGGGAGGAACGCCGGGGACGCCGCCGAGCAGGACACCGCGGCCGCCGTGTTCCTTTTCGAGGTACGCTGCGCCGACTTGGACGGAGAGGCGGCCGGCGACCTCAGACATGGGGGTGAGGAGCGGCAGGGCGTTGGTGCGGTCTTTTACGGTCTCGTAGGCGATGCCGGTGACACCCTTTTTGAGCAGCGTGTCGGTGAGCTCCTTCAACGGAGCGAGGTGCAGGTAGGTGAAGAGGACGAGGCCGTCGCGGAAATTGGGATACTCCTTCTCGACGGGCTCCTTGACCTTGACGACCATCTCGGAGGTGCGCCAGAGATCGGTCGCGGCGCCGACGATCTCGGCGCCGACGGCCTGGTAGTCGTCGTCGGGGAAGCTGGAAAGCTGGCCGGCGTTGTGCTCGACAAGCACCTTGTGGCCGGCTTCGGTGAGGGCTTTGGCGCCGGCGGGAGTAATGCCGACGCGGCTCTCGTGATCCTTAACCTCTTTGGGCACACCAATGATCATTCGCTGAAAACCTCGCCTGAGTATCGTAGAGCATTCTCCTGATACTTCGCCCTGAGAGGGTCAACGAAGCCGTTTTCTTCGCGTGAAAACGGCGCGAACGGTGCCATCTTCGGTGTAAGTCTTCAGGAAATGCTTTACCCAAAAACCGGCGGAATCGTGCGACGTGTGGTTGTCTACACAGAAGGTGAACTGCGGATTGGGACAGTGTTGTAGGCGCGACTGCGACCAAAGTGCATGTGCAGCGCTAGATTCCGCCCGGTACAATATGGGTGACAAACACTGTCAGGTCAGGACTAATCAGGTTCATGTCATCGAAAAACTACTCGTCGCGGACCTCGCGCGTGAGCAATATGCGGTCGATCTTCTCGCTGTTCTCGAGCGATTTGGCCATCGACCTCGGCACAGCCAACACGCTGGTGTATGCGGCGGGTAAGGGCATCATCGTCAACGAGCCCTCGATTATTGCCGTGAACCGCATCACCAACGAGGTGGAGGCGGTGGGCAAAGAGGCGAAGGATATGCTCGGTCGAACGCCGGGCAACATCATTGCCATTAAGCCGATGAAGGATGGCGTAATCGCCGATTTCAAACAGACCGAGAAGATGCTGAACTACTTCATTCAAAAGGCCCATGGCCGGAAGATGATGGTTCACCCGCGGATCGTGATCGGCGTGCCGAGCGAGATTACGCAGGTGGAGAAGCGCGCGGTTATGGACTCGGCGTACCGGGCGAAGGCGAGCGAAGTCCATCTTGTGGAGCAGGCGATGGTGGCCGCGATCGGTGCCGGGCTGCCGATTACGGAGCCGGGCGGCAACATGGTCGTCGACATTGGCGGCGGCACGACGGACATTGCCGTCATTTCGCTGGCGGGCATTGTGTACTCGCGTTCGGTTCGCATGGCCGGCAACCAGATGGACGAAGCCGTGATGACCTATCTGAAGCGCAAGTACAACCTGCTGGTGGGCGAGCGGACGGCGGAACAGATCAAGATGGAACTGGGGTCGGCGTACCCGCTGGACAAGCCGCTGACGATGGAGATTAAGGGGCGCAACCTGATCGAGGGCGTGCCGAAGACGATCACGATCGAGGACTCGGAGATTCGCGAAGCGCTGGGTGAGTCGATTGCGACCATCATGAACGCGATTCGCGTGGCGCTGGAGAGGACGCCGCCGGAGCTTTCGGCGGACATCTCCGACCGCGGCATTGTGCTGACGGGCGGCGGCGCGCTGATCAAGAACCTCGACAAGCGCATTCGCGAGGAGACCGGGCTGCCGGTTTCGATTGCGGATGATCCGCTGGCCAGTGTTGTGCTGGGCACGGGCAAGATGCTGTCGGATTTCCGGCTGCTCAGGAAGATCTCGATCGACTAAGGCATCTTAGGGAATGAGTATGCGGCACGGCTTCGGCCGTGCCGTTTCGTTTTGTGTGTGCGGTAACCGTCGCGAGCGAGACAGGGCCGTGTCTCCGGCTGCAATATAAATGAGATTGCCGTAAACGGAATTTTCGAGGAGTTGCGCCCGATGAGCGAACAGAGTGCGCGGTCGAACAGCATTAAGCTGCGCCCGAAAGAGGAGTGCAGGTGGGACCTGGTGAGCCTGGGCGAGGTAATGCTGCGGCTCGATCCCGGCAGTGTGCGTGTGGCGACCACGCGGCGGTTCGATGTGTGGGAGGGCGGCGGCGAGTACAACGTCGCGCGTGGGCTGCGGCGCTGCTTTGGGATGAAGACCGCGATTGTGACGGCGCTTGCCGATAATCCTGTCGGCCGGCTTGTCGAGGACCTGATGCTGCAGGGCGGCGTGGATCAGTCGCACGTGAAGTGGGTGAAGTATGACGGCGTGGGAAGGACGGTTCGCAACGGGCTGAACTTCACGGAGCGCGGGTTTGGCGTGAGGGCCGCGCTGGGATGCTCGGACCGCGGCAACACGGCGGTGAGCCAGTTGAAGCCCGGCGATATCGATTGGGATCAGATCTTCGGCAAGGAGGGCGCGCGGTGGTTTCACACCGGTGGAATTTTTTGCGCGCTGAGCGAGACGACGCCGGAGGTGGCGCGCGAGGCGATGGAGTCGGCGCGCAAGCACGGGACCATCATCAGCTATGACCTGAACTATCGCGACTCGCTGTGGAAGTCGATTGGCGGGAAGGCGAAGTCGACGGAGGTGAACCGCGGGCTGGCGAAGTTTGTGGATGTGATGATCGGGAATGAAGAGGACTTCACGGCGGCGCTGGGGTTTGAGATTGAGGGCGTGGGCGACACACTGGCTGAGCTGGAGAGTGCGAGCTTTCGCAAGATGATTGAGACTGCAGTGAAGGAGTATCCCAATTTCAAGGCTGTAGGGACGACGTTGCGGCACGCAAAGACGGCGAGCGTGAACGACTGGGGCGCCATCTGCTACTACGAGGGTGCGTTCCATGAGGCGAGGCCGATGCCGGACCTGGAGATCTTCGATCGTGTGGGTGGCGGCGATTCGTTTGCCTCGGGGCTGATTTATGGGTTCCTGAACGAGAAAGGCGCGGACTGGGCGGTGAACTGCGGATGCGCTCATGGCGCGCTGGCGATGACGACGCCCGGCGATACGACGATGGCGACCTTCGATGAGGTGCAGCGGCTGATGAAGGGTGCCGGCGCGAGAGTGCAGAGATAGAAGCAGAGAGTAGAGGGTGAGGGGTAGAAGATGCGGAAGGAACAGATTGTTGAACGGATGCGGGAGATTGGGCTGGTGCCGGTGCTGCGCGCTGAAAGCGAGGAGCAGGCGCTGGGGATCGCGTCGGCGATTGCTGACGGCGGAGTGACGGTGCTGGAGATCACGATGACGGTGCCCGGGGCGATTCGGGTGATGTCGCGGCTGACGAAGGAGCGGCCCGACATTTTGATTGGCGCGGGTACGGTGCTGGACGCGGAGACGGCGCGGATGTGCATGCTGGAAGGCGCGCAGTTTGTGGTGAGCCCCGCGCTGAATCTCAAGACAATTGAGATGTGTCATCGCTATTCGATTCCTGTGTTGCCGGGCGCGCTGACGCCGACCGAGGTGGTGACGGCGTGGCAGGCCGGCGCGGATGTGATCAAGGTGTTTCCGGCGAGCGCGCTGGGCGGAGCGAAGTATCTGAAGTCGCTCAAAGCCCCGCTGCCGCAGGTGGAGATGATCCCGACGGGCGGTGTTTCGCTGGCGACAGCGAAGGAGTTCCTGGAGGCGGGATCATTTGCGCTGGGTGTCGGGGCAGATCTTGTCGACACGAAAGCCATGGCTGAGGGGAAGCCGGAGAAGATTACGGAGAGCGCGAAGAAGTATCTGGAGATTGTGCGCGAGTTTCGGAAGGGCTGATTTGGGCGGTGAGGGAATGAGGGAACTCGTGATGCACGCCGCCCGGTGGCGAACGGCGGATGATTTTTACGATTCGTTCTTCAGCGCTGTCGGAGCTCCTGCGTGGCATGGGCGGAATTTCGATGCTCTCAGCGACAGCATCGGCACCGGCCAGATCAATCAGGTTGAAGTCCCGTATCGAATTGTGATTCGTGGATTCGCTTGCGCCTCGACGAATGCTCGAGAGATAGCGATGAGATTTGAGGATCTCGTTCGTGGCCTTGCGCGCGAGGGGTGCCCGGTGGAGATTGAGTTAGAGTCCTGAGCTTATAAGCCATGGAGCGCGCGTTCGGTCCAGAGGAGTGGCTGGCGGATGGGGAAGAACTCGGCCAGGTCGGCGGGGACGGGTTGCGCGTCGAGCTTGCGCCAGAGGTCGACGTACTCCGGGCGCTCGTAGGCGCGACCGGCGAAGAGCAGGGCGGGGCGCGGGCCGGGGAGTTCGGTGAAGTGGTCGGCGTCGGCCATGTAGTTCCATTTCTCAGGGTGCGCGATCACCGGGTATAGATGGGCGGCGACGGCGCGCATGCCAGGGCCGTCCTGGAGCTCGTAATCCCAGAGGAGATCGAAGGGTGAGGCGAGGAGCTGGCACGCGCCGGCGAGCAGATCGAAGTTGAAAAGCGTGTTGCGGTAGGGGTTGGGTGTGGCGACCTCCTGCGGAAAGACGCCAAGCTCGTTGACCTGATTTCGCAATGTGGGAGCGCGAAAGCGTTTGCGGCAGTCGTCGACGTCCTCGTCTTTGCGCGTGGCGCGCGCGATGGCGGCGCGAATGAGCAGCCAGGCGGAGGCGCGATGGTCTTTCGTATCGCGCGCGATGCGTGCATTGCGGTTGCCGTCGAGCCAACCAGCGAAGTCGAGGAACCACTGATTGAGCGTGTCGAGCTCATCCTCTTCGAGTGCCTTGGAGTCGACGAGGAAGCTGGTGGAACGCACGAGCTCGGCGAGTGGAGTGAGGTCGACGACCCCGCCGGGCGTTCCGGTGTCGGAGCCGTACTCGCGCCCGGCGAGGTCGGCGTTTGGGAGCATGCGGGTTTGGGGAGTGATGAACCAGGCGCGGAGATGCTCGCCGGCGCGGTGAGCGTATTGCTCGTCATGGGTGAGGATGTATGCCGCAGAGAGGCAGGCGATCGTCGCCGAGGTGTTGCGAAGCGCAATCGCGTGCGCGCGAAAGAGCTTGCTGCTCGTGTGCGGGTCGCTGACGCCGCGCTCCGGCTCCATGTCCGAGACGAAGGTGTTGCCGTCCACATGCGGCGCGGGAGTTGCGGTGAGCGGAGCGATCGGCGCCGCGAGCGCGTGCGGAGCTTCGGCGAGAATCCGCGGGCGTTCGACCTCAGCAACGTTGATGCGGGCGGTGGGCCTTTGGGCCGGAAGTGCATGCGCGGTGAGCGTGGCCGCGGTGAGTGAAAAGAAGTTGCGGCGTGTAAGGTGCGAGCGCTCCATCGGTGTCGAGGGTAGCACGCATCGAGGAGTGGGTAGTAGCTAGTGGCGAGCCGTTATCAGATCGGCATGCCTCAGCACTAACAACCAACGACTAACCACTGTCTTTCACTATGGTGTTGGCAGCTGGGAGCGGTCCCAGCCGCCGCCCAACACTTTAATGAGCAGGACGGTATCGTCCATACGACGGCGAAGGATGTTGATATCGTTGACCTCGCTGTTGAGAGCGGCGGTTTGGGCTGTGACCACCTGAAGATACGTGTCGACCCCGCCGACGTAGCGGTTGTTGAAGATGCGTTCGGATTCCTGCGCGGCCGCGGTGCCGGCGCGCTGCTGCGCGGCCTCCTGCTGGAGTACGCGGAGCGAGACAAGGTTGTCTTCGACCTGCTGCACCGCGTCGAGGACGGTCTGCTTATATGCAGCGGAGTTGCGGTCGAACAGAGCGAGCGACTCTTCCTTAATTCCGCGGCGGCGGCCGGCGTCGAAGAAGGTGTAGGCGAGACCGGGGCCAAGCGAGTAGACGACGCTTGCAGGCGAGAAGATGGACTGCACGGCGGCGTTTGACTGAAACCCAACGGCTCCACTGAGATTGATCGAAGGGTAAAAGGCAGCCTGCGCGATGCCGATCGCCTCGTTGGCTTCATTGGCGCGGCGCTCTGCAGCGGCGACGTCAGGGCGGCGCTCGAGCAGTTCTGACGGCAGACCGGGCGGCACAACGGGAGGCGTCGTGTCCTCGGGCAGCGGAGAGAAAGGAATTGTCAGCGAGGCGGGCGCCACGCCGATAAGGTTAGCGATCGCGTGCTCGTACTGCGCGCGGTCGATGGCCACATCGGAGGCCGCAACGATGGCGCTCTGGAGCTGGGTCTCGGATTGGGTGACGTCGCTCTTGACGGCGAGCCCGCCCTTATAGCGATTCGTGGTGATGCGAACGGCTTCCTTATATTGGGTGACGGTGTCGTTCAGGAGCTGTTGCAATCTGTCATCGCTGCGCAGGTTGAAGTAGTCGAAGGCGAGCTCGGCCTGGAGTGAGAGGAGGACATTGGCGCGGTCGGCGCTGGTCGCCTGCAATTCTTCTTTTCCTGCCGCGATGTTGCGGCGAACCTGCCCCCAGAGATCAACCTCGTAGTTGACCTCGAACGGATACTGCGCGGTGGAGGACGACGAGAAACCCGGCATCGCATTGAAGTATGGCGCGCCGCCCGAGTAGCGCTGCGAGGTGAAGGTCGGGTTTACGCCGAGAGTTGGGAAGCGGTCGGCCTTGCGGACGGTGATCTCGGCGCGTGCGGCGCGCAGGTTGGCGTCGGCCTGCTTGAGCGTCTGGTTCGCCTGCTCGACCTTCGGCTCGAGCGTGTTCAGCTCGGCGTCGTTGAAGGGTGTCCACCAGGAGCCGCGCGGGATTGCGTCCTCAGGCTTCACGGTTTGCCATGTGGTCCCGTCGGGCCCCGTCTCTTTGTACGGCATGGGCCCGGCGTCTTTAAACCCCGGGGCGATAGCCAACTTGGGCACCGTGTACTTCGGGCCAACCATGCAGCCGGCGAGCAGGAGCGGCGCTGCGGAGAGCGCAATGGAGAAGCGGCGGCGCGTCATCGTACGGCAACTCCGTTGGGGTTCAAGCGGACGGGCTGTCCTTCGGCGAGAGAGTCTGGTGGATCGAGGACGATCTCATCGTTCGCCTGCAGACCGGAGCCGATGTCCAGTGTTGAGCCGTTATCTTTGGCTATGGTGATGGGCTGCAGGTGCACATGTCCATCCCGAACCACGGCGACGCGGAGACCTTCTGACCGGAAGAGCAGGGCGTTTGCGGGCACGGAGAGCTTCGCCAGCTGCTGAGGCAGCTTGAAGTGGACAAAGACATAGGCGCCGGGAAGCAGCTTGCCCTCTGGATTGTCGACATCGACCTCGACGTTGAGCGTGCGGGACGCCATGTCGATGGCGTTGGAGTTGCGCGCGACGCGGCCGACGAACTGCTGCCCCGGGTACTCGTCGAGCGTGAGCGCGGCGATATCGCCATCGTGGATGTCCGGAGCGTAGACCTCCGGCACGGCGACGAAGACGCGCAGCTTGCCCGTGGCGGCGATGCGGAAGAGGTCCTTGTGCTGATCGGGCGCGGCGTCGCCAGTGCCGGCGTTGATGAGGTCGCCGATGTCGGTGTTCCGCGCGGTGACCACGCCAGAGAACGGAGCGTAGATGCGCTCGAAGGACTGGAGCTGCTGGAGGCGGCGAACGTTGGCCTCGGCGGCTTCGACGGCAGCACGCTTGGCGGCGGCGCCGCTGACCGCGACATCGGTTTCCTGCTGGGAGACGGAGTCGGTCTTGAGAAGATTCTGATAGCGGTTCGCTGTAACCTCGGCGAGCGACAGGTCAGCCTGCGAGCTCTTGAGGTCGGCCTGCGCGACCTGGAGCTGCTGATCGACCTCGGGCGTTTCTATGATGGCCATCAGCTGACCCTGCTTAACGTGTTGGCCGATGTCGACGAAGAACTGCTTCAAGTAGCCGCTGGTGCGGGAGTAAATGGGCGTGTCGCTGAACGCCTGGGTGTTGCCGGGAAGAGCGATTTCGGACTCGGACCCGGTGACCGAAGGATGGATGACGTTGACGGTCAGCGCAGCGTTAGCCTGCGTGCTTTGGGCGAGATGGTTTTCGTCGGTCGAACGCACGAGGATGCCCCAGAGAATGCCCGCAATCAAAATAGCGGCGATGATGGCGAGCACGAGCCAGCTGATGCCAAAGCTGCGCGGGCGTGGAAGCGCGTGCGCGGGATCGGGATGCGGCGCGATGCGCGGCAGCGGAGCTCCGTGAGCGTTCGCTGCCGGTGAGGTCATTTCGGTGTTGATGTCGATTGGCATTGGTTTCTGATTTCTCCGGAGTGGCTCAGGCCATCAGGCGAGCGCGTGCGCATCGGCCTGAGCGGGCTCGGATGTAGGTTGATTGCGATGCCCGCGGCCATGAAGCAGAGCGAACACCGAGGGAACAAAGATCAATGTAGCGACAGTTGCGAGAGTGAGTCCGCCGATGACAGCGCGGCCGAGCGGAGCATTCTGCTCTCCGCCTTCGCCAAGCCCAAGCGCCATCGGAACCATGCCGATGATCATCGCGAGTGCCGTCATGAGCACGGGACGGAAGCGTGTCACGCCGGCTTCGATTGCCGAGCGGATTGCGTCGCCGGTGTCGTGCAGGCGGTCCTTGGCGAAGGAGACGACGAGAATCGAGTTGGCGGTCGCAACACCCATGCACATGATGGCTCCCATCAGTGCGGGCACGGAGAGCGTGGTGTGGGTGAAGAAGAGGAACAGCACGATGCCGGAGATGGCTGCGGGCAGCGCGGTAATGATGATGAAGGGATCCAGCCAGGACTGGAAGTTGACGACGATCAGGAGATACACCAGAACGATGGAGAAGAGCAGGCCGAAAAGCAAGCCGACGTACGAGCTGCGCATCGTCTCCACCTGTCCGCGCATCCGGATAAAGTTGCCACGGCGCAATGAGCCGGTGTTCTGGTCGATGACGCGCTGCACATCGCGCGCGGTGGCGCCAAGATCGCGCCCCTGTACGTTGCCATAGACATCCAGGGTGCGGCGAATGTTGTACTCGGTGACGACCGGCGCCTCGGTAGAGCGCGCGAGCGAGGCGACGTCAGCGAGGATCTCCGGCTTCGTGGCGCCGGAGGCGGTCAGCGGAATGTTCTCGAGATCGTTCAGCGATTGGATCTGATACTGCGGGGTCTCCGCGATGATGCTGTAGAGCACACCGTTGCCGGGATTCAGGAAGAACATCGGCGTAAGCTGCGACGACCCGGAGAGAACGTTGAGCACGGAGGAGCCGACGTCTTTTTCGCTGTAGCCGCCGTTCTGGGCCTTAGTGCGGTCCACGTTCAGGTTGAGCACGGGGTAGTCGTCCGGCTGCTGGAGGCGAACGTCGACCAGCCCCGGCACCTGACGAAGCTGTTGAAGGATCTTATCGGCGGCCTTGCGATTGCCGGCTGCATCGGTGCCATCGATCTGCACGTCAATCGGCGCAGGCAGGCCGAAGTTGAGAATCTGCGAGACGATGTCGGCCGGCAGGAAGTAGAAGGTGGTTCCGGGGAACTCGTTTGGCAGCTTGGCGCGGAGTTCGCGCACGAAGTCCGCGGTAGGCGAGTGCTTTTCGTTCAGCGAGACGATGATGTCGGCATCGGCCGCACCGATCAGGCCGCTGGTGGCGTGCTGCGTGTTCATGGTCGAGTAAGGCAGGCCGATGTTGTCGAGAACGGTGTTCATCTGCGACGGCGGAATCGTCTGACGAATGGAGTTTTCGATCTGATCGCAGAGCCGTGCCGTCTCTTCGATGCGCGTACCGGTCTTCGCGCGGATATGCAGGATGAAGGTGCCGTTGTCGGATGACGGGAAGAAGTTCTGGCCGAGGAACGGGATCAGCAGAAGAACGAGCGCACAGCATCCGAGGAAGATAGGGATGAAAAAACGGCGGGCGGTGACCAGACGCTCCAGCAGCGCGGAGTAGCCGGAGCGGAAGCGCTCAAAGCCGCGCTCGAAGGCACGCTGGAAGCGCACGAGCGGGTTCCGTGATGGCGCACTGTGCAGATCGTGTGCTTTGAGCAGATACATCGCGAGTGTCGGCACGAGAGTTCGCGAGAGGAGGTACGACGCAAGCATCGCGAACACGACGGCTTCTGCGAGGGGAACGAACAGGTAGCGCGCGACGCCGGCGAGGAAGAACATCGGCAGGAACACGATGCAGATGCAGAGCGTGGAGACGAGAGCCGGGACAGAGATCTGCGCGGCGCCTTCGAGGATGGCGTTGCGAAGATCGTGTCCCTCTTCGAGATAGCGCTCGATGTTTTCAATCGTGACGGTCGCGTCGTCCACGAGGATGCCGACGGCGAGCGCGAGACCGCCGAGCGTCATGATGTTGATGGTCTCGCCCAGCAGGCTGAGCACGATGATCGAGGTGAGGATCGAGAGCGGAATCGAGACTGCGATGATCAGCGTCGAACGCCACGACCCCAGAAAGAGCAGAATCATCAGGCCGGTCAGCGCCGCAGCGATGACAGCTTCACGAACGACGCCGACGATCGACCCGCGGACGAAGGTCGCCTGGTTATTGATGGGCGTGATCTTCAGGTTGGAGGGAAGACCGGCTGTGATGCGGGGGAGCATACCGAGCACCCCCTTCACGACAGAAAGCGTGGAGGCGGAGCCGGACTTGAGAACACTGATGAGAACGCCGCGGCGGCCGTCCTGCCGGACGATGTTTGTCTGGGGAATGTTGCCGTCCGCGACGGAAGCCACATCCCTGACGTAGACCGTCGCTCCGTTCACCTGCTTGATCGGCAGATTGGCGAGACCCTGAACGGTCGAGGGCGTGCTGTTGAGGCGGATATCGTATTCAGTGGATCCGATCTTGGCGGTCCCGCCGGGTTCCACCACGTTCTGCTGGTTGAGCGCGTTCAGGACGTCCAGCGGAGAGAGGCCCTTTGCCTGCAGCAGCTTCGGGTTCAGGTTGACCATGATGGAGCGCTGCTTGCCGCCGTACACGTTCGGAAGCACGGCGCCCGGAACGGTCACCAGTTGAGGCCGGATGAAGTTTGCACCGTAGTCGTTCAGTTGCTGCTCGGAGAGGCCGTTGCCTGAAAGCCCGAGCTGCAGGATCGGAACGCTGGACGCCGAGAAGTTGATAATTTGCGGCGGAAGAATGCCCGGAGGAAGCTGCTTCAGCATGTATTCCGCTGCGGAAGAGACCTGGGCATTTGCGGTGGAGAGCGAGGCGCCCGGCTGCAGGTACACCTTGATGATCGCCTGGCCGTTGAGAGTGGTCGATTCGGTGTGCTGGATATTGTCGACCAGCGTGGTGAGGGCCTTCTCGAAGGGCTCGGTGACGCGCCCGTCCATTTCCTGCGCATTAAGGCCGGTGTACTGCCAGGCGATGGAGACGACAGGGATGTTGATGGTCGGAAAGATGTCCGTGGGTGTGCGCAGAATGATCACCGGCGCGGCAATCAGAATCAAAATTGCCAGCACGACGAAGGTGTAGGGCCTGTCGAGGGCCAGGCGCACGATCCACATAAAGACTCCGAAAGGGACAAAGCATTCCCAGTTAAAAGGACATCATAGATTCAACGGGGGATTCGCAGTTCTTTCCGGCGGATAGCATCGGAAAAACCGATAGCATGATCCGATGGAGCTTCGACATCTCCGGTACTTCCAAGCAGTTGGAGAGCTTGGCAGCATGACGGCGGCGGCCCGGCGCCTGTACGTCTCGCAGTCAGCGATCAGCGAGCAGATCCGCGATCTGGAGCATGAGCTGGGGTGCGCGCTGCTGGACCGGTCCGGCCGCAAGATTCAGCTTACCCCGCAGGGCCAGGTTTTTCTCGCCGAGGCGAAACGCACGCTGGAAGCGGCTCAACGGGCCATCGACGTGACGCGCAGGGCGGCGCACGGCGAGGTAGGCACGCTGGCGATCGGCTTCTTCCTGTGGGGAACTGTCGGGTTTTTCCCGCGCATCATCCGCGAGTTCCGGAAGCTGCGGCCGGGGATACGGCTCTCCCTGGTGGATATGCATGCTACGCAACAGATTGGAGCGCTTGAGGCCGCGAGGATCGATATCGCTCTGACGCGACCGCTGCAGCCCCCGCTGGACAAGATTTTTCGGTCGGAGCTGTTGTTCCGGGATCCCGCGGTGGTGGTGATGCGGCCGGATCACAGACTGGCAAACCAGACGGTCGAGGTTCGCGATCTCGCGGAGGAACGGCTGGTTTGCGCGGAACGGCAGTCCAACATCGAGTTTTTTGACAATATTGTGGCGGTTTGCGCGGCGGAGGGATTTTCTCCGCAGATTGTCAACACCTCAGGAACGTGGTCCGGCGTGCTGACATTGGTTGAGGCCGGCGAAGGAATTGCGCTTGTCCCATCCGGTGTACGGACGCTGCGAATTCGCGGGCTGGTTTTTCGGCCGTTCTCGGGAGCGTTGTCGGCGGGCTTGTCGGCGGTTTGGGATCCGCGGCGCGAGGGTCCGGCGCTGCTGGAATTTCTAAGGCTCGTGCGCGAACATCGCGACCGGCTCGGGCGAGGCGAAGAGAAGCTGGACTGAGTTCATCTGACGAAAGCAGCAGAGCTATTCGTGCGTTGTGCGATTGTCGGCACGATTCATCGTCTGCCGCAGCAAACCCCGCTTTACACGCAGGGCGTCTATCGGCTTAGGGGTCGTCAGCGATTCCTGCGGAAGGAGCAAAATGACTGCGGCCGATGTGTTGGTAGAGAAGCTGATTGACTGGGGCGTGGACACGATCTTTGGCCTTCCCGGCGACGGGATCAACGGAGTGATGGAGGCCTTGCGCAAGCAGCAGAAGAAGATCAGGTTTATCCATGTGCGCCATGAAGAGTCGGCTGCATTTATGGCCTGCGCGTACGCCAAATTTACAGGGCGACTCGGCGTCTGCCTGGCCACCTCAGGCCCTGGGGGCATTCATCTTCTGAATGGCTTGTATGACGCGAAGATGGACCAGCAGCCTGTGCTCGCGATCACAGGCATGCAGTTTCGCGATCTGACCGGCACCTACTCGCAGCAGGATGTGGAGCTCGACAAGTTGTTTATGGATGTTGCCTGCTACAACGAGCGGATTATGGCTGCACCGCATATGGAGCCCGTTGCGGATCTGGCGATTCGTTCGGCGATTGAGAAGCGCGGTGTGGCTCACGTTACGATTCCGATCGACGTGCAGATGGCAGAGGTGGGCAAGCACGACCGCTCGGAACGGAACAGGCCGCACCATACGTCTACGGTGCGTGCGATCAGCGGGAACGTGCCACCCATGGACGATGTGAAGGCCGCGGCCAAGGTCATCAATGACGGCAAGCGGATTGCGATTCTTGCAGGGCAGGGCTCTCTGCACGCCAGCGATGAGCTGCTGCAGCTTGCCGAGCTGCTGGGAGCGCCGATCGTGAAGCCGCTGCTCGGCAAAGGATGCGTGCCGGACGATTCGCCGTATACGACTGGCGGCATCGGTCTGCTGGGCACGGCGCCCAGCGAGGAGGTGCTCGAGAACTGCGACACGCTGATCATGATCGGCACGTCGTATCCGTACATCGAGTACCTGCCGAAGCCGGGCGACTGCAAGTGCGTGCAGATTGATTCGAACGCGGACCGCATTGGGTTGCGTTATGACGCCACCGTGGGGCTAGTAGGCGACTCGAAGAAGACGCTGAAGATGCTACTGCCGCTGCTGAAGCGCAATAGCTATCGCCGCTTCCTGGAGCGCGCGCAAAAAGGCATGAAGGACTGGAACAAGATCCTTGAGAGAGAGGGCACCAGCACAGCGATGCCGATGAAGCCGCAGGTCGTCGGCTGGGAGCTTTCAAAGTACACCAAAGAGAACGCAATCATCGTGTCCGACTCAGGCACGAACACGACAGTCTGGGCGCGTTACATGATGGCCAAGAAGGGCCAGATGCACTCATGCTCCGGCAACCTCGCGACAATGGCCTGCGGGATGCCGTATGCGATTGCCGCACAAATCGCATATCCGGAGCGGCAGGTGATCGCAGTTGTCGGGGACGGCGGATTCACCATGCTGATGGGAGAGATCATCACTGCAGTGGCGTACAAGCTGCCCATCAAATTCGTGATTATCAAGAACAACACGCTGGGTCAGATCAAGTGGGAGCAGATGGTGTTCGAAGGCAATCCCGAGTACCAGTGCGAACTGTTCCCGATCGACTTCGTCGCGCTCGCCAAGGCGGTGGGTGCGAGCGGCGTGCGCGTGGATGATCCACGGAGAGCGGGTGCAGATTTCCAGAAAGCGCTTGCGATGCCAGGGCCTGTGATCATTGAGGCGGTCGTCGATCAGTACACGGCAATGTTGCCGGCAAAGATCAAGGCCGATCAGGCAATCAAGTTCTCAGAGGCGCTGATCAAGGGAGAGCCGAATCGCATGCGCATCGCCCTGACGGCAGCCAGCGACACAGTGCGGCAGGTGGTGTGAGAAGCGCGATCGCTCTCGAGTCCGTTTTGTCTCCACCTGTGTGAGCGCACGATGATCTCCTCCGAACTGAAGATCGCAGAGACGACCGCGACCGCGCACACGATCCCGACGGACGCGCCGGAGGCAGACGGCACCTATGCGTGGAGCAAGACCACGATGGTTGTCGTAGAGATCAAGTGCGAAGGCGCCACCGGCCTCGGCTACACGTACACGCACAAGACGGCGGCGCCGCTCGCGCGCGAGTTGATGAAGGAGCACGTAGAGGGACGCAGCCCATTCGACACGAACGCACTCTTCTCATCCATGCGCAAAGCACAGCGTAACTATGGACGCGACGGCATTGCCGCAACGGCGCTCTCCGCGATCGACATCGCGCTTTGGGACCTCAAGGCGAAGCTGGTCGGGCAGCCGCTCTGTTCGCTGCTCGGGCAGATGAGACCCGGGGCGCCGGTGTATGGCTCGGGCGGATTCACGACCTATTCGGATGAGCAGCTTCGAAACCAACTCGGCGGATGGGTTCGCGACGGCATTCCCCGCGTAAAAATGAAGATTGGAACGCATCCGGACGACGATCTGCGGCGCGTGAAGGTGGCGCGCGATGCCATTGGCGATCACGCCGAGCTTTTTGTCGACGCCAATGGAGCGTACTCGCGCAAGCAGGCGCTCGAGTTCGCCGACCGGTTCGTTCGCGACTACAACGTGACGTGGTTTGAAGAGCCGGTGAGTTCCGACGATCTCGCCGGGCTGAAGCTCATGCGCGATCGCGCGCCGGCGGGAATGGACATCGCCGCCGGTGAGTATGGATGGACAGCGATGTATCTGCGCAACATGATCGACGCCGAAGCTGTGGATGTCATCCAGGCAGACGCTACGCGGTGCGGCGGTGTGACGGGTTTCATGGATGCTGCGGCGATCGCCGACGCGCACCCGCTCCCGCTGTCTGCGCATTGCGGCCCGTCGGTGCACCTGCACATGGCCTGTGCAGCGCGTCCGTTGCGGCATGTCGAGTACTTCCATGATCACGTTCGCATCGAGAGCATGCTCTTCGATGGATTCCGTCCTGCAAAGGACGGCGTCATGTACCCCGACCTGTCGAGACCGGGAATCGGGCTTGAGTTCAAACGAACAGATGCGGAGCGTTATCGCGATGATGTGTGAGCTCGGCAAATGGGGTTTGCGATGACGTTGCCGGACACGACTCCGCGCGCTCTGGTGAAGAGTCTGCCGAAGCCCGCGCGGGGCTACGCGGAGGCCGTGCTCGATCACATTCAGAGCGGATGCTTCCAGCGTTCGATGTCGCTGCTGGTTGCGGGCAGCAGCCTCGTGAGCACAATCGAAGTTGGATACGAGCATTATCGCGGGAGTTACTCGAATCCTGTGATGTATACACCGCTGACGCTCGGTGGCCTGCTGACGATCGCATCCAGTGCCGGAGTGTTCAGCGAACGCGCTGCGACGACGTGGATGCGATGGCTCAGCTACATCACGCTTGTTGATGGCGCCATCGGATTCTGCTTTCACATTCGCGGCGTAGCGCGCAAGCCGGGCGGATGGCGCATGCCGGTCACCAACGTCGTGATGGGACCTCCGCTCTTCGCTCCGTTGCTCTTTGGCACCAGCGCGTATCTGGGCGTGATCGCATCCTATCTGCAACGCGAGGAAGATTACGGTCGCGTGAGAAGCCGTGTCGGCGAGTTGACCACGCGGCTTAAGAAGACAGACTTCCGTGACGACATCCGCACGGGCATGTTTCAGAAGCACCTGTGCACGGTCGCAGCAGTGTGGACCGTGTGCTCAGGGATGGAGAGCTGGTACTCGCACTACAAGGACAATTTCAAGTACAGGGTGCAGTGGTCCCCAGTCCTGCTGACGCCATTGATGCTCGCGGCGACCCTCGTTTCCTTGAAGAGCAAGCGCCTGGCGAATACAGCTCTGCCTGCGGTCTCCGCGGTGCTGATGCTCGACGGCACGATCGGCTTTGGATATCACATCCGCGGAATTCTGAAGCGCCCCGCGGGTAAAAAGAAGCCGCTGTACAACATCCTCTACGGTCCGCCGATCTTCGCCCCGCTGCTGGTCGCGGCCTGCGGTCTGCTCGGAATGATGGCCTACCTCATGAGGCGGGAGCGTTGACCATGTCGCGAGATCCGCAGAACGAACGCATGCCGCTAACGCATCCGGCGACCGGGAAGCCGCTGCCGAAACGCGAGCAGCCGGGCTACTATCCCGGTTTTAGCACACTCAAGCAGAAGCCTTACTGGGACGCCACCACACGCAAGCTGGTCGAAGAACGAGTGTCGCGGCAGAAGCCGATTCGCTTCTTCACGCCCGAGGAGGCGCGCACGATGGAGGCGGTCGTCGATCGCATGCTGCCGCAGGATGATCGTATCGACGAGCGCCGCATTGCCATCCTGCCCGGCATCGATGATCGTCTGTACGAGGATCGGCTGGACGGCTATCGCTTCGAAGACATGCCGCCAGACCAGGAAGCGTA
Organism: uncultured Acidobacteriaceae bacterium; assembly: GCA_963762465.1. Lineage (GTDB taxonomy): Bacteria > Acidobacteriota > Terriglobia > Terriglobales > Acidobacteriaceae > Granulicella. The sequence continues at coordinate 58,504 of CAVXKS010000002.1, read as the reverse complement.
CCGAATCGCAGCGCGTGCGTTTGAGCAGATGGCACAGACGCTGCATGGCCGCGCGTTTCATGAGCTGTCCGTTCGAGAGCAGGAGGAGATTCTCAAGTCCATTCACGAGGCAAAACCGCAGGCCGCCCAGGAGCTCTGGAAGCAGATGAACATCGAGCGCTTCTGGACACTGCTGCTGACCGATGTGGTCACGGTGTATTACGCACATCCGTGGGCGTGGGATGAGGTTGGGTTCGGCGGGCCGGCGTATCCGCGCGGCTACATGCGGCTCGAAGAAGGCGAGCCTGAGCCGTGGGAGGTCGACGAGCAGCGCTATGAGTGGGACGCGCCTGCGGACACAATCAGCGGCGTCGAAGAGATGCACGCCCAAGGTGGCGGGGAGCACCAGGTGCATTCGGGACAGGCAGGTACCCATTGAGTCTCTTCGAGCACAACGCGCCTGTGGGAGGAGCTTTCGAAAAGCCCAAAGACGACGTGCATCGCTTGGGACCGATGCAGCAGATCAAGGTGCCGCCGCGCCGGTTCAAAGACACCGACCTGATTGATTTCGCCATCGTCGGCGTTGGCTCGGCGGGCGGTGTGTTGCTGCAGCGGTTGGCACGCGCCGGCTTCAAGGTTGTGGGGTTCGAGGCAGGTCCGTTCTGGGATACCGAACGTGACTGGGTCTCGGACGAATCGGGCTCGCACAAACTTTATTGGAACGACCTGCGCATCACCGGCGGAGAGCATCCGCTCGCGCTGGGCGCGAACAACAGCGGCAAGGGTGTTGGCGGCGGGTCCGTTCACTGGGCTGCATTTGTGCCCCGGTTTCATCCTTCGGACTTCGAGGTCTACACGCGCGATGGGGTCGGCGCAGACTGGCCAATCACCTATGACGATATCGAACCCTACTACGATCTGCTCGAGCAGGAGATTCCTGTTGCTGGGCCGGCATGGTATCCCTGGGGCAAGCCGCACGGACATCCATATGCGCCGCATCCGATGGGCGGCGTGGGCGACACGCTCATCGAGGGCTGCACAAAACTTGGCATTCGCGTCAGTGCCGGTGGTCCAGTCGCGATTCTGTCGGCGTCTCACGGCGACCGCCCGCACTGCATCTATCGGGGCTTCTGCATTCAAGGATGCAAAGTCGGAGCCAAGGCATCGACGCTGATCACCCATGTGCCCGACGCGCTCGACAACGGCGCGGAAATTCGCGACTGCTGCATGGTCTCACGCGTCTCGATGGGCAAAGACGGACGGACAGACGGAGTCTTGTACTTCGACGCCGAAGGGAAAGAGCACTTCCAACGCGCTCGTGTGGTGATTGTTTCCGGATACGCGCTGGAGACTCCGCGGCTTCTGTTGAACTCTGCTTGTCCCGGTCACGAGCGAGGCTTGGCAAATTCCTCAGGCACGCTGGGCAAATATCTGATGGCCCAGGCTGGCAACGTGATCCTCGGCCGTTTTGAAAATCTTGTCCGGATGTACAAGGCTCCGCCTGCGCACGCGCTCACCGAGGAGTTCTACGAGACCGACCCCAAGCGAGACTTCGCGCGCGGCTTCGCTGTGCAGACGGTGGGCCCGTTGCCGATTGCCTTCGCCAAACAGATGATGGCGTCCAAAGGCGTCTGGGGATGGGGCATGCGCCGCAACATGATGGACTACAACCACTGGTCGGCGCTTGGTCTGCTAGGGGAGATCCTGCCATGGGAGGACAACCGCATTGAACTCGCCGATGGGCGCGATGGCCGTCAGGATGCGCGCGACCGCTTCGGTCTGCCGGTCGCGCAGGTCACCTTCAGCCTCAAAGATAACGACAAGAGGATGATCGAGTTCGGCAAGAACAAGGTGATGGAGATCATGTGGGCGGCAGGTGCTGTAGAGGTCGTGCAGGAGTCCCGCTATGCGCACCTCGTGGGCGCCTGCCGAATGAGCAAAACGTCCGCGGCTGGCGTGTGCGACAAGTTCGGTCGCACATGGGATGTGCCCAACCTGTTCGTGATGGACGGATCAGTGATGCCGACGCAAGGCTCAGCCAATCCCGGGCTGACGATTCAGGCGCTCGCTGCACGCACCGCCGACTACCTGATCTCTCAGCATGAGGCGATCTTCACGACCGACCGGCGCGACATGGAGGAGCCTCCCTGCCGCAAATCGCTTGCTCCTCCCGGCACATTCACGCGCGGGATTCCGCACCTTCGCTAAGCTCGCGAAGCAGTTGCTCCGTACGATCCTGCCGATGAAGAAAGATTTTCGTCAGCAATCGCCGCACGGCAACACGATTCGCGAAGTGGCCGACCCTTCCGAAGGGAAGCTCGTATTCGACTGTGTCGATGAGCAACGTGCCGTGTTCTCCCGTCTCCTCTGACTGCCACGCCTGCACGCGATGACACTGCCGCCAATACCGGAAGGGCCCTTCGAGCTGGCGGTCGCAAAAGCGCTCATTCCAGTGAAAGTCCTCGATCAGCGTGACCCAGGGTACACGCACTGGCGCGAGCCGCGTGGGCCGAAAGCTGAGCGTCAGGCGCGTGCCCCGGCCGGCGGCGACCATCCCGTCGCGACCGTCCGGGCCGTTGCGAGCTGCCGGATGTAGTTCGATGTCGTCGATGCGCGCCTGCTGCCAGTCGGGTAGCAGCTTGGGCAGATTCGCGGGATTCGCGAAAAACGCGAAGACGAACTCCACCGTGTACGGCAGCCACTGCGTGGTTCGAAACCGGTGCCTCATCGGCGCGCCTCACCCGATCTTAAGCGGATACCGCACAGCAATTTCATATCTCGGCCTTGTGTAGTCCTATATTGCTGCATCTTGATATACGACCGTCTAAATCTGACATCTTCGGGCCCACATTCCAAGCGGAAAAAGTCCGGAACCTGAGGTTATTTTGAGCAGGAAGAGTCGAGCGACGCGCCGAAGGCTTTTGATCATGGCCACTATAACCGCATGTGCGGTCGGAAACCGCCTGGAGGCAATCGCCCAAAACGCGGTTGAGCCTGCCAGCAATGCGCCTGCAGCCGCGCAGGGCGTTCGCCACTTTCACATCCTTGCCGGCCCGTTGAACACAGCACTCGAGGCTTACCGCCAGCAGAGCGGAAGTGCGGTGAAGATTACTCTCGGACCGGGTCAGGTGGCAGGCTTCCAAACAGCCGGCCTGCAAGGGCTGTACAAGCCCAAGGCAGCTCTGCGCGAGTTGCTTAAAGGCACCGGTCTGAGCTGCATGTTTGCTGGCGCCGATCAGGCGACCGTCGGGTTGCAGCGCTCGGAGACCGTTGACGTCAGCGCGCAGCTGCCGGCCGCTGTCTCGATGGCCAGGTTCACCGAGGACCTTCTGCACACACCGCAGACGGTCGCAGTGGTGCCGGACTTTGTTCTGCATGATGAGCAGAATCGTATCCTGACTGACGCCGTTCGTAACGTGCCAGGAATCAGCATCGCTGCGGGGGAGAGCGGCGCAGGGCGACAACCTCACCATCCGCGGATTCACCGCGCGTAACGACATATTTCTGGATGGCATTCGCGACTTCGGCAGCTACTACCGCGATAGCTTCGACTATGAGCGCATGGGAGTGTCTATTTCGATTACGGCACCAGCTTCAATCCGTCGGCCGAGTCGCTGAGCCTCAGCGTAGCCACTAGCGTGCTTCCGCCGGAAGAGAACGAAACCTTCGAGAGGGGAGCATAGTACAGCCTCGTCCACGACCGTCTGCAACTTGAAGGTGCGTGGTTCCACACAACCAAGGACAACGCGCGCGAGACGGACCCCGCGAACTCGAACAACATCGTGCTCGCCGGTAATCAGCTTGTGAAAGGCGTACAGGCGAGCGCTGTCGGCCGGTTCCGCGGCGGAACCGATCTGGTCCTCGGCTATGCCTACCTGGATAGCGCCGTCACCGACTCCAAGCTGTTTCCGACATCGATCGGACATCCGATTGCCAATGTGCCGAGGCAAACTTTCAATGCATTCCTCACGCGCAACCTGCTCTGGCGATTGAACGCAGGATTCGGCGGCAACTACGTTGCTGCGCGCACGGCAAGCTCCACCGTGCCGTATGTACCCACGAGCTTTGGTCCAGCGCAGAGGTTCGCCGCCGGCGCATCGCCGTGCGCAGCTACGATCTGCTACCCGGTTCTCGCGACGGCGATCAAGCAGGTTCCCGGCTACTGGGTCTTCAACGCAATGCTGAAGCGTCGCGTCACCGACAAGCTCGAGCTGCAGGCGAACGTCTACAACCTGCTCAACCGCTTCTACATCGATCAGCCACACCCGAGCCACTTGATTCCAGGCGCCGGACGCAGTGCGCTGATCGGCGCCAATTTCCGCTTCTAAGCAACAGGACAAACGATGCTCATCACTGATCGAGAAGGTGCTGACACTCGAGCAGGTGAAGGCTGCGCGAATCAAGCTCGCCACCGCACAGTGGACCGACGGCCGCGTGACGGCGGGTTATCAGGCGCAGGAGGTCAAACGCAACGCCCAGATCCCCGAAGATTCACCCGTGGCCAAGGAGCTCGGCGATTTGGTTCTCGGCTGCGCTCGCACGCTCGCCGCGCTTCATGTCTGCCGCGCTCCCGCTGCGTGTCTTTCCGCCGATGTTCAACAGCTACGCCGGCGGCCAGACCTTCGGCACGCACGTTGACACCGCCATTCGGCAGCTCGCCACAACAGGGCAGAGGATTCGCACGGATCTCAGCGCCACGCTCTTCCTCACTGCGCCCGAAGACTACGATGGCGGCGAGTTGATCGTGGAAGACAGCTATGGCGAGAAGAGCGTGAGGCTCGCGGCCGGCGATATGGTTATCTATCCCGCGACGAGCCTGCATCGCGTGGAGCCTGTCACGCGCGGCAACCGCATCAGCTCCTTCTTCTGGATTCAGAGCATGATCCGCCAGGACGCGCACCGCACGCTGCTCTTCGATCTTGATGAGAGCATCCAGCGCCTCGCCCGCTCCGAGCAGGCGGCAGCGCCGGCGGTCAAGCAGACATCCGTGCAGCTCACCGGCGTGTATCACAACCTGCTGCGTCAATGGGCTGAGATCTAACGCGGCCGCGCGCAAGAAAGAGGGACAGCGCTGGGGCGCCGTCCCTCAACAATCGGTGGCAACTGTTCAGGGCATCAACACCGAGTCAATCACCTGGATGACGCCGTTCGACTGATACACGTTCGACGTCGTGATCATGGCCGAGCCGCCCTTATCGTCAGTGATCTTGAGGTTGCTGCCGTCCATCGTGAAGGCGAGCTCATCACCCTCGACTGTCTTCAGCTTCAACGTTCCTGCACCGGCTTTGATGCCCTTCATCAGCTTTGCCGTGCTGTAGGTGCCCGGCACAACGTGATAGGTCAGGACCTTGGTAAGCGTCGCCTTATTTTGCGGCTGCACAAGATTGTCAACCGTGCCTGCCGGCAGCTTCGCAAAGGCGTCATCCGTGGGCGCGAAAACGGTGAATGGCCCCGGGCTGTTTAGCGTATCGACGAGACCGGCCGCCTTGACGGCCGCAACCAGCGTCTTATGAATAGGTGAATTCACCGCATTCTGAACGATGGTCTTGCCGGGGTACATCGGCGCGCCACCGACATCCGGGTCCTTCTTATCTGTTGCGTTGGCGTTGATACAGCCGATGGCGAGACATACGGCCGCCGTGGATGCGAGCAAATTCCTGATGATCCTGTTCATGTTCAATCCTTCGTTCGAAAGTTTGGGAATCGCGTTCTCGTGCGGCCGCAATCAAGAACGTCCATCTTCTCTACGCCGCCGCCACAGAAACGGATTGCCGAAATTCTTCAGCGGTGAACCCGCCCGAGTTCGCGCGCGTTGACAAACCGGTGCAACGACTCATCAACTGGAAGCTGAGAAACGCATGTTGCAGGCCAACGTCAGCAGTCAAGAGCCGGAAGAAGCGTCCGCGCCCCCGGAGCCCCCCTCCGGCACGACGCCGGGCTCCGGTCCGGAGCATCAACGCGGTCTGATGCTCATTGGCCTGTTCAAACTCAGCAAAGCGATTCTCTCCGTTGCTCTCGGCGTCGGCGCGCTCAAGCTTATGCATCACGACATCGCCAGCGTCGTCCTGCACGTCAGCGAGGTGCTGAAGATCGATCCCGAGAACCGCCTGGTGGGCCTCGTAATGAGCAAGGCCGATTACATCGGCGCCCCGCAGCTGAAGCACTTCAGCGCTCTGACCTTCACCTACGCAGGGCTGTGCCTGATTGAGGGCACCGGCCTGATGCTGGAGAAGCGCTGGGCGGAGTACTTCACCGTGACGCTTACCATCCTTGCGCTGCCTTGGGAGTGCTTCGAACTCTATCGGGAATTCACCATCCCGCGCATCACGCTTTTGCTGGTCAACCTGGCCGTGCTGGCGTATCTGGTGTGGCTGTTGCGTCGAGATCTGCGCCGCGGGCATTCAGCCGTCGCGTCCTGAAGCGCGACTTTCGCCTAAATTTCGCTATCTCAGCATGACCCGTTCGGGCAAGTGAGCATCTGGTAAAGACTCCACGATCCAAACACTACATCTAGTGGTGTTCTGGATTATTCGCACCATATGCCCTGTTTTCCACAAAACGCGAGGAAAACTGCGCTCGTAACTCGCAATTTAGTTCTTTACATGCCGCGCCGTGGACTGCACGATGAGTGGAGTTGAGTGGTCAAAAGTAGAAAAAAGAGGAAGAACAGAGCAAGTTCGACCTCCTCAAGTCTACGTTTCCCAAGGTTAGGGACGAGGTACCGGTTTAGGTTCAGCCATGTTTCGGGGCAATCATCCAGCGCGGGTCGACGAAAAGGGCCGATTGAAGGTCCCGTCGGAGTTCAAGGCCGCACTGGAGGCCGCGGGCCGGGAGTGCTTCATCACCAGCCGGGACGGTCAGCGGGCCGAGATTCACTCGATGAAGGACTGGGAGCAGATTGAAGAGTCGCTGGCCAAGCTGCCGGCCAGCGCGGCAAAGAGGCGGTTTCTCGATGCGACGAACTATTACGGGCAGGCGGTCAGGATGGACGACCAGGGGCGGCTGCTGATTCCGCAGCTGCTGCGCGAAGCGGCAAGCCTGGTTGGCGATGTTGCGGTAATGGGCATCGAGAAGAGGTTGGTTGTGGCGAACGATGCAAGGCTCAGGGCTCAGATCACCGAGAACCCGGCCACGGACGAAGATATCGAGTCGCTGGGAGTCGTTGGGTTGTAAGTTTCAAGCTCCTTAGTGGGGCGCATGAGGCGGGAAGCAATGGAAAGACCGCAGCATGTACCGGTTCTTTTAGAAGAGAGTCTCGAATTCCTCGCTGTGCACCCCGGTGGCGTCTACGCAGACGCAACGCTCGGGCTCGGCGGACACTCCGCGGAGATTGCGCGGAGGCTCGGACCGAAAGGGAAGCTGATTGCATTCGATCGCGACCCGGAAGCCATGACCAAGGCGCAGGCGCGACTTGCGACCTTGGCAGCTGAGCTTGGCGCTGAGATGCCGACGGTTGAATACGTCAGCCGGCCGTTCTCGGAAATCGCAGAAGTCATCGCGCCGGGCACGCTTGATGGCCTGCTCGCCGACTTCGGCGTCAGCAGTCTGCAGCTCGATGAGGCGCACAGAGGATTCAGTTTTCGGGCCGAAGGGCCGCTGGACATGCGGATGGATCCGCGCAGCGAGCTGACGGCCGAACAAGTGGTAAATCAGGCGGACGAAGAAGAGCTCGCCAACCTGATTTACGAATTCGGAGAGGAAAGGAGGTCGCGGAGAATCGCCAGAGCTATTGTGCGGGCGCGGCCGATATCGACAACAGCAGAGCTTGCTCGAGTCGTTTCGGCCGTTGCCCCGCCAATAAAAGGCGAGAAGATACACCCCGCGACGCGAACCTTTCAGGCGCTTCGAATTCGAGTGAACGACGAATTGCAGGAGATCCAATCGCTGCTCAAAAGCGCGGGATCACTGCTCAAGCCGGGCGGAAGGCTGGTACTGATCAGCTTCCACTCCCTGGAGGACCGGCTGGTAAAGGATGCGCTCCGAGACGGCGCAAAGGCAGGCCGCTATGAGCTGCTGACGAAGAAACCGGTCGTGGCAACGGAGCAGGAGTCGCTTCGGAACCCGCGATCACGCAGCGCAAAACTCCGCGCTGCACAAAAAATTTGAGATCGGGCCGGGGTTGTCCTGCCGTGCTTTCAGGCGAAAGACAACCCGTAACAAACAGTCCCTTCCTCATCAGCAACCCCGGCCCGGGAACTATTGCGGATGTGGAAAATGCGGTGGAATTGTAGTGCAAAAGTAACGTTACTCTGAAAGGAGGCGGGCGATGGCGACAATGGCGATGGCAGGTCAGGGAATGGAGCAGATGCAGGCGCGGAGGGCGCACACGCGCACCGTCAGCATTGCCGAGCGCAACCGCGAACTCTTTGAGACGCAGCGTGCTCGCCGCCGTGGTCCCACTCCCGAGATGTTCTTCACCAAGCACCTCGACAACACGCGCCTGGTGAAGGCCGATGACCCCGAGCGTCAACGCGAGATGCGCACCTTCACCATGGTCATGACGCTGCTGTTCGCGCTGACGATGGTCTATGTCTGGCAGCACTTCTCCGCAATCGAGGTTGGCTATAAGGTCGAGGCGCAAAAGCAGCAGGTTGAGCAGCTTCGCGAGCAGAACCGCCAGCTCCGCCTCTCTGAAGCGCAGCTCAGCGATCCCGGCCGCATCGATCAGATTGCAAAGCAGCTTGGATTGAACACGCCCCTCCCCGGCCAGGTAGTTCGCCCGGACGGATCGGGCGGTCTCACACCTGTTCTCGCACAGGCACACAAGCCGACGTTCTCAACCGTTCAATAACCTGGATTTAGCAAGTCACACCCTGGAGTTCGCTCCCAGCCCACAGGAACCCGACAGATGAAGTCCTCGCCACGTCAGACGATGACCGCGCCGATCCGGCGGGTACGTTTCGTCTACGTGGCAATGTTTTTCTGCTTCTGGGCGGTTGCCATCGGTTTTCGACTCTTCTGGCTGCAGGTCGTTCGTCACCACGAGTTCGTGGAGCGCGCGCTGAATCAGCAGCAGCGCACCTTTGAGGTCGCACCCCGGCGCGGCGTTCTCTACGATCGCAACCTCCGCGAGCTCGCCATGACGGTGCTGGTCGACAGCATCTACGCCGTGCCCAGCGAGCTCGGCGAGAACCGTCCCGAGGACGCCGCGCTCCTCTCCAAGATCGTGCACACCGATCCGCTCGATCACTACACGACCGAGCCGCGCATCCTGGCGCGCTTCACCGACTCGCGCAACTTCGCGTGGGTCGCGCGCAAGGTCACGCCCGATGTTGCGGAGCGTGTCCGCGAGCTCAACCTGAAGGGCATCTACTTCCAGAAAGAGTTCAAGCGCTTCTATCCCGACGCCGACCTCGCCGCGCACGTGCTCGGTTACGTGGGCACGGACGACAACGGGCTCGGCGGCCTGGAGCGCGAGTTCGATGACGAGCTGCACGGCGTGCCCGGCCACATGCTCACTGCGGTCGACGCGAAGCGCCACGTGATGGGCTCCGAGGAGAGCGAGCCGATGCCCGGCGAAAATCTCGTGCTCTCCATCGATGCAGAGATCCAGTACATGGCGGAGCGCGCGCTTGATGAGCAGGTCGCCAAATTGAAGGCATTGCACGGCACAGTCGTCGTGCAGGACCCGCACACCGGGCAGATTCTCGCGCTTGCGGTTTCGCCACGCTTCAATCCGAACGACTCGCGGCATGTCGATGCCGACTCGCTGACCGACCTCGCCGTCAGCGACATCTATGAGCCCGGCTCGACATTCAAGCTCGTCACCTACTCCGCTGCGCTGGACGGCGCGGGCGTGCAGCCGACGGACATGGTCGATTGCCAGGGCGGCCAGATGACGATGTACGGCCGCACGCTGCACGACGACAAGTCGGACCACATGGGCGTCGTCACCGTACGACAGGCGCTCGAGCACTCCTCCGATGTCGGCGCCGCCAAGATGGCGCTCAAGCTCGGCCCCGACAAGTTCTACAAATACATGCGGTCCTTCGGCTTCGGCGACCGCACCGGCATCGAATTGCCGAGCGAAACCCGCGGCCTGCTCCGTCCTCCACGCAAATGGGGCTCGACGAGTATTCTGTCACTCGCGATTGGGCAGGAGATTGGCGTTACTCCCATTCAGCTCGTGACTATGGTCTCCACGATCGCCAACGGCGGCGAATACATCCCCCCGCACATCCTGCTCGCGTCCACGGACGACCTGAAGGGAAGCGCAAACCTGAAGGCCGAGCCCTTCCGCCCTGAGTTTGAGCTTCCCGCGAATCTTCCTGACGGCTCGCACCGCGTCGTCACTGAGATGACCTCTGCCAAGATGCGCGCGATGATGCAGGGTATCGTCGTCGAGGGCACCGGTAAGCTCGCCGCACTCAACGGCTACAGTTCCGCCGGCAAGACGGGAACCGCCGAGAAGATCGACCCAGCGACGCACACCTACTCGCACACCAAGCTCGTCGCCAGCTTCGCCGGCTTCGCTCCCGTCAGCGACCCTGCCATTGCCATCGCCGTCGTGATCGACACACCCACAGCAGGCGGTGAAGATATGCACTACGGTGGCGCGGCGAGCGCTCCGGTCTTCGCCGAGGTCGCGCAGCAGGTGCTCGAATATCTCGGCGTGCCGCACGATCAGCCGCTCAAGACCAAGCAGCAGATGCAGCAGATCGCCGCCAGCGTGCCGCCGGACGACGTCCCCGACGAGAACGCCGACCTTACCGCGATGTTCGACGACATCAACAGCCTTCCGGCCGACGACCCACTGCGCCAGCCCGCAACCGCAGCCGCGATGCAGCAGAATGAGGTTGCCGACGAACGCGCCGCCATAGCCGCCGCTGAAAGGGCCGCGAACCCTGCGCCGTCCAGGAAGGGCATCCTCGGCCTGCCGAGCAAAGTTCTCTCCGCCTTCCACGCGAACGGCGACACCACTTCCGTGATGCCGGACGCGAACACGGCTGACAATCAGCCGCTAGCGCCGCCGCGTGTCGATCCTGCCGTGCAGCCGCGCGGCAATGGAGCGGTCGTGGTCGACGCAGGCAAGCGCGTCGCCGTGCCCGAATTCCGCGGCTCCGCATTGCGCTCCGTCGTCGAGAGCGCAACCAACCTCGGCCTGCGAGTTGAAACACTCGGCAGCGGCCTCGCGCGCGACCAGATGCCCACCGCCGGCACGATGGTGCCGCCCGGAACCGAGATCGTTGTGCGCTTCGCGCGCTGAGTTCGTCTTTCAGTCAGGTGGGAGCCGATGACCTGGAACGATATCACCGCGGAGCTGCATTCGCTGAAGACCGGCGGACACGCTGACGTCGACGTCAGCGGTGTGCAATATGATTCGCGGCGCGTCAGCCCCGGCGATGTGTTCGTCGCGATGCGCGGCGGATCAACCGACGGCAACCGCTTCGTGGACGCCGCCCTGCAGCAAGGCGCCGCCGCGATCGTGACAGACAGCTCTGAAGCGTTCGACCGGCTCCGCACATCGAATCGAGACCTTCCGCTTGCCGTCGTTGAACACGGCCGCCGCGCTCTCGCCGAGGTCAGCGCTGCCGCCTTCGGCCATCCTGAACGCAGGCTGAAGCTCAGCGCCGTCACGGGAACCAACGGCAAGACAACGACGACCTTGCTCCTTGAACAACTGCTCGCGAGTGTCGGGCGCAAAAGCGTTCTCCTCGGCACCATCGAAACCCATATCGCGGGCGAGGTGCGCCCGACCGAGCACACCACTCCGGAGAGCCGCGACATCTACGCGACCTTCGCGGAAGCCGTGAGCGCCGGCTGCACCGAAGCCGTCATGGAGATGAGCTCGCACGCCCTCGAGCAGGAGCGCGTCTGGGGCCTTCCAGTCGATCTCGCCATCTTCACCAACCTCACCCAGGATCACCTCGACTTCCACGGCACGATGGAAGACTACGCGCGCGCAAAAGCGAAGCTCTTCGCAGGTGTCGGCGCGCCGCCGCCACGCATTGCTGTCGTGAACCTCGATGATCCCTGGTCCGCCGAAATGGTGAAGGCCTTTCACGGCGAGCTGATGACCTACGGCATCGGCGAACAGAACGCTGCTTACCGTGCGACGAACATCGGCCTTGGCGCGGGCCACACCGACTTCGTCCTGGACACGCCCCTCTCATCCGCACAAATCCACTCGCCACTCAGCGGTCACGTCAATGTGCTCAACCTGCTGGCGGCATCCTGCGCGGCACTTGCTCGCGGCCTCACGCTCGACCAGGTCGCCCGCGCCACGCCCATGCTGAAACAGGTTCCCGGCCGTTTCGAAGTCGTCCCCGGCTCACAGCAAGCCGGCTTCACCGTCGTCGTGGACTACGCCCACACGCCCGACGCGCTGGTGAACCTCCTGCAACTCGCGCGCAATCTCGTGAAGCCAGGCAGAGGCCGCGTCATCACGCTCTTCGGCTGCGGCGGCGACCGCGACCGCACCAAGCGCCCGAAGATGGGCCGCGCCGCCGCAGAAGCCAGCGACCTCGTCATCGTCACCAGCGACAACCCGCGCACCGAGCAGCCGTCCGCAATCATCGACGAGATCCTCCCCGGCGTCCGCGCCACCAACACGCCGGCCATCGTCGAGCCCGACCGCCGTGTCGCCATCGAGCGCGCGATCCGCTCCGCGCGTCCCGGCGACATCGTCCTCCTCGCCGGAAAGGGACATGAAAAGGTACAGGTCTTCGCCGACGGCGCAATTCCGTTCGATGATGTAGCTGAGGCCGCACGAGTCCTCCAACAGCTCACCGAGGTGCGCGCGTGAACTTAACCCTGGGACAGATTGCAGACTGGATCCACGCCGAGGGCGACTTCGACGCCACCCTCACCGCGCTCGGCTACTCCATCGACTCCCGCACCCTCAAGCCAGACGAGCTGTTCTTCGCTGTTCGCGGCGAGCGCATGGACGGCCACGACTACGTCGAAGATGCACTGACAAACGGTGCACTCGCTGCCGTGGTCTGCGCGACCTGGCAAGCGCCCGCCATCCTCGATCCCGTGAAACTCCTTCGCGTCGCCGGCGGAGACGACTGCGTCCTGCACGCGATGCAGCAGCTCGCCAACCGCGTACGCCGCGTCTGGGGCGGCCGCGTCATCGGCGTCACCGGCTCTGCCGGCAAGACCACGACAAAAGAGTGCGTCGCCGGCGTCCTGGCCAAAAAGTTCGAGGTCCTGAAGACCACCGGCAATCTCAACAACCACTTCGGCGTTCCGCTGCAACTGCTCCGCCTCGAGCCGCACCACGAAATCGCCGTGCTCGAAATGGGGATGAACCACGCCGGCGAACTCACCGCGCTCGCAAAGATCGCCGAGCCCGACTGGGCCGTTGTTTCCAACGTCGCGCCCGTGCATCTTGAGTTCTTCCCCGACGGAATCGCCGGCATCGCCCGCGCCAAGTACGAGCTCGTGGCGGCGCTTCCGCCGGAGGGCTACGCCATCCTCAACGCCGACGACGAGCGTGTCGCCGCATTCGCGCGCGGCATGGGCGAGCGCGCGCTGCTCTACGGCACCCTGGCGCGCGCCTATGTTCGTGCGGATGACATCCGCGACGATGGCCTCGACGGCACACGCTTCGCTCTCGTCGTCGAAGAGCTCCGCCGCGAGGTCCACCTCCGGCTCATCGGCAGGCACAACGTCCTCAACGCGCTCGCCGCCATCAGCGTCGGCCTGCTCAGTGACATCGACATCGACACCTGCGTCGCCGCCGTCGAAGAGATGCGCGCCACCGAGAAGCGCGGCCGCGTGCTCGAATTCCACGGCGCACGCCTCATCGACGACACCTACAACTCCAACCCCAAAGCCCTCGCCTCCATGGTCGAAGCCCTGCGCCAGACGCCCGCGGCGCGCCGCTTCGTCATCGCCGGCGAGATGCTCGAACTCGGTCCCGAAGGCGCCGCGCTGCACCGCTCCGCGGGCGAACAGATGTCCGGCGTCGACGGCGTCATCGGCGTGCGCGGCCTCGCTTCCGAGATCGTCGAAGGCGCCCGCGCCAGCGGCGTCACCGCAGAGTTCGTCCAGAGTCCCGGCGAGGCCGGCGTCTGGCTCGAACAGAACCTCCGCAAAGGGGACGTTGTGCTCCTGAAAGGCTCGCGCGGCGTGCGTCTCGAGCGTGCTATCGAAGCCCTGCAGGAATAGCTCCTTCGTGAGGGAACGAGCTTGGTTCGCTGCGCGTCAAAGCCCCGTTTTGCGCAGGCTCGCAGCGTAAGATATCGAAGGACCGCGATCTGTCGGACGGTCAGCTCCAACGCACGCGAGGCGGCTTTCGTTGCTCTATTGGCTGCTCTATCAAAAGCTTTTCCCATATTTCCGGTACTTCCGGATCTTCCGCTACGTCACGTTTCGCTGCGTGTTCGCGAGCCTGACGGCGCTGCTCATTGGCCTGCTCATCGGCCCATTCGTCATTGACCGCCTTCGCCAGTTTCAGATCGGCCAATACATTCGCGAAGAAGGCCCGCAGAGCCACCAGAAAAAGGGCGGCACGCCCACCATGGGCGGCGTACTCATCTGCATCTCCATCCTGATTCCAACGCTGCTCTGGAGCGATCTCTCCAATCCCTTCGTCTGGCTCGTGATGTTCGCCACGATCGCGTTCGCCGCCATCGGCTTCGCGGATGACTACACCAAGGTCGCGAAGAAGCGGAACCTCGGCCTCACATCAATCCAGAAGCTTCTGCTGCAGTTTATCGTCAGCGGAACGATTGCAGTCGCGCTTGTCGTTCTCCAGGGTCAGGGCTTTTATTCCACGCGTTTGGTGGTCCCGTTCATCAAGCACTTCCGGCCCAACCTGATGATCGACAGCGTGCTGCACGTCCCGCATCTCTGGCCGCTGGCGTTCATTCCGTTCGTCCTCTTTGTGATGGTCGTCATCACCGGTTCGAGCAACGCCGTCAATCTCACCGACGGCCTCGACGGCCTCGCCATCGGCTGCACCATCATCGCGGCCGGCGCCCTCACCGTGCTCACCTACGTCAGCGGCCACGTCGTCTTCGCGGACTACCTCGAACTGCAGCGCATGCCCGCGGTCAGCGAACTCACCGTCTTCTGCGGCGCGATGGTCGGCGCCAGCATCGGCTTCCTTTGGTACAACGCGCATCCGGCCGAGGTCTTCATGGGCGATGTCGGCTCGCTCGCGCTTGGCGGCGCGATTGCGACGGTCGCGGTCTGCATCAAGCAGGAGCTTTTGCTGCCATTCATCGGCGGCGTGTTCATTCTGGAAGCCCTCAGCGTCATGCTGCAGGTCGGCAGCTACAAGCTGCGCGGCGGCAAGCGCATCTTCCGCATGGCCCCGCTGCATCACCACTTCGAGCTCGGCGGCTGGTCAGAGTCCAAGGTCATCGCCCGCTTCTGGATCATGGCGCTTGTTTTCGCGCTGTTTGCGCTCACGACGCTGAAGCTCAGGTGATCGGCTAGTGAATCCAGAAGAGGCGCAAAGCCTAATCGCGCATCTCGAATCGTCCACGCCGAGCAGCAAGTCTATCTTCGTTCGGCGTGTCGCAGAATGGTTAGGTCTCGAGTGTCGACTTATTGCTCGGGATGAAGATGACAGCAAGCTGCAGAATTTACAACTCCGGGGCTATGCTGAAGTTTCAGTGCGACTGCTGGACCAACTACGGGACTACGAATTGGGACCGGGTCACAGTCGGCCTGACAAAGATTTAATCGAGATGCTGATCGACTATGGAGAAAGCTATTCGCTGCAGGAGCAAATCGAAGCTAGCCTGAAAAGGGCCGTAACAGAGCTGCGACCTGCAGGTCCGGTGAATTGATGGAATTGAAGAACAAGCGTGTACTGGTAGTCGGTCTCGGCAAAAGCGGCATCGCTGCTGCGCGTTTTCTCAAAGCGCGCGGCGCGCAGGTGACCGTCAGCGACATTCGGCCTGCGGGCCTCATCTCAGAACTTCCCGCGCTGCTCGATGCGGGCATCATGGTCGAGACCGGAAGCCACGGCCTGCTGACCTTCCGGCGCCAGGACCTCATCGTCGTTTCGCCGGGCGTGCCGCTGAACACCCCCGAGCTTTCGACCGTCCGCGCGCTCGGCATCCCCATCATCGGCGAGTTCGAACTCGGAGCGCAGTTTCTTCAGGGCCAGGTCATCGCGATCACCGGCTCCAACGGCAAGACGACAACGACAACGCTCATTGGGGAGATCATGAAGGCCAGCGGCAAGCCCACGCTGGTCGGCGGCAACATTGGTCGGCCCGTCGTCGACATCGTCGCCGAAGCCACGCCTGAAACCTGGAGCGTGCTCGAGGTCTCGAGCTTCCAATTGGAAACGATCCAAACCTTCCCGCCAAAGATCGCGCTGGTCCTGAACATCACGCCCGATCATCTCGACCGTCACGGCAGCTTTGAAGCCTACGCTGCCGCCAAGGCGCGCGTCACCGAAAACCAGACCGCCGAAGATTTCCTGATCCTGAACGCCGAAGACGAACCCACCAAACTGGTAGCCGCGAAGACGAAGGCGCAAATCTTCTGGTTCAGCCCGCGCCGCCAGGTGAAGCAAGGGGCCTTCGTGCACGGCGAGAGCATCTTCTTCCGCGCCAAGGAAGGCGGCGAAGCCGAGCCGATCATGCCCGTCGCCGAGATTCCGCTCGCCGGCGCGCACAATGTGGAGAACGTGCTCGCCGCAGTGTGTGCGGCAAGGCTCGCCGGAGTCGACGCGCACGTCATCCGCGAGGCAGTCGCGGCCTTCCATGCAGTCGAGCATCGCCTGGAGTTCGTCCGCGAGCTCAACGGCGTGCGCTGGTTCAACGACTCCAAGGCGACTAACGTGGACGCCACCGCGAAAGCCGTCGAAGCGTTCCCCGGCAGCATCTACCTGATCCTTGGCGGCAAGGATAAGGACTCGGACTATAGCACGCTCGCGCCCCTGCTCCGCGCCCGCGTGAAGGCAGTTATCACCATTGGTTCGGCGGCGGAAAAGATCGAGTCACATCTCGCCGGGGTCGTGAAGATAGAGACAGCTGGAACAATGGATCGGGCGGTCGCCTGGGCGCGGCAAGAGGCGAAGTCAGGCGATGTGGTGCTGCTCGCGCCAGCGTGCTCCAGCTTCGATCAGTTTGAGAATTACGAGCACCGCGGCCGCGTCTTCAAGCAACTTGTCGCCGCGCTGGAGTAGGGCAGGGAATGGCAAAGCGCGTCGGCGTCGATAAATGGTTGTTTGGCACGGTGCTTTTGCTTGTGCTGTTCGGCTTGGTGTGCGTCTTCTCGGCCTCCGCAGTGATGGCCAAAGCCACGCTGGGCTCGCCCTACGCCTTCGTCTCGAAGCAGGCGATCTGGGCAGCGCTCGGTATGGTTGCGCTCTTCGGCCTCATGCGCGTCGACTACCGCAAGTACAACAACCCGCGCCTCATCTTTCCCATGATGGCGATCACCGCGCTCATGCTGCTCGGCGTCTTCGCCTGGGGCAGCATGAACGGAGCCCACCGCTGGCTGCACTTCGGGCCCGCATCGCTGCAGCCGTCTGAACTCGCGAAGCCCGTCATCGTCTTCTTCCTCGCCTGGTTCCTGCAAACCCGCATCCACGCGATCGACAACGTGAAGGAGACCATCCTTCCCGCAGTGATTCCCCCGCTCGTCTACATCCTGCTTATCCTCAAGGAACCCGACCTCGGCACTGCAATGGTCTGCGCCGCGGTGCTGCTGATGATGCTGTACCTCGCCGGCATGCAGATGAAGTGGATCGGCCTGGCACTCGCCGCCGCCGCGCCCGTTCTGTACTACATGCTCTTCCACGTGGCATTCCGCGCCGCGCGCATGAAAGCGTTCCTCAATCCCGAGGCCGATCCGAAGGGCGCGGGCTTCCACATCATGCAGTCGCTCATCGCAGTAGGCTCGGGCGGCATCTTCGGCCGTGGCCTCACTGAAGGGATTCAGAAGCTCTTCTTCCTGCCCGAGCCGCACACCGACTTCATCTTCGCGAACATCTGTGAGGAGCTCGGCCTCATCGGCGCGATCTGCGTTGTAACGGCGTTCTGCATCCTCGGCTATCGCGGCCTGCGCGCCGCCTTCCTGTCCACCGACCCGTTCGCGCGCTTCCTCGCCTTCGGGCTTACGACCGCAATTCTCGTCCAGGCATTTTTCAACATGAGCGTCGTGGTTGCGCTGCTTCCCACCAAAGGAATCACGCTGCCGTTCATCTCGTCCGGCGGAACAAGCGTCTTTGTCACGCTCGCGTGCATGGGCGTGCTGCTGAACGTCACGCGCGAGATCGATTAACGCAGCAGGTCAGCGAGCCGGCGGGTCAGCCAGTCAGCGGTTTGCGCGTCGTGATTGCTGGCGGCGGAACCGGCGGGCACGTGATCCCGGCGCTGGCCATCGGCCGCGAGCTCCGGGACAAGCACGCCGCTGACCTCCTGTTCATCGGCACCGCGCGCGGCCTCGAGACGAAGCTGGTCCCCGAAGCCGGCTTCCGCCTGGAGCTCGTCCGCTCCGGCCAACTAAAGAATGTCAGCCTCAAAACGCGGCTCAAGACCCTCGGCGATCTGCCGCTCGGCGTGCTGCACTGCATGAAGCTGCTCAAAGAGTTCCGCCCCCAGGTCGTCGTTGGTGTTGGCGGCTACGCCAGCGGGCCCGCGATGATTGCCGCCCTCCTTAAGCGGATTCCCACGCTGGTCTATGAACCGAATGCCGTTCCGGGCATGACCAACAAGCTGCTCGGCATGCGCGTCACCGCGGCGGCCGTGAACTTCGCCGTAACCGCGAGATTCTTTCGCAACGCCGAGGTGACAGGCGTTCCGGTCCGTCAAGAGATCTTTCGCCTCCCACCAAGGCCATCCTCCGCCGCGCCCAGGTTGCTCGTCACCGCAGGGAGCCAGGGGGCGGCGGTCTTCAACGACGTCATGCCGAGGATCCTCTCCGGCCTACTTCGGCAAGTGCCCGGCCTCACGGTCGTGCACCAGTCTGGCGCGCGGCACCTCGAAAGCACCCGGGCCGCATTTGAGGCCAGCGGCGCGGAGCCCGGCCGTTGGACGGTCGAGGCGTTCCTCACCGATATGCCCGTCCAGTACGCGGCGGCGGACCTCGTCCTCGCTCGCTCCGGGAGCACCGTCGCGGAGCTGTGCGCGGCGGGCAAGCCGTCGCTGCTCGTGCCATTCCCGCAGGCCGCCGACGATCATCAGCGCAAGAACGCCGAGGTCCTGGCCGCTGCCGGCGCGGCCGTCATGTTGCTCCAGCGCGACGCCACGCCCCAGGCGATGGAAGGGATGCTCGTGAATCTGCTGCGGGATGCTGAGAAGCGGAAGCGCATGGCGGCCGCTGCGAAAAAGCTCGCGCGCCCCGGAGCGCTGGAGCGCATCGCGGAGATGGTGTTGCGCTTGGCGGCTGTGCGGGCCCGGCAATAAAGACGCTGGCGATGCCCGTGTCCCGCGACAATCGAGCCTCAGTGTTGCATCCTGACCGTAAGAACGGTCCGCTTCAATAGCAGTCAGGGATGCTGATATCTCCCATGCACCGCCTGATGCGTTTGGGATCGTAGGTGAAGTGGACGAGGTTGTCGCGATAGTCGATCGACATGGTGAGCTGGTGCAGGGTGGGCGCGCCGAGGAACCCGGAGATTTCGACGCCGGTTTCTTTCCCAATTCGACTGGTATCGATCGACAGCAACCCGCCGTTGGGCGCCCCCAGGTGAGAGAAGTAAAGCGTCATCGGCCCGGTAGTCCACGTCTTCTTCACCTCGCCCGAGATGCCGACAATGTTCACCCATGAACCTTTGGAAACCTTGCCAACCTCGCGGGCGGCGTCCGGCGAAATAAGGTCCATTTGAGACCCGGTGTCCAGGATGAACAGCTTCGACGGCCCTTTCGCCGAGTTGAGTTGGACGGGAACGATGAGCTGGTGCCCGGATCGCCATACGCGGTCCCAGTCCTTCATGGATGGATCTCTGTACGCGTCTTTAGGTAGATCAGGCGCGGCGGAGACTCCGGTTTCGAGCGCAGTGGCGCTGCCGGCAGGGGTGTCGCCGGGGCGCGGTGGAAGCGGTTCAAGCTTGAGAGTGCGGCCGGGGAAGTCCAAGGTGAAAAGAAAGTGAGAGAAGACGTCGCCGCCGATCAGGCCGTCCTGGGCAGACATGCCTTCGGGTGTCTTGCCCAGGACCTGAACGTCGCAGTCCTGGAACTCGAGGGACCCGATTTTGATGCTGGCCACCTTGGTGACGAACGACTCCACATCGCCCCCGTCGCCGATCCCGGCTGCCTTGAACTGGAAGTTAGGCGTGAGATGCAGAGCTCTCGCCGCGTCGTGGGTCAGGATGAGCCCGCTGGCTCCGGTGTCGATTTCCAGGCTGCGGTGCTTGCCGTCGAACGAGACGTCCAGGCCCCAGTAGGTGTGCGACCGGGGCCCATCCTGGATTGTCCGGAACGGAATAGACGCGCTGCTGAGAGGGGTAACCAGCCGGCACCCCGA
The DNA here is from genome assembly GCA_963762465.1 of uncultured Acidobacteriaceae bacterium. Lineage (GTDB taxonomy): Bacteria > Acidobacteriota > Terriglobia > Terriglobales > Acidobacteriaceae > Granulicella. The sequence goes on along the minus strand of CAVXKS010000002.1, from coordinate 38,143 downwards.
GGCGGGTGGTTCGGACAGGCGCTCTTTGCGCCGTTCGAGCGACCTGCGCTCGTCCTCGGGAAGAAACGTGGCGTGGTCGAGATACCGCGTGAGCTCGCTTAGCTGGTCGGCACGCGGCTGCAGGCGCAGCCAGTCTCTCTCGATCTGGTCGTCGATGGGGTCAAGCTTGCGGGCCAGGGTGAGCTCTTGATTGGCTGAGGCATAGAGCCCGGCCATGCGGTAGATGTTGGCGAGATCCGCGTGTGCCTGCGGATTGCAGAAATCGATGGTGCGGATGGACGTGGCCGTTTGCAGCGCCTCGTTGGGCTTGCCCTCCCGCCACTGCACTTCGGCGAGCGCGACGAGTGCCCAGGAGTTGTTGGGTTGCGCGGCGGCCCAGGAAACGGCGTCCTTCTCGGCCTCAGCGATCTTCGATTCTCGGAGCTGCGCGCGGATGAGCGCGGCGTGCAACCGGTCGGCGTCCGGCCCGGGCTGGTTCCCGGATTTGATGGCCGCCTGGCTCTCGTCGGCGTAGAGGGACTCGGCGCGGGCGTAGTCCCTCTTTGACATTGCAATGTCGCCGGGGCTCATCGGCACGGAGCGAACCTTGCAGGTAACGGCATGCGCGGGCGCGGCGCCGAACAGGCAGAGCGCTGCCGATCCCAGAAGAACTCGTCCCAGAAGAACTTGGCCGGAGAGAGGAACGCGCTTCACGGTCTAATTCGCGGCCGGCGTGCTGGAGGCCGTAGTGGTGGTTGCCGCAGCCGTGGATTTCAGCACCACGCTCTGCTGGTCGTTGGCTTCAAACTGCGAATAGAAGCTGCGGAGCTGAGCATACTCATCCGGCATGATGTAGAGTTCCCCGAAAATGTAATCCCGACGCGTCGTGAAGCTCGTGGGAGCGGATTCGACGGCCATGCCGTATCCGGCCATCTGCTTCATGCCATATTTCGCATTGCTCGGCGCAGCCTCGATCGAGAAGTTCGACGGGAAATTGATCCGAAGAGCATCGCGCGTTGAAGACGGGTATCTGAAATCGACAGCCACCTCACGCTTCTCGTGTGGGAAGGTCGCCTTCTGGTTCACCAGGAACAGGTCGGCTGGCACAACCAGGCGCTTGCCCGTCCATGATCCAACAGTTCCCTGGACCGTGTACGTAACTTTCAGCGGATTCTCGTAGTCGGCGATGTTGGACACCGTGACGTCCTTGACCTCGAGCGTGTGCGGGATGATCTCTTCGAGCGACGTGCGCAGCTCGTGCTTGAGGCTCTCGTCGTCGCCGCTCAGCGCAGTATGGCGCCAGCGCACCGCAGTCACGCCCATGTACGTCATGTCGATCTTGCCGTCCACAAGGCCGGTCGCGTCCATCTTCAGGTTGGCGACGCGCATGATCACATTGTTCTTGAAGCCGTCGCCCTGGATCTCCACGAAGGCGGTTTCATTGCTTTTCTGCCGCAGTCCGGTTACAAAGCCGTGCTGCCACGCCAGGTGTCCGTACTGGCAGTAGCGCTCCCCAGGATCAAAGAACTGGTCTTTGCCGTCCACCTTGACGACAGCGATCATGTCATCGAACTGTTCCAGGTTGAGCCACAGACTCATGAAGACATGACGCGAGCGATCAGGGACGAGCACGGCATCCGCGTCCATGCCGGCTGCACGCGCCATCCCGATGAAGAGCTCAGTCAGCTGCGCCGAATCGCCGCGCTCGTGCCTGAAGACATCGTCCGCGTCTTTGACCTTTCCAAGCCCATTTGCCTTGTCTTCACGGGCTTCATGCTCGCGCGTGTAGTCGGTGTTTTCGAGCTTCTGCACGGCGGCGTAGATCGCGCGCAGCTTCTGGTCCTGCGTCGTGGCGCCCGCAACGATCTGCTGCGTGGCGGACTTCAGGTCAGAGTTGGGATTCGCAAAGGAGTTGACCGCCTTCGACCAGTACTTCCCCTCGCTCTTCCAGAACTCTTCTCCCGTTCGCGCGGCAATGTAGTTGAAGTAGACCCGAAAACTGTAGTTGCCCACAGGGGGCATGTACTCCTCATCGGGAACCGGAGGAACGTCCTTGATGCTGAGCTCGTAGGACCTGGACGGGAGGCCGTTGCTGCCGCCGCCCGGCATGTCGTGCTTCACGATCTCCGCTCCCTTGGGAAGGATCGGGAACCATGTGATCGTGTGGATCAGATTGCCGTGTTCATCGCCCATATCTTCCGACGAGGGATACCAAAGAAAATGCGCGGACTTGACGTAGAGGTCGCCCTGGATCAGCCACACCGGCGGCTCGTACCCGCGGTCGTTGATGAAGGTGCTGTAGCGATACTCGATGATGCTGCCGACCGTAACGTCCGGCAGCGTGAAGACCTTCGCCTGGTACTTGAAGCCTTTGCCCTTTTCCATCACCTTCAGGTACGGCTTGCCCGTGAACGGGACCACCGTGCCGTCGGGGTGGATCGTCCGGCCCTGGATTGCCTCGAGCGATTTCTGATTCCCGATGCTGTTCTCGTCGGCGCCCTCCGTGGTCGTCACGTACGGGAGCTCGACGTTGGCGTACTTCTTGCCGTCATCCGTGAGGATCTTCATCCGCGCATAGTGCTGGGCGGAGTGCCTGTCGTCGCTGGTGATCTCCTCTTTGTTCAGGATCACGGCAGCAACCCCGGGATAGCCCGGCATGGACGTCATGGACAGCTCTTCCGGCGTGGGCTGGATGAACTTCGTCTGCGCGAACGCGGCGGGCGCGAACGCCGTAAGGAGGAGAAGCGCAGAGATCGTAATGCGCTGCGGAAGGGCCGTGTTCATTCGTGCTCCTTAGGGCAGTGAGGCCGTGGTGCTGGTGCTGCGTTTGAGGACCACACGGCTGTCCTCGTCGGCCGCAATGGTTGCGACGAAGCGCTGCAGATCGGGGTACTTGTCCGGGGAAAGCGAAACCTGGCGGACGGTATAGGTGCGCGTGTAGTGGATCGTGCGGCCTTCCAGTTTTGTGGAGCTCTCGTAACTGGCGAAGCCCACGTCATCTTTCACCGGATCGGGCAGTTCGTCGACCGTGTATCCGTCGGGCAGCTGGATATCGAAGCTGTCGGTGCCCTGCATCGTCTCGCCCAGCTCGATGTCAACCTTGCGCCTCTTGTGATCGATCGGAAGCGTGTAGCTGCCGAACACGCGCGGACGCAGCATCAGCAGCGGCCCGACGGAGCTCGCGAAGTGCTCGGCCGAGAGGTCGAAGCTGGTGCTGAGGTCTTTGTCCAGCGCCGCGAGGTTCTGGATCTTGAGGCCGGTGAGGGAAGCGGCCATCAAATCCTCGCCGATCAGGTGATCGAATGCCTTTTGTCGCTTCTCCAGGTCCACCTCTTTGAGGTAGTGGCGAGGCTCACTGGCAATATCGCCGAGCCAGCTCTCGGCGGCACTGCCTTTCAGCGAGCCGTCCGCAGCCAGGGTGAGTGTCGCCGACCGCCGCACGGTGTTGAGGTCCGGACTGAGAACCGGGATCTGCAGCACCTGGCTGTCCGGCCCCTCGGTTAGCAAAGCATAGCTTCCCTGCAGGTTGTCCTCGATCTGGCCGAACGGCGTCTCCTCCCAGGTGGGGTCGAAGATGAGATAACGGTGCCCGTTGGGAAGCGAAACAACGCTATGGAGCTTGGGTGAGTTATAGCCCTTCGGGATTTCGATGGCAGCGATGGCGTGATTGCCGAGACTTGAGGGGTCATCCGGATCGATCACGCCGCGGCGGGTGTCCACGAGCAGAAGATCGCTGTGAATACCTACAGTCGACAGCATCGCTGAGAGCAGGGTGGACTTGTCTTTGCAATCGCCATAGCCACCCCGGAAGATGTCGGCCGCAAAGTGCGGCTGATTGCCGCCAATCCCGATCTCAACCGCGACGTAGCGGATGTGCTGCTGGACGAAGCTGCCAATCGCTTCGGCCTTGTCGTAGAAATCGGTTTTGCCTGCCGTGAGCTCGGCAGCCTTCGCGGCAATCTGCGGCGTCGCGGCAACTCGGTCGCGCGAAATGGCCGTGTACCACTGGCCTACACCCTTCCATGTTCCGTCCTCCGCAAACGCCAGCCCCGGGCCGGAGTAATGGATGGTCATGCGACCGGCCAGCGATTCGGTGGAGGGCGACATGGGAACCCGCTCCAGGTCGATCGCCGGCTCATTGTTCATTTCCCAGCGATACTTCTGGTTTTCCAAATCGATCGGCTGCGCCTTGGGATGATGCGCCCAGGTCGTCGTGAAGGTGTAGCCCGGCGGAAGCACCAGGTTGAAGCTTTGGTTGATGCGGGGAAGGTCGTCCTGGAAGAACCAGTCGGCTTCCGCCAGGTAAGGGCGCTCACGCCTCTCGTATTCCCAGGCGATGATTCCGCCAGGATCGTGGCCGGGGGGATCCGCGACCCGGGCCCGCGAATCAGAGTAGAGTTCAAACCCTTCGCCTGCGGACACATCGTGCAGTTCGCTGTCCTTGGCGGCATACTCGTGGCCGGCGGCGTCGATGCTCCAGGCGTGAAACGAAAGCACCTTCGAATCCTTGTCGTACGTCACGGACGGGTAGGTGGATCCCAGCTTCCGCCCCTGCGGCCGCAGGATCTTGATCACCTCACGCTCGTGAATGACCGCTTGGCCTTTGGCATCGACCGTATAGGTCTCTTCGTCCAGCAGGACCACCGCCTTGGTGGTCTCAGGAAGCTGCGGAAGCGGCTGCTGGGCAGCGGCCTTCACCCAGTCTGGAACGGAATTGGACGCGAAAACAGGTAGCGGGGCCAGAGCGAACAGCACGGCGGCCGTCACACTGAGGCTTAGGACACGGGGAACACGGGCCCGGTGCATAGCAGGGCAGCTCCTTGAACCATCACGCGACCGTGAATCTTCACGCGGGCACGTTACTGAGAAGAGATCGTGGCTGAGTTATACGTTCGGGCAGCCCGCAATTCAAGAAAAACCTTGCACCATCTCACACCGAAGTTGCACCCCACCCGGTGCTGTCCCGATTTCAGCCGAACCTCAGCCCATGGCTGTCCAGGAACCCCGCCAGCGTGCGCGCCTTCGCCTCCGCGTCGGCGAGCGCAATATACCCGTCCGGCCGAATGAGATACAGCGCGTTCTCCTGCAGCCCCTGCTTACCGAACTCCGCCTGCCACGCGAACGTGTGCAGCGCCAGGCCGCGTTGCGTGCACAGCCGCCCAATGTCCGGGCACAGCGAACTCGTATAAACATGCACCTGCCACTCCAGCGAACGTAGCCGCGCGAAGTTGTCCGTAGCGTCGCCGAGCTTCACCCACGGCAACCGATCCCCGCCGCGGAGACCACCCGTGCGCCCCTCGCTCAGCTCGCTCGCCCGGTAGTTAATCCCAATCTGCGACACTGTCCGAAACATGAATCGCCGGCTGCGCTCCACCGAGAACAGCATCGGCACCACATGCGGAACAATCTGCAGCCGCAGCACCCGCGCCAGCTCGCCGCTCGAAGTCACCGCGGTGAACGCCTGGTCCGTCGTCGCCACCAGGCGCCGGGCGAACGCGATCCGCTCCGGCTCAAAGCTGTCGAGCAGCGTCTCAGGCGCCCGCCCCCGCAGCACCGACGCCAGCTTCCACCCGAGGTTCACCGCGTCCCCGATTCCCGTGTTCATCCCCTGTCCGCCCACCGGCGAATGAATATGCGCCGCATCGCCCAGCAGAAAGACGCGCCCCTCGCGGAAGTGCTCCGCCACCCTGTGATGCACCCGGTACGTCGAGAACCAGTTCACCTGCTTCACATCCACATCAATCCAGCTCAGCACACGCTTCGACACATCGTTCCAGGTAAGCTCCGCCTTCGCCCCGCCCGCTTCGTCCGCCTCCCTCGCCAGCTCCTCGCGAATCGTCCCCACAAACCGCATCCGCCCGCTATCGTCGAGCGGAAAGATCGCCAGGAAGTCCGACTCATCCAGCGCCACGTGAAGCTCGCCATTTGCCACCGCCCCGGACGCGTTCACATCCGCGACGTAGAACAGATGCGTGTACTCGCCCCCCGGAAAGCCGATCCCGAGCCCCTGCCGCACCACCGAGCGCGCCCCATCGCAGCCCGCGAGGAAGCCCGGCGCGGCACGTCTGCTCCGTCCCATCGGGCAGCCGCAGCGTAGCCACAATTCCATCCGCAGCCTGCGCAAATCCAACCAACTCCGTCGAGCGCTCCACGTTTACGCCCGCCTCCGCCAGATGCCGGATCAGCAGCGGCTCATGCTCATCCTGCGGAAAGATCAGCGCATACGGAAACGGACTAAGGTCCCGTCCAAAGTCGCCGAACGGAGCGTGCGCGACCTGCCGCCCTGCCACCCACAGATTCAGCGCCGGCACGCGGTGCCCATGCTCCACAAGCTCCTCCGCGAACCCGAGCTGCGCATAAAACTCGAGCGTGCGCGCCTGCACCGCCAGCGCCCGCGAGTGAGCCACCGGCTCGCGGTTCTTGTCCACAATCCGCACGCGAACGCCCAGCCGCGCCAGCCAAAGCGCCAGCACCAGGCCGGTGGGCCCGGCGCCTGCGATCAGGACTTCGGTATCAGGCGTTGTCATGGTTCGCGACTCCGAATCGCAACTGTGAACTCGCGTTCGCTCTGAGCATACCCCCGTGCGCTTCGCAGTTGTGGTGCGCGGCTGATAAACTCGCTTCTCTTGCGAGGTCTTCTGGAATGGCGTTGAAGGAACGGCTCGGCGTGGTGGGCGCGGGCACCATGGGTAACGGCATCGCCCACGTCATGGCGCGCGCCGGCTGCCAGGTAATCCTGGTCGAAGTGAACCAGGCGGCACTCGACCGCGGGCTCGCCACCATCCGCACCAACCTCGACCGTGAAGCCGCCAAGGGCCGCGTCGATCCCGCCGAGGTCGAAGCGATTCACAAGCGCGTCCAGCCAGCCAGTCAGATTGCCGCCCTCAAGGACTGCACGCTCGTTGTCGAAGCCGCCACCGAGCGCCTCGAGATCAAGCAATCCATCTTTCGCGAGCTCGACAGTCTACTTAGCCCGGACGCCATTCTGGCGTCCAATACATCCTCGATCTCCATCACCAAGCTCGCCGCGACCACCACGCGCCCGGGCAGCGTCATCGGCATGCACTTCTTCAACCCAGTGCCGGTGATGAGCCTCGTCGAAGTCATCCGCGGGCTCCAGACCGGCGACGCCACCTTCGAGCGCGTCCACACCCTTTCGCTGGCGCTCGGCAAAACGCCCGTCGAAGTCAACGACGCCGCCGGCTTCGTCTCCAACCGCGTCCTCATGCCCATGCTCAACGAGGCCATGTTCGCCGTGATGGAAGGCGTCGCCACCCCCGAAGCTGTCGACGAGGTCTTCCGCCTCGGCATGGCCCACCCCATGGGTCCGCTCACGCTCGCCGACTTCATCGGCCTCGACGTCTGCCTCGACATCATGCGCGTCCTCGAGGCCGGTCTCGGCGACCCCAAGTACCGCCCCTGCCCGCTCCTCATCCGCATGGTCGATGCCGGCTGGCTCGGCCGCAAGTCAGGCAAAGGGTTCTACGATTACAAGAAGTAGTTCGGGAGTTAGGAGTGAGGAGTTCGGAATAATTAGCTGCTGCCGTTTGTCCCTGCCGGTGCTTTTCTTTCTGTCATCCCCGAACGGGATCTGCTCTTCGCTCTTGCGTTATTCACTATTCACTTTCACTGATCACATACCTCTTAACTCCCCACTCAATTCCTAACTGTCCCAGGAGACCTCGTGAGCACCAAAGAACTGTACTTCGAAGATCTGCACCCGGGAATGACCTTCAACTCCAGCCGGTCGTACAAAGTAACCGCGGAGGAGATCAAAGAGTTTGGCGAGCGCTATGACCCGCAGCCGTTCCACATCGACCAGGCGGCGGGCGAGAGCTCGTTCTTCAAAGGCCTCGCCGCTTCGGGCTGGCTGACGGCGGCGATCGTGATGCGCCTCCGCGTCGAGTCGCTGCACATTGCCGGCGGCATGCTCGGCGCTGGCGTCGAGGAGATGCGCTGGACCGCCCCCGTGCGGCCAGGCGATTCGCTCCGCACCGAGGCCGAGGTCCTGACCGTGCGCCACTCGCAATCCCGTCCACAATACGGTGTCGTGCGCTCGCGCACCACGGTCTACAACCAGCGCAATGAGATGGTCATGCGCTCGATCGTGACCTTCCTCGCGCCTCTCAGGAATCCGGTGAAGTCGTAACCCGTTCCTTGCCGGGCGATTAGTTCGGGCTGGGCTGCTCAATGGAGTCGACGATTAGCGCATCGAGCAGCGCGTTCGTGGGTTCCAGTTTCAGGCCGAGTTGCTCCTGGACGGCAGTGAATATGCTGAGATCGCCGGGCTGGGGGCTGCGTTCGATGCGGAATTCAGGCGTAGCTTCGAGACGGAGTTTGTAAATGCCCGTAAGGCCGGTGCGGTCGATCACGGGGCGCTCTGAGATGAAGCCGTTCCAAATGACCTGTGCCAGAGCGGGCATCGAGATGCGGTCTGCCTCAAGAAATTGATTGCGGCCGTTCACGCCATGAAATTCGTGATCTCCAGACGTGCTTGCGGGGAACTTCGGGCCACCTTTGCTGACGATGAGCGCGTAGACCGGCGTCGGCTTTTTCTCGAAATGAGCTTTGAGCTGGAAGCGATCGGCAAGCAGAGTTTGCAGCATCCGGCGAAAATCGCTGGGCGTGGGCGAGCTGCCGTCAGCGGCAGCGGCCAGGATGTCGTAGTAGGTGTTCTCCTGCTCGTCTATGCCGGGCATGAACACTTGAAAGCTCTTGAGGCCGTAGGCTTCCATGACGAGTTCGCGCAGGTTATAGCCTTCGAGGCGCAGACGCGGACCACTGGCGGTATAGCCCATCACGGTGGTCAGCGGTCCGTGATGACGATGGATGCTGGCGACTTCAAAGGCGAGTTGCTGGCTCTCTGGTAGTGCAGACGTGTTGCTCTGAGCGACCCTGAACGGTCTAGCAAGGGCAGGAGAGAACATTGCGAACAGAAGCACAAGAGAGACCAAGGGGCCCATCGCGCGAGTTTACCGCTAGGCTCGAGAACCGTTTTAGTCGTTTGTCAGCTTGCGGAATTTTGTGCACGGCAACCGATCGCCTTGCAGCACAAACGCCGGCCGAAGATTTTGGCTAGGTATCGAGCTTGATTGCGGACGAGTTTTGAACCGCTCCCCGCTGTATGCTTTTCACGATGCGCATGACAGTCTTAGCCTCGGGATCGCGTGGGAACGCCACGCTGGTCGCCGCAGGCAACACTGCCGTGCTGGTCGATGCCGGCCTCAGCTGCCGCGAGATCCTGCGCCGCATGGCATCCGCCGGCGAGGACCCCGCAAACCTCAAAGGCATCCTCATCACCCACGAGCACCTCGACCACGTTGCCGGGCTCTCCGTGCTCGCCCGCAAGCTCAGGGTTCCGGTCTTCTTTACCGAGGCCACCCACCGCGCCTGGGTCCGCATGCTCACGCCGCAGAAGCGCATGACCTACAAAGCATGGCTCGAGAAGATGCAGCAGGAGCGCGCGGCCATGGAAGCCGGGGCAGATACCCCCTGCGAAGAACCGGAAGCGGAATCCGCGCCGGCAGAAGATCCCCGCCCCAAGGTCAACCCGACCGAGCTTCCCGCGCTCGAATTCTTTCAGGCGGGCCGGAACTTCCGCATCGGCGAGCTCGAGGTCTGCCCCTTCACGATTCCCCACGATGCCGCCGATCCCTGTGGGTTCGTCTTCTACGCGCCGGGCGAGTCGATCCGCATGGCCGTTGCCACGGACCTGGGCTATGTACCGCCGAATGTGAAACTTGCACTCAAGAACGTGGATGTGCTGCTGCTTGAGTCCAACCACGATCTGGAGATGCTGAAGGATGGGCCCTACCCGTGGAGCGTGAAGCAGCGGGTGCTCAGCCGGGTCGGCCACCTCTCCAATGCGGCTGCGGCCGAGTTTTTGATGAGAGACTACGACGGTGGTGCTCATACCATCGTGCTGGGTCATCTAAGTGAACAGAACAACCTGCCGGAGCTGGCCAGGCTGGCCGCCGAGCAGGCGATTGGCGACCGCATGACCCTTTTGGGTAACCGGGTCTTATTGGCGCAGCAGGATGTTGCAATGCAGCCCATTCGGTTGTAAAACAATGGATAGAAAAGAGATGGAAACCATCGGACAATTGGCGATGGGACCACCCATACGGCACGCAGAGACTCCAGCTTGGCGCTTTCCCGGGCACCGGCAGTGAAGTAGAATCAACCTTGCGTAAACAAATGCCGACTCTTTCTCGACATCCCCTCCAGGACGCTCATACCCCCTGCACAGACCAGGTGATCGGCCACATCCTTTCAGGATGGCGCTATGACATTTCCGGTACCCCGGCGGGGCTGCGCGGGGATTACGAGGCGCATCTCCGCGGGTGCGCGCACTGCCGCGGCAAGCAGCGGATTCACCGCACGGTGGACCTCCTGCTGCTCGCCGTGACGTCCCTGGCGTGCGGTGCCTTCGTCCTGGCCGCGCTGGTGCTGCACCGCCTCGAGGCGATCCGGCATCTCAGTGGAAGTCTGCACGTGCATCTCGGGACCGAGCGGGCGCTTGCCCTGGCGCATATCCCGCAGAGCATTACGATCAGTTTGGAAGCGGTGGCGGTCTCGGGTGTGATCTTCTCGCTTCTGCTGTGGGCCCTGGTGCTGATGACGACCCCGGTCCCGGGCATGGTATCCGCAATGCTGCGTGAGCACGTCTCGCCCGAGCTGCGTGACCGCCTCTGGAAACAGGCGTAATCGCCGAACTCTGCACGGCTCAGACGAGAGCGAGGCTGATTTTGATTTCAGTTGGCTACATGCTGAAGGTCTGCCGGTCCGCTTCGGCTTGTTCCCTGAGAGGTTCATGCCGCAACATCCGGTAAAAGCGCCAGATCGCGCGTAAGCGTCTTAGAAAAGACTTCCATCCCTTGGCTCGATTGCTCTTGCGCGACGCTTCAAACCGCACCGCATCGTGAGGCTCGGAATGTCCAACGCGCTCGCTGACCGGCGTAGCTTGCATGGCACGAACTATATGGCCCCGCAAGCAGTTCTCAGTGAGACTTTTGGTAATCGATAGTAATCAACGTCCGTGACACCGGCTGTTCGGCGAAGATTTTTGTTTCTCAGGTCCAGCGGCCCCGGCAGCTCTACTGTCTACCCTCTGCTCCCTACCCTCTACTGTCTTCCTCCGCTATGATGTGAATCATCCCGCTCACCGAGAGTATTTTTGTCTTCCAAGCCCGAAAGCACTGATGTCGTGTACGCGCAGGGACATGCGCATGAGTCCGCGTCTGCCGTAGCGGCGCGCGCCGGCGAGGTCACGCGCGGCGGTGGGCCGCAGGTGCGCAAGCGTCCCTGGCCGTCGCTGATCGCCGCGTATCCCTCGACGTCCATCCTCATGGGAATCAACCTGCTGGTCTTCGCGGCGATGTTCCACTGGAGCCCCGTGATTCCGCTGTGGAAGGGCCATCAGTACAGCTCGATTCTGACCGCGCAGTTCGATGGCAACGTGCTCTATTACTTCGGCGGCTGCGACGACTGGGTGGCCATCGCCGGCGGTCAATGGTGGCGGCTGGTCACGGCATGCTTCGTGCATGCCAGCATCCTGCACATCGCCACCAACCTGTGGTGCCTCTGGAACCTGGGCCTGTTCGGCGAGCCGCTGCTCGGCCGCTGGGGCCTGGCCTGGGTCTACCTGCTGACCGGCGTGACCGGCAATCTGCTGTCCGCCGCGGAGAGCGTCTTTACCCGCACGGACGCGATTGCCGTCGGCGCGTCGGGCGCGATCTTCGGGATTGCCGGCATCCTGATTGTGCTGCTCTCCAACCGCAAGCTGAACCTGCCCTGGGAGGAATTGAAGAACCTCCGGCGGCAGGTGATCCTCTTTGCGGTGATCAACCTGGCGCTGGGCGTGGCGCCGCAGTTTTCGGGCGGTCTGAGCGCAGCGGACTGGGCACGGCTGCACGTCAACCCAAGCAACATTCCGCACATCGACAACTCGGCACACCTTGGCGGCCTGCTGTCCGGCCTGTTGCTGGGACTTCCGCTGCTGCCGAAGATGACGACCGGCAAGGCGAGCTACCGGGCACGCCAGCGGGCCACCTTTGCCGCCGCCGCGCTCTTTCTGTCTCTGGTCGGGTATGCCTTGTCCAAGTACGCGAAGGGCTGAAAAGGCCAAAAATTGACCCTTCAAAAGTGCGCAAAAACGCACTTTTGTTGCGTATAAATGCTTCAAAATTGAAACGTCGTCTCGCGACTATTCGAAGGAAGTGGAGACCGTCGCGGCAAATTTGCGGACCATCGCGAGCAGTAAACGCCGGTCGCTTTCAGTGAGATTTGCAGCGTAGCGCTGCACTTGGGTGAGGAAACGAATTTCATCCTCACTCAGCGAAACCCCGGAGACATCGCGCACCGGATCTTCTGAAAAGAAATGACTTAGCGAGATATCCAGCGCGGCCGCAATCTTCTGCAGAGTCTCCAGCGAGGGCACCGTATGGCCGTTTTCCACACGCGAAAGGTAGCATCGAAGCAGGCCCGTGCGCTTCTCAATGTCCCCCTGCGATAGCCCTTTCTGCAACCGGAACCCGCGAATGGTCACCCCAATATTGATCCGTTCTGGAGTCGTAAACGCCGCAATTTCAGAGGGCGGCAGAGCTGTGTGCATGTTTGCCATTAGCCGTAAAGTAACCACCGAAGGTAGTGGTGGCAAGGGGAATCTTGAATATCTTTCGTCGGCTGTACCAATTCGGATTCGTGAGGCTTGTGAGTCGTTGATAGCAGGGAACTAACTCACCCCATGTACATTCCGCCGTTAACGTCGAGCGTATGGCCGGTGATATAACCGGCCGCGTCTGAAGCGAGGAAGGTTACTGAAGACGCGATGTCCTCGACCGTGCCGTAGCGGCCCAGCGGCACCTGCGCGAGGATCGAGGACCTTTGCTCGTCCGTCAGGCCCTCCGTCATGGCGGTGGAGATGAACCCCGGGGCGACGGCGTTGACCGTGATGTTGCGGGAGGCGAACTCGCGCGCGAGGGACTTGGTGAGGCCGATCAGTCCCGCTTTTGAAGCAGCGTAGTTGACTTGGCCGGCGGCGCCGGTCTGGCCGACGACGGAGGTGATGTTGATGACGCGGCCCCAGCGGGCTTTCATCATGGAGGAGATCACGGCCTGGGTGAGGAGGAAGGCGCCGGTGAGGTTGGCGCGGAGGATGTCGTCGAAGTCAGCGAGTTTCATGCGCAGGACGAGGCCGTCGCGGGTGATACCGGCGTTATTGACGAGGATGTGGCAGGCGCCGAGGTCGGCGAGCACGGCTTTGGCGCAGGACTTGATGGAGTCCTCGGAGGTGACATCGAGCGCGAACGCTTTGGCCGTGCCGCCCGCGGCATTGATTTCGGCGGCGAGGGATTCGAGCTTGTCGATACTCCGCGCGGCCAGAGCTACCGTGGCTCCGTTCTTTGCGAGATCGAGGGCTATGGCGCGGCCGATGCCCTGGGAAGCTCCGGTGACGAGCGCGACTTTGCCGGTGAGGGGTGTGGCCATGAGTTCTCCTGAAGAGGGTGTCCTTGGGTATTAGAGCATTGCTGTGACCACTCGAGGGTACGCAAAGAGGTTATCTCGGCCGCTCGTTGAACCACCTCTTAAGGTTACTGACGAGAAGCGTATGCCGGTAGTGATCTATACGGCGCGGTTGGTATCACTGATGTATGCGTCTTAACAGATTGGCGTAACGGGGGTCGTGGCGAACGGAGTCGAGCAGGGGATCGACGCCAATGAACGCCATGTAGAAGCAGTGCCGGTCGATGGCCTGGTTGAAGGATGCGAAGGCGTGGTCGACTTCATTCAGGCGAAGATCGTCGACGGCTATTTCATAGGCGGTGCAGGGCTTGACGGTTGCGGTTAGGAACGCCTGGGTGCGGGCGCGCCAGTAGGGCTGCCAGCCTTGTCTGCGATAGACGGCGAGTAGAGCAGCCGTGTCGAGCTGCTGTTCGTGCAGGGCGATGAGATCGTGTTGAATGGCCTGGTCGCGCTGGCCCTTCTGCTCATAGACAAGGGCAACGTAGTTATCGACGGAGCCGGGCCGGTCTTCCATCTCGGCGGCGCGATTGAGCTGCGCGAGGGCGGCGTCGTAGTCGCGGGCGAGGTAGAGGGTAGCGCCGAGACGGCGAGTCATGAAGAACGAGAGCGGGTCGAGCTCGAGGGCGCGGCGCATGTGAGTGACGGCCGCCTGCGGACGGTTGATCGCGTCGAGCAAGACGGCGTACTTGAATTCGGCGATGGAGTCGCTGGGGCTGAGGGCGATGCCGCGGGTGAGGCTCTGCTCGGCGGCTGTCCAGTCCCAGGTGTAGATGGTTTGAATGCTGCCGAGCTCGGTAAAGGCTTCGCCGTTCTGGGGGTCGAGCTGGATGGCGCGCTGGGCGGCGGCGAGCGCCCTGGGCATGAGGATCTCGGGCCGGCCGAGGTCGAACGCGGTGGCTGCGTCGAGCGCCGTGGCGTAGCCGGCCCAGGCCGAGGCGTAGTCAGGATCGAGCGCGATGGCCTGCTGGAAGGACTCGAGGCTGTGGGCGAAGTCCTGCTTGTGGAAGAAGTAGCGGCCGCGGAGATAGGCATCGTGTGCGGCGGGATTGACGGACGGGCGCGGCGGCTGAGGAAGCAGGACGAAGCGGGCCTGCTGGGCGATCTGCTGGGCGACGCTGTCCTGCAGCGCGAGGATGTCTGTCGCCGGGCCCTCGAAGCTTTGCGCCCACAGATGACGATCGCTGCGTGCGTCGATCAGTTGCGCGGTGATGCGGACGCGGTCGCCGGACCGGACCGTCGATCCCTCCACGATGGCATCCACGCCCAGCTCGCGTGCAATCTCCGGTAAAGGCTTCTTCGCATTCTTGTCCAGCATCACGGAAGTGCGGGAGACCACGCGAAGATTGGGAATGTGGGCGAGCTCAGTGATCAGTTCGTCCGTCATCCCGTCCGCAAAGTAGTCCTGGCTCGGGTCGCCCGAGAGATTCATCAGCGGAAGCACGGCCAGCGACCGAATGACTGGGGAGGGGCGCAGGCGTGCGGCAACCAGCCATGACACCGCGGCGATAGCGAGCAGGCATCCGGCGGTGAGCACCGCGAGGCGCAGCAAGGGCGGCCTGCGGTGGGGTGCCGCGGCGACTTCTACGGGCCGCGCCGGCGCGGCAGGTTGCGCCGCGGACGGCAGCCCTGCGGCTGCCTCCGAGGCAACGATCTCGACCTGGGCGATGAAGCGGTATCCCGCGGTTGGCACGGTCTCGATGAAGCGCGGCTCGCGGCTGTCGTCGTTCAGGGTCTTCCGAAGCAGCCCGATCGACCGGGTGAGCGCGTTCTCCGTCACGACCGCATCCTCCCAGACCGCGTCGAGGAGCTCCTGTTTCCGGATGAGGCGCCCGCGGTTCTGGATCAGATAGAGGAGCAGGCGAAGCGTCTTCGGCTCGAGCGCGACCGGTATCCCGTCCGCCATGAGGCGGAACGCGTCGTTGTCGAGCTGAAAGCGATCGAAGCGGTAGATCACCGCTGAACTCCTTTGCCTGCCTCGCGGTGCACCGCGCCAAATCCTGAGGGCTGAATTCCTATTATGGTCGGATTCCGCGAGATCTGAGAAAAATCACATTTCCATGGGAGCTCCATCACGACACGCGACGCTTCCGTCCGGAGAAGATCGCCTCCGTTGTCGACGAAACCAAATCAGCCAAAAGAGGAGCAGGTGATGAGAATGCTTGGAGCAGCAAAGTTCTGCGCGGCGATCGCGCTTGGTGCATTGAGTGGTGCCTTGGATGTGTGTGCGCAGATGCCGCCGGTACCGGCGGGAGCCACTGCGGTCGCGCAGGGATTGTTCGGCCCGCGAGGGCTGAAGTTCGGACCGAATGGAGACCTGTATGTGGCGCTGTCGGGGCCGGGTGGAACGAACAACACTTTCGACTTGCCATGCCAGCAGGTTGCGGCGGCGGTGGGGGGACCGTATACGAACGGCAACACGGCGAGCATTGTGAAGGTGGACAAGAAGGGGACTGTAACCTCGGTGGCGACGGGCTTTCCGTCGGCCTTGAGCAAGCGCCCGGATGTTCTGGGGGTTGCGGACGTGGCCTTTCTGGATGGGCAGTTGTATGCCGTGACCGCAGGCGGCGGATGCTCGCACGGGTCGTTGACACCGAACATGGTGGCGAAGGTGGACGCGAAGACCGGCGACTGGACGATGATCGCGGACCTGAGCAAAGCGGTCGCAGAGCATCCGTCGGCGGTTATGGCTCCGGACTTTGAGGCCGACGGGGTGTTCTACAGCATGCTCGCCTGGCAGGGAAAGCTGTACACGGTGGAAGCAAACCACGGGCAGATTTGGTCGGTGACACCGGACGGCAACGTGCAGATGGTCACCGACGTTTCGAAGGTTGAGGGGCACGTAGTGCCGACGGCGGCCGTGGTGAGTGACGGAGGCCTGCTCGTGGGCAACCTGGGGCTGTTTCCGATCACGCCGGACTCGTCGATTCTGATGAGCCTGAAGCCGAGTCCTCTGGAGAATCTGATCGATGCCCTGGATCCGTGGGCGCCGGACCAACTGCGGGTGACGGGAAGCTGGTCTCCAGGATTGACGACGGTTGTGAGCATGGCCTGGGGACCGGACGGAGCGCTGTATGTGCTCGAGCTGTCCGCGGCGGCTGGATTCCCGAACCCAGGTGCCGGCAAGGTCGTGCGTGTCCGTGGGCACGGCATGGCCGAGGATGTGATCACCGGACTCTCGGTGCCCACAGGGATGACCTTTGGCCCGGATGGCGCGCTGTATGTCTCCAACTGGGGTGCGGCCGATGCACCGATTGGCCAGATCCTCCGGTTCAAGCTGCACTGAGGCAAAACTGAAAGACGGCCATGTTTTAGATAGCGATTCGAGTTTGAGCGCGCCTTCGTCCAGCAGGTCTCCAGGGCGAAGGCGCTTTTCTTCGGAGTGGAATCGCGGCGAAATTCCGGCGTGAGTGTCAATCCAGCCCGTACGGACAACTCGGCTTGGGAGTCCGAGGTCGATTTCCTGCCGGAAAGGGACCTGATTCCAACATGGGGGCTGCGCTGTATTCTTGTGCGGACATGTCCTCGCCTGCTGCTGCCCCTGTCCTTGTAAAGAGCTCGAAGAGCGAAGCCCAACCGGGCTCTGAAAGCACGACCGAAGTCTACGCGATTCATGGCGCGGAGCCGGAGGTGCTGGCGTATGCGATGGCGAAGTACTCGCGGTCGGCGCTGACGATGCGGGAGTCGCTGGTGGAGATCAGCTCGCAGAAGGCTGAGCAGTTTCTGAACACGTTTTATTTCCAGTATGGGCACAGGTCGATTGCGGACCTGGCGCATATTCCGTTTGCGGTGGAGCGGTTGTCGCTGCTGGCGGCGGTCTCGCTGGTGGATGAGACGCGGTGGGATGGGCAGGAGCGGTCGACGCGCTATCAGAACTTCCGGCAGAGCGGGTGGTACACGCCGGAGCTGAGCAAGGGAGCGCGTAAGCAGTACACGGCAGCGGTTGAGGCGCTGTTTCGTGCCTACGAAGAGATTGGCGCGGGGATGTTCGAGGCGCTGCAGGGCGCCGTTGCTCGGCCCGAGGAGATGAAGCCGGAGACGTATGCGCGAACGCTGAAGGCGAGGGCCTTCGATGCGGCGCGGTATCTGCTGCCGCTGGCGACGAATACGTCGCTGGGGCAGATTGTGAATGCGCGGACGCTGGAGACGCAGGTGTCGCGGCTGCTGTCGAGTGAGTTTGCGGAGATTCGGGAACTGGGCGGGAAGCTGCGCTCGGCGGCGAGCGACCCGGCGTGGAACGTGCTCCGGGACCGGCTGGAGGAGCTGGCGGGTGAGGGGAATGTTGATCCGGCGGCGACGCAGGAGATTCTGCAGCAACTGATGCCGCCGGTGAAGGCTGCGCCGACCCTGGTGAAGTACGCGGAGCCCAACGAGTACGTGATGGAAAGCCGCAAGGAGCTGGCGCAGGCCGCGCGGGAGCTGATGGGGGATGCGGCGGTGTATCCGGCGCCGATTGTGGACCTGCTGGACGATGACGAGGATCTCGAGGTGGAGATTGCGACGTCGTTGCTATA
Organism: uncultured Acidobacteriaceae bacterium; assembly: GCA_963762465.1. Taxonomy (GTDB): domain Bacteria; phylum Acidobacteriota; class Terriglobia; order Terriglobales; family Acidobacteriaceae; genus Granulicella. The sequence continues at coordinate 20,129 of CAVXKS010000002.1, read as the reverse complement.
TCCACACTGTCATTACTCGTACAGGCAGTTGCGCGGAGCGGTGGCGGCACTGAGCGAGGTGCGGCGGAACGAGATTCTGAAGCTGGGAACGGCGCATCGCGGGCGGCATGATGAGCTGCTGCGGGCGTTCAGTGCGGGGCATGGGTTCCGGTTCGACATCCTGATGGATGTGGGCGGGTTCCGCGATATGCATCGGCACCGGCGCTGCGTGCAGTTGCTGCAGGCGTTCAGCGATGTCCATGGATATGACGAGCCGGTGTGCCCGGGGCAGCCGACGCTCGAAGAGGCGGGGCTGGCGGAGAAGTACAAGAGCGCGATGGATGCGGCGCGGCTGGCGTATCGGGAGCTGTGTGATTCGGACGAGCCTGAGGCGAAGCAGAGCGCGCAATATCTGCTGCCGCTGGGGACGCGCTGCAGGGCGTTGTTCAAGATGGACTTTGCGGAGGCGCTGTATATCTCGGAGCTGCGGTCAGGCGTGGCAGGGCATTTCAGCTACCGGCGCGTGGCGTGGGAGATGTATCGGGCTATAGCCATAAGACACCCGGGGTTGGCAGAGATGTTCCGGGTGCAGGATGTGAATCAGCCGGTGGATCTGCTGAAGCGGTAGGAGTCTTCAACTTTTTGATTGATGAACGCCGCTGATGCCATTAGCGTGGAGGCCATCCCGTGTGAGGGGTCTACAGAATGCGTTGGCTCATTACGAACAGGAATCAGCAGGATGATGGCTTCGGCAGGGATTACGCGCAACTTTCTTTCTGGAAGTTCGATCCGGCGGCAGGAACCGACATAACGAAGCGTTCGTCCTGGCAGCCGTTGACGATAGACGCGTTCAAAGCCGGGCTGGTCGAGGTCGTGAAGACGTTTCCGAATCCGATCAATCTTCCGTCTGCGGAACAGAAGCATCTGTCACTGTTCATTCATGGGTACAACAATGGCTGGGTAGACGCGGTCACGAGGTACGACAAGATCGCGCGGACGATGTTTGATGGACCGAATTCTCTGGGCGAGATCATCTCGTTCGATTGGCCCTCGAAAGGCGAGCTTCTTGGGTATCTGCCAGACCGGGCGGAAGCACGCAAGGTGGCGGATGATCTGACGAACGTTCTTTCGGAGCTCTATGACTGGATGTCGGCACAGCAGATGGTGGCACAGCAAAATCCGAACAATGCGTGTCCGGCGCGGACCTCGATCATCGCGCACAGTATGGGAAATTATGTGCTCGAGTACTCGATGAACGATCTTTGGACTCGAAAAAACCGGCCTCTGCTCGTCAGCCTGATGAACGAAGTGCTCATGGTAGCGGCGGATGTAGACAACGATCTGTTTCGCAGCGGAGAGACTGTAACGCACGGTGATGGTGAAGGACTTGCGAATCTCTCTTACAGGATTACCGCACTGTACACAGGACGTGATGACGTTTTAGGGGCTTCCGCAGGCCTGAAACACTTTGGGAAGCGGCGTCTGGGCCGGGCTGGTCTCGATAATACGTATCCTGTCCCGGACAACGTGTGGGACGTGGATTGCACGCAGTTGTTCGTACAGGCGGTCAACGGCATGCAGATTCACGGGGAGTATTTCGAGCCGGCAGAGACGAAGATCTACAAGTTGATGGAGTACGTTTTGAAGGGGAATGACCGCAGCATTCTGATTGGGGACGGGCTGGTTGGTGCGTCCTTATCGCGGGTGCAACCCACTGCATAGTCGGGCGGGTTGTCATGAACAGATGTCAGCTAGCGCTTTGCCTTGAGGCTTTGCGTTTGGCGGCGCGGGCGCGGCGTTTGAGCTCGTCGTCGGAGAACATGGTGCCGCGGCATTGGGGGGCGCCGCAGTAGCAATCGGCGTTGTCGTCGTCGGAGTCGTGGAGGTTGTACTCGTAGACGAGCTCTTCGCCGGCGGCGATGTTGCGGATGGCTTTGATGAAGACGCGGCCGGCGTCCTCTTCGGTCTCGCAGTTGGGCGCGCAGGAGTGGTTGACGAACATGGCGGCGGAGAAGCCGTCGATGACGTCCTCGGTGCCGTCGATGGAGAAGAGATAGGTGACCGGCTTGTCGGCGTAGCGGTCGTCCGCGATGGACTTGGGGATGCGAGGGCCGTCGTACTCGAGGATGCGGCGGCCGCGGGCGATGGGGTCAAGGGTGACGACGCCGGCAGCGTGGATCTTTGAGGAGCGGATGAGAAGGCGGGGTGTGGCGGGGGTGGCGCGACGCATTTGCGTTAGTGTAGCCGAGAGCGGCAGAGCTGGCGGTGGGAGATTGGCGCGTGCTGGTGGGGAGGGATTGTCGTCTAATAGAGGTATGAGGCGATTGTGGCTGGCGGCGTGTGTGGTCGGGTGGGGCGCGGGGTTGGCATGTGCGCAGACGCCTGCGAGCCAGGCAAATACGCCCCAGTGGAAGCAGACGCCGGAGGGAAGGCCGGCGGCTCCGCAGAGCAACATGAACTGCACGGGTGGATCGACCAAGGGGCCGGACGGGAAGTGGACGACGACGTCGAACTGTCCGACGGCGCAGGATCAGCCGGTGCCGTCGAATGCGGCGCAGCAGTTTCCGTATCCGGGAGATGCGGACGCGCAGAAGCAGGGGACGCAGACGCCGACTGCACCGACTCCGCCGGGGGCGCCGCAGTCAACGAAGAGTCCGGCGCAGCAGTTTCCCTATCCGGGCAATGACTCGCAGGGATCGTCATCCTCCTCATCAGGAGCGGGCGACGTGAAGCCGGCGCCGCCGGATGGGTTGCAGGATGCGGGAAGCTCGGGTGCGAGCAGCTCGAGTTCGAGCTCGTCGGGGTACTCGAGTTCGAATGGGGATCAGCCTGCGGCTTCGCCGGATGAAGATGACGAGGGAGTGGCGAAGAAGACGCGGTCGAGCCGCAGGAGACCGGCAGAGCCGGTGAAGACGAACTCGCAGCAGTTTGCGGAGGACATGCAGGTTGCGGGGTTCTATCAGACCGACGGCAACTTCATGGGCGCGTATATGCGGGCCAAGGATGCGGTGTCGCTCGACGCGAATGATCCGGACGCGCATTTGGCGCTGGCGGAGGCGGCGAGGAAGCTCGGCAAGCTGGATGAGGCGGAGCAGAACTATAAGAAGTGCCTGCAGCTGGATCCGGTGCCGAAGACGCGAAAGGCCGCGCAGGCCGCGCTGAAAGAGATGACCGGGGGCGGCTAAGGGTAGGGCCGGCGCAAGAACGCGGGCGGGTGTTCGGGCAACGGGCGTTGAAGTCTGGCGCCAGCTTTCAATCGAGACTTGCGCGACGAGGCGGCGTCCGCCGAGGCGGTGTCCGGCGCCGTGTCCGGGAGTTCGTCTTCGACGTTCAGGTAGCGGCGGATGTATCGAAGCGGCTCTTCGGCGATGGCCATTTCGCGGAGGTGATATCGCCAGGCGTCTTTGCGGGCGCTGCGGCGCATGAAGGGCTTGCGTTCAATGGTCTGGATGGAGCCGTCGGCCATGCGACGCTGAAAGGCCTTTGCGGGAATCTGGAATGTGATTTCGGCGCCGGGCTTCCAGAACGCGATCGCGAACTCGTGGGAGAAGAGCAGAGCGTAGTAGCGGCGGTGCTGCTCGAGCGTGGCGATGGCGTCTTCGGCGGAGCTCCAGGGCAGGGCCAGACGAGTGGTGTACCAGCGGCGGAATTCGAAGCCGTTTGCGCGGGCACGACTGATGACGATCTTGAGCAACTCTGAGCGCGTCATGGAACGCGAACCAGAGTAACAGGAAAAGGTGACTAATGGGTACTCGTCGGGGTGACCTAGTAGGTAGTCTCCCGGCGGATCCGATCTCGAACTGTGTCGTCGATTGCCGATGGCTGGCCATCCGATGGGCCTCTGGGGGAACGGCGACGCCAGAGGCGGATTAGGAAGACGACAATTGCGATGCCCAGAAAAAGTGTGGCGAAGGGAACGATCCAGGCGACGACGTCAAATCCGCCGCGAAGCGGAGCGGCGAGTACCGTGGGCCCGTACTTTGCGACAAACCAGTTCAGCACGCCCCTGTCGGGAAGGCCAGTAGCAATTTCGGTACGGAGTTCGCCGATCATGCGGTCGGAGTCCGGGCAGCCGACGTGATTGCACTCGAGCAGGATCTGTCCGCAGCCGCAGACGCACATGAGCTTGTGGCCGAGAGCGTCGAAGCGGGAGGAAGGCGCGCCGGCGCCGAGCATGGGGACGGCGAGGAAGCAGAGGAGCGCGATGTGGAGGAGGCGCTTACGCATGCGCGACTTCCCGGGTTTCTTCGCGGTCCACGCTGCGCCGAGGGTAAAGCCGGCGTGGAAGAGGGGGCACCCGGTTTGAGAGGAGGGACGAGCGCAATGGCGGTGCCGAAGATCACGAAGCCGACGCCGATCCAGATCCAATTGACGAGCGGGTTGAGGAAGACCTTGATGATGGGCTTGTCGGTTTCGGGGTTGCGGCCTTCGAAGACGACGTAGAGGTCGCGCGCGAGTGTGGAGTGGATGGCGACGATGGTCGAGGTCTGCTGCGAGGCGTTGTAGAAGCGCCGCTCGGGGGAGAGCTGCGTAATCTTTTTGCCGTTGTGGAAGACGTCGAGCAGAGCGTAGTCGGTGTCGTAGTTGGGGTTGCTGTCCTGCGAGTAGGACTGGCAGACGAGCTTGTAGGAGCCGATCTGGAGCGAGTCGCCGAAGGACATTTCGAGCTCGCGGGACTGGTTGAAGGCCGAGCCGGCGACGCCGATGAAGAGAACGACGATGCCGAAGTGGATGATGTATCCGCCGTAGCGGCGCGTGTTGCGGCGCGTGAGGAGAAACGCGGAGGAGAGCAGGTTGCGCTGCGTCTGCGTGCGGACGACATTGGCGCCGCGGAGAAACTCGGCGGCGATGGCGGTGATGACGCCTGCGGAGAGCGAGAAGCAGACGAGCGAGTAGATGGCGCCGGTTGAACCGTCAGCTTCGTTCCAGGGACGAAGCCCGGTGGCCATGAGGATGGCGGCGCTGACAATGATGGCAATGCAGGGCAGCAGAAGGTTGCGGCGGATGGACCGCATGGATGTGGCGCGCCAGGCGAGCAGCGGGCCGACTCCGGTGAGGAAGATGAGGAAGAGGCCGATGGGCGGCATCACCTTGTTGTAGTAGGGGGCGGCGATGGTGGTCCTGGAGCCGGTTACGTATTCACTGATTACCGGAAAGAGCGTGCCTACGAGCACGGCGATGCACGCGCAGAGCAAAACGAGGTTGTTGAAGAGGAAAGAGGATTCGCGCGACACGATCGCGTTCAGGCGATTCTCGCTGCGGAGGTGATCACGCTGGCGAAGGAAGGTAAAGAGGCAGACGATGAGGACGAGCAGAAGGAACGCGTAAAACCAGGTCCCGATGTTGCTTTCCGCGAAGGCGTGCACGGAACTGACGAGGCCGGAGCGGGTGAGCAGCGTGCCGAGGATTGACAGCATGAAGGTGGCGAAGATGAGCCAGACATTCCACATCTTCATCATGCCGCGCTTCTCCTGCATCATGACGGAGTGCAGGAAGGCCGTGCCGGCGAGCCAGGGCATCAGCGAGGCGTTCTCGACGGGGTCCCATCCCCAGTAGCCGCCCCAGCCGAGCACGGCGTAGGCCCAGTGCATGCCGAGGCAGATGCCGCAGGTGAGAAAGAGCCATGTGACCATGGTCCAGCGGCGGGTGATGTGAATCCACTTTTCGCCGGGGTAGCGCATCATGAGTGCGCCGAGTGCGAAGGCGAACGGCACCGAGAAGCCGACGTAGCCGAGATACAGCATCGGCGGGTGGATGACCATCTCGGGATATTGGAGGAGTGGATTGAGGCCGAAGCCGTCGGCGTGCAGCGGGCCGGGCGCGATGGAGAAAGGAAGCGCGGCGAAGCAAAGCAGCAGAAGGAAGAAGATCTGGATGGCAGAGAGGATGGTGGAGGCATAGGCGTGCAGCGTGACGTCGGTTTTGTCGCGCAGGCGCAGGACGAACCCATAGGCGGAGAGCAGCCACGCCCACAGGAGGAGTGAGCCTTCCTGACCGGACCAGAGCGCAGAGAACTTGTAGAGCGGGTTCAGGTCCCGGTTAGTGTGATGGAGGATGTAGTCAACGGAGAAGTCGTTGGTGAAGGCGGCCCAGATGAGGGCGAACGCGGCGCAGGATATGACGATGAAGCTGGCGATGCCGGCGCGGCGGGAGGTCTCGCGGAGAGCTTCGGCGGGCACGGCGAGGGCGCGGCCGGTTGCAAGCGCGCGCAGCGAGAGTGCGCCGCTGAACAGTGTGTAGACACAGAGCGCGAGGGCCAGAAGCAGCGCAAAGCTGCCGAAGGAGGGCATGGGGTGCAGCATGGGAGAGCAGGCGTCCTCTGCGTCTATTTTCGCAGAGTTACGCGGGACCTGCTGAAAGCGTGCAGGCGCGGAGGTTACGGCTCAGGCGGTGGTGGCCTGTGAACTCCGGGGAGTGATGAGGCGGTGGACGCTGGCGAGGAGGTTGTCGGGAAGCAGGGGCTTGAGGCGGAACTCGACATCGAGGTTTTCGTACTCGTCTTCCGCGTCGGCCATGCCGCTGATGACCAGCACGGGGAGTCTGGGCTGGAACTCGCGGAGGCGTGCGACGAACTCCGATCCGGTCATGCCGGGCATGATGTGGTCGGTAAGAACGAGATTGATCGCCTCGGGAAAGTCGTTGTTGCGCAGTTGCTCGAGCGCACGCTGGGGGCTAAGGACCGCGATGACGAAGTACCCCGCACGCTTGAGGATGGTCTGGCGGGTGGCCGCCTGAACAGCGTTATCGTCGATGAGCAGGATGGTCCCGGACATTCGTACCTTGCCGTAGTGAGGTAAACCTGCTGACCAAGTACAAAAAGGCCAGCCTGCTTTCAGGGTCAGACGTTGGATGCGGTCAGGAACCGCGAGGCTGCCTTACCGGTCGGTCGTGCCACATCTATATCGATTCAGCTAGTGCGAGCGAGTATGACTCCAGTTGGGCATGGGCCCTGGTTGTCCGGCTTGTGAGCTCTTCCACATGGTTATGAATCAGTTAGTTGAGATAATGCCCCCATGAAGCGTCGCGTAATCCGCCAGTATGAGTTCCTCCGGAAGATCGGCTCGGGCGGAAGCGGCGTGGTCTTCCTCGCCAACGACACACTGCTGCAGCGCCCGGTGGTGCTGAAACTGCTCAAGCGCGGGGTGCAAACGGCGGAGCAGGTGCGGGTGACGCAGTTGCGCGAGGCGCGGCTGGCCTCGGCGATCGACCACCCGAACGTCTGCGCGATCTATGAGGTGGGCGAGGAGGACGAGGAAGCCTACATAGTGATGCAGTACATCCCCGGCAAGAGCCTGGATAAGGTGATCGCCGAGGGACCAGCCAATGTGCAGCTGGTGCTGTCCAGCGGGATGCAGATCGCCGATGGTCTGCAGGCGGCCCATAGCCTGGGGATCTTTCACCGGGATTTGAAGCCGGCCAACGTGATGCTGACCGATGGCGGGCTGATCAAGATTCTGGACTTCGGGCTGGCGCGGCAGTTGAAGCGCGAAAAGCTCGAGGAGCCGAACGGCAACTTTGATCCGGCATTGCCGGGGCAGCCGCCGCAGATTCCGCCGGGAGCGACCTACACGGCGCGCGGCGGGACGATCGCCTACATGGCTCCGGAGCAGTTTGTGACGGGGCAGTCCAGCGTGCAGAGCGACATTTTTGCGCTGGGGCTGATTTTGTACGAGATGGTGAGCGGGCGGCATCCGTTCCATCGGCCCGATGCCCAGGAGTTGCAGAGCATACGGGCGATTCAATTTGCCGCGCCGCCGTCGTTGCGGGAGATTGTGCCGGATATTCCTGGAGAGCTGGAGAGCGTGATTCTGCGCTGTTTGGAGAAGCAGCCTTCCGAGCGGTATGGCTCGGCCGCAGAGGTGCGCGAGGGGCTGAAGACGATCTTGAAATCGCTGCAACTGGATTCGATGGTGATGGCCGGCGAGGGAGCGATCAATATGCCGGCGCAGCAGCGGCTGGATCTCGAGACGCCCGAGGAAGAGAAGCGGACGACGGGAATTCTGTCGATGCTCGCGGAGCGCTTTCGCGAGAGCACGACCAGCCAGGAGAAGAAGGGCACGGACATCGTGGTGCTGCCGTTCGTGAACCTTGGCACGACGGAGGCGACGCACTTCTACGGACAGGCGCTGGCCGATGCGGTGGCGACGCGGCTGGCGAAGGTGCCGTCGCTGGTGGTGCGGCCGTCGAGCACGCTGATGAATATTCCCACGCGGCAGCTTGATCCGCTGAGTGTGGGGCGGAGGCTGCTGGTGGACTTCGTGCTGGCGGGAAGTTTTCTGCGCTCGGAGCGCGGGTTCGATCTGAATTGGCAGTTGCTGGATGTGGCGCGGCAGAGCGTGCGAACCGGCGGAGCGATCAGCGTGGCAACGTTTGATTTGATTGCCGTGCAGACGGAGATCTGCGATGAGGTCTTCGCGGAGTTGCAGGGCAGGGGCGAGTTCACGAGCGGAGCCGCGCAGTCTGGCGGCGAGAACTCGCTGGGCGGGGCTGTTTCGGAGGAGTATCTGCAGGCCCGGGCTCTGCTGTCGTCGTTTATGTCGAGGACGGGAAATCGCGATGAACTGGATCGCGCGCGCGAGCAGTTCGAGCGCGTTGTGGCGCGTGATCCTGGGTATGCGCCGGGGTGGTCGGGGCTTGGGATTACGCATCTGCAGTATGCGCGGCATGGAATGGGCGGACAGATGCACGTGCTGGAGGCGCGCAGGGCGTTCGATCGTGCGCTGGAGCGTGATCCGGATTCGGTTGAGGCGAATCTTTACCGCGTGTACATGCTGCTGTCGCGCGGCGAAAAGGAAAGCGCGCGGCATGGCATTGAGCACCTGCTGCAGGAGGCGGCCAACGACTGGAATGTACATCTGGTAGCAGGCATCACGCTGCGGATCGACGGGCTTTACGAGGAGGCGCTGGATCAGTTCAACACGTCGCTGCGGTTGAACCCGGCGAATGCGGCGGTGATTTATAACCATCGCGCGCGTGTGTATCAATATCAGAATCAGTTGGAACTGGCGAGCGATGAGATCGAAAAGGGACTGACGCTGGAGCCGAAGCAGCCGCTTTTGCGGATTTCAAAGGGTTACCAGTACATGCGCGAGGGGCAATTGTCGCGCGCGGTGGAGACGCTCGAAGAGGTGATTCGCGATGATGCCTCGCTGCGGATCGTGTTTCCGACGATTGCGATGTGCTACGTGCAGTTGGGGGACCGATCGCGGGCGGCGACGTTCATCACGGAAGATGTGCTGTCGGCGGCAGGTGCGGACAGCGAGATGGCGTACCGGCTGGCGACGTACTTCGCGGTGGAGGAGGACGCGTCGGAGGCGCTGCACTGGCTGCGCCGCGCGATCTATCTGGGCAATGAGAACTATCCGTGGTTCAGCAAGAATCCGGCATGGCGGCCGCTCAGCGAGAATGGGGACTTTCAGCGAATTCTCGAGGACCTGAAGAAGAGCTACCGGCGCAATCAGAAGAACTGGAAGCGGCTGCTGGGATAGCGGCCGGAAACAGCAAGACCCTCGACGGATCGAGGGCCTTGCTGCTGCGCGGGTTTGAGGTTGAGGGCCCTAACCATCCCAGCGAGCTCGCTCGCTGGGCACCCCGGCCTAGTGTGCCAGCTCTGCGGTCTGAGCCGAGGCGGAAACATTGAACGGCTCGTCGAGCGAGAAGACGAGGCCGGTGCCGATCGGGAGCTCCTGCTGGACGTCACGCTTGAGCCACCAGATGGCTCCTGCGCCCACGCCGATGGCAGCGCCGACGCCCGCGCCGACTCCGCCGCCGATGACGGCGCCTGCTGTCGCGGCGCCGGCGGTGGTGAGTCCGACTGCGGCAAGCGCGGCCTTCGGATGATCGGTACCGATGACGGTTCCTTCGGAGTTCACGTGCGCATCGGCGAAGTTGTCGAGATCGACCAGCTCGGCGTGCAGACGGTAGGACTTGCCGTCCGGGAAGGTGATGGCCTCAGCCTGGAGGCGGATGGAGGCGCGGCCGGTGAAGCGCTTTCCTCCGTGTACCTCGGAGATGCGGCCCTTGATCTGTGAGCCGGCGGGGATAAGTACGACGCCATGCTGCGTGATCGGCTGCACGAGCTCGGCAAGGAAGGGATCGCCGACGCGGGTGTCATTGGTGGAGAGCGGGTTCTGGAGACGAGCACGCAGCGCGGTGCCTTCGTTCGCCTGGCCGGGAACGTCGGGGACGGACATGACGATGTTGGCGTCAGGATCGTTCGCAGCGGTCAGGGGGCGGCGTACCGGCATCGTTTCCTGCGCGACGGGGACGCGCATGGACTCTACGCCCGGCGTGCTCGCTGTTGGCTGATAGGTGTTCACCGTCGCGCGCGGTGCGGTCACCTGGATGGCAGGCGAGGGTTTGACATAGTGCGGCGTTGAAGAGGGGTCGGGCGAGGTCGTGATGTTGTCGTCGAGATTTTCGGGATGCGAGGTGCCGCTCATCTGGGCGTGTGCCGCGGGGAGAAGAACGGTGGCGGCGGCCAGGCTGGCAAGGGTCAGTTTGAGTTTCATAAAAACCTCTCGAACGCGTGCGCGCGTAGCGCCGGTGCTTAGAGGATAGGCCCCGCGGAAGCTGGTTTGGCGCGCGACAGACGCGCGCGCATCTGGTGGATTAACCCAGTTAACCGGCGGAAAGTTTCGGCGAGGAGCGGACGATGCTCTGATAAAAGCTCTCGTACTGGGGGATGATGCGGGAGGCGCAGAACTTCGCCTGTGCCGTCCGGCGGGCGTCGGTGGCCATCTCTTCCAGGGCGTGCGGATCGGACAACAGCTCGATGGCAGACTCGGACATGCCTGCGATGTCGCCAACCTCGAAGAGCAGGCCATTTTCGTCGTGCTCGATAAGTTCGGGAACGCCACCGACACGTGTGGCGATGCTGGGCACACAGCAGGCCATCGCTTCCAGCGCGGCGAGGCCAAAACTCTCCATCTCGCTGGGCATGAGCATGAGGTCGGCGAGCGGAAGAAGTTCGTGCACGTTTTCCTGCTTGCCGAGGAATTCGACGCGATCGCCGATGCCCATCCGCTTGGCGAGGTACTCGGCGGCGGAGCGATCCGGGCCGTCACCGATGAGAATCAAGCGCGCGGGAAGCTCTTTGGCGATACGCGAGAACACGGAAATGACATCGAGCACGCGCTTGACTGGCCGGAAGTTCGAGAGGTGAACGAGCAGGCGCTCGTCGGGTTGCGCAAAGCGGGGGCGTTCGCGAGCAACGAGCGCAGGGTCGCGGCGATAGAGATCACAATTGACGAAGTTGCGGATGACTTCGATCGGCCGCTGGACCGAGAAGGCTTCGCGCGTGCGATCGCGCAGGTACTCGGAGATTGCCGTGACGCCGTCGGACTGATCGATCCCGAAGCGGGTGATGGGCAAGTAGGAGCGATCTAGGCCGACGAGAGTGATGTCGGTGCCGTGCAGGGTCGTGATGAACGGAAGATGCAAACCTTGAGCGGCTAGCATCTGGCGTGCGAGCAGCGCGGAGACGGAGTGCGGGATGGCGTAGTGGACGTGCAGCAGATCGAGCGTGTAGATCTCGGCGACCTCAGCCATCCGCGTGGCGAGTGCGAGGTCGTACGGAGGGTATTCGAAGAGCGGATAGTTCGAGACGGGAACTTCATGGAAGTGGATGTTCGCCTCGCGGCCGTTCAGCCGGAAGGGCTGCGAGTAGGTGATGAAGTGCACCTCGTGCCCGCGAGCGGCAAGCTCGATACCGAGCTCCGTAGCGACAACGCCGGAGCCGCCGTAAGTGGGATAGCACGTGATGCCGATCTTCATAGCGAGGTACGAGGTTCCAGGTACTAGTTAGAGGCTCAGCTCTCCGTAATGGATGAGTTCTAAGCCGGAAGGGTGCAGAGGATTGGATGAAGATCCTGAGAAAGCTGCAAGCAGAGCCTGGAGCTCGGTTTCTCGGTGGGTGCGCAGACGGGTGGTGATGGCGTCCAGCTCGGTATCGTTATAACCGGGATGGCAGACGAGCTCCCACGTCCCGCCGGGGAGGGCCTTCAGTAAGGCGCCCAGCGTAGTGCTGTTGAGGTGTCCCGTAGCCGAGATTCCGATGCTGCCGCGGGTTGTCAGGATGCGATGGTTCGCAATAGCAGGCGAGGCCTGGAAGCGGCGGTGACCCGGCTCAAACGCCCGGACCAGGAGACTGCGGCGCGTGCTTCCGCTGAGCGCAGCGGCCCAGCGTGGCTCGAATGGGTTGCGGATCGAGCGAATGCCGGCGTGCTCGAGCGCGCGAATGATGGGCCGGGTCACGCGCGAGAGGAGGTGGGTGTGTTTGTGCGTGTCGACGTGTGTGAGTCTAAGGCCGGCGCGCTGGAGCTTCTGGATCTGCGCGAGTGCCTCGCGCTCGATGTCGTCCTGCGTGATGGAGCCGCGCAGGACGCCGAGGGCGAACTCTGCAAGTGAGTTGCGGAAGCTGCGGTGATCTGGAGCGAGGAGCGTGGGGATGCTTGCAGGGTCGGACACCGGTGTGCCGTCGACCAGGACGATATGACAGCCTATTCCAAGTGAGGGGCGAGCGAGCGCGAGGCTAACTGCGTCATCAAAGGCTGCCCCGTTCGCCATGAGGGTAGCGGAAGTGACGGCGCCGGCGTCGTACAGCTCGGCGATAGCGCGATTGACGCCGCGCGTGAGGCCGAAATCGTCTGCATTGATGATGAGGCGAACGGGCATTGAGGATCAGACGCTGAATCGGGCGTGAGGACGCGCGCTCTGCGCGAGTGTATCGCACGGGTTGACGATGCATGTCCGGGCAGACCATGATGCTCCGGGCAGCTTGCGGGGTGCGCGCGAGCCGCCGAGAGATTGCGCGAAGAAGGGAAGAGGGATGCCGGAGCTCACGTATCAGGCTGAATACCAATCTGGGTTTGGGAATGAGTTTGCGACCGAGGCGCGCGCGGGAGCTTTGCCGGTCGGACAGAATTCACCGCAGCGGAATGCGTTTGGACTGTATACGGAGCAGGTGAGCGGATCTTCGTTTACGGCGCCTCGTGGAAAGAACCGGCGCACGTGGATGTACCGGATCCGGCCGTCGGTCGTGCATGAGCCGTATCAGTTATTCGAAAAGGAGACGCTGTGGCGCAGTGGGCCGTTCGACGAGGTACCCACGCCGCCGAACCAGATGCGATGGAATCCGCCGGAGTTTCCCGCGCAGCCGACGGACTTTGTGGAGGGGGTGACGACGATTGGAGGCAGTGGCGATCCGGCGATGCAGGACGGCGCGGGAGTGCACATCTACACGGCCACCGCGTCCATGAAAGACCGGTACTTCTACAACGCCGATGCAGAGATGCTGATTCTGCCGCAGCAGGGTGCGGTGCGCTTCGCTACAGAGTGCGGAATCATCGAAGCGAAACCCGGCGAACTCGTCGTCATTCCGCGCGGGATTAAGTTCAGGGTGGAGTTGCTGGAGAGCAAGGCGCGTGGCTACATCTGCGAGAACTATGGGCAGCCGTTTCGTCTACCGGATTTAGGACCGATTGGCGCGAATGGGCTGGCGAACCCTCGTGACTTTCTGACGCCGGTTGCGGCGTTTGAGGACCGCGAAGGGGATGTCGAGGTGGTGTCGAAGTTTCTGGGCAGGCTGTGGCACGCGACGTATAACCATTCGCCGATTAACGTTGTGGCGTGGCACGGGAACTATGCGCCGTACAAGTACGACATGGCGCGGTTCAACTGCATTAACACGGTGAGTTTCGATCATCCCGATCCGTCAATCTTCTGCGTGCTGACCGCGCCCTCGCATCTCGAAGGAGTCGCGAATGTTGATTTCGTGATCTTCCCGCCGCGTTGGCTGGTCGCAGAGCGTACCTTCAGGCCGCCATGGTTTCACCGCAACATGATGAACGAATGCATGGGGCTGATTCACGGCGAGTATGACGCGAAGGCGGAGGGATTTCTCCCGGGTGGAATGAGCCTGCACAACTGCATGTCAGGCCATGGGCCGGATGCGGAGACGTTTGAGAAGGCGAGCGCGGCTGAGTTGAAGCCGCAGCATGTGAAGGACACGCTGGCGTTCATGTTTGAGACGAGGCTGCCGGTCCGGCCGACGAGGTGGGCGCTCGAATCGAAGATTCTGCAGCATGAGTATTACGAGTGCTGGCAAGGGTTGAAGCGGCTGTATCCGGGAGACGCGAAGTAGCATGACCGCGGTACACGCGCTGCTGGAGCGAGCAATTGATTACGCAGGGCTGTTTCCGCCGGCAGCCCTCGACCTGGAAACGACTGTGCGGAACTATGCAAGCTATCGAGCAGCGCGTGATCGATGGGCGCTGGGCCGGTTGGTGTTGCCGGCGGGCAAGATAGCGGAGTTTGCGGATCGGTGGCCTCAGTATGTGGAGTGGCCGATCAGCTTGCTGCTCGGCAGTGACTATGACGTGGAGATGCGATTGGCAGTCGATATAGGGCTGCGGCTCGACGCCGTGGAGTGCAGGCCGGCGAGGCTGGAGGATGTGCAAAGATTCGAGCGCGGCTGCCGAAAGATGCGCGAGTTGTTTGTGGAGGCGCCGCGCGGGGTGGCCGCGTGGAGAAGCTGCCCGCGGCGATTGAAGCGCAGGTACGTGCGCGAAGATTCGTACAGGCGGCGTTACAGCGGAAGCATATCGCTGCTCAGAAAGTGTTGCGTCATTCATGTGCGCGTGCGCGAAGCGCGAGTTAAGGATGAAGGCCACGGCGGGGTTGCACCATGCGGTGCGCGCGGAGACATGCGCTGACCTATGAGCCGGATGCACCGAGAGCGAGATGCATGGGTTCGTGAACTTCTTCGTCGCGGCGATGCCGGCGTGCGGGGTGAGGAGAAGACCGTCGAGGCTTGTCGCGAGAAACGGAAGCGACGCGTTTGCGGCGACGAGGAATTTGTTGCGGGGTGGTGAGCAGCTTTGAGTCGGACGAAATAGAGAGGATGCGTGCGGACTTTGTGATGAGTTTGGATCCTGTTCGTTCGAGGAGCCGATAGCGGATCTGCGCTCGATGGGATGGTTCGATGCCGGATGAAGAGCTGGGTGGAGTATGCGAATGGGTCGGGATGCGGATTCCCGCTGGAGAATTTGCCGTTTTGTGCGTTTACGCTGCCGGTGATGCGACGGCACCTCGGTGTTGGCATCGGCGACGAGGTGCTCGATATTAGTCGGCTGTCGCACATGGTCTGCTGCATTCTGTGCCGTGGGAGGTACGTTCGGCATGCCGTAGCGGATACCTGAACAGGCTGATGATATGCGGATGCGGGTCGCCGGCAGAGAATTGCGCAAGTTAGTCACGTGCTCCCGCCTTCTCAGACCAGGTGCGGCTGCGCGTCGTGACAATTGCGAAGCCGCTCTCCGCCCGATGAGTGAAGCGCGATTTTGCGTTCCCGTTGCATTGGCGACTACACGGACTTCTATGCATCGGTGCATCACGCGACGAATGTTGGCAAGTTATTTCGGCCCGACCAGCCACTGATGCCGAACTATAAGTGGGTGCCTATCGGATATCACGGTCGCGCGTCATCAATTGTCGTGAGTGGTACGCCCGTGACGCGCCCGAAGGGCCAGACGAAGCCGCCGTCTGCAGACGCACCAACGTTTGGCGCGTCGAGGCAGATGGATTTCGAGCTCGAGCTTGGAGCGTATATCGGCGTTGGCAACGTGCCTGGCAGTCCGGTTGATATCGATCAGGCCGAAGAGCATATCTTCGGCGTGTCGTTGGTGAACGACTGGTCTGCGCGCGACATTCAGGCATGGGAGTATCAGCCGCTTGGACCCTTTCTCGGGAAAAGCTTTGCGACGACGGTTTCTCCGTGGATCGTGACGATGGATGCGCTCGAGCCCTACCGCGTTCCGCTCGCGGCGCGTGAAGAGGGGGATCCGCAGCCACTGGATTATTTGATGCTCGCGATTCGAAGAAGCACGGAATCGATGTTCGTCTTGAGGCGTACCTGACGACGGAGAGGATGCGGAATGCGTCGCTTCCAGCGGTCAGGCTCACCGAGGTAAGAGTGACGGAGCTGTACTGGAGTTTCGCGCAGATGGTGGCTCACCACACCAGCAACGGATGCAATTTGCGCAGTGGCGATCTGCTGGCCAGTGGCACGATCTCCGGCCCGCAACCCGGTTCGCAGGGCTCTCTGCTGGAGATCACGCGGCGTGGTGCTGAGCCATTGAAGTTGCCGTCCGGGGAGGAGCGCAGCTTCCTCGAAGACGGTGACGAGATTACGATTCGCGGCTTCTGTGAACGCGAAGGGCTGCCGCGAATCAGCCTGGGAGAATGCCAGGGAACCATCGTTCCTGCTACTCTTTCCAGCCGGGCGGCTGTTGGTCCGCGATGAGATCGTCCCGTGAGCAGTGAATGACATCGAAAGAAAGAAGGAGGGCCTTATGGCCGCGATTGCTCCGACTCCCGAGTCCGTTGCGCGTGATTTTCTCCCGCTGAAGGGGACCGACCACATTGAGTTTTACGTTGGAAATGCACGGCAGTCCGCGTACTTCTATCGCGCGGCGTTCGGTATGTCGCTGGTGGCGTATGCGGGCCCGGAGACAGGGCGCCGCGATCGCGCCTCGTACGTGCTGCAACAGGGCAAGGTTCGGTTTGTGCTGACGACTGCGCTGCGGCCGGATTCTGAGATTGCCACGCATGTGCACAAGCACGGCGATGGCGTGAAGGCAATCGCGCTGTGGGTCGATGACGCTCGCAGCGCGTGGGAGGAGACAACCAAGCGCGGTGCCCGGTCCGTGCAGGAGCCGACCGCGAGCGAAGATGCAGACGGCCGCGTCGTGACCTCGAGCATTGCCGCCTACGGCGATACGCTCCACACGTTTGTCGAGCGCAGGGACTACCGTGGTCTCTTCTTCCCCGGGTATCAGGCTCTACCGCAAGATACGGTTGCGAACCCGGTCGGATTGCTGCACGTCGATCACATCGTCGGCAATGTTGGCTGGGGTGCGATGAACGAGTGGGTGGACTTCTACGCCAAAGTGATGGGTTTTGCGCTGTACCAGCACTTCGACGACAACGACATCTCCACCGAGTACTCCGCGCTGATGTCGAAGGTGATGGCGAACGGCAACGGTTATGTGAAGTTTCCGATCAACGAGCCGGCGGAGGGCAGAAGGAAGTCGCAGATCGAGGAGTATCTCGACTTCTACGGCGGACCGGGCGTGCAGCACATCGCACTTGCAACCAACGACATCCTCACGACGGTGATGAAGATGCAACAGCAGGGCGTGAACTTCCTCACAGTGCCTCATACCTACTATGCAGAGTTGCAGGATCGCGTCGGCAAAATCGATGAGCCAGTCGACGAGTTGGAGAAGCTAGGCATCCTCGTCGATCGCGACGATGAGGGCTACATGCTGCAGATCTTCACGCGCCCGGTGGAGGACCGGCCGACGGTCTTCTACGAGATCATTCAACGGAAGGGCAGCCGCAGCTTCGGAAAGGGCAATTTCAAGGCGCTGTTTGAAGCGATTGAACGCGAACAGGCGCTGCGCGGAAATTTGTAACGCGATCGGGGAGGCAGGTTTGGAGGTCGCGGCCTTTATCCCCTACACTGAAGGCCGAGCGGCGAAGGGCGGATAGCTCAGTTGGTTAGAGCGCCTGCCTTACAAGCAGGATGTCGGGGGTTCGAGTCCCTCTCTGCCCACCACTTCGACGCTCGCGCATAGAAACATGCGGAACGTAGTCAGTTGCCCCACCGACTGTTCTGTGTTCTGCTGATTGTGGCGATGGAATCCGCCCTAACGGCGCTCCGAAACGGAGTGCTGATGACTCCTGACAGGGAACTCTGTCGTGGAGTCACTCGCCCGAGTTCCCAGGAACAATTGAGAGGCAGGAGGAGCAGATGCTCCTACGGATCTTTGCGCATCGGCTGGAAGCATAGGAGAGGCGAAGCGTGCAGAAATACTTGTGGGTTGCACTTGGCGGGGCACTGGGGTCGGTGACCCGGTTCTGGGTCGGCTCGGCTGTGGCGAGCCGGATGGGAACACGATTCCCGTACGGAACTTTCATTATCAACATCACCGCCTGCCTTATCATCGGCTTCTCATTGGAGTACCTTGGCAGGCATATCGAGCTGACGCCGGCGTGGCGGTATCTGATTCCCGTCGGCTTTGTCGGAGCGTACAGTACCTTCTCTACGTTTGAGTGGGAGATTCTGTCGAACCTGCAGCTCGGTGCCTTTCTGATTGCGGGGCTTTACCTGTCCCTGAGTGTGATTCTGGGGCTGATCGCCGCATGGTGCGGGCTGACGCTGGCGAAGATGATTCCTTAGTGGCCGGGCAGCTAAACGCCGCTTGGATAACATTCAGATCTCAAACAAAAGGAGAGATATGTTGTCCGCCGGAAAAGCTGTTAAGGTTTCCATTTATCTCAGCGAAGGCTCGACACGCCATGGTGTGCCGAACTATTCGGCCATTCTCGACCACCTGTTCTTCCACGGCGTCTCGGGCGCGACGGTGCTGAAAGGAGTGGCCGGGTTCGGCGCAGACCATCACATTCATTCGAGCAGTTTCGTCGAGATATCGGACCACCTCCCACTCAAGGTCGAGTTCATCGAGACGCCCGAGAAGGTGGAAGAACTCATGGAAAAACTCAAAGAACTCGCCGGCACGGGACTCATCGAAATGCAGGAGACCACGGTGGTAAAGCCCGCGCAGATCTCGCGCAAGCATGACTAGCCGGCGGTTGAAACCAGCCACATTCGCCCGGCAGGAAAATCGGGTCGTCTGGGGACACCCGGCTCGAAATTCTGATAGACTCGAACCTGTTGCTGCGATTGTGTTGAGCTGCGCTTCACGCCAAGGCTGAATCAATCGCAACGGCGAATCCGAGTTGGTGATTCCAGCTTGGGGACGTAGCTCAGTTGGTTAGAGCGCTGCCCTGTCACGGCAGAGGTCGCGGGTTCGAGCCCCGTCGTCCCCGCCATACATTCCAAAGGACTTAGAGGCGTATGGCAACATAAAGTGACAATCAAATCTGGGTTCGATATGGGTGCAATAAGAACGCACTCACGCAGAACGTGGGTGTGACTCACCCCTAGTTTCACCCAGATTGGGAACCATCATCTTTACAACCTTGCTCTGTGCGGCTCGCTTATGCGAGTTCACGGCCTGCGTGTATACGTCGAGCGTGATCCTGCTGTTGGCGTGCCGTAAGAGCTCCTGTACCGTCTTCACATCTTCCCCGTTCGCCTTGAGCAATGTGCCGAAGGAGTGGCGGAAGGTATGCCAGCCGATGTTCTTGTTGATGCCGGCCTTGAGTGCAACCGGCTTGATGTACCGCTTCATGAGATTGTCCGGCCAGTAAGGCTGCTTGCCTTTTTTCGCCGGACTGGCGAAGACCCAGTCGTCATCCATCGGATACGGACTCTTGCGCCGCCACCGCAGAAGGTCTTCCGCCATGTAGCTGTCCATTGGAACAGGCTTGGCAGATGCTTCGGTCTTGCAGTCGCCGACAATCTGATGCCAAATCGACCGGGTGACACTGAGTTCGAGGTTCTCGAAATCAACGTCGCTCCAGCGGAGTGCCAGCAGTTCGCTGACCCGAAGCCCGGTTGCCGCATCGAGCAGCACCAGCGTTCGTTCCCGTACATCGAGCTTGGTGAGTAGAAGCTGAAGTTCTGCCAGCTCCAGAACGTTGGGCACTTTTTCCCGCTTCGCACTCTGACGCACAAGTTGAATCGGATTTCGTTCCATCCACTCGTACCGCATCGCGTGTTGGAAGACAGCGCTCATCAGGTTCCGGATCTTCGCTTTGGTGCCCCTCGCCCGCTTGATCCCGTCCAGCCATTCTTCGACTGCTACAGGCTTTACCTGATCGATCCTGTCGTTCCCCATCGCGGGAGAACCCAGGCGTTCAGGTAACATTCATACGCGGCTCGGGTCGAAAACGCTTTGCGTCCCTGATTGTCCCCGGCCAATTCCTTGAGCCGGTAGTGGGCGATCAGTTCGGCAACTGTCTTCGGTCCGCCTTCCGTGTGCGGGGCTTCATGGTTGGCGTCGATGCGCAGAGCTTGAGCTGCTTTGAGGGCCGAGGCTTGATTGGCCAGTGTTTCAACCGTGCCGACGATAGCTTTGCGGTACTTGCTATTTCCGTCAGTGCCGATTTCTACCAGCGATAAATCCAAACATCCGGACCACTCTGCCGCTTTTCGCGCTGCACGCTTCCTTGTTGATACC
>CAVXKS010000001.1:0-162984 GCA_963762465.1 uncultured Acidobacteriaceae bacterium | reverse complement strand
GAATAGCGCCTGGATCGCGCCCGCGACTTATAGTGTGGTGCTGTTCTCGGTCCTGGTGCAGGGAGGGTCGATGCCGCTGCTGCTGCGGCGGTTTGCGAGTGTGCGGCCGCAGAGGGTTGAAGAGATGGATGTGGCGTAAAGGGTGAGAGTAGAGGGTAGAGGGTAGAGATATTTGGCGGCTGTAACCTTTGACCTCTCGCCACCTATCTTTTCCGCAGCGCAGGATCAGCCCGGGGGTGGTGATGCTGGTCAGCTTGCGTGGGTTTGGCGAAGCTGAGAATATGGGGCGGATACGGGCACCGTGGATTTGAGTGCTGAATAAGGCCGCTGCGGAATGCAGAGCAGCATTGGAGGACTGAGTTGGCAAAGCGCCGTGTGTTGCTGGTGGACGATGAAGTGGCTGTGCTGTTGACGATGAAGGCGGTGCTCGAGATATCGGGCTTCGATGTGGATACGGCGACTTCCGCGCACGAGGGGCGGTCGAAGATTCGCACGCGCGAGTATCAGATGGTGATCACGGACATGCGGATGGAGTCGGATGCCGCGGGGCGCGAGGTGATCCAGGCTGCGCGGACAGCACCCTATCATCCGGCGGTGGCGCTGCTGACCGCCTTTCCCGTGGAGCAGGACGCCTGGATGGAGATGGGCGCCGACCGCATGCTGGTGAAGCCGATGCAGACGCCGGTGCTGATCCGGCAGCTTGAAAAGCTTCTGGAGAGCCATGCGGCGAAGCTGGCGAAGATTTCGGAGGCGGCGGCCCCTGGGAGCGATGGCAAGTCGGCGAAGAAAGGCGCGACGAAGAAATCTGCGGTGAGCCGTCCGGCAAGCAACCGAGCGGCGACCAAGAAGAGCCCGGCGAAGAAGGCGAGCGGACGAAAGGCTGCGAAGAAGACCACCCGTTGAAGTTTGCAACACGATTGCCGCAAGGGTGTGGTACTGGCCGGACAAGGCATCTAATCGGGCTGCGTCTGCTTCACACGAATTAGACTCCGTCGCCGTACGCGAGTGCACGGCGCGTTTCCCTTTCTGCCTAGAGAGACTGCTGCATGGAATTTCATATCAGCCGCGAGATTCGCGACCGGCTCGAGCTGGACGAGACGCTGTTCAGCTACACGGGAAACGTGGTGTTCGCCAATGTGGCGGCAGCGCGCAAGATGGCGCAGGCCCTGAATAAGGCTCGCGAGGCCGAAGCGGGCGGGAAGCTTGACCCGGAGCGGACGGTGCATGCGGGCGCGCTGTATGCGATGGGCATGATTGACGAGCTGAACCATGCGCTGGTTGCGCGCTTCCGCAAGGAGAAGGACCCGGAGGTGCTGACTGCGGCGGTGCGGTGGCTCGCGGAGCACGATGATCCGCAGCAGGTGGAGAGGCTGCTGCGCATGTTTACGGAGCGGTTTCCGAATACGACGGTTTATCGCGGCAAGCTGAGTGCGGCGGAGTGGCTGGCAAAGGCGACGGAGGGGATGCCGAACCGCGAGGCGGCGCTCGAAGAGCTGCTGCTACTGTGGCTGGCGAATATTAACCCGGCGTTCAAGCCGTTTCGCGAGCTGTACAGCGATGCGCCGCTGCGCGAGCAGACGATTTATGCGAAGGCGACCGAGACGCTTCCGGAATACTTCAAGACGCGGCCGAAGCTGGCGCCGGAGGTTGGGAGCCTGCTGGATGCGCTGCAGGCGCCGATGAAGGCGTCGCCGGAGTCGCTGACGGGGCAACTGGATTTTATTCGCACGCACTGGACGCCGTATCTCGATACGGATTTGAAGAAGCTGTTGCTGGCGATCGACACGGTCCGCGAGGAAGAGATTGCGGTCTGGATGTTGTTTCATCCGCCGGGGCCGGACTGGCACAGGCATGGAGCGCCGGGGCGAGGCGGCGAGGGATTTGTCGGCGATGAGTACATCGGGTTTGAGGACCAGTGGTACATCGACGCGGAAGGCAGGCGCAGGCGGCGGTATGCGGCGGACTACCAGGCACCGCTGAATGAGTATGAGGCGTTTTCGGCGGACCAGGCGTGGATGCCGAATGTGGTGATGGTGGCGAAGAGCACGTATGTGTGGCTGGAGCAGCTGTCGAAGAGGTATGGGCGGCACATTCACCGGCTGGACCACATCCCGGATGAAGAGCTGCAGATGATGGCCGACCGCGGTATGACGGCGCTGTGGCTGATTGGGTTGTGGGAGCGCAGCGTGGCGTCACGGACCATCAAGCGGCTGCGCGGGCATCATGATGCAGTGGCGAGCGCGTACTCGCTGAAGCGGTATGACATTGCGGAAGATCTGGGCGGCAATTACGCGTATGAGAATCTGCGGAATCGGGCGGCGCACTATGGTGTCCGATTGGCGAGTGACATGGTGCCGAATCATATGGGCATCGACTCGGACTGGGTGCTGGAGCATCCGGACTGGTTTCTGTATCGCTCGGAAAGCCCGTTTCCGAGCTATAGCTTCAATGGGCCGGACCTCTCCACCGATTCGAGAGTAGAGATCAAGATTGAGGACCATTACTACGATCAGTCGGACGCGGCGGTGGTGTTTCGGCTGCGGCATCACCACGATGGGACGACGCGGTACGTTTACCACGGCAATGATGGGACGACGTTTGCGTGGAACGATACGGCGCAGATCGACTATTCAAAGGCGTTTGTACGGGAGCAGGTGATTCAAGCCATCCTGCATGTAGCGCGGCTGTTTCCGATTATTCGCTTTGACGCGGCGATGGTGCTGGCCAAGCGGCATGTGCAGCGGTTGTGGTTTCCGCTGCCGGGGGCGGGTGGATCGATCCCGTCGCGCGCCGAGAACGCGATGAGCCAGGAAGAATTTGATTCGCTGATGCCGCACGAGTTCTGGCGCGAGGTGGTGGATCGCGTGGCTGCGGAGGTGCCCGGGACGCTATTGCTGGCGGAGGCGTTCTGGCTGCTCGAGGGGTATTTTGTGCGCACGCTGGGGATGCATCGCGTGTACAACTCGGCGTTCATGAACATGCTGCGCGATGAGGAGAACGCGAAGTATCGCAGCTATCTGAAGAAGACGATTGAGTTCGATCCGGACATTCTGAAGCGGTATGTGAACTTCATGTCGAACCCGGATGAGCGGACGGCGATCGATCAGTTCGGCACGGGTGACAAGTGCTTTGGCGTAGCGACGCTGCTGGCGACACTGCCGGGACTGCCGATGTTTGCGCATGGACAGGTGGAGGGCTACACCGAGCGCTATGGCATGGAGTACAAGCAGGCCAAGATGGAGGAGTGGCCGAATGAAGCGCTGGTGGCGCGGCATATGCACGAGATTGCACCGCTGCTGAAACGGCGGCGGATCTTTGCAGAGAGCGCGAACTTTGTGCTGTACGACTTCTGGACGGGCTACGGGACGGTGGACGAGAACGTGTTTGCGTACTCGAACCGGAATGGCAGCGAGCGGTCGATCGTGTTCTACAACAACAGCTACGGGTCGACGCGTGGCACGATTCATATGTCGGCAGCGTCGATGGAGAAGCGCTCTGGCGAGCTGCGGCAGCGGAGCCTGGCGGAGGGCCTGGATGTCGGCTGGGATGAGTCGCTGATCCTTCGCTATCGCGATCACGCGAGAGGTCTGGAGTATCTGCGGCGGGCGACGGACATTCATCGGCAGGGGCTGACGCTAGACCTTCGCGGGTATCAGTACGCGGTGCTGCTGGATTGGCAGGAGCTTCACTCGACGGCAGAGCATCCGTGGGACCGGCTGTGCGATTCGCTGGCGGGGGCGGGAACGCACAGCCTGGATCACGCGCTGTCGTTGCTGCGGTTGCGGCCGTTGCATGAGGCGCTGGAGCATGCACTGTATCCGGGCGCGTTGCGGATACTGGCGGAGCTGGGGCGTGACCTGTTGAAGGAAGCGAAGGTGAAGGCGCCGGCACTTGAAGAGCCGCAGAAGGTGAGCGCGGCTGCGCCGAAGACGACGGGCGAGGTGGAGAAGAGTGTGGCGCGTGTGCAGCTCTCGGCGCGCGAGCAGTTGCGGCTGGCAGACTGGTTGGGCTCGCTGGATGCTTTCGCGTGGAGAGCGGCCGAGATTCTGCGGGCGGATTCGGCGGAGGAGTTTGTACGGAAGTTTCGCGAGGAGATTGTTCCCCTGGTTGGAGCGGCGCTGCGCTTGCCTCTGCTGGAGCGACAGTTCTCGACCGCGTGGCCCGGCAACGTGCGGAAACTGCTGCCGAGCTGGGAGCCGGGCACCTCGCCGGAGCGAACCTGGGCGCCGGTGCTGGCGTGGGCGATGTTGCGCAGCCTTCCAGGTGCAACGCGGCCGGAGGAGCTGTTCGATCAGCTTGAGCTCCGAGAGACTCTGGGCGCAATCTTTTCAACGAGCGGTCTGGAGGGAGAGGATGTGTGGCGGGCGGCGGCGCGCGTCCGTGTGCTGCTCTCGTATGGCGATCAGCCTCTGGAGAAGGTCGCCTGCTCGGAACGTTTCTGGAAGGAGCCTGATGTCCGCTGGCTGACCGGCGTAAACGAATCCGGCGGGAAGACGTACTTCAACCAGGAGGCGACCGACGAGCTTTTGGCGTGGATGGCGTTGCCGTTGCTGCTGGGTGTGGCGGAGAGTGCGGCTCCAGAGGAAGATCTGCGGCGTCTGGAAGACCGGCTTGCGGCGTTGACGGCGAATGGCAAAGCGGCGGGGTTCGAGCTGGAGACGCTGTTGCGGGGAGTTTCGACCGAGCCGAGGAAGGCGAAGAATGGCGGGTCTGGCGGCGCAGCAGTGGTCGAGGAATTGCCTGCGGAAGAGACGACATCGACGAAGCGGATTACTCCGGCCGAACGTGGCTCGGAGTGGCGGAAATAGCTCATTCGGATGGGCATGTTGTTACCAATGAATGCACGTCTTCGGGGCTGAAGTACGCCTGAACGGGCGTCTTTTGTGAGTGCTCGACGCGTCCTACAGATGAATGCCCGATGAACGTAAATCCCCGCGCGGCACGATAACCGTTATGGGCCTGCTGCGACCGCACAGGAAAGCCCTGTGGCTTGGCCTGTTGGCGATTGCCGGCGAGAGTGTGGCGGATGTTCTGCAGCCGTGGCCGCTTGAAGGTCGTGCTCGACAATGTGATCGCGCACAAGGGCGAGCATGGCTGGCTGACGCGAACGATCCATCGCAGCATCGGAACCAACGCGATGCACATCCTGGTGGCCGCGTGCATCGCCGTGCTGGCCATCGCGCTTTTGGATGCCGTGTGCACGTACGGCGAGAAGTGGGTGACGACGACTGTTGGTCAGTGGGTGACGCATGATCTTCGCCGAGGGCTGTATGCGCGTGTGCAGCGGCTCTCGCTGGCGTACCACGATCAGTCGAAGACCGGCGATCTGATCAGCAGGGTGACGGATGACATTGACGCGATCCAGACGTTTATCGTCTCCGGGCTGCTGAGCATCGTGGTGGACATCGCGACGATTGTCGGGATGATCGGCGTGATGTTTTATCTGAGCTGGCAAGCTGACGCTGATTGCGATGACGGTGGTGCCGGTGCTGTTCACGATTGTTTATGTGTACACGCGGAAGGTGAAGAAGTACTCGCGTGCCGTGCGCAAGCAGGAAGGGAAGATGATCTCCGTCGTGCAGGAGGTGCTCGGGTCGATTCGAGTGGTGAAGGCGTTTGCGCGCGAGAACTACGAGATCCAGCGCCTGGAGGGCGAGAGCCTGGAGACGGTGGAGGCAGCGCTGAAGGCGCGCAGGCTGAAGGCGAGGCTGGTTCCGCTGGTGAGCATCGTGACGGGAGTGGGGACGGCGCTGGTGCTGTACTTCGGCGGGATGAATGCGGTCACCAATGCGGTTGTCGGCGCGGGCGGTGGAACCATCGTGGTGTTTCTGGCTTACATCAGGAACATGTACAAGCCGATGCAGGACATCTCGAAGATCATGGATTCCTACTCGAAGGCGGATGTGGGGTATGAGCGGATCAAGGAGGTGATCGAGGTCGAGGACGAACTGCGTGATGCGCCAGATGCGCGCAATGCGCCCAGGCTGCGCGGCGATATCGACATGGAGAATGTGAACTTCTGCTACAACTCCGACCAGCCGATTCTGAGCGACATCAACATGCACGTGAAGGCGGGCACGACGGTTGCGATTGTCGGACCGACAGGTTCAGGAAAGACCACGCTGGTCAACCTGATTCCGCGGTTTTATGACGTGACGAGTGGGGTTGTGAAGGTGGATGGCATTGATGTCCGGACGCTGAAACAGCGGTCGTTGCGGGAGCAGATCAGTCTGGTGCTGCAGGATACGCTGCTGTTCAGCGGGACGATCTGGGAGAACATAGCGTACGGCCGGCCGGAGGCGAGCTATGTGGAGATTGTGCGCGCCGCGGAGGCGGCGAATGCGGCGGAGTTTATCGCGAAGCTGCCGGACAAGTACAACACGAAGGTGGGTGAGCGTGGGCTGACGCTCTCGGGCGGGCAGAGGCAACGGATTGCGATTGCGCGGGCGATTATTCGGAACAGCCCGATCCTGATTCTGGATGAGCCGAGTTCAGGCCTCGACGCGGCCAGCGAGCAACTGGTGTTTGAGGCGCTGGACAGGCTGATGGAGAACAAGACGTCGATTGTGATCGCGCACAGGCTCTCGACGATCCGCAAGGCGAGCTGCATTTACGTGGTGAAGGACGGCCGCATCGTGGAGCAGGGCACACACGACGAACTGATCGCGCAGGATGGCGTGTACCGGCAGTTGCACGACATCCAGTTTCAGGAGACGCAGGAGCAGGCGGCTGAGACGGTGCGATAGGGCGACGTCGGTTAGAGCCCGTTCAACTGGGCGATGCGTTCCTCGAGAATCGAGACATAGTCCGCGACCTGCTCCGGTGTGAAGTGCCCGCCCTGAATGCGTCCACCAGCTAGTGATGGCTGAGCCGGCTGAGGAGGGAGCCGATCCAATGTGCGTGTTCGCCGGGGATGTTGCGGCGATCCAGAGACAACGTCCTTCAGTTCCCAGTTGTGCAGCCGGTCATAGAGCTTTGAGTTGTGCGATCCGATCGTGTAGGACGGAGACGTATTGCTCGATTGACTCGGGCGGGAAGTTGCCGGCACGGAAAGCGTCGACAAGCTGCTGATGGGTGAGCTGGCCGAGCATGTCTCCGATCCAGCGTGCGTCTTCGCGCGGGATGTTGTTACCGATCCACTCGAAGCCGCGACGCCGGAAGTAGTCTTTGGACATGAGACCGGCGGATTTGACCAGGACGCCGGTGGGCGCACCGGGAGTGCCGAAATCGACGGTCGTTGCAGTGGTTTTGGTGATGAACTTCGAGTCGACGTAGTTCTTGACGTTGCCCTTGTCCTGGGCACGGCTGGTCTCGAGGCTGTTGGTCGCGAAGGTGGCGCCGATGTCGCTGACGAGAAAGATCTGATGGCCGGTCTTTTTGTCCGTGTAGACGGCATTGTTTACGTCCTTAAGGTCCCAGCTGTTCAGGACGGCCATCATGACGCGGAGGCCGTTGAACTCGCGCGTGTCGCGGAACGGATTGTTCTTCCACTCCCAGATGGCGATCTTTGTATTTTTGCCGGGCTTGCGGGAGAAGCGAGAGTCAATGACCTGGCTGCCGTTATGAACACGCTTTGCGCCACGCTTGATGTCGAGACCCTCAATGTTGGCGATGTGCAGAAGGTAGTCGTCGTTGACGTAATAGCCGACTGCCCAGAGGAGCCGGGAAGCGACTACTTCCGGACGCGCTTCCTCGCCGAGCTTCACGCGCCATTTTTTTCCATTGGCGTCATCGACATCGAACTTCGGGTTGGTTCCGTTTTTATCTTCGTCGATGAATTTGAATGGAGGGACGGGCTGACCCTGCTGCCCCCCTGCGCCGAAGTACATGTCCTTCGCGGCGATGTTGCCGGGGTTTTCCCAGAGCGAAGCATTGTGAACGTCAGCCTGATTGATGGGCTTATCGTTGTCTTTTTTCGCGGATTTCGGGTGTTTCGCCGAAGGTGCAGAGTCGTTGTCGGGGGCCGCTGTTGCAGGGGCGCTCGGCGGCTGTGACGGCACTGCCTGATCTGCCGGGGCGGGTAGCTCCTGAGGTGTGGCCGAGGCCGGCGGCGCAGGCTGCTCCGGCACGGTGCCCGGCTGTTGCGCAGGTTGTTGCGGCGCCGCGGAGGAAGGCAGCGGCGCAGTCTGCTGCGGGACCGCGGGTGGATTCTGCGGGGTCGACTGGTCGGTCGAGCCCGGCTGGGATTGCGCGGACAAGGGGGCGCTGTAAAAGGCCACGCAGATGGCTGAAAGAATGGCGAGTCGTCGCACAAGGTGAAGCATGGAGTCGTTCTCCCGAAGGCAAGGCTTATAGAACCCATCTAGTTAGAAGCAGTTAAGCGGCATTGTGGCTATCTATGGGACGCAGAAAAACATCCCGAAGGGCTTCCGGCGCATCCCTCTTCGAGAGAACGTCACGCGATGCGTTGAGGGTCCAGCAGTGTGCCTCGGCAAGGAACGACCGTGAAGCTATTTGTGCAGCCGGACGCAGGACTTGAGCCGTTGCTCTCTGCAATCCGGAACGCCAAGAAGTGTATCCAGATCCTGATATTTCGCCTGGACCGGCCCGAGATCGAGAAGGCGCTGGTGGACGCGGTGGAGCGTGGGGTTACGGTCCAGGCTCTGGTTGCGTATACGAACCGCGGCGGGGATAAGGTGCTTCGGCGCTTCGAGATGCGTGCCCTGGAGCGCGGAATTACTGTCACGCGCACGGCGGATGACTTGGTGCGTTATCACGGCAAGATGATGATCGTGGACGGCAAAGAGCTGCTGCTGCTGGCGTTCAACTTTACGCACCTGGACATCAGCCTCAGCCGATCGTTCGCGATCAGCACATCGAACAAGGAATTGGTGACGGAAGCGGTCAAGTTGTTTGATTCCGATTCCAAGCGCACGCCGTATACCGCAGGAAACAAAGACTTCGTTGTGAGCCCGGTGAATGCGCGGGAGCAGTTGACCGCGTTTATACGTGGAGCGAAGAAGCAACTGCTGATGTACGAGATGAAGATCAGCGATAACGAGTTTGTAAAGCTGCTGAACGAGAAGATTTCGGAGCGACTGGATGTGCGGGTGATTGGAAGCACCAGCCACAAGGGCAGTACGCTACCCGCACGTAAGCTGCCGAGCAGACTGCATGCGCGAGCCATTATCCGCGACGGCAAGTCAGTGTTTCTGGGCAGCCAGAGTCTTCGGAAGCTGGAGCTTGAGGCACGGCGGGAGATCGGCATCATCGTGCACGATCCGAAGATTGCGAAGCAGATGATCGCTACGTTCGACTCTGACTGGAGCCGTTCGACGCCGGCGCAGCAGGTTACGGAGGTCAGTGACCTTATCAATGTGCCGGCGAAGAAGGTGGCGAAAAAAGTTGTGAAAGAGCTGAATCTTGGCCCGGCGGTTGAGCAGGCTCTAGATCGGGCGCTGGACAAGAAAGACGATGTCCAGCTTGAGCCAAAGGAAGTGGTGGAAGGGGTGCGAGAAGCGATGCGTGAGGAGGTGCATGCGGCAGTGACGCAGGCGCTTCATGAGTTGGTGACGGCCGCGGCGGCGTCAGACGAACCGGCCGGGGAGAGAAAGAACGGAAACGAGTAGAGGAGAGGAAATGTCGGAGAGCCCGGTTGTCGTTGTGACAGGCGCGTCTGCGGGTTTGGGGCGCGCAATCGCACACGCGTTTGCACGGGAAGGCGCGCGTATTGGGTTGCTCGCACGCAATCCGGAGGCGTTGGAGGCGTGCAGGCAGGAGTGCGAGGTGCTTGGAGGACAAGGGCTGGTCGTGCCCACGGACGTTTCGATTGCGGCGGAGGTGGAGGCGGCGGCCAGCAAGGTTGAAGAGGCGTTCGGGCCGATCGATGTCTGGGTGAATGATGCGATGGTCAGCGTCTTCTCGCCGGTGAAGGAGATGGAGCCGGAGGACTACAAGCGCGTTACAGATGTGCTTTACCTGGGGTTTGTGCACGGGACACTGGCCGCGCTGAAGCGCATGATGAGGCGGGAAAGCGGAAAGGGAAAGGGGACGATCATCCAGATCGGCTCGGCCCTGGCGTACCGGTCGATTCCCTTACAGTCGGCCTACTGCGCGGCCAAACATGCGATCAATGGGTTTACGGATTCGCTGCGATGCGAGTTGATTCACGACGGCAGCAACGTGAAGATCACGTCGATTCATATGCCGGCGATGAACACGACGCAGTTCAATTGGGTGAAGAACCGGCTGCCGAATGATACGCAGCCTGTGCCGCCGATTTACGAGCCAGAGCTTGCGGCCAAGGTGGTCGTTGCTGCGGGAATGTCGAAGCGGCCGCGACGTGAGTACTGGGTTGGAGCACCCACAGTGGCGGCGATCATAGGTCAGAAGTTTGTGCCGGGTCTGCTCGATCGTTATCTGGGCAAGACGGGGTATGACTCGCAGCAGATTAAGGGTGAACGGCGCGATCCGGATGCGCCCAACGACCTGTATCACTACGTTCCTGGTGTGCACAGTGCGCGAGGTAAATTCAATGACCGGTCGAAGCGGAGGAGTGCGGAGGTGTTTGTCACGCTGCACCGCAACTGGTTCGTCGCCGCGGCGGCCCTGGTGCTCGCGGCAGGCGGGACCCTCCTTGCGAAAAGGAACGCGTAAGCAGGGAATCATGGGTGGCCAGAATTCTCCCGATCCAGTGAGCCACAGTTTATTGGCAGGCGCGAATGCCGCCGCGCTGGTGTCGCTGGTTCCTGTAGCTCTTCATCAACTCGGGCTGGTGAGTCATCTGCCTGATCCGGCGGCGAGCATATTCGATTCAGACAGGATCACGGAGTCCGCCGTTGCGCATCCGTTCGGAATTCCAGACGCCCTGCTCGGGATGGCGAGCTATGGCACGACGCTGCTGTTGATCCGAAACGCGTCCAGATCGAGCGCCGGGCGGAAATTACTCGGAGCCAAGTTGTTGCTGGATGGCGGAGTGGCGGCGTTCAATGCCTCACGACAGGTAGTGCGGTTCGGTAAGATCTGCAGCTGGTGCATGGGCACAGTCGCGGCCACAGCGGTGATGGTTTATGCTGGCCGCGAGTTGATTGCTGGAATTTTGCAGGCGAGTTCGGCGGGCACTAACGGCGCAGCAGCAAAATGAACGCAGAGCCAAAGGTGGCGATTCCAACCGTCATCCAGAGAACGTAGTCGCCGGGGTGACCGCTCTGCATTTCGCGGAGCGGACCAAAACCGCGCTCGAGAAATGCCCCGAGGCGCAGTTGCCGCGGGAGGCGATTCCGAAAGACGGAAGAGAGTGCTACAAGCAGCCCAAGGATCAGTGCCAGCAAACTGCGTGCGATGGCTCCGGGGATGGCTTCGCGCCAGGACGGTTGTGTGAGCGGAACGTTCTGGCCGGTATATACGGTGTGCAGATACGCAGGCTGACTGACCATCGCGGCCGCGGCATCTCGAAGAACCCGAAGCCAGTGGGGATCCGCGAAGAGAACGATTGCGAGAAGCATGCAAAACGCAGGAGGGATGAGCTGAAAGAGGTGGAGCTTCCGGTCCTCGGGAGCGGTTTCCGGCAGCTCGCCGATTTCTGCGGAGCGGTCGCTGAGCGCGCCGTCTCCCCAGCCGAAAAAGGTGTGCATCCCGACCCGCAAGACGGCTGCTGAGGTGAGGGCGCCGCCGATGATGAAGATCGGAGAAAGCCCGTGAAGATGGCTCAGTTCGGCGGCGCGCTCGGCAGCAGCTTCGCCGAACAAGAGGGCGAGCGGCGGAGCTGCGGCAAGCCCGACCGCTCCGAGGATCCAAAGCGTTGCGGCCCAGGGCAGATGACGAGATGAAGCGAAGAGTTCCCGCTCAGTGATCGAGCGCTGATTGTGCAGGAGTACGCCTGAGAGAAAGAACAGGCCGCCTTTGATGAACGCGTGAGCGACGAGATAGGCCAGCATGGCGGCGATGCCGAGCGGGCCTCCCGCGGCGAGGGCGGCAAGCATCAAGCCGGCATGGCAGACCGTGGAGAACGCAAGCATGCGCTTCAGGTGATGTTCGGCGTAGCACATTACGCTGGCGAGCAGGACTGTGGCCGCGGCAAACGCGAAGAGTATCACGTGCAATGCATAGATATGAGGAGCCAAGGATTGCGCGAAGATCGCGTAGTAGATGCGAGCGACGGCGTAGAGGCCGAGCTCGACCATCAATCCGGAGAAGAGTACGCACACCGGCGTTGGAGCGACGGCGTGCGCGTCCGGAAGCCAGAGATGAAAGGGCGCAATGGCCGCCTTGGTCAGGAACCCGCAGAAGAGCAGCGTGCATGCGAAAAGGACAAGCGGATCATGGCGCTGCCCGATGGATAAGCCAATCTGCGCCATGTTCAGTGCGCCTGTGACGGAGTAGAGCAGAGCGATGCCGGTGAGCACGATGAATCCGGCGACGCTGTTCGTGATGGCGAAGTTGAAAGAGCCTTGCAGCGGAGCAGGCTCTTCAGTCTTCAGCCCGCAGAGGGCGAAGGCTGCGATGCTCATCAGCTCGAAAAAGACGAAGAGGTTGAACAGATCGCCGGTCAGTGAAAAGCCGCACATTGCGGCGAGAAAGATAAGCATCATCGGATGAAGATGCTTCTCTCCGGAGTCCACGAAACGCCAAGAGAAGAGCAGAGCGAGTGAGGTGAGTAAGGCTGCGAGGACGGCGAGGCCGGTGCCGATCGGCTCAATGACCATGCAGATGCCCAGCGCCATCGAGCCGCGCGGCCACCAGCCCCCGAGCCAGTAGACGCTCGCGCCGTCAGAAACAGCGCCATAGAGGAGGATGGCTGTGATGGCGAGTGTGCCGACAGAAGCGAGCAGCGCGAGCACATCGATCACGGCGCGCGGGAGCCATTTGCGGAGGGCCGCCAGGATTGCCGCGCTGAGCAGAGGCACGGCCACCGCGAGCGCTGGAGAGATTGGCGGGTTCGACGAATTTTGGAGAGGGATCATCCGCGCAAGGTCCGAAGATCGTTAGGGGAGACGCTGCCGGATTTCTCGTGTGCCTTGACGACCATGGCCAGCAGCAACGCGACGACAACGGCTTCTACGACGACATCGGTCAGCATGAGTGCCTGCACAACCGGGTCGACGACCAGCTTGCTTGTGGAGATGTCTGCGAAAATGGGGGCCGAGCCACCCACGCGATATCCGATTGCAAGCAGAAGCATGTAGGTTGAACTCTGCAGAATGGCGAGGCAGACGACCGCGTGCACCAGATGTTTGCTGGTGACGAGTCCGTACAGTCCGCAGAGCAGCAGCCAGGCTGAAACGAAGTATGGCAATGAATGCAGGATTCCGGGCATCTAGTCCTCCTCCGGAACGGCGCCAGCGATGATCTCCTGCAGGTAGATGTAGACGACGAGCAGGAAGGAAGCAGCTACTTCCAGACCAACGCAGGCGCTGATAAGCGCGATGGTTCCCGAAGAGAAGACGTCGCCCGTGGTGCCAAGCGGAATGAAGTTGCAAAGAAACGGAAGCCCGGCAAGTAAAGGAGCGATGCCGATCACCGCGTACGCGCCGGCTCCGAGTGCTTCCGTGACCTCTACGATGGAGTGCGATGTGATCCGGCAGAATGCAGCCGTGTTCTCGCAGACATACACCAGGACAACGCCGGTCGCGAGGATGACACCTCCCTGAAAACCGCCGCCGGGTGTGAGTTGTCCATGCAGGCCGATGTAGAGTCCGAAGACTGTCGTCACCAGAAGCGCAGGAAGATTGACGGCACGTACGGCGCGCGCTGAGACCGTGATCGTCTTCAAGCTTGCCTGCCCGCCGTTTGAGTGCACCTTCTTCTTTACGCAACAGCATAGAGACGCCCAGCACGGCGGTGAAGAGGATGAACTCCTCGCCAAGAGTGTCGAAGCCGCGATAGTCGTAATTGATGGCATTTACGATATCGGTTGTATGCCGCTCGTAAACGGCGGCACGTGCGATCGCATCCCCGTATGGACCACGGTAGCTGCCCCAAGGCGGCATGTTGAGGGCCGAGTAAGCGTAAAGGAAGAGCAGCACCGCACCGGCGATGAAGAACAGCGTGTTTCGTGCGCGTTCAGTCATTGCGGTCCTCAGTTGAGATCGAAGCCTGGGCTGCAGATCTGGCACGGTCGCGGAATTTCATACGCGCAATGGCAAGCATCACCATCAGCGGAAGGGCGACTGCCCCGACGGTTATCTGCGACAGAGCAACGTCCGGCGCCTGAAACACAAAGAAGACCAGTGCGAGCAGCAGACCATAGAAGCCGAGTGCGAGCACCTGGTTCGTGACATCGCGCGTGCACACGACAGCGGCGCCGGTCGCGGCGATGAGCAGAAGGAGCCCGGCTCCGAACCAGATCATCACGGGGTCTCCTTTGTGTCTCGCACAAACTCGATCGAGTCGCCATCACGGGGCTCCCAGTGACCGAGCTCTCTGGTGCGGAAGGCGCGCGCCGTCGCATGGGTCACGACCGAGTTGACGGCCAACAGCATGAAGCAGATCGCGAGTGTCTTCCACGATGCCTGGCTCGGTCCTGTCTCGATGAAGACTGCGACGGTGAGCAAGATGGCCCCGACGGCAGGTAACGAGAGATAGTGAAGGGCCTGAGTGGGTTCACGCATTCGGAGCATGCCAAGAACGCCGATCCAGGCCGCGAGCACGACGAGTGCAAGCAAGATGGACTCGGCGATTGCGTGGTGGGCGCTCACAAATACCTCCCCAGGAAACGAACGAAGACGAGACCGCCGCCGAACGACATGATTGCAAGTGTTAAAGGCAGGTCGATGAACGGAAGGCGGCCCATGCCGACCGTGAACAACACCATTGACGTGATGACAATCATCGCCGTCATTTCGAGGCCGACCAGACGGCGCTCTGGCGACCCGCGCAGGCACATGGAGGCGCACAGCACAAGCGAGGAGGCGACTCCGACCCCGGCCATGAGCCAAATGTTCATGGCTCGCCTCGGGGACTTTCACCTGACTGCGCGCCGAGTGCCTGGGTCATCTTCGGCACACTGCTGCGTTCAAGCTGATGGAACAGCATCCGGCTCTGCTCATAATCGATGCCAATGATGATGAAGTTCGGAGCGGTGGTAGTGAAAGCAATAGCGAGCACGCGCCGTGCAACGAGCAGCGGACCGTATTTGCCGGTCTTGAAGCCGCTGACGCGATAGAACGAGCTTGCGCGCTTTATCCCGGTCAGATCCTTGAGCAGGATCAGCGTGATCTCCCAGCTTCCTGTCAGGATGTACCACGGGATTCGCCAGGCTTGGATCAGATCATTCAGCCGGATATCGAGGCGCTGATCTTCGGCACGGTAGACCAGTTGGAGGAAGAGCACGGAGGCGAGCACGGACAAACCACCGACGATCATCTCGTCGCGTTTCAGGCCGGCGACCAGCAGGATCCACTCGGCGGCCATTACGATTGCCGAGAGAGTCAAGGCCCCCGCAGAAATCTTTCTGAGCTTGCCCTCCACCGATCCCCGCATGCAACAAAGGACGGCAAGAGAACGGCTTGGAGATGCTTGTAGCTGGTTTCCTGCGTTGAAACTATGTGATATGTCCGGACCGCTGAGCTCTAGAAGGCCCGGACGCTCTCTTCGGTGACGAGTTCCTCAACGGCGATATTCATCGTGGTGCCGAGTTTCATGAAGCTCCCCCGCCACTCCCGGGACCAGTACTGGCTGTTGCTGCGCCGGAGCATGTCGTTCCAGATGTTCTGCGCCTGCCACAGGTTGACGTCCATAGGCAGGGACCGCAGGCTCTCGGCGATGGCGAGCGTCTCGTGCAGTATGGCGAGGTTCTGTACTTCGGCGTTGTCCTCCAGCCGAAGCATGGCACGCTTCATGCGTTTGTCAGCGGTGAAACTCAGGAGTGGAACGTCCAAAGTGACGTTATCGATGTCGGCGCGGCGAAGCAGGCGGGTGATTTCCGCAGGATCGAAGTTGTCGGAGTCAATCGTGCGGCGAAGGCTCGCGTTGATGGCGAATGTAGCCGTCAGGGCGAGCGCAGGAGGGGCGGGCACGTTGCTCTCGCCCAGGAAGTGCAGCAGCGTGGCGTGCTCCTCGTAGATCCGCATCAACGAGCTCTCGACCTGCTCAAGTGTCTGGTTGAGGATACTGGTGAGGATGCGGTGCTGTTCGTCGGCGAAGAGTGAGGTGAGCGAGTAGAGCGTTCCCCCGAAGAACCGGTCGATAAGCCGGATGAGTTCGGGAAGATTGGCCCTGCGGACGGCCGTACGGGCTCCCTTCACAAACGTGCTCCAACTCGTCTCATCTCCTTCGTGAAAGCGCTTTACGGCTGCGGAGAGATTCTGGTCGCCAAGGTGAAGGACGGCAAAGCAGATATCTTCGGTCTCCTCGGTGATTCGGGAGCGAACGACTGCGCGGCCAAGCGCAACGCGCCCATGGCCGGACGTGAGCAGATCGTAGCTGTTGCGATGGACGTCATAACAGAAGAGCTGGCCGGAGGGCGGGTAGGCCCGGAACATCGAGCTGATGGCGTAGTGTGCTCCAACGTGCTCCATATCGACGCGCCGGGCGGTCACAAACCGGCGATACACCTCAGCGCCGTTTCCAATCTCGGCGACGTTGCTCTGTGCACGCAGCAGGACTGAGAGAAAGTCCTCTTCCAGCTTGCGGCCGGCTTCGCCGAACAGCTTTGCCGCCAATTGCAGGGCTCTTCCGGCATACGCGATAATCTGCACCGTCTCTATGCCGGAGATCTCGTCGAAGAACCAGCCGCAGCTTGTGTACATCAGTTGCGTGTAACGCTCGAGCTCAAGCAGCTCCAGAGCCGTGATGCGCTCCTGCGGTGAAAGATTGTGGGTCGCGTGTTCTTCGAAGAAGCGGTCGATGTGTTCAGGGCTGCGATTCAGGATGACGCCGACATAGGCATCGCGTGCGGCCCAGAGGTCTTTCAGCACGCGGACGAGCAACGTCCTCCGCCAGAGGTGCCGTGCCGTCGCGAAGCAGATCGAGAGCATCGCGGAGAGGACCTCGCCAGAGTTGATTCCAACCGGGCTTGCCGCCATTGCAGCCGCAGTTGGATCGCCAGCGCTCCACGCCATGAGCGCAGCTCCAGGAGCTGTCATCGAAGACCTCTGCCTCCCAGCGGGGCGGAAAGCGCTCGAGGAACTCGCCGTAGTTGGTGAGCCTGGCATCGCGGTTCTCTTCGATCCAATGCATTGCAGAGCTCAGGGCCATCTCGCCATGACGATGGTGATGCCCGTAGCTCTCGCCGTCCGTGGCAACGTGCACCAGTTGTGGCTCTTCGGCGGACCTTTCTGCGCGGAAGCCGTCGAGGAGACGATTCGCGAAATTCTGGCCCGAGTGCAGCAGGCCTTCAAAGGCGATGGCGCGCGATGCCGGGCCATCGTAAAAGAACACCGCTATGGAGCGTCCCTCATCGAGCTTCACGAGGTACGGGCAGGTTGGGTCCACAGAAGCATTGGGGGTTTCGGTCCAGGCCGCTTCGTGGGGACCCGCGCCGTTTCCAGTGGACCCGTATGCGTCGCCTTCAGGCAGTGGCCGGACACGTGCGCATTGGTGCGGGGCAAGAATGGTGAACCGGATGCCCTCCTGCGCCATCAGGTCAAGAACTTTGCGGGACACCGCGGTTTCGGCCAGCCACATGCCTTCCGGCGTGCGTCCGAAGCGATGTTCGAAGTCAGCGATGCCCCACCGGATCTGGGTGCGTGCATCTCGCTCGTTCGCCAAGGGCATGATGATGTGGTTGTAGACCTGCGCGATCGCCGAGCCGTGGCCGGAGTAGCGCTCCATGCTGGCGGAGTCCGCATCGAGGATCATCCGGTAGGTCCGGGGCGCGAAATCGGCCAACCAACTCAACAACGTGGGCCCGAAGTTGAAGCTCATCCGCGCGTAGTTGTTCATGATGCGGATGATCTGGGTCTGCTCGTTCTGGATGCGCGAGGCGCCGTTAGGGGCGTAGCACTCGGAGGTGATCCGGTCATTCCAGTCGTGGTAAGGCGCCGCGGACTCCTGCATCTCCACTGTTTCCAGCCAGGGGTTTTCGCGTGGAGGCTGATAGAAATGTCCGTGCACACAGACGAATCGCCGCGAAGCAGCGGTGGAATCGGTTGGCTTGGGTATTGCTGTAGGTCTACGAGCCATCAGTCAAAATCTTATTCCTTCGAAGCGGGCCGATCGGGGATCGCGTTGCTGCCTGTTCACATTGCCGATACGATGCGCAGCGAACACGATGACGAGGCGCATTATTGCGGCTGGATGGTTTTGCCGGCGGCGAGATCGCATGCGCGCCACAGATACCAGCTCGCGATTGATCGCCAGGGAGCCCACTTTTTTGCGCGGCGCTGCATCTGCTCCGGTGTAGCGAGCAGATCCGGCGTGACCTTCTGTGACGGTTTGAGACCAAGGAAGGTGAGCGCGAACCCTTTACGAACGCCATAGTCGGAGACGGGCAGGACGTCGGGACGCCCCAGGCGAAAGATGAGCAGCATCTCGACCGTCCATCGGCCGATGCCGCGGACCTGGATGAGGTGTTCGATGATCTCTTCGTCCGACATTTTTTTGATCGTGCGGAGTGAGGGCACCGTGCCGTCGAGCGTCTTGGCAGCAAGATCGCGGAGCGCCAACATTTTGTTGTGCGAAAGCCCGGCGGAGCGAAGCTGTTCGTTGGGACAGTCGAGGAGGTCCTGCGGGGAAGGGTGCTTGCCGGGGCCGGTCTTTTGCGCAATGCCAGGCTCGAAGCTGGCCAGCATGCGCGCGTGGATCGTTGCGGCAGCTTTTCCGTGTAGCTGTTGATAGATGATGGATTCCGCCAGGGCTTCAAAGGGAGATTGCTTCGAGGCAAGCCGCAAGGTGAACGGTCCGGCGCGTTCGATCAGCCGGGCCAGCTTCGGATCGGCGGCAGAGAGGGCCGCGACCGCGATCTGCGAGTCGTAAGGAGGCTGGTGTGTGCGGCCGGAGCGGGGTCGAGGCATTGCGAGTAGTGTGGCATGAATTCGGACTGTTGTGGACGCAGTTGCTTGATGAGGTGCCGGTCCGGCTGAATGAACGAGGCAAAATCTCTCGAAACTGCGCCGGGCCGCTGGTGGAGCGTGTTCCCTCAGTTCTTCGATAATCGTTTTCCGCATCGAACATCGGCCAAATCGAGGGCCATCCCCCTTCAAACTGTCGTAAATCGGCTGCTATACTTTGGCTCTCGATGCACGGTCGGTCTCGTCGGATTTCCCCCTACGGACAGATAAAAAATTAAAAGGTGCTGCAATCGTCCTGTTGCGGGACGAGGGAGCAGCATGCGATTGCAGTAGCAGGAGACACGCCGATGACGTCGGCGAACGGAGAGCAGGAACGCACTCATGGCGCAAGTGTTTGACCGCAGTTCGAATGCACTGGTTCGCCTGAGCCTGGTGCTGACGGGCCTGATCGTCATCGCGCTCGGCGTGACGCTGAACGAGTTACAACGGTCGCCGTGGGTGACGCGGCAGGGCCAGCGTCCCGACCAGCCGGTGCCGTTTAGCCATAAGCACCACGTCCAGGGTTTAGGGCTGCAATGCCAGTACTGCCACACGTCCGTCGAGAAGAGTTCGTACGCCGGCATTCCGCCGACGAAGACCTGCATGAACTGCCACTCGGAGATTTGGACCAACGCAAATCTGCTGGAGCCCGTGCGGCAGAGCTGGGCGACCGGTGAGTCGATCCAGTGGATCCGTGTTCACGATCTTCCGGACTACGTCTACTTCAATCACGAGATTCACGTGAATAAGGGACTCGGGTGCGCGAGTTGTCACGGTCGCGTCGACGAGATGCCGCTGATGTACGAAGAGAACACGCTGCAGATGGAGTGGTGCCTCAACTGCCATCGCAATCCGGCGACGAACCTGCGGCCGACTGCAGAGATTTACAACATGGCCTGGGCGGGCCCCTCGAGCGAGAAGCCGGTGTGGTGCACGACAACCGGGAAGCCGGGTCCGACCGCGGGGGATATTTCCTGCACGACCACCGACCCGGGGACCGGACAGAATCCGGAACTGGCGCAGGCGGAAGGACCGAAGCCGCTGGGACAGGGAAGGCCGCAATCAGGCTTCCCGATGCAGCCGCACCCGGAGAGTGAGCCGGGGTCGGTGTCCGACGTTCCGGTGATCACGATGCCGGCGAATTATCAGAAGTTCACCAGCCAGATCGATCTTGGTCACTACCTGATGGATAAGTACCACATCCGCACGGCCAACGAGCTCTCCAGCTGCGAGACATGCCACCGATGAATGAGACGACGATGAACGAAGAGGCGAAGGCCGCGCGGCTGGCACCCACCAACGGAAGCCCGGCGGCAGCGAACGGAAGCACGGCTCAGGTTGTCACAGCGATTGCGCCTGCGAATCAGCCTCAGGCGGCGCGCAAGAAGATGACACTGGCCGAGGTTCGCGCCAAGCTCGACGGCAAGACGGGGCGGCGCTTCTGGAAGAATCTCGACGAACTGGCGGAGACTTCCGAGTTCCACGAGATGATGCAGGAGGAGTTCCCGCGGCAGTCCGGCGCCGGCGAGTGGATTGACGCAGTTTCGCGCCGCAGTTTTTTGAAGGTGATGGGCGCGAGCTTTGCGCTGGCCGGGCTCGCGGGCTGCACCAAGCAGCCGGATGAGCCGATCTTTCCCTACATCAAGCAGCCCGAGGACCTGATCCTCGGGCCGGCCCATGTACTTTGCGAGTGCGCATCCGTTCCCAACCGGTGCGGTTCCGGTGCTGATCAAGTCGGACGCGTTCCGTCCGATCAAGGTGGACGGCAATCCGGAGCACCCGATGACCAAGGGGCGCTCGGATACATTCACGCAGGGGACCTTATTGGGGCTGTATGACCCCGACCGCTCGCAGCATCCGCGTTTCCGTGGCGAGGCCGCGGAGTGGGGCGAGTTCCAGCAGCAGTTTGCAAAGGGCGTAGGCCAGCTTCCGGGCGGTCAGGGCTTGTACTTCCTGTCCGAAACAGTCACGTCGCCCACACTTGCGGCGCAATGGAAGCAGGTGCAGGGCAAGTATCCGCAGGCCAGGCTCATCCAGTACGACGCCGTGAATGGCGACGCGGCCCGTGCAGCGTCGAAGGCGGCGTTCGGCGACTATTACGACACGCAGTACAAGCTGGACGATGCGGATGTCATTCTGTCGCTCGATGCGGACTTTCTGAGCGGCATTCAGTTCCCCGGCTTCATTCCGATGGCCGCGTCCTTTGCGGAGCGGCGCCGGTACGAAGAGGGCAAGACGATGAACCGGCTGTACGTCGTGGAGACGACGCCGTCGGTGACCGGATTCAAGGCTGACCATCGTCTCGGGCTGAAGCCGAGCGAGGTGGATGCCTTCGCGAAC
Source organism: uncultured Acidobacteriaceae bacterium (assembly GCA_963762465.1). Taxonomy (GTDB): domain Bacteria; phylum Acidobacteriota; class Terriglobia; order Terriglobales; family Acidobacteriaceae; genus Granulicella. The sequence continues at coordinate 141,715 of CAVXKS010000001.1, read as the reverse complement.
GCGCTGGCGGGCGGCGGTGCGGCGATCGCGAATCCGGGCGCGCAGAAATTCCTCAGTTCCGTACTCGATGATCTCAAGAAGGCCAATGGCCGCGCGGTTGTGATTGCGGGCCCGCAGTCCTCCGCGGCGTGTCACGCCGCTGCGCATGCTTTGAATGCCTCGCTTGGTGCGGTCGGCAAAACGGTCAGCTACTCGACTCCGCTCGCGCCGATTCCGAGCGAGCAGGGTGCGGATCTGAAGTCGCTCGTCGACGACATGAACGCCGGCAAGGTGAAGTGGCTTGTCATGCTCGGCGTGAATCCGCTTTATAACGCGCCGGTCGATTTCGACTTTGCCGACGCTTTCAACCAGGTGCCGAACTCGGTGCATCTCGGTTTGTACCTGGACGAGACCGGGTTCTACTCCAACTGGCACATCAACCAGGCGCATTACCTGGAGAGCTGGTCGGACGCGCGTGCGGCAGATGGCACGATATCCATTGTGCAGCCGATGATCGATCCCCTCTACGGCGGCCATAGCGCGCACGACGTCCTGCAGACCCTGATCGATCCATCGCAGTCCGCCTATGACGTCGTGGTTGCGAACGCCAAAACCTACATCAAAGGCGGCGACTTCGCCGCAGCGTGGAAGAAGGCGCTGCACGATGGATGGGTGGACGGCACGGCAAACACAGCTGCCAGCGTTTCGGCGCCCAAAGCTGCCGCGCCAAATGCGGCGAGCGCGCCCGCTGCCGCGCCTGCCGGCGACGGCACGCTTGAAATCAAGTTCGTTCCCGATCCGTCGTTGTATGACGGACGTTATGCAAACATCGGCTGGCTGCAGGAGCTGCCGAAGCAGGTGACGAACCTCTCCTGGGACAATGCCGCGCTGATGAGCCTGGACACCATGGGTAAGCTCGGCATCGAGGAGAACGATGCCGTCGAGCTTGAGCTTCACGGCCGGAAGGTCATCTCTCCGGTCCTGATGGTGCCCGGACATCCGAATGATTGCATCACGCTGTATTTAGGCGGCGGCCGCCGTGCCGAGGCTGGCCGCGTGGGCGCGGGCGTCGGTGTAAATGCGTACATGCTGCGCACTTCGACCAATCCGCTTTCGGATTCCGGTCTGAAGGTGACGCGTGGCAAGGGAACGTACGACATCTGCGTCACCAAGGTGCACAACATCGAGCACCGCGGGAATTTTGCGCAGCATGATCTCGAGCGCAAGGAGTTCGACAAGCAGGGCGTTTACTCGCTCGCCGGGCACGAGGCAGAGGAGCGTTCGATTATCCGCTATGCCACCGTGGCCGAGGTGCAGAAGGATGCGGACTACGCTCATAACGGTGCAAGCGGAACGCTGGTAAACAAGGTTGGTTACAACCCCCAGGGGGAGGCAGTTCCGCACGACGAGAGCTTCTGGCCTGACGCGTGGCGTTATGACCATCAGGATCCGTCGTCGAGGCAGCTGCAGAACAAGTGGGGCATGGCGATCGACCTGAACTCCTGTGTGGGCTGCAACGCCTGCATCGTGAGCTGCTATGCGGAGAACAACATCCCGGTCGTAGGTCGCGAACAGGTGAAGATTGGCCGCATCATGCAGTGGCTTCGGATCGATACCTACTTCGAAGGCGATCTGCATGCGCCACAGGCGTTCTTCCAGCCAATGTTGTGCCAGCACTGTGAGTCGGCCGGCTGCGAGCAGGTGTGTCCGGTGGGTGCGACGATCCACTCGCCCGAGGGCCTGAACGTGATGGTGTACAACCGCTGCGTGGGCACCAGGTATTGCTCGAATAACTGCGTGTACAAGGTGCGGCGGTTCAATTTCCTGCTGTACTCCGACTACGACACCGAGAGCCTCAAGTTCATGCGCAATCCTGACGTCACAGTGCGTTCGCGCGGCGTGATGGAAAAGTGCAGCTACTGCGTGCAGCGCATCCAGGAGGCGAAGATCACGGCGGATAAGGAGAACCGCGCGATTCGCGACGGTGAAATCGTCACGGCGTGCCAGCAGGCCTGCCCGACGGACGCAATCGTGTTCGGCAACATGAACGACCCGAACTCGAACGTCTCGAAGCGGAAAGCAACCGAGCGCGACTACCAGGTGCTCGCCGATCTGAACTTCCGTCCGCGCACGACGTATACGGCCGGCGTTATCAACCCGAACCCGGAGCTTGCTTAGTATGGCAACCCAGCGTCCACCTCACGATCCGGAGACCGTGCACGACCCGATGATCGACCCGCGAACGGGCGAATATGCGGTCATCGCGCCAGGGCACAACTTCAGGAGTGTCACCCAGAAGATTGCGGGCATCGTGCTCACGGGTTCGACACCATGGGCGTGGTGGGGCGGCTTCTTCTTCGCCGCCACCGTCGCGCTGGGTGTGGTCATCGGCGTCACGTGGCTGGTGCTGAAAGGCGTCGGCATCTGGGGCGTTACGATTCCCGGAGCCTGGGGTTTCGCGATCATCAACTTCGTCTGGTGGATTGGTATCGGTCACGCCGGCACGCTGATCTCGGCCATTCTTTTGCTGTTCAAGCAAGGCTGGCGTAACTCGATCAACCGATTCGCCGAGGCGATGACGATCTTCGCCGTGTGCTGCGCCGGTATGTTCCCGCTGCTGCATATCGGGCGTCCGTGGCTGGGATATTGGCTGTTCCCGTATCCGAACACGATGAACGTCTGGCCGCAGTTCCGCAGCCCGCTGGCGTGGGACGTCTTCGCGGTTTCGACGTATGCGACGATCTCCATCGTGTTCTGGTACATCGGCATGGTGCCGGACTTTGGCACGCTGCGCGATCGCGCGAAGGCGCCGATCGCTAAATATCTGTATGGTCTTTTGGCACTAGGCTGGCGCGGATCGACGCGGCACTGGATTCGCTACGAGTCTGCCTCGCTCCTGCTGGCCGGTCTGTCCACGCCGCTGGTGCTCTCGGTACACACAACCATCAGCTTCGACTTCGCTGTCGCGGCGATGGCCGGCTGGCATACGACCATCTTCCCGCCCTACTTCGTTGCCGGCGCTGTTTACTCGGGCTTCGCCATGGTGCTGACCCTCGCGATTCCGATTCGGAAGTTCTATCACCTTGAGGATCTTGTGACCCTCCGGCACCTGGACAACATGTCCAAGGTGATGCTGGCGACCGGCTCGATTGTGGCGTACGGCTACGGCATGGAGGTCTTCATGAGCTGGTACTCGGCCAGCCATTGGGAGTTCTTCATGATGTGGAACCGCATGTTCGGGCCGATGGGCTGGGCGTACTGGCTGCTCATCCTGACGAACATCGCGATCCCGCTGACGACCCTGTGGAGCCGCCGTCTGCGCGTCAGCCCGGGGTACCTCTTCTTCCTCAGCTTTGTGGTGAATATCGGTATGTGGTTCGAGCGCTTCGTCATCGTTGTAACCTCGCTCTACCGCGACTACCTGCCATCAAGTTGGGGAACGTACCGGGCGACGTTCTGGGATTACCTCCTGTTTATCGGCACGTGGGGCTTCTTTACAGTGCTGTTCCTGCTGTTTGCGCGGCTGGCTCCGATGATTCCGATGAGCGAGATTCGCATGATGCTGCCGCAGACCAAAGTGCGGCCTGGCGGCCAGCCCGCGGACCGCGTGATTGAGGAGGCCCTCTAATGCCACTGCGCGAAGGAATCTACGGCCTGCTGGCGGAGTTCAACACGCCATCGGAGCTGGTGCACGCCACGGAGATGGCGCACCGTGCAGGATATCGCCGTATGGAATGCTATACCCCGTATCCCGTAGAGGAGGCGGCGGAGGCGTTGCGCTTCCACAAGACTCGCGTTCCGCTCATCTGCCTGATCGGCGGCATCATGGGGCTGATTACCGGGTATGGCATGGAGGTCTGGATCAACGTCTGGGGATATCCGCTGAACATCCGCGCGATGCCGCTGTTCAGTTGGCCGGCGTTCGTAATCCCTGGGTACGAGTGGACGATTCTATTCTCGGGGCTATCGGCCGCGTTCGGGATGATTGCCCTGAATGGCCTGCCGCAGCTCTATCATCCGCTGTTCAATGCGCCGAACTTCCGTGACGGAGCGACGACAGACAAGTTCTTCCTTTGTCTCGAGGCACACGACCCGCGTTTCTCGATTGCAGAGACTCGCGCGTTTCTCGAGCAGTTCAACCCAGTCTCTGTGGTGGAGGTAGATCACTGATGCAGAGACCTGAGAAGCGAGATACGGGAATCGAGATGCGAGCTTCGAGATTCGACCTGACAATGCGAGCAGGCATCGCGATCGCGGCGACAGCCGCGATGCTGGTGCTTGCAGGCTGCCGTCAGGATATGCAGGACGAACCCAAATTCTTCCCGCAGCGGGGAACCACGTTCTATCCGGATGGCCGGTCTGTGCGTCCGCAGGTTGCGAACACAGTTGCGCGCAGCCAGGGTTCGGAAGATTCCTACTTTTATACGGGGATGATCAACGGAAAAGAGGGAGATGGTCTGCCCATCGACCTGACGCCGGAAACGATGGCGCGCGGGCAGGAGCGGTTCAATATCTACTGCACGCCGTGTCACTCCCGCGTAGGCAACGGCGATGGCATGATCGTGCAGCGCGGCTATCGCCCAGCGGGTGATTTCCATACGGATCGGCTGCGGAACGCTCCGCTCGGCCACTTTTTCGCGGTCATGACGAACGGCTACGGCGCAATGCCTGACTACGCTGCACAGATTTCTCCGCAGGATCGCTGGGCTATCGTGGCCTACATTCGTGCGCTGCAGTTGAGCCAGAACGCGAAGCAGACGGACATTCCTGCGGGGGCGCACGTCGAAGACCTGCACCAGATTGCGAACGACCAGGGAATGCCGCCTGGCTTTGCCAACCCTTGGGGACTTCCGTCGACTGCTGTCTACGGAACACCGAATGGCCAGGACAACGGCATTCCCGGGCAGGCAGCCGCGCAAATCTTTTCAGCAGCGGGCTCGCATGGCAGCAAGGCAGCGACGCAGAATTCAGGCAACCGGAATTCAACGGAGCCCGCCATGACACCACCCGGCACGAACGGGCCTGCTCACATGTCCCTGCCGCAAGCGCAGCCGTAACCGAAGTAGCAGTTCAAACCGGGAGACGATCTCGAACCTGAAGGCGATTTGACGAATGGCATTTGAGAACGAACATTTCGGAGCCGGCCCCACCCATGGCGAGGTGGCGCATCCTCATCCGCGGCAGATGCCATCGGTCCTGACCGCGCCGGATATCATCCTTCGCTGGCGAACCTTTGCGCTGATTGCGGCGGTGGTGCTGGGTGTGCTTTCGCTTCTGTTGTTCCTCTGGACGCCGGAGGGCCGCAACCACCTGTTGCGCTCCTACCTGATGGGCGTGATGACCTGCTTCAACTTCACAGGCGGCGCGCTGGCATTGCTCCTTGTCCAGTACCTGTCAGGCGGTAAGTGGGGTCACGTCCTGCGGCGGCCGCTCGAGGCGATGACGCGCACGATCTGGCTCGTCGTCGTGATGATGTTGCCAGTGCTCTTCCTGATGAAGCACCTCTATCAGTGGGCCGCGTTCCACACTCCGCAACAGACCTGGAATGCCTTCCGGGCAGGCACCATTACGCAGGAGCAGGAACTCTGCATCAATCTCAAACACACGATGCTGAGCCCGGTAAGCGCCTGGGTGCAGTACATCCTGGTGCTTGGTTTTATGGCGATCGTCATCACGCTGCTGAACCGGTGGACCGTCGCCAGCGATAGAGATCCGGCGGCTGGCACATTTCTGAGCTTCGACTCGTGGCGCACGCGGTTCGAGAATCTTTCCGGTCCCTCGCTTCTGCTGTATGTGGTGGCGATGACCGACTTCGTTATCGTCTTCGTCAAGTCGCTGGACGTCACATGGTATTCCTCGGTCTATGGGCTGCAGTTCCTGGTCGCTCAGGGCTATGCGGTGCTGGCGCTCGGAATCCTGACCCTCATCCTGCTGTCTCGCTATGAGCCGATGAAGTCGATGTTCCGGACCACCGAGCAGCACGATCTTGGCAAGCTCGCGTTCGCGTTCGTGATGCTGAACATCTACCTCACGTTCGCCGAGTTCCTGATTATCTACTCGGGCAACGTGCCGGATGAGATTCCCTGGTATCTGCACCGCATCCGCGGCGGCTGGTGGACGATCTGCACCCTGGACGTCATCTGCCACTGGGTCATCCCGTTCTGCATTCTCCTCTCGCGCGACTTCAAGCGGTCGAAGCGCCGGATGATCTGGCTCTGCGTCTTCATGATCGGCGCGCGCTTCATCGATATGTTCTGGCTGATCGAGCCGAATTTCAAGGATGCGGCCGGGAACCTGCGCCTCGCCGGCAATTGGGGCATTCTCGCCTACATCACCGTACCGCTGGCGGTCGTTTGCTTCTGGCTGGTGTTTTACCTGACCGAACTAACTCGCCGACCGCTGATTCACCTCAACGATCCGCATACGGAAGAGCTTCTGGAGCCCGAACATGCCCACTAGAGGACACGAAGGACACGATCCGGGTCGTCCGCACCCGACCGGGCCTCACCCGGTCCCGGCGGTGCGCGACCCTGAGCACCCAGGTTACGAGGTTGAAGACGTCAGTGTCGGCGGCATCATTACGTTTGTCGCCGGCCTCTCTGGCTTTCTTGTGATCTTCTTTGTCTTCTGCTTCTTCATGGGTAAGGTCATCAACTACACGCTAGCGAAGCAGGACGGCCCCGCAAACAAGTGGCACTCCGGGCAGGGCGAGATTGGCGCGACTCCGCGTGGCGAAAAGCGCGAAGACTTGACGTCGAATGCTGTCATGGAACAGCGGCAGCTCGCGCAGATGACGCAGACGTTTCCAACCCCCCGCCTCGAGATGGATGACGGAGACCAGGATATTGCAGATCTTCATGCACGCGAGGATCTGTTGCTGGACTACTACAGCAGCTCGGCTGACCTGCCGGCCGGCACGATTCGGATCCCAATCGCTCGCGCGATGCAGTTGGTGGTTCAGCACGGACTTCCCAAGCCGCCCAGTGCTGCGCAACCGGGACCCCTGATGGCTGGCGAGACAAAACCCACACTGCAGGCTCCCCTTACCGACGGTTTCGCGCGCACAGGATACGAGCTCGACACCATCGAGGCCCGCGAGCAGAAGAATGAGTTCAACCGCGCCGAGGCGCACCACGAGTAAGCACGCTTAGAATTAACCACGAGGATGTACTTGACCCGATCGACTCCAAATAACGACCGCCGCCAGCGATTCCCTCGCATGGCGCTCGCTGCCTTGATTTTCGGGCTGGCGGTTGCGCCGCTGTGCGCCCAGGTGTCGAACTACGGTGACAAGACCGAAGGGCCAAACGTAGGCGATCAACTGCCGAAGGTGCTGCAAGGTGCAAAGATCCAGCAACATCTGAACGCGCAGCTTCCTCTCGGGGCCACGTTTACGGACGATCACGGCAATCCCGTCAGGCTCGGGCAGTATTTCGATGGCAAGCATCCAGTGCTCCTTTCGGCGGTCTATTACAACTGCCCGATGCTCTGCTCGGAGGAGTTGGACGGCATCACGAGCGCACTCGAGATGGTGCATCTGACGCCTGGCAAAGACTTCCAGGTCGTCGTAATCAGCATCGATCCGACCGAGACTTCACAGCTTGCAGCGCGGCGGAAGGACTTCTACCTTCGCCGCTACGGCCGACCGGAGACTGCGAACGGCTGGCATTTCCTGGTTGGACAGGAACCCAGCATCCGCGCGCTCACAGACGCGATCGGATTTGGCTATGTTCGAGTACCCGGACCAGATGGCAAGCTCACGCAATTTGCGCATGCCAGCTCGATCGAGCTGGCCACTCCCCAAGGTCGCGTGGCGCAGTACTACCTCGGCGTCGAGTACTCCCCGAAGGACATTCTTCTGGGCCTGATCGATGCCTCGGACAATAAGATCGGCTCGCCTGTCGCTAATATCCTCACCTACTGCTACCACTACGATCCCCAGATCAACAGGCATTCGCTTATTGTTGCTCGGGTTGTTCAGCTTGGGGGCATGGTGACAGTCGCGAGCCTTGGCGGATTTATGTTTCTGATGTTTCGACGAGACAAGGAACTGAGCCGCAAGCTCGGCAGCGTGCCAAACTGGCATGACGAAAACTGGCGGAACGGATAAGGCAAACGATGGGTATTAGTCCAGTCCTGTGGCAATTTTTGGTGAAGTGGCTGCACAGCTCGGCGCTGTTTCCCGCTGAAGCATCCACGATCGCGCCCTATACGGATGAGCTGTATTTCTTCCTGGTCGCGATCTCCGTCGTTGGGCTGATCTTCGTCACCATTCTGATCTTCTATTTCTCTCTGCGTTATCGCCGTGACAAACATCCGGTGGCAATTCAAGTCGAGGGCTCGACAATTCTCGAAGCCACGTGGACCATCATTCCGCTGGCCTTATTCCTTGTTGTCTTTGTCTGGGGCGGCCTCCTGTACTTCCGGATCTACAATCCTCCGCCAAACGCGATGAACATCTATGTGGTGGGTAAGCAATGGATGTGGAAGGCGGAGCATCCCGGTGGCCAGCATGAGATCAATGCGCTGCACATCCCGGTCGGGCAGCCGATCCAGTTGACGATGATCTCGCAGGACGTTTTTCATAGCTTTTCGATCCCAGACTTTCGGGTGAAGCGCGAGGTCATCCCGGGCCGCTATTCCACAGTCTGGTTCCAGGCGACCGATCCGGGAACTTATCACATCTTCTGCACGCAGTACTGCGGAACGCTGCACTCGGGCATGATTGGTGAAGTCACCGCGATGAAGCCTGGCGACTATAAGAGGTGGCTGGATGAGTCCACCTCCGGAATGAGCCTGGCACAAAATGGCGAGCGACTCTTCGCATCAATGGGCTGCAACGCCTGCCACTCCGGCACGGCGGCGGCTCGCGGACCGAACCTCGCCGGCGTCTATGGATCGAGGCTCACCCTCGCCGATGGCAGCCAGGCTCTAGTCAACGACGCGTATCTGCGCGACGCGATCCTGAATCCGTCACAGCACGTTACCGCGGGATACGCCCCGATCATGCCCACATATCAGGGCCAGATCAGCGAAGACGGCCTGATCGATCTGGTCGAATACATCAAGCAACTGCAATCGAACTACCGCATCCAGCAGACCTTTGTCACTGCGGAATCGAATGAGGCCGCGCCCACCACGCCGGCGGTAGGCAACACAACCCAGGACACGGTGAAGCCATGAGCAGCACAGCCACAATCGTCTCTCTACCCGATCAGGCTACGGCAAGACTGCCGAAGGTCAGCTATCTCAACAAGGAGCACGGCTTGTTGAGCTGGTTATTGACCGGCGATCACAAGCGGATCGCGATGCTCTATCTGATCTCGATCACGTTTTTCTTCTTTATCGGAGGAGCGTTCGCCGGCCTGATTCGACTTGAGTTGTTGACGCCGCAACCGGATCTGGTAGCGGCCGACACCTACAACAAGTTCTTCACGATGCACGGGATCATCATGGTGTTTTTGTTCCTGGTGCCGTCCGTGCCGGCAACGATCGGGAACTTCCTCATCCCGATCATGGTTGGGGCCAAGGATCTCGCCTTCCCGAAGATTAACCTGCTCAGCTGGTACCTGTACGTCGTCGGCGGCATTATGCTCCTCGCCGCTCTGGTGCTCGGCGGTGTGGATACCGGTTGGACATTCACGACGCCGCTCTCCACGCATTACCTGAACACGCACGTGATCACAGCGGCGCTCGCGATCTTCGTGGCAGGGTTCAGCTCCATCTTTACCGGCCTCAACTTCATCGTGACGATCCACCGGATGCGCTGCCCGGGGATGACGTGGTTCCGGCTGCCGCTCTTCGTTTGGTCGAACTATGCCGCCTCGCTCTTGATGGTGTTGGGTACGCCGGTGCTTGCAATCACGCTGGTGCTGGTGCTCCTTGAGCGCGTTTTCGGCATTGGCGTCTTCGACCCGACCAAGGGCGGGGATCCACTGTTATTCCAGCATCTGTTCTGGTTCTACTCCCATCCGGCTGTGTACATCATGATTCTGCCGGGCATGGGCGTTATCTCCGAGACGATCTCCACGTTCAGCCGAAAGCGCGTCTTCGGCTACACCGCGGTAGCCTTCAGCTCGGTAGCAATCGCGCTGTTCGGGTTCTTCGTGTGGGCGCACCACATGTTCATTATGGGGATCTCGAACTATTCGGCGCTGGTATTTTCACTGCTGACGATGCTCGTCGCAGTGCCCTCGGCCATCAAGGTCTTCAACTGGGCGTTCACGCTGCAGAAGGGCTCGATTACCTTCGAAACGCCGATGCTCTACTCCTTCGGCTTCCTTGGCCTGTTCACCATCGGCGGCCTGACCGGTGTCTTCCTCGGCTCGCTGGGCATGGACATCCACCTGACCGAAACGTACTTCATCGTCGCGCACTTCCACTTCGTCATGGTCGGCGGCATGCTGATGGCATTCCTTGCGGGCGTGCACTTCTGGTGGCCGAAGATGACCGGGCGCATGTATCCGGAATCGCTTTCCAAGCTGGCCGCGGTAACAACGTTTATAGGGTTCATCCTGACGTTTATGCCGCAGTTCATCCTCGGATATCTGGGCATGCCGCGCCGCTATCATGCCTATCCGCCGGAGTACCAGGTGCTGAATGTACTCTCAACCGCGGGTGCCACGGTCCTTGGAGTGGGATATATGCTGCCGCTGCTTTACCTCGGCTGGTCCCTGAAGTACGGCGCGATTGCGGGCAACAATCCGTGGCAGGCGACGGGGCTCGAGTGGCAGATCCAATCCCCGCCGCTGACGGAAAACTTTATCGAAACGCCAATTATGGATCATGAAGCCTATGACTATGAATGGCTTGAGAACAAGCAGAAGAATGAGGTGACGACAGTTGGATAACATCGTCGCGACCGAGCATCCACACACGCACGAGACAGCGGTCCACGCGGAGCACGCGCATCTCTCGCTGCCCCAGCATCGTCATCATTTTGAGACGGTCGAGCAGCAGCGTGAGGCGGGCAGCTTCGGCATGTGGCTGTTCCTGCTCACCGAAATCATGTTCTTTGGCGGCCTCTTCTTCGCCTACCTGCTCTATCGGAACTGGTACTACGATGCCTTCTTCACGGCGTCGAACCAGCTCAGTATTCCTCTGGGCACGGCGAACACCGCAATCCTGATCACGTCGGGCTTCTTCATGGCGCTGGCAGTATGGGCGTCGGAGATGCGCAAACGCAAGATGCTGGTGTGGACGCTCGTGTTCACGCTTCTCTTCGGCATCGCCTTCATCTGCATCAAGGGAGTGGAGTGGCACATCGAGTGGGTGCACCATCACATTCCGGGCGCGCACTATGACATCTCGGAGTTCGTAAACCCGGCAGCGCATGGCATCCACGAGAAGCCTCTGGCGCCGGACATGGCGCAGCGCACCCAGATATTCTTCTTCCTCTACTTCGGCATGACCGGCATGCATGCCCTGCACATGATCATCGGGATCTTCATCCTGTTCTGGCTGCTCCGGCGAGCGAATCGAGGAGACTTCAGTGCCGGATATGTCGCTCCTATAGAAAACTTCGGCTTGTATTGGCACTTCGTCGATATCATCTGGCTGTTTCTGTATCCGCTGCTCTATCTGATTAATCGCCACCCGCTGCGCTAAACCCGCTTCACTGCACAAGGAAACCAGATGGCTGAGACCACCGCCCACCACCATCACACGGAAGCTGAAGACCCGACCAATGTGACGAACCCTGAGCACACGTCACACCACATCGTGACGCCCGCCCAGTATGGCCTCGTCTTCGGAACACTGCTCATCCTGACCGGCGTCACGGCAGGCGTAGCGTTCATTGATCTAAAGTGGGCAAATCCGGTGATTGCCTTGTTCATCGCCTGCTTCAAGGCGTCGATCGTTGTCCTGTTCTTTATGCACGCGAAATATCAGTCCCGCCTGATCAAGCTGACGATCGGATCGGGGCTGTTCCTGTTCCTCTCGCTGATCGCAATGACGCTGAGTGACTACATGAGCCGTTCCTGGGGTCTCTGGTAGTCGCGAAAACTGCAACTGCACTTAGCAAGACGCTCCGCAGGCTAACTGTCCCGAGCGTCTTTATTTGCGCTCCGGAGAACTTGCCGCAAGAAGCCCATCCATGTCGCAGCTTCATCCTGGCTTGTGGCTAAATGCATTGCAAGTTGCCGGACGACGTGCTCCCGCGCATTCGCCGGGAACCGCCGCGAGTAGCCGGTCCGGTTCATGGCGGTCATCAGCAGCTGGGCAACCCGCTCGCGGGTCTCGGCCGTAACGTTCGCTTCACGAATTTCGGCGAGCTCTCTGGCATTCTCGAATCCTCCGCGCACCAACTCGTAGAGGCATACCGCGACCGACTGCCCAAGGTTCATCGAGAGGTGGCGGGCGTCTGCGGGAGCGAACATGGGAATCGTGACGAGCACCTGGCAATGGCTGAGTTGGTCATTCGTCAGGCCGGTCTTTTCGGAGCCGAAGAGCAGCGCGACCCGTTCGGTCGGGTTCGCGAGCTTCTCGAGGAGCAACGGCGCTGCCTCGGCAAGCGGAAGCACCTGCCGGTCCAGCTGACGTTCCCCGATTGCGGTAGTTCCAACGGCAAGTGTGCAGTCGGCAATGGCTTCTGACACAGAACTGAAAGCGCGCGCAGCTCGCATGACCTCCGCCGCTCCGACCGCCGACCTGGTCGCCTCCAACTGAGCCGCCTCGAACGGAACGGCATAGTCGTTCACGAATCTCAGGTCGGAAAAGCCGAAGTCACGCATCGCACGGGCGGCTGCGCCGATGTTGGACGGATTGCGAGCTCCCACGAGACCGACGGCCATTCGCGCCCGCATGGCTGCTGAAACCATCCTTCGATTCTAGTGAGTACGGAAAGCATCGGCTCAAAACAGAACAGCTGACCCGAAGGCCAGCCGTTCGTGCTTCAAGCAGACTGGTGTTACCGGTCCTTACCGTCCCGATTATTGTTGTGGTTCTCCTGGTGAATCTGCCTCGACGCCCTGTTCTGTTCGCGATTCACCTGTTGGTGCTCCTGCTGGTTGAGCTCCCCACCGTTTGCCGTACGGTCATTGTGGGTCTGCCGAGCGATGTTCGACTGTGAACGCTGCGCCCGCGCAGCCTCGCCTGAGGTCATCTGCCCATCGCGCTCACCGGTGGCGATCCGCTGCTCCTGGTTCGCTTCACGCTGATTCACCTCATTCGGGCCGATCGTGTTTGCGTTGTGGTTATCGCGATAAATCTGGTTTGAAGCGCCATTCTGCTCACGGTTGACCTGCTGCCGCTCCTGGCTTGTCAGCCTTCCTCCGTTGGCTGTGCGATCGTTCCGAACCTGCTGATCGATATTGGCCTGTGTCCGTTCGGCACGCGCCGCCTCACCAGAGGTCATTTGCCCGTCGCGCAGCCCGTTCGCGATACGCTGGTCCTGGTTCGCTTCGCGCTGATTTGCGCCGGACCGCGCTGCCAACCCCGGATTATTCGGATGATCGTGGAAGGCGTTCACCGAAGCCGCTGCTGACACTGTCGGCCGCCCATGGTTGAAGCTGGCCCATTGCGTGCGGTTCTGCGCGGCGAAGCTCTCGTGGCTCGCCTGATTGGCCGTCCGCTCCAAGTGTTGTTCATGCATCGCAGCCATCTCGAACGAACTCGGGCGGGCCTGAATGCCTCCCCTGCCGCCATTGAAGGCGACCGTCGAATGATTCACGATCGCTACATTCCGCACGTAGACGTTCGTGACATGGACGACGTCTATGTTTGCCACGGCCCGGTTGTAGAAGAAGGCGCCTCCACGCCACTCACCTCCGAAGAACCCAACGCCGGTGTACCCGAAGCCATAATTAATACCGCCGTAAAACCCAACGTGCGGTCCCCAATACCCGCCGTGATAAATGTAGGCGCCACCCTCCCAGCCCCACCATGCCGGCGTCCACAGCAGGCCCACCGCAGGCGGCTGCACCCACACGCCCGGAACCCAGTAGTATCCGTCAGGACCATACGCCCAGTAGCCGGGCGTCCAAAGATAGCCGGCGCCGGGGCAAAGAGGCTGAGTGTAGACGGGCAGCGCCGGCGGTGCGAAGTTGACCGAAATGACGACGGCTGCATGGGCGCTGGCTGGTTGGATCGCTGCGACAGATAAAGCCAGTGCGGCTCCCATCAGCAGCTTAGAGACAAACTTGCGTGGATTCATTGGGTCTCCGTGGGCGGATCAGATGGCATCGATCACGCGTACACGCTCCCTTATACCCGGATATTTCGTGCATGTTGCTCACACGAAACCCTCCTGTCACGTGTCTCTTTTGGGCCATAGGGACGGCTAACCGGTAATCTGGATTGGGAATGTCGATAGGCGACTCATTTGCCTGCTATGCACAATTCCTCAAAATGTCCTTTTCCGGCACGCAAATAAACTGAAACGAACAACGAGAATGGCCGACAACTTCGCACAAACCGTCAAGCAGCAGACAGACATCGTGCGCATCCTCGGCGAGTACATCAAGCTGCGCAAGTCCGGGGCGAACTGGTCGGCCCTATGCCCCTTCCACAAGGAAAAGTCCGGCTCGTTTTATCTCTATCCTGCGACGTCGAGCTACTACTGCTTCGGTTGTCATGAGCACGGTGATGTCTTCACCTTCGTAATGAAGATGGACAACATCAGCTTCCCCGAGGCTGTCCGCTCAGTCGCAACCAAGATGGGAATCCCGCTGCCGCAGCGCGAGTTCTCCTCCGCCGAGGACGCCCGCGACGCCGGTCTGCGCAAGCAGCTTCTCGACATCCACGAGGCGGCCACGCAGTATTTTCAGCAGAACCTGCATTCGCCGGAGGCTGCGCGGGCACGCGAATACATGAGCACGCGTGGCATCACGCCCGAGACGATCAAGACATTCCGCCTGGGTTACGCGCCCGAGAGCTTCAACGACATGCGCGACCGGCTCGGCAAATTTTTCAGCGAAGAGGCGTTGCGTGCGAGCGGATTGTTCAGCTCGAAAGAGCGGGACGACGGTGCAGGCGCCGTGAAAGCAGGCCCGCTATATGCGCGCTTTCGTAAGCGCATCACGTTTCCCATCTGCAACGAGCAGGGAAAGCCCATTGCATTCACTGCCCGGCTGCTGGATGCTGCCGACGAGAAATCCGGTCCGAAGTACCTGAATTCACCAGAAACGCCGCTCTACACAAAGAGCCATGTTCTCTTCAATCTGGACAAGGCGAGGCCCGGCATCAAGGCAAGAGACGCCGCTTTGCTGGTCGAAGGCCAGATGGATTGCATCTCGTTGTTTATGCGCGGCGTGGATAACGTTATCGCAACCAGCGGAACCGCGTTCGGCGAACATCAGTTGCGTATGCTTGCTCGATTTGCAAAGAAGATCTGGCTCAACTTCGACCCGGACACGGCTGGCCAAAACGCCGCGGAGAAAACCTTGGGCCTTCTTGTGGAGGATGGTTTCGAAGTCCGCGTTATTACGCTCGAAGGCGGTCTGGATCCGGACGGATTTGTGCGCGAACACGGCATACAGGCTTACGCTGAAGCCGTGCGCCGTGCCGCACCTTACTCAGACTTCCTGATCGCTCGTGCCCAGAAAGATTTTCCGCAGAGGACGCCTGAAGCGAAGGTGAAGGCACTGAATTTTCTCCTTCCGCACATTCGGCGCATCCCGAACGCCATCATGCGCAATGAGTTCGCCACTAATGCCGCGCAGAAACTCGGCATCGAAAGCTCCCTTGTGATGCAGGAGCTGAAACAGGCGGCGCAGCACCGCCTGGAGAGCGTCCGCGCAAATCAACCCCGAGCAGTCACTGAAGTCGAGCGCATTCTGCTCTCCGCGCTCATTCTGCCTGAGGCCGATTCAGCGCGCGCGCTCGCGGCCGGAAGCCTCGCGGCAAATCCCGGCTGGTTCATGGAGCTCACAACAGCAGCCGTCATCGACGTCCTCGCCAACGCGCCTGCTCCGGAGAACCCGTTTGACGCCGCGCCGGACGCCGGTTCGCGGGCGCTGCTGGCCGCAGCCCTGCATGCATCCTCTGAGATTCCCGAGACAGACAACGATCGCCAGGGTCTGACCGAGCGAGTCCGAGGCGCCCTGCAGACCCTGCAGGAGCGATATCGGGAGCGCCGCAGCCGCGAACTGCGCGCCGCCATGAGCGAGGCGCAGCGACGTGGAGACGAGTCGATGCTCCATCAACTGATGCAGGAGAAGATCGCGCTCGACCGCGAGCGGCGCCAGTCACTTTGACGGCGCGTTGCTAAAATCCTCACATGGCCAGCGCTGTCAGATTTTCCGTGGGTATTCCGACCCGCAATCAGGCTGGCTATCTTCGGCAGACGCTGGATTCGCTACTCGCCCAGACGAACATGCCGGACGAGATCGTCGTCTCCGACCACCAGAGCACGGATGAAACTCCGGCAGTGCTTGCCGAATATACCGCCAGGCATCGCGGTCTCATTCGACTGGTCCAGCCCCCCGCCGGCTCCAATCTCACTGCACAGTACAACTTCACGCTTTCCTCGCAGACCGGCCAGTGGATAACGCTGCTCTCCAGTGACGACCTCGCCCTGCCAAACTTCTGCGCAAGCTTCGCCCAGGCAGCCGAACAGCATCCTGAAGCTGCGCTGATCCGGGCACCTTGGCAAAACATCGATGCCGAAGGCAATGTTCTTTCGCACGACTACCTCCTCAGTGTTCCGCGAGTGCAGCATGCACCCGCGACCCTTCTCTCGCAACGCTTCGGGCCGAAGGTCAGCTTCGCAGCGTTCGCGGTCCGGCGCGAGGCCTATACTGCGTCCGGCCCGATTCTCAGCAATCTCGAATCGCTCGCCGACTGGGCTCTATTTCTTCAACTCACTCCGTTCGGTGACTTCATCCGGACGTCCGAGATCGTCAGTGGCTATCGAGTCGGCCATGAAGGCAATCGCTTTCGCGCACGCGCCCCCATGTGGTTACGCGACGAGCTGCGGATCTTCACTCAAGTCATGCCGCTCGCGGCTGAACGTCTGAAGCTCCGGGATCGCAGATGGATTCAGGTCGCGAGCCGTGCAAATCTTCGGCGCTATCTCGCCGCGGCAAGCCGCGAACTGCCGATCGAAGATCGAACGATTCTCCTGCCCGATCTGATGTCCTGGGCAACGGTGAACGGTGAGACTGATCTCGTTGACCGTTTCGCGCGCGGTGAATCAATCCGTCCGAAGGTTACTCTCTCCTCATTCGTCCGCGGTCTTCTCCGCCCACTCGCTCACCGCCTCGCCCACAGCGTGGCCAACCGGTAAGCGCATGGACAGCGGAACGCGCCGCCGGCTGGTGCTGGGCTTCATCTCGAACTGGGTCAGCCGTCTCGCCGGAACCATCATTCAGCTCATACAGGTTCCCGTCTTTCTGCACTTCTGGGACAAGACGCTCTACGGCGAGTGGCTCATCATCATCGCCATTCCGAGCTACCTTACCTTCTCGAGCATCGGCTTCGGTTCAGTCGCGGGCAACGAGATGACCATGCTCATGGCGCGCGGAGACCAAGACGAGGCCCTGCGCGTGTTTCAGAGCTGCTGGTGGTTCATCGTCGGCATCTGTTCGATCGTCGTAATCGCCTTGGCGACGGCTCTATACGTTCTACCCGTCGGACAATGGCTGAAGCTACACCTGATCACGCCTGAAGATGCCAAGTGGATCTTCTTTTATCTCGGCTGCGCAACCTTATTCGGCCAGCTTGAGCAGCTTGTGCAGTCGGCATACACGTGCATCGGGCGCTATCCCTACGGCACGTTCATCAAGAGTTGCCTTTCGCTGATCGCCTTCGCAGCCATGCTGGTGCCCGTCATCATGGGGCAGGGAGCACGAGCCACCGCACTCTGGTTTGCTGTGGCGAACGCTGCCGGAACGGTGATTCTCTGCATCATGGCCCGCCGCGACATCCCGTGGCTGCGCTACAGCTGGTCGCACGCACGGTTCTCCGAGATCCGCAGGCTCGCAGCTCCTGCCGTTGCATTCATGGGTTTTCCCATCGGCAACGCACTCAATCTGCAAGGCACGCTTCTGGCCGTCCAATATGCTCTTGGGCCGGACGAGGTCGTCAACTTTGGCACGGCACGTACCGTTTCCCGCGTGGCTTTGCAGATGGTGCAGATGGTCAACAGCACCTTCTGGCCGGAACTCTCGAGCTCCTACGGTGCACGCAACTTTGAGCTCGTCCGGGCGCTCCATCGTCGCGCCTGTCAGGTGGCTCTTGTAATCGCGGTGGCCCTGGTCATGGCAATGATGACCGTCGGACCCTGGTTCCTCACGCATTGGACGGCGCACAAGGTTCCTCCAAGCCCGCGGCTTCTGTTCCTGCTGCTGCTCAGCGTGCTCTTCTACTCGCTCTGGTCCACCAGTTCCACCCTGATCGCAGCAATCAATCAGCACCGCAGGCTCGCGGCGTATTACATCGGCGCGACCGGCGTCACGCTCGTGGTCACATACTTCATGGCCCGCAGCTACGGCCTGCTCGGCGCCGCTGGTTCTCTCATTCTCTCCGAGCTGATCATGGACACCTACGTCCTGCCGACCAGCCTTCGCCTCTCTCACGACACCTGGCGAGGCTTTCTTGGATCTCTTTGGCATGTCCCTGCAGCCCTGCGTCCGCGCGCACTCCTTGCGCGCCTCCGCCGCACGGGAGAGCCTGAAACGCCTCATCCCGAGCCTGATGCCTAAGAAGCCGTGAATCCAAGTATCATTTCAGCCAACGATATGGATAGAAGATTCATCGCCGCCCTCCTGGTGTGTTCAGCCATTTCCCTGCATGCTCAGCGAACCTACACCGCGCAGGATTATGCGCAGGCAGAGCGCTGGATGGGCTACAACGTGAACCCCCTGGTGGATCACACCGTCAGCGACGTGAAGTATCTTTCCGACGGACGCGTCTTCTTCCGCGATCCCTCTGCCGGGGCTGTTGCCTTCCGAATCGCGGATGCCCGCACAGGCAAAGTCGAGCTGGCCTTCGACACGAAAAAGCTCGCGGCTGCCCTGACCAAAGCGAGCGGCCGTGAAATGGACGCGGCCCATCTGCGCATCGAGATCTACACGCCCGAGGCAAAAGGCTTCGCAGTAACCGTGCGCTCGCAGGATTTTCACTGCACGGAAGACGCAGCGAGTTGCACGCTTGAGGCTCCTCCGCAGCCCGTGCAGCATCCTGAGCAGAAGCCAAACGCACAGCCACCGGCCGGCATTAGCTCCACGCAAACCGGGAACGCGCAGATGAATGCGCATCCCAACCCGCCTCAGGCGCAGTCCACTAGACCTGCGCGGCCCACTCGGCCGGGCGTCGGCCGCAGCCGCGCTCCGTTCGATGTCTCCCCGGACAAGAAGCTTGCAGCGTTTATTCGCGACAACAACCTGTGGGTGCGCGTTGAGGCAACCGGCGAAGAGCGGCAGCTGACCACCGACGGAATCAAAGACTACGGCTACGCCACCGACAACGCTGGGTGGACACATTCGGACGCGCCGATTCTCATCTGGTCGCCCGACTCCAAAAAGATTGCGACCTTTCAGCAGGACCAGCGCAAGGACGGCATGATGTATCTCGTCTCTGTGACCAACCGCCATCCAACACTCGACGCCTGGCGCTACCCTTTCCTCGGCGACAAGGACATCACCAGGATCGAGCGCGTCATCATCGACGTGGACAGCGGCAAGATGGTCCGCTTGAAGATGCCGCCAGACGAACACCGCAGCACCCTCTGTGACGATGTGAGCTGCCGGGGCGGTTCCGGCTGGGACGACGTGAAGTTTTCGCCCGACAGCAGCACACTCGCCTTCGTCTCCACCTCGCGCGACCACAAGGACGAGTGGTTCCGCGTCGCAAATACCGAAACCGGCGATGTCCGGACCATCTACCACGACCACGTGCCCACCTACTATGAGTCCGGCCAAGGCAAGGTGAACTGGTTCTACCTGCCGGCCTCGAACGAATTTCTCTGGTACTCAGAGCGCAGCGACTGGGGCCAGATGTACCTCTATGACCTCACCACCGGACAGCTCAAGAACGAGATCACGCACGGCGACGGCCCCGTGACGCAAGTGCTTCACGTCGACGAGAAGAACCGCGTGCTCTACTTCCTCGCCACCGGCAAAGAGAAGGGCCAGGATCCCTACTTCACCCACTACTATCGCGTGAACTTCGACGGCTCAAATCAGCAACTCCTGACGCCGGAAAACGCCGACCACGCGATTACACCGTCTGCTGATGGCAGCACATTCGTCGACGTCTACTCGACACGCGAAACGCCTGAGACGGCAGTCCTTCGCGACAACACCGGCAAACTTATCGCGACCCTAGCACACCAGGACATCTCGAAGCTGCTGGCCGCCGGGTGGAAGCCGCCGGAACCCATCACCGTGAAAGCCCGTGATGGCAAGACGCCGCTCTATGGCTTCCTCTGGACGCCCACCACGCTCGACGCCTCTAAAAAATATCCGATCATCGACTACGTTTATCCGGGGCCGCAGATCGGCTCCTGCGGATCGCGCAGCTTCTCCCCTGCAAGCGGCGACGATCAGGCCCTCGCCGACCTCGGCTTCGTTGTTGTATGCATCGATGGCATGGGCACGCCGTTCCGCAGCAAGAGCTTCCATGATGCACACGCGGACACACCTGCAGAGATGGGCGAAGCCACAATTCCGGATCAGGTTGCCGGCATTAAGCAGCTCGCAGCCGAGAACCCCTGGATCGACATCAACCGCGTCGGCATCTGGGGACACTCCGGCGGAGGCAACGCCACCGCGTCCGCGATGTTCCACTATCCCGACTTGTTCAAGGTGGGTTGGGCAGAGAGCGGCAACCACGACAACCGCGATTACGAGGACGATTGGGACGAGAAATACGCTGGTCTCGAGGTCATTGGACCCGACGGGCAGGACAACTACGAAGCCCAGGCGAACCAGAACTACGCGCAGAATCTGAAGGGTCATCTGATGCTGGTGCACGGCACGATGGACGACAATGTTCCGCCAACCAACACCCTGATGGTGGTGCAAGCCCTGATGACCGCCAACAAGAGCTTCGACATGCTCATGGTTCCGAACGCCCATCATGGCTATGGCGAGCAGTCTCAGTACATCATGCGCCGCCGCTGGGACTACTTCGTCCGCTATCTCGCGGGAGGCATTCCGCCCGAGAACTATCAGGTGAAGAGCTACGACGATGTGATTCGCGCGATGTACGGGCCGAACGCGGAGTAAACACAACGGGCAGCCCGCAAGCGCAGGCTGCCCATCAATCTCACGTCGATCTAGCTCACGAGCAGCAGAAGAGCCACGCTAAATGCTGCCGCCCACCTGATCGCGTCGCTCGAGATCCATTTCATGCTGCACCCCATTGTCATGAGATGCTTCATAGCTGAATTCGTCACCAACTCTCAGCAAATTTCGTGACGGGTACATACCTGTATGCCCGGCCAATTCGGCTCCGTCCGTACATTCAGCTTTCTAAGTTCAACCGCGCAACGACTTCCGCCGGTGTGTAGCCGGCGTCTCGCAGGACTCGAAGGCTCAGAGCATCATGCCGCTTCGCCAGCCTCACACCGGCTTCGTCTCGCATCAACTCGCAATGAAAGTACCTCGGCGTAGCCAATTCCAGGGCGCGCTGCAAAAGAATCTGCCGTGCCGTCGATCGCAGTAGATCGCGGCCGCGCACAACTTCCGTTATCCCCATGGCCGCGTCGTCGATCACGCACGCAAGCTGGTAGCTCGGCAGCCCATCCCTTCTCCACACAACGAAGTCCCCGAAATGTACGCCCTTTCCACAGCCTGCCCTGAAGCTCTGCGGACCGCCCTGTTCATCAATGAAGCTGACGACCTCACCGTCCGGCACCCGGAATCGGTAGTTCGTCTGCGGCCGGAGCTCAGTCTCTGGCTCCGCCACAGCCGGCCGGCAGCGCCCGCTATAAACCGGTTCATCGTCGTCGTCGTGCGGAGCCTCAATCGCCTGCTGCAGGTCCTTGCGGCTGCACTCGCACGCGTAGACGAACCCGCCGCGCACAAGGTTTTCCATGGCGTCTCGATAGAAATGCAGGCGTTCACTCTGCCGCATCTCGGCGTCCCAGCTTATTCCCAGCCACCGCAGGTCTTCGCGCATGGCCTGCGCAAACTCTGCCCGCGATCGCTGCGGATCGAGATCCTCATCCCGGAGCCACAGCATTCCATTCCCGGCACAAGCACGGTGCGCCGCAATCCAGAACGTACGCGCGTGCCCCAGATGCAGAAGTCCTGTCGGAGAAGGCGCCAGCCTGCCGACGTAGCGCAGATCCGTCACCATCGACACCGCCGCGCCATGCAGGCCACCTGCTTCATAGCACTCTCATCATGCCAGACGCCGGCCGCCGCTGTGTGTGCAGTTACTTGGAACTGAGCGCCGCAATCACCGCAGCCCCATGCGGGCTCCCCAGTCCCGTGCACGCGTCCCATCCCGGACCGGCATTGAACGCTCCGTTGTTCCCGCTCGTGATGTCTCGAAACGCAGCCTTGGCAGCATAAAGGGCCGGATTCACAAACCCGACATCTTTCCCGTTCGCCGCGTTCGCGAGCGCAATCAATCCCGCCCACAGGGGAGCCACCGCGCTTGTCCCTCCAATCGTGGTCGTCTCGCCGTCGACGCGGACGGTATACCCCGTCGAAGGATCGGCATCGCCTGCTACGTCCGGCACGCCCCGTCCCCCCGCACTCGTCGGCGCCGCGGGGACATTGCTGTTCGCTTGCCACGCCGGAAGGCTGAACAACGCGCTCACCCCTCCTCCCGTTGCGCCCTCGTTCAACGAGAGCTCATTCCATACGGTCTCGCTCGTCACCGTGGATCCGCTGGTCACCAGCTTCGTCCCACCGCACGCAAGCACATAGGGGCTGGAAGCAGGGAAGTCCACGTGATTGCCTCCGCCCGAAACTCCATCCGTCGAGCCATCATCCCCACACGCCACCGTGATCGTTACCCCGACGGCAGCCGCTGCCTGGCACGCCTGATCCAGCGCAGTCACCGCCTGTTGCGTCCACGTCGACTCCGGCCCACCCCAACTGATCGACAGCACGCTCGGCTTATGTGTTGAATCATGCACCGCTGTCGTGATTGCGTCGATGAATCCCTGGTCTGTATTCGGCGCGAAGTACACAACGATGTTCGCTCCCGGTGCGACACCGGCCGACACCTCAATATCCAGCATTACTTCTCCGTCCGCGCCGTTCGGATCGCCAGGAGAATTCTTGCCCTTATCGACAGAAACGGCAGTGACCTTCGGAGCAGGTATTCCGAGGCTCTCGAAATACGCCGTAATGTCCGCCTGCTCGTATCCACCGCCGAGCTCAAGCAGCCCAATCGTCTGGCCCGCTGCACTTGCATTCGCCGGGAAGCCATAGAACTGTGCAACCTGAACCGGCGTATAGCTCACGTTTCCGGCGCGTGGTGTGGCAATGCGATGATGCGATTTCGCCTGCGGCCTGTTGTCCAGGCCTAACACCGCAATCACGTGCGGCGCCAGCTCCTCCGGAAGCGTGATCTCACCGTCGCGCAGGCGCAGCGTGCCCGCTTCTGTCGCGTGTCGCTGTAGCCCAACTCCGAACGCTCGCTCCATAGCCTCTCGAGAGCCGGTAAGCTGAAGCGTTCGGCGCCCTTGCTCTCTTGGAGCGTCTACACCCAGACCAAATTCCTCCGCGAAGCTGCGGACGATCTCTTCGGCGCCCTTATCTGCACAGTGTCGTTCCGCAAACTGCTCGCGTGTCATCCTCACGCTAGGATCGATTGGAGTCTTCGGTGAAAGCACAACCGACACTGTGATCGGCTCCTCATCAACCGCGTGCGAGACAAACTTGCCGACGCGCGACAAGTCGAACCGCTGGCGCGCGCTGCCCTTCAGCGGAACTCGTCTCTGACTTGAAAAGCGTGACCCTGTTGACATGACGATCCTCCGGCCTGGGTGCTTGTTTGGATGCAGCGCCGGAGCTTTCGTAAGCAACTACATGTATTCGACGCCGTACTGCACCGGAATTTGCGTGAACGCGATCCGGGTGGGGGCAGTGTCCCGCGCGGGAAGCATCCCGGCAAAGTGCACCGTGGAATGGCCAAACTTCAGGTTCAGCTTGTCCATGGTCGCCGAGAGCTCCTCCCGGTTCCCCGGCTCGTCAAATAGCATCTGCGGCACCTCGCTATCCGGCAGCAGATTCCGCATCGTCACACCCACAAAGAACGGCCGCTGATGCTCCGGTCCGTTTGGCCGCTCCCGCCATATTCCCTTCAGCGCATCCAGCAGCGTCAGCGTGTCCTGGCATGGCCGGAACTTCGCCTCCATGGCCCAGCCAGAGTGCTTGATGCCGGACGTGTGCTGCTTCAGCTTGGAAGCCCGCGCAGCCTGTTCACTTGTCAGCGCGAATTTCAAAGTCACCGCCATCGTGGATGTATGGAAGTGCTCCATGCGCAGCCGCATCGCCGCCTTATGCAGCAGCTTGTGTGCGACAGCCCACGCGCCCTCCTGCGTGCGATGTTCCGGCCCCAGCACATGCGAATGCCCCAGCGACTTCTGCAGATCGTTGCCGGTCGGCGCGCCGTCATCTCCCGTCTGCCCACCGCGCAACCAGTGGTATAGCCGGTCACCCCACACCGAATCCCATAACGCATGCATCCCATTGCGGTCCAGCGAGAGCAGTTGCGCCATCGTATGGATGCCCTTCGCATTCAACCGCGCCTCGGTCCTGGCTCCCACGCCCGGAAGATCGCGCAGTTCAAGGTGTGCAACCGCGCGCGGAAGCTGCGATGGAAGCAGTCCAATCAGGCCGTCGGGCTTCTGCATGTCGCTTGCAATCTTCGCTAGATACCGGTTCGGCGCCATGCCAATCGAGCATCGCAGCGTCTGCCCGACATCGTCCCGTATTGCCTCTTTGATCCCCAGCGCAATCTCTCGAGCCCGCGGCGGCTCCTGCTCGCGCCCGATGAGTTGGCACACCATCTCGTCGATCGAGGGCGTGTGCGCCACCGGGCAGACCCGTTCCACGGCCGCGGCAATCTCATGCGAATACTTCGCATAGCTCGTGTGATTTCCTTCGACCAGCGCTATCCCCGGGCAGAGCCGCTTCGCTTCGCCCACCTTCGTTCCGGTCTTCACGCCGAACGCCTTCGCCTCGTAGCTGGCAGCGATGATCGTTCCCGTATCGGCCATTGTGGCGGTCACCGCCGTCGGCTTTCCTCTGTATTCCGGGTGCAACTGCTGCTCGACCGACGCGAAAAAGCTGTTCAGGTCGATATGCAGGAAGCCGAAACGATCGGGTTGGAGCGAGGCATCCATTACAGCTCTCGCCCATTTTATTCGCCGTTTATTCGCAAGCCCGCAATGTCGCAAGCATTTCTGCTCAGCCTGAGTTTATTGCGCCACTTTGACCTTCAGCCTGTAACTGAGATCGGGTTTGCTGTTGAACTGGCTGATGGTCTTCGTCTTCGACCGCTTGCCGCTCACTTCGGCCCACAGATCGTAATCGGCACTCATCGAAAGCTGTCGAAAATGAAATCGCCCCTGCGCGTCACTCAGGTAGCTCTTGACCGCCAGCGACTTCGAATCCTGCAGGTAAACCACCGCTCCCTGCACGGGCTTGCCGTCGTCCCGGCACACCATACCCTCTACCGTTCGGAGCTTCGGAACTTTCGTAGTTTCAGCAGCAGGCCCCGACGGCCGCATGAGAGGCGCTGCCGTGGAATTCAGCGCGCCTGCCAAGGCAGCGATGCACAGCAGCCGTGCGCCCGTTCGCAACTTACTCGTCTTCGTCCTCGTCGTCGGCGCGCACATCGTCGTCCTCGTCGTCATACCCCTCCTCATCGACAGGCGCGAGCTCCAGAGGGTCGCTCGAGACGACCTCCAGGTCCGTTCCACACTCGTCGCACTGAATCACTTCGCCCTCTTCCACATCATCGACGTCGATATCGAGTGGGTTGTCGCACTCGGGGCATACGACTGACATAAACAATCTCCTAAGCTGACTTGCTGCCGCCCTGTACGATGGTCAAAGCGCGTCACGGGCAGCTTCCCTAGTTCTAACGGCGCGCCTCTGGCTCGTCAATGGGACGCCGCAATGTCTTTGCCGGTTACTCGCCACAACCCGGAGACCAAAGAATGAAGCGCTTTCTTGCACTTGGCGTCATCTGCCTCTTTTCGTCCGCCCCTGCCATCACCCAGACCCCCGCAGCGGATCGGCTGCCACCGCCGGTTGCCGATCCCGCCATTGCGGCCGCGCTCCGCACCATCTCGCCCGATGCGATCCATGCCGACATCGCTAGGCTCGTCAGCTTCGGCACCCGCAACACGCTCTCCAGTACGGACACCGACCTTCCGCCGGGGCAGGGCATCAACGCGGCCGCCGACTGGATCGAGTCCCAATTCCGCGCCATTTCGGCAAACTGCGGCGGCTGTCTTGAGGTCAAGCGCGATTCCTTCATCCAGCAACCAACCTCTTTCAATGGCCGGCCCAGTCGCTTCGCCGGACCCACACGTCTCGTCAACATCTACGCCATCCTCCACGGCACCTCAAACGACAAGAATGCGCCGTGGACCCTCGTCACCGGGCATTATGACTCCCGCGCAACCGACGTGATGGACTCGCACATCAGCGCTCCCGGCGCCAACGACGACGCCAGCGGCGTTGCCGTCTCGCTCGAGTCCGCCCGTGCGCTGTCAAAACTCAAGCTCACCGGCACGATCGTCTTCGCGACTGTCGCCGGCGAGGAGCAGGGGCTCAACGGCTCGCAGCATCTCGCCGAGCTCGCCAAATCCGAGGGCTGGCCGCTGGTCGCCGTGCTCAATAACGACATCGTCGGCGGCGACACCACACCCGGCGAGACCCAGCAGCGCAAAGACGTGGTCCGTGTCTTCTCCGAATCCGTGCCCGCCACCGCTACGCCCGAGCAGCAGCGCCAGATCCTCGCTCTCGGCGCCGAAAACGACTCGCCTTCCCGCCAGCTCGCCCGCAGCATCGCCGAGCTTGCGCCTGCGTACTTTCATCCCGCCAGCCGCCGTGCCGAGCATGAGCCTGCGTTCCATCCCGTGCTCGTCCTTCGCCGCGACCGCTACCTTCGCGGCGGCGATCACACCAGCTTCAACAACGCAGGCTTCGCCGCCATCCGGTTTACGGAGTGGCGCGAAAACTTCAACCATCAGCACCAGACCCTTCGCGCTGAGAACGGCACCGAGTACGGTGACCTTCTCAAGTTCGTGGATACAGACTACGTCGCCCGTGTGGCACGCCTGAACTCCGCCGTGCTTGCCACGCTCGCCGCCGCGCCCAGCGAGCCCCGCAACGTGCACGTGCTTACCCGCAATCTCGACAACAACACTGAGCTCGCCTGGGAGCCCTCCGCCTTTGCTCCGCCCGGCACAACCTATGAGGTCGTCTGGCGCGACACCACGGACGAGCTCTGGACGCACGCCCGCAACACCGGCGCGGACACACACATAACCCTCGACGTCAGCAAGGACAACGTCCTGTTCGGGGTTCGTGCAGTCGATCCGGCCGGCCATCGTTCGCTTCCCGTGCCCCCTGTTCCCGCGAGACAATAACAGCGCATGCGCTCAAGCGGTCCAACTCTTCTCGCGCTGCCCGCCTTCCGTGGCATCACGCGGAAGCTCATCATCCTCGCCATCGCGAGCTTTCTGTTCTTTTTCATTCTCGGCATCGTCGCGCCCAGGCTCAGCGGCACGCTCCTTGGGCTGCTGATCCTTACTCCGGAGCTCGCCCCGAAGCTGCTCTGGCAATTCATCACATGGCCCTTTGTCGGAGATGGCCTGCTCAGTTTGATCTTCGCTCTGCTCACGCTCTGGTACTTTGGCTCAGCACTTGAAGACGAACGCGGCACCCGCTGGTTCACCGAGCTCTTCTTCTTCACATCGATTGGCGGGGCAGTTGTTGCCACGCTGCTCAGCCTGACGTTGGGCCGAGTCCTGCCCATCATCAGCACGGGTATCAGTTGCGGGCTCTGGCCGGTGGCTCTCGCCCTGCTGCTGGTCTACGCCGGCATTCACGCCAACGAACCGATGACCTTCAACTTCATCTTCCGTGCCCGCGCCAAGTACATCGCGGCCGGCTTTCTGCTCTTCTATGTGGTCATCGACTTCTACACCGGCAGGCGCTTCGACGCGCTGAATACGATCTGCAACTGCATCTTTGCATGGATGTTCCTCCAGATGGCCCCTCGTGGCGGCCTTCGGCGCGGCGCGTCCGAGGGCTGGTTCGGTCTGCGCAACCGCTACTACCGCGCCAGGCGCCGCCGCGCAGCCAAAAAGTTCCAGGTGTACATGCGCAAGCAGGGCAAGGACGTCAGCTTTGACGAGAGTGGCCGCTATGTCGGCCTCGACGACGAGGATCCAGACGACCGCCGCCGGATGAATTAGGCCTGTCCATAAAATCTCGAAGCCACTGACAACTGCCAAACTCAAGCCTCGTAACTGAACGGAAACCCTTATCCGCAACCGCCAGTTCCAACCCTTACGACCGGAGGGTTGAACAGCCACATCCGCCTGACCGGAATCCAATACGCAGGAGAAGCTATGCAGACTCGCGCACTCGGCACCTCAGGCCTGAAGATCGTCCCTCTCGTTCTCGGCGGCAATGTCTTCGGCTGGACGATCGACGAAGCCCAATCCTTCAAGATCCTCGACGCCTTTGTCGACCGGGGCTTCAACTGCATCGACACGGCCGATGTTTACTCCTCCTGGGTTCCCGGCCACAGCGGTGGCGAATCAGAGACAATCCTCGGTCGCTGGTTCGCGCATTCCGGCAAGCGCGACAAAGTCGTCCTCGCCACGAAGGTCGGCATGAAGATGCCGAACACCGGCGAAGGGCTCCGCAAGGACTACATCCTTCGCGAGGTCGAGCAATCCCTCAAGCGTCTGCAAACCGACATCATCGACCTCTACCAGTCGCACAAGGACGATGAGTCCACGGCGCTCGAAGAGACTCTCGACGCCTACGCCGAGCTACTCAAAGCGGGCAAGATTCGCGCCATCGGCGCCTCCAACTACAAAGGCGCGCGCCTCACCCAGGCCATGGAGATTGCAAAGCAGCACAAACTCCCTGCCTACACGACCCTGCAGCCGCAATACAACCTCTACGACCGTCAGGACTACGAGTCCGATCTCGCGCCGATCGCCGCCCGATACGGCCTCGGCGTCATCCCGTACTTCTCGCTCGCCTCAGGCTTCCTCACCGGCAAATATCAGAGCCTCGAAGACACTAAGGGCAAGAATCGCGGCTCTCGCGTCGAAAGGTATTTCGACGATCGCGGCATGAAGATTCTCGCGGCTCTCCAGCAGGTCTCCACAGAAACCGGCGCGCAGCAAGCCTCCATCGCACTCGCCTGGCTGCTGGCGCAGCCAACCATCACCGCACCCATCGCCAGCGCAACCAGCACGCAACAGCTCCAGGCACTCTTCACCGCCGTCGACCTGAAGCTCTCCGACGCGCAGCTAAAGGCGCTCACCGAGGCGAGCGCCTATTGAGACTTCTTGCCAGCCTGCATCATGTCCGGTCCGCCGCAACTGGGATCAGCTTTGCCGGAAGCGCTTTCCATTCGGTACCCATTCTCCACCTGCTGAATATGGAAGTAATGGCGCACCGGGCCGTCACGATTTGCGTTCGGCTTACCCGAATCAGCTACCTGCAGTTCCGTCTCGAACGCAACCTGGTAAAGTCCCTTTGTGGAGCACGCAAGCACCGGTCCTGCAGTCCAGGACGTGTACTCGTTCTTGCCCTTCGGATAGCTGCGCTCATAGAGAGCGTGGGCAACTCGCAGGTCGCGTACCGCCTCCGGCGCGGACTGGCCAACGGCCTCCTGCCACGGCATTGAAAGCCACTCCTCAACGAAGCCCCGGGCATTGGTGGCTATTGGCTCAAGTCGTGTTACACCGTGGCTCGATACCCGATAGCGATAGACCACGGTGCGCTCGAAACCGTTCTCAGGGTCGAACTCCATGGCATCCGCATTTGTGCGGAACTCAAAAGTATCAGGCGAAAGCACGCGCAAGCGCTCGGGGTAATCCCCTCGCGAATAGCCCCGTTCCGTATGCCATGTGAGGCGCGGATGCTTCGCGTCAGATCCCGGCGCGAGCACGTCGATATCGAAGCCGCTGAACCGTGAAGTGCACCACGGATGACCGTGGACTGTGACGATCTGCCATGTATCGGCCGTTCGCCTCAGGAAGCCCGTGAAGAAGCCATCACCGAAGGCCCCGCTGACCTGCTTATACGGAGCCGCTTGCCAGCGAAGTACCTCATGCCAAACATTGCTTTCGCGCTGGAACACAAGTAGCACTGTGTCCTCGCCACAGATGATGTTGAATGCCAGTTGAACCTGCAGCAGGTCAGGCGCGGCGGTCGCGACACGCACCTGCAGATTGCTGGACCAGTCCGACGAAAGTGCCTCCTGATAGCGCGGGTCACTGTTGCTTACACTCGTGCCCGGGGCGGGTTGCCGTGCATTGGCCTTGAGCCGCGTAGCAAGCTGTTTCTCTATGGTCGCGGGCGTGTCGTTCAGAGCGCTGCAGGTTAGTACATCGCGCACTGTTTCTGCGAGCGCATCCTTCAGCGCAGGCAGGGTCCTCCGGACCGACGCTGGAACGTCATAGCCAATATCTTTTTCGTCATGTGGAGTTGCTCGCAAGCCGGACCTCAGCTGAGCTACTTTAGCTGCATCTCGGGCGGAAGCGCTTCCATCACACGCAGACTGAGCAGGCAGAGAGGCCGCAAGCAACGTGAGAGACGACACGACGACCAGGACACGAAACCTCACGGCCGTCAGTGTATCCTCACGCGCTTAAGTCCGGTGCGCGATCCGCAGATTCAACTCTCGCAACTGCAACTCGCTCACGGGAGTCGGTGCATCGACCATCAGGTCAATCGCCTTCGCCGTCTTCGGGAACGCAATCACCTCTCGCAGCGAAGACGCGCCCGCCAGCAGCATCACAATCCGGTCCAACCCCAGGGCGATCCCTCCATGAGGAGGGGTGCCGTACTCCAGCGCATCCAGAAAAAACCCAAACCGCTGGTGCGCCTCTTCATCGCTCATACCCAGCGTGCGGAAGATCTCCGACTGCACATCCTTGCGGTGAATGCGGATCGACCCAGACCCAAGCTCCATCCCATTCAGCACCACGTCGTACGCCAGCGCTCGCACCGCACCCTTGTCGTTCCACAGCGCGCCAGACTTGATGTCCTCTTCATGAGGAGACGTAAACGGATGATGCGCCGCCTCCCACTGCTTCGTCTCTTCATTCCACTCGTACATCGGGAAATCGGTCACCCACAGGAATCGAAAGTCCTTCGCCGTCCCTGTCTGCGCGAACAGCCCATGTTTGTCGGCAAACTTCTTCGCGAGCTCCAGCCGCAGCGCACCTACACGCTTCGGGATCCACAGCCTATCGTTATTCCACGAACTCGCCGTTCCCGGCTTGGGCGTGATCACGACAGCAAGATCATCTGTCGTGAAGTTCTCTCCACAAAAGACGATCTGCTCTGCAGTTAACTTCGCGGCAATCGCCTCCGCGAGCGGCACAAACGCCTCGTTCGTCCGCAACCGCGCGACATCGAGATAAGCGAGTCCGCATTCGCCAAAGCCCTTGCGAATCTCTTCCAGCAGCGCCTTCTTCTGCGTTCCGCTCATCGCTCCGGCCATCGGGATTGTGAAGCCATAGACCGGAAGCGTCGGATCGATCTTCAACGCCTCCCGCAACTCCGGCGTCAGCTCTTTCGTCAGGTCGACGATGCCAGGCAGCCGCATGTCCGGTTTGTCGATCCCATACTTCGCAATCGCCTGGTCATACGTCATCTGCACGAACGCCTCTTCCGGCAACTCAACCCCCGCCGCGCGAAACGCCGCCCGCAAAAATCCCTCGACAATTCGAAACACCGTCTCCTGCTGCGGAAACGTCATCTCCAGGTCGATCTGCGTAAACTCCGGCTGCCGGTCGGCGCGCAGGTCCTCATCGCGAAAGCACCGCGCGATCTGAAAGTAACGATCAAATCCGGAGATCATCAGGATCTGTTTGAAGATCTGTGGCGACTGCGGCAGCGCATAGAAGCTGCCCGCATGCACGCGGCTCGGTACAAGGTAATCGCGCGCGCCCTCCGGCGTCGAGCGCGTCATGAACGGCGTCTCGATCTCCAGAAATCCCTGCTCGACCAGATAGTTCCGAATCGCCATCGCGACCCTGCTGCGCACGGCAAAGTTCTTCTGCATCTCTTCGCGGCGCAAATCGATGTAGCGATACTTCAGCCTCACCTCTTCGTTCGCAATCGCGCCTTCTGCCGGTGAGAAGGGCGGCGTCTTTGCGTCGTTCAGCAGCAGCAGCTCCTCTCCAACAACCTCGATCTCGCCCGTCGGCATCTTCGGATTGGACAGTCCCTCACCGCGCATCCTCACTTTGCCCGTGACAGCAACTACGTACTCCGGCCGCGCGGCCTCTGCCTTCGCGTGCGCCTCGGCCGACACGCTCTTATCGAACACCACCTGCGTGATCCCGCTGCGGTCGCGCAGGTCGAGAAAGATCAGCCCGCCATGGTCGCGACGACCATTCACCCATCCCATCAGGGTGACGGTCGAGCCGGCATCGGAAGCGCGCAGCTCGCCGCAACGGTGCGAGCGTTGAAGAGAACCTAAAAAATCGAGTGTCACAATCCTTCTATTGTACGGAGTCCGCCGCGCGGATACCCCTGCGCGTTTCCGCCGCCAGCTTCCACAGCGCATCAATCGCCAGCGCGAGGCTGCCGCCCACAACCGTATTCACCAGCCGGATATGTGCCGCCGCCGTTTCTGAAAATCCGCCGAATCGGAAGAGAAACACAATGTAGATCGTGATGAAGAACGAAAACACCGCATAATTCACCGCTTGTAGTGCATAGCATCCCCACGCGCTCACGACGACCAGGGTCGGCATCACCCACACCGGATAGGGCATGAATCTGGCCAGCATCAGCGCAAAGCCCGCACCCGCCACCGTGCCCAGCATTCGCGCAATCCCGCGGCTCAATGTATGGCCCCACTGCGGCTTCAGCACCAGCAGCGCGGTCATCGGAATCCAGTAGCCGTTGCGCACATGAAAGTAGCGATAGATCTCCGTGCTGGTCAGCAGCACCACGGCCAGTCGTGCCACATAACCAGCGGTGTCTCCTCGCAGCGTCATCTCATCGCGCAGGCATTGCCACAGCTCCCGCAGCCGCTGCGCTATCCGCTCATGTGCTCGCACTGAGCGCGGCTCCCGCCGCAGCGCGTAAAACAGCCAGAACACCACGATCTGCAGCCCGCCACCTGCGAACACCATTCCCGTGCGGCCCAACGCATAGTGCGGCCCGTTCGCAAAATAGCTTGCGACGATGACGAACACCGCACTCTGCTGCCCAATCCATCCTTCTGTCGGCCCCAGCCCTGCAAGCAGTCCATAGTTCACCGCCGCCACAAACACAACCGCCAACACGACCACGGTCCAGGGCGCAGCCACGCTTCCCGCCAGCGTGGCCGACGCAACGCCCAGCGTCGTCACCGCCATGCTCAGCAGCACTGAGGCCAGCGCCTCGTGAAAGACCGCAAAGCCCACGGTGAATGCACTGCCGGCGGCGATCGCGCCCGCGCTTTTATGCCCGGTCACCCATCCCAGCAGCAGCGCGAGTCCGACGGCAACCACCGCAACCATGCCGGACCCGGGTGTCCGCTTCATCCACGGAAACGCCGTCGTGTCCTCCGAGATGGTGAAGAGTCGATGCATCGTTCAAAACTGCAGTTTGGATGCGTCTCCCGCTCGCCAGACGGCCGTACCCGGTTTCGAGCCTTACGCGCACTCCCACCTTTCGCGGCTACAGAATCGTGCTGCGATGCAAGTTTACTCGTCTGCTCCGCTCTTTTTCCTAGGTGTCGATCGCCGATCGGTCTATGCTTCCGCGCATGCGATCAATTCAGCTCGCCCTGCTTTCAGGCGCGATGGCTGTATCCGCTCTGCCCATGCATGCGCAGAATGCAGCGGCATCGCCGTCACCCGCGTCCTCTCCTGCAATCGCTGACACCTGGAATCATCTCTCGGCCGTTCCCATGCACACGTACATTCACGTCGCCGCCGATCACGGCGGCGCGACCTGCTATTTCATCTCCGCAGACGATCAAAATCTCACCTGCGGTCATCGGAACGGCTCCGACAAAGGACGCCACATCTTCCCGCGTTCCGGCGTCAAAAGCGTCAAGCTCACGCGCTATGGCATCTCCACGCTCGGTGGCGCGGCAATCGGTGCTGGTGTCGGTGCAATCATCGGTTTTGCGGCGATCCGTCCCAACCCGCATGCGTTTCTGGACTTCACCGGGCTTGCGCGCGGTGTCGTCGTCGCACTCGGTGGGATAGGCGGCGCAGCAGCCGGTGGCCCCACAGACATGTTTCGCGGACCAACGGTCTACCGCCGGGCCGACGCGAAATAGCCCATCATTTCCTCGAAGCGGACGTGATCTGCGACAGGCGAACTCTCCCAGTCACGCTTTTAGAGCCAGACTGGAAGCAGGCGCGGCCTTCCGCGGGTACCCACCGCGCTTCGTCGGTTCAGAGCGCACGAAAGACACCTCAGGTCAGCTCTAAGATCTCTGCTCTGAACGGAAGATTGTGCAATTTCCGGGGGAAGGGGAGAGGCGCTAGCTCCCCGACAACGGGTGCCAGAAGTCGATTGCCAGCATGCACGCGACGCCAAACGCAATCACCAGCCAATACCAGTAGCAATCCACCCAGGCGATCAGGCCTCTCTTCTTGTGCGACGTCTCCATCCTCTCGGCTCCTTGCTCCAAATCCTAAACGACTCCACGGTATTTCACAGCCGCCACCTCGCGCAAGGTATCTCGTAATCCATAGATAGTTCTCGAAATCAGGAACGATCTGGAGGAACGAAATCGAGTAAGTCCTATTTTTTCAAGAACTAATCCTTTTGGCGCCCCAATTGCACGGAAGGCATTGCCCCAGCTCCAAATGACGTCGGGAGAGTTCGTGTCTGTCACGCTCCTGCGCACCGGAGCGGCATTTCCAGGAGAACCTCCTACGACGATGAGACGTTCACTCTCGAAGCTCGCCTTCCTCTTCTTGCTCTTCGCATGTAGCGCAACCTTCCTGCACGCCCAGGAAAACTCTTCCATGACCGGCGTGGTTTTGGACGCCTCAGGTGCTCTGGTTCCAGACACCGCCGTCGTCCTCACCAATCCGCACACGAATGTCACCTTCACGGCGAAGACGGACAGCAAAGGCTCCTACCGGTTTACCAACATCCCCCCCGGCCCGGGCTATACCGTCACCTTCACCCATGAGGGCTTTTCGGCATCCAAGATCGACAACATCACCCTGCAGGTTGCCGTCACGCGCACCCAGGATGCCAAGCTCCAGGTCGGGCGCCGCCGCCGGCCAGACCATTGAGGTCTCTGCCTCTGGCTCGGACGTGACCATCAACACCACTGACGCGACCGTCGGCAACAACATCAACCCCGAGGTCATCAATGAGCTGCCCGTGCAGGCGCGAGACACCCCCACCGCGCTCTTCACGCTCGAGCCCGGCGTCACGCTCGGCGGCTCGACCACCGGCTCCCGCGTCGACCAGGATCAGGTCACCGTCGACGGTCTCGACGTCAATGACATGGCGACGGGCCAGAACTTCAGCATCGTGGCCCAGGCGCCCGTCGACGCCCTGCAGCAGTTCACGGGTACGGTCAGCGGCTTCAACGTTTCCAGCGGTCCCGGTGGCGGCGGACAGTTCAGCTGGTCACAAAGGGCGGCACTAGCCACTTCCACGGCAACATCAACGAGTACCACCGCGACGCCGCCCTGGTAGCCAACTCCTGGTTCGGCAATCATCAGGGCCCCGCCAAGCCGAACTACATCCGCAACCAGTTCGGCGGCAATCTCGGCGGCCCGATGCTGCCCCACAACCGCGCTTTCTTCTTCTTCAATCTCTACGACTCCCGCATCACTCAGTCCGCGCTCGTCAACCGCACTGTTCCGCTGGACAACTTCCGTGCCGGAAACATCGGCTACGTGATACAACAGCTCATCTTCGTGCAACCGGTTCAGCCGCCAGGACACCACCCCCACCTGCATCTCCTTCTACACGCCCGCACAGGTCGCTAAGCTTGATCCCGCCGGCATCGGTGAGAACCCGCGTTTCTTCCGCTCATCAACTCGCGCTTACCCCAGGCCAACAACCTCGCCGGCGGCGGCGATGGCGTCAACACCGGCTTCTTCACCTTCACCACACCCGAGCCGAACACCGAAATCAACTACACCAGTCGCGCTGGATTTCAACGTGACCCGCAAGCACCGCGTCTTCGCGGCTTGGGACCCTCAACCGACGTCAATTCCGTGGAGTCCGCGCCGGAGTTCCCCCAGGACGAGACCGTTCGCTCCTTTCCATGACCGCAGCTATCGGTGGGGAGTCGTCGACAACTGGGCGATCAACTCACGCATGGCAAACCATGGCCGCTATCGGTCAGATCGTCTCTGACCTGCAGTTCCCCGATTCCCAATATCAACCCCAACGGCACGAGCCTGATTAACTTCGCAGACGGCATCACCTCGCTCATGTCCAGACCCTATCTCTCCGCGATCAACGCGCAGGGTCGTCGCATTCCCATCAACCAGATCTCTGACAACTTCCAGTGGCAGAAGGACTCGCACAGCCTTCAGCTCGGCGGATTCTTCAAGTACATTACCTCCTTCGACCACACCACGCTGGACTACAACGATGCCAGTCCATCGGTCTCGGTGGCAGTTCACCGGCCTCATCCACCAGCC
Organism: uncultured Acidobacteriaceae bacterium; assembly: GCA_963762465.1. Classification (GTDB taxonomy): domain Bacteria; phylum Acidobacteriota; class Terriglobia; order Terriglobales; family Acidobacteriaceae; genus Granulicella. Next base: position 104,988 of record CAVXKS010000001.1, on the reverse strand, counting down.
TGCGTCCTTCGAATATCGATAGTCGTCTCAACCGCCCAGGAGCGAACTGGGACTACGCCTTTGCAGCCGCGCTAGGCCGCATCGGCCGCATCAGCCAGCAGTTCAATTACGACGTCAAGGGCAACGCCCTTCCGCTCGCGACGGGCGATCAGCGCCGCTACCGTTACTACCAGACAGAGATTTATGCGGGAGACAACTGGAAGGTCACGCCCTCCTTCACTCTCTCCTACGGTGTCAACTGGCAGTACTTCTCGGTTCCGTACGAGATCAACGGACTCGAGTCCGTCGGGCAGATCGTCCGGACCGGGTCCGGATCCGCCGTTCCGTTCACCTTCGATCAATTACTTCATGCCCGCTCTGAGCAAAGCGCAGCAAACACCACGGCCCCGTCCGCCGTTCCCCTCGTCCAGTACGTCCTTGGAGGCAAAGCCAACAACGGCCCCTCCTCTACGCGCCCCAGTGGCACGACTTCGCCCCGCGTTTCGCATTCGCCTACAGCCCGTCTTGGGATCGCAATTCGGTCTCAATGGCGGTCTCGGCCTTGTCTATGACCGCACCATCATCAACGCCGTCCAGTATCAGCAGGACCAGCACTATTACCTCTTCCAGCAGTCCCGCACCGTCAGAATGGTGACTCCACGAACCCCAGCGTCTCGCTGGCCACCGATCCGCGCCTCGGTTCGAATGCAACGTATGTCGCTCCCGCCGCGCCGCCGGCCGCCATCAGGCCCGTTCGCTTCCGTTCATTGACGAACGTATGGCGTCAATCAACGCACTTGGCCCAACCTGCCCATGCGGCTTGGCAGAACGGTCAGCGCCTTCAACACCATGATCGACTCGCAGCTTCAAAACGCCGTACAACATCATCGCGAACCTCGGCGTGCAACATCAGTTCCCGGCTGGCTTTGTCATGAAGACTCAACTATGCAGGCCGCTTCGGCCGTCGGCTCCTCGGCCAAGCCGACGCGAACCAGATCATCGACAACAACGATCCGGCCTCCGGCCAGCTCCTCTCCACCGCCTTTGCCAACATCACCAAACCAGTGCGTGCCTGCAACTCCACCTGCACCGCCAACCTCCCGGCCCAGCCCTGGTTGGAGAATGTGGTCGCGCCCGGCATCTGGGCAAGCGCCAACAGCTACCGCGGCAAACGCGAACTGGACCTCCTTCCTTGCCGACTAATCTTGTCAGGCCTCGTCTACAACGGCGATTTTGCCGACTTCATGCAGGCAATCGTGCCGGCCTCGACTACCCTACAACGTCGGCCATGGCCGCCCAGTTCTCCGAGAACACCGTCTACACCAACAAGGGCTTCTCGAGCTACAACGGCCTTCTCCTCACGCTCCACAAGAACGCATCGCACGGCCTGACCTTCGACTTCGAACTACACCTTCTCACACTCCATCGACAACGTCTCGCTGATCGCCAACTCCGGCGCTTCCGCAGGCTACGGCTTCATTTGCGACGCGCTTCGCCCGCGCGAGTGCCGCGGTAACTCGGACTTCGACGTCACCCAGATATTCAACGGCTAGTTCGACTACCGCTGCCCTTCGGCCATGGTCGCGCCTTGGCCTCCGGTATGCGCCCGCTGGGCCGACGAGGTCATCGGCGGATGGAACGTCAGCTCCATCTTCAACCAACACTCTGGCTATGCCTGGAGCACCGTCTCCAACGCCTTCGTTCCCGGGCTACTCCAACGACGCTCCGGCCTTTTTCAACGGCGCGCGCAACGAACGACCAATACGCCCACGTCAACAAGAACTCCTCCGGTACAGTCAGCATCTTCACGAATGGCACTGCCACCGCAAGCGAGTTCTGCGGTCCGGTCGGCTTCGACGTCGGTCCGCGCAACAACTTGCGTGGCCCTGGCTACTTCGTCATGGACTCGGGACTCGACAAGGTCTTCGAATCTCGCGCGACCGCGGCATCAACCTGCAGTTCCGTGGCGACTTCTTCAACGTCCTCAATCACCCCAGCTTCTCCACCCGGCAGCCCCTGCGGCTAATACCGATATCACCAACTCCAACTTCGGCGTGATCAGACCACAACGAGCACAGCCCGCATCGGTCAGGTCTCAGCCCGGGTGGAGTTCTAACCTCGGCCGCGCCTCACGGCGCGGTCCTCACGCAGCCTGCCGCGATTATCGCGGCAGGCCTTTTCTTTTGTGGGAGATGCGGTCCCACGCGATCCAAATCAGAGTGCACCCCCTGTTAGACCTAAACCTATGATTCGGAAGAATTTGCGCGCAAGCTCTTATGTATGAATACTTTGCAAACAGGCCAGTTCGCAAGTCCCGCCTTTTGAATATTTTGCGAAAACAAGGGGAGGGGGGTACCCTACCCCCTCTCGCGAAACCGATTCGCCGTGCGGAACTCTTCGCGCAGTTCCGGCGTTCGCAGGTTTTCCCGGAGATGCTGCAACCGCTGCTCGAGTGCGGCGATGGCGTTGGCGATCGGCTCCGTGTTCGTCATCGCGACGTCCCGCCACATGCTGTAGGGACTCGCACCCAGCCGCGTGGTCTCGCGCAGCGCACGTCCGCCGATCGCCTGCGCGGCGGCGAATCGCTCGGAGTCCGCCGCGAAGGTGTCCTCGAGCAGAGCTGCGAGGGCAGTGGAGAGCATCTGCGGAAGATGCGAAACCCAGGCACAGACTTCATCGTGCTCGAACTGGTCAATGTCGCGAACGTTCGCTCCGATCGACGCGACCAGTTCACGCCAGCGACGCGCGAGCTCCGTATCACTGGCAGCGAGTGGCGTGAAAAGCCATGTGGCTCTCTGAAACAGTTGTGCATCTGCGAGAGCGGCGCCGCCGCTCTCCTTGCCGGCCATCGGGTGCCCAGGAAGGAAAACGGCTTGACCGGGGCCGTTGAAGATCTTTTCCGCGAGTGTGCAGATTTGGACCTTGGTACTGGCGACGTCTGTAACGAGCTGGCCGAGGCTTGTCGTCGCGGCGAGCTGCTGCATCCAGTCGAGGACGGCAAGCACAGGCGTAGCGAGGACGTAGATGTCAGCGAGATTGCATTCGAGTACGGCTTCCCGCGCAGGCAGGATCGAGTCGATTGCGCCGAGTTCGAGAGCCTTGGCTGATTCGGCAGGATGCGCGTCCCAACCCAGGATCATGCCGGAGTAACCGTTCGCCTTCAGCGCGAGGCCGATGGATGCACCGATCAACCCGGTTCCGACGATAACGATCCTCACGGCTTGACCTCGCGGCGGTGCGTAAACGTCCGCGCATTCGCGCCGCGGTAGTCTCCTGCGATCTGGCCGTGGCCGCGAAGGATGTATTTGTAGGTGGTCAGGCCGTCTAGGCCGACCGGGCCGCGCGCGTGCAGCTTGCTCGTGCTGATGCCGACCTCGGCGCCGAAGCCGTAGCGGAAGCCGTCGGCGAAGCGTGTGGAGGCGTTGTGGAACACGCCGGCGGCGTCGACCTCGTGAAGAAATTTCTCCGCGGCGGAGGAGTCCTCCGTGAGGATCGATTCAGTGTGCGACGAGCCATGGGTGTGGATGTGATCGATGGCGGCGTCCAAGGAATCGACGATGCCGATGGCGAGCTCGGGTTCACCGTACTCGCGGTGCCAGTCGGCGACGCGTTGCGCGTCGTGGCTCATTGCGCGAACGTGTTCGTCGCCGTTGATTGCGATTTTCTTCTCGCGAAGGTGTTGGAGGAGCTTCGGAAGGAAGTCAGGTGCGAGATCGCGATGGACAAGGACGGTCTCGACGGCATTGCAGGCTGCGGGATAATCGAGCTTGGCGTCGTCGATGATGCGGAGTGCGAGTTGCTGGTCGGCGGCGCGATCTACGTAGATGTGGCAGATGCCTTCGGAGTGGCCGAGGACCGGAATGCGCGTGTTCGCCTGCACGTGTTCGACGAGGGATTTGGAACCGCGTGGAATGACGATGTCGATGAGGTCGTGCATGGCGAGGAGCTCGTTCACTTCGTCGCGGCCGAGGACCAGAGAGATGGCGTCTTCAGGAACGGCTTCGGTTGCGAGGGCGCCGCGCAGAACGCCAACGATTGCTTTCGCGGTGTGCTCGACCTCGCGGCCGGGCTTGAGGATCACCGCGTTGCCGGACTTCATTGCGAGTGAGGCGATTTGCGTGACGGCATCGGGCCGTGCCTCAAAGATGACTGCGAGCACGCCGAGCGGGACAGAGATCTTTTCGAGGTTGAGGCCTTCGTCGAGTTCGATTGCGTCGAGCTTGCGATTGAGTGGATCGGGGAGTGCGGCGACGGAGCGTATTTGCTCGGCGATCTCGCGGAGTTTGGCGTCGTTGAGTTTCAGGCGAGCGAGTGTGCTCGCGGGCAAAGCGTCCTCGGGGCTTCGAGCAGATGCGCGCCGCATGTCTTCGCCGTTGGCCGCAAAGAGTTCCGAGGCTGATTGCTCCAATGCGGAAGCCATCGCTGCGAGGATGCGATTGCGCTTTGCTTCCTCGAGCGATGTGAGGGAGCGAGAGGCTCGTTTGGCTGATTCTGCGATCTCGCGGGCGGTCCCGGAGCTCATCGGGCGACCTCAGCGACGCGGTGAGTGGATGCGAAGCGTGTGCCGACCAGCTCGCCGGCGATGATTCGCTCGAGGACTGCGGGCGTGCGGCCATTGGCGATGACGACCTGTTTCCCGGCGTCGAGCACGATGCGCGCGGATTCGAGTTTGGAGAGCATGCCACCGCGTCCTCGTCCATTGCCGCCATGCGCAAATTCGAGGACGTTGTTGTCGATCTTCGAGACGGTGGCGATGATGGTTGCGCCGGGCTCCGCGGGATTGCGGTCGTAAAGGCCGTCTACGTCGGAGAGCAAAACGAGCAGATCGGCGTCAACGTGCGTGACCAGAAGAGCGGAGAGTTTGTCATTGTCGCCGAAAAGGCGGGTTTGCGTGCCGCTAGTGCGTGGCTCGCCGACGTGTTCGCCTTGTTCATCGTTCACACAAGGAGGTGTGAGCGGACGGTCGAGTTCCATCGTCGAGACGGTGTCGTTTTCGTTGACGATCGGGATGACGCCGAGCGCGAGCAACGAGTGCAGTGTGGCGCGGAGGTTGGCGTGGCGCACGGGATCGCGGAAGTCGTCTTCGGTGAGGAGCACCTGCGCGATTCGGCAGCCGAGGCGGTCGAAGGCATCGTCGTAGAGCGCCATGAGGCGCGATTGGCCGATAGCAGCGCAGGCCTGGATTTCTTCGAGAGCATTGGGGCGCTCGGTCAGACCGAGGCGCTCGGCGCCGAGGCCGACCGCGCCGGAGCTGACGACGAGGACATCGATCCCGCGGCTGCGCAGCGCAGCGATCTGCTCGACTAACCCGCAAAGGAGACCGAGCGCAACCTTGCCATCAGGACGCATGATGACGTTCGTCCCGAGTTTGACGACGATGCGTCGCATCGAGTGCTCCTCGTTACGCGTGGGCCGCGGCGACGGCCGGAGCAATGGTGCGGTCGACGACGGGAGCGAGCCTGCGCAGGCGCTCGACGAGCTCGGTGAGCTGGTTCGGGAAGAGCGACTGTGCACCGTCCGACATTGCTTTGTCGGGGTTCGGGTGCATCTCCATCAGCAGACCGTCTGCGCCTGCAGCGACAGACGCGAGTGCGAGTGCGGGCACGAGATCGCGCTTGCCGACCCCGTGCGATGGGTCACCGAGCACGGGAAGATGGGTGAGCTTCTTGAGCACCGGGATCGCGGAAACGTCCATGGTGTTGCGGGTGTAGGTTTCGAAGGTGCGGATGCCGCGCTCGCAGAGCATGAGGTCGTAGTTGCCGCCGGAGAGGATGTACTCCGCCGAAAGCAACACTTCCTCAATCGTCGCGGAGATGCCGCGCTTCAGCAGGCAGGGCTTGCGCACGTGGCCGAGCTCGCGCAGCAGGTTGAAGTTCTGCATGTTGCGCGCGCCGATCTGGAAACAGTCGATGTACGGAAGCATGACTTCGATCTGCGAGATCTCCATGACCTCAGTGATGACGAGCAGGCCGTATTCATCGGCGGCCTCGCGCATGATCTTGAGGCCTTCAACGCCCATTCCCTGGAAGCTGTAGGGCGAGCTGCGCGGCTTGTAGGCGCCGCCGCGAAGGAACTGCGCGCCGGCCGCGGCAACCTGCTTCGCGCTGAGGCGAATCTGATCGCGGCTTTCCACCGAGCACGGGCCGGCCATGATGACGACCTCTTCGCCGCCAACCGTGACGCCGTTAGGAAAGCGAACGCGCGTGCCTTCCGGGCGGAAGCCGCGGCCCGCGAGCTTGTAGGGCGAGGAGATGCGGTAGGCCTGATGCACGCCGGGCAGCACCTGGAATTCGGTGATCTCGAAGTGTCCGGGTGTGCCCACACCGGCCAGGATCGTTTGGGTTTCGCCCGTCGTCCGATGGACGTTGAAGCCCAACTCGACCATGCGCTCAATTACGTGCTGAATCTGTTCGTCGGTGGCTCGGTCCTGCATTGCGACGATCATCACTGGATTCCTTCCCGCGCCGTCGGCATGACGGCGATTCCTTGCAAATGTGTGCGCGTGGCGCGCAAGAATTCTGAAGCGTGGCTAGCTCTTGCTGCCCGTGACTGGCTGGTGCGAGGCTGGGATGCCGTGGTCAGGCCGCTGCAGGGAACGCATGATGTCCATGATGCGTTCGTAGATGTCCTGCACCTGCTCGGCAGCGAGCGGCCCGGGGCTGGACTTCCGGGCGTGCTCGATGACGTGGCGCTCGCGCTGCGGCTCGTAGATGGCGGCGCCGTTCTGGCGCTTGATCTCGCCAATGGCGATGGCGCAGGCGGCTCGTTCATTGAGCAGCTTAACGATCTGCTCGTCCAATTCGTCGATTTTCTTGCGCCAGTCGGCGATGTCCATAGTCGTCGTGCCTCATGTTGATGATACGTGGTGAGTGCCGGAATCATGCGTGCACCTCGCGGCCGGACTCGTTTGGCTTGTGGTGCGGTGCGCTGTCGTTTCCGCGGAGTGACCGAACGAACTCGCCGACTGCTTGCGCGGCCTCGGCGGCCGGAGTCTTTTCGACCAGGCCAACGATAGCGCTGCCAATGACGGCGGCGTCGGCGAAGGCGCCGACTGCGCGCACATGTTCTGCGTTGGAGATGCCGAAGCCGAGTGCGATAGGGAGATCCGTGAACTGCTTGAGACGGCGGACGAGAGTTTCGGCGTCGGCCGCGAGCTCCGTTTGCGTGCCCGTGATGCCGACGCGCGAGATGGCGTAGACGAAACCGCGCGAGTGCTTGGCGATGGCGCGGAGACGATCGTCGGGCGAGGTGGGCGCGGCGAGGAAGACGGGCGCGAGGTCGTTCTCGCGCATGGCTTCGAGGTACTCGGCGGCTTCTTCGACGATCATGTCGGTGAGGAGAACGCCGTCGGCGCCGGAGGCTTTGGCAGCTTTGGCGAACTCCTGCATGCCCATGCGCGGTTGCTTTCCGAACTGCAAGACGGGATTGAGATAGCTGAAGAGGATGATGCCGGCGTTGGGGCGGAGCTTGCGGATGTCGAGGCAGGTCTCGAGGACGTCGGCGAGGCGCGTGCCGCGGGCGACGGCGCGTTCGCTGGCGCGTTGAATGACGGGGCCGTCGGCGAGTGGGTCGCTGAACGGCACGCCGAGCTCGATGACATCCGCGCCGGCGTCGATTGCGGCGACCGCCATGTCGCGCGTGGTCGCGAGGTCGGGGTCACCGGCGGTGAGGTAGATCACGAGGCCGGGTTTGTTGGGGAAGGATATGGGCATATTGATTATCGCCCCCCGCGCACGTCTAGCGAACAGGCGTGCTCGCTGCCGATTTGGTCCCGTAGTAATTCTCTCAAGGGTTCCGTATATTTCGAGCCGGTTGGACTAAAGGAAGTTTTGCCGTCCACGCAGGAAGCAGTGAAGGCTTGATGAGTTGAAGGGACGTACAACAGCACCGAGAAGACATCCGGACAAACATGCCGTCCGCACCCCGAAAAAGTGACTGCCTCCTCTTCGCCCAAGCCATACGTTCCCAGATTCCGCGGGTCCGATACTTCGAAGGAATCAGCCAGCCGAGGGGATGTCCACGAGACGGTGTACTCGTCGCGTCCGCGAGGGCTTACAACCAATACTTGCCAACCGTTTTTCTTCGTTGACGAAAGCACCGCCATTGATAGCCGCGGATCATTTTTTTCATGGAACAGTTTCATGCTGTAGAGCGGGCCAGAAGGTAATGCGCGAGCTATAGAAGCGAGCTCTGTGGGCGTGATCGCCTCCTCAAACTTAGGCTTCTGCCCCAATGACAGTGTCGAGACAAGAACGAAACAAACGCCGACAACTAGAATCTTCATCCCTTCGCCTCCGCTGTCTGAGTTCCGCCGAGATTCATCTCCCGCGTGAGGATGCCCATATCTTTGTCGCCGCGACCGCTCACATTGACCATCAGAATTTTGTCGCGGCCCATCTTCGGCGCGAGCTTGATGGCTTCGGCGATGGCGTGCGCGGATTCGAGAGCGGGGATGATGCCTTCGGTGCGCGAGAGGAGCTTGGTGGCTTCGAGCGCTTCGGTGTCTGTGGCGGAGGTGTAGCGGGCGCGGCCGGTGTCGTGCAGCATGGCGTGCTCAGGGCCGACGCTAGCGTAGTCGAGGCCCGCGGAGACGGAGTGCGTCTGCGCGACCTGCCCCGCATCGTTCTGCAACACATACGAATACGTCCCTTGCAGCACGCCGGGCAGTCCTCCAGAGAAGCGCGCAGCGTGTTCTCCCAATGCTGTCCCACGCCCGCCGGCCTCTACGCCGATGAGCTCGACGTTGCGGTCGGGGATGTATTCGTAAAACGCTCCTATTGCGTTCGACCCGCCGCCGACACAGGCGACGATCGCGTCGGGAAGGCGGCCTTCGTGCTCGAGGATCTGGCGCTTCGATTCGCGCGAGATGACGCGGTGGAAGTCGCGGACCATCGTCGGATAAGGATGAGCGCCGAGCGCCGAGCCGAGAATGTAAAACGTGCTGCGGACGTTCGTGACCCAGTCGCGCATGGCCTCGTTGATCGCGTCCTTGAGGGTGGCGGAGCCGGAGCTGACGCCGCGCACCTCCGCGCCGAGCAGCCGCATGCGGAAGACGTTCAGCTCCTGGCGGCGCATGTCTTCTTCGCCCATGTAGACGACGCACTCCAGGCCGAAGAGCGCGCAGACGGTGGCGGTGGCGACGCCGTGCTGGCCGGCGCCGGTCTCGGCGATGATGCGCTGCTTGCCCATGCGACGCGCGAGCAACGCCTGGCCGAGCGCATTGTTGATCTTGTGCGCGCCGGTGTGGAGCAGGTCCTCGCGCTTGAGGTAGATCTTTGCGCCGCCGAGAGAATCAGAGAGACGCTTGGCGAGGTAGAGCGGCGTGGGGCGGCCGCAGTAGTGGTGGAGCAGGTTGGCCAGCTCAGCTTGGAAGGCTTCGTCTTTTTGCGCTTCGGCGTAGGCGTGCTCGAGCTCGAGGAGCGCGGCCATGAGGGTCTCGGGCACGTAGCGGCCACCGTACTTGCCGAAGCGCCCGGGTGTGGATGCTGTTGGCATCGGAAGCGGGCTGGTGAGGTGTGTGGTGCTCATCTTCTGCTCTCTTTGCTCGTGCTCTGGTGCTCGCGTGGTCCGAAAAAACGAAAGCCGCGACTCGTATTGAGTTCGCGGCTCGGGGCTTTTTGATGCACTCTGCTGAGGTCTCTCTACTTCAGCAGAAGTCAGTCCGCCGCGGCCGCTACTGTCCACCAGTAGCGGTACGGAAAAGCGAAGAACGCCTTGGACGACAGAGACATCGTGTTTACGGTACACCCGGGCTGCGGAGTTGTGCAAGGGTTGTCCGCAAGAAATGTTTTTTGAGTGCATCTGGCGCAGGTTTCTGAGGCATCGGACTAGAAGGCCGCAATGAGAGAACAGACGGCGACGGGCCTTGGAATCGAACTTGCTGGGATTGGTATTATTTCGGATTGTTTTCAAGGAGAGAGAACGATGAAGAAACTCATGGGACAAGCTGTTGTGGCATCGATGCTGTTCGCGCCGATGAGTATGCTGGCGCAGCACAGCTACCAGTATGAGCATGCCAAGCACGTGCAGGAAGAGCACGACGCGCACCACCACACGAAGGCCAAGATTGTTGGCGGATCGGCCGCAGGTGGAGCAGTCGTCGGTGGACTGATGGGCGGCGGCAAGGGTGCGGTGATCGGGGCCGGTGTCGGCGCCGGCGGCGGTCTGCTCGCGAACCACGAACGCAAGCAGAGTGACATCCACAAGCGCGAGCGCTGCGAGGATGAGGGCCGCTGCCGCTAAGAGGTCAGCAAGGCAGCAAGGCAGTGCGAAATCAGGCTTGCTCCCTGACGCGTAAGGAATAGCAGATCAGCAGAGGAATTTAGAGGGTCGTTGCCGAAAGGTGCGACCCTCTTTGCTTTTGGGATGAGGATTGGGAAGGGATCAGGAGAATTCCGGTCGCAGCCACGAAGCTCGAAGTTGCACACGGGGAGGTTGCATGTAACCGCGAGCTCCGTGCCTGTCCCCACAAACTGCGATGCGCACGAAGCTTCGCGTGGATGCCCAACTTTTGCGGAACGCCTGTGGAAGAAGACCCCGAGCTACCCAAAGAGCCGCGACGTGAATGTCCGGTTGACCCAGCAGGCGATGAAGGCAAGCTCGGCGAGAATAACGAGCTCGGTATCAAAGCTGAGGCTGTGAATATTCGCGACGGTGTGCGGCGCTAATGCGAACAGCGCCATCGCTGCCACAGGAGCAGAGAAGAGAGCAATCGCGCTGCCAAACTGTGGCACCATCCGGCGGCGGCGCGGTGGTTGGGCGGCCGCACGCGCGGCGATCTTTGCCGCGAAGTCGGCGGGGATCGGCGGCTCGGGCTTATGCTCAAGCGCGGCGATGAGACGGGCATCGAGACTGGGCGGAGGGATGAGTTTGTTGTCAGTGCTGTTCATCGGGCCTCCAGAGGTTGAGGATACCGCGCCGGCGTCAAGGGGAGCGAGGGCGACTGCTGGGCCTGGATCAGGGCGCTCATTCGTTTGCGGCCGCGGTGCAGGTGGGTGCGAACGGTGTTGATGGGCATCTCGAGCGCGGCGGAGATGGCCTCATAGCTGCAATCCTCCTGGTGGTAGAGGATGAGGACGGCGCGTTCGGGTTCGGAGAGCGAGAGGAGTGCGGTGTCAACCGCGCTTTGCAGTTCGGCGTCCGAGAGAAGCTGCTCGGGAGTGCGGGCATGTCCGTGGAGGGCGTCGCCGGGCATGTTCTCGATCCACTCGGAGGCTTCGTCCTCGGTGGCCGCAACTGGCGCAGTCGCGACAAACTCGCGATCGCGGCGGCGGCGCTTCCACTCGTCCTGCGCGACGTTAACGACGATGCGGTAGAGGTAGGTGGTCACGGCGGAGTCGCCGCGGAACTCGGGCAGCGCGCGGTAGAGACGGAGGAAGACCTCCTGGGCGAGATCTTCAACGTGCGGACCCGCCCCGGTCATGCGGGTGAGGGTGCGGAAGACCATGGACTGGTGCTCGCGGACCAGCGATTCGAACGCCTGCGGCGATGTAAGGTCGGGGCGCATAGGTGTGCGGCAGAGTCAGACTTCAGGATGCGCCAAAAGTTTCAGGACGGCGAGTGAAACTTTGGCCGGGCTGCTCAGTCCAAGGCGGGCAGAACGGTTGATTGCGGGCGAAGAGACGCCGCGGACCGGGGAGGATTTATATGTTGCAAGCTCTTGCAATGAGTGGAATTGAGTGGAACAGCCCGTTCATCGTGCCGGTGGCCGGTTGCCTGATGATCCTTGGCATCGTGCTTGGTGGCGTCTGGTCCAGTGTCCGGAACCGCGAGATTCAGTCGCGCGAGCGGCTAGAAGCAATCGCCCGGGGCGTGCCGATTCCTCCGACGCCTGAGGAGCTGGCCATTACGCACGGCCGGCCTACGTCTGATCTCAGGCGGCGGCGCGCGAACATCCGGCTGGCGGGCGTGGTCCTGATCGCGTCGGCTGTGGGGATCATCCTGTTCTTCGTTGGTCTGGCGGCGGTGCTGCAGGAGCGCGATGTGTTGTGCGGCGCGGCGGTGGGCCTGATTCCGCTCGCAGTCGGCGCAGGATTCCTCATCGACACAAAGATCCAGACGAATGAGATGGATGAGATCCGCGGGCAGAGCGGATCGTCGATCTGAGGATCGATCCGCTCGGGTCCGTTTGGACTGTTCGATAGACTGAAAGCTCTATGAGTTCGAGTGACGACAAGGTCGCGCCTCGCGCTGAGGCGCGCCCATCGCGAGCAGCGGGCTTACAAATCAAAGCTGTCCGCGGCACACGTGATCTTCTTCCTGACCAGACTCCGCTGTGGAACCGCGTGGAAGCGACCGCGCGCGCGGTCTTTGCGCGCTACGGCTTCGGCGAGATCCGGACCCCGGTGATCGAGGCGACGGAATTGTTCGCTCGCGGCGTGGGCGAGGAGACGGACATCGTCTCGAAAGAGATGTTCACGTGGGAGGACCGGGCGCGCGCCGCAAGCGAGAAGGCGCAGTCCCTCACACTGCGGCCGGAGTCAACCGCGGGCGTGGTGCGCGCGTACATCGAGCACAAGATGGGCGAGACAGGGGCCCTGCAGAAGCTCTACTACATCGGGCCACAGTTCCGGCGGGAGCGCCCGCAACGCGGCCGTTACCGCCAGTTCTGGCAAATCGGCGCGGAGGTGATTGGACCTGCCAGCTCCGGGTCGGAGTCGCCTCTGCGCGACGCCGAGGTGCTCGAGATGCTGGCTTCCCTGCTGGACGAGCTGGGCGTGCGCGGCTGGCGCCTGGAGCTGAATTCCGTCGGCAACTCCGAGGACCGGGCGCGCTACAACACTGCGCTGCGGGAAGCGTTAGCGCCGGTGAAGGACAAGCTGTGCCCGGACAATCGGCGACGCGCTGAGACCAATCCGCTGCGCGTGCTGGACTCGAAGGACGAGCAGGACCAGGAGATTATCAACGCGCTGCCGAAGATTGCGGATTATTTGGGAGACGCCTCGCGCGAGCACTTTGCCGAGGTGCGGGCGGCGCTGGATGCCTGCGGCGTTCCGTATCACGTGAATCCGCGCCTGGTGCGCGGTCTGGACTACTACACCCGCACGACGTTTGAGTTCACGGTGCACACCGGGCTGGGCACGCAGAATGCCGTGCTGGGCGGCGGACGCTACGACGGCCTCAGCGAGATGCTGGGCGGCCCGAAGGCGCCAGGGATCGGGTTTGCGATTGGCGAGGACCGGCTGATCCTGGTGCTGCAGGAGCAGCAGAAGCAAGCTGCTGAGGCTGCGGGTGCGACGCCAGCCGAGGAGAAGCTGGATGCGTATGTTGCCCCGTTGGGCGGCGAGCGCAATGCGGCCGCGCTGGCGTTGGCCATGGAGCTGCGCAGAGACGGGCTGCGCGTCGAGGTGGGTGATGGCACCTTCAAGCTGCGCAAGAGCTTTGACATCGCGGACCGGATGGCCCGGGCCATTGTGCTGCTGGGCGAGGATGAGATGGCAGCCCATGAAGCGACGGTGAAGACCTTCGCCACGGGTGAGCAACGGAGGGTGGGCCGGGAGGGTCTGGTGGAGGTCCTCCGGCAGCGGTAGGTCGCCAAAACAGGGCTCGCCGCTACTGGAACGCGCGCTGGATATCGGTGCGACCGTCAACATTGTTCGCCTTTTTTGCCCAAGCAGGCATCCACGCAAGTCGGAGGGTGACACACACATTCCACTGTAGCATACTACATAGCATCTGAGGCCAATACAGTGCGAATCGTTCGTATGAGCGCATGTTCGCGAGGAGCCCATGTTAATGAGGCGGACCGAATTGAGGTGTTCCGTTGATAGACGAAAGCAATCGCGACTGTTGTTTCAGTTGTTTCTGTCCAGGCTCGTGGACCCGCAGTTGCTTTCGAATGACGCGAATCCGGAGAAACTGCTGGGACAGATCGGGACGGCACTGCTCAGTATCAGCTTTCTGGCTTCGATCCCACTGCTCTTTATGAGCGGACATTTGCCGGACGGCATCGCGCGAATCTTCGCGCACTTCTTCATCGCAACGAACATGCTGGTAGTCGGGTTATTCGCGGTGCTGAGTTGGGACGCGGTTTTTCCGGACCGGCAGGATGTGCTGGTGCTGGCGCCACTCCCGATCTCGTCAAAGACGATCTTCCTGGCGAAGATCGCCGCGATCGGCGCAGGGCTGGGCCTTTCAGTGGGTGCGCTGAACGGCATCTCAGGTTTGCTGTGGCCATGGATGTTTGCGCCTGCGGGTAGCGGGTCTTTCGGGGCGTTCCGAGCAATGGCGAGCTTCTGGCTCACGCTTTTGATGGCCGCCATCTTTGTCTTTGGAGCCACCCTGACGATCGAGGGAACTGCGGCGCGTTTGTTGCCGAGGCAGATGTTCCTGCGGCTTTCCGCGATCTTGCAGGTGACGGTGTTCTGTTTGCTCGTGAGCGTGTATGTGCTGGAGCCTTCGCTGGAGTCGAAGATGGCGCTGAGCTCGGCGGCCAATCATCGATTACTGGAGTGGTTGCCGTCGTATTGGTTTTGGGCAATGTTTCAGCGGCTGAACGGCGCGGCAAGCGGAATGCCGCAGCTCGCTTGGCTGGCGAACCGAGCGTGGGTCGGAGTTGGGTTTGCAGTTTGCGGTGCAACGGTGACGGTGATGCTCAGCTACTCTCATGCGATGCAGAGAATCGTCGAAGAGCCGGAGATCGTGCGGGCGCCGCGAACAGTACGGTGGCGATTGGGTAACTCTTCCCTACGTGCTGTACTCGCGTTTGCATTGCAGACGATCTCCAGAAGCAGAAAGCACAGGATGATCCTGAGCTCTTACATGGGGACGGGATTCGGAGTGATGCTGATCCTGCTGCGTCCTGCGATGGTAAGGACTGGCGGAGTTGCAGTTGTGATGTTGGCTGCGAGTGCGCTGATGTTGGGTACCGCAGCCGCGGCGATGCGCACAACGTTTGCGATGCCGATGATGTTGCGTGCGAACTGGATCTTTGGCGTGGCCGCATTTGAGTCAGCGGAAAGATATCGCAAGGCTGTATGGAACTTCTTTCTGCTACTCGCGATCGTCCCGCTGTGGAGCGGATTTGCCGTGGTGCTGTTCGCATTGTTGCCGTGGCGCGCCGCGGCGGCGCATCTTGTTTTCCTTGCGATCTTAGGCGTGATGCTGACAGACCTCTGCATGGGAAGCTTTCGCAAGATCCCGTTTACATGTTCGTATCTGCCGGGCAAAGGAAATCTGCAGTTCGCGTTGTGGGGAATGCTGGCGCTGCTGCCTTTGACGCTGCTGGCCGCAAGAGCTGCTGGCCGCAAGATATGAGTGGATCTGGTTGCAGTCGACGCACGGGCAGCTGATGGTTGCGCTGGCGCTTGTGCCGCCGGCGGTGGCGTTGCGGTGGTGGACGATTGGGCGTCTGCGAGCCACGGGCGAGTTGCTGTTCGAAGACCTTGAGGAGCCGACGGTCGTGTCGCTTGATCTTGTGGTCGACGCGGTCGCGCAGGCGGGAGTGGCGGTTTGAGGTCGGTGCAGTGGACCGTTGGCGGTACTGACGAAGGTAAGTCGGTGGTTGGGGCTTCCCACCCGAGCCAGCAAGCTCACCGGGGACCGGACGTTCGGCAGAGCAGAACCGTGACGATGACGGCAAAGTAGAGTGGCGCAGATGGAACGGCTGTTAGCGGCGGGCAGCTCTCCGCTTTGGGTTTACGCCTGATGGATCACGAGAAGCGGACTTGTCGGTACTAATCTGGCGTCGATGAGTGCGTCGGCGATTCTGCAAAAACCGAGCACGGGAAGCGCCAACTTCCGGATTGGCGACCACACGGAAGCTACGACTTTCAGACCCGAGCTGGCAGTGAAGGGGCGCTCCCATCTCGTGGCTCTACTTTGTGTTCGCGTAAGCATTCCTCTGGTAGGCGGAGATGACCCGCTGACTCGCTGCGCGGCAGTTGTCGGGTGCGTCGGAGAAGTAGAGGCAGTCCGGTTTTCCATCTTTGAAGGAGAGAGTGACACGTCCGGTTTGCCTGCCCTGCGTGCCGGAAAAGGTATAACGAGCCATGATGCGGACTGGGAAGCCCTCTGGATCATGGGAGACGATCGGATCGGATATGCTGCCGGCCTGATAGCGGTTCATCATCCATCCGCGGGCGTTTTCTGTGACGAGGTCATCCAGAAGGCGAGTGTAGTCGGCATCCTTCGCCGGACCGCCGGACGGCGATGCAGCTGGGGCTGAGGCCACGGCACCGGCGTACTGGACCGGATTTTCGCCGTTCGCGAATCGAATGAGGTTGGCCTGGAAGTTTTTGAGTCCCTGGCTTCCGCATCCGTTCGCCCGGATGAGCGCTCTCGGCTCGCCGCTGACGGCGACGATCTGGTCCGTCATCTGGGTCGCGATGGTGAACGGATTGGCCGCCCGGCCGTTCTTCCCGGTGGATATGCCGAGCATGTTTTGGACTAGGTGCACCTGGGATTGCGCGGCGATGTCCTTGACGGCGTCGTAGAGCTGCGGGTCGGCGTAAACGCCGGTGCCTTCGGTGTGGTAGCCGCTGCAGCCGGTCGGTTGGATGCGGTTGCCGTACACGTCGTGCACGCCGCCGTCAGGACTGTACGGCTCCGAGGAGGGACCGTCGTTGCACACCTGTTGTGTGATCTCGACCTTGTCGGGCGGAAGGAACTGCTTGCAGTCGTTGCCGAAATCGGTCATGTAGCCGGAGATGATCAACATGAACGGAGTGCCGCCGCGGTCGAGTTGGATGGACTGGAAGTCGCCTCTGTATATGCGGACGAGGTCATCCTCGTCGTTGAGGCCGGCGGCAGTGAAGTGTGCGGGCGCAGCGGAGGATGGCCTGGCCGGTGCGGATGCGGTTCGAGGCGGGCTCGTGGGTTTCGGAGCAGGCCTTCTGGTTTGTGCATCGCCAGGCGCGACGAGGGAAACGATGAAACAGAGGACGAGCACTCGCATGGTGGAGCTCCTTTGTTGCGGAGGCGGAGCAGGTGCGGGGCCGGCGGAGGTGCAGGAATCTTATACCCGGCCGACGGCCGAACGTAAGACTGGGCGCTAGCGGCGGTGGGATTTCGCGCTGGGGAGGGGAGGGGGGTAGGCCGGTTTGGGTCTGGGGGCTTTGAAGATGGCGGGTTCGGGGGCGGTGTAGGGCTCGTGGGTGCGGTGTTTGGCGACGGCTTCGGCGATGGCGTACTTGAGCTTGTCGACACCTTCTCCGGTGACCGCGGAGATGGCGAAGAAGGGCAGCCTGCGGCGGGTGGCGAAGGCGCGCAGCTTCTTGAGCTTGTCCGGGTTGGCGACGTCGGCCTTGGCGGCGACGAGGATGGTCGGCTTGGCGGCGACGGCAGGGTCGAAGGCTTTCAGCTCGGCGGTGATCAGCTTGAAGTCTTCGACGGGATCGGGCCGGGCATTTCCCCCGGCTGCGGCGCTCGCATCCGAGACGTCGACCAGATGCACGAGGACAGACGTGCGCTCGATGTGGCGGAGGAATTGGGTACCCAGGCCGGCGCCGAGCGAGGCGCCTTCGATCAGGCCGGGCATATCCGCGACGGTGAAGGACCGCTCGTAGGGTGCGTCGCCGACCTGGACGACGCCGAGGTTGGGCTCGAGCGTGGTGAAAGGGTAGTTGGCGATCTTGGGGCGAGCGGCGGAGAGGCACGGAAATCAGGGTGGACTTGCCGACGTTGGGATAGCCGACCAGGCCGGCGTCGGCGAGGAGACGCAATTCCAGACGATAGTTGCGGGCTTCGCCGGGGCGGCCGAGCTCGTGCTCGCGTGGCGCTTGGTGGGTGGAGGTGGCGAAGTGCTGGTTGCCGCGCCCGCCGCGACCGCCGCGGGCGATGACGACTTCGTCATTTGGGGTGGCGAAGTCGTGGATGAGCTCGCCTGTGTCGTCGTCGTAAAGCAGGGTGCCGACGGGGACGTTGAGGACGGTGTTGGAACCGGTGGTGCCGGACATGTTGGAGCCGAGGCCGTGGCCGCCGCGCTCGGACTTCCACTCGGGGTTGAAGCGGAAGTGGACGAGGGTGTTATGGGAAAGCGAGGAGCGCATGAGGATGTCACCGCCGTGGCCGCCGTCTCCGCCGGAGGGGCCGCCGCGGGGTACGAATTTTTCGCGGCGAAAGGCCATGGCGCCGTTGCCGCCGTCGCCGGCTTTGATTCGAATTCGGGCTTCGTCGATGAACATGCGGCGTGTGGCTCTCAGGGGTTGGTTCTGAGGCTGTGGCTCAGAGCTACTTTGATGAGTTTAGCGGAGGCGGGGTGGACGGATTGGGCGGCGGGTGTCCAGCGTGGAGAGAACCGGCTGAGTCCCTTCGGGCCGAAATTGTGGAATAGCGGGACATAAAGGGCGTTTTCGGGGCAAAAAGATGGATTTGTTGTCATTTTTTGATGTTCAGTTGTATGCGGCGTTGCTACACTTGCGCCATCGACAGCCAAACAGCGCCCGGACGTGAGAAAAGCATTGCGCCGGGACGCAAACGATTTACCAGCCAGGGCAAGCAGTAGGTGCCCCGGTCAGAGCTCCGGAGCTTTCACAGAGCTGACCGCGACGGCGAACTTTAGGAGACCGTATGAGACGTAATCTGATGCTGAGCAGGCTGAGCCTGCTCTTTTCTTCATTTCTGTTGAGCGCCGGCGTGGGGCTGGCGCAGTCCACGACCCAGGGAGCGATCGCAGGGACGGTGTTTGATGCGACGGGAGCGGCGATTCCCGGCGCGAAGGTGTCGATTCACAACAACGCCACAAATGCTGAAGACACGTTGACTACTGATTCGGCGGGGTTCTATAAAGCTCCGCTGCTTTCTCCGGGGACGTACACCGTGACCATTTCGGCGCCTGGATTTACCCAGGCCCGGGCAACGAACGTGACGACTGAAGTCAACGTGCTGACGACGTTCGACCAGCATCTGCAAACCGGCGCAGAGACGCAAACAGTCGAAGTGTCGGCGACACTGCCGGTGTTGGATTTCAGCTCGGCGACGTATGGCGGCCATCTGGAGAACAAAGAGATTGAGTCGATTCCGATCAATAACCGTCGCTGGTCGGCACTGGCGCTTCTGACGCCGTCCGCCACACCGAACTCGGACGGCTTTGGATTGATCAGCTTCCACGCGATCAGCCCGCTGCTGAACAATGTAGAGGTCGATGGTGCGGACGATAACCAGGCCTTCTTTTCCGAGGAGCGGGGACGTACCCGCGCGGGTTACTCGACTTCGCAGGCTGCGGTGCGCGAGTTCCAGGTGAACTCGGGTACGTACTCGGCCGAGTACGGTCGCGCGGTCGGCGCCGTGATCAATTCGGTAACGAAGCAGGGCGGTAACCAGATCCACGGTGAAGCGTATTTCTATAACCGTAATTCAAGCCGTTCGGCCTTCGGTCCCGGTGTAACGAACACAACGTTCAACGCAACGACGGGTCAGTATGTGACGGCCCCGTACCGTCCGAAGGACAACCGCAACCAGTTCGGCTTTCAGATTGGCGGAGCGCTGATCAAGGACAAGCTGTTCTACTCGTACGCGTTCGATATGTACCGGCGGAACTTCCCGGGTACGGCGAAGGCGAATACCCCGAGCACATTCTTCACGAACGGCGACGCCGCGCTGCCCGCGACGACAAACTGCGGTTCGGTGAATGCTTCGACGGGGGCGTACACGCCCGCGGCAGCCAACAGCTCGACTGGCGTGACGGCGACACCGGCGCAGGACCAGCCGGTCTGCCTACTCGCATTCCGGCAGGCTGCGGCAGCTAACCCGACCGTGGCGCAGACGAGCGTGACGGCAGCGCAGTACGCAGCGGCCGCGACACTGTACAACACACAACTGCAGGGCCTGCTGTCGGACCTCGGTTCGGTGCCGCGATTCGGCGATCAGGAGATCAACACACCGCGTCTGGACTATCAGCTGTCGGATAAGGAGCACATAAGCCTGCTCTACCACCGGCTGCGGTGGGATTCGCCCGGGGGCGTGCAGACGCAGGCGACCAACAACTATGCGGTGGACACCTTCGGCACGGACTTCGTGAAGCTGGACTACGGTGTCGCGGAGCTGGAAAGCCAGTTCACGAGTCACCTGACCAACGAAGCACGATTCCAGTATGGCCGGGAGCTGAACGACGAAGGCCAGCAGCCGTACAGCGCCTACACCAAATCGAATCTCGTGGGGACCAACGGCGTAGTTCCGGAAGTGAGCGTCAACCAGTCGGTTGGGTTCTACATGGGCAGCCCGTACTACAGCTATCGCCAAGCGTATCCGGACGAGCGGAAGACGCAGGTCGGCGACACGGCGAACTTCCTGTTGGGACGGCACAGCCTGCGGTTTGGCGGTGACGTGGTTCACAATAACGACCTGCAGAACAACCTGTACGAATCCAACGGCTTTTACTCGTACTCGGCGGCATCGGGTTCAAGCAGCGTGAACTATTTCTCGGACCGCTTTATCAATGGCGGAAAGACCTGCTCGTCTTCTGCCAGCGGTGTAGCGACGCCGACGACGGGATTTTTCCCCTGCTACAGTTCGTATGCGCAGAGCTTCGGGCAGCCGATCCTGACCGTGGCAACAACTGACTACGGTTTCTTCGCGCAGGATGACTGGAAGTTTTCGCCAACCCTGACGCTGAACCTGGGCGTTCGTTATGACTATGAGAGCCTGCCTGGGCCATTCGCGCCGAACTCGGCTGTGCCGCAGACCACGACGACACCGAGCGACAAAAACAACATCTCTCCGCGCGTCGGCCTGGCCTGGGATCCCTTTGGGCAAGGCAAGACCACGGTTCACCTCGGCTACGGGTTGTTCTATGGCCGCATCTTCAATGCGCTGCTGCTGAACGCGCTGGAGAATACGGGCGCGGGCGTTACCGGCAGCTCGCCGACAAGCCAGGCGGCATACAACTACTCCTCCACCACAGCGGGTGCACCGACCCTGCCGAACACGGCGACCACGCTTCCCCCAGGTGGCGCGATCGGGCCTTCGATCGAGTACCTGGATCCGCACCTTCAGAGCCCGTACACGCAGCAGATGACGGCTGCGGTGCAACAGGACCTAGGCTTCAGCACGATCTTCTCGCTTAGCTACTTTGGCGCGCTGGGACGTGAGTTGCCCAACTACCTGAACCTGGACCTGAACCCGGCTTCGACGTACACCATCAACTACGCGATCAGTCCCGCAGCGGGCACGACCAGTTGCGGTCCGATAGCCTGCGGCACGGTGATCCCGGCAAAGGTGTACGCGAACCGTAAGCAGACCGGGGCGACGGCGGGCACGTACGACTACAGCCCGTTGCTGAACCCGGCCTACAACGGGATCACGGCAGTGGTGAGCAACATCAACTCCAACTACCACGCGATGACCGCAGAACTGCAGCGGCGTGGAGGCAAATACGTGACCTTCGACGTCAACTACACGTGGGCGCACGCGATGGATTTCAACCAGGCGACGGCTACGTCGTTCACGGCTGGTAATAACAACTGGTTCGATCCGTACGGAAATGCGCGCGCGAACTACGCCAACAGCCTTCTGAATATCCCCAGCCGCCTTGTGGCATGGGCTGTTCTGACGGCCCCGGGCACGCACGGCACCAACTGGCTGGCGCAGGTCAGCAACGGCTGGTCAATCAACCCACTCGTGCAGTTCCAAAGCGGTCTGCCGTACTCGGTGCTGGTCTCGGGCACGGCGCCGAACCAGTGCGGAACGCCGGGCTGCCTGGAAGCGGGCGGGTCAGGACTTTCGGGCACGGGTGTGACGTACATCCCGCTGGTCGGGCGCAACACGCAGAAGTATCCGAGTACCGTGAACAACGATCTCCGCGTCACCAAGGCATTCAAACTTGGCGAACGGTACAACCTGCAACTGCTGGGTGAGGCCTTCAATCTTGCGAATCATCGCAACGTTACAGGCATCAACTCGACGGCGTACACGATCAGCGGCTCTTCGCTGGTCTACGGAACGACGTTCGGGTCGGTGACGTCGGCCAACAGCAATGCGTCGTACCAGACAAGGCAGATTCAAATCGCTGCACGGCTGGTCTTCTGACGAAATGTAAGCTGGTTCATCTGAGGGGCGGTGGCGAAAGCTGCCGCCCTTTCGCTTTGGTGGTCGGGTTGAAAGCCGGATCGAGCCACGCTGTAAGAATCTGCGAGTGGGCGCGCGGACATAGTGGGTCAGCTCGATTTCAAGATTGGCGAAACTCGGCGAATGCCTTCAACGTGGCGAAAGGGATGATGACCACAAAAAAGGCAATGAGAGTCCAGCCGGTCGAGATGATGTGAAGGTGCGGAGCAATATGACTGCGCTCTCCAGGAGAATGAGCATGGTCAGCGGGAGTTGCGCTTTGCCGCGGCTGACGCGATTGTTCACGGCAGCCATCCTCTCAGGCCGCCAGCCAGGGTGCAAGCACTTTGGAAGCCAGGGTCAAACTGGCCCGGTGCCCGGGGGCCGTCCGGTTCTTGATTCGGGGCGGGATTCTGGGGTAAACTCAATAAGTTCGGCGAAGTGGCTGGGATTCCTGTCTTTTGGGGAATGTCCGGCTGCTGAGGCTGGTTCGGCGTAGCGAACGCAGCTAGGGATTCCGGGTTTTGCGACGGTTTTTCTAGTTGGCAGCGCAGTCCGGAGCTGGCGTGGCAAGCGCCTCCTGATACGAAAAGCATCGATGCAAGCTTATCTAGCGAGATTTTCTGGGCGGGCGCGTGTGCGCAGCCCCCGAGAGGTTGGATTTATGTACGCAGTCATTCGTACCGGCGGCAAGCAGTACCGCGTAGCTCCCGGCGACACGCTGAGGATTGAGAAGAGCGAGCATGACGGCACGCTCGAGTTCTCGGATGTGCTGGCGGTGAGCGGCGAAGAGGGCAAGTTTGAGCAGGAGCTGGGCGGCGCGAAAGTGCTGGCCGAGGTCGTGGGCGAAGGCCGCGGGGACAAGATCCTGGTCTTCCACTTCAAGCGGAAGAAGCAGTACAAGAAGCTGCAGGGACATCGCCAGAGCTTCGTTGAGGTGAAGATCAACGAGATCCAGGTGAATGGAAAGAGCTTCAAGGCTGAGAAGTAAGAGATTGCGGTGATCCGGGTGAAGCAGATCCTTCGCTTCGCTCAGGATGACAGCTCAAGAATGCGAGCGCGGCGGACGCGCGGATGAGGGTGAGCAATGGCACACAAAAAAGGTCTTGGAAGCAGCAAAAACGGACGTGATTCAAACGCGCAGCGGCTGGGCGTGAAGCGCTTTGGTGGCGAGACGGTCACGGGCGGGTCGATCCTGGTGCGGCAGCGTGGGACACCGCTGAAGCCGGGCAAGAACGTCGGGCGCGGCAGTGATGACACGCTGTTTGCGAAGATTGATGGCATCGTGAAGTTTCAGAACCGCGGGCAGCAAGGGCGGTTTGTGTCCATCGAGCCGGTCGCGCAGTAAGTTCGGTTCGTTGGATTGAAAGCCCTCGCTTCGGCGGGGCTTTCGTGCGTTCGGCGGTGTTTAATTTGTGAGAACGCGAGGTGTGCGATGGAGCAGAGCATGGAGAGAACGCTGGCTGTCCTGGAGCGGACGCCGGCGGCGCTGGATGCGCTGATGCGTGGGCTGCCGGAGGAGTGGACTCGCAGCAATGAAGGCGAGGGGACGTGGAGCGCGTTCGATGTGGTCGTGCACCTGATCAATTGCGAGAAGACGGATTGGGTGCCGAGGGCGAAGACGATCTTGGACTCAAAGGACGGTGAGGTGCGGGAGTTTCCCCCGTTCGACCGGTGGGGTGAGATTCGGGAGAGCCGGGGGAAGGCGCTCGGCGACGTGCTGGAGGACTTTGCGCACTTGCGAAGAGAGAATCTGGCAGCAGTGCGGTCATGGCGGTTGGGGTCGGCGCAGATTGACGATGTGCGGCAGGCATCCCGTACTAGGTGAGGTCACGCTGAGTGAGTTAATGGCGACGTGGGCGGCGCATGATCTGAATCATCTGCACCAGATCTCGCGGGTGATGGCATATCAGTATCGCGAGGCGGTGGGGCCGTGGCGCAGATTCATGGGCGTGATGGTGTGTGAGGGGCACGGCGCGTAGATGCGCGTTGCTACTCGTCCAGCGGCCAGGATTTGCGGTCGATGGTGAAGAGGTCGGTCGTGCGGCAGTAGCCGCCAGCGCCGTGCATGCGGCCGATGAGGCGGAGCTTGTGAGGGTCGATGTAGAGGCGCTGGAGGTTCGCGAAGGCGTCGGTGCGGACGTGGGCGTAGAAGATGCGGGCGAGGGCGATGATGCTGGAGCCGCCGGGCTCGATGAGCTGAAAGAGGCGGCACTCGAAGCTGACGGGCGAGGCGGCGATGCGCGGGACGTCGATCAGCGTGGAAGGCGCGAGGTCGAGGCCGGCCAGGCGGGTCTCGTCGGTGCCGCGGGGCGCGTTGGTGGCAGTGATGTTCATCTCGGGCGCGAGTTCTTCGGGAACCATGTTGATGACGAATTCGTTATGCGCGCGGATGTTGGCCAGCGTGTCCTTGCCTTCGCGGTCAGGCGCGGCGGAGAAGCTGATCGCGACGAGCGGCGGGTCGGCGGAGAGGATGTTGAAGAAGGAGAAGGGCGCGGCGTTGAGTGTGCCGCCGGGGTCGCGCGAGACGACCCAGGCGATGGGGCGCGGCATGATGACCGACGCGAGAAGCTTGTAGGCATCGGGTTTGGCCATGGCGTCGAGCTCGAAGTGCGAGAAGGTGTCGGGCATGCGGTGTTGGATGACGAAGGGACGGCGCAGGCTCAAAAGACGTTCTTTGGCAGCAACATAGGGCTGCGAGTGGACTTTTTCGCATCCAAGTTCCTGTGTGGCAGACGGCAGGTACGGGTCTGCAGGAAAGAGAGCGATCTATGCGGAAATTGATGGCGGCTGTGTTGTGCGTCCCGCTGATGGCGATGACGGCAATGGCATCGGCGGCACAAAACGGGTCCTACGACCGCGGGTCCAACCAACAGGACAACCGCGGGAACAACCACTACCAGTATGATCGCGGGTCGCATCAGCAGTTTTACAACGGCGCCTACGAGAGTGGCCGGGGTGGCGACTACGGCAACGAGCGCGACGGCCGATACACCGAGTACGATCGCCGCTATCACGGTAACGGCAATTATTATGGCGATCCGCGTTACCGTCACGACAACGGCATCGGGCCTGGCAAGGGAGCGCTGATTGGAGGCGCGGGTGGCGCTGTGCTGGGCGCGCTTGTTGGTGGAGGGAAGGGTGCATTTGTCGGCGGCGCGGCGGGCGCGGGTATTGGCGCCATTCTTGGTGAACATTCTCAGCAAGAGCGGCGTGAGCGGCCCTACTGAGCGGCCGATCTCCTGGTGAACTCAAACGATGAAAGGAACGATTCAATGAAAAAGATTGCATGTGCGGCAACGGCCATTCTGACGGCCGGAATGATTGCGGCGAGCGGCGCCATTGCGCAGACCGCGCAACAAACTACGACAACTGAGACAAACTCCACGCATACACAGTCAACGACTACGGAAGCCCAGCCGAACTGGACAGTTGATCAGCTGATGACCGCTTCTGTGCACGACGCGTGGCTTATGAGCGGGCGTAACGAGCAGAAGTTCTTCGAAATGGCGACGGAGTTGGCGCAGCTGTCGGCTCAGAAACGCGGGCTGACGCTGCCGGATAGCGCCGAGGCCGGCAAGCGTTTCGGAGAACTTGTAAAGGAAGCAGCCAAGGCGGACCACGACCAGTTGCTCTACGTGGTGGTGGACAAGGCTGTGCAACAGGTCGGCACAAAGAGCGGAAGCTAACTTCGTAAGCTGCTAAGGGGCGTCCCGTCGGCCACGGGACGCCCCTTTTCGTTGAGGGTGACGCGGGTGGCCGGAAGTTGGTGGTCGTGCGGGAAGATGAGGAGCCAGCGTTCGGGGACGGCGCGGGCGAGGAGTCGCTTGCGCTCGTCGATGCAGCGGAGCGGGTCGAGATCGTAGCCCATGACCCAGGTTGGGTCGAGGTGGTTGTGGGTGGGGAAAAGGTCGCCGGTGTAGACGGCGTGTTGGGCTTCTCCTTGCGAGGAGCGTGAGGTGATGTGGACGGCGAGCATGCTGGAGGTGTGGCCGGGGAAGGGCTCGACGGTGAGCCCGGGGAGGATCTCGAGTGAGGTTCGGATGGTGGGAAGCGGCAAGTTAGGGGATTCGGGGTTGCGGAGCCGGGTGTCGTCTGGCGTGAACCCGCCGAGGCCGTGCGGGTCCAGCAGAGTGAGCTGGCCTGAGGCGAGGAGCGGGTCGTAGTTGGGCGAGAGATAGCTGACGCGGTCACGGTCGAGCTGAAGGCGACCGTGCGCGAGCTCGCCGGCAGCGAAAAAATAGCGGGCGTTGGGGAACGTGGGAGTGATCGAGCCGTCAGGGTGGAGGGTAGTGTTCCAGCCGCAGTGATCGAAGTGGAGATGCGTGTTCAGGACGTGCGTCACGTCTTCGGGGCGGATGCCGGCGGCGGCGAGTGAGGCGGGGAGGAGTTCCTGGTTCTGGTGGATCTCGTGCATTTTGGGTGGGAGCTTGTTGCCGAGGCCGGTTTCGATGATGACGAGCGCGGAGCCGAGTCGGGCGACGAGAGCGTTGAGGCCGAGGAGGATGCGGTTCTGGTCGTCGGCGGGAGTGCGGCGGCTCCAGAGGGGCTTGGGCACGACGCCGAACATGGCTCCGCCGTCGAGGAGGAAAGTGCCGTCGGTGCAGATGGTGAGCTCGAGATCGCCGAGGGAATGGCGGGCGCGGATGAGATTGCTATCGGCGAGCTGGGCTGCCGGATGGGGAACGTGCGTCACCGCATCAGGCTACATGAGCCTGATGCGTGAGCGCGTCGGGTCATGCCTGCGAGACTTCGGCGGCCACAGCCAGCGGAGCGTCGGCGCTCTCGGCGATGACGGCAGCGGGAGTCTGGGCGATCAACTCGATCGTCGACGCTCCGGCGTCGATGCCGTTCGCGGATGGAAGCACCTGCTCGATGGCGGCGGCGACCTGAGTCTCCGCCGAGTCCAACTGCGCAACGGCAGCAACGGCCGCGGGGACTCGCTTGAGCTGGAAGCAGGAGCGACACAGCACGGGGCGGCCTTGGGTGGGCTTGAACGGCACCGTGGTCTCTACGCCGCAAGCTGAACATTTCGTTCGCGTTTCAGTGCGTGAGAGCGGGAGGGTTACGGCCCCGGCGGCGTTCGCAGTACGTCCCAGGCCTGCACGTTTGGCCTTGCAGAGCTTGCATCGCTTTGGGTCGTTTTTGAATTGTTTGTCGTAGAAAAAGAGCTGCTCGCCTGCGGTAAAGACGAAGTCGTTGCCACAGTCCGAGCACTTCAGGATGCGGTCCGTAAATTCCATGCGCCTTCTCCCATCTTGCGGGATAAAGGCTGAAACGTTACCAGAGGTCCATTACTCAATGGGTGAGAGATCCCCAGGACGCGTGTTCAAGCCTAACTGCGAATTTTGTTTCGGAGCCCGTCGACTTGATCTTGAGGATGCCGCAGGAACTGGGGCGGCTCTCCAGGTTATCGTGGCGACGGGGCGCCGAAAAGCACGCCCCGTTCGCTGCGAGTTTTGTTGTGGACCGGGAAATCCGATCCATGGATACTGCGCTAAATCCTGCTCTTTGCGGGCTAAGTTAGTCCTGTTCCTTACGGACTTTCTTTCGATTCCGCTTACGAGCCAGAGCTTCCTTGACACGGCGTTTTTCGCCGGGCTTCAGGTAGAAGGAGTGGCGCTTGACCTCCTTGATGATGTCTTCCGTCTGTACCTTGCGCTTAAAACGGCGCAGGGCATTCTCAAGGGGCTCGCCTTCCTGCACACGAACCTCTGCCACTGAACTACACCTCCAAACCTGCCCATCTGGCGATTCTTAAGGATACGTCATGTGACCGACTTCGCAGCAGAAATATTCGCTTCGGGGCACGATGGGTTTGCACCACCGTAAGTAACGGAAGTAGTGATTTAATTGGGGATTTTTGATGGAGGCAGCTGCGGAAGGCGTTGTGAGAGCGAGATGTTAAGGGCTATATGCGAGACGCCATCGGGGCCGAGTTGCGCTGGCATCGAGGCTGCGACCGATGGCGCCGGGTTGAGTCTCATAAAATAGAGGTGGAACGTTTTTCATGTCGACGGCAACGACCTTTTCGCCCGAACCCGCACCTCCACCGGAGGTTCATAGCTGCCCCAGCTGCAGTCACTGGCTTCCGGATGGGACGCTTGCGTGCCCGGATTGCAACACGCTGACCTATGGCCGGTATCTGCGCGAACTGGCGGGCTCGGCGCAGCAGTTTGAGCAGCAGGGAAAGTGGGTCGAGGCGCGGGAGCGTTGGCAGTCGACGCTGAAATGGCTGCCGGAAAATGCGGAGCAGGCGGCCGGCATTCAGCAGCATATCGCGCAGATCGACAGCAGGATGCGGGCGGAAGAGGACCGCAAAGCGAAGTGGACGAAGCGGCTGGGGCCGTTCGCCCCGATCGCGCTGTTTTTAATCAAGATCAAGTCGGCGATCTTTCTGCTGTTCAAGCTGAAGTTCCTGTTGGGCATCCTCGGATTCTTCGGAATCTATTGGGCGCTGTTTGGGTGGAAGTTTGCGCTTGGGTTCACGCTCTGTATTTTTGTGCACGAGATGGGGCACTTCGTCGCGGTCAAGCGGCGCGGACTTAAGGCGGACCTGCCGGTTTTCTTTCCGGGGCTGGGCGCGTATGTGCGCTGGTACAACCAGGGCGTATCAGTGGATCAGCTGGCGGCGATCGCGCTGGCTGGGCCGTTGTATGGGTTGGCGGCGGCGCTGGCATGTCTTGCGGTTGCGTGGGGAACGACCGGGAAGACCAATGAACTGTTTCTGGTGTTGGCGAATGTGGGTGCGTGGATCAATCTGTTGAATCTGATTCCGCTGCTGGGGCTGGATGGAGCGCAGGCGACGTACGCGCTAAGCCGCGTGCAGCGTGGACTGGTTGCGCTGACGTGTTTCATCTTCTTTGGACTGACTGCGAATGCGGAGATTAACAGCGGGTATACGGGGGGACACATCCAGTGGGTGTTCCTGTTTGTGGGGCTGGGAATGGTGTGGCGGTGCTTCACGAACGATCAGCCGGAGAAGCCGCATACTGCGACAATGGTGTATTTCCTTGGGCTGATTCTGGCGCTCGGGTTCCTGCTGCTTCGCACGCCGGTGCCTTTGGCGGGTCGCGGACTTCGGTAACGGGAGCGATTTGCAGCCAGCCCGTATACTGGCGCAACATGCCGCTTGAGAAGATTCGCTCGATTGCCCTGAACCATCGCGCAAACCGGTATCTGCCAGGCGGGGTGGACTCGCCAGTACGAGCGTTCCGGGCTGTGGGTGGGGATCCGCCGATGGTGGTGAGGGCGGAGGGAGCGTATCTCTACGACGCAGACAAGAACCGGTATCTGGACCTGTTCGGGTCGTGGGGGCCGATGCTGCTGGGGCATGCGTTTGGCCCGGTAGTGAATGCGGTGAAGCGTGCGGCGGAGCGGGGCACGTCGTTTGGCGCGAGCACGCCGGCTGAGGCGGATTTAGCGGAGTTAGTCCAGCGATGTTTTCCGTCGATGGAGCGGATGCGGTTTGTGAGCTCGGGGACCGAGGCATGCATGGCCGCGGTCCGGCTGGCGCGGGGATTTACGGGCCGGCCATTCGTGATCAAGTTTGAGGGCTGCTATCACGGGCACGCGGATGCGCTGCTGGTGAAGGCGGGTAGCGGCGTGGCGACGTTCGGGATTCCTGGGTCGGCGGGGGTGCCGGCCGAGACGGCGATGCATACGCTGGCGCTGCCGTACAACGATCTCGAAGCCGTCGAGGAGGCGTTTGCGGCGTTTCCGGACCAGATTGCATGCGTGATTGTGGAACCGGTGGTGGGGAACGCGGGGACGATTCCGCCGCGGCCGGGGTATCATGCGGGATTGCGAAAGCTGACGCGTGAGCACGGGGCGCTGCTGATCTTCGACGAGGTGATGACGGGATTCCGGCTGGCGCCGGGCGGAGCGCAGGAGCGATTCGGGGAGGAGCTCGGCGACAACGGAATGCCTGATCTGACGACGCTGGGGAAAATTCTTGGCGGCGGGTTGCCGGTGGCGGCGTTTGGCGGGCGCGCGGACGTGATGGAGCAGCTTGCTCCGCAGGGGCCGGTGTACCAGGCCGGAACGCTGAGTGGGAATCCGCTGGCGATGGCGGCAGGTGTAGCGATGCTTGCGCACCTGCTGGCATACAAGACGGAGATCTATCCGACGCTGGAACGAACGTCGGCGGCGATTGCGGACGGTGTGGCTAAGATTGCGGCGGAGAAGGGGATTGGGCTGACGACGAACCGCGTGGGCAGCATGTTCACGTGGTTCTTCACGCCGAGTGAGGTGCGGGATTTTGAGTCGGCGAGCGCCGCCGATACGGGAATGTTTGCGCGGTTCCACCAGGCAATGATGGATCGGGGCGTGTGGCTGCCGCCGAGCCAGTTCGAGGCGGCGTTCGTGTCGGCGGTGATTGGAAGACGCGAGGTTGAGATGGTGCTGGCGGCGGCCAACGAGGCGCTGAGCGAAATCGAACGTTAGGCTGATTGGTAGCGCGGGTCGTTGAACCGCGCGTAGCTCCTTGTGCCGGTGGGTGGGTCTCGAGGAAACCGCCGAGGCCTGCGAAGCAACTCGATCAAACCTGGGATCGATCGGTTACGTGTAGCAGAGGATTGTGCGGCGACGGGTGAGGATGTTCTGGCGAGTGTTGCGGGCACGTGGTGATTGGATGCGCGCAGAAAAGTTGGCGCGGATCGCGTCCGATTCAGCCCGTGCGGCACGGTAAGTCAGGGCTTCGGTTGCTGGTCGGGTGCAGGGGCTGCGCTCTGGCCGGGTGGGACGACGGCGGGCGGCGTCTCTTTGGGCTTCGGTGCGCTGATCACCGGGCATTTGTCGGAGAGATCTTTGGCGAGGTCTTCGTGCTCGACGGAGAAGTTGAGGGTGCGCTTCTTGTCGGGGCCGGTGGTGATGCGGAAGATGTAGATGGTTTCATAGTCGGAGTTGAGCCAGCGGGGAACAATGTCTTTTTGCCCGAAGGACTTCAGCATCTCCTCGGCGAAGCGGCGGGCCTGGATGTGTTCCCAAGCGACGATGACGAGGGAGTTGGAGAGCTCGGGCTTGAGGAGCTCCTTCTGGAGGCCCTTGATGTTGGTGGCGGCGATCTCGGCGTTGACGGGCATGCCGTGGGCGATGGCGTAGGGTTCGATGGTGGCGAGCGGGCGGACGTAAGAGTGATGAGTGGCTGAGGGCAGCGTGTCGTCGTCGACGGGCTTGTCGGGGTCGGCGGCGAAGATGGCTGCGGGCTTTCCGTAGTGGTCGAGGGCGGAGGGCAGAGCGAGCGCGCGGTTGAGGCCCTGGCAGTCGAGCTGGCCGCGCGCCTTTTCGGCAGGCTTTTCGCCATGGCGGACCATGACGATGGTTTCAGTGCCGGGGGATTGGGCGGGGACGGTGCGCGGAGAAGCGGCGGAGGCGAAGAGGGCAGCAAAAGCCAACAAATGGGTGCGTGCGAAAAACATGTGGGTGAGACGGCGTCCGATCTGTTTTTCGTTTGTTCCAGCAACGGACAGCCTTTTCGTTCGAGCAACACGACTTATCAGCGAAGCTATTGATGGCTGTATCGCTGTGCCTATTTTCTGAACCGTGAGAAGACGCTGGCGCCTCCAATAGCGGTAGTCGACAGGAGACAGAGGAATGTACGCAGTGATGGGGATTACTGGAAACGTGGGCGGAGCCGTGGCCCGCGAGCTGCTGGCGCAGGGCAAGAAGGTGCGTGCTCTGGTGCGCGATCCGAAGAAGGCGAGCGAATGGGCAGAAAGGCGTGGAGCTGCGTCAGGGCGACTGGACCGATGCGGCGGCGGTGGCGAGTGTGTTTGAGGGCGTCGACGGAGCGTACCTGATGGCGCCTCCCGTGCTCGCTCCCAAACCAGGGTACCCCGAGGCGAAGGCAGTGATTGCGAGCTACAAGGAGGCGCTTGCAAAGGCGCCGCCGCAGCGTCTGGTTCTGCTGTCGTCGGTTGGAGCGGAAAAGACCAGCGGGCTGGGGCTGATCACGCAGGTGCATCTGCTGGAAGAGGCATTGAAGGACGAGAAGATTCCAGTGGCGTTTGTGCGCGCCGGTTCCTTCTTCGAGAACTATCTGGCACTGCTTGAACCCGCGGCAGCAACAGGAACTCTGTACAGCTTCTATGCGCCGGTGGACCGCGAAGTGCCGATGATTGCGACCGAGGATATCGGCAAAGAGGTCGCGAAGCTACTCACGACCGAGTGGGCGGGAAAGCGAATCGTGGAGCTGGGCTCGGCGGTGAGCCCGAACGAGGTGGCGCAGGCGACCGGCGAGGTGCTCGGGAGGACGGTGACGGCGCAAGCTGTGCCGCGCGAGCAGTGGACGGGAACCCTTGAGAGCTTCGGAATTCCGAAGGGCGGCACGTGGGCCTATGAGGAGATGTGCGACGGTATCAACTCGGGGTGGATCGCGTTCGGTGGGCCAGGAACCGAGCGCGTTCACGGCGCGACGGCAGCGAAGCAGGTCTTTGAAAAGGCGAGGAAGAACGGCTGAGGAACAAAACTCAGACGGCAAGAGGGCAAGAAGAGCTGCAGCCTCCACATGGGAGGCTGCAGCTGTTGTGCGCTGAGGCCTGCTACTCGACGGGTTGGTTGCGGCGGGGGCGGCGGTTGGCCTGGAGGACGCGCTTGCGCAGGCGGAGCGACTTCGGCGTGACCTCGACGAGCTCGTCGTCGGCGATGAACTCGATGGACTGCTCGAGCGTCTGCTGCTTGTACGGGACGAGGCGAAGGGCTTCGTCGGCGGAGGAGGCGCGCATGTTGGTGAGCTTCTTCTCGCGGACGGCGTTGACGTCGAGGTCGTTGTCGCGGGAGTGCTCGCCGATGACCATGCCTTCGTACACCTCGACGCCGTCGGGGACGAAGAGGACGCCGCGGTCCTGAAGGCCGTTGAGCGCGTACGTGGTGGTGGTGCCCGCGCGGTCGGCGATGAGGGCGCCGGTGGGGCGCTGCGGGATCTCGCCCTGGTAGGGGACGTAGCCGTCGGCGATGGAGTTCATCACGATGGTGCCACGGGTTTCGGTGAGCATTTCGCTGCGGAGGCCGATCAGACCTCGGGATGGAATCTTAAATTCCATCCTGACGCGTCCAGACCCGTGGTTGGACATCTTGACCATCTCGCCCTTGCGCGGGCCGAGGCGCTCGATGACGGTGCCGACGAAGTTTTCGGGGATGTCGATGGTGAGGAGCTCGTTGGGTTCCATGAGCTGGCCGTCGATGCGGCGGGTGACGATCTCGGGGCGCGAGACCATGAGCTCGAAGCCTTCGCGGCGCATCATCTCGATGAGCACGGAGAGCTGGAGCTCGCCGCGGCCGAGGACCTTGAAGGTTTCGGGGGACCCGGTGTCTTCGACGCGAATGGAGACGTTGGTTAGGAGCTCTTTGTCGAGGCGCTCCTTGAGATTGCGCGAGGTGACGTACTGGCCTTCGCGGCCGGCGAACGGCGAATTGTTGACGGAGAACTGAATGGCGATGGTGGGCTCGTCGATTGTGATGAGCGGCAGCGGAGAGGGGTTCTCGATGTTGGTGAAGGACTCGCCGATGGTGATACCGGGGACGCCGGCGATGGCGACGATGTCTCCGAGCGTAGTCTCGGTGGTGTCGACGCGCTTGAGGCCGTCGAAGGAGAAGAGCTTGGTGATTTTGACGTTCTGGAGCGAGAGGTCGCGCTTGGAGACGGCGACCTCCTGGCCGGTGCGGAGCGTGCCGTTGAAGACGCGCGCGATGGCGAGGCGACCGAGGTAGTCGGAGTAGTCGAGATTGGTGACGAGGATCTGGAGCGGGCTGTCGGGGTCCCCCTGCGCGACCGGGATCGTGTTGACGATGAGCTCGAAGAGCGGCTGGAGATCGGTGCCGGGTTTGGCGAGGTCCATGGTGGCGGTGCCGGCCTTGCCGTTGGTGTAGATGACGGGGAACTCGAGCATGGATTCGTCGGCGTCGAGGTCGATGAAGAGGTCGTAGACCTCGTTGAGGACTTCCTGAGCACGCGCGTCGGGGCGGTCGATCTTGTTGATGACGAGGATGGGGGTGAGCTTGGCTTCGAGCGCCTTGGAGAGCACGTAGCGCGTTTGCGGCAGCGGGCCTTCGGAGGCGTCGACGAGGAGGACGACGCCGTCGACCATCTTGAGGGCGCGCTCCACCTCGCCGCCGAAATCGGCGTGGCCGGGGGTGTCGACGATGTTGATCTTGGTGTTCTTGTAGTGGATTGCGGTGTTCTTGGCGAGGATGGTGATGCCGCGCTCTTTTTCGAGGTCGTTTGAGTCCATGACGCGTTCGGCCACAGCCTCATTGGCGCGGAAGGTGCCTGATTGGCGCAGCATGGCGTCGACGAGGGTGGTCTTGCCGTGGTCGACGTGCGCGATGATGGCGATGTTGCGGATGGGCTGCGATGCGGTACTCAAAAGGGCTTCCTCAGATAAAAGATTCAGATGTGCGACGGGTTCAGGCGCGGCGGTTCGTGGGTGCCCGGGCGCGAAAAGAACGCAACTTATTAAGTTTACCGCAGATAGCGAGGAATTCAGCCCCGGGCCGCGGGTTTGCAGCTAGGATGATGGCTCATGAAGAGATTGCGAATGATGCATATCGCCGCGGCGGCTGCGGTGCTGGTGTTGTGTTCGAGAAGGGTGCTGTGGGCGCAGGCGCCCGGGAGTTCGCCACGCATGGTGATCATCGACCAGGATGCCAGCGGGCCGGGTGGGTCTGACCAGATGGCAATGATGGTGCTGCTGCAGTCCCCGCAGGTGAAGGTGCTGGGCATCACAGTCGTGACCGGCGACATGTGGCAGCCGGAGGAGGTGCAGCACACGCTGCGAATGCTGGAGATCCTTCATCGCACGGATGTACCGGTGGTGCCGGGGGCGGTGTTTCCGCTGGTGAGGACGGAGGCGGAGTCAATGGCGGAGCGGGACCTTGTGGGAACGTCGCCGTGGTACGGCGCGTGGACTCCGGGGCCGAATCATCATGGGCCGTTTGTTGTGCCTCCGCTGAAAGAGGGTGCGCCTGCCACGAAGTCGCTGGACGAGGACGCGGCACATTTTTTGATCCGGCAGGTGCATGCACATCCGCATGAGGTGACGATTTATGCAGCGGGGCCGCTAACGAATGTTGCGCTGGCGCTGACGATCGATCCGCAGTTTGCGGAGCTAACACGGGGGATCGTGATTATGGGTGGAAGTTTGTCGCCGCAGACCGACGATCCGGAGTTCGCGACGCATCCGCGGCATGAGTTTAATTTCTGGTTCGATCCAGAGGCGGCGCATATTGTGCTGCGGGCTGCATGGCCGCGTGTGGATATGACGCCGGTGGACATCTCGGTGAAGACGCTGTTTTCGAAGCAGATGATGCAGGAGATTGCGCACGCGCAGACGCCGGCGGCGCAGTATGTGGCGAAGTACACGACGGAGTACCACTACCTTTGGGATGAACTGGCGGCGGCGGCGTGGCTCGATCCGAAGATCATTACGAAGGAGCGCGTGCTGTATGTGGATGTGGACCTGACGCGCGGGCCGAATTACGGCGATACCCTGACATGGACAGAGGTGAACCGGCCGAAGGACGGGCAGTTGCGGCAGGTGCATGTGCACGAGGATCTGGACGGGCCGCGGTTCTACAAGATGTTTGTGGAACTGATGAAGGCTCCGCCGCGCGAGCAATAAGTGTGAATGAGATTCCGGGCGCGGTGTGATACCTTACGTCCAAAGTGTCCAAGGCGAGCGCAGTGCGGCAACGCATCTTGTACAGCATCTATCTGGACGATTCAGTGCAGTCCGCCCTCGCCAGGGCACCGCGATCAGGCGCAACGCACGCCCCAAAAACGGGCTGGAGCATCTGCCGCTTTGCCGAAGAGTGAAACAAGCGAAAGCACAGACCGGCCGCAGGTGGATAGCGGCGCGGCTGCGGATCAAGTTCATCCAGAGAAGAGGAAGCCGGCACCGCGATCGATGCTGATTGACGCTGTGCGCGGAATGGCCATCTCGCTGGTGGCGCTTGGGCACACGAACCAGGGTATGACGCATCGCGGATGGTGGGGAGCGTCGGATGTAGGAACGCGGCTGGATATCACGATCTATGCCTTCCACATGCCGGCGTTCTTCTTTGTCTCTGGCATTTTTATTTTTGCGAGCGTGCAGAAGCGCGGGCCGGGGCGGTTCACGATCGAGCGGGCGCGGACGCTGCTTTACCCGTATGTTCTCTGGTCGGTGATCGGGGTTGCGGCAGTCAACGAGCTTTCACACTTCACGGCACAGCCTCCGATTGACTGGCGCAATTTTCTGCCGGGACTGGTGCGGGGGATCGGCATCTGGTTTCTGCCGACGTTGTTCGCGTGCCAGGTGTTCGGCATGGCGCTGCGCAAGTTGCCGGGCGCGGTGATTCTCGGGATTGCGCTGGTGGCGTATTACTTTATGCCGCGCACACGCGTGAACTGGTTCGACCTGGCAGTGCAGTTCTTTCCGTTTGTCGCGGCGGGGATGTGGATGGGACGTGGATATGAGCGACTGGAGAAGATTCCGCGCGCGATTGCGCTGGCGGGCGCGGTTGCGTTGCTGGCGGCGCTAATGGCCGCAACCTACCAGCCGTGGACGGGATATAGAAATGTCGTGCTGGTGGGTGGTGCGCTTGGAATTCTAATGTTGATGATGCTGGCGCGGAGCTTTGGGCGGTCGAAGGCTGCGCGAGTGTTTGCGTGGGTGGGTGAGGCCTCGATTGCGATTTATATGGCGGGAGAGTATGCGCAGGGGCTCGTGCGGCAGTTGCTGGTGTGGGCGCATGTTATCGCACCTTATCCGCAACTGTTTCTGCCGACGATTGCAGCGATTGCGATTCCGTCATGGGTTTATCAGCACCGCGTGCGGCTGCGTCTTGATTGGTTGTTTGTGGCTCCGTTCGGGAAGCTGCGACGGCGTGCGCCGCAGACGAGCCCAGCATGAGCTGCCCAAGCGAGTAACGCGACGCTGGACGGTTTGCGGTTTGCGCTGAGTCGATGCAAGGCGTGCCGCGACTAGAATCCAGTGGAGTGACTGTGGGCTTTGAGTTCGAGCGGCGCGTGGAGTTTGCACCCGAGCGTGCGACTGAGATTCTGCGGGAGATTACCGCGGCGCCAGGTGTGGTTTGCCTGCGCGGTCACGATGAGGCGGCGCAGCCCTACCTCACGCGCGCGGCCGATGTAAGGCGCAGGCTGCGGAGGCTGCTGGATTCGCCGGATGCGGTCGATGAGGCTGGGCGGCAGGTACTTTCCAAGCGGCTGAACCTCCGGGAGCGCGTGCGGTGGATTGAGTGGACGAGGACGGGGTCGGAGTTTGAGTCGGCGGTGGTGTTGTACTGCGCGGCGCGGGCGAGCTTTGGACCGGCGGAGGCGCGGAGACGACTGCGGCTGCATGCGCCGTTTGTACTGCGAATGGCGGCCTCGAATGAGCACGCGCGCGTGTATGTGACGAACCGGTTGAATAAGAAATGCCTTGCGGAGGCATATGGGCCGTTTCCGTCGCGGGCGGCGGCAGAGCGCTACTGCGAGGCGGTGCTGGATTTATTCAAGCTGCGTCGATGCTGGGAGGACCTGGAGGTTTCGCCCGAGCATCCCGGGTGCGCGTACGGCGAGATGAAGATGTGCATGGAGCCGTGCAAGGGCGCGTGCACGCGCGAGGAGTATGCAGCGGAGGCGGAGCGGGTAAGGGACTTTCTAGAGACGAATGGGGAGTCGACGCTGGGCCAGCTGGCGGCGAAGCGCGAGGCTGCGAGCGAGGCGATGGACTTCGAGGGCGCGGCGGCGGTGCACAAGCAGTGGGAGAAGGTGAAGGCTGCGACGGTGCTGGCGGATGAGATTGTGCAGCCGTTGGTGAACCTGCGGGCGTTGATCGTGCAGGCGGCGGCGCCGACGGCTGAAGAGAGTGCGCGCGAGTGCGGCGAATGTGTTTGCGTTCGAGGAGGGGCGGATCGTTGGGCCGGAGCGGCTGTCGACGCTGGGTGTGCGGGCGGTGAGGGAGCAGACGGCGGTGGGGAGCTCGTTGTTTGCGCAGCCGCTGATGATTGCGGCGGTGCCGGAGGAGCCGGGGAGTTGGGAGTGAGGGAGTGAGGGAGTTGGGAAGTGCAGTTCTGAGTCCGGAAGAGCGGGCGCGGCGGGTGATTGAGCGGCTGGAGGAACGAGGGCGTTCGGCGGGTGTGGTCGATGCTGAGGAACGCGGAGATTATCTGGCGCTGCTGCGGCGGTGGTACTACCGGCCGGAAAAGCAGCGGGCGGGGGCGATTCTCTTCCCTAACGCGGATGGCGCGTGGCCGGTGCGGCGGCTGCTGAATGCAGCGGCGCGAGAGGCGCTGGGGCCTCCGCGGGAGCGGCGCCGGTGGACCGTGAGGCGGCGAACGGAGATGAAGACGCGCGTGCTGCATGAGGGGCGCGAGGGCGTGGAGCGGGTTGTGCCGGTGCTGCCGAAGCGGCAGCGGTAGAAAGGCCGCGCTAGCCGCCGGAGGTGCTGCCTTAGAGAATGGGAATTGCGAAGCATTCTAATCCATATCTGGTTAGCTGATCGCTCGCCGCTTGTG
The DNA here is from genome assembly GCA_963762465.1 of uncultured Acidobacteriaceae bacterium. GTDB lineage: Bacteria > Acidobacteriota > Terriglobia > Terriglobales > Acidobacteriaceae > Granulicella. The sequence continues at coordinate 66,531 of CAVXKS010000001.1, read as the reverse complement.
CAGCCGACCTCAGCAGCGTCGGACAGTGGTCAGTTCACTGACCGACACCAGCTCCGGACTGCCCGATTTCGTGGTCACTGCCGCTATACTTCTCGAGCACCGTGGGAGTCATGACTCGTGTTTTGCGGTACCTGCTCTAGCACTCTGCCTTTCGCTATCCGCTGTAGCACAGTTGCCATCTCCTCCTCCGGAAGTCTCGGTTGACGTGCAAGGTGGATCACTATCCTGCCCACGATGTGACCTTCCCAAACGGAGTCAAGGCATCTTCGGAGTTGTCTATTCGGATCCGATCGGCTATGCTCCTTGACGCTGGATCTCTATCTTCCTCCCAGCTCTCTACAGCGACCGGCAGCCGGATTTCCAGTGGTGATCTACATTCACGGAGGTGGGTGGCGGGCTGGCAATGCGCGTCACAACGTTCCTTTCCTGATTTTCCAGGCGTGTTGGCTTAGCTATCGGCCAGAGGCACGTGGTCGCGTCGATTGAATATCGGCTAAGCGGAGAAGCAAAATTTCCCGCGCAAGTTCAGGACGCAAAGGCAAGCATTCGATGGTTACGTCTCATGCTTCGACCTATGGCATTGATCCATCGCGCTTCATGACATGGGGCGTTTCCGCTGGCGGGTATCTTTCGGCGCTGGTGGCCGTAAGCTGCAATCAGGCTGCGCTTGAACCGAGTCAGCCAGGGCGAAGCTCCGTACCGGACCAGCAGTTCCCGCGATTACGTCATCGAATGTCTCCGATTGCGTGGAGGGAGCCGTGGCCTGGTACGGTTCTTCGATTTCGCGACATCGCAACTCAGGCGCAACAGGACAAAGCCATGTCCAGAGCAGGACCCTCAGGCTCCTGAATGGCAGTTGCTCGGCTGTTTCGGTAACAGCATGTGGCCCCAACGAATTTCCGCTGCAAGCCCGGTTACTATGTGGACACAAGTCCTCCGGTTGCTGATCGTGGGGTCAGAGGACAAGTTGGTCCCTACCACAAACACTGGAAATGGCGGACAGGCTGAAAGCGGCTGGCGTGCGATCAGCTATCGTTTTACCGGGCATGAACCACAGCTTCATTGGAAAACACCAGACCAGACGCGCGACGCCAATTTGAGAGCGTTGGAAGCCACATTCCGCTTCATCGACAAAACGATGAAGAACGACACTAGCCAAGGCTGCGGACGCAGTTCTCTTTCGATCACTCGTACTCCGAGAGCCTCGTTTGGCGGTCAGCGCGGTAGACTTGAGGCATTCCTGGACGGCGGAGCGGCGCTTTGGTTGAACTGGCATTTTCGATTCTGGCGGCGGACTTTGGGCACTTGGCGGATGAGATCGCGCGGGCGGAGCGCGGCGGTGGAACGATCTGTCATGTGGATGTGATGGATGGGCACTTTGTGCCGAACATCACGTTTGGGCCGCCCGTGGTGGAGGCGGTGCGCAAGGTCACCAAGCTGCCTCTCGATTGCCACCTGATGATCGAGGACCCGGACAAATTCATTCCGGAGTTTGCGAAGGCGGGCGCGGACATGATCAGCGTGCAGTGGGAGACGTGCCCGCATTTGAACCGTACACTGCAGCACATTCTCGACCATGGCGTGCTGCCGGCCGTGGTCATCAATCCGGCGACGCCGGTGGACTTCCTGGTCGAGGTGCTACCGATGGTGCACCACGTCCTGGTGATGAGTGTGAATCCGGGGTTTGGCGGGCAGAAGTTTCTGCCGCGATCGGTGGAGCGGATTGCGCACCTGCGGCGGCTGAGGCACGAGATGGGGCTGAACTTCCGGATCGAGGTGGACGGCGGCGTGGCCGATGACACGGTCGCGTCGGTGGTGCGGGCCGGGGCGGACATGCTGGTGGCGGGGTCGGCGATCTTTGCGGGTGGGAAGTCGGAGGAGAACGCGCGGAAGTTCCTGGAGATTGCTCGCGCGGCCACCGCGGTCTCCGTCTAACGAAAGACAGTGTTTCGGGGCAGAAGAGCCGTCCAGCAAGCCTGCGCGGCCCTTCCCCATTTAGAATCCAGGGTAGTCCTGGTGCGGGTTCGCGCCGGGGCGGACATGAGGCTTTTGCATGATGGATCGTTCCCTTTCTTCTCCCCGCACGGCGTGGCTTGCGACGGGCGTAATTGCGGCGACGCTGGCGCTGACCGGCGTGGCCGGCGCGCAGGTGACCGGAAGTTCGCAGACGACGACCGATGCGCAGGGGCGCCCGCAGGAGTCGGTCAGCGTCAATGTCGATACCTCGAAGAAGAAGCATCGTGTGGCCAAGGACGAGAAGGTGAAGTCCACGAAGGACACGCGCGCCGAGGAGAAGAAGGAAAAGAAGATGAATCCGCTGATCGGGAAAGATGCTGATCTGCCGGACAAGCAGCTCTATGACAAAGCGCTAGCGCAGATTAAGTCAGGGCATTTCGATGTCGCACGGCTGGACCTGAACACGCTGCTGAGCACGTACCCGGATTCGCAGTACCAGATGCGGGCGAAGCTGGCGATTGCGGACGCCTGGTATCGCGAGGGCGGGTCGGCGGCGCTGGCGCAGGCGGAGCAGGAGTACAAGGACTTCATCACGTTCTTCCCGAACGCGCCGGAGGCCGCCCTGGCACAGATGCGCGTGGGCGATATCTATTTCAAGCAAATGGACGTTCCGGACCGCGATTACTCCAAGGCGACGCACGCCGAGGAGGAGTACCGGACGATGCTGAAGCAGTATCCGGATGCTCCAAAAGAGATTTTGAAAGAGGCGCAACAGAAGCTGCGCGATGTGCAGGAGGTCCTGGCCCAGCGCGAGGCGGATATTGCTGCTTTCTATGCCTCCCATGAGGACTGGCCCGCGGCGCTGGCGCGGTATCAGACGGTCAAGGAGACATATCCGCAGTACAGCCACATGGACGATGTGCTGATCGGGATTGGGGACGGGTACGAGGCGGAGGCGAAGATTGCGCGGAGCGCAAGGTTGTGCGCGCCCAATCTCCCGCAGGGCACGGCGTGCATGACGGAGGCTGTGAAGTCTTCGATCGAGCAGGAGTACGACAACAAAGCCGCGGCGGAGTATCGGGAGGTTGTGCTGAAGCATGCTGCAGCTCTGCATGCGGAGTTCGCGAAGGAGCGCCTGGCGGCAATGAATCTGCCGATTCCGCAGCCGACAGCGGAGGACGTGGCCGCCAGCGAGGCGCTCGAGGGCAGCCGCGCGCAGTACACGATGCAGAAGCGTTTGGAGCTGCTGTTTATGCGCAAACCGGATACGGTGACCGCGGCGCAGATGGGCGATCCTCCGTTGGAAGATCCGGCTCCTGTGCTGGCTCCTGAGGTCTCGAAGGCGATTCTGGAAAGCTACTCGAGGGCGATGAACCCTGGCGCGAGCCCGAAATCGGACGTGAAGGTAGCGACGCCGGCGATTGAGCCCGGGCCCGGCGAGGTTCCGCCGCAGCCGAGGACACCTCCCGGGCAGCCTGCATCGACCGCGCCGGCACCGCCGACTCTGTCAGACGTACCCGCCGCAGGAGCAGGAAATGACACGGGCGCCGCCACGGAGATGACCCCTGCGTCGCCTTCGGGTGCTTCGCCGAGCGGCACGGGAGTGGGTGTGGAGGTGCTGACGCCGGGAGTGAACACCGGGGCAGGCGCAGCGAGCTCGGTGCCAGCGGCGACGGGGGCTCCGGATCCGAACCTCGGATTGAAGGCCGTGGGACCGCAGGACAATTCGCCGTTGCCGGCCGTGGAAGCTCCGGCGACGGCTCCGGACCAGGTGAACGATGCGGCGGGGCAGCGGACGCCTCCCGCGGAGACGAAGCCGGCCACAAAGAAAACTCCCAAGCCGGAGTATGACAAGAACGACGAGAGCTCCAGCAAGCACAAGAAGAAGAAGGGCGCGGACAAGCTGAATCCGTTCTAAAGCAGAGAGTAGAGGGTAAAACGTAGAGGGTAGAAGGGCGGAAGCGATGCTTCCGCCCTTTTTGTGTGCGGCCCACGTATTCGGCCTTTCTTTTACGCGCTAGCGGCTCGTTTTTGTCTACGGTCTACTCTCTACTGTCTAATGTCTCTATATGAATTCTGAGCTGCCGAAGGCATATGAGCCTTCCCTGATCGAAGAAAAGTGGGCGAAGTTCTGGGTGGAGCAGGGGCTCTTCCGCGTGCCCACACCCCGTGAAGGCCAAAGCGTGGGTCCGCGTTTTGTTCAGCTTCTGCCGCCGCCGAATGTGACCGGACGGCTGCACATGGGCCACATGCTGAACCAGACGGAGATGGACATCCTGACGCGCTGGCATCGGATGCGCGGCGAGACAGCGCTGTGGCTTCCAGGCACGGACCACGCGGGTATCGCCACGCAGATGATGGTCGAGCGGCAGCTCGCGGCAGAAGGCGGACCGAGCCGCGCGGAAATGGGACGCGAGACGTTTACGCAACGCGTGTGGTGCTGGAAGAAGCAGTACGGCGGGGCAATAACCGAGCAGATGCGGCGGCTTGGCGCGAGTGTGGATTGGTCGCGCGAGTACTTCACCATGGACGAGCGGCTGAGCAACGCCGTGAAGGAGGCGTTCGTTCGGCTGTGGGAGCAGGGGCTGATCTATCGCGGGGCGTACATCGTGAACTGGGACCCGGTGCTCGGGACCGCGGTGTCGGACCTCGAAGTGGTGCACGAGGAGCGCGCGGGCAAGCTGTATCACATTCGTTATCCGCTGGCAGATGGGACCGGCTCGATTGTGATTGCGACGACGCGGCCGGAGACGATGCTCGGCGACGTTGCGGTTGCGGTGAATCCCGACGATGAACGGTACAAGGAGTTTGTTGGGAAGGTGCTGCTCCTGCCTCTGAGCGCCGCGGCTGGAAAGCCAGAGCGTGAGATTCCGGTGATCGCCGATGAGTGGGCGAATCCAGAGTTTGGCACGGGTGCGGTGAAGGTGACGCCGGCGCATGACCCGAATGACTTCGCGATCGGGCAGCGGCACAATCTGCCGCAGCTTTCGATCATGGACGAGCACGCAAAAATTGTGCTTCCCGGGACGCCGTATGACGGGCTGGATCGTTTCGTTGCGCGGGAGCGAGTCGTGGACGATCTGCGTGCGTCGGGAGCGCTGGTGGATATCAAGGACCATCAGCATGCGATCGGACTTTCACAGCGTACGGGCGAGGTCATCGAGCCGCGGCTCTCAATGCAGTGGTTCGTGAAGATTCAGCCGCTGGCGGAGAAAGCGATCGAGGCGGTCGACAAGGGTTACATCCGATTCACTCCGGAGAACTATAGGAAGACCTACGACGAGTGGATGCGGAACATTCACGACTGGTGCATCTCGCGGCAGTTGTGGTGGGGACATCGGATTCCGGCGTGGCACTGCGGCGATTGCCGTGAGATCACGGTCGCACGCGAGACGCCGGATGCGTGCGAGCACTGCGGGTCGGCGGACATCTTGCAGGATACCGATGTGCTGGACACGTGGTTCAGCTCGGGGCTGCTGCCGTTTACGTCGCTTGGGTGGGATGGCGATAACTCGAGACCGACGGCGGACCTGGCGGCGTTTTATCCGACGGACCTGCTGGTGACGGGCTTCGACATTTTGTTCTTTTGGGTCGCGCGGATGATCATGCTCGGCTGCCACTTCATGCTCGACGTGCCGATGCCTGATGGTAGCGCGCGCACGCTGGAGGAAGCAGTTCCCTTCCGCGAGGTCTACATTCACGGGCTCGTGCGTGACGCCGAACGCCAGAAGATGTCCAAGACCAAGGGCAACGTGATTGACCCGATCGAGGTGATCACGAAGTACGGGACGGATGCGGTGCGATTCACGCTGGCGTCGCAGGCTTCGCCGGGAACGGATATCGCGTTCAGCGAGGGGCGCACGGAGGGAAATCGTGCGTTCGCGAATAAGGTCTGGAACGCAGCGCGGTTCGTGCAGATGCAGATCGAGCGCGCGGGTGAGGCAGGCTACACGGCGTCGATCGCTCTGCCGGAGAATGCCAGCGAGACACCGCTGGAGACGCGCTGGATTGTGGCTCGGCTGCACTCCGTTTCACAGGACGTTGCTGTGGCGCTGGAGAACTACCGCTTCGATGAGGCGGCGAACGCTGTATACCAGTTTTTCTGGGGCGAGTTCTGCGACTGGTATGTCGAGCTCGTCAAGCTGAGGCTCGACTTCTCTGCGGCCATAAATCATGCCGCGCAACTCACGTTGAATGCGCTCGTGAGCGTGTTCGAGGCGGCGCTGCGGTTGCTCTCGCCGTTCATGCCGTTCATCACGGAAGAGCTTTGGCATGCTCTGTACGGCGCGATCGAGCAGCCTGTGCCGGCGAAGTCGATTGCGCTCACGCGGTTTCCGCTCGCGGATGACTTCGCGGAAGACAACGAGAGTGTCGCGGCGATCGAGACATTGCAGGATCTGATCGTGACCGTGCGCGGGCTGCGCAAGGATCTTGGCGTGCCCGAGAAGGAATCCGTCCCGGTTCGTCTGCATGCTGCTCCGCCCATTGCCGGGCTTGCAAACGCGAACGCTGAAATGCTTGCGCGTCTCGCGCGCGTCAGCTCCATCGAGGTTGCGCCGGAGGCATTGACCGGCAACAGCGCACGTTCGACCGCTGCCTTCGATGTCGCGATCGTGTACGAGCGGCAGATCGACGTCGCTGCCGAACGCGAGCGCTTGACCCGCGAGCTCGCCAAGTATGACAAAGGCCTGCAGGCCGCCGAGAAGCAGCTCGGCAATCCGGGCTTCGTTGCCAAGGCTCCGGCGCACATCATCGAAGGATTGAAGAAGCAGGCCGAGGAAACGGGCGCGCTCAGAAAGAAAGCACAAGACGCGCTCGACGGACTTCCACCTCAGTGAAAACCGACAACGGCATGCGTGTCTCCGAGCGTCTTACGCGCAGGAGATTTTTCTATGGCCGTACAGAAGAGCCCGCACACAAACTCCGAGCAGAACATGAACTCGGCCGCGATGGACCTTGAACCGAACCAGAGCCCGCAGGATGTGGGCCGCGGAGACGACGCAAAGATCTACGAGAACGCTGACGGCGCGCAGACCGGCGGCACTCGTGCGTTCAACGCTAATGCGCAGCGCGACAATCAACCGAAGTCGATCGACGAAGGGACGCGGCTGGAGTTTGAAACGAGAGGGCATGCTCAAAAGAGCGACATGCCTGGGATAACCACGCACAATGCAGGCGAGGAGCAAGAACGGCAGCAGAAGGTCGAACAGAACAATCCTTAGTTTCGATAGCTGCACGAACAAAGAGGGCGCCTATGTGGCGCCCTTCTTTCGTGATGTGAGCTGTTTACTGCCTGCGGTGCTGCTTGCCCACTCTGCCAACGTCCCGGGGCGGTTCGCGCGGGAATTCCTCCTCCTTGGCGAGGGCGCGCAGGTCGCCGGCGGGCTTGGTGTGATCGTGGGCGTTGCCCAGGTGTGCCGCGTGGGAGCGCGCGTGGCCGCCATCCTCGGGTGCCGGAATCGCGGATTGCCGTGCGGTCGCCTGCTGAGATTCATGCTCTCCGGCAGAAGAGACCGCAGTGTCGAGCGGATCGCCGTGGAGCTTTTCCTCTCCGTGCTGTTTCTCTGCGTGTGATTTGCTGTGGGCCATCGTCACTCCTCTTTACTGTTCTGGATGCGGCCGCCCGAGTCGGGGTCGAGTGCCGTATTCACCGGCTCATCGCCGAAATCACGAGCGCCATACTCATAGTCGAGACCGCCGTCTGTGTTCTGCGGGGTCGCCGATTCTCGTTTGCGCTGCTCGACGTTCAGCTCCCATCCTTGTTCGTGCGCGTACTCTCCAGAGAGTCCACGTGTGTGCTCGCCGAACCCGCGCGGCTCTGTGGCGTCCTCTCGCCGTGGTGACTGGTCGGCCATCTGGATACCTCCTCACGCTTAAGACGGTCTACCGAACGCAACGTTGCCCTACGATTTTGCCTGCCGAGTCTCAGCTGGAAGGGATGTTTGATCTACCGCAATCGATACGTTCTCGTGCTTGATGTCGAGGCGCAACCTGTTGAACAGGCTCATGTAAACGTTGGCAATCCAGACGAGCGAGAACCATGCGATCACGTACCCGCGCCATCCGACGAACAACATGCTGAAATGAAATATCCAGAGGGCAAACGCGGCTACATAGTGGGAAAAGCAGTACTCGCAGGTGAAGAGATAGAAGAACTTCCGCTGCGGGAGCGCAGCAGCACGTTCGCTTTTACGTTTGCAATACTCGCGCGGCTCGCGGAAGACCTCTTCGTGGGTGACGGTCCAGGCGACACACGCGACCGGAATCGCAAGTAGCAGCAGGGTTGCAGATTGGTGGGTGAGTGAGACGGGAAGATTCTCGATCATCGGGCAGCGGCTGATCCAGGTCGGCAGCCTGCCTTGTGAGATGCAGGTACGATGATGAAGAGAATGAAGATAGAGCAAGAATCAAACGCGATCGACGCAGTGGCGCTGGAGCGCGCGATCGAGTTACTGGCGATCGGCGGTCCCGTAACCTGGCTGCCGGTAGCAGGATCGACCAACCAGCTTGCGCTCGAGGCGGCCCAGGCCGGCGCGCGGCGCGGCATCTGGATCGCGGATGAGCAGACGGCAGGGCGAGGACGAGGGGGACATTCGTGGCATTCGACGCGCGGCGACGGACTGTATGTCAGCGTTCTGGTGACGCCCGAGCTTCCGCTGGATCGGGCGCTCTGGCTCTCGCTCGCGACCGGCCTGGCTGCCCGGCAGGCGATTCTTTCGACTGCCGGGATTCGCATCGATCTCCGATGGCCGAACGACTTGCTCTCCGACGGACGGAAACTCGGCGGAATCCTCGTGGAGACCTCGGTCGCGAACGCAGCGACAAGAGCATCAGCCGCACTTCGTTACGCGGTTGATCGGGGTTGGGCATCAACGTACACCACAGGTCCTTTCCAGCAGACATTGCCCCACTTGCGACATCGCTACGGCTTGAGGGTGGGACAGGCGTAAGCCGGCAGGCGCTGCTGGTGGCCCTATTGCGAGCGCTGGATCGCGAATTGGACGAGCTCGACCTTGAGTTCGCCGGACTGAGCGCCGACGATAGCATCCTCGATCGTTTTACGAGAGCTTCTTCGTGGGTGCAGGGCAAACGCGTCCAGGTTCCTGAGGACGGCGGGTATACCGGAGTTACTTCGGGTCTGGACACGCGCGGCTTTCTGCTGGTAGATGATGACCAAAGAGTTCGCCGAACAGTGCTCTCCGGCGGCGTTCGTGAGGTATAAAAGAGACCGCGAAGATGTGATCCGAGAGGTTCCGGACCCGCCATGCTGCTGGCTATTGATGTGGGTAACTCCAACACGGTCATGGGTCTTTTTCAACCGGCGACGGACGACACCCCGGCGTCGCTTGTTGCAGATTGGCGAATCACAACCCCCCACAAGCAGACACCGGATGAACTCGGTGTGCTGTTGCAGACGCTATTCACGATGCGGAAAAGGAAGACGGAGGATGTGCATGGAGTGGCGATCTCGTCGGTCGTGCCACCGCTCGACTCTTCGCTTCGCCGCGTGTGTGAGCTCTGTTTCAAGGTGCGGCCGCTGTTTGTCGAGCCCGGCGTCAAAACCGGCCTGCCGGTGCTGACCGACAATCCTGGGGAGGTTGGCGCGGATCGGGTGGTGAACTGCGTCGCCGCATACGATCTGGTTGGCGGTCCGGCGATTGTTGTGGACATGGGAACCGCAACAACTTTTGATGTCGTTTCCAAACAAGGCGCTTTTTTGGGCGGAGCGATTGCTCCGGGCCTCGGCATCTCGGCGGATGCGCTCTTCGCTCGCGCCGCGCGGCTCACCCGAGTAGAGATCAAAAAGCCCGCCGAAGATCATCGGCACGAGTACGACGGACAACATCCAGATTGGGCTCTATTACGGCTACATTGGGCTGGTCGATGGAATTTTGGAGCGGCTGATTCATGAACTTGGCCCCGACACGAAGGTGATTGCTACGGGCGGGCTCGCGAAGCTGATCTCAGCCGACAGCAAGTACATCTCGCGAGTGGAGGAGATGCTGACGCTCACTGGTCTTCGGCTGATCTGGGAGCGCAATCATGATCGTCAGCGGCGGCGGAACGAAAACAGGCAAGTAAACTGAGGAACGCAGGGAGTCGCAGGATCTCCCGTGCGTACCTCAATGCAGAACTACTTCGACTACTTTACAGAGATTGAAGAGCGGTTCAGTCGCAGGCGTGGATCGCTGCTGCTGCTCTCCACGCTCGACTGGGCGCTGATTGAGAGCTGGCGCGAGGCCGGGGTTCCGTTGCAGGCCGTGCTGCGTGGTATCGATACGGCGTTTGATCGCTACGAGACACGCTCGGCACGATCAAAAGGACGGCTGCGAAAGGTAAATGGACTGGCGTGGTGCGCGCAGGCGGTAATGACGGCGGCCGAGGAAATGGTCGACGCCTCAACCGGCGCTGCACCGCAGCGCGAGACCTCGACACAGCCGAGCGGCTTTGAGAATGAACGTGTGGCTTCCTATCTGAAGCGGAACACGGAGGCAGTTGCCGCGGCCGGTGAGAGATCATCGAACGATGCACTGGCTACGATCGCAACGAGACTGCGCGAGTTGGCGGCAGGTCTGAAGGAATCTGAGGCGATGCCTCTCGAAGAGCTCGATCGGAACTTAACAGTTCTCGAAGAGCGGATGGTTGATGCTGTGCGTGCGAGTGCGAGTGAAGCGGAGCTTGTGGCCCTGCGCAAGGAAGCGGATACCGAGATTGCACCATTCCGGTCGCGCATGACGGCTGTACAACTACGGCAGGTGCAGCAGCAGTTTCTTACCCGCAGATTGTTGCAGATGCATTCGCTTCCGCGGCTCAGCCTGTTTTATATGAGCGTGGGCGAATGAAGTCCGTTCCGCTACGGGTAGAGCGAGTTGTCTATGGCGGGTTCGGGCTTGCACGATCAGCTTCTGCGGCGAGCCCCTCGGGAACTGACACGGCTTTCATTCCGTTTGCACTGCCTGGCGAGCTCGTCGAAGCAGAAGCGTCGGGAGTGAAAGATGAGCTGCGATTGCTGAATGTGCTCGAGCCTTCAGGCGACCGCATCCAGCCCGGATGTCCGCACTTCGGAGCGTGCGGAGGTTGCCATCTCCAGATGGCGAGCTATCCGGAACAGCTTCGTATCAAACAAGAGGTGTTGCGCGAGTCGCTGATGCGGGCGGGCGTTTCGGAGTTTCCGGAGGTCACGACACACTCCGCAGAGCCGTGGCATTATCGCAACCGCATTCGCTTGCATGTGACTAGCCAGGAAGGCGCGCTTCGGCTTGGATATCGGGAGCGCGCGAGTACTTCGGTTCTGCCGATCAGCACATGTCCGATTGCTGCGCCGATACTCTGGCGAGCCGCTGAATTGCTGCTGGAAGCGGCCTCGCGTGATTCGGAGATGCGTCGCTGGATGGACTCCGCGCCTGAGGTGGAGCTCTTCTGCAACGCCGGTGAGTCCCGCCTGCAAATCAGCTTACTTTGCAGAACAACCAAGCAGTTGCCCGCCGCTGGTTTCCAGAAAGCATTCGCGGCACTTCAGCCGAAGCTGCCGGAGCTCGCCGGTGCGGGCGCTCTTCAGATTCACCCGCGGACTGGACAGGTTCAGGCCGAACTGGCGAGCTGGGGTGCAGCCGGGGTCAACTATGAGGTCGCGGGAGAGCGCTACTGGATTCCGCGCGGCGGCTTCTTCCAGGTGAACCGATTTCTTCTGCCGGAAATGGTGGACCTCGTTTGCTCTGGTCAGCAGGGTCGCATTGCGTGGGATCTGTTCGCCGGGGTTGGCCTGTTCGCGCGAATCCTGGCGCGGAGCTTTGAGCAGGTTACAGCGATCGAAGCGAACTCCGTTACCGCCCGTGAGCTTGCTTCGGCGCTGCAACGGATAGGCACGCAGCACAAGAGTATCACGGCTGTCATCGTAGATTTTTTGCGCAATGCGGCTCTGCAGCGCGATCGTCCGGACCTGATTGTGCTGGATCCCCCGCGTGCAGGTGCGGGCGTTCGAGGTCTGCCAACTGCTATTGCAGCTCGTCGCGCCGCAGATCGTGTATGTCTCGTGCGATCCCGTCACTCTGGGGCGGGACCTCGCCGTTCTGCAGCCGAGCTACACGATTGATTCGCTGCACCTCGTCGATCTCTTCCCGCAGACGTATCACCAAGAGGCGGTAGTGAGGCTTCGGCGCCGCTCATGACACACTGACAGCACACTTCGGCCGAAACCGCAGTGTCGTATCTTATGCAGGCAGTCGGGGCTCCCAAGCACTGGATGGACTCGCCGCCAGCCGTCGATCCGCCTCGCTTCCGGGGGGCTCCGATGCTGGCGGCGGCGCTCTGCTTCGCGACGGGCGATCTGATTGCAGGGCGTTGGCAGCCGCCAGGCTTGCTGGTCACCTCATGCGCGGTGGTCCTGTTACTCGCCGTGATCAGCCTGCTGCGCGGGCGCCGCATCGCAATCGTTCCGGTCCTGGCGTTCTGGGTTGTGGTTGGTTGCACCTGCGCGCAGATTGAGTTGCCGATCTCCCGGCAATGGCAACTGACCAGCTATGCCGACGGACTAAGCCGGACGGTCCGCGGCCGGATCGTGCGAGTGCGCCAGCTTGCTCCTGAAGATTCGTCCCAGGACCGGATGAATGAGGAACCCTGGGCGCTCGGCCCAGGCGCATGGGAACCGATCGCCGGCGAACCGCATCGATCGGTTGATCTCAACGTTGAAGCCGTCGAGGATGTCACGCCCGACGTATCGACTATGCGACCGGTTAGTGGAGGGATTCGAGTCACTCTGATGGACGCCGAGCCTGCGCTTGGCTGCGGTGATGTGATCGAAATGCCGCTGCGGCTCCGTCTTCCAGATACATATCGCGATCCTGGAGCATGGTCATACTCCGATTACCTGCTTGGGCAGGGCATCGGCGCCCTTGCATCGGCGCACACGCAAAGGCTCCGGGTTCTTAGGCACGCGCGCGGCACGTGGAGTTGCCGTCTCGCAGCAGCGCAGAGTTGGGCATCGAATCGTCTGCAGACGCTGAGTGCTGCCGGAACCTCACGGCTGCCTCGATGGATGCAACTTAATCCAGATGACACAGCCATGCTGAGCGCCATGCTCGTTGGCGACCGAACGCAGCTTACAACGAGTTTACGAGCTGGCTTCGAGCGCACCGGCACGTTTCATCTGTTCGTCGTCTCCGGTCTGCACATTGTGCTGGTTGTCGGCGGACTATTGTGGCTGTTGCGAAAGGCCCGCATCCGCGAGGGAGCGGCCGTCGCGATCGCGCTCGCCCTTGCCCTGCTGCTTGCTCTGCTCACCGGGTTCGGTGCACCAGTGCAGCGCGCGCTGGGGATGACAGCAGCTTATCTGCTGGCCCGCTGGTTCGGCCGGGATACGGGCCCACTGAACGCGCTCGGTATTGCCGGTATAGCCATTCTTGCGATTGATCCTCGCGCACTGTTTGAAGCCAGCTTTCAGATGACAACCCTGGTCATCATTGCTGCCGCGGGATTGGCAAGACCGGTTGAAGCGCGCAGCTTCCATCCGCATGCACGTGCCCTGCGCGACCTGGACATCATCGCGCTGGACGCAAACATTCACCCGCGTGTCGCGCAATTGCGAGTTCGGTTGCGTATGTTCGGAGAGCTCTGCTGTGCGCTGGTCCATTCAAGGCTGCGGCCGGTTCCAGTTTGGCTAGGTCGCGCAATCGCCAGTGTAGCCGCTGCGGTCCTGTTCGGGTTCGCGGTTGAGATTTGCATGGTGCTGCCGATGGCTGCCTATTTTCATCGGGCAACGCTGTTGGCGCTTCCGACAAACCTGCTGCTTATCCCGCTCATCGCTGTGTTGCTGGCGCTAACCATTCTCACTTTCTGCACATCATTGATCAGCATCACGATTGCGCGCGCTCCCGCCGCCTGCACGGCCGCACTGATTCACCTGATTCGTGGAACCGTGGATCGAATCGGGCACGTGAGCGTTGCCGATCTCCGCGTGCCTGCTCCATCTGCTGAACTCGTAACTGTGGCCTGCGCAGCGATTGTGCTGGCGTGCATCGCTCTTCGAATGCGGTCGCGCATTTGGATTCTCGTCGCGTGCGTTGCACTGATTGCGGCTCCGGTCGTCGCGCTCTGGCCTACGCCGCCGCACGTTCATCCGGGCGTGCTGGAGGTCACAGCCATTGATGTTGGCCAGGGTGACTCTCTGCTCGTCGTCTCACCGCAAGGAGGAACGCTTCTCGTCGATGCAGGCGGACCGGTCGGCCTGGCTGCTTCGCACTCGCGCTGGGATGTCGGTGAAGAGGTCGTCGCACCATACCTCTGGTCGCGGCACATCCGCCGTCTCGACGCAGTGATGCTCACCCATGCGCACAGCGATCACATGGGCGGAATGCCGGCCGTCCTCCGTGATTTGCATCCGCGAGAACTCTGGATCGGCATCGAGCCGCGTGAGGCGCCGGCAATGCGCTCCTTGCTCGCAGAGGCAAAGACGCTGGGCATCAGGGTTATCCGTTTTCATGCCGGCGACAGGTTCGAATGGAACGGTGTGCAGGCGGATGTTCTCTCTCCTGAGCTGGGCTACAGCAATCCCGGCGCGCCAAAGAACGACGATTCCTTGGTCATGCGTCTGGCATATGGCAAAGGCAGCGTTCTGCTCGAAGGCGACGCGGAGTGGAGCAGCGAGGCCGATATGGTGCTGAATCATCGCGTTGCGCAATCTACTCTGCTCAAGGTTGGCCATCACGGCAGCAAAACCTCGACGGCGGATGCGTTTCTCGCGGCGGTTGCGCCGCGTGAGGCGGTAATCAGCGTAGGCACCCACAACACCTTTGGCCATCCACGGTGGGAGGTGCTGAATAGACTTGAGCAGTCAGGCGTCCAAACTTGGCGCACCGACCGCGAAGGGGCCGAGACCTTCCTGATCTCACCGGATGGCGGAATCTCGGAGCTCTCGGCGGCGTCCAATCCTTAGGCCCGCAGTGGCAGCAAGGAGTTCGCATTGAGCAAGTCGATCGATCCGCAATCCAGCAGCGACCCCACCGCTTCGGATGTGCCCCGGCCCCAGTTCACCGATGCCGCCGCGAGGAACGAGGCCCGGCTGATCCGTCGCATGCAAATGATGATGAACATGGTCATGCAGGTGATCGCGCAGGATGGCACGCTGAGCATCGACGAGGCGTCCCAGATGATTGCCGATGCGCGGACGGCTGCGCTCGCGATGTTTCCGGGCAAGGAACTCGCCTACGACCTCATCTGGCGTCCGCGATTTCAGCGGCTGATGCGCGAGCGGTTTCGACTGATGTAGGGAGTCACGGGACGCGCACTGGGCCAAGCAGTGGAGTCTTGACGGGCGCCGCCAGGCCGATGAACTCGGTGAGGGTATTGTTGCCGTAGTTCGAAACCCAGATGTTTCCAGACGCGTCGATCGCGATTGCGTAGGGCTCGAGAAGTTTCGCGTCCGCTCCCCACCCTGTGCTGGGCGAGAGGAGTTGACCGGCATTAGCGCTCGAACCAGCAGCAAACTCGGCCAGGGTAGAGCCGCGCTCGCTGGCCACCCAGGCAGTGCCGTCGCCGTCAATCGCGATGGCGCGCGGCGCATTCAGGCCGCCTCCGGTATATCCACTGCTGGAGAGAACTTTTCCTGACGAAGAGACCAGGCCAACGCTGTTCGCGTAGAAGTTCGCCGACCAGACATTGTCCGCGGCGTCAACAGCGACGCTCGCCGGCCCCTGCCCTACAACAAAATCAGTGAACGCCGATCCATCCGCGAGCACGCGGGTTATGGTGTTGCTGGATTGGTTCGCGACATAAGCATTGCACTTCGAATCGGTGGCAATCGCTGAAGGAAATTCGAGATTGGCAGATGTGTATCCCGCTGGGCCGGACAAGATCGAACCATTGCTGCTCAACAACGAGATATGCGAGTTGCCGTAATCGACAATCCAGGCAACTCCGCTGGTATCGAAGGCAACCGCAATGGGGAAATTGAGGCCGCCGCCCGAATATTGACCGGCAACGCTGCCGCTACGCGTCAACTGTGTCAGCGAGCCGAGCCCACCGTTTACGCTGCCCGCACTTTGCTCGTTTGCGATCCACATTGTGTCGTTCACATCCACCGCGCCGCCGTAGCTGTTCTGCAGGCCGCTGCCGCTGATCCCACCAGCAAATACCGGAGCGCCGGCGTTTGAGAACAGGCTTGCGATGCCAAAGTAATTCGCCACCCAGACGTTGCCCTGCGAATCGATGGACAATGAAGACGGCCCATTCATTCCGCCACCGCTGTAGGTTGCGAAAAGGGTCCAGTCACCGGGCGCGGCGCTTAGCGAGGATAGGTACGCGCTCGATCCGCCGGCCAGGCTATAGATTGTCGCCACATTCGCACCGGGCCGCTTGGCAATATTCATCGCTGCATCGAGAGTGTTCGTCGGGGCTGCGCCATTTGCGGACGACGCTGCGAAGAGCTGCGCACACGCGGCGTTCGAGGAGCTACTCGCTGTCGCGCAGCCGTTCAGTACGTTCGCGAGTGTATTGATTTTCGCCGTAGGAGCCGCGCCAGACGCTGGAAACGATATCCCGGGAGCGTTTCCCGATGCGGGATTCACAAGGTTCAACGCAGTGGCCGCGGCCAGGCCAATGCCACTGCTATTCGTTGCCGTTGCTCCTATCTGCCCTCCGGCGCCCATGAACGGGGACATCGTCCAGGCAGCGGCCACGGTTGTCGCTTCGTCCACCACACCTGCGCCGCTCTTAACCGCAGAGCAGCTCCCGAGCACCGATGCCAAGGTGATCGCGCTGTTCGAGGCACCAGAACCGGTCACGGAACCCCCGCGCGCAACGAGATACACGACCGAGTTGCTGTAAGGGCATGTGGTGCTGCCCGTTGTGAACGCGCCCGCCGAATCCGTTGTGACTGCAGAATTCAGCAGCGCGGTTGGCGCAGACCCGTTGCCTGTTGTTCCCGCTGCATAAAGCTGCACGGTCGCAGCCGTGATCGGCAAGCTCCCAGCACGTACGACCCCCGCGAATCCAGACAGCGGATAATTCTTCGTGGGTGCCGGTTGCGAGGGGCTTGTCAGGTTCGTGGCTTTGCAACTGTTCGGCTCGCTTGATCCGCCGGAACCGCCGCCGCCTCCGGTGTTCGTCACAGTGGACCCGCAGCCCGCAAGCGCGAGCACCGCTGCGCTCAAAATGCTGGCGATTGCAATTCGCACCTGGCCCAAATTCCAGCGCCCGTAGAGCATCTCAGTGTTGTCGATACTGCTTCGTAAACGCCGCAAGATCGGCTCCGGAGAGAAATTGTGTGAGGCTCTGCGTCAGTTCCTCTCGAGCCTGCACGGAGCTGAGGTTTGCATCTGGCGTTTCGGCCCGCAGCAGAATGGGAATCGGTCGCGCCGGGTTTTGCGTCAGCAGATCGTGTGCGGCAGGACGGCTGTAGATGAAACCAAAGTGAGTTCGATCAGTGGAAGATTGATTGCAAGCACCACCGGTGCAGACCGTTGCCGCATCGAGATACTGGGTTGACCCGGTATTGAACAACGAGGCGCTGACCGTCACCATCCCCGCCGCAGTCGACAGACGCAGCGGACCATGCCAAATCCAGTCTTCACCGCGCGCCACATGACACATGAGCGTGTCATGCGCGCCAAGCGTCGGGGAAACTCCGATCGCAACCATAGGACCTCCCCTGGGCTGGATGTACTCGGCCCAGTGAAAGATAACCGGGCCGGTTAGCAGGGACTCGTTCCATTCACGCTGCATCCGGTACGGTCCCACCTGCTGAGGAAAAACGCCGGCCTCCCGCCTGGCTGCATAGGATACATCTGGCGGCCGCAGCATAGCTCGCGCATAACTGACGCTCCCGAACGCGATCAGCAGTAGGAACGCAACATATCGCGCCAGCAAAGGCTCTTGAACGCTCGAACCCCGGAAGTTATCTAGTCCGGCGAGTGACGGCAGCCGCAGGTCACGATTCGGAGACCAGCGACGCAGAGCGGCAAACAGCAGCAGGGTTGCGCCAAAGAAGAGGCACGCACCCAGGATATAGTCGCCCATTGCCGCATGATTCTGTAGCCAGGAAAACCGCAGTGCGACGACATAATAGAACACGAGCCCGCAAAGCCGGACGAAGTTGAAAACATAGCCCAGGAGCACGGCGCCCGCGGTGAGCAAAATCCACCGCCGCGCGCGCAGACGGTACAAATACCCCGCAATCAGCGCGATGAATCCCATCGTGACCGCGCCGCGGATGCCATTACAGCCGGGTGCGATAAACATCCCGAACTTCGGGGTAAACATGAGGCTCAACTGATCTGGAGTGAGCGCCTGCCCGAGCGCATGTGCAAAGCTGCGCGCAACCATTGCCGAGGCGTGCTGCAGCGGCACGTCGACATACCTGTTGAATACGTGCGGCAGCGGGTTGACGAACCACATCAGCGCCACAGGAAAGCGCGCCGCTCGCAGCAGCTTCACGCCTCCGAACAGCAGAACAAAGCCGGCCGTGTAGGCGACTACGACCACCGAATGCGGCGGGAGAGTGATGGTCCACGAACGCGAGAGCACAAATTCAATTACCGCCTGGTCACGTACATGCACGATTGCGATCGTCGCCGCCACAATGGGGAGGCCCCACCAACTCCCTTGCAAGGTCCATCGCAGCGAACGCCATACGCGCAAAATCAATACGATGCTGGCGACCGGCATAAGGCCGCCGATGGACTTCAGCGGATCGATCATCCACATCGTCCACAGCGCGCTGCAAGTTGTGCGAATCGCAAACAGACCGGCTAGGCCCAACACGAGCGAGAGCCCCACAGCAGTAGCAATCCGCAGACGGTCTGAAGCCTGCTCTTCGCGGACCTGCGGCTCCGCAGAGGCCGTCAGAGGTGCTGTGGACATGCATAGATTTTACCGCCGATGCAGGCGCAAGCGGTGTCTAGTTCTGAGTTGGATAAGTCCCGATTTTAGGCGCCGTGCACAGATGCTTGGCGTTCCGAATGCCCTGAAACTTCAGACGCCCGAGCCTCCGCGTACGCCGCCGCACCCAGCAGAGCGCACGTGTCATCGAGAATCACGCGGACTGGGATCGTTTCAAGCAGCGGCGACAGCCGGCCCTTGTCGAGGAACGCCTGCATGAACCCTCCGTTGGACAGGAACTTGAGAATCTTCGGAGCGATTCCACCCCCGAGATAGATTCCACCTAAGGCCAGCAACTTCAGCGCGAGATTGCCCGCCTCCGCAGCGTACGCCGATGCCACGAGCTCGATCGTCCTGACGCAGATCTCGCTCGAGCCATCGTCAGCACAGGAGCCAATCACCGCGTTCGGGTCTTCATTGCTCATCCGTTCGCGCAACCACGTCGGCTCGTCCATCTTCTGGTCATCGCGAAGAAACTCGTAGACATTCTGAATCCCGATACCCGAGACGACGCGCTCTGTACTCACCCTGCCGTTCAGCTTCCGCCGCAAATGGTTGAGCAGCGCAATCTCGATGTCGTTGCGCGCGGCAAAGTCGCCGTGACCACCCTCTGAAGGAATCGGCAGATGCCGCCGGAGGATTGGATCCCAGATCAGCAGGCATTCGCCCAATCCTGTCCCGGCTGCAATCAGGCCACGATGTCCAACCGAGCTCGCATCCCCCGGATGCAATGTGAAGATTTTGTCGTGCGCGAGCTCTGTAATACCGTACCCGTTTGCCTCCAGATCATTGATCAGAAAAATGTGCTGGATACCCAGTGATCGCTGCAGGTCGCGCGCGTCAAGTGTCCACGGAAGATTCGTGAGCTTCAGCCGGCCGTCGCGCACCGGCCCCGGGCAACCAAAGCAGGACGCAACAATCTGATCGCGCACATCCGGCTGGCCACTCTTCTCGGGCGACAGAAACCCCTTCACCACATCATCAAGGCAGGCGAAGTCCTGTGCTGGAAACTTTTCGTCACGAACTGGCGACAGCTTGCCGGCGACGAAGTTGTACAGCGCCAGATGAACCTTGGTCCCCCCGACATCCCCGGCCAGAATCATGCGCCCTCAACTCTCTCCCGCTGCTAAATCTCCAGCGTGCCGACGCGATAACCGTTCGACTCGGCAACCTCGCTGGTCGGCGGCAACTTCGCCGCCGCGTCCTGATCCAGCAGAAAGAGAAGCTTACCATTCGATGGACGAATCAATTGAGACGGAAGCCGCTCCGGATCGCGCGGACCCGTGAGCGCGTCAGCGAGGATGTCCGCCTTTCCGGGTCCTTCCACCTGGAACGCGACCTCGGCCGCCTGATTGATCACGGGCCAGGTCAGCGTGACTCGCCAAGTCTCCTTCTGCGGAACGTGGTTTGCGACAACCAGCCGGCCGATCTCATTGAGTGCTTCTGTTTGCGGGAAAAGCGACGCCGTATGCCCGTCGGGGCCCATGCCAAGCAGAATCAGGTCAAACGCCGGCGACTCGGCGCCCTCAAGCCGCATCACGTTGCGCAGCGTGCTCTCATACCGTGAGGCCGCCTCCTCCGGGTCGAGCTCGCCTTGCATGCGGAACACGTTCGCCTCAGGGATAGGCGCCTTCGTCAGCAGAAGCTCGCGGCAGACGCCGTAGTTCGATTCAGGATTATCCGGGGGCACGCAGCGCTCATCAACCCAGAACAGTTGCAGCTTATCCCATGGCACGGTCGCAAGAAACGGCTGAGCGGGATCGGCCAGCAGCTTGAATGTCGCCTGCGGTGTCGAGCCACCGGAGATCGCGATCCTCGCGATGCCCCGCGACGCGACCGCCTGCTCCACTTTGTTGGCGAACAGATGCGCCGAAGCCAGCGCCATGGCAGCGGCCGACGGCCACACCTGGTATGTAACGATTACAGGACGAGCCATGATTCTCCCAACTGTCGGTTCGCTTGTGGATCAACTTACCGTGCGTGCCAGGACTTTCCGTCGCGCGCCAGCAGATCGTCCGCGCACTTTGGTCCCCAACTGCCCGCAGCGTAGTTGGGAAAGTCCTTCGGCGGCTTCGCCTTCCATGCTTCCAGGATGGGAGTCATCAGCGCCCAGGTCGCCTCAACGCCATCGCGATGCGCAAACAGGGTTCCATCGCACAGCATGGCGTCGAGAAGCAGACGCTCGTAGCCGTTTGCGGAGCTCTTGCCAAAGGCTTCGGCATAGCTGAAGTGCATCTCCACCGGCTTCACGTTTGTCGTCGGTCCCGGCACCTTCGCGCCGAACGTAAGCGCAATTCCCTCATCAGGCTGGATGCGGATTTTCAGGACATTCGGGCACACGCGGGTGTCCGTGTTGTTCGTCTTGAAAAGATGCAACGGGGCTTGCTTGAACGTGACCGTCACCTCCGTAATGCGCTTCTTCAGCCGCTTTCCCGCACGAATGTAGAAGGGCACACCGGCCCAGCGCCAGTTCTCGATGTTCAGCTTAAGCGCCGCGAACGTCTCGGTCGTCGACTGCGGATCGACACGGTCCTCCTGCCGATAACCAATGACAGCCTGACCATCGATCGTCCCCGGACCATACTGTCCACGCACCGTGTCTTCGACAGGAATCGGATCAATCGCCCGCCAGACCTTGAGTTTCTCGGTCCGGACCGCCTGCGATTCGAAGCTGTCCGGCGGTTCCATAGCAACGAAGCTGAGGACCTCCATGACGTGGTTCTGCAGCACATCACGCAACGCGCCGGCCTTCTCATAGAACGGCCCGCGGCCTTCAATGCCGATCGACTCCGCTGCCGTGATTTCAACGTAGTCGATGTAGTTGCGGTTCCACACCGGCTCAAAGATGCCGTTGCCGAACCGGAACACCAGGATGTTCTGCACGGTCTCCTTGCCGAGATAGTGATCGATGCGAAAGATCTGGTGCTCGTCAAGGACCTTGTTCAGCTCATCGTTCAGCGTGCGCGCGCTTTCGAGGTCTGTGCCGAACGGCTTTTCAATGATGATGTTGATCCACTGGCCGTTCTGTGTGGACTGCGTCATGTTGTGCTTCGCGAGCCGCTGCGCGATATCCGCGAAGTACTCGGGCGCCACCGCAAGATAAAACAGCCGGTTTCCCTTGGTCCCGTACTTCTGGTCGAGATCACTGAGAAATGCCTTCAGCTTCTCGAATCCCTCATCGTTGTCGAACTCCGTCGCAAAGTACTTCACGCGATCGATGAACGGCTTCAGCGCGGAATCGCCGCGATCCACGCCGCCGCCCTTCAGAATGCCGTCCTGCATGTCGCTCGCGAAGCTCGACGAAAGATCGCGCCGCGCCACGCCGACGACAACAAAGTCCTTCGGCAGCAGATGCTGCTGTTCCAGGTGGAACAACGCCGGCAGCAGCTTGCGCTTGGTCAGGTCGCCCGAGGCGCCAAAGATGACCACGATGCACGGCTCAGGAATTCGCTCTCCCTTCATTCCACCGTCGAGCACCTCGCGCTCATTGAGCGACTGCCCCACATCCTCAACCATCGTGGCCATAATCCCCTCTCTTTCTGCATGCCGCAGCGGCGGCCAATTCTACTTCTCGCCCGCAGAAGCTTTCTTCACCGCGTGCCCGCCAAACTCATTGCGCATCACGGCCAGCATGCGATCGGTGAAATTATTCTCTTCACGCGAACGCAGACGGCGAATCAGCGACTCCGTAATGACAGGCGCCGACACATTCAGGTCGATGGCCTCAAACACCGTCCAGCGCCCCTCTCCAGAATCCGGAACGTACGCCTCGAGACCTTCAAGCGTCGGATTCTTCTTGAGCGCATCCGCCGTGAGGTCCAGCAGCCATGAACGCACCACGGATCCGTAGCGCCAGATCTCAGAAATCTGCACCAGATCGAGATGCAGCGGCTGCTTCGCGCGCATGATCGAGAAGCCCTCCGCGTACGCCTGCATGATGCCGTACTCAATACCGTTGTGGACCATCTTCACAAAGTGGCCTGCGCCCGATGGCCCAACGTGTCCCCAACCTTCATTCTCCGCCGGCGCAAGCGCCTCGAAGATCGGACGTAAGTGCTCGACGACATCGTCATCGCCGCCGATCATCATCGAGTAGCCTTCCGTGATGCCCCAGATGCCGCCCGAGGTGCCCACATCGACAAACTCGAAGCCTTCCTTCTTCAGTTCATCGTGCCGCCGCTGCGAGTCCTTATAGTTCGAGTTGCCGCCGTCGATAAAGATGTCGCCCTTCTGCATCAGCGGCTTGAGTTTCGCAATCGTCTGGTCGACCGGATCGCCCGCGGGAACCATGATCCAGATTGCGCGCGGCGATTCGGTGAGATTCTTCACCAGATCTTCGAGCGAATTCACGCCTTTGGAGCCGGAATCGGTGAGTCGTTTGACAGCATCCGCGGAGAAGTCGAACCCCACAATCGCGTGGCCTGCTTTGCGGAGACGCTCGGCCATGTTACCGCCCATCTTGCCGAGTCCGATCAGTCCAAGTTGCATAAAGTCCTTCCTCATCGCCGGTTATCGCCCCGGTGGCCTTGGCGTTGAATACGCCTCTTAGAGAGTAATCCCAAACATGGTCAAGCGGAAAAATCACGCCGCCCGCTCAAGCGTCCGGAAAATCCGCGCCTTCGCTTACCGTCTGCCACCGGTCCAGTTCCTCGTTCCACTCCTGCAGCCGCTTGCGAAACCGCGTCAGCGCTGACTTACCCAGCAGCAGATTGTGTGGCGGATGCATATCGCTCACCGCGGCCACAATGGCCTCCACCGCGCGCTGCGGATCGCCCGGCTGCTTGCCGGCCTGGCTCCGGAAGTACTCACGCGTCTTGCCGACGGTCGGCACATAATCCGAGATGTGTTGCCTCGCTTCGACACCCGAACGGCCAAGAAAGTCCGTCCGGAACGGCCCCGGTTCGACCACCATCACGCCCACTTCGAGCGGCTCCAGTTCGGCGCGCAACGCCTGAGAGAGCCCCTCGACGGCAAACTTCGTCGCGTTGTAATAGCCCCAGCCGGCGCCTCCGATGAGACCGCCGATTGACGAAATATTCACAATCATCCCGCTGCGCCGCTCGCGAAATTGCGGCAGAAATGCCTTGGTCACATTGATCAACCCAAAGAGGTTGGTGTCGAACATCGGCATGTACTCGGTCTCGGTGACCTCTTCGACGGCGCCGGCGACGCCATAGCCTGCGTTGTTCACCAGCACGTCGATGTGCCCCACGCGCGAAATCGCATCCGCCACCGCCTGATCGATGCTGTGCTGATCGGTGACATCAAGCTGCAGCGTAATGATTTCTCCAGGGTAGCGAAGCATCATCTCCTGCAGGCTCTCGACGTTCCTCGCTGTCGCAACCACCTTGGCCCCGATGCGATGCAAGATATTGCGACATCAACCGGCCAAAGCCGCTCGAAGCGCCGGTAATAAACCAGCGCCTGTCCTTCTGTGCGATCTCCACGTGACGTGCTCATAGTTCATCGGACGCGAAGAACCCGGATCACGATGCAGAACGCGGCCACATGCCCGAAAATCAATTCGACATCGCCGCAAACCCCGGCGCCGCGCTCCATCTCGCCGCCGGCGCTCCCAGGCTCGATACAGCTAGACACTTGTTCTGATCGCGGTGAACGAGCTCTTTCCCATCATCGACGCCGCACTTGACTCGGCGGCTCTGCGCTCCGGCGCGCATCTGGCCTGCCGACCCGGCTGCCACCAGTGCTGCATCGGCGTGTTCGCGATCACTCCGCTGGACGCCGCCGCACTTCGCGAGGCCCTCGCAGACGCACCTGCTGACCTCGCCGAGCGCATCCGCGCGCGTGCTCTGGCATCACGCGATCGTCTGCTCGCCGAGGGCTTCCCCGGCAACCCGCAAACCGGGATCCTGTTCACTGAACCACATCACGAAGAAGCTTTCGAAGACTTCGCCAACGACGAGCCCTGCCCAGTGCTCGATCCCGCCACCGGCACCTGCGAGCTCTACGCCGCGCGTCCCGTGCAGTGCCGCACCTTCGGTCCGCCCGTGCGCGACGAGGACGACCACCTGACCGTATGCGAGCTCTGCTTCACAAACGCCTCGCCCGAAGACGTCGCGCGCTGCGAAATGGACCAGAGCTGGCGGCCGCTCGAAGACGAGCTCATCACGCGCGCCGAAGCAAACCCCGCAAACGCCGGGCCGACGCTGATCGCCTTCGCGCTTACGCGGTGATTTCGCGCACGCCGCCTTCGCCTGCGACCAGCACCCTCTCCGCCATCCCCAGAAACAATCCGTGCTCCACCACGCCGACGATCGACCGTATCTCCGCCGCCATCTCCTCCGGATCTTCAATCACGCCGGCCGCGCAGTCGAGAAGCCAGTTGTTCTCATCCGTCAGCACCGGTCCCGAACCGTCCTTCTTCATCCGCAGCTTCGGATTCAACCCAAGCTCCGCCAGCCGCGGTTCCACCAAGCGGCCGCGCCATCTTGATGATCTCCACCGGCAGCGGAAACCTCCCAGCTTCTGCACGATCTTCGACTCATCCACCACGCAGACAAATCTCTCCGCCGCACTGGCAACGATCTTTTCGCGCAGCAGCGCGGCGCCTCCACCCTTGATCAGATACAGCCCCGCACCCGGCTCAACCGCGACCTCGTCGGCCCCATCAACGTAAAGATCCATCTCCGGCAGCTCCTCCAGCGTGACGACGTCCATGCCCAAGCGAGCGCCCCAACTCCGTGCTCGAATCACTCGACGCGACGCAGCGAATCTTCAGGCCCTGCCGCACGCGCTCGCCCAACGCCTTGATGAACATCACCGACGTCGACCCGGTGCCCAGACCGACGCGCATGCCGTCCTCCACCATCCCCGCCGCGCGCCTGCCGACCAGTGCCTTTGCCTCGTCCTGCGTCATCTCTCCATGTTGCCACGTTCCGTCATCCTCTGGTCGTCATCCGATTCCTGCATCGGCGCCACATCCGTCTCATCCAATCTGCAATTCAGAATGCACCCAGCCCGCGCCTCGCCAAGGAGGGCCGATGGCAACCAGCACCGCGACTCTGAGCCCCGCATTGCCCGCCTGGATCGAAAACTCCTGTGAGTTCGTCAAGGCGCTGATGAACGTACAGCGCGCCGCCCAGCTCATCACATCCACGCTCGAGCTCGACCATGTGCTGGACCGCGTCGTCAACGATCTCGCCTCCGCCATCGGCAGCGTCGAAGTGAACGTCTGGCTGCGTGAACCGGGCACCGACGAACTCATCCTCAGCGGTGTCCACGGATGCAGTCGGAACCGCAAAGGCGCGCGTATGAAGCTGGGTACGCGTGGCATGGCCGGCTACGTGGCCTCCACAGGCGTCATGCGATACGCGCCGGACGTTCGCGTCGACCCGTACTATCTCCGTTGCGAGCCGGAGACCATGTCGGCTGTCTACATTCCGCTGGTCTCCTGCGCAGAGGTCATCGGGGTCTTCGCCGTCGACCACTCCGAGCTCGACGCCTTCACCGAAGACCAGCTCTCGATTCTTCAGGCGCTCACCGGGCACATCACCGTCGCGATCGAAAACGCCCGGCTGTTCAACGAGCAGCGTCTTCTGCACGAGCACCTGCAAGCCGAGGCGCAGGAGGCCCGCACGATTCAGCAGGCACTCATCCCCAAGTCATCTCCTCTCATTCCAGGATTCACGTTCGAGAGTGCATGGGAGCCCGCCGGTGCCGTTGCCGGCGACTGGTTCGACTGGATCCCGCTCAGCTCCGGGCGTCTGGGCATCGTTCTCGCCGACGTCAGCGGCAAGGGCATCCCCGCCGCGCTGCTGATGACCGCCACTCGTGCGACCCTTCGCACGCTTGCGCGCCTCGACCTCTCACCCGAAGAGACCCTCAAGCAGCTCAATCACATGCTGATCGCCGACATGCCGGCCAACAAGTTCGTCACGATGATCTACGCCGTGCTCGACCCCAGCTCGCGCGAGATCACGTTCGCCAGCGCCGGCCATCCACGCCCTCTGCTCATCAACGGTTGCTGCGATTTTGTGCCTGTTGATACAGGACTTCCGCTGGGCCTCGCCGCCTCCGGCTATCCCGAGTACACGATTCACCTCATGCCCGGCACCCAGGTGCTGCTCTACTCTGACGGCATCACCGAGGCCATGAATCGCGACGAAGAAGAGTACGGCCCGGTGCGTCTCGTCGAGCACTTCCTCCGCCCCAAAGCCTGCGTCGAAGGCCTCTTCGAGGAAATTCAGCGCTTCTCCGTCGGCTCCGCCCACACCGACGACGCGACCGCCGTCCTCATCGCAAGCCGCTGAGCTTCGCCATACCCGGAAAAGCAAGAGGACTGGATTCACCCAGTCCTCTCGTTGGTTCCATCTGCTTTGCTTACTTTTTGACCAGCTTCTTCGCAGCCTCAACCACGTGCCCCGAGGAGATGCCGAGCTTCTCCAGCGCAATGTCTCCCTTGGCCGATGCGCCGAAGCGGTCGATACCGATCGCGATGCCCTCCCGGCCGATGTACTTGTACCACCCCAGAGTCGCGCCGGCCTCAATCGCGATCTTCGGCACGCCGTGCGGGAAGAGCGACATCTTGTACTCCTCGCTCTGCTCCTCGAAGATCTTCCAGCTCGGCATCGAGATGACGGTCGCGTTAATGCCCGAACCCTTCAGCTCGTTCGCGGCCTTCAGCGCAACCTCTACCTCGGAGCCGGTCGCCACGATGATCAGGTCTTTGCCGAATTGCTCGAGCACATAGGCTCCCTTGCGGCAGCCCTCGAAGACCTTGTACTTGTTCACGTCCAGCACCGCGATGTCCTGCCGCGTCAGCGCCATAAAGCTCGCCGACTTCCGTTCGACCATCAGCCCCCAGCACGCCGAGGTCTCATTTGCATCCGCCGGCCGGAAGTCTGTGAGCTGCGGAATCGCACGCAGTGACATCAGGTGCTCAACCGGCTGATGCGTCGGTCCGTCCTCACCCAGACCCACCGAGTCATGCGTGAAGATGTACAGCGAGTGCGAGCTCTGCAGGGCGCCCATGCGCAACGCGGAACGGCAGTAGTCGGAGAACGTGAAGAACGTCGATCCGAACGGCAGCAACCCGCCGTGCGCCGCAATCCCGTTCACAGCCGCCATCATCCCGAACTCACGCACACCGAAGAAAACGTTACGTCCCTTGGGGTCGAGATGGAAATTATTCGAGTCCTTGAAGATCGTCTTCGTGGAGCTCGTAAGATCAGCCGCCCCGCCGAACAGCTCGGGCAGCACCTTGCCCAGACTGTTCAGGATCACCTGGCCGGCGTTGCGTGTTGCAATCTTCTTCTCCGTCGTGAAGGTCGGCAGCGCCTTCTCCCAATCCTTCGGCAGCTCCATCGCCGTCGTGCGGCTGTACTGCGCCGCCAGCTCCGGGTAGTCGCGCTTGTACGCGTCGAACCTCTCGTGCCAGTCGGCCACCGCCTTCTTGCCCTTCTCGATCGCCTGGCGCCAGTTGTTCAGCGCGTCCTCGGGAATGACAAAATTCTGGTCCTCGGGGAACCCGAAGAACTTCTTCGTCGCCTTTGCCCCATCGGGTCCCAACGCCTCGCCGTGCACGGCCTTCGTCCCGGCACGCGGTGCACCATAGCCGATGATCGTGCGGACGCGAATCAGCGACGGCTTCGTGCGCTCCATCTTCGCGGCTTCGATCGCACGGTTCAGCTCCTCGAGATCGTTGCCGTCCGAGACAAACTGCACGTGCCAGTCATAGCCATGGAAACGCTCCGTAACGTCCTCGGTGTAGCTCAGGTCCGTCGGTCCGTCCAGCGAGATCAGGTTGTCGTCGTACAGCACAATCAGTTTTCCGAGCTGCAGCGTCCCCGCCAGCGACGCGGCCTCGTGCGAGATGCCTTCCATCAGATCGCCATCGCCGCACAGCACATACGTGTAGTGGTCGACGATCTTGTACTGATCGTTGTTGTAGATCCCGCCCATGTGCTTTTCGGCCATCGCCAAACCCACCGCCTCGGCAAAGCCCTGTCCAAGAGGTCCGGTGGTGACTTCCACGCCCGGCGTCTCGCCATACTCCGGATGTCCCGGCGTGTGCGATCCCCACTGACGAAACTGCTTCAACTGGTCGAGCGGCAGATCATATCCAGTCAGGTGCAGCACGCCGTACAACATCGCCGACGCATGCCCGTTCGAAAGCACAAAGCGATCACGGTCCGACCACTTCGGCTCCTTCGGGTTGTACTTCATGAATTTGTGGTACAGCAGATACGCGATCGGGGCGCAGCCCAGCGGCGCTCCCGGATGGCCCGCATGGGCCGCCTCCACTTGGTCTACCGCCAGCAAACGCAGCGTGTTGATCGAAAGCTGATCGAGCTCGGTCTGATTGCGAGCCTCAAGAGTAGCTGTCTGTTCAGTCATTCTGTCCTCAGAGAAAGGGGTAAAGTTCGCAGGCACGGCTGCGTTGGGGATCGCGGAGATCAATCGTCCGACACTTTTTCCAGTGTACTAGCGTTCCGACGCGCACCGCATCAATGCGCCTTCACCGCGCCAAAAGCCCGTTCCATTTCCTCAGTGCTTCCGGTTGTCCTGCCGCGGCTGCTCCGGAGACCCGCTCCGCTGAGGCTGGGGATGTTGTTGCGGCGGCGGCGCAACCGCTGGATGCGGCGCAGCCTCGCGCGTCTCCGGCTGCCCCACCGGCCGGTTCTCGCGCAGGTTGTCCATCTGCTGCGGACTGAGCGGCCGTCCCGGGTCCGTGCTTTGGATCGCCTGCCGCTGCTGCTCGAAGCTCGGCCGCGTGGGCGGGGGCACAGCACGGTTGTAGAGCTGCTCGCTGCCCGCCGGCACCTGCCCGCGCGGCGGAGGCGCAACAGTCGGCGGCGGAAGCCGCTGTGTCCCGCGCGCCGGGTTTGGCGGACGCACCGCTCCCTGAATGTTCATCCCGCTCTGCTGCTGGCTCGCCTGTGGGTTGGCCTGCGTCGTATCCGGCAACGGCTGCCCACCCTGCACCTGGAATCCGCGGCGCTCGACAGGCGCTGGCTGCCCCTGCGGCTTCGTCCCCGCGGTCTGCTGTCCGCGTTCCGGCGGCGCCCCGCGCTGCTGCTCCTGGCCGTTTCCAGTCGCAACCTGGCCATGCGTCATCAGCGTTGGCCGGTTCAGCCGCGGAGGCAAGGCTCGCGCAGCTGCCGGAACCACCATCGTCCGCTCCGGAGAAATCATAGGGTGCGGAAGCACCGGTGCCGCCGCGATCTGCTGCTCCGGCAAATGCAGCATCGCTCCCCGCACCGGCTTGCCCGATGCCAAACTGTCCTGCGGCACCTCGACCGTTCCCGCGGCACGGTTGTCGAAGTTCCGCTCTCCCCCCAACGGATTCGCAAACGCTTCACGATTCGATGTGTTGTACATCGTCCGCACCTGGTCGAGGTTCCGGCTGTACAGATCGCTCGCGTTCACGCGGTTCTGATACAGCGTGCTCGAGTGATACCAAGGTGCATACGGCTCCTTCGGTCCCAGCGGGAACCACGCCGAGACGCCGTTCCCCGGATGCACAAACACCACCAGCGCCGGCGCGTACACCGGATGCACGACCGGCGGCCCCGGAACCCATCCCCAGCGCCCCCCGAAGATCGCCCACCGTCCGTAGTGGAACGGTGCAAAGCCCCATGCCTCAGACTCAATCCACGTCCATCCCCACGGCGCCACCCACGTCCATCGGCCATAGCAGTACGGTTGCCATCCCTCCGGCACACCCGCCGGGAACCACACATTCCCGTAATCTTCCTGCGGAATCCAGATTCCATATTGATAGAGATCCGCCGCGCCCACCGTATCCATGTTCAGATACGCCTGCTCCGCCGACTCGCCGCTCTGGTACGCCTGGTCGCGCTGCTTCGAAAAGTCATCCAGCGCATCCGCGCTGCGCGTCTGCAGCCACTGCATGGAAATTCCATTGAGTCCCGAGAACCGGGCCGCCTGTCCGGCTCCCAGCGTCTGCTGCAGGCCATTGCCATCCACCTGCACCACGCCCGAGAGCACCCTGACGTCCGTAAACTGACCCACCGGATCCACACTCACCCGCACATCACCCGCAGCCAGCACGCTCAGCGCGACATTCGGCGTATCCAGCTCTGTCGTCGCTTCCGGGTCCAGCGCGTAGGTGACCAGGTGAAGGCTGCCCTGTCCCAGCCCGAACTGCGCCAGCGTGTCCGTCATCGCCGTCACCGTTAGATCCGTCGTCGCACCCATGCGCGCCGCCATCAACCCGGCCTGCAGCTCCGCCACCGAACCGCCGCCCGTCCACACGCGGTCGCCCGTCGTTAGCGGAGCATTCACCTCCGCCGGACTGAACTGATCCACGCTCGCCGGCTCGACCGACACGGTTCCCTGCGCCACACTCAGCCGCGCGACCCTCGACGGCGGATCGGTCGGCGGTACCGTGGGCGTCTGGTCATATTGCGCGCTGTCCTGCGGCGGATTCGCCTGGTTCGGATCCGCCGGCTGTTGCGCGCGTGCGGTGACTCCAAACGTTAACCCGAGCAGCGCCACTATCGCGGAACTCCTCACGGCCCATGGGTTCCATCTGCTGCGTCTCATAGCCATCCTCCCGCCGCCCGGCGTGGCGCTTGAAGTGTAACCCCGCGCCGCATCGAAAGATGTGGCCCTCGTACTTGGCGTACCCAATCTAACCACTCTGAAATCCTTCATCTGCGCCGCCAGCCGGGGAACCCGCCGGCCGCTCTCGGCGTATCCTTCCCCTGAGCCGGTGTGTCGCCCGGCGAACGCTCTCTGCTGAGGTCCGCCCGATGAATGCGCTTCGATTGTCTGTTCTCGCTTCCACCGCGTGCCTGCTGCTCGCCGGCTGCCATGTATCAACGAACCATCACGTGAATGGAGACAACGTCCAGGTCAGCACTCCCTTCGGCTCAGTGCACGTGAAGACCGATGACGACGCCAACGTCGCTGGCCTCGGCCTGACCACCTATCCCGGAGCCGTCCCGGTCAAGGAGCACGACGGCAAAAAGAACGATGCGGCAGATATCAACCTCAACTTCGGCGACTTCCATCTCGGCGTCAAAGCCGCCAGCTTCCAGACCTCCGATTCTCCTGACAAGGTCGAGGCCTTCTACAGGAAAGACATGGCCCGTTACGGCGACGTGCTCGAGTGCGAGGGGAACAAGACCGTCGGTCAACCTACACACACCGCGCAGGGGCTCACCTGCCGTGACAACGATCACAACAACCACGAAATTCACGTCTCAGACGACCACGATCATCCCGAGCTCCGCGCCGGCTCTCCCGAACATCAGCACATCGTCGGGATCGAACCAAGAGACGGCGGCACCAAAATCGGCCTTGTCGCGCTCGACCTCCCAGGCCACCACGATCAATCCGACAGCGAATAACCAGAATGAATCTCACGTCGGATAAATGGCCGCGCGTTGCGGCTCGCGCACACCTCGCGTAGCCTCAAACTGTGCCCCCACGCGATTGCCCTCGCTGTCACGCCGCGCTTCCTGAGGAGCACGAGGGCTCACTCCTCTTCTGCTCAAACTGCGGCGCGCCGCAAATCCGAGTCTCCGAAGAGTTGCTTCAGGAGGCGCAGAAGCAGCGCGCCGTGCTCGATTCCGGCCTCGCTGCCGGCCTGATCGGCAACGGGCACCCGGACGCTGTCGCCTGGTCCGCCGCGATCCGCTACGCGGCACTAGCGGGGGCAGTGGCAGCAGCCCTCAACCTCCTCGCTCTCGCAATTCCACCGGTCATTCTGCTCGCATGGTTCTGGGCAATCGGCGCTCCTGTCGTCGTTCTGGGCATCTATAGCTCAAAGATTCGGCCGCGACGGTTGGGCGCCGGCTTCGGCGCAAGGCTCGGCCTGCTCTGCGGACTCGCCATAGCATTTGGAATGTCCGTGATCAACGCCTCAGGCCTCGTGCTCGCGCGCTTCGTGTTCCATAACGCGTCCGCCATAGACGCGGGGCTGGCCTCGAGCTTCGCGCAGTTTCGCACCACGATCCAGCAGCAGGGCGGCCCGGCACAGGCTTCTCTCCTCAACTGGCTCAACATTCCTGAAGACCGCCTCGGCCTGATCCTCACGATGTCCGCCGTGGCTCTTCTCATTTATCTCGGGCTCTCCGCCCTGGGTGGCGCCTTCGCCGCTCTGCTCCGTTCCCGCGCCGAGACAAGATGACGGCGCGCTGGCCCTCGCAGCCCGCTGCTATCATCATCGTCAAGTATGAGCGAAACATCCACTCCAGCTTCGACCAGTTCCAACGCCACGCAGCCGCGCCTTCGCGAGAAGGGCCGCCTCATGTCCTCCTCTGAAATCGAGCGCACCCTCGTCCGGCTCGCGCATGAGATCGTCGAGCGTAACAACGGTGCCGCGAACGTCGGCCTCGTCGGCATCAAACGCCGCGGCGTTCCTCTCGCACAGCGCGTCGGCAAGCTTATCGAGACCATCGAGCGCCAGCCTGTCGACGTCGGCGTGCTCGACATCAGCTTCTATCGCGATGACCTCTCCACCCGCGACGTCCGTCCCGTTGTCGAAAAAGGGGACATCGGCTTCGACATCGAAGGCCGCGACATCATCCTCATGGACGATGTCCTCTACACTGGCCGCACAATCCGTGCCGCGCTCGATGCTCTCTTCGATCACGGCCGCCCCAAGAGCGTCCAGCTTCTCGTCCTGATCGACCGCGGCCACCGCGAGCTCCCTATCGAAGCCCGCTTCATCGGCCGTATCGTTCCCACATCGCGCCGCGAAATTATCGAAGTCAAACTGCGCGAGGTCGACAACGATGAGCAAGTAATCCTGGTCGAGTTGGTTGAAGACTAGTCCGGCACCTGCGAAAAATACCTAAGGACGAATGACCTTCAACCCCAGGTGCTTCTCAAACGGGTCGAAGCCCCTGTCATTGTGCAGTAGGGAGTGCCTCTCACGCATGCAGAAGGCTGCGGTAACGCAGTCGATTGTGCTCCGAATCGTGATCCCCTTTTTGCGAAGCCATCGATAATGATCCGCAGCAGCGATCGCCAGTTCCGCTCCTCCAGTCTTATATATCTGAAACCGCAGCAGATCTTCCCGAAAGAGTGGGAACGACGCGTCATTCCGAAACCCCTGCAGCACTTCGCACAGGATCAGATCCGTCAGCGCGAACCCCTCCACGGTCAGATTATGGTCGAGCCATTCCGTTTGTGGGCTCGATCGTCCCTGCAGGACATCGATCCAGATGGTGGTGTCGACGACGATCATGCAGCATTTCGCCTGGGGGTTCGGGCGACTCGCTTCTCCGCTCTTTCACCACGTGTGGCTTCCTCCCATTTGTCCTTGGTGCGCGACCACTCCAGATCCCCGTCCCAGCGCACCTTGCCAAACCATTTCCGAATCTCGCCCTGTGCTCTCAGCCGTACAAGTGTCTGCAGAGCTTCCTCAACCACAGCTTTCTTTGTAGGCGCCCCACTGAGCTTCATCGCCTTCTTCATCAACTTGTCGTCAATGTCAATGTTCGTTCTCATCTTCGCCTCTCGATGTGTAAGAATAGCAGAATTCATGTGTATAGCCGTTTAACCGGAATTCCGTAGACCACATGAGCACCACTCCGCAATCCGATCCCGTTGCCGCCGAGACACCGGAAGGCCTTCCCCTGCCCGCGCCCAACGCACCCGAGCCCCTCAGCATGGGCGCGGTGCTGCGCATCATTCCCATGCGTCGCCTCTGGTACGCGCAGGTGGTCAGCGTCTTCGGCGACTTCCTCGCGCTCTACGCCGTCATGACCATCGTGACCTACAAGCTGCACGCCACCGCCCAGCAGGTCACCGGCATCCAGATCGCCTACCTCGCCCCGATCGCCGTCCTCGGTATCATCAGCGGCGTCTTCGCCGATCGCTGGCCGGTCAAGCTCACGCTCATCTCGAGCGACCTCACGCGCGCCGCGCTCTGCCTGCTTCTTCTTCTCGTGCATTCGGTCTCAGGCTTCTACCTCGTTTTGGCATCGATGAGCGTCGTCTCGAGCTTCTTCTCGCCGGCGCAGGGCATCGCACTTCGTTCCGCCGTTCCCATTCATGGCCTTCGCTCCGCCAATGCCCTCATCCAGCAGGTGATGTTCATCATGCGCATCATCGGCGGCCCCATCGCGGTCACCATCGTCACCGTGCTCGGCGTCAAGGTCTGTTACATCGGGGACTCCATGAGCTTCGTCGCTTCCGCATCTCTCATTGCGTCAATTGCGCTCACCATCCCCGCACGCAATGCGATCGCGCACCAAACCCCGCAACCCAGTGCCGTCGTGCCCAGCCGCCCGACCGGCATCCGACGCATCATCGCCGACATGCGTGAAGGCACAAACTTCATCCTGCACCACGCCGCTCTGCTCTTCGTCATCACTGCGCTCGCCGCCGGAATGTTCGCGCTGGGCTGCTTCGCTCCCATGATCGCCGTCTACGTGCGTGACAACCTGCACGCGTCGCAGAAGATATTCGGCGTCACCAGTGCGATGATCGGGGTCGGCCTTCTCGCCGGAATGAACATTCTCACCGCCGCCGCAAAGAAGGTGAAGCACACCTCGCTCGTCTACTTCGGTCTGGGAGGCATGGCGGTGGGCACACTCATCCTCGCCGCCATCCCTCACCTCGTCGCCACGATTCCCGCGCTCATCCTCGTCGGCTTTGCCGCTGGCGGCATCATCGTCCCGTCCCAGACCATGATTCAGGAAGAGACGCCGCACGCCATGCTCGGCCGCGTCGGCTCAACTGTCATGTCGTTCGTCTTCTCGGCGCAGATTGCCGGGCTTCTCCTCAGCGGCGTGCTCGCCCAGCACACCAGCGTGCGCGGAGTCTTCCTCCTCAGCGGCATCCTTCTCGCCCTTCTAGTGATCGTCGGGAAGCTGTGGATGGAACCGCGTACCGCTGTGGTCACCGCTTAGAGTTGCGCAAATGTACCGCGGCAGGAAAGTCACCCTCAACTCCCCGCCACCATCATCCCCTCGATCCGCACCGTCGGCACGGCGCCCGCGCCGCGAAATTCCAGATCGTTCCCGATCGCGCTCACGTTCCGGAACATCTCCTTCAGATTCCCCGCGATGGTGATCTCCTCAACCGCGTGCGTCAGCTCCCCATCCTCAATCCACAGCCCCGTCGCGCCCTGCGAGTAGTCTCCCGTCACCAGGTTCACCCCGAACCCCATCGTCCCCAGCACGTACAGCCCCCGCTTCACCTCACCCACAATCTGCTCCTGGCTCAGGTCTCCCGGCTCCAGGTAATAGTTCCCGCCACCAATTCCCGGCGTTCCCGCCAGCCCCCTCGCCGCCTTCCCATTCGATTTCATGTTCAGCTTGCGCGCCGTGTAGGTGTTCAGCAGCAGTTCCTTCAGCACACCACGCTCGACCACCACTGTCTTCCGCGTCGGCAGCCCATCTCCATCGAACGGCGAGGTCCCAAAACCTCCAACCCGCAATTGCGAGCCATCCGCCAGCACATGGTCGAACACCATCGTCCCGTCATCCACGATCGTGATGTTCTCCCCCGCCACCTGCTCGCCCAGCTTCCCCGCAAACATCGACGCGTTGCGGTAGATGGCGTCGCCATCGGCGGCGTGCAGCAGGTTGGCCATCAGGCCGCGCGAGGCCTCCGGCGGAAACACGACCGGAACCTGGCAGGTCGGCACGCGGCGCGCTCCAAGCTTGCGCAGAGCGCGCTGCGCCGCAATGCGCCCGATCTCTTCCGGGTCTTCCAGCAGCCGCGGTGTGCGCGCTGCCGAATACCAGTAGCCCGTCTGCATCCCGCTCGCATCCTGTGCGATCGGGGACGCTGAGAAGCCGCAGTAGCTGCGCCGATATTCCCCTGAAAATCCTCGTGAGTTGACCATCACACGACGCGAAGTGCTGAGGTCGAATGACGCGCCGCGGCTGTTCTGGATACGCGTGTCTAAAGCCAAAGCCGCTGCTTCACAGCGGCGCGCCGTCGCAATCCGCTCTTCGGGCGGGACGCTGCCGATATCGTCGAAGTACAGCGCCAGCGGATCAACGTCGCAGCGAGCCAAACGCCTCTCGCTCCGGCAGTCCCGCAAACGGATCGGCTCCCGTCACCTTCGCCAACTCGACCGCGCCGCCGACCAGGCGCGCAATGCCATCCTTCGAGAGGTCCGAGGTCGACGTGTTCGCTGTACGTTGTCCGCCTTCCGCCTCAAAGAACACGCGCAGACCGATCGCGCGCGAGCCGGATTCCGTCAGCTCGTCGACCTCACCCAGGCGCACGTGCACCGAGAACTCATCGCCCTCCGCCGCGATGGCCTCTGCATCCGTCGCACCCGCGCGCCGCGCCAACTCGACTGCCTGCTCCGCCAGCGTCCTCAGCTCCGAACCGACTTCGACCTTCATCGAGCCGTTCCGCCTACGGTCATCCGATCCAGCTTCACAGTCGGCATACCTACACCGACGGGAACGCTCTGCCCGTTCTTGCCGCAGGTGCCGATGCCTTCGTCGAGCGCGAGATCGTTGCCGACCATCGATACATATTTCAACGACTCTGGTCCGTTGCCGATCAGGGTTGCGCCTTTCACCGGCGCTGTGACCTTGCCATCCTCGATCAGGTAGGCTTCGCTCGTAGAAAACACGAATTTGCCCGTGGTGATGTCCACCTGTCCGCCGCCGAAGTTCACGGCGTAGAGACCGCGTTTCACGCTGCGGATGATGTCTGCGGGTTCGTCATCGCCCGAGATCATGTAGGTGTTGGTCATGCGCGGCATCGGAATCGCCTGGTAGCTTTCGCGGCGTCCGCTGCCGGTGTTGGGCATGTTCATCAGCTTTGCGCTGAGCTTGTCGCTTAAGTAGCCGCGCAGAACACCGTTTTCGATCAACACGGTCTCTTGCGTCGGATTGCCTTCGTCGTCGACGTTGAGCGATCCGCGGCGTCCGGGCATGGTGCCGTTGTCCACCACGGTCACTTTGCTGGACGCGACCTGCTGTCCAATCAAACCGGCAAAGGCACTCGTCTTCTTGCGATTGAAGTCGGCTTCGAGCCCATGGCCCACGGCTTCGTGCAGCAGCACGCCCGGCCATCCGGGGCCGAGCACAACTTCCATGTCGCCCGCGGGTGCGGCGACCGCGCCGAGTTGCAGCACGGCCGTTCGCGCAGCTTCGGTTGCGAAATGCTCCGGGCTTTTGGAGCCGGTGAAGAAATCGAGCGTCACACGTCCGCCGCCGCCGCTCGAGCCGCGCGCGGTGTTGTGTTCGTCCTTGGCGATGACCGCAACGTTCAGCCGGGCAAGCGGCTGCGTGTCGGAAGCGAAGGTTCCGTCAGACGCAGCGACGAGGATTCGCCGCAGCTCGTCGTTTAGGCCAGCGCGAACTTGAATGATGCGCGGATCGAAGGCTCGCGCGGCGCGATCTGCACGGGAAATCAACTCCAGTTTGGCGCTGATCTCCGCATCGGACGAGCCGGCCATGGGATAAAGCTGTGGTGTGCGAGTCTCCTGAAATCCTGCAACGCGCGTCGTCTGCGGTCCGCTTGCGATCAGCGCGGCGGTTCGTGCGGCTTTGAGCAGCCGTTCCGCGCTGAGGTCGTCGGTGTAGGCGAAGCCGGTGCGCTCGCCGCTGAGCACGCGTATACCGCAGCCGACGCTCACGCCCTGCGCGGCGGTCTTCACGATGCCTTCATCCATTGCCAGCGAGGTTGAGGTCACGGCTTCGAAGTAGAGATCGGCGAAGTCGCCGCCGGCGCTGAGTGCCTCGCCGAGACAGCGCTCCAGCAGGCGTTCGGTCAATCCGAGCGTCTCGAAGAAATATCGTTTGTGATCGTGGGGAGCCGGGGAGGGGTTTGGTACAGCCACCATCCTTTCGATTCTATGCCGCGGCGCCAGATTCTATGCGGCCGCCCAACCACTCACAGGCTTGGCGCGAAGCGCGTCCGCTGCATGCAATGCCGCGAAGCGCGTCGGCTCCATGCAATCCTCACCGGCCGTGCGACGGATCTGCGGAATCAGCGACATCCATATCGAGAAAAATGCCCGGCGTTCCAGGCGCGTAGCAGTTGCCGTCGGCGGCGTAGGTTGAGCCGCAGCTCTTGGTAATCTCAGGGCGGCGCGGCGACTGTGAGTACTGCCACACGGTCAGGTTCAGGTCCGGCGCGGCGCTGAGCGGTTTCGCGTGCAGAGTGCATCCGGGTGCGGGCGGGCACTGATCGAGTGCATCGAAGATCGCGACATCATGCAGTCTGCCCTTCTTCACGCGAGTGCGAATGTCTTCAACGGTGTCGATCCATACGCCGGGATCATCCTCAACGCGCTGGCCGCTCGCGTACACGCCCGCGCGGTAGTTAGATGCAGCCACGGCTTCGGTCCAGGCGAGCAGATAGGCGGCCTGTTCGTCGAGCAGGCGTCCGCCTTCCTCCTGGTCCAGGAAGACGATGGTCTGCGCGGGGAAACCTTCACGCTTGGCGTCCGCCACCGCGTCCGCGGCATCACGCTTGCCAAGCGCAGCCGGCGAGGTGCCGCGGCTCTTCGCCTTCAGAATCTCGGCGTCGAGCTTGCCATTCGCGAGCACGAGGAAGCCCCATCCCTGGGAGCGGAGGAGTTCACGTTTGCCGAGCCAGCTATTCGCGTTCTCACCGGGAGGATTGGTGAGCCAGTATCCGGTGAAGCTGAAGGTGTTGTGCATTGAGGACATGGTGTCGTCGCCCGGGTAGTCATTGCGGTCGAACCCGATGAATGGGCCGGTGCGCGGTGGTGCTTGATTGTTTGAGCTGCTTGCGGCGGGTGACGACTGCGTCGCCGCGGCCGGCTGAGTGTTGTCAGCATTCGCTGCTGCATTCGAGTGCGCGCGCGAACAGCCGCAAAGCGCCATTGCGGCGGCAACGGCAAGTCCAAAACGGACCTTCCGCATCGTCTCCACTCCTTGCCGCTTCTGTGTCATACCCTGAGTGCTCACACCATTTACGATACAGGTCTAGAGCCTGGAGGCAGAGCCCATGCCAGACACCAATGAACAGTCACAGACGAATGATCCGCGCTATCCGATCGGGCGGTTCGCGCCGCCTGAGACGATCACCGCCGAGGACCGGCGCTACGCAATTCTGACGATCTCCGAGATGCCCGAGGAACTGCACGAAGCGGTGCGCTCGCTGGGCGAACACGAGCTGGATACGCCGTATCGCGACGGTGGATGGACGGTGCGGCAGGTAGTGCATCATCTGGCGGATTCGCACATGGCGGCGTTTCATCGGGTGTGCCGCGCGCTGACCGAGGACGAGCCGACGATTCAGGGCTATAACGAGGCCGCGTTCGCCGAGCTGCCGGACCACAAGATGCCCATCCAGTGGTCGCTCGATCTTCTGGAAGGCGTGCACGCGCGCTGGGTTGCGCTGCTGAATTCGATGGACGAAGCGCAGTGGAAGCGCACGTGGAAGCACAGCGAACGCGGCGTGCAGCGGCTGGATCTGGTGACGATGCTGTATGCCTGGCACTGCCAGCATCACGTCGCACATATTACGCATCTGCGCGCACAACAAGGGTGGTAGAGCCTTCGCGCCGGATGCGGTGATACGCTCTCACGCATGTCACTCCGGGCCCCCTCTGCGGAAGAGACCGCGCCGCAAACTGCTGAACAGATTGCTGCAGTGATCGCTGAGTTCCTCACTGAACACAGCGAAGCTGCTGTGCTTGAGGACGGCAAAGTTCTGTTCGATCTGCGCGCGGCGAAGTACACGCTCTCCACAGAGCACGACCGCTGTTCGCTGCATCTGTGGAACGATCGAGCGCAATGTCGTCCGCAGCATTGTTGCCGCAACGCCGCGCGTGAACGGGCTGCGGCTTTCGACGAAGCGTCTTGGGCATGCGCAAGCGAAATCGCTGGAGCTGGTGATCACGCCGCGAGCGGCGCACGCCGACCACGCGTGACGCTGCACGCAAGCGCTACCAGCGCCTGCTAGAGCGAGTGCTAGCGCGAAATTTTCCGGAGTGGAGTGTCGAAGGCTTCCGGACGGCGATGGACCTCGAGCGCAGCTTCGGGCCGGCGTACGCGCGCGGCATGCTGGTGCGCGGATCGCAGGCCTGGGCTGTGATTGGCGTTGGCGAGCACGAGAGCGTGGCGATCATCGATGGCATCCTGACGCTGGGCATTTTGTGGTTGCACTCATTGTCGCGAGCAGGGCGGCGGGCGAAGAATCTATCAGGGCCTGAAGCTGGTGATGCCGCGCGGCATGGCTGCGCTGACGCTCTCGCGGATGGCGTGGCTGAACGCCGACGCCGCGCAGTGGGAGCTGTATGAGCTGGATGCGGCGAGTGAAGAGCTCGTGCAGCGCGACCTCGCGGACACGGGAAATCTGCGCACGCGACTTGTGCATCATCCGGATGAGAGCGCGGCGGCGGAGCGGTTCGCGCGCGCGATCGAGCAGGTGCTGGAACTCGTGCCCGCGGATGACCATGCGCGCGTCGAGCAGCGGCTGCGCAGCACGTCGGAGCTCGCGTTTCTGCTGCATGGGCTGGAGTTTGCGCGTGCGCGGATCAGTCTCGCTCCGGGAAGCTTCGCGCACACGCTCGAGATCACGTTTGGCAGCGGTGAAGCCGAAGTCCCACTGACTGCCTGCGACGCGCGACGACGATTCAGCAGCGCGTGACGGAGCTGTTCGAGCGCCGGCGAGCTGTAACGCGCGTGCAGCGGCAGGATCGCCGTTCCGCCGCACCGGCAGAATCGGTGGCCCAGAACTCGCCGCCAGCGCACTCGCGTCTGCCGCTGCGAGGAGCGCAGGCGAAAAGCTCGGCCGTGAATCCCGCGCAAGACCCGCTCTACCGCGCAGCGCCGGAGCGCTGGCTTGAGTCGGTGCTGCGGCATGATCTTGCGCCGCTCACGCGCAGTCTCGCCGCCACAGCCGCAAGGCGCGCACCGGTCCCTTGGACAATTTGCGAACGATCCTGATCCTGACACGCGCGGCAATCGCATCGATGCTCAACCCGCTCGCGACGATAACGAGTTCACGAACGGGCACGGCTCGCGTGTGCTGCCGCATCTTGATCCGAAGCATGTGTACACGCAAGTGCCGGCCATTGCGGGCGCGAGCGATCGCGGCATGCTCGATCTGCTTGGCGTTACGGCAGACGGCCGGCTCGCTGTGCTGGAGTTGAAGGCGCAGGACGATCTGCACTTCGCGTTGCAGGGGCTCGATTACTGGATTCGCGTGCGGCATCATCATCGCGAAACAGCCGATCCGAACACCGGTCTCGGCGAATTTCAGCGCCACGGCTACTTCCGCGGCGTGGAGCTATCGCCGCTGCCGCCGCGGCTGTATCTTGTCGCACCGGCACTGCACATCCATCCTGCGACCGAGACCGTGCTGCGATATCTCTCGCCGGCGGTTGAGTGGAATCTTCTTGCGCTGGACGAACGCTGGCGGCAGCAGATTCGCGTCGTGTGGCGCAAGAACGGCGGTAAAGCTTCGTCTAAATTTCATCTGCCTTAGATTTGCGCCGATGAAATTCCTCTGCGTCCTCCACAGCCGACCGCGCATCGAACCGGAGGACAGAGGAGATTCTTATGCCAACTGCGACAGAGACTGCGACCACCTTCCGGCTCGGCGGCGACATGGAAATTCACCGGCTCGGCTTCGGTGCGATGCGCATCACCGGCAAGGGCATCTGGGGTGAGCCGAAGGACCGCGAGGAAGCCAAACGGGTTCTGCGCCGCGCGGTGGAACTCGGCGTGGATTTCATTGACACGGCGGATTCGTATGGCCCGGATGTCAGCGAGATTCTGATCGGCGAGACGCTGGCGCCGTACAAACAGGGGCTGGTGATCGCGACGAAAGCGGGTCTCCTGCGCACCGGGCCGGACAGATGGATTCCGCTCGGACGCGCGGAGTACATCACGCAGCAGGTTGAAATGAGCCTGCGTCATCTCAAGACGGAGCGGCTGGATCTCTGGCAGCTTCATCGCATTGACCCAAACACACCGGTTGAGGAGTCGCTTGGCGCAGCGAAGAGGCTGCAGGAGCAGGGAAAGATTCGCCACATCGGACTCAGCGAGGTCTCCGTCGCGGAGATTGAGCAGGCGCGCAAG
This sequence comes from uncultured Acidobacteriaceae bacterium, assembly GCA_963762465.1. Classification (GTDB taxonomy): domain Bacteria; phylum Acidobacteriota; class Terriglobia; order Terriglobales; family Acidobacteriaceae; genus Granulicella. Next base: position 23,731 of record CAVXKS010000001.1, on the reverse strand, counting down.
ATCGTTGACATCGTCAGCGTGCAGAACGAGTACAACCTCACGACGCGCAAGAGCGAAGACATCGTGAACTACTGCGAGAAGCACAAGCTCGGTTTCATTCCGTGGTTTCCGGTTGCCGCGGGCAAGCTCGCTGCGCCCGGCGGCAAGCTCGATCAGATTGCGAAGAAGCACAATGCGACAGTTGCGCAGTTATCGATCGCATGGCTGCTGCATCGTTCGCCGGTCATGCTGCCGATTCCGGGAACGAGCTCCGTCGAGCATCTGGAAGAGAACATGAAGTCCGCGAATCTCCAACTCTCGCCCGAAGAGTGGAGTGAGGTCGAGAGCGCCGTAAAGGCGTAACCGAGGATCGAATGGCAGACCAGCAGCTAACGCTAGATCCGAAGAAGACTGCACTTGTCCTGATCGACCTGCAGGGCGCCATCGTCGCGCGCGATACCGCCCCTTATAAGGCTTTCGATGTAATCACTCGCGCGGCGAAGCTCGCCGAAGCCATGCGCGCCGCCGGCGGCACTGTCGTTTATGTGCACGTGCTCATTGGCGAGTTCGCTCATCGCATCACGGACGAGCAGCGTCCTCCGATGCCCGCACAGTTGCCACCCGGCGCAACCGAGATCGTTCCCGAAGCCGGCATGCAGCCCGGAGACATCCTTATCGCGAAGCGCCAGTGGGGCGCCTTTGAAGGAACCAGTCTCGATCAGCAGCTTCGCCGCAAGGGTATCGACACCATCATCATGGCGGCATCGCGACCAACATGGGCGTCGAGTCAACGGCGCGTGCAGCGCAGGACATCGGCTATAACCTCGTCTTCGCCGAGGATGCGATGGCCAGTGTCACCGCAGAGTGGCACGAGTTCTCGGTGAAGAACATCTTCCCGCGCATGGGACGCGTGCGCTCCAGCGAGCAGATCATCGCGGCGCTGAAGCCGCGATAGATCAGTGAGGCTGCCTGTTCACGTAAAAGTGAATGCGCAGCTCAAGAGGCTTCGGTCCCATGGCTGCCGGCAATGCGGGGAACTGTCCCATAGACGTAATTGCGCCCCAGCATGAACGGTTGATGCTGTCATCGTGAGTTGATGCATCCAGATGCATGGCGCCGATTCTTCCATCCGGCAGAATCGTAAACCGGATTGAACTTTCGCCCTGCTTTGATTCGGGCGGTTTCGCCTCTGCTGGTATCAGCGGCATCCAGTTCTTATAGATGAGTCCGACAATCTGCTTTATATACGGGCGAAGATCTACGCCGCCGGTGTCGGACAGAATCTCGACGTCTCCGGGAAGGCTTGTGCCGGCGTCACTTTTGCCGGCCGTTGCTTCTGTAGGGTTGCGCTGATGAAGAACCTGCAGTCCGAATGCTGGCGTGCCCAGAATGGCCAGCAGCAAGGTAGTACCCGTCAATGAACGCGACATGCGGGGCATTCTAAGCTGCCGCGCGACTCGGTGCCTAGCCCATCCACGCCGGTGCGGCGTTCAACTCCTCGTCGGGCTCCAGCGCTGGCTGCTCGGCGGGCTCGTCCATTCGCGCAGTGAAGAAGCGTTCGATACGGTCCATCACCTCGGTGCCGCGCTTGGCTTCGAAGATCTCGCGGCGCAGCGTGGCTCCGCCAGGAACGCCGTGCGTGAACCAGCTTGCGAACTGCTTCATCTTGCCGATCGCATCGCGCTGTGCGCTTTCGTGGTCACGCTTCTGCCGCTTGGCTTCGTCGCGTGATTGCGGGTGCGACGACCTCGGGCTGCTCGGCAATCTCGTGCAGCAGGCGCTCGAAATAGTCGCGGATCATGCGATAGCGATCCATCTCGGTCGGCTTGTCGTACGACGCCGGTTCCTGTGGCGCGCTTTGTTGCCGTGTACTGCGCAATCTGGCGGAAGATCCACGGATTCGCAGGTGCAGCGCGGCCAATCATCACGGCGTCGCAACGCGTGGCATCGATCATCGCGGCTGCATCTTCGGGTGTGCGGATGTCGCCGTTGCCGATGACCGGAATCTTCACCGCATCTTTGATGGCAGCGATCCATTCCCAGCGTGCCTCGCCGGAGTAGCCCTGCTCGCGTGTGCGTGCGTGCAGTGCGACGGCGTTGAGGCCGCAGTCTTCAGCCATCTTCGCGAGCTCGACGCAAACGATGTTGGAGTCATTCCATCCCAGGCGGAACTTCACGGTGAAGGGAATCGTCAACCGCTGCGCGCACGCGCTCGAAGATCTTTTGAATTGCAGGAAGATCGCGCAGCAACCCGCTGCCGCCGTTGCAGTTCACCACACGCTTCGCAGGGCAGCCGAGATTGAGATCGACGATGTCGAAGCCGGCCTCTTCGCAGATGCGCGCGCTCTCGGCGAGCGTCTCGGGGTTGGAGCCGAAGATCTGCGCCGAGATGGGATGCTCGTCGTCGTAGTAGGTGAGGTAGCGCTTGCGCTTGCTCTCGCGCATGCGGCTCAGGCCATCGGCGGAGGTGAACTCCGTCATGATGAGACCGCAGCCGGAGACTTCGTTGGAGGTCTCGACGTCGACGTCGCTGGTGGTATCGTTCGACTGCTCGGCGGACTCCGGTGCTGCTGCGGAGGACGGCGCCGCTGGCGGAATACAACGACGCGTTCTTGATGAAGCGGCGGAAGACCGTGTCCGTCACGCCGGCCATCGGCGCGAGCACGGTCGCCGGAGCGATGCGTACGCGGCCGATATGCAGCTCCGCGGGGACGCTGGCGTGGGCCGGCATCTCGCGCTCCATCGTCGATGTCCACTTCTTATCCACAGCAACTTTTTCCCACGCGAGGATATCGCTCGGACGGTTTCGCCGCGCTATCCAGCCGCCGGCTAATTCTGATGCCCAATAAAACCAATAGAGCGAAGCAGTTGAATTGTCATGAGGATAGCGGCGCATGCTCAAACGACGCTATCGTCCCGCGCCCCGCGCAACGAGGGATTACAACCAGTTTAGCCGTTGACCATGCAATACAACGAGAGCATCATTGTGGAACTCTTTGTCTCGGCTTCCACCGGAAGTTCGATGGGGGCCAGCGCACTCGCAAGGTGAGCGTCGCTTGTTGCAAACGCAACAGCAGCCGGGCTCCTCGGATGAGCCCGCTAGTTCCTCGGGGTTGTCATGAAGAGCAAGCTCATACTCACAATTTCTCTCCTTCTCTCGGCGGCTCCCTTTATTGCCTCCGCCGAGCAGCTTGTGCCAGCCGGCTCCGTGCTGAAGTGCACCGTCTCTGACAAGATTTCATCGCAGACAGAAGCCGTCGGCGATCCGGTCATGTGCACGCTCAACCACACGGAAGCGTACAGCCGCGTTGTCGTTCCCGTATGGAAGCTATCTGATCGGCCATTTCGAGGAATACAAGGACCCTGGGCATTTCGTGGGCAAGGGATGGATGGAATTGCGGTTCGATCGGATGATGATCCAGCCGGACACGAACGTTCCTATCAACGCGCGCGTTGTCGCAGTGCCGAAGTATCCGGTCGACAGCGCAGGGGCGCATTCACGGAACGGGACATCCGACGCGCGACACGATCGAGTGGCTCATTCCCGTGCTGTGGCCGATCGACCTGATCAATCTGCCGCGCCGTGGGCCGCGGCCGACGCTGAAGCCCGAGACGCAACTGACGCTCAAGGTGCTGGACGATTTCGGCATCCCGTCGCAGGTCGAGCAGGATTATCAGCAGCCGGCGCTGATCGAGCGGCGCGCGGCGGCGATTGAGCGGCACAGGGAAAACATGGTGGACCAGGGGTACATGACTGCAGACCAGGCGTTCGGGTCGCAGTATGCTGCGCCTCAGCAACAGCAGCCTGCGCCAGTGCAGCAGAGCTACGCTCCGCCGCCTAGCCGCAGTACCAGCAGCCGGTGTATCAGGCAGCGGCCGCACCTCCGCAGGTGATCATCGTGCAGTCTGCACCGCAGCAGGTATATGTGCCGCAGCCTCAGCCGGTGTATGTGCCGCAGCCGGTCTATTATCCGGCGGCGCCGATGTACTACTACCATCCGCGTTACTGGCCGTACTGAAGACGCATGAAGGGGGAAGAAGAAAGGCCTCCCGGTCGGGAGGCCTTCTTCGTTCGCGTGATCGAGTGCTTACTTCTTCTCGGCGGCAGCGTACTTGCGGCGGAAGCGCTCGACGCGGCCGGCGGTATCGACCAGCTTCTGCTTGCCGGTGAAGAAGGGATGGCAGGCCGAGCAGATTTCGAGAACGATGTCGCCCTTGTGGGTCGAACGGGTCTCGAAGTGACTGCCGCAGGCGCAGCGGACGTTGGTTTTTTCGTACTTGGGGTGGATGCCTTCCTTGGGCATGGGTGAATCCTTTCGTCAGCTAACCCGCCGCAGAACGGTTCGCTTGCCAGGGCGGAGAGTTCACGCTCCTGACATCGAAGTTCCTGTCGCGCTGCGAGCTTGGGGCCCGACTCCCGGGCCTTCAGGCGCTTTCTTCTATTTTAGCATTTGCGGGAGGTACCCCCTCCCCCCGTCGTTTGGCTCGATCTTTTGAATCAGGGAGTTGCGAGATAGGTATGGCGGCAAAATATCTGATTCCAGAGAACTTGGTTCCAAAATCTTTGAAATGAATACGTTGGGGGCAGATCCCTTGGGCGCGGATTGATAAAGAGAGGCCAAAAGCAAAAGGCTGCGCGGTGCGCAGCCGCTTCTGAGCTAACCCTTCTACTTCCATTCTACCGGTTCGACCCAAATTAACCCGCAAGAGTATTCGCCGTATTTTCTAGAGCTTAGACCTTTGGGGCCCTTGACAAGCAAATTTGCGGGCATTTTCACAAAAAATTTTATAACTGCAATGAAACAGAGGAGATGCGCACTGCTAATCATGGTCGGCTCGGCTTTCCTCGTTTCTGACGGGATTCGCACAGACGTGAGCAGGGGCCAGCACTGCGATACTGAGAGCACCGATGGCAGACATATGTCCTGTATGTGAGGGTTCGGGGCTGCGCGTTGTGGAGCGGCCGGACGGGCTGCGTGTGGCTCAGCCGTGTGAGTGCCGCGTGGCGCGACAGGGCGGTGCGGATCATCGAGCAGGCCCGGATTCCGAAGCGGTATGCGCATTGCACGCTGGAGGACTATGTGCCAAACTACGGCGGCAACAATCCCTCGCTCTCGAATGCGCTGGTGCAGGCGCGGAATTTCGTGCGCGAGTATCTGCCAGGGAACGACGTGCCGGGGCTGCTGCTGACGGGGTCAATTGGGGTAGGGAAGACGCACCTTGCGGTGGGAATCCTGCAGGCGCTGATCGCGGATCGCGGAGCGAAGGGGCTGTTCTTCGATTATCGCGACCTGCTGAAGCAGGTGCAGAACAGCTACAACCGGAGTGTTGAAATGACGGAGCTGGAGATCCTGCAGCCGGTGTTCGACGCGGAGGTGCTGGTGCTGGATGAGCTGGGCGCGTCGAAGCCGACGGACTGGGTGTGGGACACGGTCGCGCATATTTTGAACACGCGCTATAACGACCGGCGAACGACGATCATCACGACGAACTATGCGAATCTGCCGCCCGGCGGAAGTGAGTTGAGCGGTGCGCGGGCGGCGGTGCGCGAGGAGACGCTCGGAGATCGCATCGGGGAACGCATGCGCTCGCGGCTGCAGGAGATGTGCGTGGTGGTGGAGATGGCGGGCGAGGACTTCCGGCAGAAGGTGAAGCGGGCGAGCTTCGCGTAGGTTCCAGGATTCCAGGTTCCAGGTTCCAGAGTTCGAGGTTCTGGGTTCTAGGTCGTGCTCGCACTCGCACTCGCACTGTGGTTCTGTTCAGTTTCGAGTTCTGAGTTTGGAAGTGCGAGCTAACGTTCTTCCAACAGAGACGAGACGTGAGCTACATGACAGGGCTTCTTTGTCGCGGTCTACACGCGACACCCACCCTTTCGTTTCACGAAAGGATGGCCCCCCGGGGTTTTGCGCGATACCGCCTGGCAGAATTCGGAGGTCCTTCGCCCGTTCGAATCGCGTGCGGCTCCGTCGGGGCTCACAGGATGACGGCTCGACGAGAAGTTAGTGGCGATGGCGGCGGTCGACGTAGACGTTGCTGCGGCCGAGGAGGACGTCGATCGGCCTGGCAGATGCGGTTGAGCAGGTTGTCCGGTCCGGCGGGGAGCGGACGGATGCGGCTGAGCTCGCTGCGGATCAAATAGGGACCTTCGCGGTGCAGGGTCTCGGCGTAGTCACGCTCGCGCTCCTCCTGCGTGCCGGGGATGGCGGCGCGCGGGTGGCAGAGGTGAAGACTCGCGGAGGTGGCGTGCTTGGACATGGGAACCTCGTCCCAAGGTACTCCAGAGGTGCGGCAGATGCTCTGCCAAAGTGAAGCCGAACCCAGAAAGCTCTTGAAGGATTTGGTGCAGTATAGAATCGCTCGTGATGCCTGAGCCGACAAATTTCCCTCCGGATGCCAGCAGTTCCCGCGAACCGCAGACGGATCCTCTCTTCAGAGAGCCGGTGCGGGAGAAGAGCTTTCCCACCAGCAGCGGTTTCGATTGCCGCGGTGGTGGTGGTCATCATCGTCGTGCTGCTGGTGGCGGTGGGACGACACAGGTCGGCGACGGCGGGCGGCGCGGCGTATGCGGCGAATCTGGAGCTGACCAACCTGCAGCCCAGCCAGTCGGAGAGCCTGTCAGGCGGGCGCTCGACGTACGTGGACGGGCAAATCGTGAATCATGGCAACCAGACCGTAACGGGCGCGACGGTGCAGGCCACGTTCGCGGCGGACGGAGGTCAACCGCAGGTGCTGAGTGCGCCGGTGTCGATCATCCGCACGCGGCAGCCGTATGTGGATACCGAGCCGCTGAGCGCGGCCCCGCTGGCACCCGGCGCGCAGGCTGACTTCCGCTTGATTTTTGAAGGGGTTAGCGACAACTGGAACCAGCAGACCCCCGCGCTAAAGGTTGTCCAGGTCTCGACACGTTAAACTGCGAGATTGCAGAGGATTTCCACAGGCTTTCCATCACCCTTTTGCGGCTTCCCGAACGTTCAACCCATAGTGCCATTGGTTGGCCGGGAAGGAAATGGCGTCCTGGCCGTGCAAGGCCGCTCGAAGAGAGCCCTCGCACCCGCCTCCAGCGACCACGGCAGATTTGGCCCCTGAGCATGGACGACCTCCGGTTCGGGGGTCTTTCTTGCTTAACGAGCAGATTATTCGGCCGGCGGGACGGCGGCGTGGATGGCGAGAAGCGTCTCGAGGACTGGCCGAAGACGGTTGAGGTGGAGGGCGTTGGCGCCGTCGGATTTGGCTTCGGCGGGGTTGTCGTGGACCTCAAGGAAGATGCCGTCGACGCCGGCGGCCACGGCGGCGCGGGCGAGGACGGGGATGAACTCGGGCTGACCGCCGGAGACGGCCTGTCCCTGAGGGCCGCCGCGCTTGCGGCTGAGGGTGTCTGGACGGAGTGGGTGGCGTCGAAGACGACGGGCGCGAGGGAGCGCATGATGGGCAGCGAGCGCATGTCGACGACGAGGTTGTTGTAGCCGAAGGAGGCTCCGCGCTCGGTGAGGGTGACGTCGATGGGTGATGCCGGATTCGCGGACCTTTTCGACGGCGTGGCGCATGTCCCAGGGGGCGACGAACTGGCCCTTTTTGACGTTGACGGCGCGGTTGGGTGAGGCGCAGGCGCGGGCGGCGGCGATGAGGAGGTCGGTCTGGCGGCAGAGGAAGGCGGGGATCTGGAGCATGGCGTCGACGGGGCCGAGGCGGTCGGAGAGCTCGGCGGCCTGCTCGGCGGTGTGGATGTCGGTGAGGACGGGGAGCCGGTTTTGCTCGGCGATGAGGCGGAGGATGCGCGCGCCTTCTTCGATGCCGGGGCCGCGGAAGCTATGGATGGAGGTGCGGTTGGCCTTGTCGTAGCTGGCTTTGAAGATGTAAGGGATTCGGAGGTCGGAGGCGATGCGCTGGATGGCGTCGGCCATGCGGCGGGCGTGGGGTTCGGACTCGATGACGCAGGGCCCGGCGATAAGGAAGAGCGGGCCGCCACCGAGGGTGATGCCGCCGAGATTGAAGCTGGAAGCGTGAGACATGGAATTATTGGAGCATACGAGGCAGCGAGTTAGGAGTTAGGAGGTAGGGAGTTGAGAGTGAGTAGGTGGAGTGAAAAGCAGAAGCGCCCCGATGACCGGGGCGCTTCGTGTTTGGTATGCGAGCTGACTTGCTGCCCGCTGACTCGCCGCCTGCTGTTACGGGTTCGCGAGCTGGAAGGAGTGCGCGCCATTGGGAACGGAGGCGATGCATGCGGGTAATGCGGAGACGGTAAACGGCGAGGCCTGTACGCCCGTCAGGCCACCGGTGTTGGGGCTGAGCTGACCGGCAGAGACGGTTCCGTCCAGGTAGTTGGAGGTGTACAGGTAAATGCCGAGCGCCGGCTCGATGGTGACGCAGCTGGGGCGGGGGCCGGTGGCGAAGCTAGCGTTGCCGGCGATGCTTGAGAGCGAGCCGCTGGCCTGATCGATGGCGTAGCCGCTGACCGAGCCGCTGTTGTAGTTGGTCGCGTAGACGTACTTGCCGCGGGGGTCGATGATGATTGAGACGGGGAAGAGGCCGGTGCCGTAGGGGCTGGAGACGAGCGCCGTGAGGTCGCCGGAGGTGCCGATAGCGTAGCCGTAGATCTGGTTGGCGTTCTGGTCGGTGACGTAGACGAAGCGGCCGGTGGGATCGGCGGCGATGGCGCTGGGAGCGACGCCGGCGCGATAACCCTGCCAGGTCTTCAGGCTGGAGCTGAGGGTGGTGCCGGAGAGCGGGGTGAGCGCGCCGGTGGAGGTGTTCTGGGCGTAACCGAGGACGGTGGCGTTGGGTGCGGCCTCCTGGTCGACGACGTAGACGAAGACGTTCTGGTGGCCGGCGCCGTTGGATCCGGTGCAGCTCGTGTTGGAACCGATAACGGGTGTGGACGAGCAGATGGCGGCCGTTACGGTGATCGCGACCGGGTTGTTGCCGACGGCGAGGAAAGGCGAGCCGTTGATGCTGACCGGGGTGCCGAGCGTGTTGTCGCTATTGATGGGGAAGATGGTGACGCCGCCGGGCCGGGAGATGCGGGCGTGAAGCCGGGCTGGTACTTGAAGGTGATGTAGAGGAACTTGCCGGTGGTGTCGATCGCCATCGCGGTCGGGTAGGTTCCGGTGAGCGAGTAGGTGTGCTGGCCGTAGAGCTTGCCATCGGTGCCGACGGCGAACTCGATGACCTTGTTGTCCTCAGAGCCGGACAGAACGTAGAGGAACTTGCCGTCGGGCGAGGGAACGAGCGTGGTCTCGCGGGTGAAGCCGGTCTGGAACGGCGAGCCGGTGATCTCGCTCAGGATGCCGGTCTGGTAGTCGACGGCAAAGCCGTTGATGTTTCCGCTGGAGGCCGAGACCGTGTAGACGTAATCCGATACATAGTCGCGGCTGCAGGCCGTTGCGCCGAGCCCAATGGCCAGTGAAATACCTGCCGCCATCGCAGCCTGGAGCGTTCTTTTGTACGTCATTTGCTTCCCTTTTTCGTCATGTGCTTCCCTCGCACGGGCGGCGGTGGAGCGCGCCGTGTGAGCTTCGGTCGTGGACCGGGTGATTCGAAGATTGATTGTGGGCGAGAGACACGAGTGGCTCCTTAGTCGACGGCGCCGCTGATGGCGAGGCAGGTGGCCAGACCGGTAGCGGGGAAGGTGGAGCCGCGGGAGAGCTGTGAGAGATTGCCTGTAGTCGCATCGAACAGCTTTCCGGTGACCTCACCGGCGTTGTGGTCGGAGATGTACATGTAATGGTTTGTGGGATCTTCCACCATGCAGACCGGAGCCGGAATCGACCGTGAACGGAACGCCGGCATTGAGCGGAGACAGCGCGGTGTTCTGAACGAGGAAGCCGGAGATCGAGCTGAAGGGCTGGTTCTGGGTCGTGTTCGTGGTGGACTGGTTCAAGATGTACAGGTAGGTGTTGCTGCTGCCGCCGCTGGCGATGAACGAGTAGACCGGGTTGGAAGTACCGGGGAGGTTCGGAGTGGCGCCGCCGTTGCTGGCGTTCAGATTGCAGCTCGAGCCGATAGAGTATGGCAGAATCTTGTTGCTGCCGGCGTCCGTGAGAATGATGGTGCTGCCGCCGCCATTGATGGACGTGATGTTGCTGGCGCTGGTGGCGATCTTGCCGGTGGTGGTGTTGACGAGCTGGCCGGCGACTTTCGCTGTAGGGCGTGATGGACTGGTCCGCGGAGTTGACGGTGAAGAGGCAGCCCCCAAGGGACTTCATCATGAGCGGATTCTGGCCGACCTCCCAGTAGGTGGGCGCGGGGCTGTTCGGCGGAACGGACTGATTGTTGAGCACGAGCGTGAGGCGGCCGGTGGTCGGGTCGATGGAGAAGGCCGTGAGGGAGCCGTTGCCATCGCCGCTTGAGGAGTACCTGTCGAGCACGTAGAGGAAGGAATTATTGCCGTCGAACTGCATCCAGACGGGCTCATACCCTTCGCTGTGGAAGGTCTGCTGGTAGGTGAGGGAGCCATCGCCGCCGACCGAGAACTCCGCGATGCCGCTGCTGGTCCACTGAGTGGTGCAGGTGGAGGCGCTGGTGCAGGCGGACGGGAGCACGCCCTGGTTCAGGACATAGACGAACCGGCCGCCGGTCTTGACGAGGATGGTGACGGGGTTGGCACCAGTAGTGTCGAAGGGCTGGTGCGGGGTCTGGGTGAGATTACCGGTATAATCGTCGACTTTGAAGGCGGCGATCTGGTGGTATTGCTGACCGAGAACCCAGAGATAGGCGATGGTGCCACCGCCACATGCCGACATGCCAAGTCCCAGGGCCAATGACGCAAACAGGGCCAGAGCCAGCCGGCCGAACCAACTCAACTTCATGTGCTTCCTTCATCCCCGTCGTGCTCGGCATCGAAAGAACCGGCGTGCGGAGAAACCTAATCTTGGAGAGAGTACAAACCTTCGTCTGATTGTAGTGGCGGCAGAGGATTTCTGCCAATTCTCATAGACGGGGTTCGCGATGGGAGCGGGTACAGATGGCGAAGGTGCGAGCTCAAATGCAAAGCCCCGGAACAGGTCCGGGGCTTTGGTGAGAGTTGCGGTGAGGCTTACCAGGTGCGGCAGCCGCCGGAGGCCGGCATCATCGGATCGCCCTTCTTGCAGCCGAAGGCTTTGCCGAACTCGTCGAAGTTCTGCACGGTGCCCTTCACGCGCCATTCGCCGGTCGAGTGGGGGTTGGTCTTGGCCTGGTTAATGGCGGCCTGCGGGGTCTCCGAGCCGCACCATACCTGGGCGAAGGAGATGAAGAAGCGCTGGTCCGCGGTGTAGCCGTCGCGCTTGCCGTCGACGTAGCCTGGCTCAGCCTTTTCGCCCTCTTCCTTCAGGGTGTTCTGAAGCGCCTGGAAGGCGATGCGGATGCCGGCGTTGTCAGCGGAGTTTTCGCCGAGAGTCAGATGGCCGTTGAGGTTCTGGCCTGGGGCCACCTCAAAGGCGTCGTACTCCCTGGCATAGCACTCGCTGCGCTCCTTGAACTTGGCGAGGTCTTCCTTGCTGAACCACATGCGAACGTTGCCCTTCGGGTCGTACTGCGCACCCTGGTCGTCGAAGCCATGCGTCATCTCGTGGCCAATGACGACACCGATGCCGCCGAAGTTCACGGCCGCGTCCTTGGTGACGTCATAGAACGGAGGCTGCAGGATTCCGGCGGGAAAGTTGATGTTGTTCTGGGAAGGCTGGTAGTAGGCGTTGACGGTCGGCGGCGTCATGCTCCACTCCGTGAGATCTACGGGCTTGCCGAATTTCGAGAGGTTGCGGTGACGTTCGAAGGCAGCGGCGCGCTGGGTGTTGCCGAAGAAGTCGTCGCGCTTTACCTCGAGTGTGGAGTAATCGCGCCAGTGCGAGGGGTAGCCGATCTTGTCAGCGATGGCATCGAGCTTCTTGCGGGCTTCGACGCGGGTCTCCGGGCTCATCCAGGGAAGTGTCTGGAGATCCTCGGCCATGGCGGCCTCGAGTGCTTTCACGAGACGCTCGGTGGATTCCTTGGACGCGGGCGGGAAGTTCTGCTTGACCCAGTCCTGTCCGACGGCCTCGCCGAGTGCGCGGTCTGTGATTGAGGTGCAGCGCTGCCAGCGGGGAAGCTCTTCCTTCTGTCCACCGAGGGTGCGGTTGAAGAAGTCAAAGTTCAGGTCCTCGAAGTCCTTGCTGAGCAGCGGAGCGGCGGCGTGTACGGCGTGCCAGCGAAGGTAGCTCTTGATGGCGGGCAGATTCTCGTCACTGATCTCGGCGTTGGCGGTATCGAGATACGGAAGGCTAGTGACGATGATGGTCTTCGCGTTCGGGCAGGCCGACGCCCTCGAGATAGGTCTTCCAGTCGAAGTTGGGGGTCTTGCTTTGGAGCTCGTCGACGGACATCGGGTGATAGCGCGTGGCGGGATCGCGAAGTGCGACGCGGTCGAGCGAGCCCTTAGCGAGCGCGGTTTCGATGGTCATGACGTCGGAGGCTTCTTTGGCTGCCTTGTCGGGCGAGTCGCCGAGGAGCTCAAACGTTTTGAGCATGTTGTCGACGTATCCCTCGCGCAGTTTCTGGAACCGCGGTGACTGGTTGAGGTAGTAGTCGCGGTCGGGAAGCGTGAGCCCGCCTTGTCCCGTGGCCGCAACCTGCTGGGTCGAATCCTTTTGGTCCTGTGTCACAGCCACGGCGAAGAAGGCGCCACCACCACGGCGGTCCTGCCTGGCGTTGAAGGCCGCGAGCTGCTTCACGCTGGAGAGCTCATCGATGGCGTGGAGGTCGGGGAGAACCGGCTTGTCGCCGAGCTTTTCGATCAGGCCGGTGTTCATGCAGGCGGCGAAGTAGTCACCGTACTTTTTCTGGAGCGGAGACTTCGGGGTGTCGGCGGCGGCGACGAGATCCTTATACAGGAGGTAGTTGTTGTACTCGGCGAGCTCGGCGAAGCGGCCCCAGGAGGCGCGGTCGGCCGGGATGGGATTGCTCTTATTCCAGTTCCCGCAGGCGTACTGGAAGAAGTCCTGGCAAGGGTCCGCGGATTTGTCGATCGCGTTGACGTCGAAGGCGACGGGCTTGACCGGGATCTTGGTTGGGGCCGAGCCGAGATCCAGCGAGGATGGCGGGGCGAGGTGGATCGGGTCCATGGCAGGTCCCGATTCCTGGCCATGACAGAGCGGAACTGCGAGGCCGATTATTGATGCAAGTACGAGCGTGCGCATAGGTCTCCTTCAAAGGGTGTTGCTAAGTATTTAACGGTCGTCCGGCAGACGCCTGGACGGCCTCTTTGTGAGAACAGGTGCGGTGCCGCCGAGACGACACAGAATAGCCGGAATTTTCGCGGGGGGACAATGAAAAGCGGGGATTGCGGGTTCAGCGGGCATCTTTCAAGCCGCGGGCTGGAGGAGAGGACTCCGGCCTAGAAAATTTTCATGTGAATCGTGAGGTACTTTTTGGGGTCGGTCCGGAGCATGTTGACGAGCGTGTCGCTGTCTGCGAGGAGCTTGTTGAGATTGTTGTAGGCGGCGTCGTCGGTGGCCAGCTTGCCGATCGTGCCTTTGCCGTTGTCGACGTTGGTGAGGAGGAGATCGAGTTTCGAAACCGTGTCGTTGAGGCGGTCGGCGAAGGCGGGGTCCTTGATCAGCATGCCGAGGCCACCCTTCCCGGAGTTGATCTGGGCGAGAATGGCGTTGGTCTGATTCAGGGTGGTATTGAGGTTGTTGTAGAGCGTGTCGTCGGTGAGGAGTTTGCCGGCAGTGCCTTTCCCGGAGCTAAGTCCGGTGGCGAGGGCGTCCAGGCGGGCGGTCGCATCCTTGAGGTTGTTGTACACGGTGTCGTCGGTGAGCAGCTTGCCTGCGCTGCCTCGGCCGTTATTCAGGTTCGCGGCCAGCGTTTGCAGCTGATCGACGGTGCTGACGGCGCGGTTATAGAGCTGCGGATCGTTGATGAGTTTGCCGGCGGAACCCTTGCCATTATCGATCGATGTGACGATGTCGTTGAGCTTGGGCATGATCTCGTTGAAGCTCTTGACGGTCTGCTGGCTGGAAGCGACGACGTCCTGAATGGAGGGAACGTCTTTGGTGCGGAGCTCGTCGCCGTTCTGGACCTCTGGGCCGGTGGCGAGCTGGCTGTTGATATCGACCTCGGTGTCGCCGAGGACGCCGGCAGTCTGAAGAGTGACGACGGAGTCTTTGTGAATGCTGGAGCGGAAGTGAGGCGAGAGCTTCATCACGACTTCGACGGGTGTGAGCTTGCGTGCGGGGTCGGTGGTGATCTCGACGCGAGTGACTTCGCCGACCGTTAACGCCCTGGAGCGAGACGGGAGCGCCCACCTTGACGCCGGAGGCGTTGTCAAAGAAGGAGTGGAGGATGATGCGCTTCTCAAAGAGGCCCATGCCGGCATTGCTGGTCATGAGGAAGAGCAACGTGGTGAGGAGCACGAGCGAGATGAGAACGATGCTGCCGACCTTGAGCTGCGACCACCGGACCTCAGCCTGACTGGGCATGGGAGATATCGTATCAGCGGGGTAAAGCAGGGAACAGGATCAGAGGGGCTTGAGGGTAGAGGATCGAGGGTAGATACCAGACAGGTGGCCACGCCGCGCCGCTGGCTTCCTACTCTCTACCCTCTACTCTCTATTCTCTTTTCTTTCAGTCTTCGGCGATGACGACGGCCAGGGCGAGCCCGCGGGTGTGGGAGAGCGTAGAGGGCCAGGTGGCGGACGCCAAGGCGTGCGGCGATGTCGGCCGCACGGCCGGAGAGATGCAGGGTCGGCCGCTGGCCGGGCAGGCGGAGGACTTCGAGCTCGCGCCAGGTGACGCCCTGGCTGATGCCCGTGCCGAGGGCCTTCGCGCCGGCCTCTTTGGCGGCGAAGCGGGCGGCGAAGCTCTCGGCGGCCGTCTTCGTTTTTTGGCGGCAGTAGGCGATCTCAGCGGGCGTGTAGATGCGATGGAGGAAGGCGTCGCCGAAGCGGGAGAGCGAGTGCTCGATGCGGGCGATCTCGATCATGTCGGTGCCGAGGCCGAGGACCATGTGTGCGAGTGTACCTGCGGAGGGTTGAGTCGGATTGTGGGACAGAAGTGATGGGCAGCGACTGCGCCGCCGATAGGTGCAGTCATGATGACACCGGCCCTGGAATCGGAGTTTGGAAGCGCGATTGAGGTGCACAGCTTCTCGTGCGAGGAGCGAAGGCTCCTCCTGCCGCAGTTATGGAAGGTGTTGGCGGCGGCCGGGTGCTCTGAGATTGCATGCAAACGACGCGGACGGGGGACGGCAGAGTACAGCTTCGAGGTGGAGCTGCGGTCAGCGCTGGACCTGTACTGTGGGTTGGCGCAGGCGGGGCTGGAGATGACGGACGTAAGCCATCGCGCGTTGACGGAGCTTTGCATGCTGCGGACGCACGAGCGGGCTCTGCGCGCCGGCGTTCAGGAAGGTAAGCGTGCGGCTGAGGATCAGCTTCCTGGAGATGGCCCAGAGCAATGAGGTGGCGCTGCTGCAGGCGGCGTCAGCCTGCGAGTGAGAAGGATGACGCGCTGCGATAGACTGATGCCTGCGCCATGCCTCCGATCATTGAAGCCAGTCACATAGGGAAGACGTACCGTTCGGGCAAGCTGGAGGTTCCGGCGCTGCGCGATGTTTCGTTCAACGTGGAGCCGGGCGAGTTTGTCTCGATCGTGGGGCCGTCGGGCTCGGGCAAGTCGACGCTGTTTTATGTGCTGGGTGGACTGACATCGCCGACAGCGGGGACGCTGAAGATTCGCGGCGAGGACTTTTCGCGGCTGAGCGATGCGCAGCGCACCAAGCTGCGGCGGGCGCACATCGGGTTTGTGTTTCAGCGGTTCAATCTGCTGCCGACGATCTCGGCCGAGGACAATATTGAGCTGGCGCACTCGATTGCGGATACCGGGAAACCGTTTGACCGCGCGCTTATGGACCATCTGGCGGAGTTGCTGCGGATTAACGGACGGCTGGATCATCGGCCGAATGAGCTTTCGGGCGGCGAGCAGCAGAGGGTTGCGATAGCCCGCGCTCTGATCACGAAGCCGGCCATTGTGCTGGCGGATGAGCCGACGGGCAATCTGGATACGCAGAACTCGGATGCGGTGCTGGAGATGCTCAGGACGTCAAGCCGGGAGCTGGGCCAGACGGTGCTGATGATTACGCATAATCCCGAGGCGGCGATGATCGCCGACCGCATTCTGCACATGAGGGATGGGCAGATAGTGAAGACGGAAGCCGGGCGCGGCGTCGCGGTGCCGGTGTAAGAGACAGAGATTAGAGATCAGCGCTTGAAATTCACAGTGACGGTCGTATCGACGGCTCTCGGTTCTCCGTTGAGCAGGTAGGGCTTGTAGGTCCACTGGCGAACGGCGTCTACTGCTGCGTCTGACCAGCGGCGGTGGCCCTGCGATCACAGAGAGCTGCTGCACCGTGCCGTCGGGTCCGATGATTGCATGCAGAACAACCGTTCCCTCGGCGTCGGTGTCGGGATAGACGGGGTCGACTCGGTTGATGAGCTGACCGGCCATGACGCCACCTGAGATTCGGATCGCGCCGGAAGGACTGTGGGTGCCGGAGGCGTTCGGCGGAGGAGCCTGAAGATAGGCGCGGGACGGCGGCGGAGGTGCTGGTTCGGAGGTGATGAAATCCGGCAAGGACTGCTGTGCGCAAAGGCCGGAGGCCATACCGAGAGCGCTGAGGAGACAAACGGCGCGAAGAGTTCGCAATGTAATTCTCCCTGGAAGTGCGGGCACAGTGTATGCTGACCGGCGCATCAGAGGTTAAGAAATCTCAGGAGGGTGTATGTCACGTTGGAATCGCCTGCTTTCCTATGCTTGCCTCGGGCTCCTGATTAGTCTTCCGGGTTTGCTGTCGGCGGGAACGCCGGCGATGGCAGCCTCTGCACCGCATGTGATGGCTCCAGCGCCGGCTCCGGACCTGATTGATATCAACACGGCGACGGCGGATCAGTTGAAGGCGCTGCCGGGGATTGGCGATGCGTATGCGAAGCGGATCATCGCCGGCCGGCCGTATACGTCGAAGAACCAGCTGGTGACCAAAGGCATCATCCCGAAGGCGACGTACGACAAGATCGCGGACAAGATTATTGCTCACAGGGTGAAGTAAGCGGCCGCGATTGCGGTCAGCGATTGTTTTCAGGCTATACGGAGGGTGCCGCAGCGGGCGAATTTGTGGTCCCGCTGGCGGTTCTCCGGGTGTGCGAAATGGCGCTTTCAGTGAGTAGAATTGAACGGGTGACCTCAACAGTTCCTTCAACCGCTGCACGGATGAGCGCGTGTGTCGCGCGGGCAAAGGGCTCGCGCGCGACGGCGGCTGTGTGTGGGTGCGATGGCGTTTGCAGCGATGATGATGGTCGGTTGCCAAGGCATCGACATGAGCCCGGAGAACGTCGCACACGTGCGGGTGATTGCGGCGTCGCCGGACGCGGGGAGCATGGATTTTTATGCTGGCGGGACGGCGCTGGCATACAGCGTGGACTTCGGCAGCGCGAGCACCTACGTGCCGCTGCCTGCGGGCAATGTGCGGCTGAGTGCGAACACCGCGAACACGACCCAGATGCTGGTGGCGGCGAATGCGGGACTTACACCAGGGCGGCAATACACGGCGGTGGTCACCAACATTGCCGCGAGCCTGCAGGAGACAATCTTTGCGGACCAGACATCGCCTGCTCCGGCGGGCGAGGTTGCCGTGCGGGTGATCGATGCGGCGACGCGCGCGGGGAATGTGGACCTTTACATGGTGCCGGCGGGTGAAAAGTTGAAGGCGACGGCAGCGATGCGGGCGGGCGTGGCGTTCGGCGCTGCGACCGGATACATGATGATGCCGGCCGGCACGTACTCGCTGGTGGTGCTGTCCGGCGGGACCGCGCCGACGAACCAGGCGCTGCCGCTGATGACCGCGCCGGAGACAACGTATGCGGCGGGCGCGGTGCGTACGGTGGTGCTGGTGGATCACCCGATCGCTAAAGAGCAGGGGGTGGATGAGATCGTGGCGAGCGATTACGAGCCGCAGGAAAGCAGACAGTAGAGGCTAGAGGGAAGAGGGTAGAGAAGGCGCGACGTTGGATCGGGCAAACGCGTTCGACTGCCGAAGGCCGGTTCTGATGACGCGCATACACGGTGTTTGCCGTGAAGTCGCGGTTCCGTGAAGAAATATAGTTTTGGAGTTTGTCGCAACTGCGTGGATTGACGTGTGTCCACTCATCCGTACACCACGGCGGAATTCTCAGGCCACGGTGAATTACGGAGGGAAGACAGTCATGAAAGCAATCAATTTTGTTCTGGCGACGCTTCTTGTTGCACTGCCTGCGGCTGGATTTGCGCAGACCACGAAGTACGACCGCAACCACATCAATGCGCGCAAAGAGAATCAGCAGGACCGCATTGGGCAGGGTGTGAAGAGCGGACAGCTCACGGCGGGCGAGACGGCGCGACTGGAGCATCAGGAGACCGGCATCAATCGCGAGGAGCGCGGCATGCGCGCCGAGGACAACGGGCACCTGACGGCGCAGGACCGTCGCACGCTGGCGAAGCAGCAGAACCAGGAGTCGCGCAGAATTTATCGCGACAAGCACAACGGCAAGGTGCAGTAAGGCGGAGAGTAGGGGCTAGAAAGTAGACAGCAGAGAAAGCGAAGGCCGCCGGTGTTCTGGCGGCCTTGCTCTGCATCTTCGTGTCTTACTCTCTACCCTCTACCCTCTAGTACCGGTAGTGCTCGGCTTTATAGGGGCCATCGACCGAAACGCCGAGATAGTCGGCCTGCTTCTTCGAAAGCGTTGTTAGCTTCACACCGATCTTCTCGAGGTGAAGGCGCGCGACCTCTTCGTCGAGCTTCTTGGGCAGGATGTAGACGCCGGGCTTGTAGGTGTCCTTGTTGGCCCAGAGGTCGAGCTGCGCGAGCGTCTGGTTGGAGAAGCTGTTCGACATTACGAAGCTCGGGTGGCCGGTGGCGCAGCCGAGGTTGACGAGACGGCCTTCGGCGAGCACGAAGATCGAATTGCCATTGGGGAACGTGTACTGGTCCACCTGGGGCTTGATGTTGAGGCGCTTTGCATCGGACCCTTCGAGTTCGGCCATCTGGATCTCGTTGTCGAAGTGGCCGATGTTGCAGACGATGGCCTGATCCTTCATCTGGCGCATGTGCTCGAGCGTGATCACGTCCACGTTGCCGGTTGTGGTGACGTAGATGTCGCCGCGGCCGAGGGTCTCCTCGATCGTGGTGACTTCGAAGCCTTCCATCGCGGCCTGCAGGGCGTTAATGGGGTCGATCTCGGTGATGACGACCCGTGCGCCGAGGCCGCGCAGCGATTTGGCCGAGCCTTTGCCGACGTCGCCATAGCCGCAGACGACCGCGACCTTGCCGGCGATCATGACATCCGTGGCCCGCTTGATGCCGTCGACGAGCGACTCGCGGCAGCCGTAGAGGTTGTCGAACTTGGACTTCGTGACCGAGTCGTTGACGTTGATCGCGGGTACGAGGAGCTTGCCCTGCTCGAGCATTTTGTAGAGGCGGTGCACGCCGGTGGTGGTCTCCTCGGAGACACCGCGCCAGTCGCGCGCGACCTTATGCCAGCGCTGCGCGTCCTCGGACTTGATGCGCTTGAGGAGGGCCTTGATGACCTCTTCTTCGTGTGAGCCCTTGGGGCCTTCGATCCAGGAGGTGTCGCCGTCCTCGTACTCGAAGCCCTTGTGAATGAGCAGGGTGACATCACCGCCGTCGTCGACGACGAGCTGCGGGCCGGTGCCGTTCTCGTGACGGAGCGCCTGGTCGGTGCACCACCAGTACTCTTCGAGGGACTCGCCCTTCCAGGCGAAGACGGGGACGCCGGCCGCGGCGATCGCGGCCGCGGCGTGGTCCTGCGTGGAGAAGATGTTGCACGATGCCCAGCGGACCGTGGCGCCGAGCTCGACCAGCGTCTCGATAAGCACGGCGGTCTGGATGGTCATGTGGAGCGAGCCGGTGACGCGCACGCCCTTGAGTGGCTTTGAGCGCGCGTACTTGGCGCGGATGGACATCAGGCCGGGCATCTCCTGCTCGGCGATGGTGATCTCTTTGCGGCCCCAGTCGGCGAGCGAGATGTCTGCGACTTTGTAGGGCAGGGTCTGTTCCAGAACGGCTGTCGAAGCCATGAATGTCTCCTTGTGAATGTGCAGTCTCAAGGGTATCAAACGGGCGCGGTTCAGTGGCTATTTTCGAGCGCCGCGAGTTTGCGCCATACGTCGTCGACCTCCCGCTGGAGGTCAGCCAGCGAGCGGTCGTTTTCGATCGTGTAGGTCGGAATGTCCGCTGGAATCGCGGCACGCTGTGCCTGGAGGCGCCGACGGGCGTCCTCGCGGATCTGATAGTCATTGGCGGAGATGGCTGCGGTTCGCTGGATGAAGCGGTCGATCTTTATGTCGTCAGGCGCTGTGACAAGGATGATGCAGTCGAAGCGGTCGCGCCAGCCTCGGCCGGGGGCGTATTTGGTCGAGAAGATGAGCGCGGATTCGATGATGATGATTGCGTGCGGGTCTTTGCGGCTCACATCGGCGATCTTGCCGGCCTGAGCGGCGATGACGGCGGGATGGATGATCGCGTTGAGCTCTTCGATGCGTGGGTTGCTGAGGATCGAATGCGAGCTTGGCGAGTGCGCTTCTGTTCAGGGCGCCGTCGGCGTTCAGGATGGTGGCGCCGAAGTGGTCGACGATCTGGTCGAAGGCTGGCTGTCCGGGCTGCATCATTGCGCGGCCCATCTCGTCGGAAGAGAGAATGACCGCGCCGTGCTGCTGCGAGCATGTGCGCGACGGTCGATTTGCCGCTGCCGAGTTCTCCGGTGAGACCGACGCGCAGCATGAGCTAGTGCGCTGCCGGCAGATTGCGGCGCAGGCGCGCGGCTTTCACGGTGTTGGACATCAGCATCGCGATGGTGAGTGCGCCGACGCCGCCGGGAACGGGCGTGTAGGCACCGGAAACAGTAAATGCTGAGGGATCGACGTCGCCGATCACGGTTGAACCCCGTTTCGCGAACGTCTCTCGACGGGAGAGATGTTCGGGATGGTCCGGCGGGAAGAAGTGCGAGAACTCGGCTTCACCGGTGAGGCGATTGATGCCTACGTCCACGATCGTTGCGCCGGGGCGCACCATGTCGCGATGAACGAAGCCTGCGCGGCCGATGGCAGCGACGAGGATGTCGGCATCGCGGGTAATCTTCGCAAGATCGCGTGTGCGCGAGTGGCAGACCGTTACGGTCGCGGAGGCGTTGATGAGCATCGCGGCGATCGGCTTGCCGACGATGTTGGAGCGGCCGATGACGACGGCATTCGAGCCGGCGATTGGGATGTTGCTGCGCTTGAGAATCTCCATGATGCCCGCGGGAGTGCAGGGCGCGAGCACGGTTTCCATGGGCGCGCCGCTGAGCAGGCGGCCGGCGTTGATCGGATGGAATCCATCGACATCCTTGCGCGGATCGACCGCTTCGAGCAGAAGACTCGTGTCTACGTGATCAGGCAGTGGAAGCTGAATGAGGATGCCGTCGATGTCGTCGCGCGAGTTGAGGGAATGAACGATGGCGAGCAGCTCTTCTGTTGTGATGCTCGCGGGCGGCGTGTGCATCTCGGAGAAGATTCCGAGCTCGCCGCAGGTTTTGATTTTGCTGCGGACGTAGATCTGCGAGGCAGGGTTTTCACCGACGAGCACGACGGCGAGACCGGGTGTATAGCCGGACTGGCGTGCGTGTTCTACATCGCGCGCGACCTCGGATTTGATCTCGGCGGCGATGGCAACGCCATCCAGAACACGAGCGGCAGAGAGAGCAGACTGCATACAAGAAGGATAGCGCGTAGCAAGTTTGATGCCACTCAAAGAATGCCGAGAACCCGCTGGGAACGCGGTGTTTTCGTGGCTTCTTCTACAACTCGCGGGCGCGATTTCCGCTCTAAATCTTACAGTTGTCGGGCCGCTATACCCCGAGGGAATTCAGATAGCTCGAAGGGAGAGGCGTTGTGAGCGATTTTGACCGTTGCGACGATCGGTTAACAGCGGAGAAGTTTACCCCGTCGGATTTGATGGGCCTCCGCAGTGAGCTTTTGCAGACTGGCCTGGACTCGTTTCAAGCAGCAGAGATTGTGACCAGCTTTCTAAGCGGCCGGGGTTACGGCATCTCGTCGCAGGAAGCGCGTCATGTTGCCTCAACGATTGAGGGCATGGGCTGCAAGCCGGAACACATTCAGAAGGAACTGGAGCGCGTAGCGCGAGTGATGTAGCAGTACGGCGATGGAGTCACGCATTGTGGGATGCTTCGCGAGCGCGCGCTGGAGCATTTTCCCTGAAGGTGTCGTCAAGGCGAAGACCGCTGGTGTCGTTTTCTCTCAAGGAAAACGACCTCCACAGATTCCTCTCAAACGATAGTGTCAGGAGAAATGCTCTATTGCGTGAGTTGACCTTCAGGATCGTCTGTGGGCGATTCGATCTCGGCCTCAAATCCTTCCAGCATGCGCTTGAGAAATGCTTCGCGGTCGAGGTCCTTGCGCGCGAGTGACTCAGCGTGCACGATGTGCCGCGCCAGATCGGCGAGCACGATTCCCCACGCAAATGGGTCTTCCCACACGCCGGAGCGGAGGCTAACGTGCTGTCCCTGCTCGGCAATCCAGACCCGCAGAAGCTCGAAGGCAGATGCGTCGCGCTTTGCAGGCAGGAGGTGGCTCAAGGTTCTTCAGGCGGCATGGGGTAAGAGAGTCCTCGGTCCATGATAGACGCGAACTCCAGATGAATATGGCAGAGAAAAAAGAGGCCCAGGAGGGTATTGCTCCTGGGCCTTGGTAGCAGCAGCGTTTTGCGGGGGACTACGCTGCAATCCTGTCGCCGATCTGATCCCTCCAAGGATCGATGACGATCTTTGTAACCTGATCCTTCTTGTCGCGCCAGATCTTGTACATGTCTGGGACTTCCTCAATGCCGACGCGGTGAGAGATCAGGAAGCTCGGGTCAATCTTCCCGTCCTCAATCGACTTGAGAAGGGGCTTCAGATATTTCTGCATGTGCGTCTGACCCATGGCCATGTGCACCGCCTTGCCGAAGGCTGCGCCGAAGTTGACCTTGTCGATTGCTCCGCCGTAGACGCCGGGGATCGACAGCGTGCCGCCTTTGCGGATAGCCTGAATCGCCTGGCGGAGGACGAAGGGCCGGTCCGTCTCCAGCATGACGGCCTGTTTCACTTTGTCGTACATGCCCACAAGCGTATTGGAGTGCGCCTCCATGCCGACTGCGTCGATGCAGGAATCAGGGCCGACACCGCCGGTCAGATCGCGAAGCGCGTCCACGACGACGACGTCGTTATCCGTGTAGTCGATGGTCGTGGCACCACAGTACTCGCGGGCCAGCTCAGGCGTTCGGGGAATCGGTCAATGGCGATGACCTGCTCCGCGCCGAGCATGTAGGCGCTGGCGATCGCGAACAGCCCAACGGGCCCGCAGCCCCAGACCGCGACGGTGTCCCCGGGCTGGATGTTTGCGTTCTCCGCGCCCATGTAGCCGGTGGGATAGATGTCTGAGAGAAAGAGCACCTTCTCGTCGGGCAGGTCATTCTCAATTTTGATGGGGCCTACATTCGCGAATGGCACGCGGACGTACTGCGCCTGGCCTCCCGCATAGCCGCCATAGATGTGCGAGTAGCCAAACAGCGCCGAGCCGGAGTAGCCGTACATCGTCTCGGCGATCTGCGCGTTTGGATTGTGTTGTCGCACAGGCTCCAGAGTTGGCGCTTGCAGAAGAAACAGCTGCCGCAGGCGATGGTGAAGGGAACGACGACGCGATCGCCGCGCTTCAGGTT